>JACKJT010000009.1 GCA_020637795.1 Hoeflea sp. | reverse complement strand
GCTCCGCCTCGGCCTCCCCGCCGACGGCTGGCCGGACCAGACCCTGCTTGGCAGACTCTAGGCCGTTCCCTTTTCGGTCGGCTCCCCGGCTGGCGAGCCGTTGTCATCGACAGGGTCGGCGGTTGCCTGGTTGATCGAAGGCGATGGCGGGGTTTTGCCGGGGTCACCGTCGACATCAGCACCGGCGGTTTCCGCTGCCGGTTGCGGACCTGCCGCCGGAACGGCACTGTCCCCGGCTTCCGCCCTGGCCGCCGACTTGCGCGCGCGGCGCTGGTAGAGCGCGAAGCGGGCGGCACGGTAGCGCGCCCGCAGCGCCCACATCACGTTCTCCACGCCGTCGAGCTCACCCTCATAGGCTTGCGCCAGCGCCTCCCTGTAGGAGCCAAGTCCCTCGTTGGCGAGTTCCTCGACACGCTCCATCAGGTTGAACCAGATCGGCGACACCAGGAGCGAGATCGCCGTCACCGCGATCGCCAGGCGGTAGATGTCGGAGCCGAAGGCGCCCGACGCGAAGCCGGCAGCCGCCAGCACGAAGGAAAATTCGCCGATCTGCGCCATCGACAGCCCGGCCAGCAGCGCCGTCTTCGGGTCCGATCCGGTGATCCTGAGCAGGAAGATGTTGAGTGCCGTCTTCAGCCCCACCACCAGCAACGCCGCGGCCAGCACCAGCGCGATGTTGGCGAGAATGAAGTCGAGGTCGATCAGCAGCCCGATGGAGAGAAAGAACACCACCAAGAGGATGCTCTGGATCGGCTCGATCACCGGGATGATCCGGCTTCTGAGCGTCGAGTTGCCAATGACGATGCCTGCGAGAAACGCGCCATAGACCGGAGACAGCCCGGCGAGACCGGAGAGCGCCGCAGCCGAAAAGCACAGCGCCAGCGATCCGATCGCCAGCAGGTCGACATTGTCTTCGATGGCTTCGGCAAACGGCAGCTTGAGTTTCGGATGCCGGCCGAACCACCAGAGAAGCCCGCCCAGGAGCACCACCGCGACCACCACCTTGAAGGCGACGTCGCCAAAATCGAACGCCTCGCCGCCCAGGCTCGAAACCAGGATCAGCATCGGCACCACGGCCAGATCCTGGGCAATCAGCACGCCGACCGCGATCCGCCCCGGCGCGCTGCGCAGCTCCCCCATCTCGTCGAGCATCTTCATCGCCACCACCGTGCTCGACAGCGCGATGATGAACCCGAGAATCAGCGTCTCCGACGGGCTGGCGCCCAAAAGGAAGGCCAGCAGCGCCGCCAGCGCCATCGACGCCACCAGTTGCCCCCCCGCCACGATCACCGCCGGTTTGAGGCTGAGCACGAAGGCCTTGATCGACAGCTCCATGCCGATGAAGAAGAGCAGCACCACCACGCCGAGTTCGGCCAGCAGCGACACGTTCTCCGATGTCGAGATCACCCCCATGCCGGTGGGGCCGAGCGCCAGCCCGGCCAGGATGAAGCCCACCAGCGGCGGCTGCCTGAGCCGCATGAAGCCGAGGCCAAGCAGTGCAGCGATGGCGACCGCGATCGCGATCCCCAGCATCGCGTCCCCGTGATGGCCGCCCTGAACCGCAGCCTGCTCGACGACTTGCGCAACGGCTTGTTCCATCACGCCGCCCACCGCTTCCACCGCGCCCGAAATCTGCTCTTCCATCCATCACTCCTTGCCCGGCAAGCCTAGTGTGCTTTGCAGCAAAAAGAAACGGATCAGCACAAGTCAGCTGTATGGAGGGAATCAGTTCAAAGCTTGTCGAACTCGTCCTTGTCGACCGGCATCAGCATCACTGCGGTCGCCATCACAGCAAAGCCGAAGGTCGAACCAAACGAGACCAGCAGGATGAACACCGCCGCGATGCGGCTCGACGAGCCAAGCACCAGGTCGCCGAAACCGTTGATGTTGAAATAAACCACGGCGGCCGCCACCAGCCATCCGATCAGGACGCCGAGGGCGGAGTTGATGAGCACGAAACGGATCAGTTTTGGCATGACACAATGCTCCCTGGCATGGCGGGCCGCCTCCATGGTGCGATCACCATATCATCGAGGACCACCAGGCCGCTCTTCATCCTGCACCATCCCTGTGGCTTTTGCCATGTGACTGATCACCACGGTCATTGCGCCCGGAACCGCCGCAGTTAATTCGCCATCGTCTCCAGGCTGGCAAACCCGTCGGCACCCTCGCCGTCGAACGGCGTCGTCACCTCGACGAAATCGTCGGGATAGAAGCCGTTGAACCGGGTCCTGAGCGACAGCGAATAGGCGCCGATATGGCCGATCTCGATCCAGTCGCCGGTGTCCACCGTTTCCGGCAGCCAGAACGGCCGCGACAGGATGTCGACGGAATCGCAGGTCGCGCCGCAGACCTTGAACGGAACCACATTCTCGGCCTTGCCCTTGCGGATGCGCCGCGCCGGATCCGGAATGAACCGCGCCGGCAGCGTGATCTTGCCGGTCCAGCTGTCCGACAGCGAGGCCCAGATGCCATCATTGATGTAGAGCCTGCGCCCCTTTCTCAGGAGTACCCGGACGATCAGCGAGAAGGCGCGGGCCACCACCACCCGGCCCGGCTCGGCCACCAGTGGCATGTCGTCGAAGGCCCACTCGGTGATGTTCGACCGGAGCTCGGCCATCAGATCCTCGAGCGGCGGCATCGGCTTGGCCTTGCGGTTCGGGTCGTGGCCATAGACTGCCGGGAAGCCGCCGCCGACATCGAGCCCGACGAGAGGGACGCCGGCGCGGTTGCGCACCCAGTCGGCGGATTTCAGAGCCTGCTCGTAGGATTCGGCCTCCTCCACCTGGCTGCCGACATGAAAGCAAAGGCCCACCTTGAAGCCGATCCTGTGCAGCCGCTGCACCAGCTCCACCGCATGGCCCGGCGCCGCGCCGAATTTCTTCGACAGCTCGTACATTGCGTGGCCCTTGGTCTGCAGCCGGACATAGATGCTGATCGACCCGGGATCGAGATCCAGCGCCCGGACGATCCTGAGCACCTTGGCGATCTCGTCCTCGTGGTCGAGCGACATCACCCGGATGCCGTAGGTCTCGAGCGCCAGGCGGATGTCCGACTGCGCCTTGACCGGGTGCATGTAGAGCATCTCCGCGTCCGGCGAGGCCGCGCGCACCGCCTCGAATTCGCCGGGCGAGGCCACGTCGAAGATCTTGACCCTGGCTTCCACCAGCGTCTTGAGCACCATCGGCTCGCCATTGGTCTTCACCGCATAGGCCGTCTCGCCCGGAAACAGCTTCATGAACCGCGCCGCGTCCTGCTTGAGGACCTCCGGCCGGAAGCAGTAGAGCGGATGGTCAGGCCTGAGCGCGAGAGCAGCGTCGGTTCCGGTGTCGAATCGTTGCATGGGGCGTCTCCAGGTTGGTGGGACACTATCAACAGGCCGGACGACCGGCAAATGACAGTGGCCAAAGCTGATTTCGGGTGGTGCGCACAAGGGGCCTGTGTCAATCAGCGGCATCCGCATCAAGGTGATTCAAATGCCCCAGACCGCCAATCGTTCCATGGACCTCGCCACCTGGGGCCTGCTTCTCCTGCTCGGCTTCATCTGGGGCGGTTCGTTCTTCTTCGGCCGCATCGCCGTGCAGCATGTTCCGCCGATGACCCTTGTCCTGTTTCGCGTCAGCCTCGCCGCCCTAGCGCTGCATGTGGCCTTCGCCCGCATGCCCGGTTTCTACAACACCCTGTTCAGCCGCTGGCGCGAACTGCTTCTTCTCGGGCTGATCAACAATGCCATTCCCTTCACCCTGATCTTCCTCGGCCAGACCAGGATCGGCTCCGGCCTCGCCTCCATCCTCAACGCCACCACGCCGCTCTGGGCGGTGCTGGTGGCGCAGGTCTTCACCACCGACGAGAAGATCACGCCGGCCAAGCTGATCGGCTGCGCGCTGGGGCTTGCGGGCATGGTGCTGCTCATCGGACCGGCGGCGCTCGGCATTGCCGACAGCCCGCTCTGGGCCAAGCTCGCCGTGGTAGGTGCTGCGATCTCCTACGGCTTCGCCGCCTCCTTCGCCAAGCGCTTCAAGGGCATCTCGCCCCGCGTCACCGCCACCGGCCAGCTGACATCCTCGACGCTGATCATGCTGCCGCTGGCCTTGATCTTCGATCAGCCCTGGAATTTGCCGATGCCGCCGGTCGACGTGGTTGTCGCCATACTGGCATTGGCGCTTATCTCCACTGCCTTCGCCTATGTCGTCTACTTCCGCATCCTCAGCGTCGCCGGCGCCACGTCGGCCTCGCTCGTCACCCTGCTGGTGCCCCCCGCCGCCATCCTGCTCGGCATCCTGTTTCTGGGCGAAACCCTGTCGCTCACCGAGGCGCTCGGCCTGGGTCTGATTGCGCTTGGCCTCTTGTCACTGGACAACCGGCTCGGCATAAAACGGGGCGGACGGGTCTGACGACCTTTCCGGTTTGAGAGGGGCAAGATGGACACCAATCGCATGATGAGCCTCGCGGCGCTGGTCAAGGCGCGCGACGCGGGCAAGGCCAATCCCGAGCTGA
>JACKJT010000008.1 GCA_020637795.1 Hoeflea sp. | reverse complement strand
CAGCTCGCGCGAGATCCGCGCCTTGTCGGCAAACTCGATGATGTTTTCGCGCCGCTTGTTCTGCTTGATCTCGCCGGCACGTTCCAGCAGCGTGTCGAGGTCGCCGAATTCTCCGATCAGCTGGGCCGCGGTCTTGGGCCCGATCCCCGGAATGCCCGGCACGTTGTCGACCGAATCACCGGTCAGCGCCTGCAGATCGATCATCTTTTCGGGCGGAACGCCCCATTTCTCAATCACCTCCGGCACACCGATCTGCCGGTCCTTCATGCTGTCATACATCGACACCTGCGGACCGACGAGCTGCATCAGGTCCTTGTCCGACGAGATCACCGTGACATCGGCGCCGGCTTCCCGCGCCAGCCGCGCATAGGTGGCGATAAGGTCGTCGGCCTCGAACCCCTCCATCTCGATGCAGGGCAGGTCGAAGGCCCGCGTCGCCTCGCGGATGACGGCGAACTGCGGCACCAGGTCTTCCGGCGGCGCCGAACGGTTTGCCTTGTATTCGGGATAGAGCTCGTTGCGGAAGGTCTTCGAGGAATAGTCGAAAATCACCGCGAAATGCGTCGGCGTCACCCCGACCGACGTGTCACGCGCCTCCGACAACAGCTTCCACAGCATGTTGCAGAAGCCCGACACGGCACCGACCGGCAGGCCGTCGGATTTGCGCGTCAGCGGCGGCAGTGCGTGATAGGCCCGGAAAATGTAGCCGGAGCCGTCGACGAGGAAGAGATGATCACCTTTTTTCATGCCGAAAGGATTAGCGCGGGGTCGCCGCAAGGTCCATGCGGTAAGCGCCGCATTTGCAGTGAAAATGTGATTGCCTGGTTTTGTCATGACCAGCTTTCTTGCTGACAGACGGCATTGTCAGCGATTCGTCATCTGCCAAGGTCTAGGCGGGTTAATCTATGGCCGGCTCCTCTGGTCAGTAACAAAAGGATTGCCCTTCCATGCTCGCTGCTCAGCACATTCACCCCGTTCTCGTTCATTTTCCGATCGTCTTCATGATCACCCTCGCGGTCTTTGACCTGATCGCCGGATTGAGAGGGGCCGAGATCACGGGCAGGACCGCCTCCGGCAATGCATCCGCCGGCCTTGCGCTTCTTGCCGGCCTGGCGGCGATTGTGACTTTCTATTTCGGAGGCATAGCCCTTGATATCGCCGAGGCTGGCGGCTTTCACAGCGATATCGCGGAAATGCATGAAGGTCTTGGCGAATTCACGGCCATTGCATTTGCAGTCTGGGCCGCCGTGCGCGTTGTTCTCTGGGCCAGGGACGTCAGGATCTCCAAACCGCTGGTCCTCGTTGTGCCGCTGATCGAGATCGCCGGCGCGGGCCTGGTTATCGCGACCGCCTATTTCGGCGGCCAGCTTGTCTATGATCTGGGCGTCAATGTCGCTCGCATGGCCGGGTGAGCGAGATCACACATTCGTTACAAAACTGTAATGTTCGTGTCCTTGAAAAGCCACATTCCCCGGACCAAATGTCAATCACCGGCGAACGAATAAGCCGATGTCTGGAAATCACGGCTCGTCCCCCGCCGCCTCCAGACCATGGACAAGGGCCGCCCCGCCCCCCTTATAGGCCCTTGTCCTGACAATACGCCGCCATGGCCTTCCCCTCCGGCCATGGCGGCTTTTCTTTTGCCATGTCCCGGCGTTAGTCTCTTCGCTTCTGATTCCCTTCCGGAGCATTCCATGACAGACCTGACCGCCGCCCTTTCCGCTGCTGACGCTAATCTGGATGAAAGTCTCGAGCGCCTGTTCGGGCTGTTGCGTATCCAGTCGATCTCCACCGATCCGGCCTATGCGCCCGAATGCCGTCGCGCCGGCCAGTGGCTGGTCGACGAACTCAGTTCGCTCGGCTTCGACGCCAGCCTGCGCGACACAACCGGTCATCCGATGGTGGTCGCCCATCATCCCGGCGCGACCCCGGACGCGCCGCATTATCTGTTCTACGGTCATTACGACGTTCAGCCGGTCGATCCGCTCGATCTGTGGACCGATCCGCCGTTCGAGCCGGCCATCAAGGAGATCGCCCCGGGCCGCAAGGCGATCACCGGCCGCGGGTCCTCCGACGACAAGGGACAGCTGATGACCTTCGTCGAGGCCTGCCGGGCCTGGAAGGCGGCATCCGGCACCTTGCCGTGCCGCATCACCATCCTGTTCGAGGGCGAGGAGGAATCCGGCTCTCCGTCGCTCAAGCCGTTCCTCGAAGCCAATGCCGACGAGCTCAGGGCCGAGTGTGCGCTGGTCTGCGACACCGGCATGTGGGACCCCGAGACGCCGGCGATTGCCGTGGCGCTGCGCGGCCTGGTCGGCGAGGAGGTGACGATCCACGCCGCCGACCGCGACCTGCATTCCGGCCTGTTCGGAGGCGCGGCCGCCAATCCGCTGCATATCCTGTCAAAGATCCTCGCCGATCTGCACGATGAGACCGGCCGGGTGACGCTTGAGGGCTTCTATGACGGTGTCGAGGAGACGCCGGCGCAGGTGCTGGCGAGCTGGGAAAGCCTTGGCCGGACATCGGAAGCCTTCCTGGGCGAAGTCGGCCTCTCGGTTCCCTCCGGCGAAAAGGGCCGCTCGGTGCTGGAACTGACCTGGGCCCGTCCCACAGCCGAGGTCAACGGCATGTGGGGTGGATACACCGGCGAGGGTTTCAAGACCGTGATTGCCGCCAAGGCATCCGCCAAGGTTTCGTTCCGGCTGGTCGGCAAGCAGGACCCCGACCAGGTGCGGGCCGCATTCCGCGCCCATGTCGAGGCCCGTTTGCCGGCCGATTGTACCGCAAGCTACGCCCCGCATGGCGGCTCGCCCGCCATCCAGCTGCCATTTGATTCGCCGGTTGTCACCAAGGCGCGCACCGCGCTGACCGATGAATGGCCGAAACCTGCTGTCATGATCGGCATGGGCGGCTCCATCCCCATCGTCGGCGATTTCCAGAATATCCTCGGCCTTCAATCGGTGCTGTGCGGTTATGGCCTCACCGACGACCGCATTCATTCGCCCAACGAGAAATACGATCTGACGTCCTTTGCCAAGGGAATCCGCTCCTGGGTCCGCATTCTCGATTCGCTGTCGGTGCGCTGATCGGCGCGTTCGGTACAGTCTGCAATCGGGTTCCCCGATGTCCTGAAGGGGTGGTTTCCTTAACCACCCCTTAAATCGTCGCATTTAGGGTGTTTTCTCATCGCCGGGCAGTTTCGGAATGGGACACTTCAGGTCCCGGTTGCGAAATTGCTGTGAAACCAAACCCCGGATCCTTGCCGCATCTTCCCTGTTTGCGCGGCCTGCCGGGACAAGACAGCATCCGGACCCTTCATGGCGCGCAAGAAGACCACCCGAAGCCGCATCGAACCCTCGTTTGAGGGCTCGCGTTCGCAGGGCAGTTCGCGCACCATCGCCGATGAGCGCGTTGCCGGCAAAACCACCGCGAATTCGACCACGGCCAGACGCCGCAAGAAGCCGCAGTCGAAGGCCCGCAAGCCGAAGGGGCGCACGTCGCGCGGCCGCATTACCGGCGCCTTGCGGTCGATGGCCTACTGGTGCTGTGTGCTCGGCATCTGGGGCGGCATCGCCATAGCCGGCGTGGTCGCATTCTATGGCGCCCGCATGCCGAGCGCGGCAACATGGTCGATCCCCGACCGTCCTCCGAACGTCAAGATCGTCTCCGTCAACGGCGAGACCATGGCCAATCGCGGCGCGACCGGCGGCGAAGCCCTGTTGCTGGGCGACATGTCGCCCTACATTCCCGAAGCCGTCATCGCCATCGAGGATCGCCGCTTCTATTCGCATTTCGGCGTCGATCCAATCGGGCTGGCGCGGGCCATGGTGTCCAATGTCATGGCCGGCCGCATGGTCCAGGGTGGCTCCACGCTGACCCAGCAGCTGGCCAAGAACCTGTTCCTGTCCCCGGAGCGCACGCTCGAACGCAAGGTGCAGGAGGTACTGCTGTCGCTGTGGCTCGAGCATCGCTTCACCAAGGACCAGATCCTGGAAATGTATCTCAACCGGGTGTTCTTCGGATCCGGCGCCTACGGCGTCGAGGCGGCATCGCGTCGCTATTTCCGCAAGCCCGCCCGCGATGTGTCATTGGCCGAGGCCGCCCTTCTGGCGGGCCTGCTCAAGGCGCCGTCGCGGCTCTCTCCGGCCCGCGATCCGAAGGCCGCCGAAGCCCGTGCGCAGGTGGTGCTGGCCGCCATGCGCGAGCAGGGCGTCGTCTCCGACACCGAGATCGCCACCGCGCTGACCAGCCCGCAGGTGCGCGCCAAGAGCTACTGGACCGGGTCGGAGAACTATGTCGCCGACCTGGTGATGGAACGCCTGCCGGACCTGGTCGGCAAGATCACCGAGGATCTCGTCGTCGACACCACGATCGATTTCCAGCTTCAGCACGAGGCCGAGAAGGTGTTGCGCGCAACGCTGGAGAAAAACGGCGCCAAGCTCAGGGTCAGCCAGGGCGCGCTTGTCTCCATTGATGGCACCGGTGCTGTCCGGGCGCTGATCGGCGGCCGTGAATACGCCACCAGCCAGTTTGACCGGGCCACCGATGCGCTTCGCCAGCCCGGATCCGCCTTCAAGCCGATCGTCTATGCCGCCGCGCTCGAGCAGGGCCGCACGCCCCTGTCGGTGCGCAATGATGCGCCGGTGAAGATCGGCAAATGGACGCCGGAAAACTACGACGGCAAGTATCGCGGCAAGGTCACCCTGTCGGATGCCCTGACTTATTCGCTCAACACCGTTGCCGCCCAGCTGGTGATGGAAGTCGGCCCCAAGACGGTGGTGCAGACGGCCCGGCGGCTGGGCATCGAGGCGCCGCTGAAGGCCAATGCCTCGATTGCGCTCGGCACATCCGAAGTCACCCTTCTGGAATTGACTGGCGCCTACGCCCCGTTCATGAACGGCGGCTACAAGGCAACGCCGCATGTCATCCGGCGG
Organism: Hoeflea sp.; assembly: GCA_020637795.1. Taxonomy (GTDB): domain Bacteria; phylum Pseudomonadota; class Alphaproteobacteria; order Rhizobiales; family Rhizobiaceae; genus Hoeflea. The sequence goes on along the minus strand of JACKJT010000008.1, from coordinate 15 downwards.
GTCTCCACCCATGAT
>JACKJT010000007.1 GCA_020637795.1 Hoeflea sp. | reverse complement strand
CCCAGATCCTCGATCTGCTGGCCGGCTTGTCGGACCGGCTGGACCTGTCCTATCTGTTCATCTCGCATGATTTGTCGGTTGTTCGCGCCATCACCGACCGGGTGCTGGTGATGAAGGACGGCAGGATCGTCGAACAGGGCGAGACCGAAACCGTGTTTCGCAACCCGCAGCATCCCTATACGCAAAAACTGGTGGCGGCGACGCCATCGCTGGAAGCGGCGCTTGCCGCACCGGCAAACTGAGCATGAGGAAAGGACCAGCCGTGAGCGAGCTTCTCGACGCCGGATTTGACACAAGCCAATGCCTGATCGGCGGCCGATGGATCGGCGCCAGCGGTGGCAAGACATTGCCGGTCGAAGATCCGTCGACCGGCCTGGAAATCGGCCGCATCGCCCGCGGCGGCAAGGCTGAGATCGAGGCCGCGGTGGATGCCGCGCAATCGGCACTTGCAGGCGAGTGGGGCCGCATGCCTGCGGCCGAGCGCGGCCGCCTGCTCGCAAAGATCGGACGGGCGGTTGAGGAAAACGTCGAGTGGCTGGCCAAGCTCGAGGCCCACGACGTCGGCAAGCCGCTGACCCAGGCCCGCGCCGATGCCCGGGCGCTGGCGCGTTACCTGGAGTTCTACGGCGGCGCCGCTGACAAGATCCACGGCGAGACCATTCCCTATCTCAACGATTACACGGTCTACACCCTGCGCGAGCCGCATGGCGTCACCGGCCACATCATCCCGTGGAACTACCCGATGCAGATCCTCGGCCGCTCGGTCGGCGCTGCCCTGACCATGGGCAACGCCGCGGTTCTGAAGCCGGCTGAGGAAGCTTCGCTGACGGCTCTGGCCTTCGCCCGCATCGCCATGGAGTGCGGCCTGCCGGCAGGCGCGCTCAACGTGGTGCCGGGCCTCGGCGAGGAAGCCGGGGCCGCACTCTGCTCGCACCCGGGCGTCAACCATATCTCTTTCACCGGTTCGCTCGAGACCGGCCGCAAGATCCAGCAGGCTGCGGCGCAGAACGTCATCCCGGTGACGCTGGAACTGGGCGGAAAATCGCCGCAGATTGTCTTTGCCGATGCCGATCTCGAGCGCGCCCTGCCGTTCCTGGTCAATGCCGGCATCCAGAACGCCGGCCAGACCTGTTCGGCCTCTTCGCGCATTCTCGTCGAGGCATCGCTGCACAAGGAACTGGTCCGGCTGATGAGCGAGCGCTACAAGGCGCTGACCGTCGGCGCGGCGGTCGAGGATCAATCCGTCGGCCCGCTGATCTCGGCGCGGCAGAAGAACATCGTGCAGGGGTTCCTCGCCGAGGCCGACGAGGACGGTCTTGCGCCAGTGGCCGAGGGCCAGATGCCGAAATCGGCGCCGATGGGCGGCCATTACGTTCGCCCGACGCTCTACGGCGATGTCGATCCCGGCCATGCGCTGGCCCGCGACGAGATTTTCGGCCCGGTGCAGGTGATCATTCCCTTCCGTGACGAGGAAGAGGCCATCGCGATTGCCAACGGCACCGATTACGGACTGGTGGCCGGTGTCTGGACCCGGGATGGCGGCCGTCAGATGCGGATGGCGCGCGAAATCCGCTCCGGCCAGGTCTTCGTCAACAATTACGGCGCCGGCGGCGGCGTCGAACTGCCTTTCGGCGGCGTCGGCAAATCCGGCCACGGCCGCGAAAAGGGTTTTGAGGCGCTCTACGGCTTCTCGGCGCTGAAGACCGTCGCCGTCTGGCACGGCCGTTGAAATTTGAAGTGAGGAAATACCGATGAGACTTGAAGGTAAGACAGCGCTGGTGACCGGCGGCGCATCCGGATTTGGCGCCGGCATCGTCCGCAAATTCCTGGCCGAGGGCGCGCGCGTCGCCATCGCCGACATCAATGCCGAGGCGGCAAACGACTTCGCGGCCGGGCTTGGCGACCAGGCCTTTGCCGTGGCCGTGGATGTCTCCCGCAATGACAGCGTCGCGGCGATGGCTAAAACCGTTCTCGATCGCTTCGGCGGCCTCGACATTCTCGTCAACAATGCCGGCATCACCCATCTGCCGGCGGCGATGGAAGACATCAGCGAGGAGGATTTCGATCGCGTCCTCGCGGTCAATACCAAGTCCGTTTACCTTACTGCGCGACACTTCGTTCCGGTCATGAAACAAAAACGCGCCGGCGCCATTCTCAACGTCGCCTCCACCGCCGGCGTCAGCCCGCGGCCGCGGCTGAGCTGGTACAATTCCTCCAAGGGCTGGATGATCACCGCGACCAAATCGATGGCTGTCGAACTGGCGCCGTCAGGCGTGCGCGTCAACGCCATCAACCCGGTGGCGGGCGAAACGCCGCTGCTCAAGTCCTTCATGGGCGAGGACACGCCGGAAATCCGCGCCAAATTCCTCTCGACCATTCCGCTCGGCCGGTTTTCCACGCCCGAGGATATGGGCAATGCCGCCTGTTTTCTCTGTTCCGATGAAGCGGCGATGATTACCGGCGTTACCATGGAAGTCGACGGCGGCCGCTGCATCTGAGGCCGCCTGCAAGGTGAATCGCTTGCTAAGCGGTATCTGACCGGCTAGCAGAGGACCAACACGCAGCACCGCGCGCCCCGGAGGGTGCGCTTTTCGTGCTGTGGACCTTTGCAATCATGCATGTGCGTTGGCGTTCAAATGTCTCCATCTGGACGCGCCGTGCATTGGGAGATCAGACCATGCGCCTAGGCGGACGCCTGCAAGCAGCCATCGAAGTCCTGACCGAGATCGACGCAAGGCACCGGCCGGTGCCCGATGCGCTGAAGGACTGGGGCCTGTCGCACCGGTTCGCCGGCTCCGGCGACCGCGCCGCCATCTCCAACCTCGTGCACGACGCGCTCAGGATGAAGCTGTCGCACGGGTTCATCATGGGCGACGACACGCCCGCCGACCTCGCGATTGCCACGCTGCTGCGGCAATGGCGGATCAGCCCGGAAGAGCTGGCAAGCACGCTCGAAGGGGATCGTTTCGCTCCCGAAATTCCTTCGGCGGAGAAACTCGCCGATTGTCTGGCGCGGGACCTGTCGCAGGCCGAGCCGCATGTTCGCGCCGACATCCCCGAGTGGTTGGTCGGATCGTTTGAACGGGCCTTCGGAGCCGAATGGGAAGCGGAAGCGCAAGCCATGACCGCGCGCCCGCCGCTCGATCTCAGGGTCAACACGCTCCAGGCCGACCGCGATCAGGTTCTCGAAGCCTTCGCAGAGCAGGGTGCCCGTCCGACCCGGCTGGCGCCCAACGGCATACGGATCGAAGCCGGCGAAGGGCCGCAGCGCCAGATCGCCGCTACCAGCGAGGTCAGCTTCGCCCGGGGCTGGTTCGAAATCCAGGACGAGGGCTCGCAACTGGCGGCTCACCTGGCCGGCGCCGCACCCGGCAACAAGGTGCTTGATTATTGCGCCGGTGGCGGCGGCAAGTCGCTGGCCTTCGCGGCGATGATGAACAACGAAGGCAGCATCAATGCCTTCGATGCCGACCGGCGCAGGCTTGCGCCGATGGTCGAGCGCATCCGCCGCGCCGGCGCCGAAATCATCTACATCAAGGAACGGGCCGCCAACCTCGCCGGTCTCGAAGGCCGCATGGACCTTGTATTGATCGATGCGCCCTGTACCGGAACCGGCACCTGGCGCCGCCGCCCGGATGCGAAATGGCGGATTTCGGAGAAGAATATCGCCGATCGTGTCGCAGATCAGGACAAGGTGCTCGATGACGCGGTCAATTATGTCCGCCCCGGCGGGGAACTGGCCTATGTCACCTGTTCGCTGCTGCCGGAAGAAAACACTGACCGGGTGAAAGCCTTCCTGCAGCGTCATCCGGAATTTGAAACCATCAGCCTCAAGCAGCGTTGGGCCTCCGTTGTGGCCGATACGGATGCGCCGGTACCCTACGCGGACCAGAACCTGGGGCTGGTGCTGTCGCCGCGGCGCACCGGCACCGACGGCTTCTACTTCGCCGGCTTCCGCCGCAAGATAGGGTGAGAGGTCAACCGGAATAGGAGCGGGTGACGCGATGACAAGGGTGAAATCATGACCAAGAAGCATGCGCTGACGCTGATCCTGTTTGTCGTTCTGACCGTCGCCGCCGGCAATCTGGTCGGCTACCTGTCAATTCCCGGTGAATGGTATGCGGGGTTGCGGAAGCCCTGGTTCAATCCACCCAACTGGATTTTCGGACCGGTCTGGACGCTGCTCTATGTGCTCATCGGCATTGCTGGCGCGCGGGTGTTCATCCGCGAGAGCGGCAACACATTGCCGAAACTCTGGTTCCTGCAGCTTGCGCTGAACCTCGCCTGGTCGCCGGCCTTCTTTCTCATGCAGCGACCGGATCTCTCACTCGTCGTCCTGATCGCCATGCTGGTGACGATCCTCATGTTCATTGCATTCGCCTGGAACCGCGATCGCCCGTCCGCTCTGCTGTTCCTGCCCTATGCCGCCTGGGTGGCCTTTGCCGGCTGCCTCAACGGCGCCATCTGGTGGCTGAACTAGCTGCAGCGCCCGGTATCGAGATTTCGCTTGCTGTTTGACGGTCGGATTGGCACCTTCGCAGCTGCGAAAGGAACCACCGCATGAATGAGAAGCCGGACGAAAATTTCCGTGAGCGCGTGACCGGCAGCTTTGCCCGTCAGAATGTGATGCACACTATCGGCGCCGAACTGACCAAGGTCGACTACGGCGTCGTCGAGATCGAAATGCCGTTTCGCGCCGATCTGACCCAGCAGCATGGATTTCTTCATGCCGGGATCCTTTCCACCGCGCTTGATTCGGCCTGCGGCTATGCGGCGCTGTCGGTCATGCCGGAAGATGCCGCGGTGCTGACCATCGAGTTCAAGATCAATCTCCTGTCGCCCGGGCGTGGCGACCGGTTCCTGTTTCGCGGCGAAGTCACCAAGCCGGGCAGCACAATCATTGTCAGCGACGGACGCGCCTACGCCATCTCCGATGGCCCGGCCAAGCTGATAGCATCGATGACCGGCACCATGATGGTGGTGCGAGGCCGGGAGGGCTTTGACGGATGAGCGGGACGATCAAGCAGGTCGGTGACAGGAAGGTTCTCTACGTGATGGCGGCGCAGCCGGAATACGGCCCGCATCTCAAGGCCCGTTTCGAGCCGCTGATCACTGGTGTTGGCCCGGTTGAGGCCGCGGGCGCCGTGGCGGCCGGCCTGTCGGTTGCAGGCCGTGAGCGGCCCGACTGCATCGTCTGTCTCGGTTCCGCCGGATCGCGCATCCTCGAGCAGACCGGGGTCTACCAAGTCTCCTCGGTCAGCTACCGCGACATGGATGCAAGCCCGCTCGGGTTTGAGAAGGGCAGAACCCCGTTTCTTGATCTCCCCGCCGTGCTGCCGCTTCCGGTGATCGCCGAAGGTGTGCCGTCGGCCAGCCTCTCCACCGGCGCCAACATTGTCTCGGGCGCGGCTTACGATCTCATCGATGCCGACATGGTCGACATGGAAACCTTCGCGGTTTTGCGCGCCGCCAGCCGCTTCGAGGTGCCGGTGATCGGCTTGCGCGGCATTTCCGACGGCAAGGCCGAGCTCAACCACATCGACGACTGGACCGAATATCTGCATGTGATCGACGAAAAACTGGCTGAAGCCGTGGATCGCATCGAGCAGGCGATTGCATCCGGCGCGGCTTTGGCTTAATCGCTCGCCATGAACGAGATCCTTCACACCACTCATCCCGATTCCATCCTGATCATCGATTTCGGCAGTCAGGTGACGCAGCTCATTGCCCGCCGGGTTCGCGAAGCCGGCGTGTATTGCGAAATCGTGCCGTTCCAGCTGGCCGACGAGGGCTTTGCCCGGATGCAGCCCAAGGGCGTGATCTTTTCCGGCGGACCCGATTCGGTCACCCGCGAAGGCTCGCCGCGCGCACCGCAGGCGGTGTTTGAGTCCGGCGTGCCGATCCTTGCCATCTGCTACGGCCAGCAGACGCTCTGCACCCAGATCGGCGGCAGCGTCGAAGGCGGTCATCACCGCGAATTCGGCCGCGCCGATGTCGAGATCCTCAAATCCTCGCCGCTGTTCGAGGGCTTCTGGGAGGTCGGCAAGAAATACCCGGTCTGGATGAGCCACGGCGATCGCGTCACCAGGCTGCCGGAAGGCTTCGAGGTCATCGGCACATCGCCGAACGCGCCCTTTGCCATCTCGGTTGACGAGAAGCGGCGCTACTACACCACCATGTTCCACCCGGAAGTGGTGCACACGCCCGATGGCGCCAAGCTCTTGTCGAATTTCGTGCACAAGATCGTCGGGCTGAAATCCGACTGGTCGATGGCTGCCTACCGCGCCGAGATGGTGCAGAAGATCCGCGACCAGGTCGGCTCCGGCAAGGTCATCTGCGCGCTCTCCGGCGGCGTCGATTCCTCGGTCGCGGCGCTGCTGATCCACGAGGCGATCGGCGACCAGCTCACCTGTATTCTCGTCGACCACGGCCTGATGCGCATGAACGAGGCCGCCGATGTGGTGGCGATGTTCCGCGAGCACTATAATCTCTCGCTCAAGCTGGTCGATGCCTCCGATCGCTTCATCTCGCAGCTCGAGGGCGAGGCCGACCCGGAAACCAAGCGCAAGACCATTGGCCGGCTGTTCATCGAGGTCTTCGAGGAAGAGGCGAAGAAGATAGGCGGCGCCGATTTCCTCGCCCAGGGCACGCTCTACCCGGATGTCATCGAAAGCGTTTCCTTCTCCGGTGGCCCGTCGGTGACGATCAAGTCGCACCACAATGTCGGCGGCCTGCCCGAACGCATGAACATGCAGCTGGTCGAGCCCTTGCGCGAGCTGTTCAAGGACGAAGTCCGGGTGCTCGGCCGTGAACTCGGCCTGCCCGACAGCTTCATCGGCCGCCATCCGTTCCCCGGTCCGGGCCTCGCCATCCGCTGCCCCGGCGGCATCACCCGCGAGAAACTCGACATCCTGCGCCAGGCCGACGCCATCTATCTCGACGAGATCCGCAAGGCCGGTCTCTACGACACGATCTGGCAGGCCTTCGCCGTGCTGCTGCCGGTGCAGACCGTCGGCGTCATGGGCGATGGCCGCACCTACGAGTTCGTCTGCGCGCTCCGCGCCGTTACCTCGGTCGACGGCATGACCGCGGATTTCTATCCCTACGACATGGATTTCCTCGGCAAGACCGCGACCCGGATCATCAACGAGGTCAAGGGCATCAACCGCGTCGTCTACGACGTCACCTCCAAGCCGCCCGGCACCATCGAGTGGGAATAATTTTTGCCCCTCCGGGCGTATCCGAAATCACGCTACAATGCGACATAAGCCAATGAAAATGCTGAAAAAATCTCTCTGAGACTTTCAGCATCTATCGCCGGGTTAGCCTTCCGTTTGACGGTATGGCTGGCGGTATGGCGCGTCTTGTCT
>JACKJT010000006.1 GCA_020637795.1 Hoeflea sp. | reverse complement strand
TGCCGCTTGCCGAAGTCCCCGAGGACACGGCTCCGTATTTTTCGATGATCCTGATCTACAAGGGCGGCGAGGACTGGATCCAGACGCTGCCCGGGAGCAAAGCATGACCACATCTCCCGCCATCATCATCCTTTCCGAAGCGGCCCTGCCGATGGCGAGGCGCATTGCCCGGGCGACCGGCGGCGAGGTGCACGGACTGGACCGACGTATAACCCAAACCCTTGACGTTTCCTTTACGGACGTGGGGTCACATTTGACCACCCTGTTCCGGCAAGGCCGCACCATCGTCGCACTGATGGCGTCGGGTGCGGTGATCCGTCTGCTGGCTCCGCAGCTCAGCGACAAGCACAATGAGCCTCCGGTGATCGCCGTGGCTGAAGACGGTTCCGTTGTGGTGCCGCTTCTGGGCGGGCATCACGGGGCCAACGATTTGGCGCGCGAGATCGCAGGCATCGTTGACGGCTTCGCCGCCATCACCACGGCGGGCGATCTCAAGTTCGGGGTCGCGCTCGACCAGCCGCCGGAAGGCTGGGTGCTGGCCAACCCCGAAAATGCCAAGCAGGCGATGGCCGATCTGGTTGCCGGCAAGTCGGCGAAGATCGAAGGCGAGGCGGCATGGTTGAGCCAGAGCGGTCTGCCGGTTGCCGACGATGGCGAGGTCGTGCTGGCGGCTTCGAACAAGGCTGTTTCGCCGCCTGCAAACGGGCTGCTCTATCATCCCAGGAACCTGGTTCTCGGCATCGGCTGCGAGCGCGGCGCCGGGGGCGATGAAGCGCTGGCGCTGGCGCTGGATACTCTTGCTGCTGCTGGTCTGTCGCCGGCTTCGGTCGGGCTTGTGGCATCGATCGATGTGAAGGCCGACGAGACGGCGGTGCATCATGTGGCGAAGCATTTCGGGTGCCCCGCACGGTTCTTCGATGCGGTGGCGCTGGAAGCCGAAACGTCGCGGCTGAAGAACCCTTCGGACATCGTTTTCGCCGAGGTTGGTTGCCATGGTGTAGCCGAGGGCGCGGCACTGGCCGCCGTCGGTGTGACCGGCGAACTGATCGCGGAGAAACGCAAGAGCCGCCGCGCCACTTGCGCGATTGCCCAGGCGCCAGTGCCGTTCACCGAGGCGACTCTGCCGGGACGGGCGCGCGGCAGGCTGATGGTGGTCGGCATCGGACCGGGGTCTGACGGCTGGCGCTCGCCGGAGGTGTCTTCGATGGTTTCGGCCTCGACCGATCTGGTCGGCTACTCGCTCTATCTCGATCTGCTCGGGCCGCTGGCCGAGGGTAAGGCGCGGCACGATTTCGATCTCGGCAAGGAAGAGGCGCGGGTGCGCCATGCCATGGAACTGGCGGGCGAGGGAAAATCGGTGGCGCTGGTCTGTTCCGGCGACGCCGGCATCTACGCGATGGCGACGCTGGTGTTCGAACTGCTCGACAAGGCCGAGGGGCCGGAGGGGTTGACGCCGGAGGCGCGGCGGATCGAAATCGCGGTGTCGCCCGGCATCTCGGCACTGCAGGCTGCGGCAGCCCGCGCCGGCGCGCCGCTGGGCCATGATTTCTGCACCATCTCGCTGTCGGATCTGTTGACGCCGTGGGAAGACATCAAGCGCCGGGTGACGGCGGCGGGCGAAGGGGATTTCGTCATCGCGTTTTACAATCCGGTGTCGAAGAAGCGGCGGACGCAGCTGGCCTGGGCGCGCGACAGGCTGCTCGAACATCGCCCGGCCTCGACGCCGGTTATCCTCGCCACCAATCTCGGCCGCGAGGGCGAGTTGATCCGTATAGTGCCGCTGGGCTCCCTCAATGTCGATGATGTCGACATGCTGACCGTGGTGGTGGTCGGCTCGTCCAACTCCTCGACGGTGATGACCGGTGACGGCCGGACCTGGGTCTACACGCCGCGCGGCTATGCGCGGAAGGAAGGCACCGCCATGACCAACACGATTGCAGGAGATGCGGCATGACCGTCTATTTCATCGGCGCCGGTCCCGGCGCGCCCGACCTCATCACCGTGCGTGGACTAAAGCTGATAGAGCGCTGCCCGGTGTGCCTCTATGCCGGATCGCTGGTGCCCGAGGAGATCGTGCACGCTGCGCCCGCCGATGCGCTGGTCAGGGACACCGCGCCGATGCATCTCGACGAGATCATCGAGGCGATGAAGACCGCGCATGAAGCAGGCCAGGACGTGGCGCGGGTGCATTCGGGCGATCCGGCGATCTATGGCGCGGTGGCCGAGCAGATGCGCAGGCTCGATGCGCTCGGGATCGACTACGAGGTTGTGCCCGGCGTGCCGGCCTTCGCCGGTGCGGCGGCGAAGCTCGCGACCGAGCTGACGCTGCCGGAAATCGCCCAGACGGTGATCATCACCCGCACCGGCATGAAGGCGTCCTCCATGCCCGAGTTCGAGCAACTGGAAATTCTCGGCCAGTCGCGGGCGACGCTCGCCATCCACCTGTCGATCCGCAATCTCGATTACGTGCGCCGCTCGCTGGAGCCGTTCTACGGCGCCGATTGCCCGGTGGTGATCGCCTACCGCGCAACCTGGCCGGATGAGCTCTACATCCGCACCACGCTCGAGGGCATGAAGGAAGAAGTCCGCGCCCACAAGATAACCCGTACGGCGCTGATCCTGGTCGGCAAGGTGTTCGGCGAGGTGAATTTCCGCGACAGCGATCTGTACAACTCCGAGTACTCGCATGTGCTCAGGAATGTCGGGAAAAAGAAGAAGGCGAAGGCTGTCTGAACCTCAATCCAGAGGAAAATCCGGCAGTCCGGCCTGGGTCTTCTTCGGCAGGGAGGAGCGGACGAGGCTGTAGGACTGGAGCAGACGTTCGCGCAGCTCCTCGGGTTCCATGTCCCAGTCAAGCCGCACCCAGGAGGCGTGGAAATAGGGCGCCTTGGTGCCCGCGCCCATCTCGATGAGCATGGCCGCCGTCTCGACGCTGTCGGTCTTGACCGCGACGCCGGGCATCACCGCGCCGATGGAGGCAAACATCTTGCCGCCGATCTTCCAGGCATCGTGACCGCCACCCCATGGATCGGAGACTTCCGCGCCGGGGAATGTCACGCAGATGGAATTGACGACCTCGCGGCTCATCGGATTGCACCCAAATCTGTTAGTTGTGCCATGAGTATCCGGGCAACTCCGGTGCATGCAATACCGCACTGTCAAAACAGCTCAGCGGAGGCTTTCCTGTGAGTCGGGACCCGCGCCTGGTGTATTTCCCCATTGCAGCATTTAGGTTAGGTCAATCGATAAAGGTGGTGGTGCTATGAGTCGGCTGGGATGGTTCAGGTCCTTGGGACTTTTCGTTTATAGGCTTTTTGGGTGGTTGTTCCGGCTTAAATCTCACAAATCAAACGGAAGGCCGAATGAATTAGGCGACTTTCTCGCTAGTAATGTTTGGACCGCTGGCACTGTTCTGGGTCGTGCTTGGGATTCTTCCACTTAGGGGTCTGGAGCTGCAAGTGATGTTGAGACCCTACAAGAAGGCTGCAAGCGGAGGAGCTGAAAAACTCGTCGACAACAACGCGAGCTTGTTAAGGCACGTCCGCCGGGATCAGATTGAATTGGATAGGGAGACTATTTTACACCAAAGGGAACAATACCTTCGAGAAATTAATCCTGTTTTTATCGTGTCACGGAATGGCGGACACGCAATAGGATTCGGCAGAATGTTCAGGGTTTCGATATTAAACAAGGGGGAGATAGCGTCAGATGTCGACATTTCGATAATGTCCGAAGAGCTGTATCCCAACGTTTTTCAATTTCCATCGATTGCAAGAGGCGAGAGCAAAAACATTGAGATGACAAGGTCTGGTAATGGTCAATGCCTCAATAAATATAAAATCTTCGTTCGTTGTTCGAAGAGGAATGGTGATGCGTTCGAGGAGGAGTATTTGATCTAGGGTTCTTCGAGAGAATCACGTTTTTTTGTGAGCATAAATTAGATCGGCCCGCCCAACCATGATCACCGGCAAGCCCAATTCCCGCGCAGCCTCGATCTTGGCGTAGGCGGCGGTGCCGCCGGAATTGCGGCAGACGATGTGGGTGATGGAGTGGGCGATCAGCAGCATGGTTTCGACTGCCGCCGTGTCGCCGGGTCGGCCGAGCACGAGGGCATGGTCGGGCAGGTCCAGCGGTTTTGCGGGCGGGTCGATCATGCGGACGACGAAATGCACGTCGTCGCGGCTGGCGAACAGTCCGATGTGCTGGGAGCCGAGCGCCAGCAGCACCCGGGCGCGGGGCGGGATGGCGTCGCGGGCGGCCTCGAGCGTTTGCACCTCGATCCAGTTGTCGCCTGAATGTCTCAGCCATGGCTTGCGGGTGCGGATTTCTAGCGGTACCCCAAAGATCCCGGCGGCTTCCACCGCGTTGGCGCTGATCTGGCGGGCAAAGGGATGGGTGGCGTCGATCATTCGGGTCACGCCGGTCTCGCGCAGGTAGCGCGCTAGCCCTTCGACGCCGCCGAAGCCGCCGGTGCGGACTTCACCCGCGAGCGGCGCGGGTTCCTTGGTGCGGCCGGCCAGCGAGGTGATGATGCGGGCTTCGGGACGGGAGGTAACCAGCTCCCTGGCAAGCTCCGCGGCTTCCCGGGTTCCGCCGAGGATGAGGATGGTTTCCATCGGTCCGGCTCTATTCGGCATGGGCGAGTAGAGCTCCGGCGCGATCGGTGACCATGACATCGACCGAGACGGGCGCGCCGCGCAGGGTCTCAAGCGCGATAGTCCGCGCCTTGTCGGCAATGACGGCGGGCAGGTCGATACCTTCATCGCGAGTCATTTCAAGAACTTCCAGCGCCGTGTTGGCAGCCAGAATCCGCTGCTTTAACCCGGCGTCCGCGCCCAGTTCCTCCGCCTGCGCTGCCAGCCATTGCATGTCGACCTGGCTGCGGCCGGAATGCAGGTCCATCGCGCCTTGCGCCAGCTTGCACATCTTGGCGAAGCCGCCGGCAATGGTCAGGCGCGGGACGGGATGGGCCCGGAGATATTTGAGCAGGCCGCCGGCGAAATCGCCCATGTCGAGACAGGCGATGTCGGGGAGGGCGTGAAAGGCTTGCGCGGTCTTCTCGGAACTCGAGCCGGTGGCGCCGAGGACATGGGGGAAACCTTCGGCGCGGGCGACGTCGATGCCGCGGTGGATCGAGTGGATCCAGGCGGCGCAGGAAAAAGGATGGACGATGCCGGTGGTGCCGAGAACCGACAGTCCGCCGACGATGCCGAGCCGCGGGTTCCAGGTCTTGAGCGCCAGCTCGGCGCCGTTCTCGATGGCGATCTCGATCTCGATGTCGGGCGCGATGCCGTGCTCCTGGCAAAGGGCCGTGACCACCCCCGTCATCATCTGTCGCGGCACCGGGTTGATGGCCGGCTCGCCGACGGGGACCGGGAGGCCGGCCTTGGTGACCATTCCGACGCCGGCGCCAGCCTTGAAGACGATGCCGGCGCCATGGGGCAGGCGGCGCACGCTTGCCATCACCAGCGCGCCATGGGTGACGTCCGGATCGTCGCCCGCATCCTTGATGATGCCGGCCATGGCCCGGTCGCAGCCTGTCTGTTCGCGCGCCAGCGCAAAGCTCGGGGTCTCGCCCCTGGGCAGGGTGATTTCGACGGGGTCGGGGAACTCGCCGGTGAGCAGCGCCGTCAGCGCGGCCTTTGTCGCGGCGGTGGCGCAGGCACCGGTGGTCCAGCCGCGGCGCAATGCCGTGGCCGGCTTTTCCAGCCGGATTTCGTTTTCGCCAGCGTCCATGTCGCAGTTCCCGGTCGTGTCTTGCCTGTTGCCGTTATAGAGTGCGATTGATACGGGTGTAACCCATGGTGATTTGCCGAAATCACCTTACAAGCTTGAACGGAAAAGCATGAGCGACTGGCAACAGAATCTGCCGCAGATGAAGCCCGGCGAAGTGTGGCTGGTGGGCGCCGGCCCGGGCGATCCCGGGCTCCTGACGCTGCATGCCGCCAATGCGCTCGCCCAGGCCGATGTGATCGTTCATGACGCGCTGGTCAATGCCGATTGCCTGAAGCTGGCGCGCACCGGCGCCCTCCTGGAATATGCCGGCAAGCGCGGCGGCAAGCCGTCCGCCAAGCAGCGCGACATTTCGCTGAGGCTGGTCGAACTGGCGCGCGAAGGACACCGGGTGCTGCGGCTCAAGGGCGGCGATCCGTTTGTCTTCGGCCGTGGCGGCGAGGAAGCGCTGACGCTGGTCGAGCATCACATCCCGTTCCGCATCGTGCCGGGGATCACCGCCGGCATCGGCGGGCTAGCCTATGCCGGCATCCCGGTGACGCATCGCGACACCAATCACACGGTCACCTTCCTGACCGGTCATGATTCCAGCGGTGTCGTGCCCGACAAGATCGACTGGGACGGCGTCGCGCGTGGTAGCCAGGTGATCGTCATGTACATGGCGATGAAACACATTCCGACCATCACCTCGCGGCTGATGGCGGCCGGGCGGGATGCCGACGAACCGGTGGCGTTTGTCACCGACGCGTCCACCGCCACGCAGAAAGTGCTTGAAACCACGCTCGCAAGGGCGGCGGAGGACGTGACCGCCTCGGGACTTGAGCCGCCGGCAATCGTCGTGGTCGGGCAGGTTGTGCGGCTCCGGCCGGCGCTTGACTGGATGGGCGCTGCAGCCGGCCGGGTGTTGACCACCGATCCTCTCGGAAATCGCGCCAGTGCGCAGAAAGACAGTGCATGACAGGCCTGATGATTGCGGCGCCCCGGTCGGGCTCCGGCAAAACCACGGTGACGCTCGGATTGCTCAGGGCGCTCAAGCGCCGCGGCGTGGCGCTGGCGCCGGGCAAGGCGGGACCGGACTACATCGATCCGGCGTTCCATGCGGCGGCCAGCGGCGAGGTCTGCCTGAATTACGATCCGTGGGCGATGCGCAGCGACATGCTGCTCGCCAATGCCTCGCTGCAATCGCAGGGGGGGCGGATGCTGATGATCGAGGCGATGATGGGGCTGTTCGACGGAGCGGCTGACGGTTCGGGATCGGCAGGAGACCTGGCCGGCCTGCTCGGCCTGCCGGTCATCCTGGTGATCGACTGCACCGGCATGTCGCATTCGGTGGCGGCGCTCGCCCGCGGGTTCGCCAACTTCCATCCCGACGTGCTGGTGCCCGGGGTGATCCTGAATCACGTGGCAAGCGCACGTCATGACGGGATGCTGCGCCAGGCGCTGGAGAATGCCCGCGTCGAAGTGCTCGGCTCCTTGCCGCGCAACGACAAGCTGGTGCTGCCCGAACGCCATCTGGGACTGGTGCAGGCGGGCGAGAACGAGCGGCTTGCCGAGCTGATCGACGATGCCGCCGACGTGATGGAGAGCCGCATCGATCTCGACAAGCTGATCAAGCTGGCGCAACGCGCGCCCGCCAAGCCGGCGCCCGCCAACATTCCCCGGCTTCCGCCCCCGGGGCAGAAGATCGCCGTGGCGCGGGATGTGGCCTTCGCGTTCTTCTACGAACACATGCTGCTTGGCTGGCAGCGGCGCGGGGCGGAATTGTCCTTCTTCTCGCCGCTTGCCGACGAGGCGCCGGTAGCCGACTGCGATGCGGTGGTGCTGCCCGGCGGCTATCCGGAACTTCACGCGGGCACCATCGCCGGCGCAAGCCGGTTCAAGGCGGGCATGCAGGCGGCGATCGATCGCGGCATTCCGGTCTACGGCGAATGCGGCGGCTACATGGTGCTGGGGGAGGGGCTGATCGATGCCGATGGCGCGCGTCACGAGATGCTCGGCGCGCTTCCGCTGGTGACCAGCTTCGCCGCGCCCAAGCGGCACCTCGGTTACCGGCGGCTCACGCCCGAGCCGGGCTTTTTCTGGAACATGGAGCTCTCGGCACATGAGTTTCACTATGCCTCGGTGGTCTCCGAAGGCGAGGCGGACGGACGGCTGTTCGCATCGCGGGATGCGCTGGGCGCCGATCTTGGATCTGCCGGGCTGCGCCGCGGCAATATTGCAGGATCATTCATGCATGTGATCGACCGGATAGACTAGGTCCTGTGGACAGTTATCGTTGCGGTGCTGGTTTGGTCAGAATGTTTCAGGGTCGTGGCCTGAGGAGGAAGGACATGCTGAGCATATTCGACGACGAAGGCTGCGGCCATGGAGCATTCTGGCCAAATCCCTTCAGGACGAGGCATGCAAAGCCAATGGACGTTGTTGCAAAAACCTTGCA
>JACKJT010000005.1 GCA_020637795.1 Hoeflea sp. | reverse complement strand
AAAACCAAAGACACCGACCTCTCGTCGATCATCGCCGTCATCGCCACCGACGCGCCGTTCCTGCCGCATCAGTTGAAGCGCCTCGCCCGCCGCGCCAGCTTCGGCATCGGCAGGACCGGCGGCATGGCCACCCATGGCTCCGGCGATCTGTTCCTGGCCTTCTCGACCGAGGCCACCGATCTCGGCGCCGGCGCGATGCGTACGGTGCGGTTCGTGCCCGACGAGGACATCGACCCGTTCTTCGAGGCCGTGGTGCAAGCAACCGAGGAAGCCATCCTCAATTCGATGATCGCCAACGAGGCCATGACCGGACGGGACGGTAACTTCGTCCCGGCACTGCCGCACGGGGCGGTCAAGGCAGCATTGGGATTAGACGACTGAAGCGTTCCGGGGGGCGGTGAATAGCCGACAGCCGGACGGCTGTCCTCACACCAGCTGCCCGAGGAACTCCTGCACCACGTGGCCGGGCTCGAACAGGCCGAGCCGCTTGATTTCCCATTCGAGGCGGATGCCCGAATGCTCGAGCACGCGGGCGCGGACCGTTTCGCCGAGATTTTCGAGCTCGTAGCCCGAGGCCGTGCCGGTGTTGATCATGAAGTTGCAATGCATCGGCGACATCTGCGCGCCGCCCACGGTCAGCCCGCGACAGCCGGCCTCATCGATCACCTTCCAGGCCGAATGCCCTTCCGGGTTCTTGAAGGTCGAGCCGCCGGTCTTCTCGCGGATCGGCTGCACCTTCTCGCGGTGATGCTGCACGGCGTCCATCGCGGCGCGGATCTCTTCCTTGTCGGCGGGCACGCCCTCGAAGATGGCGCGGGTGAAGATCAGGTCCTTCGGCGCCGAGGAGTGCCGGTAGGCGTAGCCCATGTCGGCGTTCGACAGCACATGCCGCGCGCCCTTGCGGTCGATGGCGTGAACCTCGACCACCCGCTCGCGGGTCTCGACGCCATTGGCGCCGGCGTTCATCCGCAGAGCGCCACCGATGGCGCCGGGAATGCCGTGATAGAAGTGAAATCCGCCAAGCCCGGTCTCGAGCGCCAGCGCGGCCAGGTGCTTGTCCGGGCAGACCGCGCCGGCCGAAAGCCGCGTGTCCGACACCTGTTCGGCACGGCCGAATCCCTTGGCCGACAGCCGGATCACCACGCCCGGAATGCCGCCGTCGCGGACCAGCAGGTTGGAGCCGATGCCGACCGGCAGCACGGGCACGTCTTCGGGCAGCGCGGCCAGGAAGGCCGACAGGTCGTCCTCGTCGATCGGCTGGAACAGCAGTTCCGCCGGACCGCCGGTGCGGAACCAGGTTACCTTCGACATCTCGGCATTCGGCGTCAGCCGGCCCTGGACATCGCCGAGCTTGCCCTCGAGCGTTGCCAGCAGCTTTTCGCCATCGACCTGCAGCGGCTTCATGCGCCGCCACCCGCTTCGGGCTTCAATGCCTGGAGTTCCTTGGGCAGCTGGTTGGCCCATTGCGTGATCGTGCCCGCGCCGAGGCAGACGACATAATCGCCGGGCCTGGCGATCTCGGCGATCAGTGGCGCCAGCGCCGCGGGCCCCTCGATCAGACGCGCATCGCGGTGGCCGCCGGCCTTCATGCTCGAAACCAGGGACGCCGAATTGATGCCCTCGATCGGATCTTCACCGGCGGCGTAGACCGGCGCGATGATCACCGTGTTGGCATCGTTGAAACAGGCGGCGAAATCGTCAAACAGGCTCTCAAGCCGCGTGTATCGGTGCGGCTGCGCCACCGCGATCACCCGGCCCTGGCAGGCGTCGCGGGCGGCCGACAGCACCGCCTTGATCTCGACCGGATGATGGCCGTAATCGTCGAACACCTCGACCCCGTTCCAGCTGCCGGTGTGGGTGAAGCGCCGCTTGACCCCACCGAACTGGCCAAGTCCCCTGGCGATCTGCTCCGGCGTCAGCCCCAGCTCGTTGGCGACCGCGATGGCCGCGACCGCGTTGGAGACATTGTGCTTGCCCGGCATCGGCAGCCTGAGATCCTTGAGCTCGACCGTCTTGTCGGTCTTGCGGCTATGGATCACAACGTCGAACACCGAGACCGGACCGTCCATCCGGTGATTGAAATAGCGCACGTCCGATTGCGGGTTCTCACCATAGGTGATGACGCGGCGGTCCTCAATGCGGGAGACCAGCGCCTGCACTTCCGGGTGGTCGAGGCACATCACGCCGAAGCCGTAGAACGGCACGTTCTCGACAAACTGCCGGAAGGCGGCCCGCACAGCGTCGAAGGTGCCGTAATGGTCGAGATGCTCTGGATCGATATTGGTGACGACGGCGATGTCGGCGGGCAACTTGAGGAAGGTGCCGTCGCTCTCGTCGGCCTCCACCACCATCCACTCGCCCTCGCCCATGCGGGCATTGGTGCCGTAGGCATTGATGATGCCGCCATTGATCACGGTCGGATCGAGCCCGCCGGCTTCCAGAAGCGTCGCCACCATCGAGGTGGTGGTGGTCTTGCCGTGGGTGCCGCCGATCGCGATCGCGTTGCGGAACCGCATCAGCTCGGCCAGCATTTCGGCGCGCCGCACCACCGGCAGCAAGCGTTCGCGCGCGGCCATCAGCTCGGGATTGTTCTTCTTGATCGCGGTCGAGACCACCACCACTTCCGCCTCGCCGAGATTGGCGGCGGAATGGCCGATATGCACCTCGATGCCCTTGTCCCTGAGCCGCTGCACATTGGCGCTTTCGGACTGGTCGGAGCCCTGTACCTTGTAGCCGAGATTGTTCAGCACCTCGGCAATGCCGCTCATGCCGATGCCGCCGATGCCGATGAAATGCACCAGGCCGATTGTTTGTGGCATCTTCATGCGGGTGGACTCCTGAATTGTTCTACACTGACGCCCTCCGCAATAGCTTCTGCCAGATTGGCAAGCAAGCGCGCGGCGTCGGGTTTTCCCGTGGCCTGAGCGGCGGCCGCGGTGGCGGCGAGCCCGGCGGGATCGTTCATCCGGTCGGCGATCATGTCGGCGAGAACCTGCGGCGTCAGCTCCGATTGGCGGACCACGCTGGCCCCGCCCTTGGCCATCAGCGCGTGCGCATTGGCCGCCTGGTCATGGTCGAGCGCATAGGGATAGGGCACCAGGATGGCCGAGCGGCCGATCACGGCGATCTCGGAGACGGTCGAGGCGCCGGAGCGCGAAATCACCAGATGGGCCGCCGCGATGCGCGCCGCCATGTCGGTGAAGAACGGCGACACCTCGGCCTTGACGCCCATTTCCTCGAGCCGCGCCCTGACCTGCGCCTCGTCCTCGGGCCGTGCCTGCTGGGTGAGTTCGAGCCGCGCCCTGAGCGGATCGGGCAGCAGCCCGATGGCCGAAGGAATGGCGTCGGAGAAGAACTGCGCGCCCTGGCTGCCGCCGAACACCACCAGCCGGAACGGCTCGCCGTCGACCGAGGGCACATAGGGAATCGCTGCCGCCGCGATGACTTCCGGGCGCACCGGATTGCCGGTGATCACCGTCTTGTCCGCGTAACGGCCCTCGCCTTCGGGCAGGAAGCCGCCGGCAATCGCCTTGACCCGCGAGGCCAGCGCCTTGTTGGCGCGGCCCATCACCGCGTTCTGCTCGTGCAGCATCGTCGGCAAACCGGCATTCGAGGCCGCCAGCAGCGGCGGGATCGTCGGATAACCGCCAAACCCGATCACCGCGTCGGGCCGGATTTTCCGGATCAGCGCGCCCGCTTCCCGCACACCCTTGAACAGGGTCCACAGCGATTTGATCACCTTGAACGGATTTTTAGAACCGATCGTCGCCGACCTCACGACATGGATCTCGGAAGCCGGGAACTTGCCTGAGAACCGCTCGGCGCGGCTGTCGGTGACCAAGTGCACCTGGTGCCCGCGCGCCGTCAACTCATGCGCCAGCGCCTCGGCCGGGAACAGATGCCCGCCGGTGCCGCCCGCCGACAGCAGAAAAAGCTTGCTCTTCGCCATCGCCCTATTCCGCCGCCACGCTCGCCACCGGACGGTAGACGGTGCGGGGCTGGGCCCGGCTTTCGGGGCGGCGCCGGGTCAGGGCCAGAACGAAACCGGCGGTGATCGACACCGCGATCATCGACGACCCGCCATAGGAAATCAGCGGCAGCGTCATGCCCTTGGCCGGCAGCAGTTCGAGGTTGACGCCGATATTGATGAAGGACTGGAAGCCGATCAAGAGCGACAGACCGGCAACAGCCAGGCGGGTGAAGTCATCCTTCTCCTGGCCGGCGCGGATCAGCCCGCGAATGACCACGAAACCGAACAGCGCCACCAGAACCATGCAGAAGATGATGCCGAATTCCTCGGCCGCGACGGAAAACACGAAGTCGGTGTGGCTGTCGGGCAGGATCCGCTTGATGGTGCCCTCGCCCGGTCCCTGGCCCAGCCAGTCACCGCGGATAATCGCCTCGCGCGCGGTGTCGACCTGGAAACTGTCGCCCTCGCCGAACAGGAAGCCGTTGATGCGCTCGGCCACGTGCGGAAACATGAAATAGGCGGAGATGAAGCCGAGAACCGCAACCCCGCCCAGAAGCATGATCCACAGCCAGGACATGCCCGCCATGAAGAACATGCCGCCCCAGACCGCAGTCGTCAGCATGGTCTGCCCCAGGTCGGGCTGGGCCACCAGCAGTGCGGCAACAATGCCGAACAGGATGATGGCGAACAGGTTGCCGGGAATTTCGGGGTGCCGCAAGCGCTCCGAGAACAGCCAGGCGCAGATCACCACGAAGGCGGGCTTCATGAATTCCGACGGCTGGACCGACAGGCCCAGAATCGACACCCAGCGCCGCGATCCCTTGATCTCGACGCCGAAAAACAGGGCCAGGATCATCATCAGGATGGACGCGACCAGAAGCAGCAACGCCAGCCGCCGCACCTGCCGATGGCTCAGGAACGACACGCCGACCATCACCACGAGCGCCGGCAGCAGGAACAGGCCATGACGCTCGACGAAATGAAAGCTGTCGAGCCCCAGCCTCTCGGCCACCGCCGGGCTGGCGGCGAACGACAGCATCAGGCCGATCCCCATCAATCCGACGAAGACCGCCAGGAACAGGCGGTCGATGGTCCAGAACCAGTCGGCGACCGGTCCACGTTCGACGCGGCTAACCATGGCATTCTCCATTGTTTTCTACATCGATGAGCATGTCGGCATCAGCAAGCGCAGACACCAGGCTTACGAAGGCGTCGCCCCTGACCTCGAAATTTCGGAACTGGTCGAAACTGGCGCAGGCCGGCGACAGCAGAACAGCGGGCATTTCCGCCGCGTCCAGTGCCGCATCGCGCGCCGCCGCGGCCACCGCCTGTTCCAGCGTGCCGGAGATTTCGAACGGCGCATGCGCGCCGATGGTGGCGGCAAAACCGGCCGCCGCCTCGCCGATCAGGTAGGCCTTGGCGATGCGCGGGAAGAACGGCTCCAGCGAAGCGATCCCGCCCTCTTTCGGCAGGCCGCCGGCAATCCAGTAGATAGGCTCGAAGCTCTGCAGCGCCGGTGCGGCCGCGTCCGCATTGGTGGCCTTGGAATCGTTGACGAAGACCACGCGTCCGCGCCGCGCCACCGGCTGCATCCGGTGCTTGAGGCCGGGAAAGACCGCAAGGCCGGCGCGGATCTCGTCGACGCTCAGCCCGACCGCCAGGCAGGCGGCGATGGCCGCCGTCGCATTCTGCGCATTGTGCGCGCCGCGCAGCGTGGCGATGCCGCTCAGGTCGGCCAGGTCCTCGACCACACCCTCATGCGCCCGGCGGATCAGCGACCCTTGCGCGAACAGGCCCTCGCCGAGCGCATGCTCCTTGGAGATCCGCTCGACCCTCCGCCCCTGGCTTTCAAGCCTGTCGGCAATACCGCGGCACCAGTCGTCATCGACGCCGATGATCGCCACGTCGCTTTGCGCCACGAGCCGCTCCTTGACCTCGGCATAGTGCTGCATCGAGCCGTGCCGGTCGAGATGATCCGGCGTCAGGTTGAGCAGCAGCCCGGCGCTTGGATCGAGCGAGGGCGCGAGGTCGATCTGGTAGGAGGAGCACTCGACGACATGCACCCGGTCCGGCGCGGGCGGCGCCAGCGTCAGCACCGCCGTGCCGATATTGCCGCCCAGTTGCGCATCGCGGCCGCTGTGGGCGATCAGATGCGCGATCAGCGCCGTGGTGGTCGACTTGCCGTTGGTGCCGGTAATTGCGATGAACGGGCTGACCGGCGCATGCGCCCGCCGCTCGCGCACGAAGATCTCGACATCGCCGATGATCTCGACGCCGTGGCTGTTGGCCAGTTCGGCGCTCCAGTGCGGCTTCGGATGGGTCAGTGGCACGCCCGGCGCCAGCACCAGCGTGTCGACCGAGGCCCAGTCGAGATCACGAAGATCGCAGACCGGAATGCCCGCGGCCCGCGCTGCGTCGACCTGGGCCGGATTGTCGTCCCAGGCCGAGACATCGGCGCCGCCGGCGGCGAGCGACCTGGCGGTGGCAAGCCCCGAGCCGCCCAGGCCGAAGAGCGCCACGCGTCTGCCGCGAAATGTCGACGCAGCGATCATCGATCACCTCAACTTCAGCGTCGCGAGACCGATCATCGCCAGCCCGACCGAGATGATCCAGAACCGCACCACCACCTGGCTCTCGGTCCAGCCGAGCTTTTCGAAATGATGGTGGATCGGCGCCATCAGGAACACCCGCTTGCCGGTGAGCTTGAAGAACCCGACCTGGATGATCACCGACAGGGCTTCCATGACGAACAGGCCGCCGATGATCGCCATGACGATCTCGTGCTTGGTGGCGACCGCCACGGTGCCGATCAGGCCGCCGAGCGCCAGCGATCCGGTGTCGCCCATGAAGATCGCCGCCGGCGGCGCGTTGAACCAAAGGAAGCCGAGGCCCGCTCCGATGACCGCGCCGAGGATCACCGCCAGTTCGCCGGTGCCGGGCACGAAATGGATCTGCAGGTAGTTGGCAAACACCGCGTTGCCGGCGAGGTAGGCGATGGCGCCGAACGAGGCCGCGGCGATCATCACCGGCACGATCGCCAGCCCGTCAAGACCGTCGGTCAGGTTGACCGCGTTGCCGGCCGACACGATCACGAACGCACCGAAAACGATGAAGAACCAGCCGAGGTCGAGCAGCAGATCCTTGAAGAACGGAAACGCGATCGAGGAGCCGAAGGTCGAGCCATTCACCGTCGGCGCCGCCATCGAGGCCTGCATGATGAAGAACACCGCGAGCCCGGCGATGATGAATTCGATTCCGAGCCGCGCCTTGCCGGAAAACCCCTTGTCGCTCTGCTTGGTGACTTTCAGATAGTCGTCGTAAAAGCCGATGGCGCCGAAGCCGAGCGTCACCAGCAGCGTGGTGACCACGTAGACGCTCGACAGATCCGCCCACAACAGCGACGAGCCGACGATGCCCGCCAGTATCATCAATCCGCCCATGGTCGGCGTGCCTGCCTTGAGGAAATGGGTCTGCGGTCCGTCAGCGCGGATCGGTTGTCCCCGGCCCTGGCGAACCTTCAATGACGCAATGATTCGAGGTCCGAACAGGAACACGATCAGCGCCGCGGTGAACATCGCTGCTCCGGTTCTGAAGGTGATATACCTGAAAAGATTGAAAAACTGGACCTTGTCCGCCAGATCCACCAACCAGATGAGCATGAGTTCGGTCCCCGACCCGTTTAATCTTGAGTGTTGCTGTCAGACAGCACCGGATAGTTGTCAAGCAATGCCTTGACAATACGGCCGAAGCCGATGCCGAGCGATGACTTGACCATCACCACGTCGCCATCCCTCAAAACCGTCCTGAGATAGTCTGCCAGTTCGGGGGCTTCGTCCCTGTAGACGGTTTCGATGGTCGTCCCCAGTTCATCGCGCAGCGCCCGCATTTCCGGCCCGGCGAGGCAAACCAGGTCAGTGCCCGCCTCGCGCACCGGACCCGCCAGGTCACGGTGAACCTGTTCGGAAAAGCGGCCCATTTCCAGCATGTCGCCCAGAACGGCGATCCGCCGTCCCCTGAGCCGGACCGGCGTGTCGCGCATCAGTTCGAGCGCGGCCCGCATCGAGGCCGGGTTGGCGTTGTAGCTTTCATCGATCAGGGTGAAGCTGCCGCCATCGATTTTCAGCTCGTGCCGGGCGCCGCGGCCCTTTTCTGCCGAAAGCCGGGCAAGTGCATGGATTGCCTTGGCGAGGTTGGCCCCGGCAAGCTGCACCGCTCCGAGCACTGCCAGCGCGTTCTGCACCTGGTGCCGGCCCGGCGCGCCGATCTTGGCTGCGATGTCTTCGGAGCCGATCCGCGCGGTGATCGTCGAGCAGTCCGGCAACAGTTTGCACTTGAGCAGGCGGAAGTCGGCCTTGGCATTCTCGCCGAAGGAGTGGACATGGGCGACCCCGAGATCCCCGGCGCGCTTCTTCAGCCAGGCATATTTCTCGTTGTCCCGGTTGAGAAGCACGTGACCGTCCTCGACCAGACCTTCCATGATCTCGGATTTCGCCGCCGCGATCTCGGTGAGGTTCTTGAAATTGCCCATGTGCGCCGCGGCAATGGTGGTGATGATGGCGATGTGCGGCCGGACCATCTTGACCAGCGGCCGGATCTCGTCGGGATGGTTCATGCCGATCTCGAACACGCCATAGGCCGTGCTCGCCGGCATCCGCGCCAGTGTCAGCGGCACGCCCCAGTGATTGTTGAACGATGCGGCCGAGGCATGCACCTCGCCGCTGGGTTCGAGCGCCTGGCGCAGCATTTCCTTGCTCGAGGTCTTGCCCACCGAGCCGGTCACCGCGATGATCCTGGCTTCCGAGCGCGCCCGTGAGGCGCGTCCGAGATCCTCGAGTGCGGCCAGCACATCATTGACCACGATCATCGGCGCGGTCAGCCGCCCGAGCGCCGGCAGCTTCGATTCCGACACGACAAGCAGGCTCGCCCCGTTGGCCACCGCAACGCTGGCAAAATCATGCCCGTCGAACCGGTCGCCCTTGATGGCGAAGAAGGCGTCGCCCGCGCCGACCGTCCGGCTGTCGATGGAAATCCCGGTGACGCCGTCCGGCAGAGCGCCGACCGGACGCCCGTCCATGGCTTCGATCATCTCTTGCGCGGTCCACAGCAAACTCATGCCTTGAGTTCCTCCAGTGCCTTGCGGATTTCGGTGTGATCGGAGAACGGCAGCACCTTGTCGCCAATGGTCTGGCCTTCCTCGTGCCCCTTGCCGGCGACAATCAGCGTATCACCGGCCTTGAGCATGCCGACCGCCGTCCGGATCGCCTCCGCCCGGTCGCCGATTTCCGTCGCGCCGGCCGCCGCCGCCATGATCTCGGCCCGGATCGCCGCCGGATCTTCCGAGCGCGGATTGTCATCGGTAACGATCACCACATCGGCAAGCCGCGTAGCGATTTCCCCCATGATCGGCCGCTTGCCGCGGTCGCGGTCGCCGCCGCAGCCGAAAACGACGATCACCCGGCCGGTGGTAAAGGGCCGGACGGCTTCCAGCACGTTCTCGAGCGCTTCCGGCTTGTGGGCGTAGTCGACATATGCGGGCGCGCCATGCGGCGTCGAACCGATCAGCTCGAGCCGTCCCGAGGCGCCGGTCAGATGATCAAGCGCCGCCATCGCCTTGTCCGCGGACGTGCCGCTGGCGATCGCCATGCCTGCGGCGACGAGCGCGTTGGCGATCTGGAAATCGCCTGCCAGTGGCAGGTGCACCTCGAAGATGCACCCGTCCATGTGAACTTCGGCTACCTGCTTGTCGCGCAGGTGTTCGACCCGCTTGAGGCTGAGGAACCCGCCCTTGCGGCCAACGGTCAGCACGCGAGCACCGGCCCGTTCGGCAACCTCGACGGCCTTCTGCGACCACGGGTCGTCGGCAAAGATCACCGCCGGCGCGCCCTTGGGCAGCAGCGTATCGAACAGCCGCATCTTGGCCGCCATGTAGTCGTCCATGGTCGGATGGTAATCCATGTGGTCGCGGCCCAGATTGGTGAAGCCCGCCACGCTCAGCGCCACGCCGTCGAGCCGGCGCTGGTCCAGCCCGTGGCTGGACGCCTCCATGGCGGCGTGGGTCACACCTTCGCTGGCAAGCTCGGCCAGCAGCCGGTGCAGCGCAACCGGGTCCGGCGTGGTCAGCGTGCCGTATTCGATGCGGCCCGGCGCCACCACCCCGGTGGTGCCGAGCATCGCCGCCTGCTCGCCGGCATGGGCCCAGATCTGCCGCAGGAACGAGGCGACCGAGGTCTTGCCGGCAGTGCCCGTCACCGCCGCCATCACCCGCGGCTGCGGACCGAAGAAGGCCGCGGCCATGCGCGCCAGCGCCAGACGCGGATCCTCCGCCCGAAGCACCGGAACGGTGATATCCGCAAGCTCCGCATCGCGGCCCGCCATGATCGCCATGGCTCCGCGCGACGCCGCCTGGGCGGCAAACCGGGCGCCGTCGGTCTTTACTCCGGCAAGGGCAAAGAAAAGGTTTCCCGGCTCGACCGTGCGGCTGTCGGCGGTCAATCCGGTCACCGCAAGCCCGGTGTCGACTGTTTGCGGAACAGCGATGGATTCGGAAGGCAGGGCGGCGATCAATGCGGACAGTTTCATGAAATGCTCTGGTCTTTCATTGCCGGGGTAAAACGCGGTTCATTTGATATCAGCGATGCCCTGCCCGCCACTTGTGTTTTCAGTATGACAAGCGCAGTGCCTGCACATTATTTCCGAACCGCGGCCTGACACCCAGGAACGCCGCGGACCGGCGAATGATCGCCCCGACCATGGGGGCTGCGTTCAGCCCGGCAGTGGCCGAGTGCGCGCCTTCCTCGGGCTTGGGTTCATCGATCACCACCAGCACCACGTAATCGGGATTGTCGATCGGGAAGGCGGAGAGGAAGGCGTTGAAGCGCACCGATGAATCGTAGCGCCCGTTGACCACCTTTTCCGCCGTTCCGGTTTTGCCGCCGACATGGAAGCCGGGAACCTCGGCGCGTCGTCCCGAGCCCTTGGCGACATTCATCTCCATCAGGTTGCGCATGCTGTCGCTGGTCGAGGGCTTGATCACCTGGATGGCCACCTTGTCGGCTTCTTCCCTCGTGCGCGGCAGGAAGGTCGGCTCGATCAGCTTGCCGCCGTTCATCAGCGCCGCCGCGGCGACCGCCGTCTGCAACGGCGTGGTCGACACGCCATGACCGAACGAAATGGTGATCGAGTTGATCTTCTTCCATTCCGCGGGCTGGTTCGGCATCGCCACCTCCGGCAATTCGGTGTGCATGCGGGTCAAGAGCCCCAGCCGCGTGAGAAATTCCTTGTGGCCCTCGATGCCGACCAGATCGGCCATCCGGGCGGTGCCGATATTGGACGAGTAGATGAAGATCTCCGGCACACTCAGCACCCGGTTCTTGCCGTGGAAATCCTTGATGGTGAAACCGCCGATGCGGATCGCACCGCGGGCGTCGAAGGAATCCGACATCTTCACCAGGCCCGAATCGAGCGCCATCGCCGTGGTGAACGCCTTGAAGGTCGAGCCCATCTCGTAGGTGCCCGCCGACATCCGGTTGAGCCGGTCCTTCTGCAGCGCTTCCACCGGGTTGTTCGGATCGTAATCCGGCAGCGACGACATGCCGATCACTTCGCCGGTGTGCACGTTGAGCACCACGCCGGCGGCGGCGATCGCCTTGTAGCGGTCCATGGCCGCCGAAAGCTCGTCGCGCAGCACGTGCTGCACCCTCAGGTCGAGCGACAAGCGAACCGGTTTCATGTCCTCGTTGACCGTCAGGCCGACGGCTGCCAGGTCACCGAGCCCTTGCCCGTCGACATATTTCTCCATCCCGGCAATGCCCTTGTTGTCGATGTTGACGTGACCGACAACATGCGACGCCGTCGGCCCGCCGGGGTAGAATCGGCGCGTTTCCGGACGGAAGCCGATACCTGGAATGCCGAGCGCAAGGATCTGGCTCTGCTGCTTGGGGGTCAGCTGCCGTCTCAGCCACTGGAACCGCGAATTCGACGACAGCTTGCGGTGAATGCCGCGCATATCGAGATCGGGGAGCACGGTGGCGAGCAGTTCGATCGCCTCGTCGGGATCGACAATCTTGTTGGGCTCGGCAAACAGCGACACGGTGCGAATGTCGGTGGCCAGCACCTCGCCGTTGCGGTCGAGCAGATCGGGGCGCGAAATCAGCAGCTGGTCGGCGCGGGCGATCGAGGAAACCGTCTCGGGCGAGCGCAGCCCGTACTGCACCAGCCGCGCCCCGATGACCGAGTAGAACACCCCGAAACAGGCAATGGCGATAATGATGCGGTTCTTGGCCTGTGTGCCTTGCGCCTTGCGCACGCCCTCGAATTCGAGCGGAGAACGGCCACGGCCGTCAGCTGCATTGCCGGCTCGCCCACGTCCGGAAAGAAGCGTCCCCAGTTTTCTCATTGTTGCACAGACCCCGTCGTCAGTTCCGCGTCGGTTTCGCCTTCAGCCACTTGCGGCTCGAAGTCGCTCGCCCGCCCGGGCAGCTCGTCCGGCCCGGCCATTTGTTCGGGCGCGATCGGTTTCAGTCCCAGTTCCGCCTCGAAGGCCGTCGACAGCCGCTGCAGCCTCGAGGGCTGGTTGAGCAGGCTCCAGTCCGCCTCCAGCAGATCGATGGTTTCTTCCTGCAGCCTGATCTCGGCCTGCAGCTCCTGCACCTGGGCCAGCTTTTCCTCGGCTGCGTGCTTGATCTGGTAGGTGACCGTGGCGGCCGCGATCATCGCGCCGACAAGCACCAGGTCGATGGTTCGCAGCATGGCTCAGCCTCCGAGAGCCGCCAGCGCGGCAAGGTTGGGGACGGGAAGGATGTCGGCGTCGGCCTTGCCGGCGGGTGCCGCAGTGCGCAGCCCGGCGCGCATTTTCGCCGAGCGCGAACGCGGGTTGATCGCACATTCGTCCTCGCCCGCGGCCACAGGCTGCTTGCCGATCAGCGTGAACGTCGATTGCCGTTCGGCCACCATTGGCAGATGCCGCGATCCCGACGCCTTGCCGGCGCGGTCCTGGAAGAAACGCTTGACGATGCGGTCCTCGAGCGAATGGAAGCTGACCACCACCAGCCGCCCGCCGGGCTTGAGCGCCCGCTCGGCGGCAAACAGCGTCCGCGCCAGCTCGCCCAGCTCGTCGTTGACATAGGTCCGGAGCGCCTGGAACACCCGGGTGGCCGGATGGATCTTGTCCTGCGGACGCCGCGGCGACACCTTTTCGATCAGTCCCGCCAGCTGCCGGGTGGTGGCAAACGGCGCCTTCTGCCGCTCCGCCTCGATCGCCCGGGCGATGCGGCCGGCATGACGCTCCTCGCCAAGGATGCCGAAGATCCGGGTCATGTCGGAGGGCTTGGCGCGGTTAACCACATCGGCGGCGCTGACGCCCGATTGCCCCATCCGCATGTCGAGCGGCCCGTCGCGCATGAAGGAGAACCCGCGTTCGGCCTCGTCGATCTGCATCGAGGAGACGCCGATATCGAGCACCGCGCCATCGAGGCTGGCCTCCTCGACATGATCGAGCAGTTCGGAAAACCGGGCATGAACGAGCTTGAGCTTGCCGCGAGAGGCCTCGACCATCGCGGCACCCGCGGCGATCGCATCGGGATCGCGGTCAAAGGCGATCACCTCGGCCCCGGCCTCGAGAATGGCAGCGGTGTAGCCGCCCGCCCCGAAGGTGCCGTCGACGATAATCTCGCCGGGCTTGGGCGCCAGGGCTGCCAGAACCTCGCGGAGAAGAACCGGAATGTGGCGGACAGGTCCGCCTTGGACGTCAGTTTCACCGTCGCCCATGTCCGCCGCCATTCCGTTTCTCCATCCGTTGCGGACGGTCAGGAAATGGCCGTCCGTTCTTTCCGGGCCTGCGACTGCATCTGTTCGAATGCCGCCGGTTCCCAGAGCTGAAAATGATCCCCCCGCCCCGCGAACGTCACCCGGTCGGTGATGCCCGTGAAATCGCGGATGAAATCCGTCACCAGAAGCCGACCCTCGCCGTCGAGCTTCATGAACACCCCGCCGCCGTGAATGAGCAGCGACATCTTGTTGGCTTCGGCCGAGAACGGATCCTGCGATCCGATCATCCGCTCGAAGCGTTCGAGCACCTCCGGCCCGGCCATCGAGACCGCCGGAAACACGAAATCCTGCCAGGCGTAGAGCTCTTCGACCGCCGAACGCGCCAGCACAGCACGGAACATCGATGGCACGGAAACCCGCCCCTTCGCGTCGATCCTGTTTGTCGCATGCGACAGGAACCGGTTCATGACTCTGTACCGCCGCTTCCGCCTGTTGGCCCCACTCCATCGATCCTCCGGTTTGGCACCGTTCATCCGCGCACGGGACTTCAAGGGCGGCGAGGACCGCCTGCGCGGCGCCTTGCGGGAACCGCAGTCCGGATTGGGATGAAACGGCGGATGCCCGCCTGCTGATCTTGGGCTTTTGGGATAACATGGGCCACCATGGGCGTCAATGGGAACCACCCCCATCAGGCGCACGAGTTCGACCCATTAATATCTCGTCAAGATTAACGAAGGGTTAGGAATGATGGACAGAATGTGAATCGCCGAACCGGCAGTGAGGCGATTTGCCCTGCTCCGGTCAGCCCGCAATCATTCGCTGGGGGCCGGCATCCGTGCCATACTCCCACCGGGTACAAGGCGTTCGTGCTGCGCGGTGCCGCCACAGCCGGATCCGCCGGGCTGACGACAGCGGAGGAGCCAACATATGACGGTCGACAAGCGAAGCGTTGTCTTCAATCGCCTTGTCGCCGGTTTCGCACTGATATTCGGAGCCCTGACAATTGTCTCAGGCGGGCGGGTGC
>JACKJT010000004.1 GCA_020637795.1 Hoeflea sp. | reverse complement strand
CCCTTCCGCTTGGCTAAGTCTGTCGATATGCTGGCAAAAACCGGCTGGGCGATCGAATGTCGATTCCGATAGACACGTTCTTTCTCGACCCGAAATTCGAGGGAACACTGCAACAGAAAATCCAGAGAATGATCAGCGAGGGCGTGTTGTCCGGGCGCTTCATTCCTGGTGCAAAGCTTCCCTCCAGCCGCAAGCTGGCGACCCATCTGGGGATCAGCCGGATCACGGTGACACTGGCCTACAGCGAACTGGTGTCCGACGACTACCTGATCGCCAAGGGGCGCTCGGGATACTATGTCTCGCCGACAGCACCGCAGCGCACCCGCTTCGATGCGCCGAAAGGCGTTGTCACCGACGCGGTTGACTGGAACCGGGCCATCGGCCAGCGCTACACCGGCCAGGTGCTGGTCGAAAAGCCGGTCGACTGGCGCAGCTATCCCTATCCGTTCATCTACGGGCAGGCGGACGAGAAGATCTTCGATCACAGCAACTGGCGGCAATGCGCGCTGCAGGCATTGGGCAAACGGGAGTTTTCCACCGTCACCGCCGACAGCTACGAGCGCGACGACCCGGAACTGGTCAAGTACATCGCGCTCAACACCCTGCCCCGGCGCGGCATCCAGGCCAAGCCGGAACAGATCCTGATCACCGTGGGCGGACAGAACGCCTTGTGGCTCGCAGCCCAGGTGCTGCTCAACCAGCGGCGCACGGCGGTGATGGAGAATCCAGGCTATCCGGGTCTGCGGGTGGCGCTCAACCTGGCCCGCTGCAATGTTGTCAACGTGCCGGTCGATCATGCCGGAATGCGGCTCGATGCGCTTCCGGACGGGACCGACGTGGTGTTCACCACGCCGAGCCATCATTGCCCGACCAGCGTGACCATGCCGCTCGAGCGGCGTCAGAAACTGCTGGAAATGGCGTCGCGGAAAGACTTCGTGATCGTCGAGGATGACTACGAGTTCGAAATGTCCTTCCTCAACCCGCCGGCGCCAGCGCTCAAGTCGCTGGATGAGGAGGGCCGAGTGATCTATGTCGGCTCGTTCTCCAAGTCGCTGTTTCCGGGCCTGCGGCTTGGATACATGGTCGGCTCGGAGACCTTCATCCGCGAAGCGCGCGCATTGCGGATGGTGGTTGTCCGGCATCCGCCGGGGCATCTGCAGCGCACGGTGGCGAACTTCCTGTCACTCGGTCATTTCGATGCGCTGGTGGCGCGCATGGGCCAGACCTACCGCCGCCGCCGCGACGTCATGCAGGAGGCCATCGACCGGCGCGGATTGCATGTTGCCGGGTCTGATGTCTCCGGCGGCTCAAGCTTCTGGATGAAAACGCCCGATCATATCGACGCACGCGATCTCTCTCTGGCTGTCAGGCAACGCGGTGTGCTGCTCGAGCCAGGACATTTCTTCTTCGAGAATCCCGAGGACGGAAAGCACAATTTCCGCATCGCCTATTCCTCGATCGACAGTGCCCGAATACCGCCCGGAATCGATATCATCGCCGACACGATCGAGGCCTTCGGGGCAAAATGAAAAGGCCACCTCAAGGGTGGCCTTCCCAACTATCTCGAATCGCGAAGCTTGAGGCTCAGACGGCACCCTTCTGCGGGCGCATGTCCTCCCGGTTGATGCCGGCGACGACGACCGGCTTCTTCATGGCGTCGCGGCGGAACGGCTCGCCCAGTTCCTGGTTGAGCAGCACCTCGATGAAGGTGGTCTCGCCGTTCTTCATCTGCCGCTCGATGGCCTTGGCAAGCTCCTCGGTCAGACCCTGCTGGTCCTTGACCACCACTCCCCTGGCGCCGCAGGCCTCGGCGATCTTCGCATAGGAGGTATCGCGATCGAGTTCGGTGCCGACGAAGTTGTTGTCATACCAGAGCGTGGTGTTGCGCTTTTCCGCGCCCCACTGGTAGTTGCGGAAGATCACCATGGTGATCGCCGGCCAGTTGTCGCGACCGCAGGCGGTCATCTCGTTCATGGAGATGCCGAAGGCGCCGTCGCCAGCAAAACCGACCACCGGTACATCAGGTTGCCCGACCTTGGCGCCGAGGATCGACGGGAAGCCGTAGCCGCAGGGGCCGAACAGACCGGGCGCAAGATATTTGCGGCCCTGCTCGAAGGTCGGATAGGCGTTGCCGATGGCGCAGTTGTTGCCGATGTCGGACGAGATGATCGCATCCTTGGGGAGTGCGGACTGAATGGCGCGCCAGGCCTGGCGCGGCGACATCAGATCGGCGTCGCGCTTGCGTGATTCCTTATTCCAGACAGTGCCCGGATCGTCTTCCTCATGGTCGAGCGACGAGAGTTCCTGGGCCCAGCGGGACTTGGTGAGCGAGACCAGGTTGCGGCGGTCCTCGCGGCCGGCGTCGCCGGCGTCATCGGAGAGTTGCGCGAGGATGGCGCGCGCCACCTTGGTGGCATCGCCCTCGATGCCGACGGTGACCTTCTTGGTCAGGCCGATGCGGTCGGCGTTAATGTCGACCTGGATGACGTCGGCGTTCTTCGGCCAGTAGTCGATGCCGTAGCCCGGCAGGGTCGAGAACGGGTTGAGGCGGGTGCCGAGCGCCAGCACCACATCGGCCTTGGCGATCAGCTCCATCGCGGCCTTGGAGCCGTTGTAGCCGAGCGGGCCGACAGCGAGCGGATGCGATCCTGGGAAGCTGTCATTGTGCTGGTAATTCGAGCAGACCGGGGCATCGAGCCGCTCGGCCAGCTTGGCCAGATCCGGAATCGCGCCGGACAGCACGACGCCGGCGCCGGACAGAATGACCGGGAAGCGGGCTTTCGACAGCAGTTCCGCGGCCCTGGCGATGGCTTCCTCGCCACCGGCCGGACGCTCGAAACGCACCATCTGCGGCAGTTCGACGTCGATCACCTGGGTCCACATGTCGCGCGGGATGTTCATCTGCGCCGGCGCGGAGCCGCGCCAGGCCTTCATGATCACCCGGTTGAGCACTTCTGGAATGCGGGAGGGGTCGCGCACCTCTTCCTGGTAGCAGACGCAATCGGCAAACAGCCGCATCTGCTCCATTTCCTGGAAGCCGCCCTGGCCGATGGTCTTGTTGGCCGCCTGCGGGGTGATCAGCAGCATCGGGGTGTGGTTCCAGTAGGCCGTCTTCACGGGCGTAACGAAGCCGGTGACGCCGGGGCCGTTCTGAGCGATGGCCATGGCCATCTTGCCGGTGGTCCGGATGTAGCCGTCGCACATCAGGCCGGCATTGGTTTCATGGGCGCAATCCCAGAAGGTGATCCCGGCTTTCGGGAAAAGATCCGACACCGGCATCATGGCCGAACCGATGATGCCGAACGCATGTTCGATTCCGTGCATCTGGAGCACTTTGACGAAGGCTTCTTCGGTGGTCATTTTAGGCATGGGACAATCCTCCTTGTTGAGGGCTAGAAACCACAACTGGCCCGATCCGCTCTAGTGCCAGTTTGACGGCTTCGCAACGCCAGATCGGTTCGATGCCGGGACAGGGCGACATGGTTTCAGTTTCCATAGAGATAACCCGGCAGCCAAAGGGCCAGCCAGGGGAACAGGAACACCAGGATCAGGCCGAAGATCTGCACGGTCATGAATTGCATCATGCCGTAGTAGATGTCCTTCAGGTCCCAGTCCGGCGCCACCCCCTTGAGGAAGTAGGCCGATAGCGCAACCGGCGGACTGAGCCAGGCCGTTTGCAGGCAGACCGCGACCAGGATGGCAAACCAGGTCATGTTGACGTTCATCTCGACCAGGACCGGCTGCAGGATCGGCAGGATGATCAGCACGATCGGAACCCATTCGAGCGGCCAGCCCAGCACGAAGACCATGGCCAGGATCATGATGATGATCAGGCTTGGCGACAGGTCGAGCGCCAGCAGCCAGTCGGTGATCAGGCCCGGCGTGCCGAGCCGCGAGAAGACCGCGCCGAAAAAGTTCGAGGCGGCGACCAGGAACAGGATCAGGACCGAGATCTCGAGGGTCTTGAGCAACGCGTCGTAAGTGCGCTTCCAGGTGAACTTGCGGTAGCCGATGGTCAGCAGCACCGAACCCAGCGCGCCCATGCCCGCGCCTTCGGTGGGTGTGGCCCAGCCGAACAGGATCGAGCCCATGGCGAAGGCAATCAGGATCGTCGGCGGCACCAGCCCCAGAGCGAACTCGCGCCAGACGTGGCTGCGGTCGTCGGGGATCTGGTCATCGCGCAGCGGCGGGCCGAGTTTGGGATTGAGCCAGCAGCGGCCGAGCGCGTAGACCAGATACAGCACCGCCATCATGATGCCGGGCAGGATGGCGCCGGCGAACAGGTCGGTGACCGGGACCTCGAGGACCGGCCCCATGACCACGAGCATGATAGAGGGCGGAATGAGGATGCCGAGTGTACCGCCGGCGGTGATGGTTCCGGCGGCAAGACGGACGTCGTAGCCCGATTCGCTCATGGTCTTGGCGGCCATGATGCCGAGGATCGTCACCGAAGCCCCGACAATGCCGGTGGCCGCGCCGAAAATGACGGAGACGAAGAGGACGGCGACAAACAGCGACCCGGTCATCTTGGCGAGCATCAATTGCACCGCCTTGAACAATCGCTCCATCAGGCCGGCCTGCTCCATCATGAAGCCCATGAAGACAAACAGCGGCACGGCGGCCAGCGTCTGCTCCATCATCGAGCCGTAGAACTGCAGGGTCATGAGGAAGACAGTGAGCTTGAGGCCAAAGCCCCAGGCGCCGAAGACGATGCCGAGAAAGATCAGCGTGAAGGAGATCGGAAACCCGATAAAGATGGCGAACAGCATCGCCCCGATCATGAAGAACCCGATGATCTCGGGTGCGACCTCGAAGAAGCTCATGACGGCCACCTTCCGCGGGTGGCCGCGTACCAGGATTTGAGGATTTCGGAGACGCCCTGGACCAGCAGCAGCGCGACGCCGACGGCGAGCGAGACCTTGACCGGCCAGACCACCGGCGCCCAGGTGCTGTCACCGGCGCGCTCGCCCTGCAACACGGATTTGAGGGCAAAATCATAGCCGGCTTTCAACAGGAAGAGCATCGCCGGCATGAAGAGGAAGATGTAGAGAACGAGATCGACGCGGCCCTGGGTCTTGACCTCGAAATTGCGATAGATGAAGTCGGCCCGGATATGCAGGCCGTGCATCAGCGCGTATCCGGCACCCAGCATGAACGAGATGCCGTAGAGCATACGCGAGACGTCGAAGGCCCAGAGTGTCGGGGCGACGAAAAACTTGCGGGCGATTACCTCGTAGACCATGGCAATCATGATCGGCACGACCAGAAGTGCCACGACGCGGCCGACCCATTCGGATACCATGTCGATGCCATGGATAACGGTGCGCGCCGCGGGGTGCATGTCATCGGGCATGCGCGTACCCGGTCCGCCACGCCGTTCGGCGAGCAGCTCGTCGCCGATCGGAATCGTATCGTCTGTTTCATTGCCGGCCATGACGCCCTCCTCCAGCTGTTTTTCCCTGCCCCCGCAGGGTTCGATTGATCCGCCCGGCCCGCAAGCAGGGCGGATCATCAGTTCTTCGGGACTACTGCTTCTTGAGCGTTTCTGCGTAGGCCGCGCCCAGGTTGGCGTTGGTGCGCTGGGCCTGCGCCCAATAGGGCACCGCAGTCCTGGCAAAGGCCTTCTGGCTGTCCCAGACCTGCTTGAAGAAGGCATTTTCCGCTGCATTCTTCTCAAGCGCGGCGTTGGCGGCGGCCATGTACTCGGTGAAATACTCGGCCGGGGTGTCATGCAGGATGACGCCGTCCTCGTTGATCAGCTTGTCGAGCGCCTTGCCGTTTTCGTTGATGCGGTAGGCCATGGCCTTCATCAGCGAGGCATTGGCGGCCACTTCGATGGCTTTCTGCTGCAACGGGGTCAGCGACTTGAAGACATCGCCATTGATGTAGAGGTCGGCATTGACGACCACCTGGTGCAGGCCCTGCAGGTAATAGTGCTTGAGCACCTTCTGGAAGCCGAACACCGAATCGGGCTTGGGGCAGCACCATTCGGCGGCGTCGATGGTGCCTTTTTCCAGCGCCGGCAGAATGTCGCCGCCACCCATGGCGACCGAGGCAACGCCGATGTCCTTGTAGGTCTGGCCCGGAATGCCCGGAGGCGTACGGAACCGGTACTTGCGGAAATCGGCCATGGTCTCGATCGGCTCCTTGAACCAGCCGAGCGCCTCCGGACCGACGGGCTGCAGCATGAAGCCCTTCACGTTGACGCCCATTTCCTTCCAGAGCTGGTCGTAGAGTTCCTTGCCGCCGGCATTGAGGTACCAGGACATGAAGGCGATGTTGTCGATGCCGATGCCGGCGCCGGCAACGGGCGAACCGAACAGCATGGCAGCGGGATGCTTGCCCGACCAGTAGTGGGTCCAGGCGAAACCGCCATCGATCAGACCGGCATCGACGGCATCGAGAATTTCCTGGACGCCGACAACCGCGCCGGCGGGCAGGATTTCGAACTCGACTTCGCCATCGGTCAGGGCTTTGACGTCCTCGGCGAAATCCTGGAGCATGACGACTTCGTCGGCGGTATTGGGGATGACCGACTGCACCCGGATCTTGGTCGCCGCATCGGCCGACACGCCGAACAACGACGTGGCCGCCAACAGTGCGACAGCTGCAACACCCTTGGTAAGCTTGGTTAGTCTCGACATGGGGTTCTCCTCCCGTTTCATGTCTTGCCTTCGATTATGCGACAGACGGACGTGTTCGGCGAAGGCTTCCCGAACAGCATTGGAAAAAGCGTGTGTGGTTGGTCCGGTTCATGACAGGCCCCCTCCGAGCATTGTCAGGAGGCCGGTCGTCGGATCGACGATGCCGCGATGGAACATGTCGCCGGCGACATAGAGCAGCACCGCCAGACCCAGCCAGGAAATGGCTGGAAACCGTGTCAGCATCTTCATGATCAGGGTTGCGGCAAAGGCCATCAGCAGGATTGCCAGGCCGAGCCCGAACACCAGCATCTCGGTATTGCCGTCGGCGATGGCGGCAACGGCAAGAACATTGTCGATCGACATCGACAGATCGGCGACGGTGATCGACACAAGCGCCTGGAACAGCGTCTTGCGGGGCGGCCCGGTGTAGCCCTCGTCACCATGCTCGGCTGTTTCGAGCGCCTCGGCTGCCTCGCGGTCGATATTGTCGCGGATCTCGCCATACAGGCGCCAGCAGACCCAGAAGAGCAGCAGCGATCCAAGAAACAGCAGACCCGGCACGCCGAGAAGCTTGGTGGCGACCAGCGCGAAAAAGATCCTCAGCCCGGCAGCGACGATAATGCCGAACAGAATGGCCCGCTTGCGCAGTTCAGGCGCCAGCGATGCAGCCGCCATGCCGATGATCAGGGCGTTGTCGCCCGACAGCACCAGGTCGGCGAGCACGATCGCACCAAGATCGAGAACCTGCTGCAGCATCAGCCTGTTCCCTCCATGAACGTGGTGCAGATTCCGCTCATGCGCGCATATCCTCCCGGATCATGTCGGCGGCCTTTTCGCCGATCATGATGGCCGGCGCATTGGTGTTGCCCGACACGATCACCGGCATGATCGAGGCATCGGCCACCCTCAGGCGATCGATGCCGCGCACGCGCAGGCGCTCGTCGACCACCGCCATCCCGTCCTGGCCCATCTTGCAGGTACCGGTCGGGTGATAGATCGTGGTCGCGGTGTTGCGGGCCCAGTCGAGCAGGCCGTCGAAATCCTCGTCGGGGACCTGCCGCCCCGGTGCGTGCTCCTCGGTGATCAGGCCGGCCACCGGCGCCTGCCGGCAGATGCGGCGGGCCATGCGGATGCCTTCGACGATGGTCTGCTGGTCCAACGGCGTCGCCAGATAATTGGGATGGATCAGCGGATGGTCCTCGGCCCGGGCCGAGCGCAGCCTGATTTCGCCGGTGCTTTCCGGCCTCAACTGCAGCACGGAGGCGGTGAAGGCATCGAAATCATCGGTGTCGGTGGTCGGATTGTTGGCGCTGAAGGGCTGGATGTGAAACTGGATGTCGGGCGTGTCGAGATCCGGCCTGGTCTTGAGAAAGCCGGTGCCGAGGCTTGCAGCCAGCGTCAGCGGCCCGGAGCGGCTGAGCATGTATTCGAGCCCGATCCTGGCCTGGTTGAACAGGCCACGGGTGCGGGTGTTGATGGTCGGTGCGGTGCAGCGGTAGACCGGGCGGGCCTGAAGATGGTCCTGCAGGTTCTGGCCGACACCTGGCAGGGCGTGCTGCAGGGCTATCCCGTGATCGGCCAGATGAGCCGGCTCGCCAATGCCCGAAAGCATCAGAATCTGCGGAGAGCCGATGGCTCCTGCGGAGAGGATGATTTCGGAGCGCGCGCCGATCCGGACCGGCGAGCCGTGGCGGCGGCCGCGAACGGCCACTGCGCGGGACCCATCGAGCTCGACATTCTCGACCTGGAAATGGGTGAAGACCGTGAGGTTGGCGCGGGACCGGGCGGGCTTGAGGAAGGCCTTGGCGGAACTGCAGCGCAAGCCGTTGCGCGCCGTCAGCTGGAAATAGCCGACGCCTTCCTGGCTTTCGCCGTTGTAATCGGGGTTGAAGGCAAAGCCTGCCGATCTGGCAGCTTCCACCCAGGCGTCGACGACCTGCCAGGACTGCCGGGAGCGGGAGACCGAGAGCTCCCCCCTGTCGCCGCGGAGTGCATCGGCGTTTCCTTCCCAGGATTCGCTTCGCCTGAAAAGCGGGAGCAGGTCATCCCAGCCCCAGCCGACATTCCCCATCTGGCGCCAGCGATCATAATCCTGCGGCTGGCCGCGGACATAG
Organism: Hoeflea sp.; assembly: GCA_020637795.1. Taxonomy (GTDB): domain Bacteria; phylum Pseudomonadota; class Alphaproteobacteria; order Rhizobiales; family Rhizobiaceae; genus Hoeflea. The sequence goes on along the minus strand of JACKJT010000004.1, from coordinate 103,771 downwards.
AGCAGGCCGTTGATCGAGCTTGAGCCGCCCAGCGTCTTGCCGCGCGGCCAGTTGAGCTGCCGCCCGTTGAGGCCATCGTCGGCCTCGGTCCGGTACATCCAGTTGAGCGCCGGATCCTTGATGGTCTTGAAGTAGCCGACCGGCACATGGATCCAAGGCGATGCATCACGGCCACCGGCTTCAATCAACGCCACCGAGACCGATGGATCGGCCGAAAGCCGGTTGGCGAGGACGCAACCGGCTGAGCCCGCTCCGACGATGACAAAATCAAATTCCAACCAGAAACACCTTAAAATGCAAAAAATGAGACTTTACATCTCGTTATTCATCGTATTCACTTAAATCACTGCCGTGCAAGAGCGGGCACAACTGGCATTATCGATTAATCAAAACTGGTTTGGGCATGCCGAATACGGAAGACCGCATCGCCACGAATTTGCGAACGCTGCTGATTCTCGAGGTCATCGGAACGTCGGGGGAACCGATGACTCCGACGGAGATCAACCACTCGATCGGGTTACCCAAACAGACCATCCACCGGCTTTGCGCCACCTTGGTGGAGGAGGGATTCCTGGTCTACGAGCCGAATGGCAAGCGGCTGAGGGCAGCGCGGCGAGCCCGCGTGCTCGGTGCCGGATTGCTGCACTCGTCACGCGATCACATCCTGCGCCGGCAGATCCTCGTGGACCTGGCGATGAAGACCGGCGAGACGATCAATTACGTCGTGCCCGAGGATGACGGGATGAGTTACCTCGACCGGGTGGAGACCGGCTGGGCGTTCCGGGTGCAGCTGCCGATCGGCTCCAACGTGCCGTTCCACTGCACCGCCAGCGGCAAGACATTCCTGGCCAGTCTCGACAGCAGGAAGCGCAAGGCCTTCGCCCACGGTCTGGCGCTGGAGCGCAAGACGCCCAAGACGATCACCGACCCGGATGCCCTGCTGACGGAGCTTGCCGCCGTCTCGAAAGCCGGCTTTGCAATCGACAATGAGGAATTCATGGACGGGATGGTGGCGATCGCCGTTCCGGTGAAAGACGAAGCCGGGCGGTTTCTGGCGGCGATTGCCTGTCACGGGCCGAATGTGCGGCTGTCGCTCGACACGCTCAAAGGTTTCCTGGGCGAGTTCAACACGGCGGTCGACAAGATGCGTGCCGTGCTGGCCTGACAGTACGCACCCGGACATGCAGCCTATGCGTGGGCGCCAAGTTCTGCCGCACAGTGCGCGATGATCGCGCCGATGTGACGGCAATCCTCGACCGAAAATGTCAGCGGCAAGCGCATGTCGAACAGGCTCGACAGGATCCGGTCGGTTTCGGGCAAGAGCTGCGGATCGACATAGCGCCAGCTGCGATGGTTGGAGGTGAACGCCACAGGATCGGCGGCGCCAAACCATTTCAGCTCCACGCCCAGCGCCTTGTTGGCCGCGACGAAAGCCTCGGCCAAAGCCGCCGACAGGCCGGGCAGGCGGAACTGGATAGAGCTGCCGACGTAGCGCTCGGCCTCCGGGCGCCTGGGCAAGGCAACACCTTCAGCGCCGGCAAGCGCCTGCTCGACGGCCCGGTAGCGGTCATTCCAGCGCTCGATGCTGTCTTCGAGCCGGGCAAGCTGCGGCAACAGGATTGCCGCGCGCAGATTGTCCATGCGGCCCGACATGTTGGGCGTTTCCAGCCGGATCCGCTCGAAGACATCAGCCGGCGGCGCCGCGCCGTGACGCTCGTAGAGCATATAGGAGCCTGACAGAATGATGGCGCGGGCCACAAATTCCGGATCGTCCGAGGTCAGCAGGCCGCCTTCGCCCGAATTGAGATGCTTGTAGGTCTGGGTCGAGAAACAGCCGGCCAGCCCGAAACTGCCGCTCTTGCGGCCGTTCCAGGCGGCCCCCATGGTGTGGGCGCAGTCCTCGATCAGGATCAGGTTGTTCTGCCGGACGATGTCGGTGAGACGCTCCATGTCGGCGAGATGGCCGCGCATGTTCGACAACAGCAGGAAACGCGCGCCGGAAGTCTTCGCCTTGCGGTCCAGATCCTCAAGGTCGATGACCAGATCCTCGGTGATTTCGACGAGCAGCGGCTTTCCGCCGGCGGCGGCGATGGCGCCGGGCACCGGAGCCAGCGTGAAAGCGTTGGTGAGAACCGCCTCGCCCTGGCCAAGGCCCGCCGCGCGCAAGGCGATGGCCATGGCATAACCGCCTGAGGCACAGGCCAGACAATAGCGCGCGCCCTGATAGGCGGCATAGGCCTGTTCCAGCTCCGAGGCTTTCGACAGTTCCCCGGGTGCGCTGTTGTAACGATGCAGACGTCCCGATCTGAGGATCCCGGTGGCGGCCGCGATGACCGCGTCATCGAGGGGCTCCTGCTGGGTAAAATTGCCGGTAAACGGTTTCAATGGCCTGCCTCCCTGGCCAGAAACCTGGCGTTTCCCGGAATAGACCGAACCTCGCCGGGATCGTACGGCCAGTTCGACCGCATCCATATGGACAAGATCCGGTTCAGCCGGGGAACCCGCGCTGCGCGATGATCGACCCGATCGGCAATCCGACCGGAATTTCCACGCCTTCACTCCTAAGGGATAATCGACAAGCCCGTAAAATAGGGGGGTGTGTTGTTGCAATGCAACAGAAGCGTGCTAGGCTCGCCTATTGTTTGCGCGCTGCAAAAAAGTCAGGTTCCGGAAAGGAATCGGCATGCATGATGGCGGAAACCGGGCAGTCTGACTGTCGCAACAAGAGGCAATTTGTCATGTTCTACCAGATGTATGAACTCAACCATGCGGCCATGGCGCCGATGCGTGCCTATGCCGATGCAATGCGCCTGACCTTCCGAAATCCGGTCAATCCGATGGCGCACACGCCGTTCGGCCGCTCGGTCGCCGCCGGATTCGAGCTGTTCGAGCGCACCACCCGCCGCTACGGCAAGCCCGAGTTCGGACTGAAAGAGACCTCGCTGAACACCGGCCGCGTTTCCGTTCACGAAAAGATCGTCTGGTCGCGCCCCTTCTGCAACCTGATCCATTTCGAGCGCACGCTGCCGGCCAATCATCGCCCGGACCCGAAAATCCTGATCGTTGCCCCGATGTCTGGACATTACGCGACGTTGCTGCGCGGCACCGTGGAAACGCTGTTGCCCAAGGCCGAGGTTTACATCACCGACTGGACCGACGCGCGCATGGTGCCGGTCACCGAGGGCCGTTTCGACCTCGACGACTATATCGACTACGTCATCTCCATGCTGCATGCGCTTGGCCCCGACACCCATGTGCTGGCGGTCTGCCAGCCGTCGGTCCCGGTTCTGGCCGCTGTCGCGGTGATGGAAGAGAACGGTGACACATTCGCGCCCTCGACGATGACGCTGATGGGCGGCCCGATCGACACCCGCATCAATCCGACCGGCGTCAACGAACTGGCGCAGAACAAGCCGATCGAATGGTTTGAGGACAACGTCATCATGCAGGTGCCGTGGCCGCAGCCGGGTTTCACCCGCTCGGTCTATCCCGGCTTCCTGCAATTGTCCGGCTTCATGACCATGAATCTCGACCGCCACATGATCGCGCAGAAGGATTTCTTCCTGCACCTGGTCAAGGACGACGGGGATTCGGCAGAGCGGCACCGTGAATTCTACGACGAATATCTGGCGGTCATGGACATGACGGCCGAATTCTACCTGCAGACCGTCGACACGGTGTTCATCAAGCACTCGCTGCCGAAGGGCGAAATGATGCACCGCGGCCGCAAGGTCAACACCAAGGCCATCCGCAATGTGGCGCTGCTGACGGTCGAAGGCGAGAATGACGATATCTCGGGTCTCGGCCAGACCCAGGCGGCGCAGACCATCTGCTCCAACATCCCCGATGACATGCGGCATCATTACGTGCAGCCGAAAGTCGGCCATTACGGCGTGTTCAACGGGTCGCGTTTCCGGTCCGAGATCGCGCCGCGGATTCTCGATTTCATGCGCACTCATGCCCGCGGCAACTCTGCCAGCAAGGCCAAGCCAAAGCTGATCAAGGGCGGCCGGAGCGACTGACAACGATTTAAGCCGCATTTTAGGCATTCGAAATTTCTCTTTTAAAACAAGAGAGTGTCGGATTCCTGCGCGCATTTTCTTGAATAGGGCCGCGGTCCATACCACATCGAATTCACAAGGGAACGATCCCCGCTTCCCTTCACCAGATGAGGTTTTGACCGATGACACAGACCGCATTGATCCGTCCCGCCTGGACGCCTGCCACCATCGCCCTGATGGTTCTCGGCTTCATGGTGTTCTGGCCGCTCGGCCTTGCCATGCTCGCCTACATTATCTGGGGCGACCGGCTCGAGGGCTTCAAGGCAGACGTGAACCGCGCCACAGACAACTTCGCATGCTCGTTCCGCAAGTCTGCTCACGGCAGGCACGGCATGCGCACCAGCAGCGGCAACGCCGCGTTTGACGACTGGCGCGATGCCGAACTGGCGCGGCTCGATGAAGAGCGCAAGAAGCTCGACGAGATGCGCCGCGAGTTCGACCAGCATATGCGCGACCTGCGCATGGCGCGCGACCGCGAGGAATTCGACCGGTTCATGGCCAAGCGCCAGGAAAGCCAGAACAAGTCCCGGCCTTCCGGCTCGGTGCCCGAAATCGACGGGTAACCGCACCACCGATGACCTCCCCGAAAGGGCGGCGTGACAAGCGCCGCCCTTTTTGTTTTCTGTATCCTCCGGTCCGGGCGTGGCATTTTCCATCCCCGTCCCGCGGACGAATCGGATAAATACCCCAGCATGTTTGGACTTGGTCGCCCTTCCCGCAAAACTGCTCAGCCGCGCCCCAGCGCGGTTACCGTCAATGGCCGCGACCTGCCTTTGTCGATCCGCGAAAATGCCCGGGCAACCCGGATGACGCTTCGCATCGAACCGGGCGGACAGGCGTTGAAGCTGACCATTCCAAAGGGACTGCGGGACCGCGAGATCGATGAATTCCTGACCCGCCATCATGGCTGGCTGATGACCCGGCTGGCGCGGGTGGAAGACACCGGACCGCTGGCGGATCAGGGCAGGATCGCCATTCGCGGGGTCGACCACCGGATCGAGATGACCGGCAAGCTGCGCGGCATTGCCGAGCAGACCGAGATCGACGGCGTGCCCACCCTGCTGGTTTCCGGCCTGCCCGAGCATATCGGCCGCCGGGTCTCCGATCACCTCAAGCGCGTTGCCAGGAGCGAGCTGGAAATGCTGGTACGCACGCACGCCGCAACGCTGGGCAAGCCGGTGCGGGGGATCGCCTACAAGGACACAAGGAGCCGCTGGGGATCGTGCACGTCGGACGGCAACCTGTCGTTCTCCTGGCGGATCGCCATGGCGCCGGATTTCGTCATCGACTACCTCGCCGCCCACGAAGTGGCGCATCTGAAGGAAATGAACCACGGGCCGGATTTCTGGGCCACCTGCAAGGCGCTTTGCCCGCGGACGAACGAGGCCAAGCGCTGGCTCAAGCAGAACGGCTCGCGGCTGTTCGCGGTGACGTTCTAGACCCTGTTCCGGCACTGCCAGGGCAACCGGCGCACAAGCATTGTCGCACCATCCATATCTCGACCCATATCTCGACTCTGGCGCCGATTTGTGCGACGTCAGCCGCCATGACGATACAGATCAAAATTTGCGGCCTGAGCACGCCCGAAGCGGTGGATCGCGCGGCCGATCTCGACGCCGATATGGCCGGGTTCATCTTTTTCGAAAAGAGCCCTCGCCACGTCGCGATCGATACCGCCGCAACCCTCGCCGAGCGGGCGCGGGCGCGCGGTCTTCAGACGGTCGCCGTGACCGTCGACATGGATGACGCCGGTCTGGATGCCATTGTAACCGGCATGAAACCGGACTGGCTGCAACTGCATGGCGGCGAAAGCCCGGCGCGCGCGGCGGACGTGAAGGCCCGGTACGGGTTGCCGGTGATGAAGGCGTTTGCCATCCGCGACGCTTCGGACCTGACACGGATCGAGCCCTATCGCGGCATCGCCGACCGCTTCCTGTTCGACGCAAAACCGCCAAAGGGGTCCGATCTTCCAGGCGGCAATGGCGTCAGCTTCGACTGGCGGCACCTTGCCACGCTTGACGCGGCAACCAGTTACATGCTTTCCGGTGGATTGACGAAAGACAATGTCGGCGAGGCGCTCAGTATCAGCCGTGCGCCGGGTGTCGATGTCTCATCCGGAGTCGAAAGCGCGCCGGGCATCAAGGACCTCGGCATGATGAATGACTTTGTCCGGGCTGTTCGCGACGCGGACAAGGCCATGGCAGGCAAGGGACGGTCTCAGGAGTAGATGATTTGAACCAGACAAGCACCCCAAACTCATTCCGTACCGGTCCTGACGAGCAGGGCATGTTCGGCATTTTCGGCGGCCGTTTCGTTGCCGAAACGCTGATGCCGCTGATTCTCGAGCTGGAAGAGGAATGGACCCGGGCCAAGGCCGACCCGGCCTTCCGCGCCGAGCTCGATCATCTCAACGCGCATTACACCGGACGCCCGTCGCCGATGTATTTCGCCGAACGGCTGACCGAGCATCTCGGCGGCGCCAAGATCTACTTCAAGCGTGACGAGCTCAATCACACCGGTTCGCACAAGATCAACAATTGCGTCGGCCAGATCCTGCTGGCCAAGCGCATGGGCAAGACAAGGATCATCGCCGAGACCGGCGCCGGCCAGCACGGCGTGGCCTCGGCGACGGTCGCGGCACGTTTCGGCTACCCGTGTGAAGTCTACATGGGCGCCACCGACGTGCAGCGTCAGGCGCCGAACGTGTTCCGGATGAAATTGCTTGGCGCCCAGGTGCATCCAGTGACATCAGGGCACGGCACGCTCAAGGACGCGATGAACGAGGCGCTTCGCGACTGGGTGACCAATGTCGACGACACCTATTACCTGATCGGCACGGCGGCCGGCCCGCATCCCTATCCGGAAATGGTGCGCACGTTCCAGTCGGTGATCGGCCAGGAAGCCCGCGAGCAGATGATCGCCATGGAAGGCCGTCTGCCCGACATGCTGGTGGCGGCCGTCGGCGGTGGCTCCAATGCCATCGGCCTGTTCCATCCGTTCCTGGACGACAAGGACGTGCAGATCGTCGGTGTCGAGGCCGGGGGCAAGGGCCTGGACGGCGAGGAGCACTGTGCCTCTCTGACCGCCGGATCTCCCGGCGTGCTGCACGGCAACCGCACCTACCTGCTGCAGGACGGCGATGGCCAGATCAAGGAAGGCCATTCCATCTCGGCCGGTCTCGATTATCCCGGCATCGGGCCGGAACATTCCTGGCTGAAGGAATCCAACCGCGTCGAATATGTGCCGATCATGGACACCGAGGCGCTGGAAGCCTTCCAGCTGCTGACCAGGCTTGAAGGCATCATCCCGGCACTGGAGCCCAGCCACGCGCTGGCCGAGGTGATCAAGCGGGCGCCAAAGATGGGCAAGGACCAGATCATCGTGATGAACCTGTGCGGCCGCGGCGACAAGGACATCTTCACTGTCGGCAAGATCCTTGGCGTGGAGCTCTGATCATGACCACTCGTATCGATACCCGTTTCGAAAAACTCAAGGTCGAGGGCCGGCCGGCGCTGGTGACCTATTTCATGGGCGGCGACCCGGACTATGACACCTCTCTGAAGATCATGCAGGCATTGCCGGGCGCCGGTTCCGACGTGATCGAGCTCGGCATGCCGTTCTCCGATCCGATGGCCGACGGCCCGGCGATCCAGATGGCAGGACAGCGGGCGCTGAAAGGCGGCCAGTCGCTGAAGAAGACGCTGGCGCTGGCGACCGATTTCCGCAAGGGCGACAATGAAACGCCGATCGTGCTGATGGGCTATTACAACCCGATCTACATCTACGGCGTCGAGCGCTTTCTGGTCGATGCCAAGCAAGCCGGGATCGATGGCCTGATCGTGGTCGACCTGCCGCCGGAAATGGACGAGGAACTGTGCCTGCCGGCGCTGAAGGCAGGCATCAACTTCATCCGGCTTGCGACCCCGACCACAGACGACAAGCGGCTGCCGCGGGTGCTCTCCAACACGTCGGGCTTCGTTTACTACGTCTCGATGACCGGGATCACCGGCTCGGCGATTGCCGACACCTCGAAGGTCAACCAGGCGGTCGACCGGATCAAGAGCCACACCAACCTGCCGGTCTGCGTCGGTTTCGGGGTGAAGACCGCCGAACAGGCGCGCGCCATCGGTCAGTCGGCGGATGGCGTCGTGGTCGGCACCGCGATCGTCAACCAGATCGCCAACACGCTTGACGCCAAGGGTGCTGCAACCTCCGACACGGTCGAGAGCGTTGCGACCATGGTCCGCGGGCTCGCCACCGGCGTGCGCGCCGCACGCCTTGCGCCGACGCAGTAACAACCCCACATTGGGTGACGAACCGGAGAAGATGCGTTGAACTGGATTACCAACTACGTCAGGCCGAAGATCAATTCGATGCTGGGCCGCCGCGAGGTGCCGGAAAATCTCTGGATCAAGTGTCCCGAGACCGGGGAAATGGTGTTCCACAATGACCTGGAAGAAAACCATTTCGTGATTCCCGCCTCGGGCTATCACATGAAGATGTCGGCCGAGGCGCGGCTCAAGCACATGTTCGACGAGGGCAAGTACGAGCTGCTGCCGTCGCCGAAGGTGCCGCAGGATCCGCTCAAGTTCCGCGATTCGAAGAAATACAGCGACCGTCTGCGCGACAGCCGGACCAAGACCGGTCTAGAAGATTCGGTCGTCGCGGCGCATGGGGCAGTGCAGGGCGTCAAGATCGTCGCCTGCGTGCATGATTTCTCGTTCATGGGCGGATCGCTCGGCATTGCCGCCGGCGAAGCCATCATCCAGGCCTTCGAGGCGGCGATTGCGCGGCATTGCCCGCTGGTGATGTTCCCGGCATCCGGCGGCGCCCGCATGCAGGAAGGCATCCTGTCGCTGATGCAATTGCCCCGCACCACCGTTGCGGTGGAAATGCTCAAGGAAGCCGGCCTGCCCTACATCGTCGTGCTGACCAATCCGACCACCGGCGGGGTCTCGGCCTCCTACGCGATGCTGGGCGACATTCACCTGGCCGAACCGGGTGCGGAAATCTGCTTTGCCGGCAAACGGGTGATCGAACAGACGATCCGGGAAAAGCTTCCCGAGGGCTTCCAGACATCGGAGTACCTGCTCGACCACGGCATGATCGACATGGTGGTGCATCGCCACGACATCCCGGCGACCGTTGCCCGGTTGCTCAGGATTTTCCTCAAGCTGGATGCCCCGGCGCCGCGGGCGCTGGCCGCGCCGGACGCCGAGAAAGCTCCGGCCGAGGCGGCTGAATAAGCACCCAGCAAGGGCCGGCAACGGCGAGAGGAGCGGTCGTGTCGGCTGCCGAACGGGAAATCAACGCGCTGATGGCGCTGCATCCGAAGGGCTTCGACCTTTCGCTCGGACGGATCACCCGGCTGCTCGAACGGCTTGGCAATCCGCATGAGAAACTGCCGCCGGTGATCCATGTCGCCGGAACCAACGGCAAGGGCTCGACCACCGCTTTCTGCCGTTCCATCCTCGAAGCGCAGGGCTTGAAGGTCCATGTCCACACCTCGCCACATCTGGTCAATTGGCACGAGCGGTTCCGCATCGGGGCCGAGGGCGGCGGTCGGTTGGTTGGCGACGAGGTGCTGGCAGATGCCGTCCGCCGCGTTGCCGAGGCCAACCGGGGCGAGACGATCACCGTCTTCGAAATCCTGACCGCCGTGATGTTCGTTTTGTTTTCGGAGCATCCCGCGGACGCCGCCCTGATCGAGGTCGGGCTCGGTGGACGCTTCGACGCAACCAACGTGATCGCCCATCCGGCGGTTTCCGTGATCATGTCGATCTCGCTCGACCACCAGGCCTATCTCGGCGACCGGGTGGAACTGATCGCAGCGGAGAAGGCCGGGATCATCAAGCCGGGTTCGCCGGTGGTGATCGGGGCACAGACCGAGAATGCGGCGCGCGAAGTGCTGATCGAGACCGCAGAACGGCTCGGATGCCCGGTCAGCGTCTACGGCCAGGATTTCTTCGCCGTCGAGGAAAACGGGCGGATGGCCTACCAGGACGACGACGAACTGCTCGACCTGCCGCTGCCCAAGCTGGCGGGCCGGCACCAGCAGGCCAATGCGGCGGCTGCAATCCGGGCGCTGAAAGCGGCGGGATTTGACCTGACCGAGCAGTCGATTACCGAAGGCCTGCTCAATGTCTCCTGGCCCGGGCGGCTTGAGCGGCTCACCCACGGGCGGCTCGTCGAGGGCGCCATGGATGGCGTCGAGTTCTGGATCGATGGCGGGCACAATCCCGGCGCGGGCCAGGTGATCGCCGAGGCGATGGCCAATCTCAACGACCGTGAGTCACGGCCGTTGTTCCTGATCACCGGGATGATCAACACCAAGGACCCGGTCGGCTATTTCGAAGCCTTTGCCGGCATGGCCCGGCATGTGTTCACCGTGCCGGTGCCCGATTCCGACGCGAGCCTCGATCCGGACTTCCTTGCCGATACCGCCGACGAGGCGGGATTGACCGCCGAACCGGCCGAAAGTGTCGAGGCCGCCATCGCCGCCATATGCAGCAACTGGAACGGACTCGAGCGCCCACCGCGGATCCTGATCGGCGGCTCGCTTTATCTTCTCGGCGACGTTCTCAGGCAAAACGGCACCCCGCCGGTTTGATCCGCACCAGGCTTCATTCTAACTGATCAAGTAAAAAAACCCGCCCGGTTGCCCGGACGGGTTTCTTGATTCTCCGAAACAGGAAGCTCAGGCGATGGCGCCGGAAATCCAGTTCGAAAGTGCGGTCTTGGGCGAAGCGCCGACCTTGATGTCGGCCACGGCGCCGCCCTTGAACATGGCGAGCGTCGGGATCGAGCGAACGCCGAACTGCGAAGCGAGTTCCGGGTTCTCGTCGATGTTGAGCTTGGCGACCTTGACGCTGCCTTCCATCTCGTTGGAAATCTCCTCGAGGCTCGGAGCGATCATCTTGCACGGCCCGCACCATTCGGCCCAGAAGTCGACCACGACAGGCACGGTCGAATCGAGCACTTCGCTCTGAAAATTGGCGGCGTCTACTTTTACGGTTGCCATGATTCGGCACTCCTTTGATGGATGACTCAGATAGGCTCAATGTGATGATTCGCCGGTAAGTATTCAAGGCTTTTCGCCGGGGTTCACCGAGCCGTGATGGGCGCACCCGCATCAGCCGTCGAAATGGGCAATCGCCTGATCGAGCGCAGGGCCGGGTATTTCAAGCAGAAACGGGCCGGAAACATAGACCAGCGCAGCGTCAATTCGCCGCCCCGGATAGAGCGGTGCAAGCAGCGCACGGTAGATGGCGAGCTGGGCGACATGGCCTACCGGCGGCTCCTCGCCTGGATTTGGCGCCAGCCCGGTCTTGTAGTCGATGATCAGGACACGGTCATCGTCGAGCGCGATGCGGTCGATGCGGCCCGATACGGCTCGCTCCTCGCCCCTGATCCGCAAGGTGCCCATGACCGAGACCTCGGTCTCGCCACGCGCATCGAAGATCGGCGCGAAACGCGGATCCTGCAGGACCGCGAGCACTTGGGCCTCGATGGTTGCGACCGCTGCAGCCTGGGCTTCCGGCAAGGCGCGCGCGATATAGCGCGAAAGAACGGCCTGGCGCTCGGCCACCGGGACTGTCGGCAGGACCTGAAGCAGGCGGTGGATCATGCTGCCGCGCTCGAGCGCCGCCGCCGATCCGGCCTGGCCGTCGGCAAAGGGCGACCGGGACGCCACATCCGCGCTGTCCTCGAGCACGGCGCTGACACCGGACGGGGCCAACGGTCGGGGCAGGCGCGCAGGTGGCGGCAGGGGATCGGACGGGATCGAGATCGTTGCGGTGGAAGGTTCCAGCACGGGACCGGTTGCTGTCGCGGCTGCACCGGCCATTGCCGCGTCGGGTCGGGTGCGGCTGAAACGGCGGACTTCGAAAGCCTCGCCGCCCGCCTCATGCATCCCGTCGGAGACGGAATAGCCGGATTCGACGGCGGCCCGCTCAAGACCGGCTGACGCCATCGAGTGCCAGGTCGGTGTCCTGACCTCCCTGAGGCCGCGGTATCCGCAGATCACCAGCCGGTCGGCAGCCCGGGTAAGCCCGACATAGAGCAGGCGGCGGTATTCTTCCTCGGCCTGCTCGCGCACCTTCTCGCGGACCGGCGCTGTCGCTTCGTTCTCGTGGGTCTTGTCGGGAAGCCAGACCGGGATCGACGGCGTTTCCCCGCTTTTGGGCACGGACGGCAGCAACCAGAGCCGGGGCTGATGGCTGTGCTGGAACGCCTCGCCGCCCGAATCCACCAGGAACACGATCGGGGCTTCCAGCCCCTTGGCTGCATGCACGGTCATGATCCGCACCGCGCCGGACTGGCCTTCCATCTCGCGCTTGATTTCCGGCGTATCGGTTTCAAGCATGGCGAGAAACGACTGCAGACCGGGCAGGCCCGCCTGCTCGTGATCGAGCGTCAGGCCGAGGAATTCGTCGAGCACATCGCCGACTTCGTGGCCGAGACGGGAAAGATAGGCCTTGCGGCCGCCATCCGGCCCAAGCAGTGCGGCATAGAAATCATGCGGCGGCTGGTGTGCCGACCGGGTTTGCCAGCGCTTGAGCTTTTCGACCGCGCAGGCGAAGCGCGGTTCAGTCTCCGCAAGCTCTTGCAACCGCCGCCATACCGAGATCCCGTCAGGCCGCCCGGCGGTCACGGCAAATAGATCATCCTCGTCCAGATCCAGGAGCGGGCTCTTGAACAGCGCGGCCAGCGAAAGATCATCATCGCCAAGCAGCACGAAGCGGCCGAGCGCCATCAGATCCTGCACCGCGATATGATCGGTCAGCCTCAGGCGGTCAGCGCCGGCGACGGGAATATCGGTGCTTGCCTTGAGGGTTCGCAGCAGTGTCGGCACGAAACCGTCGCGCTTCCTGACCAGCACCAGAATGTCGCCCGGCGCCACCGGCCGCATCCGTTTCGACTTCTGGTCCTCGATCAGCTCGTGACCGACCCAGCGGGAAAGCACGTTGGCGATGCGGTCTGCCAACCGGGCAGCGGGAGCGTCTGCCGGCACCTCGTCGAAGGCGGCGGTCCAGTCTTCGTCATTGCCAGCCTGTTCCTTGGCGATCATCGGCCAGACTTCGACCAGACCCGGCGCCTGCATCCGCGCTGTTTCATGGATCACCGGCTCATCGGCGGAGCCCATGCCGCGCAACGCGTCCGCTTCGGCAAAAACATGGTCGACCAGCTTGAGCACCTCGGTCGAGGAACGGAAGGACACCCGCAGCGAGACCTCGGCGAACTCCGCATCCGCCGCCCGCGCAAGCCGTGCGATTCGGCTGCGCTCCTCGGCGAACCGCTCGGGACGGGCGCCCTGGAACGAATAGATCGACTGTTTCTCGTCACCGACGGCAAACAGCGTGCGGGTGGCGGGCCTGGCTCCTTCGCCGGCAAAGAATTCGTCGGACAGGGCGCCGATGACATTCCATTGCAGCGGCGCGGTATCCTGCGCCTCGTCGACCAGCACATGGTCGATGCCCTGGTCAAGCTTGTAGTGGACCCAGGCGCTGGCGCCGCTTTTCGACAGCAGCGCTTCGGTCGCGCCGATCAGGTCGTCGTAGTCGAGCAGGGCCTGGCGGGTTTTCAGCCGCTCGAACTCGCCGAGATAGCGCCGCGCCAGACGGAAAGCGGTGAGCGAGGCCGTCAGCATCCTCAGCCGCGCCAACCGGTCGAAAATGGCAACCACGTGGCCCTGCGCCTCGGCGCCACGGTCGGCAAGATCGGGAAACCGCTCCTGAACCGTCTTCGAGGCGACGCCGCCAAGCTTGGCGGGCGATCCGGATTTAGTGAAGAACACGTCGCGCAGCAGTTCCAGCCGTTGCCTTGCATCAGACTCCGAGCCGACTGCCAGCAACCCGTAGGCGAGATTGTAGGCCTTGGTGGAAGATTTCGCCGATTCGGCAAACTCGAAGACCGCCCGGATGTAATCGACCGGCAGCGCCTCGAGCGGCCAGGCGGTTTCGATGAGCGACGCCTCGTTCTCCTGAGGCAACAAGCTCAATGCCGCCCTGATCATCGCCTCGGCGCCTTCCGGTGTGCGGGCTTTCGCGTCGAAGGCCAGATAGTCGCGGCGGCGGGCGTAGAGGCCCGCGAGCAATGTATCGAAACCGGCCTCGCCGCCGATGTCGAGTGCTTCCGTGACGGCGGCGGCCAGATCCGGGTCGTTCTCGAATGACTGGGCCGACATCAGCTGGCGGCGCGCCTCGGCCAGCAACTCGGCGGCCTTCTGGTCGTCAAGTACGTTGAAATGGCCGGGAATGTTGGCCTCGAGCGGAAACCGGTGCAGCACGGCTTCGCAGAAGGCGTGAATGGTCTGGATCTTGAGGCCGCCCGGCGTTTCCAGCGCGGTGGCGAAAAGCCGGCGGGCGCGCACCAGCTGGTGCGGCTCGGCCTCGCGCCCCTCGAGCTCGGCAATCCTCTCGGCCAGCCCGGCGTCGTCGAGCCGGACCCACTCGCCAAGTGTGCGGAAAATGCGGTTGGACATCTCCGCCGAGGCGGCCTTGGTGTAAGTCAGGCACAGGATCGCCGAGGGACGCGCTCCGCGCAGCAACAGCCGGATGACCCGGCGGGCCAGCACATGGGTCTTGCCGGAGCCGGCATTGGCCGACACCCAGGCCGACAGCGTCGGCGTCGCGGCGAGGTTCTGGCGCACCGTGGTGTCGGAAATGACGCTCATGCCACTGTCGTCAGTCATCACCATCGCCTCCCTCGCCATCCACCGCGGTCTGCCATTCCGCAACCCGCGCCAGGTGGTCATATTCGCCGCCGAAATCGCGGGCGCTGCGTGGAATTGCGCGCGACAGGAACCCACGCTTGCGGGACCGGAGCAGGCCGACCAGCTTGACGAACTCATCGACCGCCTTGGTGGCCAGATCCGCCGGGCCCAGGAACTCGTCTCGGCCGGGTTTTTCCGGGTCGGTATCGATGCGTTCGGCGAAGGGCTCCCGGCCGGTCAGACGCAGATAGAAAAGCCCGGACACCGGCATGCTGCCGACATCGGCAAAGCCGCCATTGATCAGGGCGTAAGCTTCGAGCGCCAGCTGCGGATCGAGCAGGATACGGGCTTGCTTGCGCGACGGGGTGCCGCCGGTCTTGTAGTCGATGATCCAGGCGGTGCCGTCGCGGCGCAGGTCGAGCCGGTCGGCCATGCCGGTGAGCCTGAGGCCCGCAAGCGGCAGATCCAGGCTGGCGCGGGTCTCGACCAGCGAACGAACCAGCCCCGCCGCGGTCTCGTTTTCCCAGCCGGCGATGGCTTCGGCTGCCTTGTTGAACCGCATCCGCCAGACCAGCGCCGTGGCATCGGGCAATCCGACCCGGGCAAACTGCTCGTCCGCGATCGCGCGAAGCGTTTCGAGTGACCGCGAACCCGGCTCGGTTCCGGAAACGAACGCCTCGAGAATTTCATGGTAGAGCGTGCCGCGCTCGCGGGGACCGGGATCGGCAAGAAAGGGTTCCAGCGGATCGAGGCCGAGAATGCGCCGGGCGTAGATCGCGTAGGGGTCGCGGCGCAATTTGCCGACTTCCGAGAAGGAGTAGGATTTTGGCTGCAACTCTTCCCGCGGACGCGGCTCCGGGCGGGATGCGGTGGGGGTGGAGGGCCCTTGGTCCAGGGTGCGGGCATGGGCAAGCAGTGCCTCGCCGCGCGACCTGAGCATGGCCGCCGGCTGCGGTCCGATCACCGCCAGAAGCCGCTGCAGCCAGCGCGAGGCAACGGTCGGCGCCTTGCCGGAGCGGTGCGAGCGCGACAGCACCACTTCCGGCGCACCCATCGCCATCTGGAAATCATGCGCCGCCTGGCCGATGCGGCGCTCCGGCGGCTCGAGCCCGATCGCGGCCTTCATCGAGCGCGACAGGAACGGATCCTCTTGGCCGGCCTGCGGCCAGACGCCTTCGTTCAGGCCGCCCATCAGCAGGGTGTCGACGTGCTGCAGCCGGGCCTCGAGCGCACCCCAGATGAAGGCGCGGGGATGACCGCCGGCGCGCGGCTTGACCGTCCGGCCCGAGACAAGCGCGTCGAGTGCACCGATCCATTCATGGCCGGTCATGCTCAGCGTCGAGCCGCTGTCGCGGGTTTCGAGCAACACGGCGGCAAGATCGGCCCCGGCCTCGTCACCCCAGAGCGCCTCCAGCGCTCCGGTTTCATCGATGCAGATGCGCTCCAGTGCGTCGGCGGTCAGGGCGGCAAGCCTGCCGATCGGGATTTCGTTGGTCACGCCCGGACCGGCGCGCTCGACCAGCAGGGAGGTCAGCGGCGAGAGAGCCTCAACTGCACGGGCGGCGAAATCTCGGGCCTGCTCGGCCTCATCCTCACCGATGCGCTTCAGCCACCGGGGCGCATGGCGCTCGTGGCGTCCGGCTTCGCGCTTGCTGACCAGGGCTTTAAGATCCTCGATGTCGGCGGACCCGCTGCCGCCGCGCAAGGCGATGCGCTCGACGAAGCCGGCGCGGGCCCTGGCCTCGGGACCGGAGAGACCAAAGCGGGCAAGCGGGTGCTTGATGAGAGCCGCGATCGCCACGGGATCGCCCGGTGCGAAGGCGACATGCACGGCGAGCCGGGCCAGGCCGCCCTGCAGGCTCGCGGTCAGCGGTGAACCGCCCGAATCATTGGCCTCGATGCCGTAGCGGGCAAGTTCGGTAACAACCCGGCGGGCGAGGTTGCGGTCGGGCGTGACCAGCGCCGCGGTCGGCTCGGGAACACCGGGGCGCGGTTCCAGCGCGCCGCGCATGGCGGCGGCCAAGGCAGAGGCTTCCTCACGCTCGTTGGCGGCCTCGATCAGGCTGACATGTTCAAACCCCGGCAGGATCGTCGACGGATCCGGCAGGAAGCCCGGTTCTCCCCAGGCTTCGGTGGCGATCGCCGGCAGCAGGGCGTGCGAGACCAGCGTGCGGCGCACCGCCAGCTCGGGTGAAAGCCTGCCGATTTCCGGGATGTCATCGATCCGGCCGGCCTCGATGCCGCAGCTCTCAAGCAGAACATGAAGACCATATTGCGGGTGACTGCGGATCGCCACATCGACCAGGACGCGGCCATCGGGCGATTGTCTCGTCTGGGCCGCATCGGTCAATGCCTGCCAGTGCGACCGCCGCATGGCGTGATCGAGGCCGGGCAGGACGACCGCTCCGTGGGGCAGTTGCGCGACGGTGGCAATCAGCCGGGCGGTCGAGGGCCGGGTTCCGGTCGATCCGGCGACGATGACCGGTCGGTCCGCCGGGGATGCGGCTAGGCTACGGGTAAACACGTCGAGCATCGCATTGTGATGCCGGGCCGGGCTGGACCGGTGGATTTCCTCGAGAAGCGCCGGCCAGTACTCGCGCGCGATCTTGAGAAACTCGGCTGTCAGCTGCCACCATTGCTGCAGATCCGCGGACGCGACATTGTCGAGGCCGGCAAAATCGCACTCTTCGGTCTCAACCGCCTGGATCAGGTCCGAGAGGGCGCGGCCCAGCCAGATGGCGTCGGCCGGATTGGCGGGCGCGACCAGCGGCACGCCGCCGAGATGATCCCTGACCTTTTGCGGCAGGGCCCGTTTCCAGGCCAGAACCAGATCGGCAAGGCGCAGCGTGGCCGCAATCGGCGGGATCGGCGGATCGAGCGCCAGTGTTTCGGGGTCGGCGGAATCGAAAAATCCGGCATCGTCATCGGTCTCGCCCAGCGGCCGGATCGACGGCAGGATCGCCGAGCCCTTGCCGATGAGATCGGTGAGTTCGGAGCGAAGCACCCGGGCGGCGCGGCGGGTCGGCACGAACACCGTGGCGCCGGCCAGCGACAGCGGATCTTCCGGTTTATAGGCGAGGCCGGGAACCAGCCCGCCGTCAATAATTTGCCCGGCAAGCGTGGCGAGGAAATCCACGCCGGGCGGGATGGTTGCGATACGGGGTGAGGACCGGCTCACGAGACCGGTTCGCCGAGGTAGGCGGAACGGGCGGCTTCGGCCTCGCCTATGGCTTCGGGCGTTCCGACGGTCAGCCAATGGCCGTGCATCGGCGAGCCGAACAAGCGTCCCTGGTTTATCGCGGCGTCGAAGCAACGGTTGAGGGAAAAGCGTTTTTCGGAAATATCCGCAAAAATGCGCGGATGCAGGATGATCGCGCCGGCATAGATCAGCGGGTCACCCGACCCCTTGTAGCGGGACAGGCGGCCATCTTCGGCCATGATGAAATCGCCGGCGCCGGTGTGGCCGGTGGCCTGGTCGAGTCGGGCTGTCATCAGCAGGATATCCATCGATTCGGGATCGAAACGATCCATCATTCGGCCGAGGTTGTCCGTCGGATTGCCCGGTTCCTCAAGCCAGAACGTGTCGGCGTTGAGGATCAGGAACGGCTCGTTTCCGAGCATCGGCAAGGCCTTGACGATGCCGCCGCCCGAATCGAGCAACTCTTCGGTTTCGTCGGATATCCGGATGTGCGCGCCGGGCCATGCCGAGAGCCAGTCGACCAGAAGCGGCGCGAGATAATGGACGTTGACGACAATGTCGCGGACACCGGCCCGGCCGAGCGCTTCCAGGCCGTAGGCGATCAGGGGCTTTCCCGCCACTTCGACCAGGGGCTTGGGCAGTGTGTCGGTGATCGGCCGCATGCGGGTGCCAAGCCCGGCGGCCAGGATCATGGCGGATGTGATGGTCATCGGTCAGGCGGTTCCGGTTTATGATTCGCTTTCGCCGATACCAGCCTTTGCGAACCAGTTACGCAAGGGTTGCAGCACAGGATGCGCCAGAGAAGCCGAAATATAGGCCTCCATCCGCGGCAAATGCCGCAAATATCCGGGTTTTCCATCCCGCTGCTTGAGCCGGACGAAGATGCCGAGAATTTTCGCGGCGCGCTGGGCCGCCATGATCGCATAGGCCTCGCGAAAGCCGGCTTCATCGAAATCCGGATTGGCGTCCTGGCGCGCGGCGACATAGCGATCCAGCAACTGGCCGGCCAGATGCGGATCAACCGTCACCCGCGCATCCTGGCAGAGCGAGGCGACGTCATAGGCGGACGGACCGATCATCGCGTCCTGGAAGTCGATGATGCCGAGCCGGTCGAGCCCGGTCCTTTCCGGCCGCCAGATCAGGTTGGGCGAGTGGTAGTCGCGCAAGACCAGCGCCTTTTCCGCGCTTTCGAGGCGTTCAAACAGGGTGTGCCAGAGAGCGAGATAGGCCTTCCGCTCCTGATCGGGAACGGAAGCACCGCGCCGCCAGGGCAGGTACCAGTCGGTCAAAAGCTCGACCTCGATCTGCATGGCGCGGGCATCGTAAGCCGGCACATGATGCACCCTGCCGCCGACGGGAAGCGGGCCCGGAAGATCCTTGCCGTGCAGCATGGCGAGGCAGTCGATCGCCACGCCGTAGCGTTCCGGATCGGGCTTGCCATCAGAATCGAGAATGCCTTCGGCGCCGAGATTCTCGATCAGCAGAAACCCCTGGTCGAGATCCTCTGCGAGGATTTCGGGGGCTGCAAATCCCAGTGCGCGCAGCCAGCGGGCGATGGCGACGAACGGAACCACGTCCTCGGCCAGATGGGCGATCTGCGAATAGGGCAGGCCCTCGCGCACCGGCGGGCCGTCCGGCTTTCGCGGCGCATTCATCAGGATGGCGGGTTCTCGGTCGCGGGACCTGATCGTCTCGTAGGTGCGGGAGGACGCATCGCCCTGCAGATGCCGCCTGATCACCGGGCTCTTGAGATTTGCGTCCAGGAATGCCCGTGCGGCGCGGGAACGTTCCAGGCTCTCAAGAAAGAAAGCCGGCGCGGAAACCGTCACGGTGCGGCTGTCACCGATCCCGTCAAACCGGAGCGTGATCCTGTCGTCGGGGAGGAGTTCAAGCGCCTTTTCCGGCCATTCCACCAGAACCACGCCTTCAGAGATCGCGTCGTCGAGACCAAGTTCATCAAGCTCCTCGGGAGAGCCGAGGCGATAGAGATCCATATGCGAGATCGGGAGCCGCAGCCGGTAGCTCTGCACCAGCGTGAAGGTGGGGCTGGGCGCCTCGAGCTCCGGATCGTCGGCAATCGCGCGAATCAACGCCCGGGCGAAAGTCGATTTGCCGGCGCCAAGCTCCCCCGACAGGCACAGGCAATCGCCTTGCCGGATTGCCAGCGAGACATCCTCTGCAAACCGTGTTGTCGCTTCCGGGTTCGCCAGTTCCACGCGAAGGGGCGCAATCGCCATCGAGGTTCACTCGGCCGCGTCGCGGGCAAGCGGACGGCTGGACGGGAAGCGGCAGATGATGGTTGCGCCGCCTTCTTCGCCGGATTCGATGGAGACGGTGCCGTTGTGCAGGCCGACAAAGCTCTGGACGATCGACAGGCCAAGACCGGCGCCGCGGCGACGGCCCGACTGGCCGTTGGTCTCGAAGCGGGCAAAGACATCCTTGCGCGCATCTTCCGGGATACCGGGACCCGAATCGGTCACCGAGAAACAGATCGCATCGTCGTCCTGCCGGCAGCGCAAGCGGACAACCGAGCCGTCCGGAGCGAAGTTGGCGGCGTTCATCAGGAGCTTGAACAGGATCTGCTTGAGCCGCTGGTGATCGCCGATCATCTGAGCCGGCGCGCCGGTGGTGTCGATCTCGAGCGACAGATCGTTTTCCTTCAGCCGATCGGCGATCTGTTCGCCGGCCTCGGCAAAGAGCGCAGGAATATCGACCACGCCGGTGTCGAGGCGCATGATGCCGGCATCGACGGTGGCGAGGTCGAGGATGTCGTTGACGATGGTCAGCAGCACCGAGGACGATGTGGCGATGTGATCGAGATATTCGGACTGGCGCTCGTTGAGCTCGCCGATGCCGGGGGTCTGCAGCAACTCGGTGAAGCCGATGATGTTGGTCAGCGGCGAGCGCAGCTCGTAGGAGACGTGCTGGACGAAATCGTTCTTCAGCGCATCGGCCTTGCGCAGCGCCTCGTTCTTTTCGGTCAGCATGCGTTCGGCGCCGACGCTGTCGGTGACATTGACGAAGGCGATCATGGTCTGGCCATTGGGCAGCGGCACGATGGCATAGTCGAGAATGAGGCCGGTGGTCAGCTCGATGCGGCCTTCATGCGTGCGCCGTTCTTCCTCGAATCCGGTGATCGCGCCGGCAAACAGTTTCCAGCCATCCGGATCGCGATAGGACGGTTCGCAGGCTTCCGCGATCTGGCGGATATGGGTGCCGGGCTTGACCTGCTGTTCGGTCAGGCCCCAGAGCGCGCGGAAGGATGGATTGGACAGGCGGATCTTGCCATCGGGGCCAAAGACGCCGACCCCTTCGGCCAGGTGGTCGATGGTTTCGCCCTGCGCCTGCAGAAGCGTGTTGTAGCGGGTTTCCAGATCGAACTTCTCGGTCAGGTTCTCGAACACCCAGGTCACGCCGCCCTGCGGGTGGGCATTGGCGAAGACATTGAGGGTCTGGCCATCGGGAAGGTGCCAGAGATGCGGCGTCGTCTCGACCGAGCGGTAGACCGAAAGCATCTGCTCCTTCCAGTCGCGCCAGGCATGCGGTTCGGGCAGCTTGCCATCGGCGCGAAGCCGCTCGAGAAATTCGCCATTGTCGGGCCGGCGGGCGAGAAACGGCGTGTCGAGTTCCCACAGGCGCTGGAACGCCTGGTTGTGAAACTGCAGGCGCTGGTCGCGATCGAAGATCGCCACCGGCGTGGCCAGATGATCGAGCGTTTCGGCATGGCTCTGGATGGTGCGCTTGAGTTCCTGGCGCAGATCCTCCTCGATCGACACGTCGAGCGCCAGTCCGGCAGTGCCCGCTGGCGTCTTGGCGTCGGCAACCTCGAGGAAACGGCGATGGCCATGAATGACGGTCGAAACCTTGTCGAGAAACGGCCGTTCGGGGGTGGCGGTTGCGCGCACTTTTTCCCGCGTCGTGGTCCCAAGCAGTTCGAGCCCGCGCTTCAGCGTGTCCTGCCGGTCCTCGCCCTCGACCGCCTGCACATAGGCGTTGTTGACCCACACGAGTTTCGAATCCGGTCCGCGCAGCCACACCGGCATATCGATGATGTCCAGAAGCGCCTGCAATGTATCGAGCGAGGTGAGCAAACGGTCGCGCTCGGTCTTGAGTTCGGCAAGCTCGGCGCGAACATTCGACAGGGTGACGAAACGAACAAAGGCACGTCCGCCGGACACCCGGCCCTGCGCCTCGATGACGTGGCCGCGAACGGTTTCGACAATCATGTCGAAGCGTTCTGCGTGGGATCGCAGCCGGTCGATGGATTCATCCAGCGCCGCGGCGGATCTTGGCTCAAGCCAGCGGCCGAAAGCGAGGAAGTCAGCCGGTTTCTGCGGTGCGCCGGTGTCGGCGGACAATTGGCCGAGCACCTCGGCGGGCAGCCCGACGCCGTCCCAGACAACGATCTGCCGGTCACGGTCGACGATCAGCGCCTCATGACGCGAGATCCTGGCATTGGCGTCGGCCAGGGCAGAGCGAAGGCCGACATTCTCGAGGTCGATCTTGCCGCGTTCGCGGATCAGCCAGATGGCCGAGATCATGGCCGCCGATATGGCGCCGATGACCATGGCGAAATTGACTACTTCGAGGGTGGATACGGTCACGCGGCCGGAGGCCTGATCGTCCGATACCTGCGCCAGGACGGGAAGAGCGGATGCCAGGAAGCTGCCGCTGAGCAGGGCGGTGCCTGTCAGGACCCGGCGCCGGAACCGGCAAAGATCGCTGATCACGGCTTTTCTCAGTCCAAGAAGCCCCTTGCGCCCAAGTGAATCCGTCTTCACCGGCATGTCTCCGTCCCCTCGTCGCCTGTTTGACAAGACATCGCCAATACGTTGGCCAGATCGTTGTTTGCGCCGCCACAACGCAAAACGAATCATTGGCAAAAAACATACCTGTTTCGCGAATCACGGTGAAGGGGACTGCGGGCAAAAAGAAATCGCGTCCTTGTTGTCAAGAACGCGATCTCAATATGTTGTGGGTATCGATCAGAAAATCAGTACCGGTAGTGTTCCGGCTTGAACGGACCTTCGACGGACACGCCGATATAATCTGCCTGCTCGGTCTTCAACTCGGTCAGTTTGGCGCCGATCTTGTCGAGATGCAGGCGAGCCACCTTCTCGTCGAGATGCTTGGGCAGCACATAGACCTGATCCTGGTACTGTTCGCCCTTGGTCCAGAGTTCCATCTGGGCCAGCACCTGGTTGGTGAAGGAAGCCGACATGACGAAGCTCGGGTGGCCGGTGGCGTTGCCGAGGTTGAGAAGCCGGCCCTGGCTCAGAAGGATCATGCGGTTGCCCGAGGGCAACTCGATCATGTCGACCTGATCCTTGATGTTGGTCCACTTGTGGTTCTTGAGCGCCGCGACCTGGATCTCGTTGTCGAAATGGCCGATATTGCCGACGATGGCCATGTCCTTCATCTCACGCATGTGCTCGAGGCGGATAACGTCCTTGTTGCCGGTGGTGGTGATGAAGATATCGGCACTCGAGACCACATCTTCCAGGGTAACCACCTCGAAGCCGTCCATGGCTGCCTGCAGCGCACAGATCGGATCGATTTCGGTGACCTTGACGCGGGCGCCGGCGCCGCGCAGCGAAGCCGCCGAGCCCTTGCCGACATCGCCGTAGCCGCAGACCACGGCAACCTTGCCGGCCATCATGGTGTCGGTGGCGCGGCGGATGCCGTCGACGAGGCTTTCCTTGCAACCGTACTTGTTGTCGAATTTCGACTTGGTGACCGAGTCATTGACGTTGATCGCGGGGAAGGGAAGCAGGCCCTTTTTCTGCAATTCGTAAAGCCGGTGAACGCCGGTGGTGGTTTCCTCGGAGACGCCGACAATCTGGTCGCGCACCTTGGTGAACCAGCCCGGCGAGGCCTGCATGCGCTTCTTGATCTGATCCTTGATGACGGCTTCCTCGTCGGAAGCGGGAACCGGGATGATGTCTTCGCCGGCTTCGGCGCGGGCGCCGAGCAACACGTAGAGTGTGGCGTCGCCACCGTCATCGAGGATCAGGTTCGGGCCGTCGGCAAACTGGAACGACTTGTCGAGATAGTCCCAATGTTCCTCAAGGCTCTGGCCCTTGACGGCAAACACCGGAACGCCGCTCTTGGCGATTGCCGCGGCAGCATGATCCTGGGTCGAGAAGATGTTGCACGATGCCCAGCGGACATCGGCTCCGAGCGCTGTCAGGGTCTCGATCAGCACTGCGGTCTGAATGGTCATGTGCAGCGAACCGACGATGCGGGCGCCCTTCAGGGGCTGCTCCGAACCGTATTCCTCGCGCAGCGCCATCAGGCCCGGCATTTCGGTTTCGGCGATATCCAGCTCCTTGCGGCCGAAATCAGCCAGATCGATGTTGGCGACGACATAATCCTGGGTAGCGGTCATATGATTTTCCAAAAGTTCGGGATCCAGCCGGGACAGGCCGGATTGCATGGGCGCTGCCATAGCAGGAAAAGCTCATGCTGGCAATACGATATAAAGATGTCTTTATGTGGGAATATTCAGCACTCTTCGCCGAAACGATCGGCAATCAAGGTCTCGAGCGCGTTCAGCACCTCTTCGGCCTGGCGGCCTTCGGCTTCGACTTCAATGGAACTGCCGGTGCTCGCAGCCAGCATCATCAGTCCCATGATCGAGGTGCCGCCAACCGTCGAGCCTTCGCGCGCGACTCGGACGATAGCGTCGAAACCTTCGACGGTCTGGACAAAACGGGCCGATGCGCGGGCATGCAGGCCGCGCTTGTTGATGATCTTGAACGATCTCGACTGAACCGGGGACCCTAACGTCATTTGCCCGTCAGCAGGCGGCTTGCGACATTGATGTACTTGCGTCCGGCATCCTGCGCGTCGGCCAGCGCCTTCTGCATGTCGTTGGCGCCGCGCACACCTGCAAGCTTGATCAGCATCGGCAGGTTGACGCCGGCAATCACCTCGATACGCCCGGAATCCATCACCGATATCGAGAGGTTCGAGGGGGTTCCGCCAAACATGTCGGTCAGAATGATCACGCCATTGCCGGTTTCGACACGCGATACCGCCCCAACAATATCCAGCCGCCGCTGGTCCATATCGTCTTCCGGCCCGATGCAGACGGTTTCCAGAGCGGTTTGCGGTCCGACAACATGCTCCAGCGCATGCCTGAACTCCTCCGCGAGCTTGCCATGGGTGACAAGCACCAATCCGATCATTTTGCCTCCAGCAGCATGCGGCCAGCACGACATTTCGTCAGGCCACGCCAATTGCTTCGCAGTCGCGAACAGTTTGTGAAATTCATCTTGGACAGAAGCAGGCGAAGTTCAAGCCAAAAAACGTCAGGAAATAGGCAAATTGCCCTGAGGATGGCCTGCAGGCTCGAAAAACAGCTCCGGGCGAGCGGCGCGGAGTCTCGAGAGCGGTCCAACTGCGCCATCGTGCCACAGACGCATAAGGGGCATTGTTGCGCTGCCACACGAAAAGGTTTCAGATTCGCACGGAAGCCGGGTGACCGCGGAAGCTTCGGTGAGGGCCACGGCACAATGCATCACCACCCGGCCGGCCCGCCGGAAGCGGACGATCCCGGTGCCGCGCAGTTCGAGATATCCGCGGATCGGGTCCGGACAGGACGCAACGCAACGATTCCCGTGAACGGTCAGGATGGTCCGGTCATCGGCGACCAGCGCGGCATGCCATCCCAGCGCCATTGCCTCGGACAGGCAGGCGAAGGCCGTGCTGCTTTTTCCCGAGCCCGAAGGCCCCAGAAAGACGATCCCGGTCTGGCCGACGACAATCGACGTTGCATGCACCGGCTCACCGGCGGCTACCGAGATGCCGGTCATTTGGTTTCGGCAGGCAGTTCGATGATGAACCGCGCGCCCGCCCATGTGCCGGGCTCGTTGCCGGCGATATTCTCGGCCGTGAGGCTGCCGCCATGCGCCTCGATGATCTGGCGGCTGATCGACAGGCCGAGGCCGGAATTCTGGCCGAAATCCTCGCCATCCGGCCGGTCCGTGTAGAACCGCTCGAACACCCGCTCGATCACCTCGGCGCGGATTCCCGGGCCGTTGTCCTCGATGAGGACCTGAACCGTGCCGCGGCGACGGCCAAGGCGGATGGTGATGCGGCCACCGGTTTCGGGCACGAAGGAGCGCGCATTCTCGATCAGATTGGTGACGACCTGGCCCAGCCGGAGATCGTGGCCAAGCACCGTGAACGCCGACTTGCCGGCACCGCGCTTGTCGATCTTCAACTCGATTGCGACTTCCTTGCCGCCGGAGCGGGTTTGCCGGGCGATGTCGACCAGATCGGTCAGCAATTGCTGCATGTCGACCGCGACCCCGTCCTGGCGCGCCAGTTCGGCATCGAGCCGCGACGCATCGGAGATATCGCTGATCAGGCGGTCCATACGCCGGACATCGTGCTGGATGACATCCATCAGCCGCTTGCGGGACTGCTCGTTGCGCGCGAGCGGCAGGGTTTCCACCGCGCTGCGCAGCGAGGTGAGCGGATTCTTGAGCTCGTGGCTGACATCGGCGGCAAAGCTCTCGATGGCGGCAATCCGGTCATAAAGCGCATTGGTCATGCCGCGTAGCGCCACCGACAGGTTGCCGATCTCGTCCTGGCGGTCGGAGAAGTCCGGAATCTC
This sequence comes from Hoeflea sp., assembly GCA_020637795.1. GTDB lineage: Bacteria > Pseudomonadota > Alphaproteobacteria > Rhizobiales > Rhizobiaceae > Hoeflea. The sequence goes on along the minus strand of JACKJT010000004.1, from coordinate 77,174 downwards.
CTCGCGAACCCTGGCGCCGCGCCGGACGCGGACGGCAGCGGCCGATAGACGTCTCAGCGGCGTGGCGATGGTGCTGGCCAACAACAGAGACAGGACGATGTTGACCATGGCGGCAACGCCGAACACCCGGAAAATCGCCATCCGCTCGGCATGAACGATCTTGTCGATGTCGCCGGCCTGGGTGGACAGCAGCAGGACCCCGAGCACCGCCCGGAACCGCTGCACCGGGACGGCCACCGAGACGATCAGTTCACCCTTCTCGGTGACCCGCACCACGGCGCCACGGCCTCCGGTCAGCGCGTTCATCACCTCGGGATAGATCGATCCGTCGGCGCCCGGCGGCTCGCGGTAAAGCGGCAGATCGCGGCGCTGGAAAAAACGGTTGAACCAGGTCGTCACCATCTCGGTCCAGCCGGGAGACACGGTTTCGGCCGGCGGCAGGTCATAGCGAAGCACCTGGCCGGAGGTATAGAGATAGCGCGAATCGAGGATCAGGCTTGCGTCGCCATCATAAATGCGCGCCCGCGTCCGGGTTGGCGAGATCAGCCGGCGCAGCACGGGTGCCACGCGCTCCGGATTGATCGGGAAATCCAGGTTCTCGTTCGAGTTGCTCGGCGAGATGCTTTGGCCGGCCTGTAATTCAAGCAGCTTTTCCGGATCGATGGTGATCGAGTTGGTGTCGACCGAGGCCGAGGCCGCAACGGCGCCGGCAATGATCTCGCCCTGGGTGAGCAGGCTTTCGACCCGGGCATCGATCAGGCCTTCCCGGAACTGGTTGAGATAGAGGATCCCCGACACCAGGACGACAAGCGCCGCCAGATTGAGGAACAGGATGCGACGGGTCAGGCTCGAGAAGATGAGATTGCCGAACATCCGGCGGACCAGCTTGACCGGGTGAGCCCAGCTTGCCAGCGTCCGCACGTCGGAAGGCGCCGCCTCCCTGCCGTCCGCATTGTCCTCGGTTTCAATTGCCATTTGCGTTATCTGCTACATCCCACGGCCGGTGCGGGAACAGGGGGATCTCACGCCGCTTCCCTGAACCGGTACCCGACCCCGTAGAGGGTTTCGATCATGTCGAAATCGTCATCGACCATTTTGAACTTCTTGCGCAGACGTTTGATGTGGCTGTCAATGGTGCGGTCATCGACATAGACCTGTTCATCATAGGCAGCGTCCATCAGCGCGTCGCGGCTCTTGACCACGCCGGGCCGCTGGGCCAGCGACTGCAGGATGAGGAACTCGGTCACCGTCAGCGTGACGGGTTCATTCTTCCAGGTGCAGGTGTGGCGCTCCTGGTCCATGACCAGGTTGCCGCGCTCGAGCGACTTGGTCGGCGCGGCATCGGCACGGCCAGGGGCTGCAGCAGCCGCTTCCCGGTTTGCCGCCCGGCGCAGCACGGCCTTGACGCGCTCGACCAGAAGCCGCTGGGAGAACGGCTTGGTGATGAAGTCGTCGGCGCCCATCTTGAGGCCGAAGAGTTCGTCGATCTCTTCATCCTTGGAGGTAAGAAAAATCACCGGGATGTCGGATTTCTGGCGCAGGCGGCGCAAGAGTTCCATGCCGTCCATGCGCGGCATCTTGATATCGAAAATGGCAAGCTGCGGAGGACGGGCCAGCAATCCGTCCAGGGCGGAGGCGCCATCGGTGTAGGTTTCAACACGATACCCTTCTGCTTCGAGTGCGATCGAAACCGAGGTAAGGATGTTGCGGTCGTCGTCGACGAGCGCGATTGTCTGCATGTCTGTCGTCTCCATCATGGTCTTGCACCTCCGGGAAGTGCCCCCGCTTTTCCGGATCAGCCGCCCTGAAGCGTCATTTCCGGAACCCGCCGCCACGTCCATGAGGATAAAGTGAGAACAAAATGTGGCACAGTTCCAAACCGGAGTCATTCCCTGAATGCGCATCGGGTAAACCGGCAGCCCCGATTGAACCGATTTAAATAAGTGCGGTTTTTTTTAAATCGATTAATACTCTGATTTCATTAATTAATCTGAGAATTACTTGTTGTTTTTTAAAATTCCTCTCCCTATGGTCCGGCCAAATTTGAACCTGTCCTGCGCCAGAACGAGAAGGAATCCGAAATGAGTAAGGATTTGGGAGTGCGTAATCCGTCAGCCGGAATCGACCTGTGCGGTCTGAACACCACTGGCCTGGTGCGTTACAATACGAAAGAGGCCGAACTGGTCGAGCTCGCAGTTGCGCGGGGCGAGGCCACGCTGACAGCCCACGGCGCGCTTCGGGCGCTGACCGGGCAGCACACCGGACGGTCCGCCAAGGACAAGTTCGTGGTCAGGGACGCAACCACCGACAGCCAGATCTGGTGGGACAACAACAAGCCGATGACGCCTGAGGCTTTCGACACGCTGCATGCCGACATGGTCGCGCACGCTAAGGACAAGGACCTGTTCGTTCAGGATCTGGTCGGCGGCGCGGACGCGGACTACGCGCTCAAGTCCCGCGTCATCACCGAATATGCATGGCACGCGCTGTTCATCCGCAACCTGCTGATCCGTCCCGACCGCGCCGACCTCGCAGGCTTCATGCCCGAGCTGACGATCATCAATCTTCCGTCCTTCCGCGCCGACCCGGCACGCCACGGCTGCCGTTCGGAGACCGTGATCGCGGTCGACCTGGTGCGCGGGCTGGTTCTGATCGGCGGCACCTCCTATGCCGGCGAGATGAAGAAGTCGGTCTTCACCGCCCTGAACTACCTGCTTCCCGCCAGGGACGTGATGCCAATGCACTGCTCGGCCAATGTCGGCCCCGACGGGGACACCGCCGTGTTTTTTGGCCTCTCGGGCACCGGCAAGACCACGCTTTCGGCCGATCCGAAGCGCACGCTGATCGGCGATGACGAACACGGCTGGGGCGAACACGGCGTGTTCAATTTCGAGGGCGGCTGCTACGCCAAGACCATCCGGCTGTCGCGCGAGGCGGAACCCGAAATCTTCGGCACGACCGAACGTTTCGGCACGGTTCTCGAGAACGTCGTGCTGGACGAGCACCGGGTCCCGGATTTCCATGACGGCTCGCTGACCGAGAACACCCGCTGCGCCTACCCGCTGCATTACATCCCGAATGCCAGCGACACCGGTATTTCCGAGCATCCGCACAACATCATCATGCTGACGGCCGATGCCTTCGGCGTGATGCCTCCGATCGCCAAGCTGACGCCGGAACAGGCGATGTATCATTTCCTGTCGGGCTACACCGCAAAGGTGGCCGGCACGGAAAAGGGTGTCACCGAGCCGGAAGCAACGTTTTCGACCTGCTTCGGCGCTCCGTTCATGCCGCGTCATCCTTCGGAATACGGCGACCTGCTGCGCCGGCTGATCAATGACCACAAGGTCAATTGCTGGCTGGTCAACACCGGCTGGACCGGTGGCGCCTATGGAGAGGGACAGCGCATGCCGATCAAGGCGACCCGCGCATTGCTGACCGCTGCGCTGGACGGCTCGCTCGACAGCGTCGAGTACCGCACGGATGCCAATTTCGGATTTGCCGTGCCGGTCGCCGTCGAAGGCGTGGACAGCGCCATTCTCGACCCGCGTTCGACCTGGACCGACAAGGCAGCCTACGACGCCTCCGCCAATCGTCTGGTCGGCATGTTCATCGAGAACTTCGCCAAGTTCGAAGCTCACGTCGATGGCTCGGTGCTTGATGCCGCGCCCGGCTTCAAGGCTGCCGCGGAATAAACACCCGAACGCCTCACACGATCTTTGGCAGGCCCCGTTGACCCAACGGGGCCTGTCGCGCATTTTCCGCAGGTCCAAACCCGGAAGGAGCGTCCCGCCATGACCAGACCCGTCGAAACCGTTGCGCATTCGATTGCCCGGAAGACGGATGCGGAGATGCGGGCAGAGGCACAACGTTTTTTCGATCTGATGCAATCGCGCAGGACGGTGAGGGATTTCTCCGCCGATCCGGTGGACCCGGAGATCATCCGGCTCGCGGTCCGGGCCGCCGCAACCGCGCCATCGGGCGCCAATCAGCAGCCGTGGAGCTTTGTCGCCATCGGCGATCCGGAAACCAAACGGGCGATCAGGCTGGCGGCAGAAGAGGAGGAACGCGCCTTCTACGACGGCCGCGCGGGCGAGGAATGGCTCGGGGCGCTGGCTCACCTGGGCACGGATTCGGACAAGCCATTCCTGGAAACCGCGCCCTGGCTGATTGCGATCTTCGCCCAGCGCTGGGGCGTCGACGCCGAGGGCCGCAAGGTGAAGCACTACTACGTGCCCGAATCGGTCTCGATCGCCATCGGATTGCTGATTGCCAGCCTGCATTCGGCCGGACTGGCGACCCTGACCCACACGCCTTCGCCGATGGGATTCCTCAATCAGATCTGCGGCCGGCCGGACAACGAGAAGCCGCTGGTGCTGCTGGTAGTCGGTCATCCGGCCGAGGGCGCGCGGGTTCCGGCGATCAGCCGCAAACCCGAGGACGAGGTGTTGTACTGGAAGACCGCACCATGAGCGCGGACCCTCTGCATGCGGCCCGGGGCATCGTCATCGCCGGCTGGGAGCTTGGCGAGAGCTTCATTCGCGCCTCTGGCCCGGGAGGTCAGAACGTCAACAAGGTGGCGACAGCGGTGCAGCTCCGGTTCGACATCCGCAATTCACCCTCGCTTCCCGAAAGGGTGAAAAAGAATGCGCTGAAGCTTGGCGGCAGCCGGGTTTCCAAGGACGGCGTGATCATCATCGAGGCCAACCGGTTCCGGACCCAGGAGCGCAATCGGGCCGATGCGCGGGCACGGCTTGTGGAACTGATCGACCAGGCTTCCGAACCGCCGCCACCGCCCCGGCGCAAGACCAGGCCGACGCGAGGCTCGGTCGAGCGCCGGCTGGCTGCCAAGACCGGCCGCGGCCAGATCAAGAAAGCTCGTGGCAAGGTTACCGAAGACTAGAAAGCGGCACCATTGATTTAGCGAAAGCTTTTGGTTGGCAGATCGCCATGCGCGTGGTTATCTTGCCCGACATTCACTCAGGGAGACGACGACTCATGGGCATTTTCGATTTCATCAAATCGGCTGGCAAGAAACTGGGCATTGGCGGCGATGACGATGCGCCGGAGGCCGATGCCGTCAAGAAGGAGCTGGATTCGTACAAGCTCGGCACCGACAAGGTCGACGTCAAGGTCGACGGCGACAAGATCGTGCTCTCGGGCGTGGTCGAAGACCAGTCGATCTTCGAGAAGGCCATCCTCGCGGTGGGCAACACACTCGGCATTTCCAAGGTCGAGGCGTCCGAGCTGAAGGTGGTCATTCCCGAGTCGGGACTGTCGCTTGGCAGCACCGACATGACCGAGCTGGTCAAGGCCTCCACCCCTGCAAAGGAGCCGAAGTTCCACACGGTCAAGAAGGGCGACAATCTCTGGAAGGTCGCCGAAGCCGCCTATGGCAAGGGCAAGGGTGCGAAATACACGGTGATCTTCGAGGCGAACAAGCCGATGCTGACGCACCCCGACAAGATCTATCCGGGCCAGGTGCTGCGCATTCCCGATCTCGAAACCGCCTGAGGCTTCACGAAAACCAAGAAGGCCGGAAATGCTCGTTCTGCCCAAAGGCGTTCGCCATATTCCCGGCCATCTTGATCGGGACGAGCAGCAGTCCCTGCTCGACGAGATCCGGGCGGTGGTGCGCCAAGCGCCGCTCTACCGCCCGGAGATGCCGCGAAGCGGCAAACCGTTCAGCGTCCGTTTGACCAATTGCGGCGACCTGGGCTGGGTGGCCGACAGGAGCGGTTACCGCTACCAGGACCGTCATCCCGTGACGGGGGCGCCCTGGCCGCCAATTCCCGACCGCCTGCTGCAGCTCTGGAACGAGCTAACCGGCTACCCGGTTCCGCCGCAGGCCTGCCTCGTCAATTTCTACGATTCCAGCGCCCGCATGGGACTGCACCAGGACCGCGACGAAAGCGATTTCTCCGCGCCGGTGCTGTCGATCTCGCTCGGCGATGCCTGCCTGTTTAGGATCGGCGGCACCGAACGGGGTCAGCCAACCAGATCGTTCCGGCTGGAAAGCGGCGATGTGGTGATCCTGGGAGGCGAAAGCCGACTGGCATTCCACGGCGTCGACCGGATCTACCCGACGACTTCGAGCCTGCTCAAGGATGGCGGCCGCATCAACCTGACGCTGAGACGGGTGACGAGCTGAGTGCCCAGCCTTTGCCGCGGAGCTCAGGCTATAGCTTGCGCAGCGCTACCTGTTCGATGAGGTGATTGGGCGCCTTGCGCAGGATCAGGTCGGCGCGCGGGCGCGTCGGCAGGATGTTCTGGCGCAGGTTTTTCAGGTTGATGTTTTCCCACAGGCTCTCTGCAATGGCGCGGGCGGCATCTTCCTTGATCGCGGCATAGCGGTGGAAGAAGGATTCCGGATTGCGGAAAGCGGTCTGCCTCAAGTTCATGAACCGGTCGACATACCATTTGTGAATGTCGACTTCCTCGGCGTCGATATAGATCGAGAAATCGAAGAAATCGGACACGAACGGGACGATCTTGCCGTCTTCGGGCAGATCGCGCACCTGAAGCACGTTGATGCCTTCGAAGATCAGGATGTCGGGCCGGTCGATGGTGGTGTATTCGCCGGGCAGCACGTCGTAGGTCAGGTGCGAATAGCAGGGCGCCCGGACGCTGTGCTGTCCGGCCTTGATCTCGGAGAGAAAGCGCAGAACCGCGCCGACATCGTAGCTTTCCGGAAATCCTTTCCGGTCCATCAGGTTTTCGCGCCGCAGCACCTCGTTGGGATAAAGAAAACCGTCGGTGGTCACCAGATCCACCTTCGGGCTCGACGGCCAGCGCTTGAGAAGTTCGGCCAGGACGCGGGCGGTGGTGGACTTGCCTACCGCCACGGAGCCAGCAATGCCGATAATGAACGGGGTTTTTGCCACGTTGGAGAGATTGAGGAAACGCTTGCGCTGCTCGAACAGCAGTTGCGAGGATTCCACATGCGCCGACAACAGCCGCGACAATGACAGGTAGATCCGCCGGACTTCATCGAGATTGACCGGATCGTTGAGAGACCGAAGCCGGCGGACTTCGTCCTCGGTCAGGGTCAGAGGCGTATCGGCACGGAATTCGGCCCATTGGTCCGCGGTGAAAAAGCGGTAGGGCGAAAACTCGTCACCCTTGAAATGGTCAAGGGCAGGGGGTTGGATAGTGGTCTGGTCCATGCTCACTCCGCCGTACGGCTCGCCTTCTCGCTCAGGCCCGATTGTACGGTCCGGCCTTCCAGTTCCGCCATCACCTCGCCAAGAGGTATATCGGCAATCCTTAGCACGACCATAAGGTGATACAGAAGATCGGCCGTTTCACTGACCACTTCGCCACGGCCCTGCGACGTCGCGGCGATGACTGTCTCGACCGCCTCCTCGCCCAGTTTCTTGGCGGCTTTCGGCATGCCGGCGGCAACCAGCTTCGCTGTCCAGGACTGGGCCGGATCGGCCAAAGACCGTTCGGAGACTATCCGTTCAAGATCGGCGAGGGTGAAACTGGTCATTGCGGATAAGTCTCCTGGGGGATTTTCCCGAAGGCGCCGGTCAGTTCAGGCGCATGTCGAGCCCGGCATTGGCCATGTACTGCTTGGCTTCGCTGATCGTATAGGTTCCGAAGTGGAAAATCGAGGCTGCCAGCACGGCGGTGGCGTGGCCGTCGCGGATTCCCTCGACCAGATGCTCGAGGTTTCCGACCCCGCCCGACGCGATCACCGGCACCCGAACGGCATCGGCAATGGTGCGGGTCAGGGCGATATCATAGCCGGCCTTGGTGCCGTCCCGGTCCATCGAGGTGAGCAGCAACTCGCCGGCGCCGCGCTCCACCATCTTCTCGGCAAACGCGACGGCATCGATCCCGGTCGGCTCGCGGCCGCCATGGGTGAAGATCTCCCAGCGGTCGACCTCTCCGGGAGCGGAAACCTTCTTGGAATCGATGGAAACGACGATGCACTGGTTGCCGAACTTGTCGGCGGCTTCGGCGACAAAGTCGGGGTTTTTAACCGCAGCGGAGTTGATCGAGACCTTGTCGGCACCCGAAAGCAGCAATTTGCGGATATCGGCCACGGTGCGAATGCCACCGCCGACGGTCAGCGGCATGAAACAATGTTCAGCTGTCTGCGCCACGACATCGAAGATGGTTTCGCGATTGTCCGACGAGGCTGTGATGTCGAGGAAGCAGAGCTCGTCTGCGCCCGCGGCATCATAGGCCTGGGCCGCCTGCACCGGATCGCCGGCATCGATCAGATCGACAAAATTGACGCCCTTGACGACGCGGCCGTCCTTGACATCGAGACAGGGAATGACACGGGATTTCAGCATCGGACGGCCGCCTTTTCTGTTTGCGCGTCCTCGCGGCAAAGCCGCTGCGGGGCGCGCGGGCTGTCCTTCACATCCAGACAGGGAATAACGCGGGATTTCAGGGTCATGAACGGTCCTCGCTCTCGAAAGCCGCAGGCTCGGCCGCAAGCGTGCCGTTAAGGATACCCAGCGCCTCCGCCGGATCGATGCGGCCATCATAGAGCGCCCGGCCGGAGATCGCGCCTTCAAGACGCGCTGCGTCGGGCATCTTCATCCGCACGATGTCGGCAATCGAGGCAAGGCCGCCCGACGCGATCACCGGGATGGAGACGGCATCGGCCAGTTCGATGGTCGATTCCCAGTTGATGCCGGTCAGCACGCCATCGCGGTCGATGTCGGTGTAGATGATCGCGGCAACGCCTGCGCCCTCGAACCGCTCGGCCAGTTCGATGACGCCAAGCTCGGAGGCCTCGGCCCAGCCCTCGACGGCGACCTTGCCGCCCTTGGCATCGATGCCGACCGCCACCTTGCCCGGGAACAGTTTGCAGGCCTCGCGGACCAGATCGGGGTCGCGTACGGCGATGGTGCCGAGAATGACGCGGGCGAGGCCCTTGTCGAGCCAGGCCTCGATATGGGCCAGCGTGCGGATGCCGCCGCCCAGCTGCACCGGGTTCTTCGTCGCCTTGAGGATCGCCTCGACCGCGGCACCGTTGACCGACTGGCCTTCGAAGGCGCCGTTGAGGTCAACCACGTGCAGCCATTCAAAGCCCTGCTCCTCGAAGGCGCGGGCCTGGGCAGCCGGATCTTCGTTGTAGACCGTCGCCGAGTCCATCTCGCCCAGCTTGAGCCGAACGCACTGGCCGTCTTTGAGATCAATCGCGGGAAACAGGATCATGTCAGGGCTTCCATCTGAGGAAATTGGCGATCAACGCCAGACCCAGCGTCTGGCTCTTTTCCGGGTGAAACTGGGTGCCGGCCTTGTTGCCGCGCGCGACGGCAGCGGTGACCGGCCCGCCGTAATCGGTCACCGCGATCACGTCTTCCGGGTTGCTGGCCGCCAGTTGGTAGGAGTGGACGAAATAGGCGTGCAGACCATCCGGGCCGGTCGGAATACCGTCGAACAGCGGATGCGGGGTTTTGAGGTCCAGCGTGTTCCAGCCGATCTGGGGGATTTTCAAGGCCGGGTCCGAGGGCTTGATCTCGACCACATCGCCGGGGATCCAGTCGAAGCCCCGGGTGACAGTCTTCTCCAGCCCGCGGGTCGACATCAACTGCATACCGACGCAGATGCCCAAGAAAGGACGGGCCTTGTCCTCGACCGCATGGCGCAATGCCGCGTTCATACCGTCGATCGCATCGAGCCCGGCGCGGCAATCGGCATAGGCACCGACGCCGGGAAGCACCACGCGGTCGGCCTTAGCGACATGATCCGCATCGGCGCTGAGCGTGATGGTCGCGGAAATGCCGGCTTCGCGGGCAGCCCGTTCGAATGCCTTGAGCGCCGAGCGCAGATTGCCCGACCCGTAATCGACTATGACAACCTGCATCAGGTTCAGTTCCTTTCAACCGGGACGAGACCGATGGAGCCGGTCTCCCGGCCGGCCTGACGGCCCAGTCTCAAGGGCGGGAGCCCGGGTTTGACGCTTGCCGGCGCAGACGATTTCCTGTCCGCCAGGGCATTCGCCGCGTGAATTTCGAAGGCCACATCGGCGTCATCGGTCTCAATCACGTCGACCAGACGCCAGCCACGGCGCTGCAGCGCGGCAGCTCGCCAGTTGCGGCCTTCGAGCGCCGTCAGCAGCGACAGCGCAAGGTCGAGGGCAATGCCGAGAGCGGGCTGACCGGCAGAGCCGGCAAGATAGGTCGCCATGGCCATGACCAGGATTGCCGCAAGAGCTTCCAGCCACAGCCGGTTGAACAGAAGCCAGATGACCGGCGCTATGAGCGCCCAAGGTGCAAAACGATCGGCGATCACCACCGAACGCTCGTCAGGTATCTGTGCACCCGGGCTGGCCAGTACAAGATAGGCGGTCATTGGTTTCTCCGATCGGCCCGGCCCGTAAAGCCTCAGGCCAGCGACCCCTTGGTCGAGGGAATCCGGTCCTTCTGCCGCGGATCAACCTCGCAGGCGACGCGCAGCACACGCGCGACCGCCTTGAAGCAGGTCTCGGCAATATGATGGTTGTTGGCGCCATAAAGATTGGTGACATGCAGGGTGATGCCGCCGTGCTGGGCCAGCGCCTGGAAGAACTCGCGCACCAATTCGGTATCAAAGGTGCCGATCTTGGGCGCGGTGAAGGTCACGTCCCAAACCAGGAACGGCCGGCCGGAAATGTCGATGGCAGCCCGCGTCAGCGTCTCGTCCATGGCCAGATCCAGCGACGCATAGCGATTGATGCCCTTGCGGTCGCCCAGAGCCCTGGCCAGCGCTTGGCCGATGGCGATGCCGGTGTCCTCGACCGTGTGGTGATCGTCGATGTGCAGATCGCCCTTGGCCTTGATCTCCATATCGATCAGCGAATGGCGCGACAGCTGCTCGAGCATGTGATCGAAAAAACCGACGCCAGTGTGAATCGATCCGGTTCCGGTGCCGTCCACGGACAGCGATACGGAAATGTCGGTTTCGTTGGTCTTGCGGGCAACGGAAGCGCTGCGCGCGGTCTCGGTAGTGGCCATCAGTCGTCTCCGAACGCTATGATGATGCGCTCATTATCAGCCTGCAATGCAAATATCCAGAACGGCTTTCGCGATTGCGAAACAGGATGCGCGGCGGAAGAAGGTCCAAAGGCGGATTTGCATTCGTTCCACGGGCCCTTACATAGGGCTGACCTCATCATAGTGCGGCCGTCGCGCCGCTTGCAGGAAAGGATGCCACATGGGCGAGCACAACCCCTTCGGCGACATGCACGCAACCACGATCATTACCGTGCGCAAGGGCTCGCAGGTGGTGATGGCCGGTGACGGCCAGGTTAGCCTTGGCCAGACGGTGATGAAAGGCAATGCGCGCAAGGTCCGCCGCATCGGCAAGGACAACAACGTGATCGCCGGATTTGCCGGGGCTACGGCCGACGCCTTCACGCTTCTCGAACGGCTCGAGGCCAAGCTCGAGCAATATCCCGACCAGCTGACCCGGGCCGCCGTCGAGCTTGCCAAGGACTGGCGCACCGACCGGTATCTCAGAAGGCTCGAGGCGATGATGCTGGTGGCCGACAAGACGGTGACGCTGGCGATCACTGGCAACGGCGATGTGCTGGAGCCAGAACACGGCACCATGGCGATCGGCTCGGGTGGCAACTATGCCTATGCCGCCGCGCGGGCACTGATGGACAGCGACAAGAACGCCGAGGAGATCGCAAGGCGGGCGATGGAGATCGCCGGCGACATCTGCGTCTACACCAATGCGAACATCGTGATCGAAACCCTTGAACTCGATTGATGGCAGCAATGCCGGTATTCATCATCCGGGTGTTTCACGTGAATCACACGGTGCGGATCGTCCGACTGTGCTGATCGAAGCTTCCGTGACCGGCGGCAAAGCGCTGAAGGCAGGGAAATCTCATGATTGATGAAGCGACGCTCGATCGCGCAGTGAACGCCGGCATTGTCAGCGCTGCTCAGCGTGACGCACTGCTGTCTCTTGCGCTTGAAAGACGCGGTCCCGCGGAAAGCCCCGTTCTGTCGGTCGATGACCAGATGCGGCTGGTTGGCGGCGGCAACGATATCTTCGTCACCGTCGGTATCGTGCTGTTGTTTTCAGGCGCCCTGTTCGCACTGCAGGCCGTGCTGCCGCACGACAGCATGATGCTGGCGGCCCTGCTGGCCACGGGAAGCTGGATCGTTGCAGAAATCGTCACCCGGCAGAAGCGGATGCGGCTTTCGAGCACATTGCTGGCGCTGGTGTTCAGCGCCTCGATCCTGACCCTGCTGGTCGATTTCATCGGGACGCAGTTCAGCCTGCCGGGGGCGATCAACGCCTTCTCGCTTTTGGCGCTCAAGGATGACGCGTTGCCGATCGGGCTGATCCTGGCTGGCGGTCTGATCGGCGCGGCGGCGCTGTATTTCATTCGGTTCAAGGTTCCGGTGCTTGCGGCAATCGTTGCGATCTCTGCTACCGGCTTCGCCTTTCTCATCGCCGTGCTGGTCTATTACGAGCAAATGGTGAGCGGCAGCATTGCCGCACCGGCGCCCGACCAGCTGGCGCAGGTGGTTTCGAGCGCGCTGAGCATTCCGCTGGTTTGCGGGTTCGTTGTGTTCGCGGTGGCGGTCATTCTCGATCTGCGCGACCGCGAGCGGCAGACCGTCTGGTCGGATTGCGCCTTCTGGCTGCATGTGGTTTCGGCGCCACTGCTGGTGCATCCGCTTTTCATCCTGGCCACCGGCCAGGACGTGCTTGCCGGCCGGATAGAACCGGGGATGGGCGCCAGCATCCTGCTTGGCCTGATGATCGCCGCGTTCGTGCTGGTGGCGCTCGCCATCGACCGCCGTTCGCTGCTTGCGCCAACGCTCGCGTATTTCGGCTCCGTCGGGATCTACTACCTCGTCAACGGAGCGGCCAACACAACCGGCATTCCGCCCTTTGCCCTGATCCTGCTGACCATCGGCGCCATCGTCATCCTGTTCGGGGCGGGCTGGCAAAGGATCCGGCGCTTGATTATCAGTCCGCTGCTTCCCACATCGGTGCTTGAGAGACTTCCCCCCATAAAGGCATGATTCCGACATGAGCAATTTCTCCCCACGTGAAACCGTCACCGAACTCGACCGCTTCATCATCGGTCAGAAGGATGCCAAGCGGGCTGTCGCCATCGCGCTGAGAAACCGCTGGCGGCGGCAGAAGCTCGAAGGGATGTTGCGCGAAGAGGTGATGCCGAAGAACATCCTGATGATCGGACCGACCGGCGTCGGCAAGACGGAGATTTCGCGTCGGCTGGCGAAGCTGGCGGGCGCACCGTTCGTCAAGGTGGAGGCAACCAAGTTCACCGAGGTTGGCTATGTCGGCCGCGATGTCGAGCAGATCATCCGCGATCTGGTGGAAGTCGGCATCACGCTGGTGCGCGAGCGCAAGCGCATGGAAGTGCAGGCGAAGGCCAAACTGAACGCCGAAGAAAGGGTGCTCGACGCACTGGTGGGCAGCACCGCCTCGCCTGCGACCCGGGACTCCTTCCGCAAGAAGCTGCGCGACGGTCTGCTCGACGACAAGGAAATCGAGATCGAGGTGGCCGACAGCTCATCCGGCATGCCGCAATTCGAACTTCCGGGCATGCAGGGCGCCAATGTCGGCGTTCTCAATCTTGGCGACCTGTTCGGCAAGGCGATGGGCGGACGGACACGCAAGATCAAGACAACGGTACGCGAATCGCATGATTCGCTGCTCAATGACGAGTCCGACAAGCTGCTCGACATGGAACAGATCCATCAGGAAGCACTGAAATCGGCCCAGGATGACGGCATCGTCTTCATCGACGAAATCGACAAGATCGCATCCCGTGAAGGCGGAATGGGCGCGGGCGTTTCCCGCGAGGGCGTGCAGCGCGACCTGTTGCCGCTGGTGGAAGGCACGACGGTGGCGACAAAGTACGGGCCGGTGAAGACCGATCACATTTTGTTTATCGCATCGGGTGCGTTCCACGTCTCCAAGCCGTCCGATCTGCTGCCGGAGCTGCAGGGCCGCCTGCCGATCCGGGTCGAGCTCAGGGCGCTCGGCAAGGATGATTTCCGCCGGATCCTGACTGAGACCGAAGCCAGTTTGATCAAGCAGTATGTGGCTTTGATGGCTACCGAAGACCTGACACTGGAATTCACCGAGGATGCCATCGACGCCCTGGCTGAAGTCGCCGTGCACCTGAATTCGAGCATCGAGAACATCGGCGCGCGGCGTTTGCAGACAGTCATGGAGCGGGTTCTCGACGAGATTTCTTTCACTGCTCCAGATCAGCCGGGCTCGACAATCACGATTGATTCAGACTATGTCCGGGAACACGTTGGCGACCTAGCGCAGAATACAGACCTGTCGCGTTTTATTCTCTGATCCGCGATTCCTCGAGGCGCTTCGCAAGCAAGACGTGATCCGTGACCTGTGTCAGGTCGTAGATCTGTTTACGTGGTGGAGAGGAAGATGATCGTGCCCAGCTCAAAGTTCAACGCCGTGATAGCGATCGCGGTCGCATTCACCATGAGCTTTGCCGCCGTGCCGCCGACCTACTCGGCCGAACCGGTTCCCAAGGGCAACCGCAACGCCCGCCAGCCCGACATACCGGGTGCATCCAAGCGCCGCACCGAGGCGACCAAGTCGACGTTCGATGCGAAATACGAAAAGATCCGCGATCTGATCGCCGACGACGCCAAGCTCCGCCGGAAAATCCGGTCGGTTTCGAAGGCGTACAAGATCGACCCGATCCACATCGTCGGGGCGCTGGTCGGCGAGCACACCTACAATGTCGATGCCTATGACCGGCTTCAAACCTATTACGTCAAGGCCATCTCCTATGCCGGAGAAAGGTTTCGCTTCGAGTATGATGGCGAAAGCGTTCTCGATTTCGTCAAGCGTCCCGAGTTCGAGGACTGCAAGGAAGATTCGGGCTCGGCCGAGCTGTGGACCTGCCGCGAGGAAGTCTGGGAAAAGACCTTTCGCGGCAAGAAAGTATCCGGCGACTCCTTCCCGGACGACCGGTTCGGCGCGGTGTTCTTCCAGCCATTCTATGCCGGGCAGACATTCGGGCTGGGCCAGCTCAACCCGCTGACGGCCCTGATGCACACGGATCGCGTCAACAAGGTTTCGAGGCTGAGAAAACTCGATGCCGGCAATGCCGCCGAAGTCTACAAGGCGATCATGGAGCCCGATTCGACGCTCGCCTACATGGCCGCATCGATTGCCGAATCGATCGAGAACTACCGGGACCTGGCCGGATTCGACATTTCCGGAAATCCCGGGCTGACAGCGACCTTGTACAATGTCGGCAACAGCCTGCGCCGGGCCGAGGCACTGGGCGCGGAGAACGAAAAGCGGAAGAAGCGCGGCCTGAAACCGAAGCCTCCGACCGAAAATTACTATGGCTGGCTGGTCAACCAGCATGAAGACGAGCTGCGCGAGATCATAGAGCGCTAGGCACCTCCAGGGAAAAGGAGCACCGGTTTCGCGTTCGGAGCTGGGTGAAAGCAAGCAAGATCCCGGCCGGTTTCCCTTTTCTCAAGGGACCGGTCTACCGGCGTGAGCGATCTTTCGGCGCTTGCGCTGTGCGCGGATGCTGTCCGCTCTCCCCGGAAAAATTGCCGCGATCGATCAATGCTTCAATCTCTTGCAGCGTCGGGGCATCGAGGCGACCGATTGCCGTGGCCAGCTTGTTGGCAACTTCGGTGGCCTTCGGCGTAAGGCCGGACGTGTTGATGACGACTTTCGGCCGGGACAGGCCGGCGAGCATCTGCAACTCCTCGGCCTCATCCCAGATGATGTTGAAATAGCCGATGACCCGCTGGACGAATTCCCAGCTTGGTTCCGAGCGGTTTCCGTGCTCAAGCGCGGACAAATAGGCCGGCGAGACACCGAGGGCGCTGGCCATCTGCCGCTGGGTTATGCCACGCTCGGCGCGCAATCGCCTGATCGCCTCGCCAAACGGGGTCATCGCGGATTTCCCTTCTCCCGGCGCAAGCGGATGTACAACGCACCTTCGCCGCCATGGCCACGGGCGGCGTCCTCGTATCCCGATATCAGGAACCGGAATTCGGGCTTGCCCAGCCAGACGGGAACGGCCCGCTTGAGGGCGCCCTCGCTGCCAAGCGACGCGCCTTTTCCGGTTATGACCAGGACATGCCTGAGGCCACGTTCGTGGGCACGCGCCAGGAACCCGAACAACAGATTGTGTGCCTCGCTCTGGGTCAGCCCGTGCAGGTCGATGCGGCCATCTATCGGCAGCCGGCCACGCGCCAGCTTGCGGATGACCGGCTTTTCGATCGGGTGCGGCTGTTTCCGGGATGGTGCGTTCGGTCCGGGTGACGACTGCTGGGTTCTTGCCGGCCGTTCGGGAGGCGCCGGCGGCACCTGGACCGGCGGCTCGACCGCGAACCAGTCGTCTTCGGGAATTTCCTTTCCCGGAAAGGCCTCGACGGTGCGCGCGATCCTGGCCCAGATGATGCGGTCTTCGTGGCTCAATCTCGGCTTGTCACTGCTCATGACCGGCCCGCCGCGCGATTTCCGATCCAGCCGGAGCAAGAATGACAAAGCGGGCAGGCTCCTTGATCGAGCCGGCCTTTTCGCCGGCTGCGAATCCACATCCGGCAAACAGGTCACCACGGGCCGGCCCGACTATGGCGGTGCCGGTATCCTGGGCAATCATCAGCCGGGCAAACGGTCGCGGTTCATCGAAGTCCTGCAGGCCGGGCGCTGACACGAAGATTGGCGTCCCGAAGGTATGAACATGGCGATCGACAGCAAGAGACCGGCCGGGCTCGAGCGGGACCTTGGCAGCTGCAACAGGACCCAGATAATCGTTTTCGACAGCCGCTTTCTCGAAGAAGATGAAGGACCGGTTCTCCCACATCAGCCTGTCGGCCCGCTGCGGATTGGCTGCGAGCCAGTCCCGGATCGCGGCCATTGAGACCAGATTGGGTGAAATCTCGTCGCGCTTGACCAGCAGACCACCAATGCCGGTGAAGGGATGACCGCTCTTGGCGGCATAGGTGATCCGTTCCACTCGACCATCGGGGAAGCAGAGCCGGGCACAGCCCTGGACATGGGCAAAAAACACGTCGGCGCGGGAGCTTGCCCAGGCGATCTCCAGGCCGAGGCCGTCAAAGGCGCCGGATTCGATGGCCTGGCGGTCCGGACACAATGTCATCGCGTCTGCACCGGCGAGCATGAACGCAAAGCCCGCCGGGATCCCGCCGGGCGGATTATCCGGATCCGGAACCTTGATCAGGTTCTCCGGTTTACGCAGGAACGGAAATCGATAGCCGGATTCCGGCTTCTCGCTGACAGAGACTTCCGGCTCATAATAACCGGTGACCAATCCGCTCCCGCCGTCCTGCCTGACCTCCACCGGACGGAACCAGGTTTCAAAGAAGCAACGGGCTTCGACATCCGATGGATAGCCGGATTCAGATTCGGATACGGCCAGTGCGGCGGCATAGGCAGGTTCGAAATCGGCAGCGCCGAGACCGAGAGATCCGGTGCGATAGGGTCTGGTTTGCGTGGCATGAAGCGCCGAGCGGCGAAAGGCGGCAAAAGCCGCCGCCGGCCTGTCTTCCGCCCAACCGGGAAGGGTCGAGAAGTCTTCCCGGTCAAGCGACAGATCCATTACTGATCGGCTTCCGTCGCGATCAGACGCCAGTTGGGATCACGCGAACGGGTGTCGCGGGCAAAGGTCCAGACATCATTGACATCGGTCACCTCGGCGAGATCGCCCTCGATCACCTGTCCGTCCTTGTCGAGGGTGGCCGATATCAGCTGGCTGATGATCCGGACGGTGATGTTGGCTTCCGTGCCCTTCATCTCGGCCTGAATGATCGAGGCCTTCTCGATGCCGACAAAATTGGAGCGGACGGTTTCGCCCCTTGCTTCGCGCTCTTCGATCGCAGCGACGAAGCCGTCAAAGACCTCGCGCGACAACAGGCCCTTCAAGGTCTTGCGGTCACCTTCCGCATAGGCCGAGACGATCATCTCGTAGGCCGTACTGGCGCCACCGACAAATTCGTTGGGAGCGAAGGACGGATCGGCGGTCACCACGTCGCGCAGACCCTTGTTGAGTTCCGTGCCCGGTTCCGCATAGGCGTCGACGGCGGCAAATGTATCCGGCTCCTGATTCTCCCGGCCGCGACGCGGCAATGTCACCACCTTGGGATCATCCAGCCCTTCGGGCGCCTGATCGCGGCGGGCCATTTGGTCCTGCGGCGGGCGTTCGTGTCCGGTGCGCTTGCCAAGCACCGACCGCAGCTGGATGAATATGATCACCGCCGCCACAAAAAAGAAGAACGTCACAAAATCAAAGGAACCCATTCCCGCCTTCTTTCGGTTACATCATCAATCAGGATGCATATAATCCCCCCGAGCCCATCAATCAAAGGGTCAGACCATTCTATTTGTCATCGGCCCAACAAACAGGCCGGTCCCGACGTCGGATAATTCCTCATGCGCTTTTCCCTGATCCCGTTTCTGCTGCTCGTGGTGCCACTGGCCGAGATTGCGGCTTTTGTTGTCATCGGCGGCCAGATCGGGGTCTGGGCGACGCTGGGCATGGTGCTGCTGACGGCCATCATCGGCAGCTTCCTGCTCAGATGGCAGGGCGTGGGTTTGTTTAACCGGATCAATACCGAACTGCGCGCCAACCGCGTGCCCGGCCGCGAACTGGTGCATGGCGTGATGATCCTGGTTGCCGGCGTGCTGTTGCTGACGCCCGGATTCGTGACCGATACGCTTGGATTCCTGCTTTTCATTCCGGCCATTCGCGACCTTGTCTGGCGCTCGGTAAAGGACCGGATCGTCGTTGAGACCATGTCGAGCGGTTTTGCCAGCACCACGCGGAGACCCGGCGCCGCCGACGGGGTAGTGGATCTCGATGAGGACGAATACCGGCGCAACCCGGACCCGTCGTCTCCCTGGTCCGAGGAGACCGATCGTCTGTCCAGGCCCGGCAAGCCGGACAGCAGCGGCTCAAACGGGTTGTAAGCCCGATCCCGAAATGCTAGCCCAAGTCCGAACAATTTACCGGATGACCGCATTCGCGGATGAACAACAGGGAAGAGCCAGATGGCAAAAGATACTACCGGCAAAGGCGGCGCAGCAGCAACGGAAGCGCAGGGAAATGGTCAGGCCCCGACCCTGAACATCCTGGCCCAGTACATCAAGGACCTGTCCTTCGAGAATCCGGGCGCGCCGAAGTCGCTCGGACCGCGCGAGAAAGCGCCCGACATCAACATCAATGTGAACGTCAACGCCAATCCGCTGAGCGAGACCGAATTCGATGTCGTGTTGACGATGAATGCCGAGGCCAAGACCGGCACCACAGTGCTGTTCAATGTCGAGCTGACCTATGGCGGCGTGTTCCGGGTCGCCAACTTCCCGCAGGAACACATGCTGCCGCTGCTGTTCATCGAATGCCCGCGGATGCTGTTTCCATTCGCTCGCCAGATCGTCGCCGACGCAACCCGCAACGGCGGTTTCCCGCCGCTTCTTATCGATCCGATCGATTTTGCGCAGATGTTCCAGCAGCGCATGGCGGAAGAAAACACCAAAGCCCAGGTTGCCAACAAGACCAACTGAGGCCCGGGTTCAGGACCCCGCGTTCAGGACCATCGCTTTTTGCTGTGATTGCCGCCTTCGGGCGGCTTTTGCATTTTAGACCGGATGAAACCTGTCAGCCCTGGCCAGGCACCTTGTGCCATATGGCGCTTTCGCCGATGCGATCGATCAGGATCGAATGCGCCTGAAGCTCGTCTTCGCTCAGGCGCGGGGCAAGCGGCCGCGGCCGTTGTCCAATGACGACGATTTCCTCATCTGCCGCCCGCTCGACCGTGGCGTTGTCCTTCGTCGACAATCCCAACGCCGCCTGGCGGCCGCCGAGCATCTCGATATAGACGTCCGTCAGCAGCTCGGCATCCAGCAGTGCACCGTGCTTGGTCCGGTGCGAGTTGTCGATCCCGTAGCGGCGGCACAAGGCATCAAGGCTGTTGGGACCCATCGGATGACGTCGCCGGGCCAGCGACAGCGTGTCGATGACCAGTTCCGGCGCGACCACCGGAATGCCCACTCTTTGATACTCGGTATTGAGAAAGCCCATATCGAAGGTCGCGTTGTGGGCAACGTAACGGGCGCCTTCGAAGAACGCGGCGATTTCCTCGGCGACTTCGGCAAACACCGGCTTGTCAGCGAGGAATGCATCGGTGATGCCGTGGACGGCAAGCGCATCGGGATGCACCTTGCGGCCATCCGGGTTGATGAACAGATGCAGGGTGCGACCGGTCGGAAACTGGTTTTCGAGCTCGATACAACCGATTTCGATGATCCGGTCCGCCTGATTGTCGAGGCCCGTTGTTTCGGTATCGAAGACAATCTCGCGCATGTCAGTCACCCTGCCTTTCGGATTGCGTGAGCGCCGCTACGATTTCGGCGACCTGGGACCGGGCCGCTTCAAGTCCCCGCCCGGTATCGATCACGTAATCGGCGCGGGCGCGTTTTTCGGCGTCCGGTATCTGTCTTGCCAGTATCGCCTCAAATTTCTCGGCTGTCATGCCCGGCCGCGCCATGACACGTGTGCGCTGGATCTCCGGCGCACAGCTGACGACAACCACAACATCGACCCGATCCGTGGACCCGGTTTCAAACAGCAGCGGAATGTCGAGCAGAACCAAGGGCTCACCGCGGGCCACCGCCGCATCGACAAACTGCTTTTCGCGCGCCCGCACCAGCGGGTGAATGATCGCTTCGAGCCGCTTGAACTCCTGCGGCGCGGCCATCAGCCTGGCGGACAGGATCTCCCGGTTGACCACGCCGTCGGGGGCGGTTCCCGGAAACGCCGCCTCGATCAGCGGGGCAGCTTCGGCGCTGTAGAGATCATGGACAATCTCGTCGGCGCTGATAACCGGCACGCCGAGCGCCTTGAACATGTCGGACGTGGTCGATTTACCCATTCCGATCGAGCCTGTCAGACCGATTATGATCATGAATGCGTCTCCATGTCCTGAATGATCAGCTGTCGCAGTTCCGGGGTCACCTCGGGTGTCAGCCCGAACCATTTGGCGAAACCGGGCGCTGCCTGGTGCAGCAACATGCCCAGCCCGTCCACCGTTTTCAAACCCTGGCGTCTTGCCATGGCAAGGATCGGTGTTTCGAGCGGTATGTAGACAATGTCGGTGACCAGGGCACCATCCGCCATCACGGTGAAATCGATGTCGGGAACATCGTCTCCATCCATGCCAAGGGACGTGGTGTTGACGAAGAGATCGGCCGCAGGAAGAAGGCCGGAAAGCTCGGCCATGCCGGAGGCCGCGGTGCGCGGGCCGAATGAATCCACGAGGGCTTTCGCTCTTTCCACTGTGCGGTTGACGACGTGAACCTTCTCGAATCCCCGTGACAGAAGCGCGTGGATGACCGCGCGGCTGGCGCCGCCGGCGCCCAGAATGACGGCAGTCCTTCCCGCATCCCATCCCGGCGCATGCTCATCGAGATTGGCGGCAAAGCCGTGAGAATCGGTGTTGGTCGCCATCAAACGTCCGTCCTCGATCCAGAGCGTGTTGGCCGCGCCGATCTGCCGCGCGATATCGTCCACGTCATCGACCAGGGCCAGAACGGTCTCCTTGTGCGGGATCGTCACATTGCCGCCGACAAGACCGGACGACCCGTCCTTGAGCGCGGCGACAAAGGAAGGAAGGTCATCTGGCGCAACCTGGATGGCATCATAGCTGCCTTGAAGGCCTGCCTGCTGAAGCCAGTATCCGTGGATCAGCGGGGATCTGGAATGGCGGATCGGATAGCCAATGACAAAGGCACGGGGCGGGTGGTCGATCATATCAGCCATCAATGGCTCCCAGGTGCCGCAGTTCGGAGAGAAGCGGCAGCATCGGCAGGCCGATAATGGTAAAATAGTCGCCCTCGATCCGCTCGAACAGCTGAATACCCTCGCCCTCGAACTGGTAGGCGCCAACCGATGAAAGCGCGGTGGCTCCGACGCTGGAGAGGTGGCGGCCGACGAATCCCGGATCCAGTTCGCGCATGGTCATCCGCGCGACCGATACATGCCGCCAGATGGTTTCGCCGTCTCTTGCCAAAACCACGGCACTGTTGAGGTTGTGGGTCTTGCCGGAAAGCGCAAGAAGACGCCGGCGGGCCTCATCCATGTTCGCCGCCTTGTGAAAGATGTTTCCCT
The DNA here is from genome assembly GCA_020637795.1 of Hoeflea sp. GTDB lineage: Bacteria > Pseudomonadota > Alphaproteobacteria > Rhizobiales > Rhizobiaceae > Hoeflea. The sequence goes on along the minus strand of JACKJT010000004.1, from coordinate 55,039 downwards.
CAAGCGACAATGTCTGGTCAGAGCCAATGACAATCGCCCCGGGATTGCGGCCGGACACATCCTGGGCCTTGGCTTCGGCGAGAACGGAGGCCACGTCCTCCGGCCCCAGGCCGTCGAGGGTGTCCTCGACTGCCCGCTCGTCGATGCGTGCGGGCTCGACGTCAAATGTCAGGCCGGCATTTTCAAGCAGGGCTTTTCTGAAAGGGCTTGCAGAGGCAAGCACAAGGCGCAGCGCCATGGACGTCTCCTGAATCGCGGCCGGTCAAGGCAAGGGGGTTAGCGCCACTTCGGGCGCAAGGCAAGAATAGCGGCGGCCGTCTCCTCGATCGAGCGGCGGGTGACATCGATGACGGGCCAGCCATGGCGTTCACACAAGGACCTTGCATATTTGAGTTCCTCGCTGATCAACGCACGGTCGGTGTAGTGCTCGCCCTGATATCCGGTGGTCGCCCCGAGCACCCGGTTCTGCCTGACCTGGGCGATGCGGTCGACCGACGCGATCAGACCGACGACCACCGGCTTGGTTGCCTTGATCAGACCGTCAGGCAGCGGAACCCCATGGACGATCGGAATATTTGCCGTCTTGATGCCGCGGTTTGCAAGATAGATGCTTGTCGGGGTTTTCGACGTCCGGCTGATTCCGAGGATGACAAGATCGGCCTCGTTGAAATCCAGAGGCAGTTGCCCGTCATCATGGTCGAGGGTGAAATTGAGCGCATCGATGCGCTTGAAATATTCCTCGCCCATATGGTGCTGGGCGCCGACCCGGCGACGCGACGGCGCGCCGAGATAGGACTGGAACACGTTGATCACAGGTTCGAGCACGGACACGCTGGGAAGGCCCATATCACGGCACTTGAGCTCGATGATCGACGCAAGTTCGGAATCGACGATGGTGTAGAGCACGATACCCGGCGCGCCATCGATGGCATCGAGGACCGCGAACAGCTGCTTGCGGGTGCGGATCAGGGGATAGACATGCTCGAGCGCCTGGGCGCCCTGAAACTGGGCTGCGGCAGCCCGGCCGGCGGCCATAAGGGTTTCACCGGTCGAATCGGAGATAAGATGCAGGTGGAAATAGTTTTTGGTCTGCTCCACAATATTCTCCGGGGGCTGTTGATAAACCGGGACAAGAACGAACTAGGTGGCCCGGGCTCCAGAATGCAAGGGATAAGTCACCGGTTTTTCCACAATGGCCATCTTGGGGAAAGTCTAAGGCGTCGGTTGCGGGATAACCGGGAGAATTTCGATGGCTGAACCGGGAGAGGTTTTGGCCTGGTTTGATAGAGTCTTGGAATTATGCGGCAATTTGAAGCCAAAACGGTGAAACCGGTAAATCGGATTGGTCTTGCCCGCGGCCTCCGTTTATATGAACAGGCTGTGGATGAATTGTGGACAAGTTCTGATCCCCGTAAAACACAGAGTCTAAGAATCAGAATCCTTTTCAATAAGGATTTATTTAAGGGAAGTGGTGGATGACAAAATCCGGCGATCGCAAGGTGATGAAGGTGTTGGCCGGTGAAACCGTCTTTCCGCCACCGGTATGGCTGATGCGCCAGGCAGGGAGATATCTGCCCGAGTACCGGGCAACGCGATCTAAGGCCAAGGGCTTTCTCGATCTGTGCTACACCCCCGAGCTGGCTGTCGAGGTGACGCTGCAGCCAATCAGGCGGTTTGGCTTTGATGCTGCAATCCTGTTTTCCGATATTCTGGTGATCCCGGATGCGCTTGACCGGAACGTGCGGTTTGTCGAGGGCACCGGTCCGCTGATGGATCCGATTGCTCCCGAAGCGATAGCCTCGCTCGATGCGTCGAAAATGCACACGCACCTGGCGCCGGTTTACGAGACCGTACGGCGGCTGAGGGCGGAACTGCCGGCCGAAACAACGCTGCTCGGGTTCTGCGGGGCACCCTGGACGGTTGCGACCTACATGATCGCCGGGCATGGAACGCCGGACCAGGCGCCAGCGCGTCTGTTTGCCATGCAGCATCCTGAAGCCTTCAAGTCGCTGCTTGCGCTGCTCGCGGAGATTTCGACCGATTATCTGATTGCCCAGATCGACGCCGGCGCCGATGCGGTGCAGATATTCGATTCCTGGGCGGGCGTTCTGTCGGAACGCGACTTCGCTCAGTACTCGATTGCCCCGGTCAGGCACATGGTCGAGCGGATCAACCGCGAGAGACCGGGTGTTCCGGTTATCGGATTTGCCAAGGGTGCGGGAGCCTTGCTGGAAAATTACCGGGAAGCGACCGGGGTGAATTGCGTCGGCCTCGACTGGACCGTGCCCTCGAAGCTGGCGCGGCAGATCCAGGCCGGCGGCGCCGTGCAGGGCAATCTCGACCCGTTGCGGATGGTGGCCGGCGGTACAGCGCTGGACGAGGGCGTCGATGAGGTGCTTGAAACGCTTGGTGGCGGTCCGCTGATCTTCAATCTCGGGCATGGCATCACGCCGCAGGCTGATCCGGAGAATGTCACCCGGCTGATGAACCGTGTTCGCGGAGCGACAAGGCGTTGACCGAGGGTAGCGCGACAAGCCTCAGCGAAGGCAGGAAGGCCCGATCAAAGGCCTATGCCAGCATCGCCGCGGTTGTGCTGATGGCGGTTGCCGCCTGGTGGTTCGACCCCGACTGGCTTTATGGCTGGCTCAAGGTGCTGCATGTTGTCGCGGTGATTTCGTGGATGGTCGGGCTGTTCTATCTGCCGCGGCTGTTCGTCTATCATGCGGATGCCGTGGCCGGCGGGGAACCGGCCGCCACCTTTGTTGTGATGGAACAGCGTCTCGTCAAAGTCATCATGAACCCGGCAATGATGGTGTCATGGGTCGTCGGGCTCTGGCTGGCATGGAGCGGATTCGGTTTTCTCGGCATCTGGCTCTGGATCAAGATCGCGGCGGTCGTCGGGCTGACCGTATTTCACATCTTTCTCAGCCGTTCGGCACGCAGGTTTGCGGCGGGCGAGAACAGCATGACCGCGCGGCAATGGCGGATGGCCAACGAGATCCCGACCGTGCTGATGATCGTCGTGGTGATCATGGTCATCATCAAGCCGTTTGGCTGATCCGGCCGATTGTTAGCCCCCGGGGCCCGCGAGGATCCCAGAATCTGCGACAACGGGGCTTGCGACGTTTCACGTGAATCGCTATCTAGCAAACAACGTCTTCTATGGCGGGCGCCAGTGCCAGTCTGGCCGGCTTCTCAAGGCCGGATCGCATATGCCCGCCACTCCCCATATCTTTAAATACAGAATTTGGATTTCCCATGCAGGAAATGAAGCTTCAAGAGCTCAAGAACAAGACCCCTACCGATCTTCTGGCGTTTGCCGAATCAGTCGAGGTCGAAAATGCCGGCGTGATGCGCAAGCAGGAGCTGATGTTTGCGATCCTCAAGCAGCTTGCTGCTCAGGAAGTCGAGATCATCGGCGAAGGCGTCGTCGAGGTGCTTCAGGACGGTTTCGGCTTCATGCGATCGGCGAACGCCAACTACCTGCCCGGTCCGGACGATATCTACATCTCTCCATCGCAGATCCGCAGGTTCTCGCTGAAGACGGGCGATACGGTCGAGGGACCGATCCGGGGGCCGAAGGAAGGCGAACGCTATTTTGCGCTTCTCAAGGTCAACACGATCAATTTCGAGGATCCGGAGAAGATCCGCCACAAGGTGCATTTCGACAATCTGACGCCGCTCTATCCCGATGAGCGGTTCAAGATGGAAATCGACAATCCAACCACCAAGGACATTTCCGCGCGCGTCATCGACCTGGTGGCGCCGATCGGCAAGGGCCAGCGCGGATTGATCGTTGCGCCGCCGCGTACCGGCAAGACGGTTCTGCTGCAGAACATCGCCCACTCGATTACCGCCAATCATCCCGATTGCTATCTGATCGTGCTGCTGATCGATGAGCGTCCGGAGGAAGTGACCGACATGCAGCGCTCGGTGAAGGGCGAAGTCGTAGCATCGACTTTCGATGAGCCGGCCGTCCGTCACGTCCAGGTCGCCGAAATGGTGATCGAGAAGGCCAAGCGCTTGGTCGAACACGGCCGCGACGTGGTCATCCTGCTCGATTCGATCACCCGACTGGGCCGTGCCTACAACACCGTTGTGCCGTCGTCAGGCAAGGTGCTGACCGGCGGTGTGGACGCCAACGCTCTGCAGCGGCCGAAGCGCTTCTTCGGTGCAGCGCGCAATATCGAGGAAGGCGGTTCGCTGACGATCATTGCAACTGCGCTGATCGATACCGGTTCGCGCATGGATGAAGTGATCTTCGAGGAATTCAAGGGTACCGGCAACTCGGAAATCGTCCTTGACCGCAAGGTTGCAGATAAGAGAATATTCCCGTCAATGGATATACTCAAGTCGGGTACCCGCAAGGAAGACCTTCTGGTGCCGAAGCAGGATCTTCAGAAGATTTTCGTGTTGCGGCGTATTCTCGCGCCGATGGGAACCACCGATGCCATCGAGTTCCTGATCGACAAGTTGAAGCAGACGAAGACGAACAGCGACTTCTTCGACTCGATGAATACCTGACGTTTCGCACAAACCTCCGATTCGATTCGAAACCGGTACAATTATGCGGGATACAATCTTCGCCCTGTCTTCGGGCTCACCGCCCGCCGGAGTGGCTGTTATCCGCATTTCCGGCCCGGGAGTTCGATTCGGCCTCGAAACGGTAGCGGGTGGCGTACCGCAGGCCCGAAGGGCACATCTTGCGCATCTTCGTGACAAGGCTGGCCAGGTTCTGGATCACGGTTTGATCCTGTTCTTCCCGGGACCTCAATCCTTTACCGGTGAGGACGTGGCAGAGTTGCAGATCCATGGTGGCCGTGCGTCCGTGTCAGCCGTTCTTGCGGTTCTCTCCAAGCTGCCCGGTTTCCGGCTTGCGGAACCTGGAGAATATACCAAGCGGGCATTCGAAAACGGCCGAATGGATCTGACCGCGGTCGAAGGCCTGTCGGACTTGATACGCGCGGAAACCGAATCTCAGCGACGCCAGGCGGTTGGCCAGGCTGAAGGCGCGCTCCGAGAGCTCTATGAAGCGTGGGCCAGACGAATAACTCATGCCCGGGCGATGGTGGAAGCCGAACTGGATTTCTCGGACGAAGAAGACGTTCCCGGTTCGGTTACGGACCGGATCTGGCCCGAGATGGAAGCGCTGGTGAGGGAACTGTCGGTTCACCTGTCGCGTGCCAAAGCCGGCGAGATAGTCAGAGACGGTTTTCGCATAGCGTTGATCGGTCCGCCGAATGCGGGAAAGTCGTCGCTGTTGAATGCCCTAGCCCGGCGCGACGTGGCCATCGTGTCGGATATTCCCGGTACAACCAGGGATATCGTGGAGGTCAGGCTCGATATTGATGGTCACTTGGTGTTGCTTCAGGATACCGCGGGATTGCGGGAGGCGCGGGACGAGATCGAACAGGAAGGGATTCGGCGTAGCATCCTGGCAGCCGAGACCGCAGATCTGGTACTCGAATTATGCGAGGTTCGCAAAACCGGCGATAAGCCGAAGGCTACTGTGCCTCGGGGTGTAAAGTCTATCCAGCTTTGGTCCAAATGCGATCTGCTTCGTGATGGAGATGTCCCCGGTGACGGCTTGCTCATTTCGAGCAAGAGCGGAGACGGAATCGATACGCTTCTTTCCGAGATCGGAAGAGCCATATCCGACACCACCGGTAATTCGGGAGAAATCTTGCCGACACGCGAACGGCATGTCCAGTATCTCGGAATTTGCCAGAGAGAACTGGAAACCGCGGTTAACCGCATTTCACTTCCGATTGAAGTCAGGTCGGAGTATCTACGCAACGCAGCAGTCGCACTTGGTCGGATAACCGGTTCAGTAGATGTCGAAGATCTACTCGGTGTGATTTTCTCGGAATTCTGCGTCGGAAAATGATTCACGTGAAACATATGTAGCGGACCGCAGGTGGCCGTGATTCACGTGAAACGTTCTGATGGACTGACCCGGCAATGAGACCGAAGTATCGTTTCACGTGAAACATGTTGCCTTTCCTCCCCGTCGCCCCTAACCAAGTGTCCTGTCTTCCGGAGACGAATGATGAAATATGATGTGATAGTAATTGGTGGTGGACATGCGGGCAGTGAAGCTGCCGCCGCAGCAGCGCGCATGGGCGCCAGGACGGCGCTGATCACTCACCGGAGGGATACGATCGGCACGATGTCCTGCAATCCGGCGATTGGGGGACTTGGCAAAGGACATCTTGTTCGCGAGATTGACGCCATGGATGGGCTGATGGGCCGGGCAGCCGATCGGTCCGGCATTCAGTTCCGCATGCTCAATCGCCGAAAGGGTCCAGCGGTCTGGGGCCCGCGGACGCAGGCCGATCGCAAACTCTACAAGGCGGCGATCCAGGACCTTCTGCAATCCACGCCCAATCTCGACATCATAGAAAGCGAAGTGGACGATCTGCAGTTGGAGGACGGCACCATGGCGGGTGTCGTTCTGAAAGACGGCCGCACTATCTCGAGCGATGCAGTGGTTCTTACAACAGGGACATTTCTTCGGGGACTCATACACATTGGCGACCGGAAAACACCGGCGGGCAGGATGAACGAAGATCCCGCGCTCGGATTGTCGGGAACCCTGGAAAGGGCCGGGTTCAAACTTGGCCGACTTAAGACCGGAACACCGGCCCGGCTCGACGGGACCACGATCGACTGGGACCGGGTTGACTGGCAAGAGGCAGATGCGCAACCGATTCCATTCTCCTTCATGACCGAGAAGATCGATGTGCCGCAAATCCGGTGCGGGATTACCCGAACAACTGATGCGACCCACCGTATTATCCAGGACAATATCCACAGGTCGGCGATGTATTCCGGACAGATCGAGGGCGTTGGTCCGCGCTATTGTCCGTCAATCGAGGACAAGATCGTCCGGTTTGGGGAACGCGACGGGCATCAGATCTTTCTCGAGCCCGAGGGTCTCGATGATTCCACGGTCTATCCGAACGGTATCTCCACATCGCTGCCGGAAGATGTCCAGGAAGCATTCCTGCGCACAATCCCGGGTCTGGAGAATGTGCGGATCCTGCAGCCCGGATATGCAATCGAATATGATCATGTCGATCCGCGCGAGCTGAGTCAGACGCTCGAATCGCACCGAATCGGCGGTCTTTTTCTCGCCGGACAAATAAATGGAACCACGGGTTACGAAGAAGCCGCCGCCCAGGGACTGGCTGCCGGCCTGAACGCGGCCTTGAAGGTACAGGGAAAATCTCCGTGCCTGTTCAGCCGCACCGATTCCTACATCGGGGTGATGATCGACGACCTGACGACCAAGGGGATCAGCGAGCCATACCGTATGTTTACATCGAGAGCGGAGTATCGGCTTTCGCTGAGAGCCGACAACGCGGAACTGCGCCTGACCCAGAAGGCAATCGCGCTGGGCTGCGTTTCAGAGGAACGCAAGACCAGATTTGAGGCCTATTTCGATTCGCTTGCGAAATGTCTTGATGACCTGAACCGGCTCAGTCTGTCGCCGAGCGAAGCACAGAAGCATGACCTGGCACTGAACAGGGACGGTATCCGCCGAACCGCGTTTCAGCTTCTGTCCTATCCTGATATTTCTCTCGAGCGAATCCTGGCGATCTGGCCGGAATTGTCCGAGCATGGTCAAAAAGTTCTCAATGCGGCAGCGGTCGATGCGGTCTATGCGGTCTATCTGGATCGGCAGAAGCAGGATATTGCCGAGCGCCGCCGTGAGGAGAACCGGCTGATTCCGGTAGATTTCCGTTATGACAACTTGCCGGGATTGTCGCATGAATTGAAAACCAAGCTCGAGAAGATCCGCCCGCCATCCGTCGGGCATGCAGAGCGGATCGAGGGCATGACCCCTGCTGCAATCGCACTGCTTCTTGCGCATCTGCGCAAGCACTCAAGCGAAGACGTCGTCGGATTGGCGGGATAAAGGCTGTGTTGGATACTCCGGAAGGCTTTTTTCCCGATTCCCGGTTTGTTTCACGTGAAACATGGGACAAGCTGCGCATCTATGCCGGCCTGGTGCAAAAGTGGCAGGCATCGATCAATCTGATCTCCCCGAAGACCCTTCCTGATCTGTGGGAGAGGCATATCCTTGACAGCCTGCAGCTTTTTCGTCTGAAGCCGGAATCCCAGACCTGGCTCGACATGGGCAGCGGCGCGGGATTCCCTGGGCTGGTGACGGCGATATGCCTGGCGGAAAAAGGCCAGGGCTGGGTCAATCTGGTCGAAAGCAACAACAAGAAGGCGGCTTTTCTTCGCCAGGTGATTCTCGAGACAGGGGCAAGAGCCAGCGTGTTTCCGATGCGAATCGAGGATGCGCAGGAAAAAACAGGGAAAATCGATGTGATTTCCGCTCGTGCGCTGGCATCCTTGAGCGATTTGCTGGGTTATGCAGCGCCCTATGCCGAAGATAATCCATCACTGCAAATGTGGTTTCACAAAGGGTTGGATTATCTTGGAGAAGTCAGATCAGCACGTGACCTTTGGTGCTTTGATCTGGTAGAACATCAAAGTCTGGCGCAGGATGGATCGGCACTCCTGGAGATCAGCAATCTTTCCAAGCGCAACTAGGCCGCGGACCCTCTCGATGCAAATTTCGAAGAACCGGATCATCACCATCGCCAACCAGAAGGGCGGCGTTGGCAAGACAACCACCGCCATCAATCTTGCCACAGCACTGGCTGCGATCGGCGAGGAAGTGTTGATCGTCGATATCGATCCGCAGGGCAATGCCAGCACCGGGCTGGGTATTGACCGCAAGGATCGCGGCGTTTCCGCCTATGACCTGCTGACCCAGAATGCGACCGTTGGCGAGACGGTGATGCAGACGGCGGTGCCGCATCTGAGCATCATTCCATCGACGATGGACCTGCTCGGAGTGGAGATGGAGATTGCCGGCACCCCGGACAGGGTATTCCGCCTGCGCAAGGCGCTGCAGACGGAGGAAGCCAAGCGGTACAGCTATGTGCTGATCGATTGCCCGCCGTCGCTCAACCTGCTGACCATGAATGCGATGGCCGCCGCACATTCGATCCTTGTGCCGCTGCAGTGCGAGTTCTTCGCGCTCGAAGGGTTGAGCCAGCTTCTGGAAACGGTCGGCCAGGTGCGCGATTCTCTCAATCCTACGCTGGATATCCAGGGCATCGTCATGACCATGTACGACGCGCGCAACAATCTGGCGCTGCAGGTGGTGGAAGATGTCCGGTCGCACCTGGGCGACAAGGTGTACAGAACACTGATTCCGCGGAATGTGCGCGTTTCGGAGGCGCCGTCCTACGGCAAGCCGGCGATTTTGTATGATCTGAAATGTGCCGGCAGCCAGGCCTATTTGCAGCTGGCTTCCGAAGTTATTCAGCGCGAACGCAATCGTAAGGCTGCCTGACCCCGGAAGCGCTGGGACAGACAGCAAGAGTGGATATGACGATGTCAGACGATGTATCAAAAAAACGCCTCGGGCGAGGACTGGCGGCTCTGATCGGCGAGATCGACCAGCCGATCCAATCCCAGTCGAAGCCGGCCGTTTCCGCGGATAGGACCGTGCCGATCGAGCATGTCAGCCGAAACCCGCGTAATCCGCGGCGGAGTTTTGACCCGGCCGATCTTGAAGACCTGTCGAGATCGATCCGGCAGCACGGAATTGTCCAGCCGGTGATGGTGCGCCGGGCAGGCGAGGACCGCTACGAGATCATTGCCGGCGAACGCCGCTGGCGGGCCGCCCAGATGGCAGGTCTGGTGGATATTCCGGTGATTGTCCGCGACGTCGACGACCGTACGGCACTCGAAATCGCCATAGTCGAGAATGTGCAGCGTGCGGATCTCAATGCGCTCGAAGAGGCGCAAGGCTACGAGCAGCTGATCGCCCAGTACGGCTATACCCAGAACGATCTCGGTGAAGTGATCGGCAAGAGCCGCAGCCATGTTGCCAATTCGCTGCGCCTGCTCAAACTGCCCGACGAAGTGCGGCAGATGCTTGCTGACGGTGCGCTGTCGGCGGGCCATGCCCGGGCCATCGTATCGACCTCCGATCCGGTCCGGCTGGCACGGAAGATCGCCGATGAGGGATTGTCTGTCCGTGACGCGGAGAAACTGGCTCAGAAGGATGCCGAGCAGGCCGCCAATCTTGGGGGGCTGGAGACCAAGTCCGCCGGCCGTGCCGACGACAAGGATGCGGATACCTTGGCGCTTGAGAGAAGCCTTTCGGACGTTCTCGGATTAAAGGTTCAACTGGCACATAAAGGTCAGGGCGGGCAACTCCGGATCGAGTACAAGTCGCTTGAGCAGCTTGATGAGCTCTGCCGTTTGTTGGGCGACAAATAACAATCTTTACAACAAGATATCTGATCAGCGGCTGAGCAGGCAGGCTCTCAGGAGAGCCTGGCGCGCTATCGAGGCCTCGAGATGCGGCCGGCGCCGGGTTTCCAGAACCGCATCCGACAGCCGGCGCATTTCGCGATTGATGGCTTCAAGCCGCCAGTGGCGAAGAGCGCGCTCGACAACGGGCTTGCGCTTGAAATGGATACCGCGCCCCTTTTCGGTCATGGCCTGGGCAGGCTGGCGGCCGTGATTCTCGACCAGAGCGCGCATGGCATCGAGTTGCTCGAACTGCATGATGCAGCTGCGCAGCACCAGAAAGACCGAAATTTTTGAAGCGAGGATGCGTTCGAGCGCGGCCTCCAGCTGTACAGGGTTGCCGGAAAAAACCGCATCAACGGCGTCGTCCACAGACAAGGCTGCGACATCGCCGATCGCCTCGATGACATCGGCATCGGTGACCTGGCCTGAGCCATGGCAATAAAGTGCAAGCTTTTTCAATTCGTTACGGCTAGCCAACCGGTCACCGCCAAGAAGTTGGGCGAGGCGCTGGCGCGCGTCGGCCTGGATCGTCAGCCCGGCACCGCCGAGTTCCTCATCGATCAATGTCTGGATCCCACGGGCGTCATCGGCATAGCAGGGAATGGCAAGCGCTGAGCGGGCGTTCTCGACCAGCTTGCGCAGAGCACTGCCCTTTTTCAGGTCGCCCGCTTCTATAAGGAGATGCGAGGAACCGGGCTCGGTTTCCGTCAATGCGGTGAGAGCCTGTACAAGGCCCCGTTCGTTGCCAGCGTTCTTGACCCAGACCAGCCGGTCGCCGCCAAACAGGCTGATGGCGCCAAACTCGTCGGCCAGGCGACCAGGATCGCCGGAAAGGTCGGATGCCTCGAGCTTCAGAACCGCAAAATCATCCTTGAGGTCGACGCCGGTCTTTGCAGCGATCTCGGCAGCCCGTTCGGAAACCAGCCCGCGATCGGGGCCATAGACGAGCACGATCCGGTAGGGTGTGCCTTCGCGCCTGACAAATCCGGAAAATTCATGGGATTTGAGCTGTGCCATGATGCTCGATCAAGCCTGTTCGAGGTCTATCGGGCGAGGGCTGCAGCAACATCCGCGCGGACAAGGGCCGCCACCTGGCGCGCGGCCCGGTTTTCGGCCTCCAGCTTGGCCCGCTCCTGGGCAAAATTCTGTGACGGCAGATCAAGCTGTGCATCTACAAACCGCGAGCCGGATTTGATCGTCTCGCCGGTGCTGGCCGACTTGAGCACATAGGTAGCGGTTACCGTGGTTCGCGCGGCGGAGAACTCATTGTCCAGACCGCCAGGCAGAAGGCCGGAAAGGCTGGAGCTGACATTCAGGTTGAGCTGGTAGGCACCATTCTGCTGTTCACCGCCAAAGCCGAGCACCAGTTCGTTGCGAACAACCTGTTCGACCCGAGAATCAGCCTCCGAGACTGAAATCGACTGGGTATTGCCGCCCATGGATCCATAGAGCGGCTGCGCCTGGCAGCCGGCCAGCAACCCGAGGCCGAGGAGAACGGCCAGAGCCCGCGGCTTCCATCCCGATCCGGGAGCTTCAAACGACAACATTGACGATCCTCTGGGGTACAACGATGAGTTTGCGCGGCGGATTGCCTCCGGTGGCGTTCCGGACGAAATCAAGCGCCAGCACGGCTTGTTCCACGGCAGCTTGATCGGCATTGCGGTCGATTGTCAATTCACCGCGCTTCTTGCCATTGATCTGCACCGGCATTGTGACCTGATCGTCCGTCACCAGGCTGGCGTCGTAGTCGGGCCACGGCGTCGTTGCCACCATGCCGTCATTGCCAAGCAATTTCCAGGTTTCTTCGGCGAGATGCGGCATCATCGGGGCGATCAGCAGCACCACCATGTTGGCCGCCTGCTTGCAGGCAGCCTTGAGCTCGGCGTCGGCCTTGCCGGCAGCGACGTCCGAGAGGGGTGCTGCCAGCGTGTTGACCAGTTCGTAGAGCCGGGCCACCGCCTTGTTGAAGGCAAGCTTCTCGATGTCCTCGCCGATCGCCTTGACGGTCTTGTGCGCTGCGCGTGAAACAGCCAGGGCCTGGCCGTTGGTTCCGGTTGCGGCATATGTCGCACTCAGTTCTGCCGCGGCTTCGCCGAGCAGGCGCCATACGCGCTGGACGAAGCGATGGGCACCTTCGACGCCGGCTTCGGTCCAGATCACGTCGCGATCCGGCGGAGAGTCCGAAAGCATGAAAAACCGAGCCGTATCAGCACCATAGCTGTCGATGATGTCGTCCGGATCGACCACGTTCTTCTTCGACTTGGACATCTTTTCGATGGAGCCGATGGTCAGTGCCTCGCCGGTCCTGGCATGGCGGGCCCTGCGGACGCCATCGACTTCCTCGATCACCACCTCGGCCGGTGCAACCCATTCCGGCTTGCCTTCCCCGCCGGTGCGGTAGGTCTCGTGCACAACCATGCCTTGCGTGAACAGGCCGCGGAACGGTTCCTTCAGGTCGACATGGCCGGTCTGGCGCATGGCGCGGGTGAAGAAGCGGGAATAGAGCAGGTGCAGGATCGCATGTTCGATGCCGCCGATATACTGATCCACCGGCAGCCAGGCGCTGGCAACGGCGGGGTCTGTCGGGGTGTCGTGGCGGGGTGCGGTGAAACGGGCGAAATACCACGACGAATCGACGAAAGTGTCCATCGTGTCGGTTTCGCGCCGCGCTGCCTTGCCGCAAGCCGGGCAATCAACGTGTTTCCAGGTCGGATGGTGGTCAAGCGGATTGCCCGGCTTTTCGAGCGTGATATCGTCGGGCAGCTGGACCGGGAGATCTTTAGCCGGCACAGGAACCACGCCGCAATCGTCGCAGTGGATCACCGGGATCGGCGCGCCCCAATAGCGCTGGCGCGACAGACCCCAGTCGCGCAGGCGGAAATTGGTCTTGCGGGCGGCCTGCGGCGCATTGCCGAGTGTCTTTGCTTCCAGCCGGTCGGCGATGGCGTTGAAGGCCTGATCCGGCGTCATGCCGTCAAGATCACGCGAATTGATCATCACGCCGTCGCCGACATAGGCGGTGTCGGTGATGACGAAGCTTCCCGCATCGGCGTCGGCCGGCATCACGACCGGCGTCACCGGCAGATTGTACTTGCGGGCAAAATCGAGGTCGCGCTGGTCGCCGGAGGGGCAGCCGAAGATCGCCCCGGTGCCATAGTCCATCAACACGAAATTGGCGATGTAGACCGGCACGGTCCATTCCGGATCGAGCGGGTGGACGACGTTGATGGCGGTCCTGAGGCCGATCTTTTCGGCGGTCTCGAGTGCGGCCAGCGAGGTGCCGGCGCGGCGGCACTGATCGCAGAACTCGGCGATGGCGGGATCCTTGGCAGCCAGTTCTTTCGCCAGCGGATGATCGGCAGCGATCGCCAGGAAGGAGGCGCCGTAGAGCGTATCCGGGCGGGTGGTATAGACCTCGATGTCGGTGGCGCCACCGGCCGCCGCCGGATCGGCGATTTCCCAGCGCAGCGACAGGCCTTCGGACTTGCCGATCCAGTTCTTCTGCATCAGCCGGACCTTTTCCGGCCACTGGTCGAGTTCATCGAGCGAGGCGAGCAGATCCTCGGCGAAATCCGAAATACGGAAGAACCATTGCGTCAGTTCGCGCTGCTCGACCAGCGCGCCCGAGCGCCAGCCACGTCCGTCGATGACCTGCTCGTTGGCGAGAACCGTCATGTCGACCGGATCCCAGTTGACCTTGGAGTTGCGGCGGTAGATCAGCCCGGCGGCGAGAAAGTCCAGAAACAGCGCCTGCTGCTGCTTGTAGTAGTCGACGTCGCAGGTGGCGAATTCCCGGCTCCAGTCGAGTGACAGGCCCATCGACTTGAGCTGCTTGCGCATGGCGTCGATGTTGGCGTAGGTCCAGTCGCGCGGATGCACCTTGTTCTGGATCGCGGCGTTTTCGGCCGGCATGCCGAACGCATCCCAGCCCATCGGGTGCAGCACGTTGAAACCGCGGGCGCGCTTGTAGCGGGCGACCACATCTCCCATGGCGTAATTGCGGACGTGACCCATGTGGATCCGGCCGGACGGATAGGGGAACATCTCCAGCACGTAGTATTTCGGGGCCGGACTGTCGTTGTCGGTCTCGAAAATGCGTGCCTCTTCCCACATGCGCTGCCAGCGGATTTCCGCCTGTTTGGGATTGTATCGTTCAATTGCCATAGAGGATCACCAGAAAACCTGTCGGATTTTGTCGCGACCTTCACCATGAAACCCGCCAAGCGTCAACCATTGAGCGGCCCCAAGGGCCAAGTTCCGGGCTGTCCGGCAAATCGTGGCGGATGCATCATCCGCGGCAAAGGTGTTCGCGGCCCGATTGGCAAGCTGTCCGGGCTGCGCTAACACCTCTGTCGGAGTTGCAGGCAAATGAATGGAGTACGGCGTGAACGCACGGGAAAACCTTGAGAAGGTGCGCGCGGCAATAGCCGCCGCTGAAACCGAAGCGAAAAGAGAAAGCGGTGCGGTGCGGCTGGTTGCGGTCTCCAAGACAAAGTCCGCCGACGAGATCCGGCCGGTTATCGAAGCCGGGCAACGCGTGTTCGGCGAAAACCGGGTCCAGGAGGCGCAATCGAAATGGCCCGGACTGAAGGCGGAGACCGCCGGAATTGAGCTTCACCTCATCGGGCCGCTGCAATCCAACAAGACAGCTGATGCGGTTGCGCTGTTCGACGTCATTCAGACCGTCGACCGGGAAAAGATCGCCAGGGAAATCGCGCGGGAAATCAAGAAGCAGGACAGGCATCCGGGTCTCTACGTCCAGGTCAATACCGGATCAGAGCCGCAAAAGGCGGGGATCGAGCCGGAGGCGGCGGGTGGCTTCATTGCCATGTGCCGCGATGAACTCGGTCTGAAGATCACCGGCCTGATGTGCATTCCGCCGGTGGACGAGAACCCGGGCCCGCATTTTGCGCTGCTCGCAAAGATCGCCCGGGAGAATGATATCAATACGCTTTCGATGGGCATGTCGGACGATTTCGAGACAGCCATTGCCTTTGGCGCAACCGAGGTGAGGGTCGGGTCGGCAATTTTCGGCGCGCGCTAATCGATTTGATGCAATGACCTAGCCCATCGTCTAGTTTTCGCCGTCCGCCGACAGGCATAGGGTGCCGGCAAATTCGGGGTGTCGACCATATCCACGCCAGCACTGGCGTGCCCGGTCGACGTGTTTAGGGAGGAAATTGTCATGACGAGCCGTTATGGTGAGGTCTACGAGAGCTGGCGCAAGAATCCCGAGGGATTCTGGATGGATCAGGCAGCCGCGATCGACTGGTTCACGAAACCGGAGACTGCGTTTGATCCCGGTCTTGGGGTTTATGGCGGCTGGTTTCCGGATGGCATCACCAACACCTGCTACAATTGCCTGGACCGCCATGTTGCCGGCGGACGGGGTGAGCAGGCGGCCCTGATCTATGACAGCCCGATCACCGGCGCCAAACGCACCATCAGCTATGCGGCGATGCTTTCCGAAGTCGAGGCCTTTGCCGGGGCGCTGTCCGACAAGGGCATCGGCAAGGGCGACCGGGTCGTCATTTACATGCCGATGGTGCCGGAAGCGATCGTGGCGATGCTGGCCTGCGCGCGGCTCGGCGCCGTTCATTCCGTGGTGTTCGGCGGGTTTGCGGCCTCGGAGCTTGCCACCCGCATCGAAGACAGCAAGGCAAAGCTGATCGTCAGTGCATCCTGCGGCATCGAACCGGGCCGGATCGTCGCCTACAAGCCGCTTCTTGACGCTGCAATCGAGCTCTCCCACCACAAGCCGGAAGCGACGATCGTGCTGCAGCGCGAGCAGCATCGCTGCGACCTGATCGAGGGGCGCGATTTCGATTATGCCGCGCTGATTGCCGCCAATGCCGGCCGGAAAACCGCCTGCACCCCGGTCAAGGCCACCGATCCGCTCTATGTTCTCTACACATCCGGTACGACGGGGCAGCCGAAGGGCGTGGTGCGCGACAATGGCGGCCACATGACCGCGCTCTACTGGTCGATGCATGCGATCTATGGCGTCAAGCCGGGCGAGGTGTTCTGGGCGGCATCCGATATCGGCTGGGTGGTCGGCCACTCCTACATCGTCTACGCGCCGCTGCTGCACGGCAACACCACGATCGTGTTCGAAGGCAAGCCGGTGGGCACACCGGATGCCGGCACTTTCTGGCGGGTGATTTCCGAACATGATGTCGCGGTGCTGTTCACCGCGCCGACGGCGTTTCGCGCCATCCGCAAGGAAGACCCGGAAGGCAGTTTCATCGGCAATTACGATCTTTCCGGCTTCAGGGCGCTGTTCCTGGCCGGAGAGCGGGCGGATCCCGACACGATCCAGTGGGCCGAACGGATGCTCAACGTGCCTGTCATCGATCACTGGTGGCAGACGGAAACCGGCTGGACCATTGCCGGAAACCCGATGGGCCTGGGCCTGCTGCCGGTGAAATACGGTTCGCCTGCAGTGCCGATGCCCGGATACGACGTGCAGGTGCTCGACGATGCGGGCCATCCGGTCCCGGCCGGGACGCTGGGCAACATCGTGGTCAAACTGCCGCTGCCGCCCGGTTGCCTGCCGACGCTGTGGAATGCCGAGGAGCGGTTCCGCGACGCCTATCTGACCGAATTCCCCGGTTACTACAAAACCGCCGATGCGGGCTTCATCGATGACGACGGATACCTGTTCATCATGGCGCGCACGGATGACATCATCAATGTCGCCGGCCACCGGCTTTCGACCGGCGGCATGGAGGAAGCTGTCTCGGGTCACCCGGACGTGGTGGAATGCGCGGTGATTGGCATTGCCGACAGCATGAAGGGCCAGATCCCGGCGGGGTTCATCGTCATCAACAACACCCATGGCCGCAGCGACGAGGATGTCGAAAAGGAAGTGGTGAAGCTGGTTCGCGACAAGATCGGACCGGTGGCGGCGTTCAAGACGGTGATGGTGGTCAAGCGGCTTCCGAAGACACGTTCCGGCAAGATCCTGCGTGCGACCATGCAGAAAATCGCCGATGGCCAGGCATGGAAGATGCCGGCAACCATCGACGATCCCGGGGTTCTCGATGAAATCGCCGATGTTCTGGCAAAGCGTGGGATTGCCCGGAAGAGCGATTGACCTCGCGTTCCGTCCGCGTCAATGTCCCGCCGTTTCACTGAAGCACAGCCTGGAAACCGAATTCGGTTTTCAGGCCGGTGCATGGAATCGACCGGTTAGAGCGACCGATGCGCCTGATGTCTGGCGCGCGGGCCTCTATGAAAGGGAAAAATCATGAGACTGGATGGACGAACAGCCATTGTGACCGGTGGCGCCAAGGGGATCGGGCTGGCCATCGTGCGCCGCCTGGCGGCCGAAGGCGCAAAGGTGATGATCGCAGATATTGACGAGGCCGCCGGCGCCGCCGCGGTGGAAGCGGTGGCAGGCGATGGCGAGGTGCGGTTCACGGCCACCGATGTGTCCGAGCGGCTTGATGTGCACAACCTGGTGGCCAAGACGATCGATGCCTTCGGTTCGATCAATGCGCTGGTCAACAATGCCGGCATCGTTCACGCTGCCGATTTTCTCGACATCGAAGAAGCCGATTTCGATCGGGTGCTGGGCGTCAACCTGAAGAGCGCGTTCCTGTGCGGACAGGCCGTGGCGCGGCACATGGTGGAGCAGATCGGCAACGGCGAAGAACCGGGCTCGATCGTCAATATGTCCTCGATCAACGACACGTTCGCCATCGCCAACCAGGTGCCCTACTCGGTTTCCAAGGGCGGCGTGAGCCAGCTGACCAAGGTGATGGCGCTGTCGCTGGCGCCGCACGGCATCCGCGTCAACGCGGTCGGCCCGGGCTCGATCATGACCGAGCTGCTTGCGACCGTCGTCGACAACGCGGAAGCCCGCAACCGGATCCTGTCGCGCACGCCGCTCGGCCGTATCGGCGAGCCTTCGGAAATCGCGGCGGTTACCGCATTCCTGCTGTCGGGCGATGCCAGCTACATAACCGGCCAGACGATCTATGCCGATGGCGGCCGCATGCCTCTGAACTACACGGTTCCGGTCAAGGAATAGCCGGGTTTCGATACAAGATAGCCAGGATGGCAGGGACGACCTGCCGACCAAGTAAAAAGGCCCGGCATCGCCGGGCCTTTCGCATTGTGATCAGGGAAATCGCCGAAACAGGGAAGATGCCCCGGATTCAAGCGGATCGAGCATCCTTTGTTCGTCCAAACGGACGGACCCCGTCCTAGTTGTCTTCTTCTTCTTCCGGTTCGGTGCGCTTCATCGAGGACAGTTTGGCGAAAACTGCATCGGCATCGATTTCCTTCTCGCCTTCATCCTCGACCGGCATTTCCACTTCGGTTTCGCGCGCCGAAACCAGCACGCTGCCATGTTCGGCATCGCCGAGTGCGGCGCGGTTCTTGGAGGCGCGCTCGACTTCCAGGTCGAGGTCGATCTGGGTGCACAGGCCAAGGGTCACCGGATCCATCGGTGTCAGGTTGGCGGCGTTCCAGTGGGTGCGGCCGCGGATCTGTTCGATGGTCGATTTGGTTGTGCCGACCAGGCGCGAGACCTGGGCGTCCTTGAGTTCGGGATGGTTGCGCACCAGCCAGAGGATGGCGTTGGGCCGGTCCTGACGCTTGGACACCGGGGTGTAGCGCGGTCCCTTGCGCTTGGATTCGGGAACGCGAACCTTGGGCTCGGAGAGCTTGAGCTTGAGATCGGGATTGGCCTCCGCCGCCGAGATCTCTTCCCGCGACAGCTGTCCGGTGGCGATCGGGTCGAGGCCCTTGATGCCCTGCGAGGCTTCGCCGTCGGCGATCGCCTTCACCTCGAGCGGGTGAAGCTTGCAGAACTGCGCGATCTGGTCGAAGCTCAGTGCGGTGTTGTCAACGAGCCAGACGGCGGTCGCCTTAGGCATGAGAAGCTGCTGTGCCATGAATACAATCCTCCTGTCCGTCCGCTCCGGGGGCGCGGGCCGTGGATGAAACCACCATTTCCGGGAAATCGGCGTTCTTATAACCGTAAGCCCGCGGAATTGCAATTGTCAGCGCATGGTTTCGCAAACCGGTCCAATGTCTAATTGCAGCAATGATTTGCGCTGGTATTAATGGTCGCCATGGAAGCCGGGTTGCGTCTAAATTGTTCCGAGATGCATGTCCGCTAGTGAGGAGGGTTCAATGCCGCAGAAAACGTACAAAGTCCTGAAAGACGCCAAATCAAGGGCGCTGATCGATGATGACACCTACCAGAAATGGTACAAGCAGAGCATCAAGGATCCGGAGAAGTTCTGGGGCAAGCACGGCAAGCGAATCGACTGGTTCAAGCCCTACACGAAGGTCAAGAACACCAGCTTTACCGGCAAGGTGGCGATCAAGTGGTTCGAAGACGGCCTGACCAACGTCTCCTACAATTGCATCGACCGGCATCTGGAAAAGCGCGGCGACCAGGTGGCGATCATCTGGGAAGGCGACAATCCCTATGACGACAAGAAGATTACCTATCGCGAGCTCTACGACCAGGTTTGCCGGCTTGCCAATGTGATGAAATCGAACGGCGTGAAGAAGGGTGACCGGGTCACCATCTACATGCCGATGATTCCGGAAGCCGCCTATGCGATGCTGGCCTGCACCCGTATCGGCGCGATTCATTCGATCGTTTTCGGCGGATTTTCGCCGGATGCGCTGGCCGGCCGAATCAGTGACTGCGAATCAACCTTCGTGATCACCGCCGACGAAGGCCTGCGCGGCGGCAAGAAGATCCCGCTCAAGCACAACACGGATCTCGCCATCAAGATTGCCGAACGCGATGGCGTCGTCGTCAAGAAGGTGCTTGTGGTGCAGCGGACCGCCGGCAAGATCGAGTGGTTTGCCGATCGCGACATCTGGTATCACGAGGCGATCGCCGCGGCGAAGCCGGATTGCCCGCCGGCCAAGATGAAGGCCGAGGATCCGCTGTTCATCCTCTACACCTCCGGTTCGACCGGAAAGCCCAAGGGCGTGCTGCACACCACCGGCGGCTATCTGGTCTACGCCTCGATGACCCATGAATATGTCTTCGACTACCATGAAGGCGATATCTACTGGTGCACCGCCGATGTCGGCTGGGTCACCGGCCATTCCTACATCGTCTACGGACCGCTCGCCAACGGCGCGACGACGCTGATGTTCGAGGGCGTGCCGAACTATCCGTCGCCAAGCCGCTTCTGGGACGTGGTCGACAAGCACAAGGTCAACATCTTCTACACGGCGCCGACGGCGATCCGGGCGCTGATGGGCGCAGGCGACGATCACGTCAAGAAGACCTCGCGCAAGTCGCTCAGGACGCTGGGATCGGTGGGCGAACCGATCAATCCGGAAGCCTGGGTGTGGTATTACAACGTCGTGGGCGACAAGAAATGCCCGATCGTCGATACCTGGTGGCAGACCGAAACCGGCGGCATCCTGATCACGCCGCTGCCGGGGGCCACGCCGCTCAAGCCCGGCTCGGCGACACGGCCGTTCTTTGGCGTGCAGCCGCAGCTGGTCGACAATGACGGCGACGTGCTGGAGGGCACGGCAGAAGGCAATCTGTGCATCATCGATTCCTGGCCGGGCCAGATGCGCACGGTCTATGGCGACCATGAACGGTTCATCCAGACCTATTTCTCCACCTACAAGGGGAAATATTTCACCGGAGACGGCTGCCGCCGCGACGAGGACGGTTATTACTGGATCACCGGCCGCGTCGACGACGTGATCAACGTCTCGGGCCACCGCATGGGAACCGCCGAGGTCGAAAGCGCGCTGGTCTCGCACGATGCAGTCTCCGAGGCCGCGGTTGTCGGCTATCCGCACGACGTCAAGGGCCAAGGGATCTACTGCTACATCACGCTGATGGAAGGCCAGGAAGGCAGCGACGAGTTGCGCAAGGCGCTGGTCGCGCATGTGCGGCACGAAATCGGCCCGATTGCCTCGCCCGACAAGATCCAGTTCTCGCCAGGCCTGCCGAAAACCCGCTCGGGCAAGATCATGCGCCGGATTCTGCGCAAGATCGCCGAGGATGAATTCGGCGCGCTGGGCGATACCTCGACGCTGGCCGATCCGGGCGTTGTCGACGACCTGATCGCGAACCGGCAGAACAAGAAGGGCTGATCAGCTTCGGGCAATCCAATTGTTGCTGAAACAGGCAACTGCTCTTGTACGGAGCCCGAGTTACGGTGACTTGATACCCAAGCCCGCCTCTTGACCGGGGCGGGCTTTTTGATGAATGGCGGATGAAAATCCTGTTGTGGTATGGTTCAGAATGCAACCCGTAAACCTGGTTCATCGAACAAGAACAAAGGGAACGCAGCCATGAAAACCAGCATCATTCTTACTGCCGCCGCCATCGCGCTTTCGGCTCCCGCATTTGCCGGGCAGAAGCTGGCCGCGCCGCAGGACGCGCCACTGACGGTCAAATCAGCGCAGTTCGCTATCAAGTCGCCGGCATCAAATGCCTGTCCGGCCCCGGCAAAGTCGACCGGCTGGATTTTCACCAGCAAGCCTGGATCTGTGTCCTACATGATCGCTCGCAAGGGCGGCGGCGTTGCCGGGCCTTTCACGGCGCAGGCAATCAAGACAGCGACCGGTGGAATGGCTACGATCTCCCGCAATTTCGAGGTCAAATCCGCCATCGACACCGAATACAGGATTTTGGTCGCGGGCTCCGGGGGTGTGGTTTCCAACTGGGCGCCGCTGAAAGCAAGCTGCAAAATCAAGCTTGGCGGTTGAGCGGGCACCGGGATTTTTGCCCCTTGCAATCAGGCCATCCCAGGTACAGACTGGCGTTGTCTTCAACAACTGAAAAGGAGGTGATCTGATGTCGAGTGATTCCCATAAGCCGGTTCGTGCGATACGGATTGCCGGACTTCGGAGCAGCCTCTGAAGAGCCGGTAATACTGGCAAGTCCCGATCCATCAATGATGTGACCGGGCAGGCGTCCAACCGGCGCTGGAATTCACGAAGGCCACCCCCAGGGGTGGCCTTTTTGATGTTTGGCGGCAATCGCGCGGTTATTCAGGCCTATCCGGCGCATTGCGGCTTGTGGCGCTTGCCGCCCCGGTAGGCGCGCGCCAGCCCGCTTTCCAGCATGGCGGCTGCCACGTCACGGTTTCCCGCCTTCATGTCGGCCAGAACCCGGCCGTAATATTTGCCGCCCGAGACATTGATCAGCTCCACCGTGGGAAAGTTCGACACCAGGCGTTCGAGCTCGTCGCGGGCCAAAAGTGCCGCTGCGCGCTGGTCGGCGCAGCGGGAGCGGCGTTCGGGCGTGTCGATGCCGCGCAAGCGGACCGAGACGCGGACCGCGTGGCCCGGCCAGGGGTGCGCGTCGACTTCGATGGTGTCGCCGTCGATGATGCGGATGACCTGCGCGGTGACCGGCCCGGCGATGCTGCGCCATTGGTTTTCGCCGGCGCTGGCGGTCCCTGCAATGCATGATACAAGACCAAGCAACAGAATGAATGCGGCAGGCAAGGGCGAATCTGTGATCATGAGAACGGAATATATTCCTATATCCCGGATCGATCAACTGTTTGCAGCTCAGAAATCGATGGCGCGGCCGTTGATTTCCCAGTCGCCAAAGCGCGCCGGGTCGGCGCCACCGCGTCCGCCGATTTCCTTTTCGGCCGCCCGGGCTTGCTGATCGCGGGCCTTTCGCCTGGCTTCCGCTTCCGCAAGAGCGCGCTGGGCCGCAGGGCTGAGCGGGCGCTTTTCTTCGGGTGCCTGCGTCGCTTCCGTCTGCCCGGCTTCGGCATTGATTGCGGAGTTTTCCCTATCGGCGGGATTTTCGTCGTTGCTCATGGTCGGATCACCCGGTCTGGCGCTTTATTGAAGAACATCTTGCAGGATCCCATATCTAGCCCCACAAGCGACGAAAACAAACCCTTGCGCCCTGGCAGGCAAAAGATGATAGGTCGCCGGAAAGGATGAGACGCATGAACCTTGTTCGCACTGCAATGCTGATTGCCCTGATGACCGCCCTGTTCATGGGTGTGGGTTACATGATCGGTGGCACAGGCGGGATGATGATTGCTTTCGTTGTGGCCGCCGCAATGAATCTGTTTTCCTACTGGAATTCGGACAAGATGGTGCTGCGCATGCACCATGCCGTGGAAGTCGACGAGCGGACGGCGCCCGAGTTCTACCGGATCGTCGCCGACCTGGCGCAGAATGCCGGCCTGCCGATGCCGAAAGTCTATGTCATCCATAACCAGCAGCCGAATGCGTTCGCGACCGGCCGAAATCCCGAGAACGCTGCCGTTGCGGCTTCGGTCGGCCTGCTCGAAAGCCTGAGCGACGAGGAAGTCGCGGCCGTCATGGCGCATGAGCTGGCGCATGTGCAGCACCGCGATACGCTGATCATGACGATTACCGCGACGCTTGCCGGTGCGATCTCGATGCTGGGCAATTTCGCGCTGTTCTTCGGCGGCAATCGCGACAACAACAACAATCCGTTCGGCTTCATCGGCATTCTCGTGGCGATGATCGTAGCACCTTTTGCAGCGATGCTGGTGCAGATGACGATCAGCCGGACCCGCGAATATGCCGCCGACAGGCGCGGCGCGGAAATCTGTGGTAATCCGCTCTGGCTGGCCTCGGCATTGCGCAAGATCGCGCTGGGCGCCGGACGTGTCGTCAATGAAGACGCCGAACGCAATCCGGCGACGGCGCACATGTTCATTATCAATCCGCTGAATGGTCAACGCATGGACAATCTGTTTTCAACCCACCCCGCAACGGAAAACCGCATTGCCGCGCTTGAAGCCATGGCCGGCGAGTTTGCGCAGGCGCGCGCGCCGCGTCCCGCCCGCCCGGCGGCCACATCGGTTCCGCGAACCGGGCCCTGGGGCCGCGGCGATGCGCCTCGCAAGGGACCCTGGACTTGACCGGCACAAGGCCGGCGGGGCAGCGCAGGAGAGCGGGCAAGCACACGGATCCATCGCGTGGCAAGGATTTGAAGCCGGGGCTTGCGGCGCGTCAGGCCGCGGCCCGGCTGTTGTCGGCGGTGACGGAAAGCCGGGCATCGCTGGACGGTCTTCTCGATCCGGCGGGCGGCAACCCGGCATTCACCGGGCTTGGAGACCAGGACCGGCTTCTGGTGCGGGCCATCCTTCTGTCGGCGCTCAGGCATCTCCAGGTCATTGACGCCTTTATCGACCGGCTGGTCGACAATCCGCTGCCCGAGGGCGCGAAGGCGCTGCGGCAGGTGCTGCGGGTGGCTGCGGCACAGATCCTCTATCTCGACGTGCCCGATCGCGCGGCGGTTGACCTGGCAGTGACGCAGGCCGATTCCGATCCCCGGAACCGCCGGTTTGCCGGCCTGGTCAATGCCCTGTTGCGGCGGATGGGGCGCGAAAAGGAGACGCTTCTGCCGGAGATCGCGGCCACGACGCCGGACTTTCCGGAGTGGTTCGAAAGCCGGCTTCGTAAGCACTACGCGGGGGATGCCGATGCGATCCTCGACATCCTGTCCGAGCCGCCTGCGATCGATCTCACGGTCAAGACTGACGCGGCAGGCTGGGCGGCAAGGCTTGGCGGCGTTGTGTTGCCGACGGGATCTGTTCGTATCGCCCGGCCGGAAGGCCCGGTGTCCGGCCTCGAGGGCTATGATGACGGCGACTGGTGGGTTCAGGATGCGGCGGCCAGCCTTCCGGCTCAGCTGTTCTCGAAGCTTGAAGGACTGGAAATCGTCGATCTTTGCGCCGCCCCGGGAGGCAAGACCGCACAGCTGGCGCTGGCCGGTGCCAGGGTGACGGCCTGCGACCAGTCCGCGACCCGGCTCGAGCGGCTGCGCGGCAACCTGGCGCGCCTCGGGCTTGACGTCGCCACGCAATTGACCCGGGCCCAGGATCTGGTCGCACCCGACGGCTTTGACGGCGTCCTGCTCGATGCGCCCTGCTCGTCGACCGGAACGGTGCGGAGGCATCCCGATATTCCCTATACCAAGGGGCCCGAGGACATCATGCGCCTGGCCCGCGTGCAGCGCGATCTTCTCGATCATGCGGCGGGTCTGGTGCGTCCCGGCGGTGAGCTGGTGTTTTCCAACTGCTCGCTCGATCCCGAAGAAGGCGAAGAGATGGTGGCGGGTTTCCTCGCCGACCATCCGGCCTGGCGGATCAGGCCGGTCGATCCGGTGCGGTGGCCTGGGCTTGAAGCGGCCATCACCGCCCAGGGTGAAGTCAGGACCCATCCGGCCATGCTCGGCAATGACGATCCGCGGCTTGCCGGGCTTGACGGATTCTACGCCGTGGTTTTGGTCCGGCCGTGAGCAGGCCGCACCGGACGGCCTGCGTAATGACGGCATTGATACGCTTTCGGTGAGTTCACATTAGCCACAGTTGAACAATCAAGCGTCTGTGTTACGATTCTCGTCCGGTGGAGGGCCGGGACCCGGTTTCAGGAATTCCCGATTGGTATTTTCATTTCTCGAATCGCAACGTTCAGGGCAGTTGTACGGGACGGAGATCTGGCGGCGATTCGCACGCAGGATCGCTCTGGGCCGAATCAACGCGTTTCGTTTTACCGGCGGAACCCCGGACCGGCTGGTCGTGGCGCCGATTGATCTGCGCATTGCCGATCCGCATATCGCCGAAGAAATCTATTCCGGCCGCTTCGCCATGGGCGGAAGCATGATCGATACGGGAGGGGGAAGCCCGTTCCAGCTCGAGGTCTCCAACGAATCGTTCAATCGCAGCCTGCATGGCTTTGGCTGGCTCAGGCATATGCGTGCTGCCGATCACGATCTGGCCTTCGCCAATGCAAGAGCGCTGGTCGATGACTGGATCGCTGTCGAAGGGCGGGAGCTCGGAGGGCTTGCCTTTGAGCCCGATGTGCTGGCCAGCCGGCTGATTGCCTGGCTTTCGCATTCGCCGATCGTTCTGCGTGGCGCCGACCACGGGTTTTACCGCCGCTTTCTCAAAAGCATCGCCCTGCAGACGCGGTATCTGAAGCATGTGGCCGGGGCGATGCCCGGGGATGCGACCCGTTTCAAGGCCCGGATCGCGCTGGCGATGGCGAGCCTGTGCCTGCCGTCCAATGCGGGGGCGGTGCGGGCCGCGTCGCGCAATCTCGACAGCGAGATCGAGCTCCAGATCCTGCCTGACGGCGGGCATGTGTCCCGCAATCCGATGATCCTGATCGAGCTGCTGACAAACCTGCTGCCGCTCAAGCAGACCTACATCAACCTGGGCCAGAAACCGCCGCGCAACATGGCTGCGGGAATGGACCGAATGTTTTCAGCCTTGCGCTTCTTCCGTCATTCGAATGGCGAGCTGGCGCTGTTCAACGGCTCCTCGGCGGTTTCGGCGGATCGGCTTCTCGGGGTGCTGCGCTACGACGAGACCTCCGGCGCCCCGTTCAGGGAAATGCCGCATTCGTGCTATCAGAGACTGTCGGCTGGCAATGCCGTACTGATTGCCGACACCGGACCGCCGCCCAAGGGGATCCTGTCGAGCCAGGCGCATGCAGGATGCCTGTCCTTCGAGCTTTCTTCGGGCGCGAACTGTTTCATCGTCAATGCCGGCGCGCCGGTGATTTCCCACACGCCCTATGCCGATTTCGCCAGAATGACCGCTGCTCACAGCACCGTCACGCTGGACGACAGATCCTCCCTGAGTTTCTCTCACTCGCCGTTTCTGGGCCCGATCGTGACCGGCGGCGTTCGCCGGGTGACCGTCCGGTCGCTCGATGAGGAAGGCAAGCATCAGAGTTTTGACGCCACCCATGACGGATATGTGGGCAATCTGAAGCTTCTGCATCGCCGCAAGATCCGGATGCTGGCGTCCGGACACGAAGTGCAGGGCCGGGACCAGATAACGCGGCCGGATGAAAGCGATCCCGACCCGGATAATCGCACGGTCGCGGTGGCCCGGTTTCACGTCCATCCGACGATCTCGGTTCACCAGGACGAGGATGGCGTGGTGCATCTCACCGCCGGTGATGGCGAAACCTGGGCCTTTGTCGGGCGCGACCTCAAGCCGCAGATCGAGGAAGACGTCTATTTCGCCGACCTTGCCGGTGCCCGGACCAGCAAGCAGATCACGATGGAATTCGCGGTCGGCCAGCAGTCGCAGATTGACTGGAAGCTGATCCGCACCACGCTGCCACGGGCGTAGAACCGCCAGCCCGGTCACTTAGGAGCCAATCATCTTTAGCTGGAAGCGATTTGATGGACAGGATTTTTCGTGTCAGCGAGGAAAAACCGCAAGCGCGATGCAGCGCATCGTGCGAGGATTTTGACGACGCTGTCGCGGAAAAGACGTCCAAGCCTGGCAAATTGGTCCAAGAACCCTTCATAGCAATCGTCTGAACTTGGTCTTTCGCGCTCTGGGCTGCGTCGCGCGAGACTAACGGCGCTCGCGCCGCGTCGCCTCACGCTCCTAGCCAGATCACGAAATCCCGGCGTTCAAACGATTCCATCTAAAGATGATTAGCTCCAAGAGCCGGCCTTGCTCCACAGATAAGCCCAATTGCGTGTTTTATCGGCCATCGGCCTGTGTTAACGGATCCTCGCCGCCGGGCTCGCGCGGCTGTTTTCGAGGGATTTCCATATGGCTGTCGTATCCAAGAACCATCCTGTGCCGGATCTGGTGCAGGTCCGCCGCGCGCTTTTATCGGTTTCCGACAAGACCGGGCTGGTGGATTTCGCCCGTGATCTCGCCGAACTCGGCGTGGAGCTGGTTTCCACCGGGGGTACCCGGGCGGCGCTTGAAGCGGCGGGCCTTGCGGTTCGCGATGTTTCCGACCTGACCGGATTTCCGGAAATCATGGATGGCCGGGTCAAGACGCTGCATCCGGGCGTGCATGGCGGTCTTCTGTCGATCCGCGACGACGAGGAGCACCGGACCGCGATGCAGGCGCACGGGATCGCCGAGATCGACATGGCCGTAGTCAACCTTTACCCGTTCGAACAGACGGCAGCTGGCGGCGCCGATGCGGCGACGATTGTCGAGAACATCGACATCGGCGGGCCGGCGATGATCCGCGCGTCGGCCAAGAACCATGCCTATGTGACCGCCATCACCGACCCCGAGGACTACGGCCGGGTGATCGAGGCGCTGAAGAGCCATGGCGGGTCTGTCCCGCTGGCGCTCCGGCGTGAGCTTGCGGCGCTGGCCTTTGCACGGACGGCGGCCTATGACGCGGCGGTCTCGGGATGGTTTGCCAGGGAACTCACGCTCGAGGCGCCACGGCACCGCGCCTTTGGCGGCCGGCTCATCGACGTCATGCGCTACGGTGAGAACCCGCACCAGGCGGCGGCGTTCTATTCCAGTGGCGAGCAGCGTCCCGGGGTGGCGACGGCGACGCTGCTGCAGGGCAAGCAACTGTCCTACAACAATATCAACGACACGGATGCGGCGTTCGAACTGGTGAGCGAGTTCGGGCGCGACCGTGCGGCCTGCGCCATCATCAAGCATGCTAATCCCTGCGGTGTGGCCGTTGGCGACAGTCTGGCCGATGCCTATCGCCGGGCGCTTGAATGCGACCAGACCTCGGCCTTCGGCGGCATCATCGCGCTCAACCAGACGCTTGACGCGGAAACCGCCACCGAGATCGTCAAGCTTTTCACCGAAGTGATCATTGCCCCTGACGCCAGCGAAGAGGCGAGAGAGATCCTGTCGGCCAAGAAAAACCTGCGGCTGATGGTGACCGGCGAACTGGCGGATCCGCGACAGTCCGGGCTGACGGTCAAGACGGTTGCCGGCGGCCTGCTGGTGCAGAGCCGCGACAACGGGATCGTGCTGCCGGAAGATTTCAAGGTGGTGACCAGGCGGGCGCCGGATGCGCGCGAACTCGCCGATCTTGGCTTTGCCTTCCGCGTGGCCAAGCACGTCAAGTCCAATGCCATTGTCTACGCGCTCAACGGTGCCACCGTCGGCATCGGCGCCGGCCAGATGAGCCGGGTGGATTCGGCCCGGATCGCGGCGCGCAAGGCGGTCGACGCGGCGGAAGTGCTCGGTCTCGAAGCGCCGCTGACCAGGGGCAGCGTTGTCGCCTCCGACGCCTTCTTCCCGTTCGCGGACGGTTTGCTGTCGGCGATCGAGGCCGGCGCCACCGCCGTGGTGCAGCCGGGCGGTTCGATGCGCGACCAGGATGTGATCGACGCGGCGGACGAGGCCGGTATCGCCATGGTGTTCACCGGAATGCGCCATTTCCGCCATTGACGGCGGCTCGCACTTTGCGGAATCGCGGCAGATCGCGATTATTCTTCAGGACGTTAAGCTCTTCGTATGGTTTGAGGGCTTAACAGCAGACCGGGCAAGCCATCGCATTCGGCAGATGGCGCGCCCCGACCTGCCGGTTCGCCGGAGGGGTGTTTGCCGTACCCGGAGTATGGTCCATACCTTAAGTATGGAACTTGGCGGCAATGACCTGCAACGGTTTTCCAAATTTTCAGAAAGACGGCTTTTCCCGGATCAGCGTTTCTGCTGAGGCTGGTCGGCGGGGTAGGGCGTGGTCCAGAGAATGACCAGGCCGACTGCGAAGAAGATGGTGATGGTCGCCATGCCCAGGCGCGCCGATCCGCTCAGAGCGGTGACGGTGGCGACCATGAAAGGCGCCAGGAAGCTGGTGGCGCGGCCCGCCAGCGCATAGATGCCGAAATAGCGCCCGGCTTCGTCTTCGGTGACGCTTCGGGCCATATAGGCGCGCGACGAGGCCTGCACCGGTCCGAAGGCGATGCCGATCAGCAGGCCGAACATGATATAGGCCTTCTCGGCAGCGGTCCCGAACAGTCCGCCACTGTCAGCCTCGCCAAATGGCAGCGCGCCGAACAGGGTGAAGCCCGGACCGGTGGAGACGATGCCGAGCGTGGCAATCAGCAACAACAGGATAGCCATCAGGACCACCAGTTTGGAGCCAAGCTGCGTGTCGAGGCGGCTGGCGTAGAGGCACGAGAAAATTGCCACCACATTGAGCATGATGCCGTAGACGCCGATCTCGGTGATCGACCAGCCGAACATGGCGGCGGCAAACCCGCCTCCCAGGGCGAGAAGCGCGTTGACGCCATCCTGGTAGATCATGCGTGCGACCAGAAACCGGAAGATGCCGGCGCGCTTTCGCACCTCTCCCAGCGTCGAGCGCAATTCGCTGAGGCCGTCGCGCACCGCCCCCTTCAGGGCCCGGCGTCCACCCGCATCCGGGGTGAAGAGAAACATCGGCAGGATGAAGACGGCGTACCAGAGCGCCGAAATCGGTCCGGATGCGCGGGCGTCCTCGCCCTGGACCGGATCGAGGCCAAAAAGCGGATCGAGGCCGATCAGGGTTTTTCCGGTTTCCGGCGATGCGGCCAGGAAGGCGATGATGAAGATCAGCACGATCATGCCGCCGAGATAACCCAGCCCCCAGGCGAGATTGGAGACCCGCCCGATTTCCGCCTTCGGCACCAGCCGCAGCAGCATGGAATCATTGAACACGATGGAAAACTCGGCCGCCACCGAGGCCAGGGTGAACAGCGCGACAATACCAACAAGACTCGAGCCGGGCGCGGCAAACCACAGGCCGCACAGCGCCACGATCTTGATGATCGCAAAGAACGCGATCCAGGGTTTGCGCGGTCCGGTCTGGTCGGCAATCGACCCGAGCACGGGTGAAAAGACGGCGATCAGCAGGCCACCGGCGGCAATGCCGTAACCCCACGCGGCCTGGCCGGTGGCCGGATCGCTGGCCATGCGGCTGATGAAATAGGGGCCGAAGATGAAAGTGGTCACAACGGTGAAGAACGGCTGCGCCGCCCAGTCAAACAGCATCCAGCCCCACACGCCGCGGCGCTGGACAACGGGTGCGGACGGCAGTCCGGTCAGATCAGTCATTGTGTTGCCCCCTATCGGCCCCGTGCCCGGTCATGCGCGCAGGGATCGAGCCAGATCGCTCAACATGCCGGCGGCAACGGTGAGTTTTGCGACGGACAATTCGCCGCTGTCGGTCAGCGTCAGGATCTGACCGCGGACGTGGGCGATGCGGTCCTTGTTGGTCGTGAGCCATTCCTCGGCCGGGCTTGCCGACTTCGGGTTGCTGTCGAGTGCCGCACCGGCAATGATCCGGCGGGCCTGGGAGATCTCGTCGAGGCTGCGCGCCAGCGCCAGGCCCTCGAAATGATCGCTGACGGGGATCCGGTCCACGGCGGCGACGATCCTGCCAAGCCGGAACGCTTCGGTGACCGCAAAGAAGGCCTGTGTCGCCCGGCCCAGATCGGTCTTCGAATAGGCCGCGACATGGCAGATGTCGGGTGCCAGCGTCAGTGCGCCGAGCCCGGAGATCCGGTTTGCCAGTTCGAGCGGAACCGATTGGGCGACAAGCTCGTTGCGCTCCTCTTCGGCTTCCTGGCGCATGAAATCGGGCATGGCCGCCGCCAGCTTGCCGTCGAGCTTGGCGATGCTTTCCTGCATCGACCTGACCGCCGAGCCGAGATCACCCTGCGCCGCGCCTGTCTTGAGCGCCCAGCCGGTGACAGTCTTGAGCGTGTCGCTGATCCGGGCGTAGAGCTGGTTCTGCACGGCGCCAGGCACCCTGGTGTCGAGATCATCGACCTGCGCATAGAGCTGGTTGAGCAGGAGCCCGTCGCGGGCAAGAACGAAGGCCTTGACGATTTCGTCGGCGGTGGCGCCCGACTTGTCGCCCATGCCGATGACAAAGGCCGGTCCGCCACGGTTTATCGCATCGTTTCCGAGCAGGGTCGAAATGATTTCACGTCTCAGCCTGTGGCTGGCGATATCGGCCGAATGCGGCTTCTGCATCTTCTTCGGGAAGTAGGACCTGAGCGTCTCGTCGAAATAGGGATCGTCCGGCAGGGCGCTGGCGACGATCTCGTCGAACAGCACCAGCTTGGCATAGGAGAGCAGCACCCCGATCTCGGGCCGGGTCAGGGCATGGCCGGCGGCGACCCTTTCGGCGACCGCCAGGTCATCGGGCAGGTACTCGACCTTGCGGTTGAGCAGTCCCCGGGCTTCGAGATTGCCCATCACCCTGTTGAGTTCGCCGACGCCGGATACGCCATCGGCCTCCGCGACGGAGATCGCCAAGGTCTGCAGATAGTTGTTGCGCAGCACCAGCTCGGCCACCTCGTCGGTCATGGCGGCCAGCAGCGTGTTGCGCTTGGGACGGGTGAGCCGGTCCTCGCGCATGGCGTTGGCGAGCGCAATCTTGATGTTGACCTCGACGTCGGAGGAATTGACGCCGGCGGAGTTGTCGATCGCATCCGAATTGCAGCGGCCGCCATTGAGCGCATAGGCGATCCGGCCTTTCTGGGTCACGCCGAGATTGGCGCCTTCGCCGATCACCTTGGCGCGGACCTGGCGGGCATGAATGCGGATGGCGTCATTGGCGCGGTCGCCGACATCCGCGTCGTTCTCGCCGGCGTCCTTGATGTAGGTTCCGATGCCGCCGAACCACAACAGATCGGTTTCCATCGACAGGATCGCTGTCATGATGTCCTGCGGCGTGGCCTTGCCGGGCTTGAGCCCGATCACGGCGGCGGCCTCGGGTGTGAGCTCGACCGATTTGAGCGAGCGCGGGATGATCATGCCGCCTTTTGAGAGCTTCGACTTGTCGTAATCCTGCCAGCTCGACCGGCCCAGATCGAACAGCCGGCTTCGCTCGGCAAAGCCCACGGCACAATCGGGATCCGGATCGATGAAGATGTCGCGGTGATCGAAGGCGGCAAGCAGCCTGATCTGCGTCGACAGCAGCATGCCGTTGCCAAACACGTCGCCGGACATGTCGCCGACGCCGGCGGCGGTGAACGGCGTTGTCTGGATGTCGATGTTCATTTCGCGGAAATGCCGTTTCACCGCTTCCCAGGCGCCGCGCGCGGTAATTCCCATCTTCTTGTGGTCATAGCCGGCCGAACCGCCCGAGGCGAAGGCGTCATCGAGCCAGAAATCCTGTTCCTGGCTGAGCGCATTGGCGGTGTCGGAGAAGGTGGCCGTGCCCTTGTCGGCGGCGACCACGAAATAGGGATCGTCCGCATCATGGCGAACAGTGTTGGCCGGCGGAACGATGGCATCGCCGACAATGTTGTCGGTCACCGACAGCAGGGTGCGGATGAACAGCTTGTAAGCGTCACGCCCGGCCTCGAAAATCGCGTCGCGGCCGCCTTCAGCGGGCAGTTTCTTGGGATAGAAGCCGCCCTTTGCGCCGACCGGCACGATGACCGCATTCTTGACCTGCTGGGCCTTGACCAGGCCGAGGACTTCCGTGCGGTAGTCCTGCGCCCGGTCCGACCAGCGCAGGCCGCCGCGGGCAACGGGGCCGAAGCGCAGGTGAACGCCCTCGACTTCCGAACCGTAGACAAAGATCTCGCGGAAAGGCCGCGGTTCGGGGAGACCTTCGAGCTTTTTCGGGTCAAGCTTGAACGCCAGAGCCGGACGCGGCGCACCGTTGGGGCCGGTCTGGAAATAATTGGTCCTGAGCGAGGATTCGATGGCGTTGACATAGCGCCGCAGGATCCGGTCATCGTCAAGGCTCGGGACCTCGGCAAGCGCCGCCTCGATGGATTCGGTGACGCTGGCGCTCTGTTCGGTGCGCTTAGCCTCTTTCAACGCCGTATCGAACCGGATCCGGAACAATTCGAACAATTTGGCGGCGATACCGGAATGGCGGTTGAGACTGAGGGCTATGTATTCCTGCGAATAGGCAATGCCTGCCTGCCTCAGGTAGCGGGCATAGGCGCGCAGCACGGTTGCTTCGCGAACGTTCAGGCCGGCATTGGTGACGAGCCGGTTGTAGCTGTCATTGTCGGTGTCGCCGCGCCAGACCGAGAGGAAGGCCTGTTCGAGCCGGGCGCCGTCGTGATCGAGATCGATGCCGCGCCTGTCCTCGTGGATGATCTCCATGTCGTGCAGCACGACGGTGCTCGAGACTCCGGCCTTTTCGTCGAGGAAAATCTCGTGGGTCTGCTCGCTGATCACCTTGAAACCGAGGTTTTCGAGCAGCGGCACGCGCCGCGAAAGAGCCACCGGTTCGCCGGCATGGAAGATCTTAAGGGCCAGATGGTCATCCGCCATGTCCTGACCGCGGTAGAACGCGATCTGGATGGCGCCCGTGTCCTTGCAGGCGATAATGCTGTCCAGGTCTTCCAGCGCTTCCTCTGGCCGGAACCGTTCCTTGTAGGACTGGCTGACATTTATCCGCTCGGACCGGATGCCGCCGATGGCGCGGAACTGGTCCTCCCAGCGCGTGACGATGGAACGGATGTCGGATTCCAGCTGTTCCTGCGGGATCTGCGGCGTCTTGCCCTCGGAGCGGCCGATGATGAAATGCACGCGGGCGACGCCGCCCTCGGGAAAGGCGGGATAGTAAGCCGACACACGACCATTGTAGACGGTCTTGAAATAATTGCCGATCCGCTCGCGGGCGATCGAATCATACTGATCGCGCGGCACATAGACGATCAGCGAGACAAACCGGTCGAAGCGGTCGATCCGCGGCAGCACGCGCACGCGCGGCCGGTCGGACAGTTCGTTGATCTGCATGCAGAACCGGGCCAGCAGATGGGCATCGATCTGGAACAGGTCGTCGCGCGGGTAGGCTTCCAGCGTGTTGAGCAGCAGTTTGCCGGAATGGCTTTCCGGATCGAAGCCGAACTCGGAGACAACGGACTGAACCTTCGACCGCAGCAGCGGAATCTTGGTCACCGACCTTGTGTAGGCGGTGGAGGTGAAAAGCCCGACGATGCGCAGTTCGCCGACGACCTTGCCCTTCGAGTTGAAGCGCTTGATGCCGATGTAATCCATGTAGGCGCGGCGGTGGATCACCGAGCGCACATTGGCCTTGGTGACGATCAGGAAGTCCGGTCCCTGCAGGAAATCGAGGATCTCCGGCGTGGTGGTGACCTGGTCCTTGCCAAGCCGCAAGACAAGTACGTCGGGATTCGACAGGATGCCGAGACCTTCGGTCGAGGCGCGGCTCAGTTCGGCCGACTTGCCGTCACCGGTGTAGACATATTCGCGCATGCCCAGAAAGGTGAAATTGTTGTCGCGCAGCCAGGCGATGAACGCCAGCGCTTCCTGGCGTGCCGGCTCGGTTTTCTTGTCGACGTCAAGAGCCACCAGATCGGCGGCGCTGTGGTCGATCATCGCCAGCATCGACTTCCAGTCGCCGACCGCGGCACGGACCTGATCGAGCACATGGCGAACGCGCGCAGTGAGGTCTTCTGCCGCTGCCTGGCTCAGCCGCGGCAGGTGGATCTGGATATGGCTGACCCTCTGGGCGGGATCGCTGCCGTCACCATGGGAGAAAAGTCTGGCCGGCTTCTTGCCGGAAATGACCAGGATCGGGTGCAGCGCCATCAGGATGTCGCGAATATCCGAGGTGACCTCGCCCATCACCGAATCATAGAGGAAAGGCTTGTTGAGCGTGGTGATCGCCAGGATCGAGACATCGCGGCCATCTTTAGTGGCCTGATCGGCATTCACGAGGCTCAAGCGGGAGGATTTTCCATCCCATGCGCGAATCTCGGATTCGGCCAGGACTGCCGCGGAAGCAAGGCTTCTCGCCGGAAAAAGGTCCAGATCGTCCATGCTGACGCTGGAAAAAAGCACGTCCGGATTGATGTGCGGCTTCTTGCCTTTGGAAGCAATTTCCGCCGTCTCCGCAAGCAGTGTTTCCGACTTGCGGGTGTTCCTGACCCCCATCCCATTCCCTCCAAGACTTGATCTTTGGTCGAATCCTAGCAGAAGTGTGTGTCAAAGCGACACGATTTCGTTATCGAAACCGAATATTGGAGGAAATAGGATGAAAACCCCGCAAGAAGCCGCGACCGCGCTGACCCTGGAACAGGAAACACCGTTGAGTGCGGAGATGACCGCATATTTCGCCAAATGCCAGGACAAGCTCGGCATGGTGCCGAACGTGCTCAAGGCCTATGCCTTCAACAATGAAAAACTCGAGGCCTTTGTCGCCTTCTACAACGACCTGATGCTCGCCGGCTCCAACCTGAGCAAGCTCGAACGCGAGCTGATCGCCGTCGCGGTGTCTTCGGTCAACAAGTGCTTCTACTGCCTGACCGCCCATGGCGCCGCGGTGCGGCAATTGTCCGGCGACCCCATACTGGGAGAGCAGATGGTGATGAACTACCGCGTGGCCGATCTCGAGCCGCGGCAACGGGCCATGCTTGATTTTGCCATCCTGATCACCGAGGATCCGGCGCGGATTGTCGAGGACGACAGGCAGAAGCTGCGCGATGCCGGTTTTACCGACCGTGACATCTGGGATATCTCGGCTGTGGCGGCTTTCTTCAACATGACCAACCGCATGGCGTCGGCAACCGACATGCAGCCAAATCCGGAGTATCACGGGCTTGCCCGCTGATCCGGCCGGATGATCATTGATGCAGGATTTCGGTGCCTGCGCCTGGAGCCGAATCCGCTTACCAGCGTGCGGCATAATGTCAGGCTGCATGCGATCGAACCGGGCCGGGAGCCCTTGCGATGAAAGATGATGAAACAGTCCGCCAGGCAAAGCGCACGCTCGACCGGATCGGCGAGGAGGGCGGGTTGTCTGCCACACCGGTGATGAAATCGGCCGCCAACAGCGTGCGCGATCACTTCACCGCCGAGGATGCGGACAAATCCGACAAGGTCGAGGTCTGGGGAACCCGGATTGCCCGGGGTCTGGCGCTGGTTGCCTTTGTCGGACTGGTGCTGTGGATGATCGGACAGGTGTCGCGATGACTTCGGAGAACAGGCGCAATCCCGATATCCGGTCGTCGGTCATCGTGATTTCAAGCCATGTGGTTCGTGGCTCCGTCGGCAACCGCGCCGCGGTGTTCGCGCTCGAAACGCTCGGCTTTCCGGTCTGGGCGGTTCCGACGGTGATTCTGCCGTGGCATCCGGGGCATTCGCGGGCGACCCGGATCGTGCCGTCGCGCGAGGATTTCTCGGCCCTGATCGATGATCTTTGCGGAACATCCTGGCTTGGCGAGGTCGGCGGCGTGCTTAGCGGCTACCTCGGAGATGCGGGACAGGCGGCCGATGTGGCGCGGCTGGTGGTCGCCGTGCGCAAGGCAAATCCCGAGGCGCTCTACATGTGCGATCCGGTAATCGGCGACACC
Source organism: Hoeflea sp. (assembly GCA_020637795.1). Lineage (GTDB taxonomy): Bacteria > Pseudomonadota > Alphaproteobacteria > Rhizobiales > Rhizobiaceae > Hoeflea. The sequence continues at coordinate 17,658 of JACKJT010000004.1, read as the reverse complement.
GGCGGCCTCTACGTGCCCGAAGCCGTGGCCAGGTCGATTGCGTCGGAACTGATTCCGATCGCGGACATCGCCACGCCGAATGTGCACGAACTTGCCTGGCTGTCGGGCGCGCCGATGACCGATTCAAGCTCGATGACGGCAGCGGCGGAAACCCTGGGACCGGCGCGGGTGCTGGTCACCTCGGCGATTGCCATGATGGCCGGCAGCACCGGAAACCTGCTGGTCAGCGGTCGGCAATCGGTGATGGCCGAGCACCGGCTTATCCCCAATGCTCCCAACGGCCTGGGGGACCTGATGTCGGCGACCTTCCTGGCCCGCTTGCTGGAAGGCGTGCCGGAAGAGAAGGCCCTGCAGATGGCAACGGGCAGCGTGTTCGAAATCCTTGCCCGGACGGCGCGGCGCGGCGCCGACGAGCTGACGCTGGAGACGGACGCGCAAAGCCTGCGGACCCCGATGGCCATGGTCAACATGCGCCGGGTAATGTCGATGGCGGGCCGCAAGAAGCCGTGAGCGGGATTTTGCAATCCGGACAGGTGCTTGTCGGCGTCGATGGATGCCGTGCCGGCTGGATTGCCCTGATCCTGAGGCCCGGTGAAACCCGGCCGCAGGTGCGGATCTACGGGCGCTTTGCCGATCTTGTCGGCGAATCCGGCCCGTCGGCGACGATTGCCGTGGACATGCCGATCGGCCTGCCCGACAGGATCGCCGGTCCGGGCCGCGGACCTGAACAGGCGATCCGGGGCTATCTCGGCACCCGCCAGTCGAGCGTGTTTTCGATCCCGGCGCGGGCGGCGGTGGAGGCTGAAACCTACCGCGAAGCCTGTGAACTGGCGCTGAAGTGCTCGGACCCGCCCAGGAAGGTATCCAAGCAAGCCTTCCACCTGTTCGGCAAGATCAGGGAGATCGACCGGCTGCTGCAGGGCGATGGCGGGCTGCGCGACCGGCTGATCGAGTCGCATCCGGAATTCGCCTTTTGCCGGCTCAACAACATGGTTCCGATGGCAACACCAAAGAAGATTCGCGGCGCGGTCAATCCCGAGGGCGTTGCCGAGCGGATAGAGCTGCTTGCATCTCATGGCATTGACCGCGACATCCTTTCGCGCGGACCGCCGCGAGGAGCCGCGATGGATGATCTGGTCGATGCGAGCGTCAATCTGCTGATGGCCGGACGTCACGCGGCGCGCCTGACCCAGCCGTTTCCATCCGGCCCGGTGCGGGACCGGCACGGGATCCTGATCGCCATCCATGGCTGATCGTGGCCTTCGCGCGGATTGTCAGAGCGCGAGTTAAGGTCCGGAAGCGCGCGTCGTGCGGCGCCTGTTGGCGGCGGATTGGTTGATGACGCCATGATCGGGATGCAAATGGTTGATTGATCTTCGCCGCCCGCCCGGCTATGTGCGAAGGCATGTCGACATTTCCGACCCGCCTGCTCGAAGGCTACCAGAATTTCATGAGCGGCCGTTATTCGGCCGAGCGGCAGCGTTACAGGAATCTGGCTGAAACGGGCCAGGAACCGCATACGTTGGTGATTGCGTGCTGTGATTCCCGCGCGGCGCCCGAGACCATCTTCGATTGCGGTCCGGGTGAGTTGTTCGTGGTGCGCAATGTCGCCAACCTGGTGCCGCCTTATGCGCCCGACAGCAACTTCCACGCCACCTCGGCCGCGCTGGAATTCGCCGTGCAGGCGCTCAAGATCCGGCAGATCGTGGTCATGGGCCATGGCCGCTGTGGCGGCATCAAGGCGGCGCTCGACCCCAATGCGGCGCCGCTGTCGCCCGGCGATTTCATCGGACACTGGATGGGGCTGCTCAAGCCGGCCGCGCAGCAGATCCAGGGCAGCCAGTTGCTGACTGGCGGCGAACGCCAGGTGGCGCTGGAGCGGATCTCGATCCGCAATTCGATAGCCAACCTGCGGACCTTCCCTTGCGTCAAGATCCTTGAAGACCGCGGCAAGATGGTGATCAACGGCGCCTGGTTCGACATATCAACCGGCGAATTGTGGGTCATGGATCCAAAGACCGGCGATTTTTTCAGGCCCGAAGCCCCCCAAGCTTGACATCGGGTGCCACCCTCCGGTTCCATGAGTCTTTAGGCGTCAGAACGCGCTCGATGACTTTGGGAGCCTGCGATGGTTGCAATCCGGTCTTTGATTTTATTGCTTGTTTTCGGGGTTCTTCTGCCGGTTTCTTCGGCGTCGGCGCAAAACTCATTGCTTGATCGCTGGTATACGGCGCTTTTTGATGTCAATCGCGTGGCGATAGCCGACCTGCTGGCTGACGACGCGGTCATTACTCTGGAGGATCTGGGCGTGACCCAGACCAAGGCCGAATTCATCGAGGCGCTCGATGAATGGGAAGAGGCGGTGGAAAACGCCAACCTGGCCTGGCAACTCGAGGCGGGAACCGAGTCTGACGCAACCAGGGCCTCGGTTCTGGTGTGCTACCAGTTTCCGGACAACGAGACGATGATCCGCGAGGTTTTCGGGTTTCGCGATACCAAGATCGTCAGCAGCGTGCAGACAGCGGTCGGCGACAGCTGCGAAAATTTCTAACTTCTAGCCGCCATCGATTTCAGCGCCGATTTTTGCAATCGCCTTCTGGTACACGCCTGCCGCATTCCATCCCTGGATCGCGCCGAAATTGACTTCGCCCGGTTGATAGCCGCCGCCCCTGCGCCAGCCATGGCCGCGCAGGAAATTCGCGGTTGAGGCGAGCGCATCCGCAGCGGAGCCGAGATTGATACCGCCGCTGTTGTCGCCATTGACGCCAAAGCGCACGACGTTGGCCGGAAGGAACTGGGTCTGGCCGATTTCACCATGGGCGGCGCCCTTGAAGTCCGGGGAAATCCAGCCTTTCTGGATCAGCTGCAGCTGGGCGTAGAGCTGTTCGGTGAAAAAGGCCGACCGCCGGCAATCGTAAGCCAGCGTCGCGACCGCGGACATGGTGTGCTGGTTGCCGGTAAAGGCGCCAAAGCCGGATTCCATGCCCCAGATCGCGATAAGCGGCCCGGCCGGAACGCCGTATTTCTTCTCGATCGAGGAAAACAGCCCGGCATACTGTTTCTTCAGGCGCTTTCCCTTGGAAATGATGGCCGATGCGCCTCGTTTCTGCATGAACTGCTCGAATGACAGTTTGAAGCTCTTCTGGTTGCGGTCGAGCGAAATCGTTTTCGTTGCGTAGCGGACGTTCTTGAAGGCCCGGTCGAGCGTGCGTTGCGAAATACCGGCTCTGGCGGCCTCCTGTTTGAACTGCCCGATCCAGGCCGGGAACCCGGCCGCATTGTTGCCACACGATGCCGCTTGCGCCGATCCGCCGAGGCCAGCCGCGATGACGACCGCGACAGTCCAAGTCTTAAGCTTACCAACCTTGTAGTCCATGTGTTGCAACCCCTGCCCAAGTGAATCCGGTCCGGGGCGGACTTTGCCAGCGATTCGGCAAAAAGTCACGGGCTGTTCGCCAATGAAAAACCCCGCGATTGTTGCTCAATCGCGGGGTTATACTTGCAGGTCTGCTTGCCGGTCAGGCCGCCGCGCGCGGGGTGATCAGGCGACGGTTGACCAGGAGTTCGGCAATCTGGATCGTGTTGAGCGCCGCGCCCTTGCGCAGATTGTCGGAAACAACCCACATGTTAAGACCATTCTCGACGGTCGCGTCCTCGCGGATGCGCGAGATGAAGGTCGCGTCTTCGCCGGCGCATTCATAAGGCGTGATGTAGCCGCCGTCCTCATGCTTGTCGATGACCTGGCACCCGGGCGCGTCGCGCAGGATGTCGCGTGCTTCCTCGGCACTGATCTCGTTCTCGAACTCGATGTTGACCGATTCCGAATGACCGATGAAAACCGGCACGCGCACGGCGGTACAGGTGACCTTGATCTTCGGATCGAGCATCTTCTTGGTCTCGGCCAGCACCTTCCATTCTTCCTTGGTGTAGCCGTCTTCCATGAACTCATCGATGTGCGGGATCACGTTGAAGGCGATGCGCTTGGTGAACTTGTGGCTGGTGATCGGATCGGCGACGAAGACGGCGCGGGTCTGGTTGAACAACTCGTCCATGCCATCCTTGCCGGCGCCGGAGACCGACTGGTAGGTCGATACCACCAGGCGCTTGATCTTCGCATGGTCATGCAGCGGCTTCAGTGCCACCACCAGCTGCGCGGTCGAGCAGTTCGGATTGGCGATGATGTTGCGCTTGGTGTAGCCGGAAATTGCGTCCGGGTTCACTTCCGGCACGATCAGCGGCACATCGGCGTCGTAGCGCCAGGCCGAGGAATTGTCGATGACGATGCAGCCCTGCGCACCGATCTTCGGCGACCACTTCTTGCTGACGGTGCCGCCGGCCGACATCAGGCAGAGATCGGTGTCGGAGAAGTCATAGGTCTCGAGATTCTTGACCTTGAGGGTCTTGTCGCCGAAAGAGACCTCGGTGCCGACCGAACGGCTCGAGGCGAGCGCCACGACTTCGCTGACAGGGAAGGCGCGCTCTGCAAGGATGTTGAGCATTTCGCGGCCGACATTGCCCGTCGCCCCGGCGATTGCGATTTTGAAACCCATGGTTCCCGTGCTCCTCTCTCCCCTTGTTAGCGGTCAAGCGCCACTCTTCCCGCCCCGGGGAGAGTGAGGGGCGGAACGGGTCAGATCGTGGTTTTGGTTTTGATCGTGGTGCGCATGGTGGCGGTGTTTTGATGCAAGTGCGGTGAAAAGTCAATTCCATCCTGACCGGGAGTTTCTTGCCGCCAGGAACGGCCGCCTTGCCGCTCCGGATCCGAGCGTCGCGGGGTCTGGTCCACCGCTGTGGCCGTTCGCAGAACAGGGTTGCCGGGGTCGAAATCAGGAGTGCTCAATATCGCGGGTGGCGCCTGAGACCCGGATCGAGCTGCCTGGCTCATCGCTGAATTCCGCTTCGATCACGGATCGTGCGCCCATGTCCTCGCCTTGGGTAATCCGGATGCGGTTTTGGTGCGGCCAGCCGAGATCGCGCAGATAGCCGGCAAAGGCTGCGGCAGCGGCGCCGGTTGCCGGATCCTCGAGAACCCCGCCCGAAGCAAAGGCGTTGCGGACGTCGAAGTCTGTCTCAGTGCGGATGTGGACCAGCATGATGGTGACGAGGCCGTATTCGCGCATCAGTGCGCGGCCGGCATCGAGGTCGTAGCTCATGGCGGCAAGATCGGCGCGGCTGCCGAGAGCGAGCACAAGGTGGTCGGCGCCGGCATGGATCTGGGCTGGCGGAAGCGCCGGGTCGAGCTGACCGGCCCTATAGGCGAAAAGCGAGAGGGCCTTGTCGACAAGCGCCGGATCGGCCGGCCTGCTGCGTGTTGGCGGCGACTGCAGTGCGGCGCTGTATCCCGATCCTGTGGCCCTGGCTTCGACGGTGATCTCGGCGTCATTGAGCCTGAGACCGTAGCGGCCATCGCCGGCGTGCCTTGCGAGCGCCGCCCCGAGCGCAATCGTCGCGTGCCCGCAAAACGGGACTTCCGATTCGGGCGAGAAGTAGCGCACACGCCACCGGTCGGGTGCCCCGTCCGGAATGGCGAAGGCGGTCTCGGAGTATCCGACCTCGGCGGCAATGCGGCGCATCTCGGATTCGGGGAGAAACTGCTCGGCGATCACGATCCCGGCGGGGTTTCCGCCTTCTCCAGCGTCAGCGAAGGCGGCAATGCGTTCAACAGTCATGGTTTTTCCCTCGTGTTCGATTTCGGGCAGGATAGCGGATGGATTTTCTTCTGACCTTGCAGTTCCCAAGGGCAAATGATGAAATTGCCTTCAATATAACCACTATTTTGGGAGATCGCCTTCATGGTGAAACTGGATGAGAAAGATCGGCTGATTGTCAGGCTGCTGCGTGAAGATGCCCGCATGCCGGTCAGCGAATTGTCGAGGAGGGTCGGATTGTCCGGCCCATCGACGGGCGACCGGATGCGCAGGCTGGAAGCGAACGGCGTCATATCGCGCTTTAGTGTGGATCTCGATCTCGAGGCGCTGGGCTACCCGCTGCAGGCGATTGTCAGGATCAAGCCCAGGCCCGGGAACATGCATGTTGTCGAGGACATGATCATGAATGAGCCGGGTTTCGTCGATTGCGACAAGGTGACGGGTGAGGACTGTTTCGTCACCCGGCTGGTGTTGCGTTCGATTGCGGAGCTTGATCCGGTGCTGCTGCCGTTTCATGACCGGGCCGAGACCAATACCGCCATCATCAAGTCATCACCGCTGCACGGCCGTATCCCGGTTTGACCGGGGCATGAAAAACCCGGCCCGGCTTCTGGCCGGACCGGGTGCAAGTTTGCGGAAATCTGCGCCGTGTCAGCCGGCGTAGGCGGTCAGGATGGCGTCGCCCATTTCAGCGGTCGAGACCTTCTGGCAGCCGTCCGACATGATGTCGCCGGTGCGCAGGCCCTTGTCGAGCACGGTTGCAATCGCAGCCTCGAGACGATCGGCTTCGGCCACCATGTTGAAGGAATAGCGCAGGCACATGGCAAAGGACGCGATCATGGCGATCGGGTTGGCGATGCCCTGGCCGGCGATGTCGGGGGCCGAGCCGTGCACCGGCTCGTAGAGCGCCTTGCGCTTGCCGGTCTTGGCGTCGGGTGCGCCGAGCGAGGCCGACGGCAGCATGCCGAGCGAGCCGGTCAGCATCGCGGCGATGTCGGAGAGCATGTCGCCGAACAGGTTGTCGGTGACGATGACGTCGAACTGCTTGGGCCAGCGCACCAGCTGCATGCCGCCGGCGTCGGCCAGCATGTGGCTGAGCTTGACGTCGGAGAAACGGGCCTTGTGGGTCGCGGTCACGACTTCGTTCCACAAAACGCCCGACTTCATGACGTTGCGCTTTTCCATCGAGCAGACTTCGTTGCGGCGGGTGCGCGCCAGTTCGAAGGCGACCGCGGAGATGCGCTCGATCTCGTAGGTGTCGTAGACCTGGGTGTCGATGCCGCGCTTCTGGCCGTTGCCGAGGTCGATGATTTCCTTGGGCTCGCCGAAATAGACGCCACCGGTAAGTTCGCGCACGATCAGGATATCGAGGCCTTCGATCACGTCTTTTTTCAGCGATGACGAGTTCGCCAATGCCGGATAGCAGATTGCAGGGCGCAGGTTGGCGAAGAGTTCCATGTCCTTGCGCAGCCGCAGCAGGCCTGCCTCGGGGCGGACTTCATAGGGGACGGCATCCCACTTCGGGCCGCCGACGGCGCCGAACAGCACCGCGTCGGCTGCCATGGCCTTGTCCATGTCCGCGTCCGAGATCGCCTGGCCATGCGCATCATAGGCCGAACCGCCGACAAGGCCCTCGTCGGTCGAGAAGCCCGCGGCTTCCTTTTCATTCATGTGGGCGATGATCTTGCGGACCTCGGCCATGGCCTCCGGGCCGATGCCGTCACCTGGGAGAAGAAAGAGAGAGCGTGTTGCCATTTTGAAGTCCCCGGACCAAAATCGAAAAGATGAAGCGTCCTTAAACACCCTGCGGAGGGTTTTCAACTGTCTGGCTTGCCAACTTGTCTTTTGACCGTGCTGCGCCGGACCATAGAGCTTGGCCTGCTTTTGCTCGTGCCCGCCTTGCCGGTCGCGGCGGAGCCGATGTTCGGGCTTCCGCTTGCCTGTCCGGAAGGATCGATCTGCCCGATCCAGCAATTCGTCGATCTCGATCCGGGTCCCGGCGCCCGGGATCCCTGGTGCGGAACCAAGACCTATGACGGCCACAAGGGAACGGATTTCCGGGTCCTGTCGATGCAAGATGTGACGCGCGGGGTGGAGGTTGTCGCCATGGCGGATGGCGTCGTCAAAGCCTCACGCGATGGAATGGCCGACCGGATTGTGTTGACCGATGAGGACCGCAAGGCGGTCGCTTCCCGGGAGTGCGGCAATGGCCTGATCCTTGATCATGGCGGCGGGCTCGAGACCCAGTATTGCCACATGCGAAAGGGTTCGCTGCGGCTGGCGCCGGGGACGAAGGTGCGCAAGGGCGATGTGCTCGGGCTGGTCGGGGCCTCCGGGATGGCGCAGTTTCCGCACGTGCATGTGACATTGCGCCGCGACGGCAAGGTGACGGATCCGTTCACCGGATTGCGCGCAGGCCAGGCCTGTGCCGCAATCGACGCGGGCAAGGCTGCGGGTTCCGGCGCCCGCGGCTGGCTGGATGCCAGCGCGATGGTGGCTCTGACCGCACCTGACATGCCGACGGTACTGTCAGCCGGATTTGCGGATGGGCCGGTCAGCGACAGGCAACTGGTGCAGTCGGGTCTTCCAGCGCTGCCGGGCGCGCACTCACAGGCTCTGATCGGCTATGTCTGGGCGATCAACCTGGCGAAAGCAGACCGGTTCACCCTGCGGATCGAAAGGGACGGGCGGCTGTTCAGCGAGCAGACGAGCGAGCCGCTGGACCGGTCAAAGGCGGTCTATGTCGCCTATGCGGGCAAGAAGGGGGCTCCGAGGGCCGGGCACTACAGGCTGGAAGCCGCAATCGTCAGGCAGGGCAGGTCGATCGTGGTGGAGAGCAAGGAGTTCACCCTCAACTAGATGTATCCGGCCTAGACCTTCTTTACCGCAATCACCGCATTGGTGCCGCCGAAGGCAAATGCATTGGAGATGGCGATGTCGACCTTCCGTTCGCGCGCCACGTTCGGCGTTATGTCAAGATCGCAAAGCGGGTCGGGGGTGGTGTAGTTGATGGTCGGCGGTATCACGCCCTCGCGCACCGCATTGACACAGGCAATCAACTCGATGGCGCTCGATGCGCCGAGGCAATGGCCATGCATCGACTTGGTCGAGGAGACCGCGACCTTGTCCGCGGCGGAACCGAACACATCGCGGATGACGCGGGTTTCGGTCTGGTCGTTGGCCTGGGTGGCGGTGCCGTGGGCGTTGATGTAGTCGACCTGGTCGGCGGATATGCCGGCGTCGGCAAGGCAATTGCGAATGGCCGCGGCAGGTCCCTCCACCGTCGGGTTGACGATGTCGGAGGCATCTCCGGACATGCCCACCCCGATGATCTCGGCCAGAATGTTGGCGCCGCGTGCCCTTGCATGCTCATAGGATTCGAGAACCGCGATGGCGGCGCCGTCGCCCAGCACCAACCCGTCGCGATCGGCGGAAAACGGCCGGCAGACCGAGCGGGCAAGCACCCGCATGGCTTCCCAGGCCTTGAGCGGTCCGTAGACGAGCGCCAGTTCCGCGCCGCCGGCGAGCATCACGTCGGCGCGGCCAAGCCTGATCTGGTCCACGGCGGAGATGAAGGCATGGTTTCCGGATGAACAGGCCGAGGTCACGCCAAACACCGGGCCCTGCAGCCCCATGGCGATGGAGACGTGGGCGGATGGGCCGCTCGGCATCACCCGTGGAACCGTGAAGATGTGGGGGCGCTTCTTCTTCTCGACGAAGATGTCGACATAGGCCTGGTCGACCGCATCGGTGCCGAAGATGCCAACGCCGACCACCGCGCCGGACCGCGTCGGGTTGAACCCGCCGGGTTCGAGGCCGGCCTGCTGCATGGCCTGACGCGCGGCAATCACCGATATCCGGCCGATCCCGCTCATGGTCACGCTCTGGCGCTTGTCGACCCCGTCCTCTTCCGGGTAGCCGATGATGCCGCAGCCGACATTGACCTTGAGGTCGCGGGCTTCGATCTCGATCGGACGGCAGCCGTCCCGGCCTTCTTTCATGCCGTCCCAGATCGCGCCGGAATTGCTCCCCAAAGCGCAAATGCCGCCCATTCCGGTGATGACGACACGCCGTTGGTTCATGATCAATTCTTGTCCGCGACGAGTTTCTTGACCATGTCGACGATGTCGCCGACGGTCTTGAGCGATTCCCAGGCTTCGGCAGTGTTCAGATCGATCTCGATATCGTGCTGATCCTCTATATCCATCACGATTTCGGTCAGGACGAGCGAATCGATTTCGAGTTCCGCCAGTTCGGTGTCGCGCGTGATCTCGCCAGCTTCGATTTCACCCGAGGACGCGATAAGTGCGATGATCGATGCTTCGATATCCTTGGACATGAATACTCCCCTCTACCCGCGCCGAAACGCAAAATTCACCATGAAATCCGGCAGCTTGTTTGCCAGCGAACCGGATCTAAAGCCAGGGATGATTGTCCGCAGCCCTGGCTTCATATGTATCGATGGCGCTGGCTTTCTCGAGAGTCAATCCTATGTCGTCCAGTCCATTGAGCAGGCAATGCTTCTTGAAGGCGTCGATATCGAACCTGATCACGCCGCCATCCGGGCCGCGGATTTCCTGTTCTTCCAGGTCAATCGACACGGTTGCATTGGCGCCGCGGCGTGCGTCGTCCATCAGTTTGTCGAGGTCTTCCTGGCTGACAACGATCGGCAGAATGCCGTTCTTGAAGCAGTTGTTGTAGAAAATGTCGGCGAAGCTGGTGGAAATCACGCAGCGAATGCCAAAGTCCAGCAATGCCCACGGCGCGTGCTCGCGCGAGGAGCCGCAGCCGAAATTGTCGCCCGCGATCAGGATGGATGCATTGCGCCAGGCCGGCTGATTGAGCACGAACTCCGGGTTCTCCGACCCATCCTCATTGTAGCGCGCTTCGGCGAACAGGCCCTTTCCAAGACCGGTGCGCTTGATCGTCTTGAGATAATCCTTGGGGATGATCATGTCGGTGTCGATGTTGACAACCGGGAGGGGTGCGGCAACGCCGGTGAGGCGGGAGAATTTTTCCATGACTTGCTGGTCCTGTCTGTCTGTGCCGGAGCATTTAACAAACATGGAGCCGAAAAAGAAGGGGTTGGCTACGACTTCGCCGCAAGAAGGCCAATCCGTGCGACCAAAGTCTGGAATTACATATCGATAATGGTGCCGCGCCCGTCATTCCAGACCCGGTATTCGGTCTTGGACTTGTCACGGCTTGCAGTTGTGGAGGCCGTGGCCATGGCAGGCTGGAACCGCCCGGTCAGCCGGGCAACGGCGATTGCGCCGGCCGCAACAGTGCCGAGAACAAGCGCCAGCGCCAGGCCCGCGAAAGCGGCAAACACCAGACCCAGGCCAGTCACGACTGCGAGAATGTTTCTCATGACGAGGTTTCCTTGTTTCATGCAATGAATGTGGGGATGGCGGGCGTGGCGTTCAATAGCTGCCTGCCGGAGCCGCCTGCGGGGCCGGTCCCGGCGGACCTGCGACCCAACTTATCTGTTGCAGCCGGAAAGCAGCCCCTTGCATGGCCGCACCGCCGAAGGCAATAAAAGCGGTATGAACCAGTCATCCTCCTCAAGGCCGGTCCGGCCTCGCCGCTCCGTGCTCTATCTGCCGGCAAACAATTCCCGCGCGCTCGACAAGCTGCCAGGCCTGGCCTGTGACAGCGCCGTGATCGATCTCGAGGATTCGGTCGCGCCCGGCGCCAAGGCCGAGGCACGCGAGAACCTGCGGCGCTTCTTCGCCGATGGCCGGGCGCAGTCCTTGCCCGCCGGCATGGAAACCGTCATCCGCATCAATTCCCTGTCATCGCCATGGGGTAGCGAGGATCTGCTTGCCGCACGCGGCTGCAAGCCGGATGCGATCCTGATCCCCAAGGTTGAGGCGCCCGAAGACATTGCGGCGGTGGAGGATGCTCTCGAGCAGACCGATGCGCCGGCGAGCTTGCGGCTCTGGGCGATGATCGAAACGCCGCGCGGGGTGATGAACGCCGGCCTGATCGCGCGCATGGCGCGGACCGATGGAGCCCGGCTGGATTGTTTCATCACCGGAACGAACGACCTGATGAAGGAAACCGGCGTTGCCGCCCTGCCGGGCCGGCCGTGGCTGGCGCCCTGGCTGATGCAGATCGTGCTTGCAGCGCGGACCTACGGGATTGATGTGCTCGATGGCGTGTTCAATGATTTCCGGGACGAGGCGGGACTGATCCGGGAATGCGGCGACGGCCAGGCGATGGGGTTTGACGGCAAGACGCTGATCCATCCCTCACAGATCGGACCGGCAAACAGCGCGTTTGGAATTTCACCTGAGCGGCTCGCCGAAGCCAGGGCAATTGCCGAAGCGTTTGCCATGCCGGACAATCAGGGCCGCGGCGTCATCAGTCTTGACGGAAAGATGGTCGAGCGGCTGCATCTGGACATGGCCGAACGGCTGATCGAAAAGGCGGCGCGGATTTCGGCGCGGCACGGCGGAGACCTGACCACATGAAACTCTATCGCTTTCTTACCGGACCTGACGACAGCGCGTTCTGCCACAAGGTCAGCCTGGCGCTCTCGAAGGGCTGGCAACTGCATGGCTCTCCTTCCCTGTCGTTCAACGCGGCGACCGGGCTGATGCATTGTGGCCAGGCGGTGACCAAGGAGGTCGAAGGCAAGGACTACGATCCCGGCATGAAACTCGGGGAACAGTGATCTTGACCGAATTGCTGACTTCGACCGATACGGCGGAATTGGTCTCGCTGCGGCGCGAGCTTCACCGCAGGCCGGAGCTTTCTAGCCAGGAGCGGGAAACCGCCGCCCGGATCGTGGCCGAGCTGCAACGCTGCAGTGCCGACGAGATCCTGACCGGTCTCGGCACCCACGGGGTGGCGGCCGTCTATGACAGCGGCGTCGAGGGGCCGACGGTGCTGTTTCGTTGCGAACTCGATGGCTTGCCGATCACCGAGATCTCCACCTTCGGGTGGCGGTCCGAGATCGACGGCAAGGGGCACTTGTGCGGCCACGACGGGCACATGGCAATTCTGTGCGGCCTGGCCCGGCAGCTTGCGGCAAACCGGCCGGTTCGCGGCCGGGTGGTGCTCATGTTCCAGCCCGCCGAGGAAACCGGGGCGGGTGCTGCGGATGTGATTGCCGATCAGCGGTTCGAGCGGATTCGCCCGGATTTCGCCTTTGCGCTTCACAATCTTCCGGGCCTGCCGCTCGGCGCGGTGGGCGTCCGGCCCGGTCCCTTCACCTTCGCATCGGAGGGGCTGGCGATCCGGCTGTCCGGCCGGACCTCGCATGCGGCGCAGCCCGAGGCCGGGGTCAGCCCGGCGGCGGTGATGGTCAGGCTGGTGGAGGCGCTGCCGGCGCTGCCCGCGACGCTCGGCCACACGCCGGGTCACTCGCTGGTCACGCTTTCGCATGCGCGGCTCGGCGAGGCGGCTTTCGGGATCTCTCCGGGAGAGGCCGATGTCTGGGCCACCATCCGCGCCATCGACGACGGGTTGCAGGCCGAATTGATGGGCAAGGCCGAAGCGCTTGCGCGGGAACTGGCCGCGGCCGGCGGCCTGGGCGTGGATTTCGACCGGCACGAAAATTTTGCGGCAGGTCATAATGACGAAGAGGCGGTGGCGTTTATCGACAAGGCGGCCATTGCCCTGGGGGTCAGCCGCGTCGAGGTGGGCGATCCCTTCCGCTGGTCGGAGGATTTCGGCCGTTTCGGAAGCGTGGCCAAAACCGGACTGTTCGTGCTCGGCTCGGGCGAGGACCATCCGCGGCTGCACAATCCCGATTTCGATTTCCCGGATGAGCTGATTCCGACGGGCGTCGGCCTGTTCGCCGTGATCGCAAGGGATCTCTGCGGCTGAAACTGACCGAACCCGGCCGCGTCAGAGGGCCGGGTTCAGGAAACGCCGGCCTCGATGCGTTCCATGTCCTCGTCCGACAGGCCGAAATGATGGCCGATCTCGTGGATCAGGACATGGGTGATGATGTCGCCCAGGGTTTCGTCGTTTTCCGCCCAATAGTCGAGGATCGGCCGGCGGTAGAGGATGACCCGGTTGGCGAGTTCGCCGGTTTCGATGGTGAAACGCTCGGTCAGGCCACGGCCCTCGAAAAGACCCAGTAGATCGAAGGGGGTTTCAAGGCCCATGTCCTCAAAGATGTCGTCTTCGGGAAAATCGGCGACAATGATTGCCACGTCGCCGGTATGGACGCGGAAGCTCTCCGGCAGGTTGGCATAGGCGTCTATCGCCAGGGATTCGACCTCGGCGAGAGAAGGCGCGTGCCGGTCCCGCCAATCCCCTGTCTGATCAATCCGCGCCATGAAGTTTCCCTTTGCCTGCGTCGACCCGTCAGGCCTTTGGTTTGCATATAAGAGAAACCGGCCGGCATTTCGAGAGCAGGATGTTACCGGGTAGCGATTAGAGCCAAAGATGATCGGCTCTAGCGTCGCGGAATGTAGCGATCTGACAGGCCCCTGATGATCTCGATCAGGACCGCGGTGAAAACCCCGAACGCCAGAAGGCCGTTGACCGAGACGAAGCCGGACAGGATGCGCCAGTCGCGTTCCACCACGACGTCGCCGTAACCGACGGTGGTGAAGGAGACCATCGAGAAATAGACCGCTTCCTCGAAAGTATGAAACACCCCGAGGCCGTAGAAAAGAATTGCCCAGAGCCAGACACAGACGGTGTTGGCCATAAGCACCAGCACCACCGCGCTGGAGAGCAGCCGGAAGAACTGCCAGATCCCCGGGCGGCGATCGGCATAATTGGCTTCCGCCTTGCGGACCAGGCGAATGGTGACAAGCACGAAGGCGATCATCACGGCGGTGGAGGCCAGAATGGTCAGGGTGCCGATAAAAAGTTCGGAAATCATGGAGTGCTTGCTCGGTGTTGGAAGGGTTTGAACGCGGACATGCGGGTGGACGGATTGATGACAGGGCCACGAGATTCGGGCGAAGACGGTCCCGATGCTGACCCCCAGCTCGATCTATAGCAACATTATCCGGATATTCACCGCCTGCCGCGTTGATGCCGGTCAAATCGGAACGGTCACTTCGATTTCCGGACAAGGGCGATGATTTCCCGGTTTGCCCGGTCAATCGGGCCGGCCATAATCCGGGTGACGCAGGTGTGTAACCGTTCGCAGTCGCCGGAGGCCCGGCCTGACGCGTGAAAGCCAGTTTCATCATGTCTGAAGTGTGGAGAAACTGGAGCGGGCGAGGCGATTCGAACGCCCGACCCCAACCTTGGCAAGGTTGTGCTCTACCCCTGAGCTACGCCCGCTCATGACCATGTCCGTGGGGAATTCGGACCGGTTGTCCAAGCCGTTCCGGCCCGGACCGGCGCTATATGGCGCAACCTGCTTTCAATTGCAACAGGGAATTTTCAGTCAATTGCACTATATCGCATTCCGCCCTGTTCCACGCGGTTTCCATCGCGGTTTTCTGCCAACGGGGGCCAGGGCGATTTCGCCTGTAAAGGGGCAGGCATTGCGCTGATTTGCCGGTTTGCCTATCAAGGGGCAAATCAGGCTGGCGAAATCCGGGCAGACACAGGCCGGCATGCAGCTCCGGCCGACAAGACCCTTCTCGTTCAAGCAAGGTTTCGTTTAATGCCTAAGACCCGCCAAGAATTGTTCGATTGCCTCGATGCGCTGGGGATCGCGCATCCGACCGTTGATCATGCCCCGGTGTTCACTGTCTCCGAATCGCAGTCGCTGCGGGACGAGATACCCGGAGGACACACGAAGAACCTGTTCCTCAAGGACAAGAAAGGCGCCTGTTTCCTCGTCACGCTCGAGGAAAACGCCGAAGTCGATCTCAAGACGATCCATACGCTGATCGGCGCCAGCGGCCGGGTGTCGTTCGGCAAGCCCGAGGCGCTGATGGAAAAGCTCGGGGTAACGCCGGGCTCGGTGACGATCTTCTCGGCGATCAACGATCCGGCGCACGAGGTGACAATCGTCATTGACGCGCCGCTGATGGACCACGACATTATCAATGCCCACCCGTTGAGCAACGATGCGACCACTTCGATCGGACGCGACGATCTGATGCGGTTCCTGAGCCATACCGGCCATGAACCCAGGATCTTGAAAGTTTCGGCCTGAACAACGACCTTAGGCACACCTATCCTTGAGAAGCACGGGAATTGACCCATGAGCGACTATGACAATCCATATGCACCGGCCCCGGGCGGTCAGATGAGCGGCACGGTGACCTTCGGCGACAAGCCGGTGACTGCCGCCAATGCGGGACCGGGTGCTGCCGCGGGTGACCTGATTTCCGACACGACGACCGCGGGCTTTACCGCCGACGTGATCCAGGCGTCGCGGGATGTCACCGTGCTGGTGGATTTCTGGGCGCCGTGGTGCGGACCCTGCAAGCAACTCACCCCGGTCATTGAAAAGGTGGTCCGGGAGGCGAATGGCCGGGTCAAGCTGGTCAAGCTCAACATCGATGATCACCCGGCGATCCCCGGGCAGATGGGAATCCAGTCGATCCCCGCCGTGGTCGCCTTCTCCGCCGGCAAGCCGGTGGACGGCTTCATGGGCGCGCTGCCGGAAAGCCAGATCCGCGAGTTCATCGACAAGGTCGCCGGGCCTCCGGCCAAATCCTCGACTGAAGAACAGATCGAGCAGATTCTGGCGCAGTCGCGCGAGGCCTTCACCGCAGGCGATGTGGAAACCGCGGCACGCGGGTTTGGCGCCATCCTGCAGATGGACCAGGGTCATGTCGGCGCCATCGCCGGGATGGCCGGTTGCATGCTGGCGGCCGGCGAATTCGACCGCGCGGAAAAGCTGCTCAATGCCATTCCGATGGAGGAACGCAAGGATCCGGAGGTCGCCTCCGTGTTCAAGCGGCTGGAAATGGCGCGTGAAGTCGCCGAGCTCGGCGATCCGGTGGAACTGGAAGCCCGGCTGGCCTCCAATCCGGCCGATCACGAGGCACGGCTGAAATTCGCCAAGATCCTCAATGCGCAGGGCTATCGGGAAGCGGCGGCCGACGAGCTGTTCACGATCATGCGCAAGGACCGGAAATGGGAAGACGAGGCTGCGCGCAAGACGCTGCTCGAGTTCTTCGAAGCCTGGGGGCCGGTGGATCCCGCAACGCTTTCGGCGCGGCGGCAGCTTTCTTCGCTGCTGTTCTCCTGAACGCCTGTTTTGTTGCCGGACCCTTGAGAAATTGCTGGTTTGCCCCACATTGCCGTGTGTAATGAACATTGAGGCTTAATGGCATGCAGGTCGGGAACAAATCCTATCGGGTCGAAGCGGACATTCCGGATCAGGTTCCGGTGTTTCCGCTGTCGGGCGCGTTGTTGCTGCCGGGTTCGCAGTTGCCGCTCAACATCTTCGAGCCGCGATATCTTTCCATGTTTGACGATGCCCTGAGTTCGCACAGGCTGATCGGCGTGATCCAGCCGGCGCTGGCGGAGGCCCAGTCCTGCAAGGGGCCGGTGGAGGATCTCTGCCGGGTCGGTTGTCTTGGGCGGATTACCTCGTTCGCGGAAACCGGGGACGGGCGCTATGTCATCACGCTGGGCGGTGTCTGCCGGTTCAGGGTGGGCGGCGAGGTAGAGCGGGGCCGCAAGTCCTACCGGATTTGCCGCATTTCGCCCTTTCTGGGCGATCTCGAAGCCGCCGCCGACGAAGGTGCGGAAGTTGACAGGAAGGCGCTGCTCGAAAGCTTCAAGGCCTACCTGGAAGCAAACGATCTGGAGGCCGACTGGAATTCCGTCGAGCGGGCGAGCACCGAGACTCTGGTCAATTCGCTGTCGATGATGTCGCCCTATGGGCCTGCGGAAAAACAGGCGCTGCTCGAGGCCGACAATCTAAAGGTGCGGGCGGAAACGCTGATTGCGATTACCGAGATTGCCCTGGCGCGCGATTCGGACGATTATGGGCGCGTTCTGCAATAGGCGCGGTCCGTGCAAATGACCAACCAGAGCCAGCCTGCCAAGATGCCCCGATCGAGGGGCGCCGTCGACATCAAGATGCTGGAGCTTCTGGTGTGCCCGCTGACCTATGGGCCGCTGG
>JACKJT010000003.1:677500-700690 GCA_020637795.1 Hoeflea sp. | reverse complement strand
TTGTCCGGGCACATTGCCATGGCGACGTTAAGAAACGGTTTGGCCACCGGCTTCAAGCTCGTGGAGTCCGGCAGTTCAGTGCTGGATCGGGACACGTAATGGTTCCTGTTGCGCGGGACCGGCGGATAAGTGACCGGAATGGCGGAACCTGAAGCTGCTCGCCGCACAAAAAGGGCCGGGATCGAGGCTGTCGATCCCGGCCCTGGTCATGCGTGCTTGCGGACGGTCAGTAGGCGCCGTGGCAGTGCTTGTATTTCTTGCCCGATCCGCAGGGGCAGGCCTCGTTGCGGCCGACCTTGCCCCAGGTCGATTCGTCCTCGGGATCACGGTCTTCCGGCGCAACAGCGCCGGGAACCGGCTGTCCTTCCGTCACGCCGAACTCGTCATCTCCGGTGGTGGCGTCGATATGATGGGCCTGCATGCCTTCCGGCAGTTCCGGCTCCGGAGTGGCGGCAGCCTCGCGGACAATCTCGACCCGCATCAATTGCGCCATGACGGCCTGGCGCAGGTTGGCGAGAAGCGCCTGAAACAGCTCGAAAGCTTCGGACTTGTATTCCTGCAGCGGATCGCGCTGGGCGTAACCGCGGAATCCGACCACCGAGCGAAGATGGTCGAGGTTAACCAGATGCTCGCGCCACAGATGGTCAAGTGTCTGCAGAACAACGGATTTTTCCACATAGGTCATCACCTCGGGGCCAAACCGTTCGGCGCGTTCCCTGGCAAGATTATCCGCAGCTTCGACAATGCGGGAGTGGATGTCGTCTTCGGCGATGCCTTCTTCGGCAGCCCACTCCTCGATCGGCAGATCGAGGTTGAGATAGGCCTGCACGCCCTTCTTGAGCTCTGCGACATTCCACTGTTCGGCATAGGCGCGCTCGGGAATGTGGAGCTTGACCAGACCGTCGATGACCTCGTGGCGCATGTCCTCGATGGTCTCGGAAATCGATTCCGAATCCATCAGTTCCTTGCGCTGCTCGAACACCACCTTGCGCTGGTCGTTCATCACGTCATCGAACTTGAGCAGGTTCTTGCGGATGTCGAAGTTGCGCGCCTCGACCTTTTTCTGCGCCCGCTCAAGCGCTTTGTTGATCCAGGGGTGGATGATCGGCTCGCCTTCCTTGAGACCAAGGGTCTTGAGCATGCCGTCCATGCGTTCGGAGCCGAAAATACGCATCAGGTCGTCCTGCAGCGACAGGAAGAACTTGGAGCGGCCCGGATCGCCCTGGCGGCCCGAACGGCCACGCAGCTGGTTGTCGATACGACGGCTTTCATGACGCTCGGTGGCCAGCACGTAGAGGCCCCCGGCGGCCAGCGCCTCGTCCTTGAGCGCCTGGATCTCAGCGCGGATGATCTTGACCTTTTCGTCACGCTCCGGCCCTTCAGGCATGTCGCCGAGTTCCTGGGCGATCCGCATGTCGGCGTTGCCGCCGAGCTGAATGTCGGTGCCGCGACCGGCCATGTTGGTGGCGATGGTGATCGCGCCCGGGACGCCGGCCTGGGAAACGATATAGGCTTCCTGCTCGTGGTAGCGGGCGTTGAGCACATTGAAATCCTCCACACCTGCCTTGCGAAGCAGCTCGGCCAGGATTTCGGATTTCTCGATCGAGGTGGTGCCTACCAGAACCGGTTGTTTTTTCTCGCGCGACTGCTTGATGTCGTCGATGATGGCCTGGTATTTTTCCTCGACCGTGCGATAGACCTCGTCGTCCTCGTCAATACGGGCGATCGGCACATTGGTGGGGACTTCCACCACTTCCAGGCCGTAGATGTCGCCAAACTCCTCGGCCTCGGTGGAGGCCGTACCGGTCATGCCGCCGAGTTTCGAATACATGCGGAAATAGTTCTGGAAGGTGATCGACGCCAGGGTCTGGTTTTCCGGCTGGATCTTGACGCCTTCCTTGGCCTCGAGTGCCTGATGCTGGCCTTCGGAGTAGCGGCGGCCCGGCATCATGCGGCCGGTGAACTCGTCGATGATGACGATTTCGTCATTGCGGACGATGTAATCCTTGTCGCGGGTGAACAGCCGGTGGGCCTTCAGCGCGTTGTTGATGTGGTGGACGACAGCGACATTCTCGACATCGTAAAGCGATTCGCCCTTGAGCATGCCGGCTTCGGCCAGCATGGCTTCCAGTTTCTCGGTGCCGGTCTCGGTGAATGTCGCGGAGCGCTGTTTTTCGTCGATTTCGTAGTCATCGGCTTCGAGCTTCTGGATCAGCGCATCGATGCTGTTGTAGAGCTCGGAGCGATCATCGAGCGGGCCGGAAATGATCAGCGGCGTGCGCGCCTCATCGACGAGAATGGAGTCCACTTCGTCGACGATTGCGTAATTGTGTCCGCGCTGGACCATCTGGGCGCGGTCATACTTCATGTTGTCGCGCAGATAATCGAAGCCCAGTTCGTTGTTGGTCGCGTAAGTGATGTCGCAGGCATAGGCGGCGCGGCGCTCATCATCGTCCATGCCGTGGGTGATGATCCCGGTGGTCAGCCCGAGAAAACCATAGATCCGGGACATCCATTCGGCGTCTCGACGGGCCAGGTAATCGTTGACGGTGACGACATGGACGCCCTTGCCCTCGAGCGCATTGAGATAGACCGGCAGGGTGGCGACCAGCGTCTTGCCTTCACCGGTCTTCATTTCAGCGATGGCGTTTTCGTTGAGGATCATGCCGCCGATCAGCTGGACATCGAATGGCCGGAGCCCGATTGCCCGGCGCGCTGCCTCGCGCACGGTCGCGAAGGCGGGGACCAGGAGGTCGTCAAGCTTGGTGCCTGCGGCCAGCTGTTCGCGGAACTGGATCGTCCGGGCCGCCAGATCGGCATCGCTGAGCGCCGCAAGTTCAGTTTCCAATGCATTGATAGCGTCAATTTTTGGCTGGTAGGCCCGGATCCGGCGGTCATTGGATGAGCCGAAAAGCTTGCGGGCGATTGCGCCGAACTTGACCATTTCAATGGTCCTTTCTTGAGGCTGCACGGTCTGCAGTGTTGGAAACCGGTGCTGGCCTGCGACCGGTGGATCGGTTGGAAAACGACGTCCCGATGGCCTTCATCCGGTGAAAGCCGTCTGGACGGACGGTTGGCTGACAGATAAGAGGGGGTTTGAACGATGTCAACGGCGGCGAAAGGCCGTCTTAAGGTTGCCAAAATCCAAGAGCACTTGGACGGCCGACCGCAAAAAGCTTCACAATGAAAGGTCTATCCATGCGCCTATCGCAGCTTGCAGCCACCCTCTTCCTGACTTCCGCCGCCTTCCTGCCGCTTCATGCCCACGCGGCGGATGAGGCCGATCCGGTGGTGGCGACGGTCGCCGGTGTTGAAATCCGCGCATCGGAACTGACATTGGCTGAAGGTGACCTCGATCCGCAGTTCGCCCGTCTTCCGGACCAGCAGCGCCGCGTCGCTGCTCTTGCCGCGGTCATCGACATCAAGACGCTGGCGCGCAAGGCTGAAACGGAAAAGCTCGACCAGACAGAAGAATTCAAGCAGCTGATGGCATTCCAGCGCGATCGCGCCCTGCACAACGCCATCTTCAAGTCGGCGGTGGTCGATCCGGTCAGCGAAGCGGATATCAGGGCTCGCTACGAGAAGGAAATCGCGGCGGTTCCGCCGGAAGAGGAAATCAGCGCACGTCACATTCTTTTGAAGACCGAGGAGGAAGCCAAGGCGGTCATCGCCGAACTTGATGGCGGCAAGGATTTTGCGGAGCTCGCCAAGGAAAAGTCCACCGGCCCCAGCGCCGGGCAGGGCGGCGATCTGGGTTTCTTCACCAAGGGCCGCATGGTGCCTGAATTCGAGGCCGTCGCCTTCACGCTCCAGCCCGGCGAATACGCCAAGGAACCGGTGCAGACCCAGTTCGGATGGCATGTGATCAAGGTCGAGGAACGCCGTGAATCAGCGCCGCCGGCCTTCGAGGCCGTGGCCGACCAGGTCCGGCAGCTGGTGATGCGCGAGCGCTACGGCGAACTCATCCGCGCCGCGCGCAGCGAAACGGAAATCAACGTGCTCGATCCGGAGCTGAAGGCTGCCTACGACGCCGTCAGCCAGCAACAGCAGTAGCCCTTTCGGGCCGAACGCCGCCTCGAGGAAGGTTCCATGTCCACTGACATCTCGCCCCTGGCCCCCAGGTCCTATGCCGAACTGCCGCCGATCGCGGGAGTTCGCATCGAAACCGCGGCGGCGGGGATCAAGTACAAGAACCGCACCGACGTCATGCTGATGGTGTTCGACCAGCCGGCGGCGGTGGCGGGGGTCTTCACCACGTCGAAATGCCCCTCCGCGCCGGTTGATTTCTGCCGGGCAAACCTTGCCGGCGGCCGGGCGCGGGCGCTGGTGGTCAATTCCGGAAACGCCAACGCGTTTACCGGCAAGAAAGGGCGCGAGGCGACGGACCTGACCGCCAAGTCAACCGCGGAAGCGGTGGGCTGCGCGCAGTCGGAGGTGTTCCTGGCATCGACCGGTGTCATCGGCGAGCCGCTTGACGCGACCAAGTTCGCCACCGTTCTGGGGCAGATGGCCGCATCTGCGAGCGGCGACCGGTGGCTGGACGCGGCGCGCGCGATCATGACCACCGACACCTATCCCAAGGTCGCTACACGGACGGCGCGGATCGACGGGGTGACTGTGACGCTCAACGGCATGGCCAAGGGCGCGGGAATGATCGCGCCGGACATGGCAACGATGCTGTCCTTCATCGTGACCGATGCGGCAATCGAGCCGTCCGCATTGCAGGCCATGCTTAGCCGTCATGTCGGTTCGACATTCAATGCCGTGACCGTCGACAGCGATACCTCGACATCGGATACGCTGATGGTTTTTGCCACTGGTGCCGCCGCTGACCGGGGTGCGGGGCCGATCGCCTCGGCGTCGAATTCCCGCGCACGGGGTTTTTCGAAAGCGCTGGCGGATCTGATGGAAGATCTGGCGATCCAGATCGTCCGCGATGGCGAGGGCGCCCGCAAGCAGGTCGAGATCACGGTGACGGGCGCGGCTTCTGCGAAGGCTGCCGGGCGGATTGCGCGCTCGATCGCCAACTCGCCATTGGTCAAGACCGCGATTGCCGGTGAAGACGCCAACTGGGGCCGGATCGTCATGGCGGTCGGCAAGGCGGGGGAGAAGGCCGAACGCGACAGGCTGGCGATCTGGTTCGGCGATGTCCGGGTGGCCGTCGATGGAGAACGCGACCCGGCCTACAGCGAAGCGGCAGCATCCGAGGTCATGAAACAGGACGAGATCGCCATCAGGGTCGATCTCGGCATCGGCCGCGGCAAGGCCCGCGTGTTCACCTGTGATCTGACCAAGGCCTATGTCGAGATCAATGGCGATTACCGCAGTTGAGCGGTTTGTCAGGATACCAGAATACAGGACCTAACTTGCCGAACCTTGCAATCGTCAGAAGGCTTGAAGCCGTTGGATTCAGAGCCTGGCCCGCAGCGTCAATCCAGTATGACGGCAGCTGGCAGATCCGGCTTACCGCGGGGCATCCGTCCAAGCGGCTGAACTCGGTCAATCCGCTCGATCCGTCCGATCACGACGGCATCGAAGGCCGGGTCGAGCGTGCGGCGCGCCGGTTCGATTCCTACGACCGGCCGCTGGTGTTCCGGCAGTCGCCGCTGGCGCCGCCGCCGCTGGAGGCCTATCTCGACGCGATGGGCTGGCGCCGGTTCGATGAAACCATCGTCATGGCCGGCGCGATCGACAGTCTCGACATCGACAGCGGCATGGATCATCTGCCGATGCGCGATGTCGGCCGGTACGTCGATGCCTCCATTGCCGTGCATGGCCGCGACCAGTCGCTCAAGCCCGGCCTTACCGAAGTGTTGAGTTCGATACGGCCGCCCAGCGGCCTTTTCGTGCTGGAGGACGAGGCATCGGGCCCGGTTTCGACAGCCCTTTGCGTTCATGACAACGATCTTGCCGGACTGTTCGAGCTGGCGACCCGGGCGGACATGCGGCGTGCAGGCTACGGTCGTGATGTCGTGACAGCAGCTCTCAGATGGGCGCGCCATCGTGGCGCCGAGACGGCATGGCTTCAGGTCGAAAGCGCCAACACGGCTGCAGTGGCGCTTTACCAGGGGTTGGGCTTTGGCGAGGTGTATCGCTATGCCTATCGCCAGAAACCGGGATGCTGAGGGATGAGCGGCAGGAAAATACTGCTGGTTGCGGCCTGTGCGCTGGTTGATGCGGATGGACGGGTGCTGTTGACACAGAGGCCCGAAGGCAAGCAACTGGCCGGGCTCTGGGAGTTTCCCGGCGGCAAGGTGGAGCCGGGTGAGTCACCCGAAGCGGCGCTGATCCGGGAACTGTCCGAGGAAATCGGAATTGTCACCAAGGAAGCGTGCCTTGCGCCGCTGACATTTGCCAGCCACAGCTACGATACGTTTCACCTGCTGATGCCGCTCTTTGTCTGCCGCCGGTTTGAAGGAACCGCCCGCGGACTTGAAGGCCAGGCGCTCAAGTGGGTGCGGCCGCGGGACATGCGGGATTATCCGATGCCGCCCGCCGACGAGCCTCTCATTCCCTACCTCATCGACCTCTTGTGAGCTGAAACCAGCCACGCGGCCATGGCGATCAAGTCGATCGGACGCCGCCCGATTATCGGATAGTTCCCGTTAGCGTTAATGAAACTTCAATGTAGTTCCCGCATGAATAGCGTGAGTGTCGGATCCGGCCGGGTTCTCAGTGGAGGCGTTATGAACAACGGTGATTTCTGGATGACGGTGATGGACAGAGACGGCCAGGAAGCCCAGCCAAAGAGATTTGGTGCGATGCGCGTCGCCCTGCTGTTCGGCACCGCGGCTATCGCCATTGCCGCCATTCTGACACCGATCGCCGCGGACCGGACATCTTCGGCGCGGATCGCGTGGTCCCCGGACCAGTTCGACAACATCACCACCGGATCAATTCCGTCGCGCTCGAAAACCACGTCCTACACTGTCCGCAAATCGATCCTGCAGGACAACCCGGGAGCGCTCTGCATCATTAGAAGCAACGGCAGCAAGTCGGGTGACTGTTGAAAAAACCGATCCTGGCAACTCGAGTGGAAACGGAATCCAGCCATGAAATCCTTGTTTTGCAGGTTCATCGAAGATCGGTCCGGTGCAACCGCGATCGAATACGGTCTCATTGTCGCGCTGATTTCTGCCGGGTTGATCAGCGGTATGACCGCGTTTAGCGGAGGCATCACCAACATGATGGACATGCTTGCAAACCACATCAAGAATTCGCAATAGAGCATCCCGCGATCAGCCGGAATTGACTGACACCGGGAAGACGGTCAGCTTCGATGGAGCAGAGCGTCCTTTATGCGTTGAGCTGAACTCAGGAGGTCCGCGACCTTTCAAGTCTCAACGCGGCAGTTTTTGTTCGGGCGTCTTCAAGGCGTCCGCGAGGCGTGCCTTGGCGGAGCCCGGTTTCAAGGGCTTCTGCTGATTTTCGTGCGGCGCCCATCCGGAGAGGTGGACGATGGGGAAACTGGCACGGATGCGGCCGTCGGGATCCGAAAATCGTTCGGCATAGATTTGAGCCGCGCGCAGGAATACCTGCCTGCTCAAGGGTTTCCTGCTTCTGTCCGTCAGGATCGAGGTCATACCCATGGCGCGCAGATCCCTGAGCAAGGCAAACATGTCGGCGTATCTGACCACGATGTCGTCAATATCGGTGACAGGCAAAGCGAAGCCCGCGCGCTGCAACAGTGCGCCATAGTCACGAATATCGGCAAAGGGATGGATGCGGGCGTTGGCGCCGCCGGTCAGCTCGCTTTCCGCCGAGAGCAGGGATTCACGCAGTTCGCCGAGAGTGCCTGCGCCCGGAGCGGCCGCAAGCAGCAATCCGTCGGGCTTCAGGGCACGGCGCAATTGCACGAGCACGCCGGGCGTATCGTTGGTCACGTGCAGGGCCAGCGGCGAAACGATCAGATCGGCGCTGCCAGGCTCCAGCGGAACCAGATCCGGCTCGGCGAAAACCTGCCTCTCCTGATCAATTCCGGGGATGGTGCACATATCGACATAAGTAAAATCGGCTGTCTTGTCCGTGGCTTTCATCATGGCGGCAACCAGCGGTAGTCCACCATGAACCTGGGCCGGGTGTTGGAACTGTCTTTCCACCACCGAGAGCCGTTCCGCCATGTCTTCGGCAATCCGGCGGACAAGGAAATCCGCGCCCGGCTCGAAACCGGCCAATGCGCGCAAACGGCGCTGACGCAGCAGAGTGTGATCGAAGAGACGGTCCAAGATCCGAGGGTCCCTCGTTGGGTTTCGGGTTCGGCAGGGGCTGGGCTGGCCCGCTGCGGCTCGCTTGTTGGATGGAATGGCGGTAAAGTCAACCGATGGACCGTGCGGATATGCTTCATTTCGGGCACCGATTGCTGGCTGTTTGTCAGACCGCGGGGGCGGGGCTGATGCAGCTGGTGTATCCGCCCGTCTGCACAGGCTGCGGAAAAATGGTGGGCCGGCCCGCCGGCTTGTGCCCGGAGTGCTGGGCAACGGTACGGTTCATCGAACGGCCCTATTGCGAGATAACCGGCATGCCCTTCGATCACGACCGGGGTGACGGATATGTCTCACCGCAGGCGATCGCAGATCCACCACCCTATGCCAGGGCCAGAGCTGCGGTGTTTCACGACGGCGCCGCCCGCAAGATTGTCCACGGGTTGAAATATTCGGACCGTGCCGATCTTGCTACCATGATGGCGGAATGGATGATCCGGGCGGGGCGCGACGTCCTTGATGACAGCGATGTCATCGTTGCGGTCCCGTTGCACCGGGCAAGGCTGTTTTCGCGGCGCTACAACCAGTCGGCCGAACTTGCGCGAACTCTGGCCCGGCTTTCCGGAAAACCCTTCCTGCCCGGGGTGATGCGGCGAATCCGGGCCACGCGCCAACAGGTCGGCCTGGGTTTGCGGGCCCGGCAGGACAATGTCCGAGGGGCTTTCCTGGTGCCGCCCGAACAGGCGCAGCGGTTGGTCGGGCGCAAGGTGCTCCTGGTCGATGATGTGCTGACCACCGGATCGACGGTCGAAGCAGCGACGCGGGCGCTGCTGCGGCGGGGGGTGGCGCAGGTCAACGTGCTGGCGTTTGCCAGGGTTGCAAGCCAGGGCGGGGAAACCCTATATGCTTGAAGGGCGGCAACGGCCGCTGAACAATTGGAGACCCGCATGGCAGACGTAATTCTCTACACACGGCAGTTCTGCGGATTTTGCACCGCGGCCAAACGGTTGCTGGATGGGAAGGGCGTCGGCTATACGGAGCATGATGCGACTTTCTCGCCGGACCTGAGGCAGGAAATGATTGGCAAGGCCAACGGCCGGACAACCTTTCCGCAGATATTCATCGACGGTGTTCACGTTGGCGGCTGCGACGAGCTGCATGCTCTTGATCGCGCCGGCAAGCTTGATCCGATGCTGACAGGAGCCTGAGACATGCGTGAATTGGTAGTTGCTGCGGTCCAAATGCGTTCGGGGGTCACGCCCGTGGCCAACATCGACGTCATGGATGGCCTGGTTCGTGAAGCGGCATCGCGCGGCGCGCGCTATGTGCAGACGCCGGAAATGACCGGCGCCCTGCAGCGCGATCGGGAAGCCTTCCGCCGAAACCTCAAGTCCGAGGCAGACGATCTCGTGCTGAAGGCTGCCGCGTCGCTTGCGGACGAACTCGGCATCTTCCTGCACATAGGTTCCACTGCGGTGGAAGCCGGAAACGGCATGGCCGCAAATCGCGGTGCGGTGTTTGGCCCCGACGGCGCCATGCTGGCGCGATATGACAAGATCCACATGTTCGACGTTGATCTCGACAATGGCGAAAGCTGGCGGGAAAGTTCAGCCTATCGACCGGGCGAAGTGGCCCAGACGGTGGATCTGGATGTGGCGCGCCTTGGCATGGGTATCTGCTATGACATCCGGTTTCCGCATCTGTTTCGTGACCTCGCGCTTTCGGGCGCAGACATCCTGACGGCGCCTGCCGCCTTTACGCGCCAGACAGGCGAGGCACACTGGCATGTGCTGCAACGTGCAAGGGCCATCGAGAACGGAGCCTTCGTGATCTCGGCTGCGCAGGGCGGTGTGCACGAGGACGGGCGCGAAACCTACGGGCATTCGATCATTGTCGATCCGTGGGGACGGGTGATAGCGGAAGCCGATCACGACGAGCCCGGCGTGATCGTCGCCACCCTGTCGCTTGACGAGGTCAAGGCAGCGCGGTCGAAAATCCCGAACCTGAAGAATGCCCGGGACTACCGGGTCGAGACTGGAATGCCGGAGACAAAAGGAGAGAGAGTGGCGTGATCCGCTTTTCTTTGCATTGCGACAAGGATCATGAATTCGAGGGATGGTTTTCCTCAAGCAAGGACTATGACGATCAAGCCGAACGCGGCCTGGTCGAATGCCCGGTTTGTGGCTCCCGGCAGGTCGGCAAGGCGTTGATGGCGCCGGCGGTCGCGGTTTCCAAGGAAGCCCCGGCCCGGCCGCTGGCGATGGATCCGGAAAAGCGCGAGATGATGCGCAAGCTGCGGGAACTGGTGCAGGCGGTGAAGCAGAATTCCGAGGATGTCGGCGAGCGGTTTGCCGATGAGGCCCGCAAGATCCATCATGGTGAAGCCGAGGCGCGCGGCATCATCGGAAAGGCATCGAACGATGATGCTCGATCGCTGATCGAGGAAGGGATCGAGATCGCACCGCTGCCGGAGTTT
The DNA here is from genome assembly GCA_020637795.1 of Hoeflea sp. Classification (GTDB taxonomy): domain Bacteria; phylum Pseudomonadota; class Alphaproteobacteria; order Rhizobiales; family Rhizobiaceae; genus Hoeflea. The sequence continues at coordinate 690,013 of JACKJT010000003.1, read as the reverse complement.
CCGGACGACCTGAGCTGAGATGAAAGCGTCCGGCTTTCATCTTGCCATGTACAATTTCGGCCTGCACGTGGCGCCTTACGATGCGCCCGAGGTGCAGGGGTTTCTCAGACGTGAGCCTTTGAATTTTGCCGCCGCCGAAAGGGCGTCCGGGTTTGTTGCCCGCTCAGGTTACGACGGGGAGCCGGGGCCGCCAAGCTGGGGTGTCCAGGTGTTTCCCCGGTTTATCGAAGGCAGCGGTTTTGAGAGCGGGCCCTCATCCCTGTCGATATGGACCGACATCGAGAGCCTGATGGCTTTTTCCTATGCCGGCGTTCACGCCGAGGCGCTGAAGAACGCCCGCAACTGGAACACCCAGTACGAATGGCCGCCCCTGGTCCTGTGGTGGATTGAGGCAGGGCATCGCCCGGAGTGGAAACAGGCGGCCGAGAGGCTCGAATGGCTGCATGACCGCGGACCCGGTCCGAGGGCCTTCACTATCAAGCAGGCTTATGATCCGGACGGTGCGCCTCTCGAGATCGACCGTGCCCGCGTCAAGGCGCTGATCGAGGCGAACGCGCCGGGTCAACGCGATCTGCTTGACCGGCTCAGGACCATCCCGGTCTGACCCGCGTTCGACTGACCGGTAGATCAGGAGGCCTTGGGCCGTTCCATCAGCATCATATAGTTGACGTCCATGTCGCGGGACAGGTTCCACTGGTCCTGAAGCGGGTTGTAGAACACGCCGGTGCGGTCGATGACGTTCATTCCCGATGCGGCCAGCGGCGTTTCGATTTCTTCCGGGCGAACCAGTCTTTCGTATTGATGGGTGCCGCGCGGCAGCCAGCGCAGAACATATTCTGCACCGATGATTGCCAACGCCATGGCCTTCATGGTCCGGTTGATGGTGGCCACGAACATCAGCCCGCCCGGCTTGACCATCTCGGCGCAGGAGGTGAGGAACAGGTCGACGTCGGCGACATGCTCGACCACTTCCATGTTGAGCACGATATCAAAGCGTTCGCCGCGTGCCGCCAGTTCTTCGGATGTCACGGCCTCGTAGCTCACATTGACGCCGCTCTGGGCGGCATGGATCGAAGCCACTTCGACGTTGGTCCGGGAGGCGTCCGCGCCCAATACTTCGGCTCCCATACGCGCCATCGGTTCTGACAAAAGCCCGCCGCCACAGCCGATATCGAGGACTCTCAGGCCCTGAAGCGGCTTGTCACTTTTCGGATCACGGCCGAAATGAGCCGCAACATGGTTGCGGATATAGGTCAGGCGGACCGGATTGAACTTGTGCAGGGGGCGGAACTTGCCTTTGGGGTTCCACCATTCCGCCGCCATGGCCGAGAACCGCGCGACTTCGTCCTCATCGATCGTTGTCTGGGCAGCTTGGTTCATGGGTCTCTCCGGCTTCGTATTCCCGTCCATCAACTCGGGCGTCAGGTCCGCCTTGTCAAGAGTTGGCAATGTCACATGAGCGATCCGGTTGCAGGCGACCGGTTTTTTGGCTAAGAGACCGCCACCTTCCGCTCCGGACCCCCGGGGCGGTTTTTCTTGCCCGTTAGCGGGTTCGTCAGCGGATAATACAACATGGCCCGCATAGTGATGAAATTTGGCGGCACCTCGGTTGCCGACCTCGACCGGATCCGCAACGTTGCCCGGCACGTCAAGCGTGAAGTGGACGCGGGCCACCAGGTGGCCGTGGTGGTGTCGGCGATGGCCGGCAAGACCAACGAACTGGTGAACTGGGTGCAGCAGATGCCGAAGGTCGCCGGCGCCAGCGCATCGTTCTACGATGCACGCGAGTATGACGCGATCGTTGCTTCGGGCGAGCAGGTGACCAGCGGATTGCTGGCCATTGCGCTTCAGTCGATGGGCGTGGATGCCCGGTCCTGGCAGGGCTGGCAGATTCCGGTGAAGACCGACAATGCCCATGCTGCGGCGCGGATCATCGATATCGACGGATCCGAACTGATCCGCCGGTTCGAAATGGGGCAGGTCGCCGTGGTGGCGGGGTTCCAGGGCATTGGTCCGGACAACCGCCTGGCGACGCTCGGACGCGGCGGTTCGGACACCAGCGCGGTTGCGATCGCGGCTGCCGTGAAGGCGGATCGCTGCGATATCTATACCGACGTCGATGGCGTCTATACCACCGATCCGCGGGTCGAGCCGAAGGCGCGGCGGATGAAGAAGATCGCGTTCGAGGAGATGCTGGAAATGGCATCGCTCGGCGCCAAGGTGCTGCAGGTCCGGTCGGTCGAACTGGCCATGGTGCACAAGGTGAGAACCTTCGTGCGCTCGAGCTTCGACGATCCGGACGCGCCAGGAATGGGGGATCTGCTCAATCCGCCCGGAACTCTTATTTGCGACGAGGAAGAAATCGTGGAACAGGAAGTCGTAACCGGCATTGCCTACGCAAAGGACGAAGCGCAGATTTCCCTGAGGCGGCTTGCCGACCGGCCGGGCGTTTCTGCCGCGATTTTCGGTCCTCTGGCCGACGCTCACATCAATGTCGACATGATCGTCCAGAACATATCCGAAGACGGGTCGCGGACCGATATGACCTTCACGGTGCCATCGAGCGATGCCGAAAAGGCGTTGGCGGTGCTTGCCGGGCAGAAGGAACTGATCGGCTATGACGTGGTGCAGAGCGAATCAGGACTGGCGAAGGTTTCGGTGATCGGCATCGGCATGCGCAGTCATGCCGGGGTGGCAGCAAGCGCGTTCAAGGCGCTTGCTGAAAAATCCATCAATATCAAGGCGATAACGACTTCGGAGATCAAGATTTCGATCCTGATCGACGGCGCCTATGCGGAACTCGCGGTAAGGACTTTGCATTCCGTCTACGGTCTGGATAAGACTTAGCCAACGGGATCAAAGCAAACCGGCACAAGCCGAACTCTGTTAACCGGCCGGGAGCTTTCCCGGGCGGGCCACACGAATTGGGAGAATGAAGCGCGATGAGAGACCTTTCAGCAGGTCCGCGCGTCCTTCTCAGGCGGCTGCGCGAGTTGATGGCGGAGCCCCTTGAGCCGCAGGAGCGCCTTGACCAGATTGTCCGCCAGATCGCGGCCAACATGGTCGCTGAAGTGTGCTCGTTCTACGTGCTGCGCGCCGATGGCGCGCTCGAATTGTTCGCCACCGAGGGCCTGAACAAGGATGCGGTGCACCTGGCTCAACTGAAAATGGGTCAGGGCCTGGTCGGCACCATCGCCGCAAGCGCCCGGTCGCTCAATCTTTCCGACGCCCAGTCCCACCCGGCCTTTACCTACCTGCCGGAAACCGGTGAAGAGATCTACAACTCCTTCCTCGGCGTTCCGATCCTCAGGGCCGGTCGGTCGCTGGGCGTTCTGGTCGTCCAGAACAAGGCGCACCGTAAATACCGCGAGGACGAGGTCGAGGCGCTCGAGACCACCTCGATGGTGCTGGCGGAGATGATCGCGACGGGCGAGCTCAAGCAGATCACCCGGCCCGGGCTCGAGCTTGACCTCAACCGTCCGGTGACGATCGAGGGCGACGCCTATGGAGATGGCATCGGCCTTGGCCACGTCATCCTGCACGAGCCGCGGATCGTGGTCACCGAGCTCCTCAACGACGACATAGACGCGGAACTCAAGCGGCTTGAAGAAGCCTTGGGATCGCTCAGGATCTCGATCGATGACATGCTGTCACGGCGCGACGTCTCGATGGAGGGAGAGCACCGGGCGGTGCTGGAAGCCTACCGGATGTTTGCCCATGATCGCGGCTGGGTCCGGAAACTCGAGGAGGCGATCCGCAACGGGCTGACCTGCGAGGCGGCGGTGGAAAAGGTGCAGAGCGACACCCGCGCCCGCATGATCCACATGACCGATTCCTATCTGCGCGAAAGGCTGCACGATTTCGACGACCTGGCAAACCGCCTGCTCAGGCAGCTGACGGGGTTCGTTCCGGGCAGCAAGGGTTTGCCTCAGGATGCAATCATCGTGGCGCGCGCCATGGGCGCGGCGGAGCTGCTTGATTATCCGCGCGAGGCTGTCCGCGGTCTCGTGCTTGAAGAGGGCGCGGTCACCAGCCACGTGGTGATCGTGGCCCGCGCCATGGGCATTCCGGTGGTCGGCCAGGTTCCCGGCATTGCGTCGCTGGCGGAAAACCGCGATTCGATCATTGTCGACGGCGAGGATGGCATCGTCCACCTCCGCCCGATCACCGATGTTCAGAACGCCTATGCCGACAAGGTGAGGTTCCGGGCCAAGCGGCAGGAACAGTACCAGGCGCTCAGGACGGTCGAACCGCGCACCCGGGACGGGCAGTACATCACGCTGCAGATGAATGCCGGCCTTCTGGTGGATCTGCCGCAACTGAGCGAATCGGGCGCCAGCGGGATCGGGCTGTTCAGGACCGAACTGCAGTTCATGATCGCCTCGACCATGCCGAAGGTCGATGAGCAGGAAAACCTCTATCGCAGTGTATTGCGGCAGGCCGGCGGCAGGCCGGTGACATTCCGCACGCTGGATATCGGCGGCGACAAGGTCGTGCCGTATTTCCGGTCCGCCGAAGAGGAGAACCCGGCGCTCGGCTGGCGGGCCATCCGGCTTTCGCTGGACCGGCCAGGATTGCTGCGCACCCAGCTGAGGGCGCTTCTGAAGGCGGCCGCCGGCGCCGAACTGAAGCTGATGATGCCGATGATCACCGAGGTCAACGAGCTTCGGCTGGCGCGCGAATTGTTGAACAAAGAGGTCCGGCATCTGTCGCGCTTCGGGTACCAGTTGCCGCGCAGCCTGCAGTTCGGCGCAATGCTGGAAGTGCCGAGCCTGCTCTGGCAGCTTGACGAGCTGATGGAAGAGGTCGACTTCGTTTCCGTCGGCTCCAACGACCTGTTCCAGTTCGTCATGGCGGTCGATCGCGGCAATTCCCGGGTGGCCGACCGTTTCGACACGCTGGGACGTCCGTTCCTGCGGGTGCTGCGCCAGATTGTCGAGGCGGCCAACAGAACCAACACATCACTGACCCTTTGTGGCGAGATTGCCGGCAAGTCGCTGTCCGCGATGGCGCTTCTCGGCATCGGCTTCCGCAACATCTCAATGTCGCCGGCGGCCATCGGCCCGGTCAAGTCGATGTTGCTGTCGCTGGATCTCGGCAAGCTCGAAGAAGCCCTGCTGCCGGTTATTGAAGACACGCGAAGCGAGAAAACCGTTCGCGAGTTCCTGATGGACTTTGCCGACGCCAACGGCGTGAGCCTCTAGGATCAAGTAATGGCGAGATTGCCGACCCAGAAAATCCGTGAACTTGAACGCCGTTTCGACGAGGTCGAAGCGCGCATGTCCGCAGGTCCGGATGCCGAAACCTATGTGAAGCTGGCCTCCGAATATTCCGAACTGCAGCCGCTGGTCAGTGAAATCAGGGCGCTTTCGAAAGCCGAAGCCGAGCGCGCCGACCTGATGGCGATGCTGGCCGACAGCTCGACCGACCGCGAGATGCGGGAGATGGCCGATGACGAGCTGAAGGCGCTCAAGAGCCGGATCGAGAAACTCGAGCAGCAGATCGAGATCATGTTGCTGCCGAAGGATGCTGCCGACGAGCGCAGCGCCATTGTCGAAATCCGCGCCGGGACCGGTGGCTCCGAGGCGGCGCTGTTCGCCGGCGATCTTTTCCGCATGTACGAGCGCTATGCCTCGTCGCGGGGATGGCGGGTGGAAGTGCTGTCGGCGAGCGAGGGCGAAGCCGGCGGTTACAAGGAAATCATCGCCACGATTTCGGGCAAGGGCGTGTTTGCCCGACTGAAATTCGAATCGGGCGTGCACCGGGTGCAGAGAGTGCCGGAAACGGAATCCGGTGGGCGCATTCATACTTCGGCCGCGACGGTGGCGGTGCTGCCGGAGGCAGAGGATATCGACATCGAAATCAGGCCCGAAGACATCCGGATTGACACCATGCGGGCGTCGGGGGCCGGCGGCCAGCACGTCAACACAACGGACTCGGCCGTGCGCATCACCCATTTGCCGACCGGCGTGGTGGTGACGTCATCGGAGAAGTCACAGCATCAGAACCGTGCCCGCGCCATGCAGGTGCTGCGCGCAAGGCTCTATGACATGGAGCGGCAACGGGCGGACGACGAGCGGTCGCAATCCCGGCGCAGCCAGGTCGGTTCGGGCGACCGGTCGGAACGCATCCGGACCTACAACTTCCCGCAAGGCAGGGTCACCGATCACCGGATCAACCTGACCCTCTACAAGCTCGACCGGATGATGATGGGGGAGATCGACGAGATCGTCGACGCCCTGATCTCCGACCATCAGGCAGGCCAGCTGGCCACTCTTGGCGACAATGGCCAGGCCTGACCTGGCGAAGGCCGCGACGCTGGGCGAAGCCTGGCTGATGCTGCGGACGGCTTTCCGCTCCGAAGGCCTGGAAACGGCAGACCTGGATGCCCGGCTGCTGACCGCCAAACTTGCCGGGGTCGAACCGCATCAACTGGCAACGGGAGGTGACGCACCGCTGGCGCAAGACGTCCGGGACCGGCTGCTCCGGGCCCTGCACGACCGGCTGCAGGGGATGCCGGTTCATCGTATTCTGGGATCGAGGGAGTTCTACGGGCTTTCGCTCGGCCTCTCGCCAGCGACGCTGGAGCCGCGTCCCGACACCGAGACGCTCATTGATGCGGTCCTTCCGATCATTCGGGAACGAGTGGCTTCAAAGGGGTCCTGTTCGATCGTGGATCTCGGGATCGGCACCGGGGCCATCGGGCTGGCGCTGCTTGCGGCCTGTCCCGAGGCGCGCTGCCTCGGTATCGATGTGTCGGCGGAAGCCGTGGAAACGGCGCGCGCGAATGCCAAGGCGCTGGAGCTCGACGCACGTTATCAGGCAATTCAGGGCGACTGGCTGTCGGGTATCGACGCGCGATTCGACCTGATCGTTTCGAACCCGCCCTATATTCCGACCGCGGATCTGCCGACCCTTTCCAGGGAGGTCACCGCGTATGATCCGCTGCTGGCTCTGGATGGCGGCGCGGACGGACTTGACGCGTACCGGGCGATCGCCTCCCAGGCCGGCAGCCGGCTCGAGGCGGGAGGATCCGTGGCGCTTGAGATCGGGATCGGACAGCGGGACATGGTGACCGCGCTGTTTCTTCAGGCCGGCTTCAAGGCGGGCGGTGTTTTCCGCGATCTGGGAGGCGTGGAAAGGGTTCTCCTTTTCACATTGCCGTTCCAGCCGGCAACGATGGTTTACGACTTTTAGTGCTTTGTTCAAGAAAAGGCTTGGAATTGCAGGCAAACATGGCTAGTTTCCCGGTCAGCGCCGGATAGCAAGTCTTGAAACAGATTCGATCCGATGTGGCTCGGCTCTAGGAACCCGCCATTTTTGGCCCCCGGTTCACAGGAAAGCCTCTGGCGCGGGTATCTGAATTTGAACCCATAACGGTGACGGGATCGGTGGACGGTCCTTTGTCGCGGCGCAACCTGCGAGCCAGACATGCTGGCCAAAGCGCCCAACAGATTTTTTCAGGACAACAACCAGGTGACTATCGAATGAGGCCAGGACAGCAAAACAAGCGCGGTCGCGGACGTAGCGGAAGCAACAACAATAGCGGCGGGGGCAATCGCAAAGGCCAGAACCCGCTGTCGCGCTCCTACGACAGCTCCGGTCCCGATGTTAAAATCCGTGGAACCGCCCAGCACGTGGCGGAGAAATACATGAACCTTGCCCGCGATGCGCAAAGTTCCGGCGACCGCGTGATGGCCGAGAACTATCTGCAGCATGCCGAGCACTACAACCGGATCATCCTGACAGCCCAGGCCCAGATGCAGGAGCGCTTTCAGCGCGATGACACCTCGTCCCAGGCTCGAGATTCGCAGGATCAGGACGATGATGATCGCGATACCGATGACGATAATGACGGCAACGTGCAGGATCATCGGCACGAACAGCAGGACCGGTCCGAGAGGCATTCGCGCCAGGACCGGACAGAGCGTCAGGACCGCGGCGAGCGCAACGAGCGCCAGGAGCGCAGCGACCGGGGCGAGCGGCAGGAACGCAGGCCGCGTCCGGAACCGCAGCCGAAGCCGGTCTATGATGCCGATTCACCTCAGCCGGTAATCGAAGGCGTTCCGGCCGAAGTGGCTATCGGGCAGGAAACGCCTGAAGCTGATGGCGCACCGCGTCCGGCCGCCCGCCGGCGGGGCCGTCCGAAGCGGGTTCGGAGTGAAGAAGGTGCGGATGCCGCAGGTTCGTCCGGCGATGCGCCGGCTCCGGGAGAGCCCGCTGCGGCGGAATAGGCGCAGGCGCCAGCAAAACGAACACCAAGCCCCGGTTGCCCGCAACCGGGGCTTTTTTATTGTTCAAAGAGGCCTTTATCACGTAACCGTGAATACCCATATCTGGTTTATCTAATCGGGCTTGCCGCAATCGGGAGCTCATCCGGACCCGTTGTCCCGCGCCAAAAAGGGTGGGACAAGCAAAGGAGAAGACCATGAATATTGAGAAATACTCGGAACGCGTTCGCGGGTTCATCCAGTCAGCGCAATCCTACGCCCTCGCCGAAGGTCACCAGCAGTTCATGCCGGAGCATCTGCTCAAGGTGCTCATGGATGACGATCAGGGCATGGCCTCGTCGCTGATCGAACGTACCGGCGGCCGCCCGGCAGATGTCCGGCTCGCCAACGAGGCAGCGATTGCGAAACTGCCGAAAGTCACCGGCGGCAATGGGCAGCTTTATCTCTCGCAACCGGTCGCCAAGGTCTTCCAGGCCGCCGAAGATGCCGCCAAGAAGGCCGGCGACAGCTTTGTTACCGTCGAGCGGCTGCTGCTGGCCCTGGTGATCGAGCCTTCCGCCGAAACCTCGAAGATCCTCAAGAATGCCGGGGTCACCGCGCAGGCCCTGAACCAGACCATCAACGATATCCGCAAAGGCCGGACCGCCGACAGCGCCGGCGCCGAGCAGGGTTTCGATGCGCTGAAGAAATATGCCCGCGATCTGACCGAAGCCGCCCGGGAAGGCAAGCTTGACCCGGTGATTGGCCGCGACGACGAGATCCGCCGCACGATTCAGGTCCTGTCGCGCCGCACCAAGAACAACCCGGTGCTGATCGGCGAACCGGGCGTCGGCAAGACCGCCATCGCGGAAGGTCTCGCACTCAGGATCGTCAATGGCGACGTGCCCGAATCGCTGAAGGACAAGCAGCTGATGGCGCTCGACATGGGTGCGCTGATTGCCGGGGCGAAGTATCGCGGCGAGTTCGAGGAGCGGCTCAAGGCCGTGCTGTCTGAAATCCAGGCCAACAATGGCGGGATCATCCTGTTCATCGACGAGATGCACACGCTGGTCGGCGCGGGCAAGGCTGACGGGGCCATGGATGCCTCCAACCTGCTGAAGCCGGCTCTGGCGCGCGGCGAGTTGCACTGCGTTGGCGCAACGACGCTTGATGAATACCGCAAGCATGTCGAAAAGGATCCCGCGCTTGCCCGCCGGTTCCAGCCGGTGATGGTGGAAGAGCCCACTGTCGAGGACACGGTTTCGATCCTGCGCGGGCTCAAGGAAAAGTACGAGCAGCATCACAAGGTGCGGATCAGCGATTCGGCGCTGGTCTCGGCGGCCGTGCTCTCCAATCGCTACATCACCGACCGGTTCCTGCCCGACAAGGCGATCGACCTGGTCGATGAGTCCGCGGCGCGGCTGAGAATGCAGGTCGATTCCAAGCCGGAAGAGCTCGATGAGCTCGACCGCCGGATCATGCAGCTCAAGATCGAGCGTGAAGCGCTCAAGAAGGAGACCGACCAGGCGTCGAAGGACCGGCTCGAGCGGCTCGACAAGGAGTTGTCGGACATCGAGGAAAAATCCGGGGCGCTGACGGCGCGCTGGCAGTCGGAAAAGCAGAAGCTGGGCCTTGCGGCCGATATCAAGCTCAAGCTTGAAGCGGCCCGCAACGATCTTGCCATCGCCCAGCGCAATGGCGAGTACCAGCGAGCGGGCGAACTGGCCTATGCCGAAATTCCGGCGCTTGAACGCCAGCTGGAAGAAGCCGAGGCGCAAGGTGATGGCGATGCGGCGGGCATGGTCGAGGAAACCGTGACGCCGGATCACATCGCCCACATCGTCTCGCGCTGGACAGGAATTCCGGTCGACCGGATGCTGGAAGGCGAGCGCGACAAGCTCCTCCGGATGGAAGACGAGATCGGCAAGCGCGTCATTGGCCAGGGCGAAGCGGTGCAGGCCGTGTCCAAGGCCGTGCGGCGGGCGCGTGCCGGCTTGCAGGATCCGAACCGGCCGATGGGCTCGTTCATCTTCCTCGGCCCCACCGGCGTCGGCAAGACCGAACTGACCAAGGCCCTGGCGGAGTTCCTGTTCGACGACGAGACCGCGCTGATCCGGATGGACATGTCCGAATACATGGAGAAGCACTCGGTTTCGCGTCTGATCGGAGCGCCTCCGGGCTATGTCGGTTACGACGAAGGCGGCGCGCTGACGGAAGCGGTGCGGCGCAGGCCCTACCAGGTGATCCTGTTCGATGAAATCGAGAAGGCGCATCCCGATGTCTTCAACGTGCTTTTGCAAGTGCTTGACGACGGTCGCCTGACCGATGGCCAGGGACGCACGGTGGATTTCCGCAACACGCTGATCGTCATGACATCCAATCTGGGGTCGGAGTACCTGGCGGCACTCAGAGACGATCAGGACGCGGATGCCGCTCGCGACGACGTGATGAACGTGGTGCGGTCGTCGTTCCGCCCGGAATTCCTGAACCGGATCGACGAGATCATCCTGTTCCACCGGTTGCGCCGGTCGGAAATGGGCGCGATCGTCGACATCCAGCTCAAGCGTCTGGGCAAGCTGCTGGCCGACCGGAAAATCGAGGTCACGCTCGACGAGGAAGCCCGCGTCTGGCTCGCCGACAAGGGCTACGATCCCGCCTATGGCGCCCGCCCGCTCAAGCGGGTGGTGCAGAAATACGTGCAGGATCCGCTGGCCGAGAAGATCCTTCTGGGCGAGGTTGGCGAGGGCGCGCACGTCACCGTCGGCGCAGGCTCCGACCGTCTGGTGTTCACGGTCTCGAACGACAAGCCGTCCGAGGCGACACAGGGCGAAGCGGCCTGAGCCGCGGCATAACGAAAAAAGGAAAAGGCGGGTCTCGGACCCGCCTTTTTGCTGATGCGGGCATCGGGGTCCTGCACCGGCGCCACATCGAGCAGAGGAGCCCGGGCCGCTTGGAGGAGAAACCATCCACTTTGCATTGCTTCTGCATGTCCCTGTGCGGGGCAACGCATGTCGTGCAATGGGGCGGATCCGACGTCTACAAGGTCGGCGGCAAGCTCTTCGCCATCGTGGTCAGGGATGCGGACGGCCGGATGCGGGTCACCTTCAAGGCCTCGGAGACGAGTTTCGAGATGCTGAAGGCCGTACCCGGAGTACGGCCCGCGCCCTATCTCGCGTCCCGCGGATTGAAATGGCTGCAGTGGCTTGATGAGACGACCCTGGACGGCCAGGCGTTGCGGGACTACGTGCGCCAGTCCCATGCCATGGCGATGGATGGATTGAGCAAGAGAAAACGGATGGCGCTGCAGTCCTGGCCTACAGCCTGACAGGCGCCGGCGGCTGGCGTCAGCGGCTGGCGAGTTCCTTGTTTGACGTCTCGATGCCGAGCAGTGCATTGATCCGGTCGCGCTCGCGGGCGAACATGGCGTAGGCGTCGCCCTTCAGCGATTTGCCATCGGGAAGCCGGATTCGCATCGCGTCGACCTTGTTGCCGTTGACGATCAGCTCGTAATGGAGGTGCGGCCCGGTCGAAAGGCCGGTCGAGCCGACCGTTCCGATCACCTGGCCCTGACGAACCCGGGCGCCGGGCACCACGCCTTTGGCGATGCTGTTCTGGTGGGAGTAGCTCGACTTGTAGCCGTTGGCGTGGCGGATGATGGTTTGCCTTCCATAACCGCCCGAATCCCAGCCGGCCTTTTCGACGATACCGTTGCCCGCGGCAATAATCGGCGTGCCGCGCGGAGCGGACCAGTCGACGCCGGTGTGCATTCGCGAATATTTCAGGATCGGGTGACGGCGCATGCCGAAGCCGGAGCGGAACTTGCCGTTTGGCACGGGATTGCGCAGCAGGAATTGCCGGGCGCTTCGGCCTTCCTCGTCGTAATAGTCAATCGAATTGTCTTCGGGATGCTGGAACCGGTAGAGCCGGATGGTGTTGCCGCCGAACCTGGCGTTGACGAAAAGCAGTTCGGAATCCTCGGTCGCGGTGCCGCTGTCATCGGCCACCGAGAAGAAGGCTTCGAGCGTGTCGGACGGGCGCAGTTGCGACTGGAAATCGACATTGCTCGCCAGCATCTTGATGATCTGGCCAACCATGTCCGCGGACATGCCGTAGAGCAGGGCGGAGCGGTAGATCCCGTCGTAGATGTTGGGCAGGTCACGTGCGGTTACCACCGGTGTCGTGGTGTCGTCGAAGGCGGAGCGGATTGCAGGCGTCGGCGGCGGCTCGTTGCCGATGACGAAACCGTTGTGATCCGACAGGGCGACGGTGATCATATGGCTGGAGCGCTGATAGACGCTCATGC
>JACKJT010000003.1:0-672500 GCA_020637795.1 Hoeflea sp. | reverse complement strand
AGGGCGAAAGCCTGACGGCGTACCTTTTGTATAATGGGTCAACGACTTAGTGCAGCAAGCAAGCTTAAGCCGATAGGTGTAGGCGTAGCGAAAGCGAGTCTTAATAGGGCGCCTAGTTTGTTGCATTAGACCCGAAACCGAGTGATCTAGCCATGAGCAGGTTGAAGGTTGGGTAACACCAACTGGAGGACCGAACCCGCATCTGTTGCAATAGATTGGGATGACTTGTGGTTAGGGGTGAAAGGCCAATCAAACTCGGAGATAGCTGGTTCTCCGCGAAATCTATTTAGGTAGAGCGTCGACCGAATACCCTCGGGGGTAGAGCACTGGATGGGCTATGGGGACTCACCGTCTTACTGATCCTAACCAAACTCCGAATACCGAGGAGTACTAGTCGGCAGACACACGGCGGGTGCTAACGTCCGTCGTGAAAAGGGAAACAACCCTGACCTCCAGCTAAGGTCCCCAAGTCATGGCTAAGTGGGAAAGGATGTGAGACTCCCAAAACAACCAGGATGTTGGCTTAGAAGCAGCCATCATTTAAAGAAAGCGTAACAGCTCACTGGTCTAATTAAGGGGTCTTGCGCCGAAAATGTACCGGGGCTAAAGCCATGCACCGAAGCTGAGGATGTGCAGTTTACTGCACGTGGTAGCGGAGCGTTCTGTAAGTCTGTGAAGGGAGACCCGTGAGGGCTCCTGGAGATATCAGAAGTGCGAATGTTGACATGAGTAACGATAAAGGGAGTGAGAGACTCCCTCGCCGAAAGACCAAGGGTTCCTGCTTAAAGTTAATCTGAGCAGGGTGAGCCGGCCCCTAAGGCGAGGCCGAAAGGCGTAGTCGATGGGAACCACGTTAATATTCGTGGGCCTGGTGGTAGTGACGGATCTCGTGTGTTGTATCTCCTTACTGGATTGGAGGTGCAGCGAAGAGGTTCCAGGAAATAGCTCCACCGTATAGACCGTACCCGAAACCGACACAGGTGGTCAGGTAGAGAATACCAAGGCGCTTGAGAGAACTGCGTTGAAGGAACTCGGCAAATTGCACGCGTAACTTCGGAAGAAGCGTGACCCTCACTCACGCAAGTGGATGAGGGTGGCACAGACCAGGGGGTAGCGACTGTTTATCAAAAACACAGGGCTCTGCGAAGTCGCAAGACGACGTATAGGGCCTGACGCCTGCCCGGTGCTGGAAGGTTAAGAGGAGAGGTGCAAGCTTTGAATCGAAGCCCCAGTAAACGGCGGCCGTAACTATAACGGTCCTAAGGTAGCGAAATTCCTTGTCGGGTAAGTTCCGACCTGCACGAATGGCGTAACGACTTCCCCGCTGTCTCCAACGCAGACTCAGTGAAATTGAATTCCCCGTGAAGATGCGGGGTTCCTGCGGTCAGACGGAAAGACCCCGTGCACCTTTACTATAGCTTTACACTGGCATTCGCCAAGGCATGTGTAGGATAGGTGGTAGGCTTTGAAGCGTGGGCGCCAGCTCGCGTGGAGCCATCCTTGAAATACCACCCTTATCTTCGTGGATGTCTAACCGCGGCCCGTTATCCGGGTCCGGGACAGTGTATGGTGGGTAGTTTGACTGGGGCGGTCGCCTCCGAAAGAGTAACGGAGGCGCGCGATGGTAGGCTCAGACCGGTCGGAAATCGGTCGTCGAGTGCAATGGCATAAGCCTGCCTGACTGCGAGACTGACAAGTCGAGCAGAGACGAAAGTCGGTCATAGTGATCCGGTGGTCCCGCGTGGAAGGGCCATCGCTCAACGGATAAAAGGTACGCCGGGGATAACAGGCTGATGACCCCCAAGAGTCCATATCGACGGGGTTGTTTGGCACCTCGATGTCGGCTCATCGCATCCTGGGGCTGGAGCAGGTCCCAAGGGTTTGGCTGTTCGCCAATTAAAGCGGTACGTGAGCTGGGTTCAGAACGTCGTGAGACAGTTCGGTCCCTATCTGCCGTGGGTGTAGGAATATTGATAGGATCTGTCCCTAGTACGAGAGGACCGGGATGGACGTATCTCTGGTGGACCTGTTGTCGTGCCAACGGCATAGCAGGGTAGCTATATACGGAATGGATAACCGCTGAAGGCATCTAAGCGGGAAACCAACCTAAAAACGAGTATTCCCTGAGAGTCGTGGAAGACTACCACGTTGATAGGCTGGGTGTGGAAGCGCAGTAATGTGTGAAGCTTACCAGTACTAATAGCTCGATCGGCTTGATCGTTCTCATTGCTCGTGCTCATCGAACGAAGTTCGATGTGTGTTTTGTCCTGACGCTGTCGCAGCTGAAGCTGCTTCGCTCCGGACGGGCCGCGCCAAAAGGCGCGACGGCCGCTTGGCCTTGCGGAGCTTACGCTCCGTGTCCGAAACCAAAGCAAAAGACGTGTTCAAAACCAAAGGGTTAGCCGCCCGCCAGCTTCTCATTCAACTTGCACATGAGCCTCATGTGCATTTGTTGCGCTTTGCCGACCTGGTGGTCATGGCGGGGCGGCTGCACCCGTTCCCATTCCGAACACGGCCGTGAAACGCCCCAGCGCCGATGGTACTTCGTCTTAAGACGCGGGAGAGTAGGTCGCTGCCAGGTCTGCAAAGCGCAACACATATCTTCTCTCTACATTCTCAGAATCCCGGGCCGCACTTCGCGGCCCGTTTTTGCTTTTGACGCGGGGTGGAGCAGCCCGGTAGCTCGTCAGGCTCATAACCTGAAGGTCGCAGGTTCAAATCCTGCCCCCGCAACCAGCTTAATTTGCACAAGGTCACTTCCGGAAACGGAGTGGCCTTTTGTTGTTTCCTGGCAGACACTTAGGATGCCAGCGAGGGCTCCCTCGATGTCAATGAGCGCCGCTTTGCCATTGTCTTCGGGCGGGTGCACGACAATCCGGTCGATCAGGCTGCGAACAATCTGTCTGACCTCGGCATTGGTGTCGCGGTTTGCGAGCAGGGACCTCAAGTCCGACACGGCCTGGCGATACCGTTCTCCCATTTGCGGATGAAGCAGGGGTTTCGGTGCCTCGCCTGAAACTTGCACGCGTGCATCAAGTTCAGCCTTCTCCGTCTCCAATGCGGCTACGCGGTCCTTGAGGCGTTCGGGCGGAACTCCGGCAATGATCGCATCGACAAGGCGGTCGAGATCGCGGTTGATCTGATCCAGCCGTTTGATGTCGCTGTCGCGCGTGGCATTCTGGCTGATCCTCAAATTGTTGATGTGTCTGGTGTACTCGTCACAAAACACCTTGAGCAGATCATCGGTCATCATATTCTCCTGAAGCCCGACGAGCACCGTTGCCTCGAGATCTTCGACGCGAATGGTGCGGCTATTGCTGCAGGTTCCCTTGTTCCTGGCATTTGAGCAGCCAAAATGATGCTGACTGATCTTGCTGAACCCGTTGCCGCAGACGCCACACTTGATCAGACCCGAGAACAGATACCGCGGCCTGCGCCGATCCCAGAAGCCGTCCTTGGAGTGCTTGGTGTGTGGACCGAGTGAGACAGTCGATTGCCGGACCTTGACCGCCTGCCAGTGCTCGTCATCGATGATCCTGAGATGGGGGACGTCCCGGGTGATCCAGTCATGCTCAGGGTTGTGACGGGAGACGCGCTTGCCGGTCTCGGGGTCCTTGATGTAGCGCAGCCGGTTCCAGACCATCCTGCCGATATAGAGCTCGTTGTTGAGGATGCCGGTGCCGCGGGCGGGATTGCCATGGATAGTGGATGGGCCCCAGGCCTTGCCGGACGGGCCAGTGATGCCCTTTGCATTGAGGTCCTTTGCAATAGCGCGGGGCGACTTGCCGTCGGCATAGTCGCGAAAGATCTGGCGGATGATGTTGGCCTCACGCTGATTGATGGTCCGGTCGCCACGCATGGGCGTGCCATCGGCCGCAAACGTGCGAACCACATCGTAACCATAGGAATTGCCGCCACCGGATTTGCCCGCCTCGATCCGGCCGCGAAGCCCACGACGGGTCTTGTCGGCAAGGTCCTTAAGGAAGAGCGCATTCATCGTGCCCTTCAGCCCGATGTGCAGATCACTGATTGTGCCCTCGGACAGGGTGATGATCTCGACATCGGCGAAGCGCATGCGCTTGTAGAAGGCTGCGATATCGGCCTGATCGCGGGAGAGCCGATCCAGCGCTTCGGCAAGCACCACATCGATCCGCCCCGCCAGGGCATCTTCTATCAGCCGCTGAATACCACTGCGCAGCATGGAACTGCCGGAGATGGCATGATCCTTGTACTGTCCGACAATCTCCCAGCCCTCCTTCTCCGCCCGCTCACGGCACAGACGGATCTGGTCCTCGATCGAGGCATCCTGCTGGTTGTCCGAGGAGTATCTCGCATAGATGGCTGCACGCATTGTGGGTCTCCTTTGGGGGCTGGCCCGGGGCCATGATCTCATGATTCTGGCCGAAGGCGCCGGGATATGTGTTGGGTTGCTCTGGCGGGCCGCTCAGCTGATGTTGTTTGCCCTGACCTGACCGCTGATTGCCCTGCTCGAAACGAAGATCGATTGTTCTCATCCATCGCGGACTCTTCTCAGGGCTGATGCGATCTTGCGGCTTGCCTCGACGGAGGAAGCCCGGATGTAGTGGTCATGTGTCGTCGACGGGTTGCGGTGACCGAGCAGGGCGCGGGCGTGAAGGGAATCGGATGCGGATGCCTCCGACAGGAACGTTGCGGCGAGAGAGCGGAACTCATGTGGAGACAGCCTCGTCCCAAGCAGCGACTTGCTGGTCGACGTGACGGCGCCGTAGATGGCTTCGTGGGACATCGGCGCTTTCTTCCGGCCCATCCAGAGACGAGCGGTCTCGTCTGCGCCTCTGTACTGAGGGCGGATGTGGGTGATGTACCAGACGAGATGGGGAGCCAGGTCAGCGGGCAGCGGATAGCGCAGCGGTTCCCTGGTCTTGGTCTCATGCGCGTCGAAGTCCAGCCACCATTGAACGTTGCTCCCTATGAGGTGCTTCCCGATCTCGATCATGGCGAGATTGCGCAGGCGGATCGGGCAGGCCGCCAGAAGCGCAATGATGAGCGTGTTGCGGTAAGCGGTGGGTTCGGAAGGCCCGAGGCATGATTTGCCCCTCAAGTCCTCGAGACGGCCAAGACAGGTCTCGAAGACGGCCGGAAGGGATAACAGAATCGGGGTCGGCCTGGGCGTCGTGCGCCTGGTCCAAGTCTTGAGCCTGTTGGTGAGATCGCGAAGCCATTGCCAATCATGGTCCGGCGCCATTCTGATCAGCACGCACTTGAGGCCGATCACGGCAGAGGCTACGGTACTGGGCGATCGACCAGCAAGAAGTGACTTGCCATAGGCCGTGACGGTCTCCAAGGTCGCCCGTTGCCATGGACGCTGGCCGGGGGCGAGGGCCAGGAGCAGGCCATTGGTCTGGAGCCAGCCCAGCCACTGCGCATAATGATAGAGGTTTGTGTGCCGAGTGGCCGGCGCCCAGTGCCGCGCAGGGCCCTCGCCGTCGAGAATGTCGCCCGCGACGAAGAGGGCGTCCCAGGCTGCCTGGTCAGCGGCAGGCCACTCAGCAAAGGGGAGATGGCGGGGAGTACTCACGGTTTGACCATCCTCTTGCTGCCAGACGGGACGGAGGGGGCCAGGTCAGCTCGTCCGATCGGGCTCGACTTCTTCTGTTCGGGCTCCTCGTCACCCGCATTGCGCGCCTTCTTAAGCAAGTCGTGAACGCGCCGAGACGCCGCCGGGGTCTCGGTGCCGAGATAGGACTGGTAGGTGGTGTTGACCGACTTGTGCCCGAGAACCCGCGACACATTCATCAACTCCTCCGGCGCCCGCTCTGCGACGATCTTGGCCATGATGTGCCGGAACAGGTGAGGGGAGACTTCAAGCCCCAAGTGCTTGCGGAGCGGTTCACTGATCATCTCCCTGATGGCGCTATAGGAACGCGGGCTCACGCCGTCGGGCGCAGCAAACAGGTGCGGATTGCCCAGCGCTCCGGGAATGTGGGCGCGGTAGGTGTCGACAAAGAGATCGAGCAGCACAATCGTCTCGGCCGGCAGTTCCACCTTGAGGATCGTGTGGGTCTTGGTCTCGTCTTCACACAGCTCGATGAAGACCCGTGAGCCCGAGCGGCGGATGTTCATATCAAGCCTGAGCGAACGAAGGTTCTTGGCCCTCAGGCCCGTGAAGATCGAAAGCGAGAGGACAAGTGCGCGCTCGACGCCCTTGGCCTGGCGAAGCGGGTTCCTCAACTTGAGGGCACGGTCCAGTTCTTCCTCGGGAAAGGCGAGAACCCGCTGGACGATCGCCGGATCGTCAAATGCCTGAAGCCGGTCGCGATTGCGCTTGCCCATCTTCGGACCCGAAACGGGCTTGAGCCTTTCCACGATCGCATCGATCTGCGCAAGATGGTCCGCCGGCAAATGCAGCAGGTGCCTGGCGAGCGACCGCATCTGCGCCGCCATCTTGTAGGCATAGCCGTCGCCGTACCCGGCAGCAGAGGGCAGGAACGGCCTGAGTGAATTCTTGAAGTTCTCGATCTCGAGGATGACAGCGACCCCGGTGATCTCATCGGGTGACAGGCCATGCTCGCGGATCAGCACCGAGGCAAGACGACGGACCGTGATGCGATATGCCTCAACAGATGTCGCCCGCATCGGGCGCACCGGCCCGCTCGCCGCAAACGGATCGATATCGGTCATGCGTGCCGCCCAGGCCTCGAGATCCTGCGAAAGGCCAGCAGGGAACGTCGACAGCGGCAGGGAATAGGGCTCGCCCTTGAAAGGCGAGGACAGCCGGGTATCCGGCCAGCCGGACACGCGGGTTTGGCACATGTTCCACACCGCGATCGTGTGCTTGCGGATATTGGGAGGGTCCTTGCTCAGGCTTTCCCGCTCGAGCGCCCGCTCAAACCCGATCAAGGTGTCCGAACACACGTCTGTCGGAGCCAGACCCTTGAGCGTGCAATAGGCGGCAAGGCGGCTCAGCGCCCAGCGATGTTCCCGCACTTCGATGAGGCCCATCAGGGCTTCCCAGTCCGGGGCAAGCGTCACTTCTCTCGCAATCCAGATCCGCTTCGATCCGAACCGCTCCACCGCCTTGCGAATGAGCGACCTGATGTTCTCGAGCCGCTTTGGGCTGACATCTGCAAGGGCAGGGGTCATCCGCCCAAGCAAAGCCCGAACCGCTGGCGCCGTCCCCGGCACCTCGTCGAGATTGACGTCGAGCTTCTGCTCGACAAACCGAAACGCCGACCGCGTGTCGCGCAGGGCGGTTCCGTCCAGCTCGGCCTCGCACTCCCGGCGAATGTTGCCCAGCGACTTCGGCCTGAAGGCTGCGAACACCTCCTCATCGGCAACCGGCGTTCTGATCATCTCGTTCATGCTCGGGATACTCCTGTGTGGACCTGAAAAGTCTCGGGAAGTCACAGGTGGTCAAACCACCCAGTTCGGGAGAGAGTAGCACACAATCTTCCGCTCAGATTGCGGGGTACTGTCTCCCGAAATACACTCAACACACTGTAATAAATGGACTTTCGTGGACACCAATGGTCATTGGCAACGCCCTCGACAAGCGAGCGAAAGAGGAACTTCTGGGCACGGAATCCGGGCCTGGAACAGACCCCGTGGGGTGCCGGATAACGCACCCCAGACCGGTCAGCGATGCCACACAGGTAGCGGACAGACGGCTTGCTGATCGGGCAATCCGCCCCCCGCTGGCAGTCAGGGTGACACTGATTCTCTGACGGCGAAACGCAAAGCTTGGACGTGCCAGACCGCCAGACCCGGCGAGGGACGGCAGCCACGCTGTTCCTACAGCGACCGCCGGGCCGCAACATAACGCTCGAGATCATTGGGATGGACCCGCACCACGCGGCCGTCACGGATCACGACAAGCTCGCCAGCGTCGACCCGCCGCCGTACTGTCTTGAGGGAAACGCCCAGAGTATCTGCCACCTCATCAAGGCGCAGAAGCCGCGGAACCGGACCGGTCCCGAAGCCCGACCTAGTCGGCCTCGTCATGACCCGCCTCCCGCTTCGCCTCTGCCCGATCGAAATCCGAAGCCGCTGCAGAACGCGCAACAAGGCGGACAAGGGCGATCAGCGAAGGATGCGAAGCAGCTTGCGCCTGCGCATTATCGTCTTTCGTGGGCTTGGGTGCCTGCCTGGAGGTCATCTCCATCCTGCGCTTTGCCATCGTGGGAAGCGCAGTCATACAGGCAGGATAGATTCCCGCCGGTTGGATAAACCGGGTCAAAAATTGGAGGATTATCCAACCATGGGGTCAATCTCGGTGACGCCGCCATGATGCTCGCTTACCTTGGCTCTCAAAGCCTTCAGCATGAGATCGTGCAAAGAGGGATCCGGACGGCTCCTCGGTCGACGCATAGCGCCGCGGGTCATGACAGCTTCCATCGCGACCAACAGCACCTGTTCGAACAATCCACCTTCGGTCGATGTGGGCTCGGTTCCGGCGAATATCCTGATCGCATGTGCGATCTGTGCCGCCATCTTGATTGCTGCCAGATCCGGCAAGCGCCCGCCGGTGCTCTGCAACTCAGCGGCCCGCAGTTTGGCAGCTTTGAGGATCTCGATTGAGGCACAGACATGATCGCGGAGACGGACAAGTTCGGCGCCGTCGCCAAGGTCATAGACGGACTGCCGTGCTGTTCCACCCAAATCATTGATACGGTCATTGAGCTTGAGCGCGGCCTTTAGAGCGTCATCCAATTCCTTGCGGACAATCGCCGGCTTGGCTTCCTCGTGCAGGATACTCGCAGCATAGAAGCCGGAAACGGCAAGGCTCACGGCGTCAAGAAAACCTTCCATGTCCGGGAGTGAGCCGAGCTTCGATGTCACAACAACGCTGAGGTGCTCGCGAGCATCTTGATCAAGGCCAGGTCCTGGCGATGCCACACCCGTGGGGCCGTATTCTCGTCGGGGCATGGTATCCTCGGATTATTGGTTCATCGTGCCATCCGAAGGAATCTAACTTCGGCAAGGCGACCCCTCAATGGCATTGCCACATTCCAGTCTGTTCGTCTTTCTATGGCGTTCCTGAATATACAGACCGTGTTTGTTTGCACATGGAGTGGGCTTAAAACTATCAATAGGGTCGATGCAGCTACCGCACTGGGACAGCCCCTTGCTATTTTTGCAATGCCCAAAACAGGAAAATGGCCCCACTTCGGTCATTCACTGTGTCCGGAACGAATGACCGAAGTGGGGCCGATTGTGGTCTGGCAGGTTCCAGCTTGCCATTCAACTGAAGCGGACGTTCGTCATTTTTGCGCAGCACAGCGCAAGCAGCCAATATAACACTCAACTGAACTGACATGCCTGGCTGAGGATGCACCTAAGGCCAACCGATGTGTACAATCGCGAGTGGCCGCACTCATCATCCGTTGGATAGCGCCGAAAGAGGTTGTGTCAGCCTTCGCGCCACGACGGATATTGGCACTAAGCAACATAGGTTGCCCGGCGTGACCGCCCGCCTATCAGGAAAAACCCACGCCGGTAACGAATTCCCAGCCGGATAGAGATTGGGGGCAAGTTCTGAAAGCTTGGAGGCTAATCCTCAAGGCATGCTAGCGCGATCCAAATCTGCGCCCATGCGGGCCGACAGACGGGTTGCGATTCGCCGGATATTGGCAATGATCTCTTCGCGCTCGGTATGGCTCACCTCGTCCGCCAGGAGACTGACCGCGACGCCGGCGATAGGCATATTCCGGGAATCCAGCACCGAAGCACCGAAGCATATAATCCCCTCCGCGACCTCCTGATTGTCGATCGAGTAGCCCCGCTGACGGATCTCATGAAGCTGTTTGAGGAGGCCGTCGATAGATTGCACCGAATGGGGCGTCCTCGGCTGCGGTAGCCCGTTTGAATAGAGCCGCTTAACCTCGAAGTCGCTCAAGTAACTGAGGAACGATTTGCCTGTTGCGGTGAAGGCGGCGGGGAGGCGCATACCGGCGCGGAAGTCGATGAGAGAGTGGCTTACTTCCGAGTTTCGGGCAGCGATGTAGACAACCTCGCCGCCATCCAGAACCGTGAGGGTGATCGTGGCCCCCGGCATGCCGGTTTCCTTGTCCCAAAGCGATGCGAATTCTGTTGCAACGTCTGATTGTTGAACAAATGCGTTCGACCAACGCATCAGATGAGGTCCAAGCTGGTAGGTCTGGTCCGGTCTGCGTATCAAAAGGTCGAGTTCGACAAGTGTCCGGCACAGAGTATGGGCCGAACTCTTCGCGATTCCGAGTTCTCGGGCCAGATCGGACAAGCCGGGGTAGTTTTTTGTTCGCGCGACGTAATCGAGGATTCGGGTGGCCCGCTCAACCGCAGGTACCAGTTTCGAACCTGACGGCTTCGCTTCTGTATCGGGATCGGCCAGCTTTTTCAAAAATCACCTTGACAGTCTGGAGTTCACATAGATACGGTTTCACATACTGAATTGCGTTCAGCATATAGAACAACTGCCAGAAAACTGAATTGGTTTCAAGGCTGAGATTCCGGCAAAACGCAATTCCCCGAAAACATGTGGCTTGGGAGGAGACGCATGGTTATGAGTGTGAGGGACTGGGCCGTCCGGTTCAGTGAAGCCTCTGATCGTGACCCGACGATTGGCGCGATGGCGCGCTATTTCACCTGCACCTATCTATGGGATATGGGGCTGGCGAAGGTTATCGTCCGCATGGTCGACGGCAAGGTGCACGAGATCAACATCGATCCGGGTCCGATGGATTCCTACGACTTTGCTCTGCGGGCGAGCCCCGAGACATGGCGCGAATTCGCGAGGCCTGTTCCTGAACCGATGTATCACGGGATCTGGTCGGCGAGCTTTCGCCGGGACCTCAAGCTCGAGGGCAACCACCTCGTGCTGATGCAAAACCTCCGGAATTTTACAGTCCAGTTCGAACTGCTTCGCAAGGTCGGCGTGCCGGTCTGATCCGGCGCGACTGAATGTCTGGCGCCGATGAGGCGCCCCCGCAAATGTCACGGAGTTCCCCATGGCCAAGCATTCGCCGGTAATCGGGCGCTATGTCACCATCGAAGTCGATGGCTACGAGTACAAGGTCTTCTATCTGCGCAACGGCGAGGGCATTCCGCTGGTCTGCCAGCACACCGCCGGCTGCCACAATCACCAGTGGCGCGACCTGCTTGAGGATCCGGACATCACCGCCAATTACGACGTGATCGCCTATGACCTGGCCCGCCACGGCAAGTCGGACCCGCCCCTCAACAAGGAATGGTGGAAGGAAGAGTACCGGCTGACAGCCGAGCACTACATGAACTTCATCAACGCCTTCTGCGAAGCACTCGAGCTCGACGATCCGATCTTCATGGGCTCCTCCTTCGGGGGCAACGTCGCGCTGCAGCTGGCGCTCAAATATCCGGACCGCTACCGTGCCGTGATCCCGGTGGAGGCTGCCGAGCATGCGCCCGGCTTCTACCTCGACTGGTGGCGTCACCCGCACGCCAATGCCGCACAGGTCTGCGGCTCCGGCGTCTGGGACTTGATGGCGCCGCAGAGCCCTGAAATGGATCGCTGGCTGACCTGGCATTACTACACGCAAGGCTCGGAAGTATTCAAAGGCGACCTCTATTTCTATTCTGTCGACCACGATCTGCGCGGCAAGCTCGGCAACATCGACACAAGCCGCTGCCCTGTCATCATGATGACCGGTACCTACGACTACCTGACGCCGCCGGAAGCGACCGAGGCAACCGCCCGGCAGATCCCGGGTGGCATCTACATCGAAATGGAGGATATCGGCCACTTTCCGATGTCCGAGAACTATCCACTCTTCGCTGTCTATCTGAAGGAAGCCCTCCGTCTCGTCAACGAGCGGACGTGACGATTGCCGACGGGATACGGGAAATGGGAACCGGGGATATTTGAATGAAGATCATCGAATTCGACGACAAGGGACAACGCGTTGAATCGGACTCGAAATCGGTCCGCTCCGATTTGGGTACCAGCAGCCTGGCGCAGCGCCCCCGGTTCTCGATGGCCCGAGAGGAGCCGGTGCGCCGCAAGCGCGGCAATTCCTCCGGTATCGAGCTTCACATGTTCCAGACGGGAACTCTGAGGACCAAGCTCAAATACATTAAAATGAACCAGGGTGAGAGCGACTTCGAGATCCCGGTGCCGTGGTTCCTGATCAAGCATCCCGCCGGGAACGTGGTGATAGACGGCGGCAACGCCGTGGAAGCTGCCATCGACAAGCGCGGCCATTGGGGCGCGGTCGTCGACGCCTATGATCCGGTGATGGAGGTTTCGGAGAACTGTGTCGACCAGCTCAAGTCCGTGGGGGTCGACCCGCATTCCGTGCGCTATGTGCTGCAGTCGCATCTGCATCTCGATCATACCGGCGCCATCGGCCATTTCCCGAAGGCGCAGATCATCTGTCAGCGCGCCGAATACGATTATGCGTTCAAGCCGCACTGGTTCTCCGCCGGCGCCTATATCCGTGCCGACTTCGACCGGCCGGGGCTCAATTGGAAGTTCCTGGGTGGCGAATACACCGACAATTACGATCTCTTCGGCGATGGCGTCATCCGGATGATCTTCACGCCGGGACATGCGCCGGGGCACCAGTCGTTCCTGGTCACGCTGCCGCGAACCGGCCCGGTGCTTCTAACCATCGATGCTGCCTACACGCTCGATCACTGGGAGAACAAGGCATTGCCCGGCCTTGTCGTCTCATCCGCCGACGCAGCCAATTCGGTCGCCAAGCTGCGACGCATCGCCAGCGACACCAACGCCATGGTTGTGACTGGTCACGACCCGGTCAACTGGGAGACCTTCCGGAAGGCTCCTGGCGATTTCTACGACTGATAGGTCCCCGGGGGACCGCGAGAAGGGGAGGAAAGGCGAATGTGGGAGGAACGGGCGCCAGCAACATTGCGACGCCCCGCGGTGACAAGCCGCTTAAAGGTTGAATTTCCATCGAGAGGAGACAAGAAATGAAGTATCTCAAATCAATGGCACTGGCCGTGGGCGTGATTGCCTTCGGCGCGATCGCCGCCCAGGCCGAAGGCGTGGACGAGATCAATCCGGACGTCGCCAAGCGTCTCTACAATCCCGAAATGCTCGATCCGTCACAGCCGGTCGGGCCGAGCCCCTTGCGTGATTTCAAGGCCAAGAACCCGCCGCCGTGGAAGATCGGCTATGCGTCGTCCTATGCTGGCAACACCTGGCGCGCCAACGCCATGGATCCGCTGCAGAACGAGATCATTCCCAAGTGGAAGGAACTCGGCCTGATCAGCGAGGTCATCGTCACGCAGTCGAACCTCAACGATTCGACGCAGATCCAGCAGATGCGCCAGCTCGTCGACCAGGGCGTCGATGCGATATTCGTGTGCTGCTCGAACCCCACTGCGCTGAACCAGACCGTTCAATACGCCTATGACAAGGGCGTTCCGGTGTTCTCGTTCACTGGCTACCTGACCGCGCCGACCGCGGTGAACTCGTCGGTCAACTATCAGGTCGCAGGCTTCGAGATCGGCAAGCGCATGGCCGAAGATCTGGGCGGGGAAGGCAACGTGCTCGTCGTCGAGGGCATCCCCGGCACGTCCGGTTCGGACAGCCAGGACCGGGGCGTGAAGGCCGGGTTGGCCACTGCGCCCGGCATTAAGGTCGTCGGCTCGATCGCCGGCATGTGGACCGACCAGGTGGCTCAGGGCGAAGTCCAGAAGTGGCTTGCCACCCACCCTGGCAAGCTCGACGGCATCGTCGTCCAGTCGGCAGCCGAGATGGGCGTGCTGCGCGCGCTCAAACAGTCCGGCCGTGAAGGCGTCAAGGTAGCCGTCGGCGGCGAACTTGGTGCTCTTTGCACATGGCGCAAGAATCCCGACCTGATCTCGGCCGCCGTCCAGACCTGGCCGCCGGCTGATGACATCAACCTGATCTGGCGCATCATGATGCGCACGCTTCAGGGTCAGGGTCCGAAAATCCAGTCCATTCTCGTTGATCCGGTGATCATCACCTATGACGACCTCAAGGACATTGTCCCCGAGGATTGCGACGAGAACGCCCAGAACTGGTACAATGTTGGCCAGGACAATTGGGGTTCGACGGAGTACCTCAACCAGTTCTTCGTAAACCCGGCAGACCCCACCCAGTACAAGCCGTAATCCCCCCAAGACATAACTCCGGGCCGCCGACAGGCGGCCCGGACCATCCTTCATCGCCTATCTCTTGTCAGGAACCGAGCCGACAATGTCGACCGAAACCGCAGAAAATTCGCAGACAGCGCAGGGTCGCGAGACGATCATCGTGCGCAATGTGAAGAAGTTCTTCGGGCCGACCCGGGCGCTCGACGGGGTGAACTTCACCGCCCGCGCAGGCGAGATCCATGCGGTGGTCGGTGGCAACGGCTGCGGCAAGAGCACCATGGCCAAGGTGGTATCAGGCATCCTGCCAGTCGACGGCGGAACGGTCTCTATCCTCGGCGAAACCCCCTCGACGCCTGCCGAAAGCAAGGCCATCGGCATTTCCACGGTCTATCAGGAAGTCCTCGTCGCTGATGAGAGCACCGTGGTTGATAACATCTTCATGGGCTCGGACGCCCTGTTTACCAAATCCATGTCGCAGGAGCACAAGGTCACCCGTGCCGCAGAGCTTATGCAGGAACTGGCGGGCGAACCGGTCGATCCCTTTGCTATCGCTGGTACGCTGCCGCTCGGTCTCAAGCAATGGATCACGATCGCACGTGCGCTTGTGAGCGATCCGCGCATCCTCATCCTCGACGAAAGCTCAGCCGCGCTTGACTTCGATTCCACCGAGCGGCTGTTCGCCAAGATGCGCAGCCTGCGCGACCAAGGTGCGACCATACTGATCGTCACCCACCGGATCGCCGAACTGATCAGAATCTCCGACCGCGCCACGGTGTTGCGCGATGGCCGCGACGTAGGCGTGCTGGAAAAGGAGCAGATCACCGAGAAGAACCTTCTGGCGCTGATGACCGGAGACGAAAATGCGGGCAAGGAGCACAGTCATGAGGCGCCGCAACCGCGCGACTCCAGTCTCGCCATGCGAGGCGAGAAGGTGACGTTGTGGCCGAATACCGAGCCGTTCGACTTTGAAATCCGGCGCGGCGAGATCCTCGGCATCGCCGGTCTGGATGGCCAAGGGCAGGACGCTTTCGTCCGCGCTGTCGCAGGTGTCGAACCCGCCAGGTCCGGGTCGATCCAGGTGACCGACCGCCACGGCGAATATCATTCGATACGCAATCTCGCCGATGCTTTGAAGGGCAAAATCTCCTATGTCTCCGGCGACCGGAAGCGCGAGGGAATCTTCGCCTCGATGTCGATCTTCGAGAACATGGTCATGCCGCTTTATCGCGAAAAGAAGCGCGGCGGCATCCTCTCCATCATCGACTGGCCGACGCTGGGAACCATCTTCAAGCGTGAGGCTGACAATCTTCTCATAAAGTTTGGCATGCGCGAGGACCGCATCACCTCGCTGTCGGGCGGCAACCAGCAGAAAGTGCTGATCGGCCGTGGCTTCGCAATGCGGCCTGACATCATCGTGCTCAACGACCCCGCGCGCGGGATCGATGTTGGCGCAAAGACCGAACTCTATAAGCATCTGCGCACATTCGCCGGCGAGGGCAGGTCGGTGGTCTACATGTCCTCAGAACTCGAGGAATTCATGGGATTTGCCACCCGCGTGATCGTCTTCCGCGACGGCAAACCCTTCGATGCCTTCGATGGTCGCACGCTCGATCCTAAGCGTGTGTTGGAAGCCATGTTCGGCCAGACCGACGGCAGCGGGCTTGAAAGCCCCTGGGGGCTGAAGCCTGTCGCAGGCACTGTTACCACATCCGACGAGCCGCGCCGCGTCAGTGCCACAACCGACGTCGTCAAAATTGCGGTCGATGTTCCGAAGGAAATCCGCGAGGCGATGGAGCGCCGTAACCGGGCGGCCGCGCTCGCCCCTGCAGCCGTGCGGGAGAAAACCGAACGATCGGTTTCCGCCGTCCGGAAGGAGTCGCGCCCCGCGGTGCCGGTGATGCCGAAATCGATTCGGATCGTCGAGTTCGACCGCGAAATGGGCGAAGCACGGGAAATTGGACAGGGAAGAGGCGGACGATGAGCGACGCAGCCGCCAACGTCGGTCTCGACACCGCCCGCCCGGCGCAAGGTGGTCGTGCGAACCCGTTTCTCCTTGTTCCTATCACGCTGTTTTTTCTGCTGCTTGGCCTTGCTGTCCTGCGCTCGCCTAGCCTCATGTCGAGCGCCGGTATCGGCAGCGCCATCATCGTGGCGACGCCGCTGATCCTGGCCACCTACGCACTGATGGCCTCGGTGATCTCTGGTCGCGGTACCGTCGATCTGTCGATCGGACCTCTGATCGGTTTCATCAACGTCACGCTGATCCAACTCCATGGCGCCGGCATCCTCACCAATCCGATCGCAATCTTCGCCTATGCGATCCTTATCGGCGCGCTCTACCAGTTCCTGTTCTCGCTGATCGTGATCTATGTCCGCGTGCAGCCGATCATTGTCTCTCTGTCGGGCTACTTGGCGCTGTCAGGGATGAACCTCGTCATCCTGCCGCGTCCGGGCGGGGTGGCACCGCAGTTCATGGCCGACTGGGGCCTTGGAACCTCGATCTTCTCGCCGGTCTTCGCCATCCTGGTGATCGCATCCATCGCCTGGCTGCTGTTCACGCGGACCGCCTTCTATACCCATCTTCGTTTGATGGGATCGGACGAGCGGGCTGCCTATACGAGCGGCGTGCCAATCTATGTCGTGCGCATAGGCGCGCATGTGATCTCGGGTGCTTTCGCCGGTTTGGCCGCCATCACCTTCACTGCGTTGATCTCGTCGGGCGACCCGTCGCAGGGCACCACCTACACGCTTATCGCCGTCACCGCGCTGGTTCTCGGCGGCGCCTCTCTTGCCGGTGGACGCGGCGGCGTGTTCGGCTCCTTCCTGGGAGCGAGCAACCTCTACCTGATCACGTTTGTGCTGGCGACGTTCAACTTTGGTGCCGTCCAGAGCTTCGTGACCAATCTGGCCTACGGCTCGATCCTGGTGATTTCGCTGTTGTTGACGCTGATCATTCCTTTCATCCAGCGCCATATCCACAACTTCTCGCCGCTACTCTACTTTATAGGCTTGGGTGTCGTGGCGATGGGTGTCATCCTTCACGCGACCAACGACCGTGATCCGCGTGCTCGCCCGGCACCGGTCGATGAGATCGTGGTCATGCAGTCGCTCTCGCCGATCGCGTTGGAGAAACTCTATATCGGTCCCCTTGAGGTTGCCGCTCCCACGGCAACGGACGAGGAACTCAGGCAGCAGGCCGGGCCGCTGGTACTGGCCGCACTGCTGCTGATTGTGATTGCCGTGTTTGTCCGCGTCGCCGTCAGCCAGTCCGACCGCCGGACGATCGCGCCTGCCGTAACGGTCGTGGTGGCGGCACTCGTGCTCTTCGGGGCCTATCTCATGCGCGCCCAGGGCCCGTTCGCGCCCAATAGCTCCGAGCCGGCAGCAACGGAGGAGAGCCGATGACGACGCTCGCCCAGCCGCCGAAACTCGGTTTGCCGGCCACCATCATCGGAGTCGCCGTCGGTATCATTCTCACTGCGATCGGCGTGGTGTTCGGCTTCCTCCAGGGGTTGTCGGTCCAGCTGATCATTCTGGCTGCCATCGCCACGCTTGCCGCTTTCGTCTGGGGGTGGCGCTTCGTTCTCGGCCAGTTTGTCTCAGATGCCGGCTCTGTCCCGGAAGGAGAGATCAGCGAGGGTCGGAAGGTCTGGCTGCAATTCCGCCCGGCCATCTACGGACTGATCGCGATCCTGGCGCTTTTCCTCGTCCTGTCCCTGACGATCGAGGGATTCTTCAACGTCTGGAACGTTGTCTCGCTGCTTATTATCCTGACGATAATCGTGCTCACCCGCACGCTCGGGCGGCATTTCCAGGAAAACCGCTCGGCCTTCATCGGCATCATGGTGCTCGCCGGTCTGTTCTCGATCGGCTCGATGAACATTGAGGGTTTCGCCTCAGCCAACAACATCAAGTCGATGTTGCTGTTCGCGGCGTTTCTTGGCATCGCCTCTGTCGGACAGACGCTGGTCGCGCTGCTTGGCGGTCTCGACTTGTCGATCCCGTTCATCATCGGCGCCGCCAATGTGGGACTTCTCTATCTCATCGGTCTCGGCGTGCCGCCGTGGCTAGCGGCGTTGATCGTGCTGGCCATCGGCACTCTCCTCGGCGTCATCAATGGCTTCCTGAGCTACAAGCTGCAGGGGCAGGCGTTGATCGTGACGCTGGGTACGGGGTTTGCCATCTCTGGCGGCGTCCAGATCATCACGTCGATCGGAACTGCCTATGGCGGCAACGTGTTCGGCACCGTGCCGGACTGGCTCTCCAACCTCGCCGCCATGAACGGCTCGACCTTCGGGCTTCCGGTGCCGCCGGTGATCTGCATCTGGGCGCTGATCGTCATCGTTTTGATCGTCGGCATGCGACTGACCGTCTATGGTCGCTATCTGTATGCGCTCGGCGTCAACCGGACATCGGCCAAGCGGGTTATGATCTCGGAAATCACCTACTGGGTAATGATGTACGCCATCTCCGGCTTTTTCGCCGCGCTGACCGGCGGGCTGCTGCTCGGCTGGTCCGGCGGCGGCTTCATCGGGGTGGGTGACCAGTATCTCTTCCTCACGCTCGCGGCCGTGGTTGTCGGCGGCACGTCGCTGCTCGGCGGCCAGGGCGGCTACGGGTTCACTGTCATCGGTGTCCTGGTGCTGCAGGTCCTGTCCTCTTTCCTGATCGGTATCGGCCTCGATTTCGAGTGGCAGCAATTCATCTTCGGTCTGCTGATCCTGCCGATGGTGGCGCTGTATGCGCGCTCGCCGCACATCAGGACGCAAATCTAGAAAGGTCAGACATGAACAGTATTGGGTGTCTCAGGTTCAAATTCGACGGCAGGAGGGCGTGACATGGCGGTGTTCGAAACAGCGGACCTGACGGCGGCAAGTTATTCGACGGCTCTTCTGGGGCTGGCGGCGACCAGCGTGTTCCTGCTTCTCGGGACAGGCTGGGTCAAGCGCGGCTGGAAACTGCCGGTCGCGCTCTGCGCGCTGGCCGCTCTCGTGGGCGTGGGCGCCGTTTACGAGGCGCGCGAGGCGTGGGCGGCCAACCAGTCTGTACCGGTCGTCTACCATTATGTCGGCTGGGCTGTCTCAATGCCGCTGCAGGTGCTGGCGCTGTTCTTCTTCGCAAGCCTCTTCGGCAAGCTCGGTATGGGGCTGTTCTGGCGGCTGGTGGTCGTCTCTATTCTGATGGTCTTCGTGCGCTACCTGGGCGAGGCGGGTTTCATGCACGCCACGCTCGCCTTCCTGATCGGGCTCGTCTTCTGGCTCTACATCCTTGGCGAACTCTTCTTCGGTCGGATGGACGAAGCCGTGCGCGGATCGCTCAACGATCCGGTGCAACGTGGTTATTTCTGGCTCCGGCTGATCGTCACCGTGGGATGGGCGATCTACCCGCTCGGCAACTTCATCACCTCTTTCGCCGGCTATGTCGACGACGGCTCGCTGTCGGTTGCCTACAACATCGCCGACTTTCTCAACCGGATGGCATTCGGCGTCGCCGTTCTGGCGACTGCCATGCTCGACAGCGAAGGAGAGCGCCATGTCTGACGCGCCTCACAACCCATCGGGCCTGCCGGCAATCCGGACCACCAAATTCAAAAGTGAAGGGACATTCCAATGAAGGGTGCAGATTTCATTGCAATCATCATCCTGGCGGCGATCGTCATCGCGGTCTGCGCCTACCTGCTGCACTGGCTCTATCGCCGCTCGACGAAGGACATCTCCTTCGTAAGAACCGGCTTCGGGGGCGAGAAGGTGGTCATGGGCGGCGGCGCCTTCGTGTTGCCGATCCTGCATGACATCACCGAAGTGAACATGAACACCCTGCGCCTGGAAATCCTGAGGGCGCGGGAGAAGTCCCTGATCACCAAGGACCGCATGCGCGTCGAACTGACTGTGGAGTTCTATGTTCGCGTCCAGCCCGAAGACGAGGCGGTGGCGACCGCTGCGCGGTCTCTTGGCAACCGGACCATGCATGCCGAGCAGCTAAAGGATCTTATCCAGGGCCGTTTCGTCGACGCGATGGGCGGTGCAGCCGCGAAGATGACGCTTGAACAGATCCATGAACACCGTCAGGACTTCGTCAAGGAAGTCCGTAAGGAAGTGGCCGAGAGCCTGGCGCTCGACGGGCTTGAGCTGGAATCGGTTTCGCTGACCTCACTCGACCAGACCGACATCTCGCTGTTCAACCCGTCCAATACCTTCGACGCTGAAGGCCTGACAATCCTCACCGAGCAGATCGAAAGCCGGAAGAAGAAGCGTAACGACATCGAGAAGGACACGATGATCGCGGTCCGCGCCAAGAACCTCGAGGCCGAGAAGCGCTCGCTCGAGATCCTGCGCGACACCGAGTACGCGAAGCTGTCGCATGAGGCGGAAGTCGCCATCCAGCGCGCGCAACGCAAGGCCGAGATCGCCAACGAGAACGCAGCGCGCGAGCGAGAGATTGAATCGATCAAGCTGAAGGAACGCGAGGCGGTCGAACGCGCCCGCATCGAGATGGAGCAGGAAATCGAACGCATCGATATCAAGCGTCGCGAAGCTCTGCAGCTCGAAGACCAGGCCCGCGAAATAGCGTTGGCTGTCAAGTCGAAGGAGCGTTCGGAAGCCCAGGCGGTAGCAGAAGCCGCCCGCGCCAAGATGGTCGAGGCCCAGGAGAAGGTCCAGACACTGCGTGACACCGAGATCGCCAACCGCCAGAAGGCCATCCAACTGCTGGAGGCGCAGAAGGAGGCGGAGGCCGAAAGCGCGCGGACCCGGATCCTCGCTGAAGCCGAAAAGGCGGCGGCAAAGGATCGCGCGGATGCCGACCGGATCGCCGTCGCGGCGCTCGCTGAGCGTTACAAGGTTGAGGCCGAGGGCAAGCAGAAACTCAACGAGGCCGAAAACATCCGCTCCGACGCCAGCCGTCGCAGCGGCCTGCACAAGGCGCTCGTCGAGAACCTGCCGGCGATCATCCGGGAAAGCGTCAAGCCGATGGAGAAGATCGATGGCATCAAGATCCTGCATGTCGACGGCATGCCGGGCTTCTCGGGCGGCGGCTTCTCGTCGGGGCCGGGCGGCTCCGGTGGTTCGGATGGCGACGGCACGGGACCGCGGGACGGCAACCTTGCCGATCAGGTTGTGTCCTCGGCGCTGAGGTATCGTTCGCAGGCTCCCTTCGTCGACCAGCTTCTGGGCGAGATCGGGATGAGCACGGACAGCATCCATCGCACCCATACGCTCCAGGACCTTTCCAAGGTGGTCTATTCCGAACCGAACGCCCCAGACCCCAAGCCCTCGAAGGGATCTTCGGGCGGCAAGGGTAAGGTGCCGGCCGCCTAACAGAAACCGGATGGCGGGATCCACATGTCGGCCCCGCCATCCCCAACCGGGGAGCACTGAATGTCCAAGGCAGCAATGGTCGAGCGCGATCTGCTTGTCTTCTCGATCTGGGCCGTGCTCGGGTTCGGGGGACTGGCCCTCCTTCTCGAAGGCTTCTCGCGCGATTCCTACATGATCTCGCTCGCCGGCACGCTGACGATTGTGGCCGGCTTCGTCGCTCATATCGTGGTCAACGGTGTGTTCGACTGCGGTTTTCGCCCTGGTGAAGCCGCGCTCGGCATAGCGGCTTTCGGTGCGCTGGCGCTCGCCTTCATCGGCGGCTGGGCGGTTGGCGGCCTGTCGCCGACGGACTATTGGTCCGGGCTGACACTTTTTTCCGTGCTCGCCGTCGGCCTGCCGGCCTATCTTTCGACCCGCTATGGTCTGAGGGGCGCTTTCTCACGCTTCCATGTGCGCCACGCCGATGACGGAAAGCCCGCAGCATGACAGGCATGGCTTCCACCATCTGGCTCCCGCTTTTCGCGCTGTTCTATGGCGCGGTGATGCTTTACTGGGTGCGCGTGTCGATGATCGCGTCGTCTTCCGGCGACGGCTTCTTCTCCGCCGGCCATGCGCTCTCGCCGTGGATCTCGGCCCTGGTAATCGCCGGCGCCAGCATGACCGGATGGTTCGTGCTCGGTGGCAGCCAGCAGATCGCCGAACAGGGTTTCCAGATGCCGGTGCTGATAGTTGGCGGGGTGCTGCTCGCGCTGCCCGGCACCCTGTTCTTCAAACGGTTGTGGTTCGTGGCAGAGCGGATGCGCGTGTCTTCGCAGGCTGAAATCTTCCGTGTCTACTATCAAAGCGCGTTCCTCGTCGTAGTCTCGGTGGCCGTGGCTCTTCTCTTCGCGCTGGGTTTTGCCGGCCTACAGATCCGCGCCATTGCCAGTTTCATCGACCTGTTGACGGGTGGTACCGTGAGCCGTTTGTCAGCGAGCGTCGTTCTTGGCTTCATTCTGTTTGCCGGTGCCGGGATAGGCGGCATGCGCGCCATCGGCCTTTTCGGCGTGATCCAAACGGTTCTCGCCTTTGCCGGCATCATTGCGCTTTCCGGTTTCGCACTGATCTGGAGCGGCGGTTTCGCAGCACTCAATGCGGGCCTCCTAGAGCTTTCGACAAATGACGCGTCGGCCGGGCTGTTCACGGTCAATGGCGTGATCCACTTTACATCCGGTCTCGGCCGCGGCGGCGAGTTGGCGGACGCCAACACAGCGCTCGCCAATCTCAGCTTCGCCTTCGCTCTGATGGGCTTCCAGGCAAGCCCGCTCATCATCAAGCTTGTCCTCTCCACCGGTAGTCCCAACGGCATCGCGGCCGGGCAGACATGGGTAACGGCCGGCTTTTTCGGTGCGGTCATCGCCTTTTGCATCGCGCTCACCGGGGCCGCCGGCTTGGTCGACCGCGACCTCGCGCTCGGTGGTTTGTTCTCAGCGCTTCAGACCGGTTCTCCCTGGTTCGCGGCCTGGATCTTCATTGGCATCGCGGCCGGTGTGCAGCTCCTTGCCGGACTGGCGTTGTTCGTTGCGGGGGAGGGGTTGATCCGACATATCTACCGGCCCTATTTCCACTCCCGATTGAGCAAGCAGGGCGCGGTGACACTCACCCGCATAGCGATTGCGGTTCTTGCGGTGCTTGCCATGCTGATGGAAAACCTGACGCCTGTGACGT
The DNA here is from genome assembly GCA_020637795.1 of Hoeflea sp. Classification (GTDB taxonomy): domain Bacteria; phylum Pseudomonadota; class Alphaproteobacteria; order Rhizobiales; family Rhizobiaceae; genus Hoeflea. The sequence continues at coordinate 649,401 of JACKJT010000003.1, read as the reverse complement.
TGTCGGCGCTTGCGGCGCTGGCGCTGCCGATGGCCTTTCAACTCTGGACTCCGCTCCTCGGTGTGACTTGGCTGCCGTGGATCACGCGGCCGGCGGCCGTGACTGGCGTCGGCTTCGGCATCGCCGGCGTTCTGCTGACAGAGCCGCTTGGCTACCAGGTTCTGTCCTTCTTCGGGCTCGAACTTCCCTGGGGGCGCTGGCCCTGGACGATCCATTCGGCGCTTTGGGGCATGGCCGCCAACGTGGCGGCTGTCCTGATCATCTCCGCGATCACCAACCGAAGCGCGTTGGGGCCCGAAGCCCGCGAAATCCGCCAGCTTTTTTCCGGCCTGCTGGCGACGTCCGGCAAAGCGCAGGGATTGCGGTCCACCGCCTGGTCGGTGACGCTGGCCTGGTTCTTCCTCGCCGTCGGCCCGGGGCTGATCTTCGGCAATGGTGCCTTCGTGGCGACCGGTGAAAGCGGCCCTGTCTGGCTGCTGGGCATGCCCTCGCTCTGGGCCTGGTCGCTCGCCGCATGGATCTCGGGTCTCGGGCTGATCTGGTTTCTCTCCTACAAGATGGAAATGGCGAGCCCCGTCCATGTTGCCATTCCACCCTACGAGCCACCATTGCGGCTTAAGAAGGACAAGTCCGCAGAGGAGCAGGAGCGGTTGCGTATCCTCATCCTCACGGGCGCGGTCGGCTTTGCACTGACGGTCCTGATCGCATTCAGTTTCGGGGGCTGACGGGCCCGCAAAATCGGAGAAGACGATGAACCCATTCACCTTCAACACCTCGAAGTCGATCCAGTTCGGCGTTGGAGCCCTCAACAGGATCGGCGATCTGGTCAAGGCGCAGATCGGCGAGCGGGTGATGCTCGTCACCGATCCCGGCATGATGTCGACCGGCATTGTCGACAGGGCTCTGCAAATTCTCGCCTCTGCGGGCGTCTCGGTGGAACTGTTCAAGGATGTCGAGGCCGATCCTCCGGAAGCCGTCATCCTGCAGGCGGTCGAGCAGGCCAAGTCTGCCGATATCGCCGGGGTCATCGGTCTGGGCGGCGGGTCGTCACTGGACGTCGCCAAGCTGGTGTCACTTCTGGCGCTCGGCAAGGAAAACCTGAAGGATGTCTATGGTGTCGGCAACGCCAAGGGGCCGCGGCTGCCGCTCATCCTTGTGCCGACCACATCCGGCACCGGATCGGAAGTCACGCCGATCTCGATCGTGACCACCGGAACCAACGAGAAAATGGGCGTCGTCTCGCCGGTCATCCTGCCCGATATCGCACTTCTCGACCCCGAACTCACTTACGGACTGCCGGCCCATGTGACGGCGGCAACCGGCATCGACGCCATGGTGCATGCCATCGAGGCTTATGCCTCCGCGAGCGCCAACAACAATCCGCTTTCGCGCATGCTGGCCACCGAGGCGCTGACGCTGATGGGCCGCTCGATCCTCAAGGCGGTTCATGAGGGCTCGGACACCGACGCGCGGTCGGACATGCTGCTCGGCTCCATGCTCGCCGGACAGGCCTTTGCCAATTCCCCGGTGGCAGCCGTCCATGCGCTCGCCTATCCGCTGGGCGGGCACTTTCATATCCCGCACGGATTGTCGAACGCGCTGGTTCTGCCGCATGTGCTTCGCTTCAACGTGGTCACGTCGCCACAGCCCTATGCCGAACTGGCCCCTTACGCCTTTCCCGAATTGTCGAAATTCGAGGGTCAGGAGCGCGCGGCAGCCTTCTGCGAGCGGCTCGCGGAGCTCTCGCGCGACTGCGGCCTTCAGCCCAATCTGCGAGCGATGAACATTCCCGAAGACATTCTCCCCAAACTCGCATCGGACGCGATGAACCAGACCCGGCTTCTGGTCAACAACCCCCGGCCGGTGACCGAAGCAGACGCATTGGCAATCTACCGCGCCGCATACTGAAAGACGGCTGAAGAAAGGACCAATCATGCCCCTCAACCTGTCCGATCCGTCCCTGCTCGAAACCCGCGGTCTTCTCGGCGGGGAATGGGTCGAGGGATCAAAGACCTTCGCGGTCACCAATCCGGCGACCGGCGAGAAGATCGCTGATGTCGCCGACCTGACAGCAGAAGACACCAGGAAGGCGATCGACATTGCCTATGAGGCGCAGAAGGTGTGGCGGGCGAAGACCGCCAAGGAGCGCTGCGCGATCTTGCTCAAGTGGAACGACCTGATGCTGGAAAATCAGGACGATCTTGGCAAGATCCTCACCGCCGAGATGGGCAAGCCGCTGGCGGAGGCCAAGGGCGAAATCGCTTATGGGGCATCGTTCATTCAGTGGTTCGCCGAGGAAGGCCGCCGCGTCTATGGCGATGTCATCCCCGGCCACCAGGCTGACAAGCGCATCGTTGTCATCAAGCAGCCGATCGGCGTCGTCGCTTCGATCACGCCATGGAACTTCCCCAACGCCATGATTGCCCGCAAGGTCGCCCCGGCGCTCGCCTCGGGCTGTACGTTCGTGGCGCGTCCGGCCAAGGAAACCCCTCTCTCGGCCATCGCCATGGCGGTGCTCGGCGAACGCGCCGGCATCCCCAAGGGGGTCCTGTCCATGATCCCGGGCACCGATTCAAAGGGTATCGGCGGCGAGATGTGCTCGAACCCCAAGGTGCGCAAGCTCACCTTCACCGGATCGACCGAAGTGGGCAGAATCCTGATGAAACAGTGCGCCCACGATATCAAGAAACTGTCGCTCGAGCTCGGCGGCAACGCGCCGTTCCTGGTCTTCGACGATGCCGATCTCGACAAGGCTGTCGAGGGCGCGATGATCGCCAAGTACCGCAATTCAGGCCAGACCTGCGTGTGCGCCAACCGCATCTTCGTCCAAAGCGGCGTGGCCGCCGCCTTCGCCGAGAAGCTCGCTGCCGCCACCGCCGAGCTCAGGGTCGGAGACGGCATGGATGATGGCGTGCAGATCGGCCCGCTGATCGACGAGGCGGGACTCGAGAAGGTCGAGGATCACGTCAAGGATGCGGTCAGCAAGGGAGCCAGGGTGATTGTTGGCGGCAAGCGCTCGGACCTGGGCGGCACCTTTTTCCAGCCAACTGTGCTGACGGGGGTGGCCAAGGGGATGAAGGTTCTCTCTGAAGAGACCTTTGGACCGGTGGCGCCGATCATCACTTTCGACACGATCGATGAGGGAATCGCGCTCGCCAATGACACCGAGTTCGGTCTCGCCGCCTATTTCTACGCGCGCGACATCTCCACCGTCTGGAAGGTGGCTGAAGAGATCGAAAGCGGCATGGTCGGCATCAACACCGGTCTGGTTTCGACCGCCGAGGCGCCGTTTGGCGGCATCAAATCCTCCGGTCTCGGACGCGAAGGCTCGAAATACGGCATCGAGGACTTCCTTGAAATCAAGTATCTCTGCATGAGTGTCTGATGGTTAAGGGCTGCCCGAAGCGGTCAAGTTGCATATTTTGGATATGGTTGAGGAAGAGCTGTTTCGGATACGTTGACAGAAGGCTACTGCCAGAGTGTGGAATTGCTCAGCAAGCGTTATTGTGGCGCTTGAGATAGCGTGGCCCGGGAAAACGGTACAGCGGGGATAAATGGAGTTTCTGCCTGAATTTGGCTTAGATGACGAAAACAGGAGATACGATGAGAAGATGACAGCCTCGGAACCACACCCCGGCTTTCAGTGTGTGGTTGGCGCTGACCGCCAGCCGTGTCGCGCAGACGCCGGTGGAACTATCCCGGTATTTCGATGTCGAGGCCAACCAGATCAAGCAATGGTAGGAGTGAGCAACGGGCGTCTTGCGGTGATGCCAAGTCAGAAACCTCCACCCCGACCGTCAACATCAAAAGGCATCATGCCACAATAGGCGAACAAGCGCTGGATGATCTGAGCCTCGCATCTTCCTCCGATATTAAGTGGAATTCATCTCCTAATGGGAGACGGACAAATGAGATCATAGCGTTTCGGCGACGAGTTGTTCATAGGCCATAATGGGCTCCAAACGCTCATCCGTACCCCGATATATCGGAAGGAGTTCCAGTCGGATAGATGCCCGCTTTTCACAATTTGACATAACCTTTGCGCATTTGCAGGGAATTCATACTTTGCGCTCTGCAAGGATATTCAAACGGTGCGGAGTGAATGTCCGCTTTCGGAAATAGGATGCAAGCACCCGATGACCGGAGTGGGGGCGCAATGCGGAAATTAATTCCGCTTCTAAGCCACCGGCCAGTCGGCCAAGCGGACAATTCTCTTGCATCGGTTGGTGCGACGCTTTCGGCCCAGAGCGGACGTTCATAAAGCGACCTCCTGTAGCAACTCAGCATCTCCAAACCAGACATACCGGGCTGCCTGGCAAAATCTGTGTTTGATTTGCCGCAATACGATTCCTCGCGGCGGTTGCTCTTGAGCCTATAATTGGTGAGGTCGCGGCAAGCAGACAATTGATGTGTTTTACGTGAACACCACCGGCAGAACCGGGGAAGCCGAAACATGATATTGCAGGTATCGCTTCTGCTTCCAAACAGATGGAATGCTCCCGGTTTCGCGATGGGCGCAAACTGCCCCATCGCTTGCGCATTCTCGGTGCTGCAATATCATAACGCAATGAAACACCGCCAACTTGAAGCATTTCGCGCGACGATGCGCTCTGGCTCGATAACCGAGGCCGCGGCTATGATGCATATCTCGCAACCCAGTGTAAGCAGGCTGATTGCGGATCTGGAGCGCGCGGTCGGCTTCAGCCTTTTCCTGAGATCCGGGCGGGGATTGACGCCCACAGTTGAGGCAAAGGCCTTCTATCAGGGTGTCGAAGGCATGTTCGCGGGAGTGGATCGTTTACAGGAGTTGGCCAGGGCCATCAGCACCACTAGATCGGGCGTCATTACTATCGGCACTATCCAGTCCATCGCGACCATAGAAGTGCCAAAAGCGGTCAACACGATTTACAGGCGCCTTCCCGAAATCAATTTCATGATCCAGTCGCGCAACACCCCTGCAATTTTGGATGCGGTCCAGATGCATCAGCTTGATATAGGCATCGTCGGACGGCAGCCGCCCTACGATGGCGTGGAGGTGTTGTTTCAGATTACGGCGCCCTATGTCTGCCTTATGCCGGAAGCCCATGAATTGGCTGACAGGAGCGGCCTTGTTGATTTGGAATTATTGGCTGAAACAGAAGAATTTGCGACATTTGGCGGTGCTTTTCCGGACAGCATGATGTCAATTGAGAGTTCGCTTGCCCAGAAAATGCAAAAGCGGTCCCGGTTGTCGGCGACGAACATGCCCCTTGCCGCGTCACTTGTTCGCGAAACCGGAGTGCTTGCCATTGCCGATCCCTTTTCCGCTGAGCAGGCGGTTCTCATGGGCGGTGTCGTCTTTCGACCAATCAAGCAGGACCTCAAATATCATGTCTCCATCATTGCGCCCGGTCGGGACCGGTTGTCGCTAGCGGCGCTGGAATTTGTCGAGGTCCTTTCCGGGCAGCTAAGCAAGCGCGTCTCTGACATCAAGCGTTACAGATCTTCACGCCATTCATAGCATTAGCACATGATCTACTCCAGAATTTGAATTTTTTCTATGCATTGAGCAGGCGTATTGTCGCTGCGGGTTGCCGCCACGGCGACGAGGAATTCGACATGACTGTCCCGAAAGGCATTCGCCCAAGCCGCCAGATATTTTCCACGGAAGACGCCCGCCGCATCGCAGCGCGGCGGCTGCCAAAGCTGATATTTGATTTCATCGAGGGATCGGCGGGGCGTGAGGTTTCAGCAGGCCGAAACACCAGGCGGTTCGATGAGATCATGCTGCAACCGCGCGTGATGGCCGATGTCGCGGTTCGTTCGGTAGCCACCAGGCTGATGGGCCGCACCTATGGTCTGCCGTTCGGCATTGCTCCCATGGGCATGTGCGACCTGTCGTGGCCGGGGGCAGACAAGCATCTTGCGCTAGCCGCAAAGCATTATGACGTGCCCCTCTGCCTGTCATCGGCGGCCTCCACTTCCATTGAGGAGATGTATGGCCGGGCGGATGAAAATACGTGGTTCCAGCTCTATGTTGGCCAGTCCATGGAGCATTCCATGTCGCTTGTGGATCGCGCCGAGGCGGCCGGCTATGACACTCTGATCCTCACGGTTGACGTCCCCCAGGTGTCGCGGCGTATTCGCGATCTGCGCAATGGCTTTCAGGTGCCGTTTTCCATCGGCCCGAAGCAGTTTGTCGACTTCGCGTTGCATCCAAGGTGGTCTTTGACGACGCTGATCAACGGCGTGCCGTCTGCGAAGAATTTTGCCGGTGACAAAGGGGCAAAGTTTGACCGGAATGGCAGCCGCGCAGGCGCGGATTGGGCTTTCCTCGACCAGCTCCGCGACCGCTGGAAAGGCAAACTTGTTGTCAAGGGTGTGACCAGCGCCGATGATGCGAAGCGAATTCAGAGATGTGGTGCGGACGCGGTTTATGTGTCCAACCATGGGGGGCGGCAACTCGACAGCGTGCCGCCCGCGATTGATCTTCTGCCGCTTATTCGAAACGCAGTTGGCCCGGATTATCCGCTGATCTTCGACAGCGGCATCCGCAGCGGGGAAGACGTGGTGAAGGCTCTGGCGCTTGGTGCTGATTTCGTCATGGTCGGGCGGCCAATTCTCTTTGCGCTTGGAGCCGAGGCCGAGATCGGGCTGAACGCGCTTTTCTCCGCCTTTGCCGGGGAAATCAGCACGACCATGGCGCAACTGGGCATCAGCGGGACGGATCAGATATTGGAACAGGTGCTTTTTCCGTCACTGGATCAGGCAGGGAAAATGCCGGGTTCGAATCTCAAGCGCACGAACATAAGTACCTGAACATCAAGGAGCATGATCCTCATGAACGAGACCAGTAAAATTCGTGGCGGCGCCTTGCTGGCGCGGGCATTGAAGGAAAAAGGTGTCGACCATGCGTTCACCTTGGCCGGAGGTTTTTGCAACCCCGCGCTTGAAGGCTTCATGCAATGCCAGATGCCAGTCATCAACTGCCCGCATGAGCAGATTGCGGGCCATTTGGCCGACGGCCATGCCCGGATTACCCGCAAACCCACCGTATGTCTGGTGGGCCCGGAAGGGTTTACCAATGCCGTGCCTGCGATGCTGGAAGCTGGCGGTGAGCGCAGTCCGGTGATTTTTATAACCGGTTCCTCCACTTTGAAGCGTCAGGGAGCGGGCGGATTCAAGGAAATTGATGATGTCGCCATAGCAGCCCCCCTGGTCAAATATTCGGTCCAGATCACCGACGGCGAACGGATCAGCGAATTCGTGAGCAGAGCCTGGACCGCCGCCACGACGGGTTACCCCGGACCGGTGCATATCTCGCTGCCGGTCGACATCATGTTTTCGTCTTTCGCCCCCGATGCAGGACTTGAGGAACGCCCTTACAACCGCACTGACCGTCCGGTGCCTCGTGCATGGCCCGATCCCTCGGCCCTGGCCGCGATCATGGACAGGGTGAGGAAGGCCGAGCGCCCGGTGATCATCGGCGGGCATGGTATCTGGTGGTCGCGTTCCGAAACCAGGCTCGAAGCCGCAGGCCGGGCCCTGCGCATCCCGATCTTCAACGTGCCCTATCATTCCAAGCTTCTGGGCGAGGAATGCGAAGCCTATATGGGGCTTGCCGACTTTCACCAGTATCACCCCAGCAAGCCGGCCATCCACGAGGCCGATGTGGTTTTGATGATCGGCGGGCGCCTGGACAATCAGATGAACTTCGGCAATCCACCGTTTTTCCCTGAGGGGCAGACCTTGATCTGCGTAAACGGCAGCCATGAGGAGCTGGAATACAATCAGGCTGCAGACGAGGTGCTGTTGTCAGACCCGGGTGCTTTCCTTGATGCACTGATGGCGGTGGGCAAAACATGGCCAGCATGGTTCGATCTGCAACGGCAGCGGCGCGCGGCCTGGGTCGAGGAATGGTATGCCCAAATTGCCGAAGAAACCGCCAAGCCTGTCAAGATGCATCCGCTGCAGCTCTCGCTGGATGTCCAGGAACAGCTGGGGGATGACGACTGGCTGATTTTTGACGGCGGCAACACCCATTTCTGGTCCGAGATCGCGGTCAACATGGCCGGTTGGCGCGGGCAGAAGCTGGGCGGCATCATGCATCCCGGCAACTACTCCCTCCTCGGCGTCGGCGTTTCGTTCGGCGTCTCGGCCAAAGCGTTACACCCCGATCGGAATGTCGTCGTGATATCTGGCGATGGCGCCTTTCTTTCAGGGGGGCTGTCGATAGAGGCCGCTTTTCAGGAGGGCCTGCCGATTACCATCGTGATCGACAACAACGGCGGGCTTGATTGCATCAGCCAGCAGCAGGAACGTCTGTTCAAGAGCGGCAAGCACTTTGCCACGGATTTCCGCGATATTCCGTTCCATTCGATGTGCGAGGGCATGGGCGGTCATGGCGAACTGGTCGAAACCCGCGATCAACTGGCTCCTGCCCTGAAACGGGCCATGGCCTCGGGCAAGGTCGCTATCGTCAATGTCAAATGCCGTGGCGTGATCAGTCCGATTGTGGCGGCAACCTCCGACAAGCGCGAGAAGGCTTCGATCGAATAATGGCCACCATCACGTCACACACCCTGAACGGCAGCGACGGCACCCATGCAGGCGGCATCCCGGTCACGCTGACAAATCTGACGGCCGGAACCGTACTCTTTTCCACCAAGATGGACTCCGGCGGACGACTGTCGCAAATAATCGCCCCGACGCTTGTCGAGCGTTCTGCCACCTATGAACTTGTGTTCGACCTAACCGCCTACTGGGCCGCGCGCAACAGGCCTGCGTCGGTAACCCAGATTGTGTTGCGATTTGCAATGCACGATCCGGATGGCTTCTATCACATGCCGGTCATTCTCAATCCCAATTCCTACTCGATGTGGAGTTCTTCCTGATGGACGGCCTGAACATGTCGCGGCGCATCCGCCGCACACCCTATACCGATCGCGTCGAACAAGCCGGTGTGCGCGGATTTTCGGTCGTCAATCACATGCTGCTGCCCAAGGCCTTCCGGCCAACAGTCGAGGAAGACTATTGGCACTTGCGCGAGCATGTGCAGATCTGGGATGTGGCCTGCCAGCGTCAGGTCCAGATCAGCGGGCCGGATGCTGCCGCACTGTTGCAATGGATGACCCCACGCGACATCTCTAAGGCCCGGATCGGGGGCTGTTTTTACATCCCGATTCTCGATGCGAACGCGGGACTGATTAATGATCCGGTCATGCTGAAACTGGCCGAAGACCGGTTCTGGCTGTCCATCGCCGACAGTGACGTGCTGCTTTATGCTCTGGGCCTGGCGCTGGGGCGCGGCATGGACGTGGATATTCGTGAACCGGACGTCTCGCCCTTGGCAATCCAAGGGCCGAAAGCTGAAGACCTCCTAGCGGCACTCTTTGGCGCGCATATCCGCGATATCGGCTTCTTCAAGTTCGGCTGGATCGAGTTTCGGGGCACGCGCCAGCTGATCGCGCGTTCTGGCTATTCCCGGCAGGGCGGGTTCGAGATCTACCTGGAAGGCGGGCATCTCGGAACGGACCTGTGGGACGCGGTGTGGGACGCTGGCCAGCCCTACAATATTGCCCCGGGCTGCCCCAACCTGATCGAACGGATTGAGGGCGGGCTGTTTTCCTATGGCAATGAGATGACGCGCGCCAATAATCCGCTGGAGATTGGCCTTGGCAAGTTCTGTGTTCTCGATGGTTCCATCGATTATCTCGGTCGCGAAGCACTGCGGAAGGTCGCCGACGACGGCGTTGCCAGGGAAATCCGGGGTGTGGTCTTTGACGGCCCGCCATGTCCAACCTGTTCCAAGCCATGGCCGGTGACAGTCGAGGATCGGCAAGTCGGTCAGATCACATCCGGCATCTGGTCACCGCGCCTTGAGCACAACATAGGTCTGTCACTGATCGATCGCGGATTCTGGGATGTGGGGCAGACACTTACGGTGCATGTGCAAAACGGTACCGTGGCCAATGGTCAAATATCCGCTCTGCCGATCCCCTAGGAGCAGTACATGCAAACGCGGCGCTTCTGCATTTGTCAGTTCTGCGGGCAATATTGCTGGAGAAATCCTGGATAGGAGCAGCCAGTGACTGAATGTCAAAAACCTGTTCCCATGTAAGCGGAACAGAAACGCCATGCTCCACCAAAAAGCGACCGGTGCCGGCGAGTCCATCTATTCGGATGACGACGGGTGAAGCCCGGAATTTTTCACAAAAATTCTGTAGACCGGAAGCGGGAAGCATATTTATTGAATTCGGATGGCGAATGTCTGCTTCTAGGAAACTACAGGCGAGCCTTCGCATTTGCGGCAAATGGCGGCTTCCCGCCTTGTCAGGACCTTGGTGCCCAGTGCAGCTAAAGGTTGCTTTCGGGAGGTTGGTCCAAGATCGCGAACGCCCGACATGAGGGCGCTTTGCTGACGGGCTGTTTCGGGGCCGTAAGCGGTCGTTCATTAGGGAACAATCGAACGGTAGCAAATACCTTTATTGCCGGTCGGCCATAAATGTAGAAGGGCATAAGAAACCTCGAAGCGGCGATGTCGCACGCACCTTCAAATGCAAGATCATAGTTGCATGAGCGACCGCTTCGGCGGACTGGAACTACCGCGCCGCAGCTGCAGCAATTCTCGTTTTCCGGCCAGCCCTTCAGTTTAGATGAAGTTTATTGGAGCTTTCAGTGATGCAGGCCTAAGACGGTTGAGCAGAGTTTGTACGCGTTGAACGGCAAATAAAGCGGGTTGCGTGCCCCCGCAACCAAATCCCCCAGATAAGATCACTTCGCTGGCGCAAAGACGTTGTCTTTGCTGCCGAGGTAGCTCGTCGTCCTTCGGACCATAACCTGAAATCCTCGCGGCCATCGCTGCCCAATCGCCTGCCAGATCAGCAGGTCGCAGCGGCTATATCAGGCCCCACAATGCCAAATCAAAAACCTGCTAGCAAAGCCTAGCAAAATGAGCCCTGATCCAAACCGGACAGGGCTTTTCTACGTTCATGCAGGCCAATTTAAAGCAAGCGCTCCATCAATCGACGAGGTTTCCTCTGGCGTGCCGGAGCATACGGAGCCGCCGGCTTGAAAGGCATCGTCCGCTCACCCGCAAAATATTCGGGAAGGCGGCGCTTATGCCTGCGCGGTGAAGCCGTGATCGAGTGCGGCGACGATTGCCTCGACGTGTTTGGCCGTGAGGATCAGAGGTGGGGAAAGGATGATGTTTGGACCCGAAACCCTGACCATGACTCCGGCTTCCATGGTCGAGCGGTAAATCCTGCCAATCACCGTCTTGTCGATCGGCGTTTTCGATTTCCGATCGGACACGAGTTCCAGTGCGCACATCAGCCCATGTCCGCCGCGCACGTCGCCGATCACCTCATGCTTTTGTTTCAGTGCCTCGAGCCCTTGGAAAAGTTGGGTGCCGCGTGCGGCGGCGTTGTCGTTGATTTCCAGCCGCAGCGTCTCCTTCAGGCAGGCGATGGCGGCGGCCGCGCCGACCGGATGGCCGGAATAGGTGTAGCCCGAGCCGATTGCGGCCTTGCCGGATTTGTCGCTTTCGAACGCTTCCGCCACCGCATCGGAGATCATCACGGCGCCGAAGGGGAAGTAGCCGTTGGTGATGGCCTTGGCGGTGCACATCAGATCGGGCTTTACACCCCAGTGCCGCGATCCGCTCCAGCTTCCGGTGCGGCCGAAGGCGGTGATGACCTCGTCTGCGATCAGCAGGATGCCGTGTTTGGTGCAGAGATCCCGGACACCCGGCATGAAGCTCTCGTGCGGCGGGATTACGCCGCCGGCGCCAAGCACGGGCTCCATGATGAAGGCGGCGATGGTGGACGGATCCTGGAACTTGATCTCGTCTTCAAGTGCTGCGAGACAGAGTTGCGCCAGCTTCGCCGGATCGGTCTCGTTGAACGGGTTCCGATAGGTGTAGGGTGCGGGAATATGATAGCAGCCGGGCATCAGCGGCTCGTACTGGGTGCGGAAATTGGCGTTGCCATTTACCGAAGCTCCGAGCGTATGGGTGCCGTGGTATCCCTTCTTGAGGCTGAGAAACTTGATGCGGCCTGCCTCGCCGCGCAGCTTGTGGTACTGACGCGCCAGCCGCAAGGCCACCTCGACGCTGTCGGATCCGCCGGAGGTGAAGAAGGCGCGGCTCAGCCCGTCAGGCGCGAAGAAGTCGCGCAGCATGAAGCTCAGTTCGATCACCGCGTCGTTGCTGGTTCCGCGGAACGTGGAGTAGTAGGGCAGGGCGTCAAGCTGGCGCGCGATCGCTTGCTTTACCGGTGTGCAGGAATAGCCTAGATTGACGTTCCAGAGCCCGCCGACGGCGTCGATCATGCGGTTGCCATCGACATCGGTGATTTCGACGCCTTCACCGCCGGTGATGATCTCGGGCGGATTGGCGAGGCTGTCAGCAGGATGCGCCATTGGATGCCACATGTGGCGGGCGTTGTTTTCCTTGAGGAAATTGCTGTCCTTCATCGCTTATGCCTTTATCTTGAGGAGGTCGAGAGCCTGGTCGTAGCTCTCGCCGGGTCGGGTCACGTCGAATGCAACGGTCTGCATGCCCGCAGCCGCGGCTCCGCGGATGTTTTTCATCTGGTCGTCGACGAAGACGCACTCCGCCGCGGGTATCCCCAGGCCATCGGTGATGAAGCCGTAGGCGCGAGGATCGGGCTTGAGGATGCCGGTATAGGTGGCGTCCACAATCAGTTCGAAAGCGGCGAGAAACGGCAGCCGGTCGCGGAAATCGGCGCCGTAGAAGAGGTCGAGCTCATTGGACAGGATCGCCAGCCTGCACCCGGCATCGCGCGCCTTGCCGATTGCCGCCAGCGCCTCGGGTCTTATTACCGCTGCCGGATCGGCTCCGCGCACACGGCCGACGAATTCGGCGAATTCGGTCCATTCTTCGCCGATCAGTGCGCCGGTCTCGCGCATCCTGAGCGCCCAGTAATCGCGCTCGCTCATCTCGCCCGCCTGCATCGCCCGCCAGGCCGCGTCGCCATCCGGGTCGAAGGGCCCGCGCCATTCGAGTGTACCTGGCGCAAGGCTGAGGGCCTTTTCGGACAGATCATGCGTCTCGAACAGGGTTTTCGAGATGACGCCGCCGAAATCGAGAACCAGCGCCCGGCTCACAGCTTGATCCAAGCGGTCTTGAGGTCGAGATACTTGTCAAAGGCGTGCAGCGACTTGTCGTGGCCGTTTCCCGATTGCTTGACGCCGCCGAGCGGTACGGTCATGTCGGAGCCGCCATAGGTGTTGACGTGGACGATCCCGGCCTTGATCCGCCGGACCATCCGGTGGGCACGCGACAGGTTGGCCGTCCAGACGGCGGCCGCCAGTCCGTAATCGGTGCCGTTGGCGAGGGCAATGGCCTCGTCCTCGGTATCGAAAGGCATGACCGCAAGAACCGGTCCGAAGACCTCGTCCCGGGCCAGCCGGTCTTCCGGACGGACGCCGGCCACGATGGTGGGTGCCATGTAGAAGCCGCCGGTGTCCTCGAGAATACGGGTGCCTCCGGTCACGATCCGGCGTCCTGCCTGGCGCGCTTCAGCGACAAAGTCGAGGTTCTGTTCGAGCTGGGCGTGCGAGTTGATCGCCCCGGCGGCGGTCGTCGGATCGAGCGGATCCCCGACCTTCATCGCGTTTGCGACCGCTGCGAGCTTGTCGACAAAGGCATCATGAGTGTTCCGCTCCACCAGGATGCGCGATCCCGCGATGCAGACCTGCCCGGAATTGCGGAAGATGCCGTGGGCGGAGACCTTCGCAGCCTCGTCGAGATCCGGTGCGTCGGCAAAGACGATGTTCGGCGACTTGCCGCCAAGCTCGAGATAGACGCGCTTGAGATTGGACCGTGCCGACGCCTCCAGCAACCGCCGCCCCGTCGCGCCCGATCCGGTGAAGACCAGAACATCGACATCGCGGGATTCGGCGATTGCCGCGCCGACGACGGAACCTTCTCCCGTCACTACATTGAGCACGCCGGCCGGTATTCCCGCGTCAAGCGCCAGTTCCGCGATGCGCAACAGCGTCAGCGAGGCGGTTTCCGCCGGCTTGAGCACCACCGTGCAGCCGGCTGCAAGGGCGGGGCCCAGCTTCCAGGCGCCGATCATAAGCGGAAAATTCCAGGGCACGATCGCTCCCACCACGCCCGCGGGCTCGCGGTGGACAAGGCCCAGCGTCGCAGGTGCGGTCGGGGCGATCTCGCCATGCAGCTTGTCTGCCGCCTCGGCATAGTACCGGATCGTGGCCGCGGCCGACAGCGGTTCGGCCTTCAGCGCCATCCCGATCTCGGTTCCATTGTTGCGGACGCCGAGAACGGCGAGTTCCATGGCGTGAGCCTCGATCAGACCCGCCCATCGCAGCAGCACCGTCTTGCGCGCGGCGGGCGCCAGATCCGACCAGCGGCCATCATCGAAGGCTCGCCGGGCCGCAGAAATTGCGGCTTGCGCGTCATCGCCGGTTCCACGCGGCATCGTGGTCAGCCTACGGCCATCGGCCGGCGAGATCACGTCCATGGTGGCGCCATCGGACGCCGCGCGCCGTGTGCCGTCTATGAGGTGCGCGGCGGGGGGCACGGGCGCTGACCGGAGCGACGCAAGTTCAGTGAGATCCATTTCGGAACAATCCGTATCGGTTTATTATATACACCAGCGTTTCAAATATTGTGTCCCGCTTCGCCTTTGATGTCAATCGGGCCGCTACGGCTCTGCCGCCGGACAACGCAGCGCCGCCCGAAAGGGGTCGCGCTCACCAGCTCCAGCGTCCGCCATGTATGGCTGCGATCATCAAACCGTCGCCGACAGGGCTCAGGCCGATCCCTCCGGCAGCGATGACAGGGTCTTTCTGACGGTTTCGGGATAGCCGGCCGGTTGCTTTCCTCCGGTTCCCGACGTGATCACCTGCGCCGCGCGGAGCACCGCGCCAACGATCTTGCCGCGCAAGGCTTCCGTCATGCGGTGCGAGGGCGTCGCCACGGCGACGGCTCCGCAAGCGAGCCCGGTCTTGTCGAAATAGGGGGCCGCGATGCCATAGACGTCGATCTCGTTGGTCTGGTCGGTTTCCCCGAACCCGGTCTGCCGCGCGGTCTCGATCAGCGCATTGAGCCTGCCTGGATCGGTGAGCGTGAACGATGTCTTGCCGTCAAGCGGGCCCGCCAGCACGCGGGCAGACAGTTCTTCGGTCCCGAAGGCGAGCGTGGCGATGCCGGAGGCCGTGGCATGGAACGGCAGGACCTCGCCGACAACCAGGGAAACCCGGTTCGCCTTGCTGCTCTCGCAGATTCCGACCGTGGCCAGCGCCCGGCCCGAAATCAGCGAAGCGTGGGCGGTTTCGCCGGTTTCCTGGGCCAGGAGATCGAGTTCGGGCTGCAGCACCGTGGCAAAGGGAAAGGCCTTCTCCCTGATTCGCGCCAGGCGCAGGATGCCGGCGCCCAGCCGGTAGAGTTTCGTGTCGTGACGCTGCTCCACCAGGCCTGCATCTGCCATCACGCTCAGCATCCGGTGCACCGTTGCCTTGTCGATCCCAGATCTGCGGGCAAGGTCCGACAGGCCGAGTTCGGGCTCGTTTTCAGAGAAATGATCGAGCAGGGTCAGAGCTTTGGCGACTGTCGAAGACATGCGGTTTCCTTCCGGGTCCGGGCAATCAGGCGCTACGCGGCAACGTTTTGTTGACAACGTCAAGGCGCCTTGCCAAGATATGAACTACTGTTGACAATAATGAACCAGAGGGAAACGTCAATGAAGTATGCAACTTTATTCGCAGGCACTGCGCTTTTGGCTGCAGCATTCGCCATGCCGATCACGCCGGCCCTGGCCGAGTATCCCGATCGTCCGGTCAGTTTCGTGGTGCCGTTCCCGCCAGGCGATCTTGAGGACGTGCTTACCCGTATGATCGCGGAAGACTTCGAGGCCGAATACGGCGTTGCCGCGGCCGTGGTGAACCGCCCGTCCGACGGCGGACCGTTTCCGGGTGCGGCAACGGTCGCTGCGGCGCCAGCGGATGGCTACACCATCGGTTCCTTCGTGGTCGACATCCCAGTGGTCGGTCCCGAGGTCGGCGTGCCGGGTCTCAATCCGGACCCGTTCGAGCCTCTCGGGATTTTCCTGACCTATCCCTTCGTGATCGCTGCCAGCAGCGACAAGCCGTACGCAACCATGCAGGAGCTTGCCGAGTATTCAAAGGAGAACGGCCAGGTGCTGGGTCATTTCGGCGCCTTCCTGCTGCCGACCCAGGCGACATTTGCCGCGGCCAAGGAACTGGGCTTTGAATGGAAGGCGGAAGCCTCGGCGGATGCGCTTGACTGCAATTCGCTGGCTTCGGGTGACTTCGACGTGATCAACACCACCATCCAGCAGGTCTTGCCCTGCCTCGACAAGGTGAACATCCTCGCCACCATCACCGAAAGCCCGATCTCGGTCGTTCCGGATGCGCCAACGCTGGCCTCCATCGCTCCGGCACTGAACATCTCGCTGTGGAACGGTCTGTTCGTGCACAAGGACACACCACAGGACGTGCGCGAAAAGATCATCGCCTCGGCCGAAAAGACCATGGCTTCGGAGCGCGCCCTGGATCTTGCCAAGCAGACCGGTGCGATCGTCTACTGGATGAATGCGGCCGATTCTGCAGCGCAGATCAAATCCGACATCGAGGTGTCGGCGCGCATCAACGCGATGATCGCCCAGTAGGTCAGTGCCTGTCAGACCGGCTGCCATGGCTGCAGCCGGTCGCATCCCTGTTCCTGTTCGTCTCATTGCGTGGCTCCCGCGTCCTGTCATGACGCTGGCCACCTCAATTGCGGGGCACATCTGAATGGCTGACGATGTCAGAGAAGAGCCTCACGTCTTTCCGATCGGCCGTAAGCCCGGCGAGATGCTGTTTTGCACCCTCATGCTCGTCATCGGCGGTCTTCTGATAGCGGCCATCGGATGGGAGACGACCTGGCTCGAGGGCAAACGTCTTTCGGCTCAGCCGCGATTCTGGCCGACGCTCTCGCTGAGCGGTGTCGTGCTCTTTGCCGGGCTCAACTGGCTCTCGCGAAGCAAGGTCGAGCGCACGCCGGGCCGTTGGGCGGAAGCCGGCATCTGGCTGCGCTCGCTCGAATATGTCGGCTGGTACCTTCTGTATGTCTGGGCAATTCCGCTCATCGGCTATCTGCCGGCGACCGTGATCTTCTGCGCCGGCCTGACATTGCGGCTCGGCTACAGGGGCAGGGCAGTGTGGGCGGCAATCGGCTTCGCGCTTTTCGTCGTTCTGTTCTTCAAAAGCGCGATGAATGTGAAGATCCCGGGCGGCGCGCTGTATCAACTGGCGCCCGAAGGGCTTCGCTACATCCTCCTCCGTTACTTCTGAGGCGTCATGGAACTGCTTTCATCGAGTATCGACCTTATTGCGCGCTGGGACGTCATGGCTGCGCTGCTGATCGGTTCGATCGGCGGGGTGATCGTTGGCGGACTT
Source organism: Hoeflea sp. (assembly GCA_020637795.1). Taxonomy (GTDB): domain Bacteria; phylum Pseudomonadota; class Alphaproteobacteria; order Rhizobiales; family Rhizobiaceae; genus Hoeflea. The sequence goes on along the minus strand of JACKJT010000003.1, from coordinate 631,974 downwards.
CCGGGTGTCGGCGCCGCGGTGGCCATCGCCATCGTCCTGCCGGTGACCTTCTCGCTCGAACCGATCGTCGGACTGACGGCGCTGCTTGGCATCTACGGCTCGTCGATGTTCGGTGGAGCAATCCCGGCGATCCTGGTCAACACGCCCGGCACGCCGGTCAACGCGCTGACCACCTATGACGGGTATCCGATGACGCTCAGGGGCGAGGGGCGGAGGGCGTTGAGCCTTGCCTATTCGGCCTCGTTCTACGGTGCTATCTTTTCCATCGTGGCGCTGATGTTCCTGGCGCCGGTGCTGGCGAGCATCGCGCCGATGTTCGGGTCACGCGAGATCTTCCTGGCGGCGCTGCTGGGGATCACTCTTGTCATCATCACCCATCGCGGACAGGTCCTGGCCGCAGGGATGCTGGCGTCTGTCGGCATCTTCCTGCAGACCATCGGCATCGAGCCGAGCGCCTACACGCAGCGCTTCACCTTCGGGCTCGGCTGGCTGCAGTCCGGCATCAACCTGATTGTCGTGGTCCTGGGGCTGTTCGCGGTCAGTCAGGCGCTGGTCCTGTTCATGGACAAGGACAAGCCGATCAAACTGCCGAATGTGGGAAGGCCAAAGGTCCTGGAGCAGGTCCGGGACTTCTGGGTTTTCAAGCGGGTTGCCACCGTCGGATCCGGCTTCGGGGTCATATGCGGCATGATCCCCGGCGTCGGCGAGTTCATGTCGCAGTTCATGTCCTATGCCTATGCGCAGCGGACGTCGAAGACACCGGAGCTTTTCGGCAAAGGAAATCCCGAGGGGATCGTGGCATCGGAAGCCGCGAACAATTCGGTGCCGGCAGCGGCCATGATCCCGCTTCTGGCATTGGGCATTCCGGGCGAGGAACTGACGGCGATGATGCTCGCCGTATTCTATGTACACAACGTGATACCCGGACCACAGCTGTTCGCCAACCAGATGGACTTCGTGCTGGCGCTCTATCTCTGCCTGCTGCTGCTCAACATCATCGTCGTCGTCTTCCTGTTCTTCGCCACCAGCACCTTGATGAAGGCGATGACGATCCCGAACCGTTTCCTCGGCATGATGATCCTGACCTTCAGCCTGATCGGGGTCTATTCGCTGCGCAACTCGCTGACGGACGTGGCAATCGCTTCGGGGATCGTGATCGCCGTCCTTTTCCAGGGCTGGACCATCATCCAGGCCCGGCGTGACCGCACAAGCAAGGTATCAGATGTCTGATCTCATGGAGCGCCGCCGGGAACTTCTCGGACCCAACGTCTCGACCTTCTACGAGGAGCCCGTGCACATTGTTCGAGGCGATGGCGTGTGGCTGTGGGACAAAGACGGACGCCGATATCTCGACTGCTACAACAATGTCGCCCATGTCGGGCACTGCAATCCGCGCGTTGTCGATGCATTGTGTGCGCAGGCGCGGACGCTCAACACCCACACCCGCTATCTGCATGAGGGCATTCTTGATTATGTCGAGCGGCTGACCGCGACCTTCGATGACCCGCTGTCCACCGCAATCATGACCTGCACCGGATCGGAGGCCAACGACATCGCATTGCGCATGGCGGAGGCGATGACCGGCAAGCGCGGGATCATCGCCACGGATGCGACCTACCACGGCAACACGACGCTGGTCAGCCACCTGTCGAGAAGCAACGTGCCGGCGGTGGGATTTGGTCTCGGCGCGTATCTGCGCCACGTCGAGGCGCCGGACAGCTACCGGATTGACGACCCTGACGGAAACCGCTTTGCAGCCCTTGTGGCGCGCGCGGTCGAAGACCTGCAAGCTTCCGGCATCGGCGTGGCGGCGCTGATCGTCTGCCCGATCTTCCTCAACGAAGGCTTTCCGGCACAGGCGGAAGGCTGGCTGCGGCCGGCGGCCGAGGTGGTGCACAAGGCCGGCGGGCTGCTGATCTGCGACGAGGTGCAAGCCGGTTTCGGCCGCTGCGGCAGCCATTTCTGGGGCCACCAGAAACAGGGTGTGGTTCCGGATATCGTCACCATGGGCAAGCCGATGGGCAATGGCCATCCTGTCGCCGGCGTCGTCACCACGCCCGACATCATGGCGCGGTTCCGGACATCTTCTCGCTATTTCAATACCTTTGGCGGCAATCCCGTGTCCTGCGCCGCCGCCATGGCGGTGCTCGACGAGTTACAGGAAAAGGACCTGCAGGCCAAAGCCCTGGCGATCGGGGCGATGGCGCACGAACGCCTATCGGCACTGGCCGACACGTACGAGGTTATCGGCGATGTGCGGCAGACCGGGATGGTGTTCGGCGCCGAGTTTGTCACCGACCGCGAGACGAAGCAGCCTGCATCGGATTACGCCGACCGGGTGGTCAACGCTATGCGCAACCGCGGCATCCTGCTGTCGAAACTCGGGCGGCACAAGAACACGCTCAAGATCCGCCCGCCAATGCCCTTTGGAGCCGAGCATCTGGATCTGCTGATCGAAACGCTGGACGACGTGATGTCGCAGACCCCGTTGGTGGCGCGATGAGCGACGATGTCGAGCGGGCACTGGCGCTTTGGGGACTTGCGGCGGCGCCGGCGTGCTTCATTGCCGGACGCGAGAACCGCGTCTACCGGGTCTCGACCCCGCAAGGTGATTTCGCGCTTCGCCTGAAGCGACCCGGCTACCGCTCGGATGCCGAGCTTCTGGCCGAACTTCAGTGGCTTGAGGCGATGTATGCGGCAGGCGTTGAGGTGCCGAGACCGCAGCCGGCGCTGTCGGGCAACCTGCTGGAGACGATTGGCGCGCAGCGCGTGGATTTGATCGGCTGGTTGCCGGGCACACCCCTCGGCCGAAGCCGGGCACCGCTGGCGCTGGCCGATGCACCGGGCGTGTTCCGCAAGCTCGGGGCGGCGATGGCAGAGCTGCACGAGGGGTGTGACAGCTGGATCAAACCCGCCGGCTTCGAGCGATGCGCCTGGGATATCGAAGGCCTGGTGGGCGAGGCGCCGGTATGGGGCGCGTTCTGGAAGAACCCGACACTCGACGCGGAGACGCGGGCGCTGTTCGAAACCTTCCGTGAGATTGCCCGCAAGGATCTGGACCGTCTGGCCGATAGCCTCGATTACGGGCTCATTCATGCCGATCTGGTGCGCGAGAATGTGCTCGTCGACGGCCAGGAGCTGCGGATGATCGATTTCGATGATGGCGGCTGGGGGTTTCGCCTGTTCGATGTGGCGACGGCATTGTTCAAGAACCGGCATGAACCCGGTTACGACACACTGAAGACCGCGCTGCTTGCTGGCTACCGCTCCCGCCGCTCGCTCGACACGACGGCACTGGATCTTTTCGTGGCCTTGCGGGCGGTCAGCTATGTCGGATGGATCGTGCCCCGGATCGAAGAGGATGGTTCAGGCGATCGCAACCTGCGTTACATCGAGGACGCAAGGGGCCTTTGTTCGGGCTATCTTCGGCAAACTCACCCGGCCTGACGCGATGGAGGAGAGAGAATGACAAAGACGATACTGGTGGTGGGTACCTTTGACACAAAGGCGGACGAGCTCGGCTACCTGATCGATAAGATCAGGAACCAGGGCGGCAACGTGCTTGCCATGGATGTCAGCGTGCTGGGCGACCCGCGCGTGCCTGTCGACGTGACCAAGCATGAGGTCGCAGGCGCCGTCGGCGAGACGATCGACGGGCTGATCGCGCTGGGCGAGGAAGGCGAAGCGTTCGAGAAGATGAGCGCCGGCGCTGCCCTGCTGACACGGAAACTGCATCGCGAAGGCCGGTTCGACGGCATGATCGCGCTCGGCGGCACGATGGGAACCGACCTGGCGCTCGATTGTGCGCAGGCCTTGCCGATCGGCGTTCCGAAATACATCGTGTCCACCGTTGCCGGATCGCCGCTGATCGCTGCGGAACGGATGGCCGCCGACGTCCAGTTCATTCTCTGGGCCGGCGGCCTTTACGGCCTAAATCCGCTCTGCAAGTCCTCGCTGAGCCAGGCCGCCGGCGCGGTTCTGGGCGCGGCGCGCGCGGCGGAACCGCCGCAATTCGACCGGCCTGTCATCGGCATGACATCGCTGGGATCGAGCTGCCTGAAATACATGAAGCGGCTGCATCCCGAGTTGACGGCACGCGGCTACGACGTCGCGGTCTTTCACACCACCGGCATGGGCGGGATGGCCTTCGAGCGGCTGGCCGCAGAAGGGGCATTCGCCTGCGTGATGGATTTCTCCCTGCAGGAACTGGTCAATATGTTGCACGGCTCGCTGGTCAGCGCCGGGGCCGACCGGCTGACCGGGGCAGGGCGCAGCGGCACGCCCCAACTCGTTGCTCCCGGCGCGATGGACATCCTCGATCTCGCCGGCTGGCAGGAGATACCCGCGCGCTTCTCCGACCGGCCGTTCCACGAGCACAACCGACTGATCAAGAGTGTCGGCTTCAATGCCGAGGAGCGACGCGCGCTGGCGCGTGAGATGGCAGAGCGGCTGGCCAGGGCAACCGGCCCGACACATTTCCTGCTGCCGCTCCAGGGCATCGAGGAATGGGACCGTCCGGGAGAGGCGGCGCACGACCCTGAAGGCCTGTCGGCTTTCGTCAGTGAGGTGAGCCATACCCTGGAAGGGCGGGTTTCCCACGAGGCGCTCGATTGTCATATCAATGACGAGGCGTTCTGTACCGCGGCGCTGGCGCAGTTCGACCGCTGGGTTTCCGACGGCCTCGTGCCGAGAGGGAAGGCCGCTTCATGACCGGACGGTTCGCTGATCGATCGGTGCTGATCACCGGAGCCGGTACGGGCATCGGAGCCGCGGCGGCGCGGCGTTTTTCTGACGAAGGCGCAAACGTCCTGATGATGGGGCGGCGTCGCGAGCCGCTCGACGCGCTGGCGCGAGACATCGGCGCAGCGGTGTTTGCCGGTGATGCTGCCGACCCCGCGCAGGCCGAGGAAGCGGTGGCGCTTGCAAGGCAATGGTTTGGCGGGCTCGACGTGGTCGTCGCCAATGCCGGCGGCCACGGCGTCGGCTCGATCGTGAAAACCACCGACGCGGAATGGTCGGCCTCGGGGCGCGCCAATCTCGACACCTCGATGGTGATCTTGCGGGCGGCGATGCCGGAGCTGATCGCGCGCAAGGGGGCCATCTGCGTCACCGCCTCGATTGCCAGCCTGGCGGCTGCGGCAGGCACGTTCGGCTATACCGTGATGAAACATGCCCAGATCGGTCTCGTTCGCTCGATCGCCCGGGATTTCGGGACACACGGCGTGCGATGCAATGCCGTCTGTCCGGGATGGGTGACGACGGAAATGGCCGATGCCGAGATGGATGAACTGATGGCGCGAAAGGGACTTGGATCGCGCGCCGAGGCCTATGGTCTTGTCACAAAGGACGTGCCGCTGGGGCGACCTGCCACGCCAGAGGAAGTGGCTGCCGCCATCGCGTTTCTCTGTGCGCCGGAAGCCGCGATCATCACCGGTGCGATCCTCACCGTCGATGGCGGCTCGACCATCGTCGATGTGCCGACACTGGCTTTTGCCTGAACGTGGAACACTTCAGGGATCGAGCCAGCCTGTCCCTCGAGAATGGTGATAGGCTTCACACGCCGATCAATGTCGAAGGATCTCGGTTCCCTCAAAACGGAACGTGATGACCGCGGCTCTCCGCTCGCGCACGGGTCAAGACGTGGTGGGCTGCGGCGAGGTCCTGGGCAGCGATGCCCAAGGAGCGATAGATGGTGATCTGTTCAGGACTGCTGCGGCCGGGGATTTCGCCTGACAGATGGGCTCCGATCTCGCCCTGTAGCTGATCGGCGCTGAAGGTTCCGGCCTTGATCATGTCGACGATCTCGCCTGCCTGAGCGAGCGTCGATTGCAGGTAATCGACCCAGATAGCGCCGCGGATGACCATTTCGTCATCGACTTCGCGCATGGTCGGAATGGAGGAGCCGACGATGTTGAGGTGGGCGCCAGGCGCCACCCAGGCACCCTCGACGATCGGCGTCGGTGCGGAGGTTACGGTACAGATGATATCGGCGTCCGCGATGGCAGACTCGATGTCCGTGTCATGGCCGATCTCGAGATCCGGATAAAGCTCGGCGGCCCGCGCGGCGAAGGCTTCGACCTTGGCAGCCGAGCGCCCAGCCACCGAGAGCCGGCGGATGGGGCGCACGCACATCATCGCATCGAGATGATGCTCGGCCTGTTCGCCGGTGCCGACGATGGCCAGGTGAGTGGCGTCGGAACGGGCGAGCGCACGGGTCGCCACGGCGCTCGCCGCCGCAGTACGGATGGCGGTCAGCAGGCTCGCATCCATCATGGCGACAGCGCCGCCGGTCTCCGCCTCGAACAGAACCATGGCGCCGCGATGCGATGACAGGCCGCGCGCCGGGTTGTCAGGAAAAAGGCTGACCATCTTGACGCCGAAACAGGCCGGATCGGCGATGGCGCCCGGCATCAGCCCCATCCTGTTGTTTCCGCCCACCGGTGTGACCGAGCGCAGCGGCAGGGTGACAGTGCCGCGCGATACCTGCTTCATGACCGCTTCGACGACTTCAATAGCCTCCTGCATCGGCAGCAGGTCGGCGACATCGTCATGGCTGAGAATGATCACAGCGCACACTCCTTTCCGGTGCCCCAGTCTGTGCCGGTGAGGGTCAATCCGAGCACCTGTTCGAGCAGCCCGGTATAGTCCTCCGGCCGCGCCACGTAGGGAAAATGCCCGCCTGACAGGAACCGGTAGGCGCAACCGGGATCGAGCCGTTCTCGTACCGCGGCCCGCATCGGCGGCGGGATCAGCGGATCGTCGTCGGCCTCGATGGTGTAGATATCGGCTTTGGGCAACGTGACTGCGGGCAGGTCGGGTGCGGTCTTGGTGGCGTTGAGACGGTTGCGCAGCTCTGCCTCGGGAATGCGTCCGTTGACCTCGGCCATCAGTAGCGCCACCAGGTCTTGTTGCTCCGGATGTGCGGCCGCCCAGGCACCCAGCCCCTGGCCGAACCCGGCGCGCAGATCGGCGATCGGCGCGTTCTTCAGATCCAGCGCATAGGGCATGCGCTGATCGAGCCCCTGGACGGAACACAGCGTGTTGGCGCCGACCAGTCTGGTCACGCGGGAAGGTGCATCGGCCGCAAGATACTGTGCCAGATATCCTCCCAGCGACGATCCCAGCACCGTCGCCTGATCCACACCCAGACGATCCATCAGCGTAACCAGATCGCCGCTCCAGTCTGCGACGCCGCCGGTGCTGGGAAAGGTCACGGCGAGGATACGCACCCGGTCCTTGAGTGCCGTGATCTGCTGCCAGAAGATATCCCCGCGCCCGAGCGTTCCGGGGATCAGCAGAAGAACCGGGCCCGAGCCCACATCAACCAGTCCCCATTCGCGGCCGTTGAGATCGATCCGCTGTTCGGGATGACTGGCGGCAAAGGCGTTGCGGCTGTCTATCAGGGGATTGCTCATGCGAAAGGATCCTCAACTGCGGGCCAGTAGGTGCGGGCGCGTTTGGTGTAGGGGATGTTGGCGAAATCGGGTGTGATCGCGCCGGGCGTTGCGACCGGGATGACCAGGGCGGCGATCGGGTTGAACCCGGCCTGGTAGTGATTGGATGACTTGACGCAGACATAGCGGCGCTGCGACAGGTCGATGCCCAGTTTCTCGAATGCTTCGGGATGAAATGTCTGGCTGCGATTGTCGTTGATGACGATGTCGATGCCATCGGCTTCGACCCAGACCGTCTGGCCCATCGGCGAGGGCAGTTCTCCGAATCTTTGCGTCATCTCGTCGGCGACGTTGCGCACGGTCACGGTCAGATCCAGCGGATCGCCCGACATCGGGCCGCATTTGCCGCCCAGGCGCAGCTTCAGGGTGGCGCCGATACCGGCCTCCTTGCAGATGCGGACGGCGATCGGATCCCAGAAGATCCCGGTGGCGATGCTGCGCATGCCGCGGTCGATCATGGCGCGCAGCAGGAAGGTGGCGTCGGAAGGGGCGCCGCCGCCGGCGTTGTCCGACATGTCGGCCAGCACCACCGGGCCTTTTGGCGCGGCCTCGGCAAGGTCCAGGGCCGCGTCGATCCCGGGGATGTCGCGATGCAATTCAAGGCGCAGATCGTAGAGGGCCTTGCCCAGCCGCTCGGCTTCGGCCTGGGCCTGGCCGGCATCTCCGTCGCAGATGGCCAGCGCGCGCGTGCCGGTTCGGGGGTGGTCGCCCCACGGGAAGCCATGAGCCAGCGACAGCGACAGGATGCCGGGTTCGGATTCACGCGCGGACATGGCGTCGACAAAGCCGCGCATCGGTTGATGCGGCGTCGGCATGGCAATGATCATCCGGCAGTCCCAGTCGCGCATTACCGGCTTGATTTCGCCGCTTGCCGTGCGGTCGGCCAGCGCAAACATCTCCCGGGCGCGTTCGGGCACGTCGACATGCGGATATTCCTTGAAGGCGATCAGCAGCGTGGCCGCCTCGAGCATCTCTTCGGTGAGATGGCAATGCGGATCGAGCAAGCCGCCGATCACCGCATCAGGGGCGATGGCGCGGGCACCGGCGATCAGTTCGCCTTCGCAATCGTCGTAACCATCGGCGATCATGGCGCCATGCAGGCCGAACAGGATGACGTCCACCGGTCCCGCCGCACGCAGGTCTCCGAGAATCTCGTCGCGGAAGGCTTCGAATTCCGGCTTGACGGTAGGGCCGCCGGGCTGCGCGGCCGCGCAGAGGGATTCGACTACCTCCCAGCCCTTTGCTTCGGCCATTTCGCGCCAGATGTGCAGCGCGGCGCTCCAGTACTGAAGCGGATGCCGGGTGGCGTCACCGTGGAAGATGCCGCCTTCTTCAAAGCTGGCCCGCCCGGTGGGCATCGGCGAAAAGGAATTGGTTTCGGTGGTCAGCCCGGCAATGAACAATTTCATGATCGTTTCCTATGAATTCGGGGTGGCAATGCCAGGCATCTGTCCGGCAAACCGGAGCGCCAGACGGGCGATCAGGTGAACAAGGGTCAACAGGAAGGCGAGCGGCACGGCGGCCGTGAACCAGATCATCGACACGTCCAGCATCTCGGCCTGGCGGGCGAGCGACCGGCCCAGAAAGCCGCGGTCGGCATTCATCCGGGAATCGAAAACCGAGTACCAGAGAATAGGAATCGCAAAGGCGAGCACGCCCATTGCACGGATCATGGCCAATGCGATCCCCGGCCCGCCACTCCGGAGGCGCATGGCGGGAAACAAGGTCGGGTCGGTGCCGGCGTAGAAGGCGCAGGAGGCCCCCAGCATGCCGGTCCAGACCATGGCCCGGCGCGCCAGTTCCTCGGTCCAGATCGGCGGCGCCTCAAAGACATAGCGGGCGACGACCTGCCAGCTGGCGGCGAAGACCATCATCAGCAGGGCCAGTACCGCCCCCCAGAGGGCGATACTGTTGAGAGCGGCCGACAGCCGACCGAGTTGGAGCGCGAAGGTTCGCATCCGTTTACTTGCTCTTCGCGGCTTCCCATTCCGCGATCTGCTCCTGGGTCAGGAGATCGGAGTTGTAGGCAGGCGCCGATGCCTCGCGGAAGCCGTCACGGGCGGCCTGGTCCAGCCGTTCGATGGCGACGCCGGCAGCTTCCAGCTTGCCCAGCACGGCATCCTGGGTCTTGAGCCACTCGCGGTTTGCCGCGGTTGCCGCAGCGGCGGCGGCGTCGACGGTCGCACGGTCTTTCTCCCTCAGTCCCTGGTACCAGTCTTCCGAGACGATGGTGATGCGAAGCGACGGCGAGACGGCGGCGTCGGTGTAGAACTTGAGGAAGTCGGTGTGCCCGAACAAGAGCGGCACGAAGGCGGGGTTCATGTAGCCGTCCGCCACCCCGGTCTGTAGCGCGTTCGGTACTTCCGCCCAGCTGACGATGGTGCCCGATGCACCCCAGGCCTTGTAGAGTTCGATCTGGCTTTCATCGAGTGCGCGCATCCTGAGCCCGGCCATGTCGGCCACGGATTTCACAGGCTTCTTGGTGTTAAAGATGCCGGTTGCCTGGCCAACATGATTGAGCGACAGAACGCGCACGCCGCCCTTGGTGGTCGCCGCGTTGATCTTTTCGAGCATGCCGCCCTGATAGGCCGCGCGGTCCACCTCTTCCGCATCGGCGAAGAAATAGGGCAGGCGCAGGCCGTAGATCAGCTTGTCGAGCGAACCGACAATGTTGAGCGGCGACATCGAGACTTCCAAGAGGCCCTGGCTGACCTGGTCGAACAGCTCATCGTCGCCGCCGATGCTGCCGCGCGCGAACTCCTCCGCCGGCATGCCATGTTCGTTGAGATAGGTGCTGAAGGTGTGGGCCCAGACATAGCTGCCGGAGCCTTCCAGATCTGGCGGGCTGTCGAGCGCGATCTTGATCTGGGCATTGGCCGCACCGGCCAGTGTCAGGGCTGCGGCGAACAGGGCGCCGCCCAGGATTTTCGAGTAAGTCATGTCAGTTCCTCTCCTTTATCAATTTCTTTCTACGCTTCATGCTGTCTCAGCCCCCGCCCAGGCCAAAGGCATGGGGCAAGGCCAGACTGAGGGCGGGTATCCGGATCAGCAGCGCCAGCACCGCGATCTGGACCAGAACGAAGGGGATGACGGCACGGGCCAGCTTCCAGTAGTTCACACCGGTGACGGTGGAGACCACGAGCAGGCAGCCTCCCATTGGCGGCGACACCAGTCCGATGCACAGGTTGAAGCACAGGATGATGCCGAGATGGACGGGATCGGCTCCCTGTTCGAGGGCGACAGGGGCCAGCAGCGGCACCAGAAGCGCCAGCGCCACCGGGATGTCGAGCACCATGCCGGCCAGCAGGAAGATCACGTTCATCGCCAGCATGTAGTCCGTCGGACCGAGGCCCCAGTCCATCACCATGGCCGAGATCATTTCGGGGATACGCTGGAGCGCGCCGAGGTGACCCAGGGCCGAAGCGGCGCAGATGATGACAAAGATCGAGCCCGAAAGCGCAGCCGTGCGACGCAGGCTGTCGAGCACATCTGTGGTCGACAGCCCGGCGTAGAACCATCCTGCGCCAAGGGCGGCAAAGACGGCGACAGCGGCGGCTTCGGTCGGGGTCATCAGCCCGAAGACGATGCCGCCGAGAATGATCATCGGCAGGCTGAGGGCTGGCAGCGAATGCAGAAGGGTGGGCAGCAGCGGCGGCATGTCGGCCTTCTCGACACGCGGGTGCTGCTCGCGCATCGCATAGAAGGCATTCAGCACGAGCAGTGCTGCGGCAAGGATCAGGCCGGGCACGATTCCGGCCAGAAACAATGCGGTGACGGACGTGCCCATCAGCGCGCCATAGAAGATCAGGATGATCGAGGGCGGCACGATCGGCCCGATGATCGAAGAGGCCGCGGTGATGGCGCTGGCATAGGTCAGCGTGTAGCCGCGCCTGGTCATCTCCGGAACCAGCGTGTTGGACAGTGCCGCCGCGTCGGCCACCGCCGAGCCTGAGATTCCGGCAAAGAACACCGAGGTCAGGACGTTGACGTGCCCGAGGCCGCCGCGGATCCGGCCGACCAGCGCCATCGACAGGTTGATCAGTGCGCCGGTGATCCCGCCCCGGTTCATCAACTCGCCTGCGAGAATGAACAAAGGCATTGCCATCAGGGCGAAGACGTCGATCTTGGAGAATATTTGCTGCGGAAGGATTGCCAGATAGCGGGCGTTGTCGGTGGCGATGAAGGCCAGGACTGCCGCGCCGCCGATCACATAGGCAATCGCCAGCCCGGAAAACAGCAGCGCCGCCGCAGCGATGATGACGAGCACCATCATGCCGCGACCTGCTGACGCGCAGGGGACAGCGTGGCGATCGTCACGCCCAGATCCGCGACATCGCCGGGCAGTTCAATGCCCTGGACCAGAGCCGCGGCGCTGCGCGCCATCGCGGGTGCGCTCTGGATACCGTATCCGCCCTGACCGGCAAGCCAGAAGAAACCCGGGGCATCGGGGTCGTAGCCCGCCATCGGGTCGCCACCCGGCAGGAAGCTGCGCAGCCCGGCCCATTTGTGATCGATACGGCGGACCTGCAGGTCAAAGGCTGTTTGAATGCGGTCGACGCAGATGGCGATATCGAGTTCTTCCGGCTGGGCGTCGCATGGTTCCGAAAGCGTTTCGTCGGCGGGCGAGATCAGCAGCTTGCCGGCGTCGGGCTTGAGGTAGAATTGCTCCTCGACATCAACCACCATCGGCCAGGCATCCGGCACCATTCCGGCAGGCGGGTCGACCAGCAACGCGGTGCGGCGCAACGGGCGAAGTCCCTTGGTGGCGACGCCGGCCATCTCCGCGATGACATCGGCCCAGGCGCCGGCCGCATTGATGACGATGGGGGCGTGCATCGTCTGGCCGGGGATTTCGACCTGCCAGTCAGCGCCGATGCGGCTCAGACCCGTGACTTCCGCGTTTGTGACCAGAGTTCCGCCATCTGCGCGGAAGCGGCGCAGGTAATGCTGGTGCAGCTCGTGCACCTCGATGTCGGCGGCAGTGCTGTCGAGAAGTCCGGCGGTCGCGTAGCCGTCGCGCAGCAGCGGCGAGCGTTCGCGCACCTGATCCGCATCCTGTGGTTCGACGACGGATCCAAGGGCCATGCGCATGGCCTCGAGCCTGTCCGCCTGGTCGGCGCGGGCAACGAACAGGGCGCCGCGCGGGCGAAGCAGGCCTGCGGGCGGATTGCCCGGCCCTTGTCCCAGGAAGAAGGCATGCGACGCCCGAGACAATGCCCGGATCACGGGTGGGCCATAGGCCTGCGTGTACAGGGCGGCGGACCGTCCGGTTGTGTGGTAGCCGGGGTGGTTCTCGCGCTCCAGCAGCGCCACGCGCCCGGCACCGGCCAACTCGGCGGCGACAGAGGCTCCCGCCATTCCTGCGCCGATGACAATCATGTCATAATGCTGGTGCCCGGTCATGCCTTCCCCTTGAATGTCCCAGTGGAAAGAGGTTAACACTAATTTTCCTTTTGGAAAGTGGAATTTTTCCTATTGGAAAATCGAAGCGGCGATGGCGGTTTTCCCGCGTGGTGCAGGCATGAACAAACAGACTGAAAACGCCAATCCCCGGCAGGACTTCGGTCGCCGTCTGCGCAAGCTGCGTCAGGACAAGGGTTGGACCCTGGCCGAGCTGGCCGAGCGGTCAGGCCTGGTCATATCAACGATCTCCAAGGCCGAGCGCGGCATCATTGCCCTGACCTACGACCGGCTGGCGATGCTGGCGCAGGCGCTGGAAGTGGACCTGGCGGCGTTCTTCAACGCCGAGGGGGAGACCTTCGCGCCTGGCAGTTTCGCGGTTGCCCGCAAGGGCGAATTCAAGATGCAGGAAACCAGGAATTACGTCTACGAGATGCTGTTTCCCGATGTCTGGAACAAGGCGATGACCCCGATGATGGGGTCGCTCAAGGCGCGCGAACTGGTCGATTTCGAGGAATTCGTGCGCCATCCCGGACAGGAATTCCTGATCGTGATGGCCGGCCAGGTTACGGTCTTTGTCGAGAGCCGTGATCCGGTGGTGCTGAATCCAGGCGACAGCATCTATTTCGACAGCGCCATCGGGCATCTCTACGCTTCCGGTGGCGAGGAGGATGCTCGCATTCTGGTGGTCTGCGCACCGACTTGAACGGAGTGCCGGATGGCATTATCGCGCTCGGTCGAAGCTCCGAACCTGGATTTCTGGCAGCTGCCAACGATTTGCTGCCATGGCATTGTCCCCGGTTTGCATGTCCATCCTGATGAGGTCGGGTTGAGTTGAGGTCCGACTGTGGCTATCTGGTGTCTGCCGCAGGCGAGACTGCCGCGAACAACAAGGCGCCTTCCCATATGATCCTAGAATTCCTCGTTACCCATTCCGGCGGTTTCCATGCAGATGAACTGCTGTCCAGCGTGGTGCTGACCCGGCTGTTCCCGCAGGCCGTGATCGTGCGTAGCCGGGCGGCGGAGTGGATCACCCCCGGGGCAAACCGGATCATCTATGATGTCGGCGGCGCCTATGACGCCAAAGCCGGGATCTTCGATCACCACCAGCGCGGCGCGCCGCTGCGCGACGACGGGCAACCCTACAGCTCGTTCGGCCTGATCTGGAAACATTTCGGCCATGACTATCTCGCCGCAATCGGGCTGCCCGAAGCCCATATCGAGCCTGTCTATGCCGGCCTTGACGAAAGCTTCGTCCTGCCGATCGATCTGCTGGACAACGGGGCGATGAGCCCGGCGGTGGCCGGACCGCTGGCCGTGCTGACCCTGCCGGTGCTGCTTGAAACCCTGAAACCGGTTTTCGACGAGACCGATCCGGAAGCGCTGGAACGGGCGTTCGAGCAAGCGCTGGCCATTGCGCGCAGCTTTCTCGAAGCCCGGATCGCAGGAAGTGCGGCGAAGCTGCGGGCCGAGGACCTGGTGCTGCAGGCAATTTCGGCTGCGGGCGAGAACCGGGTTCTGGAGCTTCCAATGGGAATGCCTTTCCGCCCGGCGATCATGAAGGCAGGCGCGGATCACCTGCTGTTCGTGGTTCACCCGCGCGAGAAGGATTGGTGCCTGACCGGCATCCGCCAGTCGGACGAGGGATTCGAACAGCGCGCCGATCTGCCCGCGGCCTGGGCCGGCCTGGCGAATGGCGAGCTGGAGGCTGTATGCGGCGTCGAGGGAGCGAGTTTTTGTCACAATGGCCGCTTCATCGCCGCGGCAAGAACCCGTGATGCGGCTTTGGCCATGGCGAGGCTTGCGGTAGAGGAAGCACTCTCTACCGGGCAGGCCTGAAAGCTCCCGCTATCGGGTCCGGTTACGGCAGAGACCAGCCTACAGGTCCCTGAGATAGGTGTTCTCGCTTCGCGAACGGGCATAGAGTTGAGGCTCGATGTCGACCGTCAGCAACTGTTCCGACAGCCCTGCAGTCGCCAGAGCCGTGCCGTCGGGCGCGGCGATGATCGAACGCCCCGCATAGTCGAAATCGCCGTCCCTGCCGATGTTGTTGACATAGGCGATGAAGATCTGGTTCTCGAAGGCGCGCACCGGGATCATTTTCTCGGCGATGAACGTGCCGGATGCGCCCTTCGGCGTGGCCGTCGGCACCAGGATCATCTCCGCGCCGGCAAGCGCCAGCCGCCGCACATTTTCCGGGAATTCGACATCATAGCAGATCAGCATCCCGAGCGTCATGCCGCGATGGCTGAACAGGCAGGTTGACGGCTTCTCCGGCATGAACAGGTTGCGTTCGTAATCGCCATAGAGATGCGACTTGCGATAGACGGAAGGCTTGCCGCTGCCATCGGTGTAGACGGCGGAATTGTAGACCGCATCCCCGTCTTTTTCGGCGAAGCCGCCAACGAGGGCGACGCCGGTCTCTCGGGCGATCCGGCCAAGCCTGTCCACGATCTCGCCATCTGCCGGTTCGGCCAGTGCCAGAATATCTTCGCCGCCGCCATAGCTGGTGATCCCCAGCTCCGGGGAAACCAGAAGCGTCGCGCCGGCCCGTGCGGCCTCGCGGGCGGCGGTCTCGATGTGCGCCAGATTGGCGGCGGCATCGGGGCCCGCCGTCTGCATCTGGAAGGCCGAAAGACGGATCATGGTTTTTCCCCGGAATTGGCGCCAAGCAGCTTCAACAGATCGCCGTAACGGGCGATCAGCGAATAGATCACCGCGGCCAGCACCACGAACAGGACGGTGACCGACGCCATGGTCGGCGTGTAGCCGTAGCGCAGCGCGTTGAAGATCTTGATCGGCAGGGTTTCCATGGTGAAGCCGACGGTCATGTAGGCGACGATGTATTCGTTGAGCGACAGCACAAAGGCGAAGGCATAGCCCGAGACCAGGTAGGGCGTGATCAGCGGCAGCACGACGGTGCGGAAGATGGTGCGGTCATCGGCTCCCATGGTTGCCGCCGCTTCGACCAGCGAGCGGTCGATGGCGGAAAAGCCGAGCGACAGGGTGACGAGCGGCAGGGTGACAAAGAAGATCGCATGGCTGATCACCGCCGTCCAGGGCTGACCGTAGAAGCCGGTGGTGGCCCAGAAGGTGAGCAGCCCCAGCGCGGTGATCACCGGCGGCAAGGTGAAGGGCGCGATGCCCAAGAGCTGGAAGATGTTGGCCCAGGGCGCAATCCGCCGCCACAGGAACCAGCTCAAAGGCAGCGCGATGGCCACGGCGAGAGCCGCGGACAGGGTTGCCAGGGTCAGCGAGGCAAACAGCGCATTGCGCCAGCCGGAATCGGCGAAGATCTCGACATACCAGGAGAGCGAGAAACCCTGCGGCGGGAAAGCCAGCGTCTGCCTGGCATTGACCGATACGCCGGCAACCACGATCAACGGAGCGGAAAGAAACAGGCCGACGAGGATGAAGTAGAAGCGGCGCAGAAAGAGGCTCATGCGGCCGCCTCCCGCTTGCGGCCGACAAACAGCGTCAGCGCCACCATGGCAAGGGTGACCAGCACCAGGAACACGGCCATGGCTGCCGCGAACGGCATGTTGGACTGGTAGATCGCCTGATCGGTGATCAGCACCGACAGCGTCCAGTGTTGCGGCCGGCCAAGGATCTGCGGCAGCAGGTAGGAGCCGAGCGCGAAGATGAAGACCATGATCAGGGTGGCCAGAATCGTGGTCCTGAGCGCCGGCACAACCACGGTGAAAAAGGCTCTGAGCGGCGAGGCGCCCAGCGTTCGCGCGGCTTCGGTCAGCGTCGGATCAAGACGTACCAGTGCCGGGTACAGAACCAGGATGGTGTAGGGGAGCGCCTGATAGACCATCGCCGTCAGCACCGCCGGAAAACCGGGAGACAGCGCCACCGCCTTTTGCATCAGCCCCAGCGCCACCAGCAGGTTGGTGATGCCGGCGGTGCGGGAAAACAGCGTCGACCAGGCAAATCCGATGATGACTTCGGACAGGGACAGGACCGAAAGCAGGGCCACCATCCAGACGATCTGCGCCCGTCTGCTCATCCGGGTCAGGAGGTAGGTGAAGGGGACTCCGATGGCGACGCAGCATATGGCGACGAGGATCGCCAGCATCAGCGAGAACCCCAGCACGTTGGCGAAGAACAGGCTGGCGAAGCGCTCGTAGTTGGAGAACACGAAGGCGGGCGTGTAGAAGCCGCCCTGCTGGCGCTGGAAGAAGCTGACCGCAATCATGGTGCCGAACGGAATGACGAAGAACACCGTCAGCATGATAGCCGGGAAGGCGAGCGGTGCGTAATCGGTCAGTTTTTGCGGCGCCTCGCGTCTCATTTGTCCAGCACCACGCAGACGCCCGGATCCAGCACGACGCCGACCGGCTGGCCGACGGAGACTTCCGGGCGGGCGCGCGGCGTCGAGACCGCGATCAGCGGCTTGCCGGAACAATCGATGAAGGTCTCGATGGTGCCGCCGAGATCGCGAACGAAGGTCACGGTGCCGGTGATCGCGCCGTCGCTGCCGGGCGCGGTCAGGTGGATGTCTTCCGGGCGGACGGAGAGGATCGCCTTGCCGCCACGGGGTGCGGACAGGCCGGTGATTGCCTGGCCCAGAACGATGGCGCGGCCGGTGCTGTCGGTGTCCATGTCGATCAGATTGGTCGAACCGATGAAGTCGGCGACGAAGGTATCTGCGGGCCGGCGGTAGATTTCCATCGGGCTTGCCGCCTGGCGGATCTCGCCCTGGTTCATCACCACCACGGTGTCGGCCATGGTCATGGCCTCGCGTTGGTCGTGGGTGACGACGATGGTGGTGATGCCGAGCTGCTGCTGCAACTGGCGAAGTTCGACCTGCATGGCTTCGCGCAGCTTGGCGTCGAGGGCTGAGAGCGGCTCGTCGAGCAGGAACAGCTTGGGTGAACGGGTCAAGGCGCGGGCGATCGCCACCCGCTGGCGCTGGCCGCCGGACAGCTTCGCCACCGGGCGATCGGCGTAGCCGGGAAGGTGGATCATCGCCAGCAATTCGTCGACCCGGCGCTTCTGCTCCTCGCGCGGGGCGCCACGGATCCTGAGCGGATAGGCGATGTTCTCGCCGACGGTGAGATGCGGGAACAGCGCCAGGGACTGGAACACCATGCCAAGATTGCGCTTGTGGGTGGGGACGGCGGTTATGTCCTCGCCATCGAGCCGGATCTCGCCGCTGGTGGGCAGATCGAGGCCGGCGATCATCCTGAGCAGCGTGGTCTTGCCGCAGCCCGACGGTCCGAGCATGCAGACGAAGGTGCCGTGCGGCACGCTCAATTGCACATCATTGACCGCGGTGAAGCTGCCAAAATCCTTGCGCACGGAATTGAGGGTCAAACCGGACATCGTGTCCCCATTGGTTTCGCCCCGGCTCGCGGGGGGGCGGGAGGGCGGTGAACTCGCCCTCCCGCTTTCAGGCAATCACATCCCCGGGCGGGACGCAATCAGGCGTCAGCCAACGATCATCTCGGTCCATTTCTGGTTCAGCCAGTCCGACTTGGTCTGGTAGAGGTCGTAACGGGGGATGATCGGATCGATGTCGGAGGAGACGCTGGCGAACTCTTCCGCCGTCAGATCGAGAAGATCACGTTTGAGGGTCGGCGCGGTGCCGACCTTGCGCGACAGCGTCGCCTGGATTGCCGGCTGGCTCATGTAGTCGATGAAGACATGGGCTTCCTCGACCTTGTCGGAAGCGCGCGACAGCGCCCAGCAACCCGAATCCTGGATACCGCCCTCCTTGGGGAAGGTGGAGCGGACAGGATGACCATCGGCGGCGGCAAGGCCGGTGACGTCATGGTAATACTGTCCCATCGGGATTTCGCCGGATTTCAGCGCCTGCTCGAACTGGGCTTCATCGCGGTACCACAGACGGACATTCGGCTTGACCTCGGCGAGTTTCTCGAACGCCTTGTTGAGGCCTTCTTCCGTGTCGAGCGCACCTGTGCCGCCCAGATAAGTCTTGGCGGTGACTTCAAGCAGGAAGGAGTTCGAGACAAGCGCCAGAAGGCCGAGCTTGTCGGCATTGGCCGGATCCCAGAGCGCTGCCCAGCTGTCTGGCGCTTGCGGGTAGACGTCGGTGTTGGTGACAAGGGTGATGTACCAGGCCACCGCGCCGATGCCGGCCACGCGGCCGTCGGGGTACTTGTTGACGAACTGGCCGAGTAGGTCGTCATAGTTCTTGATTTTCGAGGTATCGATCGGCGCCCAGAGTTCGGTGGACTGGCCCTTGAGCATGGCGACCTGCGACATCATCGAGACATCGGCTGGCGCGACGCCAGCCTTGGCGGCCTGCTCGAGCTGCACCAGCCAGGCTTCGCCGGTCGGTTCGGCAACCGATTCGACTGCAATGCCGGTGGCGGCGGTGAAATCGGGGAAGATGTTGGCGTCGAACGAGTCCTTGAAGTAGCCGCCATAGACGCCGACCTTGAGAGAGCGGTCCTGGGCACGCAGGATCGAGGGCATCGACAGGGCGCCGATGGCCGCTGCGGTTCCGCCGAGAACCGCGCGGCGACTGATGGAGTGTCTGAGGAATTTGGTCATGGTCTTCTCCTTTGTTGACCGGTCACTGACCGGAGTTCCCTTGTTGTCTGCCTGAGGTTCCTTGCCTCATTGAGCAATGTCGTCGACCGGTCTCAGCGCGTCTGAGACCGGATGTCAGGCCTCGCTGCCGGTAATGGCAGGGCTGAAGACCATCAGGCTGAGGATCTCGAACAGCACCTGGGCGCCGGCATGCGCCGTGTTCGTGGTGGAATCATATTGCGGGGCAACCTCGACCACGTCGCCGCCGACGATGTTGATACCCTTGAGGCCGCGGATCAGTTCCAGCACCTCGCGCGTCGTCAGGCCGCCCACTTCCGGCGTACCTGTTCCGGGCGCAAAGGCCGGGTCCAGACTGTCGATGTCGAAAGAGAGATAGGTCGGGCCGTCGCCGATGATTTCCCGGGCCCGCGCAATGATCGCCGGCATGCCCATGCCGGTGACTTCCTCGGCGTGAATGACGGTCATGCCGGATTCATAGGAGAATTCCCAAAGATACTCGGCTGGTCCGCGGATTCCGATCTGGATCGTCCGGGTCGGATCGAGCACGCCGTCGAGCACCGCGTTGCGGAACGGGCCGCCATGGTGGAACTTGGTCATGTCGAAGGCGCCGCCCGTGTCGCAATGGGCGTCGATATGGATCATGCCGACGGGGCGGTTCTTGCCGACAGCCTTCAAGATCGGGTGGGTGATCGAATGATCGCCCCCGATGGAAAGCGGCAAAACGCCTGCATCGACGATCTGGTGCAGACGGCGTTCGATGTCCTCGTGGCAAAGCTCCAGCCGGTAACGGCTCCGGAAACTGACATCGCCGATATCGGCGACACGCAGTTCGTGCACCGGAGCGCAATCGAGCACGTGATTGTAAGGGCCGATGCGTTCGATGGTGCGCAAGGCGCGGGGACCGAAGCGCGAGCCGTTGCGGTTGGTGACGCCGAGGTCCATCGGCATACCGATCATGGCGACCTGCAGGTCGCCGAAATCCGGTTTGTCGTTGTCGATCTCGACATAGGGTGCGGTGAGGAACGTGGGGATGCCGGAATAGGGCGCCAGCCGTGTGCCGCTCTCGGTGAAGATCTTGTCGGCCACCCGCCGGAACCGCGGATTGAACAGTTCTCCGCCGTGGCTCTCGCCATACTTGCCTCTCAACTCATCGAGCTTCGCCTTGTCCCAAGCCATGTTAACGCCATCCCAAGAAGTGCGGTGCCGCGACAATCGGCACTGTCGTTGAATAAAATGTTGCAAAGCGGCGGGATGAAAGCAATTGATATTGTTAGCACCATTTATGTGAAAATTTCTCACATCAGGGTCGAGCCGATGAACCAGAGACTGCCGCCACTGAACCCGTTGCGCGCGTTCGAGGCAACCGCCCGCAACCGTTCGCTGACCAAGGCGGCAAAGGAACTCTGCGTTACGCACGGCGCGATCAGTCACCAGATCAAGGCACTGGAGACTTCGTTGAAGGTGAAGCTGTTCAACCGAACTGGGCAGAGGCTGACACTGACCGAGCATGGGGCCGACCTGTTACCCTCGGTGACATCCGCCTTCGCGGAAATCGCCGCCGCCACCGCGCGGATGACCCGGCCGGCGAAATCCGGCTCGCTGTCGATCACCTGCGTGTCGGCGCTTCTGTCGCTGTGGCTGATGCCGCGGCTGGCAAGCTTCACCGCCCGCTACCCGGACATCAGGCTGACGCTCAATGCAGCCAATGATCCCTCGGCAATCCATTCGCCGGATGTCGACATCGCCATCCTTTATGGCGACGGCAGCTGGACCGACTGCTGGCTCAAGCTGTGGTCGCATCTCGACCTGTTTCCGATCGCCAGCCCGTCGCTGATCAACAACCGGCCGATCCGGACGGCGCGCGACCTGGCGGAGCACACAATCCTGCATGGTGACGATGGCCATGAATGGCACATCTGGCTGACAGCTGCGGATGTGCATGGCATCTCCGGCGTGCAGCAGCATCACTTCTCGGATGCGCGCCTTGCCATCGAAGGCGCGCTGCTCGGCCACGGGATCGCGCTTGGCGACACCTTGACAGCCGCCAGCCTGTTGACCAAGGGACAGGTGATCGTGCCGTTCAAGCTCGCAGTGCCGGCGGTGGATGCGTTCTATGTCGCCTGCAGCAATGACGTGCGATCGACACCCGCGGTCGATGCCTTCATCCACTGGCTGTTTTCCAGCATCGAGGAAGACGATGCCAGGGCCGAGCCGATGATCGCCGCGCGCCGAACCATCCGCCGGGCGCAGCAGGCGCCCGCCGTGCTCCAAGATGAAACCACGCCGTCGAACTGACGCATCCATGAAAGTGTCCCTCATGCCGAGTGCCCGCATCAACCCGCTTGTCGCCAGCCTTTCCGCGCCGCCGATTCCAGAGGTTCAGGCCTGGAAGACCGAATATGACGGCAGTCTCGGGCCGCTGATCGACCTGTCGCAGGCGGTGCCGGGGTATCCGCCGCATCCCGACATGCTGCGCTGGCTCGGCGAGGCCGCCGGTTCGGTGGCGATGGCCGGATACGGAGATATCGAGGGTGAGCCGGACTTGCGTGCGGCCTATGCAGCCTGGGTCGGCGACATCTACGCGGCCGACATCGCTGCCGCAAACATCCACATCACGTCCGGCTGCAATCAGGCCTTCATGGCGGCGATGATGGCGATCGCCGGTCCCGGCGACACGGTGCTGCTGACCAATCCGTGCTATTTCAATCATGAGACCACGCTTCGCATGTCAGGCGTGCGGGTCGAGTATGTCGACTGCCGCGCCGAAAATGGCTTCCTGCCCGAACCGACCGCGGTCGAGGCGATGATCGGCAAGGGTGTGCGTGCGCTGGCAGTGGTGACGCCCAATAATCCCACCGGGGCGACCTATCCGGACGGGTTGCTGCAGGAGTTGTTGGCGCTCTGCCGGGCACATGGCATATGGCTGGTTGTCGACGAGACCTATCGCGATTTTCTGCCGCTCGATGCCGGTGCACCGCACTCACTGTTTGCGCAGCCCGGCTGGCAGGACAACCTGATCGGGCTCTACAGCTTCTCCAAATCCTTCTGCATTCCCGGTCACCGGGTGGGAGCGGTGACTGCGGGACAGGCCGTGGTGAGCCAGATCGCCAAGGTGATGGACAATCTGCAGATCTGCGCTCCGCGGCCGCCGCAGGCGGCACTTGCCAGGGCTATCCCTGCGCTTGTGGACTGGCGTCGTGCCAATGCGCTGGAGATCGCTGCACGGACCGCTGCATTGTCCGAGGTCATGGCCGGGGCTGAAGGATGGGAAGTTACGGCGCTCGGAGCCTATTTCGCCTTTGTCGAACATCCCTTTGTAGAGCTGAGCAGTCACGATGCGGCGCACAGGCTGGCGCGAGAGGCCGGCGTCATCGCCATTCCCGGCGCCTTCTTCGGCAACGGGCTGGAGTGCTATCTTCGCGTCGCGTTCGCCAATGCCGACGTGGCCACCATTCGCCAGCTTGGATCGCGGTTCGCTTCCTGCTCGGCCTGACGTGGCGTTTTGGAGACGTCCCGGACGTCGCCGACAGGTTCGCGACGGGTGTGCCGGCGGGGTCATTTGTTGAGGATCAGCTTGCCCTGGCGGGTGATGCGCAACCGATAAAGAGCGCCTTGGTGGGAGATGGTGATCTCGCGGCGGTCGCCAAACAGAGCGCTTGACGGAATAGCCTGGGTGATACCAGCGGTTTCCGAGACGGGAAAGTAATCGCCCCGGGACAGTGTCGTGGTTGAAGCCGCGGACAGCGGCGCCTGGCTTGGGGGTGTACGCATGAAAATACCCGAACTGCTTTGTGTCCCCGGGTCTGCCAAATGACGGGATCGGCGCCCTGAAATACATGATAAAAATACTCATATTTATTTTCGGAAGGGTTGTCTACCTGCAATGTGGTCCCGGGCCGACCCCTCCCTCCCGCGAGATCGGGCAGCTGAATCCAACGGCGTAGCCCTGATTCCGGGCGTGACCATTTCGCAGATAGCCCGCGGCCGCGACGCGTCCGATGCGGGCTGAACCGATGGAAGGTGGACAACCGTCCCCTTCCTCGCGTACCCAATCGTCAGTCGACTGAATTACCGGAGGAAGTTTGCCGATGTCTCCCTTTGTCTTCAACACCACCAAGAGCATCCAGTTCGGAGCCGGGTCGCTGGCCCGCATTGGTGAACTGGCGCTGGCCAGCATGGGATCACGGATCTTCCTGGTGACCGATCCCGGGATGATGGCGACCGGCATCGTCGATCAGGCCTTGGGTCACCTCAAGGCCGCAAGCGTGGAGGTCACGCTGTTTTCCGACGTGCAGGCCGATCCGCCGGAAGCGGTGATCCTGGCGGCGGCGGAGACTGCCCGTTCGGCAGCTGTGCAGGGCGTGATTGGCCTGGGTGGCGGATCGTCGCTCGATGTCGCCAAGCTGGTGGCGCTGCTGGCCGTCGGCAAGGAAGACCTGAAGGCGGTTTACGGCGTCGGCAACGCCAAGGGTCCGCGGCTGCCGCTGATCCTGGTGCCGACGACATCGGGGACCGGCTCCGAGGTGACGCCGATATCGATCGTGACGACCGGGACGTCGGAAAAGATGGGGGTCGTCTCGCCAGTGCTGCTGCCCGATATCGCGCTGCTTGATCCGGAACTCACCTATGGCTTGCCGGCGCATGTGACGGCAGCCACGGGGATCGATGCGATGGTGCACGCGATCGAGGCCTATGCCTCGGCCAGCGCAAACAACAATCCGCTGTCACGCACGCTTGCGACACAGGCGCTGACGTTGATGGGCCCGGCACTGCTCAAAGCCGTGCGCAACGGAACCGATGCGGACGCGCGGGCGGACATGCTGCTTGGCTCGATGTTGGCGGGACAGGCTTTCGCCAACTCACCGGTGGCGGCGGTTCATGCGCTTGCCTATCCGCTGGGCGGGCATTTCCACATTCCGCACGGGCTGTCCAACGCGCTGGTGCTGCCGCATGTCCTGCGGTTCAATGCGGTCACGGCCCACCATGCCTATGTCGATCTTGCCCCCTGCCTGTTTCCTGATCTTGCCTCGCTCGAAGGGCAGGAACGGGTCGCGGCGTTCTGCGACAGACTTGCTGCACTTTCATCCGACTGCGGGCTGCCGCAGACCCTGCGCGACATGAAAATCACCGAGGACTGGCTGCCAAAACTTGCCAACGACGCGATGAACCAGACACGGCTGCTGGTCAACAATCCGCGGCCTGTGAGTGAAGCTGATGCCTTGGCAATCTACCGGGCGGCCTTCTGAAGCAGAAGCGGATCTCGCGCAATACCGGACCAGCAAGCAGAGACAGGGTGAATCCTTGACCATGGACGAGATCACTATAAGGCCGGCAATGCCTGGTGATGCGGCTGCGCTGAACAGGGCGCTGGGGCAGTTGTCGGCCGATATGGGGGATAAGCACCGGGCCACCGATGCGGACGTTGCCCGTTTCTGTTTCGGTCCGTCGCCTGTCTTCCATGCGCTGCTGGCCCAAACCGGCGACGGCACCATCGTTGGTGTTGCAGCCTATTCGCCATTCTTTTCGACCGTCTATGGAGCGGTCGGCATTTATGTGTCGGATCTCTGGGTGGACGATCAGACCCGCGGCAAAAGGCTTGGCCAGCGCCTTCTGGCGGCGGTACGCGCGGCCGGCATGACGGCCTGGGACGCGCGATTCATCCGGCTGAATGTCTATCATGATAATCCAAGGGCGTTGGCCTTCTACACGCGTATCGGCTTCACTGCTGCCTCCGAAACGCAGTATCTGACGCTTGCCGGCGATGCCTTCGAGGCGCTGGAAGCGCAGGCATGAAAGGGGATCGGTCGGGGTGAACTCGGCATCCAGCGTTCCCGCAACTGGCTGCGGATTTGTGTCTCGGGCGGCTATCGCCACTGGGCCCGGTCCGTACTAGAAGCACTCAGCCCCGGACGGGCGGCACTCAATCTTCAACAGGGAAAAAACACATGAGCGACATCAAACGTTTCGAAACAGGCCCGCGCATGAGCCAGGCTGTCGTCCACGGCGGGCTGGTTTATCTGGCCGGCCAGGTCGGCACCGCCGGCGCCAGCGTCACGCAGCAGACCCAGGACATTCTCGCCAATATTGACCGGCTGCTGGCCTCGGTGGGCTCGGACAAGAGCAAGATCCTCCAGGCGACGATCTGGATGGCGTCGATGGATGATTTCGCCGAGATGAACGCCGTCTGGGACGGGTGGGTTTCGCCCGGCAACGCACCGGCGCGCGCCACCGGCGAATCCAGGCTGGCGACGCCTGACTACAAGGTCGAGATTATCTGCATCGCGGCTCTCTGAGCCACATACCCAGGGTATGGCGCTATCCTGGTTTCGGCTGTTGACGCCCAAAACAGGCTGACATCATCCGCCGCGCATTGATCGGGATGCGCGGCGTTTTAATGCCCGGGGCAAACAGAATTTCGGCGAAATGCTCGCGGACGCAGCGGGATCTGTGCCATAGTCGAGGCCTTCCCGAGAAAGCGATTCCATGCAGCAATTTCAAGACCGCGCCGATCCCTCGCATGCCAACCATGGGTCCGAAGACCCGCTTGCCATCCTCAACCGGGTCTATGGCTACCCGGCCTTTCGCGGGCGGCAGGCGGAAGTGGTTGACCAGGTGGTTTCAGGCGGTGATGCGGTCGTGCTGTTTCCCACCGGCGCCGGAAAATCGCTGTGTTTCCAGATCCCGGCGCTTTGCAGGGAAGGGGTCGGTATCGTCGTCTCGCCGCTGATCGCGCTGATGCGCGACCAGGTGGAGGCACTCAAGCAGCTGGGCGTGCGCGCCGCGGCGCTCAATTCCTCGCTGACGCGTGACGAGTTCCTCGATGTCCGCTCGGCGATTGCCAGGGGTGAGCTCGATCTTCTCTACGTGACCCCCGAACGGATCGTCACGCCGGGGTTCAGGGAGATGATCGGCAATGCGAAGATTGCCCTGTTCGCCATAGACGAAGCGCATTGCGTTTCGCAGTGGGGGCATGATTTCAGGCCGGAATACCGCGAGCTCGGACATCTGGGAGAAGCCTATCCGGGTGTGCCGCGCATGGCGCTGACGGCGACGGCCGATCCGCATACCCGTGAAGACATCATCGACCGGTTGGCGCTTCGTTCGGCGGAAGTGTTCACGAGTTCATTCGACCGCCCCAATATCGCCTACGAGATTGTCGAGCGCGACCAGCCACGCCAGCAGCTTCTGCGATTCCTGTCGCGGCACAAGGGATCGAGCGGCATCGTCTATTGCCTGTCGCGGGCCAAGGTCGAGGAAACGGCGGAATGGCTGAACAAGCAGGGGATCCGTGCGCTCGCCTACCATGCCGGCATGGCGCGCGAGGTTCGCGACGCCAACCAGGATGCCTTCCTGAAGGAAGAGGACCTCTGTCTGGTTGCCACCGTCGCCTTCGGCATGGGCATCGACAAGCCGAATGTGCGCTATGTCGCCCATCTCGATCTGCCGGGCTCGGTCGAGGCTTACTACCAGGAGACCGGCAGGGCCGGGCGCGACGGCCTGCCGTCGGATGTCTGGATGGCCTACGGCATGGCCGATGTGATCCAGCGCGGACGGATGATCGATGGCGGCGGATCGGGCGACGACATCAAGCGGGTCGAACGGGCCAAGCTCAATGCGCTGTTGGGCATCTGCGAAACCCCGGGCTGCCGCCGGCAGGCCATCCTCGCCCACTTCGGTGAGGTGCATCCAGGCAATTGCGGCAACTGTGACACCTGCCTCAAGCCGGTTGAGACCTGGGACGGAACCGATGCGGCAATCAAGGCACTGGCGGCGGTCTACCGGACCGGCGAGCGTTTCGGCACCGGGCACCTGATCGACGTGCTGGTGGGCAACGAGAACGAGAAAACCAGCCGTTTCGGCCATGTCGACATGCCCGTCTTCGGCGCCGGAAAAGACATTCCGGCAAAGACCTGGCAGTCGGTCTACCGGCAATTGCTCGCCGCCGGACTGGTCAGCGTCGACCACGAGGCCTTCGGCGCGCTGAAGCTCGAACCGGAGGCCCGCGCGGTGTTCAAGCGCGAACGCGAAGTGCGCTTCCGCAAGGATCGTCCGACCAAGGGCAAGGCTGCACGGGGCGGCTCGGCACGTTCGGCGGCGGCGAAGTCGGCGCTGGAGGACGAAGCGGATGTCGAGCTGTTCGAGGCGCTGCGCGCTGCCCGCATGGCGATTGCAAAGGAATTGGCGGTGCCGCCCTATGTGGTCTTTCCGGACACGACGCTGGTCGGATTTGCCACCAGCCGGCCGCTCGACCGCGAAGCCATGCTTGGCATTTCCGGGGTTGGGCAATCGAAGCTCGAGCGCTACGGCGACGCGTTTCTTGAGGTGATCCTGGCGCATCAGAGGTAGATTGTCCGTTGCGGCCATTGGCGGTCAACGATCGACCCAGATGCTGATGCTCTTGACCTTCCGGCCTAGGTGCGGGCGCTCGTGGTTTTCCGGACAACCTCGGAAATCTGCCGGAGCTGCTTTGCCAGTGGGCTGGTCTTGCGCCAGATCATGCCGATGGTTCGCGACGGCTGCGGATGCCTGAAATGGGCGATCGACACCGGTGCGGAGCGCGTTTCCACCGCGATGGCCATTTCCGGAATCAGTGTCACGCCGAGGCCGGCGCCGACCATCTGCACCAGCGTGGCAAGCGAACTGGCGTCGAGCATCTCGCGCGGCCGGGACGATTGAATGTTGCAGAAAGACAGCGCCTGGTCGCGAAAGCAGTGGCCTTCCTCGAGCAGGAGAAGTTTCATCTCACGCAGGTCCTCGTGTCCGGGCACCGGCTTGCCTTCGTCGGCGACGGGGCGCACCAGCACAAAGTTTTCCTCAAACAGTGAAACCTCGGTCAATGACGGCTCGGACACCGGCAAGGCAACGATAGCGGCATCGAGGCGGCCGTCGGCGAGTTCGCGGACCAGGATCGGTGTCAGCGATTCGCGGATCTGGATATCGATGCTGCTGTTGGCCGCAGTCAGGTCGGTGATGATTTCAGGCAGCAGATACGGGGCGATCGTCGGGATCACGCCAATGCGAAGGCGTCCGACCAGATGGTCGCGCGATGCCATCGCCAATTCCCCCAACTCGTCCACCGAGCGGAGAATGCCGCGAACACGTGTGGAGAATTCCTCTCCGAAGTTCGTCAGCCGGATCTGCCGGGCGCCGCGTTCGAACAAATCGGTTCCCAGCGATTCCTCCAGTTCCCTGATCTGCACCGACAGGGCCGGCTGGGAAATGGCGCAAGCCTGTGCGGCGCGTCCAAAATGGCCGTGTTGCGCCAATGCCTCGAAATACCGCAGCTGCTTCAGGGTCAGGTTTCTCATAATTTCAGATTATCAGAGCAATCAGTTAAAACAACTTAATCCAATGGAGCATCTTTGCTATATGTCAATGTAAGGAGACCGGGAGAGGGTAGGATTCGTGCTGCCTCTTGTCTCGGCAGCCTATGGCGCCCAAGGCAATCGTTGTTTGGTCAGGCCAAAATCCGGACGGTTCGGACCTTGGGCAAGAGTTGTCAAACCCAGAGATTTCAAGATCTTCATCAATAGATGAAGCAGTTAACGCAGGCAGGATCGGAGACGAAAATGAACGCCATAGACAAAGTGGGAAAATGCCCCGTCATGCACGGTGGCAACACCATCACGGGCAGCAGTGTCATGAGCTGGTGGCCGAAATCGCTCAATCTGGAAATTCTGCATCAGCATGACACCAAGACCAATCCGCTTGGCAAGGACTTCAACTATCGCGACGAGCTGAAGAAGCTCAATGTCGAAGCCCTGAAGAAGGACATGCATGCGCTGCTGACCGACAGCAAGGACTGGTGGCCGGCAGACTATGGTCACTATGGCGGCCTGATGATCCGCCTGGCCTGGCACTCAGCCGGCTCCTATCGCCTGGCAGATGGTCGTGGCGGCGCCGGCGCCGGCAATATCCGTTTCGCGCCGCTCAACTCCTGGCCGGACAACGGCAACCTCGACAAGGCCCGCCGCCTGCTGTGGCCGCTCAAGAAGAAATACGGCAACGCCGTCTCCTGGGCCGACCTGATCATCCTCGCCGGCACGATCGCCTATGAAAACATGGGTCTGAAGACCTTCGGCTTCGGTTTCGGCCGCAATGACATCTGGCACCCGGAAATCGACACCTACTGGGGTGCCGAAAAGGAATGGCTGGCCCCGTCCGACAACCGTTACGAGGATGTCGGCAAGCCGGACACGATGGAAAACCCGCTTGCCGCCGTGCAGATGGGTCTCATCTACGTCAACCCGGAAGGCGTCAACGGCCAGCCTGACCCGCTGAAGACAGCGGCGCAGGTGCGCGAGACCTTCGCCCGCATGGCCATGGACGACGAGGAAACCGCAGCCCTCACCGCCGGTGGTCATACCGTCGGCAAGACCCACGGCAACGGCGATGCCGGCGCGCTGGGCGCCGAACCCGAGGCAGCCGACGTCGAGAACATGGGCTTCGGCTGGATCAACCCGAACCTCGGCGGCAAGGCATCGAACGCCATCACGTCGGGCATTGAGGGTGCATGGACCACCAACCCGACCGTGTTCGACATGGGCTATTTCGAACTTCTGTTCGGCTACGAGTGGGAACTCGCCAAGAGCCCGGCCGGCGCCAACCAGTGGCAGCCCGTCGGCATCAAGGAAGAGCATATGCCGGTCGACGCGACCGATCCTTCGATCCGCCGCATGCCGATCATGACCGATGCCGACATGGCCATGAAGATGGACCCGACCTACCGCGCCATCTGCGAAAAGTTCATGGCCAACCCGGACTACTTCCGCGACACCTTCGCGCGCGCCTGGTTCAAGCTGACCCACCGCGACATGGGCCCGAAGGCTCGCTACGTCGGCCCGGACGTTCCAAATGAAGAGCTGATCTGGATGGACCCGGTTCCGGCCGGTCCGAACAACTACGATGTCGGTGCCATCAAGGCGAAGATCGCGGCGTCCGGCCTGAGCGTTGCCGAACTGGTCTCGACCGCCTGGGACAGCGCCCGCACCTATCGCGGGTCTGACATGCGCGGCGGCGCCAATGGCGCACGCATCCGTCTCGCACCGCAAAAGGACTGGGAAGGCAACGAGCCGGCCCGTCTGGCCAAGGTCCTTGCCGTCCTCGAGCCGATTGCAGCCGAGTATGGCGCCAGCGTCGCCGATGTGATCGTGCTCGCCGGCAATGTCGGCGTCGAGAAAGCGGCGAAGGCCGCCGGCTACGATGTCTCCGTTCCCTTCGCGCCGGGCCGTGGCGATGCCACTGACGAAATGACCGATGCGGCATCCTTCGACGTGCTCGAACCGCTCGCCGACGGCTATCGCAACTGGCAGAAGAAAGACTATGTCGTCAGCCCGGAAGAGATGATGCTCGATCGCACCCAGCTGATGGGGCTGACCGCGCCGGAAATGACGACACTGGTCGGGGGCATGCGCGTGCTTGGCGCCAACTTCGCGGGTACCAAGCATGGGGTCTTCACGGATCGCGAAGGCGCTCTGACGACGGACTTCTTCGTCAACCTGACCGACATGGGCAACACCTGGAACCCGGTCGACGGCGGCATCTACGAGATCCGCGACCGCAAGACAGGTTCGGTCAAGTGGACGGCGACGCGCGTCGACCTCGTGTTCGGCTCCAATTCGATCCTGCGCGCCTATGCTGAGGTCTATGCCCAGGACGATGCAAAGGAAAAGTTCGTCACGGACTTCGTTGCCGCCTGGGTCAAGGTGATGAACGCGGACCGTTTCGACCTCGCAGCCTGAGTTCGTCACGACATTGTTCGGGCGCGGATGGATTCTTCCGTCCGCGCCCGAATTGCGTTTTTCAGTGACTTTGTGGTGCGGTGGATCGGTTAGATCTCTGCGCTGTCGGCCGCGACCGCCTCATGCATGGTGCGCAACAGATCCGGGTCGGCTGACTGTACCCGGCTCCAGTTCGGAATGAACGGCGTTTCCATAGGGTTCTCCAGAAAGATCTGCCCGGCGGCGACGATGTTGGCTGCAAAGAGCTCCACGGCCTCCTCTTCCTGGTGCCGGTCGGTGTAAAGCCCGTTCATCAGCGCGTCGTTGTGATACATCTCGATCAGGTCGAGTGCGGTCCGGTAGTAGGTCGCCTTGATGGTGCGGAAGGTTTCCTGGTTGAAGACCACGCCGTCGGTGGCGAGTTTCCGGAACAGCGCCTTGGAGATATCCACCGACATGCGTGACAGGCCCGTGCTTGCATCGGCCTTGGACAGGTCCTGGTGCTTGTGATCGTAGGCATCGGAAATGTCGACCTGGCAGACCGAGCGGTTCGACAGGTTTCGCCAGACTTCCGACAGGACGCCGATTTCCAGGCCCCAGTCCGAGGGAATGCGCATGTCGGGCAGCATGCTCACCCGCATGGCGAATTCGCCGGCGAGCGGATAGCGAAATCCCTTCAGGTATTCGATGTAATCGAGGTGGCCGCAGACCTTCTGGATCGACAAGAGCAGCGGTGAAACCAGCAGCCTGGAAACCCGGCCGTTGAGCTTGCCGTCTGCGATCCGCGGGTAATAGCCCTTGCAGAACTGATAGGGAAAGGCCGGATTGGCCACCGGGTAGACCAGCCGCGCCAGCATCTCGCGCGAGTAGGTGGTGATATCGCAGTCATGCAGGGCGACGACGTCCGTATTCTGCGAAGCCAGGGCATAGCCGATGCAATACCAGACATTGCGACCCTTGCCGGGTTCGTTGGGTGCCAGACCAGCGTCCTCCAGCTTGGTGTGGATGGCCTTCAGGCGCGGGCCGTCATTCCAGAGGATGTCGTGCTTCTGCGGCAGCCGCGAAAAGTACTGACGGGCAAAGCGGTACTGTTCCTCGTTGGCCTGATCCAGTCCGATGATGATGTGGTTGATGTAGGTGGCGCCACTGAGTTCATCGAGGATCCCGGAAAGGGCGTCGCGGCCAAGTTCCGAGAACAGCGATGGCAGGATCAGCGTGATCTTTCGGGTGGCGGAAAACTGGCGCAGCTGGTTTTCCATCATCTCGAGCGGCATGCGGCTGAGATTGTGGAGGGTCGCCACGCTGCCATTCTGGTGAAAATCGGCCATATCAGCTCCTGTTGTTCTCTGCGCGATCGAGCAGCGACATGATGACCTGGTTCCATCCCTTTGGACCGGCGGTCCCCGCCCGGATGATCCTGCCCGTGGCTTCCCCCTTGCAGTGCGGAATGCCGGAATGGGCGGGATTGGGAATGATGACACCCAGGTCCGCCTGCTCGATCATCGCCAGATCGTTGGGCGCGTCACCAAGTGCGACGACAAACGGCTTTCTGCCTGCCTGCGCATGACGGGCCGCGATCTCCATCATACGCTCGGCCTTGTTGCCGCCGAATGACAGGGTCAGGAACCGGCCGCCCTGCTGCGCGGTCAGCCCCATTGCGGTGGCTGCTTCGACAAAGCTCGCCTTGTCCTCTTCGCTGCCAAGCCACAGGCCAGGTTCGGAAAACCGGCGCTTGCGGGCGTTTTCGGCTTCGGCGAGCGAAAGCCCGGTGAGTTCTGAAACCTGCTCTGCGCTCCAGTCGGCAAATCCCCGGTACTGAGCACGCAGGGAGGCGGGCAACCGGTCCAGCACCTGACGGATCAACAGGTATCTGCTTTCGGTGGAACCGTTTTCCCCGTGCGCCTCAAGGATGCCGGATCCGTTCTCGACGATGGCTTCACAATGGTCGAAGCCCAGCTCCTCGCGCAGCGGAGCGATTTCGGCGGCGGTCTTGCTCGAGGCGAGAATGAGCGGAACCCGAAGCTGCCGCAATCTCGCCAGTGCCGGAGCCGCTGACGCATGGGAGTAGTTGCCGTGGTCGAGAAGCGTGCCATCGAGATCGCTGAAGACAATCAGATTTTGGACGTCGATGGCGCTCACATGGTCACCATTCAGTTGGTGATCCAGCGGCATTGGTAAGGCGCGAACTGAAGATCTCCCCCGAACGCCCTGATGTCCTCGCCGGAGATCAGGTCCGTCCAGGTGTCTCCATCGATCAGGTTGAGCGACATGAGGGGAATGGATGCGGGCTTGTTGGTGAGGTTGTGGATTGCAAAGATGCTTTGCGCCCGATCGATGCTCTGCCGCCAGAAGCCGAAGAACGGCTCACCCAGCTGCAGTGTGAACTGGGTGGCGTTGGGATGGAACGCAGCCTGCTCCGAGCGGGTCTTGAGGATCGCGGTCAGGGCGTTGAACACCCGGGCATGACGGCTGGCGGGATCATCAAGCAGCGCCAACAGGTCGGGGTAGTGCCAGCGATGCCGGTTGATCGCGCGGTTGTGACCGGATTTTTCGACGCCGTCCTGGTCGTTGCCGGTGGCGAGAAGCGAGTGAATGTAGAAACCGGGAATGCCCTCAAGGCCCATGGCGATGATCTGGCTGCAGAGGAAGCGCTCGATGTTCCATTGGTCCTCGCCCTCGATCGTTCCCTTCAACGCATCGAACAGAGCGATGTTGATCTCGTAGGTGCGGGTGCCGCCATCGGGCATCTTGCGCATGGAGAGACGGCCGCCGAATTTCTCCGCGGTGTCGATGACGCGCTGAATGTCCTCCTCGCTCAACAGGCCCTCCGCCGGGCGCATGCCGATACCGTCATGCGAGGCGGTGAAATTGAAGTAGGTGCATCCAAGCTGCGCCGGCGGCATCGACATCTGCCAGGCGTTGAGATGCTTCGAGGTGCCGTGGAGCAGGGCGTGCAGCAGCAGGGGCGGCAGCGAAAAATTGTAGACCATGTGAGCTTCGTTGCGATTGCCGAAATAGCTCAGGTTCTCGGCATTGGGCACATTGGTCTCGGTCAGCAGCACCAGGGGCTCGGCGGTATAGTCGGCAAGCAGCCGGATCAGGCGGACGATCTCGTGCGTCTGGCGCAGATGGATCGAGGGCGACCCGATCTCCTTCCAGAGGAAGGCTATCGCATCCAGCCGCAGGGTCCTGACGCCCTTCGATATGTGAAAGCAGAGGATACGGAGGAATTCCAGCAGCACCTCGGGATTGGAGAAGTCGAAATCGACTTGGTCGTGGCTGAAAGTGCACCAGACATGCCGGGTGCCGTTGGCGGTTTCGACCTCCCGGAGCAGCGGGTGAGCCCGGGGCCGGACCACCATCGAGAGGTCGTCGTCCGGCGAGGCTTCGAAGAAGAACCTGTCGTAGGGCGCGTGGCCGAGGAGATACTCGTTGAAGAAGGTGCTCTGGCTGGAGCAATGATTGATCACCAGATCCGACATCAGCCGGAATTTCTCTGCAATGCGGCCGATATCTTCCCAGGCGCCCAGGCCACTGTCGACGGCGTAGTAGTCGGTGATGGCGAAGCCATCATCCGAGGTGTAGGGAAAATAGGGCAGGATATGCACGCCGGTGGCGATGCCGTTAAGGCGGCTTTCGAGGAAGTCGAACAGCAGATCAAGCGGCTTGTGTTCCCCGTTCACGAAGCTGTTGCCATAGGTGATGACGTAGCTGTCGCGTTCGGACCAGAGCGTGTTGGCCGGCGTACGCCCGCGGCGCTTGGGTTGCTCGTCTCCGGGCCAGAAAGCGGAAATCGTCTTTTCGAGAAGGGCTGAATGGTCGCTTTCCGGGTAGATCGACTGGAGCAGCATTTGCAGCCCGTCACGCAACCTGCGCGGAATTGGCTTCGGGAGCGTTACCGGTGTTTCCGGCGCGTCTGCATAAAAAACTTCCATGACCAATTTTTATGCATTTTTGGTTGGGTGGCAACCCGGTTTGTGTGGTTCTCGGAAATTCGGGCACTGCATTGCGCCCCGCGCATGAATGCCAGGGTTCGAAGCTTTCTACGCATCGCTCGCTCTGCTCAGCAGTAGCCTTCAACACCGTTTGACTGTTCGCGTGAATAGCGGTCGCCATAGGCGAACCCCACGGGGAGGATCCGTTCGATTTCCGCCAGTTCCGTTTCGCCGAGTTCGAGTGCGGCGCCCTCGGCGCATTCCCTGAGATGGTCAGCCGAGCGTGTGCCGGGGATGGGGATCACATGGTCGCCGCGGCTCAAGAGCCAGGCGATGGCCAGGGCGACCGGCGTGGTGCCGAGGTCGCTTGCATAGGCCTTGAAAGGGGCGACGGCCTCGATGTTGCGGGTCAGGTTGGGCTCGGTGAACCGCGGATTGGGTTTGCGAAAATCGGCCGGACCGAACGTCGCCGGATCCGGAGCCCGGCTTGCGAAGATGCCACGCCCGAGCGGGCAGAAGGCGACGAGGGCGACGCCGAGATCTCCGCAGGCCTGACCCATCCCGAGTTCCGGCTGCCTGGTCCACAGCGAATATTCGCTCTGGACCGCCGTCACCGGGGCGACAGCGTGCGCAAGTCTCAGCGAGCTCGGCGCGATCTCGGAAAAACCGAAGCCGCCGATCTTGCCCTCTTCAACAAAGCCCTGAAGCGTGCCGGTGACGTCCTCGATCGGCCGGTCCGCTTCGCGGCGGTGGACATAGAAGAGATCGACATGATCGACGCCGAGCCGCTGAAGCGATGCTTCGAGTTCGCTCCGGAGGTGGTCCGGGGAGTTGTCGAAGTGCCGCGCGCCGGTGGCGGGATCCCGGCGGATGCCGGCCTTGGTGGCAATCCTGAAATGTCCCGGATTCTTGCGGAGATAGTTGCCGATCACCGTTTCGGACACGCCCATGCCGTAGACATTGGCCGTGTCGATGAGGTTCACCCCGAGATCACGTGCAGCGGCAAGGGTCTCATGGCTTTCCTGTTCGGTTGTGGGGCCGTAGGGTCCCGCGAAATTCCAGCATCCAAGGCCGATCGCGGAGACGCTTGGGCCGGATGATCCAAGTTGACGGTGTTTCATCCGAACCTTCTACAGCCAAAACAGGGTGCCAGACAATTCAAACCCGATGATTGCCTATGTCCGGAATATTCCAGCCGCTGACGTCCGCGCCGCCCATTCGACAAACAGCGGGCCTAGCTGATGCGCGCGGCGATGCTCTTGACCTTGCAATAGCTCTTGAGGCCTTCGAAACCCTTTTCGCGGCCGAAGCCGGATTGCTTGTTGCCACCGAAGGGGACTTCGATGCCGCCGGCGAAATATTCGTTGATGTAGACCTGGCCGGCATCGATGTCGCGGGCGAACTGATGGGCTTTTGAGAAATTGCCCGTGAACACGCCGGCAACAAGGCCGAAGCGGGTGCAGTTGGCGAGAACCAGCGCGTGTTCGGCGTCATCGGCTTTCTGCACGGTAAGGACTGGGCCGAAAATTTCCTCCTGCACCAGTTCGTCATCCATCGGCCGGTTGGCGACGATGGTAGGTTCGATGAAATAGCCCTTGCCGGTTTCTGGATCGGTCGATGTCTTTCCACCTGAAATGAACTCCGCTCCGCGTTCGCGCGCCCGATCGAGAAAGCCGATAATCTTTTCCTGCTGCAAGGCCGAATTGACCGGTCCCATGTCTGGAGAGCGGAGACCGTGACCGAGCGATATCGCGGATGCCTTCTTGCCCAGCGCCTCGACGAAACGGTCGTGAATCCCGGCCTCGATCACCAGCCGGGAGCCGGCGGAACAGATCTGCCCGGCATGCTCGAAAATAGCGCCCGTGACATTTGCGATGGTGCTGTC
The DNA here is from genome assembly GCA_020637795.1 of Hoeflea sp. Lineage (GTDB taxonomy): Bacteria > Pseudomonadota > Alphaproteobacteria > Rhizobiales > Rhizobiaceae > Hoeflea. The sequence continues at coordinate 595,055 of JACKJT010000003.1, read as the reverse complement.
GAAGTCGCAATCGTTCAGAACGACGACCGGCGACTTGCCGCCGAGCTCCATCACCGAGCGGGTGACGTTTTCGGCGCAGGCGCGCATGACGCTGGCACCGGTTGTAACCGATCCGGTGAAGGTGACGTGATCTACACCCGTATGGCCAACCAGCGGGGCGCCGACTTCGTAACCGGTGCCGGTGACGACGTTGCAGACGCCGGCCGGAAGTCCGGCCTCGAAAAGCAGGTCGGCCAGCAGCAGCGCCGTGAACGGTGTCTGTTCGGCGGGTTTGGCCACCACGGTGCAGCCGGCGGCGAGCGCCGGGGCCATGCCGCGCGCAGCCGTCGAGATCGGGAAATTCCACGGAATGATGTGAGCGGTGACACCCACCGGTTCGAACTGGCTGTAACCGACATAGTCGGACGTAAGCGGGAAGGTGCTTCCCTCCAGCTTGTCGCAGGCGCCGGCATAATATTCGAACGTCCTGGCCGCGCCTACAACGTCGTCGCGGGCCTCGGCGATCGGCTTGCCGCTGTCCAGGCACTCGACGATGGCGAGCCGCTCGGTGTTGCGGCGGATCAACTCCGCGGTGCGGGCGAGGATGCGCCCACGTTCCGCCGGCGGGGTTCTGCGCCATCCGGAGTTGAAGGCCTGGCGCGAACTTGCGACGGCGTCGGCCACATCGTCGGCATCACCGCGAGCGAAATCGGCAAAGGCCTCGCCCCGTCCCGGATCCTCGCTTTGCATGGACCGTCCGGCGCGCGGGGCGCGAAAGCCACCGTCGATGAAATGGCCTTGGGGAAGATCCAGTCCGCTGGCGTCTTCGATGTAGCGGAGCAGGCTGTCGGGCTGTGCGAGCATGGATCAGGCCCCCAGCGAACTGATCTGGTGCTTTGATTGCTCAAGCCAGGCCGGGCTGATCTCGACGCCCCAGCCGGGAGCGTTGGTCACGGTCGCCTTGCCGTCGACAATGGCGTAGGGGGATTCGACAAAAAGGCCGTTCTGCCACGGATAGTAATCCTCGCCCTCGATCGAAAACTCGAGATACTTGCCGGCGTTTGGGATGGCGCGCAGCATGTGCATGGTGAACAGCGTCACCATCGACCAGTTTGCGCAATGGGGCGTGCATGGCAGGCCGGCCTTGTCGGCCATGTCCGCCACCCGCAATGTGCGGGTCAGGCCACCGAGATAGCAGATATCGGGCTGAACGATGTCGACGGCCTTCATGCCGATCATCCAGCGCCAGTTGGGAAGTTCGCAGTCCTGTTCCCCGCCGGTGACATCGATCGACAGTGCTTCCGTCACCTGCCTGGTCTGTTCATATTCCCAGTATGGGCAGGGCTCCTCGAAATGGCTGATGCCGTTCTGCTCGAGCATCTTGCCGATCTCGATGGCTTGTTCGGGTGAGTAGCAGGAATTGGCGTCAACCAGCAGGGCGACGCTGTCATCCATGGCCTTGCGCATTGTGGGCACGATCTCTTCCGTGCGCCCCGGCCATTCATCCTTGCCGCGGCCGACTTCGGCACCAATCCGGAACTTGAAGGCATCGAACCCGAATTCGTCCCGGAGCTGGCTCAGCCGTGCGGCCTCGTCCTTAGGCGTGATGTCGCGTTTCATCGAGGAACCATAGGCGCGGATGGTTCCGGGCGTGCCGCCGATCAGCTCGCAGACAGGCTTGCCCTCGAGCCGGCCGCGCAGATCCCATAGCGCGGTGTCGAGCCCGCCAATCGCTCGCTTCAGGTAGGAGCCGGGGAACTTGTGTTCTTTCTCGGGGATCAGATCGACCAGGTATTCGATGTCGAGCGCCGACTGGCCAAGAGCGTAGGGCGCCACCTGCCGGTGAACGATCTGCGCCGTGATGTCGGCATAGTAGGGGGCGACCTGACCCCAGCCAATGTCGCCGGTATCCGTCGTGACCTTGACGAAGCAGACGAACTCGTTTGTGAAGGTTTCGATGTGAGCGATTTTCATATTTTGCGATTCCATGCCGACGTTTCGGCAAACCGTAGCGGGTCGATTGGACTTACGATAAGGTCCAATCTCGCAAAGCTTCCAGACCAATTTTTCCGAAATGAGGGGCGCCCATGAAAACCAAGGCCGGAGCCATCCTCTCCTCGATCCGGATCGACAGAAGTCTCGACCGGAAAATTAGCGTGCAGCTCTATATGGGGCTTCGCGACATCATCCTGTCGGGCGGCCTGAACGGCGGCGAAAGATTGCCGGCAACGCGCACCCTGGCGAGCGAGCTGGGCGTGTCGCGCACCACCGCGCTCGATGCCGTCAGCCGCCTGATCTCCGAAGGCTTGCTGGAATCGCATATCGGTGCCGGCACTTTTGTCAGTCACACCATGGCCGGGCGTGCCCCGGTCGTGCCGCAAGCAGCGACAAGGGATGCCGAACGGCAACCGCGACTGTCCCCGTCTGTGATCCAGGCGCGGGCGCTGTTTGCCGAACGCCGGCGGTTGCCGCACAAGTCGCAGGCCTTTGTTACCGCGCTTCCGGCGCTGCATCTCTTTCCGATGGCGCAATGGGCGCGGCTCTCGGCGCGTCATCTCAGATCCGACCGGGATGCGGTCATGGGGTATGGCAACCCCTATGGCTTGCCCCGGCTGCGCGCCGCCATCGCGACGCATCTCAATGCCAGCCGCGGCATCCAGTGCGATCCGGAACAGGTCTTTGTCGTCGGCGGGGCGCAGCAGGCGTTCTCGCTTATCGGCAGCCTTCTGCTGGACCGGGGCGAGAAGGTCTGGTTCGAAAATCCGGGCGCGATTGGCGCGCGCAACGCCTTCATCTCGCAAGGTGCGGAGCTGATCCCCGTGGCGGTGGACGACGAAGGAATTGTCGTCGAGGATGGACTGGCGAAGGCCCCGGATTTCAGGCTGGCCTTCGTTACGCCCTCGCACCAGCAACCCTTGAGCAAGGTCCTGAGCCTGGCGCGGCGCCTGGCCCTTCTGGACGCCGCGGATCGTGCCGATGCGTATATCGTCGAGGATGACTACGACGGCGATTTCTATTTCGGCGACCAGCCGCTTCCGACACTGAAAAGCATCGATACCAACGGCCGGGTGATCTATGTCGGGACATTCTCCAAAACGCTTTTCCCGTCGCTTCGCCTCGGGTTTCTGGTGGCGCCCGCCGGCATGGTCGACGTGATCTCGACCCTGTTTTCCGCCGCTCTCAGCGGAGTTCCGACCTGGCCGCAGGCGATCGTTGCCGACTTCATCGACGAAGGGCACTTTTCGACTCATATCAGAACGATGCGGCAGCACTACCGGAAGCGCCACGAGATCCTCCACCAGCACAGCCGGCAGCTTGAGCCATACATGCATATACAGCGCGCCTTGGCCGGTTTTCACACGGTCGGTTACTTCAGGGAGCCGGGACGAAGCGAGACTGAGTTCATCGAGGCGGCACACGCGGCGGGCCTGACCCTGTCGGGGATCGGGCGTTATTGTCTTGCTCCAGTCGAGCGAAAGGGCGTGGTGATCGGCTATGGCGCCGCGAGCGAGAGCGAGATCAGGCAGGGTGTCGATGTGCTGGCGCAGCTGTTTGCCTGAACACCGCGGTGTCCTCGTTTCGGGAAAGTCCCGTGCTGGACGCCGTGCCGGATGAATGGTTGCATGGACATTCGCCTCGGATCGATCCTGCCGGCGGAGAGGGCCAATTCAAAAAATTGGTATGGAAAAATATCTATAATGGATATGCGGTGCAGACCAATGAGGGGCTACGCTTCGTCTCATCTGCGCGGGTTACAAGCAATAAAGCGCTGATGTTCAGAGGGTTCAAAGGGAGTTCAACATGATCATGAAACTAGCAATTGCCGGGCTTTTGGCCACAACAGTCATGGCAGCCGTACCGGCGCAGGCCGAGACCTTGCGTCTGTTGACATGGGGCTCCTATGCTCCTGAAGAGTTGGTGAAAAAATTCGAGGCCAAGTATCCCGATATCACCGTCGAGGTGACGTTCTCGAACAACGAGGAAATGATCGCCAAGCTGCGCGCCACCGGTGGCGCCGGTTTCGATCTGGCTCAGCCGAGCCACGACCGTATCTTTGCCGTTCAGCAGGAATACAATATCTACAAGCCGCTTGATCTTTCCAAGATCGACACGTCGGGCATGGAGGCCAAGCTGCTTGACGGCGTCAAGGCCAACACCACGATTGACGGTGAAGTCTATGCCGTGCCGCACCAGTGGGGCACGTCGGGCCTGATGGCCAACAAGACCATGGCGCCTGACGTCAAGGCCTGGGGCGATCTCTGCGACCCGCAGTACAAGGGCAAAACCTCGATGCGCCTGCGGCGCACAATCCTTCTGGGAATGGCGTTCGACATGGGCGAAGATCCGTTTGCAGCTTACGCCGATCTCGACAAGTACCAGGAGATCCTGGACAAGGTCGCCGACAAGCTGATCGCCTGCAAGGACAATCTGAAGGCCTACTGGAAGGGCGGCGACGACCTTTCGGCGATGATGATGTCTGGCGAAATCGTGGCTTCGGAAACCTGGGACTCGACCGCCTACAAGCTTTATGCCGAGAACAAGGACATCGTCTTCGTGCCGCCCAAGACCGGCGCGCTGGCCTGGATCGACACCTTCGCGATGCCGCGCAAGGGCGAAGCCGACGATGCCGCCTACAAGTGGATCAACTTCGTGCTCGAGCCCGAGAACGTGAAGATCATGTCTGCCAGCACCGGCTCCATGGCAGCCGTCAAGGGCGCCAAGGACCTGTTGCCCGATGACAAGAAGGCTGCGGTGAATGCCGCCTTTACCGACGAGGACATCAGCAATCTGCAGTTCTTCGCCAACATCCCGGCAGGTGTCGAGGACATGGAAGGCAAGACGCTGGAGAAGATCAAGGCTGCCACCGGCTCGGAATAAGCCTGGACTGACGCCTTTACCTGATGAAACAAAGTGCGGCTGCGCAGCCTGGCTGTCGTAGCCGCACTTCAAGTTCAAAAGACCTGACACGACACACTGCACTGGGCACTCGATGCAACCACACACCGAGAACGATCTGGAATGTATCCGGATCCAGAAGCATTTCGGCTCGGTCAGAGCCGTTGACGATGTCTCGTTCGAGATTCCGAAAGGCTCTTTCTTCTCGATCCTGGGACCGTCGGGATGCGGCAAGACCACCTTGATGCGGATGATTGCCGGTTTCGAGCAGCCATCTTCCGGCGATATCCGGATCAAGGGGAAATCCGTCATCGGCACGCCGCCGAACCGGCGCAATGTCAAGATGGTGTTTCAGCACCTGGCCCTGTTCCCGATGATGAACGTCTATGAGAACATCGCCTACGGGCTGCGCTGCGCGGGGGCTTCCAAGGATGTCATCCGCAGCAAGGTGCATGACGTTCTCGAGCGCATCTCCCTGCCCGACGTTGCCAACCGCGAAATCAGCCAGCTGTCCGGGGGGCAGAAGCAGCGGATCGCCATCGCGCGCTGCATGGTGCTGGATCCGGACGTGCTGCTGCTCGACGAGCCGCTCGGCGCATTGGACCTGAAATTGCGTGAAGCCATGAAGATCGAGCTTAAACTGCTGCAGCACCAGTTCGACACCACCTTTGTCTACATCACTCACGACCAGTCGGAAGCACTGGTCATGTCGGACAATGTGGCGATCATGAACCAGGGCAAGTTCGTCCAGATCGGGACGCCGCAGGAGCTCTATCACAACCCCTCCGCCGCCTTCGTTGCCGGGTTTGTCGGCGACACCAACCGCTGGGCCGGTCGGGTGACCCGCGTCGAGGGCAACACGGTCGAGGTGGAGACCGAGGCCGGCCTTGCCATGCGCGGATCAATTCGCGGCACCGGCGCGCCGGGTGTCGGCGACAAGGTCAGCGCCTTTGTCCGGCCGGAGTTCATCACGGCCGAGAAAGCCGGAGGATCCATGCAGGCGGGCAACGGCCAGAACGTGATAGAAGGAAAGGTCGACAGCATCCTGTTCAACGGCGCCAACAGCCGGGTTTTGGTCAGGGACCGTGCAGGAGAACTGATCGAGGCCGACGTGGTGCTGACGGGCGGACCGCAGGACCTGAAGCCGAAGGATGACGTCACGCTTTCATGGTCTCCGGAACAGACCATGAGCTTCAAGGCTTGAGGGCGAAGAGATGAAGCAGAGGGATATCAAGCGTCTGTCGCTGATCCTGTTGTTTGCGCCATTCGCGCTGTGGATCGTGTTGCTTATCGTCCTGCCGCATCTGGGCATGTTCTACATTTCGCTGCGGGAAAAGGTGGCGCCCAGGACGTACGAGTTCGGGCTCGAGAACTATATCAATTTCTTCGCCGAGCCGATCTACTGGAACACCTTGATCCGCACCGGTTCGATGTCGTTGCTGGTGACCGTGCTGGCGCTGCTGCTCGGGTTCCCGATCGCCTATTACATCGCAAAGATCGCCGGACAGAGGAGCCGTGGGGCGCTGTTCCTGATGTGCCTGATTCCGCTCTGGGTGAGCGACCTGATCCGCGCCTTCGGCTGGATCCTGCTCCTGAGGGAAACCGGCATCATCTCCAGCAGTCTTCAGTGGGCCGGACTGGTCAACACGCCGATCGAGTTTCTCTACAACGATGCCACCGTGATCATGGGGCTGGTCTATACGGTGATCCTGTTCATGATCGTGCCGCTGGTTTCGACTCTGGATGGCATGGACGATTCGATGATCGAGGCGGGTTACAATCTCGGCGGCAACGGACCGACCGTGCTCAGGCGGATCATCATTCCCTACGCCATGCCGGGCATCGTTTCGGGCTGCATCGTCGTGTTCATGCTGACGGCGGGCAGTTACCTGACGCCGATCCTGCTGGGCGGCAAGAACTCGAGCTGGTTCACCGAGCAGATCTACGACCAGTTCATCACCCGCTACAACTGGGAATCCGGCGCCGCGTTCGGCTTCCTGCTGCTGGCGTTTACATCGCTGGTGGTCTGGGGCGGGCTCAAGCTCTCCGGTCAGACTCTCAACAGCACGGTGGCGCGAAGCTGATGGCAATCAAACCCAACACCGCCTTTCTCGCCAGCTACCGGATTTACGTGGCGCTGTTCTTCGTGTTCCTGGCGGCGCCGCTGGTTGCGGCAGGCATGTTCGCCTTCAACGATTCGCAGTTCCCGTCGCTGCCCTGGCAGGGTTTCACGCTCGATTGGTTCTTCAACGATTCCGAACCGAAACTCGGGATGTTTCATGACCGGCGTTTGTTGCGCGGTCTCTACTATTCCTTCGTCATTGCAAGCTGCGTTTCGCTGCTTTCGGTTTTCGTGGGCACCTGCAATGCATTCCTGTTCGTGCGTTGCAGATTTCCGGCAAAGGACTTTTTCTACATCATGATGGTGCTGCCGCTGGTCATTCCCGGCGTCATTCTGGGCATCTCCATCCTGCTGCTTGCCAGCAACATCGCCAATGGCGCGGAAGAGGCGTTGTCGCTGGATCTGGATTTCCTGCGTCCGGGCATCGTGCTCGTGGTGCTCGGCCAATTCTCGTTCATCACCACGATCACCTCGCTGGTGATCATCGCACGGCTCAAGAAGTTCGATGCGTCGATGGAGGAGGCGGCCTACAATCTCGGCGCCAGCCGGGTGCGCGTGCTCCGGACGATCACGCTGCCGTTCCTGTTTCCGGCGATGGCGGCTGCAGGCATCGTGGCATTCCTGGTCTCGTTCGAGAATTTCAACACGACGCTGTTCCTGGTCGGTTCGGAAGCGCCGTTGACGATCACCATGTATGACCGGATGGTCAAGGTCGGCTCGACGCCGGTGCTTAATGCTGTCTCGTTCTTCCTGATGATCGGCTCGGCCCTGCTGGCGCTGGTGTCGATCCTGGTTCAACGCGACAAACCCCAAACCTGAGCCCATAACCCAAGAGTGGCGCACCCCGTGCAGACATTTGACTTCGTGATTGTTGGCGCAGGTTCGGCCGGCTGTGTGCTCGCCAACCGATTGACCGAGAACGGCAGATACTCGGTGCTGCTGCTGGAAGCCGGCGGGCATGACCGCAATTTCAAGATCTGGATGCCGATCGGCTATGGCATGGCGTTCTACGACAAGCGCATCAACTGGATGTACAGGTCCGAGCCTGATCCCGGAACTGGCAACCGTGTGAGCTACTGGCCGCGCGGCAAGGTGATCGGCGGCTCGTCATCGATCAATGCCATGGTCTACATCCGCGGCCATCGCGGCGATTTCGACGACTGGGCGGCGATGGGCAATCCCGGTTGGGGCTGGGACGACGTGCTCCCCTATTTCAAGAAAAGCGAAACCAGCGACCGGGGTGAAACCGAATGGCGCGGCGGCCAAGGTCCGCTTTATGTTTCGACGATGGAGCGTGACCTGCATCCGACCTGTAAGAATTTCATCCGGGCGGGGGAAGAGTGCGGGTTGAATTACAATCCCGATTTCAATGCCGCCAGCAATGAAGGTATCGGGTTTTACCAGAACACCGCCAGGGGCGGTTTCCGGATGTCGGCGGCGCGGGCCTATCTCAATCCGGCGCGCAGGCGTTCCAATCTGACGGTGATCTCGCGCGCGCACGCGACGCGGATCCTGTTCGCAGGGACACGCGCCACCGGCGTGGAATTCGTCCGGAATGGCAAGACCGAACGGGTGTATGCCGGGCGGGAAGTGATCGTTTCCGGCGGCGCGGTAAACTCGCCGCAGTTGTTGATGTTGTCCGGGGTCGGTTCGGCGGAAACGCTGAAACGGCATGGCATCGAGGTCGTGTATGATCAGCCGAATGTGGGCCAGCACCTGCAGGATCACCTGTGCATCGATCATACCTACAAGGCCAGGGTCCGGACCCTCAATGACGAGCTCAGGCCGCTGATCGGAAAGTTGCGCCACGGCATCAATTATGTGCTCAGGCGCAGGGGGCCGCTGTCGCTCGGGGTCAACCAGGCCGGCGGCTTCATCCGGACGCGGCGGGAGCTCGAGCGCCCCAACATGCAGCTCTATTTCTCGCCGGTCAGCTATACCAAGGCGCCGCCCGGCAAGCGACCGCTGATGAGCCCGGACCCGTTCTCCGGCGTGATCATGGGAACGCAGCCGACCCGGCCGACCAGCCGCGGTCACCTGGATCTGAAGTCTGCCGATCCGTTCGATGCGCCGGCGATCCATCCGAACTACCTGTCGACCAACCATGACGTTGCGGAACAGCTCGAGGGAGCCCGTTTCCTGCGCCGGCTTGCAGATTCTCCCGCCTTCGCGGACATTCTCGAGGAGGAAATCCGTCCGGGCCGCCAAGTGGAGACCGACGAGGAAATGATTGCCGACATCCGGGAACGGGCGGGTACTGTGTTCCATCCGGTCAGCACCTGCCGCATGGGCAGCGACACCGGTGACAGCGTCGTCAGCCCGAAGCTGAAGGTGCACGGGCTGGACAATCTTCGCGTGATCGATGCATCGGTCTTTCCGACCGTGACCTCGGGCAATACAAATGCGCCGACAATCATGGTGGCCGAAAAGGGCGCCGACATGATCCTCTCCGACCATGCAGGAACATAAGATGGCAAAGCCGAGCGATTGTTTCACTCCAGACTTCAAGCCTATGCCCTACTGGTGGGAAGCGAGCCCCCGGCAGCCGGACGATTTGACGAAGCCGCCCGCGACTGCGGACGTGCTGATCATCGGCTCGGGCTACACCGGCCTGCATGCGGCGGTGCAGACCGCACGCGCCGGTCTTGAGACAGTCGTCGTCGATGCGGAGGCGGCAGGCTTCGGCTGCAGCACCCGCAATGGCGGACAGATCTCGACCAGCGTCAAACCGTCGTTTTCCAAGCTCAAGCAGCGATATGGAGAAGCCCGCGCCATCGCCATCCTGAAGGAAGGCCAGGCTTCGCTCGATCATGTCTCCACCTTCGTGGACCAGGAAAAGATCGACTGTGATTTCGGGGTCGTCGGCCGGTTCCACGGGGCGCATACGGCGGGACAATATGACAAGCTGGCACAGGACTGCGAGACCCGGCATCCCGGCTTCGAGACCGGGGCCTTCATGGTGCCGCGCGACAGCCAGCATCAGGAACTCGGCACCGACGCCTATCATGGGGGCATCGTCTTTCCCAAGCATGCGAGCCTTGATCCCGGCAAGTATCATGCGGGGATTCTCGGGGTGGCGAAGGCGGCGGGTGCGAGCATCATCAGCCAGTGCCGGGTGAATGACCTCGAGCGGACATCCCAGGGCTTTGAAGTTTCGACCGACAAGGGACGGGTCCGCGCCAACAAGGTGATCATCGCCACCAACGGCTACACGGGTTCCTTGTCGCCATGGCAGCAGCGGCGGGTGATCCCGATCGGGTCCTACGTCATTGCCACCGAGGAAATTCCCGCCGAGGTGATGGATCGGTTGTTTCCGACCAACCGCATCCTGTCGGATACGCGCAAGCTGGTCTACTACTACCGGCCGTCGCCGGACCGGAAGCGCATCCTGTTCGGTGGACGGGTATCGTTGCAGGAAACCGATCCGCGCAGGAGCGGACCGAAGCTGCTGGCCGAACTGGTTCGGCTGTTTCCGGAGCTTGCGCACACCCGCATCAGCCATTCCTGGGCCGGGATCGTTGCCTTTTCCTTCGACACACTGATGCATTGCGGCGAAGACAAGGGCCTCTATTACGCCATGGGCTACTGCGGCTCGGGCGTGGGAATGGCCGGGTATCTGGGATCGAGGCTCGGGAGGGCGGTGGCAGGAACCGACACGGATCTCGGCGCCTTCAGCCAGATTCCGTTCCAAACGCGGCCGTTCTATACCGGAAACCCGTGGTTCCTGGCCCCGTCGGTTGCGGTCTATCGCCTCAGGGACCGGCTCGGGATCTGAGCCGGGCCGGCTTCAGTCCCGTTTCCGGCTGACCACAGCCTCGGCCTCGATCTCGACCCGGAAGTCGCCGATCAGGTTTCCGACCAGGAACGTCGTGTTGGCGGGCGGGTTGGTGGCAAAGCGCAGCCCGTGCGCGCGGGCCGCCGCCTCGATGTCTTCCTCGCCACGCAGATACATGCGGGTCCGCAGCATGTCCTTCGGGTCTCCGCCGAGCGCCCGAACGGAGGCGGCGATCTTGTCGAGGATGTAGGTCGTCTGCGCACCGGCGTCATCAAGGGCGACGGTTCGATCGACTCCATGGGTGGCGGTCGTGCCTGAAACCACGATCCGGTCGCCATCGCGCAGGGCGCGGCAATAGCCGGCAATCGGTTCCCAGAGCGAACCGGAAAAGACCCGTGCACGGTCCGGATTGTCCGGATCGGGCACGGCCTGCATGGCGCTGGGCATCTCGGAGAGGTGGTGGCTCAGATCGCCCGAGGCGGTGAGGAAGGGCGGCTGGCGGTATTCGTCGCCGCAGTCGCCGGGGATCATGCGGGTCGCGGCAAAGGCCTGGTCGAGCCGTGCATGGTCGTCCGTATCGAGTTCAAACTGGAACAGCCGCAGATTGTCGGCCCGGTGCTGGTTTTCGCCCAGCCGCGCGCCGACGATGACGCCTGCGACATGGGGGTGCTCCAGCACCCATCTCGTGGCGACGTTGGAGATCGAGACACCGTGCTTGCGGGCAATTGCGTCGGCTGCCGCGAGTATTCCCTGGTAGCCGTTCCAGCCACCGGCGGCTTGAATGAACCTCAAGTATTTCGATCCGCTCCAGTCCTTGACCGCTTCCGGTTCGGGCTTGCCGAGCCAGCGCTCGGACAGGAAGCCGCCACACAGTGTGCCGTAGGCGAGAAGCTGCACGCCATGCTTCTTGCAGACGTCCGCCAGATGGCCCGCGGCGCGGCGATCGATCAGGGAAAACGAGACCTGGTTGGAGACAAGCGGGATGCCTTCGGCCAGCGCCAGATCGAGATGGGCGGCGTCGAAATTGGTGACGCCGATCTCGCCGATCAGACCTTCCTGTTTCAGGCGCTTCATCTCGTGCAGGGCATCGAGCCAGGCAGGATGCTCGAAGGTCCACCAGTGGAACTGGAGCAGATCGACGCGCTCGACGCCAAGGCGGTCGAGACGGTCCTGCACACCGGCGCGGACGATCTCCGGTGTCATCGGGCCGGGTTCCGGGCACCATTTGGTAAAGGCCCGGGGGCAGTCGCCGCCCTGCCAGCTGCGAAGCAATTCGCCGGTGATCAGCTCGGAGGTGCCGTAGTGGTCGGCCATGTCGAAGGTGTCGAAGCCTTCGGCGGCATATTCGGCAAGCGCCTTGGCGCCCGCGACCGGGTCGAGGATGACACCGTCTTTCTCTTGGTCGGCAACCTGCCACAGGCCGGTCAAAATGCGGCTGATCGACAGGCCGGGGGCGAGATCCTTGCGGTCGGGTTTCATGATTGAATGTCCTTGTTGCGGCGTCCGAGATGACGCGACACGGAGCGCACTTCGGGCAGGATGCCCTGCGGTCTCCACAATAGAATGACGCAGAGCATCACGCCGATGATGACGATCTGCAGCGATGCGGCGCGGGCCTGCTGGTCGGCGGGGAAAACTTCCGAGATCAAAGCTCCGGACAAGGCCCATATGGCCCAGACCAGAACCGCGCCGAGGATCGCGCCGCGATTGTTGCCCGATCCGCCGACGATCAGCATGGCCCAGACCTGGAAGGTCATCATCGGCAGGTAATTGCCCGGTGCGATGAAACCGATGAAGTGGGCCTGCACGGCACCGGCCAGCGCCATGATGGCGCCGCCCAGAGCAAAGGCCTGGATGCGCAGCAGCACCGGGTTCTTGCCGAGCGCCTGGGCTGCGACCTCGTCCTCGCGCACCGCCCGCAGAGCGCGGCCCCAGGGACTGCGCAGAAGGTGCTCGAGCAGCAGGTAGCAGACGAGGACGACCGCGGCGGTCAGAAGGAGGTTGAGACCGTTGAAAGCGAAGGCCTCTCCCTGCAGTCCCGAAAAGGGTCGTGGTATGAAGGCCATGCCGAAGGCGCCGCCGGTGAGGCTCTCGGTGTTCTGGAAGACAAGCTGGAGCGCCACGGCAATGCCGAAGGTGGTGATGGCCAGATAGTCTGAGCGCATTCTGAGCGTGAGCAGCCCGACCGCGAGCGCGAGAGAGCCTCCGGCCACCATGGCCGCCAGCCAGCCAAGTGCGATGGGAAGCCCGAAGCCGCCGATGCGCTCGGCCGCATCAGGCGTTGTCAGGGCGGCGGAGACATAGGCGCCGAGGCCGACAAAGCCGGCGATGCCGACATTGAACAGCCCGGTCTGGCCCCATTGCACATTGAGCCCGAGACAGATGATCGCGTAGGTAAGCGCAATGGTGAGGAAGAAGGCGGCGTACGCGACGAGTTCCATTCACGCCCCCTTCTGGCCGAAGAGGCCCTGCGGGCGCAGCATCAGCACCAGCACGAGAATGACGAAGGAAATGGCGGCGCGCCATTCCGCGCCGACGATCTGCACCGCGAAGGCTTCCGCGAGCCCGATGATCAGGCCGCCCAACATGGCGCCCGGTATGGAGCCGATGCCGCCGAGAATCGCCGCCGAGAACAGCGGCAGCAGCAGGTCGAAACCCATGTAGGGACGGATCTGCACCAGGAGGCCGGCCATGACACCGGCGATGCAGGCGAGGCCCGCGCCAATGATCCAGGTGACCCGGATGACATTGTCGACATTGACGCCGTAAACCCCGGCAAGGCTCGGGTTCTCGGACACCGCTCGCATGGCCCTGCCGGTGGCGCTTCGGGTGACGAGCAGGTGCAGGGCCACCACGAGGGCTGCGGTCAGGCCGATCACCAACAGCTGGTCGGGGGTGGCGCGCATACCAAGGCCCAGCGGCTTGGCAATCTGCAGCGCCTTGGTGAAGTAGGCCGGTTTGGCAGTGAAGATGAATTCGAGCAGTGACCGCAAAGCCATCGACGCGCCGAAGCTCGCCATGACGATGATGATTGCGTCGGCGCCGCGGGCCCTGAGCTTGCCGAACAGAATGCGATCGAGCCCGAGGGTGAGCGCGACGGTCAGCGCCACGCCGCCGAACATGGCGAGAGGAAGCCCCCATCCGAAGCTGAACGGATAGACCGGTGCGCCGAGCCCGGCCGCAAGCCCGCCCAGTATGCCTGCAACCGTCAGCGTGAGGTAGGCTCCCCAGGCGAGAAAGTCACCGTGGGTGAAGTTGGCAAAGCGGAGGATCGAGTAGGTTAAAGTGAGGCCGATGGCGCCGAGGCCAATTGTGGATCCCGCTATGAGGCCATCGATGATGGCTTGCGGGTTCATGTGGCAATCTCCGTGGCGCGATGGCCGAGGAAGAGTTCGCCGAGCAACTTGCCGTCATGCAGCGCGTCCGTGGTGCCGTCATGGGCGAGCTTGCCGTCGACCAGCACCAGTGCACGGCTTGTCAGCGTCAGGGCCGCGCGGACATTTTGCTCGACCAGCACAAGAGTAACGCCGGCCTCGGAGATGCGGCGCAGGGTATCGAACACCTGACCGACGAGCTTCGGGGAAAGGCCTGCGGAAGGCTCGTCGAGCATGAGCACCTGCGGTTCGGTCAGCAGGGCGCGGGCTGCGGCAAGCATCTGGCGCTGGCCGCCGGAGAGTGCGCCCGCCAGTTCGCCGGGGCGGGCGGCAAGGTCGGGGAACATGTCCAGCATCGCCCCGATGCGGTCCGCCCGCTCGGGCTTCGGCAGAAGTTGCGCAGCAATCTGCAGGTTTTCGAGAATGGTGAGGCGGGTGAAGATGTTTTCGGTCTGCGGCACAAAACCCATGCCGCCGCGCACCAGAACATGGGGCGCTAGTCCGGTGACGTCGGTCTGTCCGAGCCGCACTTGGCCTCCAAAGCAAGGCACAAGGCCGGCGATGGCCTTGATCATGGTGGATTTTCCGGCGCCGTTGGGGCCGAGAATGCAGACGGCCTCGCCCCGGGTGACCTCGAAGCTCACGCCCTTGACGATCGGGAGATCCGGATCATAGCCGGCGTGCAGACCGGCAACGGCCAGCGCGGTCATGCCGGCATTCCTTCCAGGTAGACGTCGATCACATCGGCGCGCCTGGTGACCTCTCCCGGCGTGCCCTCGGCCAGCGCCTTGCCGGCGGCCATGACGATAACGCGGGGGCAGAGCCGGGCGATCATTTCCATATTATGCTCGATCAGCAGTACCGCGATCCCCAGCTTGTTGATGGCGTGAATGCGGTCGATGATCAGGTCGAGAAGGGCGGGATTGACCCCGGCGGCCGGCTCGTCAAGCAGGATAACCTTCGGCTCGGCCATCAGCACGCGGGCGAGTTCGAGCAGTTTGCGCTGTCCGCCCGAAAGCACGGAGGCGGGCTGTTCCTCCAGATGCGAGAGCGAGACGAAATCGAGCAGATCCCGGGCGCGGATTGCGTTGTTTCGCTCCTGCGCGGCGACCTGGCGCGGTGCGACCAGCGCGGACAGCAGGCTTTCGCCGCGCTGGTTCTGTGCCGCCGTCATGACGTTTTCCAGGACCGTCATGCGGGGGAAGGGCCGGGGGATCTGAAAGGTGCGGCCGAGGCCTGACGCGATCCTGGCTTCGGGACGGGCGTGGGACAGGTCCTTGCCGGCAAGATGGATGCTTCCCGCGTCGATCGGCAGCGCACCCGCCAGAAGGTTGAAGAGCGTCGATTTACCGGCGCCGTTGGGGCCGATCACGCCGAGGATCTCCGATGTGGCCAGATCCAGCGAAATGTCGTTGACCACGCAGAACCCGCCAAAGGATTTGGTGATTCCGCGCGCCTCGAGAATTGGGGTCTGACTGGATCCGGTCATGGGCTCAATCAAAGTTGATCAACTATCATTTATCATTTACAGGATCATGTTTGAGGCCTAAAGTAAAGATCCAAACGAGCAGGGCGGGCATTGTCGGAATGAACATTCAGGCCACCTCCAGATTTGACGGGTCCGGGCTTGACGGGCTGGCGCCTGTCGGCCGCGAGACCGTTCAGGACCGGATCTACCGGCAGCTCCGCAACGCGCTCATCCAGGCGCGGTTCGATGCCGGCGAAATCTTCCTGGCGGGAGATGTGGCGCAACGCATGTCGGTCAGCTCGATGCCGGTGCGCGAAGCCCTGGCGCGGCTGGTCTCGGAGCGGGCGCTGGAAGCGATGCCGAACCGGCGGGTGCGGGTTCCGCTGCTGACCCTGGAGCGGGCACGTGACATTGCCCAGGCGCGAACCCTGATCGAGAGCGAGCTTGCCGCACGCGCGATCGCCAATCTGACGCCCGCCGATATCGAGCGGCTGGAAATGCTGACGACGGAATACGAGGATACAAGCGATCCGCAGGATGTCGCGACGCTGAACCACGCCTTCCATTTTCATCTCTACGAGGCGGCCGGCTCTTCGGTGTTCATGCCCATCGTTGAAAGCCTGTGGATGCAGGCGGGTCCCTATGTCCGGGCTGCGGCGAAGCTGCACAAGCCGCTCACCGACACGGCCGCCACGTTGCATCACCGTGGCATTCTCGAGGCGATCGAATCCGGCGACAAGGCCCGGGTTGCGCGCGAGCTGACGGCCGACATCAGCCAGGCATTCGCGATTCTGGAACGGGCTGATCCGGACTTCTGGAACGAAGGCGAAGGAGGCGCGTCATGAGCAAGGATGATGGCTTCGAGCTGTGGGATCTCAGGGTTGAGGTGGTTGCGCCCGAAGGTGCCAAGATCTGGTGCGGCGCCAATGTGGGCGATTATTTCGAACTGCGCGGCGAGATGTTGCACCTGCCTGACGGGCAGGGGATCTCGATCTACTCGCTGGCGTCCGTGCTGCCCCTGCTCGCTGCCAAGCAGCGCAAGACCGATCCGAATGACTGGATGTCCACCGACGCGGAAATCGCCTGCCCGGACCCCAACTGCCCCTCGCGCTTGAGGATCACCCGGACGGGGCTCAGGCGGTTCAGCCATTCCGAGACCACTGCCGTGCCGCTGGGAGATGACGATGCAGACCTATGACCTGGCGCCGGGACACCGGATTTCCCGTGTCATCAAGGGTGGCTGGCAACTGGCCGGCGGACATGGCGATATCGACCGCCAAACCAGCATCGAGGACATGATCGCCTTTGCGGATTCAGGCATCACGACTTTCGATTGCGCCGACATCTACACCGGGGTGGAAGCCCTGATCGGTGAATTCCGGAAAGAGTATGAACGGGTCCGGGGTGCAGAGGCGCTGAACCGGATCAAGGTTCACACGAAATTCGTTCCCGATCTCGGCAACCTCGCAACGCTGACAAAGGCCGACGTGGCGGCAGCCATCGAGACCTCGCTCAAGCGTCTCAACATGGAGCAGCTCAACCTGGTCCAGTTTCACTGGTGGGATTATGAAATCGACCGCCAGGTTGAAGTGGCCTGCTGGCTTGCCGAGCTTCGGCAGGAGGGCAAGATCGCCAATATCGGCGGAACCAATTTCGACACTGAGCAGATGCTGCGGATCATCAATGCCGGTGTGCCGCTGGTCTCCATGCAGGTGCAGTATTCGCTGATCGACGACCGTCCGTCGCGGTCAATGGTGGCGGCCGCCATGGAACACGGCGTTCGCCTGCTTTGCTACGGCTCGGTGGGTGGCGGGCTGTTTTCCGAACGCATGCTTGGTGTGCCCGAACTGACGCCGCCTTTCGAGAACCGGTCGCTGATCAAGTACAAGCTGATCGTCGACGAGTTTGGCGGCTGGGACCTGTTCCAGGAGCTTCTGCAAGCATTGTCTGTGATCGCCGCCCGGCATGGCAGCGACATTGCCTCGATCGCCAGCCGCGCGGTTCTCGAACGTCCCGGCGTGGCAGCCGTCATTGTCGGCGCGCGCAACCGCAATCATCTTGAACGTAACCTGGCGATCCCGGACATCAAGCTGAGCGAAACGGACTTCGCGGAGATCAACGCCGTCCTATCCAAGGCCAATCCGGTGCCCGGCGACGTCTACACGCTGGAGCGGGACCGGAACGGCAAGCATGGCTCGGTGATGAAGTACAATCTGAACAAAGAGGGGCACTGAACGGTGGACCTGATCACGCGCGCTCAAGCCGAAGTCGTCAACCGGCATCATTTTTTCGTGGAATGGTTCACCGGCCGCGCCAGTGAGGCAGAGCTTGAAACCTCGCTTCGCGCCTTCGCACCCGACATGGTGATGATCGAACCCGACGCCAATACCATCGGCAGGGACGAAGTCGTGGCCATGGTCACCGGCGCCCGTGGCAAGCGACCGGCGGATTTCGAAATCAGGGTGGAGCTGATCTCGGCGCGCCTGATCGGCAGCGACATCGTCGCTGTCGTCTACGATGAACATCAGGTGATCGATGGCGAAAGATCCGCCCGCCGTTCCTCTGCCGTGTTCAGTGCCGATCCGGACGCGCCCGAGGGGGTGGCCTGGCGGCATCTGCAGGAAACCTGGATTGCAACATAACAAAGCGGGCGAGAGAGGCCCCATAACAAGGAGAACGAGAATGAACATGATCCGCAAATCCGGCCTTGCCATGGCCATGCTCTGCGCTTCGGCGCTCAGCTCGCAAGCCTGCGACATCACCATCGGAATGGTGATGGAACTGACCGGTCCCGCAGGCGCCTACGGGCAGGCCGGGGCGAAATCGGTCGAAATGGCGTTCCGCGACATCAACGAGGCTGGCGGCGTTCTGGGCTGCAACCTGGTGACCGATACCCGTGACAGCCAGAGCCAGGGCAACGTAGCAGTCGACCAGGCGACGCAGCTGGTCAATGTCAAGCAGGTGCCGGTGGTGATCGGCGGGATCATTTCGTCGGTTTCGATCCCGATCCTGACCTCGGTCACCGCTGCCGCGGGCGTCGTCCAGGTGTCGCCCGCATCCTCGAGCCCGACGCTGACGCAACTCAGCCGTGACGGCAAGACCGGTGGCTACTTCTTCCGCACCATCACGTCCGACGCGCTGCAGGGCATCGCGGCCGCCAAATACGCGATCGATTCCGGCCTGAAGAAGCTCGCCATCATCCATGTGAACAATGACTTCGGCGTCAACCTGATGCGGGAATTCTCCGCCTCCTACACCGCGCTTGGCGGCGAGATCACCTCGGCGACGCCTTACAACGAGAACCAGCCGAACTACAGCGCCGAAGTCACCGCGGCCATGGACGGCAGCCCGGAAGCGCTCTACCTGATCAGCTATCCGGTCGACGGCGCGACCATTGCCCGGGCATGGATCAGCCAGGGCGGCCCGCAGAAATTCCTGCTCAATGACGGCATGAACTCGACCGACTTTATCGAGGCTGTCGGTGCGGAATATCTCGAGGGTGCCTTTGGCACATCATCGGGTACGACCGAGACGGAATCGACCAAATATTTCTACGCCAACTACGAGGCGTTCTCGGGCGGCATCGCTCCTTCGGCTCCGGCCGCCGACCGGTCTTATGACGCCGGCGCGATTGTCGGGCTGGCTGTCGCCAAGGCCGGCAAGGCCGAATCCGATGCCATCCGCGATGCGATCCGCTCCGTGGTCGATCCGGAAGGCGAGGTGATCTATGCGGGAACGGAGGAGTTCAAGAAGGCGCTGGCGCTGATCAATGAAGGCAAGGCGATCAACTACCAGGGCGTGATCGGCAACGTGTCGTTCGACCAGTACGGTGACATTTCCGGCCCGTTCCGGCTCTGGCAGATCAAGGGCGGCGAAGTCGTCACCAATGGCCAGATGACCGCCGCCGACGTCGCCGCCGTGAAAGCTTCGATGAAGTAACCCGGTTCCCTGGGGCGGTTTACGCCTGCAGGAATACGAAAGGGGCGCCATCACGGTGGCGCCTCTCACCCCTTCGGAGGCGCTTGAAGTCCGGACCAACGCCGGCAATCGCGTTTCTCGGAAGGCAAGATGCGGGGATGGGTTCGGCATCCATCCTGATCGGAGCGGATTTTACCGCGCGAAGCTGGCGAACCAGTGCCGGTAGAGGTTTTCGCGCACGCGGGCGAGGGTGGTTTCGACCGCAGCAAGATCGTCGAAGATCCGGTCTGCGGCGCCGCCGATATGAGCGCGCAGCATCTCTTCACATTGTTCGATCTCGTACCAGTCGGCAAGCGTCGCGCCGTCCAGCTCGGCATGGAACTGCACTGAATGCGCGGTTGTGCCCCAGACCATGGCCTGAACATTGCAGCGGGCGGAAGACGCCATGACCTCAGCACCCGGCGGCAAATGTCTCACCTCAGCACTGTGCCATTGAAAGCACCCGAATTCTTCGGACAGCCCGTCAAACATCGGCGGGTTGCCGCGCTTGCTCACGTGCAACAGCCCGACCTCGGATTTCTCCGCTGGCGCAACCTCGCCGCCGAGCACATGCGCCAGCAGCTGATGGCCGAGGCAGATCCCGAAATAGGGCAGCCTGCGTTCAAGGACCGCCTCGCGGATCAGGTCGATCTCGCGCGCCAGCCATGGCAATTCGACGGCTTCCCAGACCTGCATCGGGCCGCCCAGAACCCAGAGCCCGTCGATGCCGTCCAGATCGGCATCGCCGATCTCGTCGGGCGCCGTGCAGGCAATCAGCTGATGCCCGTCACGGGAAAACAGCGGCCTGAATCCGCCGGCATGTTCTTTGTCGGAATGCTGAATGACGAGGATGCGCATCGGTGTGACCATGTAGGAGTTCGACGTCAGCCCCGGCAGAGGGGCAATTCTTTTGCAGTCTGTGATGCAGGCCTCAAGCCGTTTGCAGGGTGCGGAGACTGCCTGCGAACGCGTCGCTTGCCATCAGTGTCCTGCAGCGGGCGAAACGGCCATCGGCGTAGGCACGGAAATCATCGGCGGGATTGTCGTTGGCCAGCTGGATCAGTCCCCAAAGCGTCCACAGAAGATCGCACATCGCCTTGTAGATGATCATCCGGGCCCGATCGGCAGCTGCCGGTTCCCCACCGAAATAAGCCTCGAGCAGTGCCTGATCCTGGGCGGCATCGAACTCGCCTTCGACGGAGAGGTCGCCGAGATCCCACATCGGATCGTTCATGCCGGAATATTCCCAGTCGACGATGTAGATCCGCTCGCCGGTGTCGAGAAAATTCTCACACAGCGGATCGCAATGGCAGGCAACCAGCGGGACCGGGTTGCGGGCCAGCGCCGCACGCACGGTTTGCGCTTCCGCGACCACGTCGTGGTAGCCGTCGGGCAGTGCCACATCCCTGGTCGACAGGATGCCGAGATAGTCGTCGATCATGGCAAAGAGCTCGAAGGTGAAGGGAAACTTCGCGCCGGATGCATGCAGCCGCCTGAACGCTTCGCCGGCGCGGCGGACGGCGCCTATGTCGTTGCGGAACCCGGCAGGTGTCATGGTCGCGGCGCCATCGATGAAGCGGGTGGCCATCACCCCGGTTTCAGGGTCGGCATGGATGACGCCGGGGCTAACTCCGGCATCGGCGGCGGCCCGGGCGGAGACCGCCTCGTGAGCCCGGTTGATGTATTCCTCGGTGCCTGCGCCGGGCAGCCGCACACAGGCGTCGCCGACCCGAAATACCAGGTTGGTCAACCCGCCCAGCCGTTCGACCGGGCCGGAATAGCCCGCGAGCGCGGGGATCGCGGAGAGGCTGGCGCGGAGCTGTTTCTCGGTTTCATCTGTCATGGCGTTGCGCCTCCTTTTTCTCGTTCACCTCTGGTGACACAGTTCCACAAAGTCATTGAAATGGCTATGGTAACCCGCAACAGAAAAAGTTCGGAGCGTGACATGACGACGGATGACAAGACAGCTCGGCTCGGCTCGGTCTACCAAGCTGAAAGCACGGAAGACGTCGCGCGGGTCTACGATGCCTGGGCGGAAAACTATGACAGCGACATGTCGCTTGCCGGTTACCGTCATCCTGCCATTTCGCTCGCAATCCTGGCTCGTTACGTGCCCAAAGATGCGGGACCGCTGCTCGATGCCGGCGCCGGGACCGGGTTGATCGGGGAATGGCTGGCGATCACGGGTTACCCTCACGTTGAAGCGCTCGATCTTTCAAGGGGCATGCTTGCTGTGGCCGAACGCAAGGGCGTCTACAGGGCGCTGCACCAGGCGGCGCTCGGCACGACGCTGCCTTTTCCCGACAATCATTTCGCCGCGATCATATCCGCCGGTGTTTTCACGTCGGGTCATGTCGGGATCGAAGGTCTCGACGATCTGCTGCGGATCTGCCGGCCGGGCGGGGTGATCGTGCTGACCATCAAGGATGTGCTGTGGCAGGCTAGTTTCAAACAACGCCTGGCCGAGCTCGAAGCCGATGGCATATGCGCCCTGATCGATGATACCGGCCCCTATGTGTCGATGCCCGGCGAGGCGGGCACCACGCCGAGCCGCTGCATTGCCTTGAGAGTCGCCTGATCCGGACTTGGCGGATCAGGCTTTCACCCTGGCATTGGCCGGATCGATGAAAGGCTTCATGCCGATCCGCGCGGGAAAGCGCTCCATCGCGATCACCAGTTCGTAGTCTCCGTCTTCAAGGAACTCGTCGGAGACGCCGTCCTCGTTGCGGATAAAGCCGTAGCCGACGCTCTTGCCGATGGTGTAGCCATAGCCGCCCGAGGTGAGGTAGCCGACGGGCTGGCCATTGCGCAAAATGGTTTCGCGCCCGACCAGGACTGCATCGGGATCATCTATGACAAACCCGGCGAAACGTTTTTTGAGCGGCTGGCCGGCAATAGCCGCCAGCGCCTTCTGGCCGACAAATCCGGTGTTCGAGTTGCGTCGCACTGCCCAGCCAAGGCCTGCCTCGTAGGGCGTGTCGTTGGGGGTGATGTCCGAACCCCAGGCGCGGTAGCCTTTCTCAAGGCGCAGTGATTCAAGCGCCCGGTAACCGACCGGACGAATGTCCCACGGCTTGCCCGCCTGCATCAGCGCGTCGAAAATCTCACCGGTGGCGCCGATCGGCATGTGCAGTTCCCAGCCCAGTTCGCCGACATAGGTCACCCGCAAGGCCCGGACAGTGTGACCGGCAATGTTGATTTCGCGGACATGGCCAAAGGGGAAAGCAGCGTTGGAGACATCGGCTGGCGTGATTTTCTCGAGAACGTCACGGGCGTGCGGCCCCATCAGCGAAAGCGTTCCATACTCTTCGGTGATGTCCTCGATCCGGACATCGGCGCCTTCGGGTACGTGTTCGCGGATCCAGGCCAGATCATGGGTGCGGAACCCGGTGCCGGTGACGATGTAGAACCTGTCATCGGCAAGGCGCGCCACAGTGAGATCGGCCTCTATGCCGCCCCTGGTGTTGAGGAGCTGGGTGTAGGTCAGACGCCCGACGGATCTGGTCACATCATTGGAGCAGATATGGCTCAGGGCGGCGAGCGCGTCGGGACCGCTGACCTCATACTTGGCAAACGACGACTGATCGAAGATGCCAACCTTCTCGCGGACATGACGGTGCTCCTCGCCGACCGCGTCGAACCAGTTCTGACGGCCCATGGTGGGGATGTCACGTGGCTCCATACCTTCGGGCGCAAACCAGTTGGGACGTTCCCAGCCAAGCTTGGAGCCGAAGACCGCGCGATGGGCCTTGAGCCGGTCATAGAGCGGCGAGACGATGCGCGGCCGCCCGCTCTCGTACTCGACGTGGGGAAAGCCGATCTCGTAGTGCTTGCCGTAGGCTTCCAGCGTGCGGTCGTTGACCCATTGCCGGTCCTTGTGCATCTGGGCGAAGCGGCGGATATCGACGACCCAGAGATCGAGCGGCGCCTCGCCGTCGATCACCCATTGCGCCAGTACCCAGCCAGCGCCGCCGCCCGAGGCAATGCCGAAGGCGTTGAAGCCTGCGCCGACGAACATGTTGACGCATTCGGGCGCCGGGCCAAGGATGAAGTTGCCGTCCGGGGTGAAGCTCTCAGGCCCGTTGATCATCTGCTTGACGCCGACATTTTCGAGCGCCGGAACGCGCTCGATTGCCTGCATCATGTGCTGTTCGAAATGGTCGTAGTCATCATCGAACAGCTGGAACTCGAACTCATTGGGGACATCGCCGGTGGTCCAGCCTTGCGGGTTGGGCTCGTAACCGCCGAAGCACAGGCCGCCGACTTCTTCCTTGAAATAGGTGCGGCGATCGGGGTCGCGGATGGTCGGTGCGTCGCTTGACAGACCGTCGATCTTCTCGGTGATGACATACTGGTGCTTGACCGGCTGCAGCGGCACGTTGATGCCGGCCATGGCGCCGACCTGGCGCGCCCATTGCCCGGCGCAATTGACCACCTTTTCGCAGGCGATGTCGCCCTTGTCGGTCTTCACCGCGAGAATGCGGCCGTCCTTCATGTCAAAACCGGTGACGCGCACGTGCTCGAAGATTTTTGCGCCGTGCATGCGCGCGCCCTTGGCCAGCGACTGGGTGATGTCGGATGGACTGGCCTGGCCGTCGGTCGGCAGCCAGCTGGCGCCGACAAGGTCGTCGACCTGCATGAGCGGGAACATAGCCCTGGCTTCCTCAGGCGAGAGCAGGTGCATGTCCATGCCGAAGCTCTGCGCGGTGGTGGCAAGCCGCCTGTATTCGGTCCAGCGATCCTGGTTGGTGGCGAGCCGAAGGCAGCCCGACATCTTCCAACCAGTCTCAAGCCCGGTCTCCTGATCGAGCCGTTTGTACAGGTCGACGGAGTACTTGAGCACCTTCGTGATCGATGCCGAGGAGCGCAACTGCCCGACGAGGCCGGCGGCGTGCCAGGTCGAGCCGGAGGTCAGCTGACCTTGCTCGAGCAGAATGACATCCGCCTTGTGATCACGCGCGAGATGGTAGGCCGTAGAACAACCGATAATGCCGCCGCCGATAACGACGATTTGGGCCCGGTCAGGGAGTGTCATGATGGTGTCTTTCCATAGGTCGAATGGTACTGGTCAAGCGCCGCGTCCAGACGGGCGAGGTTCTCTGCGGTATAGGTTTGGTAGTCGGCGCCGGGGGCGTCGAGGTAGAGTTCGGAGACAAGGCTCCACATGGTTTCACGCAGCAGCGAGGCGCATTGCATGGCGTGCAGCGACCGCGTGACGGTGGCGTCGGGACGGGAACCCAGCGCTGCCTCCAGAAGAACCTGAGCCTCGTCGCCGGTCATCTCCGCGTTCGACGCGGCTCCGGCGATGTCGAACATGGCGGTCGAGAAACCGGCATATTCGAAATCGATCAGCCAGAGCTTGTGCCCGTCATCGAGAAAATTGGCGGGCAGCAGATCATTGTGCCCGAAAATGATCGGCAAGGGCAATTGAACGGCTTCGAGCTGATCAGAGAGTTCGAGCCAGCCTGGGAGCTGGTCCGCCATTCGCGAGCCACCCTTGCCGAGCGTCCGGGCGTAGTCACGAATGACGTGAAACACCCAGAACATGAAGCCCGGGCCCTCGACATGGCGCGGCATGGACGTGTGGAAATCCCGGATCAGGCGGCCGATGCGTTCGGCATTGGCGCGCACATCGGCTGCATCGAAAGTCCGGGCTTCGATGAAGGCCGAGACCATGATGCCCGGCTCGGAGTATTCGACGCGGGGCGCGAAGCCGGCCTCATGCGCCGCACGCGCGGTCATGACTTCCCTCTGACGGTTCACGTGATGGAACGGGTAATCCTGGCCAAAGCGGACGACATGGCGTCCGGAGGCATCCCTGACCAGCCAGCTTTCATTGCTCAATCCACCGGTCAATGGCTCGATGTCGATGACACCTGAAAAGCAGGGCAGGGCGCGTATGCGGTCGAGAGAGGGGCTTTCGGTCATGGGTTACTCCAGTCCCAGGCGACGTCTGGCATGGACGGCGCCTGCGGAGATCAGGCGGTCGGCGATGATGGCGATGGCGGCAATCGAAAGGCCAGCGACGAGGCCGCGGCCGGTATCGGCCTTGGTCAGGGCGATATAGACCTCCTGGCCGAGATCGCGGGTTCCGACAAGCGCGGTTATCACCAGCATCGACAGGGCGAACATGATGGTCTGGTTCAGGCCGAGCAGGATTTCGGGCAGTGCCAGCTTGAGCCTGATACGGGTGAGGATCTGCCACTCGGTGCAGCCCATGGCGCGTCCGGCTTCGATCAGCTTCGGGTCAACCTTGCGAATGCCGAGCGCGGTGTAGCGGATGGCCGGCGCAACGGCAAAAGCCACGACGGCGATCATCGCGGTGAAATCACCGACGCGGAACAGCATCACCGCCGGCATCAGGTAGACAAAGCTCGGCAGGGTCTGCAGCGTGTCGATGGCCAGCTGCACCCAGGCCCAGACCCGGTCGCGGGTGGCGGAGTAGATGCCGATCGGGATGCCGATCAGCGACGCAATGACAGCCGAGATGCCGCACAGGTAAAGCGTGATCATCGCCTTCTCCCACTGGCCGGTAACCGCGATGAAGAGCGGCAGGCAGGAGGTGAGCAAGGCAAGACGCCAGCCGCCAAGCCGGAAACCGGCAAAGCCCAGAAGCGCGGTCACGCCGAGCCAGGGCAGGCCGCCCAGGAAGCGCTTGAACGGGATCAGCACATTGAGCAGCATGGCGTTCTTGATGGCTTCGAGGCTGTCAAAGAAGTTGACGTTGATCCAGGCGACGACTTCCGACCAGAAGCTGCCGGTCGACAGCTGCAAGGCCTCGGGATAGGTGCGGATGGCGGGGACGACGTAGCCGAGAGCGGATGTCAGCACCACCAGCGCCACGCCGGCGATGAGATAGGGGTGCCGGGAAATGAAACCCGAGGCACTGTTTTCCGTCGACGGGGCGGAGAGTTTTTCGGCCGCGGCCTGGCTGAGGCGGTCCATGGCGATTGCCAGGGCAACAATGGCAAAGCCGGCCTCAAGACCGGCGCCGAAATCGAGCCGGCGAAGGGCTGCCAGAACATCGAAGCCCAAACCACCGGCGCCGATCATCGAGGCGATGATGACCATGTTGAGCGACAGCATGATGACCTGGTTCATGCCCACCATCAGGCTTTCGCGGGCCGCGGGGACCATCACCCGCCAGGTCATCTGCCGTTCGGTGCAGCCAACCATGTGTCCAAGATCGATGATTTCGCCCGGTACTGCGCGCAAGGACAGAATGGCGATGCGGATCATCGGAGGGGTAGCAAAGATCAGGGTGGCGATCACGGCCGCGGTCGGGCCGAAGCCGAACAGGAACAGCACCGGCACCAGATAGGCGAACACCGGAATGGTCTGCATCAGGTCGAGAAGGGGCATGATGATCCGCTCGAGCCAGCGCCAGCGCCAGGCGGCGATGCCGAACAGCAGCCCGAAGATCACGCCCAGGGGCGCGGCGACCAGAATCGAGGCAAGGGTGATCATGGCGCTGGTCCACTGGCCGAACACCGCCAGGAACAGGAAGCAGGCACCGGCGAGCAGGGCCAGAGACCTGCCGCCGAGCCAGTGCCCGAGCAGCATGACCAGGCCGATGACGGCGATCCAGGGCAGGGGCGGCACGATCTGGATTGCCGAAGAGCCGCTGCCTTCCAGGAACCCGGTCGAGAGCAGGCTCGAAGCCACGGTGTAGGGCACATCCAGAACCGCGGAGATGAAACGGGTCAGGTCGGTGAAGCTGAACAGGCCGAAGCTCGCCTCGTCGATCAGCCATTTCATCGCCGCGCTGATCCACTTGGCAAGCTTGATGACATGAGCCTTCGGATAGTCGAACGCGGCCGGCAGATAGGGCTTGGCAAGCAGCCAGAAAGCCAGGAAGACGCCGAAGGCCAGCAGCCATGCGAACGGCAACCGGCCCGTCGCGCGCTGGTCACGTGCCGCATCTGCTTCCGCCAGGGTCGGGCTCGAGGTGGTCACGTCACCCTCGCAACATCAGTGAGACAACGGCGTCGCGTTCGAGCCTGCCGATGAGCTTGCCGGCGTCGTCGGTCACGCCGAGATGGCCGACGCCATCGAGAAACAGCGGGGCAGCGTCGGAGATGTTGGAACGGTCGGACACCGTCGGACCTTCGGCGTCGCCGGGCTGTGCGGCTACCATCAGACTGCGGGCGCGGATGACCTTGGCGCGGGCCACGCTCCGGGTGAATTCGGCGACATAGGATGTGGCGGGCGTCAGGACGATTTCTTCCGGCGTGCCAGCCTGGACGATTTCACCGTCCTTCATGATGGCAATCCTGTCGGCCAGGCGAATGGCTTCGTCAAAATCGTGAGTGATGAAGACGATGGTCTTGTGCAGCACGGTCTGCAGCCGCATGAACTCGTCCTGCATCTCGCGACGGATCAGCGGATCGAGTGCCGAGAAAGGCTCGTCGAGAAACCAGATCTCGGGCTCGACGGCGAGCGAGCGGGCAATGCCGACGCGCTGCTGCTGGCCACCGGAAAGCTGACGTGGATAGGCGCGTTCCTTTCCGGCCAACCCCACCAGTTCGATCATCTCGCGGGCCCGGGCTTCGCGGGCAGCGCGGCTCATGCCCTGGATATCGAGCGGAAAGGCCACGTTGTCCAGAACGGTCAGATGCGGCAGAAGCGCGAAATGCTGGAACACCATGCCCATCTGGTGGCGGCGGATTTCGATCATCCGCTTCTCAGAGACCTTCAGAAGGTTCTCGCCCTTGAACAGCACGTCGCCGCCGGAGGGTTCGATCAGCCGGGACATCAGCCTGACGAGCGTCGACTTTCCGGATCCCGAAAGCCCCATGATGACGAAGATTTCTCCCTCGCGCACGTCCAGATCAACCTGGCGGACTGCACCGACCAGGCCGGCCTCGGTGATTGCAGCAGCATCGGGATGTCCGCCATGGCGAGCGAGAAAGCCCGCGGCGTCAGCACCGAACAGTTTCCAGACATTGCGGCAGACAAGCTTGGCTTCGGGATTGGTCATGGATAACCCGGTCGGGAATGCAGTTGTTTTGTGCCGGGGTCTGGCCGGCACACAACCGGCGAAACCCGTTTCGATGTGACCGGCAACCGGACCCGGAGGCCCGGCCGCCAAATCAATGCGGGTCCGGAAATCGCCCGCTCAGGCGAGGATCACTTCTTGATCCACTCCGACCAGCGGGTTTCGTTGGCGGCCATCCATTCGCCGACGACGGCGGAGACGGTCTTGCCGTTCAGATCGACCTCGGTGATCATCTTGCCCATCTCGTCATTGTCGATGGTGAAGGCCTTGATTGCGTTGTAAGCGCCGGGCCACTTGTCCTTGACGCCAGCCCAGCCGACCTTCCAGATCTCGCCGAAGGGCTTGCCGCAGTCGTAAGCGGCGTCCGGGTTGATGCCGACAGACGGATCATTGTAGCACTCGGAGGAGTATTCCGGGAACTCGACCCAGGCGCCTTCGTATTTTGCCGGCGCCCAATGCGGGGCGTAGATCCACAACATGATCGGCGCCTTGCGCTGGTAGGCGCTTTCGAGCTCCGCAAAAAGAGCTGCATCGGTGCCGGCGTGGATGACCTCGAAGGGCAGGTCGAGCGACTCGACACGTTCGTCGTCAAAGCCGCCCCAGGTCACCGGTCCGCCAAGATAGCGGCCCTTGGGTGCTGTTTCGGCGGTCGAGAAGGCTTCGGCGCAGGCCTCGTCCTTGAGGGCTTCCCAGTTGGGCAGGCCAGGACATTTCTCGACCATATAGGAAGGGTACCACCACTCTTCCTTGGCCTTCATGCCGGTCGGGCCGAAGTTTTCCACCTTGCCGGTTGCGGTTGCTGCGTCCATGGCCTCGCGGCCTGTGGTTTCCCACATTTCCATGGCGACGTGGAGATCGCCGGTTTCAAGCCCGGCGAACTGCGCCAGGTAGTCGGCCTGGACATATTCGATCGAATATCCGGCCTTCTTGAGCACTTCGCCCATGATTTCGGTGGTGATCAGCTGACCGGTCCAGTCGTGGAGCGTCAATTTGATCGGGTCCGTGGATTCCTGCGCCATTGCCGGAGCGGACAAGCCAAGGCACGAAGCGCCCGAAATGACGAGCGCCGCGGTCACTTGCCTGAATGTGCGGCCGGAAAAGAGATTGGCTGAATGCATGTCGAGCCTCCTGTTCACCCTGTTGTATCCCGCATTCCGGCGCATTCCCCCGCGGTCCCGCGAAAGGCCAAACGGCAGCGCACCCGTGCGCGACTTGTTAACCGCTTGATCCCACACCACGACCCCCACCTTGTCAATCAATTCTGTGGTTTTTTTTAGCTTTGATGACCGTATTGTTTGGTTTTGATTGATAATAAGGCGGTGATCGCCTAAAAATGGAGCAGATCAACAAGGCCCTTCAGATGCTGTCCAAACGTCATACAGAGATCATGCGGATACTGGCTAACGAGGGCACGGTTACGATTTCCGGGCTCGCGAACAGGCTTGGTGTTTCGCTCGAAACCGTGCGCCGGGATGTGCGGCCGCTGACCGAAAACGGATCGGTGCTGAAGATCCACGGCGCTGTCGGGCTGGCAGGCCAGGTCGGGGAAGCGCCTTTCCAACGGCGGATGCGCGAGAATGCGGATGCCAAGCGCCGGATTGCGCGGGCGATGGCGCAGCTGATTCATGACGGCGATTCGGTGATGCTCGACACCGGTACCACGACAAGCTTCGTGGCGCGGGAACTGCTCGGTCATCGCAGGCTCACCGTTGTGACCAACTCCTCCGATATCGCCAGGACGCTGGCAACGGTGAACGGCAACAAGGTCTACATGGCGGGCGGTGAACTCAGAAGCGATTCAGGTGCTGCGTTCGGGGTCTCGGCGATCGAATTCATCGCCAAATTTTCGGTCGCTCATGCGATCATTTCCGCCGGTGCGATCGATGCAGGGTCCGGGGTGATGGATTTCGATCTGGAGGAGGCGGAGTTCGCGCGGATGATGCTGTCGCGAGGAGCGCAGACCTACGTGGTGACCGATCACACCAAATTCGGTCGCCGCGGTCTTGTCGAAGTGGCGGGGTTCGGTGCGATCGGCAATCTGGTCACCGATGAACCGGTGGCGGACGATATCGGCGCGGCTCTGGCCGCGGCGGGTACACACCTGATCATTGCCGGAGCCGGGCCCGACAAGGCCGCTGGCGCCGGAGATGAATGAAGCCGCAACGGCTGCGGCTTCACCCAGATTATGGTGCCGCAACTAGCGCCGGATGATCATCTCCTGCGGCCCGTAGGGGAAGTTGGTGATGTTTTCCGCACCCGTCTCGGTGATGATGAAAATGTCGTGCTCACGGTAACCGCCGGCGCCCGGCATGCCTTCCGGGATCATGATCATCGGCTCCATCGAGACGACCATGCCCGGTTCGAGCACCGTGTCGACGTCTTCCCGCAACTCAACGCCGGCTTCACGGCCGTAGTAGTGCGACAGCACGCCAAAGGAGTGGCCATAGCCGAATGAGCGGTATTTCAGGAGATCCCAGCCGCGGTACATGTCGTTGAGCGCCAGCGCGATGTCGGAGCACTTCTTGCCCGGGCTCATCATGTCGGAACCGGCTTTCATCACGGCGCAGTTCTTTTCCCACAAATCCAGATGAGCATCGGATGCCTCTTCGCAAAACAGGGTGCGTTCGATGGCGGTGTAATAACCGAAGATCATCGGGAAGCAGTTGAGCGACAGGATATCGCCGCGGGCGACCTTCTTGTTGGTGACCGGGTTGTGCGCGCCATCGGTCATGATGCCGGACTGGAACCAGGTCCATGTGTCCATCAGTTCGACAAAGGGGAAGCTCTTGCCGATCTCGCGCACCATGGCCTGGGTGGAGGCAAGCGCCACCTCGTATTCCGGCACACCTTCGGCCACCGCCTCCATGACCGCGCGGGCGCCGACATTGCACACCCGCGTGCCTTCGCGGATGAGGGCATGCTCCTCGGCCGATTTCATCGTGCGCATCCACATCGAGGCTTCGGCGACATCGACAAACTCGACGCCCGGAAACGCATCGCCCAGCAGCTTGCGGAAATCGAGCGAGACGTGGTCGAATTCGATGCCGACCCGCCGGGCACCAGCCGGGATGAGGGACTTCAGTGCTGTGAAGAAATTGTCCCGGCGCCAGTCGGAATAGATGATGTTGTCGCCGTGGCTGCGCCGCCAGGGCTGGCCGCCATCAATCCCGGCGGAGACGGTGGTTGCGGTGCCCTGCGTCAGAACGAAGCCGAACTTTCGGCCAAAATAGCAGTAGAGAAAACCCGAATAGTAGCAGATGCCCTGATAGGAGGTGAAAACCGCGGCATCGATGTTCTTGGTCGCGAGATGGGCGCGCATGGCGTTCTGCCGCCGGTCCATTTCGGCAGCGGAGAATGGTGACCATTCCTTGTCTCCGTTCTTCCACTGGAAGACGTGCAGCATGTCGTCGGTGCTGTTGAGATATGTCATTTTGAGGATCGCTTCGTTTGGGCCTGATGGCCCGCGACCCTATTGCCGCGGACGTTGGCCTGGCCGGGAAGTGAAACCGGCAATGGTACTATAGTCGCCAGGGCCCGTCATGCAGCCACCGGATTTGACACTCTCTGGCACCAGAGCGACACCGGTGCCCAAATACCGATATCAGCCCGGCGACAACCCACGCAGGCGTTCGGACCGGCGGCGCAGCAATTCCACGACAGTCAGCAACATGATCGAAATCACCACAAGGATGGTCGCCACCGCCAGGATGGTCGGGCTGATCTGCTCCCGCAGGCCTGTGAACATCTGCCAGGGCAGCGTTTTCTGTCCGGCCGAGCCGACAAAGAGAACAACGACCACTTCGTCAAACGAGGTGATGAAGGCGAACAGGCCGCCGGAGATCACGCCGGGAAGGATCAGGGGCATCTGAACCCGGAAGAAGGTAGTGACAGGATCGGCCCCCATGTTCGCCGCAGCCCGGGTCAGCGACTTGTCGAAGCCGACCAGCGTGGCGGTCACCGTGATGATGACAAAGGGGATGCCAAGGGCCGCATGCGCGAGGACAACGCCGACATAGGTCCCCTGCAGGCCGATGCGCGAATAGAAGAAATACATGCCGGCGGCGGAGATGATCAACGGAACGATCATCGGCGAAATCAGGATCGCCATGATCGCCCGCCGGAACGGCACATGCGGTTGCGACAGCCCGATTGCAGCGAGCGTGCCCAGCGAAACCGAAATGAGTGTCGCCGCCGGCGCAATCTGCACGGAGTTCTTCAGGGCCTGCTGCCAGTCCGGATTGGTGAAGAAATCGCGATAATGCTTGAGCGAGTAGCCTTCCGGGTCAAACGACAACATTGCGGGGGTGAAGGTGAAGAAGTTCTCGGCGTTGAAACTGAGCGGGATAATCGTGAGAATTGGCGCGATAAGGAAAAAGAAGATCGCACCGCAGATGAACTTGAAGGTGTTGTGCCACAGGACCTGGCCAGATGTGGCATAGATTGGTGTGCCGGCCCGGTAGCTGCCGGTGGACAGCCAATAGGACAGCCAAGACAGCACGAAGCCAACGATTACGCCGCCGACAATGCCCGCAGTGCCCGCGATCACCAGGCCGCCGATCGCGAACAGAACAGTGGCGGCAAGGATGCCGGCGCGCTTGGAGGGGACCAAGCTGGCGAGCACCCAGGCGAGTGCCACGCCGCAGACTGCACCGAGGACGGTTCCCAGAAGCGAGACGGCGTTGGCGGTGCCGACAAGAAATCCCATTGCGGCGCCGGCGAGTGCCATCAGTGGCAGGACAAAACGGACAAGATCGACTGCAGGCTTGGTGTATTTGCTCATTGTTCTTATCCCAGGCTCACATTGTCGATGCCCACGATACGGTCATAGACCCAGTAGAGCAGCAGCACGACCGCCAGCAGGATCGTCCCCAGCGCGGCCGCGAGGCCCCAGTTGAGCGAGGACGAGATGTGGTAGGCGATCCGGTTCGATATGAAGGTGCCTGTCGTGCCACCCACCAGCTCGGGGGTGATGTAGTAGCCGATGGACAGGATGAAAACGAGGATCGATCCGGCGCCGATGCCTGGCACGGATTGCGGGAAGTAAACCCGCCAGAATGCGGTCCAGTTGGTGGCGCCAAGGGATTTGGCGGCGCGCACATAACTTGGCGGTATTGTTTTCATCACGGAATAGAGCGGCAGGATCATGAATGGCAGCAGGATATGCGTCATGGCAACAATGGTGCCGAACTGGTTGTTGATCATCACCAGCCGGTCCGCGTCGCTGACGAGTCCGAGCCAGACCAGGATATCGTTGATGACACCCTGTTGCTGCAGCAGGACCTTCCAGGCCGAGGTCCGTACCAGGAGTGAGGTCCAGAAAGGCAGCAATACCAGGATCAGCAGCAGGTTGGAGGTCCTGAGCGGAAGGTTGGACAGCAGGTAGGCGATCGGATAGCCGAGCAAAATGCACGAGCCCATGATGACCATGCTCATGAACATGGTGCGGCCGAACAGCAGCATGTAGATCTGCTGGTTCTCCGGTTGAGGTTCTATGCCTGCCGGTGTCAGTTGAAGGTCGACAGAAGACAGGAAATAGCCGGCGGTGTAAGGCGAAGAAAACGCCTTGATGGTGCCCCAGATCTGAGGATCGGCCCAGTCCTTGTCGATGTCGAGGAATTGCTCGCGCAACGAGATGGCCTCGAAGCCGTCGACCGCGCTGTCGGCAGCCTGCAGCATCTCTGCGCCGGAGCCCGAATAGGCGGCAATGGCGGACGCCGGCTGCGCAATCAGATCACGATAGAGCATCGTGTAAATGAAATCTTCGGGCTGCTCTTCTGCCAGCACGTCGTTCTTGTTGGCAACGATACGCTGCCAGGACTGCCATGCGGAAGCGGTTTCGGGCAGGATATCGGCAATGCCAGGCGACTGCATCATGGCAACCCAGACCGCCGGATCTTCCCATTTCGGGTCAAGGGCCTCGAACTGCTTGGTGTACTCGTCGGTATCCATCCGGCCGATACCGCGCCCTGTCTTGCGGAGCAGAGACGACATGCCGGTGGTCTCGTAATTGAGGCGGGATCCAAGACGGGTGTGGGTCTTGAATTCTTCTGCTTCGGACAAGTCCACATAAAGCGCGGCGTAGATGTCGTCGCTCGGTGCGGCGGCGTTGCCATCCTGATAGTCCCACTGCTCCAGTGCGATCACGGTGCGGGGAATGGTCTCGGAGACGATCTCGTTTTCGACCGAGCGGAACAGCATGTCCGCAATCGGTGCGATGAAGCTTACCAGCACGAACAGCAGCAGCGGGGCGACAAGCGCCAGGGCCCGCAGCTTCTGGCGGCGAAGCGCAATCTGCAGGCTTTTCTTCAGCGGAGTCCCGTCAGCGGAAAGCATGGGGCCAGTTGAAGGGCTGTTCGTGGCATCGGTCATTAGGCCGGCTCCGTCCTGCTGTCGCGTCAAATCATGCTTCATTCGTGGTTTGGAAGGGGCCGGCTGGCGGCCCCTTCCGATCTATCTTGGCGATTACTGTGCGAGCCAAGCCTGGAACTTGGCGTCCAGGTCATCGCGGTAATCGGCCCACCATGTGTAGTTGTACAGGAAGGTGTTTTTCGCATTAGCCGGATCGGTCGGCATATGCGGAGCCATCTCGATGCCGAGATCCGCATGCTTGCCCACCAGGGGTGCGGACGACTTGCGGGCCGGACCATAGGAGATGTACTTGGCCTGGTCTGCGAGACGCTGCGTGTCGGTGGCAAACTTCAGGAAATCCTTGACGCGTGCCAAACGGTCTGCGGGAAGACCAGCAGGGATGATCCAGCCGTCAAGGTCAAACACCTGCGCATCCCAGAGCATGGCGACCGGCTGCTTCTGCTCTTCGATCAGGCTGAAGAGGCGACCGTTATAGGTGGAGCCCATGACGACCTCGCCATCGGCCAGCAACTGCGGCGTATCTGCGCCTGCGGACCACCAGATTACCTGGTTCTTGATGGTGTCGAGCTTGGCAAGTGCCTTCGCCTGACCTTCCTCGGTCTCAAGCACGTCATAGACGTCTTCCTTGGCGACGCCGTCGCAAAGCAGAGCCCACTCCATGTTGTTGATCGGGCGCTTCTCAAGCGCACGCTTCCCAGGATATTTTTCAAGGTCAAAGACATGGCAGATATCGGTTGGAGGCGTATCGCCGACCATATCGGTGCGATAGCCGAACGTCGTGGAATAGACGATCTGCGGAATGAAGCAGTCGCTGACGATCAGGTCGCCGAAGTCTTTCGACGCCGGCGTGCCGTCGTCTCCCGGCGCCAGCAATTCGTCAGGATCATATTCCATCGCCAGGCCTTCATCGCAAAGGCGGATTGCGTCTGCTGCAACAACATCGACCAGATCCCAGGTGATGTTCCCGGCCTCGTTCATGGCGCGGAGTTTGGCCACGGCCTCGTTGGAGCTTTCGTCCCAGATCACTTTTACTTCGGGATGCATTGCCTTGTAAGGCTCCGCGTAGGCGTTGATCTGGCTTTTCTGGTATGCGCCGCCCCAGCTGACGATGGTCATTGAGTCCGCCATGTCGGCAGCCTGGGCATGGACGCCGGTCATCGCAAGTGCGGCTCCGCACATCAGTGTTGCGAGTTTGGATTTCATATCTGTTCTCCTTGTTAGGATACCCGTTTATGGTTCCCCCCATGGATCGGGCAGTCGCTTGGGGGTATGGTCTAAGACTTAGGCGTCGAGCGCTCGGCAGTCCTGAGGACGCCAGCCGATCTCGATCATTTCGCCGGGCTTGAGCCGGCGCTGGTCGGGCGCATTGCGGGTCTTGACGATGAAATCGTCTTTGCCCGCAACCCGAAGCCTCGTGCGGTAGATGTCACCCATGTAGATGAACTCCAGCACTTCGGCCTTCAGCGTGTGAGCGTCCGGCAACAGACGTTCACGGTTAAATTCGACCCGTTCGGGCCGAATTGAGACGAGGGTCCTGTCGCCAACACTGCTGACATTGACCGGAACGGTGTCGATCAGGTCGCCGTTGTCCAGGCGGACGACAGCGAGGTCTTGGTCAATCTTCTCGACCTTGCCCATCAGCGTGTTGTTCTCACCAATGAACTGGGCAACGAAACTGTTTTTTGGCTGCTCGTACAGCTCATCGGGCGGAGCAAGCTGCTGGATGCGGCCATCTTCAAAGACCGCGACGCGGTCCGACATGGTCAGCGCTTCGGTCTGGTCGTGGGTTACGTACACAACCGTGATGCCGAGATTGTCGGAGATGTGCTTGATCTCGAACTGCATGTGCTCACGCAATTGCTTGTCGAGAGCGCCGAGAGGCTCATCCATCAAGACAAGCTCCGCTTCGAACACAAGTGCACGGGCCAAGGCAATTCGCTGTTGTTGGCCACCGGACAATTGCGCCGGCCGCCGGCCACCGAAATCACCCATCTGCACCATGTCGAGCGCACGCTGCACTTTCGTTTCGCGTTCCGCCTTGCCGATCTTGCGAACTTCAAGCGGAAACGAGAGGTTCTCTGCCACGGT
The DNA here is from genome assembly GCA_020637795.1 of Hoeflea sp. Taxonomy (GTDB): domain Bacteria; phylum Pseudomonadota; class Alphaproteobacteria; order Rhizobiales; family Rhizobiaceae; genus Hoeflea. The sequence goes on along the minus strand of JACKJT010000003.1, from coordinate 558,029 downwards.
CATGTGCGGGAAAAGGGCGTAGTTCTGGAAGACCATTCCAATGCCACGCTTGTGCGGCGGGATGTTGTTGATCTCCTTGCCGCCAAGCCTGATCGCGCCGTTGGTGGCGGTCTCGAAGCCTGCCAGCATCATCAGGCATGTGGTCTTTCCTGACCCTGACGGGCCCAGCATGGTGAGGAATTCACCTTTGGCGATGGAAAGATTGAGATCCTTGACGACGAGATTTTCTCCATCGTAGCTCTTCTGTACGCCGTCGAACACGACGAAGCCGTCGTCCGTGTTGGTTGATACCAAAACAGGCTCCCTAACTTGCTGCGGGCTGTTGCGCCCTTCCCCTTCATAGATGACCCGAACAATTGGTTGTCGAAATGCATCTACTCGATTGTCTTGGCGTCCCTTCAAGGACGCGCTTAATCGTTACAGATAGCGACTTGGCTGTCTACCCGTTCAACCAATTTGAATCGATGATAAGTAAGTTAGCAATAACGTCAAAGTTGAAGTGATCTCTATATTGTGAGTTAGTGCTCAATATATCCGCATACGCAAATTCTTAACCTGTTGTTAAGGGGTCCCTGCCGAAATAATATCCAGCCCAGCCGGCAGTGGTCACCAGAAAAAAATCGGCAGGCGAGGTTGTAAACGGTGAAAACCGGACGCTGCAAAGGCGGACAGAAATTCTGATCGTAAACCTGAAGTCCTCAATCGGCCCTGGCCAGATTGGCTCCGTTGATCTCTCTGAGCAGTTTTCGTTTCATTGCAGCCTCGTAGTCGTCGAAATTCTCCGCCACAACGACGAATGCGCCGGGCCCGTAAATAACTTCGTTCTCGTAATAGGCGACGGGGTCAGGGTCTGTGCCACGGATTACGAGTCCGTTGACAGTGACTTCGGAGAAATCGAAGTTCCGGTAGGCCAGGGCAGGCTCGAAGCCCTCATTGTTGATGCCGTCTCCGGCAACATCGATGACGGAGCGGGCACAATCGAGCGGCGCCTTGTTCAGCCGGGTTGCCGCGTAACCGAGAGCGTAGCCGAGAGCGGTGGGGAATTCCTCGTGGGTGCGCTGGTGCCCCTCGATACGGTCCGCGAAATCGAAAATGTCCGCATCGCCGCCAAGCAGTGTCCAGGAGGTGATGTCCACCTGCTGGTAGCGACCGCTCCACTCCATTGCCGTCGCCTGAATTCCGCCCGCCGCAATGATCGAGCGGCGTACCTCGGGATCGCGCAGTGCCCGGGCAAGGCCGCTTGTCTGCAAGTCGAATTCGTCGCGATCAACGCTTGAAGAGACATCGAGCGCCAGCACTAGCGAAAGCGCGCACAGGGGTTGGGCGGCAGTGGCTCCATGGATGGGAAGCATGAGTGCCGGCAGAATTCCGATGAAAATCATTCTTGTGGATGGAAGCCGGATGTCGTGACCTTCCGTGGCTGGGTGGATCGGTTCCACCTGTTTCGAGTAATCCGCTCGCAAATCATGCCCCAAGAGACAGGAAAAACCAAACACGGACACACCTGTCGGAGGCGGATGCTTCGCTCAGTGCGGTCATGGACCGCATTTCAGCAGGCCTGATGGCAAGCGAAGTGATCAGGATTGAAGCGGTTCCGAGACGTTTCGATCCGGTTGCCCGGTGACGAGTTCGGCGCTCCTGTACGTCTCAAGTCCAGAGGTGAATTCCGTGATCAGGGATCTGACGACCTCTTTCTGGGCTTCTTTGGTGCTGGCGCCCCCGGCGATTGCCTTTGCTTCGACTGAGCGCTGGCGGTCCGCGCTGGTGCCGTGTTGAACAATCCGGCGGGCCGACTGGACCTCGGCCCAGCAGCCAAGTGCGATCGCGTCTTCGCGGACCAGGTCGATCAGTTCCTCGAGCAGATCGGCGAAGTCGACGACGGATCCCTTGCCGAAATCGATCAACCCGTTCGAGACGCCATAGCGCTGCGCCCGCCAGCGGTTCTCTCCCACCAGAAACCGGTCATGGATGCGCCATCTCTGGTTCTTCGTCCGCAGTCGCCACAGCATATGCATGATCGACTGGGTCAGGGCGACAATGGCCAGAGTGTCATCCAGCCGGGGAGAAACGTCGCAAATCCGCGATTCCAGTGTCGGGAACCGGTCGGACGGGCGAAGATCCCACCAGATCTTGGTGCAGTCCTCTATCAGGCCAGTGTCGATGATGATCTGAACGGATCGCCGGTATTCGGACCAGGATGAAAAGCGTGGCGGCAACCCGGTTCTGGGCAGGTTGTCGAACACCGTCAGCCGGTACGAATTCAGGCCGGTGTCGTCCCCCTTCCAATAGGGCGACGAGGTTGAAAGCGCCAGGAGGTGCGGCAGGAAATAGGGGAACTGCGCCATCAGGTCGATGCGGGTTTCATCATCGTCGATGCCGACATGAACATGCATGCCGCAAATCAGCATGCGCCGGGCAACGCCGCCGAGATCGCGTTCGAGCTCGCGGTAGCGCTGCTTGTCGGTGAAGTGCTGTTTGTGCCAGTCGGCAAAGGGATGACAGGACACGGCGAGTGGCGCCATGCCGTAATTGCCGGCAATTCGCGAGATCACAGACCGCAGGTGCGCCAGATCCTGGCCGGCTTCCGCGACCGTCTTGCATACCCGGGTCCCGACCTCGATCTGGCACTGGAGGAATTCGGGGCTGACCTGGCCTTCAAGCTCCGCTGCGCAATCCGCCATCAGGGATTCAGGCGCGGCAACGAGATCGAGCGTGTCGCGATCGACAAGCAGGTATTCCTCTTCCACGCCGAGGGTGAAGCTGGGTCCAGAGTAGCTCATGGACGGATTTGAACCTGAAAACGGTGAAGGCGCAAGATGGATCGGCGATGGTCAAGCCGACCGGGCCTGAAAGATGCGGCAGACCTTCGCTAAAGCATGTCCTTCGGTCTCTCGCCCTTGAAAAATGCATCGAGATTGTCGAGGGCCCGGAAACCCATGGCGTCGCGGGTTCGCACCGTGGCGCTGCCGATATGGGGCAGCATGAAGATGTTCCTGTGCGGGGAAAATGCCGGGTTGCCGCCGGGCTCGGTCACGAAGCAGTCCAGGCCTGCGGCCGCTATGTGCCCGCTTTGAAGGGCGGAAAGCAGGGCAGCTTCGTCGACAAGGGCTCCGCGCGCCGTATTGACGAGAACAGCGCCGGCCGGCAGGAGCGCCAGACGCCCGGCGTTCATCAGACCGGTTGTTTCGGGTGTCGCCGGGCAGTGCAGCGACAGGAAATCCGCCACTCCCAACAGGCTTTCGACCGTGTCGTGATAGATGGCGCCGTGCTCCTGGCCGGGCATCAGGCGGGTCCGGTTGTAATAGTGGATTTCCATGTCGAAGCCACGTGCCTTGCGGGCAAATGCCTGACCGACACGGCCCATGCCGACAATGCCGAGCCGCGCGCCCGTGACCTGTTTGCCGACCATGAAGGAAGGACTCCAGAAATCCCAGTTTCCGGACCGCACTAGATGGTCTCCCTCGACAGCATGGCGGGCTGCGCCAAGCATCAGCAGCATGGCGATTTCGGCCGTTGCGTCGGACAGGACATCCGGCGTGTTGGTGACGAGGATGCCGCGCGATTTCAATGCAGGCAGATCGCAATGGTCCACACCAACCGAATGGTTGGCTATGATCTTCAGGCGCGGATCGAGCTTGCTGGCGACGTCCGCGGTAAACCGTTCGGAATGGCATGGAATGATGGCGTCGACCCGGGCGCTCATCGCGACCAGGTCGTCGTCCGAACTCAGGCCGTCCTCGAAATTGATGATGGCGTCATAATCGCGTGCCGCGCGTTCAAGAGTGGCATCGGAGAGCCTGCGCGTGATCCAGAGCTTCGGTTTTGCGCTCATTTTTTCGGCCTGCGGACGCATTCCTCCCAGTAATCATAGACCGCCATCAAGCCGACGGCGATGACGATGAGCATGAACGGCAAGCCACCCCAGAAACCGGCGAAACCGTGCGAGATCGAACGGGACAGTTCGCCCACGAAGATCAGAAACAGCACTGTGCCGATGAGGCCGGCGATCACTTTGACAGGGTATGACATGGATTGTCCTTTCAGTGTTCAGCAGCTGCTGTTGCAAGTGTGTCCTGGAGCCACCGCGCCGTGCGCAACAGCCGGTCGTCCTTTTCGGCTGCCCCGATCAGCTGCACGCCAATCGGCAAACCGGTCTCGCCGACCAGCAGGGGCAGGGTCACGCAAGGCAACCCGGCAAGGGTCCACAGGGTGCAGAATATCGGATCACCGGTGCCTGACCCGAATCTCGGCGCTTCGCCGGCTGCCGCGGGTGCAATGATGGCATCGAATTCCAGAAAGAAATCGGCGAAGAACTTTTCCGCCGATACCTTGACCGCCAAGGCATCCTCGTACTCCGTCTGGCTGATCTGACGCCCTTGGGTGACGATCGGTTTCAGCGTGTCGCTGATCTGGTCCCAGTGTCCGTCAAGGGTCTCGGCCAGATGCCGGCAGAACTCGTACTGGTGGATGCGTGCCTGAACCGCCACCAGGTTGGAAAGCGTGTCTGCCGGGGTCATGCGCAGCACCCGCTCGCCCAGCATCTCGATCACGGCATCAAGACCCTCGCGAGCTGCCTCGCTGAGGCGGTCGTTGAAAGGCAGGTCGAACCAGGCCAGATCGGGCGGGACCGGCACGTCCTGGGCCACGCCCGCGGCCATGTGCGGCGGTGGCCAGGGCAGGCTCGCGGCATCCCGCTGATCGTAGCCGGAGATGGCATCCGTCAATAGCGCGACATCGGCAAGGCTGCGGGCGAAGCCGCCGAGCTGGTCAAGCGTGACGGACGTCTCAAGCACTCCCGACCGTGGAATGACCCCGCGGGTCGGCTTGAAGCCAAATGTGCCGCAGAAGGATGCCGGCCTTATCACCGAGCCGTTGGTCTGGGTTCCTACCGCCAGTGGCACGTGCAGCGCGCCGACCGCGGCCGCCGAACCGCTGGAGGAGCCGCCCGGGCTGTGATCGGGATTATGCGGATTGCGGGTCTCGCTGGGATGCATGAAGGCGAGTTCGGTCGTCACCGTCTTGCCCAGTATCACCGCTCCGGCCTGGCGCAGCAATTCGACCACGCGTGCGTCCGCATCCGGTTGTCGTCCGGCGAAGACCGGCGTGCCGCGCTGCGTCGGCATGTCGGCGGTGTCGATGATGTCCTTGAGGCCGACGGGCACGCCATGCAATGCACCCAGGCCATAGCCGGCCTTGCGCCGCCGGTCGGCTTCCGCCGCCTGCGCCAGCGCCGCCTCGGCATCGAGATGCGCCCAGGCCCTGATCTTGTCATCGGTTTCGGCGATGCGATCCAGACAGGATTGCACGAGTTGCACCGAAGTCAGGCGGCCCGCGGCCATGGCCTCAAGGGATTCGGTCGCTGAAAGTTCGTATGGCGTTATTTTCACGGGATATAGGTTCCGAACAGATAGTCAGGCAGCCACAGCGCGATGCCGGGGAACTGGTACATCAGCACCATGGTCAGGATGACGATGCCCAGATAGGGCATGATCCCGCGGAAAATCTCCATCAGCTCGATCTGTTTCTTCAACACCCCCTTGAGATAATAGGCGGACATCGCCATCGGGGGGGTGAGGAACGAGGTCTGCAGGTTGAGGGCCACGAGCATGGCGAAGAAGTAGGGATTGACCCCGAAAGTATCGAGCATCGGCAGGAATATCGGGACAAAGATGATGAGGATTTCCGACCATTCCAGCGGCCAGCCGAGCAGGAAGATGATGAGCTGCGCCAGGATCAGGAACTGCCAGGGCTGGAGGTCGTAGCTGGTCACCCACTCGGCGATCAGGTCGTGCCCGCCGAGATAGGAAAATACCGAGGCGAAGGTCCACGACCCGACGAACAACCAGCAGACCATGGCGGTGGACTTGGCCGTCAGAAAGACACTTTCCTTTACCTTCTGCCAGGTCAGGGCGCGGTAAAGCGCTGCGAGCACCAGGCCGCCGAGCGCACCCATTGCCGCCGCTTCGGCCGGTGTCGCCAGGCCACCGAGGATCGAACCCAGAACCAGCATGATCAAAACCGTAAGCGGCACGAAGGAGACCAGCAGGTTCCAGTAGATCTCGCGCGGCGGCGGCACGTCCTTCATATCCGGCTTGGGTGCCAGCGACGGCGTTATCCAGACCCGGACGATGACATAGACGATGTAGAGCCCGGCCAGGAGCAGGCCCGGGAACATGGCGGCCGCGTAAAGGCGCAGGGGCGAAAGGTCGGCGATCGCCGCATAGACGATCAGCATGATCGAGGGCGGGATCAGAATGCCCAGCGTGCCACCGGCACAAATCACGCCGGATGCGAAACTCTTGTTGTAGTTGGCGTTGGCCATGGCGGGAAAGGCCAGCAGCCCCATCAGCGTCACCACCGCGCCGACAATGCCCGACGCGGTCGAGAAGACAGCGCAGGTCAGCAGCGCGGCAATCGCCAGTGATCCGGGCAGGTTTCGTGCGGCCATGTAGAGCGAGACGAAAAGCTTGTCGACGATGTTGGCCCGTTCGACCACATATCCCATGAACAAAAACAACGGAATCGCCACAAGGGTGGCGTTCTCCATCACCGAATAGGTGTTCTGGTTGACCAGATAGAAGATGTTGTTGTTGAAAATGTCGCTGAAGGCTTCGATCGGATGGCCCTGATGGTAGGCGTAATAGCCGAAGCCGACGCCCATCGCGAGCAATGTGAAGGCAATCGGAAAGCCCAGCAGCACGAGGACGATAAACAGGCCCAGCATGAACAGGGCAACTTCTGGATTTGTCATTTTTGGAGTTCCTAAGCGCCTGTCAGGTCAAGGTTTTTTCAACTCGGACATATGCATGAGCATGTCCTCGGTTTCGCGCACATCCTCAAGCCGCTCAAGCCAGCGGCCGGAGCGTATGGCCATCACGCAGCGGACCAGTTCGGCAAAGCCCTGGATCAGGAGCAGCGCGCCCGCCACCGGAATCAGCGATTTGAAGAAATAGATCTGAATGCTGGCTGGGCTGTTGAAGCTGACTTCCTTGTAGCGCCAGCTGTCCGCCGCAATCTCCCAACCGAACCAGAACAGCGCAAGCACGCCAGGAAAGAAGAAGAGAAAGTAGAGGACGAAATCCAGCCAGGCCTGAACGCGGACCGGAAACAGCCGGTAGAGCACATCGGCGCGCACATGGGTGTCCTGGGCCAACGCATAGGCGCCGCACATCAGAAACAATGCCCCATACATCTGGATCATCATGTCAAAGGCCCAGACCGTCGGGCTGTTGAGGACGTAACGCACAAAAACTTCGTAGGAGACTGACAAAGTCAGGATCAGGATGCACCACCCAAAGGCGCGTCCGACCCAGAGGCTCAGTCCCTCGATCGCGTGAACCAGTTTGACCACTTAAACCCCTCCCAAGACCGGCCAAAAAACCGGGGGCCATCTAGTGGCCCCCGGACGTATCAAGACGGATCAGGCCTTCTTGAAGTAGTGATCGTAGGCCAGCTGATAGTTGGGCTGGTTGAGGTTTAGGTAGCCCATGACGTTCTTGGCGTAGGCCATCTGCGATTCCATCACCTTGGCGAAGAACGGATCTTCGCCTGCAATGCGGTTGGCGACCACGTCCCATGCGTCAAGCTGGTCGGCGAGAACCGAATCCGGCGTACGGTAGACGTTGACGCCATCCTGTTCCTGCAGCTTGATCAGGTCATCTGCATAACGCTTGGTGTTGCCCCAGTAGAAGCCCGAGTTCTCTGCCATCGAAGCGTTACGGATGATGGCCTGGTGCTCCGGCGAAAGTCCGTTGAACTTGTCCTTGTTGATGGTGACTTCGAAGAATTCCTGGCTCTGGTGGTAGGAGGCCAGCATGTAGTGCTTGGAAACGTCCTGCATACCGAAGTCACGGTCAGAGGTCGGGTTGTTGAACTCGGCCGCGTCGATCAGGCCGGACTTCATTGCAGGCTGGATTTCGCCGCCCGGCAACTGCACGACCGACATACCCATTTCAAGAAGAACGTCCGCTGCCAGACCAACGGTCCGGTACTTCAGGCCCTTCATCTGGGCAGCGTCGGTGATCTGCTGGTTGAACCAGCCGAGCGGCTGTGCAGGCATCGGCGAATTGAAGAAGGAAACCACGTTCAGGCGCAGTTCGGCCATCAGCTCGTCAAACAGTTCCTGGCCGCCGCCGGAATAGATCCAGCCCAGCACTTCCTGGCTCGACCAGCCAAAGCAGGGGCCGGTACCGAACAGGGATGCGGTCTTGGACTTGCCGTACCAGTAGGCCGTCACATAATGCGCTGCGTCGAGAACGCCGCGATGCACGGCGTCCTGCATCTGGCTTGTCTTGACGACCGAATCCACCGGCAACACTTCAATGGTCAGCGATCCGCCGGACATTTCGTTGACGCGGTTGGCGAACGACTGCGCGTTTTCAAGGAAGATGCCACCGCCCCATGCAGCCTGCATCTTAAGGGTTGTCGTCGCATTCTGGGCGATAGCCGGAGTGGCGAGAGCGGCAGCACCAGCAACAGCGGAGCCGCGCAGAAATCTTCTGCGATTGAGTTCGTTAGACATGTTTCCTCCCACGGAAATATATTGCTTCACAGTTCCAGTGCGCTGCCGTTGTCTGTTCCTCCGTTTATTCCGGGGCGAAGTTATCGACCGGAATGATGTGGCAGCGAATTCATAGTGTCATTTGAATGCATTGATGGCAAGCTAATGGCGACTGCCTATGTGGAGCAATCCAGAAACTGTACCGTGGCGCCATCCGCCGACGGTCGCATCAGGCGGCTACTGCGCGCCGATGCGGCGAATGGCTATCTGGGTCAGAAAGGGACCGACCAGTTCGAATGCGATGGTGCTGGCGACTGCAACGGCAAGCAGATCCTCACCGATTTCGGGAAACCGTTCACTGGCAACCAGCGCCATGCCGATTGCAACGCCCGCCTGCGGCATCAGACCGAGGCCGGTCAGTCTGCTTTCGTGGTGAGGCAGGCCTGCGAGGCGCCCGCCGGCCCAGCCGCCGAGCAGGCGGGCGAGGGCACGCAGGATGAAATAGGCGAAGCAGATATACCCGACTTCAGTGAGGTTGCCGGTTTCCAGCGATGCCCCGGCCATGACGAAAAACAGCAGCATGAAGGGCCATTCTATACGCTCGATCTCGTGAAATGGCCGATCGTGGTGGCGGGCAAGATTGACGATGGTTGCGCCGCAGACCATGCCGGTGAGCAGGAACGAGAAGCCGAAATGCAGCGCGAGACCGGCACAGAGAAAAACCAGGCCGACTGCCTCGATCAGGGTTGGTTCGCCCGGCTTTATCCGCCCCGTCAGAAATGCTGCCGGCAAGCCGATTGCCAGACCCAGCAAGACCGCCCCACCGACCTCGCGCCCGCCATGCACCATCGCCATAAGGGCGTCCTGGTCCACCATGATGCCGGCGAAGGTCAGTGCCATCGAAAAGGCAAGCAGGCCCCAGGCGTCGTCGATGGCAACAATCCCGAGCAGGTTTGTGGCAAAGCGTCCCTTGGCTCCAGCCTGGGTAATGACATCATGCGTGGCGGCAGGGTCCGTGGCCGCCGACATTCCACCCAGAAGCACCGCAATTGCGACCGGCAATCCGATCAGCCAGAGCCCTGTCGCCACAAGCACGACGGAAACCGCGACCAGCGTCAGCGATATGATCATGATCTCGCGGCCGTGGGTTTTCAATGTCGCGGGGTTCAGCGTGCCGCCGAGCAGGAAGGCCACCATGGTCAACGCCGTCGGGGCATAGAACTCGTTGGATTCGTTGAAGCTGCCGGGCAGCAGATCCATCACCGGCGGACCGATGATGGCGCCCAGCAGGATCAGCAGGGTGACCCGGGGGACATGGACGATCCGGCCGATCTTGTCGAGCAGAAGACCGGCCAGAAACAGAATGCCGACCGCGATAAGGACTTCAGAGTTGGCCATTGTCACTCACCCTGCACGATGCGGCTTCCAGCGGACTGTCATGATCAATCACCAGCCCGGTAATCAGGTTCCGGGCTGGTGATTGCAAGGCGATAGCTTTCATTAAGGCCGTGTCATGCCGGACATGTCGACCGTGGTGGCCTTGGAAGCCAAGTCCTCAAGGCTGTCATAGGCGAGTTGAATGGCGTAGCGCGGATTATGCGCGTAGGCGCCGGGTTCCTTGGCCAGGAACTGGTAATTGTAGGCCGCGCGCAACAGGCGCGGTGTCCAGCTCTTGTAGCTGTTGGGAAACTTGGCTTCGTCGGGATCTGCCGTGCCGTTTCCATTCAGGTCGTTGAAGAAGTAGGGATAGGCGTGACTGTCATAAGCCACCGGCTTGCCGCTTACGTCCTTCGCATAGAGCCGGATCGCTTCGCCGAGCTTTTCATGCAGGGTGCTGATTTCGGCGCTGATACCCTCCTTGGCGTTGCCGTCGCCATCGACGTCCGCCGGAGTGGTGCGTATGTCGCGCATGGTTTCTGCGCCCTTGTGGCAAGCCACGCATTGATCGATGGCGACGACTTTGGTCGTGTGCGGATTGTGGCACGTGGTGCAGGTGTTGAAGTCTGGCACGTGTGCGAACCGTTCGGCGTAGGTCTTGCCTTCATACTGGTAGCCGCCGCGAACAGAACCGCCGTACATGGTTGCCGCCGAGGCGGCGTAATGCACATTGATGAAGCCGAGATCGCCGTTGACGGTATCGTCCTCAGCGCCTGCGATCGCGGCATTGACGCTGTCGCTTGAGGCGCGGCCCTGGTGGCAGACCATGCAGATCGCCGACGGGCTGGCTTCCGTCATGACTTCGCCCGACGGGAAGGTGATCTGCTTGAGATCATGGGCGGCCTGGTTGTGGCAGGCAACGCAATCGACCGAAGTGCCGGTCGATGCCGGGGCATCCACCTTGCCTGCAGTCGATCCGTCAGCGCCGAGGAAATCCAGCATTCCGGGCGAGGAATGACATGTAGCGCAATCCTCCGGTACCGCGCCATCCTTGTTCCAGTGAACGAAAGCTTCAGCCTTCCGGTCGCCATGGCGCGAGGCCATCCAGCTTTCGACAATTGCAGTGACTGGTGATGTTTGCTGCGCCTGAGCGGCCGGGATGCCGACAAAGACCAGTGGCAAAAGGGATATCAGGGTACGGATGTAGGACATGGCAGGCCTCCAGCGGTTCAGTCAAATTGGTTCTGCGGCAATTCGGGATGCTCTTCTTGTGCCGTGATTATGACGTCGCATCGCGCGCTCGCATTGATCTCGCTCAATGGATGTCCGGTCTCACCCTGATAGTGTTTCTCCACAAAGGGGCCAACAGGCTCTTGTTGTGCGATCAATGCAATGGCCCGATTCGTGGCAATCAGGGCGATGGAACAAGGTGGTGGCTTACGTGTTGCCGTGGTTCAGGACTGAACATGCGCGGTTGCCCGAACAGACGATCCATGATGGAGCGCCTGTCGGACGGATCGCCTTGCTGGGTGCTGATCTGCCCGGCCTGCGCCCGAAACTGCTTTGCGAACAGGGCAGCCGCATCAAGCGCGGCCAGGCGGTGTTTCACGATCGCGCCCATCCCGAAGTTGTTTTCGCCTCACCGGTCTCCGGCGTTGTCGAATCGATCACACTTGGCCCGCGCCGCAGCCTGTCGGCTCTGGTGATCCGCTCCGAAACCGGTCAGCATGAACCGGATCCCGTCATCATGGCCATGTCAACGGCCGCAGACGTGCGTGCGGCATTGCTTGCCAAGGGATTCTGGGCCGCTTTCCTGACGCGCCCTTTCGGCCGCATCCCGGAACCTGACGCCGTGCCGGACGCGATCTTTGTCACGGTGACCGCCGATAATCCGCATGCGCCCGATCCCAGGATGGTGCTTGCCGGTCAGCATGACGTGTTTGCGGCGGGTCTGAAGGCGGTGGCGCTCCTGACCGAAGGGACGGTGCATGTTTGCCAGGCTCACGGGGCGGATATTGCGGCAGGTCTTGGCGACCGCATTCGCGGCGCGTTCTTTCCGTCAGACGGGTCTTGCGGTCTTGCGGGAACTCACATTCATCGGCTTTATCCTGTCGGTCAGGGCAGATCTGTGTGGAGCATCGGCTATCAGGACGTGCTGTCGATCGGAAGGCTGATCGAGACCGGTGTTCATGATTTCAGCCGCGTTGTCGCCATTGCGGGTCCGCGGGCAAAGCGACCGAGATTGCTCAGGACGATAGCCGGGGCCAGCCTGCAGGAGCTGATCGGTGAGGAGTCGCAGCCGGGCAATCATGGTGCTCCGCTTTGCGTTCTTTCCGGGTCGGAGACAAATGGACGCAAGGCCTCCTGGCTCGGACGTTACCACCATCAGATTACCCTGCTTGATGATGCCCCTAGGCATGTCAATGCGCCGGAACGGGGGATGATGGCACGTTTCCGGCGGGCTTCGCAGATACCCGCACCGCTGGTTCCCACCGGCGCGCTTGAGCGGGCGCTTTCGTTCGATGTTCCGGTCGTGCCGTTCCTGCGCGCCTTGAGCGTTGGCGACGCGGAGACCGCCAGCCGTCTCGGGTGTCTTGAAATGGTCGAAGAAGATCTGGCGGCCGTCTCGCTTGCCTGCACCAGCGGCGCGGATTACCGGCGGATGCTGCGCCATGTGCTCGATGAACTTGCGGAGGATGCATGACTGGCAGGCTCCTCGATTCCCATCTCATGCAGCAACGCCGCGGATGGACGCCTGCGCGGGTCACGCTGGCCCAGTCGATTGCGCTGGCCGGACCGGTGGGTGTGAGCCTGGCCGAGCGCGGGGCGGTGCAGATCGCGGTGCTGATGACCGCTTTGGTTGCCTGTCTCGCCTGGGAGCTGGCCTTTGATCTGATCCGCGGGCGATCCCCGAGCTTGCACACTGTGACCGCTGCGCTGATTTTCGCAATCCTGGTTCCGGCGACGGTTCCACTCTGGCAAATCGCGCTGGCCGCAAGCTTCGGGGTGGTGTTTGGCGAACTGGTGTTCGGCGGCAGGGGGTATGGCATCGTCTCGGCAGCGGCGGCGGCGGCGGGATTCCTGGTGTTTTCCTTCACCGGTGCCAGCTTGTCCGTGACGAGCGAGGCGGTGGCACTGGCTACGCTTCCCGGCGCGGTGCTGCTGCTTTGGGGAGGGCTGATTTCCTGGCGGGTACTGGCATCCGTTGCCGCCGTGCTTATGGCTGTCGAACTTGCCCGGCAAGGGCTGAGCGGGCTGCCAATGGTTCTGACGACGGCAGTCTTTGGCCTTGTGTTTCTGGTCGCCGATCCCGTTGCCAGCGCCTCGACGCAATGGGGGCGCTGGGTGTACGGTCTTCTGGCCGGGCTGCTGATCATGCTCTTCGATACTCTGGCCGGTTCAGCCATCGGGCCGGCAGCCCTCGTGTTCGCATCGCTTCTTGCAAGCCTGTTTGCACCGTTGATAGATCATCTGACCGTGGCGGTGATCGTCAGGCGGCGGGGGAGGGTGCATGGCTAAGCTGTTGTCACCCATTCGAAATTTCTTTGCGCGTTCGAACGATGATCTGGTCAAGATCATCGGCATGGCAGTCCTCGTTGCGCTTGTCTCATCTGCCGCTGTTTCGGTGGCGGCGGTGATGCTGAGGCCGTATCAGGAGGCCAACCGGGCGGCCGAGCGGCAGGCGCGTATCGACCAGATGCTCGATACGCTGCCGGGCATGCGTGACCTGATGATGGAATCCGGGGTCGATACGCTGGAAACGCGACTGGTCAACCTGGACGATGGCAGTTTCGCGAGCGGCGAGGATCCGGCCGGTTTCGATCTCGAGGCGGCGCTGCAGGACCCAAACGCCAGCATCGCGCTTGATCCAGATGCAGACATTGCCGGCATCAAGCGTCGGGCCAACCAGTCACCGGTCTACCTGCTGCAGAAGGATGGCGACCTGAAGCTGATCGTGTTGCCGGTCTATGGCGCCGGATATCAATCCACCATTCGTGCAGCACTGGCGATCGAGGCGGATCTGACCACGATTGCCGCGCTGGCGATTGTCGAGCAGGGCGATACGCCCGGGTTTGGCGCACGGATCGAGGAACCGGAATGGCTGGCGCTCTGGCCGGGCAAGAAGATCGCCGACGAGACCGGCACCGTCCGGATCGAACTGGTGCGTGGCGGGGCTTCCACGCCCTACGAGGTCGACGGGATATCCGGCGCCACGCGGACCAGCACCGGGTTGACCAATATCCTGAGGTTCTGGCTGGGAGACAAGGGATTTGGCCCGTTCCTCGCCAGGCTCAGGCAGGAGGGGCTCTAGGATGTCGCTGAAACATCACCTCATCAGCCCGCTGCTTGGCAACAATCCCATCACCCTGCAGATCCTGGGCATCTGCTCGGCGCTGGCCGTGACCACCACCTTGTCCACGGCGATCACCATGTCGGTGGCGCTGACCGTGGTCCTCTGTTTGTCGGGTGGTGTGATCAGTCTGATGCGGCACCACATTCCGCCGTCGATCCGGCTGATCATCCAGATCACCATCGTTGCCTCGATCGTCATCGTGATCGACCAGTTTATGCAGGCCTTCATGTTCGAGATGAGCAAGCGGCTGTCGATCTTTGTCGGGCTGATCGTGACCAATTGCCTGGTGCTTGGCCGCGCGGAGGCCTTCGCCATGCGCAATCCGGTGCTGCCGAGCGTGGTGGACGGTCTTGGAAACGGTCTCGGCTACAGCCTGATCCTGCTGATTGTCGGGGCGCTGCGCGAATTTCTCGGCACCGGCGGGTTGATGGGGGTACCGCTGGTCACGACTGTGGCGGAAGGCGGCTGGTTCGAACCGCTCGGCCTGATGCAACTGGCGCCGAGCGCGTTTTTCATCCTCGGCCTGCTGGTCTGGCTGGTGCGGGTGCTGCGTCCGGAACAGGTTGAGCAGCCGGAGTTCCGTCTGAAGGCTGCGGAGGACCGCCGGCCATGAGCGAGCTTCTGATCAAATCGATCTTCCAGGAAAATCTTGCGCTGTCGTTCTTCCTCGGGATGTGCACCTTTCTGGCTGTGTCCAAGCGGGTGGATACGGCCGTCGGCCTCGGGCTCGCGGTCATCGTTGTGCAGGCCATCACCGTCCCGGTGAACTACCTGATCTTCAACCTGCTGCTGATCGAGGGCGCCTGGGGCTGGGCAGGCTTGCCGGATGTCGATCTGACCTTCCTGAAGCTCGTGAGCTTCATCGGCGTTATTGCCGCGATGGTGCAGATCCTTGAGATGGCGCTGGACCGGTTCGCGCCACGGCTCTACCGGGCGCTCGGTATCTTCCTGCCGCTGATTACCGTCAACTGCGCCATCCTCGGTGGCAGCCTGTTCATGGTCGAACGCCATTATGATTTCGAGCAGTCGGTTGTCTACGGGATCGGCAGCGGCATCGGCTGGGCGCTGGCGATCATCACTTTCGCGGCCATTCGCGAGAGGCTCAAGTACAGCGACATGCCGAAGGGCGTCGAGGGACTGGCCAGCGCCTTCATCGTCACCGGCCTGATGTCGCTCGGGTTCTCGGCCTTTTCCTTGGTGACGCCATGACGGAGATCGTTCTCGGCATTGCCCTTCTTACGGCGATCGTGCTGGTGCTTGCGGTCACGGTGATGTTTGCGCGGTCGATCCTTTCGCCCTCGCGCCCGGCGGTGCTGACCGTGAACGGGTCGAGCAAGTTCGACACCAGCACCGGGGTCAAGCTGCTGTCTGCGCTGAACGAAAACGGTATCCTCGTGCCATCGGCCTGTGCCGGCGCGGGCACCTGCGGCCTTTGCCGGGTGAAGATCCTCAAGGGCGGTTCCGCGCCGTTGCCGACGGAAGCCGCTCGGCTGACCAAGGCGGACCTTCGCGATCATTTCCACCTCGCCTGCCAGGTGGTGATGCGCGGCGACATGGAAGTTGAAGTCGACAACGACCTGATGTCGGCGGAAAAATTCGTCTGCACGGTAGAAAGCGTGCGGGCGCTGACGCCATTGATCAGGGAAGTCGTTTTGCGTCAGCCCGACGGCATGAAGCTCGATATCGAGGCTGGGTCCTTCGTGCAGATTACCGCACCGCCGTTCGAGCGCAACTATGCGGATATCGATGTACCGGATGCCCACGCGGCGGTATGGCAGACACTTCGGGCGCTCAAGGTTTCCAGTCCCGCACCGGTGACACGGGCCTACTCGGTCTCCAACCGGCCGGAGGATACCGAAGCCGGACGGATCGTGCTCAACATCCGGCTGGCGCTGCCACCCCCGTCGCTTCCCGACGTGATGCCGGGCGTGGTTTCCTCGTGGCTGTTTTCGCTCAGGCCGGGAGACCTGGTCGATACTTCCGGGCCGTTCGGAAGCTTCCGGGCCCAGCCCGGCGAGGCTGAAATGATCTTCATCGGCGGCGGTGTCGGCATGGCGCCGCTGCGCGCGATCATCTTCGACCAGCTGGAGCGGCTGAAGAGCAACCGCCGCATCAGCTATTGGTACGGCGCGCGCAACAAGGCCGATCTGCCCTATCAGGACGAGTTTGACGCGCTGGCCGAAAGGCATCCGAACTTCGGCTGGACGGTGGCGCTCTCCGACCCACGCCCTGAAGACAACTGGCAGGGAAGCACCGGTTTTGTGCACATGGTGGCCTGGGAGAACTATCTCAGGGATCATCCGGCGCCGGAGGCTTGCGAATACTATCTTTGCGGCCCGCCGATGATGATCCGGGCGGTGCTGGCGATGCTGGACGATGCCGGCGTCGACAAATCCCATATCTTCAGTGATGATTTCGGAGTCTGATGCCATGCGGATGACACGACGCCATTTTCTTGCCTCGACCGCGGCTGCGATGGCCTGGACCATGCATCCGGCGGCGGCCGGAACGATCAGTGTCGGCGGTCCGGCATTTGGAAGCACTTGGCGAGCGGCGCTGCCGGACGCAAGCAGATCGGCCGCTGTGCGCGAGCTGGTGGCTTCAGTCGTCGCCGAGATCAATCAGGCGATGTCGCCCTATATGGTCCAGTCGGAACTCTCTGCCTTCAATCGCACGGAGACGGTTGACTGGCAGGTCTGCTCGAGACCGCTTGCCGATGTCGCGGATCATGCGCTCGAGATGTCCCGGTTTACCGATGGCGCGTTTGATCCGACGATCGGTCCGCTGGTCAACCGTTTCGGATTTGGCCCCATCCACGGTGATCGGGTGCATCCGGAAGACCTGTCGGTTTCGACCAGCGGATTGCGCAAGCGAGTATCCGGACTGACACTGGATCTATGCGGGATCGCCAAGGGCTATGCGCTCGACCGGATCATCGAAGGCTTGCCGGCTGTCGGGGTGGAGAGGGCCCTGTTCGAACTCGGCGGCGAGGTCCGAACGCTCGGGTACCATCCGGACGGGCGGGCCTGGCAGGTCGGAATCGAACGACCCGATACCGAACCGGGTGTCATGGAGCGCATCGTTGCACCCGGTCCGCTTGCACTGGCGACATCGGGAACCGGCAGGCAGAATATCAGATTTGGTGAGAGCGGGGTCAGTCACCTGATCGACCCGCGGTCCGGTCGTCCGGTCGACGCTCTGCCGGCATCGGTGTCGGTGCTGGATGCCTCGGCGATGCGCGCCGACGCCCTAGCGACCGCGCTGATGGTCATGGGGATGGAGCGGGGGGCGGCGTTCGCCGAGACCCATTCCATCCCGGCGCTGTTTGTCCGGTTTGAGAAGGGCGACAGCCAGGAGATCATGACCGGTGGATTCGACGCTTACGTGACCGCCTAGGAGGAACAGACGATGGAGACATTCCTGCTCGCATTCGGATTGGTTCTGCTCTCCGTGCTCGGGCTGGCGCTGGGGGTTATCTTCGGACGCTCACCGCTCAAGGGATCGTGCGGCGGCCTGGCTTGCGCCACCGGACTTTCCTGCAGCGGTTGCCGCAAGGGTCAGACCCATGAGTGAGCGGCCCCGGATCAGGACCTATATGAGCCGTGAGCTGATCACGCTGACACCCGAGCTGGAGATCAACCGGGCGATGAACCTGCTGATCGACAACCGGATCTCCGGCGCGCCGGTGCTTGATGCGACGGGAAATCTGGTCGGCATGCTGTCGCAGAAGGACTGCCTCAAGGCGGCGCTGCATGCGAGCTATTTCCGGGAGTGGGGTGATACGGTCGCTGACTACATGTCGACCGAACCGGTATCCCTGGATGCGGAACTCGATCTCGTCGAGGCTGCCGAAGCCTTCCTGGCAAGCAGTTTCCGGCGGTTCCCGGTGATGTCGGAGGGACGGCTGGTCGGCCAGATCAGCCGGTCGGACCTGCTCCGGGCGCTGGCTGGCAACTGGCAATAGGCTCAATCACCCCAGCAGGCCGGCAATCGCCTGGGCGATGATCCGCTCTTCGTCCGCCTCGACGACAAAGGCGTGGCGTGCGCTTTCTGCAGCTGTCAGGCGGCCCGCTCCCGAGGCATTTGCCGTTGCGTCCAGGTCGAAGCCGAGCCATGCGAGCCTTTCGATAACCATGGCGCGGATTGGCGCGGCGTTCTCGCCGATGCCGCCGGAGAAGACCAGTGCGTCGACCCCGCCGAGACTTGCCGCCGCGCCGCCGATTTCCTGGACCAGCCGGTCGACAAACATCTCGACCGCGAAGGCGGCATCGGGCTGATCGCTTGCAAGAAGCGTGCGCATGTCGCCCGACAGGCCGGACACGCCCGACAGGCCGCTCTGGTGATAGAACAGCTTGCCGACGGCGGCTGTGTCCCCGCCATGGTGTTCGACCAGCCAGAGGACCGCGCCGGGATCAAGCCGTCCGGGGCGCTGGCCCATCATCAGCCCGTCGAGCGGGGTGAAGCCCATCGAGGTCCAGACACTTTTTCCGTCGATCATGCCGCAGATCGAGCAGCCATTGCCGAGGTGGCAGGCGATCACCCGGCCCGAAGAAAGGCCGAGACCTGGCAGGCTCGCGGCGACATGCTCGTAAGACAGTCCGTGGAAGCCATAGCGAATGAGACCATCCCTGGCGTAGCTGCGGGGAAGGGGCATTTCGCGTCGCACCGCGGCGATGCCGGAGTGGAACGCGGTGTCGAAGCAGGCGATCTGCGGAACGCCGGGAAGGGCTCGCGTGGCCGCGTCAATTCCTGCCAGATTGTGCGGCTGGTGTCCTGGTGCCAGAGGGATGAGCTCGGCAATGCCTGCTCGGATGTCAGGATCGACGATGACGGGGGCGTTGAACCGCTCGCCGCCGTGAACAATGCGGTGGCCGACACCCGTTATCGCTCCCGCGCGTGGCAGGACGATCTCGCTGATCAGCCGCGGCAGTACCTCGGCATGGCCCTGGTCGGGTCCACCAAATTCCATCCTGTCGCCGGCTGATGTTTTAAGTCTCGGGGTCTGGCCGTGCCCGATTGCCTCGACCAGTCCGGAGAAGCTGCGCTCGAAGCGGTGGGTGAACACGGCAAACTTGATGGAAGACGAGCCGCAATTGAGCGCCAGCAGATTGCCATGCGGTCTGTCGGTCATCTGGATCGCTTCCTTTCCTGTCGGCCGGTCCGGGGCCGGATGTTGGGCAGATGCTACCGTTGTGCCGGATTGGGCATGATGCGCAACCAAAAAACCGCGCTGGTCTGGCATGTGAGCCGGTTTTGGTCTGATCGCCAGGCGGGAACGGCTGGCTGAGCCGATTGTGCACAGCAAGTATTACGCTGTTGCCAAGGCGGGACGCACGTTTTATCTTTTGGTCAAAAATAATGACGGGTGCAGCTTATATCTTTGTCAAACAGGAGCGTCAGCCATGACAAATTCGACTACGTCCAGCCGTACACACCTTCTCAAACGCCGTCAGGTTCTCGCAGGAGCCGCTGCCGGCGCCGCCGCGCTGAGCATGCCTGGATTCATCGGCCGGGCGCGCGCCGAAGGGCCGCTCAAGGTCGCCGCGATCTACACCGTTCCGGTCGAACAGCAGTGGGTGAGCCGGATTCACAAGGCCGCCAATGCCGCCGTCGCGCGCGGCGACATCGAGTATGTGTTTTCCGAAAATACATCCAACAACGACTACGAGCGCGTGATGCGCGAATATTCCGAGGCCGGTCATGACCTGATCATCGGGGAAGTCTTCGCGGTCGAGGATGCCGCACGCCAGGTGGCCGCCGACTATCCGGAGACCGCCTACCTGATGGGCTCGAGCTTCCTGCCCAAGGATGACGCGCCGAATTTCGCGGTCTTCGATAATTACATCCAGGACGCTTCCTATCTCTCCGGCATCATCGCGGGCGCGATGACCAAGTCGAACAACATGGGCATGGTCGGCGGCTTCCCGATTCCGGAAGTCAACCGCCTGATGCATGCCTTCATGGCAGGCGTGAAGGAAACTGCGCCCGACACCAAGTTCCAGGTTGCCTTCATCGGTTCGTGGTTCGACCCGCCGAAGGCCAAGGAAACCGCGTTCGCCCAGATCGATGGTGGTGCGGACATTCTCTATGCGGAACGCTTCGGCGTGTCGGATGCCGCCAAGGAAAAGGGCGTGCTGGCAATCGGCAACGTGATCGACACCCAGTCAGACTACCCGGACACCGTGGTGGCCTCGGCGTTGTGGCACTTCGAGCCGACGCTCGACCACGCCATCGCGATGGTCAAGGCCGGCACGTTCAAGGCCGAGAATTACGGGGTCTATTCCTTCATGAAGGAAGGCGGCTGCTCGCTGGCGCCGCTCGGCACGTTCGAAGGCAAGGTTCCCGAAGCAGCGATGAAGCTCGTCGCCGAGCGGGAAGCTGCGATCAAGGACGGCTCCTTCGTGGTCGAGATCAACGACGAAGAGCCCAAGTCCAACTGATGGACGCCAACAATGGCCCGGAGGCGGAGACCGTTCTCCGCCTCACGGGCATTACCAAGAGATTTGGCCCGCTGGTTGCCAATGACGCCATTTCACTGACGTTGAAGCGCGGTGAGGTGATTGCGCTGCTTGGCGAGAACGGCGCCGGCAAAACCACGCTGATGAACATCCTTTTCGGCCATTACACCGCCGACGAAGGAGACATCGAGGTTTTCGGCAGGACATTGCCGCCCGGTGACCCGCATGCTGCGCTCGCGGCCGGCATCGGCATGGTGCACCAGCATTTCACGCTTGCCGACCAGATGACAGTGCTGGAAAACATCGTGCTCGGTACGCGGCCGCTCTGGTCGTTCAACCTGGGCAAATCGGCCGCGCGGGAGAAAATCCGGCGGCTGGCCGCGGATTACGGGCTGGAAGTCGATCCGGACCGGATGATCACCGAGCTCTCTGTTGGCGAGCGGCAGCGGGTAGAGATCCTCAAGGCGCTCTATCGCGAGGCGCGGATTCTCATTCTCGACGAGCCGACGGCGGTGCTGACGCCGATGGAAACCGAGGCGCTCTTTGCCACGCTGGCGAAACTGGTGGCGGCGGGACTTTCGGTGATCTTCATCTCCCACAAGCTAGGCGAGGTGCAATCGGTTTCGGACCGGGTGGTGGTGCTGCGCGGCGGCAAGCTTGCCGGCGAGCGCAGGACCTCCGAGGCGACGCGGCGCGAACTGGCGGAACTGATGGTCGGCGGGCAATTGCCGGTCAACGAGATCGGCCCCGCATCGCCCGGCGATTGCCTGTTCGAACTCAAGGGCGTTTCCACGCGAAGCATGGGCGGCGCGGCGCTGAAACAGATTTCCATGCAGTTGCGCGGCGGCGAGATCACCGGCCTTGCAGGCATATCGGGCAATGGCCAGGCAGCGCTGGCGGCGCTTATCTCCGGGACCCTCGAGGCTATCGAAGGCGACATCCTCGTGCATGGCGAAAAGGTCGAGCGATGGTCTCCCGGCGCCGCGCTTGAACGTGGCCTCGGTCGCATCCCGGAAGACCGGCACGCCACCGGGATGATCGGCGACATGAGCGTGGCCGAGAACGTGATTTCCGAAGCCTACCGCAGCCCGCGGTTCTCAAGGTTCGGTTTCCTCGACTGGAAGGCCGCCGCCGCTTTTGCCAATGACATCATCAAGGCCTACGACGTCAAATGTCCGTCGCCCGAGGCGCGCGTGCGGCTGTTGTCGGGTGGCAACATGCAAAAGTTGATCCTTGGCCGGGCGCTTGACGGGGATCCCGATATCATCCTGGCCAGCCAGCCAACGCGGGGCCTTGATGTCGGGGCTGTCGCCTATGTGCATGCCCGGCTGATCGAGGCGCGCGACCGGGGGGCAGCGGTGCTGCTGATCTCGGAAGATCTTGATGAAATCCAGACGTTGTCCGACCGGATCCTGGTGATCCACCGGGGTCAGCTTTCCAAGCCGTCGCTGCGCGGCGAGCTCAGCGTGATGGAACTGGGCGAGTTGATGGCCGGCCACGGACACGACGAAGGGGCGAGCCATGCGGCTTGAACCGAGACCTGCCTCATCGGTTGCGGCCAGCATCCTCTGGCCGGCCGGTGCAATCCTGGCCACGGTGGTTTTTTCGTCGCTCCTGGTGATGATCGCCGGTGCGTCGCCGCTGACGGTGTTCTGGCTGGTGATCAAGGGCGCTGCCGGATCGCAGTTCGCGGCACTCGAAACCCTGACCCGGGCGACGCCGCTGATCTTCACCGGGCTCGCGGTAGCAGTGGCGTTCCGGGCCAAGCTCTGGAACATCGGCGCCGAAGCGCAGCTCTATCTGGGGGCGGTGATGACCGTGGTGATCGGCACCGGCGCGGTGACTTTGCCGTCGGCTGGGCTGATCCCGCTGATCATGATTGCCGCGATGCTGACGGGCGCGCTGGCCCTGCTCGGGCCGGCGGTTCTCAAGACAAAGTTCGGTGTCGACGAGGTGGTGACCACGTTGCTCTTGAACTTCATCGTGCTGCTGTTCGTCTCGATGCTGCTCGAAGGTCCCCTGAAGGACCCGACGGGGCTCGGCTGGCCGCAGTCCAAGCGGGTGATTGCGGAAGCGCAACTGCCAAGGCTGATCAAGGGCAAGCGGCTTCATTTCGGTTTCATCCTGGCCATCGTCTCGGCGATCGTGGTCTGGGTGATCATGAAGAAGACCACGCTGGGCTACGAGATGCGCGCCGTCGGGCACAATGCTGAAGCCGCGCGGTTCGCGGGCATTCCGGTCAACCGGGTGATCGTCAAGACGGCGTTGCTGTCGGGCGGGCTTGCGGCGCTGGCGGGCTTTTCCGAAGTGGCGGGGCTGAAGGGCAACCTGACGCTCGACCTGTCGCCGGGCTATGGCTATACCGGCATTGTCGTCGCCATGCTGGCCATGCTCAATCCGCTCGGCGTGATTGCCGCCGCGATCTTCGTGGCCGGCATCTTTGTCGGCGCCGACGCGATGAGCCGCAGCGCCAATGTGCCGAGTTACATTGCCGAGGTCATGGTGGCGACGTCGCTTCTGACCATGGTCGCGGCGATCATGCTGATGCGCTACCGCGTGCGCTGGAGGTGACATGAACGAAGCGCTTGAGATTCTGTTCACCGCCAGTTTCTGGGTTGCCGCGATCCGCATCGCCTCGCCGCTGATCTTCGCGACCATGGGCGAGCTGATCTGTGAGCGGGCGGGCGTGCTCAATCTGGGGATCGAGGGCATCATGGTGGCCGGCGCTTTTTCCGGCTGGTTCACCGTCTACATGGGCGGCGATCTCTGGACCGGTGTGTTCGTCGCCGCGCTGACGGGGGCAATGTTCGGGCTGCTGCACGGCTTCCTCACCGTGCCTCTGGGGCTGTCGCAGCATGTCACCGGGATCGGGATCACGCTGCTTGCCTCGAGCCTGACCTATTTCACCTACCGGATCCTGCTGCCGGAAGTCTCCTCGCCGCCGAAGATCGAACCTTTCCAGCCCTTTGCTGTCCCGGTTCTGTCGGATATTCCGGTGCTCGGACCGGCGCTGTTCAACCAGACGCCGCTGACCTACCTCGCCTATTTCACGGTCGCAGCCGTTGCCTTCGTCTTCTACCGGACGCCGGTGGGCGTGGCGGTGCGGGCGGTGGGCGAAAACCCTTCAGCCGTCGAAGCGCAGGGCATTTCGGTGACCGCCGTCCGGATCGGTGCGGTGATGGTAGGCTCGGCGCTGATGGCGATCGGTGGCGCGTTTCTTACCATGTCGGCGTTCAACTCATTCTTCTTCGAGATGATCAACGGGCGTGGCTGGATCGCCATCGCGCTGGTGGTGTTCGGCTCCTGGCGGCCGGGCAAGGCGCTGATCGGCGCCATCCTGTTTGCCGCCTTCGATGCTTACCAGGTGCGGCTGCAGCAAATTACCGGGGGCGTCATCCCCTACCAGATCTTCCTGATGATGCCGTTCGTGCTGTCGATCGTGGCGCTTGTCGTCGTCGCCCGGCGCGCGACCTATCCGAAGGCGCTGATGATCCCCTACCAGAAAGGCGAGAGATGAGCTTTGACACCTTGCTAAAGGGCGGCGTGTTGCCCGACGGGACGACCGCGGATATCGCCATCAGGGATGGGCGGATCTCGGCCATTGCGCCAGGCATTGAAGCCGAGGCGGGCGAGACCATCGATATCTCAGGCAACCTGGTTTCGCCGCCATTCGTCGATCCGCATTTTCACATGGATGCGACGCTTTCCTACGGCCTGCCGCGGATCAATGCATCGGGCACGCTGCTGGAAGGCATCGGCCTGTGGGGCGAACTCAAGCCGATTCTGACCCATGAGGCGGTGAAGAGCCGTGCGCTTGCCTATTGCGACTGGGCGGCTTCGATGGGCCTGCTTGCGATCCGCACCCATGTCGACGTCTGTGACGACCGGCTGCTGGCAGTAGAGGCATTGCTGGAGGTCAGACAAGAGATCGCACATTACATCGATCTGCAACTGGTGGCGTTCCCTCAGGACGGGCTCTACCGGTCGCCGGGCGCCCGCGAGAACACTATCCGGGCGCTTGATCTCGGCGTCGATGTTGTCGGCGGCATTCCCCATTTCGAGCGCACGATGGCGGACGGACGTGCCTCTGTGACGGAGCTCTGCGAATTCGCCGCCGAGCGGGGCCTGATGGTCGACATGCATTGTGACGAGACGGATGACCCGTTGTCGCGGCACATCGAGCAACTGGCTTACGAAACGCAGCGGCTCGGGCTGCAAGGGCGGGTGGCCGGGTCGCACCTTACCTCGATGCATTCGATGGACAACTACTACGTCTCCAAGCTGCTGCCGCTGATCGCCGAGGCCGAAGTGGCAGCAATCCCCAACCCGCTGATCAACATCACGCTGCAGGGGCGTCACGACGCCTATCCGAAACGGCGCGGGATGACGCGGGTGCCTGAAATGCTCAAGCACGGCATCCGGGTCGGATTCGGGCAGGATTGCGTGCTTGACCCGTGGTATTCGCTGGGCACGGCGGACATGCTGGATGTGGCCTTCATGGGGCTGCACGTGGCGCAGATGACCAGCCCGGACGACATGCGGCGCTGTTACGATATGGTCACAACCGAAAGTGCCGCGATCATGGGGCTCGAGGACTATGGCCTGGAAGTCGGCAAGCGCGCCGATCTGGTGGTGCTCGACGCCGGCAATCCGGTCGAGGCGATCCGCTTGCGGGCGACACGGTTGATGGTGATGGCGCGCGGCAAGGTGATCGCCCGGCGTGAGCGATCCCCGATGCGGCTTGAGATCCCCGGAAGGCAAGCGGAGATCGACCGCCGTTTCAGCGTCCCGGATCCGACCTGATCCGAACTGAGGCAGGCCTTAACAAACACGGTTAATACTTACGTAAGTGCGTTGGGATACAGTGCGCGGAGTCGTTCTGCGTCAAGGGTATCGAGTTATGGCCGTCGCCAAGCGTAAATTGTCCCATGCTTTCCGGATTTCCCGCAAGCTCGCGCTGCTTTCAGGCGGATTTCTGTTCGTTCTCGGAGCATCCGGTACAGCCGCGCTGGTCTTCGCTCCGGCAAGCATGATCCCCGGCTTCAAGGAAGAGACCCGGGGGCACTGCAAGACGGTTTACCAGTCCGAATTCAGGCGCGGCAAGGAAAAGCGCCTGATCGCGGTTATCTCCGGCGATGATCTCGAGCCCCGGGAACGGGTGAAGACCGGCCTGCGGGTGGCGCGCCATCTTTCCGAAACGGTCAATCCCGATCTCGTCATCGTCCAGGTGGCCGACCATCGCGGCCCGACGGCGAGAGCCCAGCTTCGGGGTGCGGCGATCGGCGCCGAAATCGTTTACGCCCCGGTCCCGACGAAGTCGCTTGCGGTGACGCAGCCGTGGGAGGTGCGTTTCGTCAACGCGGTTCCCACCAGCTCTGGTTACTATTTCGGCGATCGCCTCGACATGCCACAATCCGACATCGAGGCCATTATTCACGAGATAGATCACGTCGCAGGCTGCGACGGCGACCTCGTCGATGAAGAGGCGAAGACCGTCGCCGCCTCCGGCCATGGCGAGCCGGCGAAACCTGCTGGCCACTGATCTCCGACCTGGGCCTATTCGCTGCGGGACTTGCGGGCCGGGAAAAGGATCACATCGCGGATTGACGGTGCATTGGTCAGGAGCATGATCAGGCGGTCGACGCCGATGCCCAGGCCGCCTGCCGGAGGCATGCCCTGATCGATCGCATCGAGAAACTCCTCGTCGAGCTGCTTCTCGATCTCGCCGCGTGCATGCGCCTGCTCGAGCTGCTCGACCATCCGCTTGCGTTGTTCTTCCGGATCGTTGAGCTCGGAGAAGGCGTTGCCGAGCTCCCAGGCGTTGCAATAGGTTTCGAACCGCTCGACAAGGCGGGGTTCGCCCGGAACTTCCTTGGCGAAAGGTGAGATGTCCTTGGGGAAATCGATCACGTGGGTCGGCTGGATCAGCGTCGCCTCGACCTTTTCCTCGAAGATGAAAGCCAGGCATTCACCCCAGGTCCAGTCATCCTCTATCTCGAAACCGGCGGCTTTAGACGCTGCGCGTGCCTCCTCGTCGGTGCCAATCGCGCGGAAATCGATGCCGGTCGCTTCCTTGACCGCATCGGGCATGGCAACCCGGCGGAAGGGACCCTTGAAGGACATGGTGGTCTCGCCATAGATCACATCGGTCGATCCGTGGATCGACAGTGCCAGCTTCTCGAACAGCCGTTCCACCAGACCCATGATGTCCTCATAGTCGGCATAGGCCCAGTAGCATTCGAGCATGGTGAATTCGGGGTTGTGCCGGGTCGACACGCCTTCGTTGCGGAAGTTGCGGTTGACCTCGAACACCTTGTCGGTCAGGCCGGAGACGAGCGCGCGCTTGAGATAGAGTTCCGGCGCGATGCGCAGGTACATGTCCAGCTTGAGCGTGTTGTGATGGGTCTTGAACGGTTCGGCCGTGGCCCCGCCATAGACCGAATGCAGCATCGGCGTTTCGATCTCCATGAAGCCTTCGTCTTCCATGAAGCGGCGGATGCCGGAGAGGATCCTGGAGCGCTGCTGGAAACGAAGCTTTGAATCCTCGTTGGTGAGGATATCGAGGTGGCGCTTGCGGTAGCGAAGTTCGATGTCGGAAACGCCATGCCATTTTTCCGGCATCGGCAGCAGCGACTTGGTCAGCATGGTGATTTCGTGGGCGTTGACCGTCAGCTCGCCGCGCTTGGTGCGGCGGACTTCGCCGGTGACGCCGATGATGTCGCCCATGTCGATCAGCGGCAGAAGCGCCCGGGCCTCTTCCGGCGTGGTGTCCTTGTGGCTGAAGATCTGAACCTTGCCGGAAGCATCATGGATATCCATGAACATGCCGGAGTTGCGCGACGAATAAACCCGTCCTGCGACGGTGACGATCTCGCCGGTCAGTGTATCGGGCTCGATGTCGGCGTATTTTTCCGCAAGTTCCTGGTTGGTCATGGTGCGGTGAAAATGCGCCGGGTAAACCTCGGCGACCGTCTCGCGAAGCTTGGCGAGCTTCTGCGCGCGCACCTCGGTGACGTCGGACGAGAGGCCGGGTTCGGTTGTCTTGTCGTTCATTGTTCTACCCGTTGTTTGCTTTGGCCGCGCCGACGCCGGCCTTGACCGCTGTTTCAGCCTGCTTCAGGCGCTGGCGCACGACAGACCGTCCGAGAATGGACATGGAATCAAAAAGCGGCAAGGACCGCGAGGAGCCGGAGACCGCAATGAACAGCGGCGCCAGCAGGTTTCTGAGCTTGATGTCGTTGCGTTCGGAAATGGCGCGCAGTTCGGCCTCGATGCTTTCCGCGTTCCATTCGAAGATCTTCTCCAGATCAGGCTGAACCGTCTGCAGGATCTGGAGGACGTCTTCGAACGAGACTTTCTTGATGTTGGCAAAGTCGGCTGCCGTCAGTCCCAGGTCGCCCTTCAGCAGGAAGCCGGTCAGGTCGGGAAGATCCGACAGCTTGGTGATGCGCGACTGCGCCAGCTTCATGCCCTCGCGGAAGCGACCGTTTTCCTGGGCCCAGGCGACGACGCGGGAGATGAAGTCCTCTTCGGACACGCTCTCGCGCAGCCAGCGGCCGTTGAGCCAGTCGAGCTTCTGCAGGTCGAAGATAGCGCCGGCCTTGGACAGGTTCTCCGGATCGAAGTTGGCGACCAACTGATCCATTGTCAGCAGTTCCTCGCCCTCGGCGATCTGGATGAAGAACAGGCCGAGGAAGTTCATCAGCGCTTCGGGCAGGAAACCCAGCGCCGCATAGTAGGAAATCGAGGTCGGGTTCTTGCGCTTGGACAGCTTCGACTTGTCGGCATTGCGCATCAGCGAAAGGTGCATGAACACCGGCGGCTCGAGGCCCAGATACTGGTAGATCAGGATGTGCTTGGGAACCGAAGCCAGCCATTCCTCGCCACGGGCAACGTGGGTGATCTTCATCAGGTGATCGTCGACCACGTTCGCCATGTGATAGGTCGGCATGCCGTCGGCCTTGAGCAGCACCTGCATGTCGACCGCTTCCCAGGGGATTTCGACCTCGCCGTAAACGCCGTCGACAAACTTGCAGGAGCCTTCGGTGGGGATCTTCATCCGCGCCACCGAGGGTTCGCCTGCGTTCATCCGAGCGGTGACTTCCTCGGCAGTCAGGTTCAGGCAGCGGCCGTCATATTTCGGCGGCTTGCCAGCTGCGCGCTGGGCGGCGCGCATCTCGTCGAGGCGCTCGGGCGTGCAGAAGCATCGGAAGCCGTGCCCGTTTTCAACGATCTTGTCGACATAGGGACGGTAGATGTCCTTGCGTTCGCTCTGCCGGTATGGACCGTAAGGGCCGCCGATATCGGGGCCTTCGGACCAGGACAGGCCGCACCATTTCAGCGCGTCGAGAACCTTCTGTTCAAACTCCGGCGTCGAACGGGCGGCGTCGGTGTCTTCGATACGCAGGATGAACTCGCCGCCGTTCTTCTTCGCAAAAAGGTAGTTGAACAGCGCGATGTAGGCGGTTCCGACATGCGGCTCGCCAGTCGGAGACGGTGCGATGCGCACCCGCGTTGCAGTGTTGGCCATGTTGTGTTCGCCCGCTTTCAGGTCCGGTTGAATGATGCGCGCGGCGGCTTTTGCCGGCTGCGATCGCTGTCCGGTAACGCTGCAGCCAGGCAAGGCGCGGCGGAGACCGGCAGGCGCTGCCTTAGGCCATATTGTGCCGGTGGCGTCAAGTATAACGGCTTTCGCGCGCTATGCCGTAACGTGATTGGCGCGCCGCACCGGCAACGCCGGCCTCGCGCAATTTCTGATTTACGTACCTCAAAATTTCGTCTAGAAGGCCTTTCAGGAGGAGACAATGCGACCGACCGTACATGATATTGCGGCTGAAGCCGGAGTCAGCCTGGCGACCGTCGACCGAGTGCTCAATGCCCGGCCGGGCGTGCGGCAGAAGACCGTCGCCAAGGTCGAAGCCGCGGTGGAGCGGCTCGGCTACGTGCGCGACGTCACGGCCGCGAACCTGGCGAAGAAGCGGATCTATCCACTGGTGTTCATCCTGCCGGAAGGCCCGAACAGCTTCATGCGCGGGCTTGAAGCGGAGATCCGTGCCGCCATGCTGCGGTCGCCCGCGGAACGGACGTCGATCCGGATCGAAACCGTACCGCCCTTCGATGCCAAGGCCATCGTTTGCATTCTCGATTTACTCGATCCTGCAGAGGTTACGGGCGTGGCCCTTGTCGCGACCGATACGCCCGACGTGACCGCTGCGGTGGACCGTCTGGTCGAAAGGGGTGTTCATGTCGCAACCCTGGTGTCCGATCTGCCGGGGTCACGGCGGATTCATTACTGCGGTATCGACAATTTGGCGGCCGGACGGACAGCCGGCGGGCTCATCGGACGGTTCCGCGGCGGCCGCGCCGGAAAGGTGCTGGTCGTTGCCGGTTCGATGAAACTCTCGGACCACATGGACCGCGCTTCAGGCTTTGCCGAAGTCCTGGGAGCCGAGTTCCCAGAGCTCGAAATCGTCGGGCCGGTGGAGACGAATGACGATGCGGATGCGGTCAGGCAGGCGGTCACGGCCGCGCTCGAGGCCGACGCCGGCATCACGGCGATCTACAGTCTCGGTGCCGGCACGCGCGGGCTGATCGAGGCCCTTGCAGGCCACGTTTCGCGAAAGCTCACGGTTGTCGCGCATGAAGTGACCGATCACTCGCGCCAGGCGCTTGCCGATGGCCTGTTCGATGCCGTCATCAACCAGGATTGCGGGCACGAAGTGCGCAGCGCGATCCGCGTGCTGAAAGCGCGGTCGGACGGATTGATGCCCATCAGTGCGCAGGAGCGAATTCGCATCGATATTTTCCTCAGGGACAATCTGCCGTGACCGGGTGTCCCGAGCCAATGCTGCATGTAGTTGAAAGGATCCGCCGCCATGTATCTCGGACTTGATCTCGGAACCTCATCACTGAAGGTGCTGCTGATTGATGACAATCAGCGCATCCTCGGCTCGGCCAGTGCGCCACTGAACGTCGAGCGGCCACATCACGGTTGGTCGGAACAGGATCCCGACAGCTGGATCCAGGCGACCCGTGCGGCGCTCGCGGAGCTTGGCAAGACCCATGCTGCGGACTTCGCCAAGGTGCGCGGTATCGGGCTGTCGGGTCACATGCACGGCGCGACAACGATCGACCGCGACGGAAAGGTGATCCGGCCCTGCATCCTGTGGAACGATACGCGCAGCTACAAGGAAGCGGCGGAACTCGATGCCAATCCGATATTCCGGCGCCTGACCGGCAATATTGTCTTCCCCGGCTTCACCGCGCCGAAACTGAAATGGATGGCTGCCAGCGAGCCGGAAGCCTTCGCCCGCGTCGCCAAGGTGCTGCTGCCCAAGGATTACCTGCGGCTCTGGCTGACCGGCGAGGCCATTTCCGAGATGTCGGATTCGGCCGGAACGTCCTGGCTCGACACCGGCAAGCGCGCCTGGGACGACAGTCTTCTGGCCGCCACCGGTCTTGACCGCAGTCACATGCCTTCATTGGTCGAGGGCACCGAGCGTGCCGGAGCACTGCGGGCCGAGGTGGCACAGGATCTCGGCTTGCCTGCGGGTATCCCGATCGCCGGAGGGGCGGGCGACAATGCCGCCTCCGCCTGCGGCATGGGTACTGTTGGCGACAACCACGCCTTTGCCTCGCTCGGCACCTCGGGCGTGCTATTTGCCGCCAACAACCGATATCTGCCCAACCCTGACAGCGCCGTGCATGCATTCTGCCATGCGCTGCCGGGCACATGGCACCAGATGGGGGTGATCCTGTCGGCAACGGATTCGCTCAACTGGCTGGCCGGAATTACCTCGACAAAGCCCTCGGCGCTCACATCGGAATTGGGCGATTCCCTGCTGGCGCCCGGTTCGGTGATGTTCCTGCCCTATCTTTCCGGCGAGCGGACACCGCACAACGACGCCTCCATTCGCGGCAGTTTTGCCGGTCTCGAACACGAGTCCGATCGCGCCGCACTGACGCGCGCCGTGCTTGAAGGCGTCTGCTTTGCCTTCCGCGACAGCCTGGCAGCACTTGCCCAGGCGGGCACATCGCTGACCCGGGTAACCGCCATCGGCGGCGGATCGAAGTCGGACTACTGGCTGCAGGCCCTTGCCACCGTGCTGGACCTGCCGGTGGACATCCCCGAAGGCGGTGATTTCGGCGCTGCTTTCGGTGCCGCCCGGCTCGGCCTGATCGTGGCGGAAAACGCCGATCCGTTTGCCGTGTGCACGCAGCCGGCCACGGAAAGAACCATTCACCCCAATCGCGATCTCTCGGCAACCTTCGACGAGGCATACCTGAAGTATCGTGCACTTTATCCCGCAATCAAAGGAGCCATGTCATGAGCACAGGATTTTTCGGAGACGTCACCAGGATCAAGTACGAGGGGCCGGAGAGCACCAATCCGCTGGCCTTCCGCCATTACGATGCCGACGAGATGGTCATGGGCAAGCGGATGGAAGACCATCTGCGCTTTGCCGTTGCCTACTGGCATTCCTTTGCCTGGGAAGGCGGCGATCCGTTTGGCGGGCGCACGTTCGACAGGCCGTGGTATCCGCAGGACTCGATGGAACTCGCCAAGCTGAAGGCGGATGTTGCCTTCGAGATGTTCTCGGCGCTGGGCGCGCCTTTCTACTGCTTCCATGATGCCGATGTGCGTCCGGAAGGCTCCAACTTTGCCGAGAACACGAAGAACCTAGAAGAGATCGTCGACTATTTCGCCGGCAAGCAGGAAGCCACCGGCGTGAAGCTGTTGTGGGGCACGGCCAACCTGTTTTCCAACCGGCGCTACATGTCGGGGGCAGCGACCAATCCGGATCCGGACGTATTTGCCTTCGCGGCGGCGACCGTGAAGACCTGCATCGACGCCACCCACAAGCTTGGCGGCGCCAACTACGTGCTGTGGGGAGGGCGCGAAGGCTACGAGACGCTGCTCAACACCGACCTCAAGCGCGAGGACAACCAGCTTGGCCGCTTCCTCAATCTGGTGGTCGAGTACAAGCACAAGATCGGCTTCAAGGGCACGATCCTGATCGAGCCGAAGCCGCAGGAACCGACCAAGCACCAGTATGATTACGACGTTGCCACCGTCTACGGCTTCCTCAAGCGGCACGGGCTCGAAAACGAGGTCAAGGTCAATATCGAGCAGGGTCACGCGATCCTTGCCGGCCATTCCTTCGAGCACGAGCTGGAACTGGCGCAGGCGCTGGGGATCTTCGGATCGATCGACATGAACCGCAACGACTATCAGTCGGGTTGGGATACCGACCAGTTCCCCAACAACGTGCCCGAAATGGCGCTCGCCTACTATGCCATCCTCAAGGGTGGCGGTTTCTCCACCGGCGGCACCAATTTCGATGCCAAGCTGCGCCGCCAGTCGCTCGATCCCGAAGACCTGCTCTACGCCCATATCGGCGGCATGGATACCTGTGCGCGGGCGCTGAAGGCGGCGGCGAAGATGGTCGAGGACGGGGTCCTGACGAGCTTTGTCGAGGACCGCTATGCCGGCTGGAACGGTGCCGAAGCCAAGAAGATGCTCGAAGGCGGTTTCTCGCTGGCGGAGATCGAAGCGTGGGTGCGCAAGGCCGACATCAACCCGCAGCCGAAATCCGGACGGCAGGAATACCTGGAGAACATCGTCAATCGCTACGTCTGACCGGCGCGGCTTGCGACATTGGATTGATGAGGGCGGCGGCTCATGCTTATGGGCCGCCGCCTGATTGAACAGCGTTTTGTTTGCGTGCCGGCGTTCTGTCGCGTAAATCAGGCATCCAGTCTGACAGATCATCCCGGAAGGAAGCCTCGCCATGCAATTTGCCCGCCTGAACGGTGTGGTCATCCATCACCAGGTGATCGGAGCGGCCCCGGACAAGCCCACGATCGTCTTCGCCAATTCGCTTGGGACCGACTACCGGATCTGGCGCGACGTGATCGTCCGGATGGTCGGGGACTACAGCATCATCGCCTATGACAAGCGTGGCCACGGCCTGTCGGAACTGGGCGACGCCGAAATCACCATGGATGACCACATCAATGACCTGATTGCGCTGATTGAGCATTTCGAAGCAAAAAATGTCATTATCTGCGGACTGTCGGTTGGTGGCATGATCGCGCAAGGTGTCGCGGCCAAGAGGCCGGACTTGGTGAGGGCGCTGATCTTGTGTGACACCGGCCACAAGATCGGCACGCCGGAGATGTGGAATGCGCGCATCACGGCGATCAGGGAACAGGGAATCGCGGCGATTTCGGACGCGATCCTGGAACGCTGGTTCACCAAGGACTACCGCAGTGCGGACAATGCCGAGTTTACCGGCTACCGGATGATGCTCGAACGGACGCCGGTCGAGGGCTATGTCGGGACATGTGCCGCGATCCGCGACAGCGATTTCACCAAGTCGAGTTCGGAACTGGTGATGCCGGTCATCTGTGTTGTGGGAACCGAGGACGGTTCGACCCCGCCGTCGCTGGTGGGCGAAATGGCGCGGCTGATCCCGGGCGCGATGTACCAGGAGATCCCCGGAAGCGCGCATCTGCCCTGCATCGAGAAGCCGGTGGAACTGAGCGAGATCATCAAGGCCTTTACCGAGCGGCTTTCGACAAACTGAATTGCGCCTCTGGAAGAGCATCACCGAAACGGGACCGACATGACATCCGAGACTTCGCCGCAGAAACTGGCCCGCCGGTTCCCGGACAGCTTCCTGTTCGGTGTGGCTACGGCCTCCTACCAGATCGAGGGAGCGGCGACCGAAGACGGCCGCAAGCCATCGATCTGGGATGCATTCTCCCACATGCCCGGGCGGGTCAAGGGCGGGGACACCGGCGACGAGGCCTGCGATCACTACAACAGGCTCGAGGCCGATCTCGATCTGATGGCCGAACTGGGGGCAGAAGCCTACCGGTTTTCCGTTGCCTGGCCGCGGATCCTTCCCGATGGCACCGGGGCGATCAACGCGAAGGGGCTGGATTTCTACGATCGCCTGCTCGACAGCCTGAAAGCGCGCGGCATCAAGGCGTTCGCGACACTCTATCACTGGGATCTGCCGCTGGCACTGATGGGTCGCGGTGGCTGGACCGACCGGGGCACAGCGGATACCTTTGCCGACTATGCCGGGCTCGTTACCCGGCGTCTCGGAGACAGGCTCGACACGGTCGTCACCTTCAACGAGCCCTGGTGCTCGGTCTATCTCGGCCACCTGATGGGTGTGCATGCACCCGGCGAGCGGTCGATGCAAGCGGCGATGGCGGCGTTGCATGTTACCAATCTGGCGCATGGTCTCGGGGTTCAGGCGATCCGCGCCGAGCGGCACGATCTGCCGGTCGGCATCGTTCTCAACGCGATGAGCGTGATGGCGGCCAGCGACAGCGATGCGGACCGCAAGGCGGCGGAACGGGCGAACGATTTCCACAACGGGGTCTTCTTCGGGCCGCTGTTCAAGGGAGACTATCCGCACTCCGTACTCGAGGGATGTCCGGATCTTGAGGACCATATCAAGGACGGCGATCTCGAGACGATCCACCAGCCGCTCGATTTCTGGGGGCTGAATTATTACACGCCGATGCGGGTGAGCGACGATGCATCCGTGCCGTTTCCGCACGTGGCAGGCGCACCCCCGGTCAATCCGGAAAAGACCGACATCGGCTGGGAAATCGAGCCGCAGGGCCTGTCGCACGTGGTCAAGGATCTTTATGGCCGCTACACGCTGCCGGAATTCTTCATCACCGAGAACGGGGCCGCCGACAACACGGATGTCGAGAATGGCGCCGTCAGCGACACGATGCGGCTCGATTACATCGCAAGCCATCTCTCGGTGGCTGCCGACCTGATTGCCGGGAACTATCCGCTGAAGGGCTATT
This sequence comes from Hoeflea sp., assembly GCA_020637795.1. Taxonomy (GTDB): domain Bacteria; phylum Pseudomonadota; class Alphaproteobacteria; order Rhizobiales; family Rhizobiaceae; genus Hoeflea. The sequence continues at coordinate 522,502 of JACKJT010000003.1, read as the reverse complement.
TCGCCTGGAGCCTGATGGACAATTTCGAATGGGCCGAAGGCTATTCGCAGCGTTTCGGCATCGTGCATGTCGACTATGAAAACCAGACACGCACCATCAAGCAGTCAGGCTACTGGTACCAGTCGCTGATCGCCGCGCACAAGGCGGGCGGAAGCTGATCATCGAACCACGAAACCGTGGGCGAAAGGGTCTTCCTCGTCATCGATGGTGATGGTGTTCAGTCCTGTTTCGACAGCCCAGCCGGCGACCGATGGAATGATCGCGGGCTTGCCCGCCACTTCGGCTGCAGCCTCGACCCGGCCGTGGAAGAGCGATCCGATGATGCTCTCGTGGACGAAGTCATCGCCGGGCTTGAGCTTGCCTTTCGCCGCCCATTGCGCCATGCGGGCCGATGTCCCGGTGCCGCAGGGCGAGCGGTCGATGGCCTTGTCGCCATAGAAGACGGCGTTGCGGGCGTGGGCCTCGGGCCGGGTCGGCGCTCCGGTCCAGAGGATATGGCTGAGCCCGCGGATATCGGGCTTTTCCGGATGGACGAACTCGTGCTCGCTGTTGATGCGCTCTCTGAGGGCCGGGCTCATACGGACGAGATCCGCGGCCGAGAAGTCCGCCATGTCGGCGAAATTTTCCTGCGCATCGACGATGGCGTAGAAATTGCCGCCATAGGCGACATCCACCGTGATCTCGCCCAGTCCTTCGCACCAGGTCTTGATGCCGGTTGAATGCAGGAAGGCCGAAACATTTGTGAGCCGCACTTCGGTGACCTTGCGGCCGGACTGCTGATAACGGGCGACGATCCGGCCGGCCGGCGTGTCGATCGCCAGGACGCCCGGCTCGCGCGGGCTGACAAGTCCGTTCTCGATCGCCATCGTCACCGTGCCGATGGTGCCATGGCCGCACATCGGCAGGCATCCGGAGGTCTCGATGAACAGGAAAGCTATGTCGCAATCCGCGCGCGTTGGCGGATAGAGGATGGCGCCCGACATCATGTCGTGGCCGCGCGGCTCGAACATCAGCCCGGTGCGGATCCAGTCATACTCTGCGAGAAAGTGCGCGCGGCGTTCGAGCATGGTTGCGCCGTCAAGCTGCGGCCCGCCGCCGGTGACGACGCGGACCGGGTTGCCGCAGGTGTGACCGTCGATGCAGAAGAAACGATTGCGCGCCATGGCTTGCTCTCACTACGGGGTTTCAAAAACGGTCGGGCCGGCAGGCGGCAATGTCAATACTCGGAGTCCGGTGGCCCACCAGATCGGTGATCAACCGTCCCATGGCCGCTGCCTGGGTCAAGCCGAGATGGCCGTTGCCGAAGCCGAGCAGGATTGGCGGATCCTCGGGCAGGGCGCCGATCACCGGGAGGCTGTCGGGAAGCGAAGGCCGGAATCCCATCCATTCCACGCCGCCGGCGGTGTTCAATCCGGGCAGGAAGGTTGCCGCCTTCTCAAGCATGGATTTCGAGCGGGCGTAATTGGGTGGGAGGTCGAGACCGCCGAGTTCGACCGCGCCGCCGACCCGGACACCGGTTTCCAGGGGCGTCATGACGAATCCATGATTGCCGAAGATCAGTTGCCGCTTGAGATCGAACGCGCCCTTGGGAAGAGTCGTGTTGTAGCCGCGCTCGGTGTCGAGCGGAATACGCAGCCGTGTGACCGGGTTGATCAGGCGCGTCGACCAGGCGCCGGCGCAGATGACGATGCGGTCGGCGTCGCGAGTGGTGCCGTCGGCAAGCCTGACAGAGGGGCCTGTTGCGGAGCGCTGCAGCCCGGCAACCTCGGCCTTCTCGAAGGTTGCCCCGCAGCGTTCCGCATGGGCCCAGAGCGCCAGGGCAAAGGCCTGCGGCTCGGACACGGTCTTCCAGCCGGGCACGAAGGTGCCGGCGACGAAGCGCGATGACAGGCCCGGCTGAAGTTCGGCCAGCCTCTCGCCGCGGACATGTTCGAAGGCGATGCCGGCCTGTTCGCGCTGCCGCCATCCGGCAGAAGCGGCGTTGAGCTCGGCTTCGCTTTCGTAAAGTTCCAGCGAGCCGTCATGGCGCACCATGCCGGCAATGCCGGCGCGGTCGACCAGTGCCATCATCTCGGCTTCTGCAAGCCGCATCAGCGCTGTCTGGGTTTCAATCGAAGCCCGGTAGCGGGCGGGAAGACTGGCCTTCCAGAATTGCCATAGCCAGGGCGTGAGCCGCGGCAGATAGGAGGGGCGAATGGTCAGCGGCCCGAGCGGATCCATGAGCCATTTCGGCGCCTTGAGCAGGATCTTCGGCGAAGCCAGCGGCATGATGTCGGAGAACGCGAGTGCGGCGGCATTGCCCTTGCTGGCTTCCTGCGCCAGGCCGGATCGATCAATCACGGTGACCTTGTGCCCGGCTTCCGCCAGCAGCGCGGCCGTGGCGATGCCGACCACTCCGCCGCCAACAATGATGATCCTGCTGGGGCTCATGCGTTTTCAGCGTCGGCGCGCGCGGCCGCACGTTCGGCCAGCATCTGGCGGTGGCGCATGCGGAAGCGGACGCGATCTTCCTCGCTGCGGCTGTGGTAGCAGTGGGGGCAGGAAGCGCCTTCCTCGTAGAGCGGCGACGCCTGCTCTTCGGGGGTTACCGGATTGCGGCAGGCTCTGCACAGAATCTCGTCGCCTTCGCGCAGGCCGTGGGTAACCGCGACGCGTTCGTCAAAGACAAAGCAGGAACCCTGCCAGAGGCTTTCCTCTTCCGGAACATTCTCGAGGTATTTCAGGATGCCGCCCTTGAGATGATAGACATTCTCATAGCCCTGGGCGCGCATGAACGCGGTTGCCTTCTCGCAACGGATGCCGCCGGTGCAGAACATGGCGATGGGCTTGCTCTTGTCTTCGATTCCGGCTCTCTCCACCCAGCCCGGGAACTCCCGGAAGGTCTGGGTCTCGGGATTGATGGCTCCCTTGAACGTGCCGATGCCGACTTCGTAATCGTTGCGGGTGTCGATCAGAATCGTGTCGGGGTCTGAGATCAGCTTGTTCCAGTCCGCCGGATCGACATAGGCGCCCACGCCCTCCAGAGGGTCGATGTCGGGAACGCCCATCGTGACGATTTCCTTCTTCAGCCGCACCTTCATGCGCCTGAACGGCATCCTGTGGGCGCTGCTTTCCTTGTGCTCCAGCGTTTCGAGACCGCGAATTGCCCGAAGATGCGCGAGCACCGCTTCAATGGCGGAACGGGAGCCGGCGATGGTGCCGTTGACGCCTTCGCGGGCCAGCAGCAAGGTGCCCTTGACGCCCTGTTCCTCGCACAATTCGGCGAGCGGCGGCTGCAGTGCTTCGTGCCCTGCCAGGCGTGCAAAATGGTAAAGCGCGGCGACCACGACCGGCTGGTTCGGAACGGGTGTTTTTACAGGTGTCTTCATGTCTGCGGGAATAGCGCGTTCGGGCAAATCCCGCAATCGGTCTGTGGCGCCCGCCGGGTCCGGCGGCATGGACAAGGCCTGGACGAAAGGCTATTCCGAGCGCTCCAGTTGATGACGCGAAAGGACAAGCGCCATGGGCGAAAAAACCCAAGCCCTCATTTCCATTCTGAAATTGCAGCCTGTGGTGCCCGTGCTCGTCATCAAGGATCTCGCCCATGCGGTGCCGCTGGCGCGCGCACTGGTCGCAGGCGGCCTGAAGGCCATCGAGATCACCATGCGGACGCCGGTGGCGCTGGAGGCCATTCGCGCGGTGGCCGATGAGGTCGAGGGTGCGGTTCCCGGCGCCGGCACGGTGCTCAATGCGAAGCAGTATCACCAGGCGGTCGAGGCCGGATCGCAGTTCATCGTCTCACCCGGTACGACGCTTGAACTGCTGGATGTCGCTCGCAAGTCGCCGGTGCCGCTGTTGCCGGGCGCTGCGACCCCAAGCGAAGTGATGGCGCTCAGGGAAGAAGGCTACGAGGTCCTCAAGTTCTTCCCGGCCGAACAGGCCGGCGGTGCTGCCTACCTGAAGTCGCTTTCATCACCGCTGGCCGGAATGCTGTTCTGCCCGACCGGCGGCATCACGCCGGACAATGCGCGCGACTATCTCTCGCTGCCGAATGTGGTCTGCGTCGGCGGTTCGTGGGTCGCGCCCAATGCGCTGGTCGAGGCAGGCGATTGGGACGGCATCACGCGGCTGGCGATGGAAGCGTCGCGGCTCGCGGCTTAAGGCCGCCATCCGAAGAATCTTATGCCGGGTTTGTTGAGCGGCGGTCATCGTGGATGGCCGCCGTTCGGGCTCTTGCGGCCTGAGAACCGTTTGAAAGCGGATTCCTGAATTCCTATCTTAGCGTGGAAGCGGCCGGATGGCGCTGCCACATCGAGGAAGACAAGGACCCACCATCATGTTCGATCCCAAAGCCCTGCTTGACCAGTTTCTCGGCTCCAACATTCCCGGCACCCAGGGAACCGTGCGCGACCAGGCCAGCAAGGCCACCCAGCTTGCCAAGGAAAATCCGCTTGCGACAGGCGCGATTGTCGCGGTGCTTCTCGGGACGGGAACAGGCCGGGCGATCGGCGGTTCGGCTCTGAAGCTTGGGGGCATGGCCGCGATTGCCGGCCTTGGCTACCAGGCCTGGAAGAACTACCAGGCCGGCAAGGCACCGGGTGGCGGGGAGGCTGCGAAGCAACCTGAAATGCTGGCGCCGCCATCGGACTCGGATTTCTCGGCAGAGCCGGCGCATGTGGATAGCGACTTCGCGCTTTCGCTGATCAGGGTCATGATTGCCGCGGCACGGGCGGACGGCCATGTCGATGATGCCGAGCGCGCCCGCATTCACGACAAGCTTGCCCTGTCGGGACTGGGCGAGGACGCAATCGCTTTCCTCGACGATGAACTGTCCAAGCCTGTCGACATGGACTGCATCATTGCCGCAGCGTCGAGCGAAGCCCAGAAGGTCGAGATGTTTACCGCCGCGCGGCTTGCGATAGATCCCGACACCCGGGCCGAGCGCGGGTTCCTTGATCTCCTGGCGGGCCGTCTCGGACTTGCCGACCCCCTGGTCGACCATATCGAGGCAACAGTTGCGGCTGCAAAGGTCTGAACCTGGAGCCAATCATCTTTAGATGGAATCGTTTGGACGCCGGGATTTCGTGATCTGGCCAGGAGCGGGAGGCGACGCGGCGCGAGCGCCGTTAGCCTCGCGCGACGCAGTCCAGAGCGCGAAAGACCAAGTCCAGACGATTGCGATGGATCGTACTTTTCGGCCAGCCTTCCGGTTTGGCCAGGCTTGGACGTCTTTTCCGCGCCAGCGTCGTCAAAATCCTCGCACGATGCGCTGCATCGCGCTTGCGGTTTTTCCTAGTTGGCACGAAAAATCCTGTCCACCAAATTGCTTCCAGCTAAAGATGATTGGCTCTAAAGTCCGGCGATGCAATCGCGCGTCGCCATCGAGAAACAATTCCGTCTGACCAGAATCGGTCTTTTTGTCGTCTGGGCGATCCTGTCGGCCATTATCGTTGCATGGTCGGTCAGTTCGGCCAAGGAGCGGGCGCTTTCGGACGTCATGCAGAAGGCGGGAGAGACGTTGTCGGTGCAGACCGAGATTCTCTCCGGGGTTCTCGACAAATACCGCTTGCTGCCACCGCTGTTGGCGCGCCAATCGTCGATCCGGGCCCTCTTTGTGCGGGATGTCGAGGGCAACGCCCAGTCCATTGATGCACGCCGGGTGGCGGAAGTCACAAGCAGCATGTCGGCGGCGATGGATGTGGCATTTTTCTTTCCGGATGGAGAAATGCTGGCAAACGCCCGCGGCTCGGTTGCCGAGCGGTCCGAAGGTCTGCCGCAACTTATCGAAGCCGCCATGCAAGGCCGGCTCGGCCGGGCTGCCCTTTCAAACGACCGGGGCGAACGGACCTATGCCTTTTCTTCCGGCGTGCGCCGCGAGGGAAAGTTCACAGGCGTTGTCATCGTCTATGTCGATTTCTATCGGGTCGAGGCTGCATGGGCACTATCGGCGCGCCGCATTTTCGTGACCGACAAGAGCGGCACCGTGTTTCTGGCCAATGATCCCGACTGGCGGCTCAAATCGCTCTCGGACTTGCGCCAGACGGGAGGGGTTGATCGCTACCTGATCGATGGCCGGTTTGAAGACCGGCTGGATCTGGTGCGCCGCTTGCCGTTGCTCGAGTGGGATTTGCATGTGCTCGCCGACCCTGCGCCGGTTGCCGCGGCGCGACTGAGTGCAGCCACGATCGCAACCCTGATCAGTCTGCTGGCCGGCATGATTGCCCTGGTCGTGCTTCGGCGAAACGAGGGGCTGACCATCAAGGCCCGCACCGACCGGGCGATCGCGCTTCGACTCGAACGGGTGGTAAGGGATCGTACGCGGGCGCTGTCGATCACAAACCAGACGCTCAGCAAGGAAGTCCAGGTTCGCCGCGAGGCGGAAGAGCGATTGCGCAAGACGCAGGATGAGCTGGTTCAAACCGCAAAGCTTGCCGCACTCGGGCAGATGTCGACGGCCTTGAGCCATGAATACAATCAGCCGCTGGCCGCGATCCGATCCTATGCGGACAATGCGCTTCGGTTTCTTGACCGTGGTGCGCTGTCCGAGGTCTCGGGCAACCTGTCGCGCATCAACGGCCTGGTTGAACGGATGGCCGAACTGTCAAGGACATTGCTGTCCTTCTCGCGCAAACCGGGCGCCAGCATCGGGCCGGTTCCGCTGGGCACGATCATCGATGAGGCGTTGCTGCTGGCGCGCCCGCGGGCGCGTGCAGCGGGCATCGCCGACATCCATGTCGGCGCGGGCGTATCGGGTGTTCATGTGCTGGGCGGCCGGATCAGGCTTGGACAGGTGTTCGTCAACCTCGTCAACAACGCGATCGACGCCTTGTCGGGACGCGCCGACGCGCGAGTGGAGATCGACGCCCGGCGGGAAGGGGATCGCGTGTTGGTGACCGTCATCGACAACGGTCCGGGGATCGAGCCTGAGCGGTTGCACAAGGTGTTCGAGCCGTTCTTCACCACCAAGGGGGTCGGTGAGGGGATCGGAATCGGGCTTTCCATCGTGGACAATATCATCCGGGATTTCGGCGGCACGATCACGGTATCGAACCGGCCCGAGGGCGGCGCCTGCTTCACGATCGATTTGCAGGCCGCAGATGGCCCGGATGAAATGCCTGAGGGCAAATTGCTTCCGACTTCCGCCAGCGCAGCCGTGTGATGCTGGACAAGATGGCGGCTTCATGATTTCAGGCATTGCAAATATAAAGCCGGGAGGAGCCCGCCATTGGAAGACAGTTCCGCGCTGAAGCTGCAAGACAGGATTGTGCATCTGGTCGATGACGATGCCGACCTGCGGCATGCGCTCAAGCAATCGCTGGAGCTCGAGGGGCTGAGCGTGGTTTGCCACTCAAGCGCGGAAGATGTCGGCGATCTGCCTCTGCGCAACCTCTATGGCGTTGTCGTGTCCGACATCAGGATGCCCGGCATCGATGGCTTGACGCTCATGCGGCGCATCCTGGGCATCGATCCGACGATGCCGGTGGTGCTGATCACCGGCCATGGCGACGTACAGATGGCGGTCGAAGCGATGCGTGCCGGCGCCTACGACTTCATCGAGAAACCGTTTGCCGCTAACCGCCTGTTCTCGGTGGTCGAGCGGGCACTCGAAAAACGCCGTCTGGTGCTTGAGAATCGGTCTCTGCGCAATGCGCTCGAGGGCAGCGACGATCTCTCCTCGCGGCTGGTGGGCCGCAACCCTGGCATCCAGCGGTTGCGGGCGCAGATCTCGGCCGTCGCCGACACCGATGCCGATGTGCTGATCACCGGCGAGACCGGAACCGGCAAGGAGGTGGTGGCCCGGGCGCTCCACGATTTCGGGCCGCGGCGCAAGGGGAATTTCGTCGCCATCAACTGCGCGGCGCTGCCGGCGGACATTTTCGAGTCCGAGTTGTTCGGTCACGAAGCGGGGGCGTTCACCGGGGCGCAGAAACTCAGGATCGGAAAGCTCGAGCATGCCAATGGCGGTACCGTGTTCCTGGACGAGATCGAATCGATGCCGATCGATTTGCAGGCCAAGCTGCTGCGCGCGATCGAGGAGAGGTCGATCGAGCGGCTCGGGTCGAACCGGCAAGTGCCGCTCGACGTGCGTTTCGTGGCGGCGACCAAGGCCGATCTGAACAACAACCCGGCTTTCCGCACGGACCTCTACTACCGGCTCAACGTGATCACGCTGGAAATCCCGGCTCTCCGGGCACGCCGGGATGATATCCCGCTGCTGTTCTTCCACCTGGCGCGCGAGGCCCGTGCCCGGTACCGCCGAGAAATTCCCGATATCACGCCCCAGATCGAAGCAGGGCTACTCGCTCACGACTGGCCCGGCAATGTGCGCGAATTGCGAAACGTTGCCGACCGGTTCGTGCTGGGTATGTGGGCGGGTTTCGGATCAGAGCCGGATCAAAGCCTCGAGATCGGAACAGGCAGTCTTTCGGAACGGATGGACGCCTTTGAAAGGGATGTCATCAGGGCGGAGATCAGCCGCAATGGCGGCGCCTTGAAGCCGACCTACGAAAACCTCGGCGTTTCCCGCAAGGGCTTGTATGAGAAAATGCGGCGGCTGGGCATTTCATCCGGCGATGGAGGCGATGGGTCGTAGATTGCCCATTCGAGGCGGCGGGCGGGTAGTCTGATGCCCTCCCGGATACCGGATTGCGGGTCGTTGACCGCTCACAACAGGCCTTGATGCCGAATCTCGGTCGTTTCTGCGGCTTGAGGACATCCGTGCAAAGTTGGCACGTGGTTTGCTAGATTGTACTGTTGAATGCGATGGACGGGAGGACATCGCCGGGGGGATGCCGGGTCAATGGCCCGGGCTTTCCGGTATTCTCCGGTCTCCGCTTCGCTTTACAAGTTCCGGGCATCTTGCCCCAGTGGAGGATATCTCATGAAAAAGCTTCTTCTCGGCGCCGTTTCCGCCGCCGCACTCCTTTTCACCGCCAATGCCGCTTCGGCCAATTGCGACGATGGCGAGATGGTTATCAAGTTCAGCCACGTGGTGGCCGCGACCGGTCACCCGAAGGGCGACGCCGCAACGCTGCTGGCCGAGCGGGTCAACTCGGAAATGAACGGCAAGGCCTGCATGGAAGTCTTCGCCAACTCGACGCTGTTCGATGACGACAAAGTCCTCGAAGCCCTGCTGCTGGGCGATGTCCAGCTCGCCGCACCTTCGCTTTCGAAGTTCGAGGCCTACACGCTGAAGTACCGGCTGTTCGACCTGCCGTTCCTGTTCGCCAGTCTCAAGGCCGTTGACGCTTTCACCCAGTCGGATGCCGGCAAGGGCCTGCTGACCGTGATGGAAGACGTTGGCTACACCGGCCTCGGCTACTGGTCTTCGGGCCTCAAGCAGTTCTCGGCCAACAAGCCGCTGCTCACTCCGGCTGATGCCAATGGCCTGAAATTCCGGGTTCAGACATCCGACGTCGCCGTGGCAATGATCGAAGCCATGGGCGGCTCGGCCCAGAAGCTCGCCTTCAAGGAAGTCTACGGCGCGCTGCAGACCGGAGTTGTCGACGGGCAGGAAAACTCCTGGTCGAACATCTACACCCAGAAGTTTTTCGAAGTTCAGGACGGTGTAACGGAAACCAACCACCAGCTGCTGGCCTATCTGCTGGTGACCTCGACCGAATGGCTCAACAGCCTTGAGCCCGACGTGCGCGACCAGTTCGTCAAGATCGCCAACGAAGTGACGATCGAAGCCAACGCGTCCGTCGCCGCCAAGGAAGCGGAAAACCGTCAGAACATCCTTGATGCCGGCGGCACCATTCGCGAGCTCAGCGCCGAGCAGCGCAAGGCGTGGGTCGACGTGATGAAGCCGGTCTGGACCAAGTTCGAAGCCGATATCGGCACCGATCTGATCGACGCAGCAGTGGCCTCAAACGACGCCAGCTAAGCATGCGAGGTGGATCCGGGGGGCAGCTCCCGGATCCACCAAACTGACTGCCGGGGGCATCCGGCAAACTGGGGGGACGCCATGAATACCTACTTGCCTTACATCATCATGATCATAGTGATTGCGTTGTTCTGGCTTGCGGAACGCCGCAATCCCGACTCGGTCACGCGGTTTGAAGAAAATGTCCTCGCGGTCATTCTGGCGTTGATCACCATTGTTTCCTTTATTCAGGTCATTGCCCGCTACGGCTTCAACAGCGGCTGGACCGGCGCACTTGAACTGACGCGGATCCTGTTTGCCTGGATGATCCTGTTCGGCATGAGTTACGGTCTGAAGCAGGGCATGCATCTGGGTGTCGATGCGCTGTTGCGGCTTTTCCCCAAGCCGGTTTTTCGTTTCTTCGCCATCTTCGGCGCGGTCTGCGCCTTTCTCTATGCAGCGATCCTGATCAACTCGACCTGGCTCGGGATCTTCGGCGCGGATACCAGCGGCGGAGCAATGGTCTACTGGTCGAAAATGTACCAGATCGGCATCGGCCTTGATGATCTGCGCTATCCGGAGTGGATGCAGGATACATTCGGCCTCAAGGAGCGCGTGCAGCGCTGGATTGCCTATCTGATCCTCCCCATCGGACTGGGCCTGTTCGGCTTCCGTGCGCTGCAGGCCATGGTAGCGATCGGGCGCGGTGAGCGTGAACTGATTATCGCCGGACATGAGGCCGAAGACCTCGTTGCCGAGAACCGCAACGTGTTGAAGGACTGATCCGCCATGGAAACCGCAATCCTGTTTGTGCTCGTTCTCGGACTTTTGTTCGTTGGCGTACCGGTGGCCGTGTCGCTGGGGCTCTCGTCGATCATCCTGATCGCCTTTTTCTCGAATGACTCGATGTCCTCTGTGGCCATCCAGCTGTTCACGGCTTCGCAGAACTATACATTGCTGGCCATCCCGTTCTTCGTGCTTGCATCGGCCTTCATGTCGACCGGCGGCGTGGCCAAACGCATCATCCGCTTCGCCATCGCAACGGTCGGGCATTTCCGCGGCGGGCTGGCCATGGCCAGCGTGCTCGCCTGCATGCTGTTTGCGGCCTTGTCCGGATCATCGCCTGCCACCGTGGTCGCCATCGGCACCATCGCCATCGCCGGCATGCGGCAGGTGGGTTATTCCAAGGAGTTTGCCGCCGGCATCATTGCCAATGCCGGAACGCTGGGCATTCTCATTCCGCCTTCGATCGTCATGGTGGTCTATGCCGCGGCGACCGACGTGTCCGTCGGGCGGATGTTCCTTGCCGGCGTTATCCCGGGAATCGTCGCGGGTCTGATGCTGATGATCGCGATCTACGTGGTGGCGCGGGTCAAGGGATTGCCATCCGAGCCCTGGCGCGGATTTGGCGAGATCGTCGCCGGCGGCAAGGATGCGGGCTGGGGTCTTTTCCTGATTATCATCATCATCGGCGGCATTTATGGCGGGGTTTTCACCCCGACCGAAGCTGCCGCCGTGGCGGCGGTCTATTCCTTCTTTATCGCGATCTTCATCTATCGCGACATGGGGCCGATGGCGGGAATCACGTGGGTCAACGACACGGATTCGCGCCGGGCGCGGGCCGGGTTTTCCGGTGTGGTCTATGCGGTGGCCTTCTATTTCGTCTGGATGATCCTGTCGTTCTTTGCCACCAGCAATTCCGAGACGATCACCTTTACCGGCCGCTCCAATCTCGGTCTCGCCATCTCGTTTGCCATCCTAGTCGCCTATACGGCCTGGCGTGGCGAGAAAGGTCTCGCCGGGGTACCTTCGGCGCTGGCCGCGGGTCTGCCGATCTGGGGCCGCAACCTGTCGCTGATGGGCCGCAATTTCGGCAGGGCCTTCTTCAACGAAGATACCCGCAAGGTGATGGTGGACGCATCCAAGACGACCATCATGCTGATGTTCATCATCGTCAACGCTCTGCTGTTCGCGCACGTGCTGACCTCCGAACGCATTCCGGACGCGATCACCGACCTGATGCTTGGCTACGGCTTCACATGGTTCACGTTCCTGATCGCGGTCAACATCCTGCTTCTGATCGGTGGCCAGTTCATGGAACCGTCCGGCTTGCTCCTGATCGTGGCGCCGGTGGTGTTCCCGATCGCGATGGAGCTGGGCGTCGACCCGGTGCATCTCGGCATCATCATGGTGGTCAACATGGAGATCGGCATGATCACGCCGCCGATCGGGCTCAACCTGTTCGTCACCTCCGGAATCACCGGGATGAGCCTGGTGCAGGTGGTGCGCGCGGCGCTGCCCTTCGTTGCGGTGCTGTTCCTGTTCCTGATCATCGTGACCTATGTGCCGGCGATGTCGACATGGTTGCCCTACAGCCTGATGGGACCGGAAATCGTCACCAGATAGGCAGTTGGGTGCCTTGGACAAAGAAAACCCAAACCAGACTGACCGGGGCGCGAAAGCGCCCCGTTTTTCATTCATGGCCGATATGCGCCAATCCGCCGGTGTCGATTGGATCGCGCTCTTCTCCTGATCAGCTCCGGTGATGGCTGGCTTCGGAAAAAGTCATTGTTCGTCGCGTTGTGCTTGCCCACGTCCGATGCCATGCTGGCCGGACGATGAGCGATATCAACTTGCCCCTGATCATGACCGCCGCGCTGCTTGCGACCGCCAGCCCGGGACCGTCCACTCTGGCGATAGCCGGAACCGCGATGGCGCACGGGCGAACGCAGGCGCTGGCGCTGGTGGCCGGCATCGTTTGCGGTTCCTGGAGCTGGTCGGTGGCTGCGGCGCTCGGGCTTGGCGCCGTCATGCAGGCCAATGCCTGGGTCTTCGAATTGCTGCGCTATTGTGGCGCCGGGTACCTGCTGTTTCTGGCTTATAAAAGCGCCCGTAGCACCCTTTCTCCTGGCCAGGCAAAACTCCGTTCGGTTTCCGCGGGAAGTTACAGCGCCGCCTATGGCAAGGGCCTAGCCATGCATCTGACCAATCCGAAGGCGATCCTGTTCTTCGGAGCGCTTTTTTCGGTCGGTCTTCCGTTTTCCGCTTCGCCGCTGGAAATTGGTTCGGTGGTTGTTGTCGTCGGAATGCAGAGTCTGATGGTCTTTGTGGCCTATGCGCTGCTGTTTTCCAGCGGCCGGATCGTGGCGGTCTATCTGCGCCTCCGGCGATGGTTCGAGGGCATGTTCGCTGTTGCCTTTGGTCTTGCCGGATTGGCCCTTCTGACCAGAAGGCTGTGATTGCACGGCATCGCCCCGACCGGTCAGGACAAGTAATTTGTGACCCGGATTTGGCACGATTGTGCAGTTGCGGGTCAAAACAGGCTATTTCCCGTTTAGAAGTCGTTAACTTTTAAAGCGCACCTTGATCATCAGACATGCCACTTCACTCCTCCCAAGAACGGCATGACGGATGAGGGCGGCGAAAGCCGCCCTTTATCTGTTCAGGGCCTGCTTGTTCTCAGGAACTCGCCGACTCTCAAGATTGCGCTCTCGATGTTGTTGTCGGAATTGGCGCAGGATACCCGGATGTATCCCTCCCCGAGAATGCCGAAGTCCGGACCTCCGATCAGCGCAACCCCGGCCTCTTCCAGCAGCGCGCTCGCAAGCTTCTTGGCTTTCCAGCCGGTGGCCGAAATGTTGGGGAATGCATAGAAGGCGCCCTTGGGCAGGATGCACGAGACACCCGGCAAGCCATTGAGCAGATCGGTGACCAGCCGGCGACGGCGGTCGAAAGCCGTGAGCATCTCGGCCACCGCATCCTGCGGACCGTCGATTGCGGCAATGCCGGCAAATTGCGACGGCGCGTTGACGCAGGACCAGCAGTTGACGGCGAGCTTGCGAACATAGCCGATCAGGCAATCCGGCCAGATCGACCAGCCCATGCGCCAGCCGGTCATGGCCCAGGTCTTGGACCAGCCGTTGAGAACGATCAGCCGGTCGCGGATCTCCGGATAGGCCAGCAGCGAGGTGTGTTTCTCGCCGTCATAGGTCATGACATCGTAGATTTCATCCGACAGGATAGCGACGTGGGGATGCGCCGCCAGGCCGGCGACAAGCTTGTCGATTTCCGCCTTTGGCGTGACGCCGCCGGTTGGGTTTGCCGGTGAATTCAGAATCAGCAGCCGGGTTTGCGGGGTAATCAGGGCCAGGGTTTCTTCGGCTGAAAAGGCGAAGCCGTTCTCTTCGCGCATCGGGACGGGAATCGGGTTGGCGCCGACATGCTCGATCATCGAGCGGTAGATCGGAAAACCGGGGTCGGGATAGAGGATATCGATACCCGGTTCGCCAAGCATGCGGATTGCTGCGTACATGGTGGGCTTGCCGCCGGGCATGATCATCACGCTGTCGGGTGAAATCTCGACGCCGGTCATGGAAAGCGTTCTGCGGCACACGGCCTCGCGGGTGGCGAGCAGACCATTGGCCGGGGTGTAACCGTGATGACCGTCGCGCAACGCCTTGACCGCGGCCTCGACGATATGGGCCGGTGTCTTGAAGTCCGGCTGGCCGATGCCGAGATTGATGATGTCCCGTCCCTGGTTGGCAAGTTCGGTGGCGCGCGCGAGAACGGCGAAGGCATTCTCCTCGCCGATGCGGTCAAAGGCTGCAACTGGATGGATCATGGAGATTTTCCTGCCGAAGGTGGTTGTCTTGTCCGATGAACTCATGTCCTATCCCGGCGCGAATTTCAATTCAGGTGACATCAATGCGTGATTTGAGCAAGTGGACGGCGCGGCAGGCGCCCGCGGGTTTTTCTTCGACCGGGCGGTACGTGATGATCGAGCCGTACCGGCGCGATGTGCATGAAACGGCCCTGTGGCGCGCGCTTGGCGGTGCGGCGATCAATGATCTGATCCGCTACTTTCCGAACGGGCCTTACGCACAATCCTCCGAACTTTGCGACTGGCTGGATCGGTCAGGAAGAGAATCGGGCTGGGTCACCTGCATTTTCCGCAGCCGCCACAGCGGGGATATCGTTGGCATGGCATCTCTGATGCGGCCGGATCCGGCAAACGGCGTGGTGGAGGTCGGCTCGGTGGCGCATGGCGCCGCGATGGCGCGGACGCCGATGTCGACCGAGGCGCATTACCTGATGGCGCGGCACGTGTTCGAGAAGCTCGACTACCGCCGCTACGAGTGGAAATGCCACAATGAGAACGGGCCTTCCAAGGTGACTGCCGTACGTCTCGGCTTCCAGTTCGAGGGGGTGTTCCGCCAGCACATCGTCTCGAAAGGCGGCAATCGCGACACGGCCTGGTTCTCGATGATCGACGGCGAGTGGCCGAACCTCAAGCGGGCTTTCGAAGCGTGGCTTGATCCATCCAATTTCGAGCCGGATGGCCGGCAGAAAAGGCGCCTTGAGGATCTGAGGGCAACGCAAGCATGATTGCGTTGCTGCGGGCCTCGGCCGGCGACCGGCAGCGTATCGAAGATTTCCAGCGGGCTGCCTATGCACGGACGGAGGCCACAGTCGGTGCGCGGGCGATCCCGCTCGAATGGGACTATGGCAAGGTTCTGGAAGAATGCGAAGTCTGGCTTGATGAAAGCCGTGGTTCGCTCCGGGGCGTGCTCATTCTTCGGATTCGTGAGGACGATCTCTTCCTTGAATCGATTGCCACTGCGCCGGAAGCGGCCGGTTCGGGACTCGGGCGCTTGCTCCTTCAGGCAACGTTTGATCGGGCGCGTGAACTGGGATTGGACCGAGTTGCACTGATTACCGACAGCCTTAATCCAGCGCTTGCGTGGTACAAGCGGATGGGTTTTTTGGTGGAACTCGAAGACATTCAGCCGCAGCGCACGGTCATTCGCATGTCGATGCCGGTTCAGGGTGGCTGAACCGGACTGCTGCTGCCAACTGACGGCTGCCAATTGGCATAGATTGACCGCAGGTGTTGCAGTGGTGGAGAAAAAGTCTATCTGGTGCGTGATCTCCGATTGAAAGGAATAGCCTGATGAGCGAACCGACCACATCCAATCGCTCTGCCGCGATCGCGGCGGCGGTGATTCTTCTCGGCACCGGGCTGGTGTTCTATTTCATGCCGGCGATGATGATGTCGTTGTCGGAGATATCGCCCTGGCTGTCCTATGCGCTGGCGACTTTCTTCGTGCTGGCCTTTTTTGCTGTCTTCTGGCTGCGCGGCAGGCGTCAGCGCAGGGACGAGAGCAATTCCGAGTAGGAAGTTCAGCCCCGAGTAGGAAGCTCAGGCTTGCAGCGAAGCCGCAAGCAACAGCAATCCGAGCGCGAAGACAGTGGCTGCGCCGAGGATCTCGATGGTTGTGCCAACCGCACCTCCCATCGAGGCGCCGGCCAGACGCACCGCCGCGCCCTTGGCCATGACTGCGAGGGTCGCCAGGGCCGAAACCGTGATCGCGGTGCCGAGCGCCATGGCGAAGGCAGAGACAATGCCGGCTATCCAGAGGCCGTTCAGCATCGAGAAGGTGAGCACGATGAGAGCTCCGGAACAGGGTCTCAACCCGACCGCTATCACCGCGCTCCATGCCTCGCGCACGCTGAAATCACGGCCCGAAATCAGCTTCGGATCCGGCACGTGAGCATGGCCGCATGACGCACAGATTTCACCCTCGGTGTGATCATGATCATGATGGTGATGGCCATGGTCGTGATGATGATCGTGATGGGCGTGGGCATGTACATGTGCACCGCTCAATGCGGGGCTGGTCCGCAAGGAGAGCAGCTTTCGGCCGAGAAGCCAGAGTCCGAAAGCGGCAATCAGCGCATAGCTGGCGATTTCCATGAAATGCGTGGCCTCGGTCATGGAAACCGAAAGCCCGCGCAGCAGGTAGTAAGCGACACCCACCACAGCCACCGCAGTGATTGCCTGCAGCATGGATGACAGCAGGGAAAGAACCACACCGCGCTTCAGCGCCACCTCATTGGCGATCATGTAGGACGAGATCACCGCCTTGCCGTGGCCGGGTCCGGCCGCATGGAAGACGCCATAGAGAAACGACAGGCTGACCAGCCCCCACATCTGCCAGGGATCCGAACGCATGGCCTTCAGCGCACCGGTCAGGGACCGGTAAAACGCCTGCTGCTGCTGATTGACCCATTGCAGGATGGAGCCACCAAAACCGGTTGGCGTTATCGCCGGCTCGGCCGATCCGATGCCCAGGGAAGACTGGGCGTGCGCCGCGCCTGCCAGCAGGGCAAGCGCAATCGCCGTGGTGAGAACCAAACGCGCGGATCCTGATTTCATTTGCAGTCGAGCTCCAGCCGTGTGGCAAGCAGTTTTGACAGATCGCTGCTCTGGGTGGTCTCGAAGAAGGCTTCGGTGAGCGAGGCCTGGTTCTGGGCAATGATTTCGTCCGGATCGGGGCGCACGACCTGGCGGGCGCATCGGCCGGTTGATCCGCCCGTCACCATCATGTCCTCATCATTGATGAAATCCAGGGCCGCATACATGGTCGGATCGAACACGCCGACGGCAATCTTGCCGTTCAACCGCAGTTCTTTCGCAGGGACAACGGCAAAAAACATCAGCAACTGACCGTCCTGGTAATCGACCTTGATTGCTTCGGGCAACTCAATGGCTGCATCCTTACCGTCGACGGAGACATTGATGTAGTAATCGAACTCGGCGAGGGACTGGGTGACCATGTCGCTGATGCTGGCGAGTTCGCCGGCGTCGAGCTTGAGATCGGCGTTCTCGTCAAAATCAAGAATAACGCTTGCGGAAAAGACCTCGTCGAACCGCCAGACGTTGCGCAGTTCGGTGACGCGACCGTCAGCCGAAGTGTCAATCTCCAGGCGGGCTTCGGCGAACACATGGGGATGCGCCGATGCGGGACCGGAGAAGAACAGGCCCGCAAGCGCGGCCATAGCCGGTAATCGCCACATCGTAAGACTGTTCATGGTTTCCCGACCTGTCCATGGTGTTGGTTCAGAGCCCTTCGCATTGAATATGGACGAAATTTCGGCACGCACCAGACCCCCGCGACAATTGGAATCACTGGGCTTAAATCACTGGGCGTTCTTGAACCACTGGGTCAGATAATCGACAAAGGCGCGAACCTTCGCCGGGAGATAGCGGCGATGCGGGTAGATGGCGTAGATTCCGCGATCGTTCGATCGATAGTCTTCGAGAATCGGCACGAGCGTGCCGCTTGGCTCACGTTCGCGGAAAATGAAGTCCGGCAGGACGGCAACCCCGAGGCCGGCTTCGGCGGCGCGCATGGCTGTGAGCGGGCTGTTGACCTCGAGCCGTCCGTGAACGGTCACCGCGATACTGGAGCCGTCAGGGCCATCAAAACGCCAGTTGTTGAGAAACCTGCCATTGGTGTCGACGATACAGGGAATGCCGGAGAGCTGCGAGGGATGGGTGATCGGGCCGTGCTTCTCGATAAAATCGGGCGACGCGCACGGAATCAGCGAAAACGCCGACAGCTTGCGGGCGATCAGTCCCGAATCCTCGAGCTTGGTGATGCGGATCGCCACATCATAGCCTTCCTCGACAAGATCGACGAAACGGTCGTCGGAGATGACTTCCAGGGAGATGTCGGGGTGGGCGGCGGCAAAGTCGATCAGTGACCGGCCGATTGCCGCGTCGGCGAAGGTACGCGGCGCCGAAACGCGGATCCGGCCCTTGAGGTCGGTTGCGCCTTCGCGCACCAGGTCCGCGAGATTGTCGATTTCCTTGAGAATGTCGGAGGCGGTGCGGTAGTAAGTGTGTCCGGCCTCGGTGAGCGAAAATTGCCGGGTCGTGCGGTTGAGCAACAAAGCGCCCAGATCGTCTTCCAGCTCGCGAACATATTTCGACAGCAGCGCCTTGGAGCGTCCGACCTTTCGCGCCGCGGCTGAAAAGCCCTCTGCCTCGACAACATCGATAAAAGCGCGGATCCGTGTCAATGTGTCCATATGTTGCTGGTCCTTGCGGTTCGCGCCGGTCCGTTCAATGAAACCGTTATCAATGTTTGAACGTTAGGGCATATTCGTTCAGCAAACAGGTTTTTCAAGGGCTGCGCGAGAAAACACTTGATTGCGACAGATGAAAACCATACATGCGTCTTGCCCAAAGTCGCACGTGCCTGTGGGTGTCCGCCGACCCTCTTTATGGTGAGGAATCGGTAAGGTACCTGGAACTAACCCCTCCAGTCGTTTCTCCGGCCGTCCGGAAGAGCGAGGACATCTTGAAGCAACGACGGTGCGGGCCTTTCTGGTGTCTGCCGGCTTTCCAACAGCCGGGGTTACTGAAGAGGCACACCTTCATTGCCGGAAGTGCGGTCGGGTTCTCCCTCCAATCCAAGGCAGACAAGAGCGAACCAACGCCCTGACCGGCGTGGTTCACCGACGCATCAAGCGTACACTCAGTGCTCCGGTTCCTCCAAAGGCCGGGTCTGCAAGTGGCCGTATGATGCTCTGTCTAGATATGGCCCGAAAAGGGCCGGGAACGGAGCACCCGATGACGACTGCACGCATTCTCGATTTCATTCGCACCCGACGTCCCGATGGTCCCTGCCTGGTGGTCGACCTCGACGTGGTGCGCGACAATTTCCAGTCATTCCGCAAGGCGCTGCCCGACAGCGCGATCTTCTATGCGGTGAAAGCCAATCCCGCGCCGGAAATCCTGCGGCTGCTTGCCAACCTTGGTTCGAACTTCGATTGCGCTTCCGTGGCTGAAATCGAAATGGCGCTCAATGCCGGCGCAACTGCCAACTGCGTGTCCTATGGCAACACCATCAAGAAGGAGCGCGACATCGCCCGCGCCCATGCCCTTGGGGTTTCGATGTTTGCCGTCGACAGCCACGAGGAAGTCGAAAAGATCGCTCGCGCTGCCCCCGGCGCCCGGGTGTTCTGCCGTGTTCTGACCGATGGCGAAGGCGCCGAATGGCCGCTGTCGCGCAAGTTCGGCTGTGTTCCGCAGATGGCCGTCGACGTGCTTGTCTATGCGCACCAGCTCGGCCTTGTCTCGCACGGGGTATCGTTCCACGTCGGTTCGCAAATGACCAAGCTTGATGCCTGGGATTCGGCACTTGCCGATGCGAAACGCGTGTTCGACAAGCTGGCCCAGCAGGGCATCTTCCTCAAGATGGTCAACATGGGCGGCGGCTTCCCGACCCGCTATCTCAAGGACATTCCGACCGCGCAGGCCTACGGACAGTCGATCTTTGCATCGCTGCGCAAGCATTTCGGCAACCAGCTTCCCGAGACCATCATCGAGCCGGGTCGCGGCATGGTCGGCAACGCGGGTGCGATCAAGGCGGAAGTGGTGCTGGTGTCGCGCAAGTCCGACGAGGATGATGTGCGCTGGGTATACCTCGACATCGGCAAGTTCGGCGGACTGGCTGAAACCATGGATGAAGCCATCCGCTATTCGATCGTGACCGCGCGCGATGGCGACGCGACGGAGCCCTGCGTGCTCGCCGGTCCGACCTGCGATTCCGCTGACGTGCTCTACGAGAAGACCCCCTATCCGATGCCGGTTTCGCTGACCATCGGTGACGAGGTGCTGATCGAAGGCACCGGCGCGTACACGACCACCTATTCGGCGGTTGCCTTCAACGGCTTCGAACCTCTCCGATCCTACGTGATCTGAACGGATTTTTCCGTTCAGATCAGCCCTTCCGCCCGCAGGGTCTGCTTGCGGAGGGGCAACCGTGTCCCGTTTTCATGGTGCCGTTGCCGAGGATCCGCCGATGACATCCGATCTCATGATTTTCAGTGAAACAGGCTTCGTTATCGAAGACGAAGCTGAAGGCGACGTGCTGGCGCGTGAAGCCCTGCTTGATCGCGCGATGGGCCCGGGCCGGAGGCGGAAGAGCTCGGAGAAGCTCCGCCGTGGCCGGTTGCCTTCGGCGGGTCTCGCCTTTATCGCCCGCAATGCAGCCGGGCAGGTCGTCGGCAGTGTGCGGCTTTGGGATGTTGCGGCGGGTGGCGCACCGCTGCTTCTGCTCGGCCCGCTCGCCGTCGACGCGGCATGCGAGGGGAAGGGTATCGGCTCCGCGCTGATGCGGCATGCCATCACCCGGGCGAAAGAGCGCGGCCATGGCGCCATCGTTCTGGTGGGCGACGCGCCGTATTATCAGCGGTTCGGATTTTCGGCCGACAAGACCGGCGGCCTGATGATGCCGGGTCCGGTGGAGCGGCACCGGCTGCTCGGGCTGGAGCTGGTTGGGGGCTGTCTCGAGACTTCGGGACTGCTGGTAGCCACGGGACGGCGGGAACTGCGCGCGACCAAGTCCGCAGCCCGCTCCGTCGAGCAAGCCGCGTAAGCCGATCGATCCGATGCGCGTCCCGGACCTCTGCCGTAACCGGACTAATACCCGGGTGGAGGTGTCTCGGAGGTGACGGTTATGTTGCCCCGCGTACACTTGTAGACCCGTTTCGGGACACTGCTTTCGGTTCCAACGACCTCAAAGGCGGTGGTGCATTCGGTCTTGTCGCCGGGCGTTTCGTCCTCGAAGGTGAGCGCAGTCCCCGGGTTTGCCGTCACCCCGGGCAGGCTCTCGAAATTGAGCTGTTGCCCGGCAACCGGACTGCAAGTCACGCACAGGATCGCTGCAATCCCCGCAAACCTTTCATAGGCCATCCTTGGGTCCTTTCCTTGCCTGATCGGACAGGAAGAGGGGCATGATACCTTCAATGGCCGCGAAAGGCGACAGTCCCTGCCGGTCGAGGGTGCAGCAGCCCTGAGCGGCGCCGCATTGACAATGTTCACCCGCGTCCCTATTTGAGCGTCTTCGGGTCTGGAGCCCCGGCCGTCCGCGGGCATGTTGCCATGGTGAAGTCTCCAGCTTTCGAGCAGTCACCTTTTTGATGACATGCCAGACGGTGGAATGCGGACACCCCCTAGTTCGAGGCATGTCATGACAGGAGAACTGCCATGCGTGATGACACGCCACTGCCAAATCTGAGTGCATTGAAGGATCAGGCGCGCCGCCTGAGAACACGGCTTGAAGCCAATGGTGACACCATAGGCCATTCCAGGGCGCTTGAGTTGATCGCCGCACAATACGGGTTTAACGACTGGAACACGCTGCATGCGGCTCTGGGCAACCGGCCCGGGCCGGAATGCCTGGCCCCCGGCGCCCGTGTAACCGGCGCCTATCTCGGACAGCCGTTCTCGGCGCGTGTGGTCGGCATCCAGGCGATTACATCAGCGCCGGGAAATTTCCGGGTGTCGCTAGATCTTGATGAAGCCGTCGACGTGGTTACATTCGACAGCTTCTCGGCCTTCCGGAAGCGGGTAAACGGCGTCATCGGCAAGGATGGCGTCAGCCATGCCCGCACATCCAACGGTCGGCCGCAGCTGGAACTGTCCTGGTCCTGACCAGGGGGTTAACCCGCAATGTCGATAACGCCACAATCGCCTGCTTGCGATCCAAACGCGAGCAGGCGGCCTGGCCGGTTCCAGGCCATGGCCGTGACCGGTCCCTTGCCGGGCCGACGCAGCAGGGCTTCCTTGGCGTCGGCAATGCGGACGGCAAGCACCATGCCGTCACCGAACCCGATGGCGACAAGATCTTCCGCCGGGTGGCACGCGACGCATGTTACCATGGTGTCGGCGCGCTGGCCGAGTTCCAGCGGGGCCTTGCCCATCGGGCCATCCTTGCCGGAGAAAGGCCAGACGATCGCCGAGGGTGCTCCCGACGAGGCGAGCCATTTGCCCTTGTTCGACCAGGACAGGGACTTGATCTTGGCCGGATAGCCGGTCATGCGCATGTGGCGCTGTTCACCGCCGGGCTTGCCGTCGAGTTTCCAGCCATGCAACGCGTTTTCCTGCATGGCGGTGACCAGAAACCGCCCGTCTGGGCTGAACGTCACCTGGTTGTGGGCGCCCTTCCAGTCGAAATCGAGAGCCGGGGCGCTGCCCTGGACGAAGACGAGCGAGACGCCGTTGTAGCGCGCCATTGCCAGGCGCAGCCCCTTGGGCGCAAAGGCAAGCCCCTCGATGGTGCGGGCTTCCTCGAAGCTCCGCTGCGTTCCGTCAGCAAGCAGCACCGTTGCCGTCCGCCCGTCGGCAAAGGCCACCGCGCCCTGCGGTCCCGCGGCCACGGCACTCACCCATTTGCGGGTCGGTTCGCGCAGCGTGGTTTCTGTTCCATCCGCACCAAGCCGCATCACCTTGCCGTCCTCGCCGCCGGTCACGAGGCTCTTGCCGTCCCAGCTGACCGCAGTGGCAAGCAGACCGTCGTGCAGGTCGTGGCGTTGGCTTCCATGGTCGAGACGGACCACCTGTCCGGAGGCCAGCGCAAAGACCGGAACATCGTCCAGGAACGCAGCGGCAAGGCAATGGTCATCGAGATCGATAGGCGCGACAGTCGGCATGACAGGGCGTCCCTCAGGCTTGGCAGGCGAGGAAGGTCCGCTTGAGCTTCTCGCGATCGAGATCCCGGCCGATGAAGACGATGCGGCTTTCGCGCTTTTCGCCCTCCTTCCATGGCCGCTGATGGTCACCCTCGACAATCATGTGCACGCCCTGGATCACATAACGGTCATCGTCGCCGTCAAAAGCGATGATTCCCTTGAGCCTGAGAATGTTGGGGCCTTCCAGCTGGGTGATCTTTTCGATCCAGGGGAAAAAACGCTGCGGATTGACAGGTCCGGCGCGCAACGAAACCGACTGGATCGTCAGGTCGTGGATGTCGGATGGAGCCGCGTGGTCATGATGGTCATGGTGATCATGGCCGTGACCATGATGGTCATGAGCATGATCGTGATGATGATGATCGTGATCGCAATCCGGGCCGCAGGCATGGTCGGGGTGGTCATGATCGAGGAAATGCGGATCGTTCTCAAGTGCACGGCTGAGGTCGAACGCACCCCGGTCAAGCACGGCGTCAAGCGCTACCGCGGCGCGTTCGGTGCGGTGAATCCGGGCCGACGGATTGATTGCCCGCACGGTGCGTTCCACCGCCTCGAGCTCTTCGGGGCTCACCAGATCGGTCTTGTTCAGGATCACAACGTCGGCAAAGGCGATCTGGTCCTCGGCTTCACGGCTGTCCTTGAGCCTTGCCGGCAGATGCCTTGCATCCACGAGCGCGACGACGGCATCGAGCCGGGTCTTGGCGCGGACATCGTCGTCCATGAAGAAAGTCTGGGCGACAGGCACCGGGTCGGCCAATCCGGTGGTCTCGACGATGATGGCGTCAAACCGGCCGGGGCGGCGCATCAGCCCTTCAACGACACGGATGAGGTCGCCGCGCACGGTGCAGCAGACGCAGCCATTGTTCATCTCGTAGATTTCCTCGTCAGATTCCACGATCAGGTCATTGTCGATGCCGATTTCGCCGAATTCGTTGACGATCACCGCGTAGCGCTTGCCATGGGGTTCGGAAAGGATGCGGTTGAGCAGGGTGGTCTTGCCGGCGCCCAGATAGCCGGTCAGGACGGTCACGGGAATGGGGGCCACAGGGCTGGATACTGGCGCTTCGCTCATCGGATCTCTCAGTCAGGAAGGAGTGTTGGACCCCATATAGGCGTTTCGTGCAGCTTATGCCACTCACAAGGACATGATGTGCCGGGCCAGAGCCTGACCGGATTGATGCGCCGCTTCGGCGCGGCCGCCGATGCACCAGTCTCCACAGGCAAACAAGGCGTTCTCGGGATTGCCGATAAAGGGCTGATCCAGCGGCGTTTCCACGAGGGCATAGAGCCAGCGATGAACCTCGAAATGCGCCGGATCGGGCAGGTTTCCGCCAAGTCCGGTCTGCTCGCGCATGGCGTTCAGCATCGCGGATTTCACGGCGTCACGCTCGCTTTCAATATGCTCGCGGCTCCACTGCGGTGTTGCATGCAAAACAAAGGTTTCACCTGTTCTTGCGGGCTTTGAGCCGTTGCGCGCAATCAGCGACAGCACGTCGGATTTTTGACCGCGGATCAGGTCCTGGATGTCCGTCAGACCAGCCTCGAATGCCAGCATGGCAGACCAGCAGGGAGCCATGACGACGTTCTTCAATTGCACGAAGGCGGGATCGACCGGAGTGAGCAGTTCCAGGGCCTGCGGCGCCGGGATCGCCGCGACAACTCTCGCCGCCAGGTAGTCCGGCCCGGCCCCCGAGCGGTTTTCGGTGTGGATCAGAAACTGTCGATCCTGCTTCACAATCCCGGTGATCCTGGTGTCGTATTCGATGTCGAGATCATGTGCCATGGCCTTGCCGAGTGTCGACATGCCCGGCGTGCCAACCCACCAGGGGCGGGTGCTGTCCTTTCCAGCCGGATTCCAGGGGGCCAGTTCGTCGCTTTGCGAGAACTGGTTGAGCAGGGATGTGAAACCGGCAGTGCGGCTGGTCAGGTATTGAGCCCCATGATCGAAACCGCCGAAATCACTGCGGCGGGTCGAGAGGCGGCCGCCCGGAGATCTGGATTTTTCGAGGAGCAGGACCTTGTTGCCCAGAGCGGAAAGCTCCCGTGCCAGCGTCAGTCCCGCCAAGCCGGCGCCAATCACAAGGATGTCGGTTTCGATCATGCTCAATATTCCGTACTTCCCGAGCCGCAAAGCGGCGTTATTCGGCAACTAGAGAGATCCTGCGCAATTCAAGCCATGGGCGAGGTCGTCGTCGCAATCGAACGGCCAGCACCTCAGCAGCCTCAGTTGAGCTCATCAACATCGAATGCGGCCATGTCGACGAGCAGTTCCGTCAGCCCGTTCACCGCATGCGCAAGCAACGCCTCACCCTTCTGCGCTGTTGCCCTGCTGGCCTTGCCTGCCGCGCCTTGCGGATTGAGATCGGACATTTTCCAGCCGAATGCGTGCGGGCCATAGGCGCGCAAATGTTTGAACCGTCTGGCGTAGTCCGCCTGACGGGACGGGAAATCCTGAACAGCGTCGAGGCGCACGAGATCGGGGCGGATGGCCAGCATCACCGAGGTCTCGATGTCGCCGGCATGGATGTCGTAGGCCTTGTCTTCGGGGGCGACGATGTGGGCCGGGATGCCAAACCGGGTCCAGCTTGTCGCAACCACCAGCATGTTGAACCGGACCCGCGCCTCGGTGGCGACAATGGTCAGCAGCGGCGAGTTGCCGCCATGCGCATTGAGCAGCATCAGCCGCCGGACGCCGCGCGCAGCGCAGTCCCCGGCAATACCGGTCCAGCGGTTGACCGCTTCATCATAGCCAAGCGTTCGCGTACCTGACACATCCATGTGCTCGATAGAATAGCCGACTGATTCGACAGGCAGGAGTTCGGGCTTGATGGTGGCGGGGGCCGCATCGCAAAGCCGCTCGGCCACCTGCCCAGCGATCAGCGAATCGGTCTCGAACGGCAGGTGCGGACCATGCTGCTCATGAGCACCCAGAGGGAGTATCGCAATCGGTACGGGCTGTGGGGGCATAGGGTGGTTATTCCGATCAGGCATCATTAGTGTCTGAACCGTAGGGTGATGGAAACAAGGCCGCAAGGAGGAGCTGTCCATGTCCGCCAAAAAGAAGAGCAAGAACCAGAAGCCGAAAAAGGGCGGGCACGCCGAAGCTCTGTCGATGATCACCCAGGTGGCGCGCAATGCACGGACCGCGCTATCCCGTCACCTGCTGGATCTGGGGCTCTATGCCGGCCAGGATGGCGTCATGCTGGCGCTCGACGCCAGGGACGGCCAGACTCCGGGCGCCATCGCCGTTTCGCTCGGAGTCAAGGCACCGACAATCACCAAGACAATAGGCCGCCTTGCCGCCCAGGGTTTCCTGCGGCGTGAAGGCTCGCCCGACGACGGTCGGATGATGCTGGTGTTTTTGACCGAGGCGGGCAGGGACCAGATCAAATCCATCCGGAAATCCCAGCGGAAGACGGAGAAGGCAGCCTTCGCCGGCCTGAAGAAGAAGGAGGTTGCGGAACTTCTCAGACTTCTCACTGCTGTGGATGCGAATATCTCGGAGACGCTGCGACCGGACGCAGTTTCGGCTTCCGACTCCGCCGCTGCCGCCGATGCAGAGGTGCCATTGACCGAAGAGCCGTCGGCTGACGGCGATGCAGGAGAAGACGCTGCCTGATTGCCAGTCCGGTTTAAACCTTTTAGATTTGTTTAATTGTTTGAATCGGAGCGGTGTGCTCCGTCATGGGGAACCGGAATTTGGCGCAGAAGATCAAGCTTTCAACGATTGCGGAGGCCCTGGGGCTTTCGACCGCAACCGTTTCTCTCGCATTGCGCGACAGTCCGCTGGTTGCGGATGTGACGCGAGACCGCATCAAGGAAAAGGCCATCGAGCTCGGCTATATCTACAACCGGCGCGCGGCCTCGCTCAGAACGTCGCGGTCGGGCATCATCGGGGTTGTCGTGCATGACATCATGAACCCCTTCTACGCCGAAATCCTCAAGGCCATCGAGACGGAACTCGACCGAAGCCGGCAGACCTTCATTCTCTCCAACCACTACGATTCGGTCGACAAGCAGCGCAATTTCATCGAGACGCTGCTGCAGCTGGGCGGGGACGGCGTGATCATGTCTCCGGCGATCGGCACGCCAGCGTCCGATATCCGGCTGGCCGAGGACAATGGCATGCCGGCGATCCTGATCGCCCGTTCGGTACCGGAAATTGACGTGCCCACCTTCCGCGGCGACGATGCTTACGGAACCGCGCTTGCGACCAATCATCTGATCAGCCTCGGGCACACCCGCATCGCCATGATCGGCGGCACGGACCACACCTCGACTGGCCGCGATCGCTATGCGGGATACGCCAATGCATTGAAAAAGGCCGGCATCGAGGTGGATCCGCAACTGCGGATACCCGGGCCGCGGACCAAGCAGAGCGGCTTTGAAGCGGCGGTGAATTTTCTTGCCAACCCCTTGAAACCGACCGCGGCAGTCTGCTGGAACGATCTGGTCGCCATCGGGTTGATGAACGGCATTGCGCGTGCGGGGCTTGTGCCCGGAACGGATATCTCTGTGACTGGCTATGACGACCTCGAGGAAGCAGCCATCGCCACCCCGGCGCTGACCACTGTCTGGAACGGACAATCGGAAGTGGGCCGTTTTGCCGCGCGGGCTCTGCTCGACAAGCTCAACGGGTCAAGCGAGGCCGACGGACTTCACCTGATAAAGCCGGAAATGCGGATCCGGCAATCCACCTCGCCACTCAATCCGGGAGCAGGCCGATGAGCGCTTCACGTCCAACCGTTCTTCTTGCCGGCAAGGTCCACCCGCGGGTCAGGCAGCGGGTCGAGGCCGAATTCGAAGCGATTTCGATCGATGCCGCAAACGCTGCCCTTCTGGACGAGGATGCCCGCAGCCGAATCCGGGGTCTGGCGGCCGCGACGGCAATTTCGGCGGATTTCATCGATTCGCTACCGAACCTCGAAGTGATTGCCAATTTCGGCGTGGGATATGACGCCGTCGATGCCGGTCATGCGGCAACACGCCAGGTGATGGTGACGAACACGCCCGATGTGCTTTCCGATGAAGTCGCCGATACCACCGTCGGATTGCTGCTCAACACGGTGCGCGAGCTTCCGAAAGCCGAGGCTTACCTTCGTGCCGGCAAATGGGAAAGCAATGGCGCTTACCCGCTGACATCCCTGAGCCTGCGGGGCCGGACTGTCGGCATCTTCGGGCTGGGTCGGATCGGTCTTGCCATTGCCAAGCGGCTCGAAGCCTTCGGGCTGCCGATCCACTACCATACGCGAAACAAGCGGGCTGACGTGGCCTATCCCTGGCATGCGGGCCTTGCCGACATGGCGGCTGCAGTGGACATTCTGGTCGTGATCGTTCCCGGCGGTGCCGCCACCGAAAAGGCGGTGAACAGCGAGGTTCTGGATGCGCTCGGCCCACAGGGCGTGCTGATCAGCGTCGGGCGCGGCTCGACGATTGACGAACCGGCACTGATTGCTGCGCTCACGGACCGCAGGATTGCCGCAGCCGGGCTCGATGTGTTTGCCCATGAGCCACATGTGCCGCAGGCGCTGATGGATTTGCCGAATGCCTGCCTGTTGCCGCATGTGGCTTCTGCCTCTGTGGCAACCCGCAATGCGATGGCAGATCTGGTCGTGGACAATCTGGAAGCCTGGCTGGCCGGCCGTCCGGCGCTGACTCCGGTTCCCGAATGCGCCGGTTTTGACCGTGCCGCGTCCTGACGGATATCCTGCCACGCGCCCGTGAAGGAGCTTGTCACACGGGCGGCGCCATGATGCTGATCCGGCGCCGATTGCACGAATGTGGTCGAAACCGGCAAGTTGTCCTGGCCTTGCTGACCTTACTCGGCGGCTGCGGCAGGGAGAGCATGGCGGGCACGGACCGCATCACCGAAGGCCGCGAAAATCTTGTCCGAGATCTCGTCGCTGCCGACCCAGTATTCCGGATGCCACTGGACGCCAATCGCAAAGCCCGGCGCGTCGATCACGCTGACGGCCTCGATCGTGCCGTCCTCGGCCACCGCTTCCACCGCCAGCCGCGGCGCCAGTTTTGAAATGGCCTGCCGGTGGAGCGAATTCACATTCACCTCGCCATGCCCGACGATGGAGGCAAGACAACTTCCTTCCCTGACCTGGATGGTATGGCGGATGGCAAACGCCGCATCCCTGTCTTCGGTCTGAGGCTTGCGATGGTCCATCCGCCCCGGAAGCTCCTGGATCTCGGTTGCAAGAGAGCCGCCAAGCGCAACATTGAGTTCCTGGATACCGCGGCAGATGGCCAATAGTGGAATGCCGCGCTCAATGGCGCGGCGGATGAGCGGCAGGCTCAGCTGGTCACGGGCGGGATCAAACGGACCGTGATGTTCGGTTTCTTCTTCTCCATAATTGGATGGATGGACATTTGACCGCGACCCGCTGATCAGAACGCCGTCGACGCGATCCAACACCATGTCGACATCGGTTCCTTCCGTCAGTGCCGGAACAACCAGCGGCAGGACATTCGATCCCTTCACCGCAGCCATGATGTACTGGTCAGGAGCGGCGTGCCAGGTGTATCCGTCAAATTCGCGGATATCCGCCGGTATTGCGACTAGTCCACTGTGCATCGCCCAATTCCCTTGATTTGCCCGGCCGCATTCCCGCGACACCAAGTCAGCGGTTTTTGCGGTTCGCGGCTTCTTTGTCAATTCCGCCGACTTCCGATTGAGGCATGAAAATTATGAATATTTTTACTCGAATTTGCTGGGCCTGCAACTGGCAAGAAAAATTGACCATTGTGGCCGAAATTGCCCTCTTTCGCTTGAAAGGCCTGCCGCAACATGGTTAGGTCAATCGCATGTCGCTGGGGTGCAAATGGTAGGCTAATCCCTTGCCTCGCGGCGTTACTTCAACTGGGAGGTTTTTATGGATCGTCGTTCCTTTATCAAAAAGGCTGGGGTAGCCGGTGCAGGCGCTGCAGCCGCAACAACCCTGGCCGCTCCGGCCATTGCACAGACAATGCCGAAAATCACATGGCGTTGCTCTTCGGGTTTCCCGAAGGCGCTCGACACCATCTATGGCGCCGCTGAGGTGTTCGCGCAGGCTGTTGGTGAAGCCACAGATGGCAATTTCGAAATCCAGACCTACGGCGCTGGCGAGATTGTTGGCGCGCTTGAAGGCGCTGACGCGGTTCGCGACGGCACCATCGAAATGGCGCACACTGCTTCTTACTACTTCTTTGGCAAAGATCCGTCCTGGGCATTCGGAACCGGCGTTCCGTTCGGCCTCAACCAGCGCATGACCAATGGCTGGCTCTATGAGGGCGGCGGTCTCGACCTGCTCAATGAATTCTATGCCGGAAACAACATGATTGCGTTCCCGGCCGGCAACACCGGTGCCCAGATGGGCGGTTGGTTCCGTAAGGAAATCAACACCGTGGCCGACATGCAGGGCCTCAAGATGCGTATCGGCGGCTTCGGCGGCCGGATCATCCAGGAAGTCGGCGTTGTGCCGCAGAACATTCCTGGCGGCGACATCTATGCTGCGCTTGAAAAGGGCACCATTGACGCGGCCGAATTCGTCGGTCCTTACGATGACTCCAAGCTGGGCTTCAACAAGGTTGCTCCTTACTACTACTACCCCGGTTGGTGGGAAGGCGGCGTGACGCTGATGAACCTCATCAACCTCGACAAGTGGAACGAACTGCCGAGCGCCTACAAGGGCGTGGTCAAGTCGGCTTCGGCTCTCGCCAACAGCGTGATGATGGCTCGCTACGACACGCTCAACCCGCCGGCTCTGAAGAAGCTGGTGTCGGAAGGCACCAAGCTGCGCCCCTACAGCCTCGAGATCCTCGAAGCCTGCTTTGCCGCAGCCAACAAGGTCTATGCCGATATCGGCGCCGAGAACGCACAGTTCAAGAAACTGCACGATTCCTACATGGGCTATCGCGGCGACGGCTACCTCTGGTTCCAGCTGGCCGAATACAACATGGACACCTTCATGATGATCCAGCAGCGCGGCGGCAAGCTCTAAGCGAGCCCGCTCCACGCAAAGCCTTCAAGGCCCCGGAACTTAAAGGTTCCGGGGCTTTTTCATGCGCGGATTCCCGAAGCCTGTGAGCGGTGCCTGAACGGCGTGATCAGACCCAATCCTTGCCGCTTACGCGTTTCCGTCGTGATCCGCTTAACCCGGTGGAAAGCGAATTTGCCGATGGCGCGTCCCAGGGCGATTGCACCAACCTTGCCTTCGGAAGTGCGTGATTAAATTGGGACGAGTGTTGCATTCGGCCGCCACGGCGATCGCATGCTGTCTTGCTGCCCCGGTTGCAGGCAAAAGAAAACCCGGCGGACGGGCCGCCGAGTTCTTGCATCTGGGAAGAGGAGAGGGGGGCTTGAACCGCTCCCTGCGCCCTGTCAATCGAACTTCGGCAGTCCGGACGCGCCGCCGGGAGCGGGCAGCCCACCCGGTGCTGGCAAGGCGCCGCCTTCGGCTGGTTCAGATGGTGCGCCAAAGCTCGGCATCGCCGGCATGCCATTGCCGGGTTCTCCAAGACTCGGCGAACCTGGAAGGCTCAGGCCGCCATCGAGGCTCAGGCCCGAGCCGGGCAGGCCAAATCCGCCGCCGCCGATGTTGTTGATCTCCTGGTTGATGTCGCCCTGGTTCATGATCGCCGGTTCGGTCTTGTAGTGGGTGACGAGACCCGGGAAGGCGATCAGGATACCCAGCATCACGATCTGGATGATGATGAAGGGCAGCGTGCCGGTGTAGATCGATTTGGTCGAAATCGGCTCAATCATGCGATCCGTCGTTTCATCATGCCAGGCTTTGATCGGCGCTACCGATCGCAGGTAGAACAGGGCAAATCCGAAGGGCGGGGTCAGGAAGCTGGCCTGGAGGTTGAATCCGAGCAACACGCCAAACCAGATCAGATCGATGCCAAGCTTCTCGGCCACCGGTGCCAGCAGAGGCACCATGATGAAGGCGATCTCGAAGAAATCGAGGAAACAGCCCAGGATGAAGACGACGATCGAGACGGTGATCAGGAAGCCGACTTCTCCGCCGGGCAGTGCCAGCAGAAGCTCTTCGACCCAGCGGTCACCGGAGATACCGTAGAAGGTAAGAGCGAAGACGCGCGCACCGATCAGGATGAACATCACGAAAGTGGCAAGCTTGGCGGTGGAATCGAGCGCCTGGAGAAGCGTCTTCCTGTCGAGCCGGCCTTTCATGATCGACATGATCAGTGCGCCGGTGGCTCCCATGGCGCCGCCTTCGGTCGGAGTGGCGATGCCGAGGAAGATCGTTCCGAGAACCAGAAAGATCAGCGCGAGCGGCGGGATCAGGACGATCACGACCTGCTCGGCCATCTTGGACAGATATCCCAGGTTCCTGGCCCGGTTGAGCAGGGCAAAGGCATAGGGGATGATCGTGGCAACCAGGGCCGACCAGACCACTCGCGTTTCATAGCGCAGATCGTCGAAGACAAAGAGATCGCAGATGAAGAACAGCGCGATTGCCAGGCCAATGATGATGTAGAGCGATGCGCCGCCATTGCCGAGTGGACGGGCTTCGGGGGGCAGGGCAGGAACCCAACTTGGCTTGATAAGGGTGATTGCGAAAATGTAGGCGCAGTACATGCCGACGATGATCAACGCCGGGAAAAAGGCGCCGACATACATGTCGCCGACCGACCGGCCGAGCTGGTCGGCCATGACGATGAGGACGAGAGAGGGCGGGATGATCTGCGCCAGCGTTCCCGATGCGGCAATCGTGCCGGCTGCGAGGCCGGGATGGTAGTTGTAGCGCATCATGATCGGCAGGGAGATCAGGCCCATGGCAATGACAGAGGCCGCCACGACGCCCGTGGTGGCCGCAAGCAGTGCGCCGACGATGACAACGGCAAATGCAAGGCCGCCGCGGAGGGTTCCGAAAAGCTGGCCGATGGTATCAAGCAGGTCCTCGGCCATGCGCGAGCGTTCCAGGATCAACCCCATGAAGGTGAAGAACGGGATCGCAAGCAGGGTGTCGTTGCGCATGACGTCAAAGACGCGGTTCATGTTCGCCTGTGCAAGCGGCCAGAACAGCCGGATCTCAGGAGAGATATGACTCAGTTCGACGCCAACAACGAAGAAATACATACCGCCGGCAGCAAGGGTGAAGGCAACCGGGTAGCCGATCAGCAGCATCG
Organism: Hoeflea sp.; assembly: GCA_020637795.1. Taxonomy (GTDB): domain Bacteria; phylum Pseudomonadota; class Alphaproteobacteria; order Rhizobiales; family Rhizobiaceae; genus Hoeflea. The sequence continues at coordinate 489,195 of JACKJT010000003.1, read as the reverse complement.
CCATGACAGTGACGAACATGATCGGTGCGAGGTTGTGGGCAATGAGATCAAGCATTGTTGCCACCCTTCATTTCAGCGGCTGCCTCGACCTGCGGCGGCATGGAATGGTCATGGCCGACCTCCTCTTCAAGCAGACCCCGTATAATGGCGATGCGCTTGATGATTTCAGAGACCGCCTGGGCCGTCAGCAGGATGAAGCCGAGAAGGATGCTTGCCTTGGCCGGCCAGATGATAAGGCCACCGGCGTTGCTCGACATTTCACCGGACTGGAACGAGCGCCAGAAGAACGGCCAGGCCAGATAGGTCATCATCAGGCAGAACGGAAGAAGGAACAGGATGTGGCCGAACAGGTCGATCCAGTCACGCGTTCGCTTGGAAAGATTGCCGGCCAGGACGTCAATGCGGACGTGCTCGTTCTTGCGCAGCGTGTAGCCTGCGGCGAGCATGAAAACCGCGCCGAACAGGTACCACTGGACCTCCAGCCAGGCATTCGACGACATGTCGAACACTTTTCGGATCGTGGCATTTCCGGCGCTGATCAGCACGGCAGCCAGCACCAGCCAGGACACATTGCGTCCGATAAATTCATTGATCCGGTCGATGAACCGGCTCAATGCTAAAAGACTACCCATATTGCCCTCCTGGCCATTTCACCTCCGTTTGCAAGGAGTGTGATCAACCGTCGTTCCCGTTTTGCACCATCCATATCATTTGCATGATGTTGCGCCAGCCCATATCAGGAAAAAGGCACCCAACGCAACGAGTGGTGCATTTATTTTACCAGTCAGCCGGATTGCCGATGGTGGCGTAAACCCGTGACTGCGGCTATACCCCTTGTTCCATGCAGTAGAAAGAGGTCGATGGTGCGGGCAAACGAGCTGTTTGATGTTTCGAACGAAATTGTGCTGGTCACCGGCGGCGGAACCGGAATGGGGCTTGCCATGGCCAAGGCCCTCGCAATCAATGGTGCGAAGCTGGCGCTTGCGGGCAATGATCCGGCCAGTCTTCAGGCAGGTGTGGACGCCATTGCGGCTTTGGGCGGCCAGGCCATTTCCGTGGCGATGGACGTGCGACAGGACGACATGATCGGCGAGGCTTTTAACAGCGTCGAGGCGACGCTTGGGCCAGTCGGCGTGCTGATCAATAACGCGGGCATTGCGCATCGCGACAAAGCGACCCACCTGACTCGCGAGACGCTTCGCAACGTCATGGCTGTCAACGTGGAGGGCGCGTTCATGGTTGCTGAGGAGGCTGCCCGGCGTATGATTCGCGATGGGCGCGGCGGATCGATCATCAACATCTCGAGTGTTTTGTCTGAAATGGCGCAGCGCCAGGTGTCAGCCTATGGCGCATCGAAGGCTGCGGTCAGCCAGATGACGCGTTGCCTGGCGCTTGAATGGGCCAAGCACGGAATCAGGGTCAATGAAATCCGCCCAGGCTGGTTTGAAACCGATCTGACGGCCCCCTTTCTCAAGGGGCCGGGAGCTGGAGTCATGGCCGGCCAGAACCCGACAGGACGCCTTGGCGACATGCATGATCTGGATGGTGTCGTGCTGCTGCTTGCGTCCAGGGCGAGCGCATACATGACCGGCAGCTCGATCACGGTTGATGGCGGCCATTCTATCGGACGCTGAATCGGTCGTGCCGCGCCTTGCCGGCGACAGATAATTTCGTTTCATGCTGGTTGCCAACCATCTGATTGCGCAGTCCGGAATGAGGTATGAAATCGATTGACCGGCGCCCCGACTGGCCCAAATATCATGGCAAGGGCCCCGGATTGGGAGAGCGTCCGTGGTCGGTTCCGGATCAAGTCCGGTCCGGGCCGGTATGGTTTGAGGAGACCGTAAATGACAGCGCACGATGTTTCGCTCGACGACAAGTTTGACCTGACCAAGGACCGGATTTTCGTCACCGGATCACAAGCTGTCGTTCGCCTGCTGATGATGCAGCAGGAGCGGGACCGTCTCGCCGGCCTCAATACCGCGGGTTTTGTTTCCGGCTATCGAGGTTCGCCACTGGGTGGTCTCGACCAGCAGATCATGCGCGCTCAAAGGCCCCTGTCAAAGCACAATATCGTCTTTCAGCCGGGGTTGAATGAAGAGCTGGCTGCGACCGCTTGCTGGGGGACGCAGCAATCCGGACTGGACGGAACCGGCAAATATGATGGCGTGTTTGCCCTCTGGTACGGCAAGGGACCGGGCGTGGACCGTTCGGGCGATGTGTTCCGTCACGCCAACCTGGCCGGATCGTCCAGTCACGGCGGCGTGCTGGCGCTGATGGGCGACGACCATACGGCGGAAAGCTCGACCAACGCCCATCAGACCGAGTTCAACTTCATCGACACCATGATCCCGATTCTCAATCCGGCCGGCGTGCAGGAGATGATCGATTACGGGCTCCACGGATTTGCCATGTCCCGGTTTGCGGGAACCTGGGCGGCGCTCAAATGCGTCAAGGACAACGTCGAGTCGACGGCGTCGGTCGATGCGGGGATCGGTCGCCTCAAGATCATCCTGCCGGAATTCACGATGCCGCCAGGCGGGCTCAATATCCGGGCCAATGACCTCGATTTCCTCGGTCAGGAAATGCGGCTGCACGAATTCAAGCGCGATGCCGCAAGTGCCTATATCCGGGCAAACGGACTCAACCGGATCATCTATTCGGGTGGCGCCAACGCCAGGATCGGCATCCTGACCGTCGGCAAGAACTATCTGGATGTGCGTCAGGCTCTCGATGATCTGGGGATCGACGAGAAGCGGGCCAACCAGATCGGTGTGAGGTTGTTCAAGGTCGCCTGCCCGTGGCCGTTCGATCTGGGGGACATGGCCGAATTTGTCGATGGCCTCGATGTGGTCATCGTGGTCGAGGAAAAGCGCTCGCTGCTGGAGAGCCAGTTGCGGGAGGCGCTTTACGGGACGGCGCGCCAGCCGGTGGTGGTTGGCAAGCGCGACGAGCGTGGCGACTGGCTGTTCCCGGTCAAAGGCGCGCTCGATCCCAACGACATTGCCGTTGCGGTGGGCGAACGGATACTCAAGGTCATCGGATATGCCGAAGACATTGACGCCAGGGTCAAACGCATCCGCCAGTTCCAGAGCATGCTGGCAAGCGTGTCGGACGTTGCCTCGCGGACGCCGTATTTCTGTTCCGGCTGTCCGCACAATACGTCGACCAAGGTTCCGGAAGGCTCGATCGCGGCGGCAGGCATCGGCTGCCATTTCATGTCGCTGTGGATGGACCGGGACACGACCGGTTTCACCCAGATGGGCGGCGAGGGTGCGCAGTGGGTCGGTCAGGCGCCATTTACGACGCGCAATCACATCTTCCAGAACCTGGGAGACGGGACCTACAACCATTCCGGTGTGCTGGCTTTGCGCTTTGCCATCGCATCGGGCGCCAACATCACCTACAAGATCCTCTACAACGACGCCGTGGCCATGACCGGCGGACAGACCCATGAAGGCGGACTGACAGCCGATGCCATTGCCCGGCAGGTCCGCGCCGAAGGGGTCGACCGGATTGCGCTCGTCAGCGACGATCCGGACCGGTATCCAGCCGATATTCAATGGCCGTCGTCCATGAGCATTCATCACCGTTCAGAAATGGATGCCGTGCAACGCGAGTTACGGGAAGTTCCCGGCGTGAGCGTCCTGATCTACGACCAGACCTGTGCGGCGGAGAAGCGCCGCCGCCGGAAGCGCGGCACCTATCCAGATCCGGACAAGCGCGTCTTCATCAACGAACTGGTTTGCGAAGGCTGCGGTGATTGCGGCATCAAGTCGAACTGTGTGTCGATCCAGCCCGTCGAAACCGAGTTCGGACGCAAGCGCAAGATCGACCAGTCCGGCTGCAACAAGGATTTCTCGTGCATTGAAGGGTTCTGCCCGTCCTTCGTCACCGTCCATGGCGGGCGCATTCGCAAGGCGGACTCCACGGTGCTCAAATCGGCACCGGATCCTCTGGAAGGCCTGCCGGATCCGGTGGTTGCCTCGCTGGACCAGGGATGGGCCTCGATCATCGATGGTGTCGGCGGAACCGGCGTTGTCACGATCGGCGCCATTCTTGGCATGGCGGCACATCTTGAGGGCAAGGGTTGCGGGATGATCGACATGGCGGGCCTTGCGCAAAAGGGCGGCGCAGTGTTTTCGCATGTCCGCATTGCCAGAAAGCCAGAGGACATCCACGCAATCCGGATTTCGGCCGGCAAGGCCGACCTGGTGCTCGGGTGCGATCTGGTGGTTTCGGGGTCGCGCAAGGTTTTGACGTCGGTGCGTGAAGGGGAAACGGCGTTTCTGGTCAACACCAGCGAAGTGATGCCGGGCGATTTCACCCGCAATGCGGATTTCTCGCTGCCGACCGAGCGGTTGAAGCGGGCGATCGTCAAGGCTGCCGGGGCTGAGCAGACCAGTTTCTTCAATGCCACGCTTGCCGCCACCCGCCTGTTCGGCAATGCGATTGCGGCCAACATGTTCATGCTGGGAATGGCATCGCAAAAGGGCGCATTGCCACTGACGCCCGGATCGGTCGAAGAAGCCATCCGGCTCAATGGCCAGTCGGTGGCCATGAACATCGCCGCCTTCCGGTGGGGCAGAAAGGCGGCCCACGATCCTCAGTCGGTGCAGTCGCTTGTTTCAGATCAGCCCGTCGACCCTGACGCGGCCGTCGAGGAAACGGTTGCCGAAATCATCGACCGGCGCGCCGAGTTTCTGCAGGGCTACCAGAACAAGGCCTGGGCAACCAAGTACCGCGTAACCCTGCAGCCGCTTGTTGAAGCCGAGGAGCTGGCATCTGGCGCAGCAGGTCCTGTGTCTGCGGCTGCTGCCCGGTCGCTGTTCAAATTGATGGCGATCAAGGATGAGTATGAAGTGGCGCGGCTCTACAGCGATGGCAGCTTCAAGCGGCAACTCGGCAAGCAGTTCGAAAGCTATGACAGGCTGGAATACCATATGGCGCCGCCGGTACTGGGCCGGAAAGACGGCACGGGACATCCTGTAAAATCCTCATTCGGGCGCGGAATGGCGGCGCTGTTTCCGGTGCTCTCGGCGCTCAAGATTCTGCGCGGTACGCCACTTGACCTGTTCGGTTACAGTGCCGAACGGCGCTGGGAGCGTGAGATCTTGTCTGATTTCATCGGGGAGCTGGGGCAAATGACCGGCGTTTTGCGCAAAAACAATGTTGGTCAGATTGCGGAGTTTCTGTCATATCCCATGAATATCAAAGGTTACGGGCACGTAAAAAAGCGAAAATATGAAGTCGTTTTTGCCGAGAAAGAAAATGTTAAGCATTCAATTCTTTCCGGTTCTGCAGATATTTCGGCCATTGCCGCAGAGTAACAGATGTATGTAATTCAGTAGTATCTAATTTTTAGCTTGTTAACTCAAAAACGGGAATCGGCAATTCGTTGAGATTATTGCTTAAAATCGACGCGGGATAAATGTGTTCTTAATCTCCCGCTGATAGGTTGCTGTCTCAGATTCACGGATTAGTGTTCATGCAGCCGGCAGACAACACATCATTTGCAGACGAGGTGCGTCTGTCATTTGTCGCCTCGCTTTATCAGAAGCGAGGTACGTTGGCTGCTGGCATGGTGGCGCATCTTGTCACGACCATGACAATCTATCTGCGCATCGATGATCCGTTCTATCTCTATGCCGCTCTGGCCCTTTTCATTACATGGTTGGCGCGTACGCTCGACATGATGAGCTTCGACCGGCAGGACAAGTCCACTTTCAAGCTGGCCGATACCCTGCGCTGGGAGAGGCGTTATGTGGCGGGTTCGCTGGTGGCCGCCTTCATTCTCGGAACCGTCTGCGGCCATGCTCTGGTTGTCGCCCAGGATCCCTTTGCGGAACTTGCCGCGATCTCAGTCACGATTGCCACCATGATTTCTGTGGTCGGGCGTAATTTCGGCTCGAAACTGAATGTCGACATGATCATTCTCGCGGCCTGCCTGCCAATGATGGCCGGCTTTTTCATGGCCCGTGATCCGTTCATGATCGTTCTCGCAGTGCTGCTTCTGCCGCTGTTTATGACGACGCGGTCGATGGCAAATGGTGTTCGCGACTTCCTGTTCAATTCGGTGACCGCCGAGCGAAAGACCGCGGAAATCGCCGAAAGATTCGACACCGCGCTCAACAACATGTCGCACGGGCTTTTCATGCTGGATGGTGAAGGGCGGATCGAGGTTGCCAACCGGAAGGCGCGGGAATTCTTCAGCATCGACAAGAACACCGACCTGACCGGCCGCGCCTTGAAGGCGGCTTTGCGGCTTGGAACGCGAAACGGCGTGATCGCCAAGGAAAACCTTGGGCAGATCAGCCAGCATCTCGATAGCCTGGTCAGCGGGCGCGATGATCGCGCGCTGGTGCGTTTTGACAAGAACACCTGGCTGGAGTTCAGCGCCCGTTATCGCGGTGAAAAAGGTGTGGTTCTGATTTTTGAAGATGTATCGGAGCGTATCCAGTCCGAGAAACGCATCCTGCACATGGCGCGTTTTGACAATCTGACGAACCTGCCCAACAGGTCGTGGTTCAAGGAAGTCGTGGGCATCAAGATCGCCAGCGCCAAGCCTGGCCAGCAACTGGCGCTTGCCGTTCTCGACATCGATGACTTCAAGCATGTCAACGACTCCATGGGCCACGTGAATGGCGACAAGCTTCTGAATGCGATTGCCAACCGGCTGCGTTCGCTGTCGCGGCAGAAATTCGTTGTCTCACGCTTCGGCGGTGATGAATTCGTGCTGTTCCTGCCGGAAGTGAATGGTCTTGATGATCTTCACGCAACCATGGACCACGTGATCGACACGTTGCGCGGCACCTATATCATCGATGGCCACAAGCTGTTTATCAGCCTGTCGGGTGGTGTGGTCATGGCGCCGGTCGCGGGCGTTCAGATCGAGGAAATGCACATCCAGGCAGATCTTGCCTTGTACGAAGCCAAACGCCGCGACAAGAACCGCTGGACTTTATTCGAAGCATCCATGGATCAGCGCTATTCCGAGCGACAGGTCATGAAGGCCGCTCTTCGTGAGGCTATCAGGACCGGGACGATGGACCTGTTCTACCAGCCGATGTTCAATCCCCAGGGCACCCGGATAGTCGGAGCTGAAGCGCTTTCGCGCTGGATCCATCCGGAATTGGGCCCGGTATCGCCAGCGGTCTATATTCCGCTTGCCGAGGAAATGGGGATCATCAGCGAACTGACGCGGTGCGTGATCGATCGCGCCGTCCAGGATGCGGCCAACTGGCCTGGCAACCTGCAGGTTTCGGTCAATCTTTCGGCCCACGATCTCAATGATCGGGGAATCATCTCGGTAATCGCCGATGCGCTTGACCGCGCCAATCTGGCCCCGGGCCGGTTGCAGCTGGAGATAACCGAAAGCGGTCTCATGAATGATCTGAAGACGGCCCGGGAGATCCTGACGGAACTCCGTTCGATGGGCATGTCGATCGCCATCGATGACTTCGGCACAGGCTATTCCAGCCTGAGCTACCTCGACATGCTGCCGCTGAACAAGGTCAAGATCGACCGATCCTTTGTCCGGGACCTGACCAAGGATCCGAAGAAGCTGAAGCTGCTGCGCGGTGTTGTCCATCTGGCCCGGGAGCTTGGGCTTGAAGTGGTTGTCGAGGGGGTCGAGACCGAAGACCAGCTGACGATGATCAGCGAGAACAATTGCGCCGACATTATCCAGGGCTATATTTTCGGCACCCCCATGCCCCACGGCTCGTTCATCGAGCTGGCCAACAAGCTGTCGAGCAACCCGCGAAAGCTGACCCTGGTGAGCAAATCGGACCAGGTGCGCCACTCGGGCAACTGACCCGTCGCGTTTTCCGTCTGCTGCCGGCCTCAAAAAAGCCCTAGACCCGATCGTGAATTCTTCCCGGCACTTTCTTGTAGGGACCTTGTTTTTCTGTCCGAATTTCTGTGTTTGTTAACCTTAATATATGGTTAACCTGTCTTTGGGGCCGGGTTGAGATTGATTAACACATTTTTAACGATAAGCTTTCCTCGTACATCACGATGGAGACTTGTCAGCAATGGTCAGCGCCGCTCAGGGCAAAATCACAGGGTTCAGCGCCAGCGTCATGCGCTTCCTTGAGAGCATCGAGTATCGCCGTGTCGACAACGCGGACGATCTCGAGGACGTTGCCCGCATCCGCTACAAGGCGTTCACCATGGTGGGGCTGGCGCCGCAGAACGGCGAGTTGCTGATTGACGATCTTGATTTCAAACCCAATGCGCATGTGATGGGCATCTTCTTCGATGAACAATTGGTGTCGACCATTCGCGTTCATCACGTGACAGCTACCCAGCGCGACAGCGTGGCGGTATCGCATTTTCCGGATGTGATGAACCCGTTGCTGGATGCCGGGCAGACATTCATCGACCCGGTCAGATTTGCGGCAGATCCGGATATCATGCGCGAGTATCCCGCGCTGCCTTACCTGACGCTCCGGGTCGCAACGATGGCGACAGACTACTTCCACACGGATTATTGCCTTTCGGTGATCAAGCCAAATCACCGGGCTTTCTACAAGCGCATCTTCAATTCACATCCGCTTGTCGAACCCCGATACTTCGCCAAATATGACAGCAATATCGAGCTGCACGCGTCAAATGCGCATGTCGAGCTGCAGAAGATCTACGACCGTTTTCCGTTCTTCAATTCCCAGCTGTGCGAGCGCCGGTTGATGTTTGCACCTCGGCAGGAATTGTATATGCCGCCGCTCACAATCCGGCCGACGGCGCGGTATGCACTCCAGCAAGCCTGAAGCGGACTGCGGTTTGTCGGTCAGGTTTTAGCTGCAAGTTGCGGCTCCGCCGATCGGTTTGCCTCCGCCCTGTGACCTGATGTCCATTGCACATTGGGCGGGGTTTGTGTAATCCGTCCATGAATTGCCAAATTGGGGAGCTACAGTATGGCTGAACAGATGAACGGTCCCGTCGAAACCGGTGCTGCCATGGATTATTCCGAGCACGACAAAACCTACTCGATGTTTCTCGCCGGGGCGAAATACGGAACGATCGTGATCGTGGCCCTGCTGATCGCCATGGCAGTGTACTTCTTTACCGGCGCAGGCGCGATTGCCAGCATTCTGGCGTTTGTCGTTCTGAGCATTGGTGGCAGCATCCTCGCTCGTTGAACCGTTCGCAGCGTGTTGGTTACGGATTTTTCGTGATCCGTTTCGGCTCGTCTCACCCTGTTTACCAGAGGAGGGGCTCTCGTGGGCGCCGTCGTTTTTATTGCCAAAGAATCCGATTCGCTTGAATCCCGCGTCGCCGCATCGCCGGAGACCGTGAAGAAAATGACCGCGCTGGGTCTGGAGGTCATCGTCCAGAAAGGCGCCGGCGAGAAGTCCCGGATTGCCGACGCGGATTTCGTCGCGGCAGGGGCGAAAGCCGGAACCGCGGCGGATGCGAAGAAGGCCGATGTCGTGCTTCGCGTGCGGCGTCCATCCGAAGCAGAAGTCAAGTCGCTCAAGTCAGGCGCCATCGTGCTTGCTCAGATGGATCCGTACGGCAATGAGAAGGCGCTGGCGACGCTTGCCAAGGCCGGTGTGACCGCTTTCGCCATGGAATTGATGCCGCGCATCACGCGCGCCCAGTCGATGGACGTCCTGTCCTCGCAGGCGAACCTTGCCGGATACCAAGCCGTGATCGAGGCCGCACACAGCTTCGACCGTGCCATGCCGATGATGATGACCGCTGCAGGCACCGTGCCGGCTGCCAAGGTGTTCGTGATGGGAGCCGGCGTTGCCGGCTTGCAGGCGATCGCGACAGCCCGCCGTCTCGGCGCCGCGGTATCTGCCACCGACGTACGGCCGGCTGCCAAGGAGCAGGTTGCCTCGCTCGGGGCCAAGTTCATTGCCGTGGAAGACGACGAGTTCAAGGCCGCAGAAACATCCGGCGGCTATGCCAAGGAAATGTCGAAAGAATACCAGGCCAAGCAGGCAGCACTGGTCGCCGATCACATTGCCAAGCAAGACATCGTGATCACAACCGCGCTTATTCCCGGACGCCCCGCGCCGAAGCTGATTTCCCGCGACATGCTCAAGAGCATGCGTCTGGGTTCGGTGGCGGTTGATCTTGCGGTAGAGCGCGGAGGCAACATCGAGGGCTCCAAGCCTGGCGAAACGGTGACAGTCGACGGCGTCACGGTGATCGGCATTCTCAACATGCCGGGTCAGATTGCGGCGAGCGCCTCGCTGCTTTACGCGAAAAACCTCCTGACCTTCCTCGACACGATGATCGACAAAGAAACCAAAACGGTTTCGGTCAATCTCGAGGATGAACTGGTCAAGGCAACAGCGCTGACCCATGGCGGTGCAGTCGTTCATCCCGCCTTCGGCGGTGAAACAAGCAAGGGAGCAGCGTGATGGCAGGGTCCGTACTCGATACCGCTCTTGAAAATCTCGAGCAGGCAGTAAGCGCGGTTCGCGCGGCCGCGGAAAGTGCCGGCCCGGCAGGTGATGGCGTGGCTGCGGCTGTGCATGCCGCCAGCGGCGGGGCGATCGACCCCTTCGTCTTCCGGCTTGCGATCTTCGTGCTGGCAATCTTTGTCGGCTATTATGTTGTCTGGTCGGTGACACCGGCACTGCACACGCCACTGATGGCTGTCACCAACGCGATTTCTTCGGTTATCGTCGTCGGCGCGCTGCTTGCCGTGGGCGCGTCGCTTTCAGGCTGGGCAACCGGGTTCGGGTTCGTCGCGCTGGTGCTTGCATCGGTCAATATCTTTGGCGGATTCCTCGTCACCCAGCGGATGCTGGCCATGTACAAGAAAAAAGAGAAGTGAGGGCCGGCTGATGTCAGAGAATTTTGCCGCATTCGCCTACCTCGTTTCGGGCGTTCTGTTCATCATGGCTCTCAGGGGCCTGTCACACCCGACCACAAGCCGGCAGGGCAATGCTTACGGCATGGCCGGTATGGCAATCGCCATTGTGACGACGCTGCTGCTGGCCAAGCCTTCGGCTGGCGGGCTGGGGATGATCTTGGCAGGCCTTGTCATCGGCGGCGGTGCGGGCGCCTACATAGCGCGCAAGATCGCCATGACCTCGATGCCGCAGCTGGTTGCCGGGTTTCACAGCCTGGTTGGCCTCGCTGCTGTTCTCGTGGCGGCCGCAGCTCTTTATTCGCCACACGCATTCGGAATCGGCGAAGTCGGCGAGATCCATGCGCAGGCGCTGATTGAAATGTCGCTGGGCGTTGCCATTGGCGCGATTACCTTCACCGGTTCGATCATCGCGTTCCTGAAGCTTGACGGCCGGATGTCGGGCAAACCGATCATGCTGCCGATGCGCCATGTGATCAATGCCGCCTTGCTGATTGGCATTGTCGTCCTGATCGGCGTGCTGGTTGCTTCTGAAAGCTACACGGTGTTCTGGCTGATCGTTGCCCTGTCGCTGGTGTTGGGGGTTCTGCTGATCGTTCCGATCGGCGGCGCCGACATGCCGGTCGTGGTGTCGATGCTCAATTCCTATTCTGGCTGGGCAGCAGCGGGTATCGGCTTCACGCTTGGCAACCTCGCGCTGATCATCACCGGTGCACTGGTTGGCTCGTCGGGCGCCATTCTGTCCTACATCATGTGCAAGGGCATGAACCGCTCCTTCATCTCGGTCATTCTGGGCGGCTTTGGCGGTGAAACAGCGGCCGCGGGCGGTGACGATATCGACCGCAGCGTGAAGCTCGGTTCGGCCGATGATGCGGCCTTCCTGATGTCGAATGCATCCAAGGTCATCATCGTGCCCGGATACGGCATGGCTGTGGCCCAGGCGCAGCACGCCGTGCGCGAACTCGCCGACAAGCTCAAGGAACAGGGTGTCGAGGTCAAATACGCCATTCACCCGGTGGCCGGCCGCATGCCCGGTCACATGAACGTTCTGCTGGCAGAAGCCAATGTGCCTTATGACGAGGTCTTCGAGCTTGAGGATATCAACTCGGAATTCGCGCAGGCCGATGTTGCCTATGTCATCGGCGCCAATGACGTCACCAACCCTTCGGCCCGCGACGACAAGTCCTCGCCGATCTACGGGATGCCGATCCTCGATGTCGACAAGGCCCGCACCTGCCTGTTCGTGAAGCGCTCGCTCGGATCGGGTTATGCCGGTATCGACAACACGCTTTTCTACAAGGACAGCACAATGATGCTGCTCGGCGATGCCAAGAAAATGACGGACGATATCGTCAAGGCCATGGAGCATTGACCTGATCGTCTGAGACGACGCAAGAAGGCCCGGGCGATACCCGGGCCTTTTTTTGTCTCTTATGAAGTAGCCGATTAGTTGGCGGTCGAGCGCAGCTGAAGTTCGGCAATGCCAAAGGCGACGTTGACGCCTTCCTGAGCCTGGACACTGACCGGCTGAAGCGAAATCGTGTCGTCGGATCCGCCAACCAGAATGTTGACACCAGCGCCTGCCGCTGCCGTCGCTTCGGCGGAGACGCCGCGATAGTCGCCGGCGAGCGATCCGGCCCGATACTCATAATCCGTGGTCGGGGCGAGGACGACCCATTCGATCACCGTTGTGCCGGTCACGCCAATGTCGACGCCGAACTTGTTGATGGCACCGAAGTAGGCTTCCTTGGCGGCACTGTCGTTTGCCGGAGTGTATTCGCACGACAGATCCTTGGAGGAGCCGAAGATGAATCCGCTGCCGCCTTCGACAACGCACTCGAGCAAGCCCAGCTCCACGCTGTCGGCCTTGGACGGCACAGTTGCGGCGCCAAAGGCGACAGTTGCGATAACTGCGGCTGCAGCTGAAATTGTTGTCTTGCCGATCATGATGAATTCACTTTCCTGTTCGTTGGTTCGCCATGACAACGTGCCGGAACAGCAATTGTTCCGCGCCGGAGGAGTCCGGTGGACAAGGTTGAACGCCGCGGTCTGCCGGGGACAACAGGCGTTGTCTCAACCGGGCGGGTCGGAGCAAGGGCAACCGGGAACCATTTCAAGAAGAGCTGCAAAGCCGCGCGGGCAAAGGCCGCAGCGCAGACAAATCAGCGGACGCGGGCCAGGCCGTCGATTGCGGGGCGATACTTCGGATCAAGCTGAGCGGCCCGCGCATAGGACTTGGCGGCACGCGCCTTGTCGCCGCGGCGCTCATAGATCAGTGCCTGGTTGGCCCAGGATTCCGCGACCCGCTGGTTGAGTTCAATGGCGCGGTTGAAGTCGGCGAAAGCGTTGTCGTCGTCATTCAGCGCCACGTAGGAAATGCCCCGGCCATTGTAGGGTTCGGGCGAATTCGGTGCCAGCGAAATGGCGGCCGAGAAATCTTCGATTGCCTGAGGATGCTGGCCGTTCAGCTGTTTGATCAGGCCGCGATTGTGGTAGGCGCGCGGATCGGTTGTCTGAAGGCTGATGGCGCGATTGAAATCGGTCATCGCCTCGTTCGTCCTGCCAGCCTGGCGGTAGAGATTGCCGCGGCCGATGTAGGCCACGTCGTAGCGCGGATTGATCTTCAGCGCCCGATTGTAGTCATTCGCGGCTTCGACCAGATTGCCCATCGACCGGTGGATCAGGGCACGGTTGGCGTAGGCCTGATAGAAAGACGGGTTGAGCTGGATGGCGCGATTGAAATCATCCAGGGCATCGCGGTACTTGCCGGATCTGCCATAGGCCGATCCGCGCACATTGTAGCCTTCCGGGTCACTGGGATTGCGCCGGATAACATCGGTCAGCGAGGCAATGTTTTCCTCGGTACCCTGGGTGCGGTCGATGGAGATGGTGTCAACCGGTGTGGTGGTGTTGCACCCGGCAAGCGAAATGCTCAAAGCCGATACCGCAGCCAGCAACAAGAAACGCGCACTTTTTGTGTGCCGCTCGTTTGTCTCAATTGCTGCAATCAACCGCATCGCTTGTGCCCCACCTGCTTTTCCGGGAGTATCCCGGTCCACCACACTGAAAAAGGCGGAGACGAATATTCGTCTCCGCCTCTCATTCATGCAACCCTAAAAGGGCGAAAAAACGGCTGGATCAGCGAGCAGGCGCCGCCGGGCGGCCACCACCGATAAGACCCTCGCGCTGGGCCCGCTTGCGGGCCAGCTTGCGGACGCGGCGAACGGCTTCTGCCTTCTCGCGAGCCCGCTTCTGCGACGGCTTCTCGTAAAAATCACGCATCTTCATTTCGCGGAAAATGCCTTCACGCTGCATTTTCTTCTTGAGAGCGCGGAGCGCCTGATCGACATTGTTATCGCGGACAAGTACCTGCACGTTGATCCCGTTCCTTCGAGTTTTCGGTTGGCTGAAGCAACCCTGGCAAACAAAAATTCCGTTCGTTCGGCCGAGGGCGTTACGATTGAGGTGGCAAATAACAGTTTCGAAGCCTCAAGTCCAGTCCCCGGCAACTTGACAATGCAGGTGCCGGCGTATTTTTCCTGCGCCTTGCAGATCATGCCGATTTCCGGGGCCTAGCCCGCATATCCAAGTGCGACAAAACGCACTGCGACATCAAGGGCCGTCCGGAAGTCGCAAAAGAGCCGATGCAGAGCAATTGAATTTGCTCTTGCTGGGATGAAGCATATCGAACCCGTTTGGAGCCAGACAGCTATGCGCAAGTATTCCGCTTTTGCCGTTGCCCGCGAGGCAATGCGTGGCCACAAGGGCTGGCCTGCGCAATGGACCTCGCCCGAGCCGCGAAAAGACTATGACGTGATCATCGTCGGCGCCGGCGGACATGGTCTGGGGACCGCCTATTATCTGGCCAAGGAACACGGCATCACCAACATCGCCGTGATCGAAAAGGGCTGGCTTGGCGGCGGAAACACCGGACGCAACACCACCATCATCCGTTCCAACTATCTCTATGACGAGAGCGCCGGGCTTTATGACCATGCGCTCAAGCTGTGGGACGGGCTGTCGCAGGACCTCAACTACAACGTGATGTATTCGGCGCGCGGCGTGATGATGCTGGCGCACAATGTTCACGACACGCAGGTGTTCAAGCGGCATATCCACGCCAACCGGCTCAATGGCATCGACAATGAATGGCTGACGCCGGAAGAGGCCAAGGAATATTGCCCGCCGCTCAATATCAACCAATCGGCACGCTATCCGGTGGTCGGTGCGGCGTTGCAGCGGCGGGGCGGCACCGCCCGCCACGATGCCGTGGCCTGGGGCTATGCGCGGGCCGCGGCCGACATGGGCGTTCACATCATCCAGAACTGCGAAGTGACAGGCGTCCGCCGCGCTGCCGACGGGTCTGTCTCCGGCGTCGATACGAGCCGCGGTTTCATCGGCGCGAAGAAAGTCGGTGTCGTGGCTGCGGGCCACACGTCGGTGATCATGGAAATGGCGGGCGTGCGCATGCCGCTCGAGAGCTACCCGCTGCAGGCGCTGGTGTCCGAGCCGGTCAAGCCGGTTTTCCCTTGCGTGGTGATGTCCAACACGGTGCATGCCTACATCTCGCAGTCGGACAAGGGCGAGCTGGTGATCGGGGCCGGGACCGACCAGTACACATCCTATTCGCAGACTGGCGGCTTGCACATTCTCAGCCACACGCTCGATGCCATCTGTGAAATGTTCCCGATGTTCACCCGGATGAAAATGCTGCGCTCCTGGGGCGGCATCGTCGATGTGACGCCGGACCGGTCGCCGATTCTCTCGAAAACCCCGGTGAAGGGGCTGTACGTGAATTGCGGCTGGGGCACCGGCGGCTTCAAGGCGACGCCGGGCTCGGCCAATGTCTTCGCGCATACGATCGCGCGCGACGAGCCGCACAAGATCAATGCCCCCTTCAATCTGGAGCGTTTCCGGACCGGACGCCTGATCGACGAAGCTGCGGCTGCGGCCGTGGCGCATTGAGGCGGGGGCGATGAGCGAAAAACCCATCAATCTGGCCGAGAAGCTGTCGACCTTCAGCGACCTTTGGTCACCCAAGATCGTCGCCGGGTTCAATGGCCATGACGTGATGGTGGTCAAGGTGAATGGCGAGTTCAACTGGCACTCCCATCCCGACACCGACGATTTCTTCCTGGTGCTGTCCGGGCGGCTGACCATCCAGATGCGGGATGGCGATGTCATTCTGGAGCCGGGCGAGATGTATGTGGTGCCGAAAGGTGTCGAGCATTGCCCGCGCGCCGACGAGGAGACCCATCTCGTCATCATAGAACCTGCCGGCACTCCCAATACCGGCGACCCTGAAACCGCCGTGATCAAAACCAAGATCTGACCAAGGACCAAGCGATGCTTCTGATCCATTGTCCCTACTGCCAGGAAGAAAGGCCCGAGCTCGAATTCCGCAACACGGGCGAGGCGCATATCGAACGGCCGAAAGACATCGCCGGAATTAGTGACGAGGAGTTCGAGAAATTCTTCTTCATCCGCACCAACCCGAAGGGCGTCACCTATGAGCGGTGGCGGCACATTCACGGTTGCGCCCGCTTCTTCAACGCGGTGCGCGATACGGTGAGCGACCGGTTTGTCACGACCTACAAGGCCGGAGAGTCCCGGGTTGAGGTAGAGCGCGGAGACGACGGTGTCTTGACCGTCAAGGGAGCGGCACAATGAGCGGCGCGAACCGGATCAATGGCAAGGGCCGGCTGACGCCGGCAAAGACCTTGCGTTTCAAATTCGACAACAAGATCCTGACGGCTGTGGAAGGCGACACGCTGGCTTCGGCGTTGCTGGCCAACGGCATCCACCTGACCGGGCGGTCGTTCAAATACCACCGGCCGCGCGGCATGCTGTCAGCCGGACCGGAAGAGCCCAATGCGCTGATGGATGTCGGCCGGGACGCGGTGCGGCGGACACCGAACATCCGGGCCACCGTGCAGGAAGTCTATGACGGCATGCAGACCCGGTCGCAGAACCGCTGGCCGTCGCTCGCCTTCGATGTCGGTGGACTGAACAACCTTGCCTCGCCGTTCTTCGCGGCCGGGTTCTACTACAAGACATTCATGTGGCCGAAGGCTGCCTGGAAGAAGATCTACGAGCCGGTGATCCGGGCGGCTGCCGGCCTCGGGGTTGCTCCGAGCGAGCCGGATCCCGACCACTATGCCAACCATTTCGCCCATTGCGACGTGCTGGTGATCGGCGGCGGCGCCACCGGTCTGACGGCAGCTCTTGCCGCAGCCCATGCCGGAGCAGAGGTGATCCTGTGCGACGAGCAGCCGGAGACCGGCGGCGCGTTTCATCACGAAACCGATGCGATAGTCGGCGGCCAGCCGGGCTGGGACTGGGCTCAGGCGGTGACGGCAGAACTTCGCGCCATGGACAATGTCCGGGTGCTGACACGAACCACGGCATTCGGATATCAGGCGCAAAACCATGTCGGCCTGGTCGAGCGTGTGACCGAGCACCTTGCCAATCCCGATCCGTCGCTGCCGCGCGAGCGGCTGTGGCAGGTCCGGGCCAAGCAGGTGGTCATTGCCACCGGTGCGATCGAGCGGCACATGGTGTTTGCCAACAACGACCGGCCCGGCATCATGCTGGCCTCGGCGGCGCGGACCTATCTCAATCATTTTGGAGTCGCCGTCGGCGCCAAGGTCGGCGTCTACACCGCCTGCGATTCGGCCTGGTCGGCAGCTTTCGACCTGAAGCAGGCGGGCGTATCGATCCCGGCCATCGTCGATGTGCGTCCCGATCCCGATCCGGCGCTGGTGGCGCGGGCGAAGGAACTCGGCATCGAGGTTCTGGCCGGTCAGGCCGTGCTCGACACCTCGGGCAAACTCCGCGTCAAGTCGATGAAGGTCGGCAAGACGTCGGGCGGTTCGACGCGGGACATTCCGGTCGATGCGCTGATCATGTCTGCTGGCTGGACGCCCTCGGTGCACATGTATTCGCAATCGCGCGGCAAGGTGGTCTGGGACGAGGAAAGCCAGCGCTTCCTGCCGGGCCGCAATGTCCAGGATTGTGTCAGTGTCGGTGCCTGCAACGGGGTTGACGATCTGGGTGACGCCATCGCCGCGGCTGCAAAGGCCGGTCATGAGGCGGCAATCGCAGCTGGGTCGCAGGCCGGGGAAGCCTGGGCCGCGCCTGAAGCGGAAACGCAGACTTCCTGGGCCGGAAGCATGATGGGCTCGGCCGCTGGTGCCGGCGCAGATACGACGGTCAAGGCCTTCGTCGATTTCCAAAACGACGTGACCGCCAAGGATATCCGTCTTGCCGTGCGCGAAGGCATGCATTCGATCGAGCATGTCAAACGCTTCACCACCAACGGGATGGCCACGGATCAGGGCAAGACATCCAACATTCACGGCCTGGCAATCGCCGCCGAAATGCTCGACAAGCCCTTGCCCCAGGTGGGACTGACCACGTTCCGCTCTCCCTATACGCCGGTGACGTTCGGTGCGATCGTCAATCATTCGCGCGGAGACCTGTTCGATCCGACGCGGCGGACACCGATGCATAGCTGGGAAGAGGCCCATGGCGCGGTGTTCGAGGATGTCGGCCAGTGGAAGCGCGCCTGGTACTATCCGCGCGCTGGCGAGGACATGCATCAGGCGGTCAACCGGGAGTGCCGCACGGTGCGCGAAGTTGCGGGCATGTTCGATGCCTCGACGCTGGGCAAGATCGAGGTTGTGGGGCCCGATGCGGCGCAGTTTCTCAATCTGATGTACACCAACAGCTGGGACAAGCTGGAGCCGGGCCGTTGCAAATACGGCATCATGCTGCGCGAAGACGGTTTCATCTATGATGACGGCGTTGTCGGGCGGATGGCCGAGGACCGGTTCCATGTGACCACGACGACCGGCGGCGCGCCGCGGGTCATGCATCACATGGAAGACTATCTCCAGACCGAGTTCCCGCATCTCAAGGTTTGGCTCACTTCGACGACCGAGCAATGGGCGGTGATTGCTGTGCAGGGGCCGAAAGCTCGCGAGATTGTTGCACCCCTGGTGGAGGGCATCGATCTCTCAAATGAGGCGATGCCGCATATGAGCGTGCGCGAGGGCAAGATCTGCGGCGTGCCGACCCGGCTGTTCCGCATGTCGTTTACCGGTGAAGCCGGCTACGAGGTCAACGTGTCGGCCGACTACGGCGAGGCAGTCTGGCAAGCGTTGTGGCAGCGGGCGGAGGCACTGGGCGCCTGCGCCTACGGCACCGAGACCATGCACGTGCTTCGCGCCGAAAAGGGTTACATCATCGTCGGTCAGGACACCGATGGAACGGTGACGCCCGATGACGCCGGGTTGAACTGGGCGGTGGCGAAGAAGAAGCCGGACTTTGTCGGCATCCGCGGCATGAAGCGGCCGGATCTGGTCGCCAGCGGGCGCAAGCAGCTTGTCGGCCTGGCGACGAAGGATCCGGGCATTGTCCTGGAAGAGGGCGCGCAGATCGTTGCCGATCCGAACCAGACAGTGCCGATGACGATGATCGGGCATGTGACTTCGTCCTACTGGTCTGAAAACTGCGGCCGCTCGATCGCCATGGGCGTGGTCGTCGACGGGCGTGCGCTCATGGGCAAAACGCTCTACGTGCCAATGCCTGACAAGACGATCGAAGTTGAAGTCACCGATACCGTTTTCATCGACAAAGAGGGAGTGCGCCTGAATGGCTGATATCGCTCACGCCACCCGTATCGAACCGCTTGCCGGACGCATCGGCGGCGCGGCCGGCGTCGCCCTGACGCCAGCGGCCCCCGCGAACCGGGTTTCACTGCGCGCGGATCCGGCTGATGCAAAAGCCTTGTCGAAAGCTCTCGGCCTTGAATTGCCGATGACGCCGAAGGCATCCGCGCGCAATGATCACGGACGCCTGGTGGCTTGGCTTGGTCCTGACGAGTGGTTGATCATTGACGCGAATGCCGATCCGCTGGCGGATCTCGAAAAGGTGACCGCGCTCCATTCCGCGGTCGACATATCCCATCGCAACACGGCCATCCTGGTCAGCGGCAAGGGTGCCCGGGCCACAGTGCAAAGCGGCTGCCCGCAGAACCTGAGCGACAAGGTATTTCCGGTCGGTTCGGTGACCCGCACTGTGATGGGGAAAATCGAGGTGGTGATCCTTCGCACCGCGGAAAACGAGTTCCGGGTCGAATGCTGGCGCTCATTTTCGGACTATGCCTTCGGCATGCTGTCGGAAGCCGCCAAGGATTGCCTGGCGTAACAGGGGATATCCGGCCTGTCCGGCTGGTCTGCAGGCGAAGAGCTCTCCTGCAGACACTCTCTCATGTCTGCGGCCAATCCTCTGGATCGAACTGGATGATGGTCAACCACGTGGCCGTCATGGCAGGTTTCTTCACGTTTTCGATCTCGATCGTCACCTCGTAGGTCGTCATCATCCTGCCGGGACCGCGAAGCCTTGCTTCCTTGAGGAAGAACCGGCCGCGGATTCGGCCGTTGACGGGCACGGGGGCCATGAAGCGGATCTTGTTGAAGCCGTAATTGATACCGAAGTTGGTTTCCTTCAATCTGGGGACCGCTTCCGAATGCATCGCCGACAGCATCGAGAGCGTCAGGAAGCCGTGTGCAATGGTACCACCGAAGGGGGTTTCCGCCGCACGGACCGGGTCAACGTGAATGAACTGGTGGTCGTCCGTGGCATCCGCGAATGTGTCGATGCGCGATTGCGGCACGTCCATCCACTCGGACACTCCGAGTTCGGTTCCGACGAGATCCTTGACCTCCGTTATTGAAATCACTCGCTGCACGTAAATCTCCCAGGTTCAGACGTGTACCGGTTTTGCACTCAAAAGTGTGATACATCAATCGATGCATCAGCTTAATGAAATCAGAATTCACCGGAAATCATAGGCCTTTGGTCGTCAGCCGGGCATTTCCCGCCAGCAAACCACCGAACGGGGCGGAATCGCCTTCTCGATCGAGGCATGCGGGCTTGCGGGGAACCACAGGCCCGGTGAGCCGGGAAACATGCACCGGATTTCCCGGTGGCTGCGGTTGAACACCATCGTCAAGCGCTCACCCTCGGGTCCGAGCACCATCATGAGCCCATCCCGGTTCGGGTCTTCCCAGTCCGCGGGTTGCATCGGATGCCCATCGGTGGTCAGCCACGACACCTGGTCGGGGACATCCGTACCGTCACTGTCCTTCATGAAGTGCAGCCGCATCAACAGCGGCGATTGTGCTCTCAGTGCAGCCCAGGCCCGCGTGAATTCCAGCCTGGCCTGATTGAGCTCATTCCAATTGCGCCAGGTGATCGCATTGTCCTGGGCGTAGGCGTTGTTGTTGCCGCGCTGGCTGTGGCCGAATTCATCGCCGGCGGTCAAGAGGATCGTGCTGCGGCTGGCAAACAGGGTGGCGATCAGAGCCCTGGCATCGGCTTCGCGCGCGGCCAGGATCGCCGGATCACCGGTTGGGCCTTCGATCCCGTTGTTCCAGGAATGATTGGCGTCATGGCCATCGCGGTTGTCCTCGCCGTTTGCCTCGTTGTGCTTTTCCTCAAAGGACACAAGGTCGCCCAGCGGAAAACCGTCATGCGCGGCAACGAAGTTGACGCTGCGGGTCCATGTGCTGCCGCCTTTGGCGAAGATATCGGAGGAACCGGAAAGCCGCGTCGCCAGGGCGCCGGTCATGGCGCTGTCGCCACGCCAGAAGCGGCGGATGTCATCGCGTGCATGATCGTTCCACTCGAGCCACGGCGGGCCGAAATTGCCAAGCTGATAGCCGCCCGGACCGATGTCCCAGGGTTCGGCAATCAGCACCCGGTCATGCAGGACGGGATCATCGACTATGAGGTGCAACAGCTGGGCCTCGGAGGAAAAGCCATTCGCGTCGCGGCCAAGGATCGGGGCCAGGTCGAAGCGGAACCCGTCGATACCGGCCTGTGTCACGAAATGCCGCATCGCAGTGAGGACCAGTTCCTGGACCTCCGGCCGGTCACAGGCCAGCGTGTTGCCGCAGCCGGTGTCATTGACAAGCGTACCTGGGGAATGTTGGTCATGGCGGTAATAGGCAGCGTTGCCCAGCCCGCGCAACGACAGGGTCGGCCCGTGAACATCGCTTTCGCCGGTGTGGTTGAAAACGACATCGAGAATGACACCGATGCCGGCTGCATGCAGGGCCTCGACGGCGTGGCGGAGATCGGCAATGCCGCCCGGAGCGAGACGTGGATCGAGCGCCAGCATGGTCACCGGATTGTAGCCCCAGGCATTGGTCAACCCGAGCGGCGGCAGATGCCGCTCATCGATCCATGCGGCAATGGGCATCAACTCGACGGCGCTGACATGAAGCTTGCTCAGATGATCGACAACCGAAGGATGCGCCAGCGCCCGGATTGTTCCCCGGTCCTCTTCGGGCACGTCGGGGTGAAGCATCGTGAAGGCGCGAACCGGTATCTCGTAGATCAGTTCGCCGGATTGAAACAGCGGACGGTCCGGATTGAGCGGTGGCCGCGGCGTCTCCACGATCGCTTTCGGAACGATACTTCGGGTATCTTCGCCGAATTCCGCCAGACGGGGGTCGTAGGAGAAGGGCCGGTCAAGCCTTGTGGCGTAGGGATCCACGAGCAGTTTTGAGTAATCGAAGCGGTGGCCCGCTTCGGGCTGCCAGGGACCGTCGGCGCGCAGGCCGTAGCGGGCGCCGGCCTGCAGCCCCTCGACAAAGGCGGTGAATGTTCCGCCGTCGCCCGGTGCCATGTCATGGCGGGCGATCTCGCGATCCGACTGGTCAAACAGGCAAAGCGTGACCGAAGACGCTCCGGGTGCCCGCACGACAAAACGTGCGCCGTTGGCCGCCAGTTCAGCGCCGGGTTTGCCGGGCAGTCCGGAATCGCGAAGCCTGATCATCAGGTGATGACGGTCGGAGCATCGCGCCCGGTTCGGCTGGATATTTCGGCGAGTTCCTGCGCCGCAACGATCAGTGGTGCCAGAGCAGCCTGCGTGTCCTGATCGTGGCGGGCGGGGTCGGGCTCATAGCGCTCCATGTAGATCCGCAGTGTCGCGCCGGAGGTGCCTGTTCCCGAAAGCCTGAAGACCAGCCGCGATCCGCCCTGGAAGAAGATCCGGATCCCCTGATTTCGGCTGACGGAGCCGTCGACCGGGTCGTGATAGGTGAAGCTGTCGGCCTTTTCGATTGTCAGGGATCCGGCCTGCTGGCCGGCGAGCCGATCGAGCTTCGCCTCGAGGGCCGCCATCAGCTTGTTGGCGCTATCGGTCTCGATCGCCTCGTAATCGTGCCGTGAATAATAGGTCCGGCCATATTCGGCCCAATGATCGCGGACGATTTCAAGCATGCTCTGGCGCCGTACGGCGAGTATGTTGAGCCAAAGCAGAACCGCCCAGAGACCATCCTTTTCGCGGACATGGTCGGAGCCGGTGCCGGCGCTTTCCTCGCCGCAGATGGTGCAGCGTCCGGCATCAAGCAGATTGCCGAAGAACTTCCAGCCGGTCGGTGTCTCGTGCATCTCGACGCCGAGCTTCGCGGCAACCCGGTCGGCCGCGGCGCTGGTCGGCATCGAACGGGCGATACCCTTCAGTCCGGCCTTGTAACCTGGTGCGAGGTGGGCATTTGCAGCCAGCATCGCAAGCGAATCCGAGGGGGTGACGAATACGCCCCGGCCGATGATCAGGTTGCGGTCGCCATCGCCATCCGATGCGGCGCCGAAATCGGGAGCATCGGGGCCCATCATGAGATCATACAGCGCCTTGGCGTGAACAAGGTTGGGATCGGGATGATGGCCGCCAAAATCCTCGAGGGGAGTTGCGTTGAAGACCAGGGCCGGGTCCACGCCCAGACGCCGGACCAGGATCTCGCTTGCGTAGGGGCCGGTGACCGCGTGCATGGCATCGAAGGCAACGCTGAACCCGCCGGCGACAAGCGTGCGGATGGCGTCGAAATCGAACAGGGTCTCCATCAGTTCCGCGTAGTCGGTGACGGGATCAACGACCTCGATCGTCATGCCGCCCGCTTCGAAGGTCCCGATCCGGTCGAGATCCACATCGGCGAAATCGGCGATCTTGTAGTGATCGATCACCTGGGACCGGGCATAGATTGCCTCGGTGATCTTCTCGGGCGCGGGACCACCGTTGGAAATGTTGTACTTGATGCCGAAATCCTCGGTCGGACCTCCGGGGTTGTGGCTTGCCGACAGGATCAGTCCGCCAAAGGCCTGACGCTTGCGGATCAGGTGCGATGCCGCCGGTGTCGACAGGATCCCGCCCTGGCCGACCAGAACGCGGCCGAAGCCGTTGGCCGCCGCCATGCGAATGGCTGTCTGGATGACCTCGCGATTGTAGAACCGGCCGTCGCCGCCGATGACCAGCGACTTACCTTCAAATCCGTCGAGGCTGTCGAATATCGACTGGATGAAGGCTTCCGAATATCCGGGCTGCTGGAACACCGGTACCTTCTTGCGGAGCCCGGACGTGCCGGGTTTCTGATCAGGGAAGGGGGTGACGGATACTGTCCGGTTCATGTGTCGCTCTTTGCATTGAGAAGTTCGGTATAGAGGCTCGCGTAGCGCAGGGCGCTGCGCTCCCAGGAGACGTCGGCCTTCATTCCCTGCGTCTGCATTTGAGCCCATACCTTGGGTTCGGCAAAGGCCCGGATGGCGCGGCGCAGGGCTTCACGCAATGCATCGTGCGTGACCGGCGAGAACTGGAACCCGGTCGCCACCTCGGCGGCGCTCGCAGCCTCGTTGGCGTCGATGATGGTGTCGGCAAGACCGCCGGTGCGCGCAACCACCGGGACGTTGCCATAGCGCAGCCCGTAGAGCTGGGTCAGTCCACAGGGCTCGAATCGTGACGGGACGAGGATCACATCGCCGCCAGCCTGCATCAGGTGGGACAGAGGTTCATTGTAGCCGATGACCAGCCCTATATCGCCGGGATGCCGTCCTGCGGCTGACTGCAAAGCGTTTTCGAGAGCCTTGTCGCCGGATCCGAGCACCGCCAGCCGCCCGCCCATGGCGACAATGTCGTCGGCCAGGTCGGTCAGAACGTCGATGCCCTTCTGCCAGGTCAGGCGACTGATGACGGTGAAGACCGGCTTGTCGGTGTCCCCGAATCCGAAATATTCGGCGAGCGCCTTCCGGTTGACCTGACGTTTCTTTGGTTTGGCGAGACTGTAGTTTGCGGCGATCATCTTGTCCGTCGCCGGATCCCACACTTCGGTATCAATGCCGTTGACGATGCCATGCAGGCTGTCGGCGCGGGCGTTGATCAAGCCGTCCAGCCCCATGCCGAAATCGGGTGTGCGGATTTCCTGCGCATAGGTCGGGCTGACGGTGGTGATGGCGGTCGCCATTTGCAGCCCGCCCTTGAGAAAGCTGACATCGCCATAATACTCGACACCATCCACCGAGAATACGGACTGCGGCAGACCGAGCTCGGGGAAAATGTCGGGTCCGAACTGCCCTTGAAAGGCGATGTTGTGAATGGTCATCACCGTCGGCGTGGCCGCAGCCTTGCCCTGCTTCATGTAGACAGGCGTCAGGCCTGCCTGCCAGTCATGGGCATGGACAATGTCGGGCGTCCAGTCGTCAATGGCGCCCTCGGCGATGTTGGCTGCGGCGCGACTCAGCGCCGCGAACCGCAGCCAGTTGTCGGGATGGTCGGCATTGGCGGCATCGGTGTAGGGACCACCCGCGCGGTCGAACAGATCGGGCGCGTCAAGAACCAGATAATCCACGCCGTCAATCGTGCTCGCAAGAATCGTGGCGCCGACGCCAAGAAGGTCGTCGAACCTGACCAGGGGCTCGGGATTGCGGAGCTTTGCCATGACCTGCTGGTAGCCTGGAAGCAGCACCCGCATGTCGACGCCATGCGTCGACAGGGCCGCGGGCAGGGCGCCGGCGACATCGGCCAGCCCGCCGGTCTTGATCAGCGGATACACCTCCGAGGCGACAGAAAGGACCCTCATTCGTAGATCAACCCCGCGCGGTCGAGCATGTCCTGGGTGATCAGGCAGATGCCTGACGCGGTCCGGCGGAAGCGGCTTGCATCCAGTTCCGGATCTTCACCAACCACCAGGCCGGCCGGGATCTTGACGCCCCGGTCGAGTACCACCTTGGACAGGCTGGCATGGCGGCCGATCACACATTCGGGCAGGACGACAGCCTCGTTCAGCCTTGAGTAGGACCGGCACAGAACGCCGGAAAACAGCAGGGAGCGGTGCAGTTCAGAACCGGAGATGATGCAGTCTCCCGACACCAGCGAGGACAATGCCATGCCGCGTCGGCCCTCTTCATTGTGCACGAACTTTGCCGGCGGCCGGATCTCCGCATAGGTCCAGATTGGCCATGAGCGGTCATAAAGGTCGAGTTCCGGCAGAATGTCGGTGAGATCGATATTCGCCTGCCAGTAGGCATCGATGGTGCCGACGTCCCGCCAGTAAGCTTCCTTGTCGGGTGTTTCACGGACGCAGGAATCGGCAAACCTGTGAGCCACGGCTTTGCCGTTTTCGACGATGTAGGGAATGATGTCCTTGCCGAAATCACGGCTTGAACCGGGAGCCTCCGCGTCGCGTCGCAATTCGTCCATCAGGAAGTCCGTGTTGAACACGTAGATCCCCATTGACGCCAGGGCCATGTCCGGCTTGTCCGGCATGGCTGGAGGATCAGCGGGCTTTTCAACGAAGTCTATGATCTCGTCTCTGTCGTTGATGTGCATGACACCGAAACCTGTGGCCTCCATGCGCGACACCTCAAGGCAGCCCACGGTGACATCGGCACCTGAGTTGACGTGCTGCTGCAACATCAACTCATAGTCCATCTTGTAGATGTGATCACCGGCCAGAATGACCATGAACTCGGGTCCATAGTCCTCGATGATATCGATGTTCTGGAACACCGCATCGGCGGTGCCGGCGTACCATTGGGTTTCCGAAACGCGCTGGCTGGCCGGAAGGATGTCAAAACTCTCGTTCCGTTCCGGCCGGAGAAAGTTCCAGCCGCGCTGCAGATGCCGGATCAGCGAATGCGCCTTGTACTGGGTGGCGACGCCGATGCGGCGGATGCCGGAGTTGAGCGCGTTGGAAAGCGCAAAGTCGATAATGCGTGTCTTGCCGCCGAAATAGACCGCAGGCTTGGCGCGGCGGTCGGTTAGTTCCATCAAGCGGCTTCCACGGCCGCCTGCCAGGACATAGGCCATGGCGTCACGCGCCAGCGGCTGAACCCGTTTCTGCTCCATTCTAACCTCCCCTTATAGCCTTGGCCCGTTCATGCGGGCGTGAACATCATTGTCGCCAAAGGCGGCAACGTAAGTTCAGCGATGACGCGATCACCCTCCATCCGCGTCATCACCTCACCGAGGTTGCCCTTGCCGGATCCACCGTAGACAGTGGAATCCGAATTGAAAATCTCAAGCCAGACACCGTCTTGCGGCATGGGAACCCGGTAGCCTGTCAGCACATTGGGCGTGAAGTTCGAGACTATGACGACCGGGTTGTCTCCGGGCGAACGGCGGACCCAGGCAAAGACCGAGTTCGCCGCGTCATCGGCGACAAGCCACTCGAAGCCTTCCGGCTCGCAATCGCGTGCGTGGAGCGCGGGTGTTTTCGCGTAAAGCCGGTTGAGGTCGCGCACCAGGTCCTGCATGCCGTGGTGGCGGGGATCATCGAGATGATCCCAGTCGAGCGAACGGGTCTCGCTCCATTCGCCGCGCTGGGCGAATTCCTGTCCCATGAACAACAGCTTCTTGCCCGGATAGCCCCACATGAATCCGTAGTAGGCTCTGAGGCCGGCGAATTTCTGCCACTCGTCGCCGGCCATCTTGTTGAGCATCGAGCCCTTGCCGTGGACCACTTCATCGTGGGAAATCGGCAGCACGAAATTCTCGGAAAATGCGTAGAGCAGGCCGAAGGTCATGTCGGCATGGTGGTGCTTGCGGTAGATCGGGTCGCGCTGCATGTAGGACAGCGTGTCATGCATAAAGCCCATGTTCCACTTGAAGCCGAAGCCGAGGCCTCCCTCGTGAACCGGAGCGGAAACCTTGGGCCAGGATGTCGACTCCTCCGCAATGGTGACGATGCCCGGATGGTTTCCGTAAACCGCCTTGTTCATGCGCTTGAGGAACTCGACCGCATCGAGGTTTTCCCGTCCGCCATCCTTGTTCGGGATCCACTCGCCTTCCTTGCGCGAATAGTCGAGGTAGAGCATCGAGGCGACCGCATCCACCCTGAGGCCGTCGACGTGATAGGTCTCGGCCCAGAACAGCGCGTTGTTGACGAGGAACGCCGACACTTCCCGGCGGCCGAAATTGTAGATCGCAGTGTTCCAGTCGGGGTGAAATCCCTGGCGCGGATCGGCATGCTCGTACAACGCGGTGCCGTCGAACCGCGCAAGCCCGTGCTCATCGGTCGGAAAATGCGCAGGCACCCAGTCGAGAATGACGCCAAGACCCACCTGGTGGGCGCCATCGATAAAGCGGGCAAAGCCTTCGGGCTCGCCGAACCTTGCGGAAGGGGCATAGAGCCCGGTCGTCTGGTAGCCCCAGGAGGGATCATAGGGGTGTTCGGAGACCGGCAGGAACTCGATGTGGGTGAAACCCATTTCCACGCAATAGGGGATCAGTTCGTCGGCCATCTGGTCCCATGACAGGAAAGAGTCATCGGTCTGCCTGCGCCAGGATCCCGGGTGCACCTCATAGATCGACATGGGCTGGCGGCGTGCGTCGACTTGGGCCCAGTGCGCGCGGTGAGCGCTGTCGCCCCAGTCGTGGTCGAGGTTCGATGCCACGATCGAGGCCGTGGCCGGACGCAGTTCCGCGCGGCGCGCATAGGGATCGGCCTTGAGCGGCAGTCTCTCGCCATTCGGACCTATGATCTCATATTTGTAGGCGGCACCGGGTTTCACGCCGGGGGCAAAGATTTCCCAGACCCCGACATCGGCGCGCAGGCGCATGACATGGCGGCGGCCATCCCAGTCGTTGAAATCGCCAACCACCGACACCCGGCGCGCATTCGGCGCCCAGACCGCGAAATGCACGCCGTCCGAACCTTCATGCCGGATCGGATGCGCCCCCATCTTGTCGAACAGCCGTAGATGCGAGCCTTCGGCGATGAAATAGTCATCCATCGGGCCAAGAACAGGGCCATAAGAATAGGGATCGTCGATTTCCCAGGCGCCGACGGAATTGGTCGCGGCGTAGCGCAATGGCTGACGCTCATGGATGGCGAGACGTCCCTCGAACAGGCCAGCCACAGCGCCGGGCTGGAGCTGGCCCACCGGCCGGCCATCAAGGGTCAGTGCCTGGACATCATCGGCGCCGGGAACGAATGCACGGGCGAGAAATCCCTGCGGGTATTCCTGGACGCCAAGAACGGAAAAAGGGTTTCCATGCGTTCCGGAAGCGATTGCTTCTGCTTCTTCTGCCGGAAGGCGAGGCACCTTTGTTCCGGCGTCTGGCACGGTTCCCTCTTGTGTCATGGGCCGGCTTTCCAAATTTCCTTTGCATACTGGCGGATGGTGCGGTCCGAGGAGAACCATCCCACACGCGCGGTATTGAGGATAGTACGGCCATACCAAGCCTCTTCGTCAACCCACAAACTGTCAACCTGACGCTGCGCCCTGGCATAGGCATCGAAATCGGCGGCCACCATGAACCAGTCATGGTCGTAAAGTCCGGCGATCAGGTCGCTGTAGCGGCTGCGGTCATCCGGGCTGAAGACGCCCGAGGCGATGGCGGTCAGCGCCTGCGACAGTTCCGGCGAGGCTTCGATGATGCCGCGCGGATTGTGGCCCGTGGCGCGGCGATCGGCCACTTCCGCGGCGGTCAGCCCGAAAATGACGATGTTGTCGTCGCCGACGCATTGCTTTATTTCGACATTGGCGCCATCGAGCGTGCCGATGGTCAGGGCGCCGTTGAGCGCGAATTTCATGTTGCCGGTTCCCGACGCTTCCATCCCCGCAGTTGAAATCTGCTCGGACAGGTCGGCGGCCGGCACCATGATCTCGGCCAGCGAAACATTGTAGTTGGGAATGAAGGCGATCTTCAGCAGGCCGCGCACCGATGGATCATTGTTGATCACCCGGGCGACGTCATTGGCGAGCTTGATGATCAGCTTGGCGTTGTGATAGCTCGGCGCGGCCTTGCCGGCGAAGAACTTCACCCGAGGCGTCCAGTCGCGTTCGGGGTGCGAGCGCATCTGGTCGTACAAGGCCACGGCCTCGATGATGTTGAGCAATTGCCGCTTGTATTCGTGGATCCGCTTGATCTGGATGTCGAACATTGCGGAGGGATCGACCCTGATGCCCATGCGGCGTTGGACCAGATTGGACAGCCGTCCCTTGTTGGCGCGTTTGACCGCAGCAAAACGGGTGCGGAAGCCGGCATCGCCGGCAAACGCGTCCAATGCCGAAAGCGCTTCCGCGTCATCCATGAAACTATCACCGATCGCTTCCCGGATCAGCGAAAACAGCTCCGGATTGCACTGCATCAGCCAGCGGCGCGGCGTGATGCCGTTGGTCTTGTTGTTGATCCGATCCGGGTAGAGGCCGTGCAGATCGGAAAACACGGTCTGTTTCATCAGGTCGGTGTGAAGGGCGGAGACACCGTTGATCGAGTGGGAACCGATGAAGGCCAGGTTGCCCATTCGCACCCGGCGCTCGCCCCCTTCATCGATCAGCGAGACCGAGCGGATCTGGTCCTCGTCATAGCCGCGGTCCTTGCGCGCCTGGCGCAGAACCTTCGCATTGATGGCGTAGACCAGCTGCATGTGGCGTGGCAGCAAGCGTTCGAACAAGGGCACGGGCCAGCTTTCCAGCGCTTCGGGGAGAAGCGTGTGGTTGGTGTAGCTGAAGGTCCTGCGGGTGATGTCCCAGGCGGGATCGAATTCCATGCGATGGACGTCGATCAGCAGCCGCATCAATTCTGCAACGGAAACCGCGGGATGGGTGTCGTTGAGCTGGATAGCCACCTTGTCGGGAAGGGTGCGCAGATCGCCATATTGCTGGAGGTGCCGGCGCAGGATGTCTTGCAGCGAGGCGGAGGAGAAGAAATACTCCTGGCGCAGGCGCAACTCTTGGCCAGCCGGGGTCTCGTCGGCCGGATAGAGAACCTGCGTGAGCGCCTCGGCCTTGTTGCTCTCGCGCAGCGCGCCGATATGGTCGCCGGCGTTGAAGGCGTCGAGCAGGATCGGGTCGATCGGCTGGGCGGTCCAGAGCCTGAGCGTATTGACCCGCTTCGCGCGCCATCCGACCACGGGCGTGTCATAGGCGACTGCAATCATCCGCTCCTGTGGCTTCCAGATGCAGCGTTGGGTCTCGTCCGAACCGTTGCCGATGGTGTCGACCGACCCGCCGAAGCCGATTTCGTAAGCGCTTTCGTGGCGGGGGAACTCCCAGGGATTTCCATGGCTGAGCCAGGTTTCGGGCAGTTCGACCTGCCAGCCGTCGCTCATCTGCTGCTTGAACAGGCCATGGACGTAGCGGATGCCGTAGCCATAGGCGGGAATGTCGACGGTCGCCATCGATTCCATGAAGCAGGCTGCGAGGCGGCCAAGCCCGCCGTTGCCCAGTGCCGCGTCAGGCTCCAGCGCCGCAACCGCGTCGAAATCGACACCGAGCGACTGCAGGGCCTCGCGCACTTCCTCAAGCATCTCGAGATTGGACACGGCGTCGCGTGTCAGCCGTCCGATGAGAAATTCGAGCGACAGGTAGTAGACCCGCTTGGAGCCGTCTTCATAGGTCTTTCGGGTCGACGCCATCCAGCGATCGATGACACGGTCGCGGATCACCAGGATTGTCGCGGTCATCCAGTCATGCGGCTTGGCGACCTTGGCGTCCTTGCCGATCGAGTAGGTCAGCCGCGCGATGATGTCGGCAGCGAGGGTGGCGGAATCACCGGCGCGCGGTGCGGGAGCAGGAAGATCGGCAATGGCGGATTTGGATATCATCGGATGTCCCATTCAGCTTGGGCGTTGGACGCCGCATGATTCCTCCCATAGAGGGGCATCATGAGGGCACTTGGTGCTGCAAGCAATGAATGATTTTTCCGCGAATATCCAGAATTTAAATCCATTAGATTGGCGGCTTTAGCGGGGTGCCGCCAATCCGGGACTTGTATGCCCGGTGTTTCAACAGGCTGCCCCCACGTCAGGCCGGCAAGGCTGGCAGGGCACCACCGGGCGCTCCTTCCGTCTAGTCGACAATCAGGTATCCTGAGGCTATGCGCCTTTGAAGATGCCGGTCGACTGCGGCGCGGTCGGCGCAGAAATGCAGACGGCCTTCGCACTTGTCGCGGAGTGCGGCGAGGTCGGTGAACATCGGGGATCTGGCGACCCCTGCCGCCTCCAGCAGCGACACGCCCAGATATCCAATGTCGAGGCTGGCGAACTCGAAAGGCCGCATGTCGACATCCGTACCCATGGCGTGAACGGTGAAGTAGGTCCGGTAGGCCGACGAGGTGAGTTCGTCGACCGCGAAATCCGGATAGAGGTGATTGACCACCTCGCGGGTGGCGAAGGACTGGTGATCGCCAAACTCAAGCACGATGGACGGGTGATCCGTGCTGTCCGCTTTCGCCTGCGCCAGATACCAGTCGAAATCCCTCTGGGACTGGGCGACCCGGCGGACGTACTCGTCCAGCTCAAAGATGCCGCTCTCGGTAAAAACATCCGGTTCGTTTTCCGCGAGATGGTCGGAGTAGGGCGAATGGGCGAACATGGTCTGTACTTCGAGGAACAGCGGCCGGCCATCGGTTCTGCGATGATCGTCGATGAAGGTACGGGCGGCTTCGAAATAGAACCTGTCCTGATGCGCATATTCGCTTGCGCCGATGCGATTGTAGTCGAGAATTTCGTCGAAGCCGATCGATTCAAGAAATGGTCCCTCGTTGACGAAGCCATGATCCATAGGCATCAGAACCGCGGTTCGGTAGCCGCAGCGGGAAAGCTCTGTCGCCAGCGACTCGTGGACCTTGCCTTCCATGGCGGTGGTCAGGTACGGCGCGCGCCAGCCGAAATCGAGGCTGGAGAGACCGGTCATCAGCGAGAAGTTCGATATCCAGGTTCCGCCGCCGAAGGTCTCGACCCGGAGTTCGCGGCGTTTCCCGTCAGCGGATCTGAAGCGGTTCGCGAATTGCTGGTCGATGCCGTACAGCTTGAGCCGGCTGAGGTCGGTCTGGCTTTCGCTGAGAACCACGAAAATGTCAGGTTTCGGCGCTTTCATGTCACAGGAGCCGGCTGCCGCAAAAGGCTCGACGTCGGCCATGCCGGCGAAACGGTCGGCAATGCCCCTTCCGATCGCCGCATCCCTCAAGTCGAGGAAAGAGACGAAAAACGCGGAAGCATTGAAACCGCCGAGATAGTGGAAATATCGTGGCTCATCGGCCTTGAGCGGGTAACTGACCGGAATCAGCGCAAAGGCTGTAGCCATCACTCCGCTTCGCTTGAGGATCGTCATCCTGTGCTTGCCGTCCCAGATGAAGACAAGGGAGAGCACGATGAGGCAGCAGATCATCAGACCCGCCACCGGAACGATGTAGGCTGCAAACCCGTCGATGAGAAAGGCGAAGGCCTTCGGATCCGTCCCGGTAAAGACGATATCGTAGATGTGAAGGTCAAACCCCTTGGTTCTGTATTTGAGAACCGAAACAATGGCGATCAGCGTTGTGGCCGCAAGGGCGGCATAGATCGAAAAATAGACGCGGCGACTGACAAGGAACAGAACCGTGGCGATGCCGAGGACGGAAAGCATGACAAACGGCATGTGATCGACCGCCCGTTCAAGCGCATACAAAAAGGCCGCGCAAAGCAGTATGGCTGCGACGGCGGTCAACGGGTGCAGCATCAGCGCCGATAGTCTCTGTATCAGCTTTTCGCTGATTTTCCGTGCCATGCTCTTGTCTCCGGTCTTCTCCATCGAAGAGAAAGGGCATTCCTTGCCTCAACATTCAAACGTAATGATGGGTTAACCTTAACAGTCCTGACGCGGCTTGCGGCGCGGCTGGCCCCGGAAAGGCTTGCGGCGAACCTCGCTTCTCAGAAGCCTGCGCCGGGGGCGATGCTTGCCATGTTCTTCAGCGATGCGGTGAGGTTCTGTTTGCCGCCCTTGTAGCCGAAGATGTAGTTGGCGGAGCCGGAGAGCGAGAACAGCGGGGCGTAGGTGCGCTTTTCGGTGTCGGCTTCGACGGCGTCGGTCATGTTGTCGAGAATGACCGTGCGGTCCTTGAGCGCGACGGAGAGAACGGCGTGGAACAGGCGGCGGCGCGTGTCCTTGACGACGACGATTTCCATGGCGTTCACGGGCACGCCGAGGCGGGCGAGCACGGCCATCTTGAGGATGGCGTAATCCTCGCAGTCGCCGCTTGCGCGGGCGAGCGTCTCGTTGGGCGTCGACCACTGGTCGAGGCGTCCGTGGTTCTGCTCGTCGGTGCGGTAGGCGACGAGGTTGTTGACGGAAGCCGAGACGTGGCGGAGCTGGGCGGTGATGTCGCCGGCGCCGAGATCGAGGCGGGCGGCGAGGTCGGCGCAGCGGTTGATGCAGATGGCGGAGGCGCCGGATGCGGCTGCCTTGCGGATGAGGCCGGAGATGCGCGCGCCGCTCATGATCTTGCCGAAGCGGATGCGGTGGGCGCCGAACAGCGGCAAGTCCTGCCGAACGGCCTGGCTGACGGTCTGATTGGCGGTCCGGGCGGCGGCCCGGGTGACGGCATCGCCGGCGGGAGCGGCCGCTGCCGGGATGGAGGCGGTGACGATCGGGTCGCGGGCGGTCTCGGCGGCAAGCGCGGGAAGCCGAAGAGATGCCGAGGACAGGCCAGCCGCATCCAGGTCAAGGCCGATGGGAGCGAGGCCTGCCCGTGTCAGGCGGAGGGTTGTGGCGGGTCGTGCCTGAACAAGCCATCGCGCAAACGGGGATTTGGCTTTTCCGAAGATGGAGGGTGTGCCGGGCAGGGCCAAAGCCTGCGGTTTTGTTCCGGCGATCTCGTAGACATTGGCCAGCGCGGCGGACGCGCAAAGCAATGAGATCGCAAGAGTAGTATTGGTGCGAATGATTGCCTTTTTTACTTGGCTATACATTTGTTTCGCCTTCCCCGTTTGATGGAGGAAGTCTACTCAGGCAAATGTAAGATCTTGAAAACAAACAAGATCAATGAATACATATCTAGTTCGATAAAAATTGAATGAATTCCCGCGCGAGGCGGTGCGCCGGGTTGTCGGGACCGGTGGGTGAAATTCAGGAATACTAAATTCCAGATTGCTAAAAACATAAATAATTATGAGTTCCGGTTAACCATTCATTACTTTTCCCGGTTTTGGCATACTATTATATTCAGGAATGCCTTTATGAAATTGTTTAAGAGATACTAACTGGTTAACAGGGTGTAATTGCTATTCAGGATTTTCATTATGTTTAAGACAAGCCGCCTTGATAATTCGGAAACCATTATCGAAAACGCAGACGCCGACAGCGGCATGGACGCGGTCCTGATGGCGCAGGCAGACACCGGTTCCAGACCGACATCGGGCGGTGAAGCTTCCGGTGGCGCTCCGGGGATCAGCGTGATCGTTCCCGATGCGGAAAACCGGGTGACGCTGGCGGCCAGCGCCAGCATCGAGGACATCCAGCTTGACGGCAACGACCTGCTGCTGATCCAGCCGGACGGCTCGCAGATCCGGATCATCGGCGGCGCGCTGAATGTGCCGACCTTCGTCATCGGCGACATCGAGGTGCCGCAGGAGGTGCTGGTTGCAGCGCTGGAAACCAGCGGCTTCAACGTCGCCGCCGGTCCTGGCAACACGCTTTCGGTGACGCCGCAGACGCCGACCGGCTCCGGCGGGGAATTCGAGGATTCGAGCGGCGCCTCGATTGCCGGCGACGGGCTGGATCCGCTCAACCTGCTCGGCGACTCCTCGGGAACGAGTGATAGCGGCGGTCAGGAAGTGCCCCTTGACGAGAATACCGGGAATGTCTCTTCGTCTCTTACCGGCGGTGTCACTGCCGGCGATGTCGTCGAAACCGCCGACAACCCGGGCGGGGTCGATGCCGATCCTGCCGCCGTTACCGGTTCGATCGCGTTCTTCGACCCGGACTTTGCTGAAACACGCAGTGCCGAGGTCGCCGCGCGGACCGTCGTGTCGCAAGCACTCAACAATGGCGGTACGCTGACGGCGGCGCAAATCGATGCCCTTCTGGCCGGTTTCAGCCTGGACACTTCGGGCGGCATCACTGTCGAATCGACGACGTCTGCCGGCGGATCGATTGCCTGGACCTATGCGATCGGCAATGAGGCGGTGGATTTCCTCGCCAGCGGCGAAATCATCACGCTGTCATTCGATGTCCGGATCAATGACGGCATCCTGTCCACGACGCAGACGGTGACCGTCACCGTGACGGGCACGAATGACCAGCCGGTGATCGAGGGGACGTCGGTTCTTGCCGGTGCGATCACCGAGCAGACCGGCACGACCGGTGCAGTCACACCGCTGACCGCGACCGGGGAGGTCGTCCTGTCCGATGTGGATCTGACCGACACCCATACGACAAACCAGACTTTTGTCTCGGCGGTTTGGTCTGGCGGTGCCGACCGGCCGGTAGATCCGGGTCTGCTGCTTATTGAAGCGGTCAACCAGGCTGCCGGCACGGCCAGGTGGACCTACACCGTCGCCGACAATGCGCTGGATTTCCTGGCCGCCGGCGAAACGCTGACCATCATATATGACGTGACCGTGCGGGATGGCAGCGCCACCGCCAATGCCGGCTCGGTGCCGCAACAGGTCGTTGTCACCATCACCGGCACCAACGATCAACCGGTGATCACGTCGGGCGCGCAGACCGGGTCCGTCGAGGAGACGGCCGACGTTGTCGGCGGCGTCGATCCCGATCCCGCCGCTGCGACCGGTTTCATCAGCTTCCTGGATGTCGACCTGTCGGACGATCCCGAGGCCAGCCATGACGGTGGCACGGTGACGAACATGTCCTTTGCCCACGGCTTTACGCCGACGGACGCCCAGATCGCTGCGCTGAAGGCGGGTTTCTCGCTTGATGATGCGGCCCTGTCGAACTTTTCCAACACGACAGGCGTCGGCTCGACCGGCTGGACCTACCAGGTGGCAAATTCCGTAGTCGATTTTCTCGGCGACGGCGACAGCGTTGAATTGACCTATGCGGTGACCATCGACGACGGCAAGGGCGGCACCGTCACGCAGAACGTGGTGGTCACTGTGACCGGCACCAGCGACGCGCCGACGGTCAGTGCGGCTGACGACTTCGTGGTCAACGAGGAAGACCTGACGAATGGCAATTCCGGTGCGCTGAAGTTTACGGGCGATGTCGGCCTCAATTTCAATGACTACAGTTCCGTTGGCCTGTCCGCACGGCTCAAGACTTCGGGCGCCATTCCGCTTGACCCTGCCGGGGGGCTCATCCTCCTGAGTTCCGATGGTCAGGCGTTGGGCTACTCGTTGTTGACGCGGCCGAGCGCAGGCTCACAAACACTTTCAGGCTTCGACTTCCGCACCGGCGAGATCATATTCGTTCTCAAGGTCGAGGTAGTTGCCGACGGCTCCGGCGGATTCAAGGTGGCGTATACCTTCGAACTTCGCGGCAATCTCGATCACATAGGTCCCGGCGACGGGAACAGCATGCCGCTGGATTTCACCGTAACGGCGACAAACAGCGCCGGCGAAACCGCTTCCAACATTTTCACCGTCACGATCAATGACGATGCACCCGATGCGGTAAACGTAACCGCAGCGATGGAAGAGAACGCGGCCACCCTGATCTCTCTGGTGGAAGGGGACGGCGCGGATCTCGATCCCGGCGAGGCCTACATTTCCGGTGCCGATGATGTAACCGTTACACTTGGAACTCCGACTTATTCCAACCTTCCTGCAGGGGTGGTGCCCGGTACGCCCGGCATCAGCCTGGTACAGACTGCAACCGGCTACGATGTCAGCATCACGCCGGGGACAGCATTCGATGCCCTGGCGGAAGGCGAATCCATGCTGATGGAAATCCCCTTCACAGTGGAGGACAGCGACGGTGACACGGTCACCAAGGTGATCGTGGTGACGGTCACCGGCACCAACGATCAACCGGTGATCGCGGCCCAGACCGATGTTTCCGAAATCCTCACTGAAACCGATGCCGCATTGTCGACTGCCGGGTCGTTCGATGTCGTCGATGTGGACGTCAGCGATATCGTGACGATCACCGGGGTGACGGTCGCAACATCGGGCACCGGGGTCAATGCGGCAATGCCGGATACCGCGGCGCTGCTTGCCATGTTCGGACCCAGCTCCGGCGTTGCGATCGACGGCCTGTCGAGCACCGGAACGGTCAACTGGACATTCGACGCAGGCAGCGGGGTGTTCGATTATCTGAAGGCCGGTGAAAGCCTTGAGCTGACCTATACGGTCAATGTTGCCGACGGAAATGGCGGCACGGTCGGGCAGGACGTCACGATCACCATAAATGGCAGCAATGATGTGCCGGTGGTTGCGCCGATCACGCAGCCAGCGGCCGTCACCGAGATCGCGGACGCCTCGGCGCAGGATATCTCACCAATTACTGGCACGATCCCGGTCACCGATGCAGATGCAGGCGAAACGCTGACGGCGCAAGCCGGGACGCCGGTGATCAGCTGGAGCGGCGGCGCCTTGTCAGCGGCGCAGCAGGCGGCATTGACGGCGGCACTCGCCACCGGTGCGCTCACACTTGGAGGTCCTGTGTCGAGCGGCAGTTCCACGGGGATTGGCTACAGCTGGGATCCGTCCGTCGCCGATCTCGATTTCCTGGCGCAGGGTCAGACGCTGACCGTGAGCTACGACATTACCGTTTCCGACGGCACGGCCACATCCGCCGCCCAGCCGCTGGTCTTCACAGTTGCCGGCAGCAACGACCTGCCGGATGCCGTCAATGACAATCCAAACGGTTCGCTGCCGGAATTCCGGATGAGCGAAGACGAGACGGTGGCAAAGGTCTTCGACGTCCTGAGCAATGATAGGCTGGATCCGGATGCGGGGGCCACCAACAGCATCAGCCTGGGCACGATACGCGGCTATGGAGTTCCGGGCGTTACCAGTGGCGGCATCATCGATCCGGTGGCGTCGGGGCTTTTCACCATCGCGGTCGACAGCAACAACCAGATCCAGGTGCAACTGAATACCAGCGCATGGCAGAGCATGCGGCGCGGCGAGACCGCAAAAATCGTCATCGATTACCGACTTGAGGGTGATGGCACCGATTCCGCACTCGGAAGCCTGCAGGTGGAAGTGAGAGGCAGCAATGACGCGCCGGTGCTCGATGCGGCCGCTTCGCCGGTGATGACGCAGCTCGAAGATGCCGCGCTGCCTTCGGGCGATGTCGGCACGCTGGTTTCGTCACTGGTCAGCGCTCCGGGTGGTAGCGTGGGAAATGTCAACGACGTGGATGGCCGGGGATTCCCTCCCGGCATGTCGATCACCGCCTTCGATACCAGTCACGGGACCTGGTATTACCATATAGACGGCGCCAACGCGTCGAACGGCGATCCCTACTGGTTCAATGCCAACCTGACACCCGGCCAGGTGCTGAACCTGCGGGCACAGGACAAGATCTATTTCGTTCCCGACCCCGACTATACGGGCACTGTCGACCAGGCGATCACCTTCCGCGCCTGGGATGGCGTTGCCAGCCAATTGGACAAGATCAGCGCGCCCGGCAGCGTTGGCGGCGGGACCGCCTATTCTGCCGACACCGAAACGGTCAGCCTGACGGTCGAGAACGTCAACGATGCGCCGGTTTTGGCGACCAACATTGTCGACACGACGGTGTTCTCGAACACCGTCGTAGACATCGATGTATCGGGCTCGTTCTCCGACATCGATCCGGGCGATGTTCTGAGTTATTCGGCGACATTGGCTGGCGGCGATCCGCTTCCGGCCTGGCTGTCGATCGACGCCACCACCGGGCGGTTGACCGGAACGGCGCCTTCCGTCGGAGCTGCTGGCGAAACCCTCGATGTGATCGTCACCGCAACAGACAGCGGCGGCCTGTCGGTCTCCGATACATTCGAACTGGCGATCGACAGCGCGCCGGTCGCGCCGGTGATCACGGCGCATACCGATGGTGGCGTGACCGAGGACGCCTCTTATGCAGGCGGCACCAACCTGATCACCAATGGCGGCTTTGAAACCGGTACTTCGAGCGGGTGGTCCTTCAATGGGCCCTATGTTTCCGGGTATTACCAGTATGTCCATTCGGGCGCTTATGCGGCGGGCGGATGGAGCGTCTACTATCCCTACGCCCCGGTCACATTGAGCCAGACATTCAGCACGGTTGCGGGCGCGACCTACACGATCAGTTTCTGGGCCCAGAACAACGGCAATGCCGCGCCGGACAATTCGCTGCACTTGACTTGGAACGGCGCGACCGTCGCCTCCATAGTCGACCTCGCCTATAGGGGGCCGCTGCCGAACTACACGGAATTCACCTATACGTTCACGGCGACGTCTGACAGCTCGACGCTGGCATTGGCGATCGAGAACAGAGTGAACCTGATGTTCGTGGATGACATTTCGGTGGTGCAGTTGCCGGGCACCGAGACCACCGGAGGCACGATCAGTTACACCGACGACGACGTCGGCGAGACGCACACGGTTTCGTTCACCCCGTCGGCCGCAGGATACCTGGGCACCTTCTTGGCTGCCGTCACCACTCAATCGAGCGGTGGCAGCGCCGGCGCGGTCGACTGGACCTTCAACGTCGCCGACGCCGACATCCAGCATCTGGCCGCAGGGGAAACGATCACCCAAACCTACACGGTGACCATAGACGACGGCAACGGAGGGACGGTGAGCGAGGATATCGACGTGGTTCTGACCGGAGCGGACGAAGCGCCGATCCTTGGGACTGCGGGCGACGACGTGCTTCTTGGAGAAGGGGGGGCGGATCAGCTCAACGGTGGCCTGGGCAGCGACGTTCTGTATGGCGGCGGCCAGGCCGATACCTTCGTGTTCGACGCGGATGCTCTTGCAGACGCCGGCGCGAATATCCGCGATCTGATCGCCGATTACGATTTTGCCGAGGGCGATGTCGTGGATCTGTCGTTGCTGCTCGGAGATGAACCCGTCGCTGGCCATGCGGAGGACTACGTGAAGATGAACGGGGCCTTCCTGGAAGTCGACGTGGATGGAACCGCGGGTGCCGCCGGGTTTGTCCGGATCGCGGAATTCATCGATGTGCCTGCGACAAACGGGCTCACAATCCTGGTTGACGACGATCCGGCCCACGTGACCGTGGTTATCTGATCACCCAACAGACTCCGGCGAAGTGAGGCGGCCGGTGGGCATTTCCGGCGTTGCCGTATCGGCAAGAGATGGCCCAGGACCTTACTGACGCCGGAATAACGCTGTCGAGCAGGTCCGGCACGCGGGCCTCACGGCTTCGGTCTTCATGAATTGATCGATATCATCATATCCGGCTTTTTCCGCTGCTATCTTTAACTGGCGTGAGCGGAGGAAGATGGAACGTGAGGGTATGAAGATGTTTCGTGCGGCCTTGCCTTTTGCCGTTTTGACAGGCCTGGCTGTCGCGCCGGGTCCGGTGTCCGGCGCCGAGAGCTGCTGGACCCAGGGTTCCGGCCAATACTATGACGCCCTCCACTATTGCGTCTCCTCGGTGCTGAAACCAAGCGGCAAGTGGCATTACGGGCCGGGTAACCTCGTCGGAGACGAAGGCGGCCAGCATCTGGCCTGGTGCGAGGGCGTACGCGGGCCGGGTATCGG
Organism: Hoeflea sp.; assembly: GCA_020637795.1. Taxonomy (GTDB): domain Bacteria; phylum Pseudomonadota; class Alphaproteobacteria; order Rhizobiales; family Rhizobiaceae; genus Hoeflea. The sequence goes on along the minus strand of JACKJT010000003.1, from coordinate 447,657 downwards.
CGAGGCGATCACGCTGCGCATTGATAACGGCGCAGCGTTCCGTCGGCTGATCATCGCCAATGGCTATGGCAAGTCGGAGAAATCCTATTTCGAGAACGCCCGCGTCCGGATCTTCCACGTGACGACCGATACCGGGCTTTCGACCTCGGTGATGCTGCCTGACCAGCCGCAACCGGTGCTGCTGCCGTTGCCGGAAGTCGGCGAGTTCCGCTGGGTGCGCCTCGAGATCGGCGACATCTATACGGGCAGCCGCTACAACGATACGTGTTTTGACTACCTCGGGCCGGACTTCGAATACGAGGACGAACTCGCAGCCCGGCAAGCGACGCCGTCCACGGTTCCGCCGCCCCCGGTGCCGGCCATTGAAAAGAAGCCCGACATTCCGCCGCCCCCGGCCGTCACGCCTCCGCCCCAAGCCCCGGCGGCCGCCAGTGATCCGTTCGGCGACCTCGGCATGCCGGATGCCGACCAGTTGCGGCTGCCGGGACAATGAGACACGCCGGCCGCATCCTCGTTGTCCTCATGATGCTCGCTGCAGGCGCGGTTTCCGCATTGGCCGAGTCGGTTCTTATCGTCGAATACCATCCCGACCCGTGCCGCGAGATCGCCAAGGCCGGCCGGGACAAGACCGCGACCATAGGCAAGGTCACGATCTCCTACGAGCCTGTCTACTACGCGGCTTGCGAGCGGGTGCGCACCTCGATCGTCGACAGCATCAAGGCGCGCGCCGACCAGCTGCGCGGCGATCTGGAAACCGAACTCCAATCACGTGTCGCACCGATCTATGACGGCTTCCTGAAATGGCTGAGCCTTGCGGTCTATGACAGCCTGCCGGAGGCCGACAAGGCAAGGATCAAGCCGGAGGAGCATTTCCAGGAGTGGCTGCAGCATCCCGATCAGGAGCTGGCGACCTATGTCAATTTCTACATGACGGAGCACCTGCCGCTCGTCATGCAAGCACTGGAGCGCTACCAGAACGACAGCTCGCGCGAGATCGTCGACGGGCTTCGGGCGCTCTGGGAGTCGGGCAGGAAGAAGCTCGAAGCCCTCGACAAGGCCTATGACGACCTCCAGGAGGCGGCGCCGGAAACACCCTATACCGACATTCTGATCAAGCACGGCCTGTCGGGCGAAGGCATCGAGAGGCTCAAGCACTACGAAGGGCAGTTCGACCTTCTCGACAAGAACTACAACATCATCGATACGGCGCGCACGATCCACGGTGCGTTCACGGCCGAGACCTATTCCGGCCGGCTTGAAGGCATGTTCACGCTGATGGAGAAATTCGGCGGCTATCTGTCCGACACCAATGTTCCCGGCGTTTCGCTGATGGGCACGCTGATCGAGGCTTATGGCCAGATGGCCAAGGAAGTGCTGGCGCGCGCCAACGAACTCGAACAGCTGATCCGCGCCCGCGAAGGCTTCTGCATCGGCGCCGACACGCACACGCTGCTTAACGACCGGTCAAAAGCGCTGGCGGCGCTGGTCGGCGACGGCGTGCAGGCCTGCCCGCTCGATGAAAAGGCACCGCTGCTCAGCGACATCTATGTTCAGACCGATCCGAACGATACCAACCAGCTCTATTTCTGGGTCAAGGACGCGTTCGTGAAAGGGCGTGAGGGCGGTGGCGGCGAAGCCGGCCTGCGCCGGGTGCGCGATTTCATCCGCGAGGCCGCGGCCATCGGCTTTGCGGAATATGTCGGCAAGGACGCCGACATGAAGACGATCATCGCCGTTTACAACACGCCCTACGGGCCGGAGCACTATCTCGCCGACCTGCCGGGGCACCGACCGTCGCCCGGCCTGCCGGGACTTGTCGCCGAAGCAGACGCGGTGATCGATGCCATCATCCGCCGGATCGGCGAGTTGCGCGACTATCTGCGGCTTGATGAAAGCTGCGGCGATGACGCCTTCGCACGGCTGATCGAGGCCGAAGCCGGGCTGCGGCTGTCGGCCTTCCCGCTGGATGATCGCGACGCGCAGGCGAAACTCAAGACCTCCTATGCGCTCGGCTTCATCCAGTCGCATGCCTCGGGGGCAGGGACCGGACGCACGGAGTCCTACCAGCGCTACCGCAATGTCTGGGAGGGGCTTAAGTTCCTGTCGCTGGTGCGCATCGAGGGGCAGCTGCTCGACAAGGCGAGATCTGATTCAGCATGCGAGAAATGCGCTTCCGCCGCCATCACGCTCAGTGTCTCCGAAGGCGCCGAGATGCCGGGGTGCCGGGTTTCGGCTGCCGACGGCAAGGGCCGTTTCACGGCGCGGATCGTGACGCGCTCGGCTGGAGTGTCGCTGCAACCGCAGGCCAGGGCCGGCGACGTCGTCTCGGAACCGGCGAGCATCGACGCGCGCCATCTCGGGCTCGAAGGTGCTGCGCTGCCGTACCTGCGTTCCTTTGCCGTCAACCTGTTCATGCCGTTCGAAGCCGAAGGCGACATCGGCGAAATGCTCGACGCGCTGCGCGGCCTGCAGGGCCAGGCCGCACAGGCCGCCACAGGCGGCCGGACGGCCTGCAGCGAAGGTCGCGCCGCCGTTGCCACCATCAAGGCCAAGACGGCCGATCTCGACACCCGGCTCACTGCGCTGAAGCGGGACTACGAGACGCTCAAGCCGCAGATCGCGGCGCTCGACCGCGGTGTTGCCGATGCCGGCCGGCTTCTCACTGACGCCGATGCGGCCGCGGAGAAGGTGGTCAGCGCAAAGCAGGACGCGGAGACCTCCGCGCTCGCCGCCTGCAACAAGGCCTCCGAGTTGCGCGCCGAAACAGACGAGGCGAAACAGCGGCGGATGCTGACCGAAATCCGAAGCGCTGTCACCGACGCCGGAGTGAAGGCGCGCGAAGCCGGCCGGTTGCACGGTTCATCCGTGAAGGCAGCGCAGACGCTGGAGGATCTGGTCAGCAAGAGCCTGCCTGCCGTCGAGGCAGCGGAGCGGCTGCCGGGGCGGCTTTCGGAAGCAAAGACGCTGGCCGGTGAGATCGAACTCCTGCGCGATCAGTTGCCGGACCGTATCGCGGCGCTTCGCGAGAGCAAGGCGGCTGTCGACGATCTCGTCCCGCGCGCCGAGACCGCGCATGCGGCGGCCATCGGCCTGGCGCATCTGGCCGACGACCCCGGCGCCGCGAAAGCCGAAGCTGACCGTTTGCTGGCAGCGATCAAGGCGATTGCAGCCGAGCTTGCGGCCTGCCTCGGCGAACTGGAGACGGCGTCCGACGATCTCGCCAGGCAGGACCCGGGATCCGTCCTGCGGGATATCGCGCCGGGCATCGATGCGCTTGCCCTGCAATCCGATGGTGCTTCACCAAAGGACCTGCTCGAAACGAAGGCAAGTGCTGCGCGCGCCAGCGCCGACGTCGCCGAGATTTTCGCGGAAGCAGCGGAGGCGGCGGCCGCGGATGCAAAACACTGTCTCGATCTCGGCGAGAGCGCGCTCACCGAAGGGCGGGGCGACGATCTTGCCGCGGCGGCCGCTGCGGCGATCGCGCAGTGCCGGTTTGCCGAAGCACGCGAGCTGTTGACCCGGATGACCGGTCATCCGCGCTATGGCGAGCTTGCCGGCAGCTACCAGTCAGCGGTCGATCGCGAGACCCGGACCAAGGCAGAGTACGAGCGCGCGCAGGCACTCTACCAATCGGGCGACACGGAAAATGCGCTCAAGGTGCTGGACGCCGCGCGGGCCAACACCGCCTGTGACAGCTTCCGGGTGAACATTGACGCGGCGATTGCCAACATTCGCGGTGCTTCGGGCGACAGTCTCGTGGCGGAAGCCCGGGCAGCGATCGCCGCCTGCCAGTTCGAGGCGGCGAGGGACAAGATTGCTCAACTCGTCGAGGCCGGCCATCCGTCATCTGCGGCGCTCAGCGCCGACTACGACGCGGCGCTGGAGCGCGAAAACCGCACCAACGCTCTGTGGGAGCAGGCGCGTGCTGCGCATGCTCAAGGCAACAGCGAGGAAGCGCTGGCGCTGATGCAGAGCGCGCGCAGCAATACGCAATGCAGCGCCTTTGCCGCGCGGATCGACGCGGCCATTGCAGCGCTCGGCGGCGCGCAGCCGCCGCCCGGCGGAGAGCCGCAGCCGGCAGCGGCAGGTCTGACCCAGCCCTGGGCCGGCGAAATCCGGCTGACGGAGATCTATGTCAACGGAAGCGCGATGAATGCACACTCCATCGTCGCCCTCTTCCAAAGGGCGGCCGAGCGCGCGAAGGCGCAGGCGAAGGCCGAAGGCAAGAACGAGACCGTGATCGGCGGGATAGCGTCATCGATCGCCGAGGCGGTTCTCGGCATCATTTCCTCGGTTCTTAACATCCTCGAACAGGGCATCCCGATGAGCTTCACACTGGTGCCGGAAGGTTCCGGCTACCGGCTGACGCCAATCGGCGAAATGGATGCCGACGCGCAAAAGAATATCCGGAGGATACCGTTGTTCATGCCGGTCAACGAGCGGTCGGTGCGTCTCGAACACACGGTGCCTGAGGGCAATCTGCGGATCGTCGTGACGATCGAGATGAACGAGGCCGGCGACACGGCGATGCTGAGGCTGCAGTTCGACGGCGCCAACAAGCCGGATGACAGCATCTACGAGGAAGTCAAAACCATACGGCTGGTGATTTCGGGAGACCTCAAGCCGGGTTCGATCCCTGCCTCGCAACTGGAGGCGGAGATCAGGAAGCGCTTCGAGTCCATCACCCGTCAATAGCGGGCGACCGGTCAGGCTGGAGTGAACTCCGCCTATTGCCGGGGCATTGAGGAGGGGCTGCCGGATCTCGCATCGCGCCGATGGCGGTGAAGGCGGACGGGGTTCGTTTTGCGAAATGGGTAATCACGTCGGAGCGCGTCGATGATCCCGAATCAACGATCTGCCGAAGCAAGAAGAAGGAGTGTAAAGAAGCACCCGCATTCGATGGACTTGTCGTCCACTTTATGATGCGAACCGAGGTGCTTGAAAGGATGGTGGGCGTAACAGGGATTGAACCTGTGACCCCTACAATGTCAATGTAGTGCTCTCCCGCTGAGCTATACGCCCATCCGATGGGCGCATACACCACAGAAACCCCCGCGCCGTCAATACGAAACAAAGCGTTTTTTCGTCACCTCTGCCGAAGCTGCCCGGAGGCCGGTTGTTGACGCGAAAAAGCCGACCCAAAACGGCAAAACCCGGACACAGAGGTCCGGGTTTTCGCTTTAACATCGGCCTGCACGTTTGCGCAGGGCCGCGACCTGTCTGGTCAGGCGGCGAGAATCATCTTGTTGACCTCGTCGACGAGGTCGCGGAGATGAAAGGGCTTGGAGAGGACCTTGGCGTCCTTCGGAGCCTTGGAATCCGGGTTGAGCGCTACGGCGGCAAAACCGGTGATGAACATCACCTTGAGATCGGGATCGAGTTCGGTGGCGCGGCGGGCCAGCTCGATGCCGTCCATTTCCGGCATGACGATATCGGTCAGGAGCAGCGTGAAGGGTTCTTCGCGCAGGCGGTCATAGGCGCTGGCGCCATTGTCGAAGGACCGGACCTCGTAGCCTGCCTTTTCCAGCGCCTTGACCAGGAACCGGCGCATATCATTGTCGTCTTCCGCGAGGAGAATTTTCGGGGTCATTCTGTTTCCAAACCTGTCAGCGTGCTCGTCGAGCTCTATCCGCCCCATCTATGGAGCAGTCCAGTAAACATCAGGTGAATCATGGTGATTTTACGATGGGTTTTGTCCCGGACTGGACAGCTCAAGGGGCAACTGGCAAGGTGATTCGGGCAGTTGCAGGGGCAAAGGGACTATTATGCACGAAGCCGAAAGGCCCGGCACGGGTGGCAAGCCAGATGCCGGCTCACAAGCGGTCGCTCCTTTCGAGATCCACCGTCCATTGCAGCAGACCGAACCGTTCGTGTTCAATTCGCCGCATTCGGGCCGGATCTATCCCGACTCATTCCTGAGCATGTCGCGGCTCGACCGCGTGTCGATCCGGCGCTCGGAAGACCATTTTGTCGATGAGCTGTTTGCCAGCGTGGTCCAGCTCGGGGCGCCGATGCTGGCAGCGCAATTTCCCCGCGCCTGGCTCGACGTCAATCGAGAACCCTACGAGCTCGACCCGCGCATGTTCGACGGCCCGCTGCCGCCGTTTGCCAATATCGGGTCGATGCGGGTTGCCGGCGGACTGGGGACGATCCCGCGGCTGGTGGCCGAGAACATGGATATCTACCGGGGGCGTCTGAGCGTCGAAGAGGGGCTGTCGCGCATCGAACGGGTCTATCGGCCCTATCACGCCAATCTGCGCCGGATCATCGCCCAGACCCACGTCCAGTTCGGGAAGGCGATCCTGATCGATTGCCATTCGATGCCTGCCAATGTCAGGGTTACGGGCGGCAGCCGCCGGCCCGACATCATTATCGGCGACCGCTACGGTGCGAGTGCTGCGCACGATCTGTCGCGGGCCGCCGTCTCGTTCCTGTCCGGGCTTGGCTACCACGTGGTGCGCAACAAGCCCTATGCCGGCGGGTTCATCACCGAGCATTACGGCCGTCCGGCGCGCGGCCTGCATGCCTTGCAGATCGAGATCAATCGCGGGCTATACGTCGACGAGGCAAGCCTCGAAAAGACCGCCGGTTTTGACCTTCTCAAGGCCGATCTTTGGGAATTCGCCAGCCAGATGATGGCCTATGTGCGCGAGGGCTTCTCCGAAGACCGTCTGGCCGCGGAATAGCCCGATGCCAATCGGCGAAGCCTTGCCGGGCAGTCCGCGGTGCGGGTATCGGGATTGCGATGACGGGGCAAAAAAAACCGCGCTTGTGGCGCGGTGAAATCTAGGGAGGAAACGCCCAAGGAGGGCATTCACAGTCAAAGACTGTAATTCGAAGCTAATGCTGCGTCGCACAAAAGTCAAGCATCCAGGCCTTGAACTTTGTGCGGATGCGAAATGATCGCGAAGTGTCTCCACTTGCAATTCGGCGCCAGCCGGGTCAGGAATCGGCCCAATGCTGGCCTCGGCCTTCCCCACCATCCATTCGTCTCTCACGGAATTTCCAATGCTTCCTGATATCGCCTTTTTTGACGCCATTGCCGAAGCGGCTGCCGCCGAAACGCTGCCCCGGTTTCGGATGCCGGCCGCAATCGACAACAAGCATGCAAGCGGGTTCGATCCGGTGACAGAGGCCGACCGGGCTGCGGAAAAGGCGATCCGGGAGATCATTGCCGAACGGTATCCCGAGCATGGCATTCTCGGCGAGGAGCACGAGGATGTCGGTCTTGACCGGGACTATGTCTGGGTCATCGATCCGATCGATGGAACCCGGGCCTTTATTTCCGGGCTGCCGGTCTGGGGCACGCTGGTGGGCCTGTATCACAAGGGCAAGGCAGTGATGGGGATGATGGACCAGCCGTTTACCGGCGAACGGTTCATTGCCCGGCCGGGTGAGGCAATGGTCCGCCGCAACGGAAAGGCGACCCGGTTGAGCACCCGGAAAGGGGTTGCGCTGGACCAGGCGATCATGATGACTACGTCGCCGAAGATTTTCGCAAAGGAACTCGAACCGTCCTACGCCCGGGTTGAAGCGAGCGTGCAGCTGGCCCGGTACGGCTGCGATTGCTACGCCTATGCGATGGTCGCCGCCGGCTACATCGATCTCGTCGTGGAAGCGGATCTCAAACCCTATGACGTCGGCGGACTTATCCCGCTGGTCGAGGAAGCCGGTGGCGTGATGACGACCTGGGACGGCGGCAGGCCGGAAAAGGGCGGCACCATAATCGCCAGCGGTTCCGCCGCGCTGCACGAGGCGGCGCTGGAGCTGCTCAACCGGACCTGACAGCTGACGCCGGTTCGGATGCCTGGTCCGGCGGTATGAACGCATCGATGGCGGCTAGCGTCGGCACACGGTAGCGGTCGGCTTCCTGCAGCAGTTCATGGAGTGCGCCATCGATCATGATCGCCCGGCCGGCGCGGAAGCGGTTGCCAAGGCTTTCAATCGCCTGGGAGGCGACGATGCTGTCGTTTCCGGCGCCGATCAGCAAAGTCGGCACCTTGATCTGGTCGAGATGCTCGAATTTGCCGACGCGGTCGATCGCATTGAGCATCTCGTTGATCCATCGGGCACTTGGCGGGCCGAGCCGCAGTTCGGGATGCGCCATGTAGAGCGCCTGGTTGCGCGAAAATCTCCCGATATCGGTCGTCAGCGGGTTGCCGGCAAAGGGCTTGGGGAAGCTGTCCCGGCCAGTGCCCACCCAGCCCAGACCGATCATGCGCATCAGCCTGGTGACCGACCGAAGCACCCATGTCGGCAGGGCCTGGTTGGACAAGTCAACGAACGGGGCGGTCAGCACCATGCGGTCGATGCGGTTGGTCAGCCTTGGCGCCATCGAAAGCGCCACCAGCGCTCCCATCGAATGCGCCACCAGACAAAAGGGCAGGCGCGTTTCGGGCAGAACAATGGTTTCGAGAAACGCGGACAGGTCGGCTTCGAAATCAGCAAAGCGGCGCACATGTCCCCTGAGCGGGTTTTTCAGCAGTCGCTCGGATAGCCCCTGGCCGCGCCAGTCAAAGGTCGCAACCCAGAGCCCTCGTCCGGTGAAATGGCGGATGGTCTCGTAGTATTTCTCGATGCACTCGTTGCGGCCCTGCAGCAGAACGACTGTGCCGCGCGCGACCGGAACATCGGACTTGAAGATGGCATAGCGCAGCCTCTTGCCGCCGGTACCTTCGAACCAGCCGGTGACATGATTGCCGGGCGCCGGGTTTCCATCGGTCTCGATCAACAGGGGAATGTCATCGCTCATGATGTTTTCGCTTAGTGGTTCGCCCGTGTTTGGTCAAAAGGAAAAGACCAGACACAAGTAAAAAGGCCGGCGCCGTCTTGCGAACGGCCCCGGCCAGTTGCCCGGAACAGAAGGGACGGGATGTTCCCGGCGAGCCAGACTGTTTTGGTCTGATGCCGGGACTATGAGGAGCCGCCACTGAACCGTGACCGAACAACCGGTTCATCGAAGGTTCATGGGGGCGGTCAGGCTTTCGCGGATATGGGCAGGTCTTGAACCGCTTTACCGGAATTCCCACATTGGTCATGCAGGCGCCGGAGACCGGGTCTGCTGGCAGGGATGCCGCCCAATGTGGGGCAGCCCAGATGCCAGAACGCTAACTTAAGTCGCTCTGAAGGAGGACATCCATGCGTCACGTTGACTTTTCACCCCTCTACCGTTCCACTGTCGGTTTCGACAAGCTCTTGACCATGCTTGACAGCTTGGCACCGACCGATCAGTCACAGTCCTACCCGCCCTACAATATTGAGCGGACCGGCGAGACCACCTACCGCATTACCATGGCGGTTGCCGGTTTCGACGAAACCGAAATCTCGATCGAGGCACGCGAACACGTGCTGACGGTCAAGGGCGAAAAAGCTGAAGACAATGAAGCCGAAAACACGGAATTCCTGTATCGCGGGATTGCCAAGCGTGCATTCGAGCGCCGCTTTCAGCTTGCCGATCATGTCGAGGTAACCGGCGCATCGCTGCGCAACGGTCTCCTGCATGTCGATCTGGTGCGCGAAATTCCCGAAGCGATGAAGCCGCGGCGCATTGCCATCAGCAAGGATGCCGGTGCAAGCCCGAAGCAGATCGAAGCCAAACAGGCCTGATCCAGTTCCCCCCCCAAATGGAACAGGCTTTATGGCGCTCAGGAGACTGAGCGCCATTTTTTATGCCGGCGATCCGGATTTCATGCCGCCGCGAGCTGCGGTTTTCCGATCCTGGACCGGGTCAGCCATGCGTCGACGGACAACAATCCCGGGCCCTTGAGGATGATGACGGTCAGCGGCACGATCCACAACAGGCGCTGATCTGCGATGATACTGTCGGGAAACCTGTCGAACCAGGCGCCGATGCTCTCGGTACCAATCTGGTGCACGGTGATGTCCACGGATGTCTGGACGGCAATGAAACCGATCATGCCGAGGGCGGCAAGGCGCGAGAACAGGCCGATGACGATGAGAAGCGGCAGGATGAACTCGGCATAGGTGCCCATGAAGACAATCAGGCCCCACGGCAGGAACGACACCGCGTCGACATCGCCTCCGGCTGCTTCCACCGCCGGCAGGGCGATCTGGTAATAGGCGCCGGGCGAGATCGAGAAAAAGCCCAACAGGCCGTCGCCAACCTTGGTTTTGGCCGAATTGAGGAAATAGCTCCACAGGACGGCGGCGAAGGCGAACCGTGCGATGAGGCCAAGCAGCCAGCTGTCGCCGAGCCGCTCGAGGCTGCCGAAAACACGCCGATGCAGGCTGGTCAAGAGATCAATGGTCGATGTCATGCGGTTTCCTCCGAATTTGCCGCGCCGAACGAACAGCCGGAAAACACGCCGGCTTCAAGCATTGCTGAAATGGCTGATGGCAGGTCGAACCCGGGATGCCGGGCGACGGTTTCGCCTGCCGCTTCCCCGAGGGATGCGCCCGCGATCAATGCCGTGAAGAAGTCCGCGGCGCCGGCCGGCAACCGGCGGATTTCGACGGCGTCTAACGGACGGGTTATCAGCCCGTCTTCGGGGTCGCCCGGCCTTATTCCCTCGAGCGTCCGGTCTTCACGGCTTGCCGAGAAGATCGAGACAGCGGCAAACCCGCTCTTGACGATGCGTGCTGCCGGGTGGGCGATGAAGGTCGTGCCGGCGAGGTGTTCGGGCGGGATGGCGCCAAGGCTGCCGGGGTGCAGCGGATCGGCGTCGGCGGCGTGAAACGCATCAAGCCATGCCCGTTCCAGTCGCGCCACATCGGGCAGGTAAGGATATCTGGCCAACGGCTCGAAACGCTCGAGAAAGGCTGCAAAGCCGCCGCCATATTCAAAGATCACCGGAGAACGCGGCGGCTCCTTGGCGATGTACAGCCGGGCCATGTCGCGGAAGAAGCTCTCCCCGACAAGCCGTTGTATGGCCGGGAATATGCCGGCAAGGGCGTCGATCAGGCTCACCGTCACGTTGTTGCGGTAGACGGCAAAGCGCTTGAAGGCGTTCTTGCCGTGCGGACCGACAATACCTTGAGGCAAAGGCAGCTCGGGATTGAGCAGGGCCGCGCTAAAATCGTGCTGCCCGGCGCCGATCTCTGTTTCACTCCGCGGCATGACGCGACCCAAGCAGCGATGCCGGCCCAAGCCGGTCGAGAATGGCGTCAGCGAGCAGCGCTTCCCTGCGCAGCACCGGCCATTCCGGAACATCATTATCCCATTCGATCAGCGTCGGCAGGGCGCCGGCCTGGCTGATGACAATCTCGAAGAGTTTCCAGACCGCATCGGCCACCGGGCGGTCATGGGCGTCAATGAGGAGAAGATCGCCTTCGTCATCGACATCTTCCGCGTGACCGGCGAGGTGGATTTCCTCCACCAGTTCCAGCGGGAAATCACGCAGATAGTGAATAGGCTTCCAGCCATGATTGGTGGCCGAGACGAAGACATTGTTGACGTCGAGCAGCAGACCGCAGCCGGATCTGCGGGCGATGTCGCGGATGAAATCGGTCTCGCTCATGGTCGATTGTTCGAAACCCACATAGGTGGAGGGGTTTTCCAGCAGGATCGGACGCTTGAGCCGGTCCTGGATCTGGCTGATATGCGCGACAACGCGGTCAAGTGTTTGCGCATTGTAGGGGACGGGCAGAAGGTCGTTGAAATAGCCTGCATCATGGCTCGACCAGGCCAGGTGTTCGGACACCATGGCCGGTTCGTAGCGCTCTACGACGCCGGCAAGGCGTTCGAGATGCGCAGGGTCGATTCCGCTCTCGGAACCGATGGAAAGGCCGACACCGTGGACGGAGAGCGGAAATTCGCGGCGAATGGCGGCAAGCGCACGATGGGCGGGGCCGCCGTCGCCCATGTAGTTTTCGGCGTGAACCTCAAGAAAACCGATTCTGTGCTCATCGGCCAGAATGGCATCGACATGTTCGGTCTTCAGACCCGCCCCCGCACGTGGCGGGAGCGGGCTGGCCGGGAAACGGGACGTCTCGACAATCGGCGATTTGGGGGCGGACTGCGTCATCTCGTGACTCCGTTTTCCGGGGGACGGATCAGGCCGGCAGGTCGCGATCAAGCGGCTCGAGCGAACCCATGCGACCGCCTTCGAGGCTCATCGTGGTGCAGGTGCCTGCGTCGACGTTCTTCCAGGCATTGCCCTGGTAGTCGACCTTGGACGTGCCGGCGCAAGTGGTGCCGGGACCGGCTGCGCAATCGTTCTTGCCGGCCATGGCCACGCCATAGCATTTTTCGGTGGCAGCTGCTGCGCCCTGGGTCGATGCGAGGAAGGTTGCGCCCGAAATAGCCATGGCGACTGCGCCAGCCAGAGCCGATGCACCGATAAGTGTCTTCTGCGACATTGTGTTCTCCTTGGATGTTTTAATCTGTTTCCGGACTGTTGTTGTCCGGCAGGAGAACCATGACGAATTGTCGCATCACTTGGAAATCAAGCGCACGTTATCCACCATCACTTGGGCGTGAGCCTTCCGTGATGCGTTTACTCTGTCTGAACGGCGATATTAGCGGGTATTGACCGGCTTTAGCCGACGAGGTCGATAAACCGGTCGACGTGATCCTGAGTGGTGGCGAAACTCGTCACCAGCCGGAGCATGGTTTCTTCCGGACCGACCAGTTGGGCCGCCGAGCGCGGCGGCGACCATTCGTAGAACATGGCGCCTTTTGCCGCGAGTTCGGTGGCAAGCGCCTTCGAGACAATCGGAAAGGTTTCGTTCGCAGGGCTCTGCCAAGCCAGCCGTGCATTGCCCGAACTGGTGATCCCGGCCTGCAACCGGGCGGACATGGCATTGGCGTGGCGGGCGGTCTCAAGCCAGAGGCCGTTTTCGAAATAGGCGTCGAACTGGGCAGCGATGAACCGGCTCTTGGAGAACAGGTGGGCCGCACGCTTGCGGATGAAGGGAGCCTGCCTGGCCATGTCGGGATTGAGAAAGACGAGAGCCTCTGCGCACCAGCAACCGTTCTTGGTGCCGCCAAACGAGACGATATCGACGCCGAGGTCTGCGGTCATCTGGGCGGGGGTGAGATCGAGTGCGACCAGCGCATTGGCGAAGCGGGCACCATCCATGTGCAGCGGCAGCCCGTGGGCTCTGGCAATCGCTACGATCGCGCGGATCTCGTCGGCTGTATAAACCGTGCCGGCCTCGGTGGCCTGTGTCAGGGTGATGGCCATCGGCTGGCCGGCGTGGACAAAGCCCTCCGGGAAACGGGCGATTTCCGCTTCCAGGGTTGCACGGTTCATCTTGCCTTCCGGTCCGTCCACCGGCACAAGCCGCGAGCCGTGGCTGAAGAATTCGGGTGCTCCGCACTCATCGGCAATGACATGGGCCTCGCGATGGCAGAAGGACACGCCGCCCGGCCGGTTGACCGCCGATAGAGCCAGTGAATTGGCAGCGGTGCCGGTGCCGACGAAGAAGACCGCGACTTCCTGTCCGAAGACCTCGTTGAAGGTCTGCTCAACCTTGCGATCGAGATCACTGGTTCCATAGGCCGGGGCGAAACCGGTCGAATGGGCCGAGAGCGAAGCCGCGATTGCCGGGTGAGCGCCCGCCCAGTTGTCCGAAGTGAAGATCATGAGCGTCGGCCTCCGATAGCTTGAGTATGACCGGCTATCGCATGATTTCGATGGCTTTCAAAGGGCTTGAGACGGCGGATCACGCATTCGAACGCGTCTTGCCGGGCTGGCCGGAGCGGGGTCCGGTTGCCGTTGATTCCCTGGGTGCGGCAGCAAAACACCGCAAGGACGTCAGTATACGTAATAATATTGCGCCGATCTCTTTTGATTGATCATTTCCGGTCGTTTGGGCGAGGTTTTTTGAGTTCGGTATCTTGCGCAATGGCCCGCGTTCTGTCATAGAACAATCGAAATAGGACAGCCTTGCTGTCCTATTTGTGTCTGTCCTGGCCGGCTGGCATGGGCCGTGGCAGATGCAAGGGGCTGTTGGCGGTATCCGCCAATTCGCGATCCAGGGGTTCAAGGTGACCGTTCTGCCCCTTCATGATACAAAACCAAGCTGCGCGCCCGCGCACACCGGGTGAAGCTTGATAGGCGCGCAAGGCCAGACGACAGATGTATCCGGAACATGAAGCGTCGCCGCACCCGGCGGGGGCGAGCGTTGGACCGGGATCAACCGCCACGGCGGCCATGAAGGAGGAATGAAGATGGCAGACCTTTCACCATCTCTGACGAACGCTACCGCTTGTGAGGCTCGTGCCGAAACCAAGGCGGCCAACGCGCGTACCTTTGGATTGCCGCCCAAACAGGGTCTTTATGATCCGCGCAACGAACATGATGCCTGTGGCGTCGGGTTTGTCGCTCATATGAAAGGCCAGAAATCGCACCAGATCGTGCGAGACGGCCTGTTCATGCTCGAAAACCTGACGCATCGCGGCGCCGTCGGCGCCGATCCGCTGATGGGCGACGGGGCCGGGCTTCTGGTGCAGATTCCCGACCGCTTCTTCCGCGAGGAAATGGCTGCACAGGGTGTGACTTTGCCTGCGGCAGGCGATTATGCCGTGGGTTTCATCTTCATGCCCCAGGATGAGGCCGAGTGCGCGCATCTCAAGGGCATCATTGCAGAGATTGTCGCCGCCGAAGGTCAGACGCTGCTCGGGTTCCGTGATGTGCCGGTGGACAATTCGTCCCTGTCAAAGGCACCTGAGATCGCCGCGACCGAACCCCGCCATGTGCAGGTCTTCATCGGCCGTGGCGAAGGTGTCGAAGATCACAACGCCTTCAAGCGCCAGCTCTTCGTGCTCAGGAAGGTGATTTCGAACCGCGTCCACGACGAGGCCGAAAACGGCGACAAGGACTTCTATTTCGTCTCGCTGTCGACGCAGACCATCGTCTACAAGGGCATGTTCCTGGCCTATCAGGTTGGCGCCTATTACAAGGATCTGAGCGATCCGCGCTTTGAATCCGCGGTCGCACTGGTCCACCAGCGGTTTTCGACCAACACGTTCCCGTCCTGGCGGCTTGCCCACCCTTACCGGATGGTGGCGCACAACGGCGAGATCAACACGCTGCGCGGCAACGTCAACTGGATGGCGGCGCGGCAGGCCTCGGTTTCCTCGCCGCTGTTTGGCGACGACATCTCCAAGCTGTGGCCTATCTCCTATGAAGGTCAGTCTGATACGGCCTGTTTCGACAATGCGCTCGAATTCCTGATCCGCGGCGGCTACTCGATGGCGCATGCGGTGATGATGCTGATCCCGGAAGCCTGGGCCGGCAACGCGCTGATGAGCGCAGAGCGCAAGGCGTTCTATGAGTATCATGCGGCCTTGATGGAGCCATGGGACGGTCCGGCTGCGGTCGCCTTTACCGACGGCCAGCAGATCGGCGCGACGCTCGACCGCAACGGACTCCGGCCGGCGCGCTACATCGTCACCAATGACGACCGGGTGATCATGGCGTCCGAAGCCGGCGTGCTGCCGGTGGATGAAAGCTCGATCGTGTCCAAGTGGCGGCTGCAGCCCGGCAAGATGCTGCTGATCGACATGGAAGAAGGCCGGATCATCTCCGACGAGGAGGTCAAGTCGGGACTTGCGGCAAAGCATCCCTACCGTGAATGGCTGGAACGCACCCAGTTGATCCTGGAAGATCTCAAGCCGGTCGAACCGCGCGCGCTTCGCAAGGATGTGTCCCTGCTCGATCGGCAGCAGGCTTTCGGCTACACGCAGGAAGACACCAAGATCCTGATGTCGCCGATGGCGACGACCGGGCAGGAAGCCATCGGCTCGATGGGAACCGACACGCCGATTTCCGCGATGTCGCAGAAGTCGAAGCTGCTCTACACCTATTTCAAGCAGAACTTCGCGCAGGTGACCAACCCGCCGATCGACCCGATCCGGGAAGAGCTGGTGATGAGCCTGGTGTCCTTCATCGGACCGCGCCCGAACCTTCTCGATCACAAGGGGGCGGCAAAGAAGAAGCGGCTCGAAGTGCGTCAGCCGATCCTTACCAATGGCGATCTCGAGAAGATCCGCTCGATCGGCCACACCGAGGACCGGTTCGACACCAAGACGCTGGACTTCACCTATGCGAGCGAAAAGGGCTCGGATGGCATGAAGGCGGCGCTGGACCGGCTTTGCGACCGGGCCGAGGAAGCCGTCACCGGCGGCTACAACATCATTATCCTGTCGGATCGCCAGATCGGGCCGGACCGGATTGCCATTCCGGCGCTGCTGGCGACGGCGGCCGTGCATCATCACCTGATCCGCAAGGGCCTGCGCACGTCGGTCGGCCTCGTGGTCGAATCCGGCGAGCCGCGTGAAGTGCACCATTTTGCCTGCCTGGCAGGCTATGGCGCCGAGGCGATCAACCCCTACCTGGCGTTCGATACGCTGCTCGACATGCACAAGCGCGGCGAGTTTCCGCCGGAGGTCGATCAGTACGAGGTCGTGTCGCGCTATATCAAGGCGATCGGCAAGGGCATCCTCAAGGTGATGTCGAAGATGGGGATTTCGACCTACCAGTCCTATTGCGGCGCCCAGATCTTCGACGCGATCGGACTGTCGAGCGATTTCGTCGACACCTATTTCACCGGCACCGCGACCACGATCGAAGGCGTCGGTCTGGACGAGGTCGCATCCGAGACGGCCGAGCGCCATCGTCTGGCGTTCTCGAACGATCCGGTGCTCGCCACCTCCCTGGAAGTGGGCGGCGAATACGCCTACCGGATGCGGGGCGAGGAACACGCCTGGACGCCGGATGCAGTGGCGACGCTGCAGCATGCCGTGCGCGGCAATGCGAAGGACCGCTACCGGGAATTCGCCGACATGGTCAACCGCTCGACGCTCAGGATGAACGCCATTCGCGGCCTGTTCGAGATCCGTACGGCGGAAGCTGCCGGGCGCAAGCCCGTGCCGCTGGATGAAGTCGAGCCCGCGGCTGAAATCGTCAAACGGTTTTCCACCGGCGCCATGTCGTTCGGATCGATCAGCCGCGAAGCGCATACGACGCTGGCGATCGCGATGAACCGGATCGGCGGCAAGTCGAACACCGGCGAGGGCGGCGAGGAGCCCGATCGCTACCTGCCGCTCTATGGCGGTGGCCGCAATCCGGAACGCTCGGCGATCAAGCAGGTGGCCTCGGGCCGGTTCGGGGTGACCACGGAATACCTGGTCAACGCCGACATGATACAGATCAAGGTGGCCCAGGGCGCCAAGCCCGGCGAGGGCGGGCAGTTGCCCGGTCACAAGGTCGACGCGACGATCGCCAAGACCCGCCATTCCACGCCGGGCGTTGGTCTGATTTCGCCGCCGCCGCACCATGACATCTACTCGATCGAGGATTTGGCACAGCTGATCTTCGACCTGAAGAATGTCAATCCGGAAGCCGATATCTCGGTCAAGCTGGTGTCGGAAGTTGGTGTCGGTACGGTTGCGGCCGGCGTGGCCAAGGCGCGCGCCGATCACATCACCATCTCGGGCTATGACGGCGGCACCGGCGCGTCGCCGCTGACCTCCCTCAAGCATGCGGGAAGCCCCTGGGAAATCGGTCTGGCCGAAACCCACCAGACGCTGGTGCTCAACGGGTTGCGGTCGCGCGTCGCGCTGCAGGTCGATGGCGGTCTCAAGACCGGGCGTGACGTCATCGTCGGTGCGCTGCTCGGGGCCGACGAGTTCGGCTTCTCCACCGCGCCGCTGATCGCGGCGGGCTGCATCATGATGCGCAAGTGCCACCTCAACACCTGCCCGGTTGGCGTCGCCACGCAGGATCCGGTGCTGCGCAAGCGCTTCAAGGGCACGCCCGAGCATGTCGTCAACTACTTCTTCTTCATTGCCGAGGAAGTGCGCGAATGGCTGGCCGCGATGGGCTACCGCAATCTCGACGAGATCATCGGCCAGTCGGAACTGCTCGCCAAGGACGGCATGATCGAGCACTGGAAGGCCAAGGGACTGGATTTCAGCCGGATCTTCCACAAGCCCGATGCGCCCAAGGAAAAGACCTACTGGACCGAACCCCAGAACCACCCGATTGCCGATGTTCTCGACAGGACACTGATCGAGAAGGCGATGCCGGCGCTCGAGAGCAAGGAAAAGGTCGAGTTCGACGTCGAGATCAAGAACGTCGACCGCTCGTCCGGCGCGATGCTGTCGGGTGAAGTCGCCAAGCGCTACGGCCACAAGGGCTTGGCCGAAGACACGATCACGGTCAAGCTCACGGGAACCGCCGGACAGTCCTTCGGCGCCTTCCTGGCGCATGGGGTCACGTTCGATCTGTCGGGAGACGCCAACGACTATGTCGGCAAGGGGCTCTCGGGAGGCTGTATCATCGTGCGCCCGCCGGAGAATTCGCCGATCGTGGCGGAGAAGTCGATCATCGTCGGCAACACCGTGCTCTACGGCGCCATCGAGGGCGAATGTTACTTCCGCGGTGTTGCCGGGGAACGCTTTGCCGTGCGCAACTCCGGGGCCATAGCGGTTGTCGAGGGCGTCGGCGACCATGGCTGCGAATACATGACCGGTGGCCTTGTCGTCGTCATCGGCGAGACCGGCCGCAACTTCGCGGCCGGGATGTCTGGCGGCGTGGCCTACGTGCTCGACGAGGCCGGCGATTTCGCCAGCCGCTGCAACATGGCGATGGTGGAACTGGAACCTGTTCCCGAGGAAGACGATATCCTCGAAAAGCTGCATCACCATGGCGGCGATCTGGCGCACAAGGGCCGGGTGGATGTCAGCGGGGACATGACCCGGCATGACGAGGAGCGGCTGTTCCAGCTGATCTCCAACCACATGCATTACACCGGTTCCTCCCGCGCCAAGGAAATCCTCGACAACTGGGCCGACTTCCGTCCGAAGTTCCGCAAGGTCATGCCGGTCGAATACCGGCGCGCGCTTGTGGAAATGGAACGGATGCGGATGGGCGTGGCGGCGGAATGAGATCCATGATCACATCGACAACCAACACGATCGAGGGCCGGGAGATCACCGAATACAGGGGCATCGTCACCGGCGAGGCCATTCTCGGAACAAACATCTTCCGCGATATCTTCGCAGGCATTCGAGACATAGTCGGCGGCCGCTCGGGCGCTTACGAAAAAGCATTGCGCGAGGCGCGCGAGATCGCGCTTTCGGAAATGCAGGACGAGGCGCGGAAGCTGGGTGCGAATGCCGTTATCGGCATCGATCTGGACTATGAAAATATTTCAACCGGATCCAGTGGTTCGATGCTGATGGTATCGGCATCGGGAACCGCCGTTGTGATCCGGTGAGGGAGTAGACTATGGGTAAGGTAACGGGTTTTCTCGAAATCGACAGGCAGACGGCCAAGTATCAGCCGGCGTCCGACCGCATCCGGCATTTTCGTGAGTTCACCATCCGGATGAGCGACCAGGAAGTGCAGAAGCAGGCGGCACGCTGCATGGATTGCGGCATTCCGTATTGCCACGGGCCGACGGGATGTCCGGTGCATAACCAGATCCCCGACTGGAACGATCTGGTCTATAACGGCAACTGGGAAGAGGCGATCCGCAACCTGCATTCGACCAACAACTTCCCCGAATTCACCGGCCGCATCTGCCCGGCGCCGTGCGAGGAAGCCTGCACGCTCAACCTCGAGGATGCGCCGGTCACGATCAAGACCGTCGAGCAGGCGATTGCCGACAAGGCCTACGAGATGGGCTTCATCGTGCCGCAACCGGTGACCACGAAGACCGGCAAGAAGGTCGCCATCATCGGTTCCGGCCCTGCCGGCATGGCCGCGGCCCAGCAGCTTGGCCGCGCCGGGCACGAGGTTCATGTCTACGAGCGCGAAAGCCGGCCCGGCGGATTGCTGCGCTACGGCATTCCGGACTTCAAGATGGAGAAGCACTTCATCGACCGACGCATCGAGCAGATGGAAGGCGAGGGCGTCACCTTCTTCTGCAATGTCAATGTCGGCGTCGACAAGACGACGGAAGAGCTGCTCGCCGAGTACGATGCCGTGCTCTATTGCGGAGGCTCGGAAAAGCCGCGCGATGTCGGCATTCCCGGTGCGGACCTGATCGGCGTGCACGACGCGATGCCCTACCTGGTCCAGCAGAACAAGCGGGTGGCGCGCGAAAGCATCGACAATGTCGGCTGGCCTTCGGATCCGGTGCTGGCAGGCGGCAAGCACGTGGTGGTGATCGGCGGCGGCGACACTGCGTCCGACTGCGTCGGGACGGCCTTCCGGCAGGGCGCCGTCAAGGTCACGCAGCTCGATATCCGGCCGCAGCCGCCCGAGAAGGAAGACAAGCTCGCCGTCTGGCCCTACTGGGCGACGAAGATGCGCACGTCATCCTCGCAGGCGGAAGGTGCGGTTCGCGAGTTCCAGGTCGGCACGCTCGAGCTGGTTGGCGAAAACGGCATCCTGACCGGCGTCAAGTGCTGCCACGTCGATGAGAAGCGCAAACCCGTCGCCGGAACCGAGTTCGTCATCAAGGCAGACCTGGTGTTCGTCGCGATCGGCTTCCGCGGCGTTCTCGATACCGGCGTGGTCAGCGAACTCGGCGACCGGCTGTCGGTTGATACCGACCGCCGCGGATCGGCCAACATCTCGGCCAACGAGACCGATTACCGCACGTCGGTGGACAAGCTCTGGGCAGCTGGCGACGTGCGCCGCGGCCAGAGCCTGGTTGTCTGGGCGATCCGTGAAGGGCGCCAGGCGGCACGGGAAATCGACCTGAGCCTGATGGGCGCGACAGACCTGCCTCGCTGAGCGCCGGTCCTCAAGTCTTGCCGTGCCCAGGGGAAATGACTGGGTGCGGCACTGGCATCGGCCGATTGTCGGAAAACTTACGGATCTTTTCGTGGCCAGGCGAAATTATCGACGCGTCCCTCGGGCGCTTCGGGCAAGACGCCATCAAGCACAAGTTGGTCGCGCGGCGAGCGGACCAGACCGGCAGTCGCCGGCATTTCGCCCAATAGCGCCGATCCCCCGTCAAGGGCCGGATCGGTCATGGCAACCGGCATTGTCCGCATGACGGCCGCGGCGTTCTCGCCGGGGGCAGGCGGCATGAATATTTCCGGAAAATTCGCTGAATCGAGCGCCGAGATGCCCACTGCCGCGGCGTCGCCCAGCAGTCGCCTGATCGACTTTTCGGCATAGAAGGCGATCTTGCGCCGGCCAGCCTTGGTCATGTTGATGCCATCCGAGCCGCGAAGCCGGACCTGTTGTCCGTTAATGTCGGATCCGGTGAAGACGAACTTGCCTTCCTCGTCGACAAAGCCATCCCAGATGTCGATGAACTCGCCACCGGCCTTCTCGACCTGGGTTCGGAAGACACCGTTAAAGGCCACCATGTCGGTGGTCATGGAAGGAGACTTGAAAGCCGGCATGCCGATCCAAAGCAGCGGCGTCTTCCTCTCCTGCAAGGCGTCGATCAGCAACTTGGTGCGGCGTTCATACTCGGCGAGCCACTTGACCGAGCGGACGGGCTCACGCTCTCCATCAACCAAGAGCTGCTGACG
The DNA here is from genome assembly GCA_020637795.1 of Hoeflea sp. Classification (GTDB taxonomy): domain Bacteria; phylum Pseudomonadota; class Alphaproteobacteria; order Rhizobiales; family Rhizobiaceae; genus Hoeflea. Next base: position 426,251 of record JACKJT010000003.1, on the reverse strand, counting down.
GTCGTTGGAGCCGAGCTGCACGACGATGATCGACGGCTGTACTTCTTCGACAATCTGGCGGGCTTCTTCGGGCCAGTTGTAGTAATCGTCGCGGACAAGACCGGAAGAGCCATTGGCGCGGTCGACAATGACAACGCCCGGCGCCTGCGCAAACGCCTCGTTCAGGCCATCTGCCGTGCGATTGGCTAGAAAGTCGCCGACAACCAGGATCTTGCGGGCGTTTTCCAGCTTTTCGACAACCGGTTCCGGCGGCGGGGCAATGCTGGGGGCGCTGCTTCTCGTGACCCGGCTGGTCCGTGCAGGCGCCGGTTCCTGCTTCTTGCTGGACCCGCCTCCACCGAACAACAACTGCAGAAAGGACTTCCGTTCCACTCGTTCCTGCGCCTGGGCGGGCTGCAGGACAGTCAGCCCGGCCAGCGCCGCGACCAGCAAGAAGACGGTACAGCGCAGCAATGGTAGGCGGTTTGACACGCGGAAATCATCTCCTGTTCAGCCTGTTGCCGGTTCCATTCCGGCGCGCTCGGACCATCAATAGCGTCGGATCGCATCCAGTATCTTCTGCGATGGAATTGCCTCGCCGGTCAAGCCGGCGCGCGACTGGAAGGCGGCGATGGCAGCCTTTGAGCCCGAGCCGAAATTGCCGTCGATTTCGCCGTCGTAGTAACCGAGGCTCTTGAGCCTGGTCTGCAACTCGAACTTCTCCTTGACGTCGAGGGCGCCATCCGGCCGCGGCCAGCGCTGGTCGACACCGCCATACCCGGCAATCTCATCGGCCAGCACACCGACGCCAAGGGCGTAGGAATCGGAATTGTTGTAGCGCTTGATGACGAAGAAATTCTTGGTCATCAGAAATGCAGGACCGTTGGCGCCGCCAGGCAGCTTGAGTTCGGCACGGCGGCTGCCGACGGGAAAGCCCTTTCCGCCCGGGCGGGTGAAGCCGAGGGCTGCCCATTCCGACAATGTCTTCGTCTGACCGTCATACCTGGCGCCGCCTCTCGGGAGGACGGCTTCGTAGCCCCAGGTCTCGCCGGTGCGCCAGCCATTCTTCTTGAGAAGGTTCGCGGCGGTCGCCAAGGCATCCGGGATCGAATTCCAGATGTCGCGATGCCCGTTGCCGTCGGCGTCGATTGCGAAGGCAAGATAGCTCGTCGGGATAAACTGGGTGTGGCCCATGGCGCCGGCCCATGAGCCGGTCATCTCGCGCGTCGAAATGTCGCCCGCCTGGAGGATCTTCAACGCCGCCACGAGTTGCTGGCGGGCGAACTTGGCGCGTTTCCGGTCGGCATAGGCAAGGGTGGCAAGGGCCTGCGGAACATAGTGCAGGCGATCGGTCTTGGTGAGGATCTCGCCGTAATTTGATTCCATCGACCAGATGGCCAGCAGAACCGACGCATCCACGCCGAAGTGGCGTTCGATGGCGGCCAGTGTCCTGGCATGCTGGGCGGCCATCTCGCGTCCCTTGGCAATGGTGTAGGGATTGACGCGGGAATCGAGGTAGTCCCAGACCTTGGTGGTGAACTCGGGCTGAAAGCGTGCTTTTTCGAGCACCACTGGATCTGGCGCGGTCACGCCCCTAAATGCTGTCTCGTAGGTCGAGCGGGAAATGCCGGCTTTCGCCGCGGTGCTGTAAAAGCCCGAGACCCATTTTTGAAAGCCTGCATCAGCTTGTGCCGTCAGCGGGGAAAAAACACCGGCAAAGAGGCAAAAACCGGCGGCGCGAACAAATTTCCTGGGTGTTCGGATCATGTTCCAAGCATCCTGTTGTCTAGAGCTGTTGCGTGTGACTGTTCGACAATCATAGTCTGGAGCCGTCAACAAACCGTTTACCATATTCGCTGCCCCAGTGGCTGCGTTTGCCACTTCCTAACAAATGGTGCGTACTGCCCGGACGGCGCCGGGATGCACCGGGAAGATCATTTATGAGAAATGAGGAAAATACATGACGAAAATACGCAAGGTCCGGAAAGCTGTCCTGCCGGTTGCAGGTCTGGGTACCCGTTTTCTTCCGGCAACCAAGGCCGTACCGAAGGAAATGCTGACGGTCGTTGACAAGCCGGTGGTTCAGTATGTCGTCGAAGAGGCAATGGCTGCCGGGATCGAGCATTTCGTTTTCGTCACGGGCCGCAACAAGGCGGTCATCGAAGATCATTTCGACATTCAGGTTGAACTGGACGACACGTTGCGCGAGCGCGGCAAGAGCGCCGAACTGAAAGCCCTGGAAGACATGCTGCCAAAAGCCGGGGCAACGAGTTTCACACGTCAGCAAGCCCCTCTCGGCCTCGGCCATGCCGTCTGGTGCGCCCGTGATATCATTGGCGACGAACCCTTTGCGCTGCTACTTCCCGACATGGTGATGCGCGACAAGGTGGGATGCCTGACCGGCATGGTAGAGCTTTACAACAAGGTTGGCGGCAACATCGTCGCGGTGGCGGAATGCGACCCTGATGAGGCCCACAAATACGGCATCGTCGGCAAGGGCGAAGACCTCGACGGCGGCTTTCGCATCACGCAGATGGTCGAAAAGCCGGCACCGGGGACAGCCCCGTCAAACTACTTCATCAATGGACGCTATATCCTGCAGCCGGAGATCTTCGATATCCTGTCGAAACAGGAGCGCGGCGCCGGTAATGAAATCCAGGTGACGGACGCGATGCTGAAGCTGGCCGATCAACAGCCGTTTTCAGCTTACGAGTTTGGCGGGGAGACCTTTGACTGCGGCTCCAAGGCCGGGTTCATCCTGGCCAATGTCGCCTTCGCGCTCGACCGGGAGGATATCAAGTCGCTGGTGGCGGACGACCTGAAGAAGATGATCTCGAAGGCCTGATCAGGATCGGGCCTGGGAGCTTCGTCCGGGGGTGGTCATCATATGCCGTCCCCTATCTGCGCAGCTTGAGGCCCAGCCCGATGCGTGCGGTATCTTCGTCGGTACCGCCGGGTTCCCTGGTCCGCTCGTAGCTCGCGTCGGCTTCCAGATCGAGATAGCGGTTGATGCTCCATGTCAGGCCTGCAGAGGCGCCGTAGCTGCGTTGATTGCCGCGCCCGCTGCCCGAATCATAATCCCGGTAACCGGCGGTGGCGCCGAGCCTGGCGACGAGGTTGCTGCGGATCTGCTGCGACAGGGTCGCATCGAGTTCATAGACCACGGCGCCGGACTGGCCTGCCGTGGTCGCCGATTCGAGCGTGGTTGCCAGGCCGAGATTGACGTTGGTTCCCCGCAAGGGTGACCAGGTGACATCGCCGTCGAGGGTCAGCCCCGAAATGTCGGCCAGGTTGGCGTCGTCAAGGTTTCGCAGCACGTATCCGGCGGCAAACTCTCCCGAGAGCTTTTCACCGAAATTGACTTCGGCTCCGACCCGTGCGCCGTATGTTTTCGAAGACCGTTCCGATCCCGTCGAATCGATACGCTGGTCGTATTTCTCGCGGCCGACGGTTCCTTCGATAAAGGGCACCAGCGCGGGCGACACCTCGTAGCCAATCCGGGCGGTAAGTTCTGCGCCCAGCGTGTCGCGATCGCTCAATAGAACACTGGTTCCGTCGGCGAGGGTGGCGTCGCCATAAAGCCTACGGGTGACCTCGAGGGTGGTCGAGCCGCGCAGCAGACCCAAATTCTTCTCAAGGCCGATGCTGGCACGCAATTCGTGAACACCTGCCTGGCTGGTGGCGCCGGAGATCGCATTGGGATCGGTACGGCTTTCGCGGGAGTAGCTGTAGCCCGCGCCAAGCACGCCGGTGATATCGTTGATGAGGTCGAGGTTCAGCCGTGCATTGATGTTGGCGCTGGGCGTTTCGGTTCCGGTGCCCGAGAGGTTCTTCTGCCAGGTACCGGAGCCGTCGACATTGAGTTGGTGCCGCGACCAGTCGGATTCGAGCGTGCCGGACAAGGTGGTCTGGCTGTAGGTCCTGCTGGTTCTGGTTGGACCGTAGCGAACCGATTCATGGACGACCCGCTGATCCAGCGTCGGGCGCAGTGTCAGGGAGCCGAACGAGAAACCGGGAACTGCAGCCTCTTGCTCCAGGGGATCCAGCGGCAGGCCGTCTACGGTTCCTACGCGGGCGTTCTGGCGGGCCAGGCTCGCGGCGTAATCCTGATCCGCCTGGCTCAGGTTCGACGGAGAGCCGATCGATCCGGTGAGATCTTCCGCTGCCGGCTGAACCGGGCTTGCCGCCGTGTCCAACGGTCCGGCGGGAGCCGTTGCGCCAAAACCGTCGGTCGTCGCCATCGTGGCGCCGCCGGGACCAGGAGCGGGCAGGGCGCCATAGAGTGTCGAGGCCGCGGTGGACGCGGCCGACGAAGTCCCGTCAGAGGTGCCGCGGAGTTCGAACCGGCCGGTGTCGGAATTCGACCCCGATACGGTTTGCGCAACGGCCGCAGGAATCGCCGTCATCAGGCAAAGTGCGGATACGGTGAGGCGAAGGCCATCACGACGGACCGCCATTCGTCTCTGTTCCGTGTTGATGCGGTCGCGCATGCGTCTTGGGTTCCGGACTCATCCAAATCTTGTCAAAGCGTAAACACTTGTGGTTAACGCAAGGTTTCGATCCTCTGCATTGCGGATCGGCAACGTGGTTGATGGACACAGGCGAGGCGAAGGGGTATTCGGGCCTGATGAAGAAGATCCTGCCAGACTATCCGCGCACCGACATGTTGGCCTCGGCCGGGCGTACGATCCAGACGGAGAAAGCCGGTCTTGAGGCACTCGCGGCAGCGCTCGAAAACGGACTTTCCGAGCCGTTTACGCGGGCTGTGGAAACCCTCGGGACCATCACGGGGCGGGTCATCGTGACCGGTGTCGGCAAGAGCGGGCACATCGGGGCCAAGATTGCCGCCACGCTGGCGTCGACCGGAACACCGTCGCATTTCGTCCATCCGGCGGAAGCAAATCACGGCGATCTGGGAATGATCGCGAAGGATGATGCGATCATTGTCTTGTCCTGGTCGGGTGAAAGCGCCGAGTTGAAGGGAATCCTGGCCTATTCAAGGCGCTTCGGGATCCCGCTGGTGGCGTTTACGGCTGGCGCCGACTCCGCGCTGGGGCGAGAGGCGGACATCGTGCTGCTGCTGCCGCGTGAACAGGAAGCCTGTCCGCACGGGCTGGCGCCAACCACCTCGACATTAATGCAGCTGGCGCTGGGCGATGCGCTTGCGGTCGCCTTGCTTGAAGCCAAGGGATTTACCGCCGGTGATTTCCACACGTTCCATCCGGGCGGGAAACTCGGCGCGACTCTTGCGCATGTGGCGGACGTCATGCACACCGGCGATGCTGTTCCGCTTGTGCCCTCGGGAACGCCGGCGCCCGAAGCGATCATGACGCTGTCGCAAAGGAAGTTCGGCTGCGTCGGGGTAACCGGACCGGACGGACGCCTGATCGGGATCGTCACCGATGGTGACGTGGCCCGCAACCTGGGCCGCAACCTGGTGGATCAGCCGATCGATGCGATCATGACGAGCCAGCCCAAGACCATCGCGCCAACGGCGCTGGCCAGCACCGCGATGGCAATTCTGAACAAGAATTCGATCGGCGCACTGATGGTGACCGACCAGAACCTGTCACCGATCGGCATCGTGCATTTCCACGATCTGCTCAGGATCGGCGTGGCCTGAAATCAGGCCCGCTCCACCGTCAGGCCGCCGGCCTGCGCTGTGGTGATGCGCACGCGCGCGCCTGCCGGCATGTCGGGGCCCTGCACGATCCAGGTGGTATCGTCGAGCCTGATGCGCCCCTTGCCCTCGGTGATCGGTTCTTCCAGCGTGGCTGTCCGGCCCACCAGCCCTTCGACGCGGCGGTTGAGCATGGGTTGATCGCTTTCGGTGTTCGATCCGGAAATCCGGCGGCCGACCAGGGCGAACGCAATGGCAAGCACGGCGAAAATCATCAGCTGCAACTGCCAGCCCCAGAATTCCGCGGTCCAGAAACCGAGCGACAATGCGCCGACCACAATCGCGGCAAGGCCGATCCAGAGCAGGAAAACGCCGGGGATCAGGATCTCGAGACCGAGAAACACCAGGCCTACGATCCACCAGCTCCACGGACCGAGTTCGGAGACCAGGCCGGCGATCATGTGTCCTGCTCTCCCTGCGGGCCGGCCGGGTAGCCGGGCGTCGTGGCGCGTGGTTGACGCGGCGGCTGGGCGGGGGCGCGTCTCGGGCCTGGGGCGGCTGCATTGCCGCCATCCTTGCCGAACACTTCCTGCGCGATCGCGCCAATGCCGCCCAGCGAACCGATCAGCGACGAGGCTTCCAGCGGCATCAGGACGACCTTCTGGTTCGGCGCCGAGGCGATCTGGCCCAGTGCTTCGGTGTATTTCTGCGCAACGAAATAGTTGATCGCGGTGATGTCGCCTTCGGCAATCGCCGTCGACATCATCTGGGTGGCCTTGGCTTCGGCCTCGGCCAGACGTTCGCGGGCCTCGGCGTCGCGGAAGGCGGCGTCGCGGCGGCCTTCCGCCTCGAGAATCGCGGATTGCTTGGCGCCTTCGGCACGCAGGATCTGGGCGTTGCGCGCACCCTCGGCTTCCAGCACGTCGGCGCGCTTCTCGCGCTCGGCCTTCATCTGTCGGCCCATGGCTTCCACCAGATCAACGGGAGGCGCGATGTCCTTAATCTCGACACGGGTGATCTTGATGCCCCAGGGCGCGGCGGCCTGATCGACGACGCGCAGCAGACGGTCGTTGATGGCATCGCGGTTGGACAACAGCTCGTCAAGATCCATCGATCCCATCACCGAGCGGATGTTGGTCATGGTCAGGTTGAGCAATGCCTGTTCAAGGTCGGAGACCTGGTAGGCGGCCTCAGCGGCGTTGAGCACCTGGTAAAAAGAGACCGCGTCGGCGGATACGGAGGCGTTGTCGCGGGTGATGACTTCCTGTGTGGGAATGTCGAGCACCTGCTCCATGATGTTTATCTTGCGGCCGATGCGGTCGATGAACGGGACGATGATGTTCAAGCCCGGTGTCAGCGTGCGGGTATAGCGTCCAAAACGTTCCACCGTGAAGGCAAAGCCCTGCGGCACCGTCTTGACCCCGGAGAACAGAACCAGGATCGCAATGACAACGACGACAATGACCGTGATATCCAGTCCCAACATGCCCGAAGACCTCCTCTGCCCGGAATTGAAGTGCGGGCCAGCGCCGCCTTCCTAAACAGGTAGTGGGTCTGGCCAGTGCTTGCAATCTTCGAGCGGCATTATCTTGGCTTCCGGATTGCCCGGCACGGCCTCGGCCGAACGCGGGGCTGACTTCAGATCCAACCCTGAAGTTCACGGCGGACAATGGTCTCAAGCACCATCATGCCGCCGCCGCTGTCGTTGAGGCAGGGGATGTGGGTGAAGTGTTCGCCGCCGTTCTCGTGGAAGATCTCGCCCGCTTCACCGGCGATTTCCTCAAGTGTTTCAAGGCAATCGGAGACGAAGCCAGGATTGATCACGGCGATGCGCTTCACGCCGTCCTTCGCCAGTTTTTCAACCGTCTTGTCGGTGTAGGGCTGCAGCCACTCTTCCGGGCCGAAGCGCGACTGGAAGGTCGGCATCAGCTTTTCCTTGGGCCAGCCCAGCCGCTCACGCACCAGCCGCGCGGTCTTCAGGCACTGGCAGTGATAGGGGTCGCCCTTGAGGAAATAGGATTGCGGGATGCCGTGGAACGACATCAGCAGGATTTCCGGATCCCAATCGAGACCGGCGACATGTGTTTCGATCGACTGGGCGATCGCCTCGATATAGGCCGGATCATCGTGATAGGGCGGGACGGTCCTGAGCGCCGGCTGCCAGCGCATCTTCATTAACGCCTCGAAAGCCTTGTCGTTGACCGTCGCCGTGGTCGCGGCGGCATATTGCGGATAGAGCGGGAACAGCACGATCCGGTCGCAGCCGGCGTCCTTGAGCGCCTGGAGCTTGTCGGAAATGGATGGCTGGCCGTAGCGCATGGCCCAGTCGACCATCACCGAAGGGTGGGAGGCGAGCATCTCGCCGAGCCTGTCGGACTGGTTGCGGGTGTAGGTTCTCAGATAGCTCTCATCGAGATCCTTGTTCCAGATTTCCTCATAGGCCTTGCCAACGCGTCGGGGACGGGTGTTGAGAACGATGCCAAACAGGATCGGGTACCAGAGGAAACGCGACCACTCGATCACCCGCCTGTCGGTGAGGAACTCCTTCAGATAGCGCCGCATGGATGTGTAATCGGTGCCGTCCGGGGTTCCGAGATTGACAATCAGCACTCCCACTTTCTGGATTTTCACCGGCGGATGTTGAGGGGGCAGCTCGCCAACAGCGCGGCTCTGTTCTTCAGTCAGGATCATGGGGCTGTTCAAGGTCGCATTCCATTCGAGTGTTTTCAGGTCTTGCCCGACCGGCAATGGGGCGGACAAGGCGCTTTGGCGCCGGCCGCTGCGGCAGCCGATCAGCCGTTGAGCGGGAACATAGACACATCAAACGACAAATCAATCTTCAGTAGATGCGGCTCTTTGCCAAATCCTCAAAATAAGAGGGCCCGGAAAACCGGGCCCTCGCTTGGTGCTGATTGCAAAATCACTTGGCCGGGATCGACAGCGTTTCGCCGATCACAAGATTCTTCGGATTCGCCGATGGATTGGCTTCGGCGATTTTGGTCCACATTGTGGCATCGCCATAATAGGTCTTGGCGAGGTCCCACAGATTGTCGCCAGCTGCAACAACGTGCTGCTTGCCGGGCATTGCAGCAGATTCGGCGGCCGGAGCCTCCTCGGAAATCATCGGAGCCGATGTGGTCAGGTCCTTGAAGCCGGCCAGCGGCTCGGGCACCTGCACTGCTTCGGCTGCAGGTGCGGCTTCAGCGGCCGGAGCGGCGGCTTCCATCGGCTTTTCCGCAGCGGCCATCACACGCCCATCGGTGTAAGGGGTGTAGGGATTGTTCTTGGCAAGATAGTCTGCGACCACCTGTTCAAGGCCCGGACCGTAGTCATAGGCATTCATGCCGCCCGATTTGAAGATCGAGTAGCCGTCGCCGCCACCGCGCATGTAGTTATTGGTTGCAACCATGTAGGTGGCTGCCGGGTCGATCGGCTCGAAGCGGTCGCCCTTCTTGACTTCGACCGAAACGATGCGGGAGCCGGGCTCGGCGGTCTTGTCGAAGGTGTAGCGAAGGCCTGCCACCTGGGCGAAGCGGCCGGCGCCTTCCTCGATCTGGCTGACGCCGTTTTCAAGTGCGGCGACAACGTCAGAGCCCTTGAGCTCGAAGGTTGCCAGCGTGTTCTGGAACGGCAGGACTGTGAGCACCTCGCCCATGGTGATTTCGCCTGAATCGATCGACGCGCGCAATCCGCCGCCGTTCTGGATGGCGATTGTCACGCCCTGGCTCGCGACCCGGTCGAGCATGGCGTCGGCGACGAGGTTGCCCATCGAGCATTCGCCGGCGCGGCAGGTGTCGCGGCTACCGTCGATATCCGAGGTGGATGCGGACACAACCTTGGTCTTGAGCTCCTCGATCGGGGCTCCGAGTTCCTTGATGCGCGCCAGAACACCCTCATCAGGCACGATCGAGCTGTCGAGCAGGATCGGATCTCCCTTGGCTTCCTTGACCACGCCATTGTCATCGAAGGTGACCGAGAATTCTCCAAGATACTTCGAATAGGACGCGGCTTGCGTCACCGGCACCTTGTAGCCCTCGGGGTTGTCGATCATCGTCGGATAGGGCCCTTCGGCCTTTTCGTCGGTGTTGGACAGAAGCGAGTGCGAATGGCCGCCGACGACGACATCGACGCCCGGGATCTTGGCGATCATCTCCTTGTCGCGCGGGTAGCCGACATGGGTCAGCGCGATGATCTTGTTGATGCCCTGGGCCTGAAGCTTCTCGACTTCGGCGGTGATTGTGTTGATGTCATCGGCAATCAGGATGTTGGGACCGGGGGAGGCAATCTCCGGAGTGTCGTTGGTGACGGCACCGACAATGCCGATCTTCTCGCCACCGACTTCGAGCACAATCGACGGCTTGATACGGTCGCCGACCTTCGACGATGCGCTGGCCGCAACGTTGGCGGACAGAACCGGGAACTCGATCACGTCGAGGAATGGAACCAGTGCCTCTTCGCCGTCGTCAAATTCGTGGTTGCCGACAGTCATGGCATCGAATTTCATCTGGTTGAGGAATTCGGCTTCGACCGCGCCCTTGTAGGTGGTGTAGAACAACGAGCCCTGGAAGTTGTCACCGCCGTTGAGCAGCAGGACATTACTGCCTTCAAGCGCCTTGCGGCGATCGGCGATGGCCGTCACGAGGCGCGCGGCGCCGCCGAAACACTTGCCTTCGGTCTCGTCCTCGGCCGAGCAGGTCGACTCATACTTGTTGTTGGATTCAATGCGGCTGTGCCAGTCATTGATGTGCATGATCGTCAAGGTGTAGTCGGCGAATGCCGCGCCTGACGTCACTCCGAGGACCGATACGGTCAACAAAGCACGCTTGATGATTTTGTTCATGGAATAGCTCCCTGTTTCGCTGCTCACAGCGCGCCAGAGCCAGCCCTTGCGGACGCTCACGGCAGGCTTGAGAGGATGGTTTCACTATCGGCGGGGAACTTCAAGTGCCGGATATCGCCGGGGCGAAATTTTGGCTGGATTCAAGCCGTGTAATCGCGCTCGTCGGCAATGACCTTGCCGTCATTGGGCAGGCTTGAAGGGGCAACGATTTCCACCGTTCCGCGCAATTTGGCGATGGCCGTCAATGTTGCTTCGATGTCGCTGGCCACGGGGGCGGCGCCGGCTGCCGGTTCAACCCTGAGGGTCATCACATCGGCATCATTGGAACGGCTAACGACCAGACGCGCCCGGCCAATCTCGGGATGCGCCTTGAGGATTTCGGCCACCTGCTTGGGGTCAACGAACATGCCCTTGATCTTGGTGCGCTGGTCGGCGCGGCCCATCCAGCCTTGGATGCGGGGAGCCGTCCGGCCGCAAGGCGACAGGCCAGGCAGGATCGCCGACAGATCGCCGGTGCCGAAACGGACCAGCGGATAGCCGGGATTGAGGGTGGTCACCACGAGTTCGCCGACCTCGCCCTCGGGCACCGGATCGCCGGTGCCGGGACGGACGATTTCGACGATCATGTTCTCGTTGACGATCATGCCCGGATGAGGCGCGCCATCGGCGCCGGCGCTCTCGTAGGCGATCACACCAAGATCGGCGGTGGCGTAGCTCTGAAGCACCGAGACGTCACGATCTGCGTAGTACTGACGCAACGAGGGAAACAGCGCCCCGCCCGAGACCAGTGCACGCTTGAGGGAAGAGAGATCGCTGCCCAGCTCGTCGGCTTTTTCGAGGATGGTCTTGAGGTAATCCGGCGTTCCGGTGAAGCCCGAGGGCTTCAGTCTCCTGGCCGCGTCGACCTGGGCTTCGGTGTTGCCGATGCCGGCGGGAAACACCAGGCAGCCCAGAGCGCGTGCGCCCTCGTCGAGAATGAAGCCGCCGGGGGTCATGTGATAGGCGAGGCTGTTGTGGACCAGGTCGCCGGAACGAAATCCGGCGGCGAACAGTGCGCGCGCCGCGGACCAGGGGTCGACGCCAAGGCCCTGCGGTTCCCAGACCGGGCCGGGGGACATGAAGACGCGGTTGCCCTTGAGCGCATCGGGATCGGCGAGGCCACCGAAGGGCGGATTGGCCTCCTGCATCTGCATCAGGTCCGGCTTGCGCAGGACCGGAAGTGCGGCCAGGGCAGACCGGTCGACAAGACCTGCGGGATCGGGATGACCGAGCCAGGCATCGAGTGCGGGAAGCCGCTTGAGGCTGCGGCTCAACAGTGTCCTCAGGCCCTCAAACGTCTCTTGTTCGCGGATTTCGGGCGCACGTGTCTCGCGATCATCGAAATGGCTGGTCATGAAAAGGGCCTGTGCTTGCTTAGATGCGGCGTACCAGAGTGAACTGGGCACCCGTGGACGATGTGCAGTTGAGCTGCGACGGGGTGGCAAGTGCGCAATTAACCCGCGACGTGGTCTGCCGCAGCAGCGAAGTCAGCTCGATCTCGACGATCTGATCCGACACGTAGCGATAGGACCCCTCCGCCAACAAGGAATTGGTGTCGGTGGTGCGGGTCTCGAAACGGCCATTGTAGAAGCTGGATATAATGCCGTTGGGATCGGTCCACTGGCCATCGATGCCCTGCGGCTGCACTTCCACGGGACGGGGCGAGTAGGTTGCCGACTGACAGGCAGCGAGCAACCCGGCAAGTGCGCCAACGGCGATGATGCGATGTAGGTTCATGGTCCGGTGTTCCCCTCGAGCCGTCATCAATATGATTCCATCTATGAAAGAATGCAGCGCCGGCGTGTTGAAAGCAAGGCAGCAACTTGCCGGCCGGCCTTGTGGCCCGGCCGGCAGTCGATGTCGATCGGGATCCTAGTGCACCAGGACGTTGCGGAACTGCCAGGGATCGCTCTTGTCGATGTCTTCCGGGAACAGTCCCGGGCGGCCATCGAGCGGGGTCCAGTCGGTGTAGTGGCCTTCGACCGGCCCGAGATAGGGTGCCTGGACCTCGAGGCAGCGCTTGTAGTCGATCTCGTCGGCCTCGACGATGCCGGCCTGCGGGTTTTCCAGCGCCCAGACCATGCCGGCGAGCACGGCCGAGGTGACCTGCATGCCGGTGGCGTTCTGATAGGGGGCGAGCCGGCGGGTTTCCTCCAGCGACAGGCGCGAGCCATACCAGTAGGCGTTCTTGTCGTGGCCATAGAGCAGCACGCCGAGCTCATCGAGGCCCTCGACCAGCTCGTTTTCGTCGAGCACGTGCAGGACCGGCTGGGCGTTGCCGCCATTGCCGAACATCTCGTGCAGCGACAGCACGGCGTCATTGGCCGGATGATAGGCATAGTGGCAGGTCGGGCGGTAGGTGACGTCGCCGTCCTTGTTCCTGACGGTGAAATAGTCGGCAATCGAGATCGACTCGTTGTGGGTGACTAGGAAGCCGTATTGCGGGCCGGGGGTCGGGCACCAGGTGCGCACCCGCGTGTTGGCACCGGGCTGTTCGAGATAGATCGCAGCCTTGCAGCCCTTCTTGTGCTTCTTGGCGTTTTTCGGCATCCAGTTTTCATGGGTGCCCCAGCCGAGTTCGGCCGGCTGCAGGCCCTCGGAAATGAAGCCTTCCACCGACCAGGTGTTCCAGAAGACGTTGAGCGGCTTGGGGGTCTTGGTCAACTGGGTATCGCGCTCGGCAATATGGACGCCCTTGACGCCGACCTTCTTCATCAGCTTGGCCCAGGCTTCGCGGTCGTGCTGGCCGGGTTCCTCGAACTTGATGTCGAGGTCATTGGCGAGGTTGACCAGCGCCTGCTTGACGAACCAGGAGACCATGCCGGGATTGGCGCCGCAGGTGGAGACGGCCGTGGTGCCGCCGGGGTTCTTCTTCTTCTCGTGGCGCATGGTCTCGCGCAGCGCATAATTTGTGCGCTCGGAATTCTTCATGTTCTTGTCGAAGTAGAAGCCGAGCCAGGGCTCGACCACGGTATCGATGTACAGAACATCGAGTTTGCGGCACAGCTTCATCAGGTCGACGGAACCTGTGTCGACGGAGAGATTGACGCAAAAGCCCTGGCCTCCGCCTTCGGTGAGAAGCGGCTTGAGCAGCTCCTTGCAATTGTCCTTGGTGACGTGCGTCTTGATGTGCCGGATGCCGTGCTGGGCAAGGATCTCCATGTCGGCGGCATCGTCGCGCGGGTCGATCACAACCATCCTGCTCTTGTCGAACTTGAAGTGACGCTCGATGAGCGGAAGAGTACCTCTACCGATGGAGCCGAAACCGATCATCACGATCGGGCCGGTGATTTCCGCGTAAACCGGATAATCCTGCTGGGACATGTCATTCGCTCCAAAAAATGGCGCTGCAGCCGTCTGCGGCGATTGCGGCGGCTAAACCATACTTCTCTGTTACAATAAAGCGAAATCAGACGGCTCAGCTGTCCATCGCATCGAGTTCGTCGATCAATCCCTCTATCATCGAAAGACCCTGGTTCCAGAAACCGGGATCCGATGCATCAAGTCCGAACGGCGCGAGAAGTTCCGTGTGATGCTTGGTGCCGCCGGCCTTGAGCATGTCGAAATAACGCTCGCGGAACCCGTCAGGAGTTTTTTCGTAGACAGAGTACAGCGAGTTCACCAGGCAATCTCCGAATGCGTAGGCGTAGACGTAGAACGGCGAATGGATGAAATGCGGGATATAGGCCCAGAAGGTCTCGTATCCTTCCGACAGGTTGACCGCCGGACCTAGGCTTTCCGACTGCACGTCCAGCCAGAGCTTTCCAAGTTGCTCCGACGTCAGCTCGCCTTCACGGCGCGCGGTGTGCACCCGACGTTCAAATTCGTAGAACGCGATCTGGCGGACCACGGTGTTGATCATGTCCTCGACCTTCTGGGCGAGCATGGCCTTGCGCTCGCGGCGCTCGCTGGTGCGTTCGAGCAGGGCGCGGAAGGTCAGCATTTCGCCAAACACCGAGGCGGTTTCGGCGAGGGTGAGCGGCGTTGACGACATCAGCGCGCCCTGGGCGCCCGCCAGCACCTGATGAACCCCATGGCCAAGCTCATGCGCCAGCGTCATCACGTCGCGCGGCTTGCCCAGATAATTGACCAGCACGTAGGGGTGGACGGAGGGCACGGTCGGGTGGGCGAATGCCCCCGACATCTTGCCCGGACGGCTCGGCGCGTCGATCCAGCTGCGGTCAAAGAAGCGGCGGGCGATGTCGGCCATCTCGGGGGCAAAGCCGTGATAGGCCGACAGGACCGTATTCTTTGCCTCGTCCCATGCGATGGTTTCGCGCGGCGTTTCTGGCAAAGGGGCATTGCGGTCCCAGAATTCCAGCTTCTCCAGTCCAAGCCAGCGGGCTTTCATCGCGTAATAGCGATGCGACAGCCGCGGGCTGGCTTCGCGGACAGCCTGGGCGAGGGCGTCAACGACGGGCCGCTCCACCCGGTTGGCCAGGTGGCGGCTGTCGGCGATGTCCTCGAAGCCGCGCCAGCGGTCGGAGATTTCCTTGTCCTTGGCGAGCGTGTTGGTGATCAGGGTAAAAGTGCGCAGGTTATCCTTGAATGTGGCGGCCAGCGCCAGGCCGGCCTTCTTGCGCTTTGCGCCATCGGCATCCTGCAACAGCGACAGGGTGACTTCGAGCGGCAGCGGTTCATCATCGATGGTGAATTCGAGACTGCTCATGGTTTCATCGAAAAGCCGGTTCCAGGCGGCATGCCCGGTCATCGACTTTTCATGGAAGAGCTGCTCGATCCGGTCTTCGAGCTGGTAGGGCCGATCCAGCCTGAGGTCATGGATCCAGGGGGTGTAGCGGGCGGCGCGAGGATCCCGGTTCAGGCTTTCCTCGATCAGGGCATCATCGATCCGGTTGAGCTCGAGCGCGAAGAACAGAAGATGCGCGCTGATGTCGGTCATCGCACTCTGCACGTCACCATAGAACTTGGCGATCGCCGGGTCGGAGGTGTTGGTGAAATAGGCAAGACCTGCATAGGAGACGATCCGGCCCATCAACTCCTCGAGCTTTTCGTAGGCTTCGATTGCCGCACCGAGTCCCTCATCGCCGGTGTTGCCGGCAGCTTCGGCGATCCGGCCCTTCCACCGCGTTTCAAAGCTTTCCGCGCCGGTTCGCGCGGCGGCGAGATCGGCCTTGAACTCGGGCGCTTCGGGACCTGAATAGAGGTCGCCGAGATTCCAGCCCGGCAGGTTTCCGAGAGCGGCTTCGCTTCCCCGTGCCGTTGCAGGCGCACGGACCGGCGCGTGGTCCAGAATCGATTTCGGCATCAGGGCACTCACTTTCATCTACAGAACCGGGACTCAAAGGGGACGGCTGGGTGACACCCGGTTTTACCGGCAGCGACGATTAAAATGCAAACATTTCTCGAAATCCGATTTTCAGCCTTTGCTGTCACTCTCGGGCAATGGTCAGAACCCTTCATGATGCCACCGGGAACGAGGAAACAAGATCCGTGTCCAAACGAATTTTGATTGTTGATGACGACCCGGTTCAACGCCGACTGCTCAAGGCGGCTGCGGAAAAAGCCGGCTACGACGTCGAGTTGTTGACCGAGGGGCGATCGGCGCTTGCGCGTTTGATCGAACCGGAACACGGCTTTGCCGCGGTCGTGCTTGATCTCATGATGCCGGAAATGGGCGGATTGGAAGTGCTTGAACGGCTTTCCGCCGCAGGCAGCACAACGCCGGTCATCGTGCAGACCGGGCAGGGCGGCATCGAGACCGTGGTCAAGGCAATGCGCGCCGGCGCTTTCGATTTCGTCGTCAAGCCGGTGTCGCCGGAACGCCTGGCGCTGGCGCTCGGCAACGCGCTCAAGGCTTCGCGGCTCAATTCGCTGCCGATGCCGTCGGTGCGGCACACCGGCTTCAATGGCATTGTGGCGGCCAGCCCCGCCATGGAACGGGTGATTTCGCTGGGCCGACGCGCCGCGGCATCGACTATTCCGGTGGTGCTTGAAGGCGAGTCCGGCGTCGGCAAGGAAATGATCGCCCACGCTGTCCAGTCCGAGAGCGGACGGCGCAACAAACCGTTTGTCACGGTCAATTGCGGGGCTATTCCCGAGAACCTGGTCGAGAGCATTCTGTTCGGCCATGAAAAGGGGGCCTTCACCGGCGCCACGGAACGGCATGCCGGCAAGTTCGTCGAGGCCGATGGCGGGACGCTGTTCCTGGACGAAGTCGGCGAGCTGCCGCTTGACGTCCAGGTCAAGCTGTTGCGCGCCGTCCAGATGGGCGAGATCGAAACCGTGGGTTCGCGGATGCCCAGGAAGGTGGATATCCGGCTGATTTCCGCTACCAACAAGGATCTGATCGAGGAGGTCAAGGCCGGCCGGTTCCGCGAGGATCTGTACTACAGGCTCAACGTGTTCCCGATCCACGTCCCGGCCTTGCGCAAGCGCAAGGAAGACATTCCGCAACTGGTGCGCCACTTCACCGAGCGATACGCCGGAGTCATCGGCGGGCGACGCATTCGCAGCATCGCGCCCGATGCGATGGCGCTGCTGACCGCCCATGACTGGCCGGGAAACATCCGCGAGCTGGAGAATGCGATCCACCGGGCCATCGTGCTTTGCGACGGCGACACGCTGACCATCGACCTGTTCCCGCAAATCGCCGCGCAGATACCTGGCTACAGTCTTGAGGCCACCGGCCCTGACAGGGAAGCTCCGGCCGGCTCGGGGCACGTGCCGGAGGCGCTCGATCTGACGCCGCAGCCAGCCGTTTCAGTCAAGGACCCGGTTGCGTATCCCGAGATCAGCGAGCCGCTCATTCCCGCCGAAAGCGGCATGCCTGCGGTCAATGCCGTGACGCCGGAAGGCGAAGTGCGCCGGCTTGCCGAGGTTGAGGAGGAACTGATCCGCTTCGCCTTGTCGTTCTATCGTGGCCAGATGAGCGAAGTGGCCCGCAGGCTCGGGATCGGCCGCTCGACCCTGTACCGGAAACTGAAGGACTACGCGATCAATCCGGATGATCCCGACCGGGAGGCGGCGTGAAGCAGCATTTTCATCCCATGGTGAAAATAATGTTGCCGGTTTGATCTGTTTCATTCCCTGTTAAGTGATCATTCACTATAAGTGTCCCTGCAGCGATGCGTGGCAGCGGTTGCCATTGTGTCACCGCATTTGATCACCAAATGGTGATCTGTAACGGTTTTCCGGCGCCCGGGGACAGCATTGGCGACATTGAACACAGTTTCAGTCCTGACACAGGCCACGTGGTGCACCGGTGTGCAAATGTGGCACATGACCCGTATTGCCCTGGCACGGGTGGTGGTGCTGGCAATCATCGCGGTCTCCGCGGGGTTCGCGGTGGCGCCGGATGCCTATGCGGAAACGCGGTCTCTCAAGCTTTATTACCTGCATACAAAGGAAAAGGCCGAGATCGTTTTCAAGCGCAACGGCCAATACGACAAGGCCGGCCTGAAAAAGCTCAACCGTTTCCTCAGGGACTGGCGGCGCAATGAACCGACCAACATGGACCCGCGCCTGTTCGACTTGGTCTGGGAAGTCTACAGGCAGGTCGGTGCGCGGGACTATATCAATGTCGTTTCCGCCTACCGGTCGCCGGCGACCAACGAAATGCTGCGGCGGACCCGCGGCGGGCAGGCCAAGAAAAGCCAGCACATGCTCGGCAAGGCAATGGATTTCTATATCCCCGGCGTCAAGCTGAGCAAGCTTCGCGCCGTAGCCATGAAAATGCAGGGAGGCGGGGTCGGCTATTATCCGAAATCCGGATCGCCCTTCGTGCATCTCGATGTTGCCGGCGTGCGCGCCTGGCCGCGGATGAGCCGGCAGGAACTGGTCAGCCTTTTCCCAGACGGCAAGACCCTGCATTTGCCGCCGGATGGCAAGCCGCTTCCCGGCTATCAAACCGCGCTGGCGGAATACAAGCGGCGTGGCGGCGCGATTGTCTCTTCCAGCGGCGGCAATGTCGCTTCCGACAAGAACACCAAGCGTTCCGGCGGATTGCTGGCTGCCCTGTTCGGTGGCGGCGACGAGGACGAAGAGCCAGAAGCAATCGCGGCGGCGCCAAAACCGGTGCCGGCACCACCGCAGACGCAAATCGCTGCGCTGCCGGGCGTCCTGGATGTGCCGGCGGAAGTGGCGCCCGCAGCAGTCGAGACGGCCTTGGCCTTGCCGGCCCAGCCACCTATCCCGGTGGCGCGCCCGGTGATCGAACAACCGCAGCCGGTGGTGGTGGCAGCGCTCGCTCCACCTGTGCCGGTCTTGCCGGCGCAAAGCGAAATCAATGCATTCGCCGCAGCCGCAAATGCCGATGTCGCGGCGGAGGAGCCGGCGCAGATCGATCTGGCGAGCATTCGCGCGCCGATCCCGCAATTGCTGGCCGAACGGGCCGTCGCGCCAGAACCTGCTGCCCCAGAAAACTCTGCCGATGTCGCGGCCGTCGAATTGGCCGCGCTTCCGGTCCCCAGCCTGATAAGGGCGCGGATGCAGATAGACGCCTCGGAACAGCCCGCACAAGACCGGGAGATCGCCGCGGCGCTGGTCGACCGCGCGGCCGAGACCGCGCCAACCGTGACTTCAATGACACCGGTTGCGGCACTCGCAAACCTGCCGTCGGGCGAGGACTTCATTCCGTTGCCGATACGCAGGCCAGGGGATCGCGCAACCGACCGGGTTGCGACTGCACCGCGCGAAGTCGAAATGGCATCGCTGGCCCCTGTGCAACGGGGCGGGCGGGTTGCCAGCCTGTCGGCAAGCGTCGCCGCATCCCGCAAGGGTGACCGGCCGACGGCCGTGGCCGCGGCAGGGCAACCGCAGCGCACGTCGATCCGCACCGAGCCCAAGCTGACGGACACGATCATCTCGAAATGGGCACTGGCCCAGGACCGCGTCAAGAAGATGGCGACGCCGCCCGGAAAGCCGCGCAAGTTCGTTGGCGCCCAGCTTCGGGCTGCTCCGACGGTTGTCTATGCAAACGGCTTTGCGCCCGGCGGCGGGGATCTGCCGCACAATCAGTTCACCGGCTCGGCTGTCAATTTCATCACCGTCGCGCGATTCGACAACTGACGCCGGCGGACAGTTCCGGCATGACAGTTGATCACCGCTTTTGCGCGAAAGGGCGATTGCGCGAAAAGCCGGCGCTGATTGCAGACAGGCTTCGGCCCGGTTTCAGGACCTTGCTGATATAAAACGACAACGCCGCGTGTTTAATCAAACACGTGGCGTTGTGAGTCTGGAACTGATCAATGGCCTGCATACCTACCCACAGGAAACCCTGTGAGCGCGGGCGGCCTCGGGTCAGATTGTGTCTTCGGGCTCGGGCGCCATGCCCAGGGCGTGCAGGTAGGTATCAAGGATCGCTTCCTGCTCGAGACGGTCGTTCTGGTCCTGCTTGCGGATGGCGACGACCTTGCGGAGCACCTTGGTGTCGTAGCCGTTTGCCTTGGCCTCGCCGTAGACATCCTTGATGTCGTCGGCAATGGTTTTCTTCTCTTCTTCCAACCGTTCAATGCGTTCGACAATGGAACGGAGCTGGTCGCGGGCGACGGCGCCGGCATCGGACATGAGGTCTCTCCTGTAAGGACAATGAGGGGTAAAATGCGTGAGGCTTCAAGTGCCCAAACCGGGGCTTGGGGTCAAGGGTGTTTGCGCCATACCCGGGGAATAATCCCGATTTTCACCGGTCGCTAAGCCACGCGCGACCCATGCAGCTCGACCTGGTGCAGTTCCGGCAACCCAGTCAGGTCCATAAGGATCGGCGCAAGCCGTTCGACCCAGGAATCAACGCCGGAAGCGTCGCCGATCAGGTCCTGGCGAATCTCGAGAAGCGCATGCGGAAGCCCGGTCATCGAACAGTGTCTGTGCATGGTGTCGCCCTTCAGCGCGCCGTCATACGGTTCATTGTCGCCGACGATCAGGGCGGGGTCCGTCCCCAGGGCATTGATCAGGGCGTGTGCCGCCCGCGGATCGGTGTCCCACAGGATGCCTGCATGCCAGGGTCGCGGAACGCCTTTCCAGGCCGGCGTGAAGGAATGGATCGAAATGATCAGCGGCGCCCTGCCGGCCTTGCGCCAAGTCTCGGCAATCACGGTGTCGACGGCGTCGTGATAGGGCCGGTGGAAAAGGTTGAGGCGGCGTTCGCGTTCCTCGGCGGACAACGGATGATTGGCCGGAATGACCATCCCGTCCGACAGCTTCATGATCAGGGTCGGGTCGTCCTCGCCCCGGTTGGGGTCGATCAGCAAGCGCGAAAAGCAGCCGAGAACCGCCGGCACGCCCAGCCGTGCGGACAGTTTGCGGGTCACATCCTCGACGCCGATATCATAGGCGATATGGCGGGTGAATGCCTGCGCAGGCAGGCCGAGATCGCCATATTCGGCAGGGAGGCGGTTCATCGCATGATCGGCGAGAATCACCAGGGAATGGTTTGGATCGCCGGGAATGATCTCAAAAGGCTGAAAGCCTGACATGACGGGTACTGGGGCCAAGTTTGAAGGATGTCCTGTTCACCGGATCCATTGCACAGCCTTGCTCCGCGGGCAACCGTCCGGACGGCGGACTTCATCTGCTATAAACAGTTGCAGGCGCATGATGGGAATGAAGCTTGCCTTTAGTCTATCGTCTTTCGTTGACTTTCATGGCCCCCCGGCGCAAAAAGCAAAGCACAAATCGAGAGCGGAGACTGACCGAAATTGTTGTTTCGCAAGTTGCCAAAAGCCTATCTCCCCATCGTCAAATTCGCTGCGCTCATACCTCTGACTGCCGGAGCGATGATGTTTGCCTCTGCGCAGGAGGCAAGGGCTGACTTCCGTGTCTGCAATGGAACGCAGTCGCTTGTCGGCGGCGCTATCGGGTACCGCACGGAGGAAGGCTGGGTGACGGAAGGCTGGTGGCAGATCCCCGCCAATTCCTGCGCCACCCTGATCGAGGGGCAGCTCGGATCCCGTTATTATTACCTCTACGCAGAGGACGCCGGCGGCGGTGGCCGTTGGGCCGGCGACATCAACATGTGTGTCGCCGACAATGAATTTCGCATTGTCGGCGTCGAGGACTGTTTCGCCCGTGGTTTTCAGCGCGTGGGATTCAAAGAATACGATACCGGGAGACAGGGCAGCTGGATGGTCCAGCTATCGGATGCCCCGGAAGCGCCAGAAAGCCAGAATTGATGAAGCGCCTACGCAATGTGAAAATACTCGCGACCCTCGGTCCTGCCTCGTCGGATGAGGCAATGATCCAGAAGTTGCATGAAGCCGGCGCTGATCTGTTCCGCATCAACATGAGCCATTCGACCCATGACATGATGCGTACGCTGGTCGGCCGCATTCGCGCGGTGGAGAAGACTTGCGGCCGGCCCATCGGCATCCTTGCCGATCTGCAGGGACCGAAACTGCGAGTGGGCAAGTTCGCGGACGGCTCGGTGACGCTCAAGGCTGGGCAGACGTTCACCCTCGACAACCAGGATATCCCTGGCGACGCGAAGCGGGTTTTTCTGCCGCACCCCGAGATTCTCGAGGCCGTGCAGCCGGGTCATCGCTTGCTGATCGACGATGGCCGGCTGCAATTGCTGGCCGTCGAATCCGACAAGACATCGATTGTCTGCACAGTCGTGAGCGGAACCAAGATCTCCGACCGGAAAGGCGTCAGCCTGCCCGACACCACGCTCGGCGTCGGGGCGTTGACCGAGAAGGACCGCAGCGATCTCGATGCAATTCTGGCCGTTGGCGATGTCGACTGGGTGGCGTTGTCGTTCATACAGCGCCCGGAGGATCTCGCTGAAGTTCGCAAGATCGCTCGCGGCCGCGTTGGCCTGATGTCGAAGATCGAGAAGCCGCAAGCGCTGGAATGCATCGACGAGATCATCGAATTGTCGGATGCGCTGATGGTTGCGCGCGGCGACCTCGGAGTGGAAATGCCGGTCGAGTCGGTTCCCGGGATCCAGAAGCAACTGACCCGCGCTTGCCGCAGGGCCGGCAAGCCGGTTGTGGTTGCCACGCAGATGCTGGAATCCATGATCTCGGCGCCGGTGCCGACCCGGGCCGAGGTGTCCGATGTCGCCACAGCGGTGTTTGAAGGTGCTGACGCGGTCATGCTGTCGGCGGAATCCGCTGCCGGCGATTATCCCGTCGAAGCCGTCGAGATGATGGCCTCGATCGCGCGCAAGGTGGAGCGCGACCCGAACTATCCCGGCATCATCTATTCGCAGCGGCCGCAACCGGATGCGACCGGTGCGGACGCGATTTCGCTCGCTGCCCGGCAGATTGCCGAAACGCTCAACCTGTCTGCAATCGTCTGCTACACATCGTCGGGCAATACGGGCTTGCGCGCCGCGCGCGAACGGCCGCAGGTGCCGATCATCGCCCTGTCGCCGGTCTTCCAGACGGCGCGACGGCTTTCCGTCGTCTGGGGGCTGCATTGCGTCGTCACCCAGGATGCCACCGATCTCGACGACATGGTCGACCGCGCCTGCCGGATTGCCTTCCGTGAAGAGTTTGGCAAGCCAGGCGACCGCATCATCATTTCCGCCGGCGTGCCGCTTGGCACGCCCGGCTCAACCAACATGCTGCGGATCGCCTATATCGGTTCTGACGGGATGACCGGGATCTGACTTCCCGTCGGGAGGCCATCGATTTCGATTGGATGATGGCAGCTCGGCGCTAGCCTGGGCAGACGGCGTTGTCGGTTGCCAAGGACGCCTCGGCCCTGGCTGCGGCGTCCTTCAGATCGACATCGATTCCAGCGACTTTCTCGATGGCGCGGACAGCGAGATCCGTTGTCACGTGATCCGGCTTGTGGCCGAGATTGCGGATCCAGACGAGTTCCGCGCCGTCGATGTCGCGGGCCAGCCCCTCCGAGTGGATGTGAGCCAGAACGACCGAATCGCTGTCGCCGGTGACAATCACGGTCGGGCTCTTGATCTCCGTGTATCGTGGCGCGACCCGGGTCACATAGGGCTTGAGGTTGGCGACATCGATGGCGTTGTTGCGAAAGGTCTCCGGCCGGAGCACCAGCGCCGGGGCGGTCTTGTCGATGTAGTCGTCGGGCTTCGGATTGGGCGCGAAGACGCAGGCCGATCCGCTTTCAAGGCGGGTCAGGCCAGCCGGCAGCGCCAGCGTGTTGGCAAACAGGGGACCGATCAGCGGCGTGCGGGTCAGGCCGTAGTACCAGGCAATGCCGCCGGGCCATGAATGGGTGGCAGGCGCAAGGAAAACCAGGCCTTCCGTCATCTGAGGATGAGCGAGCGCAAAACTCGCCGCGATCGCGCCGCCGAAGGAATGGCCGATGATGATGGCGCTGGATATGCCCTTGGCCCGCATGGCGCGGGCAATGGCCGCGGCTTGTCCTTCGGGGGTATCGTTTGCCGCGTCCCCGCGTTCGGACCAGCCATGGCCGGGCCGGTCGATGAACAGCATTTCGGCACGCCCCTCGAGCTTGGGGCGGAAAGGGTATTCCTGATCGAGCAGATTTCCGCTGGCGCCATGGATGAACACCAGCGGCGGCAGGTCGGCGCCCGCCGGACGGGGCACATGCACGGCATGAAGCCTGTAGCCACCGACATCGATCATCTCTCCGGTCGGTGGATAGCGCGCCTCGATTTCGCGCGCCTTCACCCTGGTCCAGATCGCAAGACCGGCCAACAACGCGAGAATGCTACAAATCAGAATTATCATGATGGTCCGGACCGGTCTTTGTGCGAGCATGATGGATCATTGGCCAATGGTGGGGGATCGGGGGGCGTCTCCTGATCCTTACGGGAATTGCACGGGGAGAGTTTCAGATCCTGCTGCCGGCCAGCTTGTCCGCCAATTCTCCAAGCCGCGTCTGGGCCTGCCGATTGGCGGGGTAGATTTCCAGCATCTGTTCCCAGGCCTTAAGCTCCAGCTCGTCGTTGCCCGAGGCTGCCACTATGGCGGCCATGCCGGCGATGGCGCCGAAATGGCGGGGCTCTAGGGCGAGAACGCGGCTGATGTCGGACATGGATTTATCGTGATGGCCCAGCGTGTAGTTCAGCGTGGCCCTGCGATTCCAGCCCTCGGGGTACTCCGGCATCAGCACCACAACCTGGTCCAGCAGATCGAGGGCCAGGCCATTCTTGTTGTCAGCCATTGCCTTGTCGGCCCACTGCATCAGCAGGTTGGCAGTGGCGCTGCCCGAATCGCGCCACTTGGCCCAGATGCGTTCGCTGATACGCTTGGCCTGCCTTTCATCCCGCTCGCGCTTGAGTTCTGCAAACAGCGTGTCCAGCGTGCTGGCTGGCTGAACGGATGCGGTGGCTGGAGTTGATGTTTCGGCGCGAGCGGGCATGTCCTGAATGCTGCCGCACAGGATGGCTGTGACGATAACGGGAACAATTCTGGAATACGAAAAATGGCGCATGACGGAAAGCTAGTCCGTCTGCGCCAAATATCAAATGCAATTTTCGGTGAGGGCCAGATCGGCCCCCCGGCTTCAGCCCTGGCGGGCCTTGAAGCGCGGGTTCATCTTGTTGATGATGTAGACCCGGCCCTTGCGACGAACCAGACGGTTGTCACGGTGACGAGCTTTGAGCGCCTTAAGCGAATTCTTGATCTTCATTGTTCTGATCCGCGAGTTATCCGGGCGACGAAGCCGCCTATTCAATCAAAAGCGCGCCAGTCAAGGACGCGCTCATCGGTTGGCACGGCATGTACCCGCTCGGGCATTTGCTGTCAACCGCGGGGCTGCTTTTTCCCGCCCTGAAGCTGTTCAGAACGGCTCGGTGCGCTGGCTGATCCGGGTGACATGCCCCATCTTGCGGCCAGGTCGTGCTTCCGACTTGCCATAGAGGTGCAGCACGGCGTCGGATTCTCCCGCCAGTTCAACGACGTTGTTGATGTCGTCGCCGATGAGGTTCTCCATCACGCAATCGGAATGGCGCCGCGCGTCGCCAAGCGGAAGACCTGTTATGGCGCGAATATGCTGCTCGAACTGCGATATGGCGCAGGCGGCTTCGGTCCAGTGGCCGGAATTGTGAACGCGCGGCGCGATTTCGTTGACCAGCAGATGATGCCTGCCACCGTCGCGCACGGCGAAGAATTCAACGGCGAAAACCCCGACATAATCCAGATGTCCGGCAATCGCGGTGGCAATCCTCAGAGCTTCGGACTGCGCCTCCGAGCCGAGACTGGAGGGTACGGTCGATGTATGCAGGATGTGGTTGCGGTGTTCGTTCTCGGCCACATCGAATGCCCGGACTTCGCCGGAAATGCCACGAGCGGCGACAACGGAAACCTCGCAGTCGAAGTGCACGAAGGATTCAAGGATGGCCATCTGGCCGAGCATGGCCTCGAAGGCCGTGTCGGCGTCCTCGGGACGCAGGAGTTTTGCCTGCCCCTTGCCGTCGTAGCCGAGCCGTGTGGTCTTCAGGACCGCGGGCAGCCCTGTGACGGCGAGCGCGTTGTCGAGATCGATGCGGCTCGATACGGCGGCGAACAGCGCTGTTTCCGCGCCGAGCTGACGCGCCATGGCTTTTTCGAGCAGCCGGTCCTGGGCGACTTCGAGCGCCTTCGACCCCGGCCTGACCGGCACGCGGGCTTCGAGCCATTGAACGGCCTTGACCGGGACATTCTCGAATTCATAGGTGACGACGTCGCACAGATCCGCCAGTTCCTGCAGAGCGGTCGGATCATCATAGGCGGCGACGATCTGGGTGTTGGCAACCTGCGCAGCCGGCGCATTGCTGTCGGGCTCGAGAATGATGGTCTGGTAGCCCAGCCGCGCTGCGGCCATGGCCAGCATGCGGCCGAGCTGGCCGCCGCCGATGATGCCGATGACCGCGCCGGGCGGCAGTGCCTCGACGCTCATGGCTGATCCACCGGATGGTCAGCGACGGCGTCGGTCCGCGCCTGGCGCCAGTCGTCGAGCCGCCGGGCCAGCGCGTCGTCGGTGAGCGCCAGAACGCTTGCGGCAAGCAGGGCTGCATTGATGGCGCCGGCCTTGCCGATGGCGAGCGTTCCGACCGGAATGCCGGCCGGCATCTGCACGATCGACAACAGGCTGTCCTGGCCGGACAGCGCTTTCGATTCAACGGGTACGCCGAATACCGGCAGTGGCGTGAACGCTGCCGTCATGCCGGGCAGGTGAGCCGCTCCGCCGGCGCCGGCGATAATCACCTTGTAGCCTTCAGCGCGGGCATTCTTGGAAAACGAAACCAGACGGTCCGGCGTGCGGTGAGCGGAAATGATCAGCGGCCGATGGGGGATCCCCAGCTCCGCCAGCGTCTCGGCGGCATGCTTCATGGTCGGCCAGTCGGACTGGCTTCCCATGATGACAGCGACCTTCGGTGATTCGGCTTGGCTCATGGCACGCTCCCCGGTCAGGCTATTATATCCGGTATGATCTGGTCTTCGATCTCGGTGATCCTGTCCTTGATCGCGAGTTTCTTCTTCTTCATCCGCTGTATACGCAACTGATCGCAGCCAGTCTGAATCATTGCATTGATTGCGACGTCGAAGTCTTCGTGCTCATGGCGCAACCGCGCCACCAGCATGCGAAGCTCCGCTTGTTCCTGATCGGACATGCAGTTTCCCCGTTTAACCCACTCCGTCGGCAACCTGCCCGACCTTGGTGTCATGGCGGCGCTCGTATCACAAAAACAGGTGTAACGGGAAGTTATCCACCTTCAAGAAATCATCTTCGACAAATGGAAAAAGCCGTGGCACACTCTCATGCGTCAACAAACGATTTGCACCGGTGTTCCGGCGCCGGCGCAGTCCAACGAAGGAGTCGCTTATGTCGATTGATGCTCACCTTGCCACACTTGAGAAAAAGCATGGCGAACTGGAGGCCGAACTCCGTATGGTGCAATCACAGCCATCCGTACACGACGAGATGATTGTGGATATCAAACGACGCAAGCTTCGGCTCAAGGATGAGATCAACCGCCTGCGAGCCGACACCCAACACTGACCAGATTTGCATGACACGAGGATGACAGAGGGCGCGGGTCTTTCCCGCGCCTTTTCATTTCCGGATTTAGTCTTGCGCTTGTTTGACGCAGTCGGTCTGTTTCGTTCTGCAGCCAAGGGTCCGGATCAGGACCAGAACTGATCGACCCAGAGGTTGAGGTGCAGGAACCCGTCGGTTCTCACCTTGTAGATCCGGCGGGTGCCCTGGTTGGTGACGGTCACCAATTTGCTTTCGAGCAGCGCCTTGAGATGTTGCGAGACCGCGGGCCTGCTGATCGGCAGGCCCTTCGCCAGTTCATTGACCGTGCGTGGCTGGCGGCGCAATTCTTCAAGAAGAAAACGCCGGTTGGGATCCGCGATGGCTTGGAAAGCATCCATGGTCATGGATGCAGGCTATTTTAAAGACTCCAGCCCGGCAAGTCTTTTGTGTGCGCTGCAACCAGCCGTATTTCCGGTGTTTTCGCTTGTTTCAGACAAGTGAATGTCCGGGCATATTACGGTTGTGCAACGGCTGCCGCTTCACGACGAGCCGAGTGTCTTTGCCTCATCGCGCAGCAGATATTTCTGGATCTTGCCGGTTGATGTTTTCGGGACTTCATGGAAAATCACGGTGCGCGGGCATTTGAACCGGGCCAGCAGGCTGCGGCAATGCTCGATGACGTCCTCTTCGGTCAGGTTGAAGCCGGGCCGGAGCTCGACGAATGCGCAAGGCGTTTCCCCCCATTTGTCGTCCGGGCGGGCGACCACCGCCGCGGCCATGATCCCGGGATGCTTGTAGAGCGCGTCCTCGACCTCGATCGAGGAGATGTTCTCGCCGCCCGAGATGATGATGTCCTTGGAGCGATCCTTGAGCTGCAGGTAGCCGTCGGGATGCATGACGCCCAGATCGCCCGAATGAAACCAGCCGCCGCGGAAGGCCTCGTCGCTGGCCGCAGGGTTTTTCAGGTAGCCCTTCATGACGATGTTGCCGCGGAACATGACCTCGCCGATGGTCTCGCCATCGGCAGGGACCTTTTCCATGGTTTCGGGGTTCATCACCGCCAGGTCTTCCAGCGCCGGGTAGCGTACACCCTGGCGGGCCTTCTTGGTGGTGCGGGCGCCACGATCGAGGTCGGACCATTCCGCCTTCCATTCATTGACGACCGCGGGGCCGTAGGTTTCCGTCAGGCCGTACAGGTGGACGACCTCGAAGCCGGCGTCCGCCATGCCGGCGAGAACGGCTTCCGGCGGCGGGGCGGCTGCGGTGTTGAAGCTGACCGTCTGGGAGAATTCACGCTTTTCATGGTCGGGCGCATTCAGAAGCGTCGACATGACGATCGGCGCTCCGCAGAGATGGGTGACGCCATGGTCGGCGATGGCATCGTACATGGCCTTGGCGCGGACCCAGCGCAGGCAGACATGCGTGCCGCCAACCACGCCAAGCGTCCAGGGAAAGCACCAGCCGTTGCAATGGAACATCGGCAGGGTCCACAGATAGACCGGGTGGCGTCCCATTCCCGAGGCAATCACGTTGGAGTAGCCCATCAAGGCCGCTCCGCGGTGGTGATAGACCACGCCCTTGGGATTGCCCGTGGTTCCCGACGTGTAGTTCAGCGAGACGGAGTCCCATTCATCGACAGGCAAGGTGCGGGTGAAGTCCGGGGACGCGGCAAGCACGAATTCATTATAGTCGCGAGAACCGATACGGGCGCCTTTCGGAAAGGGCGCGTCATCGGGATACTCGGTGTCGTCGTAATCGATGACGACGGGACTGACTTCGGCCAGGGACAGCGCTTCCGCCATGACGGTGGAGAACTCACGGTCCACGATCAGGACCTTGCAGTCGGCGTGATCAAGCTGAAACGCGATTGCCTGGGCATCGAGCCGGGTATTGATCGAATGCAGCACGGCTCCGATCATCGGCACGCCGTGATGGGCTTCGAGCATCGCCGGCGTGTTCGACAGCATCACCGAGACGGTGTCGCCCTTTGAAATGCCCAGAGTCGACAACGCATTGGCAAGCTGCCGCGAGCGCTCGAGAAATTCGCGATAACTCACGCGCATTTGGCCATGGATGATGGCCACGTGATCCGGATGGATCAGCGCGGCGCGTTCAAGATGCGCCAGCGGCGTCAGCGGCTGGTAGTTGGCCGGATTGCGGTCGAGATCGGTTTCGTAGGGATTGGCGCTCAAGGTAGGGTTCCAATGCATCGTGTCAGGGACAAGGAAGCATCAAATCACCAGAACAGCGCCTTGTCATCACGCTAATATGTGAACCGCACCATCCCAGATCAGCTTCAACGCGGTAAAGAACACCATCACGTACATGAACGGGTAGAAAATGTCGGGTTTCATGCGCCGGACGATGAATGCGCCGGCCAGGGTCGCCACCGGCGCCAGCGGCGCCAGAACCAGCGATGTGGAGAGATTGGTCATGTCGAACTGACCGAGCGCGAAATAGGGCACCAGCTTGATTGCATTGATGATGGCGAAGAAGCGAACTGAGGTTCCGGTGTAGGTCTTTGGATCCTGGCGCAGCGGCAAGGTGTAGATCTGGTAGGGCGGACCGCCGGCGTGGGAGACGAAGCTGGTAAAGCCGGCAAGCGTTCCCCAAAACGTGCCCTCGACCGGCCGGTGTCCGTGCGGGGCCGGCGTGGCGCCGTTTCGGGCGGATGCAAACACTTGTGCCACGTAGCGCAAGACAAACCAGAGCGCCACGGCGCCGACGATCAGCCGGACCATCGGCGCGGTGACCCAGGCGGCGGTGGCCCATCCGATGGCGATCCCGATCAAAGCGCCTGGCAACATGATGACAAGCGTCTTGTTGTCGCTGTTGCCGCGCCAGGTCCACAGGCTGACCATATCCATGACGATCAGGATCGGCAGCAGGATGGCAGCTGCCTGAACCGGTGAAATCGCCAACGCCATCAGCGGTACCCCGAGCAGCGCCATGGCGCCTCCGAACCCACCCTTGGACAGGCCTACCATGATCACCGCCGGAATGGCGGCGGCGTAGAAGAACGGGTCAGTCATCATCGGGGCAGTTGATCCTTGTGTCGCGCCGGTCTATCCCGTTTGGAGCAAATTGGCCATATCGGCTTCCAGCGCTGGCCCTGACAGGAATTCTCATGACTGACCCGATCGATCGTTGCCGTCTCGTTCTCGTGACGCCGGATATCGCAGATGCCGCTCAACTGGCCCAGCTGACAGGTGACGCGCTTCGCGGCGGTGACGTGGCTTCCGTCATCATTCCGCAGCATGAGCTTGACGAGAAGAGCTTCCAGAAGCGGTGCGAGGCCCTGGTTCCGGTCATTCAGGCTGCGGGTGCGGCTGCGCTCGTCGCCGGCGATACAAGGGTTGCGGGACGGGTACGGCCCGATGGGCTGCACATCGAAGCGGGCCCCACGGCCATGGCCGAGGCCGTAGCCAAATATGCTCCGGGACTGATTGTCGGCGGGGGAAATGCGCGGGAGCGCCACGCCGCGTTGTCGATCGGCGAGGCGCAGCCAGATTACGTGATCTTCGGATCGATCGATGGCGACATCAAGCCCGAACCGCACTCGAAGAACATCGCTCTGGCGGAATGGTGGGCCGACATGATCGAGATCCCTTGCGTGCTGATGGGCGGGACGAGCATCGCCTTCGTGGAAGAAATGGCGCAAACCAGGGCCGAGTTCATCGCCTTCTCGAAAGCTGTCTTCGGCGATCCCGCCAATGCCGCGCGCATCGTTGCCGAAATCAATGCCGTTCTTGACGAAAAAGCGCCACGGTTAGGCCGATAATGGGTGAAATGTCCGACCTTGGTGTTTTGACCTGCCGCAGGATGGTTTCCATGCTTTGCCGATCATCCGGAATGCTGCCGCTTGCCTTGTTGCTGGCGCTTGCCGGCGGGCCTTCGGCTGCCCAGACGGCCGGCGGCGAGACGGTAGCCGCGGCCGATGTCAAGGAAGCCAAGACACCCGCGGATGCCACTGTGCGGGCCTTCGGCGCGTTTCAGCGCGGGTACTACCTGACCGCGATGGAACTGGCGCTGCCGCGGGCGCAGCTTGGCGATCCCGCCGCGCAGACCCTGCTGGCGGAGCTGTTTGCCGCAGGCCTCGGGGTGGCGCGCAGCATGGATGACGCCGCCTTCTGGTACAAGCAGGCCGCCGAGGCCGGCGATGCTTCGGCACAGTTCAAGTACGGTTTGATGCTGCTCGAGGGCAAGTATGTGGAGCCTGACCGGGCCAAGGCCGAAGAGCTGATGAAGAAGGCAGCCGATGCCGGCAACGCCTTTGCCCAGTTCAATCACGCGCAGATGCTGGTTGCGGACAAGCCTGGAGATACCGGCGTGCTCGAGGCGCTGCCCTATTTCGAGAAGGCCGCCGAGCAGGGCGTTGCCGATGCGCAGTACGCGCTCGCCCAGATCTACAACAACACCGATGGGGTTCCCGACGAAAAACGCGCCCGGGCGCGCGAGTTCATGGAGAAGGCGGCGCGTGCGGGGTATGACACCGCGCAACTGGATTATGCGATCTGGCTGATCGACGGAGTCGGCGGTCCGAAGGATTACGAGGCCGGATTCCGCTGGATGCAGGTCGCCGCGACACGCGGAAACGTGGTGGCGCAGAACCGGATGGCGATCCTGCATATCAATGCGATCGGCACGAAGGGCGACCCGGTCGAGGCAGCCAAATGGTATATCCTGTCGCGGCGGGCCGGATACAACGACCGGGGACTTGATGATTTCTATCAGGGACTGACCGAAGACGAGCAAAAACAGGCGATCGAGGCCGCAAACAAGTTTGGCAAGCGCTGATTCACCTCAATGACGCTGTTGACCAAAGGCGCAGACTTGAAAAGCTGCGGCTTTTGTGGTCTTGAAGCCGCCAAGCGGGGCCGAAAACCGGGCCCGGACAAAGCTTGACGCGGAATGCTCTCATGAAAATCAACGGAAACGAAATTCGCCCCGGCAACGTGCTTGAGCACAATGGTGGTCTGTGGGCAGTGGTGAAGACCAATGCGGTGAAGCCGGGCAAGGGCGGCGCCTTCAACCAGGTCGAGATGAAGAATCTCATTGACGGCACCAAGCTCAACGAGCGGTTCCGGGCATCGGAAACCGTCGAGCGCATCCGGCTCGAGCAGAAGGACTTCCAGTTCCTCTACGAGCAGGGTGACGCGCTGGTGTTCATGGATCTGGAAAGCTATGAGCAGCTTGAACTGCAGAAGGACTTTGTCGGCGACCGCCGCGCCTTCCTGCAGGACGGAATGATGGTGACTGTCGAGCTTTACGATGAGCGGCCGATCGGTATCGCGCTGCCTGATCACGTGACCCTGGCGATCGCCGAGGCTGATCCGGTGGTCAAGGGCCAGACGGCAGCTTCGTCCTACAAGCCCGCCATTCTCGAAAATGGCGTGCGCATTCTCGTTCCGCCGTTCATTTCGGCTGGCGAGCGGGTGATCGTGGACACCAACGAGCTGACCTACCTGCGCCGCGCCGACTAAACCGGCCGCCAGACCATGCTCCGTCCGGAGCTTTGAGACACCGGCCTGTGGCGCGTTCACCCGTCGCGCTGCCGACACCAAGGAATAAGACAGATGGCGCGTTCAGCCCTTCTCAATGTAATGGTCCAGTCGGCGCTCAAGGCCGGTCGCTCGCTTGCGCGCGATTTCGGCGAAGTGCAGAACCTGCAGGTCTCGCTCAAGGGACCGGGTGACTATGTCAGCCAGGCAGACCGCAAGGCCGAAACCATCATCAAGACCGAACTGATGCGCGCGCGCCCGACCTATGGCTTCATGGGCGAGGAAAGCGTCGAGGAAAAAGGCACCGACGGCGCCCATCGCTGGATCGTCGACCCGCTGGACGGCACCACGAACTTCCTGCACGGCATGCCGCATTTCGCGGTCTCGATCGCGCTCGAGCGCAATGGCGAGATCGTTGCCGGCGTCATCTACAATCCGTCCACGGACGAGCTCTACACAGCCGAGCGCGGCGGCGGAGCCTTCCTCAACGACCGCCGTCTGCGGGTTGCGGGCCGCAAGGCGATGTCGGACGCGGTGATCGGCACCGGTGTGCCGCAT
Organism: Hoeflea sp.; assembly: GCA_020637795.1. Classification (GTDB taxonomy): domain Bacteria; phylum Pseudomonadota; class Alphaproteobacteria; order Rhizobiales; family Rhizobiaceae; genus Hoeflea. The sequence continues at coordinate 392,851 of JACKJT010000003.1, read as the reverse complement.
TTGGGGCGCGGCCATCACGGCAAGTTCCTGGTCGAGTTGCGCCATGTCATGGGCGAATGCGCAGGCATCCGCCGCATGGGAGCGGCTGCGCTCGATCTGGCGTATGTCGCGGCGGGCCGGCTCGACGGTTTCTGGGAGACGCCGCTCGAGCCCTGGGACATGGCGGCCGGCATCATCCTGATTCGCGAAGCCGGCGGATTTGTCTCCGACACCACCGGCGGGACCGACATGTTCGGCACTCGCTCCATCGCTGCCGGCAATGAATACATCCTCAAGGGCCTTCTCGAGCTCGTCCAGCGCCCGGTTCCCAAGGCCTGACCACGATCTCACAGCGTTGTTTTGAAAGCGCGCTTTCATTTCCGCCATATTATCGGTTAGTCTCCGCCTGATCTTTTGATTTGGGATAAAGGCCGGGACGGACAACGCATGGCGAAACTGACATTGTCTGGTTGGGGTATCTCCGAAGACGGCAGCGGTGCGGATCCGCACAAGCTCTCCAGTCCGCTGGTGTTCTTCTGGAGCATGATGATCTTTCTGATCCTCTCCGGGTTCGTCGCCGCCATCCTCTACCGGCAGATCCAGACGGCGTTTCTCGCCAATCCGGGCCTCAACGGACTGATTGTCGGGGTTCTGGCCGTCGGCGTGCTGCTGGTGTTCACCCACGTGCTCAGGCTGCGTCCGGAAGTGCGCTGGGTCAATTCGCTGCGGGCCACCGGCGATGCGGAGAAGGTAGGGCGCGATCCGGTGCTCTTGGCACCGATGCGGGCGCTGATCGGCCGCCGCCAGGAAATGGCGCTGTCCACCTCCTCGCTGCGCTCCATTCTCGATTCGATCGGCACCAGGCTCGACGAATCGCGCGACACGTCGCGGTATCTCATCGGTCTTCTCGTGTTCCTCGGGCTGCTCGGGACCTTCTGGGGCCTGCTTGGCACCATCGGCTCGATCAACCAGGTGATCCAGTCGCTTGATCCGGGAAGCGGGGGAACCGAGGACGTGCTGTCGACGCTGAAGAGCGGGTTGTCGGCGCCGCTCGACGGCATGGGAACGGCGTTCTCGTCCTCGCTGTTTGGTCTGGCCGGTTCGCTGGTTCTGGGATTTCTTGACCTGCAGGCGGGTCGTGCGCAGAACCGGTTCTACACCGAGCTGGAAAACTGGCTGTCGACGATGACGGATCTCGATTCCGGCATGGTGATGCCGGCTGAAAGTGCGGGAACCACCGAAGAGATCCGGATGCTGTCCGAGCGGATGCAGAAAATGTCGCAGGAGTCCGGCATGACCCCGCGCACCACGGCGGCGATGGCAAGCCTTGCCGAAGGCATCCAGGGGCTGGTCAAGAACATGCGCAACGAGCAGCAGATGCTCAGGGACTGGATCGAGGCGCAGCAGGTGGAATCGCGGCGGATGCGCGAGACACTCGACAAGCTGAGCGACAAGATCGGGGAAAAATAGGCGATGGCGCTGGCACGAAACCGGCGGCGGGAGCGGACGGTCGACTACTGGCCGGGATTTGTCGACGCGTTGTCGACATTGCTGCTGGCGATCATGTTCCTGCTCACCGTGTTCGTCCTGGCGCAGTTTTTCCTGTCGCGCGAGATATCGGGCCGCGACCAGGTGCTCAACCGGCTCAACAGCCAGATCAATGAACTGACCCAACTGCTGGCGCTTGAGCGCTCGGGCAAGCAGGACCTCGAGGATACGCTGGCCAATCTGCAGGCGTCGCTGTCGGAATCGGAATCCGACCGGTCGAGATTGCAGGAACTGCTGGCCAGCGGTTCGGGTGCGAGTGCCGCAGCCGAGGCACGGATCGGCACGCTGACGGAAACGCTTGATGCCGAGAAGAAAGTCTCGCAACGGGCACTCAACCAGGTCGATTTGCTCAACCAGCAGATTGCCGCGCTCAGGACCCAGCTCGGCGCGCTGGAAGACGCGCTTGAGGTCTCCGAGAGCAAGGACCGGGAAACCCAGGCGAAGATTGCCGATCTTGGTCGCCGACTGAATGTCGCACTGGCGCAGCGGGTGCAGGAGCTCAATCGCTACCGGTCCGATTTCTTTGGCCGCCTGCGCGAAATCCTGTCGAGCCGCGAGGATGTGCGGGTGGTGGGCGACCGGTTCGTGTTCCAGTCGGAAGTGCTGTTCCCCTCGGGCGGGGCCGAGCTCAATCCTGCCGGCAAGGAGCAGATGGCCAAGCTCGCAGCCGCGATCATAGAGCTTGCCCGGGAGATCCCCGAGGAAATCAACTGGGTGCTGCGCGTCGATGGCCACACCGACAACGTGCCGCTGTCGGGAACAGGGCGCTACGCCGACAACTGGGAGCTTTCCAGTGCCCGCGCGACATCGGTGGTCAAGTACCTGATCGATGAAGGCGTGCCTGCCAACCGCCTGGTGGCCGCGGGCTTCGGCGAGTTCCAGCCGATCGCCGAAGGCGACACCGACGCCGACCGCGCCACCAACCGCCGCATCGAGCTCAAGCTGACCGAACGCTGATGCGTTGCGTGCCTACAGCGCCGCGCACCCAATTGGATGCGCAAAGGGCGCTGTAGCACTTTGAAATGATGCATGTTTGTTATCGCTCAATTGAATCCAATTGAGCGCGACATGCATTAGCAGCGACCCGGCGGCCGCCGGTATCAGCCGAGATGGGGGAATGCCTGTCGCACAGGCAGCGGCGCTGCAAGCGGCGCGTAGTCCTCTGGCTTGAAGCGCACCAATCCGGTGACGAACAGCGCATCGCGCACATCCGGGTCCAGCTCCCCGATCGCCGCCTCGACCGCATCGGCGATGATGCCGGCGCGACCGGCATTTCCAGTGCCAGTGATCAGCGGCAAGGCTGGCGTTTCAGGCGTTCTTGCAAAAACGACCAGATCATCTGCCGCCGGTTCATGGCGTCTTGCCAGTTCCCAGGCGACGGCATCGATTGCGGCCCAGTCGGCCGCTCCCGTCGCGACAGCGATGATGGAGGCGCGGTGGGCGCCGGTTTCCAGCGGTTGCGGCGAGGAGCTATGGCCGCCCGAGGCAAGCAGCCGGACCGGTGCCGCGAAACCGGATTGGGAATGCGCCATGTTGTAGGCAAAGCGCATCTGGCTGAGTTCAGCGAGATGCTGCGGCGCCTGGCTCTTGCGGGCGACGAACACGCTGAAATACCTACCGGGCGCTGCGCCGGTGACGGCATGGGTTGGGGTGCCGACAAGCGTCACCTTGTCCGCAAGCCTGTTGGCGTAGGGGTAGCCGCAGGTCTGCGACAGGATGAGGGCAGGGTCGGTCCACAGCGCTTCCGGATCGTTGCCGCGCACAAGCGCGCCAGGTGCATCGATGCCTCGTTGCGCCAGGTGCAGATGGATCGCCTGCCAAAGGCTGTCGGTCGCCTCGCGGACTTCCGGCCAGTCATACATCGGCAGGGAGACAGCGCCGGTCACAGCGCCGCCTCCGGCTGGTGCGGGTCCATTCACGCGCCGTCGCCGCGCCGCTTGCGGGGTTCGATCGGCCAAGCCACCGGCTCCTTCGGCCGGAAACCGAAGCGGCGGAACACTTCCCAGTAGCTCTGGTAGCGGTAGCCGCCGTTCATGCGCAGGAACCGGGCGCGGTTTTCCCGAAAGAAGGCGGGGATCCGGTACCAGGCAAGCGATGGATAGGCGTGATGCACCGAGTGGAAGTTGTTGTTGAGAAACAGGAGGCTGAGCGGGCCCCTGGTCTCGATGATCACCGAGCGCTGGTTGGCCTTCTCGACGGCCTGGTGCTCGATGAAGGAGCGGACCATCAACAGTCCCATGCCGAAATAGGCGGCAACGAAATAGGCTGCCGGATGCAGGCTGCCAAAGATGCCGATCAGCCAGAACAGCAAGGCTACTGCCAGAAAATGACGCAGCCATACCTTAAGGATGATCGTGTCACCGGCCTTGGCACGAGCGAATTCGCTGCGCAGAAAGCCGATCGTTGCAAGTGCCGGTCCAATGGTGATCCGTCCAACAAGGGTATTGTTGGCAATGAGTAGGCCTTTGAGCAATGGAGGTATCGCCGCCCATATGTCCCGGTCGAGATAATAGCTCTCCGGATCGTCATAGGGATCGGTGATGTTTTCGTTGATGTGGTGGGTGAGGTGGCAGGATTTGAAGCGCAGGTAGGGCACCAGCACTCCAATTGGCGGGGAGATCAAGAGATCGTTTAGCTTCTGGTTCCTGAATGGATGACCGTGCAAAAATTCATGTTGGAGCGAGGAATGCAGCGTGATCACGGGGATCAGCAGCAGGACACGCAAGATGTCCGGCAGGTCAGCCCACCCGAACGCCAGCAACAACCACACAGCATAGCAAACGCCTGCCAGAAGCAGGGTCCGCCACTCCGCGTCATTCCGCATCGTGGATACACCTTCTGAATGTTCCTGTTATAGCCCGCGAACCGAGGTCCCGCCCCTCGCGTGGCTTCCAGACGAACGCCAGACAATTACCCTGATTTGACGGGTTTCACAATAATCCGGCAGTCGGATTTGCGAATTATTTGCCGGCTGTCGATCCGGCAGGGGGGAGGGCCTCGGCGGAAAGCGCTTCCGCCCCGTGCTCGAACTGCAACCGGGCGAGGCGGGCGTAGAGGCCGCCGCGGGCGACCAGTTCGACATGCGTGCCTTCCTCGACAATCCGGCCGTTGTCCATCACCAGGATGCGGTCGGCGCGCAGCACGGTTGCCAGACGGTGGGCAATGACGATCGTGGTGCGGTCGAGCATCAGCCCTTCGAGTGCCTTCTGCACCAGCGTTTCGTTTTCCGCGTCGAGCGCCGAGGTGGCCTCGTCGAGCAGCAGGATTGGCGCGTCGCGCAGGATTGCCCGGGCGATTGCCACGCGCTGGCGTTGACCGCCCGACAGCGTGATGCCGCGTTCGCCCACCTGGGTGTCGTAGCCCCTGTCGAGCGCCATGATGAAATCATGCGCCTGGGCCGCCTTCGCCGCTGCCTCGATGTCCGCCTGGCTGGCGCCGGACCTTCCGAATGCGATGTTGTCGCCGACACTGCCTGCAAAGATCGTCACATCCTGCGGAACCAGGGCGATGCGGGAGCGCACGTCGGCGGGGTCGGCTTCACGGACGTCGACAGTGTCGATGAAGACGGTTCCGGCGGTGGTGTCGTAGAACCTCAGGATCAGCGAAAACAGGGTCGACTTGCCGGCGCCGGACGCGCCGACCACCGCCACCGTTTCGCCGGGGCGGACGTGAAAGCTGGTTCCTGTCAGCGCGGATGTGTCGGGCCGCGACGGGTAGGCGAAATGGACGTTGTCGAACCGGATATCACCGATCGCGGGGGAGGGCAGCGCCTTTGGCGATTGAGGTGCGCGGATCTCGGGCACTTCGTCGAGCAGTTCGCTCAGGCGTTCTGCGGCGCCTGCGGCCTGGGAGAGTTCACCCCAGACCTCGGACAAGGCGCCGAGGCTGCCGGCGGCGAAGACCGAGTAGAGCAGGAACTGGCCCAATGTGCCGGGCGAGAGTTCGCCTGACAGCACCGACTGGGCGCCATACCAGAGCACCGCGACCACGGAGCCGAAGGCCATGGCAATGGCAAAACCGGTGAGGATGGAGCGGGCAAGAATGGATTGGCGGGCCGCAGTGAAAGCCGCTTCCACGGCCTGGCTGAAGCGGGCCTGCGCGCGGGCTTCGGTATTGAAGGCCTGCACGGTGCGGGTCGCGCCGATGGCCTCGCCGGCAAAGGTCATGGCCTCGGCCAGGCTGTCCTGGGCCATGCGGGAGCGTTTGCGGACCTTGCGGCCGAAGCCGACCATCGGGAAAACGATGACCGGTATTGCGACCAGAACCAGTGCCGAGAGCTTCGGCGAGGTGATGAACATCATGGCGCCTGCGCCGATGCACAGGATGGTGTTGCGCAAGGCCAGGGATGCGGTGGCGCCAACGGTGGACTTGATCTGCGTGGTGTCCGCGGTCAGCCGCGAGACGATCTCGCCCGAGCGGTTGGCGTCGTAGAAGGCTGCAGACAGCTGGGTGACGTGGTCGAAGACATCGCGGCGAATATCGGAGACGACCCGCTCGCCCAGCGTGATGACAAAGTAATAGCGGCACGCCGAAGCAAGCGCCAGCATCACGGCGATAGCCGCGAGCATCGAGAAATAGGTGTTGATGAAACCGGCGTCCTGGGCCGAAAAACCGTGATCGATCATCCGGCGTACGGCCATGGGCAGGGTCAGGGTGGTGACCGCGGCCAGCAGCAGGAAGGCAAGCGCGCCAATCACCAGATGCGGATAACGCCGGATGTACGGGAAAAGCCGGGCGAGCGGCCGTACCGAAAGGCGGGCCGTCTTGGGTGTATCGGTTTGTTCAGCCACGTCTGCTCCTGGTATGCGCATTCAATGTTCAGGCAGACCGGCAAAAACGGATGCGGCCCTTGTTATCGACAGTGCCTTCATGTATAGGCTCGCCATCGAATTGGGAAGTCGTTGTTCCAAGGGACACCGGCTTCATTTATGTGTTTGGCCAAAATGCCGCAAGCATCGCTGCGCAGGGGCCTCCCAACGGCAGGACGAAGAAGAAGATGAAGGCGAACATCCATCCCGATTACCACATGATCAAGGTGGTCATGACCGACGGCACCGAATACATGACCCAGTCCACCTGGGGTGCCGAAGGCGACACCATGAACCTCGAAATCGATCCGAAGTCGCATCCGGCCTGGACCGGCGGCAACCAGCAGATGCTGGACCGTGGCGGCCGTCTTTCGAAGTTCAAGAAGCGTTTCGAAGGCCTCAGCCTCTAAGACGCACGGCACTCGCCGACGCTCAGAACCCGCCGTTCCCGGCGGGTTTTTTGTTGTCGTGACACCGGACCCCTGGCGCCCGGCACAGGAACGTGAAAAAGCCCGCGGCAGGCGCTGCGGGCTTTTTTGAAAGATCTGATCTGGCTGCTGCGCAGGTTTTCAGCGCTTCGTGAAAACCGTCTGCAGCAGATGCTGCTGGGCCTGGACCGAATTTTCGTTGTCCGGCTTCAGGGCCGCGGCTTCCACCGGACGGTAGATCTCGCGGTCGAGCAGCGCCACCCGGTTCTGAATCCGCAGGGAGCGTTCGACCAGATCGCGGAAGCTTTCCGGCAGGTCACTCCAGCCCTGGGCCGTGCGGTCGCAATTGAAGCTGTCGAGACGGACCTTGTTCTTTTCTGCAAGAACCTGATCGCGGTTCATCTCGCCGTTGTTGACGGCACGCTGCAGCAGCAACCATGACGCCATCTGCATCAGCCGGGTGGTCAGGCGCATGGATTCAGCCGCGTAGAGAACGCCGGCCAGCCGCGGCAGGTTCTTCGAGGCGATCCGGCCGGGGCCGTCAAGATAGTTCGCGGTTTCCTCAACCAGGCCCATCCCTTCGGCATAGAGCGCCTTGAACTGGGCCGAGTTGGCCATGCGGTCCGCGAGGTTGATTGTGTTGAGGCTGGTTTCAGACATGGGCCGGAATATCCTGATTACAAAATACTGGGTAGGCGGCTTTTCGCAGGGCGGGAAAGGTCTCTGCCTTGCCTGGGCAGAATGGACCGCGGCCCTTGCGGCGGCAAGTGTATTCTTAAGAAAGGGTTAACGTCAAAACCGCGATGCGACAGCAAATGAAACGTCCTGTTCGTGGCCGGTCGGCACGGATCCGGGGCCATTGATGCGGGGCGTTCCCGCCCGCAAAATGCATATGACTGAAGACGTTTTATCGTAGGGACTTTTGCCGCTCGGGAGCAAGGCAAAAAAAGAGCCGCATCAGCGGCTCTCAAGAGTTTAACAGGGAGGCGTCAAACAGAATGACCGAAGGCCAGACTGTCAAATCCAGGAAAACCTGGATGCGTATAGTAAAGACTTGTAAAGCTTAACCGAAGCTTAACGGATTTTATCATTTCTGTAACGCCTTGCGAAACAAGATCTATTTTTGTTTGAAGAAGCTCTCGGCAGTGCTCCGGCTGGATGTCTTGAAGGATTTTTCTGCTTCCAGGCGCCGGATTTCTTCGTGCAAGAGAGCGATTCGCTCCTCCAGTTCACCGGCGGACAGGAATGTCAGGTCGCAGCCGATTTCATGGCGTTGTACGGGTTTGGGACGGTCGTCATCTGCAAACATGGTCTTGTCCTCGCGTTCTGGTCTTCTCGAGCATCGCAGGTGCCGGGATCCGGGATTTCCCGTGTATTGTCCTGGGTCAGGCCGCCGGCCGGCATTGCCGTTATCCTAGCCCGTGCCTAAGTTGTGGAAAAGTGTGAGCAGGAGAACGATCTGATGCGTGCAATCGAAATCCGGGAACCCGGCGGCCCCGAAGTCCTCACCCCGACAACGCGCGACAAGCCGGTGCCGGGCGAGATGGAGCTGCTGGTCAAGGTTGCGGCTGCGGGGGTGAACCGTCCTGATTGCCTTCAGCGGCAGGGGGCCTACCCGCCGCCGCCGGGCGCTTCCGATATTCCGGGGCTGGAGATTGCCGGGGAGGTGGAAGCGGTCGGCGCCTCCGTTCAGGGGTTCAAGCCGGGCGATCAGGTCTGCGCCCTGGTGGCGGGCGGCGGATACGCCGAGTATTGCACCGTTAACGAGAGCAATGCGCTGATGGCTCCCGCGGCGCTGACCATGACCGAGGCGGCGGCGATCCCCGAAACCTTCTTCACGGTCTGGCACAATGTGTTCCAGCGCGGCGGGCTCAAGTCCGGTGAGACTTTTCTGGTTCATGGCGGAACCTCGGGCATCGGAACCACCGCGATCCAGCTCGCCAAGGCGTTTGGCGCGCGGGTGCTGGCAACGGCCGGATCAGAGGCGAAATGCATGGCCATGCGCGAGCTGGGCGCCGATGTCGCCATCAATTACCGCGACACGGATTTCGTCGAGGCGGTCAGGGAGGCGACCGGTGGCAAGGGAGCCGATCTGATCCTGGACATGGTGGGCGGCGACTACATCACCCGCAACTACCAGGCGGCGGCAATCGAGGGCCGGATCGTCCAGATCGCCTTCCTCAGAGGCCGGAAGGCCGAGGCCGATTTTGCGCTGCTGATGACGAAACGGCTGACGCACACCGGATCAACCCTGAGAGCCCGCGACATCACGTTCAAGGCGGAGATAGCCCGCGAGCTGCGCAAGCATGTCTGGCCGCTGCTGAGCGAGCGGAAGGTGTTGCCGGTGATGGATTCGATCTTCCCGCTGGATCAGGCATCAGCCGCGCACCGGCGCATGGAAGATGGCGATCACATCGGCAAGATCGTGCTCGACATGAGCTGAAGCCGGGGCCGGACCGCCCCATGCAGCAATCGCGTGTGGGGCGGGCCTACGTGTCGTGCGCGGCGCGCGGATCGAGATTGATCGATTCGGGCGTCGCTGCCCTGGCCGAAGGCGTCGAGGTGAAACTTTCGCGCTCTTCAACGGGGATGGCCGCGCGCATGCGGGTCCGGATCAGGGCGTAGACTGCAACGCCGAGGTGGGCGACGGCCGTCACCACGAACAGAAGATGCGGTTCGACGGCCATGACGAGGCCGCCGAGAAGCGGGCCGACGATCGTGCCGATGCCGTAAAGCAGCAGCAGCCCGCCCGAAACCGTGACAAACTTGTCGCTGGCGGCAAAGTCGTTCGCATGCGCCACCGTGATGGAATAGAGCGTGTAGGACATTGCCCCGTATAGCGAGACCAGACCGAACAGGATGGCGAGACTGTCCGGTTTGATGATCGTGATGGCGAGACCCGAAAGGCCGGCGATGGCGGCCAGGGTAGCAAGGACATAACGCCGGTCCATCCGGTCGGAGATGCGGCCCGCGGGCACCTGCATGACTGCGCCGGAGAAAATCGTGATCGACATCATGGTGGCGATGGTGAAAGTGCTCAAGCCGACAGTGGCGCCGAAAACCGGGGCCAATGTGCCAAACGCCCCGTTGGCGACGCCGATCAGCAGGATCGCAATGAAGGACACCGGCGAATTCCGGTAGATCATTCCGAGATCGAGCTTGACCTCCTTCAACGGCGCCGGGCTGGATGCGGTCGACACAGCCGTGGGCAGCAGCGCCAGGCAGTAGAGGATGCCTGCGATGATGAAGAACGTCGTCTGGGTGACGTCGCCGAAGGCGATGCTCATCTGTCCTGCGACGATGGCGACATAGGTGACTGTCATGTAGAGCGAGAAGATCAGGCCGCGGGTCTCGTTGGTGGCGCGTTCGTTCAGCCAGCTCTCGATGATCATGAAGGCCGCGGCCAGCGAGAAGCCGGTGACCACCCGAAGCACGATCCAGCTGATCGGATCGACCAGCAGTCCGGTCAGAAGTGCTATGATGGCAATGGTTGCCGAAAACGCCGAGAAGGCCCGGACGTGGCCGATGCGCCGAACCAGCCGTTGCGAGAAAACACAGCCGAGCACAAATCCGGTTGCCCAGGCGGTACCCAGAAGGCCAAGCGACGTGGGCGAAAACCCTTCCGCGGATCCACGCATGGGCAGCAGCAGGCCGTGGAGGCCATTGCCGGCCAGCAGGAAGGCCGTGCCGAGAAGCAATGACAGGACGGGAAGAAGATTGCTGCGCATGAGGTACCGGTGTGCAAATGTGTTTCGGGATGTGGCGAACCGGGAATCATCGCCCAGAGTGCGTTAAGCCTAGCTGATTGACCAGGATCATGACAGGTGTATGGCTAAACTGGAAAAGGCATGACGCATGGCGACTAAAATACTGCTTGTCCTGGTTCTGGTAGCCATGACACTGCATCTGATCAAACCCTTCGGTCTTCCGGGTCTGAAACGACGGAGCGATGTCTGGAAAATCGCTCTTATTCTGATCTTTGCGATGATGATGGCGCTGGTGCTTCGGCCTGAATGATCCGCGCGATGTGCTGCGCCCAGTGTCTGTAACCCAGCGCGTTGGCATGAAACCCGTCAACCGCGAACCCCTCGGCGCCCTCGACCGGAAGCCGCTCCAGGGCGATCGCGTTTCGCTCCCGGCAAAGCTGAATACCCATGGCATTGATGATCTGCGCACGAAGGCCAAGGATGAACGCGAGTGACGAGGGCAGCGCCGGCACATCCGGCATGTCGACCACCGGTGACCAGTAGACCCTAGCTTCCGGCCAGCGGGCATGGATCGCGTAGAGCAGACCGCCAAAGGCTTTCTTGAATGCCGAGCGGGTGACGAAATTCTTGGCGTCGTTGGTGCCGACAGTCACGATCACATGGGTGAAGTCGCGTTCCTCGATATGCGGGATCACATGGTCGCGCACCTGGGCGGCAATGGCGGAATTGGCGCCGGCGTTGCGCCAGGCGACGGCCTTGCCGGTCGCTTCACCAAGAATTGCGGCGACCTGCGGGCCCAGCGTTTCCTCGATCCGGTCGGCGCCCACGCCGGCGGCGGACGAATCGCCAACGACCAGAATGCGGATGTCCGCGTCGCCTTCCCCGGATTGTCCCCTCGGACGACCGCGTGGCGGCGGAAGCCGGGGAACAACGCGGCGTACGCCCAGACCCTTGCTGACGGCGACCGGGACCAGCACCCAACTGACGAGACCGGCGAGAAAATTGTTCATGGCTGCGATCGTCTCTTCCTTTGACAAACACCATTCCTGGAAACGGGGGTCACCATAAAAGACAACCCGCCGTGTTGCCACGGCGGGTTGAAACAAATCCGCTTCGCTGACGTGCTGTCAGGCCTTTCGCGAGGCCTCGAAGATGCTGTCGATGGTCGCGGCAAGCGTCGCATCGAATTCGGCATCCGTCTGGCCGTGCGACAGGCCCTCGGTCAGGGCGCGCGAGAAGGAGGCGATCACCCCGTCATTGGCGCTGAGAAGGTGGTTGGCCTCATCACGGGAATAGCCGCCCGAAAGGGCCACGACGCGCATGACGCGCGGATCGTCGACCAGCGGCTTGTAGAGATTGGCGACTGTCGGCAAGGACAGTTTCAGCATGATCTGCTGGCCGGCTGGCGCGGCTTTGAGGTGCCGCTGGATCGCGGCCAGGAGCAACGCTTCGGCTTCGGCCTTGTCGGCGATCTTGATGTTGACTTCCGGTTCGATGATCGGCATCAGCCCGTGGCCGAGGATCTGCTGGCCGACTTCGAATTGCTGGGCGACGATGGCTTCGATCCCGTCCTTGTCAGCGGCATTGATGACCGAACGCATCTTGGTGCCGAAGATGTTCTTGGCAACGGCCCGCTCGAGCAGCGCGTCGAGGCCGTTCATCGGCTTCATCAACTGCACGCCGTTCTTGTCGTCCATCAGGCCCTGGTCGACTTTCAGGAACGGCACGATGCCGCGCTTGTCCCAGAGATAGTCGGCGGTCGGAATGCCATCGATCACGCCATCCATGGTGCGCTCGAACAGGATCGCGCCGATCACCTTGTCGCCGGTGAAAGCAGGCGACTTGATGATGCGGGCGCGCATGGCGTGGATAGCCGCAAACATCTCCTCGTCATTGGAATAGGCGTCTTCCGCCACGCCATAGAGCTTGAGCGCCTTGGGCGTGGAGCCGCCCGACTGGTCGAGCGCGGCGATGAAGCCGTCCTTCTCCGCCATCTGTTTCGCCATCGTCGCGTTCATCATGCCTAAACCCCTGGTTATCTTCATCTTGCGGGCTGCTTTAACAGATGCTGTGCTGGAGAGAAAATAGGCCTCATGCGTCTTGAATCGATTGAAAATAATTCAATCGTTTAAATGGGTTCGACAATTGGCCGAAGAGTTAATGGGCTGGAAGCCCCCATTGACCACCATCAATGCCGAGCCGGGTTCGATGGCTAGGCTTTGTCGAGATCAGGCAGGCAAAGGGGATGTGGGATGTCCGGATTACTGCGCGGTTTGCTCATCGCGGTTCTGATTGTTGCCGCCCTTGCCGCCGGTTCGCTTGCCTGGCTCAACTGGCGGGTCAATCGCGAGACGGTGACGCCGCTGCAAACCCTCAATGGTGAAGGCGCGGCGGGGCGGGCGCTGGCTGTTCTCAGCCCCGGCCTGAGTGCATTTCCGGCCGATGTCATGACGGCCTTTGAGGATGGGCTGGTGGAAAAGGGTTGGCGCGTCGGCCACACAACGGCAAGCGCGGAGGCGCCGGCAGACTTTCAGGAATATGACCTGATTGTGCTGGCATCGCCGATTTACAGCGGCAAGGTCGCCCCACCGATGCTCGCCTATATTGCGCGGGCCGGCGATTTTGGCGGCAAGAAGATCGCGGTGCTCGTGACGGCCGGCGGCAAGCCGGACGACCCGATTGCCAATACGAAGGCGCTTCTGACCGAGAACGGCGCGAGGATCGCGGCGGCTCATGGTTATGCGGTCTATCAGTCGAACGATCCGGACAATGCATATCAGGGCAGCAATACGGAGCGTGCGGTACAGATGGCGCATGACGCGGCGCTGGCTCTCGCCGACAGCCTGCAATGACAATGCCTGCGTTGCGCCTGCTGCCGCACGGGCTGACCGCGCTGCGACTGGCGCTGGCGCCGGTTCTCTATCAGCTGATTGTCGCCGGAGAAGGTGATTTGGCGGTGATCGGCCAGACGATTGCAATAGCGACGGATGCAGCCGACGGGCCGCTCGCGCGGCGGTTCGGCGTCGCATCGCGAGCGGGCGCCCATTTCGACTTCTGGGCGGATTTCGTTCTGATCGAGGCGGCGTTCGCGGGATTCGCCGCGACCGGGACGGGGTCCTGGTCGATCCCGGTCCTCACCGCGCTGTCGTTCGGCTTCTTCATCGCCACCGTGCGGCTCACGTCGGACATGTACGACCCGGTCGGCCGCAATATCGGCGGGATATTGATGGGATCGGCCTTTGCGGTGCTGGCGCTGCGCGACCTGATGGCCGCGCAGGTCGTCTATCTGGTTGCGTTCGGTGCGCTTGTCATGACGATTGGTGCGCGGACGATTTTCCTCGCCGCACTCTGGCGGACCGGGCTCAATTCTTGAGCACGTCGACGCCGGGCAGGGGCTTGCCTTCCATCCACTCGAGAAATGCGCCGCCGGCGGTCGAGACATAGGTGAAATCCTCGGCTACGCCGGCATGGTTGAGCGCCGAGACAGTGTCGCCGCCGCCGGCAACCGAGACCAGAAGACCTTCGCGGGTGCGGCGCGCCGCGTGCTGGGCGGCCGACACCGTGGCTGCATCGAAGGGCGGGATTTCGAAGGCGCCGAGCGGGCCGTTCCAGACCAGCGTGTCGGCCTTGGTGATCCAGGCGTTGATGGCTTCAACGGATTTCGGGCCGACGTCGAGCATCATGGCGTCGGCGGGAATGGCTGAGACGTCGACGGTTTCATTGTCCGCGCCGGCCTTGAACTCGCGGGCGACAACGCCGTCGACCGGCAGCACGATGGCGCATCCGGAGGCTTGGGCTTCGGCCTCGATCGCCCTGGCGGTTTCGGCGAGGTCATGCTCGCACAGGGACTTGCCGACATCGATGCCGCGGGCGGCCAGGAAGGTGTTGGCCATGCCGCCGCCGATGACCAGCGCATCGACCTTTTTCACCAGGTTCTGCAACAGGTCGATCTTGGTGGACACCTTGGCGCCGCCGACGATGGCGACCACCGGGCGGGCAGGGTTGCCGAGGCCTTTCTCAAGCGCGACCAGTTCCGCCTGCATAGTGCGGCCGGCATAGGCGGAAAGCAGGTGCGCCAGGCCTTCGGTCGAGGCATGGGCGCGGTGGGCTGCGGAGAACGCGTCGTTGACGTAGATGTCGCCATTCTCGGCCAGCGCCTTGGCGAATTCGGGAGTGTTCTTTTCCTCGCCGGCATGAAAGCGGGTGTTTTCCAGGAGCAGGATGTCGCCATCGACCATGGCATCCACCGCCTTCTTTGCTGCTTCGCCGATGCAGTCGGCGGCGAAATGGACGCGGTGATCGAGAACGCTTTCGACGATGCCGGCAATCGGGTCGAGCGACATCGAGGGAACTGCTTCGCCCTTGGGGCGGCCGAAATGCGCCAGCAGGATGACCCGGGCGCCCTTGTTCGAGAGTTCCATGATGGTCGGCGCCACGCGTTCGATGCGGGTGGTGTCGGTCACCTTGCCGTCCTTGACGGGAACATTGAGATCGACCCGCAAGAGGACGCGCTTGCCGGAAAGGTCGGTCAGATCATCGAGGGTCTTGAATGAGGTCATTGCATGTTCCGATCGTCAAGTTGGTGTCCTGCTGGCTTCCGGCGCGGAGATTACATCGCATGTGCAACGACGCAAGCCGGAGAGGGAAATTCTGTCTGCGGCTTCACGTCTCATGCCGGACGCCAGCGTGCAAAAACCCGCGCCTTCTGGATGAACCCGGTGCCGGAATCAGCACCGCCACCGTCCTTTCGAACGGTGGCGGTGCTTGTGTTCCGTATTCTGTCCGGTTGCCTCTGGCAAGAAAACCGCAGACCGGCTGCTAGATCAGCTTTGCCATCGCAACGGCGGTGTCGCCCATGCGGTTGGAGAAGCCCCACTCGTTGTCGTACCAGGTGAGGATCGAGCAAAGGGTGCCGTCCATCACCTTGGTCTGGTCCATGTGGAAGACCGAGGAATGCGGGTTGTGGTTGAAGTCGATGGAGACGTTCGGCTCATCGGTGTAGCCGAGCACACCCTTCAGCGCGCCGTCGGCGGCTTCGCGAATGGCCTTGTTGATCTCGTCAACAGAAGTCGTGCGCTTGGCGATGAACTTCAGGTCGACCACCGAGACGTTCGGGGTCGGGACGCGGATCGACATGCCGTCGAGCTTGCCGTTGAGATCGGGAAGCACCAGGCCGACAGCCTTTGCGGCGCCGGTCGAGGTCGGGATCATCGACATGGCGGCTGCGCGGGCGCGATAGAGATCCTTGTGCATGGTGTCGAGCGTCGGCTGGTCACCGGTGTAGGAATGGATCGTGGTCATCATGCCCTTTTCGATGCCGATGGCATTGTGCAGGACATGGGCGACCGGCGCCAGGCAGTTGGTGGTGCAGGATGCGTTGGAGACGACCAGGTCGTCCTTGGTCAGTACATTGTGGTTGACGCCGTAGACGATGGTCTTGTCCGCACCCGCCGACGGGGCAGAGACGAGCACGCGCTTGGCACCGGCCTCGAGATGGATGGCGGCCTTTTCACGTGCGGTGAAGATGCCGGTGCATTCCATCACGATGTCGATGCCGAGATCGCCCCAGGGCAGGTTCTTCGGATCGCGTTCGGCGAAGACCTTGAAGGAATCGCCGCCCTCGATGCGGATGGTGTCGCCGTCGACTTCAACCGTCTTGGGGAACTTGCCGTGGACGGAATCCCAACGCATCAGGTGAGCGTTGGTTTCAACCGGACCGAGGTCGTTGATCGCCACGATGTCGATATCGGTGCGGCCGGATTCATAAATGGCTCGCACAACATTGCGGCCGATACGGCCAAATCCGTTAATGGCAATCCTGGTCTTCATGTTATTCCTCCGTCCTGGGTCCGAGTGTGCCTGTATCCGTCACAGATCAGGCTTCGTCATGTAAGCGGGCTTCGACCGCGGCCACAGCGGCTGCGGCGGTGATGCCGAAATGCTCGTAGAGTTCCTTGTAAGGTGCGGATGCGCCGAACCCGGTCATGCCGATGAACAGGCCGTCCGAACCAATGAAGCGGTCCCATCCCTGGCGGATGCCCGCCTCGATGGCGATCTTGACCTTGGAATCCCCGATAACGGCGTTTTTATACTCCATGCTCTGTTCTTCGAACAACTCGAAGCAGGGCACGGAGACCACACGGGTGGTGTGACCTTTCGCCTCAAGCATCTCGCGGGCTTCAAGCGCAATTTCGATTTCCGAGCCGGTGGCGAAGATGGTGACATCCGCGTCGCTCGCCGAAACAAGATCATAAGCGCCATAGGCGCAGAGGTTTTCCTCGGTGAAATCGGTGCGCACGGTCGGCAGGTTCTGACGGGTCAGCGCAATGCCGCTGGGGCGCTTGCCCTGTTCGAGCGCAATCTCCCAGCATTCGGCGGTTTCGACAACGTCGGCCGGCCGGAACATCAGCAGGTTGGGGATGGCGCGCAGAGCCGCCATCTGTTCGACCGGCTGGTGGGTCGGTCCGTCTTCGCCAAGGCCGATGGAATCGTGGGTCAGAACGTGAATGACCCGGATGCCCATCAGCGCCGCGAGGCGGATCGAAGGACGGCAGTAATCGGAGAAGATCAGGAAGCCGCCGGAATAGGGGATCAGGCCGCCATGCAGCGCGATGCCGTTCATGATCGCGGCCATGCCGTGTTCACGAATGCCGTAGTGAATGTAGCGGCCGGAGAAATCGTCCGGGGTGATCGGCTTGGTCTGGCTGGTGCGGGTGTTGTTGGAGCCGGTGAGGTCGGCCGATCCGCCGATGGTTTCGGGAACCACGCCGTTGATGACCTCGAGCGCCATTTCCGAGGCCTTGCGGGTGGCGACGTTCGGCAGGTCTTCCGCCAGCTTCTTCTTGTAGGCGGTGATGGCGGGCTCGAGTTCGCCCGGCAGTTCACCGTTCATGCGGCGCTCGAACGCCATGCGGACATCGTTGTCGGCCTCGGCAAGCCGGGCTTCCCAGGCCTTCCGGTCCTTGACCGAGCGCAGGCCGGCGAGCCGCCATGCGTCGAGGATGTCGGAGGGGACGACGAAGGGTTCTTCGTCCCAGCCCAGCGCCTTGCGCGCGCCGGCGATTTCCTTTTCGCCGAGCGGCGAGCCATGGGCGCCGCTGGTTCCGGCCTTGGTGGGTGCGCCGAAACCGATGACGGTCTTGGCGGCGATCAGCGTCGGCCGGTCCGATTTCTGCGCGGCCTCGATGGCTTGCGCAATGGCTTCGGGGTCGTGGCCGTCGATGTCGAGCGTGTTCCAGCCCGATGCGGCGAAGCGGGCAAGCTGGTCGGTGGAATCGGTCAGCGAGACCGGTCCGTCGATGGAGATTGAATTGTTATCCCAGAACAGGATGAGTTTGTTGAGCTTGAGGTGGCCGGCCAGCGAAATCGCTTCCTGGCTGATGCCCTCCATCAGGCAACCGTCGCCTGCAAGAACATAGGTGTAGTGCTCGACAAGGTCGGAGCCGAACTCGTCAGCCAGCTTTCGCTCGGCCATTGCCATGCCGACGGCGTTGCCGATGCCCTGGCCGAGCGGGCCGGTGGTGGTCTCGATGCCTGCGGCGTGGCCGTATTCCGGGTGGCCTGCGGTGGGAGAGCCCAGCTGGCGGAAATTCTTGATGTCCTCAAGCGAGATGTCGTCATATCCGAGCAGGTATAGCAGCGAATAGATCAGCATCGAGCCGTGGCCGGCGGACAGCACGAAGCGGTCGCGATCGGGCCAGTCGGGCTTTTTCGGATCGAAGGTCAGATAGCGCGAAAACAGTACCGTGGCGACATCGGCTGCGCCCATGGGCAGGCCTGGATGTCCGGATTTGGCTTTCTCTACAGCATCCATGGACAGAAACCGGATCGCATTGGCCATCCGGTCGTGTTTTTCGCGTAAAATCATGATGGTTCCGCCTAGTCGCGTTCATGTCAGGTCCGGGCTTGATCAAGTCCGGATCGAAGGCCGCGCACACATAGCAGTTGCTTCGGCGGAGTCAACAAATGCCTTGGCTGCAAACGGCTGGGGATGCACAGGGCGGTTTTGTTGACGCCCCGTTCGGCTGATGCGTAAACTCGCGCTCACAAGTGTCCGGAATTCAAGCGATTCGGCTTGCACTCCAGATCCAGGGAAGCTGATGATGCCGGTTGAAAAGACAGTACAATCCGCGCTTGAGGCATTGAAAAAAGCCTTGAATCAGCTCGACAATGAAGTCGATCGGCAGGTGGAGGCGAGCCGCAGTTCGACCGAAGCGGCGGCCGAACTGGACCGGATGATCGAGGATCGCACGCGTATCGCGCTGGAACTTGACCAGTCGCAGGACAGGGCCAACCGCCTGGAAGAAGCCAATCGCGAGGTTTCCCGCCGGCTGGTGACGGCCATGGAAACGATCAGGGCGGTTCTCGACCGCTGAGACGTGTTTGAGACTTGGAATTGTCAAATCGCATTTGCCTTCGATCAGCCGGGGTCGTGCAAAACAGGATGTGTTGAATGGCTCAGGTTACGGTTACCATTGACAGCAAGACCTACCGGATGGCCTGTGAGGAAGGCCAGGAAGAACATCTGAGCGATCTTGCCGGGCGTTTCGACCGCTATGTCGGCCATCTGAAGAACCAGTTCGGCGAGATCGGCGACTTGCGCATCACGGTGATGGCGGGAATCATGGTGATGGACGAGCTGCACGAATTGCAGCGCCGGATGCGCGGGCTCGAGGCCGAGGTCGAAACACTGAAAAAGACCCGCGACAATGCGCTGAGCAAGGTCGACAAGACCGATCATGATCTGGCCCAGGCCTTGTCCGAGGTCACAGGCAAGATCGAGCAGATTGCCGGGAAGCTGTCCGGGCGGGGCTGAGCCCCGGGGCTGGCGGTCGGAGCCGGGAACGGACCGCGGGCACAGTTCCTTTCGGGAGCGGTTTTCAGGCATGCCGCCTGGCCAGCACGGAGCTTGAGGCTCCGGCAGGTCCGGGTTACTCCTCACTTGTGCGGTATAGAGCCAATCATCTTTAGCTGGAAGCGGTTTGGTGGGCAGGATTTTTTGTGCCAGCGAGGAAAACCGCAAGCGCGATGCAGCGCATCGTGCGAGGATTTTGACGACGCTGGCGCGGAAAAGACGTCCAAGCCTGGTGAAAACGGGCAGTTCGACCAAATTCAATCCAACATAATCGCCTGAACTTGGCCTTTCGCGCTCTGGACTGCGTCGCGCGAGGCTGACGGCGCTCGCGCCGCGTCGCCTCCCGCTCCTTGCCAGATCACGAAATCCCTGCGTCCAAACGATTCCAGCTAAAGATGATTGGCTCTAAAGCTCCGAGCTGCAATTTGCCGATTGGAGTTGGGCCCGGCATGACCTATATAGCAGGAGCGATCTGCGCCTCTCGACAGGATACGTAATCCCTGGGGCCTTAATTGATCCAAAGGGAGCTGTCCCTGACCGGACCCGTGGGTCCGGACATATGGCGCCCACCTACGTTGTAGGTTCCCAGGATCAATAAATCCATCGGTTGCCGTGGATCGCACTCAACCCATCGATGATGTTCGGATCAGGCCCATCGACTGCGCGGGTAGGCGACGGCTCAGTCCCTCGCCTTGTGGGAGCTGCTATTGGCGAATGCAAGGCGGATGCGTTCGTAGCACTCACAGGACCTGCCTTCCAGAATGCTGCGATCGGTGATTGTCACATTTCCGCGCGTGTATTTGAGTGCGCCCGCATTCATCAAGGCATTGCACGCCGAACTGACCGTCGCGCGGCGCATGCCGAGCACCTTGGAAATCCCCTCCTGGGTCATTTGAAATGTATCGGTGTTGACGCGGTCATGGGCGTGCAGCAGCCAGCGGCTGACCCGTTGTTCGGCCTTGTGCAGACTGTTGCAGGCAACGGATTCCATCAATTGCACGGTCAGCGACTTGGCGTAGCGCATCATGGTGTCGCGGACGCAGGGATAATTCTGGATTGCCTCGTCGAGATCCTTGATCGAAATCCAGGAGGCATATCCGGGCACCTGAACAACCGGCTCGCTGATGGTTTTTCCGCCGCCGAAAATGTAGGAAATTCCAATGAAACCCTCATTGCCGACCGACGCTTTCTCGACGCTTCGTCCGTCCTGCATCTGGGCCATCAGGCATATGACCCCCTCATGCGGGAAGATCGCGTGGGTGAAAAATTCCCCATCCTTGTAGAGAACCTGACCTTGCGACAGTCGCTTGACCACGGCGCGCGACTCCAGGAATGCGATTGCATCGGGCCGCAACGCCAGCAGGATTTTGTTCCGGGTGTCGAAATCACCGATCAGTTCAGTTTTCAATTTTTTTGCCTCTTGCAGATCCGTGACCGGATCCAATCCGATAGAAGTACGTCTTAATAACGAAAACAGTAAAGATTTGTTAATTATATTTTACGTACGATATCGTTCACATACAGATCGATAACGTTCATAAAGACATATTCAGATGATTGGACATGTTGGGGGGCATGCAAATGATTCTTGAGGATACCGACAGCGGTCATAGCAACTTATCGAATGATGTTCAGTCACGAGATGGTTACTCGGTTAACTCTTTGGCTTATCACGAAGCCTGTAACGAATTGATCGCTTACAAAGAAGCTCTTGACCAAAACACTATTGTATCAATAACAAACAAGTCTGGCAGAATAACCTATGCAAATGAGAGGTTTTGCAAGATAAGCAAATATAAAAACGAAGAACTTGTTGGTCAGAAGATAAGCCTTCTGAACTCCGGATTCCACAGCCGGGAGTTCTTCGCGGATATGTGGAGAACCATTGGCAATGGCCGTCCCTGGCGGGCTGAAATATGCAATCGCGACAAGAATGGTGACTTTTATTGGGTCGACACGACTATCGTTCCAAAGCGTAATCAGTTCGGGAAAATCGATGGATATGTATCGATCCGCTATGACATCACCGAACGCAAGGCGATCGAAAAGGCCCTGCATGACGAAGTGGAAAAGCGAAGAAATACCGAATTATTGCTTCGGGAATTGATCGCAACCATCCCTGATGGCGTTGTTGCCTTCGACCTGGAAGACAAGCTGCTTCACTTCAACAAGGCGTACAAGGATTTTCACACGGCGAAAGCCAAGCATCTTGTCCCGGGCATATCGTTTGCAGACCTGCTCAAGATTGCTGTTGAAAACAATCAGTATCTTGGCCTGTCCGAGGATCCGAAGGCACGCGAAGCCTACATCGAAAACCGACTCAAGCGGCATCACAATCCGGGCAATCCGATCATTCAGCAATTGAGTGACGGCCGATGGATCCAGGTGCAGGAACGGCGCTCGAAGGCGGGCTATACCGTCGGTGTCTGCACCGACATCACCGACATCAAGCAGGCCGAGAAAACGATAAAGATCCAGGCCGAGCAGGATTCCCTGACTGGATTGTCGAACCGCTCCGTGCTGATCAGCCGGCTGACCAGGGCCCTGGGCGACCGCAAGGGCGTCGAGCAGACCGGTGCGCTTGTCCTGATCGATCTGGATCATTTCAAGGATGTTAACGACACGCTTGGCCATGACGCGGGTGACAAGCTGTTGGTCGAGGTTGCCCAGCGGCTTACCGAGGTCCTGCGCAAGACCGACACGGTGGCGCGCATCGGCGGGGACGAATTTGCGATTTTGCTGCCCAATGTCAGCACCATCTCCGAAGTCGAGAAGATCGGCGAGAAAATCGTATCGAGGCTCAGCGAGATCTTCATGCTGGGCCACAGGGTCGTGCGCCCGGGCTGCAGTCTGGGTGTCACGTTCTTTCCCGCCGATGGATGTACGCCAAAGGACTTGCTGAAGAACGCCGATATCGCCCTGTACCATGCCAAGGCGAGAGGCCGCGGCGTCTGGTCGTTTTACAATCCCGAGCACAAGCGGCAGGTGGAGCAACGCCAGGCGACTGCCGATGCGCTGCGTGTGGCGCTGGCTGAAAACCAGATCGAAATCGCCGCCCAGACCCAGGTCTGCTTCCGCACGGGCAAGCATATCGGGTTCGAGATCCTCGCCCGATGGAAGCATCGGGGAAGCTACGTGCCGCCATCGGAATTCATTCCGGTCGCAGAAGAAACCGGGTTGATCATCCCGCTCGGTCTGGCTGTCCTGGAGCAAGCCATGTCGATGGTGCGCGACATCCGGGATCAAGGACTTGATCCCGGCCGGATTGCGGTCAATGTCGCTGCTTCCCAGCTCAAGCAGCATGATTTTGCCGAGACGGTGATTTCGATGCTTGACCGGTATGGGCTTGAAGCCGACGTGCTGGAAATCGAAGTCACGGAGAATGTGCTGCTCGACCGCGTCAGCAACCAGATCGGGCGGTCGCTGGATGATCTGCACCGTCTCGGCGTACAGATCGCGCTCGATGATTTTGGCACCGGTCATGCGTCGCTTTCGCATCTGAAGCGGTTTCCCGTGCACTGTCTCAAGATTGATCAGTCCTTCGTCCGCGAGATCCAGACCGGAACCGAGGACGCGATCATCGTTCGAGCGATCATCAATCTCGCCCACAATCTCGGCATGCGGGTGGTTGCAGAGGGCATCGAGACCAGGGATCAGTTCGAGCTTCTGCGCGATCAGGCCTGCGATGTCGGGCAAGGTTATCTGCTTGGCAAGCCGATCGCTCCTTCGGAAGCGTTTTCATTTTGCGCGCCTGCCGTGTCTGACCAACCGGCAACAGATATCGATCCGGGACAATTTGCACCCGGATTGAAACGGGCGGCATCGGGTTAGAGTTTCGCAAGACATCGCATAGGAACTCCGGAAAATTAATAAGAACAGATAGTTACGAACCGGAACCGGCAGTGGAGCAGTTTATTCCAAACACCACAAAGGACGGGAACAATGAAGAATTCAACACACGCTGCGGTCGCATCCGACCAGGATATGCGCGGCCGGCTGGACTTTATCGGCCTGAATGAAAAGGGCTGCGCGGACTTGCGCCAGCTCAAGCCGCTCATCGAGCGCGAACTGCCCAAGGGGCTGGACCGCTTCTACGAGACGGTGTCGAAGACACCGGAAGCCAGACGCTTCTTCTCCTCCGAAAAGCACATGAGCGGTGCCAAGGGCGCACAGCTCAGGCATTGGGAATCGATCGCCAGCGGTTGCTTCGACGAGGACTATGTCGAGCGTGTTCGCACCATTGGCGCCGTGCACGCGAGGATCGGGCTGGAGCCGAGATGGTACATCGGAGGCTATGGCCTGCTTGTCGAGCATCTCATCCACGCCATCATCAAGGAGCATTGGCCCGCGGGCGGCATGCTTTCGAGGAAAAAGGGATCGGCCGAGGAGTTGAGTTCTCTGGTTGTCAGCCTCGTCAAGGCGATCATGCTGGATATGGACCTGTCGATCTCGGTCTATATCGAACAGGGAGAGGAGGCGAAGAAGAAGGCCGAACAGGAAGCCATTGCCAACGAACGATCCCTGGTGATCGACAGCTTCGGCCAGGCGATGAAACAGATCGCGGCCAAGAATCTCGCCCATCGCATCGAAGACGACCTGCCGGAAGCCTATGTTTCCCTGACCCGGGATTTCAACGGCGCGGTGGAGCAACTCGCCGAAATCATCGACCGGATCGGAGGGTCGGCGGAGCAGATCAATTCCGGGGCCGGAGAGATCCGGTCCGCCGCGGACAATCTGTCCAAGCGGGCCGAACAGCAGGCCGCCTCGGTCGAGGAAACGGCGTCGGCCGTCGAGGAAATCACCGTGACTGTCACATCCTCGACCAGCAGGGCCGAGGAAGCGGGGAAACTGGTCGAGCGCACACGGCAGAATGCCGAGCATTCGGGCGAGGTGATGAAACAGGCCGTCACCGCCATGGCCCTGATCAGCAAATCTTCGGAAGACATTTCCCGGATCATCGGGGTGATTGACGAGATTGCGTTTCAGACCAACCTGCTTGCTCTGAATGCCGGGGTCGAGGCTGCCCGTGCCGGCGAGGCCGGGCGGGGATTTGCCGTCGTGGCCCAGGAAGTCCGGGAACTGGCGCAGCGATCGGCCGCGGCCGCCAAGGAAATCAAGCAACTCATCACCACATCGGGAGAGCAGGTGAAGTCCGGCGTGTCGCTGGTCAGCGAGACAGGAAAGGCACTCGACAGCATCGCCGGCGAAGTTCAGGAAATCGCCAGCAATGTCCAAGCGATCATCGGGGCTGCGCGGGAGCAGTCGGGCGCCTTGCAGGAAATCAACACCGCAGTCTCGGCCGTGGACAAGGGAACCCAGCAGAATGCTGCGATGGCCGAGGAAATGACGGCCAGCAGCCACTCGCTTGTCAACGAGGTGGCGGAGATCAGCGCCATGCTGCGGACGTTCCAGACACGGTCGAACCGGCAGCGCCTTGCGGTCGTTTCAAGTGGCGTTCACCTGGCGAGAGCCTGAAAACATCCCGCTCGCAGAAATGTTTTGGCGACAAGGTGCCGGAGAGGCACCTTGTGTCGTCAATGGCCAGAGCGTTCCATTCCGGCCGCTTGATAGGATCGATAGGTCATGGGGCTGCCACGACTTGCGCATGTCCTTGCCTCGCGCACTGCAATCGGCGGGAGCGCGGCCCCGGTCCCTACTCGATGAGCCCCAGCTTCATGGCGCGGGCGACGGCTTCAATGGTGGTGCTTGCCATCAGCTTTCTGCGCGCCGATGCAAGGTGATCGTTCCAGGCTTCCTGGCCAGTGCCATCACATTCGTCGGGGTTGGGCAGCTCACCTCTCGCAATCGATTGAAGGCAGGATCTTTCGGGGTGAGTCAATCGCTCCGTCTGATGTTTCATGAATGTCCGCAAATCAGTTGCTTTGAAAATGTATCGATGGGCCGCATAAGCCGCGGTCTTCGCCGAAGCGGTGATAAACGTACCGGCCAGTCCGCGGCAATCGGAATCCGGAGACGTCGTTTACAGTTGGTGAGGAGCCGTTCCAATCTTGCACGCAACCGGCTCCGGGTGTGGACCGGAAATCGTTGACGTCAGGCAGTCTGCAGGGGTACGCCGCATCTGGGAAATTCGAGACGGAGAGGCAGATGGACAGCAAGGCAAGCATCCGGTCGGCGGTGTTGGCTCGACGGGATGCGCTCGCTCCGGAGCAGCGAATCGAAATGAGCCTGGCGATGGCCGAGGCTTCCGAAGCGCTTTGCTTCGATCCGGGCGCCGCCATCGCCGGATACCTGCCGATCCGGTCGGAGCCCGATCTCAGACCGATGCTTGCGCGCCTGCGCGAGCGCGGCGCCCGGCTGTGCCTGCCTGTGGTGCTCGACCGCGAGACAATCGTTTTCCGGGAGTTCGTCCGGGGCGCGGATCTCGTCAGGACCGGGTTTGGAACATCGGGTCCGGGACCCGAGGCCGAGGTGCTTGAACCGGATGTGCTGATCATGCCCTTGTCGTCGTTCGACGCCCGCGGCAACCGCCTGGGCTATGGCGCGGGCCACTATGACCGGGCGATTGCACGACTGCGGGCGGGCGGCAAGTCGCCTCTGTTGGTCGGTGCCGCCTTCACGGTTCAGGAATCCGCGGCGCTGCCGGTCCAGGATCACGATGTGGCCCTCGACATGATCCTGACAGAGCAAGGCTTGCGCTCGCTTTCGCAATCTCTATAGAGAGCGAATGCGCCTTTTGTTTCTTGGAGATCTGGTCGGACGATCCGGCCGCACCGCGGTCTGGAACCGCCTTCCCGGCCTGATCCGCGATTACAAGCTGGATTTCGTCATCGTCAATGGTGAGAACGCCGCTGGCGGTTTCGGCATCACCGAGGAGATCTTCCTCGAAACGCTCAATGCCGGGGCCGATGTGGTGACCACCGGCAATCACGTCTGGGATCAGCGTGAAGCCCTGGTCTACGCCGACCGGCAGGACCGGTTCCTCAGGCCGGCCAACTACCCCGCCGGCACACCGGGCCGCGGCTCCAATCTTTACATCGCCCGCAATGGCGCACGCGTGCTGGTGGCAAACATCATGGGACGGGTGTTCATGCATCCCGATCTCGACGATCCGTTTGCCGCCGGAGAGGCGATCCTCGCCGCGTGCCCGCTTGGCGAAGTGGCCGATGCGGCGGTGTTCGACTTCCACGCCGAGGCCACTAGCGAGAAGCTTTGCTTTGCCCACTTCGTCGACGGCCGCGCGAGCTTCGTGGTGGGAACCCACACGCATGTGCCGACCGCGGATGCACAGATCCTGAACGGCGGCACCGCCTACCTGTCGGATGCCGGCATGTGCGGCGATTACGATTCCTCGATCGGGATGGACAAGGAAGAACCGGTCAACCGGTTTGTCTCCAAGATCCCGAAGGGCCGCTTTGAAGCGGCTTCCGGACCGGCGACGATCTGCGGTGTGGCGGTCGAGATTTCCGACCGCACCGGGCTGGCCGAGAAGATCGCGCCGCTCCGGATCGGGCCGAGACTGTCCGAAACCTTCCCGGACTTCTGGAACTAGAACCGGCTGCCGCCGGTCGTCCCGCGGTCAGCTGTACCTGGCGGCGCTGATGAATTCGCCGAACGTCTCGCACCAGACCAGAACGGTGGTGTAGGCCTCGATGTCGACATTTGGCGGAACATCGACAAGGAAACCGTCGAAGGTCTTGATGTCGCCCAGACGTATCGCCGAATTCCTGACGGCGTCGAACTGCTCTTCGTCCTCGATGAATTCCGGCACCAGGTAGAGTTTGTAATCGGGACCGGGCGCCAGGCTTCCACGGTGGGCGATCCGGTCGGCCGAGACGCTGACCGTGCCTTCGCCCCAGTGCAGGAAATCGCTTCCCTTGAGATCGCGCCGGAATTCGGCGGTGTAGAGCGCCGAGCGTGCACTCTCCTCAAGCATGGCCTGGTCCGGCGAAGGCGGTGCGGTGATGATCGGCAGGAGATAGATCCCCAGCGCAAAGCCCGCTGCCAGCATGACGCCGTGGGTTGCGGCCAGAACGATCCAACGCATGGAATTCTCCTCCCCGGAGGGTTGCTTGCAAAGCGATACCGGTTCGCTCCGGAGCCTGTCAATCGGGAGTGACGGGCAGGCATGCCGCGCTTGCGCTGTTCAGGCCCAGGAGAGAGCCAGTCAGTCGATCAGAGTTCCTGTTGCTTGCCTTTCACAAGGGGCCTCTTGGCATCCGGGTCGGGCGGCAACATGCCGCGTTCCTTGAGCCAGGGATGAATGGTGACGGCACGGCTCAGCGCCGCGATTGCAACTTCGGGCCGGCCCATCCGCATCAGGACATGGTACATCCCCGACCAGGCGGCGAAATGATCGGGGTCGAGTTCCACCGCTTTTTCGAGATCCGACAGTGACCCGTCGATATTGTCGCGCAGAAAGCGCGCGAAGGCGCGCTGGTTCCAGCCTTCGGCATAGTCGGGGGCTTTTTCAATGGCTTCATCGAATGCCGCTTCGGCGGCCTCGAAATCATAGCTTTCACGCCGCTTCATGCCGTGGTCTATGGCCGCGCGGACCTCGCGCGTCGGCGCCTGGTCGAGCCACCAGTTCCAGATGGCGTTCTCGGCAAGGCGGCCCTCGCGCTCCGTCTTAGCCGTCTTCAACGCCTCGAACAGGCGCTCCCGTTCGCTCGTGGTCTCGGCGAGCGACAGCGACGGTGCCGCCGTGATAGATGCAAGAGCGATTGCGCCAGCCAGAAAGTGCCTGCGATCCATGCTCAGACTCCCCTCAGCACAAGAATTGTCGGGCGGCGCGGCAATGTGCGGGCCGAGACGGTGAAGCTGTCGTCATTGACGAAATCGGTTGCGAACTTGTCGCCCATCATCTCGATGAAACTCGAGAGCGGCGCGCCGCGGCGGTGCATCGGCAGGAGGATCGAGGATTGCAGGCGCTGGGCGATCCCGGTCATCGCGGCGTGACTGAGCGTCAGGCCGCCATCCACCGGCACCATGACGATGTCGAGCCGGCCGATCTGGGCGAAATGCCTGTCTTCCAGCGGGTGGTGCAGGTGACCCAGGTGACCGATGCACAGGTCCGCCACCTCGAAGATGAAGATCGAATTGCCGTCCGGCTCCATGGCGCCGAAATTGCGGATGTCGGTGGTGACGTTGCGCACGTAGACATCTTCCACCACCACGTCGTGGTCGGCAGGGGTTCCGTCGAAGTTCCAGCCACGCAGCACATGCTCGATCCGTTCGTCCGGCGACAGGGTGAAATGCGAGGAATGGGCTTTGTTCATGGTGACGACGTCCGGAACCGCCACGTTGCCCGACCATCCGTTGTAGTCCGTCGCAATGGTAATGCCGCCGGGCGTAGTGATAACGTAGGTCGAATGGCCGGCGAAACTGATCTCGACTTCGCCCGGTCCCGCTGCTGACTGGACCAGCTCAAGGTCGAGATCTTCGGGGGTAAGATTGGCGTAAATGACGCCGGGAAGGGCCTCAGCCACCGCCAGGCACTGGCTGAAAGGGCGCTGGCTTTCCTGGGCGCTTGCTGGCGGCGCCACGAGGAAGGCTGCGGCGATGAGCATGAAGGCCTTGATACGGTGCATGGCGGCGGCTCCGTGAAACAGTCTCACAGAAAGAGTTTAGAGCGCGGCGACGTAACGTAAAGGGGCGGGTTTGTCCGGACATACCCGGCGTATGGTCAGGGCGTGCTTGTCATCTCCCGCCAGCGCTGTTTCAGCGCTTCGTAGCCGTCGGTCGGCTGGGCCTCATAGGCGAGCTCATCTTCGGCGATTGTCATGAACGGCTGCCTGGAGCGGCACCAGATGTGCCCGGCAGGAACCAGCCAGGAAGTGTCGTCGAGCGTGCCGGCCTTGATGTTGATTTCCGGCGACCCGTCGGTGCCGTGCCAGATGCGCACGCCGCAACCGGGGCAGAACCAGCCCTGTCGCTCCTTGCCGGAATCGCTCATGCGGCTGACGCATTTGAGACCCGGATCGACATCCATGTCCTCGCGCCTGAATCTCAGGCTTTCCCCGAAGGCCGAGGAGGTGTGCCTCTGGCACTCGGTGCAATGGCAGAGATAGAAGACGACCGGATGGGCCTTCATCCTGTAACGGACGCGTCCGCATTGGCATCCGCCGGTCAGAGGCAAGGGCGGGACTCGGGTTTTCTGCATGATCTGAACCTTCTGGACGAAACGCGGTTAGAACCTTATAACGCGCCAAACCAGATTCCAGAGCAAAGAACAGAGGCGTTATGGCCGGCCATTCACAATTTAAAAACATCATGCACCGCAAGGGACGGCAGGACGCCGTCCGTTCCAAGATGTTCTCCAAGCTCGCGCGCGAAATCACGGTTGCCGCGAAGATGGGATCGCCGGATCCGGCGATGAACCCGCGGCTGCGACTGGCGATCCAGAATGCCAAGGCGCAGTCGATGCCCAAGGACAACATCCAGCGCGCCATCAACAAGGCTTCCGGCGGCGACAGCGAGAGCTACGAGGAAGTGCGCTACGAGGGCTACGGCCCGGGCGGCGTTGCCGTCATTGTCGAGGCGCTCACCGACAACCGCAACCGCACCGCTTCCAGCGTGCGTGCGGCGTTCACCAAGTCCGGTGGAGCGCTGGGCGAGACCGGATCGGTGGGTTTCATGTTCTCGCGCGTCGGCGAAATCATCTATCCGGCGGATGCGGGGGACGCCGACGCGATCATGGAAGCCGCGATCATGGCCGGCGCCGAGGATGTGACCAGCGGCGAAGAGGAACATGTCATCCTCTGCGCGTTCGAAGATATCGGCGAGGTGTCGAGCGCGCTCGAGGAAGCGCTTGGCGAGGCGCAGTCGGTCAAGGCGGTGTGGAAGCCGCAGACATCGGCTCCCGTCGATGAAGACAAGGCGATGTCGGTGCTCAAGCTGATCGCGACGCTCGATGATGACGATGATGTGCAGAACGTCTACGCCAATTTCGAAGTGTCCGACGAGGTCATGGCGAAGCTCTCTGCCTGACGCGTCTGTCTGTCGAGAATTACAAAGCCGCCGGTCAATCGCGACCGGCGGCTTTTTCACGCCTTACAGGGCGGGCCGCATGGCGCCGAACAGCTCGACGGATTTCAGCCGGGCGTCGATGGAATGGATCGGCATGGAGATCATGATCTCGTCGGCCCCGGTGGCGGCGATGAAATCCCGCATTGTCCGTGTCGCTGTCTCGGGTCCGCCGACCACGGCGTACCGCAAGGTGTGCTCGACGGCGATCTTTTCCGTCTCGGTCCAGTAACCGTCCATGCTGTCGATCGGCTTTGGCATCTTGCCGCGGGTGTTGCGGCGCATGTTGACGAAGGTCTGTTGCAGGGTGGTGAACAGGTAAGCGGCCTCTGCATCCGTGTCGGCCATCACGCCCATTGTGGCAGCCATGACGTAGGGGGCGTCGAGCTGTGCCGACGGGGTGAACTTGGCGCGGTAGATATCGAGCGCCTCGAGCAGCATGTCGGGCGCGAAATGCGAGGCAAAGGCGTAAGGCAGCCCGAGTGCGGCCGCCAGATGGGCGCTGTATATGCTGGAGCCGAGAATCCAGAGTGGCACGTGCGAACCGGCGCCGGGAACGGCGAGCAGCATGCGCTCATCGGGCTCGCCGAGGTAGTATTGCAGCTCGACGATGTCGTCGGGGAAGCTGTTGGCGCCTGACTCGAGATTGCGGCGCAGGGCGCGGGCGGTGTTCATGTCGGTGCCCGGCGCGCGGCCGAGGCCGAGGTCGACGCGGCCGGGGAACAGCGCTTCGAGCGTGCCGAACTGCTCGGCAATCACCAGCGGCGAATGATTGGGCAGCATGATGCCGCCCGAACCGATGCGGATGGTGCTGGTCGCATGACCGGCCTCGGCAATGACCAGCGATGTGGCGGCGCTGGCGATGCCCTTCATGCCGTGATGCTCGGCCAGCCAGAAGCGGGTGAAGCCGGCGTCTTCCGCCTGTTTCGCCATCCGGCGGGTGCTGGCGAGGGCGTCACTGATCGTGCCGCCCTCGACGATGGGGCAGAGATCGAGAATGGAAAAGGCGGTCATCCGGAACTTTCAAGGCTGGTGTCGGGAAAGCCCAATGTAGGCAGTCGTGCGCGCAATGCCAAAACTGATTTCCGGTTCGGATGTTTGTTTTTGGTTTGTTCACATTTCGATGGAATGGTTCTGCGCATGCAGCTAGGGTTTTTTCATGAAGCACGCGATTCGGATAATCGGGATTGATCCCGGACTGAGAAACACCGGCTGGGGGGTGATCGACAGTCTCGGCAACTCGTTGCGGTTCGTTGCCTCGGGGACGGTCAAGTCGGACAACAAGCTCGATCTCGCCTCACGGCTGAACCAGCTCTATTCCGGGCTGGAGACGGTGCTGCACGACTTCCAGCCCTTCGAGGCGGCGGTCGAGAACACCTTCGTCAACAAGGATGCCACGGCGACGCTCAAGCTCGGGCAGGCGCGCGGCATTGCCATGCTGGCGCCGGCGCGCGCCGGCCTGCGGGTTGCCGAATATGCGCCGAACGCGGTGAAGAAAGCCGTCATCGGTGTTGGCCATGGTGACAAGAAGCAGATCCTGATGATGGTCAAGATGCTGATTCCGAAGGCCACCTTCGACAGCGATCATGCGGCGGACGCGCTGGCGATCGCGATCTGTCATGCGCATCATCGCACATCGCCTGAGTGGCGGATGGCGGCGGAATAGGGACGGTTCAATGATCGGCAAGCTCAAGGGCACAATCGAGGAAATCGGCGAGGATCACGTGCTGATCGACGTGCACGGCGTCTGCTACGTGGCGTTCTGCTCGTCGCGGACGCTGTCACGGCTCGGCTCCGTCGGCGAGGCTGCGGTGCTGTTCATCGAAACCTATGTGCGCGAGGACCAGTTCCGGCTGTTCGGTTTCGAGACCGCGCTGGAGCGGGAATGGTTCAGGCTGTTGCAGAGCGTCCAGGGCGTCGGCGCCAAGGTGGCGCTGGCGGTGCTGTCGACGCTGACCGCGTCCGAGCTCGCCAGCGCGATCGCGCTACAGGACAAGGCGACGGTGGCGCGGGCGCCCGGCATCGGGCCAAAAGTGGCGCAACGCATCGTTACCGAGCTCAAGAACAAGGCTCCGGCGCTTGGCGGCGATGCCGGTGGTGCGATGGGGCTGAAGCAGGAACTGGGCGAGGGCGTGGCCTCGGCCCCGGTCGCCGATGCCGTCTCGGCCTTGTCCAATCTCGGCTACTCACGCGACCAGGCGGCCAATGCAGTGGCAGCGGCCATGAAGGTCGCCGGCGACGATCCGGATTCGGCCAAGCTGATCAGGCTGGGACTGAAGGAGCTGGCGCGGTAGTTGCGACAGTTCAATATTCTTACTATGTTTGGATGGTAGGAAAATTCGGATAGGTAAGAAAATGGGTTCGTTTACCACAATGACGTCGAAGGGGCAGCTGACTATCCCCAAAGAGATCCGGGATGAGTTGAACCTGAAGGCCGGAACGCGGTTCTACGTGACGGTCCGCGATGGCGAAGTGGTTGCGCTCCCCAAGAACCTGTCTATCAAAGATCTTGCCGGTTGCCTCGGCAAGCCACCCCGGGGGCTCGGGGCGACACTGGCGGATCTTGATGAGGCCATAGCCGCGGCGGCTGCCGAGGATGATGAGCGGATCCGCCGGGAGTGGCATGAGGGCGGTCAGGAATGATCGCTGTCGATACGAATGTCTTGCTGCGCTATATCGTTCGGGATGATCCGGATCAGTTCGAATGCGCGACGGAATTTTTCAAAAAGCGCACCAGCGCTGACCCGGCCTATGTCAGCCTTGTGGTCCTTGCCGAACTTGCATGGGTGCTCAGGCGGCATTATCGGTATTCGTCAGCTCAAATCCTGGGATTGCTGAAAGCGCTGCTTGATACGGTCGAGCTTTCGTTTGAGCTGGAAGAAGTTCTGGCGCCATATTTTTCGCGGATGAAGGATCTGAAGGGCGACGTCGCGGACCATCTCGTGGCATTGAGTTCGATGAACGCCGGCTGTCGCCGCACCGTCACCTTCGACCGGGCCGCCGCGAAGTCTGTCAATGGCATGGAGCTTCTGGCATGAAACAGCCACGGCTCTCAGCGACAACTGATGGGAACGGCCTCGCATGAGCGAAACCGACCGCCTGATCTCCCCCGACAAGCGTGGCGAGGACGTCGATACGACGTTGCGTCCGCAGTCGCTCGATGAGTTCACCGGCCAGGCCGAGGCGCGCGCCAACCTGAAGGTGTTCATCGAAGCGGCCAAGGGCCGGGCCGAGGCTCTCGACCACGTGCTGTTCGTCGGGCCTCCGGGGCTTGGCAAGACCACGCTGGCGCAGATCATGGCCAAGGAACTGGGCGTGAATTTCCGCTCGACCTCCGGACCGGTGATCGCCAAGGCGGGCGATCTCGCAGCGCTTCTAACCAATCTCGAAGACCGCGACGTGCTGTTCATCGACGAGATCCACCGGCTCAATCCGGCGGTCGAGGAAATTCTCTACCCGGCGATGGAGGACTTCCAGCTCGACCTGATCATCGGCGAGGGGCCGGCGGCGCGGTCGGTCAAGATCGACCTGTCGCGGTTCACGCTGGTTGCCGCGACGACACGGCTTGGATTGCTGACCACGCCGCTTCGCGACCGCTTCGGCATCCCGGTGCGGCTGCAGTTCTACACGGTCGAGGAACTCGAGCTGATCGTGCGGCGCGGAGCGCGGATCATGGGGCTCGGCATGACCGATGACGGGGCGCTCGAAATCGCCCGCCGTGCCCGGGGTACGCCGCGCATTGCCGGGCGGCTGCTCCGGCGGGTCCGGGATTTCGCGGAAGTCGCCAAGGCCGAGGCGGTGACCCGGAAGATCGCCGACGAGGCGCTGACCCGGCTGTCGGTCGACAGCATCGGGCTCGATCAGCTCGACCGGCGTTATCTCGACATGATCGTGCGTAATTTCGGCGGCGGGCCGGTGGGGATCGAGACCATAGCCGCCGGCCTGTCGGAGCCGCGCGACGCGATCGAGGACATCATCGAGCCCTACCTGATCCAGCAGGGCTTCCTGCAGCGCACGCCGCGCGGGCGGGTGTTGACGGCGCGGGCATGGAGCCACATGGGGCTCAATCCGCCCAAGGATCTGGCCGCCACGCAAGCCAGCCTGTTCGAAGACGAATGAGCGGCAAGTCGCGCCGCACGATCCGCTTCAATGACGAGGGCCGGCGCTTTAACGCCCGTGTCGCCGGACTGGCGCTCAATCGCGGTCACCTGCTGATCCACCGGGCCGTGCACGAGCCGTTCTGGACCATTCCCGGCGGCACCGCGGAACTGGGCGAAGACAGCCGGGCGACGCTGGTCCGGGAAATGCAGGAGGAACTCGGTGTCGAGGTCAGCGTCGGGCGGCTGGTGTTCCTGGTGGAGAATTTCTTCGATTTCGAAGGCCGCGCCTGGCACGAGATCGGCTGGTATTACCTGATGGACCTGCCCGGCGATTTCCCGTTTTTTGCCGACGGCAGGATCGTGCACGAGATCGCCGACGGCAAGAACCGGCTCGAGTTCAAATGGGTGCCGGCGACGCGCGAGAGCCTCGCGGCCTTGCCGCTGCCGCCGGTGTTCCTGGCGGACCGGATCGAAGCCCTGCCGGAAACGACGGAACACATCATCTGGGATGACGGCCAATTGTAAGGCCGCGCCGGACCGGCCCGCCGGTCGGCCAAGGCCTCATCTTTCAGTGGTTTCGGCGAGCTGCCGCAGGGTCTCCCCGAACAGCGGCCAGCCACCCGGTTGCCATCCGAGCGAGCGGATTTTTCCGGTGTCCATTTCCCTGACCTCCGCCTTCTCCGCCGTAGCGGGAAGGGCGGGCAGGCCTGATCCTGCAGCCTTGAGAGGCGCCAGGATGTCGCGCGTGTCGGCGACCAGGTCCGAGACGTTGAAGCTCTGACCCCCGACCAATTCGGGTCCGGCTTCCAGCATCAGGCGCACCGCCCGGGCGGCGTCGCGGCCATGCACTTCCGACCCGGCGCGGACCGGGATCGCACGACCCGCCAAATAATCGGCGAACAGGCCATCCCACTTGTTGGGTCTCAGATCGCCATAGACGCCGGTGAGACGCAGGCTTGCGGTGGCGAAGCCGGGCGCATTCAGGGCCGCAAGCGCCTGTTCTCCTATTAGCTTGATCTCCCCGTAGAGGGACGTCGGCTGCAGGGAAAGGTCCTCGGTCAGGCGTGTGCCTGGGGCAATGCCGTCATAGACGGCGCGGCTCGACAGGAAGACGAAGCGTTTCACGCCGGCGCGTTTTGCAGCTTCGAACAGCCTGACGCTGCCATCGAGATTGATCCGGCGGAAACGGTCCGGATCGTCGCCTTCGCCGCCGCGGTAGCGTCCGGGCAGATGATCGAAGGCGGTATGCACAACCGCATCGATTCCGGCAAACAGGTCTTCGTCAATGCCTTCTGGGTCGAGCGTCGCGGCCTTGAAGCCGACCGTGTATGGAAACAGGCCATCGGCGGGCGGGTTCCTGCCGGCAACGGTCACATCATGACCGGCTTCGAGCAGCGTCTCGACGATGTAGCGCCCGACCAGGCCGGTGCCGCCGGTGACGAGGGTCTTCATGTCTCGGCTGGTCCGGAGGGATTGGCTAGGCCGGCAATGTCCGGGATCACCTCTCCGGTGAAGTAGGCTTGCCAGAGATCGATCAGCGGGCGAAGCTTGTCCGCCTTGGGGTGGTCGGCCTCCCAGGGCTTCTCATACTGGTAGTGCAGCACGCCGATCTGTTTCCAGTCCCACAGGTCGGGCAGGTTGAACCAGACATATTGCAGCATGTTCATGGTGACCGGCAGGCCGTGCCAGTCGGGGAAAAACGTCTCCAGGAATGTCTGGTCGGTGCGCCGCCAGAACATGTCCGGCTGGTCCAGCATCTCGAGCATGGCGGCAAAGGTCTCGAGCGACGGCCTGGCAACGAAGACGCCCGAATTCAGCCGGTGAAAATCCCGCAAGGTCTCGTAGACATTGGGTGCCGCGGAGAATTCGGGATAGCCGAACAGCTTGTCGATGTTGTGCAACACCAGCGCATCGGCGTCGATAAAGACGCAGGTTTCGTACTCGGTCAGCTGCCAGAGCCGGAGCTTGCAAAAATTGTCGAGCGGCGAATGAAAGGCCGGCTTGCGCCCCTTGGTGAAGGGCGCGTCGGCGTGCAGCCTGCCGCGGGCGTGGCGCTCGTTGAAGCCGTCCGAAGTGTCGAGCAGCTCGGTCCGGACCAGGCGGCAATCGAGATCCGACAATGGTTCCAGCGCCGATTGCTCGACCCCGCCGGTGTGCAGAACCACGATGTCGGCCTCCGCGCCGGCATGCCGGATCGAGCGGGCAAGTGCTGTCGCGCCCATGGCGTAGTCCTGGTTGGTGACCAGCGTGACATAGGCGCGGGTACAGCTTGCGGGCCGGTTCGCGCTCAGGCCTTCGGGTAGGGGGGCGGGGGCGCTCATGAAACGGATTTGAGCGCCTTGCCTTCCGGATCGCGGTTGATCGAATTGGCGATGTCGCGGGTCCAGGCGGACACGGCCGGCACGCGCGAGCGGTCGACGCGGTAGGCATACTTCTTCGCAACGTCGACGACTTCTTCCAGCAGACCTTCCTTCAGCGTGGTCGGCTCAAGACCGAGCCCGAGAAACTTCTCGTTGCGGACCACGAGATCGTTCTCCGCAGCTTCCTTGCGCGGGTTCGGCAGCCAGGCAATCTCGGCGCCGGTCATTCCGGAGATCATCTTGGCCAGGTCACGGACCCGGTGGGTTTCGGTCATCTGGTTGAAGATCTCGACCTTTGCGCCGCGCGCCGGCGGGTTCTTAAGCGCGATCTCGATGCAGCGCACCGAATCCTGGATATGGATGAAGGCGCGGGTCTGTCCGCCGGTGCCGTGAACGGTCAGCGGGTAGCCGATCGCGGCCTGGATCAGGAAGCGGTTGAGCACCGTGCCGTAGTCGCCGTCATAATCGAAGCGGTTGACCAGTTGCTCATGGCGGCGGGTCTGGTCGGTGTGGGTGCCCCAGACGATGCCCTGGTGCAGGTCGGTGATGCGCAGATTGTCGTTCTTGGCGTAGAACTGGAAAATCAGCTGATCGAGGCACTTGGTCATGTGGTAGATCGAGCCCGGATTGGCTGGATAGAGAATGTCCTGCTGCACGGTCTCGCCGGCCATGGTCTCGATGCCGACCGGCAGATAGCCTTCCGGGATCGCCGCGCCGACGGTGGAGTAGCCATAGACGCCCATGGTGCCCAGATGCACCAGATGCGCGTCAAGTCCCAGTTCCACCATGGCGTTGAGCAGGTTGTGGGTGGCGTTGACGTTGTTGTTGACCGTGTAGTTCTTGTGGCGGTCGCTCTTCATCGAATAGGGCGCGGCGCGCTGTTCGGCGAAATGCACGATGGCGTCGGGACGCTCCTTGGCAAGCCAGTTCTTGAGCAGCTCGTAGTC
This sequence comes from Hoeflea sp., assembly GCA_020637795.1. Classification (GTDB taxonomy): domain Bacteria; phylum Pseudomonadota; class Alphaproteobacteria; order Rhizobiales; family Rhizobiaceae; genus Hoeflea. The sequence goes on along the minus strand of JACKJT010000003.1, from coordinate 355,137 downwards.
CTTGGCCATGTCGATCAGGTGGAAATGGATCTTGCGACCGGTTTCCGCATGCCAGATGCGGGTGCGTTCCTGGATCGAATCCATCGGGGTGAGCGACTGGACGCCGAGCTCGGTGTCGATCCAGCGCCGCGACAGGTTGTCGATGATGTGGATTTCGTGCCCCGCGTTGGAGAGATGCAGCGATGTCGGCCAACCGACGAACCCGTCGCCGCCCATGATTGCAATCTTCATCGATGATTCTCCTGTGCCTGCATGGTTTTAATCCTGATAGATCGGTTTTATGACAGAAACACGATTGTCTCAAATCCAACTTGGGGCTGTGGATAAACGAGGCGCGGGATCAGGCAGGCCGGAACAATGGACATATCGCTATCGGGACACATGCAGGACGGCAGCCATCGGCTGACGCAGCGGGTCTATTACGAGGACACGGATTTCTCCGGATTTGTCTATCACGCGCGCTATCTGCATTTTTTCGAGCGCGGCCGCACCGACTACATCCGGCTTCTCGGCGTGTCGCAGGGGCAGCTGCATGCGCAGACCGATCCCGCGGACGCCGTGGCCTTCGTGGTCAGGCGAATGGAAATCGATTTCAGGTCGCCGGCGCGCATGGATGACGTGCTGACCATCGTGACGACGCCCGCCGAGGTCCGCGGCGCGCGGATGCTGCTCAGCCAGGCGATCACGCGCGATGACCAGGTACTGGCGGCTGCCGAGGTGACGGTCGCGGTGATCAACGGATTTGGCCGGGCGCGGCGGCTGCCGGATGCGCTGATGCAGCGTTTTCTGGGCGCGGGCGAGGCTCGCGAGCCGGAAGGGGAGGCGAACTGATGGTTGTTTCCTCGGACGATGACCTCGAGAAGCTCCGCGAGATCGGACGCATCTGCGCCAACACGATCCGGACGATGGCGACGGCCATGGAACCGGGGATGACCACCGGCGAGCTCGACATGATCGGGCGACGCTATCTCGAAGATCACGGCGCCCAGTCGGCGCCTGAATTCTGTTACCAGTTTCCCGGTGCGACCTGCATTTCGGTCAACGAGGAAGTTGCCCATGGCATTCCCGGCGAGCGGGTGATCGCGGCCGGAGACCTCGTCAACATCGACGTTTCGGCGCTCAAGGACGGCTATTTCGGCGACACCGGCGCGTCCTTTGGCGTCGCCCCGGTGGCGGCGCGAACCGGCCGGCTGCTGCGGGACGGAAAACGGGCGCTGTCGAAAGGTCTGGCCCAGGTCAAAACCGGGGCGCGGTATGCCGCGATCGGCGACGTGATCGGCAAGTTCGCCCAAAAGAACGGCTACACGCTGATCCGCAATCTCGCCAGTCATGGGGTTGGGCAGTCGTTGCACGAGGAGCCGTCGGAAATCGCCACCTGGCCGGACCGGCACGAAAAACGGCTGATGACGGAGGGGCAGGTCTTTACCGTCGAGCCGTTCCTGTCGCTTGGCGCCACCGTCGCCGAGAGCGAGGATGACGAGGATGCCTGGACCCTTCACGGCTACCCGCGGGCGTTGACGGTCCAGTTCGAACACACGGTCGTGGTCAGCCGCAACGGCCCGGTGATCCTCACGCTTCCCGATTGACGGACGGCTCGGGAAGGCCTGGTTGCACCGGGTTTGAATCCTAACCAAGCCTTAACCATAATAATTTATTAGAGAAATCATGAGGATTGCGCGGATCGCGTGCGCCATCCTTTGACCAAATTTGACCGCGAGAAGACTTTGAAAGTGGTTAGGCGGCAATCGCTCACTTCTGGTCTCCCGGCAAAAGTGACGTCTTGGCCGCCCGGTAATAAAGCCGGGCGTTTGGATTCGAGGGTAATTGAATGGAACAGGTTGGACTTGCAGCAACCAGCGACGTAACGCTCTGGTCGCTCTTCATGCAGGCTGGTTTTGTGGTCAAGATCGTCATGCTTGGCCTGATCGGCGCATCGATCTGGACCTGGGCCATCGTCGCCGACAAATGGATCTCGTTCGGCAAGTTCCGCCGACAGCTCGATCAGTTCGAGCAGGTGTTCTGGTCGGGTCAGTCGCTCGAGGAACTGTACCGGACCCTGGCGGACAGGAAATCGTCCGGCATGAGCGCGATCTTCGTCTCGGCGATGCGCGAATGGAAGAAGTCCTTCGAGCGTGGCGCCAAGTCGCCGATCGGCCTGCAGATGCGCATCGACAAGGCGATGGACGTGACACTTTCGCGCGAGGCGGATGCGCTGGAAGCCCGGCTCGGTTCGCTGGCGACGATCGGATCGGCGGCGCCGTTCATCGGCCTGTTCGGCACAGTGGTCGGCATCATGACCTCGTTTCAGGCCATCGCCGGATCGAAATCCACCAACCTTGCCGTGGTGGCGCCGGGCATTGCCGAAGCGCTGCTTGCAACCGCCATCGGCCTGCTCGCCGCCATTCCGGCGGTTATCGCCTACAACAAGTTTTCCTCCGATGCCGGCAAGCTGTCGGCCCGCATGGAAGGCTTTGCCGACGAGTTTTCCGGCATCCTGTCGCGCCAGATCGACGAGCGGTTGAACGCCCGTCAGGCCGCGGAATAGGGGGCGCTCATGGGCATGTCCGTATCGGGTGGCCGGAGCGGCGGATCGCGCCGCGGACTGCGTGGCCGCCGCAAGCAGCTGTTGAGCGAAATCAACGTCACGCCGTTTGTGGACGTGATGCTGGTGCTGTTGATCATCTTCATGGTCGCAGCCCCCCTGCTGACCGTCGGTGTGCCGATCGATCTGCCGGAGACCGAAGCCAAGGCGCTGAATTCCGAAACCCAGCCGATCACCGTTTCGGTCAATTCGTCGGGCCAGGTGTTCCTGCAGGAGACCGAAATCCCGATCGATGAAGTCGTTGCCAAGCTCGAGGCGATTGCCACCACCGGCTATGAGGAGCGGATCTATGTCCGCGGCGACACCAATGCCGATTACGGCACCGTGATGAAGGTGATGGCCCGTATCTCGGCGGCCGGCTTCAAGAATCTCGGCCTGGTGACACTGCAGGAACAGGACAGTTGACGGCGCGCTGATGAAGGGAAGTCTGGCGACATCGACGGTATTGCATGCGCTGGTGCTGGGCGTTGCCCTGTCATCCTTCACAGCGCCGCGGACGCTTGAAGTCGCCGATGTGGAATCGTTTCCGGTCAGCATCGTGCCGATCGAGGAGATCACCCAGATCCAGCAGGGGGTGAAGACCGCGCCGGTGGCCGAGAAGGCAGCACCTACGCCGACGTCGCGTCCCGATCCGGTGCCCGACGCGCAGAATGCCGGCGACAACTCCGTCGATCTGAAGTCCAGCGAAGCAGCCACGCCGAGCCCGAAGGAAGTTGTTTCCGAGGCGCCGCCGAAGCCTGCGGAAAAACCCGCGCCGAAGCCCGAGCCGGCGCCGAAGCCGGAGCCGGTCAAGACGGCCGAACCGACACCAGTACCTGAAAAGCCGGCAGAACCTGCGCCGGCGCCGGTCGAGGTCGCGTCCTTGCCGGAGCAGACAACGCCCGATCCCGTGGCCGAGGCAATCACCGAGGCTGCCCCGGCCGAACCGCAGTTTGCGGCCCTGCCGAGTGCCGGCCCGGTGCCGCAGACGCGGCCCGAACCGGTGAAGGCGGCCGCAAAGCCGGAAGTGCAGGAGAAGACCTCGTCGAAAGAGAGCGATTTCAATGCCGACGAGGTGGCGGCCCTCCTCAACAAGCAGGATGCGGCTGGCGGCGGCGCCAAGCGCTCGACGGAAACCGCATCGCTCGGCGGCCAGCGAACCACGCGCGGCAACACGCTGAGCCAGAGCGAGATGGATGCGCTCCGGGGCCAGATCCAGAAATACTGGAACATCATTCCCGGCATGGCCGATGGCGGAGACGTGCGGGTCACGGTCAAGATGCGGCTTGATCCGGCGGGCAATATCATTGGCGAACCGGATGTTTCCGCCAGCGGCGGATCTGCGGGAACCCGTGGTACCCTGTCCGGCAGCGCCCGGCGTGCGGTGCTCAGGGCCCAGCCCTACCAGTTGCCGAAAGAGAAGTATGATTCATGGGCTGAAGTGATCGTGAACTTCGATCCGAGCCAGATGTTCTAAGCGCTGAAAGGCTGCATTATGAAAATGATCAACCAGATTCTCGTCTTTCCACTGGCAATGGTTGCCGCACTGGTCCTGCTGACGGCGGGTCCGGCACGGGCTGTCGTCGAGATCGATATCAATCGCGCCAATGTCGAGCCCTTGCTGATCGCGATCACCGATTTCATCTCCAACGATGATCTGGGCGCGCAGATCGCCGCGGTGGTGGCGGCGGACCTCAAGCGGTCCGGGCTGTTCGCGCCGATCGCCAAGGCAGCGTTCATCGAGAAGATCTCCAATCCCGACGCGGCGCCGCGGTTTGAGGACTGGCGGGTGATCAACGCCCAGGCGCTGGTGACCGGCCGGCTGGCGCGCGAGGCCGACGGGCGTCTCAGGGCGGAGTTCCGTCTGTGGGACACTTTTGCCAATCAGCAGCTTTCGGGCGAACAGTTCTTCACCCGGCCCGAGAACTGGCGGCGCGTGGCGCACATCATCGCCGATTCGATCTATGAGCGGCTGACCGGCGAGAAGGGTTATTTCGACAGCCGCGTGGTGTTCGTGTCGGAAAGCGGCCCGAAGACCGCGCGTCAGAAACAGCTGGCGATCATGGACCAGGACGGTGCCAACCTGCGCATGCTGACCAACGCCAACGACATCGTGCTGACGCCGCGGTTCTCGCCAAGCCGCCAGGAAATCACCTACATGTCGTTCGAGGGCGGCCAGCCGCGGGTCTACCTGCTGCAGCTGGAAACCGGTCAGCGCGAGCTGGTCGGCAATTTCCCGGGCATGACGTTCTCGCCGCGGTTCTCGCCGGATGGCCAGAAGGTGATCATGAGCCTTCAGCAGGAAGGCAACGCCAATATCTACACGATGGACCTGAGGTCGCGTTCGACCACGCGGCTGACCAACACCGCCGCAATCGACACCTCGCCGTCCTACTCGCCCGACGGCAGCCAGATCGTTTTCGAAAGCGACCGGGGCGGACGCCAGCAGCTCTACATCATGGGCGCGGACGGTTCCAACCAGCGCCGCGTGTCATTCGGAGACGGCTCCTATTCGACGCCGGTGTGGTCGCCGCGCGGCGATCTGATCGCGTTCACCAAGCAATCGGGCGGCAAATTCTCGATCGGGGTGATGCGGACCGACGGCTCAGGCGAGCGCATCCTGACTACCGGCTTTCACAACGAAGGACCGACCTGGAGCCCCAACGGGCGGGTGCTGATGTTCTTCCGCCAGCCTGCCGGCGCCGGCGGTCCGCAGATCTACTCGATCGACCTGACGGGCTACAACGAGCAGCTCGTGAGCACGCCGACCTATGCGTCTGACCCGGCCTGGTCGCCCTTGCTGGAGTAGGGGTAGATCCCGAAAAGGGCAGGATTTCGCCGTCTTTGCGCCGCATTGTGCGTTCAAACGCTGCAAACAGAGACGAAATAGAGAGAATCTTAACTGTCTTTCTTCAACGCCGATTAACCGCGACCGGTTACAAATGGTCAACCAAACACGTCCAAGGAGTTCGGCCATGCGCCGCATGCAAGAATTTGCCCGCAACCCGGCGATGATCGCGCTGTTCACAGCGCTCGTGCTGACAGGCTGCGCTTCGAAAAAGAACAACCTGCCCAACAACGCCGCGGATCTCGGCCTGGCCGGCAATGCGGCTCCGGGCACCCAGCAGGACTTCACCGTCAATGTCGGCGACCGGATCTTCTTCGACACCGATTCCTCGGTGATCCGGGCCGATGCGGCCGCGACGCTCGATCGCCAGGCACAGTGGCTCAACCAGTATCCGAACTACCAGATCACGGTTGAGGGCCATGCCGACGAGCGCGGCACCCGCGAATACAACCTTGCACTGGGCGCCCGCCGCGCGGCCGCCACGCGGCAGTACCTCTCCACCCGCGGCATCCAGGCCAACCGCATACGCACGATCTCGTTCGGCAAGGAGCGTCCGGTCGCGGTCTGCGACGACATCTCCTGCTGGTCGCAGAACCGGCGCGCGGTTACCGTTCTCGGCGGCGCCGGAAGCTGACGGCAGATTGAAGCTCTGGAATGCGAGATGGCGGCCCCCGGGCCGCCATCTTTTTTGTGGCCGGTCCGTTTGACCATAGTTTGGCCGGTTTGTGCGTTGATTTGCTATCCCGCCATGCGTTATCCAGTTGTCCGGGCAATTACCCGCGTCATGAGGTCAGGCCGATGAAACCCTTTTCCAGACTACTCGCAGCGGTGGCGATCAGTGCATTCGCGTACCCCGTGAATGCAGCGCCGCTGCTTTCCGCCTTTTTGCAACAATCACCGGTGCCGCCGGCACCGGTGGGAGCTGCGGACACAAGCCGCGCACCAGTGATCCTGGCGCAGAGCGGAGATCCGGTCTTCCGCATCGGGCAGCTCGAGGAGCAGGTCCGCGGGCTCAATGGCCGCATCGAGGAACTCGGGTTCCAGCTGTTGCAGATGCAGGAGCAGATGCGCCAGATGCAGCAGGACAACGAGTTCCGCTTCCAGGAGCTCGAGAAGACCGGCAACCAGCGCGGCGATGCCGGACCGGCCGTCACGCAGCCGGGCATCGAGCAATCGACCACTGCGTCGACGACCCCGGACACGCAGGGCACCGGGGCTCCGGCAACGGATCTTGGAACCATCCGGTTCGATGACAAGGGCGATCTCATTGGCGGAATCATCCAGCCGATGGATGGCGGAAGCGAGACGGCCTCGCTGTCGTCGCCGGAAGACATGTACCAGGCCGGATACAATCACATGCTGGCCGGCGACTATGCGCTGGCCGAGCAGGTGTTCCAGGATTACGTCGCCAGCAATCCGGACGATCCGCGTGCCTCGGACGCCATGTTCTGGCTGGGCGAGGCGCAATATTCGCAAGGCCGATACCAGGAGTCCGCCAAGACCTTTCTCGACGCCCACAAGCGTTACCCCCGCGCCGACAAGGGCGCCGATACGCTGCTCAAGCTCGGCATGTCGCTGGCCAAGCTCGACAACCGCGAAACAGCCTGCGCCACGCTGCGCGAGGTGCTGATCCGCTATCCGGGCGCCTCCGCGGCGGTTCGCGCCAAGGTCAGCGAAGAACAGAGACTGGCGAGCTGCTGAGTTCTTGTCGAACCCGATGAAGCCCGATCATTCGGGCGGCACCACGCACACGCCGCACTCCTTGCTTGACTGCCTTTCGAAATTTTTGGCCCACCTGACCGATCATCGCCCGCTTGGCGTGGCCGTGTCGGGAGGTTCGGATTCACTCGGACTGCTCTATGGGCTTGCCGCCCTGATGCCGGCAGTAAAGCTGGTGGCGTTGAGCGTCGATCACGGCCTGCGCCCCGGATCGGCCGACGAGGCACGCTGGGTCAAAACCCGCTGCCGGCGGCTCGGCATTCGTCACGAGACGCTGAGATGGGAAGCCGGCCAGCCAGAGACCGGACTGCAAGCCGCGGCAAGGGCCGCCCGTTACCGGTTGCTGGCCGAAGCATCCGCCCGCCTCGGGCTCTCGGCCGTGCTCACCGCGCATACGCGTGATGACCAGGCCGAGACATTGGTAATGCGCCGGGCCCGCAGTGCATCGGAGGATGCACCGGGCCTCGCCGGCATTCCGCCGGCAACCCTGTTCGAGGGCCGCATGTGGGTGTTGCGGCCGCTCACGGGATTGCCGCGCATGACAATCCGCGAGTTTCTTCGTGACAAGGGTGTCGAGGACTGGATCGAGGACCCGTCCAACAACGACCCGCGTTTCGAGAGGGTGCGGGTTCGCTCCAGGCTCGGCGATCAGGGATCAGCGCCTGGCGGCTCCGATGGGTCGCAGATCGCGATCGCCCGTTTTCGGCTTGCCTGCCTGGCGGCGGACTTCATCGATGCCCGTTGTCATGTCGATGCGGACGGCCTGGTCCGGATGCGATACCGGCCGAACGATGGGCCGGAGGTGACGACAGCGGCGCTGGAAGCCCTGATCGACTGGTGCGGCGGGGCTTCGCGTCCGCTCGACAGGCGCGGCAAAGCGACGCTTGCCGGTTTCGTCAGCTCATCCGCGGGTGGCGGTGAGGGCGGGGCAATCAGCCTCGGACGGACGCTGATCCGGAACAACGGAAGCTGTTTTGCTCTCGGGCGGGAACGCCGCGACGTAACCGGGCTCAGCCTCGAACCGGATGGCCGGGGCGTCTGGGACCGGCGCTTTCGCGTTCACAATCTCTCGCGCACATCGGCGCTGACCGTGTCAGGGGGCGGAAATGGCGGTGTCATGCCCGTTTTCAGTCGCGATTCCCGCCTGTCGGAGGCAGATTGGGGCCCGGAGGACGGTGTCGTCGGCGGATTTGTCTGCCAGCGTCTTGCGGGCCGCAGCTCGCATATTCTGCCGGTGCAGCAATTGCCCGTCGCCCAGGCGCTGGCACGATTGGCGAAGCTGACGCCGTTCCCGGAGTGTCCCTGGGCCAATCCACTGGATATTCCGGCGTTAACCGCGATGAAAGTGCGATGACAAACGCCGCCACCAGCCTTGGCAAGTCCCTTCCGGGCTCCTATGTTACAGGTTGAGTTTTTGAAATTCGGTTATGCGCCGGTGGCTGCAGGCCTTGATCCCCGAGGAAGAGTATGAATCCCAACTTCCGCAATTTTGCCCTGTGGGCAATCATCGCGCTTCTGTTGATCGCATTGTTCAACATGTTTCAGAGTCCAAGCGAACGGACCGCGGGGCGTGACATCGCCTATTCGCAGTTCCTCAAGGACGTTGATGCGGGGCGTGTCCGTGACGTGACCATCGTCGGCGAACGGATTTCCGGCAACTACACCGATTCCGCCACCGGATTTCAGACCTACTCGCCCGGCGATGCCGGCCTGATCGATCGGCTGAACAACCGCAACGTGTCGATCACCGCGCGGCCGGAAGTCGATAGTTCCAACACGCTGGTCGGCTACCTGATCTCCTGGCTGCCTATCCTTCTGATCCTCGGCGTCTGGATCTTCTTCATGCGCCAGATGCAGGGCGGCTCACGCGGCGCGATGGGCTTCGGCAAGTCGAAGGCCAAGCTGCTGACCGAAGCGCATGGCCGCGTCACCTTTGCCGACGTCGCCGGCGTCGACGAGGCCAAGCAGGATCTCGAGGAAATCGTCGAGTTTCTGCGCGATCCGCAGAAATTCCAGCGGCTCGGCGGCAAGATCCCGCGCGGCGTGTTGCTCGTGGGCCCTCCCGGTACCGGCAAGACGCTGACGGCGCGTGCCGTCGCAGGCGAAGCCAATGTGCCTTTCTTCACCATTTCCGGTTCCGACTTCGTTGAAATGTTCGTCGGCGTCGGCGCATCCCGCGTGCGCGACATGTTCGAACAGGCCAAGAAGAACGCGCCGTGCATCATCTTCATCGATGAAATCGACGCGGTCGGCCGTCATCGCGGCGCCGGTCTTGGCGGCGGCAATGACGAGCGCGAGCAGACCCTTAACCAGCTGCTCGTCGAAATGGACGGTTTCGAAGCCAATGAAGGCATCATCCTGATCGCCGCGACCAACCGTCCGGACGTTCTCGACCCCGCGCTGATGCGTCCGGGCCGCTTCGACCGCCAGGTCGTGGTGCCGCTGCCCGACGTCAACGGTCGCGAAAAGATTCTCAAGGTGCACGTGCGCAACGTGCCGATGGCGCCGAATGTCGATCTCAAGGTTCTGGCCCGCGGCACGCCCGGCTTCTCCGGCGCGGATCTGATGAACCTGGTCAACGAGGGTGCGCTTTTGGCAGCACGGCGCAACAAGCGCCTCGTCACCATGGCCGAATTCGAGGACGCCAAGGACAAGGTGATGATGGGGGCCGAGCGCCGCTCGACCGCCATGACCCAGGAAGAAAAGAAGCTCACCGCCTATCACGAGGCCGGTCATGCCATCGTCGCGCTCAATGTCGCGGTGGCCGATCCGGTTCACAAGGCGACGATCATTCCGCGCGGCCGCGCACTCGGCATGGTCATGCAGCTGCCCGAGGCCGACCGCTACTCGATGAGCTACAAGTGGATGGTGTCGCGGCTGGCGATCATGATGGGAGGCCGCGTTGCCGAGGAACTGACCTTCGGCAAGGAGAACATCACCTCCGGCGCTTCGTCCGATATCGTGCAGGCGACCAAGCTTGCCCGGGCGATGGTGACCGAATGGGGCTTTTCCGACGAACTCGGACAGGTCGCCTATGGCGAGAACCAGCAGGAGGTGTTCCTGGGCCATTCGGTGGCGCAGCAGAAGAACGTCTCGGAAGCCACCGCGCAGAAGATCGACAGCGAAATCCGCCGCCTGATCGACCAGGCCTACAGCGAAGCCCGCGAAATCCTGACCAAGAAGAAGAAGGGTTTCATCGCCATCGCCGAAGGCCTGCTCGAGTACGAGACGCTGACCGGGGATGAGATCAAGGCGCTGATCCGCGGCGAGAAGCCAGCCCGTGACCTTGGCGACGACACGCCGCCGAGCCGCGGTACGGCAGTTCCGACCGCCGGCGCCAAGAAGGGCGGAGCCGGCAAGAAGGGCGACGAGCCCGATACGGGGCTGGAACCGCAGCCGCAATAAGGCGCGGTCCCGGTGTAAACCATACCCGCCGAGACTTGTTGACAGCCGCCGTCTGGCGGCTGTTTTGTGTGTATTGCAACGGTTTGTAACAAAATCTGATTGTATTCTTGTGCCGATGTGTTGGATCAACGGGGATACAAGAAAAAATTATCGGGACTGAACCGGGGGCTTTCATGAGCAGGCGATATTTTGGCACGGATGGGATTCGTGGCCAGGCAAACAAGGCACCCATGACGCCGGACCTGGCCATGCGGGTGGGGATCGCGGTCGGAAACCTGTTTCGCCGCGGTGACCACCGCCACAGGGTGGTGATCGGCAAGGACACCCGTCTGTCGGGCTACATGATCGAGAACGCGCTGGTGGCGGGGTTTACGGCCGCTGGTCTCGACGTGTTCCTGCTCGGACCGATCCCGACGCCGGCTGTGGCGATGCTGACCCGCTCGCTGCGCGCCGACATCGGCGTGATGATTTCCGCCTCGCACAACCCCTATCAGGACAACGGCATCAAGCTGTTCGGACCCGATGGCTTCAAGCTGTCGGACGATCTGGAGCACCGCATCGAGGAGCTGATGGACGAAGACATCCATCTGCAGCTCGCACGCCCTGATTCGATCGGCCGCGCCAAGCGCGTCGACGGGGTGCATGACCGCTACATCGAGTTCGCCAAGCGTACCCTGCCCAAGGACATCACTCTTTCGGGAATGCGTGTCGTCGTCGATTGCGCCAACGGCGCCGGCTACAAGGTGGCCCCGGCGGCACTCTGGGAACTCGGAGCCGACGTGATCGCCATCGGCGAGGAGCCGAACGGCACCAACATCAACCTCAATTGCGGTTCCACCCATCCTGTCGCGCTGTCGCGCAAGGTCCACGAAGTCCGGGCCGATATCGGTATTGCGCTCGATGGCGATGCGGACCGCGTGCTGATCGTCGACGAGACCGGCGCGGTTGTGGATGGCGACCAGCTGATGGCGCTGATCGCCGAATCCTGGGCTGCGGACAACCTGCTGCGCGGCAACGGCATCGTGGCCACCGTGATGTCCAATCTGGGCCTCGAGCGCTTCCTGGACGGGATCGGGCTGACGCTTGCCCGCACCAAGGTGGGCGACCGCTATGTCGTGGAACACATGCGCAAGCATGATTTCAACGTCGGCGGAGAGCAGTCCGGCCATATCGTTCTCTCGGACTTCGCCACCACCGGCGATGGCCTGGTCGCAGCACTCCAGGTGATGGCCTGCGTGCAGCGCATGGGCCGGCCGGTGTCTGAGGTCTGCCGGAGGTTCGAACCCGTGCCGCAGGTGCTCAAGAATGTGCGGCATTCGGGCGGCAATCCGCTCAACGACGCGCTGGTGAAGTCGGCGATTGCCGACGCCGAGACAAGCCTCGGGACGGGCGGCCGGCTGGTCATCCGTCCTTCGGGCACCGAGCCGCTTATCCGGGTGATGGCCGAGGGCGACGACCGCCAGAAGATCGAGTCGGTGGTGGATCAGCTGATCAACGTGATTTCGGGCGTCCGCAACGCAGCCTGATGGCTTGCGGACACTCCAGAGCCGAACATCTCCAGATGGAAGCGATTTGAACGCCGGGATTTCGTGATCTGGCTAGAAACGTGAGGCGACGCGGCGCGAACGCCGTTAGCCTCGCGCGACGCTGTCCAGAGCGCGAAAGACCAAGTTCAGACGATTCCATCCAAAGATGACCGGCTCTAGCGTGACGGATACTGCTTGGCGGTGTCCGGCTGTTGTGGCCGACCATGCCTGCCGTGCATGTGAATTGTTCCGCCAGCAAGCAAGACGCTCAAGTCTACTTCAGTGATTCCCGCTACCGGCTGCCGTGCTTTTGGTTGTGGCCAGTGCCGGCCTGCCGGCATCTTTATCGGTCCGGAGCTATTCCTGGAACGATATGATTTCTCACAGTCTAGATTAGAGAGTTGGTCCCTTATTCTTCGATTCTTGGTAAATAGACGTGGTTAAGTGGCTTTTAACTTTTCTGCTTCATTCTCCATTCCGAACCAACAATCGTGTTGTCACCATGCCCGGCGACAGCGCATGTCTCGACGATGGAGTCTATCATGAGAAAGATTTTCCTGGCTGGTGCTGCGATGCTGCTTGCCGGCGTAGGTGTCGCTGGAGCTGCTGATGTGCTGCCAGCCCCGTATGTGGAGGCGCCCATCTATGAAGCGCCGGTCTCGCAGCCTGTCGCCGCCGCCGGTGGCTGGTATCTTCGCGGTGACGCCGGGTATTCCTGGAACAAGGTGAAGGGCGTCGACTTCCTGCAGGGCGGCCTTGGCACCTATGCACCGTTCACCACCGCCTCGCTGCGCTCTTCCTACAGCGTCGGCGTCGGTGTCGGATACCAGATCAATCACCGCCTGCGCACGGATGTGACGCTCGACTATTTCGGCAAGGCGAAGTTCAGGGGCTCGACCACGGGCAGCTGTGGCGTCGCCACGGCCTGTACCTCGACCGACCTGTCTTCCATTTCCGGCTTCGGTCTGCTGGCGAACGCCTATGTCGATCTCTACAAGCAGGGCCGCTTTACCTTCTACGCCGGTGGCGGCGTCGGTGGTACGCGGGTCAAGTGGGAAGACTTGAACAACACGTCCTGCCAGACCGGCAACACTGCGAATTGCGATCCGTCCTTCAACCACGGCGGCGCTGCCGGATGGCGCTTCACCTATGCGCTGATGGCCGGTGCCTCGGTTGACATTACCTGCAGCCTGAAAGCCGATGTCGGCTACCGCTACCGCAACATTGCGAGCGGCGCGATGTTCAAGAGCCTGACCAGCGCCGGCTACCAGGGCTATCACAAGAGCATCTCCTCGCATGAAGTCCGCGGCGGTCTGCGCTACGGCTTCGGCGGTTGCGCCGAACAGGAAGTCTATATCGAACCTGCTCCGGTCATGCCTGCGGTCTACAAGTAAGACCCGGCCACGCCGCCTGCTGACTGCTGATATCTGAAACCGTCCGGCCGCCAAGCCGGGCGGTTTTTGCATGCCCGTTGCCACCCGGGCGGATGGTTCTCGCCAGGAAAAAACACGGTTAACAAACATGCTTAACTGTGACTTAACCAGTCGCGGCCATAGTGGCCTTCATACGTATCCGGGGCGCGTTCGAGCGGGGCCGGTTCATTTGAAGGGAATTTGGCCATGATCATGCGACTCGCTGTGGCGTCCAGCCTTGCTGCTCTGATGGGAATTGCAGCGCCTGCCCAGGCGGCAGACCTCGATGAAATCATCTATGCGAAGGAACTCCCGGTCACCCAGACGGTCGAGATCGGCTCGGGATGGTACCTGCGCGGCGATCTCGGCTATTCGACCAAGACCCGCGGCGTTGCCACCAGCTATTCCGCCTTCAGCGCCGGCCCGCCGGCAACCTATACCTCGACCCCCTACAACAGTTCCTCGCTGACCGGGGACTGGTCTGGATCGCTCGGCGTCGGCTACAATTTCACCGACTATCTGCGCGGCGATGTCAGCTTCGACTACAGCCGCGGCCGCTTCAACGGCACCACCAGTTCGACGCTGCCGTGCGCGGGGCTGGCGACGGGAACATGCTCCAGCGTCGATACACAGACATTCGAGCAATATGGTTTCATGGCCAATGCCTATGTCGACCTCGGCACCTTCGTCGGCTTCACGCCCTATGTCGGCGCCGGCGCCGGCCTTACCCGGGTGAGCTGGAAACGGTATGCAAACGACCTGACCTGCGTTTCGGCGGCGGGCAATCTCTGCGGTGCGACGGCTGCGACGGACCGGAGCCGGTCGGGCACGCAAAGCTGGCGCTTCACCTATGCGCTGATGGGTGGCGTCTCCTACGACCTGACCAAGGATCTCAAGCTCGACCTCGGCTACCGCTATTCCAAGATCAAGTCGGGCAACCAGTCGGCCTTCGACGCCGGCAACGTCGCCGCCGGCGCCACCGGTTTCCAGGTCCGCGACAACGGCTTCGAGAAGCACGAGGTCCGGGTCGGCCTGCGCTATAATCTCTGGTAGGAACGGCCATTCACGGCAACAGGGAAGGGCGGATCATCTCCGCCCTTTTTCGTATGCTGCGTCGCAAAATGGCGCTTGACTTCGGATGGGCCCGGGATTAACCCCGTCAGTGGGCCACCCCTCCCCAACGAGGGGCCACTATCTGGAAGGATAGCCATTATGACGACTCTACCCAAGCCGGACGTGCGTCCGGCCAATCCCCGTTTTTCTTCTGGTCCCTGCGCGAAGCGTCCCGGTTGGACGCCCGAAGCGCTCCTTGACGCGGCGCTCGGCCGCTCGCACCGGGCCAAGATCGGCAAATCCAAGCTCAAGCAGGCGATCGACCTGACGCGCGAGATCCTCGGCGTGCCGGACGATTACCGCATCGGCATCGTGCCGGCGTCGGACACCGGCGCCGTCGAGATGGCGATGTGGTCGATGCTCGGCGCCCGCGGCGTCGACATGGTCGCCTGGGAAAGTTTTGGCGAGGGCTGGATCACCGACGTGGTCAAGCAGCTGAAGCTTGACGACGTGCGCAAGATCACCGCCGCTTACGGCGAGCTGCCGGACCTGTCGACCATCGATTTTGACCGCGACGTGGTCTTCACCTGGAACGGCACCACCTCGGGCGTCCGCGTGCCTGACGCCGATTTCATCCCGGCCGACCGCCAGGGCCTGACAATCTGCGACGCAACGTCGGCTGCCTTCGCGCAGGATCTCGATTTCGCCAAGCTCGATGTCGTCACCTTCTCCTGGCAGAAGGTGCTGGGCGGCGAGGGCGGCCACGGCATGCTGATCCTGAGCCCCCGCGCCGTCGAGCGGCTCGAGAGCTACGTTCCCGCCTGGCCGCTGCCGAAGATCTTCCGCATGACCAAGGGCGGCAAGCTGATCGAGGGCATCTTCGTCGGCGAGACCATCAACACCCCCTCGATGCTCTGCGTCGAGGACTATATCGATGCGCTCAGCTGGGCTCAAAGCGTGGGTAGCCTCAAGGGCCTGATCGCCCGAGCCGACGCCAACGCCAACGTGCTGCACCGCTTCGTGGCTCAGAACGACTGGATCGCCAATCTCGCCAAGGTCGAGGCGACCCGCTCCAACACCTCCGTCTGCCTGGTGATCGCCGACCCCGAGATCACAGCTCTTCCCGCCGACGCTCAGGCAGCCTTTGCCAAGGCGATGGTGAGCCGGCTCGACAAGGAAGGCGTGGCGCTCGACATCGGCGCCTATCGCGATGCGCCGGCCGGCCTTCGCATCTGGTGCGGCGCCACCGTCGAGACCTCCGATCTCGAGGCGCTGACGCCCTGGCTCAGCTGGGCCTTCGCCCTGGAAAAGGCCGCGCTCAAGCAGGCCGCCTGACACTCGCCGTGACCGCGCGCGGGCATTCCCCCGCGCGGTCGGGCTGTCCCATTCCCTTTCTTCAGACACTCTCAATGGAGGCCATCATGGCACCTCGCGTACTCGTATCCGATGAATTGTCGGAAACCGCCGTCCAGATTTTTCGCGATCGCGGCGTTGAAGTCGACTTTCAACCCAAGCTCGGCAAGGACAAGGAAAAGCTGCTCGAAATCATCGGCAACTACGATGGCCTCGCCATCCGCTCGGCCACCAAGGCGACCGAGAAGCTGATCGCAGCCGCCACCAACCTCAAGGTGATCGGCCGCGCCGGCATCGGCGTCGACAATGTCGACATCCCGGCCGCCTCGCGCCGCGGCATCATCGTCATGAACACGCCGTTCGGCAACTCGATCACCACCGCCGAGCATGCCATCGCGCTGATGTTCGCCGTCGCCCGCCAGCTTCCCGCCGCCGACGCCTCGACCCAGGCCGGCAAGTGGGAGAAATCCAAGTTCATGGGCGTCGAGATCACCGGCAAGACGCTCGGCGTCATCGGCGCCGGCAATATCGGCGGCATCGTCTGCAAGAAGGCGATCGGGCTCGGCATGCATGTGCTGGCCTATGATCCGTTCCTGTCCAAGGAGCGGGCCGAGGAAATGGGCGTCACCAAGGTCGAGCTCGACGAGCTTCTGGCCAAGGCCGATTTCATCACGCTGCACGTGCCGATGACCGACAAGACCCGCGGAATTCTGAACGCTGAGGCGCTGGCGAAAACCAAGCCCGGCGTGCGCATCATCAACTGCGCCCGCGGCGGCCTGGTCGACGAGGCGGCCCTTGCCGAGGCGATCAAGTCGGGCCACGTAGCCGGCGCCGGCTTCGACGTGTTCGAGACCGAGCCCGCCACCGAAAGCCCGCTGTTCGGCCTGCCCAACGTCGTCTGCACCCCGCATCTGGGAGCCTCGACCACGGAAGCGCAGGAAAACGTGGCGCTGCAGGTGGCCGAGCAGATGTCGGACTACCTGATCAAGGGTGCCGTCTCCAACGCCATCAACATGCCGTCGATCACGGCGGAGGAAGCGCCGATTCTGAAGCCCTTCATCCGGCTTGCCGACGTGCTCGGCTCGTTTGCCGGCCAGGTCACGGAGAACCCGATCAAGCAGATCGAGATCCTCTATGACGGGGTGACTGCGGGCATGAACACCAAGGCGCTGACGTCGGCGCTGCTCGCCGGCCTGATCCGCAACCAGGTCTCCGACGTCAACATGGTTTCAGCCCCGATCATGATCAAGGAAAAGGGCATCATCCTCTCCGAGGTCAAGCGCGACAAGACCGGCGTCTATGACGGCTACATCAAGCTCACCGTCACCACCGAGAAGCAGACCCGCTCGGTCGCCGGCACCGTGTTCTCGGACGGCAAGCCGCGCTTCATCCAGATCAAGGGCATCAACATGGATGCCGAAGTCGGCCAGCACATGATCTACATCGCCAACACCGACGTGCCCGGCATGATCGGCTTCATGGGCTCGACGCTCGGCGACGCCGGCGTCAACATCGCCAACTTCCAGTTGGGCCGGGAAAAGGAAAGCGGCGACGCCATCGCGCTGCTCTATGTCGACGAACTGGTGAGCCAGGACGTGCTCGACAAGCTCACCGCCCACCACGCCATCAAGCAGGCCAAGCCGCTGGTGTTCAACGTCGACTGAGGCTTCGCGGGCATTGCCCGGATCAATGCGCCGCCTCCCGGATCCTCAGGGCTTCGGGGGGCGGTTTTGGTTTGGGGTGGGGATGGGAGCGATGTCTGCTCCGGGCAGGAAGCGGGCAGGCAACAAATTTTTCATATGTGTTATCTAAGATTTTGCGCATGTGCAAAAACGACAATGTTCAGTGTTCGCATTTGGAGCATCAATTTCCGGGTTCCGACGCGTCGGAAGACCTGTCGAATGCATTGGAGAACGAGCGTGCGCTCAATGCGCTGTTGCGGACTGTAACCAACAGCGCCCCGCTCGATGCGATCCTGCTCGAATGTCTCGACATCATGCTGGCGGTGAGTTGGCTTTCCCTGCTGCCGAAGGGGGGCGTCTTTCTTGTCCAGGAAGAGGCCGATACCCTCCATCTTGTCGCACAACGCGGGCTCTCCGACGAGCTGCTGACGCTGTGCGCGCGCGTTCCCTTTGGCAAATGCCTGTGCGGGCGCGCCGCGGCCCAGCGGCGGTTGCTGCACGCAAACTGCGTCGACACCCGCCACGACATCAGCTTCGACGGCATGAAGCCACACGGTCACTACAATGTGCCGATCCTGGATGGCGGCAACGTCGTCGGCGTCATCGTGCTCTATCTGCCCCACGGCCATGGGGCAAAGCAGAGCGAAACCCGGTTTCTGACCGCGGTCGCGGATATTCTTTCCCTGGTCATTCGCCAGAAACGCGTGGAGCAGGACCTGAAGGAGGCGGTCGGCAAGCTCGAGAAAATGGCGCTTGTCGACTATCTGACCGAGCTTCACAACCGCCGCTACCTGATCGATCAACTACAAAGGCATTGCGAAGAGGCAAAGCGGCACCAGAGACCTCTTTCACTGGTCATGATCGACATGGATCGCTTCAAGCACATCAACGACACGCATGGCCACGCGACAGGAGACCGGGTTCTCTATCAGACGGCACGGGTCATCGAGGCGTGTGTTCGCACCTACGATGTCTCGGCCCGGTTCGGCGGAGAGGAATTCTGTCTTGTCTTGCCGGGCACGGGCCTGTGCGGCGCGGTCGAGGTTGCGGAGCGCGTCAGAACCGCAGTGGAAAGCATGCCGATTGCGATGCCCGATGGCGGCACCCTGCATTTCACGGCGAGCCTCGGCGTGGCGGAACTCGATCATACCGAGACACCCGAGCAGGGATTGGCGCGCGCCGATGCGGCCCTCTATGCCGCGAAGCGGCTTGGCCGAAACCGGGTGGAGCAGGCTGACCTTTACGCGCCTCAAGGCGAAAATCGGGCGCATTCGGCCGGCTTGAAGCCGATCTTCAGCTAGACGGCTTGCTACCTCGACCGGTCGCCGTGCGGGCCTCCCGGCCTCCCTCGGGCGGCGTCGATGCGGGCCACCAGGATCTTCCTGTGCCTGCCGTCATCACTCTGTGTCTTTGCCTAATAGCCAGCTTGCCGACGTGCTCGCCAAACTCACCGCCCACCCCGCCATCAAGCAGGCCAGGCCGCTGGTGTTCAAGGTGGACTAGTGCTGCTCACTCGGAGCCGGAATGACACGCCGCCTCCCGGAGCTTGAGGGCTTTGGGGGGCGGTTTTAGTTTGGGGGGCATTGATTGTCGGTTGCCGAGTATACCGAGGCAACACAACTCTGTATTGTGATAGATGAGCTAGGTTCGAATCGCTCTTGGGAAACTGAATGTCCATAGATGTCATTGGGGAAGATATGCCGAGCGAGACTGCACATAATCCAGATCAATACATGACCGCTCTGCGTACGATTATTGCCGGAGGTCGTAAGAGGATCGGACTGCTATTGGGAGCCGGCGCATCTGCAGGAATGCGGAAAGCGGACGGGACTTACCCCCTGATTCCAGCGGTCGCCGGCCTAACTACAATCGTCCTTGATGCGCTTCAGAAGGAGTATGGCAAGCAGATCGAAGAGCTGAAAAAGGAGCTCGCGCCCAAGGATGACATCGAGACCCTCCTGTCTAGGATTAGGTCGCTCGCGAAGGTGATTGGGCCTGCCAAGATCCACGAGTTGGATGGACCAGGATATGCTCAGTTCGGCGAGCGTGTGTGCGAAGAGATCGGGAAGGTCGTCGCCGTTACCTTGCCCGAGAGTGGTTCGGCTTATAGCGACATTGTGACTTGGATCACAGGTGCCGGTCGTGATTATCGGGAGTGTCATGAACTCTGTGTATCTGGCCTGGCCCATGCGGGTTTCAGATACGGTCACGCGTTGAAGCGCTCGCCGAACATGATAGCAAACTGGTTTCTGGCTGCAAACCATTCTCGGACATTGCGGCCGCCTTTCTCGAAGTTGCGGATGGCGAGATAGATCAGCTTGGTCGCGGCCTCCTCGGTCGGAAACGAGCCACGCGTCTTGATGGATTTGCGGATGACCCGGTTCAGGCTTTCCACGGCGTTCGTTGTGTATATGATTTTGCGGATAGCCGGATCGAAGGCAAAGAACGGGATCACCTCCTGCCATGCCCGCCGCCAGGCCGGGGCGATGGAAGCGTATTTTCCGGCCCATTTTTCCTCGAACGCATCCAGTTCATCGGCGGCCTGATCGGCGGTAGCGGCACCGTAAATCCGGCGCAGATCGGCAGCCACGATCTTGCGGTCTTTCCAGCTGCAGAAGTTCAGGGAATGGCGCACCAGATGCACGATGCAGGTCTGGACCGAGGCTTCCGGAAAGGCAGCGGTGATCGCCTCGGGAAAGCCCTTGAGCCCGTCCACGACGGCAATCAGGATGTCCTGGACGCCACGGTTCTTCAACTCGTTCATCACCGAGAGCCAGAACTTGGCCCCTTCATTCTCGGCGATCCAGAGGCCAAGAACCTCGCGGACGCCGTCCCGCGTGACGCCCAGCGCCACGTAGACCGCCTTGTTCTTGACCATGCGGCTGTCGGCGTCCCTGATCTTCACTCGCAGGGCGTCGAAAATGACGATGGGATACATCCGCTCCAGCGCCCGGCCTTGCCATTCACGAACCTCATCCAGAACAGCGTCGGTGACCCGGCTGATCAGGTCCGGCGAAACTTGAAGGCCGTAGACATCTTCAAGATGGGCGCGGATGTCGCGAACGGTTAAACCTGCGGCATAGAGGCCGATGATCTTGTCATCCATGCCATCGATCCGGGTCTGACCTTTCTTGACCAACTCCGGCTGGAAACTGCCATCCCGGTCTCGGGGTACTGAAATCGGCAGCTCGCCATCCTGGCCCTTCAGGCGTTTGCCGGCTGTGCCGTTGCGCCTGTTGGACTGACCAGGTGGCGCATCCTTGCCCTCCTCATAGCCCAGATGTGCCGTCAACTCGGCACCCAACATCCGCTCCATCAGCTTGATCTTGAGTTCTTTCATCAGCCCGGCATCGCCGAGAAGGTCTTCAGGCCGCTCGCAGCCCTTCAGAAGTTCGTCCAGCAGTTCCTTGGAAATCGTCATCGTCATTGCTCCTCTCAGGAAGCATGAACCAGATCACGGATACACAGAAAATCGGACACTCTCTGATTATCCCATTGAGATATTCACGACGAACTACGACCTGCTGCTCGAGGAAGCGCTCGAGCGCGTCCGTGCGCCATATTTCGACGGCTTCACCGGTGGTCGTGAGCCCTTCTTCGACCCGGTCACGGTCTCCAACAACGACCTGCCTGCTCGATGGACGCGTCTTTGGAAGCTGCACGGATCGCTGGGGTGGTGTTCTAATGGCAAGGACGAGGTGATCCGCTCCGGAAAGGACAACGCCCGACACCTCGTCTTCCCTGAGCACCTAAAGTACGAGCAGACCCAAAAAGCGCCTTACGCAGCGCTCCTTGACAGGCTTCGCGCCTTTCTTGCAACGCCGGATACGTTGTTGATAGCCATTGGGTTCTCGTTTGCCGATGCTCATATATCGGCACGGATCGATGAAGGACTCGCGGCAAATCCATCCGCGAGCGTGTTCGCGTTCCAGTTCCAGAAGCTAGCCAAGGAGGCCTGTGCTAGAGAACTGGGTCGCCGACTACCCAATTTCAGCGTTTACGCACGTGACGCGGCGTTGGTGAATGGTTCTGAGGGGCCTTGGCGTGTACCTTCTGAGCTTCCTTCGAAGGACTGGGGACCAATCCGAGCCTCGTACTGGTCGGAACCCCAAGGCGGCGGGCAGCACGAATTTACGCTTGGGGCAATCGAGCCATTCGCGCGGTTTTTCTCCGCATCTCGTTCCACGCAGGTGTTCGTGACACCCGTGGCACAGGAGGCGGATTCCACGCCGGTCGCCTCCGCAGCAACGGTGGCGTTATGAGCGCACCCACCCTTCTCGGTCACGTGGGAGCCGTGGCGGGCGCGTCGATCAATGTGCGACAGTTCGAGGGGACTGCTTCGGGTATTGCTATCATCGGCGGCCGCAGTTACCGCGTCGGTCAAGTCGGCAGCTTCGTACGCATCCCGCAAGGTTATCACGACCTGTATGGCATCATCTCCGACGTCGGTGCCACGGCCACGCCTGAGACCCTTGTCGACAGCGGAGCCAGAGGGGACCGTTGGATCAAAGTCCAACTCGTTGGCGAGGTCGTGGAGGCGACCTTTGAAAGAGGGATTAGCCAGTATCCTGCCATTAACGATCAAGTGCACCTTGTCGTTGAGGAGGATCTCGCGCGGATCTACGGGACCGCCGACACGGGTCAGGTGACTATCGGCAGGTTGTCTGGTGCAGAGAGCATCCCCGTCCGCATCGACTTGGACAAGCTGGTGACGCGCCACTCAGCGGTGCTGGGCTCGACGGGCGCTGGCAAGTCAACCACGGTCACAAGCCTGCTGCGCTCCCTTTCGGTTGGTCATGGTGACCAGTCCGTATTTTCGAGCGCAAGGGTGCTGCTGATAGACATCCACGGCGAGTACGGTCGAGCGCTTGGTGAGGTCGCGAAAGTCTTCCGCGTGAATCCACTGGAAAAAGAGGAGCGCTTGTACGTTCCCTATTGGGCGCTGAATCTGGACGACCTCCTGACGTTTCTGCTCGGCAAGACCGAGGAGAAAGCGCTAACGGCGATTCATGACCGCATTCTCAGATCAAAAATCTCACTCTCGGCCCAGATGGACTATCCTGGCGTCGATGCCAACTCGCTGACCGCTGAAAGTCCTCTGCCGTTCAGCCTGAAATCGCTTTGGTTCGATCTGATCGATCCAGAAATCAAGACGTGGATGGAAAACACACAGCAGAACTCGGCTCAGACTGCTCAGGGCGATGCTGAAACACTCACGGCGCCAACCTATCCGTTGCCAGGCCAGGGCAATACGCCGCCGTTCGCAAACAAGACGAACGTGCTGTCCATTCGGCGGCAGCTCGAACAGTTCCGGTCGCGGATGCTTGATCGACAGTACGACTTCATGCTCCACCCTGGGCCATGGGAACCGGACATCAATGGGGTTCCGGAGAACGACCTGCCCCAATTGCTCGAGAGCTGGCTTGGGCATAACAGACCGATCACTGTTCTGGATCTGTCAGGTGTACCTAGCTCAATCCTTATGCGCCTAATTGGAGGCATCCTGAATATAATTTACGAGGCCCTCTTTTGGAGCCGCGAGATGCCAGAGGGCGGTCGCGCGCGCCCCCTGCTTGTGGTTATGGAAGAGGCACATCGCTACTTGGGTAGGGACGATGCCAACCTTGCTCGAGATGCTGTCCAGCGTATTGTTAAGGAGGGTCGTAAGTTCGGCGTCGGGGCGATGATCGTGAGCCAACGCCCATCCGAGATCGATGAGACCATTCTCTCCCAGTGCGGGACGTTCTTCTCGCTGCGCCTCTCCAACTCATCTGACCGCAGTAAAGTTCAGGCTGCCCTACCTGACAGCCTGAGCGGTATCGTGGACAGCTTGCCGGTACTTCGTACAGGCGAGGCAGTGATCACCGGCGAGGCCGCCAAGCTGCCTGTGCGCTGCAGGATCACTCTCCCCGAGGAAGGCAAGCGGCCCGCCAGCGAGGATCCACCCGTTGCTCAGAACTGGAGTAAGGAACGCCGCAAGGAAAATTACTCGAACGTGGCTGCTGCGTGGCGATCCCAGAACCCCCTTTGGACGGAGGAATAAATGGAAAGACAGCCTGTAAGTTCGTCAAGCTTAGCTTCGGTGGGATATAATTCAGATTCAGAGACACTTGAGGTGGAGTTCGTTTCCACCGGAAAGGTGTACGAGTACTACAACGTCCCTCAGTTCGTGTACGATCGGCTGATGGAGGCTCCCTCGATCGGACAGTATTTCAACGCGGAGATCAGGAACGCCTATTCTTGTAGCCCGGTATGATCGGTCTTTTCTGGGCAATGGTTTTCAGTTAGGCGGCTGGCCTGACATATAGCGCTAGGATTCCGCGCTCGACATTCTGCGTCCCTCTCCCCCTACCGCTTCCCCCGCTCCGACAGCCAGATCCCGCCCAGCACCAGGCCCAGCGCCACGACGTGATAGAGATGCAGCATCTCGCCCAAAATCATCACCGACAGCAGGGTGCCGAAGATCGGGACCAGGTTGATGAAGATGCCGGCGCGGTTGGAGCCGATGATCTCGTTGCCCTTGATGAACAGCACCTGCGCCACCAGCGAGGGGAAGATGGCGGTAAAGGCCGCGACCAGCCAGCCGGTGGTGTCGGGCCAGGTGACCGAGCCGCGCGCCACCTCGAAGGCCGAAAACGGCAGCGAGGTGAGGAAGGCCGAGGCCGCCATCACCGTGATCATCGACTGCCAGTGCAGCTGCGGCTTGTAGCGCAAGGCCACCGTGTAGCCGCCATAACAGAGCACGGCGAGCAGCATCAGCGCGTCGCCCTGGTTCAGCTCGAGCCCGATCAGGCGGGCGAGGCTGCCGCTCGAGGCGGTGATCGCCACGCCCGCCAGGGTCAGCAGAAAGCCCGCGATCTGCGCCGGCGTCACCCTGATGCGGAACAGGATGAAATTGGCGAGGAAGATCACCATCGGCATGCCCGCCTGCTCGATGGCGACGTTGATCGCGGTGGTGTGTTCGAGCGCCGAATAGAGCAGGATGTTGAAGCAGGCGAAGCCGATCGCGCCGTAGGCCATCAGCAGCGGCAGGTTGGCGCGGATCACCTTGATGTCGCGGCGCACCTGCGGCAGGGCGAAGGCCAGGAGAATCGCAAACGCCATGGCCCAGCGAATCGATGTCAGCAGCATCGGCGAGATGTGGCCGACGGCCAGCTTGCCGGCCACCGCGTTGGCGCCCCAGGACAGCGCGGTGATGGTCAGGAACAGGTAGGCGCGCAGGATCACGGGGGGCTCTCTCGGGTGGTTTTCGGGCGGGCGAGCGGCTGGCCTGCAGCCGATTATGCGGTAAAATGCCCGGGTTCTGGAATGCCGCCGCACCTGTTTGTCGGCATGCGGCGAAATTGTCACGCAAAAAAGCCTGAACTGTGTGTGCAAGGGTCGATTTTGGTGGCCCACTTCTGTATGCATGCGCGGGTTTTTGTTTTCCGGGCCTCGCGCGAGAGGCCCCAATCCAAGGGGTTGTCATGGCCAACGTAGTTGTCGTCGGGTCGCAATGGGGTGACGAGGGAAAAGGCAAGATCGTCGACTGGCTCTCCGAGCGCGCCGATGTCGTCGTGCGCTTCCAGGGCGGTCACAATGCCGGCCACACGCTGGTCATCGACGGGGTCAGCTACAAGCTGTCGCTCTTGCCCTCGGGCGTGGTGCGGCCGGGCAAGCTCGCCGTCATCGGCAACGGCGTGGTCATCGACCCGCATGCGCTGGTGAGCGAGATCGACCGGCTGGCGGCGCAAGGGGTTGTGGTCAACGCCGAGAATCTTCGCATTGCCGACAACGCCACGCTGATCCTGTCGCTGCACCGCGAACTCGACGCGCTGCGCGAGGACGCGGCGTCGAATTCCGGCACCAAGATCGGCACCACGCGGCGCGGCATCGGGCCGGCCTACGAGGACAAGGTCGGCCGCCGCGCCATCCGGGTGATGGATCTCGCCAATCTCGAAACGCTGCCGGCCAAGGTCGACCGGCTGCTCACCCACCACAACGCGCTTCGCCGCGGGCTGGGCCAGCCGGAATTCTCGGTCGCGACCATCATGGAGGAGCTCACCTCGGTGGCCGAGCGCATCCTGCCATTCCGCGAGACCGTCTGGCTGCTGCTCGACAAGAAGCGCCGCGCCGGCGAACGCATCCTGTTCGAGGGCGCGCAGGGCACGCTGCTCGATGTCGACCACGGCACCTATCCCTTCGTCACCTCGTCCAACACCGTGTCGGGCCAGGCCGCCGCCGGTTCCGGCATGGGTCCGGGATCGCTGAGCTACGTTCTCGGCATCACCAAGGCCTACACCACGCGCGTCGGCGAGGGGCCGTTCCCGACCGAGCTCAACGACGCCACCGGCCAGTTCCTGGGCGAGCGCGGCCATGAATTCGGCACCGTCACCGGGCGCAAGCGCCGCTGCGGCTGGTTCGACGCCGCGCTGGTCAGGCAGTCGGTGGCCGTCAACGGCATCACCGGCATCGCGCTGACCAAGCTCGACGTGCTCGACGGGCTGGAAGAACTGAAGATCTGCGTCGGTTACGAGCTCGACGGCAACCGCATCGACCACCTGCCCGCCAGCCAGGGCGCGCAGGCGCGCGTCACGCCGGTCTACGAGAGCATCGAGGGCTGGAAGGGCACCACCGTCGGCGCCCGCAGCTGGGCCGACCTGCCGGCGCAGGCGATCAAGTATGTCCGCCGCATCGAGGAGCTGATCGGCGCGCCGGTGGCGCTGTTGTCCACAAGTCCCGAGCGCGACGACACCATACTTGTGACTGACCCGTTTGAAGACTAGGTTAGCGCACGCAAGTGATTTGGAGCGCTTTGTGGGATCAAACCAGGGTAGATCATGGCGGATTTTGTAGCAGTCATCCGGAAGGCGGTTGATAACCTTCCGGACAATACTCCGGAGAACCGGGCCAAGGTCTATGACAAGGCGCGGGCCGCCATCCGCCGCCAGCTGGAAGCGATCAATCCGCCGCCATCCGACGAGGTGATCGCGCGCCAGCTCGACAAGCTGGGGGCCGCCATCGACGAGGTCGAAAGCGAGCACGCCGAGGCGCTGCCCGCCGATGTCGACGAGACCGAAGCGCTGATGGCCGAGCTCGAATCGATGGTGGAAAAGAGCCCGGTGATCGCCGAGCCGAAGCCCGCGCCCAAGCCCGAGCCGAAACCCGCGCCCGAACCCAAAGCCGAAGCCAAACCGGAACCCCGGCCCGAACCCAGACCGGAACCCCGCCCTGTCGCTCCGGCTGCAGCCGCGTCCCCGGCGCCCACCGCAACGCCCGCGCCGCCGGTGTACGAGCCTCCGTTCGGGCCTTCGGAGGCTGCCGCCGATCCGTTCCACGTGGCCGAGCCAGAACCCGCCTGGGAGCCCGAGCCGGTCTCGCGTCCGGCCGATCTGGTCGGCGAGGCGCATGACGCGGCCTTCGGCCTCGACCACGCGCCCGAGCGCCAGACCGCAAGGCCGGTGCGCCAGCAACCGGCGCAAAGCTCCGGCAAGGGCGGGCTGCTGGCTGCGGCCCTGGTCGCTCTCTTCGTCGTCGTGGTGGCCGCTGCCGGCTGGTTCTACAAGGACACGGTCGTTGCCATGTTCTCCGCCTCGCCGGTCGATACGCCGGTGGGATCCGATGTGGCGAGCGGCGATGCGCCGGACACGGCCGATACGGCCCCCGAGGCCGGCGAGACCGCCCCCGAGGCGGCCGCCCCCGAAACCGCGCCGGTCGAGACGGCGATGACCGAAGAGGCCGTCGTCCCGGGCGAGGATGGCAAGTTCACCCAGCGGCTCAATCCGGACGGAACCGAAACCGATGCCGGTCCGGCCGAAGGCGCTGGCGCCGACGGCACCCTCGAAGGCCGCTCGGTCGCAGCACTCACCGATTCCGGCCCGGCCGACGAGAGCGTCGCGGAAGAGGCCACCGCCGACGCCCCGGTCGCGCCCGAGGACGCCGCAGCCCCCGCGTCGCAGCCGCTCGGGGTGCAGCAGAAGATGATCCTCTACGAGGAGCGCCTCGGCCAGCAGTCGCTCGAGGTCAAGCCCGGCACCGTGGTCTGGACGCTGGTCAGCGAGCAGACCGGCGACGGTCCGGACGAGCAGGTGATCCGCGGCGAGATCAACAATCCGGACAAGGGGCTTTCGGCGCTCCTGACCATCAAGCGCAACACCGACGCCTCGCTGCCCGCCAGCCACATCGTCGAGATCGTCTTCGCCCTGCCGGCCGATTTCGACGGCGGCGCCATCGACCAGCTGCAGCGCATCGCCATGAAGCAGACCGAGGCCGACCAGGGCACGCCGCTGATCGCGGTGCCGGCCAAGATCACCCAGGATTTCTACATGGTGGCGCTCAACGATCTCGAGGAAGCCCGCAAGGAAAACACCGAGCTCCTGCGCAACCGCAACTGGATCGACATACCGGTGGTCTATTCCAACGGCCGCCAGGCGCTGATCACGCTGGAAAAAGGCGCCAGCGGCACCGAGGTGTTCAACCAGGCGCTGGACGCCTGGGCAAGGGCTGGCGGGTAGGGGCGGGGAGGCTTGGTAGCCTTTAGTCGGCCATATGCTCTAATGGAAAATGGAAGCCAATGTCCGCTTTGCGCCTCCACATCGGCCGTTTACAATATTGGAAGCGGCTTTCGTAAGCAGCCATTCGCTGCACTCTGCACCAAGTTCCTGACAGGGCGGCAAGCGGACTTCCGCTGCAGATTGCATCAACGGCAGCTATGCGGAAAAGTTGACCTTCGTCAGTGAGAACGCGACGTCCGCTTAATGATCGTCAATACGATTAGCATACCGCACGATTGCACGTTGAAAACATGAGCACCCGGCAAACAATTTGCCACTTCTTTCCCACCCGTAACGTTCCCGCTCGTTCTGTTCAGCAAGAGGCAGGCAATGGTGCTCATGGGAGGAAACGCGTGGCAAATGTGTTCGAAGTTGTGATTTTGAAGGTTCTGGATCGCGTTTTCGGGCTTAGTCTGACTTAGAGTGTGTCAGGTTATCAACATTGCACCACGGCCAGAAGCCAAACTGCAAGTCACACGTTTGGAGTGAGCGCGCCCTCTCGGCTCAACTCATCCACATCGGCTGAAGGCAACAGCGCCGACAAATCATCCCATGACATGATCAAATTCGTTCAACAGACAAAGAGAAAGCAAGACAATGATCCGTAAATACAGAGCCGAAGACACCGAAGCCTTGATCAGTATCTGGGATAACGCAGAGGCGCTTGCGCATCCATTTCTGTCGTCCGAAGTGAGAGACCAAGTGCGCAGGGATATGCGCAGCTTGTATCTCCCTAATGCCGAAACGTGGGTGTTGGATGATGAAGGGGTCCCAGTTGGCTTCATCGCTATGATCGGCAAAGAGATTGGCGGCCTATTTCTCGATCCTTCTCAGCACGGCAAGGGCAAGGGTCGAGAAATGGTCGATCATGTTGTTGCGATCAAAGGGCCCCTTACCGTGGAGGTCTTCAAAGACAACAAGATTGGCCTGCCATTCTATGAACGATACGGCTTTTTCGTGACAGGGGAAGGAATGTTCGAAGCTAGCGGGGACGAAACTTTCAAGATGGCCATGTCAGCTTCATAACAAGCGTTCAGAGGGTATTGGGGATTGAAGGCTTGCGGTCGAAGACCACGTTCGCAAAAGCGATTTCGAACGTTCTAGATCGCGTATCTGGGCTTCTCACACACCGCGATTGCCTAAGTGCAGGAGGTTGCCGCCGCATGCCGCAACTCTACCAACATTGCACAAAAGGACTTTCCAAATGCCGACTCACCTCAACCCGTTTATTCGCTTAGTCGTGCAAGCGACTGTACTCTTCACCCCGCTTGCATCGATCGCCCAAGAGACCGACCGTCAGGCAATCTGGCCGACAAGCATCGCTGTCCAAACCGAAGCCGGGGAACAAATACCTAATGGTGCTTACGGGGTTGTCCAGATTCAAACTCCTCGTGTTGCAAGCCTTCTGCAGCTGCGAGGCGTTATGGGGCGTGGCATCGCCACAATACGAAGTGACGATAGCCAGGATTGTCAAAGTCTGCAGCTACGCTTCGTCGCTGGAGATTTTGGGGGCGACGGTGTCTCGACCCAGGTTACACAACCCATTCGTCTGATCCTTCAGTCTACGCGCGTTTCAAAGGCACTGGCGCGCGGTGAAGATGTCGTAAGCGACATGTATGCCATCAGCAGCCAAATGAATGATACTGACGCTGATATCATCATTGAAAGCGGATTGAGTGAAAGCCACGGCTTCGTACTTAATCCGGGAGCTTCCATTGTTGCGGACGTCTTCGGCTCGACGACAAGCCGCTTGAGCTGTTCGGAAATGTAGGCTTGAACAGGCAGGGTGGATGATATTAATCGTTTGCCCTGCCTGAACGAAACTCCGTTGGCGTCCGCCCGGTTATCCGCCGAAATTCGGTATTGAAACTTGATTTACTGACAAATCCGGATTCAAACATCACCTCTGTGATCGGCAGTTCTGTATCGCGCAAGGCATCTTGGGCATGACGGACACGAAAGCCGTTGATGTAACGAGAAAAATTTTCGCCCGTTATCCGGTTAATCGCGGTTGAGACATCTCGGACTGGAACCGACAACCTCCGCGCTACGCGTGCAAGCGTCAAATTGCTGTCTGTGTAGATGTTTGTATCATTCATGAACGCATCGAGTTTGGCCAGCATTGTACGATCGCTGTCAGAGGGACCCTCCGGGCTGGCAAGGCTGGCTTTTGTAGACCGCAACAACATTGGAGCCCCAACAAGGGCGACAACAAAGATAAATGCCGTGAATACACCTGATAGTCCGGTCAAAAATCTCAGAACAATGGCATCTCCCGCCAGCATGCTGGCAACAACGACCAAAAGGTCGGAGGCAACCATCAAACCGAGCAGCAAGATCGTAGCATATACTGCGGAGCGCAAAATACGCAGCGCGTGCGGGGCAACATGCACGAAATCATCCGCGGTACAGGGCAATAGCCGTGCCATCCGAAAAAGATAGATACTTGTAATACCCAGGATGAACACATCCGCGGACACTGGGAGGTCTGACATTATAGCGACCTGAGCCAAGACAACAGGAACACCGTTCACGAACAGCGGTTTTCGCCATTCATATGCACCGTTTTGGGTCAATGCCTCGAAACCAAGATAGGCCGACGGCGCAATCATCACCGCCACCAACGGCTGAAGGTCCGCTGCCCACGTCGTGTCAAATGAAAGTCGAAGCCCCAGTAGCAAGCCAGCGGTGGCCAGCGTTAGCAGGAAAGCACAAAAGAAAAATCGCGCCAAGAAAGGTATGCGCGTGTCTTGAGACAACGCAAATGCAGCAATTGAGGTCAAAATACTGACAATCCATGCAAGGGGTAGGGTGGTCATCATGCTTCCTGATTTTTATTGGGTAATCCAATTCTCCCCTCATCGAGGACTCGCTAACATAAGCCAGCAGGTCAACAGTCATGCTGGGCTCAGAGAGAACATCTCACTATTCTGGCAGAATGGCAGTCTTTACACGCCTCCCGATCACCACTGAGTTAAATTGGTCCGACTGCGAAAGCCGATCTTTTTCGCACTGCCGCTTATCCTCGGCGGCGCAGCCTGATCGGGCGCGTCACCACAAAATACTAATACCGCAAATAAGTCTGTGTGTTCACTTACGTAAGGTAAAATTCAGCCCCTCATAGACAACGAAGTATTGCGCCGAAGTCTGCCAGCGGTCATTCGCCGCGTTGCACAGTTAGGCCCCTCGATGCCGTCTGCTGCGCACCACCCCACTGTCGGCTTTGGGCCGTAAGTGACGCCGCGGCTGTCAACGCGCAATGTCTGCTTTCCGGACTTCGTTCCAACAAGCTGCCTGACAGGTTACGGCCCAAAGCCGCCTTTCACCAGCATTGGCCATTTCCAGGGAAAGACTGCCGGTACGCGAATGGCACCATCAGGATACCGCCAGGGCGCGTAAACAGCGGCCACCCTGCCGGCAGCGACAAGCCGGAAACCGTCAAACCCGACCCGGACCTGCCATTCGCTGCATCATCGTTCAAGAGCAGCAATGGGCCGAAAGCATCAGTTCCAAATGCCTGAGTGGACAACTTTGCAGAGCCCGCTGGCAAAATCGATGCGTCCGGGTGAAATGCCCGCCATTGTTTCCCGAACACAAGAGGCTGCCTGTCCGCTGTCAGCCCCATTTCGGTTACGCGTTCCCGAAACAATCGACGCCCCCACACCGCAAAAACTCCCCAATTTCTTCCACACCCTCTCCACCCGTGCCACACTTTCCCGACCTTCCGTCCTGAACGGATGGCCGGGGCTGACGGAGCCCGGGCCGGCGGGAGGCGGTGAGTTCCGGTTGGCGGGGGCCGTACCCGCGGGCCGGAAGCTTGCGAAGCTAAACCCCGGTCAGCGCGGGGGCCTGCCGGATCGAGGTGGATCTGGCCGAGGGCATCTCCAGCGCGAATGGCCGGAACGGTCGGGCGGCCTCCGGGTCGCCCTCCGGCGGCGTTTGATCCGCAGCCCTGCCCGGGCCGGCTGCCCGCCAGGGCCTGCTGCGTCACCGCAAACGCCGGCCTTACAAGTCCCTGCCGGGCCTGACGGGTGATCCCGCCGGGCCCGGGTGGGAGAGGGCGGTGTTCGGTCCCCGAAGCTCCGAACGCGACGAAGCCGCCCAGGGCTCGCGTCACGCTTCGCTTGAAGGACAGCCGGCCTCGCGCCCGGAAGGCGCGGGCGACCCTCACCGGTGGGGCGCGGGTTAACGCGCAAATCCACTTCTATCCAATACCACCGGGCCGTTGCCCGCGCCCCACGAGTCCGGATGATTTGCCGGACAGAGAGAGTGCCCCAAGCCGCCGGCGAGATTTTGTTTTCGCGCGCGGGGGTTTGGCGTGGGGTGAATGGGGGCAGGGACGGGGTGCCGCCCCCTCACCTACAAAATCTGCGACTTAGCTGCGCTAAGACCGCGATTTTGTAGGTGAGGGGGCGGCGGACGGACGATGATGGGCTGCACACAAAAAAACCCGGAAGCGTCTCCGCCTCCGGGGTTTCGATGTCTGGTCCTGCGGGCCTGGGGCTCAGTCCTCGACGGTCACCAGCGCCTTGTCGCGGGCGGCGGCGGCCTTCTGCACCGCGTCCTGGACCTTCTCGAAGGCGCGGACCTCGATCTGGCGGACGCGCTCGCGAGAAATGTCGAACTCGGTGGAGAGATCCTCCAGCGTGATCGGGTCGTCGCGCAGGCGGCGGGCCTCGAAGATGCGCTTTTCGCGCTCGTTGAGCACCGACAGCGCGCTCTTGAGCATGGCGCGGCGGGTTTCCAGTTCGTCCTGCTCGACCAGCATGTCTTCCTGGCTGTCGGATTCATCGACAAGCCAGTCCTGCCACTGGCCGGATTCACCCTCGCTGGCGCGGATCGGCGAATTGAGCGAGGCATCGCCGGAGAGGCGGCGGTTCATCGAGATGACCTCCTCCTCCGAGACGTTGAGCTTGGTGGCGATCTCGGCCACCTGGTCGGGGCGCAGATCGCCGTCCTCGACGGCCTGGATGCGGCTCTTCACCTTGCGCAGGTTGAAGAACAGCCGCTTCTGGTTGGCGGTGGTGCCCATCTTGACGAGCGACCACGAGCGCAGGATGTATTCCTGGATCGAGGCCTTGATCCACCACATGGCGTAGGTGGCGAGGCGAAAGCCGCGCTCGGGGTCGAATTTCTTCACTGCCTGCATCAGCCCGACATTGCCCTCGGAGATCACTTCGCCGATCGGCAGGCCGTAGCCGCGATAGCCCATGGCGATCTTGGCGACCAGGCGCAGATGCGAGGTGACGAGCTTGTGGGCGGCCTTGGTGTCCTCGTGCTCGAGGAACCGCTTGGCCAGCATGTATTCTTCCTGCGGTTCCAGCATGGGGAACTTGCGGATCTCGGCAAGATAGCGATTGAGACCGTTCTCGCCCGCGGAAATGGACGGCAATTTGACTTGGGCCATGACAGCACCCCCTTATCCCGATTTCCGGCTTCCTTTCGGCAAGCCTGAAGGCCCGGACCGAACATCGCATCCGGGCTTTCCTCAGGTGGCATTTAATTGTGGCGAAACGCGGGTTCAAGTGCAAGGTCCATCACGGACGCGTGAAGGGCGGATTGCGGGCCGGGTCAGAGCCGCGAAAGCGCCGCGCGCAGCTCTTCCATGTCGGCGGGAAGCGGGGCCTCGAAGCGCAGCGTTTCGCCGGTCGCGGGATGCTCGAACACCAAGAGGAAGGCGTGCAGCGCCTGGCGCGGAAAGGCGTTGACGATCTCGCGGATGTCGTCGGGCAGCCGGTTGGCCTTGGTGCGAAAGGCGCCGCCATAATCGTTGTCGCCGATCAGCGGATGGCCGATATGGGCCATGTGGACGCGGATCTGGTGGGTGCGGCCGGTTTCCAGCCGGCACTCGACGAGGCTGGCGGCGCAGGTGCCGTCCGGCTGTTCGGCATAGCGCTCGCAGACCAGGTAATGGGTCACCGCATGGCGGACATCGTCGCCGTGATCGGTGCGCACGGCGCGGCGGATGCGGTCGCGGGCGCGGCCGAGGCTGGCGTTGATGGTGCCCTTCAGCCCCTGCGGCTTGCCCCAGACGATGGCCTGGTAGGCGCGTTCGAGCGGGCCGGTGAGGCCATGGTCGGCAAATTGTTCGGACAGATGGCGATGGGCGTTGTCGTTCTTGGCCACCACCATCACCCCGGTGGTGTCGCGGTCGAGCCGGTGGACGATGCCGGGCCGCTTGACGCCGCCGATGCCCGACAGGCTGTCGCCGCAATGGTAAATCAGCGCATTGACCAAGGTGCCGGTCCAGTTGCCGGCGCCCGGATGCACCACGAGGCCCGCCTGCTTGTTGATGACGATGAGATCGTCGTCCTCGTAGAGGATCTCGAGCGGGATGTCCTCGCCGACGGGATCGGCCTCCTCGGGTTCGGGCATGTCGAGCTCGACCCGGTCGCCGGGATGGATCTTGTGCTTGGCCTGTTTCGCCGCCACGCCGTTGACGGTGACTGCACCGGCCTCGATCAGCGCCTTGATGCGGCTGCGCGACAGGTCGGGCTCCAGTTCGGCCGCCAGCCAGGCGTCGAGACGGCCTTCGGCATCGTCGCCGGCGATGAGCGTCTGCTTGCCCGCCTCGCCGTTGAGAGCATCCTGGGCTTCCCTATCGGTCTCGGCTTCGGTAAACGGTGTCGCGTTCTTCACTATCAGGGTCCGCCCGGCAAGGAATGGAAATGTCGAAAATCAACGAGGACGATCTCGACGAGAAGCCGCTTGATCCAGAGATGGAAAAAGTCCGGCGCAAGATGGTCCGGCTGCTGGCCGTGTCGATCGGCATCATGTTCATCGGTCTTATGACCGTGCTGGGCGCGATTGTCTATAAATTCACGAGCAGGGACGATCCGGCCGCCGGCGCCGCGCAGGTGGCAGGTTCGGCGGGCAGCGTTCCCTCCGACGCGCCGGTCGAGGGCGTGGCGGCGCTGCCGGCCGGCTTCGTCGTCGAAAGTGTGACGCTCGACGGCAACCGGATCGGCTTCTTCGGCCGCGCCGCCGACGGTTCGCGCCGCGTCATCGTGCACGATCTCTCGGTCGGGCGCATCGTCAGCGACATCGTCGTCATCAGCCGCTGACCATGGAGCCGGAAAGCCGGGCGCGGCTGATCAGGATCGAGGATCCGTCAGACCCGCGTATTGCCGAGTTCACCGCGATGCGCGACCGCGATCTGGCCGGCCGCGGCGACCGCTTCATCGCCGAGGGCCGGGTGGTGCTGCAGGCGCTCATGGATGCCGAGGCCGGCGCCAGGCGGTTCGTACTCGAGAAGGCGCTGATCCTCGAAAACCGGGTCGACGGACTTGGCGACGTTCTCGCCCGGATCGATCCGGCTTGCCCGGTCTATGTCGCCGGTCGAGAGGTGCTGGATGCAGCGGTGGGCTTTGCCATGCATCGCGGCATCCTGGCCGTCGGGCGGCACCTGCCTGCAGGCTCGTTTGATGATTTCCTGTCGGGTCTGCCCGAGAAGGCCTTGCTTGTGGCCGCCTGCGGCATCGCCAATCACGACAATATCGGCGGCATCTTCCGCAATGCCGGGGTGTTCGGCGCCGACGGCGTCGTGCTCGATACCAGCTGCTGCGATCCGCTCTATCGCAAGGCGATCCGGGTTTCGGTCGGGGCGGCGCTGAGGGTGCCGTTCTGCCGGGCCGGCTCGACCGGGGAAATGGTGACCGCGCTTGCCGCGCACGGCTTCGAGGTTGCCGGGCTGTCGCCGCGCGGCACGCAAGCGCTGAGCAGCTTTCAGCCGGGCCAACGCCTGGCGCTGCTTGCCGGCACCGAGGGCGAGGGGTTGCCCGCCGAACTCATTGCACGGATCAGGACGCTGAGGATCGAGCAGGCGCCGGGGATGGACAGTCTGAATGTCGCCACCGCCAGCGGCATCGCGCTGTGGCATGCCTCGACCCGCATGGGCCGGGCGGGAAGCTAGGCAGGGCTTTGCCGGTCAGCCGCCAGCAACCGTCTCACCCATTGCCGGCTAGCATCTCCCGGGCGCGGGCGGCTAGGCTCGGCTCGGAGCTGCCAGGCTGGACGGGGTCTTCGCTGCCCTTGAGGATGTTGTAGATCGGCGAAGCATCGCCGTCCCTGCTGGCGGTCAGTTCCACCATCATCGCGGCAACGGTGGCGATCTCGCGCCGCAGCGCCGCGTCGTTGCCGCTGCTGTCGGCTTTCAGCAATCGCTCGATCAGCGCCGCCTGGCGGGCGCGAAGACGGTCGATCTTTTCGTCTTCGGAGAGGTCGTCGGTGGCTTGCGACTTTGCCGCAGCCGCCTGTTTTACGGGCGCCGGATCGACGGCGGGTTTCGGTTGGGCGGCAGGCTTGTCCCTGGCGATCTGGTGAATTTCGGCGCCTGGCCGCGCGGCCTTGCCCGCCGGTTCAGCTGCGTCTGGAGCGGGTGTTTCGGTGGCGGCGCTTTCTGCGGCGTCACCGGCGATGTTGGCGGTCTGCGGCGGCACAGCGGTTGGCGGGGTCTGCCGCGCGGCACCGTTGCGGCCGCTGACGGCGGCCTTTCGTGCCAGGCTGTTGGCTTCCTTGAGCGCGCTCTTGGTTTGCCGCAGCTCGTCGGAGAGTTCGCGGTTCTTCGCCTTGAACCGCTCGACCTCGGCGATCCGGCGTTCCAGCGCGTTCTCGCGATCGGTCAGCGCCGTGATCGCCTTGGCGAGCTTCTCCTCGCTTTGAGCCAGCCGCTCGTCGTTGCTTTTCAGCCGGTTTTCCAGATCGCGGCTCGCGGCTTCCGCGTCCTTGAGCGAGTCGCGCAAGGCGTTGCGTTCGGTGCGGAGTTCCCTGATCTGGGACTTGAAGTTTTCCGCTTCGGTGTCGAGGGTGACAACGTCGATGCGAAGCTCCTCGATCTCGGCGCCGAGGCGGTTGATCTTGTCGTCCCGCATGGCGATTTCGTGCTTTCGGGCTTCCGCGAGCCGCGCCGCATCGCCGAAATTGCCGGTCAGGGTGGTGATCGTGGCGTCGCGCTCGTTTATCTGCGAGTGAAGATCGCGAATGTCGGCATCCTGCTCCTCGATGCGTTTTTCCGCATCGAGCTTTTCGGCACGGATGGTGACCAGCTCGTTGCTCAGTCGTGTTCCCCGCGCCACGCTTTCGGTGAGCAGGTCGCGATTGTGCTTGAGATCGACGGATAGACGGGCATTTTCAGCCGCAAAGGCCGCTCTCGCCATGTCCTTGTCGGCGCGGATCTCGGCCGCGGAAAGGGGCACGCTGGCGCGGATCCTGCGCTCGGTCAGACTGACCACGCGGCGCTGGATGATCGGCGCCACAATCAGGCCAACCAGAGCGGCGGCCAGAAAACCCAGCGCAAATAACAGGACAAACTCGATCACACCGTATCCACATTGTCACGTGCGGGGCTCAACAAGGGCCCGGCCAAACCTGCGGAAGCATTAAGCATGGCGGGGCCGAATCGGCAAGCGGCAAGAGGTAAACGTGAGTTGCAGACGGCGGAATCGGCGGGGATCGCTGCAACAAAAAAGGCGGCCGCAAGCGGCCGCCTGACGTGTTCGAAAATTCAGGATCAGCCTAGAACGGGTTCCAGGTCGGTGTCTGGGTCATTTTCAGATAGCCGATATTGATGCCCAGCCGTGCACCGACGCCGGTGCGAATGGGAACCACCAGAATATTGCCGCGCTTGAGCACCGTCATGCCAAGACCCGCGATCACGTAAGCCGAACCCGATACTCCGCCGAACCGGCCATAGACAGCTTCGACGCTCGGGAGGTTGTAGACCAGCATCATGGTCCGGTTGCCGTCGCCACCATAGTCCCATCCGATCGAGGGGCCTTGCCAGAACAGGTCGTGCTGGCCGGCATTCTTGGTGTAGAGCTGGCCTTCGCCGTAGGTCAGGCCGCCGATCAGGGCGCCGGAGGCTTCCTGGCCGAGAACGTAGCCGTTCGGCAGGCCGTAGGACTGAAACGCCTTTTCGACAACCTTGGCGAGGCCGCCGGATGTGGTTCCGAAGAAGCCGTGGCCGGCGTCGATGATCTCCTGCATGCTGTATTGCGATGAATTCGCCGCCTGTGCGTTGGCTCCCGGAACCGTTCCGGAAACAAACAGCAGCGCGAGAAAAAAGGTGGCAAATGCACGAAGGCAAAAGCGGGACACGATCATAGAGTCCACTCCGTTGATGGGACGGTAGATACCGCAGGAAACATTGATCACATTGTGGCGCGGCGATCTTAATAAGCAGTTTACCAAATGTGGTGTCTTTAGGGCAGGATATCCGAAGCCGTTTTCGGCGATGGGCCAGCAAACGGCCCGTGGCCCGAAACGCTTGCGATTGGTATCAGCTGATGCGATTTTGCTGCCCAGCCGATTCGACGCGCGGGGCACAAAGAGGAGATTCTTGATGTCGAAAAACCATAACCTGACCCTGGCAGGTCCAGACCTGGCAGCGCTCTTGTGCAGCCGCGTGTGTCACGACATCATCTCGCCGGTCGGCGCGATCAACAACGGGCTGGAGCTGCTGGATGAAGGCGGCGCCGACGCCGATGCAATGGACCTGATCCGGACCAGCGCGCTCAACGCTTCGGTGCGGCTCAAGTTCGCCCGGCTTGCCTTCGGCGCATCGGGATCGGTGGGTGCCTCGATCGACACCG
Organism: Hoeflea sp.; assembly: GCA_020637795.1. Taxonomy (GTDB): domain Bacteria; phylum Pseudomonadota; class Alphaproteobacteria; order Rhizobiales; family Rhizobiaceae; genus Hoeflea. The sequence goes on along the minus strand of JACKJT010000003.1, from coordinate 316,437 downwards.
GCGAAGCCGAAAAGGCAGTGCTCGACTATGTGTCGGCCGACAAGAAAACCGAAGTCCGGTGGAGCGGGCCGCGCGCCATCATTCCGAAGAACCAGGTCAAGCTGCTGCTCAACCTTTTTCTGGTCGCCTACGGGGCCATTCCGCGCGGTGGCGAGATCGATGTAACGGTGGAGACGCCGGAGACCGATCCGAAGTTCCGGCTGGTCTGCAAGGGCAAGATGGTGCGGGTGCCGCCGAAATTCCTGGAGATCTATTCCGGCAATGTCGACGAGGCGATCGATGCCCACTCGATTCAGCCCTACTATACAGTGCTCCTGGCGGATGAAGCCGGGCTTACGCTTTCCTGCTCGGCCAATGCCGACGAGGTGGTGTTCACAGCCGAACGCAAGGCTGCAGCCTGATACAGGGGTAGAGGAAGCGGCAACGCTCCGTTAAGCCTGTCTGATTACGAAATGTTCGCTCCCTTGAGCTAGTCTTCCCTGCAGTGAGGGCGCATCCGCCAGCGGGTGCGCCAGGAAGAAGCCAAGGGAGACGCGCCATGCGCCGCTTTATGATTGCCGATGATTCCGCCGTGATCTGCAAGGTTGCCAAGCGCATCCTGACCGGGCTGGACTATCTCGTCATCGAGGCGTCCAATGCCGGTGAAGCGATGATCATGTGTGATGCGCAGCTTCCCGATGTCCTGTGCGTCGATGCGGGCATGACCGGCGCGCTGGACCTGATCTCGTCGGTGCGCCAGATGGAGGGCGGCAACAATGTCCGCATCTACTATCTGATGATCGAAAAGGAATTCAAGCAGATGATGGCTGGCAAGCGCGCCGGCGCAGATGACTTCCTGCTCAAGCCGTTCGACCGCCGCAGCCTGACGGAAGCCTTCGCCCCCTACGCTGCTGCCGCCTGACCCGTCCCGTCGACCGTTGGGGCGCCCGCCTTCGGGACGCAACAAAAAACCCGCCGGTCCGGCGGGTTTTTGCTGTTTCAGGCCCAGTCCCTGGAAAGGGGAGGAGGAATCAGGCGCTTTCGAGGATTTCGTTTTCGTCGGGTTCGCGCAGCACATAGCCGCGGCCCCAGACCGTCTCGATGTAGTTCTTGCCGCCGGCCGAGGTCGCAAGTTTCTTGCGCAGCTTGCAGATGAAGACGTCGATGATCTTGAGTTCCGGCTCGTCCATGCCACCGTAGAGATGGTTGAGGAACATTTCCTTGGTGAGCGTCGTTCCCTTGCGGAGCGAGAGCAGCTCCAGCATCTGGTATTCCTTGCCGGTGAGGTGAACCCGCTGCGCGCCGACTTCGACGGTCTTGGCGTCGAGGTTGACCACCAGGTCGCCAGTGGTGATGACCGACTGGGCGTGGCCCTTGGACCGGCGGACGATGGCGTGAATGCGCGCCACCAGCTCATCCTTGTGGAACGGCTTGGTCATGTAGTCGTCGGCACCAAATCCGAGACCGCGAACCTTGTCCTCGATGCCGGCCATGCCGGACAGGATCAGGATCGGGGTCTTGACCTTGGAAAGTCTGAGAGTGCGCAGGACCTCATAGCCGGACATGTCCGGCAGGTTGAGGTCGAGCAGAATGATGTCGTAATCGTAAAGTTTGCCGAGATCGACGCCCTCTTCACCCAGATCCGTGGTGTACACGTTGAAGCTTTCAGACTTCAGCATCAACTCGATGCTCTGAGCTGTGGCGCTGTCATCCTCGATCAGTAGAACCCGCATATTTATCCCCTTTTCCGCCGCCGCAAGGTGTTTGAGATCCACTTACGCGATACGGATCCAGTCGTTGCCTGATTTGGAGGCTGCCATGGAATGGTTAACAAATTCTGATCAGGTTAGGCAACCACTATCAGAATGTTAATTATCACTGGCATACTCCTGATTTTACTCCAAAAAAACTCTCGGAATTTCTTGAATCAACACATCAAGAAATGGCTCCAAGTGATTCAAAGGACTCCGGAATGACGGCCGGAAAAAATCATGCTTTCCGTTTACCCCGCCTTAAACCATGGGGCGTAGTATTAACGATGCCCGTAAATGAATGGTTACCGCGACGGACAAAAAGTTAACGTCGTGGTCATTATTTGCACACCGGGACTGGCAGGGTTTGCCAGTGTAACGAGTTTCATTAACCGGGATCTCGCATCACGGGAGTATTGCGTATGAAGTCGCGTGAGAGCCATGTTCGCCTGAAGCAATTCCAGGTCAACGAGAAGACCCGTCAGCTTGGGCAGATCCAGCTGATGATGGCAGAAATGGAAAAGATGGCAGCCGAGCTGGAGTACCAGATCACTGCCGAGGAAAAGAAGGCCGGCATCACCGACCCTTCCCATTTCGCCTATCCAACCTTTGCAAAGGCCGCGCGCCAGCGGTCCGACAACCTGCAGACTTCAATTCGTGAATTGAAGGTTCAGCTCGATGCGGCCGAACTGGCGCTGGAAGAGGCGCAAGCCGAGTTCGAGAAAGCGGCCGCACTGGAAGTGCGCGACGCCGGACACAGGTCAAGCCGGGCGAGCTGAGTTCGGCCCGCGCTACAGCGCCGCGCATCCGACTGGATGCGCAAAGGATGTTGTAACACCTTGATTTTATGCATGTCCGTTATCGTGCAAACGGATCCGTTTGAACGAGACATGCATTGGCCAACATGAGAGAGATGGCCGGAAGGCCAGGCGTGGGCGGTTGCCCGCGCCTTTGGTGCGTTGATCGGGGTGACGATCCAGCGCCATGCCGCTAAAAATCGCCACCTTGTCGGCGCTCCCCGATGTTGCCGTTGCCGGATTTCCCCTTTGTCAGTTGACCACGTCGCGCCATTCCGGATGCCGTTGCGTCTGCGCCTTGAAAAACGGGCAGAGCGGGATGATTTTCCACCCCCCGGCGCGGGCGGCCTCTACCGCATGAAGCGCCAGCGCCTGGCCGACGCCCTTGCCGCGCAGGCTGTCGGGGACACCGGTGTGATCGATGATGACAAGCTGCGGCGAGGCGCGCGAGAACGTCATCTCGGCCTCGACACCTTCAAGCCGCGCGATGTAGCGTCCGCCGGTCGGGCCGTTTTCGTCACTGATCTGCATGGGGGCTCCTGATTGCCAATTCCCGCCGCACTCGGATATGGAGGTGCGTGCCGTCAGTTTAAACCAGCCGATGTTGTCTCGATACCAAAACCGGTTCGAGACCGGGCAGGCGGGCCGAGCAAGGGAGCACAATCATGGGTTTGACGCTTGCCCTGGCACTGGTGCTGGCGCCGCTGTTTTTCGGACTGGGCATTGTGTTGCCGCTGATGCGGTTTGAAACGCTGTATTTTTTTGACCAGTCGCCATCGCTCTTGGGCGTGATCGCGACGCTGTGGACGGGAGACGATCCGGTTCTGGCCCTGGTCGTGGGGCTGGTTTCGGTGGTGTTTCCGGTGGTCAAGCTGGTGGCGATTGCCGCCGAAGCCCTGGGGCTTTCGCGCAAGCCGGGGCTTGCCGTGCGGCTGCTGCCGCATCTGAGCCGCTGGTCGCTGATGGATGTCGTGCTGGTAGCGCTGGTGATCGTCGCGGCCAAGACCGGCGGGCTGGCCGAGGCATTTTCCCAGCCGGGCCTGTGGTTCTATGCGGGCTCGGCGCTGACGGCGGCGATCGCCCACGGGCTTGCCGGCCGTTCCGGCACAGCGCCCGGAGCCTGACCCGGCGATCTCGATCCGGGGCCGCGTGCAGGAGCCCGCGACGGCCCAGGCCTCACACGGCCAGGAAAGACCCGAGAGGACGGCAGGCTGCCGCTTCATCCGTCAAACGTTCGGGGGTGAGCGCTCGATGAAGCCCGCGGGGCTTCACAAGCACCGGGTCAATGCCGGTACTGCTGGATCCGCGTCGTGCGCAGGCCGGCGAGGCCATGGTCGCTGATGGAGGACTGCCAGGAGAGGAATTCCTCAACTGTCAGCGTATAGCGATCGCAAGCCTCCTCGAGGCTCAAGAGGCCGCCGCGAACTGCGGCCACCACTTCAGCCTTGCGCCTGATCACCCATCGGCGGGTGTTGGCGGGGGGCAGATCGGCAATTGTCAACGGACTCCCATCGGGGCCGATGACATATTTGACGCGGGGTCGTACCATTTCGGTCATTGGACTCTCTTACACACTCAAGACCTATCGAGCAGAGACTACAGGCTGGGGTTTAAAAATTGGCTAAGGGGCCGGCAATCATTTGGTAAGTTTTGGCACAGGGCCTGTGCCGGGGTGCGATCAAGTGGCGCGCCGGGCGGGAAGGCATCTTGTTGCCGGGCGCCGCACACCCTATAAAGAAAGGGTCCGCGAGGAAATTTTTGCAACCGCTTGATCAGCGCCTTGAACGCTGTTGAATGCCGGGGAAGCCAGTGAACAGTCTCGATTTTGATAAGGACCCGCGCGACACGCGGGTGGTGGTCGCCATGTCGGGCGGCGTCGACAGCTCCGTCGTTGCGGGGCTCTTGGCGCGCGAGGGCTATGATGTGCTGGGCGTGACGCTGCAGCTTTACGACCATGGCGCCGCCGTGCACCGCGCCGGCTCCTGCTGCGCCGGCCAGGACATCGACGATGCCCGCCGCGTCTGCGAGACGCTGGGAATCCCACATTACGTTCTTGACTACGAAAAGCGCTTCCAGGAAGCGGTGATCAATCCGTTCGCCGAAAGCTATGTCGCCGGCGAAACGCCGATCCCGTGCGTGGCCTGCAACCAGACCGTCAAGTTCGCCGACCTGTTGGCGACCGCCCGCGATCTGGGCGCCGACGCGCTGGCAACCGGGCACTATATCCGCTCGCGTCCCAACCCGGCGCCGGGCAATCCGGGCCGGCGGGCGCTGTACCGGCCGATCGATTCGGACCGCGACCAGAGTTATTTCCTGTTCGCGACGACGCAGGACCAGCTCGACTATGTCCGCTTTCCGCTGGGCGAGCTGCCGAAGATCCGCACCCGCGAACTGGCCGAGGAAATGGGGCTTAGCGTCGCCGACAAGGCCGACAGCCAGGACATCTGTTTCGTGCCGCAGGGCAAATACGCCAACGTCATCACCAAGCTGAAGCCGAATGCGGCCTTGGCCGGCGAGATCGTGCATATCGACGGCAGGGTGCTGGGCGAGCACCAGGGCATCGTTCACTACACCATCGGCCAGCGGCGGGGCATTGGTGTCGCCACCGGCGACCCGCTCTACGTGGTGCATCTTGATGCCCGCTCGCGGCGGGTGATCGTCGGCCCGCGCGAGGCACTGGACACCAGGCGGCTGATCCTGCGCGACGTCAACTGGCTCGGCGATACCCCGCTTTCGGACATCGGTGCCGAGGGGCTGGACTGCTTCGCCAAGGTGCGCTCGACCCGGCCGCCGCGGCCGGCGATCCTGCGCGTCGGCGAGGGCGGCGAAATCTCGGTCGAGCTGGTCGAGGGCGAAGCGGGCGTGGCGCCCGGGCAGGCCTGCGTGCTCTATTCGGCCCCGGGCGACGAGGCGCGGGTGTTCGGCGGCGGCTTCATCGACCGCTCGGAGCGTTCGCCGGCGGCCGAGGCGATGCTGTCCACCCTGCTGCAACCGGCCGCCTGAGGCCTGCATTCAAACACTGAGCGTCATGGCGGAGGTGTCCGGCTGCTGACCCGGACCCTCGGTTGCGCCATGCCTCAATCGTGCCGCACGGTGCCTTCCGAGAGGATCTCGATGACCGCGAGGCCATCGGCGACCGGGGTGCGCGGTTTTTCGCCCGTGGCGATGCAGTCGAGGAAATGGGCGCATTCGCGCGTCAGCGGCATGCCGTCGGGGATATCGATGTAATCGGGATCGACCATCTCGGACTGCCAGCCATTGTCGTCTTCCCACAGCTTGTGCCGGTAGACGGCGAGTTTCTGGTTCCAGGGGGCAACGTCATCGAACACCGCCATGGCCTTCGAGCCGATGACGGTGAGGCGGCGCTCGCGGTAGGGGTTGAGCCGCGAGGCGAAGACGTGGCTGCGCACGCCGCTGGCGAATTGCAGGTGCAGGTGGGCGAAATCGGACAGGCGGTTGAGCATGGCCGAGCCGACGCCGCGCACGCTGATCGGCTTTTCGCCGGTCAGCGCCAGGATCAGCGACAGATCATGCGGTGCGATATCCCACAGGGCGTCGTTCTCGGCGTGGAACTTGCCAAGCCCGACCCGATGGGAATGGATGTAGCGCACGGCGCCCAATTCGCCCGCGGCGATCATCGCCTCGAGCGCCTCGAAGGCCGGATGGAAACGCAGCACGTGGCCGGTCATGGCGACCAGGCCGGCCTTTTGGGCGGCATCGACCACGCGGCGCGCATCGGCCACCGACAGGGCGATGGGCTTTTCCACCAGCACATGCTTGCCGGCCTCGAGCACCGCGATCGCCTGGTCGGCGTGATATTGCGGCGGCAGCGCCAGCACGACGCCGTCGACGGCGGGATCGGCGAGGACCTCGTCGAAGCTCATGGCCCTGGCGCCATGCCTGCCTGCCAGCTCCGCCGCGCGGTCGTCGTGGCGATCGGACACCGCGTAGAGCGCGCCGAGTTCGGCGAAGGTGCGGGCGTGGTTCGATCCCCAGTAGCCGCATCCGACGACGACGATCTTCGGCATGGTTTCCGGGGAGAGGGGGCTTTGCATGGCAGGTGATTCCCGAGTGCTTCTTGTCCGAATGCATGTCGCGCACAATCGGATTCAATTGAGCGACAACGAACATGCATCATTTCAAAGTGCTACAACGTCCCTTGCGCATCCAGTTGGATGCGCGGCGCTGTCGTCTTTTGCGGACCGGATTAGACCCGATGGCAGGCCATGGCAAGGCAAGGCGGCGGACCAGCGGGTGGTAAAGCCTGCGGCATGGCGTCGTGCCCGGCATTCGTGCCGCGCCGCGAGGGGCGTAAAACCGAGCCCTGCCGGCGCCCAGGCGGCATCCGGGCGAAGTGAACCCGGCCGTGACGGGCCGCAGATCCGGCGAGAGGTGAAAGAAGCCAAGAAAAGCCCGAACGGCGCTTGACACCCAAGCAGGCCGCACCTTATATGCCGCCCGTCCGGCCGAGTACACTCGGCGGCTGGCGGCGGGGTAGCTCAGTTGGTTAGAGCAGCGGAATCATAATCCGCGTGTCGGGGGTTCAAGTCCCTCTCCCGCTACCAAATTTCTTTATAATTGACAGATAGATAGCTTGTTTCTGGCGATTATCGCGGAGGCTTTGTTTTCGTTCAAGTAGCAAATAAGTAGCATCTAAGTTTATGTTGTACGGTGTGCCTCGCCGGTGCATTTGAGACTCTGCGATGGCTTGTTTCAGACGAATAATCTGGTCATCTGTTTTTGATCATTTTCGGCTGTGGGTTTCAAAGTGGTTCTGAAACAAGGGGCGATGGCTCAGAGTCGAGAGCGGGTGTGCGTTTCCTGTAGCTCGATTCGCTGAGCCAGCCCCGCGAGCAAACGTGACATCGCCGGTAAAGCCACATATGAAAACAGGACGAAAGTGTTGATTAATGCTGCTACCTGAGGCGGTGCCGACTATATCGAACGCGGCAGCATGGCTGGGTGCAGAGCGGTTGGGGCCCATCAACTACTCGACGGGTTCAACAGATGGATTTTGTTTTCTACGATCTCGAGACAACCGGTATCTCGCCAGCATATGATCAGCCGCTGCAATTTGCGGCTATCCGGACTGACGAGAGTTTAGTTGAGATCGAGCGCATCAACCTTCGGTGCAAGATCGCGCCCCACATCATCCCCTCACCGCAGGCACTGATCGTTACAGGTGTAACGCCGGCGCAGCTTGCGAATCCCGCACTGCCGTCTTTGTTCGAACTTACACAGATGATCGTGGACCTGACCGAACGTTGGGCGCCCGCCACATGGGTGGGCTTCAACTCCATTCGATTCGATGAAGAGGTTCTTCGTCAAACGTTGTATCAGAACTTACAGCCGAACATTTACGCCACCCAGTTCAATGGCAACAATCGGTTAGACATACTGACCGCCGTCTATGCCGTGTGGTGCCGCAATCGGGATCTGCTTTTCTGGCCCACCGATGACACCGGGAGCATAATCTTCAAGCTGGACCGTCTGGCCCCGGCAAATGGCTTCAACGCTCACCAGGCCCATGACGCTCTCGGGGATGTCGAAGCGACGATCCACATTGCCAGAATCATCGCCGCTGGCGATCCTGCGCTCTGGTCAGAAATATTGCAAAATCGCGACAAAAAGAACGTTTTGGCCGCGTTGGAAACCTTTCGCCCATTGGAACTAGTGTTGCGCTTCGGTGGCGGTCCACCCCGCTCTTATGTGGGATGCTTCTGCGGCATGGTCGAGGGAAATCCGTCGCAGGCAGCCTTCTTCGATCTGCAGGCTGGCGATCCGCAGATATTGATGCAGGCCGATGACGCCGCGCTGTTCGAGGCGGTCGACGGAACGCCCAAAATCATTCGAAATATCGCTACCAACAAAGTGCCATCGCTTTTCCATATTGCAGAGCCGGAACCTGAGCACCAGCGAAAGGCGAATTTGATTGCTACGACCCCCGACTTTCGCAAGCGGGTCGGACATGCCATGGCGGCCCGTTACGTCGAGGATCCGGATGCTAAGCCGCCGTCGGTCGAGAAGCAGATTTACGGTGGGTTCTATACAAAGGCTGATCGCGATCTCTTGGCTGAGTTCCAGCGAGGAGGCTGGCCGCAACGTCGGGAGATCGTGAGTCGTCTCGCGGACGCCCGTTTGCGGCAGCTTGGCCGCAGGCTTATTGCCTTCCACGCCAGAGATACTTTGACCGCGGCTGAGGCAGCGCAATTTGACACTTTCCTACACGAGCGATGGAATGCTGCCGACTCTCCCGAGGCTGGCTGGATGACAATTGCATCAGCAAAGCGAGCGATCGCCGATTTGGAGGCGACGCCGGGTGTCGATCAATCGGCACTCAGCGAAATCTCCAAGTTCGTTCAGCAGATAACTTTCACTAGTCAATGACTATCGGCTCCCACTTTCCTTATTTGATTTCTTGCGGGAGTCATTGAGAATGATCTGAATACTCATGGTGGCGGCGGGCAGCCATTGTGCTATTTTTAGTAGAGTGCGTTGTGCGCGACACAAATCGCTACAATCATGGGGGATTTAGGTGACATTTACTTCCTTGGTGCCAACGATCGAATGTTTGGCCAACGAAACCGTGCTTATCCAGGCATGGAAGAAGACAGCCAGCTACATCCGCTACCATAACTGGTTTTCCGATACCCTCGAGCTTGACCGTACGGCGGTCAACCTGCGGGATTTCATTTCAGGTATTTCTTCCCAAATTAGATCTGAGCGCCCACTTTTGTCCGAGCCGATCCGAATGGTTCCGGCACCAAAAAGTCAGCAATGGCGGGTTGAAAATGATGGCCAATGGAAACCCCTCGATGGCAAAGGAGACGCTGCCAAGATCCGCCCGCTGGCTCATGTGACACTTCGCGATCAGGTCATTGCGACCGCAATTATGATGTGTCTAGCCGATCGTGCCGAGACACGCCAAGGCGACCCCGCTACGCCGCTCGACAGTGCAGAACTTCATTCGGTTGTGTCATATGGAAATCGATTGTTTAGCGATTTCAAGAATAAAAAAGCTGCCCTGCGGTGGGGGTCAGGTACTCTTTATCGGGGTTTCTATGAGGACTACCAGACGTTTCTAGCGCGGCCGGAGGACGTGGCAGAAAGAATCCATAAGGAACATCCTCGGACGCTGATTGTGCAGTCTGATCTTCGCCAATTCTACGACCGTGTAACCGCCGAACTTATGCACAATGCTATACGCGATCTTCGAGAGGATGCTGATGATGCGGCATTTTTCGAACTAGCTACCGGCTTTTTGAAGTGGAAATGGTCAGCTAAAGATCACAAAGAAGTCGACATTTACGCGAAGCAGTCTGGCATACCGGATTTTAACACCATCGTCTTGCCACAGGGACTTGTCGCAGCAGGCTTCTTCGCCAATGTCGCCCTCACAAAATTTGACAAACAACTGCAGGACCAAATTGGCAGGGATATTCTGCCCAACATAAAACTGCATGACGTCGCCCGTTACGTCGATGACCTGAGGTTTGTGCTGTCGGCTCCTCTGGCGAAAGATATCGAAGCGATTAAGTCAGATGTATTCAACTGGATCGGGGGCTGCCTGGGTCAATCTGCATATGGCTTGAGCCCGGCGAGAGAGAAGACACAAGTCTCAGCTTTTCGGGCGGACGAGAGACCACTAGTCCAGCAGAGCAAGCGCATGGGTCGAATCCAGGCAGCGATTTCGGGAGGCTTTGACCCGGTTGCTGGCGGAGAGATACTCGACTCGGTTCTTTCGCTTGTCAGGGCACAGGACCGGTTAGCGCGGGCTGAGGCAGTGAACGAGCATGACCCGTTCCGGCCAGTTCCCGACGTACGGGATTCAACAGTTGACCGCTTTGTCGCTGGTCGATTTCGTTCAACCTATCGCTCCTTGCGCCCTCAGCTGTGGTTAACCCGCGACGATCAGAAAGCAGAAGGGGATGGAGAAGAATATAGCCAGTTTAAGGGTGTTCGCACTCGAAACGAGCTCGATGATGAAATGCGAGCGTTTGCACTGGAGCTGATTTCCAAGTGGGTCAGCGACCCTTCCAATGTTCGCTTGCTACGGATCGCCCTTGACCTTTGGCCTGATGCTGATGTCCTAAATCGGATACTCGATCTGCTGCGGCGGTTCACTGAAAAGGGTGGCCCTAGGAATGCGCCACGACGGATCGCTTGGTACTGTCTATCCGAAATTCTCCGGGCTGGTGCCGTTGAGACTGGGTTTGTCGAGGATGACGAGCAGCTACCGTCGGCTGTCAATGTGGATGAATACAGACGTGTTCTGCGAGATGAGGCACTTAGGATTGTCTGGACAAAGGAAACACTACTTCCATGGTACCTGAAGCAACAGGCTTACCTGCTACTTGCAACAGATCCGCCTGATACTCATGCACTGCCGTCCTATGGGAAAGGTGATCTCTCATCGTACACAAAGCTGCTGCGGTTCCTAAATGGCGATGCCAGCAAATGGTTATCCGATGAATTTGCCACATACGGGGTCTTGGCGAGGCGATCCTATTTGGACAGTGCGCGAGCCGTAGACCTAGTCCGCCACCAGTTGACGCCCGCGCGGCTGAACCGGATCGCCTCGCTTGATCCGAATTTTGCGACAGAGCTTGTGGCCACAACGGGCGAAGTATCCGTCCTGTCGCCACGGGCCAAGGCGGATCTCGGTCTTGCTGATCATTCTGATACCAAAGGCAATACACTGGCAAAGACCGTGCTCTCTTCCGGAAAGGGAGTTAATCTGCGCAATGAGCGAGCCCTTCTGAGCTTCGCCTCCAAGTTTCTCGTGGCGATCGAGGGTGTAGCGGATGCGACAGCTATTTCCCCTTCCGAAGTCTCGCTGCGTCTGAATGCAGAAGGACACGAGGTTGAGGCGCTTCAGCTCCACCTTCGCAATTTGGCAGGCGACTCACTTTACTGTCCACCGAGCTGGGCTCCCGCAGATGAGCATTGGCGCTTTCAGCTTGGGTTTCTTTTGCGCTTTATTCTTACGGCTCAGTCGGATTTTACCAGGCCAGCCCGAGGCCCGCACTGGAAGGAGGAGCAGAACATTTATAGGCCGCCAAGCGGTCATTGGTATGAGCGCATTCACGGTTTCTTCAATGGCTATTCAGCCTTCGGCGATGATTGGCTGCCGATTTCCGACTGGGTAGAAGCGCTCCTCTTTGGCCTCCTTTGGTGGCCAGGCTGTGCGGGACAACGGGCTGACACCCCGGTAGCGGGCACGCTGAGTGACGCAAAGGCGGCAATTGTTGCGCGTCTGGAATTCATGCGAGAGATGCAAGGATCAAGTGTTGCCCTGCTGCCCCTCAAAGTGCCGGGTGCCTCTAAGCGGCAGGGGAAGGCCCTGCGGGCCTGCGTTGTCCAGATGGCATTTCCTTCGGTCGCTGACTTTAAGGAAGATGACCTAGGCATGTCTGCTAATGATCTTCGGATTCTCCACCGTCGCCACCTATCTGCGGCCTTGGCTGCGGTGAAAAGCGCTTTGGCGCTTAGGGAAACGCACAAGGGCATGGAGCATCGACTGGATTGGCTTATTTTACCCGAGCTCGCTGTGCACCACGACGACGTGAGAACACACCTTGTCCCTTTCGCTCGCGCGCACAAGACGATCATCCTCGCAGGCCTTTCTTATGAGGAGCTTTTTGCTGGTGAACCGATGGTGAACTCAGCGATCTGGGTACTACCTACCCACCACCCCACGCGAGGCGCGCAAATTCTTATTCGGCGGCAAGGAAAAAAACATTTGGCACCGAGCGAGAAAGGCTATGAAGCCAAAGGGTTGGTTCAACCGTTCCGACCTTGTCAGTGGCTGATTGGATATGATTGGTCCCAAGATCCTGGGAGTGATCCGCTTTGGTTGACTGCGGCAATCTGCTTTGACGCGACAGATCTTAGATTAGCGGCTGATTTGAAGGATAGGTCCGATATTTTTGCTATTCCGGCCCTAAACAAGGATGTCAAGACGTTCGATAATATGGCACTCGCATTGCACTACCACATGCATCAAATGGTGGTGGTGGCAAACAACGGTAACTTTGGTGGAAGCAACGCTTACGCGCCTTATGCTAAAGACTACAAGCGGCAGATATTCCATATGCACGGACAGCCACAGGCTTCGATTGCATTTTTTGAGTTGGACGACATAAAGCTATTTAAGACCCGCAAGGCGAATAAGTTGCTTTTCAAACCTCCACCCGCAGGTTCCATTTGATGAATTCTACATTTTGAGAAATTTGTAAAATGACAGTATACGCTGGCGTTACGTATCGAAAGGGCCGGAAACCCGTAACATCAGCCTTGACCTGGTCTATTTGTGACATCGTAGACTCGAGTCTAGAAGCTGGAGTTACAAATGGCACGCATCGGATATGCTCGCGTCAGCACCACTGACCAAGACCTACACATACAGACCGAGCGGTTGACCGCCGAGGGATGCAGTCTCGTTCGCTCGGAAAAGGTATCTGGCAAGAGCCGCGACGACCGCGACGAACTCGCAACCATTCTGAGTTTCCTCCGGCCAAACGACGAACTGGTTGTAACGCGGCTAGACCGGCTTGGCCGCGACACCCGCGACGTGCTGAACATCATTCATGAATGCGAGCAGAGGCAGGCCTTCGTGACTGTGCTGGATCCATTTGTTTCGACCAAGGGCGACATGGGCCAGATCGTCATGACTGTGCTTGGCATGGTGGCGCAGATGGAGCGGCGGTTCATCAAAGAGCGGCAACGCGAGGGGATCGACCGTGCCAAGTCGCTTGGCCGGTACAAGGGCGGCAAACAGCGAATTGATCGCGAAGAAGTCCTGAGATTGGCAGGCGCTGGCGAAAAGCCATCCACTATTGCGCGGATTTTGGATTGTTCGCGGATGCAAATCTACCGAATCCTGAATGAAAATGTGTGACGGCCGAGATGGGGCTGACTAGCAGCTTGTGGGAACGAAAGCGGGGGAAGCGGACATTGGACATTGAAGGCACGCCTTTATTTCTTGCCCCTACAAACTTTCGTGACCTTTGCAAGTGCTGCATTGCAATGAACTCATTCCCGCCATTTTCAAATCACGCAATGGTGTAAGAGCCCAACCGAAAATTATGTTGAGTGATTTCAGCGACTTGTGATTCTCTGTGGTTTGCGAAGACTACGGAGGATCGGATGGCCTGGACTGAAATCACTCGGGAGCAATATGACCGGAGGCACCTTCGCTACGCAAGTGATTGCACGGACGAGGAATGGGCGTTGATTGAGCATTTCATGCCTGCTCCGCACAAGGTCGGTCGGCCGCGCAAATGGCGGATGCGGGAGATATGGAACGCCATCCAGTATATCGCGGCGGCAGGTTGCCAGTGGGCGATGCTGCCGAAAGACTTCCCGCCCTTCACGACGGTGCAGCATTATTTCTACCGGCTGCGCGACAGCGGCGTGCTCGACATCATCAACGAAACGCTGGTGATGTCCGCGCGCCTTCTGGCTGGTCGGGCGGCTGCGCCGACGGCCGGTGTGATCGACAGCCAAAGCGTGAAAACCACGGAAAGTGGTGGGCCCCGCGGCTATGATGCGGGCAAGAAGATCAAGGGTCGCAAGCGCCACATCCTCACCGATACTGAGGGCAATATGCTGGGTGCGATCACGCACACCGCCGATGTCCAGGACAGGGATGGCGCGCCGGATGTCATCGCCCGCACGAAAGAAAGCTTCCCCACGCTCGCCCATCTGTTCGCGGATGGCGGGTATGCCGGTGAGAAGCTGGAAACCGCCCTGCAGACTATGGACGGACCGACAATCGAGATCGTCAAGCGTCCCAATGGTGCAACGGGCTTCGTCGTCATCGCTCGTCGCTGGGTCGTCGAACGCACCTTTGCCTGGCTCGGCCGCTGCCGCCGTCTGGCGAAGGACTGGGAGGTAACCATCGCATCTTCCGATGCATGGCTACTCATCGCTTCCATCCGGCGCACAGCAAGGCTCATAGCAAGGGATTGAAATCAATAGGTATTAATTTTGAGTCCGACTCTCAAAGACGGGATATCGGTAAAGTACGGATATTTGCGAGTCCTAAACATCGACGATCAACTCATGCCGTTTCTGTCGCCTTGATCAGAAAATCAGCGAAAATTGTCGAGAAGGGATATGACTTCCGCAACAAGTGTGTCAGTTTCGGAGGTTGCAAAAGTGGCATTCTCGAGATCAGCAACCAGCGATATTAGTGCTGTCCACACGGCATCCTTTGACCACCCAGTAGCAACAACTCGATCCACAATCTCAGTTATTAGCGGCTCGAGTTCAGCCTCCAGCTCTCGCCCGTAGTTTGGATGATCAGGCGGATAACGAGGTGGTTTCATTTGTGGTGAGCCCGCATGATCGAACTAAGGTTTTCAAATCCAGCAGGTCCCATTTCTGGATAATTTGAAATTATATGAGCAACGGAATAATGTTGCACAATGAAAGCGAATTTCAAAGGAAAATACAAGTGTATTCCCCTTTTTACCGGAGCATTTATTCCAAATTCAGCGTGACTTCTTTCAGAGTACATATATAGATAAGTGGGTCTATATATCAAAATGCCATGTATAGTCCAACTCTGCCAATTAGCATCTGGTTCTTGAAGTGATAGTCTATTGTCTCGCCTGGAAAAGTAGCATTGTCGACAGCATTCACAACTGAATCCTGCAAATCAATTCCGATAGCTTCAAATTTCACGCCAACGCGGTCGGTAAGCCTGTGCTCAATCCCAACTCCCACTGCAAATCCGGTCCTGGTTCCCTGTGTGCTCCATCCGGGAGAGCTGTAACCCAAGCCTGGCAAGTCGAGTGTAAACCGGTTGATCACTTTACCTGCAGCCAGGCCAGCACTGGCAAATATCATTGTCCGGTCGAAAGTCATGCCTCCCCGCAATCGGGCCGTGCCAATAGTGCCAAATTGGGTTTGATAGCTGGTAATGGTGTTCAGACCGGTGAAGGGAGCCGTCGGGTTTGGATCGATCTTCGAAAAGTTCGCCTGGCTCTTGATATTGGAAAACGACACGTCTGCTTCCACGCCAGCTACGAACCGGCCAAACTGGCGATTGTATCCGGCGGAAATGCCGCCGCTGAGGCGGGTTGTCATGTCACTCAGCGAGCCCGGGAAGAGGCCATTTTGGACATCAAGTGTCAGCAACGCACCCTGGTATGCACCCCGTGATGTTCTGCCGTCACTACTTATGGACCCGATGAACGCGCCGGCATAGGCTCCGTTCCAGTCAACCGAAGATGTGTTCGAGGACGCTGACGAATCTGCCGCCAAGGCGGATGTGGACGCGAGCAATCCCAAAATCATTATGTAACGGACCATAGCCTCGACTTTCCAGATAGTGCGTTCATTCGGTGCTTTCACATCGAGAACCGCATTCAACATGAGGCGATTAAATCTGGTTATGGCTAACATATTCTTAACGCCGGAGCCTGACATGGCCATTTTCGGCCTCAAAACGCAGCGATCTGCGGATTGCCCTCCGCTGACTTAATACAATCGAAAACCATTTGTGATTATTCTCAAACGTTCAGTCTTGTTCGCGGCAGCAGGGAGATTATCAGCAGTCACCGGAATGAACGATACAATTCAAGACGAAATCTTTCTTGGACAATCGAGGGGCGCACAGATGTTCAGAAATATTGCCAAATCATATCAAGAGCTGATCGAATATTTCGTGCCTTGCTCTCTCAAGGGAGATCGGGAGGCCTCCAATCAGGCACGAATGTTCCTGATAAGTCATACTTTTGGTCCCATTCTCGGCAATTCTGTTCCCTTGGCCTTGTACGCCTTTGATCCGACGCCCGGCTGGGACATCCTGATATTGTCTCTGAGCATCACATCTTTCTGGATTTTCCCATTTCTCCTCCGCGCCGGTGCTCGTTACGATCTTTTGGTCATCATATCGGTGATTAACCTCAATTTCTGTATCCTGTGGAGTTGCTACTTCAACGGAGGGATTACCTCGCCAACACTGGCGTGGCTATTAATAATTCCGATTCTTTCGCTGTTCTACATTGGCGGGGAAAAACGCTTGCAGGTACGCCTGCTATCAATATTTGCCCTATCATTTGTCCTGTTTCTCGTCGCCTACAATGTCTTCAATCCACCGCTCAATGACATTCCTGATCTTGCTATGCAGGCGCTGGGGATTGTTTCGACGTCTGCTGCGCTGGCTTACGTTGCTACAATGGCCATTTATTATGCCCGCATTTTTGATGCAGGCGTCGAGTTGGAAAACGAAGTGCAACGGCGACGCAAAGCTATGCATGAACTGCGTGAGGCCGTAGCAATCGCCGATCGTGCTGGTCTGATGAAGGCCGAATTCTTGGCCAGAATGAGCCACGAACTGCGCACGCCGCTGAATGCGGTGATCGGATACAGCCAAATTCTCAAGGAAGATGCTCTGGACGTCGGTGGGCCGCAGATGGAAGAAGATGTCGACCGGATTCACGACGCTGGCCAGTATCTCTTGCGCTTGATCAACATGATCCTTGATCTTTCCAAGATCGAAGCAGGCCGAATGCAGTTTGATATCAAGGCACACTCAATTTCCGGACTGATCCAGACCGCGGTCTCGGCAGCGCGGGAAACAATTGAGAAGAACAACAACACGCTTCACGTACATCTGGATGAAAACGTCGATGACATCGAAACCGATGCAACACGCATGGCTCAGATTATCGACGCGATACTGCAGAACGCGGCCATCTACACCAAGAACGGCAACATCGATATCTGCTGCAGATTGTCAGTCGATGCTGGAGGGGCCGAGCAGTATGCAATCGCAATACGCGATACTGGCTGCGGTATCGCAGCGGACCGCTTGCCAATCTTGTTCGAAACTCTAGTCGACGCTCGCGATGCCTCATCCAGCAAATATGGCGGCACCGGCATGAAGCTAACGGTCATCAAGAAACTCTGCGTCGCAATGGGTGGAGACATCCTTGTCGAGAGCTCACCTGACAAGGGAAGTTGTTTCTCAATCATTATGCCTAAGCACCACCGCAATCGGGAGGGGCAACACGAGTCTACGCCTGTTGCTGCCTGATACATCACACCTGGTTTCGCAAGGATAGCTTCCGCTCCGGATTAGAGCCCCGGGGCGTTTTCTTGTTTGGCACCTGAGCAATCGACTAACAATACAAATCGTGCTGTCAACGGCGGAGTAAAACCCGGCCAGGCGGCGGCGCAAAAATCGGCCACTCTTTGTGCGCGCATGAGGCTGCCGCGAGGGCGTAGCCCGAGTGGGGGTCTCATGCGCGCGCGGCGATTTCCGGAGGGTTTCAGCCGGCCTTTCGGGCTCGGCTTTGGGCGAGACGATAGCTGTCGCCGTTCATCTCGAGGATGCTGACGTGGTGGGTAATACGATCCAGCAGTGCGCCGGTCAGACGCTCGGACCCGAGCGTCTCCGTCCATTCATCAAAGGGAAGGTTACTCGTGATCAGGGTCGCGCCTCGCTCATATCGTTGCGAGATCAACTCGAACAGCAATTCTGCGCCGGTTTTGGAGAGCGGCACGAAGCCCAGCTCATCGATGATGAGAAGCTGGTATGCGGCCATCCGTTTCTGGAGCCGCAACAGACGGCGCTCGTCGCGCGCCTCCATCATCTCGCTGACGAGTGCTGAGGCTGTTGTGAAGCCGACGGACATACCCTTCTGGCAGGCAGCCAGGCCGAGACCAAGCGCGACATGGGTCTTGCCCGTGCCGCTGGGCCCAAGCGCAATGACATTCTCGCGGTGCTCGATCCATTCGCAACGAGCGAGCTCCAGCACCTTCATTTTGTTGAGCTTCGGGATGGCGGCGAAGTCGAAGCTGTCGAGGCTTTTGACGACCGGGAACCTCGCCGCCTTGATGCGGCGCTCGACCTTGCGCCGATCACGTTCGATCATCTCTTGTTCGGCAAGCCGGCTGAGGTATCCGACATGGTCGACGCCTTCGATGGCGCACAACCGGGCCAGCTTCTGGTACTCACGCAGGAAGGTCGGCAGCTTCAGGCTCTTGAGGTAATGGGACAGAAGGATCTCCGGTGCTTCGGTGCTCATGCCGCTTCCTCCCCTTCAACACTGTCAAGCAGGCGCATGTAGGACTTCGCCGAGGTCGTCTCGACCGTCGCCTTCGGCAGGTAGGGATAGATTGACAGGTCCAATCGCGGTGGCCGGCGTTCCACCCGACACAGGATCAGATGCTTGACCGCATCGAATCCGATCGCTCCGAGCTGGATGGCCTGCTTCACTGCCGCATGGAGGTCAGCAAGCTCGAAGCTTTCCAGCAGGCGCAGGACCTGCACATACTCACGCCGGCCATGCTTGTTCATCCGCGCTTCCATCAGCCGGCGCAGCGTGGCGAACTCCTCGGGCAGGTTCCAGCCTTGCAAGGGCGCTGCCTGATCCAACGAATTGATCTTCTGTTCGATCAGCGGCAGGTAATGGACGGGATCGAAGACGACGTCCTCCCGCTCCCAGCACCGTGGATGACGAGCGACGATCTCGCCGCGGCAACCGATCACCACCTCATCGACATAGCCACGCACCCAGACGTCCTGGTGGCCATAGGCGACCGGGACAGAATAGTCGTTGGTCTTGTAGCGCACCAGCGACTGGGCCGTTACCTTGGCGCTAGACTGGTCGCAGGCATCGAAGGGCGACGCAGGTAACGCGCGCATGGCGGCCAGATCACGCTGCAGCCGTTCTCCGATCGTCTCGTTCTCGCCGCGCAGCCTGTCTCGCTGGCGCTTGCGGCATTGCTCTTCCAGCCAGGCGTTGAACGCCTCCCACGTCGCAAACTCTGGGATCGGTACCATGAAGTTGCGCCGGGCATAGCCGACAAGCCCTTCGACGCTTCCCTTGTCATTGCCTTTCCCCGGACGGCCGTAGCGATCCCGGATCAGGTAGTGGGATAGAAAGCCGCTGAATAGCCTGGCGCGCTTGCGCGTGCCGTCGGGCAGGATCTTCGCCACCAGGCAACGGTCGTTGTCGTAGACGATTGATTTCGGCACGGCCCCGAAGAAGGCGAACGCATGGATGTGGCCATCGACCCAGGCTTCCGACACGGCCGCCGGATAGGCCCGAACATAGCAGCCGTCACTGTGCGGCAGATCCAGCACGAAGAAGTGCGCCTTACGCTCCACGCCACCGATCACCACCATCGCCTCGCCGAAATCGGCTTGAGCGTGGCCGGGTGGATGCGACAAAGGCACAAACACCTCCTGGCGGCGTTGTTCACGCTCGCGCATGTAGTCCTTGATGATCGTGTAGCCGCCGGTAAATCCGCACTCGTCCCGGAGCCGATCGAACACCCGCTTGGCCGTGTGGCGCTGCTTGCGCGGCACCCTCATGTCCTCATCAAGCCAGTGACAGATCGTCGAAACAAATGCGTCCAGCTTGGGCCGCCGGACCGGTGACTGACGCTGGTAGCCCGGCGGTATCGAATACGCCATCATCTTGGCAACGCTGTCGCGCGATATGTTGAAATGCTTTGCAGCCTGACGCCGGCTCATCCCTTCCGAGACAGCCAGTCTAACCTTCAGATAAAGTTCCACGGTGTAGATCCCCAAGCCCTCCTGCATTCGTCGCAGAAGGAAAATAGGTGGCCGGATTTTACTCCGCCCGCGGCCGGACTATTCCGCCGCTACCATGGCCGACTTTTGCACCGCCGCTCTCAGGAGAAGGATCTGACGATCATCGTCTTCACGCTGGACGAGACCAGCTATGCCCGGGAACTGGCGCCGCTTGCCGGCGCCTATCCGGCGCTGAAGCTCGGTCCTGCCTGGTGGTTTCATGACAGCCCCGAGGGCATGCGCCGGTTTCGCGAGATGACCACGGAAACCGCCGGATTCTACAACACCGTCGGCTTCAACGACGACACCCGCGCCTTCTGTTCCATCCCCGCCCGCCACGATGTGAGCCGACGGGTGGATTGCGCCTTTCTCGCCACGCTGGTCGCGACCGGCCGGCTCTCCGGCGAGGATGCATTCGAGGTCGCAAATGACCTTGCCTATCGGCTTGCCAAGCAAGCTTACCGGCTCTGAGAGCCATTTCCTGGGAGGAGAATGAACATGAAACTGATGAAAACCCTGGCCGGCATGCTGCTGGCCACCGCAGCCATGGCAATGACGGCGAGCGCGTGCGAAACCACGCTCAAGTCGTCCGACACCCATCCGGACGGTTACCCGACGGTCGAAGCCGTCAAGGCGATGGGCAAGATGCTGGAAGAGAGCACCGGCGGCAAGCTGTGCGTCGAAATCTACCATTCGGCCCAGCTGGGCCAGGAAAAGGACACGATCGAGCAGACCCAGTTCGGCGCCATCGACCTGAACCGCGTCAGCCTTGGACCGTTCAACAACATCATTGAGGAAACCCAGGTTCCCTCGCTGCCCTACATCTTCCGTTCGGTCGATCACATGCACAAGGTGATGGACGGCCCGATCGGCCAGGAGATCCTGGACGCGTTCGCCGCCCATGACCTGATCGGTCTGGCGTTCTACGACGGCGGTTCGCGCAGCTTCTACAACAAGGAGAAGCCGATCAAGTCGATGGCTGACCTGAAGGGCATGAAGTTCCGCGTCATGCAGTCTGACATGTTTGTCGACATGGTCAGCGCGCTGGGCGCCAACGCCACGCCGCTGCCTTACGGTGAAGTCTACTCGTCGATCCAGACCGGCGTCATCGATGGCGCCGAGAACAACTGGCCGTCCTATGACACTTCGGGCCATTTTGAAGTGGCGAAATACTACACGCTCGACCAGCACCTGATCGTGCCGGAAGTGCTGGTGATGTCGAAGAAGAGCTGGGACAAGCTGAGTGCCGACGAGCAGGAGAAGGTTCGCGCTGCTGCCAAGGCCTCCGTTCCGGTGATGCGCGAGCTCTGGGTCGCGCAGGAGAAGAAGTCGGAAGACAAGGTCCGCGCCGCCGGCAGCGAGATCATCACCGATATCGACAAGACCCCGTTCATCGAGGCGATGAAGCCGGTCTACGAGAAGTACGTCAAGTCCGACAAGCTCAAGGACATGGTCGCCCGTATCCAGGCAACTGAGTAATCTTGATCACCGGCCCGCGGGGACATTTCCCGCGGGCCGTTTCCCAACGGAGGGGTGGACGTGCAGAGCCAGATGAGAAATGTGGCGCGGGTAACCAGCGCCATGGCGCAGGCTGCGCTGTGGACATCGGGGGCGGGCCTGGTGCTGATGACGGTGCTGATCGCCTGCCAGGTGTTCTGGCGCTATGTTCTCAATGACAGTATTTCATGGACCGAGCCGGGATCGGTGATGATCATGGGCTGGTTCATTTTCCTCGGGGCCGCGGTCGGCATTCGCGAGGGCTACCACCTTTCCTTCGACATCATGCTTCACCTTGTGCCCGAGCATGTGAAGCTGTGGATGCAGTCGATCTCCGATCTCGTCGTGATCGCCTTCGGCGGCGGCATGGTTGTCTATGGCACCCAGCTGGCGGTCAACGCCGCACCCAACGTGCTGCCGAGCCTCGGCATATCGGGCGCCTTCGATTTCATTCCCATCGTGGCCGGCGGGGTGCTGGTGATCCTGTTCTCGATCGAACGCATTGCACGACGCCTGGCGGGCCTGCCGACGGCGCTTTTCGGCGAAACCGAGCTGGAGGACTAGGACGATGGAACTTTGGGTCCTTTTCGGCTCCTTCGTGGTGCTTTTGCTGCTTGGCACGCCGGTGGCGTTCTGCCTCGGGGTGTCGAGCTTCGCCACAATCGCCTATCTCGGGCTGCCGCCGGTCGTGGTGTTTCAGCGGATGAATTCCGGGGTCTCGGTGTTCGCGCTGATGGCGATCCCGTTCTTCATCTTCGCCGGCGACCTGATGGTGCGCGGCGACATCGCCCGGCGCCTGGTTGCGCTGGCCGGGGCCATGGTCGGCCATCTGCGCGGCGGTCTCGGGCAGGTCAATATTTTTGCCTCCATCATGTTCGGCGGGGTTTCCGGATCGGCGGCGGCTGACGCCAGCGCCGTCGGCGGCCTGATGGTGCCGCAGATGAAGGAGCGTGGCTACGATGTCGACTACGCGGTCAACATCACGGTGGTCGGGTCGATCATCGCGCTGATGATCCCGCCTTCGCACAACATGATCATCTATTCGATCTCGGCCGGCGGGAAGATCTCGATTGCCGACCTGTTCACCGCCGGCATCATCCCGGGCCTGCTTCTGGCATTGTCGCTGATGGTCGCCGCCTGGTTCGTGGCCAAGCGGCGCGGCTATCCGACCGAGGCCTTCCCCGGTTTCAGGATGCTGCTCAGCCTGTTTGGCAATGCGGTGCCGGGCCTTATCCTGATCGCGATCATCTTCGGCGGTGTGCGCTCGGGGATCTTCACGGCATCGGAATCCTCCAACATCGCCGTCGTCTACGCGATGTTCGTCACCTTCTTTGTCTACCGCTCGCTGAGCTGGAACGATTTCGTCGCCGCCACCTTCGCGGCGGTGCGCACCACGGCGATGGTGCTGATGGTGATCGGCTGCGCCGGCGCCTTCGGATGGCTGCTCGCCTATACGCGCGTGCCGGCCTCGATGGTGATGATGCTCAAGGGGCTCTCGGACAATCCGATCGTCATCCTGCTCCTGATGAATGTGGTGTTGCTGATCCTCGGCACCTTCATGGACATGTCGCCGCTGATCGTCATCACCACGCCGATCTTCCTGCCGGTGGCCACGGCCTTCGGCGTCGATCCGGTGCATTTCGGGGTGATCCTGATCCTCAATCTGGGCATCGGGCTGTGCACGCCGCCGGTGGGTGCGGTGCTGTTCGTCGGGTGCGCGGTGGGCAAGATTCCGATCTGGCAGGCGATGCGCACCATCTGGCCATTCTACGGCGCCGCTTTCGCCACGTTGATGCTGGTGACCTACATTCCGCAACTGTCGCTGTGGCTCCCGGCGCTGTTCCACTGAGGATATCATGATCAAGCATTTTCCCGAGGTTCAGGCCGATCCGGGCGTGAAGCGGCAGGTTCTCAGCGAAAGTCCGGACCTGATGGTGGTTGCTTTCCGGTTTCAGGCAGAAGGCGCAGAGGGCAAGTTGCACAGCCATCCGCATGTGCAGTCGACCTATGTCGAATCCGGACGGTTCGCATTTACCGTGAGCGGCGAGACATTCGACGTCGGACCGGGGGACAGCTTCGTCATTCCGTCCAATGCGGTGCATGGCTGCCGTTGTCTTGAGTCTGGAACCCTGATCGACACGTTCGCGCCGCGCCGCGATGATTTTCTGACGCCCAACCCTTGAAGGGAGAGTTTCCATGCTGACGGTTGAAACCCGGCACGCCATCGACCCGGCCACCGCCAAGGGCCTCGACACGGCGGGATTGCGGTCGCATTTCCACGCCGGCGGACTGTTTGCCGATGGCGAAATCCGGCTCGTGTACACGCACTACGACCGCTTCATTCTTGGTGGCGCGGTTCCGGGTGCGGGCAAGCTGACGCTGGACCAGGTCAAGGAATGCGGCACCGCCTCGATTTTGGACCGGCGCGAGATGGGCATTCTCAACATCGGCGGCAGCGGCACCGTGTCGGCCGATGGCACCGATTACACCGTCAACAAGGGCGATGTGCTCTATCTCGGCATGGGCTCGGGCCCGGTGACGTTTTCCGGCGATGGCCGGTTCTACATCCTGTCCGCGCCGGCCCACCGCACATGCCCGAGCAGGCTGATCCGCATCGAGGACGCGCGGCGTGTGGAAATGGGATCGGCGGAAACCTCGAACGAGCGCGTCATCCTGCAGTTCCTGCATCCCGAGGTGGCCGAGAGCTGCCAGCTGCTGATGGGCTACACGCAGTTCGCGCCGGGTTCGGTCTGGAACACCATGCCGGCCCACCTGCATGACCGGCGCATGGAAGCCTATCTCTATTTCGACATGGGGCCGGAGCAGCGGGTGTTCCATATCATGGGCCAGCCCGATGAAACCCGCCACATCGTGATGGCCAACGAGGATGCGGTGATCTCGCCGCCCTGGTCGATCCATTGCGGTGCGGGCACCGGCGCCTACACCTTCTGCTGGGCCATGGCCGGCGACAATGTCGACTTCACCGACATGGACATGGTGGCGATGGGAGACCTGCGGTGAGCCCATTTTCGCTTGCCGGCAAGACGGCGCTGGTCACCGGCGCCAATACCGGCATCGGCCAGGCCATCGCGCTGGCGATGGGCCGGGCGGGGGCGAGCGTGATCTGTGCCGGACGCCAGTCCTGCGCCGAGACCGTGAGGCAGATGACGGATGCACGCGAACTGCTTCTCGATTTCGCCGACCCGATGGCGGCGCGCGACGTGTTTTCTAACGAGCGGATCGATATTCTGGTCAACAATGCCGGGATCATCCGCCGCAACGACGCGGTCGATTTCACCGAGAGCGACTGGGACGACGTTCTGGACGTGAACCTGAAGGCCACGTTCTTCACCTGTCAGGCCTTCGGACGTGCGGTATTTGCGCGCGAGGGAACCGGGTCGATCGTCAACATCGCGTCGCTATTATCGCTGCAGGGCGGCATCCGGGTTCCCTCCTACACGGCTTCCAAGCACGGGGTTGCCGGGATCACCAAGCTGCTCGCCAATGAATGGGCGGCAAAGGGCATCAATGTGAACGCGATCGCGCCGGGCTACATCGCCACCAACAATACCGAAGCCCTGATCAGGGACGAGGCGCGCAACAAGGCGATCCTGGAGCGCATTCCCGCAGGCCGCTGGGGCGAGCCCGACGATATCGGCGAGACGGCGGTCTTCCTCGCGTCGCCGGCGGCGAAATACATTCACGGCGCCATCCTCAATGTCGATGGAGGCTGGCTTGCGCGTTGACGAACAAAGGTTGGGCCGCTCGGATGCCGCACGGCCGGGGCCGGGGATCGTGCATCTCGGGCTGGGCGCCTTCTTCCGGGCCTTCGGGGCGATCTATATCGAAGACGCGGTCAGGATGTCCGGCGGCGACTGGGGCATCATCGGTGTCAGCCTGCAAAGCCCGTCGACACGCGACAGGCTTGCGGTGCAGGACTTCGTCTACACAACCGTGACCCAGGATGCCGACGGGGGCGAGACCTTCCGCAAGGTCGAGATCGTCGAGGATGTCCTGGTGGCTCCTGAAGACCCGGAAGCGGTTCTCGCCTGGATGTCCAATCCGGCGATCCGCATCGTGACGCTGACGGTGACGGAAAAGGGCTATTGCCATGATCCGGCAACCGGCAGGCTCAATCTCGAGCACCCCGACATCGTGCACGATCTGGACAATCCGCTGCCGCGATCGGCTCCCGGCTTCCTGGTTCGCGCGCTGCAGAGGCGGCGTGATGCGGGCCACCCTCCCTTTACCGTGCTGACCTGCGACAATCTTCCGGAGAACGGCAGGCTGGTTCGCCGGGCCGTACTGGATCTCGCCGGCAGGCTCGATCCGTCGCTGGCCGGCTGGATCGCGGCCGAGGGCCGGTTTCCGGCGACGATGGTCGACCGGATCACGCCGGCGACGAAGCCCGAGGATATCGAGCGGCTGGCGCAGAAGGTGGGCTACCGCGATGAAGCGCCGGTGATGTGCGAGCCGTTCCGGCAATGGGTTGTCGAGGATGATTTCGTCGAGGCCTACGGCGCCGACGCCCGCCCGGATCTCGCCGCTGCCGGCGCCGAGATGGTCGAGGATGTGACGCCATACGAGAACATGAAGCTCAGGATGCTCAACGGCACGCATTCCGCGCTCGCCTATCTCGGTTACCTGGCAGGGCACGAAACCATCGCCGAGACCGTGGCGGACCCGGTTTTTGCCGCCTTCGTCAAACGGCTGTGGCGTCAGGAGATCATGCCCTCCTTCGCGCCACCGGAAGGGGTCGATCTGGAGGCCTATGCCGACGCGCTTTTCAAGCGTTACTCCAATCCCGCCATCCGCCACCGCACCTGGCAGATCGCCATGGACGGCAGTCAGAAGCTGCCGCAGCGGATTCTGGGAACGATCTCAGACAATCTCGATGCGGGCAGAGCCTGTCCGGGGCTGATGTTAGCTGTCGCGGGCTGGATGCGCTACGTCGGCGGGATCGACGAGAAGGGCCAGCCGATCGAGGTCAAGGACCCGCTGGCGGCGCAATTGCGGGCGCTCTCGGATGAAGCAGAGACGGCGGACCTCAAGGTCGCCGCGCTGCTCGGGGTCCGCGATGTGTTCAGCGCGCGATTGGCAACCGAGCTGGCTCAACCGGTCAGCCGCGCCTATGAAATCCTGTCCGTGCATGGCGCGCGGAAAGCAGTTGGGGAAATCAAGTGAAGGAAAGCTGGCGCTGGTACGGTCCGCTCGACAGGATCTCGCTTGGTGAAATCGCGCAGACCGGTGCGCGCGGCATCGTCACCGCCGTGCACGAGGTTCCCTATGGCGAGGTCTGGAGCCGTGAGACGATCGCCCGGCGCAAGGTGGAGATCGAGGCTGCCGGTTTCGACTGGGTGGTGGTCGAAAGCCTGCCGATCCACGAACGGATCAAGCGCGGTGAGGGCGACCTGTCCGGGCTGTTTGCCAATTACCGGCAGTCGATGGCCAACCTGGCCGCCGAGGGCCTGTTCACGATCTGCTACAATTTCATGCCGTTGCTTGACTGGACCCGCACGGATCTCGCGGCCCCGGTTGACCGCGGCGGCAGCTGCCTGCGGTTCTCGGCACCCAAGATGGCGGCGCTGGAACTGTTCATGCTCGGCCGCGGCGCGGCGCGTGAAGATTACCTGCCGGAGGTCGTGGCGCAGGCCGAGAGCTGGTTCCAGGCCTCTTCCGATGACGATCGCGCAGAGCTGATGCATGCGGTGATGGCCGGGCTGCCGGGCGCCTATGACCGCTACGATGCGGCGGGGCTGAAGGCCGCGCTGAAGCTTTATGAGGGGATCGACCGCGCGGCGCTGCGGAGCCATTTCAAGCGGTTTCTCGAGGAGGTGATCCCGACCGCCGAGGAACTGGGCATGCGGTTCTGCGTACATCCGGACGACCCGCCGCGCGATATTCTCGGCCTGCCGCGGATCGTCTCCAGCGCCGATGACATCGCCTGGATTCTCGATGCGGTCGACAGCCCGGCAAACGGGCTGACGCTGTGCGCAGGCTCGCTCGGGGCCAATCCGGAAAACGACGTTCCTGCGATCGCCCGGCGGTTTGCGGACCGGATCCACTTCGCCCACCTGCGCAATGTGCGCAAGGATGCGGACGGCTCGTTCGAGGAAGCCGCACACCTGACAGGCGACACCGACATGGTGGACCTGGTCGCTGCATTGCTTGACGAAGAACGCCGTCGCCGCGATGCGGGCCGAGCCGACTGCGAGATCCCGTTCCGGCCCGACCACGGCCACGAACTGCTCGACGATGCCAGCCGGAACACCCATCCGGGCTATCCGTTGATCGGGCGGATGCGGGGACTGGCGGAATTGCGCGGTGTCATTGCCGGCCTGTCCCATGGCGCGAAGCGGGCCGGCTGACCCAGACGGAGACACCAGTCTGCCCGACTTCGAGTCGGTGCAGCCCAAATTTTCATTACCAGAGTTTAACTAGGAGCCGGCGGCTCTCGGGCGTATTCCAGAACACGGATTGGGAGGCAGACCCGAAAGGACCTAAACCGTGAAAAGCATACTCTCCTCTCGTTATTTCTTCTGGGCGCTTCTCGCCCTGCCGGCGCTGCCGATGATGATTGCCCTGTCTTCCGATCCGGGCGCGGCCAAGGGGCTGCTGCACCCCAGCGGCGAGTTTTCCGCCCGTTTCATGATCATCGCGATGATGGTCACGCCGCTCAGGATGATCTTTCCCAAGGCCGGCTGGCTCAATTGGCTGATGCGACGCCGCCGCGCGCTGGGTGTCGCGGCATTCCTTTACGCCGTGCTGCACCTGGTGCTTTACGTGATGGAGAAGGGCGCGCTGGCGCCGATGCTGGCCGAGTTCATGGAACTCGGGATCTGGACCGGCTGGCTGGCATTCGCCATCTTCGTGCCGCTGGGCCTGACCAGCAACAACATCTCGCAGCGCTGGCTTCTGAAAAAGTGGAAGGCGCTGCAGCGGTTCGTCTATCCGGCGGCGGTGCTGACGCTTTTGCACTGGATCTTCGTGCACGACAATCTGGGGCCGGCGCTGGTCAACTTCCTGCCGCTGGCGGGGCTGGAAGCCTGGCGGATCTGGAAAAACCTGTCGGGTAGCGGCACACAGACAGCGGCTGCATAGCGCTCTTGGACGGCGCTTCCGGTTCAGCCCCTGCCGGGATCGGATGCCAGCTGCCGGCGCACGCTTTCCAGCAGGCGCCGGTGGACGTGGGAATGGCGGTTGCGCAGATGCATGGCGCAATAGACGCCCTGGGGAATGCGGGGTGCATCCTCGACATAGTCGAAGCCTTGTGCCGCCACCATCTCGGTGGCGGATTCCTCAAGCACGTAGGCCGAACCGCCCAGCGATGACAGCAGGCCGCAGACCGTGATGTTCTGGCCGCTCGACAGCGGCGCCTCGGCGAGATCGGCCATCATCGGATTGTGGACTTTCTCGAAGGCCGGCGAGAAGCGGGTGAAGATGTAGCTGGTCGGCTCGATGTCGGCGATGCGCCTGGCATTGGAACTGATCAGCCGGTAGCCGACTTCGCCGATGAGCTCGTTATGAAGGTCGGGCAGGTTTTTCGGCGTGTAGAGAATCGACAGGTCGAGTTCGCCGGCCAGCAGGTCAACGCTCATCTGGTTGGAAAAATCGAGATCGATGTAGAAAGCGGCCCTGGGCAGGATGGTGCGAAAGCCAGCGACCCAGTCGGCGATATGGTTGGATGCAAGGTCGTGCTGGATGCCGATCCGCATCGACTGGTCGAAATTGCCGGTGCTTGCTACCGAGCGGCGGGCCTCGTTCCATTGATGGCGAAGCGCGCGGGCGTGGTCGAGCAGGCGGTGCCCGGCCGGCGTCGGCTGGGTGCCCGCACGACTGCGTGTGAACAGCCTCTTGCCGAGCACGGATTCGAGCGTGTTGATCCGGGCCGAGACCGTCGACTGCTTCAGATTCAACCGGTCCGCCGTCCGGTTGAAGCTTTTCGTCTCCATGAGATCGAGAAAAGTCTCCAGCAATTCGATCTGCATGGTCGATCTCCCGGAAATTGTTGCCCTGCACCCTAATCGAGTTTGTCGATTAATAATGGTGTTCGAGCCTGATTGCGAACTGAAAATTCGGGCTCGATACTCGCTTTAGACCGATCGATATGAGGGAGATGACGGGTGAGCGAGATTGCAGGGCATGCACGGGTTGTCATCATCGGTGGCGGCGTGGTTGGCGTCTCGGCGCTCTATCATCTGGCGAAGGCCGGCTGGACCGACTGCGTGCTTCTGGAAAAGAACGAGCTGACGGCGGGCTCCACCTGGCATGCGGCGGGCAACGTGCCGACGTTCTCGTCCTCCTGGTCGATCATGAACATGCAGCGCTATTCGGCCGAGCTCTACCGCGGGCTGGCGGCCGCTGTCGACTACCCGATGAACTATCATGTCACCGGATCGATCCGGCTCGGACACTCGAAGGAGCGGCTCAGGGAGTTCCAGCGGGTGGTCGGCATGGGCCGCTACCAGGGCATGGATCTCGACATCCTCTCACCCGACGAGATCACCTCGCGCTATCCCTTCGCCGAGATCCACGATCTCGCCGGCGCGCTTTACGATCCCTATGACGGCGACATCGATCCGGCGCAGCTGACCCAGGCGCTGGCCAAGGGCGCGCGGGATCTCGGCGCGAAAATCTACCGCTTCTGCCCGGCCACCGGCGCGCGCCGTGAAAACGACGAGTGGGTGATCTCGACCGAGAAGGGCGAGATCCGCTGCGAATACGTGGTCAATGCGGCGGGCTATTATGCCCGCGAAGTCGGCAAGATGTTCGGCCGCGACGTGCCGATGATGGTGATGAGCCATCAGTACATGCTGTTTGACGAAGTGCCGGAGGTGGCGGTATGGACCGCCGAGGTCGGCCACAAGCTGCCGCTGATGCGCGATGTCGACAGTTCCTACTATCTCAGGCAGGAGAAAAACGGCTTCAATCTCGGTCCCTACGAGCGCAACTGCAAGGCCCATTGGGTGACGCCCGACGATCCGATGCCCGCGGATTTCTCCTTCCAGCTCTATCCGGACGATCTGGAACGGCTGGAATGGTACATCAACGACGCCTGCGAGCGGGTGCCGCTGCTGGGGACTGCGGGGTTGACCAAGAACATCAACGGCCCGATCCCCTACACGCCGGACGGCAACCCGCTGATCGGTCCGATGCCGGGCGTGCCCAATGCGTTTGAGGCCTGCGTTTTCACCTTCGGCATCTGCCAGGGCGGCGGCGCCGGCAAGGTGCTGGCGGAATGGGTAATGGAAGGCGAGACCGAGTGGGACATGTGGTCGTGCGACCCGCGCCGCTTCACTGCGTTCTGCGACCAGGACTACACGATCGCCAAGGGCATGGAGGTCTACGGGCACGAATACGCCATGCATTTCCCGCACCATGCCTGGCCGGCGGGACGCAACAAGAAGCTGTCGCCGGTGCATGACCGGATCGCAGCTCTGGGCGGCCAGTTCGGCGCCTACAATGGCTGGGAGCGGGCCAACTGGTATGCGCGGCCCGGCGACGACACAAGCGAGGAGGCAACCCAGACCTGGGCGCGCGAGGGCTCATGGTTCGGCGCGGTACGCGAGGAGTGCCTGGCCGTGCGCGACGCGGCCGGCATTCTCGACCTGCCGGGGTTCTCGCGGTTCAGGGTGCAGGGACCCGGAGCGCGCGACTGGCTCAATTCGTTGATCACCGGCACGACGCCGAAGCCGGGCCGGATCGGGCTGGGCTATTTCGCCGACGCCAAGGGCCGCATCGTCACCGAGATGTCGCTGATGGCGCTGGACGAGGATTTCTTCTTCCTGATCACCGCTGCCACGGCGCAACTGCATGATTATGAATGGCTGATCAAGCATCTGCCGGCCGGCTCCGAGGTTGCGGTCGAGGATGTCACCGAAGCGTTCTCCTGCCAGATCCTGACCGGTCCAAAATCGCGCGAGATCCTGTCGGCTGTGACCGAGGCGGACTTGAGTAAAGGTTGGCTTACGCATCAATCGGCGCAGGTGGATGGCACCTGGTGCCAGCTGGTGCGGGTGTCGTTCGCCGGCGAGCTTGGCTGGGAGATCCATACCAAGGTGGAAGACACCGCGAAGGTCTTCGATGCGGTGATGAAGGCGGGCGAGCCGCATGGGCTGAGGCCTTTCGGCATGTTCGCGCTCAACTCGCTCAGGCTCGAGAAGGGCTACCGCGCCTGGAAGGGCGACCTGTCGACCGACTACACCGTGCTGCAGGGCGGTCTCGACCGCTTCGTCAAATGGGACAAGCCGGATTTCCTCGGCAAGCAGGCGCTGGAGGCGGAAAGGCAGCAGGGCGTGTCCAAGCGCTTCGTGACGCTGACCATCGAGGCAGGCGATTGCGACGCGCCCTACATGTCGACGCTCTGGCACGATGGCATCGTCGTGGGGGAAACCACCTCCGGTGGTTGGGGCCACCGGATCGGCAAGTCGATCGCGCTCGGCATGGTGCGGGCCGACCTCGCCGAACCCGGCACCCGGCTGGATGTCGAAATCTTCGGTGAACGCTTTGCCGCCACGGTGGAGCCGGATCAGCCGCTGTGGGATCCCCAAAACGAAAGACTGCGGGCATGAGTGTGTCTGTTCCCCAAAACGCCCGCGTGGTCATCGTCGGCGGCGGAGTCTCCGGCTGCTCGGTGGCCTATCACCTGGCCAAGCTGGGCTGGCGCGACATCGTGCTCCTGGAACGCAAGCAGCTGACCTGCGGCACCACATGGCATGCGGCCGGGCTGATCGGGCAATTGCGCGCCTCGCTCAACATGACGCGGCTCGCCAAGTACTCGGCCGACCTCTACGTCAAGCTCGAGGAAGAAACCGGCGTCGCCACCGGCATGCGGCAATGCGGCTCGATCACCGTGGCGCTGACGGAGGCGCGCA
This sequence comes from Hoeflea sp., assembly GCA_020637795.1. GTDB lineage: Bacteria > Pseudomonadota > Alphaproteobacteria > Rhizobiales > Rhizobiaceae > Hoeflea. Next base: position 283,982 of record JACKJT010000003.1, on the reverse strand, counting down.
AGGAGGAGATCTACCGCCAGGCATCGCTGGCCCGCGCCTTCGACATCGACGTCCAGGAAATCAGCCCCGACGAGGTGCTGAAGATGTATCCGCATCTCAACATCTCCGACGTCACGGCGGCGGTGCACCTGCCGCTCGACGGGCAATGCGACCCGGCCAACATCGCCATGGCGCTGGCCAAGGGCGCGCGGCAGAACGGCGCACGGATCATCGAGGGCGTGAAGGTCACCTCGGTCAACAGCGCCAACGGCCGGGTCACCGGTGTGAGCTGGCAGCAGGGCGAGGAAAGCGGCACGATCGCCGCCGATCTCGTGGTCAATTGCGGCGGCATGTGGGGCCGCGATCTGGCTGCGCAATCGGGCGTGACGCTGCCGCTGCATGCCTGCGAGCATTTCTATATCGTCACCGAGGCGATCGAGGGCCTGCCGCGGCTGCCAGTGCTCCGGGTGCCCGACGAGTGCGCCTATTACAAGGAAGACGCCGGCAAGATGCTGCTCGGCGCCTTCGAGCCGGTGGCCAAGCCCTGGGGCATGAACGGCATCTCGGAAGACTTCTGCTTCGACCAGTTGCCGGAGGATTTCGATCATTTCGAGCCGATCCTGGAGCAGGCGGTCAACCGTCTGCCGCTGCTTGCCACCGCCGGCATTCACACCTTCTTCAACGGGCCGGAGAGCTTTACCCCGGACGACCGCTATTATCTCGGCGAAGCGCCGGAAATCAAAGGCTACTGGGTGGCCGCCGGTTACAATTCCATCGGCATCGTCTCCTCCGGCGGGGCGGGCTTTGCGCTGGCGCAGTGGATGAATGACGGCGAGCCGCCTTTCGACCTCTGGGAAGTCGACATCCGCCGGGCGCAGCCCTTCCAGAAGAACCGGCATTACCTGCAGAGCCGCGTCACCGAAACGCTGGGTCTTCTCTACGCCGATCATTTTCCATACCGGCAGATGGCGACGGCGCGCGGCGTTCGCCGCTCACCGATCCACGAGCAGCTGAAGGCGCGCGGCGCGGTGTTCGGCGAAGTGGCAGGCTGGGAGCGGGCCAACTGGTTCGCAGACGAAGGGCAAACCCCCGAATACCGGTATTCCTGGAAGCGGCAGAACTGGTTCGACAACCAGAAGCGCGAGCACCTGGCCGTCCGCGAGGCGGTCGGTGTTTTCGACATGACCTCGTTCGGCAAGATCCGGGTCGAGGGACGGGACGCGCTCAGCTACCTGCAGCGGCTCTGCGCCAATGACATGGATGTCGAGCCGGGGCGGATCGTCTACACCCAGATGCTCAATACACGCGGCGGCATCGAGTGCGACCTCACCGTGACCCGGCTCAGCGAGACGGCGTTCCTGCTGGTGGTGCCGGGTGCGACGCTGCAGCGCGACCTCAGCTGGCTCAGACGGCATCTCGGCGACGAGTTCGTGGTGATCACCGATGTGACGGCGGCAGAATCGGTGCTCTGCGTGATGGGGCCGAAGGCGCGGTCGCTGATGCAGGCTGTCAGCCCGAACGATTTTTCCAACGAGGCGCATCCGTTCGGCACGGCGCGCGAAATCGAGATCGGCATGGGGCTCGCCCGCGCCCACCGTGTCACCTATGTCGGCGAACTGGGCTGGGAGCTTTACGTCTCGTCCGACCAGGCGGCGCATGTGTTCGAGGTGCTGGCGGAAGCGGGAAGTGATCACGGGCTCAAGCTCTGCGGTCTGCACACGCTCGATTCCTGCCGCATCGAAAAGGCCTTCCGGCATTTCGGCCATGACATCACCGACGAGGACCACGTGCTCGAGGCCGGGCTCGGCTTCGCGGTGAAAACCGGGAAGGGCGGCTTCATCGGACGGGATGCGGTGCTGGCCAAACGCGAACAGGGGCTTGCCCGCAGGCTGGTGCAATTCCAGCTCAAGGATCCCGAACCATTGCTGTTCCACAACGAGGTGGTCGTGCGCGATGGCGAGATCGTCTCGATCGTCACCTCGGGCAACTACGGCCATCATCTCGGCGGCGCCATCGGCCTCGGCTATGTGCCGTGCGCCGGCGAAAGTGCCGACGACGTGCTCGCCTCTACCTATGAAATCGAAATTGCCGGGGAACGCCATCCCGCGATTGCGTCCCTGAAACCCCTGTACGACCCCGGCGCGCTCCGCGTCCGGATGTGAATAGACTTTGCTTCGGACCTCTTGGAGACCGCGATGGAACCCGTACTTGAACCCCTGGCGGAAACGCCGATTGAACCGCCAGCTCTTGAAAGGCAGGGCCGCCGCTCGGGTGGCCGCGCCGGGCGCGTCGCCGTCAGAACGGCACCGCTGGCGGAAAACCTGAGGCCGATCCGGCCGGGCATGAGCGGCGGGCAGTATTCGCCGCTGACCGACGCCAATGTGCTGCGCATTCACCAGGCGGCGCTCGATGCACTCGAGACCATCGGCCTGTCGCAGGCGCCGCCGTCGGGCGTCGAGATCATGACCCGGGCCGGGGCGATCCTCGGCGACGACGGGCGGTTGAGGTTCCCGCGGGCGCTGGTCGAGGACATGCTGGCGAAGGCCGCCCGCGACATCACGCTGTGCGGCCGGGATCCGAAGCATGATCTTTTGCTCTCGGGCACCCGGGTGCATTTCGGCACCGCCGGGGCCGCGGTGCATGTGGTGGATGTCGAGAACCGGAGCTACCGCGAATCCACCGCGCAGGATCTCTATGACGCGGCGCGGCTGACCCATGCGCTCGACAACGTGCATTTTTTCCAGCGCGCCATGGTCTGCCGCGATGTCGTCGACAATTTCGAGATGGATATCAACACGCTCTATGCCTGCTGCGCGGGCACGACCAAGCATGTCGGCACCAGCTTCTCCGATCCGTCGCATTTCGAAGGCTGCATGGATCTCATCCACATGATGGCCGGAGGGGAAGAGACCTGGCGGGCGCGGCCGTTCGTTTCCAATTCCAACTGCTTCGTGGTTCCGCCGATGAAGTTCGCGGAAGAGAGCTGCATCACCATGGAGAAGTGCATTCGCGCCGGCATGCCGGTGCTGCTGCTTTCGGCCGGGCAGGCGGGCGCCACGGCGCCGGCGCCGCTCGCCACCGCGATCGTGCAGGCCGTGGCCGAATGTCTGGCCGGCGTCGTCTATGTCAACGCCATGGCGCCGGGCCATCCGGCGGTGTTCGGCACCTGGCCGTTCGTGTCCGACCTGCGGTCGGGTGCGATGTCGGGCGGATCGGGCGAGCAGGCGCTGCTGACGGCGGGCTGCGCCCAGATGCACCGCTTCTACGGGCTGCCCGGCGGGGCGGCGGCAGGGATTGCGGATTCCAAGCTGCCGGACATGCAGGCGGGCTGGGAGCAGGCGATCTCCAACACGATGGCCGGACTGAGCGGTCTCAACATGGTCTATGAGGCCGTCGGCATGCATGCCTCGCTGCTGGGCTTCTGCCTGGAATCGCTGGTGCTGGGCGACGATTTGCTGGGCCAGGTGCTGCGCTGCGTGCGCGGCATCGACGTTACCGAGGACAGCGTCAGCCTGGAAGCGATGCGCGAGGTTTGCCTCGAAGGCCCCGGTCATTATCTCGGCCACCCGCAAACCTTGAGCGTGATGCAGACCGAATATGTCTACCCGGCGGTCGCCGACCGCACCAGCCCGAAGGAATGGGCTGAAATCGGCAAGCCGGATCTGATACAAAAGGCAATCGAGCGGAAGAATCGCATTCTTTCGCAATCCACGGGGCCGCTGTTCGATCCCGCCACGGACGCCGCGATCCGGGCGGCCTTCAACATCTATGTGTGAGGTTTGATCGATGGCCGATTACGGCAATCTCGGACGGTTTTATATCAATGGCGAGTGGGTGGCTCCCTCCCAGGGCGCAACGCTGATCGACGTGATAAACCCGGCGACGGAAGAGAGCGTGGCGAAAGTGCCGCTCGGCACATCCGCCGATGCCGAAAAGGCGATCGCCGCGGCGCGGGCGGCGTTCCCCGGCTTCAGCGCGTGGAGTGCGGCCGACAGGCTTTCGCTCCTGGGCCGGATCCGCGACGTCTACGAATCCCGGCTTGACGAGATTGCCGAGGCGATCAGCACCGAAATGGGTGCGCCGCTGAAGATGGCCCGCTCCGACCAGGCCTGGTCCGGGCTCGGCCATATCGAGGCGACCATGACCGCGCTCAAGGATTTTGCCTTCGAGGAGAAACGCGGCTCGACGCTGATCGTGCATGAAGCCATCGGGGTGGCCGGCCTGATTACGCCGTGGAACTGGCCGATGAACCAGATCGCCTGCAAGGTGGCGCCGGCGCTGGCGGCGGGCTGCACGGTGGTGCTCAAGCCGAGCGAGATCGCACCGCTGAGCGGCATCCTGTTTGCCGAGATCCTGCACGAGGCCGGCGTTCCGCCGGGCGTGTTCAACCTGGTCAATGGCGACGGGCCCGGCGTCGGGCAGGTGTTGAGTTCCCATCCCGACATAGACATCGTCTCGTTCACGGGCTCAACGCGGGCAGGCATCCTGGTGGCGAAATCCGCGGCGGACACGGTCAAGCGTGTGGCGCAGGAGCTTGGCGGCAAATCGCCCAATCTCATCCTGGCGGACGCCGATCTCCAATCCGCGGTGGCCAATGGCGTGACCGGATGCTTCGGCAACAGCGGCCAGTCCTGCGATGCACCGACGCGGATGCTGGTGCCGCGCGACCGCCATGACGAAGCGCTTGCCATTGCCAAAGCAGCAGCCGAGGAACTGGTGACAGGGGACCCGCGAGATCCTGGGACCAATCTCGGACCGGTGATCAGCCAGGTCCAGTACGACAAGATCCAGGGCCTGATCGCCTCGGGGATCCAGGACGGGGCGATCCTGGTGACCGGCGGGCGCGACCGGCCGGAAGGACTCGATCGCGGCTATTTTGTCAGGCCGACGGTGTTTGGCGGCGTGACGCGCGACATGCGGATCGCGCGCGAGGAGATCTTCGGGCCGGTGCTGTCGATCATGCCCTATGACACCGAGGAAGAGGCCATCGAGATCGCCAACGACTCGGTCTACGGGCTTGCCGCCTATGTGCAATCGGGCGACATCGAGCATGCACGCAAGGTCGCGCGGCAGATGCGGGCCGGCCAGGTGCACATCAATTATCCCGACTGGGATCTGTTCGCGCCGTTCGGCGGCTACAAGCAATCCGGCAATGGCCGCGAATATGCCGACTGGGGCATGCACGACTATCTCGAGACCAAGGCGCTGATCGGCCACGGCTGACGGCGCCTGCTCACCCCCAACATCTCTCTGAAGGTCATTCTCATGCGCTACGGTTTCATCGGTCTTGGCAATCTCGGCGGGCATCTGGCGGCGAGCCTGCTGAAAGCGGGCTTCGAGGTCACGGTCAATGACCTCGATCCCTCGCTTGGCAAACGCCATGTCGACATGGGCGGCGCCTGGGCCGCGACACCGGCGGACCTGGCGCGCGACTGCGACGCCATCGTCACCTGCTTGCCGTCGCCGGCGGTGTCGGAAAAGGTGCTCAGGGAGGTGCTGACGACGGCGAAATCCGGTGCCACCTGGATCGAGATGTCGACGCTCGGCCGGGACGAGATCCTGCGGCTGGGCGCGATCGCCGCCGAAAAGGGCGTGCGCACGATGGAACTGCCGGTGACCGGTGGTGTGCACCTGGCCGCGCAGGGCCAGATCACCATGCTGGCGGGCGGCGACAAGGACCTGTTCGACCTGCACCTGCCGGCGCTCGAGGCGATGGGTAACCAGATCTTCCACATGGGGCCGCTCGGCAATTCCTCGATCATCAAGGTGATCACCAACATGCTGGCCTTCATCCATCTGAAGGCCTGTGGCGAGGCGCTGATGCTGGCCAAGCGCGGCGGTCTCGATCTCGGCCAGGCCTGGGCGGCGATCAAGGCGTCGTCGGGCAATTCCTTCGTGCACGAGACCGAGGGCGCGCTGATCCTGAACGGTTCCTACGACATCGCCTTCAATATCGACCTGGCGCTCAAGGATCTCGGCTTCGCCATGGAGTTTGGACGGGAATTCGGGGTGCCGCTGGAACTGGCCTCGATGACCGAGCAGACCTATGTCGAGGCCAAGGCGGCCTATGGCGGAAACGCGCAGTCGCCGATGATCGCCAAGCTGCTCGAGGACCGGCTCGGCACCGACCTGCGCGCGCCGGGCTTTCCCGCACGGCTTGAATAGTCGCGACAGGACCGGCGACCGCCCCCTCTTATCGCCGCTCCTTCCTTAATGACGTGGATCAATACCTTCTGCCGCCGCCTGATGCATGATGGCCTCGCCATACCGGTCAGTCAGGAGGCCTCATGTTCAAGAATGCAGTGCAACTGTTCGAGATCTTCGGCTTCAAGCTGAAGGTCGATCCCAGCTGGCTGCTGATCGCGGCGCTGATCGTCTGGAGCCTGTCGACATCCTATTTTCCGGAAGCTCTGCCGGGGGAGACCGCGAGGCTCTACACGGTGCTCGGGATCGTCGCGATGCTCGGCATGTTCGTCTCGCTGATCCTGCACGAACTGTCGCATTCGCTGGTGGCGCGATCCTACGGTCTCAAGGTCGGCGGCATCACGCTGTTCATCTTCGGCGGCGTGGCGGAGCTTGAGGAGGAGCCGCACGATCCGAAGTCGGAGTTCCTGATCGCCATTGCCGGGCCGCTGATGAGCCTGTTGCTGGCGGCGCTGTTTTATGGCGCCTCGACGCTCAGCGATGGGCAATCGGGGGCCAGCCTCGCCGGCGCCGTCTTCGGTTACCTGGGACTGATCAACCTGGTGCTGGCCGTGTTCAACATGGTCCCGGCATTTCCGCTCGATGGCGGCCGGGTGCTCAGAGCAGTGATCTGGGGCATGACGCAGGACCTTCTGAAGGCGACCCGGATATCGAGCCGCATTGGCTCGGTGTTCGGACTGTTTCTGATGCTCACCGGCGCGCTCGCCGTGTTCACCGGCGGCGGTGTCGGCGGTTTCTGGCAGATCCTGATCGGTTTCTTTATCCTCAATGCCTCCAATGGCAGCTACCAGAACCTGCTGGTCAAGACGGCGTTGCGCGGCAAGACCGCCAGACAGCTGATGAGCCGGACGGTTCACGCCATCGATGCCACGGCATCCATTGCAGAGCTGGTGGACGATGTGATGCTGCGCCACGGAGTCAGTTTCGTGCCGGTGCTCTCGGGCGATGCGCTCAAGGGATATGTCGACACGGCGGGCGTGCGCAGCGTTGCGAGAGAAGACTGGGGGTCCCGGTCGGTCCTTGACATCACCGTGCCCGCGGAAGCCGAAAATACGGTTGCAACGGATACGCCGCTCAATGAAGTGTTCAGGCGCATGACGACCAACACAAGGCGCAAGCTGATGGTTGTCGAGGGCCGGCGCCTGGTGGGCGTGATCTCGCTTTCGGATCTGATGCATCACCTGGCGCTGGAGCAGGAGATCGGGACCGAGTTCAGGGCTGGCGGCTGAGGGTCGCCGTCCTTCCGTTTATGAAACAATTGCCTGATCCCGGGCCGTTGACAGAATGGCGGGCCGGCAGGGGACCCGCGGTTATGATGGCCGTGCAGATGGAACGAGCCTGGTGGGTACGAGCGGGATCCGGCGCCTGCCGGTTGTGGTGAAGTCAAAGCAGGGCGGATGATGAAGATACTGATGTTCACCAATACCTACACGCCGCATGTCGGCGGCGTGGCACGCAGTGTCAGCGAGCTGGCGGCGGGGTTGCGGCGGGCTGGCGACGAGGTGCTGGTTGTGGCGCCCGAATACGGAAACACGGCAATCGAGGAGCCCGGGGTCCGGCGGATACCGGCGGTGCAGAACTTCGCGGGAAGCGATTTTTCCATGCCCCTGCCGCTTTCTCCCGGCCTTGCCGAGGCGACGGAAGCCTTCGATCCCGACATCATCCACAGCCACCATCCGTTTCTCTTGGGGGACACGGCATTGCGGACGGCCAGCCTGCTCGATGTGCCCGTCGTCTTCACGCATCACACCCGTTACGAGCTCTACGGTCACTATGTGGCGCAGGATTCGGAGCTGCTGAAGCGGCTGGCGCTCAGTCTTTCGCTCGGTTACTGCGACCTCTGCGACGGAGTGATCGCGCCGAGCCAGAGCATTGCGGATTTTCTCGCCGAGCACGGTGTGAGCACGCCTGTCAGCGTCGTGCCGACGGGTGTCGATGTGTCCTGCTTTGCCGCAGGAGAACGCGCGCGCGGCCGTTCCGTCCTGTCTGTTCCCGACGACGTTTTCCTCGCCGGCCATGTCGGTCGGCTGGCGCCGGAGAAAAATCTCGCCTTTCTGGCTGAAGCCTTCGTGCTGTTTCTGCGCCGGAACTCCAAGGCACAAGTGCTGATTGTCGGCGACGGACCATCGCGGCCCGCGATGCAGCAGGCGTTTGAACGGGAAGGCATGGGCCATCGCGCGCATTTTGCCGGTGTGTTGAAAGGCGGTGCTCTTGCCGACGCCTATGCGGCCATGGATGTTTTCGCGTTTTCCTCGTTTTCGGAAACCCAGGGTCTGGTGCTGGTGGAGGCGATGACGACCGGGAGTCCCGTGGTGGCGCTGGATGCGCCAGGCGCGCGGGATGTGGTGACGGACCGGCTCAACGGCCGTTTGCTTGACGCGGAAACAGATGTGGCGGGGTTTGCTGCAGCGCTCGGGGAGCTTGCAACGGCTGGGGAAAGTCATCGACAGGCGATGCGCCGCGCCGCGCTGGAGACCGCCGCCGATTACGCGATCGACAAGACCGTTGCGCGAACCCGGGCCTATTACCGACGGATACTCTCGGGCAACCGGAGCCAGGTCCCGGAAACCGACAGTCTCTGGGCCCGCGCCAGGCGGTCGCTTGCGCGGGAAATGGAAATTCTCGGAAACTTTGCCTATGCGGCGGCGGACGCCATTCTGCCCGATGACGATGGAGAGCTGGACAGGGATGGCTGAACGCATCCGGAAGATCGCGACCTCGATTGGTGTCCGGCTCGTTGCCGGTGCCTTTGTCGCGATCCTGCGGATGTGGAGCGCTTCGCTTCGCAAGGACACAAGACAACTCGACAGGCTGGACCGCTACATCGCCGAGGGGCACCAGGTGCTGGCGGTTTTCTGGCACGGCAAGTACCTGCCGCTGTTTCCGCTGGCGAAAGGCAAGAACGCGATCGTCATTACCGTGAACTCGTTTCGCGGCAGGGTGATCGGAGAGATCTGCAAGCGCTTCGGCTACCGGCCGGTCCTGCTTCCCACGGATGCAAACTCGCACGGGTTTCCCGAGCTTGTGAGGCAGGTGAAGGAGAGTGCCAGCCTGATCGCGCTGGCTCTGGACGGTCCCAGCGGCCCGCAACACCGCATCCGTTCGGGTGCGCTTACGCTCAGCGCGCTTCACGGCGTGGTGCTGGCGCCCGTCGGCGTGGCCAGTTCGCACAAGATCGTGATGAGATCCCGGTGGGACAGGCAGGAGGCGCCGTTGCCGTTTTCCCGCGTTGCCGTCGCGGTCGGGGAGATGATCGACCTCTCGCAGGATGGAGAACAGTTAGACATCAAACAACAGGATCAGATCGTGCGGGAGAGAATGGACGCGGTTGAACGCGAAGCAGAATCCATCCTCGACGGGATGAGGCATTGATTGCCCGGATTGGAGGAATCTTTTTGGCCAATTGATGCATATCAATGGGGCGGGATCACCGGGCGGTACTCTCACCTTCTGACGTTTTGAGAAAATGCCTGCCGGTCCGATGTCCATTCACTCGACCGGTCGGACCGTTACCAAGAAACCAAACCTGGAGGTCATCATGAGCATTGTTCGGAACAAGACTGGCCGCATCGCCGCGGCACTGGCGCTTTTCCTCGCCTCGGCAACGGCGGCATCGGCATTCACCGCATGTCAGGTCACCGATACCGGCGGCATTGACGACAACAGCTTCAACCAGACGGCATGGAAGGGTGTCGAGGACGCCAAGACGCAACTGGGCATCGAGGGCCGCTTTCTCGAGTCCCAGGCCGAGACGGATTACGAGGCCAACATCAATTCGTTGCTCGGCGGTGACTGCGACGTGATCATCACTGTCGGCTTTCTGCTCGGCGACGCCACCAAGACAGCGGCGGAAGCCAATCCGGACCAGAAATTCTCGATCGTCGATTTTGCCTACGATCCGACGGTTCCGAATATCCTGGGGCAGGTCTACGCCACGGACGAGGCGGCATTCCTTGCCGGATATCTGGCCGCAGGCATGAGCAAGACCGGTGTGCTGGGTGTATTTGGCGGCATCAACATTCCGCCGGTGACGATCTTCATGGATGGCTTCCATGCGGGCGCTGCCTATTACAACGAAAAGAAAGGCACTTCGGTCAGCGTTCTGGGCTGGGATCCGAAGACCCGCGAAGGGCTGTTCACCAACAATTTCGATTCCCTTGACGACGGCCGGGCCTTCGCGCAGAACCTCTACGATGAAGGCGCCGATATCATTGTTCCGGTCGCCGGCCCGGTCGGCCTCGGTTCGGCCACGCTGGCATCCGAACTTGGTGCGGACAAGCTGAAGATCATTGGCGTCGATGCCGATCTGGTCCTCACCGATCCCGAACACAAGGAAATCTACCTCACCTCGATCACCAAGCGGATGGATGCGACGGTGTTCAATGTGATCAAGCAGGTCATGGACGGCAAGTTTGAAGGCGGCATTCTTTTGGGGTCGCTGGAGAATGGCGGTGTTGATCTGGCTCCGTTCCACGAGATGGAAAGCGCGGTTCCCGCCGAACTGAAGCAGGAGCTCGAAACCATCCGCGCCGGCATCATCGACGGATCGATCACGGTTTCTCCGAAGTAATCCGCTCCGCTGAAAGACTGGCGCAGGGGCTTCCCTGCGCCACAGGACTCAAGGGGTGTGAGATGGATGTCGAACTTCGCGGTATCACCAAGCGTTTCGGGCCGGTGGTGGCCAATTCCGGCGTCAACCTGACGATCCGCAGCGGTGAAGTGCTGGGGCTTCTGGGCGAAAACGGCGCCGGCAAGTCGACGCTCATGAATGTGCTGTGCGGTCTTTACCGTCCCGACGAGGGCGAGATCCTGATCGACGGCAAGCCGGTCAGTTTCAGCGGGCCCGGCGACGCAATCGCAGCCGGCATCGGCATGGTGCACCAGCACTTCATGTTGGTGCCGGTTTTCACCGTGGCCGAGAACGTTGTGCTGGGCGTGGAGCCCACCGGCAGGCTGGACTATCTCGACCTGGATACGGCCCGGGCCCAGGTGCTCGACATCCGCGAGAAATACGGCCTTGCGGTCGATCCAGACGCGCTGATTGAAAACCTGCCGGTCGGCGTTCAGCAGCGGGTCGAGATCATCAAGGTGCTGTTCCGTTCCGCCGAGGTGCTGATCCTTGACGAGCCGACGGCGGTGCTGACGCCGCAGGAAGTCGAGGAGTTCTTCGAAATCGTCAAATCCCTGCGCGATGCAGGCAAGGCCCTGGTGTTCATTACCCACAAGCTCAATGAAATTCTCGAGATCGCCGACCGGATCAGCGTGCTGCGCGGCGGCGAGATCGTCGGCGAGGGCGATCCGGCGACGGCCACGACGACGGAACTGGCGGAGATGATGGTCGGGCGTCCGGTCAGCTTCGACGTGGTCAAGAAGTCTTATGAGCCGGGCCCGGTGCTGATGGAGATCGATGATCTCGTTGTGCTCAACGAGAACGACCAGATATCCGTCGATCACTTGAGCTTTTCGGTCAGAAGCGGTGAAATCGTCGGCATTGCCGGCGTGCAGGGCAATGGTCAGACCGCGCTGGTCGAGGCGCTTGCCGGCGTGCGGGAAGCCGCCAGTGGTTCGATACGGTTTGCCGGCGAGGATATAACCCGCGCCTCGCCGCGGGGGCGCCACAGAATGGGTATCGCCCATATTCCCGAGGACCGCCAGCGCGCCGGCATCATTACCGGTTTCACCGTGGCCGAGAACATGGTGCTCGATACCTATTATGACGAGAGATTTTCGTCGGGCATGCAGATCCGCTGGGACAAGGTCCAGGAGAGTGCGGCCCGGAACGCCGTGGATTTCGATGTTCGGACACCTTCGGTGTTCGCCGCAGCCGGGACCCTATCGGGCGGCAACCAGCAAAAGCTTGTCGTGGCGCGGGAAATGGCGCGCGACACCAAGTTCATGATCGCCGCACAGCCGACCCGCGGTCTCGATGTCGGATCGATCGAATATATCCACCAGCGGCTGATCGATGCCCGGGACGAGGGGGACGGGGTGCTGATCGTCTCTTCCGAGCTTGACGAGATCCTTGCGCTGTCGGACCGCATCCTGGTGATGTTCAAGGGCAGGGTGGTGGCCGAGTTTGACGCCAGCAAGGGCGAGGTCGACAAGAATGCCGTCGGATTGGCGATGGCGGGAGCAGGGGCATGAGCGAGGGAAAGACCGACACTGCCATCCAGAGCCTGCTCAAGCGGGCAGCACCCGGGCGGCACGAATTCGAAGACCTGGTCATCGTGCCGCTGTTTGCAATCGTTGCGGCACTGGTGCTCGGCGCGTTGACCATGCTGGCGACCAGTGTGGAACCGGCGACAATTGCCAGGTCTTACCTGGCGCTGCTGCAGGGCTCGGTTGGATCGATCAGCGCGATATCGGAGACGCTGACCGCGGCAACGCCGCTCATCCTTGCCGGGCTCGGGCTGGCGCTCGGGTTTCGCACCGGGCTGTTCAACATCGGCGCGGAAGGTCAGATCCTGATGGGTGGCATGGCGGCGGTGATAACCGGGTTCAGTTTTCCAGGGCTTCCGTTTTTCGTGCTGCTGCCGCTGTGCCTTCTGAGCGGGGCGCTGGCGGGTGCGTTCTATGCGGGGATCGCGGGCTGGCTGCGTGCCGCCACCGGCGCGCACGAGGTGATTTCCACGATCATGCTCAACCTGATTGCCTACCGGCTGATCGACTACATGCTGCGGCTGCCGTTCGTGCAGCGGCCGGGCCGCGCTGACCCCATTTCCAAGTCGGTTCCGGACCACGCGGCGCTGCCGCGATTGCTGGACTGGATCGATCCCAACCTTCGCGTCCATGCCGGTATCTTCCTGGCGCTTGCGGCGGTGTACCTGGTCTACTGGCTTTTGTTCAGGACCAAGATCGGCTTCGAGTTCCGGGCCAGTGGCGCCAACCCGGATGCGGCCCGTTTCGCCGGTATGCGCTCGGGTCTGATCATCGTTCTGGCGATGGCTTCGGCGGGCGGATTGGCCGGGCTTGCCGGTTCGGTGCAGGTGCTCGGCGTGCTCGAACGGGTGACGCCGGGATTTTCCGCCGGCATCGGCTTCGACGCCATTGCCGTGGCGCTGCTCGGCCGGTCGCATCCGGTCGGCGTGCTGTTCGCCGGGCTGCTGTTTGGCGGGCTTGAAGCCGGTGGACGGCAGATGCAGGTCGATGCCGGGGTCAGCATCGATCTGATCGGGATCATCCAGGCGCTGATCATTGTCTTCATCGCCGCACCTCTGTTGGTGCGCGCAATATTCCCCTGGGGCTTTCGGAAGCCCGCAACACAACAGGGTAAATAACACTCATGGCGATGACCACTGAAGCGACTTCGACTACCGCGTCCACGCTCGACATCGGCAAGCAGAAACATGCCAGGATCGTCGGGGCGGTGTTGATTGCCCTTGCTGTGCTGGTGGGGCTGGTGTTCGGGGCGGGAAGCGACGGCAACGCGGTGTTCCGGCTGTCGCGGCCAACCGATGCGCTGGTGCTGCCCGATCTGAGCGTGCCGGCGATGCAGTTCAACTACATCATCGCCGGTCTCCTTGCATTCCTCGGCGTGCGCCAGTTCCTGCGTGGCGGCGTGAGGTGGTCGTCGCTGTCGCTCGGCATCGGCCTGGCGCTGGTCGTGGTGACGTTCCTGGTCTGGGCGACGGCCGGCAAGGCATTCTCGCTCACCGGCATGCTGCAGGCGACGATGGTGCGGGCGGTGCCGATTGCGCTCGGGGGACTGGCCGGGGTGCTGTGCGAGCGGGTCGCCGTCGTCAATATCGCGATCGAGGGCATGCTGCTTGCCGGCGCTTTCACGGGCGCGCTGTTGGGATCGGTCTTCGGCGGGATCACCGGACTTGCGGCTGCGGTTGCGGTTGGCGGATTGTTCGGCTTCATCCTTGCGGCGCTGGTGGTGACCTACCGGATGGACCAGATCATTGCCGGGGTGGTGATCAACCTGTTCGTGCTCGGATTGACTTCCTATGTCAGCAGCCAGGTGTTTCAGGAATACCGGTCGCTGAACAACGCGCCGGTGTTCCGGGCGATCAAGATTCCGCTTTTGGGCGACATCCCGGTGATCGGGCCGATGCTGTTTTACCAGAACATCTTCGTCTACGGCGCGCTGATCATGGTGGCGGTGGCGACCTATTACCTGTTCCACACCCGCAATGGGCTGAGAGCGCGGGCGGTGGGCGAGCATCCGCGGGCCGCCGACACGCTTGGCATCGATGTCTACCGGACCCGCTTTATCCATGTGACGCTCGGCGGCATGGTAGCGGGCTTCGGGGGGGCCTGGTTCACGCTCGGTTCGGTCGGCCGGTTCGACGAGAACATGACCGGCGGGCGGGGTTATATCGGGCTTGCGGCGATGATCTTCGGCCGCTGGCACCCGGTGGGGGCGCTGATGGCGGCGCTGGTGTTCGGCTTTGCCGATTCCATGCAGCAGAAACTGGCGCTGCTGCAGACGCCGATACCGTCGGAGTTTCTCGCCATGGCACCCTATATCGCGACGATCATCGTCGTCGCCGGATTTATCGGACGGGCGCGGGCGCCGGCGGCGGATGGCCAGCCTTACATCAAGGAATAGTCGAACGCCGGAGCCGCCGTCTGGCAGGTCATTCGCGCCTTCTAATCCCGGTCAGCCAATGGCGGCGAGGAGCCGGTCGCGATGGACGAGCACCGCGGCGGTGGCGGCCTCTGTGTCGAGTGCGTGCATGGCGACGACGCCGATGCAGGCTTCCGCACTGAGACCGGAGCGGCCGGTGCGCGCCAGCGGTGCTGCCACGCCGATGGCGCCTTCCTGCAATTGCCCGCGGGTCAGCGCGAAGCCGTCGCGCCGCGCGGTCTGCAGCTCCTCCGGATCGGTGCGCCGTGGCGCGCGCTGCATGGCAATCGCCAGCCCCGCCGCGCCCCTGGTGACGGGGTGCCTGCTGCCCACCCGGTAGGAGACCTTCAGCAGTGGCGCCTCCGGTTCGGCGACCTCGATGGCGACGCATTCGTCGCCCTGGGCGATGCAGAGGAAGGCGGTTCCGCCGCTCGCTTCGGCGAGAGATCTGAGGACCGGCTGCGCCGCGGCGCGCAATTGCGGCTGGTAGCGTTCGCTCAGCGCCACGACCCCGCCGCCGATGCCGATGCGGCCCTCTGGGTCGCGGACGACCAGCAGATGTTCCTCGAGCGTTGAAATCAGCCGGTAGGCGATCGCCCGGTGGACGCCGAGCGCCTGTGCGATCTCGGCAATCGACAGGCCCGAGGGCGAGCGGGAGACGATTTCCAAAACCTGGAGCCCACGAGACAGGGTTTGCAATGTGCTCATTCGATCTCCTCACTGCAGCTTTGTTGACCCGGCGGCCCATGACGCGTTACAAATATAGAACATAGTGTGCACTATTAGTAAATGGAGCGGGACATGACAGATCGGCAACCTGGAACGGAAAACCCTGTGCACGCGCCGGCCGGCTGTCCGGTCCATACCGCACCGGGCGGCTGCCCGGTCTCGGCACAGGCGCAAGCCTTCGATCCGTTTGCGGCCGAGTACCTGGCGAACCCGGCGGAGGCGCTGAAATGGTCGCGTGAGCAGGAGCCGGTGTTCTTCAGCCCTGAGCTCGGTTACTGGGTGGTCAGTCGTTACGAGGACGTCAAGGCGGTGTTCCGCGACAACGTCACCTTCTCGCCCTCGATCGCGCTTGAACGGGTGGTGCCGCCGAGCGAAGAGGCGATGGAGACGCTCAAGCGCTACAATTACCAGATGAACCGGACGCTGGTGAACGAGGACGAACCGGCACACATGGAGCGGCGGCGGGCGCTGATGGAGCATTTCCTGCCCGAGAACCTGGCTGCCAAGGAAGACATGATCCGGGAGCTGACGCGCGAGAAGGTCGACGCCTTCGTCGATACCGGACGGGTCGACCTGGTCGAAGCAATGCTGTGGGAGATCCCGCTCACCGTGGCGCTGCATTTTCTCGGCGTGCCGAAAGAGGACATGGACGCGCTCAAGGAATTCTCGGTCGCGCACACGGTCAACACCTGGGGCAAGCCGTCGCCGGAACAACAGTTGAAGGTGGCCGATGCGGTCGGGCGGTTCTGGCAGTACGCCGGGAAAGTGCTCGAGAAGATGCGCCGGGAGCCGGACGGCGCCGGCTGGATGCATCACGCCATCCGGATGAACGGCGAAATCCCGGAGGTGGTCACCGATTCCTACCTGCATTCGATGATGATGGCGATCATCGTTGCGGGGCACGAGACGACTTCGCTTGCAAGCACCAATGCACTCAAGCTCTTGCTGTCGGACCGGCTGGTCTGGGAACGGATCTGCAAGGATCCGGAGCTGATCCCGAACGCGATCGAGGAATGCCTGCGGCTCGAAGGCTCGGTGGTTGCCTGGCGCCGGAGGGCGACGCGCGACACCGAGATCGCCGGCGTGGCGATCCCGGCGGAGGCGAAGCTCCTGATCGTCAGCGCCTCGGCCAACCATGATTCCCGGCATTTCGAGAATGGCGATTTCCTCGACATCTACCGCGACAGCGCCGCCGAGCACCTGACCTTCGGTTATGGCAGTCACCAGTGCATGGGCAAGAATTTCGCCCGGCTGGAAATGCGGATCTTCATCGAGGAACTGTCGCGGCGCCTGCCGCACATGAGGCTCGTCGAGGACCAGCAGTTCAGCTATCTGCCGAACCTCGCGTTCCGGGGGCCGCAACAGCTCCTGGTCGAATGGGATCCGGCGCTCAATCCGGAAAGGGCCGATCCGACGATCAAGGGCCGCCGGGTCTCGTTTCCCATCGGCGCGCCGTCGAGCAAGGAAATCGCGCGGACCGTTCGGGTGTCCGACATCACGACAGGCGCGGAGGGGATCAAGATCCTGCATCTGGAGGATCCGGACGGGCTTGCCCTGCCGGCCTGGAGCCCGGGCGCGCATGTCGACCTGATTGCCGGCGAGTTCTCCCGCAAATATTCGCTTTGCGGCACCCCGTCGGACCCCCGCTACACGATCGCGGTGCTGCGGGAAGAGGAAGGCCGCGGCGGGTCGCGTTTCATCCATGACCAGGTGACAAGGGGCATGACCCTGCGGCTGCGCGGGCCGAAGAACTATTTCCGGCTCGAGGAGGAGGCGGACCGTCACGTGCTGATTGCCGGCGGCATCGGCATCACCCCGATCATCGCCATGGCCGACCGGCTCAAGCAGCTCGGGCGGGACTACACGGTGCATTATTGCGGCCGGTCGCGCGGTGCGATGGCCTTTGTCGATAGGCTCATCGAAGACCATGGCGGCCGCGTTGTGCTTCATGTCTCGGACGAGGGAGGCCGGGCCGATCTCGCCGCTATCGTCGCGGAATGCGCCGATAGCGGGGCGCGCATTCACGCCTGCGGGCCTGCCCGGCTGCTTGATGCGCTCAGCGAACTGTGTGCGCATCTGCCGGACGGCACGTTGCGCAGCGAGCTGTTTGTCAGCGAGGCTTCCGGTGCGGCGAAGCCCGGCGATGTGGCCTTCGAGGTTGAGCTCGAGGATTCGGATCTCAATCTCACAGTGCCTGCCGGACAGACCTTGCTCGAGGTGGTCCGCGCGGCCGGCATCGATGTGCCGAGCGATTGCGAAGAGGGACTGTGCGGCAGTTGCGAGGTGCGGGTGCTTGAAGGCGAGGTCGATCATCGCGACCGGGTGCTGTCGGCTTCCGAGCGCGCCGAGGGCGGACGGATGATGGCCTGCTGCTCGCGGGCCTCGGGGCAGAAGCTGCGGCTGGCGCTCTGATTTCTCCCGCGATGTTGCTCGCCGGTCCCGGTGCGATTATCAGGGGGTGAACGCTTCTTACTGTCCAATCGCCCAGGCGGAACGGTGATGCCCAAACTGCTGATTGTCACCGACGCCTGGCGCCCGCAGATCAACGGGGTGGTGCGGTCGATCGAGAACCTGGTGCGTGAACTCGAGCGGTTCGATATCGAGGTCGACATTCTGTCGCCGGCGGAGTTCCATACTGTTCCGTTGCCGGGCTATCCGGAGATCCGGCTGGCGCTGACAACGCCGGGCCGGGTTGCCCGCCGGATCGAGGCGTCCAATCCGGATTTCATCCAGATCGCGACCGAAGGCCCGCTGGGACTGCTTGGCAGACGGGCGGCGCTCAGGCGCAACGGCTTCACGTCGAGCTACCACACACGGTATCCCGAATATGTCTCGGCGCGCTATCCGGTTCCCGAAAGCTGGCTCTACCGGTTCATGCGCTGGTTTCACAATGCCGGGCGTGGTTGCCTAGTGGCGACGGAGAGCCTGCGCGCCGAGCTCGAAGCGAAGGGGTTTACCAACCTCCATATCTGGTCGCGGGGGGTGGACACCGATCTGTTCCATCCCGGCTATCCCACGCCGCTCGATCTGCCCCGTCCCGTGTTTGTGCATGTTGGGCGGATGGCCGTCGAGAAGAACGTCGGGACCTTTCTCGCCATGGATCTGCCGGGCAGTAAGCTGGTGGTCGGCGACGGCCCGATGCTCGATGATTTCAGGACGCGCCATCCCGAGGTCACCTTCACCGGCGCCAGGTCCGGAGCGGAGCTTGCGGCGCTTTACGCGATGGGCGACGTTTTCGTGTTTCCGTCGCTGACCGATACGTTCGGCCTGGTGGTGCTTGAAGCGTTGGCGTCGGGAGTACCGGTTGCTGCCTACCCGGTCACCGGCCCGAAAGACATCATCGGCCAAAGCGGCGCTGGCGTGGTCGACACCGATCTGCGCCAGGCGGCGCTTGCCTGCCTCGAGCTTTCCAGGGACGCGGCGCGCGCCCGGGCGCTCGAGTTTTCCTGGCCGGCCTGCGCCCGGCAGTTCCTGGATGCCACTTATGACAGCTACGGCGTCAAGCGCTAATGCATGTCGCGTTCAAATGTATTGATTTGAACGATAACGTACATGCATTGTTTCAAAGTCCTGCAGCGTCCTTTGCGCATCCGATTGGATGCGCGGCGCTGCAGGCGCACATCGGCAATGTAGGGACCTGAGCAACGGTCCTGCCCCCGGTCCGCGACGCTTCGGCTCTGAATTGCCGAAGATTTTTCAACAATTGCAAGCGTTTGTTCGTTCTCCGTTAACAGGCGGCGGATAGGGTGGTGTTGCGCATGATGCGACTATGGATTCGGGGATAGCCCTGCTGTTGCAAGATCGGTGCGCATTTGCCGCCCGGATTTTCACGCCAAGGCTCCCTGTCAGTTGATTTCAGGTTGCCGGACATATTGCGTCCGGCACCCATCCGGCGGCGGAGCTGTTTACATGTTCAAAAATTTGCAAAAAAAGTGGTTTGACTGGGGTGCGGAGTTCAGTTTTTCGGCAATTCTCTTCGGGCTCTTCGCCCTTGTCCTGGCTTTTGACTATTTTTTCCGAAATGTGGATTACACCAACGGCTTTTTCATCGACATCACCGATGCCGTCATCATCACCCTCCTTTCCGTTGGCATCCTGTATCTCGCCATTGCGCATGTCGACCTGAAGGGAAAGCTCCGCTCGCTCGGCAAGCGCTACAACAGTCTTCTCGCCCAGTCGGAGCGGGATGTCCTGACCAATGTTCTCAACCGGGAGACATTTGTTTCGCAAGCCAAGCAGGCGCTGGAGGCTCGTGGCAAGAACCGGTTCTTTGCCCTGTTCCTGGTCGACGTCGACCATTTCAAGCAGGTCAACGATACGCATGGCCATCCGGCCGGCGACCGGGTACTGGTTTTCGTTGCCGAGAAGCTTCGGGCACATTTTCCCGGCGCCATGGTGGGCCGTCTGGGGGGCGACGAGTTTGCTGTGCTGATCGAGCACACCGATCCGATGACCGGCAAATGGGCGGAGGAACTGTGTGCTGACTTCGCGGCCGGTCTGGCAGGCAAGGTCAATATCGGCGCGCAGCGGCTCGCCGTCTCGGCATCGATCGGCATCGCGCTTGCCCCTGATCACGGCAAGACTTGGAGTTCGCTGGTCATCAATGCCGACATGGCGCTCTATGCCTCGAAGAAAAACGGCCGGGCCTGCTCGACACTGTTTAAGGATGACATGCTGACCGACATCCGCAACGAGAAGGCGCTGGTGCGCGAATTGCGGGCGGCGATGCTGCTCAGGCACCTGCGGGTGGCGTATCAGCCGATTGTCGATGGCGACGGGCGGTTGATCGCGTTCGAGGCGCTGTTGCGCTGGCGGCATCCGCTCAGGGGCGTCATTCCGCCGGATGTGTTCATCCCGGTGGCGGAACGGGCATTGATGATCGGTGAAATCGGCTACTATGTGGCTCGGCAGGTCGCCGAAGACATTCCAAACCTGCCGGAGGTGAGTGTGAGCATAAATCTCTCGGCCATCCAGATCGCGATGCCCGACCTGAAGGAGAAGATGCTCGATATTCTGGCGGAAACGGCGACCAGCCCGCAGCGCATCGTGCTCGAGATTACCGAAAGCGCGTCGCTGGCGGTCAACGAGCGCATTGCCGGTCAGATCTCGTCGCTGCAGGATGCCGGGTTCCGGATCGCGCTCGATGATTTCGGCATGGGCTATTCCGAGTTCAACCAGTTGCGCGCGCTTCCCTATGATGTGATCAAGATCGACAAGAGCTACATCTGCGCTCTTGGCACGGACCACGTGACCGATGTCTTCGTCAGCGCGGTGGTCGAAATCGCCCGGCGTTGCGGAAAGTATGTGGTCGCCGAGGGCATCGAAACCGAGGACGATCTGTTGCGTGCGCGGGCCGCGGGATGCGACCGCTTCCAGGGCTACTATTTCGGAAAACCGGTATTCCTGGAAGAAATCTCCCGCGACCGAATGGATTACGGCAACAAGCCTGCCGAGTACGGGCGCAAGCAGTCAGTCGCCTGATCAGCCCGGGTTTGGGCCCGAAGCGAAGTCAGGGGGTTGGCGGGGTGACCGACTTTCGCCACTGCGACAGGAACTGCGCCCGCTTGGCGCGATCGAGCGAGACCAGCAGCGCCGGGGTCAGGGGGATGGGCCGGAACGCCGGCTCCTCGTCGCCACCCGATCCGGCCAGGGCCGCAGGCCCGCTCAAGGGTGTGAGCAGATGGGTTTCGCCGTCAAGAATCGTGCGGCCACGCGGCGAAAGAGCGAGTTCTAGAAACAGACGGGCGGCGACCGCGTTTCGTGCTTCACGCGGGATATATCCGGCGCGCGCCAGCACCAGGGTGTAGTCCGTTGGCAGCACGACCCCGATGCGCGGGTCCTTGTCGGCTCTGGACTGCGCGTAAGAGCCCAGAACATTGTAGCCGATATGGGCGCGGCCATCGGCGACCCGGTCAATGACCTCCGAACTGCAGCAGAAGGTGGCGACGCTGTTGCGCCCGAAACCCTCGATCAGGCGGCCCCAGGTGCTGGCTTCGGTCGAATCCTGGAACGCGAACAGGTAGCCGACACCGGATTCCTCGATGTCATAGGTGGCGATGCGCCCGTTGAGGTCGCCCGACTGGCGCATCAGGTCGATCAGGTCGAAGCGGCTGCGCGGCGGTTCCGTCTCCGAAAACGCGGCCTTGTTGTAGACCATCACCGCCGGCTCGTAGGTCAGGCCGATCAGTTCGCCGCGCCATTGCGCCCAATCCGGCAGGTTGGCGACCACCGGGCTGCCGATCTCGCGGGCGCAGCCGCCGTTGACCAGCCGGACCTGCTGGGCAATCGACGAGGAAATCACCAGATCGGCGAAGAAGCCGCGGTCTGCACAGGCGCTCGATACGCTGGCGTCGAGATTGTTGGACGTGTCCTCGATATAGGTGACGGAGATTCCGGGGTTGAAGTCCTGGAAAGCGGCGATCAGCGGCCGCATGAAATCGAGATCCGTGACGCTGGCGATCACCAGGTCGCCGGATTGGGCCGCGCGCGCCTCGAACCTGATGATCGTCTCGGCCGCCTCGGCGGAGCCCGATGACTGCAGAAGCAGGAAGCCGACAACGGCCAGAGGAACCAAGGAGCGGGTCATACTGCGTCTCCCTCCGGGTTACCGGTCGGTCGCGCTTCGGCAAGCGGCAGTTCGATGCCGACTTCAAATCCTTCACCGGGCACGGTGGCGGTGCGGATCGAGCCGTGATGAAAGCCCGCAACCTCGGCGACGATGGCGAGGCCCAGCCCTGCGCTTTGCGGGTTCGAGGCATCGCGGGCAAAGCGCTCGCCGATGCGTTCGAGTTGTACCGCGCTCATGCCTCCACCCTGGTCATGAGCCGCGATCAGCGCCTTGCCATCCCCGGTGACGCTCACCCGCAGGCGAACCGGCCGCTTGCCGTGGGCAAGCGCGTTGGTGACGAGATTGCGGGCCGCCTCGCGCAGGCTGAAGGCATCGCCTTGAACCATCACCGGATCGGCGGGCAGGTCGAGTTCAATGCCCTCGGCGCCGCCGGTGCGGCGGGCCTCGCGTTCGGCTTCCACCGCTACGCGCCTGAGGTCGATCTGCTCCAGCGTGGCGGAATCGGCGCGATGCGTCACCAGCGCGTGGGACAGCAACTGGTCGGTGAGGCGGCTGACACCGATCGCCCGGTCACGGATGCGGCGTTGCAGGGTCTTGAGCTTGCGCGGGTCGTCCTCTTCCATGGCCAGTTCGGTCTGGGCCCTGAGTGCGGTGATCGGGGTGCGCATCTGGTGCGCCGCATCGGCGACAAAGTCCTGCATGGCGCCGACACGCCTGTCGAGGCGGGCCATGAAACGGTTGATGGCGGCGACCAGCGCCTCCACCTCGCGCGGCGTGGTGGTGGAGAACGGCGTGAGATCCTTGGGATCGCGGGCAAGGATGGCGCGCTCGATGCGGCGCAAAGGGCTCAGCGCCAGATGCATGGCGAGAAGCGCCAATGCCAGGGTGACGCCGCCGGCCACCACCACGCCGATGACGGCGCGCGCGACGATTTCGCTGGCAAGTTCGGAGCGGGCGCGCAGGGTCTGCGCCACGATCACGGTGATCGGACCGCGCACCGCGCGTTCGGCCAGGAAACGCTGCATCTTGATGGCGCGCACCGCTTCCCCTGAGAATGCCGTGTCGTAAAGCAGCGGACCTTCGCCGACCGCTGAAGCGTCGGGCAGGGGGAAAGTCTCGTCACCGGTCAGCGTCTGCCCCTCGGGGCCGATGATCCGGTAGAAGATCCGGTCCTCGGATGCGAGCGACAACAGCCCGAATGCCGAGAGTGGAATGTCGATAACCGTTTCGCCCTCGACGACGCTGATGCGCTCGGCGATCTGCAGCGCGGCGCCGGTCAGCAGACGGTCGAAGGCACGGGTCGCCGCGGTCTGTCCATAGCTCAGTGCTGCGACAACCGTCCCGGCCGCGGCAATCGTCAAGAGCAGCGTCAGCAACAGCGTCAGCCGCCAGGCGATCGACCTGCCGGGACCGGTTGCGAGCCGGGCTGCGAGGCTCATCACGCGCGGGTGCTCCCGGATCCGGTTGCCAGGGCCTGGTAGCCGAGGCCGCGGAGCGTCCTGATCTCGAAGGCGGCGCCTGCGAGCTTGCGGCGCAGGCGTCCGACATAGAGCTCTATGGCATTTGCCCCGACATCGGCTTCAAGACCGAACAGCCGCATGACGAGTTCGTCCTTTTCCAGAACCCGGCCCTTGTTGACCATGAAGATCTCCAGCAGCAACTGTTCGCGCGGCGTCAGCGACAGCGGCTGCCCGTCGATTGTCGCCAGCCGGGTGGCCATGTCGAACTGCAGGTTGCCGGAAGACAGCTGGACGCCCGATTCTCCGCTCCGCCGGCGGATGATGGCGCGGACCCTGGCTTCCAGTTCGCCCAGATCGAACGGCTTGACCATGTAATCATCTGCGCCGAAATCGAGCGCGCCGATCTTGTCGTCGACGGCGAGCCGCGCGGTCAGCACCAGCACCGGCACGGCATTCTTGCGCTGCCGGATCCACTTAAGGAAGTCGAGCCCGGAGCCGTCGGGAAGATTGATGTCGAGAATCACCAAATCGTAAGCCGAAGCTGACGCGAAATGCTTGGCATCTTCAAGCGAGGCGGCGCGGTCACAGGCATGCCCGCCGCGTCCAAGCCGCTCGATGATGGCTTCGGCGACATCGGTCGTGTCCTCGACGACCAGAAAATGCATGGGCAACTCCTCCCGCCCCGACATCCGGCTGACAGCTTGTTGACAGCTTTGCGGGTTAGCATAGTCACCATTCCGCTTTCGAGGAAAGGCGGCTTGACCATTGTGGAGGAAATCATGAAGAATTTTATCACGCGGCTCGCCGCGACCGCTGTCGCCGTGGTTTCGCTGACGGCCGCCGCCCAGGCGTTCGATCCGGGCGCGACCGAGTGCATTGCACCGGCCAATCCCGGCGGCGGCTGGGACTTTACCTGCCGCCAGGTCGGCAAGACCCTGCAGGATCTCAAGCTGGTTCCCGGCACCATGCAGGTGACCAACATGGCCGGTGGCGGCGGCGGTGTCGCCTACGCTGAAGTCATCAACAAGCGCAATGATGCCAACAACCTGATCATCGCCGCCTCGTCGGCGACATCGACGCGGCTGGCGCAGGGCGCCTATCCGGGCAACACCATGGACCAGGTCCGCTGGGTTGCTTCGGTTGGCGCCGACTACGGCATCATCGCGGTTGCCAAGGACTCCGCCATCAACACGCTGCCCGAGCTGATGGAGATGATCAAGGCAGATCCGTCCTCGGTCTCCATCGCAGGCGGTTCGGCTGTCGGCGGCTGGGATCATCTGAAGGTGCTGATGGCCGCCAAGAAGGCCGGCATCGAGGATGTGCGCACCATCAAGTACGTTGCCTTTGACGGCGGCGGCGAGGCCGTCACCCAGCTGCTCGGCGGCTCGGTGCAGGCCTTCACCGGCGATGCTTCGGAAGCCAAGGGCTTTGTCGATTCGGGCGACATCAAGGTGCTGGCCGTGCTGGCGCCCGAGCGGCTGGAAGGCGACTTCGCCTCTTTCCCGACAGCCAAGGAGCAGGGCATCGACGTGATCGGCGCCAACTGGCGCGGTTTCTATGCGCCGGGCGGTTCTTCCGACGAGGCCTATGATTACTGGGTCAATGCCATCGGCACGGTCTATGACAGCGCCGAGTGGAAGGACATCATGGCGCAGAACGGCCTGGCTCCGCTCAACCTGCGCGGCGCCGATTTCCAGGCTTTCGTCGCCGACTCGGTGGCCTCGATCACCGACATCTCCAAGGAAATCGGCCTGATCCATTAGGGTCGCCGAGCGGCCTCCGCCCTTGACGGGCGGAGGTCGTCTGTTCCCGGCAGCAATCGGACAAGAGGGGGGCGCCATGAGCGACCGGATTATGGGAGGCGTTGGCCTCCTGCTGGCAGCATTCTTCATCTGGCAGGCAACACTGATCCAGGAAAGCTTCATTTCCGATCCGGTCGGACCGAAGATCTTTCCGATCATCATCGGCGGGCTTGTCGGTCTCTCCAGCCTGGCAATCTTCCTCAAGCCCGATGACGAACCGGAATGGCCGGACTTCAGCCGGCTGTTCGAGGTGGGCCTCACGGTCGCGGTGATGGTTGCCTATGCCTATGCGCTTCCGAGTGCCGGCTTCGTGGTCTCGACGGCCGTTGCCGCCGGCTATCTGTCCTGGCGGCTGGGGACGCCGCCGGTCAAGGCGGCTGTCGCCGGAGCCGTTATCGCCATCGGCATTTATGTCGTTTTCCATCTCATTCTGGGTCTGTCGCTGGCGCGCGGTCCCTGGGGCTTTTGAGGTAGCGTCATGGACACTCTTTCCGCACTCGCAGACGGCTTCTCCATCGCTCTGACCTTTCAGAATCTCGGTCTGGCGCTGATCGGCTGCTTTCTCGGCACCATCATCGGCGCGCTGCCGGGGCTTGGACCGTCGAACGGCGTCGCCATTCTCATTCCGCTCGCCTTCACGCTCGGTCTTCCGGCGACGCCGGCGCTGATCCTGCTCACCAGCGTCTATTACGGCGCGATGTATGGTGGCCGCATCTCCTCGATCCTGCTCAACATTCCCGGTGACGAGCCGGCGCTGATGACGACGCTCGACGGCTATCCGATGGCCAGGAAGGGCATGGCCGGCGAAGCACTGGCGCTGTCGGGCATTGCCTCCTTCGTCGGCGCGTTCTTTGCCACCTGGGGGCTGGTGTTCCTGGCGCCGCAACTGGTCAAGGTGGCGCTGCTGTTCGGGCCTGCCGAGTATTTCGCGCTGTTCGCGCTCGCCTTCGCCACGCTGGGCGGCATCGCCAGCAAGAACCAGGCGAAGGCGGCGCTGGCCGCGGGTCTTGGGCTCGGCATCGCCATGATCGGCGTCGACGGCCAGACCGGCGTGCCGCGCTTTACCTTCGGCGAGGTGCATCTTTACGACGGGATCGATTTCCTGGTGGCGATCGTCGGCCTGTTCGCGCTCTCGGAAGTCTTCATCTTTCTCGAGCATCGCGGTACGACCAAGGCGACCGGCGATGCATCTGGCATCAAGCTCGGTCGGCTGACGCCGCCCCTGTCGATGCTCAAGCAGACTGCTCCCACCATGGCGCGGTCGACGGTGCTGGGGTTCATCGCCGGCGTGCTGCCGGGAGCGGGGGCATCGCTCGGATCGTTCATTTCCTATTCGGTGGAAAAGCGGCTGGTTGACAAGAACAACACCTTCGGCACCGGCGACCCGCGCGGCGTGGCAGCGCCCGAGGCCGGAAACAATGCCGCAGCCGGCGGCGCGCTGGTGCCGATGCTGGCGCTCGGCGTGCCGGGATCGGGCACTACGGCGGTGCTACTGGCCATGCTGCTGGCGCTCAACATCACGCCAGGTCCGCTGCTGTTCACCAACAATCCGGACGTGGTCTGGGGGCTGATCGCCGCCCTGTTCATCGGCAACGTCATGCTCCTGGTCATGAACATTCCGATGGTCAGCCTGTTCGTGCGTGTGCTGCTGGTGCCGCCGCGCTACCTGATGCCGGCCGTGGCGATGATCTCGTTCGTCGGCATCTACGGCATTTCCGGCTCGACCTTCGACCTGATGGTGATGGTGTTCTTCGGGCTGCTGGGATGGATCCTGCGGAAGCTCGACGTGCCGCTGGTTCCGATCATTCTCGGCGTGCTCTTGGGCAACCAGATGGAAGCCAACATGCGCCGCGCGATGACGATCTCGGACGGCGACTGGAGCGCGCTTTTCGCGTCTCCGCTGTCGATCGGGCTGTGGCTGTTCGCCTTCTTCGGCTTCATCCTTCCGATCGTCGCCGGGCGGTTCTTCCGGCCGAAATTCCCGCGCACCGACAGCGAGGCGGATCCGGATTGATGGCAACGCCAGGATTGCTGGCCACCGGGCAGCGGCCTCGTTAGGCTCGAGCCGGGGACGCTGATTCTGGCGAGGCGGCCTGAGCGTCAGGGAAAGCAGTGCAGGAGTTGAGCCGGATGGCGATGAATTCGTGGCGGGCGGCGCTGATCACCTTCGGGATTGCCGCATTCGGCGCGGCGCTGACTTTCGCGCTGTCCTTTCCCGCGCCATTCCTGACCGGCCCGGCGATCGCCGTCACGCTTGCGGGCCTTGCCGGGATCAGGACCACCGCACCCCCACGGCGGGCGCGCGATGCGGTGTTCATCATTCTCGGCCTGACCATCGGCCAGGGCGTGACGCCGGACGTGCTCGAGGCGATGCGGACCTGGCCGGTGACGCTTGCGGCGCTGGCCGGAAGCCTGTTCGCCATCATCTGGCTTACGCCTGCTCTTCTCGTCCGGTTCTGGTCGATGGATGCCACCACGGCCTTCCTGTCGTCCTCGCCGGGACATCTCAGCTACGTGCTGGGACTGAGTGAAGGAGTGAAGGCGGATCTCAGGACCGTCAGCATCGTCCAGTCGATCCGGGTTCTGGCCCTGACCCTGCTGGTGCCTGTCGCGGTCACCCTGACCGGGCAGGTGCCAGGCAAAGCGCTGGAGATCCCGGCCGAAACGGCACCGCTGCCGCTGCTGGCGATGATCGTTGCCGCCGGGACGGCCGGGTATCTGCTCGAGCGGCTCCGCTTGCCCGCGGCCTACCTGATCGGCGGCATGCTGGTGTCGGTGGTCGCGCATGTGACCGGGCTGGTGAGCGGGGTGATGAATTACTGGCTCGCAGCCGCGGCCTTTGTCTCGCTGGGCGGCCTGATCGGCTCCCGGTTCTCGGGCGTGACCTTGATGCAGCTGCGCCACGCATTCGGCGCGGGGATTCTCGTCACGGTGCTGGGCGTCGTGCTGGCGGGTGCCTTCGCGGTCATTGCCCACTGGATAACCGGCATGGACCTGATCGCCATCCTGATCGCGTTTGCGCCGGGCGGGCTTGAAACCATGGCAGCGATGTCGGTGATCCTCGGCATCGACCCGACCTTCGTCGCCAGCCACCACGTGGCGCGACTGCTGATGCTGACGGCGATTGTCCCCATCTTTGTCCTGCGCGGGCGGCGGGATCGGCTCTAAGTCCGGTTTTTTCACCGCCGCGCCATTTTATTGCAGGGCCATCCGCATTATGTGGGGGTGGTCTGCAACGACAAACCCGTGGAGTGCAAGGTGAGCGTGACCAAAGAAGAGGTTCTGGCGAAGCTGAGATCGGTCAAGGGGCCGGATCTCGAGGGCAATATTGTGGATCTCGGCCTGGTGTCGGAGATCTTCATCGCCGATGCGAAGGTCTATTTCTCGCTTACCGTTCCGGCCGCGCGCGCGCAGGAACTCGAACCTCTGCGTGAAGCCGCCGAGCGCGCCACCAAGACCGTTCCCGGCGTCAAGGGCGCGATGGTGGCGCTGACCGCCAGCCGCGAGCCGGGCTCCGGTCCGTCCACGCCTCCGCCACAACAGCGCCCGGCCCATTCGCACGCGCCGGCACAATCCGGCCAGCCGCAGGGGCGCGCCAAGGCCGGCGTTCCCGGGATTTCCACCATCATTGCCGTTGCCTCGGGCAAGGGCGGCGTCGGCAAGTCGACGACAGCGGTCAACCTGGCGCTCGGGCTTCAGGCCACGGGTCTCAAGGTCGGCGTTCTCGATGCCGATATCTACGGCCCCTCGATGCCGCGGCTTCTGGGCATCTCCGGCCGTCCCGAGCAGCTTGAGGGCCGGATGCTCAAGCCGATGGAGAATTACGGCCTGAAGGTCATGTCGATGGGCTTCCTGGTGGAAGAAGACACGCCGATGATCTGGCGCGGACCGATGGTGATGTCGGCGCTCAACCAGATGCTGCGCGAAGTGGCCTGGGGCGAGCTCGACGTGCTGGTCGTCGACATGCCGCCCGGCACCGGCGACGCACAGCTGTCGATGGCGCAGAACGTGCCGCTGGCCGGCGCGGTGATCGTGTCGACGCCGCAGGATCTGGCGCTGATCGATGCCCGCAAGGGGCTCAACATGTTCAACAAGGTCAGCGTGCCTGTGCTCGGCATCGTCGAGAACATGAGCTACTTTATCTGCCCCGATTGCGGCGGCCGGCACGACATCTTCGGTCACGGCGGCGCCCGTGACGAAGCCGCACGGATCGGCACGCCGTTTCTCGGCGAAGTGCCGCTTTCGATGCCGATCCGCGAGACCTCCGACGCGGGCCGGCCGGTGGTGGCCACCGCGCCCGACGGGCCGCATGCCAAGGTCTATCTCGAGATCGCGGCCAAGGTCCGCGCTCGGCTCGAGGAACTCGCAGGCGACGGCGCCCGGGCGATGCCGGATATCGTGTTCGAATAGGGCCTTATCAGGTCTCGCTGCTGAGCTTGGCAAAGAGCGAAAGCAGCCCCTGATCAAGCGCGTCCGTCTGCGGCTCGTTCTGGGACGAGGTGCAGACGATCACGGTCGCGGTGTCGGGATCGCAGTAGCAGAACTGGCCGTGAATGCCGGCGGCCAGGAACGCGTTCGAGCCACCACCAACCTGGTACCAGTTGTTGCGGTAGCGGCCGGTCTTGAGGAAACTCGCCTGGGAACCGCGCGCCCAGACCCCTTCATCACCGTTACCCTGCATGTCCTCGATCCAGCGCGGCGAGACGATCTGCTTGCCGTTGGCCGTGCCGCCATCGATCAGCATCTGTCCGAGCGCCAGAAGATCGTGCGGCCGGCAGGAGACGCCGCCTGCGGTGCGCGGCGCGCCTTCGGGATCGACGGTGATGAAGGCATCGGCCGATGCGCCGAGCGGTTGCCAGAGCAGCCGGGCGCACAGATCCGGGAAGCGTTCGCCGGTGACCCGCTCCAGCACGATGCCGAGCATGTCCGAATTGGGCGAGAGATAATTGTGATCGGTGCCGTGCGGACCCGCGGCCTTCTTCAGGCTGCACAGGAAGGACAGCATGGCCTCGTCATCGCCCTTGCCGAATGGCGGGTTCCAGGACATAGCGCGGCGGTAGCGGGCGTAGTCCAGCTCGGAGAGATAGGATTCATCGAAATCCAGGCTGACCCGCATGTCGAGCAGATGCTGCACCGTGGCATCGGCATAGGC
This sequence comes from Hoeflea sp., assembly GCA_020637795.1. GTDB lineage: Bacteria > Pseudomonadota > Alphaproteobacteria > Rhizobiales > Rhizobiaceae > Hoeflea. The sequence continues at coordinate 253,516 of JACKJT010000003.1, read as the reverse complement.
GCTGTTGGCGGCCTCGGGCACCAGGTCGCCAACCGGGGTCGATGGATCGAGAATTCCCTGATCCTGGAGGATGCCCGCCGTCAGCGCGGTGATGGATTTGGAAATCGAAAACACCAGATGCGGATCGCCGCGATCGACGCCCGGCGCATGCCATTCGCAGACCAGGTCGCCGTTTCTGGACAGCAGGAAGCTGTCCGCCTCGCTCCGGGTCAGCAGTTCGGCAATCGTTTCGCTCCCGCCGGCCACGGCGGCGCGCGCCAGCAGCCCCGGGTTTTCCGCAACGGGGGGCAGAGGTGCTGGGGTTGCGGTCCTGATGCGGGCGGAACGGACCATTTCCGCCACATTCCGAAAGGCCCAGAAGCTGTAGGGGCGGGTGCGCCAGTTGGCCAAATTGATCGCTTCACGCGGGAAACCGTTCAATCTCTCGAATTTCGTGGCGTTTGCCATGTATTTCCTCGTTCCTGGCCCGTTTCATCGGGATGCGATAAAAACTTGAATGAAAGGGTTTCCTTTTTCTGGAAGCATTCTAAACTGCTAAGCCTGCCGATTGGAAGCAGAGCCTGAGGACTGGAGCCGGAAAAATGCGCCTGACACGCCAAACCAATTACGCGGTGCGGATCTTGATGTACTGCGCAGCCAACGATGCGCCGCTGAGCCGCATCGGCGATATTGCAAAGGCCTATTCGGTTTCCGAGCTGTTCCTGTTCAAGATCCTGCAGCCGTTGACCAAATCGGGACTGATCGAATCTGTGCGCGGACGCAATGGCGGTATCCGGCTCGGGCGTGCTGCCGACAAGATCTCGCTGCTCGATGTGGTCAAGGTGACCGAAGACAATTTCGCCATGGCGGAGTGCTTCGAAAACGACGCGAGCGAATGCCCGCTGGTTGATTCCTGCGGATTGAACACGGCGCTGAGGAAGGCGCTCGGCGCCTTCTTCGAAGTGCTTGCAGGCTATTCGATCGAGGACCTGGTCAAGTCGCGGCCGTCGATCAATTTCCTGCTCGGGCTGGAAGAGCGGGCGGCCGTGCCTGCGGCATAAGCCTACATCTCCAGACCGGCCTTGCGGCCATCGTAGATCGCGTAGGCGGCTTGCCGAGGAGCGGCTCCGTCGCCAATTTCCCTGAAGTCGACACCACGTTCCCGCAAGGCCGCGGCAAGGCTGTTTTCGGCGGTGTTTGCGGTGGCGAACACAAGCGTGTCCGCCTCGATTTCGGTTTCGCTGCCATCGAGGAATGACTGCACCGTGGCCGAGGTTCCGGTCCAGTTGATTATGGCGCTTTCGACCACGAACCTGACTCCCAGCCCGGCGAGTGTCCGGCGCAGCGGGAAATCGGCTGCGGTGCGCTGCAATTCCTTGCCGACCATCGGGTCGGGCGTGACCAGGGTGACGTCGTGTCCGTCCTCGGCCAGCTTCCAGGCGGTGCCGCAGCCCTTCCAGTTGCCGCCCTCATCGAGCACGATGACCCGCCTGCCGGGCCGTGCCTGCCGCGCCATGATCTCCTCGGTGGAGCAGACGCCGCCGTTTTCTAGCCCGGGCAGCGCCGCCAGATGCGGCATGGCCTTCTGGAAACCGGTTTCGGGCGGCAGCGACCCGGTGGCGAGGATGATCTCGTCGGCGGCTTCCGCGATCACCTCGTCGGCGTCCATATAGGCGTTGAGCCGCACCTCGACCTGCAGCTTCATCAATTGCCGTTCGTACCAGTCGATCAGGTCAGTGATCTGGGCGCGGCGCGGCTGCAGCCCGGCAAGCCGGAAGGCGCCGCCGAGGTGGTTCGATGCTTCCGCCAGCACCACCCGGTGGCCACGTTCGGCGCTGGCGCGGGCGGCCTCGAGCCCGGCCGGGCCGCCGCCGACCACCAGCACGGATTTTCGCTTCGGGGCAGGGGTGAAGCGGTCGCCGCCCCATTCCGCCTCGCGGCCGGTCGAGGGGTTGACGACGCAGGAGATCCAGTAATCGCGCGAACGCCGGCCCCAGCACATCTGGTTGCAGGACAGGCAGCCGCGGATGTCCTCGGCCCGTCCCTCGCGCGCCTTGCTGGCCAGATGCGGATCGGCGATCTGGCCGCGCACGATCGAAACCAGGTCGGCCTGGCCCTGGCCCAGAACGGTCTCGGCATTGTCGGGCGTGCGGATATGGCTCTCGGCGGTAACCAGCGCGTGTCTGACCACGCCCTTGAGGGTGGCAGCGAGATCGGCGCCGAGCTTTTCCGGATAGAGAAAGGTCGGCATCAGCTTGTAGAAATCGAAATAGCTGCCCGAACCGCAGGTGACGTAGTCGATCATCTGCTCCCGGTCGTGGCGCTCGACGATCTCGCTGATCGCCTCGCGCTGCAGCGCCACCTGGACATCGGGCTCGTCATTGACGGCGAGGCCGATGATGAAACCGTCGCCGCAGGCCTTGCGGATGCGGGAGATGATTTCCCGGGAGAAGCGGGTTCGGTTTTCAAGGCTTCCGCCCCATTTGTCGTCCCGGCGGTTCGACCAGGGTGTCCAGAACTGGTCGACCAGCCCGTGATAGGCGGCCCAGACCTCGACGCCGTCAAAGCCTGCGTCATGGCAGCGCCGGGCGGCCTCGACGAAGCCGGTGATGGTTTCCTCGATCTCGGCCTCGGTCATGGCGTGGGAGCCGTCGCTGTCGTGATAGCTCGGCATGCCCGAGGGCGACCAGGCCGGATGGAAGGCGTTGTCCTGGTCGCCGTGACTGCCGATATGATAGAGCTGCTGGATGGCGACCGCGCCATGGCCCTTGATGGCGTCGGTCACCTTGCGGAAATGCGGGATCACCGCATCGTCGCAGTGGCGGAAATTGCCGCGCGTGAGCACGGCGGCGGCATGCACCGGCATCGGCTCGACCACCACCATCGCCGCCCCGCCCATGGCGCGTTCGGCGTAGTAGGCAGCATGGCGTTCCGTCGGCAGGCCCTCGACCGCCATGTTGGTGGTATGGGCGCCGAAGACGATGCGATTGCGCAAGGTCTGACCGCGCAGGGCAATCGGCGAAAACAGCTTCCTGTAAACGTGTTCCTTCATCCGTGCCCCTCCCCGGCGCGCAAGCTGAAGCAACAACTCTAGCAGCGATCCGTCAATGGGCTGTGCTGGCTGCGAAGCGCGGTGGTCCCGTTGCGCTTCCGTGCCAGCGGGTGGCGCGGTGCGTCACACCTGTGCTTGTGAGCCGTAGCCAAGTCCATTAAAACGATTGAAAATCGGGAACGCCAGACCGCGCAAGATCCCCGAATGGAGCGAGCCTTGAGTGAGACAACATCCTCCGACTGGTGGCGCGGCTGCGTCATCTACCAGGTCTATCCGCGATCCTACCAGGACACGTCAGGCGACGGCATCGGCGACATCCGCGGTATCATCAGGAGGCTCAATCATATCGCTTCCCTCGGCGTCGACGCGATCTGGTTGTCGCCGTTCTTCAAGTCGCCGATGGCCGATTTCGGCTATGACGTCTCGGACTATTGCGATGTCGATCCGATGTTCGGCTCCTTGTCGGATTTCGACGAACTGGTGGAACTGGCCCATGCAAAAGGGATCAGGATCATCATCGACCAGGTGATTTCGCATTCGTCCGACCAGCACCCCTGGTTCAGGGAAAGCCGGTCGAGCAGGGACAATGCGAAGGCCGACTGGTATGTCTGGGCCGATCCCAAGCCCGACGGTACCGCGCCCAACAACTGGCTGTCGATCTTCGGCGGGCCGGCGTGGGAGTGGGACAGCACACGGCGCCAGTACTACATGCACAATTTCCTCGCCTCGCAGCCGGACCTGAACTTCCACAATCCCGATCTGCAGAACGCGATCCTCGACACGGTCAAATTCTGGCTCGACCGCGGTGTCGATGGCTTCCGGCTCGACACGGTCAATTTCTACGTCCACGACAAGCATCTGCGCGACAATCCGCCGTTGTCGCTGTCGACGGAGGACGGCAACTTCATGGGGGTGGATGCGCCCGACACCAATCCTTACGGTTTCCAGGACCATCTCTACGACAAGTCGCAGCCTGAAAACATCGTCTTCCTGCAGCGGCTGCGTGCCCTGCTGGATCAGTATGAAGGCCGCACCACCGTTGGCGAAGTCGGCGACGGACGCCGATCACTGAAGACCGTCGCGGCCTACACCAATGGCGGCGACAAGCTGCACATGTGCTACACGTTCGACATGCTGAGTGCGGACTTTTCCGCCGAGCATTTCCGCCGCAGCATCGCCAATTTCCAGTCGGTGGTGCAGGACGGCTGGGTCTGCTGGGCGTTCTCGAACCATGATGTCGAGCGGCACGTCTCGCGCTGGATGCGGGAAGGCGACGATGTCGAGCACCTGGCGCGGTTCGCGATCACCCTGCTGTCATCATTCCGCGGATCGATCTGTCTCTACCAGGGCGAGGAACTGGGGCTGGAGGAGGCCGAGATCGCGTTCGAGGATCTCGTCGATCCCTATGGCATCAGGTTCTGGCCGGCCTACAAGGGCAGGGACGGGTGCCGGACGCCGATGGTCTGGGAAAAGGACGCCGCCCATGCCGGGTTCTCGGACGCGCCGCGCACATGGCTGCCGGTTCCGGAGAGCCATCTCCGGCATGCGGTCGACCAGCAGGACCATCTGAGCGGCTCGCTGCTCAATCATTACCGCCAGACGCTGGCCTTCCGGAAATCCCATGCGAGCCTCGTCGACGGCCCGATGGCCTTTCTCAACACCAATGGCGACCTTCTGGCCTTCATCCGCGGGGAGGGGGCAGAGCGGCTTCTGTTCGTGTTCAATCTCGACCGGAGCCCGGTTGAATGGACGCCGCCGTCAGATATTCGGATCGCCGAAAGCGTCCGGTTGCCGGGATTTGCGCCGGGCCACGAGGGCGGCACCGTGATGCTCGAAGGCCTCGACGTCTTCTGCGCCCGGCTGGCCTGATCCACCCTTCCGACCGGGCAGCTTACGGATCGATGATCTCGAAGGCGTCGACATCGATCATGCCACGGTCGGAGATCTTCAGGTGCGGGATCACCGGCAAGGGCAGGAAGGCCAGCTGCAGGAACGGCTCGTCGAGGGTGCCCCCGAGCGCCTTGGCTGCCTTTCTGAGCGGGATCAGCGTTTCGCGCACATGCTCATAGGGCTGGTCGCTCATCAGGCCCGCCACCGGCAGGGCGATTTCGGCAATCACCCTGCCGTCCTCGGCAACGACGAAGCCGCCGCGGATTTCGCTCAGCCGGTTGGCGGCCACCGCCATGTCGGATTCGCTCGCGCCAACCACGCAGATATTGTGGCTGTCATGGCCGACGGTCGAGGCGATGGCGCCGCGCTTGAGGCCGAAGCCCTGGACAAAACCGGTGGCGATGTTGCCGTTCCTGCCATGCCGCTCGATCACGGAAATCTTGAGAATGTCGCGGGCGAGATCGATCTGCTTCTCGCCATTGTCGATGGCGAGATCGAGGTCGCGGCGTTCGGTGATGATCTTGCCGGGCAGGATGCCGATCACCGGGGTCTGGCTGCGATTCTTGCGCACGGTGAAGGAGGCGGGCTCCACCTTTGGCGCGCGAACGCTGTCGGTGCCGACCGGTGCTGTTACCTTGCGCGCGGCAAACAGCTCATCGGTGACCAGCCTGCCGGCGGAGAACACCATCTGCGCGTTGCAGTCTTCGAGGCTGTCGAGCACCACCAGATCGGCGCGCCATCCCGGCGCCACCAAGCCACGGTCCCTGAGCCCGAAGGCGCGGGCCGCGGAAATCGAGGCGGCGCGGTAGATTGCCAAAGGCTCGACGCCTTTGGAAATCGCGTGGCGGATCATGTAGTCGAGATGGCCGTGCTCGGCGATGTCGAGCGGGTTGCGGTCATCGGTACAGAGCGCCAGGAACGGCGAGTTGCGCTCGGTGATGATCGGGATCAGCGCGTCGAGGTCGCGGCTGACCGAACCTTCGCGGACCAGCACATGCATGCCCTTCGACATCTTCTCAAGCGCTTCCTCGGCGGTGGTGGATTCGTGCTCGGTGCGGATGCCGGCGGCGAGATAGCCGTTCAGCCCCAGCCCGCGCAGCAGGGGCGCGTGGCCGTCGATATGGCCGCCCTGGAAGGCCTCGAGCTTGGCCATGCAGGCGGGATCCCTGGCCAGCACGCCGGGAAAGTTCATGAATTCCGCAAGACCGATCACCTGGGGATGGTCGCGGAACGGCAGCAGGTCCTCGATATCGAGCCGTGCGCCGGCGGTTTCGAGATGGGTGGCGGGCACGCAGCTTGAGAGCTGTACCCGGATGTCCATGACGGTCTGTTCGGCACAATCGAGGAAATAGCGGATGCCGGTGGCGCCGATGACATTGGCGATCTCGTGCGGATCGCAGATGGCGGTGGTGATGCCGCGCGGCAGGACGCAGCGGTCGAACTCGTGCGGGGTGACCAGCGAACTCTCGATGTGCAGATGGGTGTCGATGAAGCCCGGGACGACGATCCTTCCGGTGATGTCGATCTCGCGGACGCCGGAGTAGCTTTCCAGTGTGCCGACGATGCGGTCGCCACAGATGGCGATGTCGCCGTCGCGCAATTCGCCAGTGGTCAGATCGAACAGCCGGCCGCCCTTGAGCACGATGTCGGCCGGCGCCTTGCCCTGGCCCTGGTCAATCATGTCGCCAAGTCTGTCTGTCATGGATGGCCCCCGTTGGTCGTCTGTCCGAATCAAAAACCGGCCGGCTTTGCAGCCGACCGGTCGAGTTTAGCCGAAAAGGATGATTACATGGATTTCATCTTGTCGGTGACGACCGAAGTCCAGGCGCCTTCCGGCTCCTTGGTGATGACCGGGTCGGAACCGCCCGACAGCAGGCTGTCCACCGTGCGCCGGTAGTCGGCTTCGTCAAGCGTGCCGTCGGAGCCGGCGGTCAGCTTGGCGATCTCGCCCATCATGCGCTTCTGGTGCTTCTCGGTCTGGGCGCCGCTGGCGTCGTTCTCGAGCACGATCTCGGCGGCTTCATCCGGGTTTTCCTCGGCCCATTTCCAGCCTTCCATCGAGGCTTTGACGAAGCGGGCGAGCTTGTCGACCATGGCCGGGTCTTCAAGGCTCGATTCAAGAACGTAGAGTCCGTCCTCAAGCGTTGCCACGCCTTCGTCTTCATACTTGAAGGTGATGAGATCGTCGGCGGAAAGGCCGGCGTCAATCACCTGCCAATACTCGTTGTAGGTCATGGTCGACACGCAATCGGCCTGCTTCTGGATCAGAGGATCGACATTGAAGCCCTGCTTGAGCACTTCGACACCGTCCGCGCCGCCCTGGGTCGGAATGCCAAGCTGGCTCATCCACGACAGGAACGGATATTCGTTGCCGAAGAACCAGACGCCCAGCGTCTTGCCCTTGAAGTCTGCCGGCGATGTGATGCCGGTTTCCTTGCGGCAGGTCAGCATCATGCCCGAAGCCTTGAACGGCTGGGCAATGTTGACCAGCGGAACGCCCTTTTCGCGGCTGGCGAGTGCGGAGGGCATCCAGTCGACGATGACGTCGGCGCCACCGCCGGCGATGACCTGCGGCGGTGCGATGTCGGGACCGCCGGGCTTGATTTCGACATCGAGACCGGCCGCCTCGTACATGCCCTTGTCCTTGGCGACATAGTAGCCTGCGAACTGGGCCTGGGTGACCCATTTGAGCTGCAGCGTCAGCTTGTCGGCGGCGAGCGCCGATCCGGCCATCAGCGAAAGCGCCAGCCCCATGGTGATTGAGATCGTCTTTTTCATGCCATTCTCCTCTGGTTATGGCTCCGTCTTGTTATGCACCGGCCCTTCGCCGGTAGGACGGATGCCAGAAAGTTACGGCCCTTTCCGCGAGCGCAATCAGCCCGTAGGAAAGCGACCCGGCCAGCGCCGCGACAAATATCGTGGCCCAGACCATATCCACATTCATGCGCCCCACTTCGGTCGAAATCCTAAAGCCCATGCCGACGATCGGGGTGCCGAAGAATTCAGCAACAATGGCTCCGATGAGTGCCAGAGTCGAGTTGATCTTGAGCGCATTGAATATGAAAGGCATTGCGGCGGGAAGCCGCAGTTTGAAAAGCGTCTGCCAGCGCGAGGCGGCGTAGGTGCGCATCAGATCGCGCTCCATCGAGCCGGTCGCGGCAAGGCCAGCGACGGTGTTGACCAGCATCGGGAAAAAGGTCATCACCACGACCACGGCGGCCTTCGACTGCCAGTCAAAGCCGAACCACATGACCATGATCGGCGCCACGCCGATAATCGGCAGCGCTGCGACCAGATTGCCCACCGGAATCACGCCCTTGCGCAGGAACGGGCTGCGGTCGACCAGGATCGCGGTGGCAAAGCCGAGGCCGCAGCCCATCACGTAACCGGCGATCACCGCCTTGAGATAGGTCTGCTGGAAATCGGCCCAGAGAATGTGGGTCGAGCCCAGTATCCGTGTCCAGATCATCGAGGGCGAGGGGAGCAGAACGCTGGGGACGTTGAAGCCGCGGGTCACGCCTTCCCACAGGGCGATCAGGGCTGCGCCGAAGAGCACCGGAATGAGGATGTTGATCAGGTTCGCAATGGTCTGGTTTGCCGGTTTGAGCCTGGCGAGCCAGACATTGACGGCCCAGGCTACGAGCCAGAACAGGATTGCCGCGAGAAAGGGACCATTCATGCCGGTTTGACTCCCATGCGCCGGTTGACCCGGGAGCCGATGACATCGACCAGTGACACCAGAATTCCCGCAAGCGCCGCCGCCATCAGGAGCGCCGACCAGATCTGCACGGTCTGGCCGTAATAGGAGCCGGCCAGAAGGCGGGCGCCAAGGCCGGCGACCGCGCCGGTCGGCAGTTCGCCGACGATGGCACCAACCAGGGCAATCGAGATCGCCACCTTCATCGAGGTGACGAGAAACGGCACGGCTGCTGGCAGCCGGAGCTTCCAGAAGGTCTGGGACGCGGAGGCGGAATAGGTCCGCATCAGATCGAGATGCATTACTTCCGGCGAGCGCAACCCCTTGGTCATGCCGACGGCGATGGGGAAAAAGGACAGATACATCGAGATCGTCGCCTTTGGCAGCAGCCCGGAAATGCCCACGGCATTGAGCACGACGATGATCATCGGCGCGATCGCCAGGATGGGAATCGTCTGAGAGGTGATGATCCAGGGCATCAGCGACCGATCGAGCGTCTGGAAGTGGACGATGCCGACCGCCAGCGCCACGCCGAGCACGGTGCCCATCAGGAAGCCGAGCAGGGTCGAGGACAGCGTGATCCAGGAATGGTAGACGAGGCTGCGTTTCGAGGTGATGCTCTTGCCGACTGTCGTGTCCCAGAGTTCCGTGAAGACCTGATGCGGAGCGGGCAGGACGGGGCGCTCCTGGGCCATGGTGCGCGGCAGGATTTCCGAGAAGCTGATCGTGGTGCCGGCGCGCTCGGCCTGGTCACGCTCGAATGGCGCGTTGAGGAAAACGGCCGCGAGGTACCAGATCGCGATGATGGCGAGCACCATCGTGCCGATCGGTAACACTTTGTCCTTGAGGAAGGTTTCGCCGTTCATCCCTGCCTCCCCTGGGGCCAGACGATCATGGTGACGGCAACGATGCCGAGCGTGATGCCTCCGACCTGCATGGTTGACGGGCGTTCGCCGAATATCATCAGTCCGATCAGGTTGATCAGCACAAGTTGCAGCACGGCGGACACCGACATGGCGACGGCCAGGCCGCTTTCTCGCATCACCCGCACCATCATCAAATTGCCTGCGGTGTAGAGCCCGATAGCCAAAACCAGCAACCACACCGACGGCCGGTCGACATAGACCCGCAGGCTGCTTGCCGCAGCCATGAAAATAGCCATCACACCAGCCAGCCAGAACATCAGCGAGGGGCTCATTGGTTGCGCCCCCTCGAGATTCTGGCTTTGACTGCGTCGATGATCGCCCTGCCTTCGCCGGCATCGGTGCCGAACGCCACCTTTACCGACTTGGGACCGTAATCGAACTCCACACGGGTTGTTCCCCGGAAATGAGCGAGCGCATTGTTTTCCGAGGGATGCGACTCAATCCAGCGGAGGTTTTCTATGTCACCTGACCTGTATTTGCGCTCCCGGAACCGGATGAAGAGCTCATGATTGTGCGTAAGCGCCAATTGGGTGACGGTGATTTTCTCCTTGCCGAATACCATCCAAAGCACACCGCCGATGGCAGAAAAGCCGCCCAGCAGCCACATGATAAGCCATGCCAGCGTGAACAGTTGAGCAGATCGGTCAGCACTGCCCGGTTCCAGCAAAGTGGGCGCGACATTAAACAGTCCGACGGCCCAGCCGACGAGCCAGAAACATAAAAAAAGGATTGCGAATACGGATCGACGCGGCGGCACGACGATGTCGGTTGACGAAGCCCCCTTGATGACCGTGATGCGCGAGGCCCGAGGATCCTCGTATTCCAGAGCGCTACTCATCATAGCTGTGCCCCGCCTTCAGGCCTTCGCGGACCTGATGGGCGATCTTGAGGAATTCCGGCGTCTCGCGGATGTCGAGCGGCCGGTCGGCGCCGAGATCGCAATCGATGATCTCGTGGATGCGGCCGGGGCGCGGGCTCATCACCACGATCTTGGTCGACAGGAATACGGCTTCCGGGATCGAGTGGGTGACGAAGACCACGGTCTTCTTCGTCTTGGCCCAGAGCTTCAGGAGCTGTTCGTTCAGGTGATCGCGGACGATCTCGTCGAGCGCGCCGAAAGGCTCGTCCATGAGCAGCATGTCCGGCTCGACGGCCAGTGCGCGGGCAATCGAGGCGCGCTGCTGCATGCCGCCCGAAAGCTGCCAGGGGAACTTCTTCTCGAAACCCGCCAGATTGACCAGTTCCAGATTGCTCTTGATCCGCGACTGCCGGGTTGCCGAGTCAAGGCCCATGACTTCCAGCGGCAGGGCGACATTGTCCTCGATGGTGCGCCAGGGCAGCAGTGCAGCCTGCTGGAACACATAGCCATAGGCGCGCGCCAAGCGGGCCTGCTCGGGCGTCATGCCGTTGATCGAGACCGTGCCGCCGGTCGGCTGCTCGAGATCGGCAATGACCCGGAGCAGCGTGGTCTTGCCGCAACCGGACGGGCCGATGAGGGAGACGAATTCGCCCTCGGCAATATCGAGCGTGATGTCCTTGAGCGCATGGACAGGGCCGTCATTGGTCTCGAAGGTCAAGTCCAGATTCTGGGCACTAATGACTGTCTCAGGCATGAGTTGCTGCTTTTTGTTTCATTGTGTTCCCCCGGGGAATTGCCCTGTATCAGTCCTTGCCGACACCTCAGGGATGCCTGCAAGGACCATGCCATTAAACCCCTGTCGCCGGGATGCCGGTGCGCTCGACCTTGCGTGGAGAGGTCAGCTCCTTCCAGGTCGACAGCGCCTTGTTGGTTGGCGTCACCGGCTCACGGGCGACGAACTTGCCGTGACCTTCCTGGGTCCGGATCTCGCCGTCATGCACGGCAACATGGCCGCGGCTCAGCGTGTAGCGCGGCAGGCCCTTGACGTGCTTGCCCTCGAAGACGTTGTAATCGATCGCCGATTGCTGCGTTCCCGCGGTGATGGTCTTGGACTTTTCGGATCCCAGACGACAAGGTCGGCATCGGCGCCGACCAGCACCGCACCTTTTTTCGGGTAGACGTTGAGAATCTTGGCGATGTTGGTCGAGGTGACGGCGACGAATTCATTCATGGTCAGCCGGCCGGTATTGACGCCGTAGGTCCAGAGCATCGGCATGCGGTCTTCGAGACCGCCGGTGCCGTTGGGGATTTTGGAGAAGTCGCCGATGCCGGCGCGCTTCTGGGTGGTGGTAAAGGCGCAATGGTCGGTCGCCACCACCTGCAGGGAACCGGACTGCAACCCGGCCCAGAGCGAATCCTGATGCTTCTTGTTGCGGAAGGGCGGCGACATGACCCGACGCGCCGCGTGGTCCCAGTCGGGATTGGCATATTCGCTGTCGTCAAGGGTCAGGTGCTGGATCAGCGGTTCACCATAGACACGCTTGCCCTGCATGCGGGCGCGGCGGATGGCTTCGTGCGCCTCTTCAGACGAGGTGTGGACGACATAGAGAGGCACCCCAGCCATGTCGGCGATCATGATGGCGCGGTTGGTCGCCTCGCCTTCGACCTCTGGCGGCCGCGAATAGGCATGCGCCTCGGGACCGTTATTGCCATCGGCCAGAAGCCTTGCGGTCATGTCGGCCACCACGTCGCCGTTTTCGGCATGGACCAGCGGCAGGGCTCCGAGTTCGGCGATGCGGCGGAACGAGGCGAACATCTCGTCGTCCTGCACCATCAGCGCGCCCTTGTAGGCCATGAAGTGCTTAAACGTGTTGATGCCCTTTTCCTTGACCACCGTCTCCATCTCGTTGAAGACCTGCTCGCCCCACCAGGTGACGGACATGTGGAAGGAATAGTCGCAATGGGCGCGGGTCGACTTGTTGTCCCACATCTGCAGGGCTTCGAGTAGCGACTGGTTGGGATTGGGCAGGCAGAAATCGACGACCATGGTGGTGCCGCCGGAAAGGGCGGCGCGGGTGCCCGATTCGAAATCGTCGGTCGAATAGGTGCCCATGAACGGCATTTCGAGGTGGACGTGCGGGTCGATGCCGCCGGGCATGACGTAGCAGCCCGTCGCGTCGAGCGTTTCGTCGCCGACAAGATTGGGTCCGATGGCGGTTATCACGCCGTTTTCGATCATCACGTCTGCCTTGTAGGTCAGATCGGCGGTGACGATGGTTCCGTTCCTGATGACGGTGGTGCTCATGATGCACGTCCTCTTGCTGTTCCAATTCGTGTGTTGATCAGCCGTCTTGGTGCGGCCTTCTCAAGATACTGTCCGTCTAGTCGGCATAGCCGGGGTTCTCCCGGTCGAGTACCCGCTTCATTTCCTCGAAATGCGAGAACTCCGCGTCCTTGTAGACCTCCCATTCGCGGGCGACGGATTCGGCCAGTTCGTCGTTCATCACATTGAGCGGCTGGCCCGTCGAGTAGGCCAGCACCATGGTGCGCGCCGCGCGCTCGAGATGGTACATGGCGTCGAAGGCTTCGGCCACGGTGCGGGCGACCGTGGTGACGCCGTGATTGGCCATCATCACGTTGGAGTAGTTGCCGAAAGTGGAGGCGATGCGTTCGCCCTCGGCCTCGTCATTGGCGATGCCGCCGAAATCCATGTCCATCGCCAGCCGGTTGAAGAACCGGGCCGTGACCTGGTCGATCGGCTTGATGGAGGGGTCCTTCAGCCCCGCAAGCGCCGTGGCGTGCGGGGGATGGAGATGCAGCGCCACGCGGGCGTGCGGCACGCGGCGGTGGATGGCGCCGTGGATCGACCAGGCCGACGGATCGGGGGCATCGGGCCGCTTCATCGTGTCGGGATCGTCGGCGTCGATGAGCAGCATCTCGCTGGCCTTTGCCCTCGAGAAGTGCTTCCAGCGCGGGTTCATCAGGAACTTCTTCCCGTCCGGCGAGACGGCGGCGGAGAAATGGTTGGCGACGCCCTCGTGCCAGTCATAATAGGCGGCGAGCCGAAGTGCGGCGGCCAGGTCTATGCGAAGCTGGCTCTCGTCGGCGTTCTCGAGGGACACGACTTTAGCTGATGTGGTCATCGGTTCACTCCACCACTCCGGCTGTTTCGACGACGGCATGCATGAGCACGTCGCAACCCGCACCCGCCCATTCCTTGGTGATTTCCTCGGCCTCGTTGTGGGACAGGCCATCGACGCAGGGACACATGATCATGGAAGTCGGGGCGACATCGTTGACCCAGCAGGCATCGTGCCCGGCCCCCGAGACGATGTCGCGATGCGAATAGCCCAGGCGGTCAGCCGCATCGCGCACGGCCTTGACGCAATCCTCGTTGAAGGCTGGCGGGTTGAACTGGCCGACGATCTTGGACTCGAACGAGACGCCGATTTCCTCGCAGAGTTTTGGCGCCTTTTCGTCGAACTCGGCCAGCATCGCGTCGATGACTGGCAGAAGATGCGAACGGAAATCGACGGTGAAGACGACCTTGCCGGGAATGATGTTGCGCGAATTGGGATAGACGTCGATATGGCCGATGGCGCCAACCGCGTTGGGCTGATGCTTCATGGCGATCTCGTGCACCAGTTCGGTGACGCGCGCGAGGCCGCGCCCGGCATTCTTGCGCATCGGCATTGGGGTTGAGCCGGTATGGCTTTCCTTGCCGGTGACGGTGCACTCGATCCACCTCAGGCCCTGGCCATGCGTGACGACGCCGATATCCTTGCCTTCGGCTTCGAGAATGGGGCCCTGCTCGATATGCAATTCAAAGAGCGCATGCATCTTGCGGGCGCCGACTTCCTCGTCGCCGACCCAACCGATGCGCTTGAGTTCGTCGCCGAATTTGAGACCCTTGGCATCGACCCGGTCATAGGCCCATTCAAGCGTATGCTTGCCGGCAAAAACGCCCGAGGCGAGCATGGCGGGGGCAAAGCGGGTGCCCTCTTCATTGGTCCAGTTGACCACAACGATCGGATGCTTGGTCCTGATGCCGAGATCGTTCATGGTGCGGACGGCCTCAAGCGCGCCAAGCACACCAAGAACGCCGTCATATTTGCCGCCGGTGGGCTGGGTGTCGAGATGCGAGCCCATATAGACAGGCAGCGCCTCCGGATCGGTGCCGGGGCGGGTGGCGAACATGGTTCCCATCTTGTCGACGGCGACCGTCATGCCGGCCGCCTCGCACCATGTCTTGAACAGGTGCCGGCCTTCGCTGTCGGCATCGGTCAGGGTCTGGCGGTTGTTGCCGCCGGCGACGCCAGGCCCGATCTTGGCCATCTCATGCGAGCAGATCCACAGCCGGTCAGGGTTTATGCGGAGGTTTGCTGCGGGTGCGGACATGGTGGTCTCCTATTTCAGTTCGACTTCGACGAAGGTCATCAGTGCAGTGCCGGCGTTGATGACATTGTGCTCGACACCGAGCGGGCGGCGATAGGCCTCGCCCGGCGCCATCGTGACTTCACGCTGAGCCACCGCCCGGCTCCTCGAGCAGCATGACGCATTCGGTCACCGGGGTGACCACGTAATCATGGCCGTGAACGTGCCAGCCGGTCTCTTCCCCGGGCGCGCGAATCGAAACGCGTCACGCGGACGCGCTCATCGTCGACCAGGGTTGTTGCGGTGGCGGGTTTGCGCTGCATGGATCAACTCGGAAGGTGAAGACTGCGCCGGACTTGATGCCGTTGGGCCAGCGCTGGGTCACGGTTTTCAGCCGGGTATAGAAATGCACGCCCTCGGGGCCGTAGATGGAATGATCGCCAAAGAGCGAGCGCTTCCAGCCGCCGAAGGAGTGATAGGCGACCGGTACCGGGATGGGCACGTTGATGCCAACCATGCCGATTTCGATCCTGTCGGCGAAGGTGCGGGCCGTGTCGCCATCGCGGGTGAAGATGGCGGTGCCATTGCCATATTGATGGTTGTGGATGAGGTCGACCGCTTCATCGAAGCTCTTCTGGCGGACGACCGAGAGGACGGGTCCGAAAATCTCGTCCTGATAGATCGACATGTCGGGCGTGACCCGGTCAAACAGCGTGCCACCGACGAAATAGCCGTTCTCGTAGCCCTGGAGCGAGAATGTGCGGCCGTCGACGACAAGATCGGCGCCCGAGGCAACGCCCTGGTCGATGTAGGATTTGACCCGTTCCTGCGCCTGCTTTGTCACAAGCGGACCCATTTCGGCGCTGTCATCGGTCGAGGGGCCGATCTTGAGGGCTTCGACGCGCGGCTTCAGGGCAGCGACGAGTTTGTCGGCCGTCTCCTCGCCGACCGGAACGGCGACCGAAATCGCCATGCAGCGCTCGCCGGCCGAGCCGTAGGCCGCGCCCATCAATGCATCCACCGCCTGGTCCATGTCGGCGTCGGGCATGACGACCATGTGGTTCTTGGCGCCGCCCAGCGCCTGCACGCGTTTACCGGCCTTTGTGCCGCGCTGATAGACATATTCGGCGATGGGGGTCGAGCCGACGAAGCTGACCGCCTTGATATTGGGATGGTCGAGAATGGCGTCGACCACTTCCTTGTCGCCGTGAACGACGTTGAGAACCCCGGCAGGCAGGCCCGCCTCACGGAACAGTTCCCATGCCATCATCGGGGCCGAAGGGTCGCGCTCGGAAGGCTTGAGCACGAAGGTGTTCCCGCAGGCGATGGCGATCGGATACATCCACATCGGCACCATGGCGGGAAAGTTGAACGGGGTGATACCTGCGACGACGCCGAGCGGCTGGCGGTCGGCGATCGAGTCGACGGCGCTGCCGACATTGCGCGAGAACTCGCCCTTGAGGAGCTGCGGGATGCCGCAGGCGAATTCGACCACTTCCATGCCCCGCGCGACCTCTCCCAGGGCATCGGCGTGGGTCTTGCCGTGCTCGCGGGACAATTCTCGCGCCAGCTCGTCCTGGTTGGCGGTCAGCAGTTCAAGGAACTTGAACATGAAGCGCGCGCTTCAAAGGCGGCATGGCGCCCCAGGCCGGCTGGGCCGCCTTGGCGTTGGCGACGGCCGCGTTGATTTCCTCGACGGTGGACAGCGGCAGTTCGGCAATCTGTTCGCCGGTGGCCGGGTTGAAGACCGGCGGGGACCTGCGATCCGAGCACGCGAAATCGTCAGTTTGCCGCCAATGGGCGTTTTTCAATGATCTGCATGGATTATTCGCGACTCGTGTTGAGCACTGTACGCAGTTTTCGAACAATCTCGTCGATCTGATCCTTTCGAGATGATCAGCGGCGGGCTGAGAGCGATGATGTCGCCGGTTGTGCGGATCAGCAGTCCGGATTCGAAGGCCTTGATGAAGGCCGAGAAGGCGCGCTTGGTCGGCGCTCCGGCGATCGGTTCAAGCTCGATGGCGCCGACAAGACCGATATTGCGCACATCGATGACGTAGGGCGCGTCCCTGAGGGAGTGAAGCGCATCTTCCCAGTAGGGAGCAAGTTCGGCACCCCGGGTCAGCAGACCTTCGTCCTTGTAGGTCTCGAGGGTTGCAAGGCCACAAGCGGCGGCCATCGGATTGCCCGAATAGGTGTAGCCGTGGAAGAACTCGATCATGTGTTCGGGGCCATGCATGAAGGCGTCGTGAATTTCGGCGGTGACCATGACCGCGCCCATCGGGATGACGCCGTTGGTCAGGCCCTTGGCCGTGACGACAATGTCGGGCTGCACGTCGAAATAATCGGCGGCGAAGGGTGTGCCGAGACGGCCATAGCCGGTTATGACTTCGTCGAAGATGAGAAGAATGCCGTGCTTGGTGCAGATCTCACGGAGCCGCTTCAGATAGCCCTTTGGCGGCAGGATGACGCCGGTCGAGCCGGCGACAGGTTCGACGATGACGGCGGCAATGGTCGAGGCATCGTGAAGGCCGACAATGCGTTCGAGTTCGTCGGCGAGTTCCACGCCATGCTCCGGCACGCCGCGGGTGAAGGCGTTCCTTTTCGGCAGGTGGGTGTGGGGCAGGTGATCGACGCCAGTCAGAAGCGTGCCGAACATCTTGCGGTTGGGCACGATGCCGCCCACGGAAATGCCGCCGAAATTGACGCCGTGATAACCGCGCTCGCGCCCAATCAGGCGGAAGCGTGACCCGTCGCCCTTGGCCCGGTGATAGGCGAGCGCGATCTTGAGCGCGGTCTCGACGCTTTCGGAGCCGGAATTGGTGAAGAAGACATGCTCCATGCCCTTGGGGGCGATGTCGATCAGGCGGTTTGCCAGTTCGAACGCCTTGGGATGGGCCATCTGGAAGGCGGGCGCGTAGTCCAGCTCGCCTGCCTGCTGGGCGATCGCCTCGGTGATCTTGGGGCGGCAATGACCGGCGTTGACGCACCACAGGCCAGCGGTGCCGTCGAGGATCCTGCGGCCGTCGGAGGCGGTGAAATGCATGTCCTTGGCGCCGACCAGCATACGCGGGTTCTGCTTGAACTGCCGGTTGGCGGTAAACGGCATCCAGAATGCGCGAAGGTCGTTGGGTGTTGTGTTGAGCCGGTTTGACATGGCTGGCGCGCCTCCTGACGCATTGGCTTCCCGATCTTCCAGCCAAGCGCCACTTAACGTGGCTTGTATCCGCTGACAGGCAGACTGTGTTGCGAAATATTGACTGTTTGATAAAACTCTAGCAGGGTCAATCACCCGGTCAAGGCAAATTCGGCGTTGTGCGCAAGAGCTTTGGTGCTTCGGATTGGCGGCAGCCGCGGGAATGAAATGGAGCGCATGACTTGAAGGCAAGGGCCACCGAAACCCAACGCAAGACCCGCATTCAGATCGAGAATGAGGAACGTATCCTTGATGCCGCTCTTGAAGAGTTTTCAGCGCACGGATTTCGGGGCGCGACCATCGACCGGATCGCCGAGCATGCGGGCATGTCGAAACCCAACCTGCTCTACTATTTCCGGCGCAAGCAGGACATCTACGAGGCGCTGATCGCCCGCCTGCTCGACAAGTGGCTGGAACCGCTGCAGGCACTCGATGCGGTGGGCGATCCGCTGCCGGAGCTGCAGTCCTATATCCGCCGCAAGCTTGAGATGGCGCGGGACTTTCCACGCGAAAGCCGGCTGTTCGCCAACGAGATCCTGCAGGGCGCGCCGCGCATCAAGCGTCTGCTCGAGAGCGAACTCAAGCCGCTGGTCGACGAGAAAGCCGAAATCCTGCGCGGCTGGATGAGGGCCGGACAGATCAACACCGTCGATCCGCGGCACCTGATCTTCTCGATCTGGTCGACCACGCAGCATTACGCCGATTTCGATGTCCAGGTTCAGGTGATCCTGGGGCCGGACCGGGGAGCGGCGGGCCGGTTCGAGGATGCGGCGCGCTATCTCGAAACCCTGTTCCTCGACGGGTTGCGGCCGAAGGATAAGGCCGGCGGAACGCCGCGGGTGCGCGATCTTTGAATGTCAGCGGGCGGTCAGGCGATCAGCCCGACAGCCCGGCGGGCTTCCTCTGTCTTGAGCGAGAAGTCTCCGCCGTCATGGGGACGACCGGCATCGGTGGCCAGCCAGGCGATCGCCTCACCAACCCATTCGGCGGAAATGTGGCTGTCCCAGTTGAGCTGGCTGACCGGGTTGATGCCTGAATCCTTGATCGATTTCTGCATGTCTGTCGCCACGGTTCCGGGCGAAAGGCCGACGACGCGGATATTGTCAGCCATGGATTCCCGGTAGGCGAGCTTGGTCAGCGACAGGACCGCGGCCTTGGTGGCGCAGTAATGGCTCCAGCCTTCGAGTGCTGCGACGGCGGCGCCCGAGGAAATGTTGATGATCACGCCGCCGCCCTGCCGCTTCATGACTGGAATCGCGGTGCGCAGGCCGTGATAGACGCCCTTGAGATTGATATCGACCACCCGGTCCCAGGCTTCGGGGTCGGAATCCTCGATGCGGGCGATGGGGTCGATCATGCCGGCATTGTTGACCAGAATGTCGAGGCTGCCAAAGTGTTCGACCGCCTTGTTGACCGCATTCTCGACATCGCCGTAGCGCGCGACATCGCAGGTGACGGCCAGCGCCTTGTCGCCGATTTCAGCCGCGATACGCTCGATGTCGGTCGCAGACCGCGCAGCCAGCACGACATTTGCGCCATATCCGGCAAAAATGCGGGCTGCTGCTTCGCCGATGCCGCGGCTGGCGCCGGTGATCAATGCTGTCTTGCCGCTCAGATCAATGCTCATTCTTAGCTCCCTTGTGATGATGCCCTTTTGGAACCGATGGCGCGCGCAATCAAGATGCAAGGCGTCAATGCGACGATCATTTTTCGGCGCGGACGCGGATCGCAAAACCATTAATCAAGAAACCTTGATATAATGCTGGCATTGCGTTGCCGCCTGGGTTAAGCGGGGTGAACACGGACGCCAAAGGTCGAGGAGCCGATCATGAGCATTGTCATTCATCACAATCCCGGTTGCGGCACCTCCCGCAATGTTCTCGAAATCATACGGGCCTTTGCCGGCGAACCGGTGATTGTCGAGTACCTGAAAACCGGCTGGACCCGGGGGCAGTTGCAGGCACTGTTCGCGGCTGCCGGACTGACTCCGCGCGAGGCGCTCCGGGTTTCCAAGTCTCCCGCCGAGGAACTGGGTCTGACAGACCCGGGCGTCAGCGACGAAGCCATCCTCGATGCGATGCTCGAGCATCCGGTTCTGGTCAACCGGCCGATTGTCTGCTCTGCCAAGGGCGTGGCGCTGTGCCGCCCGTCGGAGAAGGTGTTTGCGCTTCTCGATGTCGCTCCGGGCGCCACCTACACCAAGGAAGACGGCGAGGTGATTACCGCTCCATGATCAAGGACATGCCCAACATCGAGCCGGAAAACTTCCACCGTCCGGCAATCGACAAGCTCGCGCTTCCGGGGGAACCCGGCCATCCGCCGCGGGTGCTGATGCTCTACGGATCGCTCAGGGGACGGTCCTACTCGCGGTTTCTCACGCTCGAAGCGAAGCGGGTGCTCGAAGCTCTGGGCGCCGAGGTCCGGGTGTACGATCCTGCCGGGTTGCCTCTGGTGTCCGACGATGCGGAGAGCCATCCCAAGGTTATTGAACTGCGGGACCTGTCGCTCTGGTCGGAAGCCCAGGTGTGGTGTTCGCCCGAGCGTCACGGGGCGATGACCGGGGTGATGAAGACGCAGATCGACTGGCTTCCCTTGGCGCCGATCGGCGGCGTGCGCCCGACGCAAGGCCGGACGCTGGCGCTGATGCAGGTCAGCGGCGGATCGCAAAGCTTCAACACGCTCAACCAGATGCGGGTCCTGGGCCGCTGGATGCGGATGATCACCATTCCCAACCAGTCCTCGGTGCCCAAGGCTTTTGCCGAGTTCGACGAGGAAGGGCGAATGAAACCGTCGCCGTTCTACAACCGCATGGTCGACGTGATGGAAGAGCTGATGAAGTTCACCCTGCTGACGCGGGGTCGCTCGGAGTATCTCGTCGATCGCTACTCCGAACGTGTGGAAAGCGCCGAGGCGCTTTCCCTCAGGGTCAACCAGCGCTCGATCTAGCGCCGCAATCTTTGCCTGATCGGAGATTATACCGCGCCGGTGTATTCGCCGCGTGCCGGATAGTCGTTCTTGATGGCGAAATCGAGCGCGCTGACCAGCTCCGAAAAGTGCGGACGGACGAACGGCATGGTCTGGACCGAACCGTAGTAGAGTGTCTGCTGCGGCGTCACCAAGAACAGGCCGGGCTCGGAAAACAGTGCCGGTTCCTCGATGCCGATCGAGGTCTTGCCGCGCGAGGTCGAGATGTAGAGCCCCCATTCCCGCGCCTTGGCCAGAGGCAGATCATAGCCGAAGCGCAACGTGTCCGCGCCGATCTTCTCGGCCATCTGGCGGGCGCGCTCCTCCCCGTCGGAACTGACGGCAATGGTCGCCACGCCGCGCTCGGCAAAATCAGCGACGCGCTTTTGCAGCTCGGTGAGGTAGGTGGCGCAGATCGGGCAATGAAGCCCGCGGTAAAAACAGATCACCGTTCCGCGGTCCGACGTTTCGGTTGCGAGGTCGAACAGGTCATGATCGAGCGTCGGCAGTTTTAGATCCGGGGTTTTCTGGCGGGGCAGGAGCATGGGTAAGCCTTTCCAAAAGGGTTGTGCCCGCACTCTATCGGAATTAAGGTCTGAAAAATCCGATTTAACCGACGAAAACACCGATATGAGTCCTCTGGACAGGCTGACAACGCTGATGGAACGGTTCTCCCTGCAGGTGAGGCCGGCGACCCTGGAGGCCGCCACACTTGTGGTGACCTCGGGCCGTGACGGCGATCCAGGCCAGGTTTGGTTCGGGCGTGCCGGCATCGGCTCCGGTTTGCCGGCTGAAACGGTCAGGTTTTCCGCCGAAGTCGATTGGGGCGGGGCTTCCAATCCGTTGCTGGCGGCGTTGCCGGACAGGATCTGTTTCGATCTTGCGCGAGACCGGGAGGCGGCAAGTCTGATCGAGCTGATGCTGTCGGAACTCGCATCCGCCCGATGCGGATCGGCCTCGGTCGTCAACCGCCTTGGCGAGGTGATGGTCGTGCGCCTGCTCAGGGCGCAGATCGAGGCAGGCTCGACCGAACCGGGGCTGCTCTCGGGTCTTTCGGATGCGCGGCTCAACCGGGCGATCGTCGCCATTCACGGCAGTCCCGGGCGCACCTGGCGCAACGAAGACCTTGCCGGGATCGCCGGGCTTTCGCTCAGCCGCTTTGCGGAAACCTTCGTCTCGGTCGTCGGCGAAACACCGGCTGCCTACCTCAGGCGGTGGCGGCTGTTGCTGGCGCGCCAGGATCTGCAAAAGGGGGATCGGGTCGAGGCCGTGGCGCGGCGCTATGGCTACCGGTCGCCGGAAGGATTCGCGCGGGCATTCAGGCAGCAGTACGGGCAGAAGCCGCTCTCCATGCGCGGCACTCGACACACCGACCCAACTGATGGGACCGCCCTTGCCTAGGGCTGGCGTTTCGCCCAGTCCCTGCCGATATCGTTTACAAGATCGGCCATCGACGCCTGCCGCCAGCCCTTGCGGTCACCCTTGACGTAGCCAACGAAGACGAGGCCATGCCCCTTGCGGATTGCCGACACGGCGACGCTGTCGGGCATGATCGTGCGCACGCCGTAGATCTCGGTGATCGGCAGATCGAGCTGCGGCATGGTGCGCTGGATCAGTTCGGTGCAGAACGTGCAATCGGGGGTGTCCACGTCAAAGAGGAAGTCGAACCTCATTCCCAGGGTGGCGAAGAAGTCGCGCGCCGTCTTGCGCCGCTGCTTGAGGCTGCCGAATTGCGGTCGCAGGATCGCGACGGCATCGGTGTTGAGTACGATGGAAGGCGGCGACAGGTGCACGCCCTTGGCATCGGCTTCGATGAAGACCTGACCGTTGCGGATCTTGCCGAGGTGTGGCCTGACCTCCGCAGATGCCGAGATGCCGAGACGCTTGAGTTCCTGTTCCGTGCCGAGATAGATCGCGGCATGACCGAACAGTCCGGGAATCATTTGGCCTGACCGCCGTCCCTTGGAGCTGACCAGGACGATGTCGAGCGGCTGCAGGACAGCCATGACGGCATCCTGCGCAGCTCGCTTCGACTTGAGGTGACCGGAGCGCCAGGCGACGTGGCTGAGCACGGTGCCGAGTGCCGGGGCAATGGTGCGCGCCATGTCCACATACCAGCGCGGATACTCTTCCATGTTGGTGCAGCAGGCCCGGATACTCGCCTTGGCCGGCTTCAAGTCCGCATCCGCGACCCCGGACCGGGAACAGCCCTGCGCAAAGGTCAGGACCGATAGAAGCAAGAGCAGAGCTATCTGGCGAACGGCCGGAATCGAGACAGCGTCACGCATGCGCAGACCCAACGATCATGTGTTCCTGGCAGCATCAGGATGACGTGCCGGTAATTGGTTTGCTTGACTGACCGGGCGGCAGCCCGGACGCAAGGCGAAAACCCTGCCCGCTGGACAGGGCGGCGGTTTGTCACAGTGGTCAGCCCTGCGACAGCGGCACCGCGCGGTAGCGGAAGTCTTCCATATCGTCCTCGATGCGGCGCAGATCGGATTCCATCCGGCCGATGTCACGATCCATGTCGCGGATGCTGCGGCGGTTGTCGTCAATCCGTCGTTCCACCGCGCGGCGATCCTCGGTGCCTGCCGACAGCAGCTTCTCGTCCTCCCTGATGGAGAACTCGAGACTGCGGATGCGCGATTCGAGATTGTTGAGCTCACGCTTCTTCTCGTAGTGGGTCCGCCCGAGATCGTAGCCTTCGCGGAACCCGGCATCCAGATTGAGGGGGCAGACGTTGGCGTAGCTCTGACCCTGGGTGCCGACGCTGAGACCATTGAGCGGCGTGCAGTAGCGGGGGAGCCCCTGCTGATAGCCCTGATACCAGGCGGTCTGGTCGGCGGCGACACCTGCCTTGGTGCAGGCCTTGACGTGCCGCGCAAAGCGATCTTGCGGATTGTAGCCTGCCGCACCGTCCTGTTCCCCGATCACGCGCCAGTCCGCGACGGCGCACTCTTCCTTGGACATGGTCTGACAGGATGTCAGCACAAGACATGCAAGAAGAACCAGCGCGCTATACAGTTTCATGATTATCCCCAGGCAGTAGTCAGATCGGCGATCTTGATAGCAACCCGGAAGCAGGGAGACAACCAATCAGGCTATATTATCACCCGCGTGTTGCCGCGGCCGGGTCCCTTCAAAGCCTCCGGCCGTCATGCAAACCAAAAGACCGGCCGTTGCGCACGGCCGGTCTTCCGGGAGGGACAATCCGCTGGCGGGCCACCAGTGAAGGAGCTATTCCGCAGCCTGTTTTGCCATCGGATTGTTCGGGTGTGTCGTCCAGTTGGCGTAGTCGTTGTCGATCGCCCGGCCGGTGCGCGGGTCCGCTCCCTCGGTCATCTGCACCATGGTGATGCAGTCATCGACGGGGCAGACATTGACGCAGAGATTGCAGCCGACGCACTCGTCGTCCATCACCTCGAAATGCCTGACGCCATCGACCATCGAGGTGATCGCCTGGTGCGACGTGTCCTCGCAGGCGATGTGGCAGCGGCCGCACTTGATGCAGAGATCCTGATCGATCTTCGCCTTGGTGACGTAGTTGAGGTTGAGATACTGCCAGTCGGTGACATTCGGGACCGCGCGGCCCTGGAAGTCGGCGATGGTCTCGTAGCCCTTCTCGTCCATCCAGTCCGACAAGCCTTGCGCCATTTCCTGGACGATCTTGAAGCCGTAGGTCATCGCCGCGGTGCAGACCTGAACAGTTCCGCAGCCGAGCGCAATGAACTCCGCCGCGTCACGCCAGGTCTGGACGCCGCCGATGCCGGAGATCGGCAGTCCGCGGGTCTGCGGGTCGCGCGCGATCTCGGCCACCATGTTGAGTGCGATCGGGCGCACCGCGGTGCCGCAATACCCGCCGTGCGAGCCCTGCTTGTCGACGCTGGGCGACATCGTCATCGTCGCGAGGTCGACGCCCATGATGGAGTTGATGGTGTTGATCAGCGAGACCGCATCGGCGCCGCCGGCCTTGGCGGCGCGCGCCGGGTAGCGGATGTCGGTGATGTTGGGCGTGAGCTTGACGATCACCGGCAGCTTGGAATAGGTCTTGCACCAGCGCGCGACCATCTCGATGTATTCCGGCACCTGGCCTACGGACGAGCCCATGCCGCGCTCGCTCATGCCGTGCGGGCAGCCGAAGTTCAGTTCGATGCCGTCGCAGCCGGTGTCCTCGACCATCGGCAGGATGCGTTTCCAGGATGCCTCCTCACATGGCACCATGATGGACACGACCACGGCGCGGTCCGGCCAGGCGCGCTTGACGCGGCGGATCTCGTCCAGGTTGGTCTTGAGCGGGCGGTCCGAGATCAGCTCGATGTTGTTGAAGCCGATCACGCGCCGGTCATTGCCCAGCAGGGCGCCGTAACGCGGTCCGTAGACGTTGACGACCTGCGGGTCTTCGCCCACGGTCTTCCAGACCACGCCGCCCCATCCGGCCTCGAAGGCGCGCTCGACATTGTAGGCCTTGTCGGTCGGCGGGGCCGAGGCGAGCCAGAACGGGTTGGGGGACTTGATACCGAGAAAATTGGTGGAAAGGTCAGCCATGATATCTCTTCCTTCCTCAAGCCATCAGGGCTTTGTGAATGCTTTCAGCGGCGATCTTGCCGTCCTCGACGGAGACCACGGTCAGGTCTTCGCCACCGGCAACGCAGTCGCCGCCGGCCCAGATCTTCTTGTGCGAGGTGCGGCGCTGGTCATCGACGCGAATGCGGCCCTTTTCCAGCTCGACCGAACCTGCCAGCGGTCCGGCATCCGGAGTCTGGCCGATGGCCTTGAACACCTGGTCGGCCTCGATGGTCACCTTTTCTCCGGTGCCGACAAGCTTGCCGCCGGCGTCCAGCGCCGTCCTTTCCAGCGTGATCGCGGTGACCGCGCCATTGCTGACATGCAGGCTGTCGGGCATCAGCCAGTGACGAATGGCAATGCCGTGGGTCTGGGCCAGTTCCTGTTCATAGAGCGAGGCGTTCATGTGCTCCTGGCCGCGGCGGTAGGCGACGGTGACTTCCTCGGCGCCGAGCAGCTTGGATTGCATGGCGGCATCGATCGCGGTCATGCCGCCGCCGATGACGACAATCCGGCGGCCGATCTCGATCTGTGACAGATCTTCGGCCTGGCGTAGCACGCCGATGAAATCGACAGCGTCGATGACGCCGGCGGCATTCTCGCCCTCAAGACCCAGCGCGTTGACGCCGGGCAGTCCGAGGCCGAGGAACACGGCGTCGAAATCCGCGGTCAGCTGTTCCAGCGTGATATCGCGGCCGAGCGCCTTGCCGTTCTCGATGGTGATACCGCCGATCTGCAGGATGAACTCGACTTCGTCCTGGGCGAAGTCGTTGGTCGTCTTGTAGGAGGCGATGCCGTATTCGTTGAGGCCGCCGGCCTTCTCGCGGGCCTCGTAGACGGTGACGTCGTGGCCTTTGATTGCCAGCCGGTGGGCGCAGGACAGGCCCGCAGGGCCGGCGCCGATGACGGCGATCTTCTTGCCGGTGGGCGCTGCGCGGCTGAAGGGATGGGGCTGTTCGCGTTCCATGAAGGTGTCGGTCGCATAGCGCTGCAGCAGCCCGATCTTGACCGGCTTGCCTTCGGCGGTTTCGCGCACGCAGACTTCCTCGCAAAGGGTTTCGGTCGGGCAGACACGGGCGCACATGCCGCCCATGATGTTCTGCTCGAAGATCGTCTTGGCGGAGCCGACAGGGTTGGCGGCCTGGATCTTGCGGATGAACATCGGAATGTCGATCGATGTCGGGCATGCCGTCATGCACGGCGCGTCATAGCAGAAATAGCACCGGTCCGCTTCCACCAGCGCCTCGTGCGGTGTCAGCGGTGGATGGATGTCGGAAAAATTGTCGGCATAGTCGGCGCCGGAAAGACGGTTCGCCCTCACGTCGCTCATCTCGGACTCAGTCATCAGAACCCCTCTCGTTTCGAGAACCTCGTCTGCGGTCTTTTTGGGGCAACTCCCGAGCGCCACCACTGCCGCAGTTCGGAAAGAATGAAACGGTTTTATCAAAAGGTCAAATTTTTTATCAATTGATCAAAATTTGACTTTTTCCGTCAACATTGCGCTTCGGCCGAAGCCCGGTAAATATGTCGCCAACCAAGGAGACCGCAGTGACAGATTACCCGATCAAGGACTACGACGATGCCTATGCGAATGGCGCCCACATTGCCGGAGCAGCGGATTATCCGCCGCGATGGACGGCGATGGCCGAGGCCTTCCGGGACGAGTTGAGCGAGGCGGGCAGGGCGCGTCTCGATCTCGGCTACGGGCCGGCTGCGCGCAACCGCCTCGACCTGTTCCTGCCCAAGGATACTGCAAAGGGGCTGGCTGTGTTTGTCCATGGCGGTTACTGGAAGGCTTTCGACAAGTCGGTCTGGTCGCACCTGGCTGCCGGACCATTGGCGCATGGCTACGCGGTGGCGATGCCGAGCTATACTCTCTGTCCGGACAACAGCATTTCCGGGATCGCCAGGGAGATTGCCGGAGCAATCGAGTTTGCCGCAAGGGAAGTCGCCGGCCCGATCCGGCTCACCGGTCATTCCGCCGGCGGCCATCTGGTCACCCGCATGATCAGCGGTGCGCCGCTGTTGTCCGACGCGGTCCTGAATCGCATCGCCGGCGTCACCTCGATCTCGGGCGTTCACGATCTCAGGCCGCTGATGCGCACCGAGATGAATGACATCCTGAAGATCGATGCGGCCGAGGCGCAATCGGAAAGTCCGATGCTGCTGGCGCCACTCGCGGCGATCCCGGTCACCGCATGGGTCGGGGCTGCCGAGCGGCCGGAATTCGTGCGGCAGAACCGGGCGCTCTATGAAATGTGGCGGGGGTTTGCGACGCCGATGCAGATGCACGAGGATGCCGGCAAGCACCATTTCGACGTGATCAACGGGCTATCGGACCCGGATCACCCGCTCTGCCGGGCGTTTGTCGGACTGAAGGGCTGAGCCGCCTCAAGGTCGGGGGCGAGATCAAGGACCAGGGCGTGGAGGCTGGGTGCAGTTAAGGCTTTGTTCACGGCGACAGCCTAATTTTGTTGCGACAGCCAATGCATTGCGGCCATCAGGGCCGTCATTCTTCCCGATCACTGAATCCGGAAACAAACATGACGTATTCCAGGGCCATGACGGGCCTCCTTGCCTTGCTGGCGTCCCACGCCATATCCGCACCTGCCGCCGCGCGTGAATTGCTGCCGGATCCGGCGTTTGCCCAGCCGGCGCTTGCCGGAGAATGGTGGGCGACACCTTCCATCAAGTTCGAGTATCAGCCCGGCGCCCTCTGCGGTGTTGTGGCCGGCGGCACCGCCCAGCCCTGGGATGCGATCCTCGGGTTCAACGGGCTTGTCCTGAAGAAGGGTGAGCGCTACCGGCTGTCGCTCACGGTTTCGGGCGATCCGGGCGGTCCGATGCGGGCGCTGGCGCAGAAGGCCGCCGAGCCCTGGACCGCGGAAGGCGAGATTTCGCGCAGTGTCAATGCCGGCAAGCAGACGCTGAGCGAGGATTTCACCGCGGCAGAAACCCATGCCGAAGCCCAGCTGGTGTTCCAGCTTGGCGGGTCGGATACACCCTGGCGTTTCTGCCTGCACGCGGCCTCGCTGCAATCCGGTCAGGAAGCCGCCGCGGAGTCCGCGGCCAGCACGTCATCGGCGATCCGCGTCAACCAGTTCG
Source organism: Hoeflea sp. (assembly GCA_020637795.1). Taxonomy (GTDB): domain Bacteria; phylum Pseudomonadota; class Alphaproteobacteria; order Rhizobiales; family Rhizobiaceae; genus Hoeflea. The sequence continues at coordinate 224,911 of JACKJT010000003.1, read as the reverse complement.
CCTATTTTCCCAACGGTCCCAAGCACGCCACCCTGGTGCGCAAGGACCGGTCGCGAGTCGAGTGGCGATTGCTCTCGGCTTCGGGCGAGCAGGTCGCTTACGGGTTCAGCAAGTCCCAGGGATACAACCCATCCTCCGGACTCGATGTGCACACGATCGATTTCAGCGGGGTCCGGGCTCCGGGCGACGGCTACCGGCTCGTCGTCGGTGACGAGTCCAGTCCGCCGTTTTCGATTTCGGCCTCGGCCTACGATGCGCTGCGGGTCGATGCGCTCGGCTACTTCTACAAGGTCCGCAGCGGCATCGAGATCAAGGATGCGCTTGCCGGCGAGGGCTATGGCCGTCCGGCGGGGCACCTGGGCAAGGCGCCCAACCGGGGGGATACCTCGGTCGGCTGCGTCGACACCCGGACGGCGCGCAAGGTGTATGGCGAGGCGTGGAGCTGCGGCTACAAGCTCAATGTCGCCGGTGGCTGGTACGATGCGGGCGACTTCGGCAAATACGTCGTTAATGGCGGCATCGCCGCGGCCCAGCTGCTCGGCGTGTATGAACGGGCGCTCCATCATGCCGGAGGCTCGTCGCCGGCGCTTGCCGACGGGATGGCGCTGATTCCGGAAGCGGGAAACGGCATTCCGGACATTCTCGACGAGGCCCGCTGGGAGCTTGATTTCCTGATGTCGATGGTTGTTCCCGAGGGCGAGGCCCTTGCCGGCATGGCGCATCACAAGGTCCACGGCAACCGCTGGACCGTCGGGCCGATCCTGCCGCATCGCGATCGCGAACTGAGGGTTCTGCACCGGCCATCAACCGCGGCGACGCTCAACCTGGCAGCGGCGGCGGCGCAGGGAGCGCGGCTGTTTGCCCGCTATGACCGGGCCTATTCGGAGAAACTGCTTGCCACGGCAGTTCGCGCCTATCGCGCGGCGGAAGCCAATCCGGCGCTTTTTGCACCCTATACCGATGGCAGCTTCGGCGGCGGCGACTACCAGGACGATGACGTCACCGACGAATTCTACTGGGCCGCGTCGGAACTGTATCTGACGACCGGAGACAAGGCATGGCTCGACCTCGCCAAGGCATCGCCCTACTGGTCCGGTGCGGCGTTCCCGCCGAACGGCTTCGACTGGCGCTCCGTCGCGGGCCTTGCCCGGCTGCAGCTTGCCTCGGTTCCCTCCAAGCTGCCAAAGCGCGACCTGAAGGTGGTTCAACTGTCGGTCCGTGATGCTGCCGAGGCCTACCTCGCGGACCAGAGGCAGGAACCTTTCGGCCTGATGTACAGGCCCGAGCGGTTCGGCTGGGGATCGAACCATTCGGTGATCCAGAACATGATCGTCGTCGCCACTGCCTACGACATTACCGGCGACAAGCGCTTTCTGCAGGCGGCGCGCGAAAGCATGGATTACATTTTCGGCCGCAATGCCCTGGGGATCTCCTATGTCACCGGCTACGGCACGACCTATGCGCAGCGTCAATATTCCAACATGTTTGCCGCCTCCATCGATCCGTCCTATCCGGCGGTGCCGAAAGGCGCGCTTGCGGGCGGGCCGAACAGCGGCCTTGCCGACGACTATGCCATCCGCAAACTCAAGGGCTGCGCGCCGCAGGCCTGCTATGTCGACGATGCGCGATCCTACTCGACCAATGAAATCGCCATCAACTGGAACGCGCCGTTGACCTGGATCGCCTCGTTTCTGGCGGATGCACGCTGAACACCGGCTGCGGACCGGCACGCGCAGGCAACCGCATCTTAACGCCGAACTGCTAGCCTGAAGACATCAGCTGGCCGGGACCCAAGACCCATGACCAAGATCGCACTTGTCGGCACCGGCTTCGTTGCCGACTACTACATGACCACGCTTGCCAACTACCCCGGGCTCGTTGTTGCGGGAACATGGGATCGCGATGCCGGCCGGCTCGCGCAGTTCTGCCGGTTTCACGATCTCCGGGCCTACGGATCGCTCGAGGAATGCCTGGGCGACGGAGAGACCGACATCCTCGTCAACCTGACGTCGCCGGACAGCCATTTCGAGCTCAATTGTGCGGCCTTGAACGCGGGCAAGCATGTCTATTGCGAGAAACCGCTCGGCATGACGTTCGAGGAAGCGCGCGCGGTCATCGAGCTGGCCGACGGCAAGGGATTGACCGTCTGCGGTGCGCCGGCCAACGGTCTTTCGGATGCGCAGCAGCTGGTCGCCGGCCTGATCGAAGCCGGGCGGATCGGGGCGCCGCGGCTGGCCTATGCCGAAATGGAAGACGGACCGGTGTTCAAGGACAACTGGACGGAGTGGCGTTCGCGCTCGGGTGCCAAATGGCCAGGTCTGCACGAATTCGAGGTCGGCTGCACACTCGAGCATGCGGGATACGGCCTGTCCTGGCTGGTGTCGCTGTTTGGCGCTGTCGAGGAGGGGCAGGCCTTTTCGGCGCTCACCTTCCCCGACAAGGGGCCGGGCACAAGGGATGTGGCCATGGCGCCGGATTTTGCCGTCGGATGCCTGTCCTTCCGCTCCGGCGTGACCGCGCGCCTGACCTGCGGTCTTGCCGCACCGCGCGACCGGTCGCTGACGGTGGTCGGGGAGGAGGGCACCATCGTGGTGCGCGATCTCTGGGATGACCGCTCGCCGGTGCATCTGAGCCGGTTCGACGGGCCACGGCCGCTGCTGCAACGCCTGGCGGGGCGGTTCGAACGCTCGCGCGGACAGGTGTTGCCGCTCAGGCTGACCCATGGCCGACCGGTGGCCTACCCGGGGCCGACCAGGGCCGGCAAGCTTGCTTCCTTCCCGTCGCAGATCGATTTTGCTCGCGGCATCGCCGATATGGCGAACGCGGTGGCGAGCGGAAGGACGCCGTTTTTTTCCGGACAAAGGGCCCTGCATCTGACAGAGCTGGCGCTGGCGATGAACGAAGGCGTGGGATCGTTTACCCCGCGATCCTCTTTCTAGCAGCAGACAAAGGGGCCGGCCCTAGCCGGTGACCGGAGGTTCGGCGAGAACGGCCTCGATGATCCTCAAGGCGGCGATGCTGTCGCCCAGACGGTTGTCCGGTTCTTCGCCCAGGCCCTGACGGATGGCCTCGGATGCGGCTTCGATCTCGAATTGCAGTCCGCCCCCTTCAAACCCGAAACCGTGGACTTTCGTTCCCGGCAGCGGCAGGCGCTTGAAAAGTTTCCGGCGGATTCTGTCAGGCAAGCCGTTGCCGCCCGGCTCGGCCAGATCGGCGAGGCGGCGGGAAGGGTAGATCGTGAAGCCTGATGCCTTGATGAAGGGCGGCGCGATCACCACGACGCCTTTTTCACCTTCGATCACCATCCGGTTGGAGCCCTCACGGTCAAAGGCGCAACGGATCTCGGCTTCGGCGCCGGGAAATTGCATATGCAAGGTTGCCGCGATATCGACACCCGATGGCGCGGCCCGCCAGGATCCGTCGATGCTGACCGGATCACCGAGAAAGTGGCGTGCCAGCGAGATCGGGTAGATCCCGAGATCGTGCAGTGCCCCGCCGCCCTGCGACTTGTCGAAGAACCGGCTCGTCGGGTCGAAGTCGTGCTTCCAGGCGATATCCGCCTCGAGCTTGCGGACGGTGCCGATCGCGCCGTCGCTGAGGACTGTTCGCAGAGCCCTGATGGCGGGGAGGTAGCGGCTCCACATCGCCTCCATCACCAGACTGCCGCCGGACCGGGCAGCGCGTTCGATCTCCAGCGCTTCGTTCAAGCTGGCGGTCATCGGTTTTTCGATCAGGACCGGGACGCCCGCCGCAATGCATTCGAGCGCGGCGGGGCGGTGCGCGGTATTCGGAGTGGCGAGATATATCGCGTCGATTGTCTGCGCACCGATCATCGATGCCAGGGAATCGAATGCAACGACGCCGGAATGGTGTCCGGCGAACTCCCGTGCCCTGGCCAGGTCGCGCGAGCAGACAGCCGACAGCACCGCGCCGTCCGCATAGCCGATGTCGGAGGCGAATTGCCGGGCGATGGTTCCGGTCCCGGCGATGCCCCAACGGATGATCTTCTTCTCGTTCATTGTCCGCTTATAGGGGGATGCTGGTGAAAACCGGGTAAAGAGCGGAATTTGCGGGCGATGGTCAGGGTGGAACCGTCTTCACCAGGGCAGGGAAGCGCCGCTGTAGTCAAAGAAGCCTCCTGTCTCGGCAGGTGTGAGCCGGTCAAGCGCGCCGATCAGCAGGGCGGCTGCTTCGGCCGGCCGGCGCACCTCGAGGCCGGTCTTGGCAAAATCCGATGAAAGCCCGGTGTCGACGGTGCCGGGGTGCAGCGCCACGCAGACGGCTTCGGGCTTGCGGCGCGCCAGTTCGATTGCCGCGGTGTGGACCAGCTGGTTGAGCGCTGCCTTGGAGGCGCGGTAGCTGTACCAGCCGCCGAGCCGGTTGTCGCCGATCGAGCCCACCTTGGCCGACAGGCTGGCGAAGATCGACTTTCCTTGTTTCGGCAACAGCGGCAGGAAATGTTTCATCACCAGCGCCGGCCCGATCGCATTGACGGCAAAGGCATGGGCCATGTGCTCGGGGGTGAGGGCCGAGAGGGACTTTTCCGGCGTGAAGCCGCTGCCATGCAGGAAGCCGGTCGCGTCGAAGACCAGGCGGAGATCCATTTTCCTCGCGCTGACGGTGTCTGCGGCGCGGACGATGCTCTGCTCGTCGAGCAGATCGATTGCAGGTTCGGATGTGCGGGAGAAGCCGATCACCCCGGCAAAGGCGCCCGACTGTTCCAACACGTCGACCATCGCCGCGCCGATGCCGCCGGCGCTGCCGATGACGACCGCCAATCCACCCTTACTCAAACTGTTCATCCCGCTCCTCCGTTGACGCAGCCAACAGGGAGAGGCTTCAGCGAGCGTGCTGCGTCATGACCATCATGTAGTCGGCCATGAACATTTCCGGGTCCGTGTCGACCATCACCATATGGTCCGGTCGTCCGTCAAAGCAACGGGCGCGGCTCTTCGTGCCGCCGGGCTGGAACAGGGTCTGGCCGATGGCGGGGCCGTCGGTGATCACGGCAAGCGCGCCCTTCTGCAGGCGAAAGGCACCCGGAACCGTGAGCCAGGAGAGAGCCATCACATCATGCGGCACGCAGCCGCCGATGCCCAGATGCGAGCGGTAAAACCGGGCATAGAATTCGGCCATTGCCGCCAGCGGTGATCCCAGCACGGGGTTTTCCCTGGCCAGCGCCTGCATGAAGTCGGGGGTGAAAACCACCGGCATGGTGCAATCGAGCGGGGCCAGAACCAGCGGCCAGCTGGCTGCCAGCACGGCATCGGCGGCGTCCGGGTCATTCCAGAAATTGGCCTCGGCCATCGGCGTGACGTTGCCCTTGCGGTGGACGGCGCCGCCCATGACGATGACGCCCTTGAGGCGCGAAACCACCTCGGGATCGCGTTCGAGCAGCCTCGCCAGGTTGGACACCGGTCCAACGGCGCAAAGGGTGATTTCCCCGGGATAGCGTTTTGTTGCCTCGATGATGTAGTCGACCGCGCCGAGCGCATGCTTCTGCCGGGTGGATGCGGGGATGTCGACCCCGCCGAAACCGTTGCGGCCGTGAACCAGGTAGCTCGGTTCATTGGCCGGCATGGAATCCGGCGCCGATTCGCCCTCGGCGACGTCGGCGGCAACGCCCCAGTGATCAAGCAAGGCCAGCGCGTTGCGAGTCGCCTCGTGAGTTCGGACATTGCCGAAAATGGTGGTCAGGGCCAGCAGTTCGATATCCGGATGAGCCACGGCATAGGCAATCGCCATGGCGTCGTCGATCCCGGGGTCGGTGTCGATAATGATCTTGTGTTTCATGGCCGGTTCCTGTTCATCCGGGCACTCCAATGCCACGGCAAGGCAGCGGTCACAAGAGAGCCTGTTTGCGAGGTCAGGCCGGTGCAAGATTGGGTGTTCATTTTCGCCAGCGACCGGCGGCATGGCAGGGATTTTCCTGCCGTCGCTTGACGGGCGTTATTCTCGCCGGATAACGCCCGTCTGCTTTTTCCGGGGGGTGTTATTCGCCGGAGTTGCACATCTGCCGTGAACTGGCGTAACGGCGGCAAGATGACAAACAAGACCCGTCTATTACCTAATTCTAATAAAATTTTAGGTGTTTAACCATGTTTTAAATCGGAAGGTCCAAATGTCCTCCAAAAGGAGACAGTCATGGGCTTTTCGAAAAACATACTTGCCGCAGCCGCCCTGTGCGCGCTGGTTTCACCGGCGTTAGCGGAACCCGCCAAACCCGACGTCAACCGTCTCATCACCTCCGAGGTGGTCCAGGAGATGCGTCAGTCGATCGAGACCGACATCGTGCGGATTTCGGTGGGCGCGCAGAATGACCGTCTCCAGAAACTTCCGCAGGAACAGATCGACGCGCTGGATGCCCAGTGGCGCGCCGAGCGCGAAAGCGACGACAAGCCGTTGATCGCGGCGACATTGTCCAATCCGCTGTCGGTCTACCTGACCCGTCTGCAGGGCAAGTCGCTTGGCCTGTATGCCGAAATCTTCGTGATGGACTACAACGGCCTGAATGTCGGACAGAGTTCGATTACCAGTGACTACTGGCAGGGCGACGAAGGCAAGTTCCAGAAAACCTACGATGTCTCAGGTGATGCGCTGTTTGTCGATGAGCCGGAATGGGATGAGGACAACAAGATCTGGCGCGGTCAGGTCAGTTTCACTCTGACCGACGAGGGCAAATCCATCGGCGCCGTGACCATGGAAGTCAACCTGACCGAACTCGAGCGTCGTGTCGCCGCCGGCGCATGACGAAGCCAGACTGATAGCGTCGTGACATCCTGCACATCCCAGGCAGCGACACCCAAGACCCAACAGGACGTTTAACATGCTCAAGAACATATCCGTCAGCACAAAGGGATTTGCGGCCTTCGCCATTCTGGCGTTCATCGCGATCGGTGCCTCCAGCCTGATGTACATGCGGGCCCTGACTGCGCATGAGCTTGTCCAGAACAGCCAGACGATGGGCGAGTTGCTGACCGAGACCGCAAGTCTCACGACCGAGGTCAACAAGTCCAATCTCCATGTGAAGAACTTCCTGCTCACGGGCAACCGGGAGTTCGTCAAGGCTTATGAGGAGACAAGCGCCACCATCGACGCCCAGTTCTCCAAGCTCAAGGGTCTCTATGCGGAACATGCCGCCAACGAAGAGCCGGTCTTGAACGAAGCCGCGACGGTGCTGGGCGAATGGCGCAGCACCGTGGTGGACCGACAGATCAAGCTGATGCGGGACCCGATGACGGTCGAACTGGCGCGGGTGCTGGAACTGACCGGGGAAGGCTCCAGGCTTCTGGGTGAGTTCAGCGGAAAGGTCGGCGGACTGGTGGGCACGTTCCAGCAGAAAAGCGCCGCTGCCTCCAGCAACCAGATGTCTGCCCTGACCGCCGTTGAATTCATCAGCCTTGCTGCATCCATCATCGTGGCCCTCGTGGCCGCCGGAATGGGTCTCATGAACTTCCAGATGGTCTCCCGTCCGCTGAGCCGCCTGGCCGACGCCACCGCGAAACTCGCCAACGGCGACCTCGATGTGACCATCGAAAAGGGGGGCAAGGACGAGATCGGCAAGATGGCCGAAGCCATGCAGGTGTTCCGCGAAGCCGGTATTGCCAACCAGCGCCTGCAGGCGGAAGCGGAAGCAAACCGCAAGCAGGCCGAGGCGGACCGCGTCGCCGCTCAGGAAAAGGCGGAGGCCGACGCCGCGGCGCGCCTGAAAATCGCGACCTCCGGCCTCGCCGCAGGCTTGCAGCGGCTGGCCGCAGGGGATCTGTCGTTCCAGCTCGAAGAGGCCTTCGCGCCTGACTTCGAGGCCCTGCGTCACGACTTCAACCAGTCGGTCCGGCAGTTGAGCTCGACGATGGGATCGATCACCGACAGCGTGTCGATGATGGAAACCGGAACCCGCGAAATCGCCAACGGTACGGATGACCTGGCAAAGCGCACCGAGCGCCAGGCCGCCGCGCTCGAGGAAACGGCAGCCGCCGTCGAGGAGATCACCGCAAACGTGGTCAATTCCACCAAGCGGACCGAAGAAGCCCGCGGCGTAGCCTCCCAGGCCAATTCGTCGGCAAACCAGTCTTCCGAGGTCGTCGGTCAGGCAGAGGACGCGATGCGGCGGATCGAGGAAAGCTCGAAGCAGATCTCGAACATCATCGGTGTTATCGACGAGATCGCCTTCCAGACCAACCTGCTGGCGCTCAATGCCGGCGTCGAGGCTGCGCGCGCCGGGGAAGCCGGCACGGGCTTCGCCGTCGTTGCCCAGGAAGTGCGCGAGCTGGCCCAGCGTTCCGCCAATGCGGCAAAGGAAATCAAGGAACTCATCCACAACTCCTCGACGGAAGTCTCCAGCGGCGTGGATCTGGTGCGCAGGGCAAGCGAGGCGCTTCGCACCATCGGTGGCTTCATCACCGAGATCAACACCCACATGGACGCGATTGCCGTCTCGGCCAAGGAACAGTCCACTGGCCTGTCGGAAGTCAATCAGGCGGTCAATCAGATGGACCAGACAACCCAGCAGAACGCTGCGATGGTGGAACAATCCAACGCTGCCTCCGCCGAGCTGGCCGCCGAAGCCGGCAAGCTGCGTGAACTGATCTCCCGGTTCACGATCGATGGCTCGGCAACCGCGCAATCGGCCGTGCTGCGCCAGACCGCACGGACCATGGCGACGCCGGCTCCGGCAGAGACCCGCCGGCCCGCCGCCAGCGCTGCCCGGCCGCAGATGCGCAGCCAGGGAAATGCCGCCGTTGCGCAGGACAGCTGGGAAGAGTTCTGACCGGATCAGATCTTTGGTCAAGCATCAAAAAGGCCCGTCTCCGAGGAGGCGGGCCTTTTCGATTCTGCACGGATTGCGAAAGCAAGGCGCGGGAGCCCGGCCGCCTTTCAGGTGCGGGCCGGGAATGACAGGCCGGTTTATCCGCTTCCGTTCGAGCCGCCCGCGACGTGAGTTTCAGTCCCTGGCAAAGCCCGGTTTCCACCGCGCCATCAGGGCGGAATTGGTGACGACGCTGACCGAGGAGAAGGCCATGGCGGCACCGGCAAAGACCGGCGGCAGGATGCCGAGGGCGGCCAACGGGATGCCGATCAGATTGTAGACAAAGGCCCAGCCGAGGTTTTGCCTTATGGTTCGCCGGGTTTTGGCTGCGACATCCAGAGCCGCGGACACCAGACGGAGATCGGGCCGCATCAGGGTGATGGCAGCCGCTTCGCGGGCGGCGTCGGCGCCGCCGGCCATGGCAATGCCGAGATTGGCAGCAGCAAGCGCCGGCGCATCGTTCAAGCCGTCCCCGACAAAGGCGACATGACCACCCGTGCTTTTCGCCAGGTCGCGGATGACGTCGAGCTTTTCGCCAGGCAGCAGCCCGGCGCGGACATCGGACACCCCGGCTTCCGCCGCGATCGCCCGGGCAGTGGCCTCATTGTCACCGGTCAGCATGACGCTGGTCAGTCCTCTCGCCGCCAGATCGGCAAGGGCCTGACGGGTTTGCGGCCGGATCGTGTCCGCCAGACGGATCACGCCGATCAGCCGGTCGCCCCTGGCAACCCAGGCCAGTGTGCCGGTTTCATCGCGGGCACCGGTTGCTTCCGTGCCCTTTGTATTGATGCCGGCCTCGGCGAGAAACCGCTCCGAGCCGACCCGTATCTTCACTCCGTCATTCGTTCCTTCCAGGCCGCGGCCGGGAACGGCGCGGATGTCTGAGGCGGGGGAAATCCGGATGCCCTCGTGATCGGCACGGGCAAGGATGGCGCGGCCAAGCGGGTGCTCGCTTCCGGTCTCGGCCGAACCGGCAAGAGCGAGAAGTTCGGACGCGGTCGTGCCTTTGACCGGATACAGCCCGGCAACTTCTGGCGTGCCCAGGGTCAGGGTCCCGGTCTTGTCGAAGGCCACCAGCTTGATGTCGGTGGCGCGTTCGAGCGTCTCGATGTCCCGGATCAGGATGCCGGCCCTGGCGGCGGCACCGGTGCCGGCGACGAGCGCGGTGGGGGTGGCAAGGCCGAGCGCGCAGGGGCAGGCGATGACCAGCACCGCGACGGCTGCGACCATGGCGGTCTCAAAGTCTGCGCCCGAGAGCATCCAGCCCGCGAATGTCGCCAGGGCGATGACCAGGATGAGGGGAACAAAGATCGCGGAAATCCGGTCGACGAGCTTCTGCACCGGCGCATGGCCGGTCTGGGCCTCCTCGACTAGCCGCGTCATGCGGGCAAGCCGCGTGTCAGCGCCGGCGGCGGTCACCTCGACTTCAAGCACGCCATCCGTGTTGGTGGTGCCGGTGATGACCTGGTCTCCGGGCCCGCGGGAAACCGGCATGCTTTCGCCGGTCACCATGGCTTCATCGAGGGAGGACATGCCGGTCAGGATGACCCCGTCGGCGGCAACCCGCATGCCCGGCCTGACGACGATGACATCACCGGCCGCAAGGCGTTCGACCGGGATTGTGCGGACCGAACCGCTCAAGGTCTTCAGCTCGGCGGTGTCGGGCTGCAGCCGGCCGAGCGCCCGCAATGCACCCGCAGCGCCGGATTTGGCCCGAGCTTCCAGGTATTTGCCGAGCATGATGAGCGTCAGCACTACGGCCGCGGCTTCAAAGTGGAGATGCGAGGCCATCGCCTGCCCGTGACCGGCGTGGGGATCGTTCCAGCCGCTTGCCATGACCCACAGCGACCAGACATAGGCGACGCCGGTGCCGAGACTGACCAGCACGGCCATGTTCGCCGATCCGCCACGCAGAGCGCCGAAGGCTTCGCGCCAGAACCGGCTGCCCGACACCGCCATCACCCCGGTGGCCAGCAGCGCCTGCCAGACCGGGGAAATCCACGCTTCTCCCAGGCCGGTCATCATCGGAAGCATGCCGATGACGATGGGCAGGGTGAGCAGGGCCGAAACGATGAGGCGCAGCAGGGTCTGCCGCTCATCGGCGCGCCGGCTGGCTGCCTGCGCTTCGTCGGCGTCACGGTGTGCGGCGAAATCGTCGCGGCGCAGCACGGCGCCGAAACCGGCACGTGCGATGGCTTCGGACAGGCTGGATGGATCGAGATTGGTGCCCTCGATGTCGGCGCGTTCGAGCGCCAGATTGACATGCGCCTCCAGCACGCCCGGCTGGCGCGAAAGCACCTTCTCCACCCGCGCCGAACAGCTTGCGCAGGTCATGCCGGTGATATCGAACGTCACATGGTCGGGTTTGGCGGTCAATGGATCGGCCTCAGGCCGTGACGCCGGTCACGTCGAAGCCGCAATCCTCGATCACGCCCTTCAGCGTGTCGACCAGTTCAGGCCTGTCGATATCGGCTCTCAGTTCACCGTTCTCAAGGTTGACCGAGAGGTTTGAAACACCGTCGACAGACTGTGCAGCTTTTTCGATGGAACGCACGCATCCGCCGCAATGCATGCCATCAATCCGGATAGAAATAGTCATCAGCATGATCCTTTCCGCCCCATATGGGGACGGCCCGGCGGTATCGTCAAGCGCCTGTTCAGGCTGTGGCGCCCCGATCGAGGATCAGATCGGCTGTTTCAGTTGCAATAAATGCTGTTCAGTGTCCGCAGCATCTGCAAAACCGGTTCCGAGTTGATCGAGTAATAGACCGACTGTGCCTCGCGGCGGGTCTTGACCAGTTGACGCGTTCTGAGTTTGGCAAGGTGCTGGGACAGGGCGGACTGGCTCAAATCAACCTTCTCCGCCAGAGTGCCAACCTGCATTTCTCCCTTGGCGAGGTTGCAGAGAATCATCATCCGCTTCTGATTGCCCATCGCAGCCAGAAGGTCTGCAGCTTCCTCAGAGTGATTTTCCAGACGGCTCGTATCAATCATGGGTATCATCCATAGCGCCCGCTCGTGGCGGCGTTCAATAAATTAGTCCAAATGCTCAAAAAAATTCCGTCGATTCTATTTCAACTATATAATGGTCAATGTACATCCCTATTTTTTCACAGCGTACGGGAGAGTTCGGCAAGCTTCGTGCGCAACCCGGACGCCTGTTGCAGGGGCGCATCGAATTCGATGCGCAGAAGTTCGTCACCATTGGCGAGATCGAGGCCCGCGCAGTCAATTCCGCAGACTTTCCACCCTGTTTTTTTCGATTTTCCGAGGATTCTCGCATATGTATCAACGGCATCGGGGTGATCGGTATTCATATGATCAATGGCGCTCGGCTCGATTTCACCGACATCGGCGATGGCTGGCGAGACGATAAGAAGATCGGACGAATCGAGCACGAAGGCCTTGCCGAAACCGCCATTGAGGCTCGCTGATTCGGGCGCCATGCGGAAAAACGTAAAATCGGGAAAGTCGGCGTAGAGTGCCGCCTTCGGATGCCTGGCGATGAAGCGGGCGCGCAGGCGGGCATGGAGCGGATCTTGCCTTGCAACGCGTTCCGCCCGGGTGCGCACGGTGATGCGGGGATGGGCGAGGGGGTCGCCCTTGCCCGGTTCGCCAAACAGAAGCGAGGCGCGCGGATCGGCGGTCAGTGCACCGGTGTGCACCGAGAGCGCCGAGACCAGGATCAAGGGCGTGCCGTCGATATCGGTCCCGGTCAGGACCCGGCTGGCAAAGGGAAAGCCGGTGCCAGGTTCAAGCACGGCGATGGCGCCGAAGCGGGCGCCACGGATGAGCCGGCGCGCAAGACGGCGCGCTTCCTCATCCGTATCGCGAATGGTCTTGACCGGCTCCTTCATCGGAGTTCCCAGGTTCCTATTTCGGGGCCATCCGGATCGCCCCGTCAAGACGGATCGTCTCACCGTTGAGCATGACATTGTCAATGATGTGCATGGCGAGGCTTGCGTATTCTTCCGGCTGGCCGAGCCGCGACGGGAAGGGGACCGAGGCGCCGAGGCTGTCCTGAACTTCCTGCGGCATGCCGAGCAGCATGGGAGTGGCAAAGATCCCCGGAGCAATGGTCATCACGCGGATGCCGAAGCGGGCAAGCTCGCGCGCGATCGGAAGCGCCATGGCGTGCACGCCGCCCTTGGAGGCGGAATAGGCCGCCTGACCGATCTGGCCGTCGAAGGCGGCGACGGAAGCCGTCGAGATCACCACGCCGCGTTCGCCGTCAGCGAGCGGCTCGAGTTTCGAAGCGCGGTCGGAAAACAGCCGCAGCATGTTGAAGCTGCCGATCAGGTTAACTTCGATGACCTTGCGGAACACGTCGAGATCATGCGGGCCCTCGCGGCCGACAACGCGAACGGCGGGTGCAATTCCCGCGCAGTTGATCAGGATCCGTGCTTCTCCGAGGGCTTCGGCAGACTGGGCCAGGGCGGCTTCGGCAGCGGCGGCATTCGAGACATCGCAGGCGATCGCCTTGCCGCCGATTTCGGCGGCGACCTTCTCGGCCTGCGCGAGATTGACGTCGAGCAGGGAGACCTTTGCGCCCGCTGCTGCCAATGCCCGCGCGGTTGCCGCACCGAGGCCCGAGCCTCCACCGGTCACGATGGCGGTTTTGCCCTTAACTTCCATTCTCAGATCTCCTTGACTGCACTGCGTTAATTATCTGGACCCGGTCAATCTGGGCGGCGGTGCCGCGTCAGGCCGCGAACAATATCGTCCGCCGTGATGGAGCCTGTGACGACGCCCTTGTCAATCACGCCAATCGTCCCGTCTCGCTTGGCCAGTGCGTCCATCACGTCGGAAAGCGGCGTATCGGGGGTAACCGACGCCGACAGCGGCGATTGGCCGCGCGAGGTGTCGGGCTTTCCAGGCTCCATGACGTCGCGCGCGGTGAGCATGGCGATCGGGTTCATATTGGCGACGAAATCGGCGACATACTTGTTGACGGGCGAATTGACGATGTCGCGCGGCGTGCCGCACTGGATGATGCGACCACCTTCCATGATGGCGATGCGGTTGCCGAGCTTCATGGCCTCGTCGAGGTCGTGGCTGACGAAGATGATGGTCTTGCCGAGCCGGGATTGCAGTTCGAGCAATTCGTCCTGCAGACGGGTGCGGATCAGCGGATCGAGGGCCGAGAACGGCTCGTCCATCAACAGGATCGGCGCGCCGGTGGCAAAGGCGCGCGCCAGGCCGACGCGCTGCTGCATGCCGCCCGAGAGTTCGGCCACCATTCGCTCGGACCAGTCGGAGAGGCCGACGAGCGCGAGCTGTTCCGCAACCCGCTTGTCACGTTCGGCTTTGGGGACGCCGGCGATTTCAAGGCCGAAGCCGACATTGTCGGCCACCGTGCGCCATGGCAGCAGGCCGAATTGCTGGAACACCATCGAGACCGTGTCCATGCGCAGCTGCTTGAGCTGCTTGTCGTCACAGGCGCCGACATCGAAAGTCTCGTCGCCGCAATGGACGATGAGCTTGCCGCGGCTGATCGGGTTGAGCCGGTTGACGGCACGCAGCAGGGTGGACTTTCCCGAGCCGGAAAGGCCCATCAACACCAGGATCTCGCCCTCGTTGATATCGACGGTGCAATTGTGCACGCCGAGCACGTCGCCGGTGGTTTCCTGGATCTCGGTGCGGGATTTGCCGGCGTCGGCGAGGGCAAGGCTTTCCGCGGTGCTCTCGCCGAAGATGATTGAGACGTTGTCGATGCGGACCGAGCCGCGCGCTGCGTCGAGACTCATGACGTTGCTCCGATGCGGACCCGGCAGATGCGGTCGAGGATGATGGCGAGAATGACGATGGCGATGCCGGCTTCAAGCCCGAGCGGTATGTTGACTGTGTTGAGCGCCCGCACCACCGGCTTGCCGAGCCCGTTGGCGCCGATCAGGGCGGCGATGACAACCATCGAAAGCGACAGCATAATGCACTGGGTCAGGCCCGCCATGATGGTCGGTAGCGCCGCGGGCAGTTCGACTTTCCGGAGCAGCTGCTGGGGCGAGGCGCCAAAGGCCTGGCCGGCCTCGACCATCGGCCTGGGGACCGAGGTGATGCCCAGATAGGTGAGCCGGATCGGCGCCGGTGCGGCGAAGATGATGGTGACAAGCAGGCCCGGGGCGAGACCGAGGCCGAAGAGGATGAGCACCGGGATCAGGTAGACGAAGGTCGGCATCGTCTGCATCAGGTCGAGGACCGGCTGGACATAGGTGTAGAACCGCGGGCGGTGCGCCAGCCAGATGCCGATCGGAACGCCGATGAGCATCGACATGAACGCGGCGGAAATGACCAGGACGAGGGTCTCGACGGTCTCCTTCCACAGGCCCTGGTTGATGATGAAGACCAGCCCGAGAACGATCCCGAGCGCCAGCTTCCAGGACTTCTGAATGCGCCAGCCGATCAGCGCGATCACCGCGACGAGGACAAGCGGAGGCAGCCACAAGAGGCCGTCAATCATCGAGTCGAGGAGGAACTTGAGGCTGTCGGCGATGGCGTCGAAGGCGAACTCGAAATTGTCGGTGAGGAAATTGAAGAAGCTCTTTCCCCATTTTCCGACCGGGATTTTCCAGGCCGTTATGAAATCTGCCAGTCCATCCATGTCATGTCCCCCGACACCCAAACCAGTCCGGGGCCGGCACGCGGCCCCGGACTGTCATTGCAAGTCTCACATGCCGAGCTTGGCGGCAACCGCGGCGGCAGCGTCGCCGCCGTCGAAGGTGGTGACGCCTTCAAGCCAAGGCTTAACGGTATCCGGGTTGGCCTTCAGCCAGGCAAGGCCTGCGGCGTTGGCGTCTTCACCCTTGAGGATCGCGTCCATGATCTGGTTTTCCATCGTCAGCGAGAACGACAGGTTCTTGATCAAGGTTCCGACGTTCGGGCACTCGGTGGTGTAGCCGGCGCGCACGTTGGTGTGGACGGTCGCGGCACCGAAGCCGCTGTCGCCCATGCCATCGAGATAGGCGATCGACATCTCGCCCATCACCGGGTGCGGGGTCCAGCCGAGGAATGCGATCCATTCCTCGTTCTTGAGCGCCTTTTCGGCCTGCGACAGCATGCCGGCTTCCGAGCTTTCGACCAGTTCGAAACCGTCGAGGCCATTGGCCGGATCGGCGATCATCTCGAGCACGATGCGGTTGCCGTCATTGCCCGGCTCGATGCCGTAGATCTTGCCGTCGAACTTGTCCTTGAACTTGCCGATGTCGGTCAGGCTCTTGACGCCGGCTTCGGCGGCGTAGGTCGGGACGACCAGGCCATAGCCTGCGCCGTCAAGGTTCTGGGCGACGGTTTCAACCGAACCATCGTCGAGGAAAGGCTGTACGTCGGCGGCCATCGAGGGCATCCAGTTGCCGAGGAAAACATCCATGTCCTTGTTCTTCAGCGACTGGTAGGTCACAGGCACGCTCAGCACCTGAACTTCCTGGGTATAGCCCAGGGCGTCGAGCACGACGCCGGCGACGGCCGTGGTGGCCTGGATGTCGGTCCAGCCGACATCGGCAAAGCGGACATTCTTGCAGGATTCGGCGTCGGCCGCCTGAACGGATGCGGTTCCGGCGAGCAGGATTGCAGCGAAAGTAAGGGTCATTTTTCTTGTCATGGTCGGTCTCTCCCGTGTTCCGATTGCAGAAACAACCACCTATGGGCGGTGAACTCAAGCCGCAAGGCCGTCAATTTTTGCATCGGAAACGAAAACGGCTGTTGAAAGCGGCCTCGAAGGGGTGGAATTTGGCGGCGCTGACCGGCAAGAGATGCTCAACCGGCGGCCATGGGTTTGCGATGGCATTGCCGGGTTTTGACGCCGGTGGGACGTGTCGGTGAGACGCGAATGCCGGGAGATAATCGGGAGCCGGTCTTGGCCAAGCTTTATTTCAGCTATTCCACCATGAATGCCGGGAAGTCGACGCTTCTGCTGCAGGCCTCCTACAACTACCGGGAACGCGGAATGCGGACGGTGCTGTTCATCGCGGCCTTCGATGACCGTGCCGGCGTCGGACGCATTGCCTCCCGCATCGGGCTGGACAGCGAGGCGCACACATTCCGTCCGGAAGACGATCTCTACGAGACACTGAAGAGCCTGCAGGCCGACGGCGAGATCGCCTGCGCCTTCGTTGACGAGGCGCAGTTTCTCACCGAAGCGCAGGTGTGGCAGCTGGCGCGCGTGGCCGATCGTCTGAAGATCCCGGTGATGACCTATGGCCTGCGGACCGATTTCCGAGGACAGCTGTTTCCCGGTTCGCAGGCCTTGCTCGCGCTCGCCGACGAACTTCGTGAGGTGCGGACGATTTGTCATTGCGGGCGCAAGGCGACGATGGTCGTCCGCATGGACGAGCAGGGCAGGGTGATCCGCGAGGGCGCCCAGATCGAGGTCGGCGGCAACGAAAAATATGTGTCGTATTGTCGCCGTCACTGGGACGATGTCATGAACCCGGATGGAACAAAATAGCGCCGTAATGCGTTTTTAACGGTGAAATTCGACTGACTGGCGACCCGCAAGCCGTCAGAAGGATATCAAAGCGCATTGTCCTTATCGTGGCCTGCGCTATAACATCAGATAATTCTGTAACACGAACGGAGACTGTCTCATGCGCATTTCCCTTTCCATGATGTTTGGCGCCCTCATCGTGGCCGGCCTTTCCGCCCCGACCGCGGCACTCGCTGATGGCGACGCTGTTGCTGGCGCCAAGGTGTTCAAGAAGTGCGCGGCTTGCCACACGGCCACGGAAGAGAAGAACAAGGTCGGCCCGCACCTCGTCGGCATCATTGATCGCCCGATCGCCTCGGTCGAAGGCTACAAGTACTCCAAGGCGATGACCGAGCACGCCGCCGAAGTGCCGACCTGGACGGTGGAGGCGCTGAACGCCTACCTGCACAACCCCAAGGGCGTTGTGAAAGGCACCAAGATGGCCTTCGCCGGCCTGAAGAAGGACGACGACATCGAGAACGTCATCGCCTATCTCAAGGATCCCGCGGCAGCCAAGTGAAGCTGATCCGCAACGCCGAAATCAAGGCCGCTCCTTTGGGAGCGGCCTTTTTTTTCACCTCAATCATACCTAACTTGGCCTTCGGCAGGTTTGCGGTGCACTGAAGCGGTGCTACCAATACCATGGTGTCCGGCGCTACTGGACGGGTTGCTTGAGCGTCACCTCCAGGTGACGCAGATAAACAGGGGAAATGGACATGGCCGATATCAAGGCGCTCGATGCGGAAATCGAAAAGACACGCTCGGTGGTCAATGACATGCGCTCGAAGATCGAGGCGTCCGGCGTGGTACTCGAGAAGCTGTCGGAGGCCGATGCAGAGCTTGGCGATCCGCAGTTCGATATCGAAAATGCCCGCATTCAGGACGTCCTGCGCCAGCAACGGATGATGGAAACCAACATCGCCGACCTGATTATCGGGCTTGAAGACGCAACAAATGTCTTCGGCGCGGAGTTCGAAAGCATGAAGGGCTTTTCCGGCATGGAAAGCTTCGTGGCGATGTTCTCCAAGGCGCGTGCGCAACGGATGCGCTCTGACCGGGTCAGGAACATGTCGCTGTCGGGCAACCTGCAGGAGCTTCTGAAGAAGTCCGACACCATCACGGGCATCCTGAAGGATCAGAAGGACATTCTCGACAGCCGCTACAAGACCTCGGAGGCGAGCCTGATCAAGGTGATCGAGCGCCGCAAGGTGACCATGGCCAATCTCGAAACCACGCAACAGCGGATCGAGGAACTCAATCCGCTGCTGATGGATATCGAAAACCGGATCGCCGCGTCGACGGATCAGAAAACCCGGACGGAACTTGAAAGCGACCGCTCGAAGCTCGCCACTGAGTACAATGAGCGCCAGGCCAAGGAGCAGGAGCTGCTGGCGGAAAGCCAGACGCTGGAGCGCTACACCTCGATGTTCCAGACCTTCGTGGATTCGCTCAACAACCAGATCGCGGCGCAGAACACGCTGATCAACAAGCTGACCATCGATACCGAACAGCGCATCGTGCTCTACAAGGCGCTGGAGGATTCGCTGAAGACCGCGGCGCAGCAGGATGTGGCCCACAAGATCAACACGCTTGGAAGCCGGGTCGATACCGCCGCGGAAGAGACCATGGCGGGAATCGGCGCTGCCGCGCAGAAGCACATTGGCGACCTTCTGGAGATGCATGAGAAGAACATGCTGTCGACGCAGGACATCCAGCGCCGCAAGAAGCTTGCCGACGACGCGTTCGCCAGGCGTTTTTCAGAGGTTCTGGAAAAGCACAATTCAGCCAACTACGTGAAATCTTAATCGCGCCGTGATGAAACCGGAGGCCGGCCATGCGTGCTGACACCGGCGCTGCCGGAGCTTATTTCAGGTCGATGCGCGCGGCGTTGCAGGGCTTGCGGGTCTATCTTGCCGACGACAATTCGCCGCTCTACGCCCACGGCCTGGTCGGCCAGGTGATCATCCCCTATGTCGACCGGCTGGAGGCGACGTTTTCGGCCTGGGAAAACCGGCTGGGCTTCATCGAGCGCTTTCGCATCAGCCGTGCGGAGAGCGGCTTTCCGATGTTCCAGAACGTGCTGACGCTGGAAAACGATCGCGCAACGGCCGCGGAACGGCTGGCGTCGATCCCCGACGTCGAGACGCTGAAGGCGGAAATGGCCGACTTCATCCTGCGTCACAAGGAATTTCCCGCGGCGCTTCAGGAACAGATTGCCGAACGGCTCTATCTCGAGGAGATCGGCAAGGATGCGTTGTTCGCGCCGTTCATCCTGCCCGAGACGATACGGGTCTCGGTCAACCCGAAAAACGGGCGGCCCTACTACGTGGTGCACTGGGGCGTGTTCGACGGCAGCCAGACACTGCCGATGGTCTACATGGCGACGATCGAGGATTCGAGCGAATCCATCGCCAGGATGCTGGTGACCAAGGACGGCAAACTCAATCCGGAGATCGAGATCCCGCTTCCCGTCGGCGGGCTGCTCAATCCGGAATTCGCCCGCGCCTTCGACGCCTCGGCGGAAAGGAACGGCGCCTATTCGCTGTCTCCGGTGACGATCGCGCAGAACCTGGACGCCGATTTCGAGCACCTGCACCCCAAGCAGTTGCGCCGTTTCGTGCTGGGGCCGTTCTATTCGGCGGGCGTGACGGAGAACAGCGACCGGATCTCGACGATCCTGTCGAAGGTGCGCAAGGACGAAAACGCCTGGCTTCTGACCTGGACCATGCAGGAAGTGTTTTCCAAGGCCGAGCGTCCGGCCCGACGCGGGCTGTGGAGTTCGGAGCCGGCGCGGGACGAGTACCACATCGAGACCGATGACCTGGAAGCGACGCGGCAGGGGGTGAGCGCATACCAGAAACATGCGCTTGTTCCGCATGACGCCTACCAGGCGCTGTACGCCTCGGGCGAGGCCGAGAGCATTTTCTCGGGCTTTACCGTGCATGTGGTGTCGGGCAACCAGGTCATCAGCGAGGTATGAGATCATGAGCCAGACAACCGGGCTGACGACGATTTCCGAGGAAGACATCGCCCGGCACCAGGCGGTGGCGCAGTCGATGGTGACCCGCGTCGTGGTGCTGACCAAACAGGACGGCACATCCTCGACGCCGCTGGCGGGAACCAACCGGCGGTTCGTTTCCACGGTCTCGACCGGCGGCATGCGCCGCACCCGGGAGATCGAGCTCGCAAAGACCATCCAGTCGGTCCGGGCCAATGACCAGATGCTGTCGATCCCGCAGCACGCGCTTCTGTTCCGCACCCGGCGGGGCATCGCCGTGGCGCTGGCGGTGGCGCAAATGTTTGCCGAGCAGACTGATCTCGAAAGCCTGCAGTCGCGCAACGCCGGCGCGCCGTTGCAGGGCGAGGAGGCGGAGCGTTTCAAGCGGCTGCTGTCGGCCTCGGCCTATGTGGCGGCGTTCACGCTGGCGGCCTACATCCTGCAGACCGTCGACGGCGAAAGCGAACCGGCCAACGACACCGAGGAGCCGGATTTCCAGTTCGATACGCCGCAGGATGCGCTGAAATCGATCGTGGCGGCGCTTGACGAGGCGATTTCCGGCGCGCCGGACGAGACCGCGATGACTTCGCGGGCCCGCGCGCTGGCGCGGGTTGCAATCGAAGGGCTGCTCAGCCGGCGCGCCCGGTTCGATGCACTTAGCGCTTTCGCGCAATCGCATTTGCGGCTCGAAAGCGACAATTTCACCCTCGACGGCTTCGACGTGGCGCCGGGCCAGCGCCGCAAGCCGCTGGTGATGAGCTTCAAGAAGCCGGGCGAGATCATCGGCAACCACCTCGCCAAGCACCAGGCGATGCGGCTGGCGCGGATGGTCATGGCCTATGATTTCGACCGGCAGCTCAATCCGTTCGTCGAACTCGGCGGCTTCCTGTTCACCTTCATGGGCGACGGGGCGCCGGGTACCGGCAAGACCATCCTGATCCAGATGCTCGCCGGCATGATCAATGATTACTGCGAGGTCGCGGGCTATCCGTTCCACTACGAGAATTTCGGTGTCGACCAGATCTCGTCCTACCAGGGGAAGTCAGGGCAGAACTGCAAGGCCTTCGTCGACAATGTGCTCAACCCGCGGGCGATCGGCTTCGGCACCATCGACGACATCGACCAGGTCGCGGCCAAGCGCTCCGACGACCGGGCGTCTGCCGGCCAGCAGGAAGTCACCGCGGTGCTGATGGAAAGTTTCGCCGGCGCCTCCACCGTGGTGCGCGGCAATTGCAGCTTCGGCATGTTCTCCAACTATCCGGAGAATGTCGACGATGCGCTCAGACAACGCGCCGGCGCCCGCTGGCTGGTCGACGGGCCGCAATCGCTCGAGGATTACATCGACATCTTCGCGCTTTTGGCCGGCAAGAACCACTCGATCCCGCTCGGATCCCACGATCTTTTCGCCAGCCAGGAAATCAGGAAAGCCGTTGCGCGCTCCTATGACGGCCATGATCGGCCGCAGGAAGAGGGGCTGCTTTCGGTTTGGGAGCGGTTCGAGAGCGAGCACGGCAAGGTTACGACCATTGCCGACATCGGCGCCTATCTGCACCGGATCAAGCTGGCCGAACCGCGTTTTACCGGCCGGGCGATCAAGAACATCACCGACGCGATCGAGATGCGGGCGATGGACATCGACCTGCCGGACGAGTGGTTCGAGACGCCTGAAGCCTTCATGCACAAATCCTACGACGACAAGATCGCGATGATCTCCGAGCTGCGCAAGCCGTTCACGATCGAGATGGTTCTGCAGGAAATCAACCGCTACGCCGATTCCGAGTTCCGCTACACCGACCGTTCGGACGCCACGGCCGTCGACGAGATCATCCGGCGCGAGCGGCAGCGCGAGCGGGCGATCCGCGAGATCGAGGCGATGAAGCGGGACGGGCGCTGGCAGCAATGAACCGGCTCGTCGAAAACGAACTGATCTACGGGCGGCTGCTTCCTGTCGCGGAGCCGCATCTCGTCGCGCGCTACAACAAGGCGCTCAGGGCGTTCGGACTGCCCGAAACAAAGCTCGCGGAGTTCCGCATCGACATGACCGGCTTCTCGCCGGAAATCGCCGAGGAACTCGGCGACGTGCAGTATCTCGATCCCAACGGTGTCAACCGCCGGTTCATCGTGCTGACGCCGGAGCAGGAGAACCTGCCGGTGGTCCACACCCATTTCTCCAACACCGCCGGGCTGATGCACGAGTTCTTCGACGGCAATCGCCGCGCCGTGCACGCGGTGACGATCAAGGACGCGCTGTTTGGCGAGATCGAGGAACCGGTCGATGTGGTGACCGGGGTCGAGGATCTCTTGTCGATCGACGAGGTCCGTTTCCGGGTGATGTCGGCCGAAAACATGCTGGGCAAGGCAACGGAATTGCGCGCGCTGGTCGACCGGCTGAAGTCCTCGAAGGACGGCTGGCGGGATGACGCCATGCTCAACCGGATGGTCGAACTGGTGCGGGAAACCGGCGACATAAGGCAGAATGCGCTTGTGCCGGACAAGCTGGTGTTCCCGCACAATTCCTACTGGGCCAATCATTTCGGCGGCGTCTTCATCTTCCGTGATGACCGGACCACCACCGTCATCTGCGACAGTCACGCGCCTGGATTCCGTCGCTCGCGGCCCTGGGAAGTGAGCTATATCGACATTCGCGACCATGCGCGGATCTTCGAGTACCTGTCGAAATCGGAGCGGCTGCAATTGCCGCGGGCGTCGTGGGTCGAGCCGTCGGGATTCTTCGCCCACAGGGCGGAGATGGCGGTGTACGATCTTGTCCGCAGGGCCGATCCGTCGATCGATCTCGCGGGAACCGACCGGATCTGGCTGCAGACATGGATGCATCGCAATTCCGCGCTGATTGCCGAGGAGGGGATCTACCCGTTCCTGCAGGAGGCGATGCGGGAGGTTGCATCGACCGGGCAGGTGAAGATGCGCGAAGTCCGGGCCGACCGGCGGCTCATGCTGTGCCGTGCGGCGCCCGCGCATCCGGACCAGTGGCTCGTCAACCGGCTGCTTGCGGGATTGGCGCCGTTTGACTTCGTCAGCCGCTTCGTCTTTGACAAGCAGGGTTTTTACACGGCTTATGACGGCTATTCCGAGAGCTACCGCGCTCATGTTGTGGATGTGCTCGCGGCCACCTATCTGAACAACAAGGCAGCGCTCAGGGCGCGGCTTTACGGACTGGAAGGATACCAAGACGATGCTTGACCCGGTGATTGAATTCTTCGAGCGGATCTTCCACGCCATCGGCCGCGGTATCGGCATGCTGATTTCGCTCATTTTGTGGCCATTCGTCACCATGGCGGGCTGGTACCGGAGGCGCGGCTTCGTTCTCAAGGCCATCGTCGGCGGCATCATCGTCGTCTTTATCGGGCTTTATGGCTATTTTTTCTGGCAAACCCAGATCTGGAGCGGGTTCGACCCTGAGTATCCGGCCAAGCGCGAAGCCATGGCTGCGACGCCCGGAAGCAAGCTGGCAGACGGCACCTGCGCGCCCTCGGCGATGGTCTCGGTGACATCGGACCTGATCGATTTCAACGTCAACGAAAATGCCTGGATCTCGTCTATGATCCTCTACAAAGCCGGTCTTTTCGGCGTGGAGTGGGATCATACGCCGTTCTTCGACAACAAGGCCGCGTTTCAGCGGGGCGTGAACCAGGCGATCCGCCGGACCACGGTCGAATTCGTCGATACGCTCGGGCGCGTGCGCGGCACCAGCCAGGTCGATGGCGACCTGCAGGATGCGCGCGGCGCGATGCAGTTTGACGAATACACCTGGTATTTCAGCTGGCCGTTCCTGCCGAAAACACCGACGCCGACATTTTACCGATCAGCGATCGATGATCTGTCCGCGTTCAATACCCGACTGAGCAAGTGTGAGGCGATCTACGACGCGCGCGCGGATAATCTTGTCCAGTTTCTCGACAGGATCGCCTCGGATGTCGGCTCGACGTCGGCCATCCTGCGCGACCGGTCGGAGAACTTCAATTCCGGCTGGTTCGATACCCGCGCCGATGACCGGTTCTGGTTTTCCTATGGCCAGCTCTACGGCTACTACGGAATCCTGAAGGCAACCCGCGAAGATTTCCGCGATGTGGTCGCGCAACGCAACCTGTCTCAGCTGTGGGATGAAATGGACTCGCAGCTGTCTGCCGCGCTCAAGATCCAGCCGCTCATCATCTCCAATGGTAACGAGAGTGGATGGATCATGCCGACCCATCTGGCAACCATGGGCTTCTATGTGCTCAGGTTCCGCTCGAACCTGGTGGAAATCCGCGCAATTCTGGATCGCTGATCCCGGACCGGCGGCCAGAGACAAGGCTGCCCGAAGAACGACCGCAATCAGCAGATAAGGCGCAGCCGGAGCGCCTTGGCCACCAGGTGGGTTCTGTTGACGCAGTCGAGCTTGCGGATGGCGTTGTTCACGTAGGTGTTGATGGTGTGCTCGGACAGCGAAAGGATCAAGGCGATCTCGCCGGATGTCTTGCCGTTCGCCACCCAGTGAATGGCTTCGAGTTCGCGTGGCGTCAGCCCGCCATCGGTTTCCCGGGATGCGTTCTTCAGGTTCGAGTAGACACTGAATGCATGGGCGGTGAAAACGCCAAGTTCACCCATTTCCGCGTGCGTCAGCTGATTTCGGTCGCCGAGAAACCCGAACACGGCGCGGGTCCCACCGGACCCGTGGACGGGGAAAAACGCGGCTGTTCTGATGTTGTGGCTTGCGAAAAACCGCGCGGCTGCCTGAGCCTCTTCCGATGGACGGGTGTCGTGAACTGTCAGCGTGTCGAGCGTGATCGGGGCGGTCGAGCGCCGCAAGGTCCGAAAGATCTGGGAGTTTTTCAACAGCCCCAGTTCGTCGTAACCTTCAACCATCCCGGCGGGCAGATCCGACAGTTCGATTCTTGGCAGCAGATTGTCTTCGGTCAGCCGGGGAATGCTGAAGAGCATGAATCCGGTGAAGTCGAAATGCCTGGAGAGCCTTCGCAGGAAAGCCGCAAGTTCGGGTTCGGTCCGGATTTCATGCAGAGCACATAAGAGGTCGCTCTGATCTGACATCAGTGGTGCTCCGTCGCGGTCATCTGATCAAGGCCATCCGTGATGGTGTGTTCCTTCCTGGAGAAATTTCCGGTTCCTGATGGCATGAGTGTGCGGATACGGTTGTTCATATGATACGATGTCTTACGAAGTAATCAATCAGTCAAACCGGAAGTTTTCCGGTGTTTTTTACTTCTTCCATTACCGGGTATGTGTGTGTTTCGCGAACGCCGGGCAACGAGAGAATGATATCGGAAAGAAAGCTGCGGTATGCTTCCATGCCCTTGACGCGTGCCTTGACGAGATAGTCGAAGCCGCCGGCAACCATGTGGCATTCCATCACATCGTCGGACTTGCGAACGGCCTCGGAAAAAGCGTCAAATACATCCGGAGTGGTCCGGTCGAGCTTGACTTCGACGAAGACAAGCATTCCCCGGTCGAGTTTCTCCGGGGAGAGCTTGGCGGTGTAGCCCTGAATGTAGCCGTCGCGGTTGAGGCGTTTGAGGCGCTCGGCCGTCGCGGTGGGGGAAAGGCTGATCTTGTCGGCCAGTTCGAGGTTGGTCAGTCTTCCATTGTCCTGTATGGCGCGAAGGATCTTCCGATCAATCCGGTCTATTTCCTTCATCATTTCCCCCTGAATTGCCAAAATTGTAGAGAATGATTCATTCTCGTGATCAAAATATAGAGAGAAACGCTACTCATCAAGGGTTATGCTGCGGCATCCACGGGGAAAATTGCCATGACCGCCACAGCCGCGCCAGTTCTGACCGCCTTTCATGCCTCACATGCACCGGACGACGACCGCCTGATCCGGGATTTCAGCGAGCGGCTGAAGTTCACCAGCGCCCAGGAAAGGGCGATCGATGCGCGCGCCACGAAACTGATCCAGGCAATCCGCACCGATTCCGGCCAGATGGGCGGAGTCGAGGACTTCCTGCGCGAATACGGGCTGTCGACGCGCGAGGGCCTGGCGCTGATGGTGCTGGCCGAGGCGCTGCTCAGGGTGCCCGATGCACTGACCCAGGACCGGCTGATCGAAGACAAGCTGAAGGAAGGCGGCTGGAGCGATCACGAGACGCATGGCGATACCTGGTTTGTCTCCGCCTCCGCCTGGGCGCTCGGCATGTCGGCGCGGGTGATCAAGCCGGGCGAGACGCCGGAAGGGGTGATGCGCGGGCTGGTCAAGCGGATGGGCATGCCGACGGTGCGGACGGCGACGCGGCAGGCGATGCGGTTCCTTGGGCATCACTTCGTGCTCGGCGAAACCATCGGTGAGGCGCTCAATCGCGCCGCCAAGAACGAGACCCGCGGCTTCCGCCATTCCTACGACATGCTCGGCGAAGGAGCGCGGACCCGCGCCGACGCAAAACGCTATTTCAAGTCCTATGCCGATGCCATCGCGGCGATCGGAAAATCCGCCGACAAGGTCTCCGCCGGGCGCAAGCTGCCCGACCGTCCCGGCATCTCGGTCAAGCTGTCGGCGCTGCATCCGCGCTACCTCGCCACCCATCGCGAGCAGGTGCTGGCGGAACTGGTGCCGGACCTGGTCAAGCTTGCCCAGATGGCCAAGGCGCACGACCTCAACTTCACCGTCGACGCCGAAGAGGTCGACCGGCTGGAATTGTCGCTCGACGTGATCGACCGGGCGTTCGCCGATCCGTCGCTTGCCGGCTGGGACGGGTTCGGTCTCGCCATTCAGGCCTACCAGAAGCGCGCGCCGCAGGTGATCGACCATATTGCAGGCCTTTGCCGCAAGCACGGCCGCCGGATGATGGTGCGGCTGGTGAAAGGCGCCTACTGGGACACCGAGATCAAGCGGGCGCAGGAGCGCGGGCTCGAAGGCTACGCGGTCTATACCCGCAAGGCGGCGACCGATTTGTCCTACCTCGCCTGCTCGCGGCAGCTGCTTGACCTGCGCGATGTGATCTATCCGCAATTTGCCACCCACAATGCGCTCACCGTCGCCACCATCGTGGAGATGGCGGAAGATCGCAGTGGCTTCGAATTCCAGCGCCTGCACGGTATGGGCGAGGTGGTCTATGACAGCCTGAGCAAGAGCAATGACCGGGTGCCGTGCCGGATCTATGCTCCGGTCGGCGGTTACCGCGACCTGCTGGCCTACCTGGTGCGCCGGCTTCTCGAAAACGGCGCAAACTCGTCCTTCGTGGCGGTGGCCGGCGACAAGAACATTCCGGTCGAATCGCTGCTGGAGCGTCCGGACGCAAAGCTCGGACTGACCCGGGGGCAATCGGCCCGCAACAGCCAGATTCCGCTGCCGCTGGCGATCTACCCGGACCGGCCGAATTCGCGCGGCGTCGAGTTCGGTGACCGCTTCCAGCTGGCCTCGCTCATCGAAGGCATGGGGCGCTCCTCGGCTGCGGTCGAGGCCGGGCCGCTGGCGCCGGGACTAAAGGGCGGTCCCGCGCAGCAGGTTCGTTCTCCGTCCGATCCGTCGCGGGTTGCCGGCACGGTCCGGTTCACCGATCCAAAGGATGTCGACACGGCCGTGACTACGGCGATGAAAGGGTTCAGGAGCTGGTCGCGGACCGATCCGGGTCTGCGCGCCGCGGCGCTTGAGCGGGCTGCCGACCTGCTCGAAGACCGGCGCGACAGGTTCATGGCCTTGCTGTCGATCGAAGCGGGCAAGACGCTCGATGACGGCATTGCCGAAATCCGCGAGGCCGTCGACTTCCTGCGCTACTACGCTGCCCGCTCGCGCGACATGTTTGCGAAGATGCTGCCGATGCCGGGGCCGACCGGAGAGGACAACCGGCTTGGCTGGCGCGGCCGCGGCGTGTTCGTCTGCATCTCGCCGTGGAACTTTCCGCTGGCGATCTTTCTCGGCCAGGTCTCGGCAGGGCTTGCCGCCGGCAACGCGGTGATTGCCAAACCGGCCGAGCAGACGCCGCTGATCGCGCATGAAGCGATCTGCCTGATGCATGAGGCGGGCGTGCCGAAGGACGTGCTGTTGTGCCTGCCGGGTGCGGGCGATGTGGGTGCTGCGCTGACCTCGCATCCGAAGATCGGCGGCGTGGCGTTTACCGGCTCGACCGAAACCGCGCGCGCCATCAACCGGACGCTTGCCGCCAAGGACGGGCCGATCGTGCCGTTCATCGCCGAGACCGGCGGGCTCAACGCGATGATCGTCGACGCCACGGCGCTGGCCGAACAGGTGGCCGACGACGTGGTGATGTCAGCGTTCCGCTCCGCCGGCCAGCGCTGCTCGGCGCTGAGGCTCCTGTTCGTGCAGGAGGATGTCGCAGACGCCATGCTCGAGATGATCGAGGGGGCTGCGCGCGAACTCAAGCTCGGCGATCCGTCGATGCCGTCGACCGATGTCGGCCCGGTGATAGACGAGGCGCAGCGCGAGATGCTGGCGGACCACATCGCGACGATCTCGAAAACCCAGAAGCTGGTTTATGCGGGCGATGCGCCGAACGAGGGTCTGTTCTTCGCCCCGCACATTGTCGAGCTCAAGGATGCGGCAGCGCTCGACCGCGAAATCTTCGGACCGGTACTGCACGTGGTGCGCTTCAAGGCCAAGAAGCTCGACCAGGTGCTTGACGCCATCGATGCCACCGGCTTCGGCCTGACGCTCGGCGTTCATTCGCGCATCGAGGCCACCGTGCGCAAGGTGATCGACCGGCTCGACACCGGCAATGTCTACATCAACCGCAACATGATCGGCGCAGTGGTCGGCACCCAGCCGTTTGGCGGCTCCGGCCTGTCGGGCACCGGGTTCAAGGCTGGCGGTCCGCACTACCTGATGCGGTTCGCGGTCGAGCAGGCGGTGTCGGTGAATACAGCGGCCGCCGGCGGCAATGCCGGACTTATCGCCATGGGGGACGGATAGGTCGGCGGGACCTTGACGCCGGGGTTTTCCGGCGGCGGATGGGGGCCGCCTTGTCACGGTTGCGCTTGATTGCTAGCCTCGCCGCATGCGCGGATTCCAAAGCCATGGATTGATGTTTGGGCGGCGGAGCCGGCGCGGATGAGGGCACGCGCGATCCCGTTTCCTTCCGGTCCAGGGCACCTGCTCTTGAGGACGGTCGGCGCGATTGCCCTGGCGGCCTCGGGATTTCTGGTGAGTGCGTCGGGCGCTCAGGCGGGGGCGGCGGAAAAGGTTCCGTCCCGGGAAATGGTGTTTTCCATCGTCCGAAAGAGCGATTCAGCCTGCGAGCCCGATTGTCCCGAGTGGATTGCTGCCGATGGCGACATAAGAGAAAGTACCGAAACGGCATTCAAGGCCATTCTCGAGCAGGTCGGCTCGCGGGACCTTCCATTGCTCATCAATTCGTTCGGCGGCAGAGTCGATGTCGCGATGGCGATGGGAAGGTTGATCCGCGAACGCAACATGACGGTCGAAGTTGCGCGCACGGATTACCGGCTCTGCGAGCCTTGGGACAACACTTGCAAGCCTGACTTCAAGGACGGCGCTTATTCCGGCTACGCCAATTTGACTTTCGGTGTCTGCAATTCGGCGTGTCCCATATTGCTGGCTGGAGGCGTTCGCCGGATCGCAGGCCCGTTTGCCCGCGTGGGTGTTCATCAGATTGTGACAACCCGGGAAAGATACCGAAACAAGTACAAGGTTTACCAGGAGAGGTTGAGCAACGGTTCCACGGTTACCAAAAGGGAACTGGTGGAACGGAAAAAGATCGGAACGGTGCGATCGACAGAATTGCGGGGTTCCCTGCGTTCGGAACTGGAAAATTACCTGAGCGCCATGAATGTCAAACCAGCTCTGATCGAGCTGATGCTGTCGACTCCTCCGGAGGATATCAGATATCTGAGTTTGGAGGAGCTCAAGAGCTTGGGCGTGGTTACCGATATCCACGAGATCGAACGCCTCGTTGGGGCCGGGATCTGCAGGAGCCGGACTCGACCGCAAAATTGTCTTTTGCGCAATTAGAAATTAACTTGAAGCGCCGCAGCCTGGGATTCAGTACGGTGACCGGCAAGCATCAAGGCTTTTGCTGCGGAAGGGACACCCATGAAGTATCTGCGGCTCTATGCCGATGAAACCGGCGAGAGCCGTGTCGAGGAGATGCAGGCCGAGTTCGATATGGCTGTCTACGCTCCACCGGCGCCGGCATTCGGCGTGTCCCGTCCGACCGATGCAATGCGCTTCATCATGGTGCATTTCCCGGCGGGCTGGGACAGCGAGCTGCATCCAGCGCCGCGGCGGCAACTCTTCGTCATGCTGTC
This sequence comes from Hoeflea sp., assembly GCA_020637795.1. GTDB lineage: Bacteria > Pseudomonadota > Alphaproteobacteria > Rhizobiales > Rhizobiaceae > Hoeflea. The sequence continues at coordinate 194,410 of JACKJT010000003.1, read as the reverse complement.
GGGACAGTTCCAGGGGCAAGCCAGCGACGGCACCGTGATGGATCTGGGGCCGGGCGACGTCATCCTCATGGAAGACACGACGGGCAAGGGACATTCCGCCAGGACAATTGGCGGATCCGATGTCCATGCCCTGATGGTGCATCTGGAGTAGCCCGAACGCCCGGCGTCTGAAAAACCGGCAGCATCGGCAGACGCCTTTCGCCTGCGTGTCGCAATTGGCGCATTGCGCGTCCCGTTTCATGCAAGCATTGGCCGCGCTTTAGGTTTCTATTCACCGGCACGGGCCGCACGGGAGATGTGGCCAGGTCGGGAAGAGGAAAACGACACAATGGCTGAGTACAAGACCGATATCGAGATTGCCCGCGCGGCGAACAAGAAGCCGATCCAGCAGATTGGCGAGAAGCTTGGCATTCCGCTTGAGGATCTCGTCCCCTACGGCCATGACAAGGCGAAGATCTCCGCTGACTTCATCGCGCGGCAGAAGGACAAGAAAGACGGCAAGCTGATCCTGGTCACCGCGATCAACCCGACTCCTGCCGGCGAGGGCAAGACCACCACCACGGTGGGTCTCGGCGACGGGCTCAACCGCATCGGCAAGAAGGCGATGATCTGCATCCGCGAGGCTTCGCTCGGGCCGAATTTCGGCATGAAGGGCGGGGCCGCGGGCGGCGGCATGGCGCAGATCGTGCCGATGGAAGAGATGAACCTGCATTTCACCGGCGATTTCCATGCCATCACCAGCGCCCACAACCTGCTCTCGGCGATGATCGACAACCACATCTACTGGGGCAACGAGCTGGAAATCGACGCGCGCCGCATCGTCTGGCGCCGGGTGATGGACATGAACGACCGCGCACTGCGCGACATCGTGGTCAATCTCGGCGGCGTCGCCAACGGCTTCCCGCGCCAGACCGGGTTCGACATCACGGTGGCGTCGGAAGTCATGGCGATCCTTTGCCTTGCCAAGGACCTCGAGGATCTGCAGCAAAGGCTGGGGTCGATCGTGGTGGCCTACCGCCGCGACAAGACCCCGGTCTACTGCCGGGACATCAAGGCTGACGGGGCAATGACCGTTCTGCTCAAGGACGCGATGCAGCCCAACCTGGTGCAGACGCTGGAGAACAATCCGGCCTTCGTGCATGGCGGGCCGTTCGCCAACATCGCCCATGGCTGCAACTCGGTCGTGGCCACCACGACCGCGCTCAAGCTCGCCGACTATGTCGTCACCGAAGCCGGCTTCGGCGCGGATCTCGGCGCCGAGAAGTTCTTCGACATCAAGTGCCGCAAGGCCGGCCTCAAGCCGGATGCGGCGGTGATCGTCGCCACCGTGCGGGCGATGAAAATGAACGGCGGCGTCAAGAAGGACGATCTCGGACCGGAGAATGTCGCGGCTGTCGAAAAGGGCTGTGCCAACCTCGGCCGCCACGTGCAGAACGTCAAGAAATTCGGCGTTCCGGTGGTCGTCGCGATCAACCATTTCGTCACCGATACCGACGCCGAGATCCAGGCGGTCAAGGATTACGTCGCTACCCTCGGGGTGGAGGCAATTCTCTGCAAGCACTGGGCGCAAGGCTCGGCCGGGATCGAGGATCTGGCACACAAGGTGGTGGAACTGGCCGAATCCGGTCAGGCGCAGTTCGCGCCGCTCTATCCCGACGACATGCCGCTGTTCGACAAAATCGAGACCATCGCCAAGTCGATCTACCACGCAGGCGAAGTGATCGCCGAGAAGTCGGTGCGCGAGCAGCTCAGGCAGTGGGAAGCGCAAGGCTACGGCAAGCTGCCGATCTGCATGGCCAAGACGCAGTATTCCTTCTCGACCGATCCCAACCTGCGCGGCGCGCCATCGGATCACACCGTGCCGGTGCGCGAAGTGCGGCTTTCGGCTGGCGCCGGCTTCATCGTCGTCATCACCGGCGAGATCATGACCATGCCGGGTCTGCCGAGAACGCCATCGTCGGAAAAGATCTGCCTCAACGACAAGGGCCAGATCGAAGGGCTGTTCTAGGATCTGGTCCGGGCGAACCGATCGCCCGGATTGTCCAACGTCACTGGCAGAGGCGGTATCCGCCTCTGCGTTTGGCGATGTCGAGATGAAGATGGCTGGCATGGCTGGTGTCCGAGCCCGGCCCGAGCACGGTGGTGAAATGCAGGCAGGCGCCGCCGCGTATGGCGCGCTGGAAGGCCTCTTCAATGTCTCCATCGCCCTGACGGGGCGAAATGCCGATCGGCTGCCGTCCCTCGAATTCGAAATCGGCGATGTCGATGGCATTGCCGATCGAGTGCTCGGACATTTTCCCGGTGGGCAGATTGTTTCGGAGGCGGCAGACATAGGTCGAGCCGTGGTTGATGCCGGTGAGCCTGACCTTTCCCGGCAAGGCCACCGCCGCAGGTATGACAACCGTGTCGGTCCAGCGCGCCAGCGCCAGCGCGGTTGCGCATCGCAGCTGCGATGCCGGCGACAGGGCAACGCCGCTTGTGATCCGGTCTATTCTATACGGCGCCTCGATGCCGCAGCCGTTCTCGTCCTCCACGGGATCCTCGCGGGTGAAGACGGCGCCGAGCTTGCGCAGTTCGGCTTCGCATCGGGCGAGCGCGACCTCGTCGGGCTTCGGTCTGGAGATGGTGGGAAGGTCGGAAGCTGTCTTCTTGTCCGCCGGCTTCGGCTCGGGCATAGCGGAAGTGGCCGTGCCGTGTGTGGCAGGCATGTCGCCCGTACGTGTCGTATTGTCGGGTCTTGGCTCCGGCAACGGCGTCGAGTCCTGCGCTGTCTCCAGCCGCGGGTTTTCCTGCGGCACCGGGCCGTCCTGGGGCAGTTCCACCCCCATCGAGACGGCGATCAGCACCGGAAGGACAAGCAGGCGGCGCACCGATCAGCCCCTGACTTCAACTGCAACGCCCGGGCCGGCGATGATCCGGCCATCGTTGAAAGGGCCGTTGCCTTGAGGTGACGGTTTGCCCGTGAGCAATGCGGGATTGGTCGAAAATCCGTCAACCGCCTCGGCGTTGGCTTTGGCGAATGTCACCGCCGCGGCAAATGTTGCGGCAGCGATTGCAAGCGTGATCTGGATGGCGTCCATCGTATCGTGGTCCCGGTCTCAACTGTATCAGCGCGATCGGTGAAAGCGCTCGACAGGCAGACAACGCACGACACGCCGGAAAGATGCATCACGTTGAGGCAGCCAGCGAAACATAAGCTTACCACGCCTGCCGGCTCACAGCGGCTGCGGACCACGCCAGGAGGTCAGCGCCGACAGCCGCGCGGTCTTCTTGAACTGGTGACGGTCCATGCGCCTGAGGATGCCGGCGAGAAAGCGGATGGTCTCGACGATATAGGGACCCTTGTTGAGCATGACGCATTCGGCCCGCTGGCCCATGGCGGCATCGGTGACTTCGGCGCGCGACGGTGCGCCGCTCTTGAGCAGCGTCTCGAGCACCTGGGTGGCCCAGACCACGGGTATGTGCGCCGCCTCGCAGAGCCAGAGGATTTCCTCCTGGGCTTCAGACAGGCGCTCGGTGCCGACTTCCATGGCCAGGTCGCCGCGGGCGATCATCACCGCGACGGGATGATGCGATCCGGCCTGAACGATCAGCCTCGGCAGGTTGCGGACTGCGAGTCCGGTCTCGATCTTCAGCAGCAGCGGTTGCGGCGGGCGGTCGCCGCGATGCTGGCTGAGCGCTGCCATCATGCCGCGAACGTCTTCGGGCCGCTGCACGAAGGAACAGCCGACGATGTCGGCGTTTGCGGCGACAAAGGGGAGGTTGGCAAGATCGGTGGCCGTCAGATGCTCGATCTCGAGATCGATGGCGGGGAAATTGATCCCCTTCTCGAGCTTGAGTTTCTTGCCCTTGTCGGCCACCACGGTGACTTCCAGCACCGCGCCATCCTCGATCAGTTCGACAACGCGGGCGCCGATCTTGCCGTCATCGATCCATACCTGGAGTCCGGGCTGCAGCCTGGCGACGATGTCCGGAAAGGTGATGGTGATGGACGGCAGCGGGTCGGGCCGTTGCGGTGGCCGGGCCAAGAGCCTGAAACGATCGCCGCGATAGAGCCGTTTTGCCTTGGCCGGCGTGATGCTTTCGATCCGGCATTTCGGACCCGCTATGTCCATGAGGACCGGGCAGGTCCTTCCGGCCTTGCCGGCGGAGGCGCGGATGTTGTCTATCATTGCCGCCCATACCTCGGGTCCGTCGTGGGCGCAGTTGATGCGAAAACAGCTGGCGCCGGCCTCGACCAGCCGATCGACGAAGGCGGGATCGGTGGCGCCCTGCGGCGGGACAGTGACCATGATGCGGGTGTTGCGCTCGCCTGGATAGTCGCCGAAAAACCGTGCCTGGTCACGGGTGATCTGCGCCAGTCCGGCGTCGAGTGCCGCAGGCTCGGGCCATGTCGCCGGCAGGCCGGACAACCCGTCCAGCGTGGCGCTGACGGCTGCGAGAGACTGGCGGAGATGGGATTCCGAGCGTCCCAGCGATGACAGGCCAAGAACCGAGAGACTGGATTGGAGGCCCGTCAGATCGTACTGCCGGGCCGCCAGGTAGAAGGCGAGGTTTTCGGCGCCTGTCCGGAAAACCGGCCGCGCGATCTCGCTCTCCCAGTCCCGGAAGATCGCGGTGCTGTCGGCATCGATCTTTTCGATGCATTCGGCAAGCAGGCGTCGGCAGGCCTTGATGCCGGCTGCTGGGCCGGCTGCTTGGCCGGCCGCAGGGCCGGGTTGCGGTGGAATGCTGGCTTGTTCGGTCACGACGGTCTTTCCTGGCCGGTGTGCAACGAGTGTTTTACGGCGGGATGCCGTTGACACCGGGTTTAATGGCAAAGGATTTCACCGGGATGACAGAGGCGTTGCGTCAGATGCCGCCGGACTTGTCGGCCGGTTCATCCGCCGCGCCGGTCGCCGGCTTATCTGCTTTGTCTGCCGCTTCCGCGTCAGTGTCATCGACTTCGCGCACCACCTCCACTTGGACGTGGGTAACGAAAGCGGCGATGGCGCCGAGGATCGCAAGCCACGGGGCGGCCAGCACCACCGCGCCGCCCGCGACCACGCCGAAGGTCAGCGGCGTTTCCAGCACGATGTCGCCGTCGGATGCCTTGATGCGCAACTGCCGGACATTGCCTTCCTTCAGCAGGTCCTTGACCTGCTGGACAAGCTGGTCGCCCAGGACCTCGATTTCTTCGGTGAAAGTTCTCTTCCCCTTGCTGTCCTGCGTGTCCATGGATTTCTCCTTTTTGAACGGTGAAGGTGATTGAGACCGTCCTTCCATAATCGGTGGCGGCAGTGAGGGCCTTGATGGGGATCAATCGATCGGCAGATAACATTGCGTTTGGCAATAAAGCCGCGGCTCGCGCGCAGCCGCGACAATGGATCGTGACAGCCGCAGCCGGGTATCAGGGCCTGCCGAAATCGCGGCTGACCTTGCCCCAGGCGCAGTGCGGGAAATAGGGATAGCTGTCGGTGACGAAATAGACGAACTTGCCGTTGAGCGTGCCGCCGTTGCACTGGTCGAGCTTGCCAGTGCCGCCGGTGTACTGCCAGTCCTGGACATAGGTACCGTCATGCCGTCCGCCGGGGCCACCGTTGCGGTTTCCGGGTTTGAGCGTGTATCCCGACCTGGCCCCCGAGCCGACATAGTGGATTTCGAACCCGTCGGCGGCAAAGCCTATGAGAGTGGAGTTGCCGCCTTTGAGGAGCCCGGTCGGCTTGGCGTGGTAATGGTAGAGGCCGCGGTGGTCGACATGGGCGTTGTTCTGGTCCAGCCCCAGCATGGCGCCGGCGCCCTTGCCATCGAGCTTCCATCCGGAGGCCGGATTGCGGCTGAAGCCGCGCGGTGAGGATGGATCGTAGTAATCGGCGGTGCCGGGCCGGATCATGACGCCGTTGAGCGCAAACCCGGTCGAACCCCGGAGCTGAGTGGCGCGGGAGGTCTTGACGGGGTTCTCCGGCACGCACACCTCGATGAACTGGGCCGCGATCCGGTGAGGATTGCCGGAATTGGGAAATCTGCCGGTGGCATGATCGGGCAGCCCGTTCGAGGTCATGCAGATCTTGCCGCGGCTTTTGGTTATCGAGACGGAGCCGGATGCCGAGTTGGCTGCGACGGCGCTTGCGGCAATTCCGGCAATGGTGACGCCGGCGATAACGAGATAGGATAGTGGACGGTCCATGGTGTTCCCCTTTTCGGTTGGTCTTGACGTTCTGGACCCGTCGAAGGTGGCGCCCCGCACCTTTCCGCGCGATGACCGGCAGATTAAGCCTTCGTAAGGATCGGACGTGCGGACAGTGCATCCGGTGGAACGAAACGGCTGCAGGGGAATTGTGCACAATGGACGCGAATATTCTGAGGCAGGGACTGCGTGACTGACAAACCGATTTCATTGAGACTGCGCGAGTGGCTGGTCCGGGGACTGAAGAACGGCAACGCCAACCGCATGCCGGTGCTGCTGCTCGGTATCGTCACGCTCGGCGTCTATGCCTTCATCCAGATTGCCGACGAAATGGCCGAGGGCGAAATCCGCAATCTCGACGAAACGCTGTTTCTGATGATGCGGGTGCCGGGCGATCCGGCCCGGCCGCTCGGACCGGGATGGCTGCAGGAGACTGCGCTCGAGGTCACCGCTATCGGCGGATATCCGCTGATCATGCTGACGCTCGCGGCAGTTTCCGGTTTTTTCATCGTCACGCGGCGCTATGGCGCGGCGCTTTACGCGGTGCTGTCGGTGGGATCCGGCGCGTTGTTGAGCCAGACTCTCAAGCAGTATTACGCGCGCCCGCGGCCCGATCTGGTCGATCATCTCGACGCTGTCCACACAGCGAGTTTCCCGAGCGGGCACGCGCTGGTGACGACCGTCGCCTACCTGACGCTGGCGGCTATCGTCATCGGCTATCTCGAAAGCGCGCGCGCCCGGGCCTATGTGCTTGGCGTTGCGGTGCTGGTCGCGGTGATGGTCGGTGTCAGCCGGGTCTATCTCGGTGTGCACTGGCCGAGCGATGTCGCCGCCGGCTGGGCGCTGGGGGCCGCCTGGGCCAGCTTTACCTGGCTGATCGTGCACATGCTGCAAAGGCGCAAGGCGAAAGGATTGCCCTGGCAGACCCGGGAGCCCGGCCGTTGACCTGGCATGACTGGTTCAAACCGTTCGCGCGGCTCGGCTACGGTGCGCGCGGCCTGGTCTACCTGGTGCTGGCCTTCTTCATCGTCAGTGCCGCGCTGACCACCGGCAGCGGCAGCGATTCCAGGGATGCGGTGCGGTTCATCACACAGTCCACCGCCAGCGCCATCCTGACGCCGCTGCTCATCATCAGTCTTGCGGGATACTGCCTGTGGCGCCTGGTGCAGGCAATTCTTGACACCGACGAACATGGCATCAAGCCCGCAGGATTGGCGGTGCGTGCCGGCCTGCTGGGGTCGGCAACGACCTACGGCTTCCTGATGGTCTATGCCTTTTCGCTCTGGTGGGGTGGTATGGTTTCTTCCGGAGACGGCTCCGGGGGCGGGTTTGCCCGCACGGCCGCCGGGTTTATCGGCGCCGGTCCGGTGTCGCTGATCCTGAGCGCGGTGTTCGTCATTGTCGGCGGTGCGCATGTCTGGAAGGCGTTCAGCCGAAAATACCGCGATCACATCGAGGCCTCGCCTGAGGCGGAGCGATGGATCGACGTTGCCGCGATCGGCGGATTGTGCGCCCGCGGCGTCATTTTCCTCGTCATTGCGTTCCTGTTGTTCCGGCACGGTCTTGCCGGGCGGGAGGGGCGGGCGAGCCTCGCCGCGGCGCTTGATTTCATCGCCGGCCTTCCGTTCGGGGCCTGGCTGCTGGGGGCGACGGGAGCAGGCTTCCTGCTGTTTGCGCTCTATTCCTTCTCGGAAGCGGTCTGGCGGCGCATCAACGTGGAAGACGCCTGAGGAATTCCGCCCGCTTGCCGCCTATCGCCACCTGCGCCGGGAGCCCGGCGGCGATCCGAGTGAACCTCTGGCCAGATGACCGCGGCCGGCTCAAGCGGAACTTGAACCGGCCGGGGTAGTTTCATGCGGTGCAGCGCCAGAGACGCAATGGCGTTCTGGTCAGGCGGCTTCGGCGCTCCGGGCCGCGCCGCCACGCATGGCGAGAGTCCTGGCCTTTTCTTCCGGCGTGTCGCGTACCTTGCTCCGGCGATTGAAGACGAACTGACCGACCAGCTGAACAAGAACGGCAACCTCTCCGGCCAGCGAATGGGTGGCCGCGGTGGTTTCCTCGACCATGGCGGCGTTCTGCTGGGTGATGGTGTCCATCTGGTTGATCGCCTGGTTGATCTCCAGAAGACCGGTTGACTGTTCGTTGGCTGCAAGCGCGATCGCGTCCACGTCTCCGGCAATGCCGGTGATGTCGGCTTCGATTTCCTGCAGGGCCTGGCCCGTGCGCTTGACCAGATCGACGCCGCCCGACACTTCCTGTCCGGAATGGGCGATCAGTTCCTTGATTTCCTTCGCCGCGTTCGCCGAGCGCTGCGCCAGTTCGCGCACTTCCTGGGCGACGACGGCAAAGCCCTTGCCCGCCTCGCCGGCTCTCGCGGCCTCGACGCCTGCATTCAGGGCAAGCAGGTTGGTCTGGAAGGCGATTTCATCGATGACATTGGTGATGTTGCCGATCTGCCCCGAAGCTTGCTCGATCCTGTGCATCGCGTCGATGGCTTCCTGCACCACCGTTGTCGATGTTTCGACATTCTGCCGGGCACTGCGGGTCTTGTTGCGTGTCTCGGATGTCCGTTCGGTGGAGTGCTTCACATTGATTGTGATTTGCTCAAGGGCGGCAGCAGTCTCCTCGAGGGCCGCGGCCTGCTGTTCGGTCCGGTTGGCCAACTGATCCGAGGATCCCTGCAGCGCATCAGCGCTGGCCTGAATCTCGCGGGTCTTGTCGAGGACCTGCGACATGGTTTCCTGGAAAACGGTGAGCGATTTGTTGAAGTCGTGCCGGAGCTGCTCGAATTTCGCCTCGAAAGGCTCGTCAAGGGTTTCGCGGATGTTGAACTGCGACAGGCGCTCCAGGCCGGCGCCAAGTTGCTCGACGACAGCCTGCAGGCTCTCGGATTCGCGCGTCTGGTGTTCCAGGCGTGCGGCCTTCTCGGCTTCAATCCGCTCCGACTGCTCGCGGATCTCGTTTTCCGCGCGGATCTTCTCAATACCCTGTTGGCGGAAGACAGCAACCGAACGGGCCATGTCGCCCATTTCATCTTCGCGTTGTGCAAAGGGCACTTCGGTTTCAAGATCGCCGTCCGCCAGCGATGCCATGTAGTTCGAGAGACCGGTGAGCGGTGTGATGGCGCGCCGGCGGAACAGCAAAAGGCCGCCCAACAGCGTGAGAATCGCCAGGGCCGCGGTGGAAAAGGCAATTATGGAGTACAGGACCGCGTGATCGTGTGCGGTTGTCTCGGCTTTGGCCAGATAACTCGTTGCGGCGGCAACGAGGGTCTCGATCGCTTGCTTTTGCGCCTGAAAATCCTCGCGCATCCGCTTGATGGCGGCACTGCGCGCCTGCTCGTCCCCCGATGCCTGCGCGGGAATGAATTCCTCGTGCATATCGCGCCAGAAGGAACCGGCGGCAAGTGTGATCCGGGTTTCGATGATCTGTTTCAATTCATCCGGCAGATTCGAGGCGCGCCAGACCGACAGGCGGTCCTCATAGTCCGCCTGCAATTGCTCGATGCGAGGCAGGTTGTCCGCAGCCAGAGCGTTTTCGATCTCGATTTCGCTGGCAAGCAGATAGGCTTCGATCAGGAACATCGGCGGCGGCAGGATATCCGCGACGAGGTCCTTGCCCGCGATGATCTGCCGGTATTCCGGACCCTCGATTTTCACTTTTTCCAGGGTGAAGGTCATCACGCCGATGGTTGTTGCGAAAGTGGCTGCGACCGCTGCGCCAAAGACAAGCAGGCTTCTTGCTATCGTGATCTTCATTTGGGTGACCTTGCTGGGGCGAGTGAGAATCAATGAATGGTTGCAATTTCCTCTCGAGTATTGTTATGCGTTAGTTACCAATCTCTAAATTGATCGGAATTAAGTTGTCCTGGGCAATATTGATAAAACTTTGCCGCGTGTCGCATTGTTGCAGGCCTTTGGAAAACTGCATCTTGTGCAAATCCAACTTGCGCGCTATCACTCCCCGCATGAACAACGTCTTGAACAACAAAGCTTGGTGGTGGGCACGCTAATTGCGGCCTTGACCACGCGTGTGCGAACAAGATCAACGAGCCGCCCGGGACCCGAAAGTCCGGCGGCTTTTTTGTTTGGCCCGCCGGACCAGGATCACCGGAACGGTTCAAACGGAGCCTGGACATGAACACGACGGTACTTTCAGACAATGCAGCGCAATACCAGACACGTGGTGGGGTTCTGGTCACCCGCCGGCGGCGCGAAACTCCTTACGCGGATGCGATCTCGAGCTACATCGATGCGCTCGATAGCCGGCGCGGCGCGGTGTTCTCGTCCAACTACGAGTATCCGGGTCGCTACACCCGCTGGGACACGGCGATTGTCGATCCGCCGCTCGGGATCTCCTCGCGAGAGCGCAAGCTGACCATCGAAGCCTATAACGGCCGCGGTGAGGCGCTGATTTCCATTCTCGCCGGCCGGCTTGAAGGGCACACTGAATTTGCGATCACCGGCAAGGATGCGCGGAAGATCGAAATCGAGATCGCCCGGCCCGACCGGGTCTTCTCCGAGGAGGAGCGTTCGCGCGCACCGACCGTGTTTTCGGTTCTGCGGGTGATTGTCGATCTGTTCCATTCGGCCGAAGACGGCAATATCGGCTTTTATGGCGCCTTCGGCTACGATCTGGCCTTCCAGTTCGATCCGGTGGCGCCGAAGCTGGCACGCCCCGACGATCAGCGCGACCTGCTCTTGTTCCTGCCCGACGAGATCCTGGTGGTCGACCATCATGCCGCCAAGGCCTGGATCGACCGCTATGATTTCAGCCTCGATGGCGTGAGCACCGAAGGCCGGGATGCGGAGATCGCGCCCGAGCCGTTCAAGTCCGCCGACCGGGTGCCGCCGCGGGGCGATCACACGCCGGGCGAATATGCCGAACTGGTCAAGCGGGCAAAGGACAGCTTTCGCCGCGGCGACCTGTTCGAGGTGGTTCCGGGACAGACATTCTTCGAGCGCTGCGAGGCACGGCCGTCGGAAATCAGCCGGCGGCTGAAGACCATCAATCCGTCGCCCTATTCGTTCTTCATCAACCTGGGGAACCAGGAGTACCTGGTCGGGGCCTCGCCCGAGATGTTCGTACGGGTCAATGGCCGGCGGATCGAGACCTGCCCGATTTCCGGCACGATCAAGCGCGGCGAGGATGCGATCTCGGATTCCGAGCAGATCCTCAAGCTGCTGAATTCGAAGAAGGACGAGTCCGAGCTCACCATGTGCTCGGACGTCGACCGCAACGACAAGAGCCGGGTCTGCGAGCCGGGATCGGTGAAGGTCATCGGCCGGCGCCAGATCGAGATGTATTCGCGGCTCATTCACACCGTCGACCATATCGAGGGCCGGTTGCGCGACGGCATGGATGCGTTCGACGGCTTCCTGAGCCACGCCTGGGCGGTGACGGTGACCGGCGCGCCGAAACTGTGGGCGATGCGGTTTCTCGAAAACAACGAGAAGAGCCCGCGCGCCTGGTACGGCGGCGCGGTCGGCATGGTCAGCTTCAATGGCGACATGAACACCGGCCTGACGCTCCGCACCATCCGCATCAAGGACGGCATTGCCGAAGTGCGGGCAGGCGCGACGCTGCTGTTTGATTCCAACCCCGAGGAAGAGGAAGCCGAGACCGAGCTGAAGGCGTCGGCGATGCTGTCGGCGATCCGCGATGCGAAGCTCGGCAATGCCGGCTCCGGGGCCCGCGAAACCGCCAAGGTGGGCGAGGGCACCTCGATCCTGCTGGTCGATCACGAGGACTCCTTCGTTCACACCCTGGCAAACTACTTCCGCCAGACCGGGGCCAAGGTGACCACGGTGCGCGCGCCGGTGGCCAACGAGGTGTTCGACCGGGTGTCGCCGGATCTGGTGGTGCTGTCGCCGGGACCGGGAAGTCCGAAGGATTTCGATTGCGCCGCCACCATCAAGCAGATCCGGGCGCGCGATCTTCCCGTCTTCGGCGTCTGTCTCGGCCTGCAGGCGCTGGCGGAAAGCTTCGGCGGCAACCTGCGGGAACTGGCAATACCGGTTCATGGCAAGCCATCGCGAATCCGGGTATCGTCGGACGGGATCATTTTTTCGGGGCTGGGCAAGGAAGTGACGGTGGGTCGCTACCACTCGATATTTGCCGATTACGCCACATTGCCAAAGGAATTCCGTGTTACTGCGGAAACCGATGACGGGGTGATCATGGCGTTCGAGCATGAAAGCCTGCCGATCGCGGCGGTGCAGTTTCATCCCGAATCGATCATGACGCTGGGCCAGGATGCCGGAATGCGGATGATCGAGAATGTCGTGGCGCACCTGACGCGCCGGAAGAAGGTGGAGGCAGCATGATGCGGGTGCACAAGGTGGACAGGCTGGTGGTCGCTGCGGTGCTGGCGACTTCGGTTCTGTGTCTCATTCCGGGGGCAGACGCTGCCCGGGCGCAGTCCGGGGATGAACTGAAGGCAGGTCAGGAACTGGTCGAAATCAATTGCGGCAAATGCCATGCGGTGGGCGAAGCCGATGCCAGCCCGCACGAGGCGGCGCCGCCGTTCCGCAAACTGTCCGACAGCTTCCCGATGGACGCGCTGGAGGAGGCGTTCTCCGACGGGCGGATCTATTCGGGCCACCCGGACATGCCGGAGTTCATCGCGACGCCCGAACAGGTCGATGCGATCATCGCCTATATCGCTTCGCTGCAGGACTAGACAGAGTGCCGCAGGCTTCACGAACCATCCGCCGGCTGGCCTTCTGGTCGATTCCGCTGGCATTCGGCGTGATGGGGCTCAAGTTCGTGGCCTGGCACCTGACCGGGTCGATCGCGCTTTACTCCGATGCGCTTGAATCCATCGTAAATGTGATTGCCGCGACTGCGGCCTTCATCGCCATCGGTTACGCGCAGAAACCCGCCGACATCTCCCACCCCTACGGCCATCACAAGGCGGAATATTTCTCCGCCGTTCTCGAAGGCGTGCTGATTGTCGTGGCGGCGCTGCTGATCGTGCACGAAGCCGTCGGTGGCTTGATGGAGCCCAGGCGGATTGAGGCGCCGGCGCTCGGCCTGGCCGTCAATGCCGGTGCCGCGCTGGCCAACGGCATCTGGGCGGCAGTGCTGATACGGGTCGGCCGCCGCCACCGCTCGCCTGCGCTGCAGGCCGATGGCCATCACATCCTGTCGGATGTGGTTACGTCGGTTGGCGTGATCTTCGGGCTCGGCCTGGCGCTGGCGTTCGACCAGCCGCGGCTCGATCCGCTGCTGGCACTGATCGTCGCTTTCAACGTGTTGTGGCAGGGCTGGAAGGTGATCGCCTCCTCCGTCGACGGGCTGATGGACCGGGCCATCGATCCTGCGGATGAACTGCGTATCCATGACATCATCAAGGCCGAGGCCGCCGGCGCCATCGAGGCGCATGACATCCGTACGCGGATGGCGGGCAGGGCCTCCTTCGTCGAGTTCCATCTCGTTGTCGACGGCGACATGAGCGTGGAGGAATCGCACCGGATCTGCGACCGGCTGGAGACAGCGCTCAGAAACGAGGTCGAAGGCATCCGGGTGATCATCCATGTCGAACCGGGGCACAAGGCCAAGGACGAAGGCGTCGTGCTGACCTGAGGGGCGCGCGGTGCGCTTGCCCGGTCGAAGCCGGAAAGCTGCTGATCCGCTAGCCGGCGAACCGCTCCAGCGCCATTGAGAACACTTTGGCGTCGACATTGCCGCCGGAGACCGTGACGATCACGTCCTCGCCTCCGATCTCGTCCGCATGAAACAATGCCGCCGCCAGGGCAACCACGCCTCCCGGCTCGGCGACGATCTTGAGCCGGGTGAAGGCAAGGGCCATGGCGTTGAGGACCTCGGTTTCGCTCACCACCAGTCCAGCGCCGGCAAGACGGGTGAGGATCGGAAAGGTGAGGCTGCCCGGCTGCGGCGTCAGGATCGCGTCGCATATCGAGCCCGACAGCCGTGCGTTGCGCTCGATCGTGCCCGAGCGCAGGCTGCGGGCCATGTCGTCGAAGCCTTCAGGCTCCGCCGGCCGGACGCTGAGCCCCGGGGCCTCGGCCTCGAACGCCAGCGCGATGCCGGACGCAAGGCCGCCGCCACCGCAGCAAACCAGCACATCGGCGCTGGTAAGGCCTTGTTCGGCAGCCTGCTCGGCGATCTCCAGTCCGCAGGTGCCCTGGCCGGCAATGACCAGCGGCTCGTCAAACGGCTTGATCAGGGTCAGCCCGCGTTCGGCAGCGAGGCGCGCGGTGATCGCGTCGCGGTCTTCCGTCGCCCGGTCGTAGAGAACCACTTCGGCGCCGAGAGCCCTGGTGTTGTCGATCTTCATCTTCGGCGCATCCGACGGCATGACGATGACCGCCGGCGCGCCATGCCGGGCGGCCGCGAAAGCCACGCCCTGGCCATGGTTGCCGCTGGAAAAGGCGATGACGCCGCGGGCCCGGTCTTCCGGGGACATGGCCGAGAGGGCCGACCAGCCGCCGCGGAACTTGAAACTTCCGGTGTGCTGCAGGCATTCGGGCTTGACCCATACCCGCCGTCCGGCAATCTCGTCGAGAAACGGGGAATTGAGCAAAGGCGTGCGGCGGACATGACCTTCCAGCCGGTCGCGCGCCGCGCGGATCATCTCGATGTTCATGTCAGATTTTCCCGTTGTCCCTGGCACCGGTCAGGGTAGAAGCAGCACAGCTGATTCTCCAAGCGAATTGCAGTGCCGTTGGCATGAAAAAACCGCGCGGGAGGGGCTCCCGCGCGGCGTGATGACTTGAGATGCCGAAGGCCTGGATCAGGCGGCAGCCGGACCGTGCAGCCGGCCGTTGAACATCGGGTTGCCAATGGTGCCGGACACGTTCTTGGCAATGGCCAGAACGGCGAGGCCGGCGACCGGTTCAACGATGATCACCAGCATGTAGGCGGCGCCGAAGGCGGCGATCTGCGACAGGTTCTCGGCGCCGAAGCCGTGACCGTACAGCGCCCAGAAACCGACCCACATGACGATGCCGCCCTGGTAGCTGGTCGACAGCGCCAGCGCCTGCTTGTAGCTCACGTCCTTGTAGGCCGTGCCTGCCGGAATGATGCGACGGGCAATCAGCGACATGGCGTAGAGCGGCACCAGCAGGGTGGTGACGTTCATGCCGTATTGCGGCAGGTCGAAGGGGGCGAAGAAGAGGCCCTGGACCAGGAGCCCCAGCGCCAGCCCGATCGCCGCCGGACCTGCGCCGAACATCAGATAGAGCGTCGAGCCGAGGATGAGATGGACTTCGGAGACGCCAACGGCGTGATGCGGGAAGATTTCGAAGAAGGAAAACACCAGAAGCGTGGTTGCCACCGAGCGCATGGCCAGCGCCGCGACGCCGCCATCGTTGCGGATCGTGTCCCATGACATTTTCAGGAGAAGTCCGCCGGCAGCGGCCGCGGTGGCATAGCTCAAGGCAAGTTTTGCGCGGTCGACGACGCCTGGTTCGATATGCATGTTGTAATCCTTTCCGCACCCTTCGTGCGACAGGTTGAATCCGGAAGCCGCTCGTCACGGTTTCCACTCTCGTCCGGGCAGGTCTCCTGGCTCGCGCTTCATCGCCGGCATCCGCCTTCCCGGTTTCCCAGTGGCATCATGGATGCGGCTCACGCTCACAGTTGCGAGGGCAGCCACGGATCGGGCCCCTTTGCGGGTCGTCCCTACCGTGTTCCCTTTTCATCCCGAAGGCTTTGCCTTCATGGAACCCGAACACCCCGAAGTTACGTCCGGGATCGGCAAACCGCAATCGGATTTTGCGACGCCGTGCGCCGTATCCTGTTGTTTCCCCGATGGCTGCCTCAGCAACCGATTGCCGATGCGAGGGCAGGCTGATACTCACCGGCAATGAGTATCGAACATGCCGACCATCCGCATCTGCTCGGTCCGGGGCTTGCAACACTTGGGGTGATTGCGGCGTCTGTCGGTTTCGGGCTGGTGCCCTATTTTGCGCGCTCGCTGACGGCCGAGGGCATGGCGCCGCATGCGGTTGCCTTTTTTCGTTATGCCATTGCTGCAAGTGTGTTGCTGCCTTTTGTCTGGCAGGCACGGGCAAACTGGAAAGCCTTGCTGTGGGGGCTGTGTGCCGGCGTTGCGATGGGCGTTGGCTGGATCGGCTATGTGCGTGCGGTGGAGATCGCGCCGGTCTCGACCGTCGGTGTGCTTTACATGACCTATCCGGTGTTCACCCTGCTGATCGCCTGGCTGGTGTTCGGCGACAGGCCAGGCCGCCGGGCCGTGTTTGCAGCATTGATGATCATTGCCGCGGCCGCACTGGCCTCGTCGCCTGCAGCAATCTCCGCAGACCATCTTTCCGCACTTGTGCTGTCGCTCGCGGCGCCGCTTGGGTTCGGGTTCGGCATCAACGTGCTGGTGCACAAGCTGGTGGTGCTCAAGCCGCTGGCGCGGATTTCATGCGTCAGTCTTGGTTCGGTTCTCGGGCTTTTGCCGCTGATGGCGGCCACGCCCGCCGCGGCGCTGTTTCCGGTTAGCGCATCAGGCTGGTGGCTGGTGGCGGGCATTGCCTTCGGGTCGGCCCTCATTCCGCAGTTGCTCTACACGGTCGCGGCGCCCGTCATCGGCACGGCCCGCACGGCGATCGCCGGCAGCTTCGAACTGCCAACAATGTTCCTTGTCGGCTGGTTTGCCTTCGGGGAACCTGTCGGAATCACCCAGTGGATCGCCTGCGCCATCGTCATTTCGGCGATCGCGCTGACGCCCGGAAAGTCGATTCGCAGCGTGGCCGCCAACATCGCTGTCGAAGGCGAAGGCGGTCCAAAGCATTAAGCCTGTTTGCTGCGGCGCAGCAGAATTCTGCGTTCGCGCCTTGACATGGCCGCATTTGTCAGGCCTAAGAAGCGCAACTGGATAGGGGCCCATTCGGCCGCTGCACGCCTCCCTCGCGATGAGCGTGTTCTGACTTCCCCTAACGTCCACCTTGAAATTTTCGCGTCGGCCAGCGGCGATGCGCCCAACCCGAACTCCTCCGATTGCGGTTTGTCCGTAGCCGGCGGGATATTTGTGATCGGGCATGGTCCGCGAATGGCAGCGCACAGGCGCTCCCCCGACGTATTGCCCAAAATTTGAAAGTTATATCATGTTGTTTTCCGAACTCGGCCTGTCCAAGGCCCTTCTCGACACGCTTGACGGTCTGCATCTGACCACCCCGACGCCGATCCAGGTTCAGGCGATTCCGCTTGTTCTCGAAGGCCGCGACGTCATCGGGCTGGCGCAGACCGGCACCGGCAAGACGGCGGCGTTCTCGCTGCCGATCCTGCACCGCCTGGCGCCCGGCAAGAAAGCCGCGCCGAAGAAAGTCCGCGCGCTGATCCTTTCGCCAACCCGCGAACTCTCCGCCCAGATCGCGAAAAGCGTCAAGGATTACGGCCGCAAGCTGCACCTGACCTCGACCGTGGTGGTCGGCGGCGTGTCGATCCGCCCGCAGATCAAAGCTCTGGCCGGCGGGATCGATATTCTCATCGCCACCCCGGGCCGCCTGATGGACCTGATCGAGCAGCGCGCCGTGTCCTTGAACGAAATCGAAGTCGTCGTGCTCGACGAGGCCGACCAGATGCTCGACATCGGCTTCATGCCGGCGATCAAGCGCATCCTGGCCATGACCCCGCAGAACCGCCAGACCTTGCTGTTCTCGGCAACGATGCCCAAGGAAATCCGCGAGCTCTCCTCGCGCCACCTGAAGAATCCGACGGAAGTTTCGGTGATTCCGGCCAAGAAGACCGCCGACCGCGTCGATCATTCGGTCATGCACATGCAGACGCCCGCCAAGATGGGCGCGCTGGCCGGACTGATCCGCGCCCGCAAGGGCGAGCGCGTGATCGTGTTCACCCGCACCAAGCGCGGCGCCGACAAGGCCGTCAAGCGGCTTGAGACCGATGGCATCAACGCAGCCGCCATCCACGGCAACAAGTCGCAGGGCCAGCGCGAACGCGCCCTTGCCGGCTTCCGCGCCGGCACCGTGCCGGTGCTGATCGCCACCGACATCGCCGCCCGCGGCATCGACGTGCCGGGCGTGACGCTCGTGGTCAACTACGAACTGCCGAACGTGCCGGAAGTCTATGTCCACCGCATCGGCCGCACCGCGCGCGCCGGCGCCGAAGGCACCGCCGTGACCTTCTGCGCACCGGACGAACGTTCGCTGCTGCGCGATATCGAAAAGATGCTGAAGACCGAAATCCCGGTCGAAAAGGCGCCGGAAGGCACCTATGTCGACGCGCTGGCTGATCCGGACGGCGATTTCGCGCCGCTCAACAAGACCCAGCGTCCGCGCCAGGGTGCACGGCCGCAGGGCGCCAAGCCGCAGGGCGCCAAGCCGCAGGGCCAGGGCCGCAGGCCCGACCAGCGTCAGGGCCAGGGCGGAAAGCCGCAAGGCCAGGGCCGCGCAGCCAATGGCCAGCAGGCCGGCAAGCCCGGCGCCAACCGGCATCATCCGGCAGCTGCCGCCAACCAGAATGGCGACCAGCCGGCGGCCAAGTCACGCCGCCGCCGCAGCGACCGCCGTCCGCGGCCCGAGCAGGCCGGCGACAAGGCTGTCGCACGCGGCTGACAGGCGTTCGCCTGAGGTTTGAACCGCGCTGATCCCGGATCGGCAATTACATAATGATAGCCAAACGGCGCTGCATTTTTTGCGGCGCCGTTTGCATGTTGGCAACCCATTCGCCGTACAGCCATTGTTTCGCACGCCGGTTCGTACTATCTGCGAGACATGCAAACACACGGAGACTGCCTTATGAGCGACGAAGAAGAAAAGACGACTGAACTGCCCCTGGGCAAGGAAGCGGAAGCAAACCTGTTCAAATCGCGCTCGATCTTTATCTACGGCGGCATCACCCAGGAACTGGCGCACAAGGTCTGCGCCCAGCTTGCTGCGCTTGCCGCGGCCAGCGATGACGACATCCGCATCTTCGTCAATTCACCGGGCGGCCATGTCGAATCGGGCGATTCGATCCATGACATGATCGGCTTCATCAAGCCCAAGGTCTGGATCATCGGCACCGGCTGGGTCGCCTCCGCCGGCGCGTTGATCTATGTCTCGGTGCCGAAGGAGCAGCGTCTGTGCCTGCCCAACACCCGCTTCCTCTTGCATCAACCGTCCGGCGGCACCCGCGGCATGGTCTCCGACATCGAGATCCAGGCGCGCGAGATCATCAAGATGAACGAGCGGCTGAACAAGATCTTCGCCAAGGCCACCGGCCAGAAGATCGAGAAGATCGCCGCCGACACCGACCGCGACTACTGGCTGTCGGCCGAAGAGGCCAAGGACTACGGCCTGGTGGGCAAGATCATCACCAATCAGAGCGAAATCTGAACTGAGTCCGCCGACTGACTTATCGGGCCCCGCCGGTGCAAGCCGGCGGGGCTTTTCTTTGGGCTGGAGTGAGACGAAATCCGCTTCGCCGTGCAATGGTGAGGCGGCGAACGATCAGCGATGGGCCAGAACTGCCAATTCCAGCTGTGTCATGGCTGCCGCAAGACTGGCGCGGCGACAGGCGATATTGAGCCGTGCGAAGCCGATGCCTTCTTCCCCGAAGGCCGGGCCACGAGTAACTGCCCATCCTGCCTGATTGCGCAGGAAAGCGGTCAGATCCTCCTGTTGCAATCCAAGACCCCGGAAATCGATCCAGAGCAGAAACGTGCCCTCGGGTTCGACCAAGGTGACTTGAGGGAGCGTGTCCAGGCTTTCGCGCACCAGAGAAAGATTTTGGCCGATGTAGTCCATCACGGCATTGAGCCATGGCTCTCCATCGCGGTAGGCGGTCTCCATGGCCACACTGGCAAATGCATTGTTCTTGTTCGTGGTCAGACGGCTGTTTTCTGCCTGAAACGTACGGCGCCGAGCCTCGTCGGAGACGATGGTGAAGGCGGAACAGCAGGAAGCAATGTTGAAGCTTTTCGCCGGCGATATGAGAGTGATGCTGTTCCCGGCCTCTGCTTCGCCGAGGCTCGCATAGGGCGTGTAGGGATGACCGGGGAAAGTGATGTCAGCGTGGATTTCGTCTGACACAACAAGAACACGGTTGCGTCGGCATATGTCGGCAAGTGTCCTGAGTTCATCCCTGATCCAAACCCTGCCCACGGGATTATGCGGATTGCACAGGAACAGCATCTTGTTCCCTGGTTTGGCGGCCAACTGCTCCAAACCGTTAAAATCCATCTCGTACCGCCCTTTGTTGAGCAGGAGCGGATTCTTGATGACGTGCCGACGATTTTCCGTGATGACATCGTAAAAGTCGAAGAATACGGGCGGTTGAACAATGATGCCATCACCCGGGTCTGTGAACAGTGAGGCCGCGATGGCGAGACTGTTGAGGATATTTGGCGCGCGCAGGATATGGGCGGGGTCGACCGTCCAGCCATGCCGTTTCTCCAGCCAATAGGTCAATGCGGGAACGAGTCCGTCAGGAACCGTTTCGTAGCCGAATACACCATGGTCCAGTCTCTTCTTCAGCGCCGCCAGCACCGGAGGGGGCGCCTTGAAGTCCATATCCGCCACCCCGGCAGCGAACAGGTGCTGTCCATCTTTTCCAAGAACCATCGGGTGTGGCTTGAGCGCCGGAACCTCGCGACGGTCAACTTCTTCGTCAAAGTCGAAACCGGACCTGGTCATCACGTCTCCGTTGTTCAGAACCTATCGCTTCGCATCGGCAGCGATCTGGAAAAGGGCATCGCCGCGTCGAACCTGACCGAGCATACGCTTGCACAGCACCATACCTTCATAGGGAGAGGACACTGGATCCGGCGCGCGCCAAGGGGTGTCGGGGTAGTGAATCTCCCCAACAATTTCGCCCTGTTCAACGGTGTCGAATATATCAATGAAAGGCTCAAACAGGCCGTTCTCACAGGCAAAGATCGAGCCCTTCGCGTTAAGCTCCCGCGTGCCGCGCGTCTGATCCGGTTCGTAGTCAGGCAGTATGCCAAGGCTGTGCATGATACGGTTCAGGCCTCGTTCGGTTTGGCTCAGGATATCCTTGGTGACTGTTCCTCCGCCGCCGAGTTCGGCCATCACCGAAACCACACCTTTTCGATTCGCGGCGCCCATGGCTGTCCGGGCGGTCGAATTCCGGCCACCACCACCGGTGAATACCCACGCATAGGGCAAGTCGAAAGCCTCCTGCAGCGATTGCAGTATCTCGGTCTCTTCCGGCGATTGGCCCATGCCGCGCAGAAGTGTCGGGGGATAATACAGCGATGTTCCGCCCGAATGCAGATCGACCATGTAGTCAGCCAGCGGCATTAGACATTCCTCGATGTAATGCGCAATCATTTCGGTCGGGGTGCCGCGCGTGTCGCCCGGAAATGTCCGGTTAAGATTGCCGTCGTCCACGGGTGAGGTTCGAAGACCGCTGTCGGCGGCGTGGAAGTTCGCCATGGTCAGGATGATGACGCGGCCCTTGATCTGGTCTGCGGTCAGATTGCGCGCAAGTTTGGTCAGGGCAATCTGCCCTTCATACTCGTCACCATGAATGCCGGAAATGAGAAGCAACGTTGGACCGTCGCCACTGTTGATCGCCACAACAGGCACCGGGATCCAGCCGTAAGCCGAGCGATGAACCGAATGCGGCACACGCAAAAAGCCGGTCTGCTTGCCCGGCTTCTCGAAGTCGATTTCTGCCTCTATCAGTGTTCCAGCCATGAGGTTCCTCTGATTCCGCGCAATGAGTGCTCTCACAATATGCATCGAAATCAGGGTAATAAACACAAAGCGGCTGCCGATCGCGAAAACCGGCGTGGCTTTTGTTCGATGGCTCTATTTTGATTTGAGCTTCTTGGCCTGCTTGACCATCTTGCCGAAGGCCTTGTCCTTCGAGCGGCGCTGGGCAAGGCTTGCGGTGTTGTGCTGGTCCTCGGCGACAAGCTTGCGCCAGCGGCCCAAGCGGGCCTCGTCGATATCGCCGCGCTCGAGCGCCGCCAGGATCGCGCATCCGGGCTCGGTCGTGTGCTTGCAATTGCTGAACCGGCATTCGAGCGACAGCGCATCGAGATCGGAAAAAACCTCCGCGACGCCTTCTTCCGCATCCGTCAGCTGCAGTTCGCGCACGCCCGGCGTGTCGAGCACGGCGCAGCCGTTGGGGAGGATGTGGAGCTGGCGGTGCGAGGTGGTGTGGCGGCCCTTGGCGTCGTCCTCGCGGATCGCCTGCGTGGCGGCGACCTCGCTGACCGACAGCGAATTGGTAAGCGTTGACTTGCCAACGCCGGAGGAGCCGAGAAAGGCGATGGTCTGGCCGGGTTTGCACCAGGGCGCCAGCTTCGACGCCGGTTCGTCGCTCTTGGCGTTGAGCGTCAGCACCGCGACGTCAGTGGAAATCGCCTCGGCGTCCGTGACATAGGGAGCCGGATCATCGCAGAGATCGGGTTTGGTCAGCAGGATCACCGGCGTCACCCCGGCATCGAAGGCAAGTGCCACGTAGCGTTCCAGCCGGGCGACGTTGAAATCGAGATTGCAAGAGGTGACGATGAAGGCGGTGTCGATGTTGGCGGCGATCAGCTGGACGGAGCGGTCGTGCCCGGCGGCGCGGCGCTTGATCAGGCTCTTGCGCTCGAGCAAGCGGCTGGCGCTCGGCAGGGTGCGGTCGAGTAGCAGCCAGTCGCCAACGGTGGCATCGGCGCGGGGCGGGATCATCATGTCGATGCCGTCGCCGAGCACGCGCAATCCGCTGCGATGCACTTCGGTGACCCGGACCGGAGGTGTGGCGGCCATCTCCTCAATGCTGATCTGCTGGGCAAAGAAGTTCTGCCAGCCGAGGTTTTTGAGCAGCGTGAGCTGTTGCGTCGGGCTGTCGCCCTTGCCGGCGGGGGCAAACGACGAGAAGTCACGCGTCATCAAGAATGACTTTCATGCTCACGGGTCCCGAAACTCGAATGCGGATATCGCCTGCAGCGCTGCAATTGCCTGGCATTGTGGCGCCCGGCGCTCTCTACAGGCTTTCACCATAGCATTCCATGCTATCGATGCGGAAACGATTCCGTCATGCCGGAAAATTTCCGGACAACAGCGAGGCCAGCTTCTTGATCCCGACACTTGAAACCGAACGGCTGCGGCTGAGAGCGCAGACCATGCAGGACTGGCCCGCCTATGCGGGCCTGATGATGTCAGAGCGCGCCGTGCACATGGAGGGGCCGCACACGATGGCGGAGGCCTGGGGGCTGTTCTGTCACGACCTGGCGCAATGGCCGCTCCTGGGCTGCGGCGCGCTGATGATCGATGACCGCGAGAGCGGCGAATGCCTGGGCCAGGTCGGCATCAATCACGGCCCGCTGTTTCCCGAGCACGAACTTGGCTGGATGGTCTATCCGGGCGCCGAGGGCAGGGGCTATGCGTTCGAAGCCGCACTTGCCTTGCGCGACTGGGCCTATGGCGAACGCGGGCTCGAAACGCTGGTCAGCCACATCGACCCCGACAATCACCGCTCGCGCAAACTGGCCGAGCGGCTGGGTGCGGTGCTGGAACTCGATCCGGACCGCCCCGGGCCCGAGGTGCTGGTGTACAGGCACAAGCGGTGACGGGCTGACAAAAAAAACCCGCCGGTCTGGCCGGCGAGGGCTTGAAGTTCAGGTGTCCATGCACAGCCTCAGGCTGTCAGGAAAAGTCCAGCGCGCGGTCGCCGTTCTCGTCCCTGATGCGGGTCGGCAGGCCGATGTGGTTCAAGATGTTGAGGAACGGCCTGGGGTCGAGTTCCTCGACATTGGCCATCTTCTTCACATCCCATTCGCCGCTGGCGACCAGCATGGCGGCGGCGACCGGGGGGACGCCGGCGGTGTAGGAAATGCCCTGGGAGCCAACTTCGTTGTAGGCGTCCTTGTGGTCGGCGACGTTGTAGATGAAGACCTCGCGGTCCTTGCCGTCCTTCTGACCCTTGACGAAATCACCGATGCAGGTCTTGCCGGTGTATTCGGGCGCCAGCGAGGCCGGGTCGGGCAGGCAGGCCTTGACCACTTTCAGCGGCACGACTTCATCGCCATTGGCGAGTTTCACCGGCTGTTCCGACAGCAGGCCGATCGATTTCAGCACGGTGAAGACGTTGATGTAGTGGTCGCCGAAGCCCATCCAGAAGCGCACATCGGCGCCGTCCATGTTCTTGGCCAGCGAATGCACCTCGTCATGGCCGCAGAGATAGGCCTTCGACGGGCCGACGACGGGCAGGTCGTAGGTCTTGCCGATCTCGAACATCTTGTTGGTCTGCCACTGGCCGTTCTGCCAGGAATAGACGACGCCGGTGAATTCGCGGAAGTTGATTTCCGGGTCGAAATTGGTGGCGAAGTACTTGCCGTGGCTGCCGGCGTTGATGTCGACGATGTCGACATCGGTGACCTTGTCGAAATAATCGTTCTTGGCCAGCGCCGCATAGGCGTTGACGACGCCGGGGTCGAAGCCGGCACCGAGGATGACGGTGACGCCCTTCTCGGCGGCCTCGTCGGCGCGCTTCCACTCGTAGTTTCCGTACCAGGGCGGGGTCTCGCAGATCTTGCCCGGCTCCTCGTGGATCGCGGTGTCGATATAGGCGGCGCCGGTGTCAAGGCAGGCGCGCATCACCGACATGTTGAGGAAGGCGGTGCCGACATTGATGACGATCTGGGAATTGGTCGCCTTGATCAGCGCCTTGGTGGCCTCGATGTCCATGGCGTCGAGCGCATGGCCGGCGAGCACGCCCGGCTGCTTCATGGCGTTCTTTTCGCCGATCGAGGCGATGATGGCGTCGCATTTGGCCCTGGTGCGCGAGGCGATGTTGATGTTGCCGAGCACATCATTGTTCTGGGCGCATTTGTGCGCGACAACCTGCGCGACGCCGCCGGCGCCGATGATAAGGACGTTCTTCTTCATGATGGGGACTAACTCCTGTGTCCAATCGTCAGATGCCTCACGAGAGGCTGTGTTCGAAATCCGCGTAATCAAACTCACGGACCGTTCTGAGGCTGCCATCCAGTTCGCGGATGGCGATTGACGGCATTTGCACGCCGTTAAACCAGTTTTTCTTGACCATGGTGTAGCCGGCGGCGTCCTGGACCGAGATCCGGTCGCCGATCTTCAGTTCGCCCGGAAAATCGAATTCGCCGAAGATATCGCCGGCGAGGCACGACTTGCCGCAGATCATGTAGCGGTGGTCACCCTTGTTGGGTTCGATCTTGGCGCTCTCGCGGTAGATCAGGAGATCGAGCATGTGAGCCTCGATCGAGCTGTCGACAATGGCGAGATGCTTGCCGTTGTAGAGCGTGTCGAGAACGGTGACTTCCAGCGTCGTCGAGCGGGTGATCGAAGCCTCGCCGGGCTCGAGATAGACCTGCACGCCATACTCGCCCGCAAAGCGCTTGAGCCGCTCGGCGAATTGCTCCAGCGGATAGTCCGCGCCGGTGAAATGGATGCCGCCGCCGAGGCTGACCCATTCGGCCTTCTTCAACAGCGGGCCGAATTTTTGCTCGATGTCGCCAAGCATCCGGTCGAACAGGGCGAAATCGCCGTTTTCGCAATTGTTGTGGATCATGAAGCCGGAGATCATCTCCATCACCGGCTCGACCTTTTTCAGGTCCCATTCGCCCAGGCGCGAGAACGGCCGCGCCGGGTCGGCGAGATCGAAGCTGGAGGAGGAGACGCCGGGATTGAGCCGAAGGCCGCGAATGATGCCGGACGACTGATCCGAGAAGCGAGTCAGCTGACTTATGGAATTGAAGATGATCTTGTCGGCGTAAGAGACCACCTCGTCGATCTCGTGATCGGCATAGGCCACCGAATAGGCATGCGTCTCCTTGCCGAAGCGCTCGCGGCCGAGCCGCACCTCGTTCAAGGACGACGAGGTGGTGCCGTCCATGTAGTCGGCCATGAAATCGAACACGCCCCAGGTGGCAAAGCACTTGAGCGCCAGAAGCGCGCGCACGCCGGAGAGTTCGCGCAGGCGGGCGATCTTCTCCATGTTGATCAGGAGCTTCGACTTGTCGATCAGATAATAGGGTGTCTGGATCACGGTCTCGTCCATCCTGGGGCATCCTGGCTGTCACGGAAAGGCGCTTGCACGCGGTCACGCGGACCCGGGCGTCAGGGGCAATTAGGAAAATCCGGTGTCACACGCAAGGCCGAAACGGGATTTTGGCGAAAAAGCCAGCCTTCGCTGCTGGGGAGAGGCTGAACTGGTGGTTTGCGCGGGGCCCGCCGGCATTCTTGTAACGGGCTTGCGGCCGGTGGTGAATGTCTTGACCTCGGTCAATGCCGGGATTCGTTCGATCTTGCTAATATGGCAAAGCTGCAATGTGAGGGTCGACGCCGATGTGTACTCAAGTCAAGGACATGGTTTGGCGCCTGCTGATGGCGGCGGTTCTGGTGCTCGCCGGTGCGCAGGCCGGCCTGGCCCAGGACGTGACATTTAGGACCTACAAGGATGTCGCCGGGTTCTCCTGCGAGTTTCCGTCGGACTGGGACTTCGACCAGGCGCGCAATTTCGACCGGATCTTCACCAGCGCGAAGGCTCCGGACGCGACCATCATCATCCAGGTGATCGAGCAGGACAAGGCCGCGGAAAAGACCGTGAGCGGGCAGCTTGAAGCGCTGAAGCAACAGCTTCTCCGGGCGCCTGATGGCCGGATCCTGAACGAGGGGACCGCGCCGATTGCCGGACAGCAGGTGCCGTTTCTCATCGCCGGCTACACCGCGCTGGACACGGCGGACACAGCGCGCGCCTTCCGGCATATCCAGATGGTGGTGACCACGCCGCGCGCCTTCCTGCTGATGTCCTACTCGGCGCCCGACGAGAGCTTCGATCAGGAGATGCGGGTGTTCCAGAACTGCTCGGCGACGCTGCAGATCGAGGCCGCAGGCATGGCCGCGCCGCCGTCTCCCCAACCGCCCGCGCCCGAGCAACCCGCCCCGCAGCAACCCGCGCCCGAGCAACCGGCACCCCAGCCGCCCGCTGCCGCGGCGCCGGACAGCCAGGCCCCGGATGCGGTGGCCCCGGACGCCGTGGCCCCGGGCAGCGAGGAGACGTTGATCTGGCGGCACAACACCGATCGCGATTTCTGGATCGCGGTGCCGTCGATCTGGTCGAACAAGGCCGATCCCTCCGAGCCTTATTCGGTCGACATGCAGCATCCAGACCGGGTCGAGGGCGTCATCGTCTTCGTGGTCGACATGAACAAGACATCCAAGGTGAAGGAGTATGCCGATGCCTGGGAACTGGTGCTGGCCGACAAGATCTTCTTCATGAAGGATCGTCTCGCGGTGCCGGCAAAGGACCATCCGGGCGTGGGCCTTGCCAAGACGCCGGGGATCATGCGCGAGTACCAGGGCGAGATGAGCGGCGCCACGGTGCGCAGCGTCGCCGCCTATGTGGTGAACAAGAAGCGCGGCTTCACCGTCGTCGGCTACCACTTCCTCGGCGACGCCCAGGGCGAAAAGCGCATCCGCGCCGCGGTGGAAAGCTTTCGGCTGGCCGCGCCGTAGGCGGCTGCAATGATCTGACCAGTGTTTCCGCCGGCTCCGGTGCTGCCACGCCAAAACTCCGCGCGCGAAGTTTCGCCGACGGGTGGGATCAGTGTCCGGAGGGCCGCACGCGGGCTTTGCCTTACGGAATGAGTAAAAAACGGTGGCGCAGCTCGCGCACGGCCCGAGTATCGCCGGATGATGTCCGCATCCGACAGGCGGCGCCTTGCAGCACACGGAGCCGGCTTATCCACCTGCCCCTCTTCAGGGCCCTCCGCCCGGATTGCTCCGGCCGCGGCCTGGACTGACCGCGGGTGTGGGTTTCGAGGATCCGGCACGGACCCTGACGCGCCGCACTCGGCCCGTCATGTCCGCCACAGGCCCGGACCGGATGTTCCGTTTCCTTGCCGTCACGAGGACGTCGCGAAAACGGTTGCCGGCCCGGTGGCTGGCTTTGCACGGCCAATTCCGGCCGCCCGCCAGCGGAGCCCCGATGGCCTCCGCCTCCCGCCCCGACCTGCCGCACGTTACGGCAGACCCCGACAGGCCTTCCTCCCGCCTGGTCCAACACGTTCGCGATCCATCCGGTAGCGGGAGCGGAGACAGCATGGCATGGGGATGGAAGGTGGGGATGAAAATGGGGGTGGGATTTAGCTAAGGGGTTGGGATTGTTGAGGGTGGGGTGGGGGTTTGTGCCCAGATTGCCGCAGTTTGAGGCGTCCGATCTCCCCCCTTGCGGGGGAGATGCCCGACAGGGCAGAGGGGGGTATTGATCCGGATTCCGTGGGTGCGGCTTTACCCCCCCCTCTGTCACCTACGGTGACATCTCCCCCGCAAGGGGGGAGATTGGGGGGCTGTTGTTCCCTCACACTCCGTCATGCCGGACCCCGATCCGGCGTCCAGCGGGCGAGCGTCCGCGAGCCGGAAAACACGTCCGGCCAGCAGTGAGAAGAGTCCCTCACCGCGCGGACGCGCGGTGGCTGGATCCCGGATCAAGTCCGGGATGACGGGGGAGGCGGGATGTGGCGCGAAACAAGTCGCTCAGAGACCGTGGAGAAAATGGGCGATGTCATCCCAATTGGGGTTCATTGTCTCGATCAGATCGATCTTCCACTGACGGGGCCAGTTCTTGATGGTTTTCTCGCGCGCGATAGCATCCGTGACGAGGTCGTGCTCCTCGAACCAGACCAGTGTTTTCACGCCGTATTTCGAGGTGAAGCCCGGCGTCAGGTTGTTCTGGTGCTCATACACGCGGCCGGGCAAGTCGCTGGTCACGCCGGTGTAGAGCGTGCCATTGCGCTTCGATGCCAGGATATAGACATAGCCTTTCCGCATGCAGCCATGATTGCATGGGATGGGGTTGCTCGCAAAAGTTTCGGCGGTCAGTGCAATGGGTTGATTGCTCTCGCTTCGCTGGGGAATGCTCGCTCTTGGGCACCCCTCTCTCCTCCGTCATCCCGGCCTTGAGCCGGGATCCAGCCGGCGAGCGTCGGCGAGCCGAGAGACTCATTGTGCGTTTTTTGTAAGAGTCCCTCACCGCGCGGACGCGCGGTGGCTGGATCCCGGATCAAGTCCGGGATGACGGGGAGACAGGAATTGGTGCTTCCATCCCCCTTGCCATCCCGCCCCGCCCGCTGTATTTAGCCACCCATGAACACGACCACGCGCCCCTCCGAAACGCCTTTTGCCCGCTTCACCGCGGCGGTGGCTTCGCATGCGCGGCTTGGCGGCCTTCTGCTTCTCGCGCTTAGCGGCGATCGCCGGGCTCGTTGAGGAGCGTCCGGCGGTCGAACCCGCCGTCTGGCTCTCCCGCTCCTCTCTCGACTTTACATTTTTTCCTGAATGCAACATGACGGCCTGAGGCCGGTTGATGTCGCTGAATACGCGGCTCCCGGGATTGGGCCAGGAAACGAGAGACACCGATGACCGCACATACCGCATCCGGACAGAAGGGCATGCCGAAGGCAGCCGAGAAGTACCACCCTTACCCGCAGATCGATCTCGCCGACCGGACCTGGCCGTCCAAGCGCATCGAGAAGGCGCCGATCTGGTGCTCGGTGGATTTGCGCGACGGCAACCAGTCGCTGATCAACCCGATGGGGCACGACCGCAAGGCGCGGATGTTCCAGCTGCTGCTCGACATGGGTTTCAAGGAAATCGAGATCGGGTTCCCGTCGGCCTCGCAGACCGATTTCGACTTCGCCCGCTGGTGCGTCGAAGAGGGCGGCGTGCCCGAGGACGTGTCGCTGCAGGTGCTGGTGCAGTGCCGGCCGGAACTGATCACGCGGACCTTCGAGGCGCTGGAGGGCGCCACCCGTCCGATCGTGCATTTCTACAATTCGACATCGGAGCTGCAGCGCCGCGTGGTGTTCGAGAAGGACGTCGCCGGAATCAAGCAGATCGCGGTCGATGCGGCGAAGATGATCAAGGAGATGGCGGAGAAGGCCGGCGGCGATTTCCGCTTCGAGTATTCACCGGAAAGCTTCACCGGCACCGAGCTGGAAGTGGCGCTGGAGATTTCCAACGCAGTGATCGGCATCATCCAGCCGACGCCCGACAACAAGCTGATCCTCAACCTGCCGTCGACGGTGGAAATGGCGACGCCCAACATCTATGCCGACCAGATCGAGTGGATGTGCCGGCATATCGACAACCGCGAAAACGTGCTGATCTCGCTGCATCCGCACAATGACCGCGGCACCGGCAT
This sequence comes from Hoeflea sp., assembly GCA_020637795.1. Lineage (GTDB taxonomy): Bacteria > Pseudomonadota > Alphaproteobacteria > Rhizobiales > Rhizobiaceae > Hoeflea. The sequence goes on along the minus strand of JACKJT010000003.1, from coordinate 164,133 downwards.
CGCCGCCACGGAACTGGGGCTGATGGCCGGCGCCGACCGGGTCGAGGGCACGCTGTTCGGCAATGGCGAGCGCACCGGCAATGTCGACGTGGTGGCGCTGGCGCTCAACATGTTCACGCAAGGGGTGGACCCGAAGCTCGACTGCTCGGACATCGAGCGGATCAAGGCGGTGTACGAGTATTCCAACGAGATGAAGATCCCCGAGCGGCACCCTTACGTCGGCGAACTGGTCTACACGGCGTTTTCCGGCTCGCACCAGGACGCGATCAACAAGGGCATGAAGGCGATCCGCAAGGCCAACAAGCCGGACTGGGAAGTGCCGTATCTGCCGATCGACCCGCAGGATGTCGGCCGCTCCTACGAGGCGATCATCCGCATCAACTCGCAATCGGGCAAGGGCGGCATCGCCTATATCCTGAAGGAGGATTACGGGCTGGATCTGCCGCGGGCGCTGCAGGTGGAGTTCCGCGAGGAAATCCAGCGCATCACCGACGAGGAAGGCGTGGAGCTGCCGCCGAAGCGGATCTACGAGAGCTTCATGCAGCTCTACGTCAACCAGCCCGGCGCGCGGCTCGGCTTCGTCGACCATCACACCCATACGGACCCCAGCAACAAGGGCATCCGCATCGTCTCGGCCGAGATCACCGACAATGGCGAGAGCAAGCGGATCGAGGGCCGCGGCACCGGACCGATCGACGGCTTCGTCAACGCGCTGTCGACCTATCTCGGCATCGAGCTGACGGTGGCCAACTATTCCGAGCACTCGATGCAGCACGGCTCGAACGCGGCGGCGATCTGCTACATGCAGATGGAAACGCCGGCGGGCAAGCTCTACGGCGCGGGCGTCAACACCAATATCGTGGCGGCGTCGCTCGAGGCGGTGGTGTCGGCGGCCAACCGGGCGCTGGCGGCGATGAACGGCTGAGACAGAATGCATTGACCGCCGCGCCCGAGAATGCGCGGCGGTTTTTTGATGATTTAGGAGGAGCGCGCCGTGACCGGACTTCACATGGAATTTTCAGGCCCTGAATCCGGCACGCCGCTGGTGCTGCTGCACGGCTTTGGCGGCGACGGCTCGGCCTGGGACGCGGTGAAGGCGGGTCTGCCCGACACGGTGCGGGTGATCACGGTGGATCTTCCCGGTCATGGCGGCTCGCTTGAATCCGACGGGCGCGGCGGCGCCGGACGGATGGCCAAGGCCATTCTCGCCGAACTGGATGCGGCCGGGGTGCAGCAGTTCCATCTTGCCGGCCATTCGATGGGCGGGGCGGTGTCGGCGCTGATCGCCATGCGGGCGCCCGACCGGGTAAAGTCGCTGACGCTGGTGGCGCCGGGCGGCATGGCCAAGGAGATCAATGCCGATCTGCTCGCGCGTTATGCCAAGGCCACGTCGGAAGCCGAGATAAGCGGGTGCCTCGACGAGATGTCGGCGCCGGAGTTTGCGACGCCTCAGGCGGTGATCGATCATTTCACCGCGGCGCGCGCCAGGCCGGGCCAGATCGAGGCGCTCAGCGAGACCTACCGGGCGATGTTCCCGAACGGTCCGGAAGAGGGGCAGGGGGTGTTGCCGGCTGATGCGCTTGCGGCGCTCGCCATGCCGGTGGCGGTGATCTGGGGCACCGGCGACACGGTGCTGCCGTGCCCGAGGCCGTCGGCGCTTCCGGCCTCGTTCGCCTTCAACGTGCTGCCCGGTCTCGGTCACATGCTGCCTGAGGAAGCGCCGGATGCGGTGGTGCGGGTGCTGCTCGGGGCGCTCGGCGCCGACGCCTGAGGCACGCGAAGCCGCCTGATTGGCGGGAATTCCGCGTCTTTACCACGTCGACAATCTGGGGCTGCCGCATTGTCGCCATCAATGGCGGTCTGTGGTAAGGAGTTGTTAACCAGTTCCCGGCCCCCATTTTCGCGTGGACCCATGTCATGACCGACCGACCCAAGAACCATTCCAACGACCGCCGCCTGTCGGACATCGTGCGCGACGTCAAGATCGCCGCCGCCGACCGCACCGACGTGGTGGTCGACATGCGCGACGCCGACCGCGCCCGGCTGGAACTGCTGGCCGAGGAAATCCGGCCGGTGCTGGCCGACATCGATCCGGCGGACGACCGGTTCGACTTCGGCCTTTCCAAGGGGCTGCAGCCGCGGCTGTGGATCGACGCGGTGGCGCATGTGCACATGGGGCATGACCGCAGGGTGTTCCGCTTCGTCCGCGACACGCGGCTTGGCCGGGTGGTGATGTCGGACACCAGCGACATGGCGGCGACGGCCGACGCGGTCAGCCGCTACATCGCCGAACGGGTGATCGAGCGGGAACGGATCCTGGCCGGAGATTTCGAGGAACTGAAGGCGGGTGCTGCGCGGCAGACGACGCCGGACGAGGCCGGCGCCGAGGCTCCCGCCATGCCCCGTACGGAGACGCTTGCCTCGACGGAACACGAAAGCGGAGCGGTCACCCAAGCCGAGAGCTCGTCCGCGCAAGCGGTCAAGGCGGCCAATGTGGCTCCGGCCGCAAGCACTGCTCAGGCCTCAGCATCCACGCGCAACGGCGGCGCTGGCCTGGTGCTTGGCGCGTCCTGGTTCATTCTCGGCTGTGTGGCCGGCGCCGCAGCGCTGGTGCTGGCCTTCTGGGACCGGATTTCGGCGATGATCGGCTGAAGCCGGTCGGAGCAGCCTGATCAGCCGAGGCGTTCTTCCAGGGCGATCACGGCTGCCGGATTCTCCGCAAAACCGGGGCCATCGGCGTTCAGCCGCATGCGGCGATGGACGGTTTTCCAATTGCCGGGTGCGCCGTCGATCTCGAACAGGTTGAAGCCGGCGAGCGGCTTGCGTCCGCCCGGGCCTTGGCTTGCCGAGGCAATTCCCACCACCGGAACCATGCCGTCGCGGCCCTTGAGATGATGCAGCGTGTCGAGATGGGTATGGCCGTGCAGCACCAGCTCGGCGCCGTGCTGCTTCAGCATTTTGGCAAAGCTTGAAATGCCGCGCATCCGCTTGTGCGCGGGTGCCGCGCCGCGAACCGGCGGGTGATGGATCAGCACAACCCGGTAGAGACCGTCCTGGCGGGCCTGATCGAGCAACCGTCCCGCCGCGCGGGCCTGCTTGCGGCTGAAATCGCCGGTGGCCATGAACGGCAGCGTGGCGTTGGCCGTCGACAGCCCGATCAGCGCGACCGGGCCGCGGCGGCGGTAGCTTGGAAACAGCGCGCCATCGGGCGCCGGGGTGTCGGAGAGCAGCCATGGCCGCCATGCGGCCTTGGCCCGCGCCAGCGCGCCGGGCACATAGGCATCGTGATTGCCGGGCACCAGCGTGGTCTTGAGCGGATCGAAATGGGTCTCGAGCCAGAGCCGGGCGACCTCGATCTCCGTCCGGGTCGCCAGGTTGACCAGGTCGCCGGTGATCGCCACGTGGTCGGGCGCAGCCTCGCGCAAGCCGGTCAGCACATTCTCCAGCGTGTTGCCAAAAAGATGCTTGCGGCGGTTGCGATGCCAGTTCACATAGCCGGTGATCCGCTTGGACGCGAGTTCGGCCAGCGTCACGCGCGGCAGGGGACCAAGATGGATGTCGGAAATATGAGCAAGCCGGAACATGATGTGAGCAATAGCGATCCTGCCAGGGGGCCGCAAGCCGTGGCCGATGCACAGGCGCGGCCGCCGGAAATGCGCAACTGGCGGGCGCGGCTGGTCACGAGGGTGGTGCACACATGGTTCGCACTCGCCCGCGGCATGACGCTGGGCGTCCGTGCCGCGGCGTTCGACGAAGAGGGCCGGGTGTTCCTGGTGCGCCATTCCTACGTGCCGGGCTGGCACATGCCCGGCGGCGGGGTCGAGCGCGGGGAAACGCTGGGTGACGCGCTCGCCAAGGAACTCCGCGAGGAAGGCAATCTCGAGATTGTCGGGCAGGCGGAGCTGTTCGCGGTCTATTTCAACCGCGGCACCAGCCGCCGCGACCATGTCGCCTTCTACCGCTGCACGGTGAGCCAGTCGGCGCCGAAGCGGGCGGACAGGGAGATCATCGAGGCTGGATTCTTCCCGCTCGATGCGCTGCCCGACGGGGTGACGCCGGCCACCCGGCGGCGGCTCGAGGAACTGGCGGGGGCGATGCCGGTCAGCGAAACCTGGTGAGGCGGCGGGTTTCCTGTAAGCGGCTATTCCTACTCCAATGTGCCTGTGCAGCGAAGGCTGCTGACAGGAACTGACACCAGTTTTCCCCGCCGCACTTGAACGACGCCCCGGAGCGCTTAACTCTGGGCGGTTGCGAAACCAGCCCATTCCTTCCGGTCGCCAGTCTGTCTGCCGGTTCCTTTCCTTCCTTTTCGAGACGAAGATCATGGCAGCCATTTTATCGGTGCAGAACCTGTCCAAGCAATATGACGGCGGCTTCCAGGCGCTGAAGAACGTCAATCTCGACATCGCCGAGGGCGAGATCCTGGCGCTGCTCGGGCCCAACGGCGCGGGCAAGACCACGCTGATCTCGATCATCTGCGGCCTGGTCAATCCGAGTTCCGGCACCGCCAAGGTCGGCGGCTTCGACGTGGTGGGCGACTACCGCCAGGCCCGCTCGCTGATCGGGCTGGTGCCGCAGGAGATCGCGCTCGAGCCGTTCCAGACGGTTATAGATGCGCTGCGCTTCACCCGCGGCCTGTTCGGCAAGCGCAACGATCCGGCGTTGCTGCAGTCGATTCTCGAAAAACTGTCGCTTTGGGACAAGAAGGACGCCAAGACGATGGAACTGTCGGGCGGGATGAAACGCCGGGTGCTGATCGCCAAGGCGCTTTGCCACGAGCCGCGGGTGCTGTTTCTCGACGAGCCCACGGCCGGCGTCGACGTGGAATTGCGCAAGGAGATGTGGGACGTCGTCCGGCAGCTCAAGGCCGACGGCGTGACCATCATCCTGACCACCCATTACATCGAGGAAGCCGAAGCGATCGCCGACCGGGTCGGCGTGATCCGCGGCGGCGAACTGCTGCTGGTGGAAGAAAAGGAAACGCTGATGCAGCGGATGGGCCAACGGCAGTTGCGGGTCGAGCTGATGCAGCCGCTCGATGCCATTCCCGAAGCCTTGAGCCGGTATGACCTCGACTACGACGCCGACAGCCAGACACTGATCTATTCCTACGAGGCCAATGGTGAACGCACCGGCATTGCCTCGCTGTTTGCAGATCTGAGCAAGGCCGGGATCATCCTGCGGGACATCGAAACGAAGCAGAGCTCGCTCGAAGACATCTTCGTCGGCCTGGTGGAGGAGAAGGCATGAATTTCCAGGCGGTCCGATCCATCTATTCGTTCGAAATGGCGCGGTTCTTCCGCACCCTGTCGCAGAGCCTGATTTCTCCGGTGCTGTCGACCTCGCTCTATTTCATCGTCTTCGGCGCCGCGATCGGCTCGCGCATCGACGAGATCGACGGCGTCAGCTACGGCGCCTTCATCGTGCCGGGGCTGATCATGCTCTCGGTGCTGACCCAGAGCATTTCCAATGCCTCTTTCGGGATCTATTTCCCGAAGTTCCTCGGCTCGATCTATGAGCTGCACACTGCCCCGGTGTCGTTCATCGAGATCGTGCTTGGCTATGTCGGGGCGGCGGCGACCAAGTCGGCGCTGATCGGGCTGGTCATTCTCGGTACGGCGGAATTCTTCGTCGATTTCGAAATCCTGCACTGGGGCGCGATGCTGGCGTTCCTGGCGCTGACCTGCATCTCGTTCAGCCTGTTCGGCTTCATCATCGGGGTCTGGTCAAAGAACTTCGAGCAGCTGCAAATGGTGCCGCTGCTGGTGATCACGCCGCTGGTGTTCCTGGGCGGCAGCTTCTACTCGATCTCGATGCTACCGCCGTTCTGGCAGACGGTGACGCTGTTCAACCCGGTGGTCTACCTGATCTCGGGTTTCCGCTGGGCCTTCTACGGCACAGCCGACATCAATATCGGGATCAGCCTGATCATGATCTCGGTGTTCATGCTGATCTGCCTCGGCATCATCGGCTGGACCTTCAAGACCGGATACAAGATCAAGACCTGAAGGCCGGGGACAGGCCCGGCGACGGATCAGATGTCGCGGACGACGTTTTCGAGCATCTCCCGGACCTTGCCGGCAACCTCGGTCAGCTTTTCATTGGGAATGGCCTGCATCGAGGCAACCGGGTCGACGGCGCTGACTTCGACAGCGCCGTTGCCCGCATCGCGGATGATGACGTTGCAGGGAAGCATGGCGCCGATGCGCGGTTCGATGCCGATGGCCTGGTGCGCCATCGACGGATTACAGGCGCCGAGAATGAGATAGGACGGCATGTCCTTGTCGAGCTTCTTCTTCATCGTCGCGGCGACATCGATTTCGGTCAGCACGCCAAAACCATGACCGGCGAGTGCCTTTCGGGTCCGTTCCGTCACGTCCTCGAATGAAGCGGCGCCGAAGGTGCGGTCGATCGTGTAGGCCATGAAGTTTCTCCTGTGATGCCTGCCGTCAGGGTTTCAATTGATATGGTGTTTTCTATGCGTCATATCAACGTCCGACCCTGACGGAGCGCGAAAGGAGAGGTTCAGGCGGCCTTCGGCAAGGCCTCGCGGCCGTGCGGTGCATCAAGATCAAGCGCCGGACCGGCGGGCACGATGCCGGTCGGATTGATGGTCGCGTGGCTGCCGTAATAATGGTTCTTGATGTGGTCCATGTTCACGGTCGAAGCGATGCCGGGCATCTGGTAGAGTTCGCGCAGGTAACCCGACAGCGCCGGATAGTCGGCGATGCGGCGGATGTTGCACTTGAAGTGGCCGACATAGACCGGATCGAACCGGACAAGCGTGGTGAACAGACGCCAGTCGGCTTCGGTCAGGTTGTCGCCGGTCAGGTAGCGATTGAGGCCGAGGCGCTCGTCCAGCATGTCGAGCGTGTCGAACAGTTCGGTGACATGCTCCTCGTAGGCCTCCTGCGTGGTGGCAAAGCCGGCCTTGTAAACGCCGTTGTTTACCTTGTGATAGACGATCTCGTTGATCTCATCGATCTCGTCCCGCAGTGCTGCGGGATAGAAATCCGGCGCGGGCCTGGCGATGGCGTTGAAGGCTGAGTTGAACATGCGGATGATTTCCGCCGATTCATTGGAGACGACGGTGCCGGTCTTCTTGTCCCAGAGCACGGGAACAGTGACCCTGCCGGAATAGTCCGGCTTGGCGGCGACATAGACCTGCCAGAGATAATCGGCATCGCCCAGGTGGTCCCTGGTGCCGCCGTCGCGTTCATGGAATTCCCAACCGTTCTTGCCCATGTAGGGATCGACGATCGAGACGGAGGTGGCCTCTTCCAGTCCCTTGAGCTTGCGGAAGATCAGTGTCCGGTGTGCCCAGGGGCATGCCAGCGAAACATAAAGGTGATAGCGGCCGGCCTCGGCGGCGAAACCGCCTGTCCCCGACGGTCCGGGCGATCCATCGGCCGTGACCCAGTTGCGAAACGCGGATTCCGAGCGCTTGAAGTGACCGCCTGTTGATTTCGTATCGTACCAGACGTCCTTCCAGACGCCATCTACCAGCATTCCCATAGGTGTTCTCCTTTGCCCAGACACATAGGCCGCCCATGCACAAAAGCGAAGCCCGCAGGGGTGAACGGTGCGTTTTGCATTGGACGACGGGGATTTGCTTTGCTATGGGCGAAGGGCAAAGAGGAAAACCGGATGCCCGCCACGGCCTTGCGACGACGCTGAACAGACTGCCAACGCGCTTGACGCGCGATCCATCATGTCTTGTCGTCTCATCCGGATTTTTACGATGTCCATCCACGATCTTGTCTTTCTCACCGAAGACGCGTCTCATGACGCGGCCATCAACCATATCAACGAAGAAGCATTCGGTCCCGGCCGCTTTGTCCGCTCGTCCGAAAGGGTGCGGGAGCAGGGGCCGCATGACCGGAAGCTTTCGTTCGTCGCCGCCGACCGGGGTGAAGTCATCGCTTCGGTTCGGATGACACCGATCCTGGCCGGCACGGTGGCCGGTTATCTGCTGGGGCCGCTTGCGGTCCGGCCATCGCACAAGAATCTCGGGATCGGCCGCGAGCTGGTGCGTATTGCGCTGGCTGCCGCGAAGAAGTCCGGCAGTCCGGTCGTGCTGCTGGTCGGGGATCCGCCCTATTACGCGCCGCTCGGATTCAAGCCGACCAAGCCCGGCGCGCTGACTATGCCCGGGCCGTTCGACCCGCACCGGCTTCTGGCGGCCTGTCTCGGCGATGTCGATCCGATGGTGCTTGAAGGCGAGATCCGGCACATCGGCCGGCTGCGGCAGGCAGGGTTGTAAGATGGAGCTCTCGCTTCGGTTGCGGCGTGTACCCGGCCGCTACGGCCTCGCGCGTCTTGCGCCGGACGCGGCGATTCCGGACTGGGCCGGCGGCGCCGGGTTCTGGGCGGTCATCCGGGCGGAGGACGAAATCACCATCGTTTGCCTGCAGCAGCGGATCCCGGACGGGGCTGAATCGAGCCGCGACTGGCAGTGTCTGCGAACCATCGGGCCGTTTGCCTTCGATGCGACGGGCATTGTCAGTTCGCTGATCGCGCCGCTTTCCGATGCCGGCATCGGGGTGTTCGTCGTTTGCACCTATGATGGCGAGCATTTGATGGTCGCGGAGCGGGAGATGGCGAAATCGATGGCGCTGCTGGAGGCGCGCGGGCACAGGTTCGAGGCGTAAAAATCCCCGATAATGGGGGTGAAAACGCATGGCGAAAACTGGACAGTTGATGTCGGTTTCAGGATTTTTCTGTTGCGTTGCAGCATGCGAAAGGTTGCAGTGCGGCGTTGGATGACCTAGATAGAGCCACATGACTTATCTAGGCGAACAAGCCGACGACCTGTCTTCTCCCGCACGTCCCTACGCGAAAATCTGCGTTATCGGTGCCGGATCCTGGGGGACCGCACTGGCCTCCGTGGCGCGCCGCGCCGGCCGCACGACGGCGATCTGGGGACGAGACAGGGCCACAGTCGAGGCAATCAACAGCCGCAACGAAAATCCCCGCTACCTTCCCGGTATCGAGTTGCCTGAGGGGATCCGCGCGACCACCAACATGGCCGAGGCGCTGGCAGGGGCGGAGGCGGTGCTGCTCGTCACGCCGTCGCGGACCCTGCGCGACATCTGCACGCAGATGCGTCCGCACCTGGCGGATGGCGTGCCCGTCGCACTTTGCGCCAAGGGGATCGAGGCGGGTACAGGCTACCTGCTCAGCGAGGTGGCGTCGGAGATGCTGCCCGGACACCAGATCGGGGCCCTTTCCGGGCCGACATTCGCCACCGAAACCGCACTCGGCCACCTGACCGCGGCAACAATCGCGTTTCCGTTCTCCTATGCCGACCGGCTTGATACCGGTTCCAGCCCGGCGGCGCGGCTGGCGCTCTCCCTGGGCTCGGAGTTCTTCAGGCCCTATATTTCCGACGACCTGGTCGGGGTGGAAGTGAGCGGCGCGGTCAAGAACGTGATCGCGATTGCCTGCGGCATGATGACGGGCGCCGGGTACGCCGAGAACACTAGGGCTGCGCTGATCGTGCGCGGCATGGACGAGATCAAGACGCTTGCCGACGTGTTCGGCGGCCGCCGCGAGACGGTCACAGGCCTCGCCGGCGCCGGCGATCTGACCTTGACCTGCTCATCGCAGACCTCGCGCAACATGTCGCTCGGCGTGCAGCTCGGCAAAGGCATTCCGCGCGACCGGTGCTTCGGCGGCAAGCCGGTGGTGGTGGAAGGTGAAGTGAACTCGCTGTCGGTGATGGACCTCGCCCGGCGGATGAACATCCACATGCCGATCTGTGAAAGCGTCTACCGGATTTTGCACCAGGGCGCGGATGTGCGCGAAACCTTCGCCGAGTACTGGTCGCGCCCGATCCAGGGCGAACGGCGCGGTCTGGCGATTTCCATCGACCACCCGATCGCCATGGCAACGGAGACGACCCAATGAACATGCAATCTCCCGGGACGGGCCCGCAGCCGGCGGCCCTGAAGGACCGGCAATTCGTGCTGGCGACCGATCTCGACGGCACCTTTCTCGGCGGCAGCGACGAAGACCGCCGGAAACTGTACGACTGGATCGAAGCCAACCGGGACACCATCGGCCTGATCTTCGTCACCGGCCGCGATCCGGAATTCATCGGCGAGCTGTGTTCGAGCAATGGCGTGCCCTGGCCCGAATACGCGGTGGGCGACGTGGGAACGACGATCGCCACGGTGTCGCCCTCGGACGGCGTGTCACCGATCCTGCATCTCGAGGAGGAGATTGCGGCGCGCTGGGGCGAAGCGGGAGAGAGCGTCCGCTCGCGGCTCGATGGCCACCCGGGGCTGAGGCTGCAGCCGACCGATTTCCGCTACCGCGTCAGCTACGATCTCGATCACGCGGCGTTCGACCGATCCGCCTGTTCGATCATCGAGGAAATGGGGCACCAGTGGCTGATATCCGACAACCGCTTCTTCGATGTGCTGCCCGATGGCGTGAGCAAGGGACCGTCACTGCGCAGGCTGGTGGAATATCTGGAGCTCGATCCCACCCGGGTTCTGTGCGCAGGCGACACGCTCAACGACCTTTCCATGCTCGAATGCGGTCTGCCGGCCGTTGCCGTGGGGAATTCGGAACCTTCTCTCGTCGAGCGCGTTGCTCATCTCGAGCACCTTCATATGGCGCAGGCGCACGGCGCGGCGGGCATACTGGAGGCTATTCGTGCGTTTGACATGCACGATCTACCAAAAGGATACTGACTACATGGCCAGCGATCTTGTCATCGTTTATCACCGCCAACCCTACGAGGAAGTCGAAGAAAACGGAAAGATCGTTTTCAGGGAAAACAAGAGTCCGAACGGCATCGTTCCGACGCTGAAGGGATTTTTCGGGCGGGTCGAGAAGGGCGCCTGGGTCGCCTGGAAGCTGGCTGACGACGCGGCGAACCCGGATTTCGAACGCGTCATCGAGATCGAGGACAGCTACGGCAAGTACTCGGTCACGCGGCTGCCGCTGACACCGGACCAGGTGTCGAGCTTCTACCATGTCACCTCGAAGGAAGCGTTCTGGCCGATCCTGCATTCGTTCAAGGAACGCTACAATTACGACCCGGTCGACTGGCCGACCTTCCGTGAAGTCAACTGGGCCTTCGCCGAGGCGGCCGCGGCGGAGGCCGCGCCCGGCGCCGTGGTCTGGGTGCACGACTACAATCTGTGGCTGGTGCCCGGATACCTGAGAAAACTCAGGCCCGATGTGAAGATCTCCTTCTTCCACCACACGCCTTTCCCTGCCGCCGACATGTTCAACGTTCTGCCGTGGCGTCGCGAGATCGTCGACAGCCTGCTTGCCTGCGACGTGGTTGGCTTCCACATTCCGCGCTATGCGGTGAACTTCGTCCACGTGGCGCAAAGCCTGCTTGAGGTCGGACCGGTGAGGCGGAAGGACGTGAATCCCGATTTTGTCTGGGAAGGAACGGCCCTGTCGGACCGACGCGTGCCGGAGGCGGCGATGTACCAGGGACGCGAGATCCAGATTTCCAGCGCGCCGGTGGGCATCGACTGGGACTACATCCAGGAACGCGCTGCCTGCGAGGAGACCCGCGAGAGCGCCGTCGCCATCCGCCAGGAACTCGGTGATTGCAAGCTGATCCTGTCGGTCGGACGCACCGACTACACCAAGGGCGGTGTGCAGCAGCTCGAGAGCTATGAACGGCTGTTGCAGGCGCATCCCGAGCTGCACGGCAAAGTCCGGCTCATGCATGTCTCGGTCGGCGCCAACCGCAACATGGCTGCGTATGAAGAGATCCAGAGCGAGATCGAGCAGGTCGCCGGCCGGATCAACGGCACGTTCGGCTCGTTCGAATGGCAGCCGGTGGCGCTGATATCGACCGCGATCCCGTTCAAGGACCTGATTGCCTATTACCAGCTGGCCGACGTCTGCTGGATCACGCCGCTGGCCGATGGCATGAACCTTGTCTGCAAAGAATATGCGGCGGCCCGCACCGATGGCGACGGCGTGCTGGTGCTGTCTGAGTTCGCCGGTGCGTCGGTTGAACTGTCTTCGGCGGTGATCACCAACCCGTTTTCGCACCGGTCCATGGATATGGCGATCGAACAGGCTCTGTCGATGCCGGAAGAAGAACGGCGGCAGCGCATGTCGATGATGCGCGAAACGGTGAAGCGCTACGGCATCAAGGCCTGGGCCGAGGACCAGATGAGCTATTTCGCCGGCGAGGAGCTCTCCAAGGCAAGCTGATCGGCAAGAGGGCCGGCCCGGCGGCCGTTCCCAACCGCGAGGATCAGCGACCCTCGCGGAACCAGGTGGCGCCGAGCGCCAGGATCATCAAGGCGAGTCCCAGGAATCCGCCAAACAGCGGCACCGACCGCACCCCCTTGAGAACGCTTTCGTTGCTGGCGCGCAATCCCATGCGCTCGCCGGCATCGATGCGCGCCGACCGCGTCGGCAGGATCTGCGGCAGATCGGTGGCCGCGGCATTGACGCGTCGCGTCAGCCCGCCGCTTTCCGCCGACAGCGGCGCAATCACCTCGGTGGTGGAAACGGTTGCCCGGAACTCGGGCGCGTCGACTGCGCCGACATGGGCGAGGGCGCGCAGATCGCCCGAGGTGACTTCCACCAGACCGGGCTGATCGAGAACGATTTCGGAGCGGAACAATCCGTCGCCCGCCGGCGCGAGGATGACCTCGCGGGTTTCGCCCGAGGGAAGCTCGATGGTGGCCGGGTCGGTGGTGTCGGCCATGGTCTGCCGCTCGATCACCAGCGTGCGGCCATTGGCTGTGGCGCGAAGGGCCTCTTCCTCGAGCGACGGCTCCTTCATCAGCCAGTGGGCGATGCGCCGGTAGAGCGAGACATGCGGCCCGCCGCCTTCGAAGCCGCGCGCCCAGAGCCAGCCGTGATCGGACAAAAGCATCGCCACACGGCCTTCGCCATAGCGGTTGAGCACCAGCAGCGGCTCGTTGTCGGCGCCGCGCATCACCACATCGCCCTGGGCGTCGCGGACGCCGACGGTGCGGAACCAGCGGCCCCAGTCGGGCGGCTCGTTCAGGCCGCCGGGCAGGGTCCGGGTCACGGGATGGCGCCTGCCGTCGTCCGATAGCCGCGGATAGTAGCCCGCAGCCGTCACGGCTCCGGTCGGCACTGCCGGGAGTGCCGGTGCCAGCGGGGTCTCCGCAATCGACTCCACCCCGGACAGTTCCGGACCGGCGGCAACCAGCAAGGCGCCGCCGTCTTCGACATAGCGGGCGATGTAGTCGTAATAGAGAACCGGCAGCACGCCACGGTTCTGGTAACGATCGAAGATGATCAGGTCGAACTCATCGATCTTCTCGACGAACAGTTCGCGCGTCGGGAAGGCGATCAGCGAGAGTTCGGAGATCGGCGTGCCGTCCTGCTTTTCCGGCGGACGCAGGATGGTGAAATGCACCAGATCGACGGAGGCGTCCGACTTCAAGAGGTTGCGCCAGGCGCGTTCGCCGGCATGTGGCGCGCCCGAGACCAGAAGCACCCGCAGGTTTTCGCGAATGCCCTCGATCAGCGTGACGGTGTGGTTGTTGGCGGTGGTGACTTCGCCATCCAGATCGTCGACGGAGAATTCGATGATGTTCTCGCCGCCACGCGGCAGGTTGAGATAGAACGGGGTTTCCTCGCCGGCAGTGGCGGTTTCCGTCGAGATCTCCTCGCCATTGACCCGGACGGTGACATTGACCGGGCCGCCGGGTGACGCGGCGCCGTCCTCGCTCACCCGGTAGACGATTTCCTGGTCTTCGCCGACGATGCCGAAGCGGGGGCTGCGGACGATGTCGACCCGCCGGTCTCTCTCGTCGGGTTCGCCGACGATCAGGCCGTGCAGCGGAGCATCGAGACCGAGTGCGGAGAGCGAGCCGGGCACGTCATGGACCTGCCCGTCGGTGATCATCACCGCGCCGGCAAGCCGGGAACTCGGCACATCGCGGATGCCCGACGCCAGCGCCTCGAACAGGCGGGTGGAGGGCGACTGCGCGTCGGGGTCGGTGACGGCCTCGATGATGCGGGTTTCGAAGGCCGGGTAGCGGGCAATGCGCTCGGTCAGCGCCTTCAGCGCCGCGTCGGTGCGGGCGGTGCGGTCGGCGTTCATCTGGCTCGGGCTGCGGTCGACGACGATGGCGACCACGCTCGAGACCGGCTCGCGATCCTCGAAATTGGCGACGGGGTTGGCCAGCGCCAGCACCACGGCGGCGAGCGCCAGCGCGCGAAGTGCGGCACCGCGCATCCGCTTGGCAATGGCCCAACCGACCAGCAAAAGCGCCACGAGGGCAATTGCCAGGATCGCCGGCAGTGGCAGGAACGGGTCAAACGCCAGGCTCATCTCATTGCCCCAATCGTTCGAGAAGGGCGGGGATGTGGACCTGGTCCGCCTTGTAGTTGCCGGTCAGCATGTACATGACGATGTTGACCCCGGCGCGGAAGGCATATTCGCGTTGCCAGGGGTCGGGAGGCACGGTGGCAAACATCGGAAAGCCCTGCTCGTCGACGGCCCAGGCGGCAGCCATGTCGTTGCCGGTGATGAGGATCGAGGACACGCCGTCGCCGGTGCGCGCCGGGCGCTCGGCGGGATTGTCGGTTTCAGGAATGGCTTCCACCCAGAGCGGACCGTCGGAATAGCGGCCCGGAAACGTATCGAGCAGAAAAAAGGACTTGGTCAGCACGTGATCGGCCGGCACCGGCTCGAGCGGCGGAATGTCGAGGCTGGCCAGGATCTGCTGCAATCTCAGCGTCAGGATGCTTGAACCGCCGCCGAGGTCGACGATCCTGTCGCGGGTGTCGAACAGCACCGTGCCGCCGCTCTTCATGTAGGCGTCGATGCGGCTGATGGCGCCGGGCGAGGGCATGTCGGCATCCTCGCTCATCGGCCAGTAGATCAGCGGATAGAGTGCAAGCTGGTCGGTCTCGATGTCGACGCCGACGGCCGTTCCCGGTTCCAGCGCGGTGCGGCTGAAGAGATAGCGCGACAGGCTGTCGAGACCGAGCCTGCTGATGTTGTCGGTCTCCTCATCGCCGGTGATGACATAGGCGAGGCGGGTCCGGTCGAGACTCTCGAGCAGATCGGCATCGCCGGGTTGCGCGTCCTGGGCATGGCCGGTTCCCGGTGCCGCGAACACCGACAGCGAGAGGCCGGCGATCAGGACCATCGCGGTCGCGGAAGACGGCCTGAGGCCGCGGCGGCGGAAGGCGCCGTTCAGAACCAGCACGATGAGCGTATCGGCCAGAAGGGCGATCAGCGCCGCGGCAAACAGCCAGGGCCTGAAATCGACCGCGCTGTCGCTGGCGATCGCGGAGCGGGTGACCGGCACTTCGAACTCGGGGATCGCGATCGGGGCGAGGGTTTCGCCGGAATTGAACAGGTTGAGCGCGACAAACCCGTCCTCGCCGCCATAGAGGCCCGGCGGATTGTCGGGGCCTGCCGCCGGCACCTTGCCGCCGGTCAGGTCGAGCGGCCTAGCGTCGCCGCTTGCCGGCAACAGGGCCGCGTTGGCATCGAGCAGCCGCCAGGGCGGCAGGATGCCGGATCCGGCTTCGCCGCCGCCGGCGACGGCGCGGGAGAGCTGCACGACGCGGCGCAGCATGTCGACGAAGTGGCCGGAGATCGGCAGGTTCGACCAGCTCGCCTCGGCGGTGACATGGAACAGCACGATCCGCCCGGCGCCGCGATCGGTCGCGGTGACCAGCGGTGTGCCGTCGGCAAGGCTTGCCCAGGTGCGTGCCGCCAGATCGGAGGTTGGCTCGGCGAGGACCTGGCGCCGGACGGTGATGTCGCGCGGCGTCGGCAGGCCGGCAAACGGGCCGGTCGCGGGGTAGTCGGCCAGCGGCTGCGGCTCGATCCAGGACAATGCGCCGCCGAGCTCGCGTTCGCCCTTGCGCAACAGCACGGGCAGGAGCCTGCTGTCTGCAGGAGCCGCGGCAAGGCGAGGGCCGGCAAAGCGGATCAGCGTTCCGCCCCGGTCGACCCATTCACTGAGCGACGTGCTGACATCGTCGGGCAAGGTGCCGATATCGGACATGACGATCACCGCCGGAGACTGCGCCAGCAGCTTGGGGATGGACGCGGACATTTCATCGCTGTCGGCCTCGATCAGGTCGGCATAGGGGGAGAGCGCGCGATTGATGTAGTAGAGCGGCGAGAGCAGCGGCTGGGCAATGTCGGCGGCTTCCCCGGAGATCAGCGCCACCCGGCGGCGGCGGAAGCTGTCGTCGAGCAGCCGAACCGAGCCGGCGGTGTCGATCCCGGTCACGTCGAGACGGGCGATGTCGTTGCGGATCTCGAAGGGAGCAGAGATGGTCCCGGTGGCTTCCGCGGCGCCGGCCTCGAAACGGATCTCGCCGGCCGCGATCTCGCGGCCCTTGCTGTCGCTCGCGGTCAGTCCGAAGCTCTCTGCCGGGGCGGTGTCGAGCCGGCTCGCGGTGATGTCGAGCGCTTCGGCACCATTGTCGGCGCCGGTCAGCGCCAGGGCTTTGGCTTCCGTTGCGCCTATGATCCGGATCGCGGAGGCTTCGAGTGCGGAAAGGCGGTTGAGCGCATCGGCCGCGTCGGCGGTCTCTATGCCGTCGGTGACATAGGCAATGGTGCCGGGGCGGGTCTGGCCGAGTGCTGCGACCAGCGCGGTCACGGCTGCGTTGCGTTCCGGGCGCAGCGGTTGCGGTCTGGCTGCGCGCAGCTGATCGCGTGCCTGCTCGAAGGTGGCCGGCGTGGCGTCATGGCGGCGGTTGGCGGTGAACACGATGGCGACCGGGATGTCGAGATCCTCGGCCTCGTTGATCAGCATCCCGGCCGCCTCCACCCGTGCGTCCCAGTCCGGTGCGCTGGCCCAGCCATTGTCGATGACCAGCGCCAGCGGGCCGTCCGACGACAGGCCGCGGTCGCGTGGATTGAGCACCGGTTCGGCCAGCGCCAGGATGACCAGTGCCGCGATCAGCAGGCGCAGCGCGGTCAGCCACCAGGGGCTGCGCGACGGGGTCTCCTCGGGCTTCAGCACGCGGGCAAGGATGGCGAGCGGCGCAAAAGGTTCGGCCTGCGGGCGGGGCGGGGTCAACCGCAACAGCCACCAGATCACCGGCAGGGCCAAGAGCCCGAACAGGATCGCCGGCGCGCCGAAGGCGAATGGAAGGCCTGCCATCATGAGAATGCCGCCTTCTTGGCTGCCGGAATGCCGGAGAGATGGCCGTGCGCCGCGGCAAGCGCTTCGGAGGCAAGCCGGTCGGTGCGGTGGGCGAGAAAGCTCCAGCCCATCTTTCGCACGCCCTGCGCCAGGGACTCGCGGCGGGCGATCCATTCCTTGCGGTAATCGGCGGCAATGGTTTCGGCGCGGCCGGCAACCAGTTTCTGGCCGGTTTCCGGATCGCGGAACTCGGTGCGCCCGGAATAGGGAAATGTCTCTTCGGCGGGATCGGCGACCTCGATGACATGTCCGCGCACGCCGCGCCGGGCCGCGGGGCCGATGCAGCTCTCAAGCGTTTCGTCCGCGTCGAGGAAATCACCGATCAGGACGACATCGCTCATGCGGCCGATCCGGCCGAGATCGGGCAGGGTGGTCTGGATGGGCGCGTGGGCCAGTGCCAGCGCCAGCCGTTCGGCGGCATTCCTGGAGGCGACAGGTTCCATGACGCCGGGACAGCCGATGCGTTCGCCCGAGCGCGAGAGGATTTCGGCCAGCGCGAGCATCAGCACCAGCGCCCGGCTTTCCTTGGAGACGATGGCGACATCGGATTTGTAGAGCATCGAGGGCGACTGGTCGGCCCACAGCCAGATGGTGTGCGCGGCTTCCCACTCGCGGTCGCGGACATAGAGATTGTCGTCGCGCGCCGAGCGGCGCCAGTCGATGCGCGACAGCGATTCGCCGTCGACATAGGGCCTGAACTGCCAGAAGGTTTCGCCGATGCCGCGCTTGCGGCGGCCGTGCCAGCCGGCGATGACGGTGTTGGCGACGCGCCGCGCCTCGGCCAGGCAATCGGGCAGAAGCGCCGCGCGCTGGCGGGCGCGGGCAAGCACGTCGAGCCGCTCGGTCGGTCGGGTCAGCTGGCCGATCGGGGCCATCGGGTCACCCGGCTTTCGGGGCTATGAGCCCGGCGATGACGTCGCGGATGCCGATCCCTTCGGCGCGGGCCGAGAAGGTCAGGGCCATGCGGTGCTGCAGGATCGGTTCGGCCAGCGCGCGGACGTCGTCGATCGAGGGAGCGAGCCTGCCGTCGTAGAGCGCGCGGGCGCGGGCGCAGAGCATCATCGCCTGGCCGGCGCGGGGGCCGGGGCCCCAGGAGACGGTTTCGTCGACCTTCGCATTGCCATGACCGGGACGGGCGGCGCGGACGAGCTCGAGGATCGCGTCAACCACCGATTCAGGCACCGGCATCTGGCGGATCAGCGCCTGGATCTCGGCCAGCCGCTCCATGGTGACGGCGGGCCGGGCCGAGGCTTCCTGCGCGCCGGTGGTTTCGAGCAGGATGCGGCGTTCGGCGGCCATTTCCGGGTAAGGAACGTCAACCTGCATCAGGAATCGGTCGAGCTGTGCCTCGGGCAGCGGGTAGGTGCCTTCCTGCTCGAGCGGGTTCTGCGTCGCCAGCACGTGGAAGGGACGCGGCAGGTCGTGGGCGGCGCCGGCGACGGTGACGTGGTACTCCTGCATGGCCTGCAAGAGCGCCGACTGGGTGCGCGGCGAGGCGCGGTTGATTTCGTCGGCCATCAGCAATTGCGTGAACACCGGACCGGGGACGAAGCGGAAGGAGCGGCGGCCCTTGTCGTCCTGGTCCATGACTTCGGAGCCGAGAATATCGGACGGCATCAGATCGGGAGTGAACTGGATGCGGTTCGAATTCAGCCCGAGAACGGTGCCGAGCGTGGTGACCAGCTTGGTCTTGGCGAGGCCGGGAACGCCGACGAGAAGCGCATGGCCGCCGGAGAGGACGGCCAGCAATGTCTGCTCGACCACGCTTTCCTGGCCGAAAATGACATCCGACACCGCCTGCTTGATGGCCGAAATGTCGGCCAGCGCCTGTTCGGCCGCCGCAATGACTGCCTTTTCGTCAATCGGCTTTGCGCCAGTGTCGATGCGTCCCATGGGTGTCTCCGCGCGTTCTGGTTCGTGGCTCGCAAACAGCTTATTCTAAGGCGAAAGGCTGACAAGTGCCGTTCAGATGACTATCTGGTTACCTGTAATCATAGCTGGACAGGACAATGGCAAAAACAAGGACCGAAACGAAAACAGATGCCGGCGATCTTGCCGCGCTGATTTCGCGCGCCCGGGCCGACCGTAATGCCGGCAAGGATGGTTTGCCCCCGGTCGAGCGCTGGAATCCGCCCTATTGCGGCGATATCGACATGGAAATCCGTGCTGACGGCACCTGGTTCTACATGGGCACGCCGATCGGGCGACCGGCGCTGGTGCGGCTTTTTTCCACGGTCCTGCGCGTGGACGAGGACGGCAAGACCTATCTCGTCACGCCTGTGGAAAAGATCGGCATCCGCGTCGTGGATGCGCCTTTTCTGGCTGTCGAGATGACCGTGAGCGACGAGGAGGATGGCCAGGTGCTGACATTCCGCACCAATGTCGGCGATGTGGTGCGAGCCGGATCCGACAATCCGCTGCGATTCGTCGTCACCGGCGAGACCGACCAGCTCAAGCCCTACCTTCTGGTCCGGGGCCGGCTTGAAGCGCTGGTCAACCGGGCCGTGACCTATGACCTGCTGGCTCTGGGCGAGGAAATCGAGATCGATGGCGAGGCGATGTACGCCATCCGCTCGGCCGGGGCGGTGTTTCCGGTCATGCCGATGGACAGGCTGGAGGCGGGTGTTTGACGGATACGGTTTTTGTGGCGCCGGAGGGTTTCGACGCCGAGGGATTTCGCCTGCGGGCGCAGCGGCATGATCCGGAGCATGCGTTCGGTCCGGAGCCGGCGCATCTGGGGCATGGCGATCACGTGCTCAATCCGGGACTGGTTTCGGGGCTGGTCGGCGCGAAGCTGCGCGACGCCGCCGTGCTGGTGCCGGTCACCGATGACGGACCCGACGCGCGGGTGATCCTGACGCGGCGTGCCACCGCCATGCGCCGACATTCGGGACAGGTGGCGTTCCCGGGCGGTTCCGTCGATCCCGAGGAC
Source organism: Hoeflea sp. (assembly GCA_020637795.1). GTDB lineage: Bacteria > Pseudomonadota > Alphaproteobacteria > Rhizobiales > Rhizobiaceae > Hoeflea. The sequence goes on along the minus strand of JACKJT010000003.1, from coordinate 144,051 downwards.
GGCAGCGAGGAAATCGCCGCCATGCGGGAGGCGGAAGAGGAAATCGGGCTCGACCGCCGCTTCGTCGAGCCGGTCGGGCGGCTGCCGATCTACATGACCACCACGGGCTTCCGGATCACGCCGGTGCTGGCCGTGGTCAAGCCGGGCTACGTGCTGACCCCGAACCCGGTCGAGGTCGACGAAGTGTTCGAAACGCCGCTGTCCTTCCTGATGAACCCGGCCAATCACCGGCGCGAAAGCCGCGTCTGGGAAGGCATCGAACGCCACTATTACGTGATGCCCTACGGCGAACACCACATCTGGGGCGTCACCGCCGGCATCATCCGAACCATGTATGAAAGGCTCTATGCATGAGCTCTGCGGCAAGCGTTGCTGACGAGAACTGGTTCCAGGAACCGGCGCTTGCCCGGATCTTTGCGCTCCTGAACCAGGACGGCGAAGAGGTCCGGGTGGTCGGCGGCGCCGTGCGCAATTCGCTGATGGGCCTGGCGGTCACGGACACGGATCTTGCGACAAGCTGGGAGCCCGAGCAGGTGGTGGCGCGGGCCGAGGCGGCAGGCATCAAGGCGGTGCCGACCGGGATCGATCATGGCACGGTGACGCTGGTCATCGATGGCCGCGGTTTCGAGATCACCACGCTCCGGCACGATGCGGAAACCGATGGCAGGCGGGCCAGGGTGGTTTTCGGCAGTGACTGGCAGCTCGATGCCGAGCGGCGGGATTTTACCATCAACGCGCTATATGCCAATCAGACCGGCAATGTCATCGATCTGGTCGGCGGACTGGACGACATCGCCAGCCGCACCGTTCGGTTCATCGGCGACGCCGACGCGCGGATTGCCGAGGACTATCTCCGGGTGCTGCGCTATTTCCGTTTCTTCGCCCACTACGGCGCCGGCCGGCCCGACGCGGCGGCGCTGAAGGCCTGCGCCCGGGCGCGCGACAAGCTCGGCAAGCTGTCGCCGGAGCGGGTCTGGAAGGAACTCAAGACCCTGCTCAAGGCGCAGGACCCGGGCCGGGCGCTGTTGTGGATGCGCCAGTCCGGGGTGCTCTCCGCCGTCCTGCCCGAGAGCGAGAAATGGGGCATCGATACCATCGGCGGGCTGATCGCCACCGAAGTCGCACTCGACTGGGAGCCGGATCCGATGCTGCGGCTGATGGCGATGGTGCCGCCGGATGCGGAGCGCATGCGCGGGCTTACCTCGCGGCTGAAGATGTCGCGGGCCGAGGCCGACAGGCTGGTCAAGTGGTCCGAGGCGCCGGTCATCGCACCGACGCTGGCGATCACGGCGCTCGACCGGCTGCTCTACCGCCATGGCGCGGGGCCGCTCATCGACCGGATCCGGCTGTCGCTGGTCTCGGCGCGCAGCCGCATCGAAGCCGATGCGTCAGCGCTCACCGATGCGGCCGGTCACAGCCGTCACCTGGCGCGCGCGCTCGGCTGGGAAAAACCGGTGTTTCCCGTTGCCGGCGCGGATCTGATTGCCCGGGGCGTGAACCCCGGTCCGCAGATGGGCGCACGGCTGGCCGCGCTCGAGGAGCGATGGATCGAGAGCAATTTCAGCCTCGACAAGTCAGCCCTTCTCGACGCGCAGGATTGAGCCCTGCCCGCACGGCGAGGGCCCTCTCCGGATCAGGCCGCGTCGGTCTCGTCGAGCATGCGTTCCTTGATCTGCTCGACAATCGACGGACGGATGGTGGTCTCGCCGTGGGTTTCCCGCAGATGGTCGATGGCACGTGAGACGATCTCCGCCTCGCTGTCCGCCCGCGTGTGCCAGTCGCACCCGGGAACCAGAGATCCGCAATGGAAGGTTTTCATGGCTGTCTCCTTTTTTCTATGTCGAAAACCAGAAACCCGCCCGAGCCGGCGCACCGGCCGACGGGAAGCCATGATAGCCCAAAACCGGCCCGGACGCACCCCGGTCCGGATCACGATTGACCGGCCATTGACGCACCCGCGCCGGACTTCGCCAATCCTTTGAAAGTGTTAACCTTGTTTCGCTAGCAATGGACGCGGGAACGCCGTTTGTTCAGCAGGGTGCCGAAATGATTGTGGGTCAGAGCCTGTTCGACACCATTCTGGAGCGAGTAGGTCAGGAACGGGTGGAAGTCCCGGCACAGCATGCGCCATCGTCCACTGAAACCCGTGGCTGGTATTCGCGCTTCGTTGCCGCGGACCTGGCACGGGCCAGCCGGTGGGGCTGCGAAGAAGAATGTGCGCCCGCCCCATCGCCTGCTCCGGCGGCCGCCAGGGCCGAGACGCCTGCTCCAGCGTTCGTCAGCATCGATGAGCCAGCGCCGCCGAAGCCGAAACCCGCCATCGACACGTCGCTGTTCAAGCGGCTCAGTCCGGAGGACGTGGCGAAGGACATCAATTTGCTGGCCTCGGACACGCCGGCCCAACTGCAATCGAAGCGGCGACGTTTCGCCCGGTTCAATCACCCCGACCGGACGCCTATGGAATGGCGCGAGGCCGCGACCACGCGCATGAAGATCGCAAACCACATGGTCGACGAAGCGCTGCGGGCGGTTGCCGCGCGGCGAAACCGAACGGGCGTGCCGGCCTGATCCTGGTCGTTCTTACGGATACATCACCACTGGCGGCAGCGACGAGAGGATCGAGGCGACATTGCCGCCGGTCTTCAGGCCGAAAATGGTGCCGCGATCATAAAGCAGGTTGAACTCGACATAGCGGCCGCGGCGGATCAGCTGCTCGGTGCGTTCGGCCTCGCTCCAAGGCTTGTTGAAGTTCGACCGTACGATCTTCGGGTAGACCACGTTGAAGGCGCGGCCGACGTCCTGGGTGAAGGCGAAGTTGGCGTCCCACGCGCTATGGTCTTCACCGCCGTGCAGCCAGTCGTAAAAGATGCCGCCGATGCCGCGCGGCTCGTCCCGGTGCGGCAGGTAGAAATATTCATCGCACCAGGCCTTGTACTTCGGATAGTCGGCGACGGCGTGACGGTTGCAGGCGATCTCCATGGCACGGTGAAACAGCTGCGCGTCGGGATCGCTCTGGGTGCGGCGGTTGTCGAGCAACGGGGTAAGGTCCGCTCCACCGCCGAACCACTGGCTGGTGGTCACCACCATGCGGGTGTTCATGTGCACGGTCGGCACATGCGGGTTGGTGGGGTGGGCGATCAGCGAGATGCCCGAAGCCCAGAACCGCGGATCTTCCTCGGCACCCGGGATCTGGGCGCGGAACTCGGGTGAAAATTCGCCATGGACGGTGGAGGTGTGGACGCCCACCTTCTCGAACAGCCGGCCCTTCATGATCGACATGGTGCCGCCGCCGCCCGCACCCTCGTCGCGCTGCCACGGCGTGCGCTCGAAGCGTCCCGGTTCGCCGGTCGACTGCGGATTGTCGACTTCATCCTCAAGCGCCTCGAAGCTCAGGCAGATCTGGTCGCGCAACTGCTCGAACCACTGGCGCGCTTTGGTCTTCTTGTCCTCGATGTCGTCGGGCAGGCCGACAGGCAGGCTTGGGCGTTGCATTTGGGCTCCTCGGTTTGGCTTTTCTTCCGTCATAGCAGCAGATCCCGGGATATGTAACCGCAGCATTGCATCCCGATTGCGGCAGATTTCACGGGACTCGCCGGGAACCGGCTTTTGGGCTAAAGTGGGACAGCCATGAAGGCAAAGGAAGGACCATGAGCCGGTATCAGCAACGCCCGCCGCTTGAAGGGCTGCGCCGCGAGATCGCCCGTGCGCGCAAGGAAAAATCCGAAGGCAGAAAGTCGGGCAGCTTCGTGCGCGAGACCTACCGGTTGAGCCGTGGCGAAGCGCGGGAAAAGGCACGGGAATGGTTCTCGGCGTGGCCGAAGGCCGCCTACTGGACCGAGGTGGAAAGCTGGCGCGCCTTGCCGGGCGAGGGCGACGAGATCGAGTTCACCATGCGCCGCCTGCCGACGGCGGATTAATCCTCCGGCCAGAAACTAATCTGGCGAAGGTTCAATCTTCTTCTGCACCACAAGCCTCGGACCTGTGCCGGTCCGGCCTGCCCGGTCGTCCGGATTGTAGAGCTTGCAGGCTTCGAGCGACAGGCAGCCGCAGCCGATGCAGCCATCGAGCCGGTCGCGCAACCGTTCCAGCATGCCGATGCGGGCGTCGAGCCGGGCGCGGAAGCCGCGGCTGATCTTTTCCCAGTCGCGTTTGGTGGGCGTGCGCTCGAGCGGCAGCTGCTTGAGCTGGGCGCGGATCTCCTCGAGCGAAAATCCCATTCTCTGGGCGATCAGGATGAAGGACAGGCGCCTGATGTCGGACCGGATGAACATGCGCTTTCCGCCAGGCGTGCGGCGCGCCGAAACCAGTCCCTCGTCGTCGTAGTAGCGGATCGCCGAGACGGCGAGACCGGTGCGGCTTGCCACTTCGCCGATGGTCAGAAGCCCCTGAGTGCGGATCGTAGCCATGATGAAAAAACCTCTTGACCTCAAGTTCACTTGAGAAAGTAGCATGATCTCCATCACAGGCAAGCAAGACAAGATTCAGGAGACCTTCATGACCAGATCCACGCTCGAACATGTCAATTTCACCGTCGCCGACGCGGCCGCCACCGCCAAATGGCTGTGCGATGTGTTCGGCTGGAAAATCCGCTGGCAAGGGCCTTCCATCAATGACGGCCGGTCGATCCACGTCGGATCCGATGACGACTACCTGGCGCTCTACACGCCGAAATCGACCCGGCCGCGCGGCGGCAAGGAGCGTGACGGCATCGGCAATCTCAACCATGTCGGCATCGTCGTCGACGATCTCGATGCGGTCGAGGCCAAGGTCAAGGCGCTGGGCTATCCGACCCACAGCCATGCCGACTACGAGCCGGGACGCCGGTTCTATTTCGACGACGAGAACGGCATCGAGTTCGAGGTGGTCAGTTATGACTGACCTTGCTCTTGCCTACAGCCCGAACCGGCGATTGATCTCGCCGGCGATGATGGCGACGCTCATGGCGAGGTTGAGGCTGCGGCGGCCTTCGATCATCGGAATGGTCAGGCGTGCATCGGCTGCGTCATGCACCCTGTCGGGCACGCCGGCGCTTTCTCGGCCGAACAGCACCACGTCCTGGGCTGTGAGGGTATGGTCCGCGCCGTCGATATAGGGGGTGGCGGATTTCGTCGTCATCAGCACGAGGCGGCGCTTTTCAGCCTGCCGCCAGGCTTCGAACTCCTCCCAGCCGTCGTGGCGGGTGAGGGTGGCCATCTCGATGTAATCCATGCCGGCGCGCTTGAGCGCCCGGTCGGTCATGTCGAAGCCGGCAGGCCCGATGATGTGGACGCCGATGCCCAGGCAGGCGCCGAGCCGCAGGATCGAGCCGGTGTTGCCGGGAATGTCGGGCTGGTAAAGGGCGATCAGGGGTTTGGACATGGCGCCGGTTTCTGTGGTCATTTTATCGCAATATCAAGCAAGGACTGGCTGGTGGCGGACAAAGCGGTTGCGGCGATCTGGCACATCAGCCGAATCTGGCCTAAAACAGGCCATCTTCAACGCGAACCTGACGGAGGCTGTAATGCGCATCATCTATATCAGCTTTCCGCCGGTGGCCATGGGCTGCTGACCAGACAGGCTTTTCGCGGTTTCAGTATTCACTTTTGGCTTTTGCGCCCTTTCTGTCGGGCGATTGGCGTTATCGCGTGATCCCTGCCTTTATGCTCTTTTTTGCCGGTGCGGTGCCTGCGCGCCGATATCGGGACTTTTCAAGGAGACATCCATGTTTGGATGGTTTGAACGACGACTGAACCCCTATCCGGAAGCGCAGCCCACCGCTCCGCCTGAAGGCCTGGTGGCGTTCTGCTGGCACTATTCGCGCGATGCAGCGCCATGGCTGATCGCGATGGCCATCCTGACGGCAATGATCTCGATCGGCGAGGTGATGCTGTTCGGTTTCCTGGGTTCGATCGTCGACTGGTTCGCCACCTCCGATCCGCAAGGCTTTCTCGAGCGCGAATCCGGGCGGCTGATGCTGATGGGCGCGATCGTGCTGATCGGCCTGCCGCTGACCGTGCTCGTTCATTCCACGATCATTCACCAGACGCTTCTGGGCAATTACCCGATGATCGCGCGCTGGCAGATGCACCGCTACCTGCTGCGCCAGAGCCTCAGCTTCTTCTCCAACGAGTTCGCCGGCCGGGTCGCCACCAAGGTGATGCAGACATCGCTGTCGATCCGTGAGGCGGTGATGAAGCTGCTCGACGTGTTCGTCTACGTCTCGGTCTATTTCATCGCCATGATCGGCATGGTGGCGAGCGCAGAGTGGCGGCTGGTGTTGCCGATGCTGGTTTGGCTCGTGGTCTATGTCGGGCTGATCGCGCATTTCGTGCCGAAGCTGAAGCGGATCTCCGCCGACCAGGCCGACGCGCGCTCCGCCATGACCGGGCGGGTGGTCGACAGCTACACCAATATCTCGACCGTCAAGCTGTTTTCCCACGCCGGCCGCGAGGAGGCCTATGCGCAGGAAAGCATGAACATGTTCCTCGAGACCGTGCACCGGCAGATGCGCCAGGTCACGCTTTTCCAGTCGCTGATCTATTTCAACAATTCGGTTCTGGTGTTCGTTGTCTCGGCAATGGCGATCGGTTTCTGGCTGACCGGCATCGTTTCGGTCGGGTCGATCGCCATCGTCATCGGGCTGTCTCTCAGGATCAACGGCATGTCGCAGTGGATCATGTGGGAGGTCTCGGGCTTCTTCGAAAACATCGGCGTGGTCCAGGACGGCATGGGCATGATGATCAAGCCGCACGAGGTGGTGGACCGGCCAGGCGCCGGCGAGATCGTCGCCCGCAAGGGCGCCATCGAGTTCGAGAATGTCCGCTTCCACTACGGCAAGCAGAGCGGCGTGATCGAGAACCTGTCGCTGAAGATCGCGCCCGGCGAGAAGATAGGGTTGGTCGGGCGCTCGGGCGCGGGCAAGACGACGCTCGTCAACCTGCTGCTCAGGTTCTACAATCTGGAAAGCGGCCGGGTGCTGATCGACGGCCACGACATCTCGCAGGTCAGCCAGGACAGCCTGCGCGGCCAGGTCGGGATGGTCAGCCAGGATACCTCGCTGCTGCACCGCTCGGTGCGCGACAACATCGCCTATGGAAAACCGGATGCGACCGAGGCCGAAATCCTCGACGCGGTGCGCAAGGCCAATGCGCTCGAATTCATCGATGGTCTCGAGGATCTTGCCGGCCGCACCGGGCTCGACGCCCATGTCGGCGAACGCGGCGTCAAGCTCTCGGGCGGCCAGCGCCAGCGCATCGCCATCGCCCGGGTCTTCCTCAAGGACGCGCCTATCCTGGTGCTTGACGAAGCCACGTCGGCGCTCGATTCCGAGGTCGAGGCGGCGATCCAGGAAAACCTGTTCGCGCTGATGGAAAACAAGACCGTGATCGCGATTGCGCACCGGCTGTCGACCATCGCGCAAATGGACCGGCTGGTGGTTCTCGACCATGGCGAGATCGTCGAAACCGGCACGCATGACGAGCTGATCAAGTCGGGCGGCATTTATGCCGACCTGTGGTCGCGTCAGTCGGGCGGCTTCATCGATGTGGACGCCGACGCGACGGCGGCGGAATAGGAGCATGTCGATATTGCCAAACCCCGCTCCGGCTCTATTCTGTCGCCCATGATCTTCAGACCCCTGCTTGACCTTTTCGAAGGCTGGATTGATCCGTTTGTCCGGCGTTCGAGCTACCGGCCGCCGAAGTCGACGCGCTCGTTCCTGTGGCACTATGTCGGGCAGGCGAAGGGCGCGTTTGCAGCGATGCTGGCGCTTGGCGGCCTGGTGGCGCTGCTCGAAGCGGCGCTGTTCTATTTCGTAGGCCAGCTGGTCGATGTTCTCGATGCGTCGGAGCCGGCGGCGGGCTGGGGCGGGCTGATCGGCGAGCACGGCGCGACGATGGCCTTCATGCTGTTCGTGGTGGTGGTGGCGCGGTTCGCGGTGGTGACCATTGCGGCGCTGGTCGAGGAACAGGCGGTGGTGCCGGGCTTCTTCAACCTGGTGCGCTGGCAGGCCTACTCGCACGTGTCGCGGCAGAATCTCGGCTTCTTCCAGAACGACTTCGCCGGCCGCATCGTCACGAAGGTCTGGTCGGCGGGCCAGGCCACCGGCGACTTCATGGTGTCGTTGCTGCAGGTGGTGTGGTTCATCATGATCTACACCGTGACCACCATGGCGCTGGTGGCGCAGCTTGACTGGCGGCTATCGGCGCTGGTGTTGGTCTGGATCGTGGTCTTCGGCTTCCTGGCACGGTTTTTCGTGCCGCGCATCCGCCGCCATGCAAGGGCAAGCGCCGAAGCCTCGGCGATGCTGACCGGTCGCATCACCGACAGCTATTCCAATATCCAGACGCTCAAGCTCTATGCCCGGGATGCGGACAACGACCGCTACATCCGCGAAGGCTTTGACCAGTTCATCGCCACGATCATGCCGTTTACCCGGCACCTGACCGGGGTCCGCGCGTCGCTGGCAGCCCTTTCCGGGATGATGATCGCGGTAATCGCGGCCTTCGCCATCGATCTGTGGCTGGCGGGCGCCATCTCGGTCGGCGCGGTGGCGTTCACGCTGTCGCTGGTCTTGCGGCTGAACATGCTGCTGGGACGGATGATGACCCAGCTCAACGGGCTGATGCGCAATCTCGGCACGCTGCAGAACTCGGCCGAGCTGGTGGCGCGGCCAATCGGACTGTCGGACCGGGCGGACGCCGGGGAACTTGTCGTGCACAAGGCCGGGATCCGGTTCGACCGGGCGTGCTTCGGCTACCATTCCGGCCGGCCGGTGATCGACGATCTGTCGCTGACGATCGAGCCGGGCGAGAAGCTCGGGCTGGTCGGCCGCTCCGGTGCGGGCAAGTCGACATTCGTCAACCTGCTGCTGCGTTTTTATGATCTCGATTCCGGGCGCATCGAGATCGATGGCCAGGATATATCCGGGGTAACCCAGGAATCGCTGCGCCATTCGATCGGCATGGTGACGCAGGATACCTCGTTGTTGCACCGGTCGATTCGCGAGAACATCGTGTTCGGGCGTCCCGACGCCGACGATGCGGAAATCCTGGAGGCGGCGCGCCGGGCCGAGGCGCTGGATTTCATCAGGGACCTTCATGACCAGCGCGGGCGCAAGGGGCTCGATGCCCATGTCGGGGACCGCGGCGTCAAGCTGTCGGGCGGCCAGCGCCAGCGAATCGCCATTGCCCGGGTGATGTTGAAGAATGCGCCGATCCTGGTGCTCGATGAGGCGACATCGGCGCTCGATTCCGAAGTCGAGGCCGCGATCCAGGAAAACCTGGACGAGCTGATGGACGGCAAGACCGTGATCGCGATTGCGCACAGGCTGTCGACGATTGCGCGGATGGACCGTCTGGTGGTGATGGACCAGGGCCGTATTCTCGAAACCGGGACCCATGCCGATTTGATCGCACAAGGCGGGCTTTACGCCGATTTGTGGGCCCGGCAGTCGGGCGGGTTCATCGGCGTGGATGAAGCCGCGGAATAATTGGCCGAAATTCTCCGCGACATTGTGCCCTTCTACCTTCGTCCGGACTGGACTTTAGGTTTCATCCCGCATAGAAACCGCGCGATTGACAGAATTTCGCCGCATTGTCGGCACCGGCCGAATCTGCTTATAGCGGATAACCCAAATTCGGCTGGGGCAGTGGAGCGGAATGCTGATCCAGACGCAGCTTGAAGAGGACGTTGAGCCGTGAGTGAGCCAATGACACAAAGCGAAGGCGCGGGCGAACCGACCCGCCGCGATTTTCTTTACATCGCCACCGGGATGGCAGGCGTGGTCGGCGTGGGCAGTTTCGCCTGGCCGTTCATCGACCAGATGCGCCCGGATGCTTCGACCCTTGCGGTGTCCTCCATCGAGGTCAACGTCGAAGCCCTCGAGCCGGGCATGTCGCTGACGGTGAAATGGCGCGGCAAGCCGGTGTTCATCCGCAACCGCACCGAAGCCGAGATCGAAGAAGCAAAAGCTGTTGCGCTTTCCGATCTCAAGGATCCGGTCGCGCGCAACGCCAACATTTCCGGTGCAGCCGAAGCGACCGACATCGACCGCTCGGCTGGCGAAGGCAAGGAAAACTGGCTGGTGATGATCGGCGTCTGCACCCACCTGGGCTGCATCCCGCTCGGACAGGCCGGCGATTTCGGCGGATGGTTCTGCCCTTGCCACGGCTCGCACTACGACACGGCCGGCCGTATCCGCAAAGGTCCGGCGCCGGAAAACCTGCCGGTTCCGGTGTTTTCCTTCGTGTCTGACAGCGTCATCAAAATCGGTTAAGGGGGCTTTTGACCATGAGCAGCGATCACTCGACCTATCAGCCCGCTACCGGTTTCGGAAAATGGATGGACGCGCGCCTGCCGCTGATGCGGATGGTGCACGACAGCTTCGTTTCCTACCCGGTGCCGCGCAATCTCAATTACGCCTACACCTTCGGCGGCATCCTTATGGTGATGCTGGTGGTGCAGCTTCTGACCGGCATCGTACTGGCCATGCACTACGCGGCTGACACCGCGATTGCCTTCCAGTCGGTCGAAAAGATCATGCGTGACGTGAACTCCGGCTGGCTGCTGCGTTACATGCACGCCAACGGCGCATCGTTCTTCTTCGTCGCGGTCTACATCCACATTGCCCGCGGCATGTATTACGGCTCCTACAAGGCGCCGCGCGAAGTGCTGTGGATCCTCGGCGTGGTGATCCTGCTCCTGATGATGGCCACCGCGTTCATGGGCTACGTGCTGCCCTGGGGCCAGATGTCGTTCTGGGGGGCGACGGTGATCACCGGCTTCTTCACGGCGTTCCCGGGGATCGGCGAGCCGATCCAGCAGCTGCTGCTTGGCGGCTTCGCGGTCGACAATCCGACTCTCAACCGCTTCTTCTCGCTGCATTACCTGCTGCCGTTCATGATCACCGGCGTCGTGATCCTGCACGTCTGGGCGCTGCACGTGACCGGTCAGACCAACCCGACCGGCGTGGAAGTGAAGTCGAAGACCGACACCGTGCCGTTCACGCCCTATGCGACCGTCAAGGACGGGCTGGCGATGAGCATCTTCCTGATGGTGTTCGCCTACTTCATCTTCTTCATGCCGAACTTCCTCGGTCATGCGGACAACTACATTCCTGCCGATCCGCTGAAGACACCCGCGCACATCGTTCCGGAATGGTACTTCCTGCCGTTCTACGCGATCCTGCGCGCCATTACCTTCAACATCGGGCCGATCGACTCCAAGCTTGGCGGCGTGCTTGCCATGTTCGGTTCCATTGCGGTGCTGTTCGTGCTGCCCTGGCTCGATACCTCGAAGGTCCGCTCGGCGGTTTACCGTCCGTGGTACAAGCTGTTCTTCTGGATCTTCGTCGCCAACGCGATCTTCCTCGGCTGGCTGGGCGCCAAGCCGGCGGAAGGCGTCTACACGACCATGGCCCAGGTGGCGACGCTGTACTACTTCGCGTTCTTCCTGGTCATCCTGCCGGTGCTGGGGCTGATCGAAACGCCGAAGCGCCTGCCAAACTCCATCACCGAAGCCGTGCTCGCCAAAAAGGGCGGCAATGGCGGGGCTGCGGCATCCGCGGCTGCGTCACCAGAAACCCGCGGCTGAGCGGCGAGACGGAAAGGATCTGAGATATGAAAAAGCTTCTTGCAAGCATCGTTCCGTTCGCTCTGGTCGCCATCATTGGCGCGGGCTCGGCAGTCGCCGCGGAAGGGGAAGGTGGCACCGCCCACTACCCAATCCATCATCCGAAAGAGCAGTCCTGGTCTTTTGCTGGCCTGTTCGGCACCTATGACAAGGGACAGCTGCAGCGCGGCCTGAAGGTTTACACCGAGGTTTGCGCGGCGTGCCATTCGATGAACCTGGTGCCCTTCCGCATGCTGGAGGATCTGGGGTATTCTGAAGAGCAGGTGAAGGCATTCGCAGCCAATTACGAAGTCCAGGACGGCCCGAATGACGAGGGTGAAATGTTTACCCGCACGGCTATTCCGGCGGATCATTTCCCGTCGCCGTTCCCGAATGCGCAGGCGGCAGCTTACGCCAACAACGGCGCAATTCCGCCCGACTTCTCGCTTCTGGCCAAGGCACGCTACGTCGAACGCGGCTTCCCGCAGTTCATCTTCGACATCTTCACCGGCTACAACGAAAGCGGTCCCAACTATATCTACTCGCTGCTGACCGGCTATGAAGAGCCGCCTGCGGGCGTGGAAATCGCCGAAGGCACGCATTACAACCCGTACTTCATCAGCTCCGCTGCTCTGGCGATGGCCAAGCCGATCGACGATGGCGCTGTTACCTATGATGACGGGTCGCCCGAGACGCTGGACCAGTATTCGCATGATATTGCAGCATTCATGATGTGGGCCGCCGAGCCGCACATGGAAGAACGCAAGCGCATGGGTTTCATGGTCATCCTGTTCCTGGCGATCTTCTCGTCGCTGATGTACCTGACCAAGAAGGCAGTGTTCGCCAACAAGGATCACTGATTTCCGCCCCGTTCCGGGCAGAGTTCGAATGCGCCGCCTGCGGGCGGCGTTTTCATGTCCGCTGCCCGGATCCGGCGACCGGGCCATCCGGGCGGCCCATCGCCGGAACTTGCCGGGATCCTGCATGACCGCCGCACTCCTGCGGCAGCGGCGAGCCGGCACGAAAGCGGCTTGCACGGGGATCGGCCCCGACGCACATTGAGACATCCATCGGGGAGCCAACATGTCTGATCTTGAAACCGAACTGCGCGCCTCCATCCGCACCATCAAGGATTATCCGAAGCCCGGTATCCTGTTCCGCGACATCACCACGCTGCTTGGCGCGCCTCGGGCATTCCGGCGCGCGGTCGACGAGCTGGTGCATCCCTATGCGGGGCTCAGGGTGTCGAAGATCGCAGGCATCGAGGCGCGCGGGTTCATCCTCGGTGGGGCAATGGCGCACCAGTTGTCGGCCGGTTTCGTGCCGATCCGCAAGAAGGGCAAGCTGCCTCACCACACGGTTCGCGTGGCCTACAGCCTCGAATACGGCGTCGACGAGATGGAGATGCACACCGATGCGGTGGCTGAGGGCGAAAGCGTCATCCTGGTCGACGACCTGATCGCAACCGGCGGCACGGCGGAAGGCGCGGTCAAGTTGCTGCGGCAGATGGGCGCCAACATCGTTGCCGCCTGTTTCGTGATCGACCTGCCTGATCTCGGCGGACGTAAGAAGCTTGAGGACCTCGGCGTGCAGGTGCGCACGCTGGTCTCCTACGAAGGCCACTGAGCCGAACCACTTGCTGTCAGGGTTCTTCCTGAGCCCGGCAGGTGCTTCCAGCCGTGCCTCGGCGTCCTAGTTTCCGGCCTGGTCGGTTTCCGGAAGCCTGACCAGTGCAGCGGAATCGAAACTCATCACCAGTTCGCCGGATGTGTTGCGGGCTTCGGCGGTCAGCTCGAGTATGGACCAGCCGGGCCTTGAATTGAGCGGCCGCGTCCCCCTGACGGTGCGCGAATAGAAGATCTCGTCACCGGCGTAGACAGGCTTGAACCATCTGAGATTGCGGATGCCGGGCGAGGGGCCGAATTCGGGAAGCGTCCGGCCCTCCGCCTTGGCCTTTTGTACTTCGACCGCGCTTGCCGCGATGTTGAGCTTCATCCAGGTTGCGGCGGTCTGCCAGCCCGAAGCGCAGAGACCGCCAAAGACGCTGTCCTTTGCCGCCTCCGCATCGAGATGGAAGCGCTGCGGATCAAACTGCCGGGCAAAGGTGATGATGGATTCGGCGGTGAAGACATGGCTGCCGAGTTCCTGGCGGTCGCCCGGCACAAAATAGGGATCGTTGGTCACGAACTGGCGCTCCCGGGATTTCTCAGCCGGATCATCACCGGATTTTCCGATTCCAGCACGGTGTCACCCTTCTGGTTGCGCAATTCGTGCCGGAGGCTGACGATGCCTATTCCTGGCCGGGACCGGGATTCACGGCTGTCGAGCACCCGGGTCTCGCCGGACAGGACATCGCCGGCAAGCACCGGTTTCTTCCATTTGACGTAGTCGACGCCGGGCGCGCCTTCCGCGGCGGTGCGCAGCAGGTAGGAGTCGGTCATCATCCGCATCATCATGGCGCAGCTGTGCCAGCCGGAGGCTGCCAGACCGCCCAGGATGGATTGGCGCCCGGCTTCGGCATCGAGATGCATGGGCTGTGCGTCATACTCCATCGCAAATGCGATGATCTCGTCCGCCGTGACATGCTTGGGTCCGAGCGGAAACACCGTACCCGGCGGCATGTCCTCAAAATGGAGAAGATTATCGTCTGGCATGGAAAAGGTTCGCTTCTTCAATGGTGAACGCCGCGCAACCTAGTCGATTTCATTTAGGTATGAAAGGTTTGCGGTGGTAGCGCGGCCAAAATACCGCCTGCTGCGGGAACGGCCCAGTTCCGGCTCCCAGAATTGCCCGGTGCGGAGATTGATCCGTATCAAGGCGGCGTATCACGGATATGATAATCGCTATGCATTCCGGCATCGCGTCCGGTCATGGGAACTGGAGTTACGGATATGTTCAAGAACAATGTTGGCGGTCTCGACCGCACGGTTCGCGTCATCGCTGGCCTGATCTTGCTGGGGCTGTTTTTCCTCTACCCCGATGCATCTTGGCGTTACTACACGCTGATCGGCGTCGTTCCGCTGTTTACCGGCCTTTTCGGCACCTGCCCGCTCTATTCGATCCTCGGGCTGTCGACCTGTCCGGCAAAGAAGACCTAGATCACGCAGCAGCCGGCTGGCCATCCTCTGGCTGACGTCGTGATATGGCCGCGCTCGCGCGTGCGAGCGCGGCAAAGTGATCGGCGTGCCCGCCTGGATAGCACGAACCAGACATAGGGTATGGCGTAGGCCAACACGGCACGGGCAGGCATGAGATGCGCGTGCATGTTCATTGGCTGAACCGGCACCCATACTGCCATCTCACAAGGCGCGCGAGGCCCGCGCACCGTTCCGGACAGTCAGACCTTTGTGCGCGCTTCAGCGGATGGCGTGCCGGCGCCGGGGAGCTTCAGGCGTCAGGTGTTGAAGCGGAAGTGAATGACGTCGCCGTCCTGCACCACATATTCCTTGCCTTCGTCACGGGCCTTGCCGGCTTCCTTGGCCGGCACTTCGCCGCCGAGCGAGACATAGTCGTCATAGGCGATGGTCAAGGCGCGGATGAAGCCGCGTTCGAAATCGGTGTGGATGACGCCGGCGGCAGCTGGCGCCTTGGTGCCGCGTTCAATCGTCCAGGCGCGGGTTTCCTTGGGGCCGACGGTGAAATAGGTGATCAGGTCGAGCAAATGATAACCGGCGCGGATCAGCCGGTCGAGGCCTGCCTCGTCGAGGCCGAGGGCAGAGAGGAATTCCTTGGCTTCCTCGTCAGGCAGCTGCGCCACTTCGGATTCGATGGCCGCGGAAATGACGATGCTTTCCGCGCCCTGTTCGGCGGCCATCTTCGCCACCGCCTCGGTGTGCGCGTTGCCGGTCGCGGCATCTTCCTCGGAGACATTGCAGACATAGAGCACGGGGTGCGAGGTCAGCAGATTGAGACCCTTCAGGATCGCCAGATCCTCGGCGGCAAGCGACTTCAGCATGGTGCGGACAGGCTTGCCTTCCTGCAGCAGCTTCAGAGACGCTTCCATCATCGGCAGCACCGTGAGCGAGTCCTTGTCCTTGGACGCGGCGCGCTTGCGGGTCTGCTCGGTCCGGCGCTCGAGGCTTTCGAGGTCGGCGATCATCAGCTCGGTCTCGATGGTTTCGGCGTCGCCGACCGGATCGATCCGGCCCTCGACATGGGTGATGTCGTCATCCTCGAAACAGCGCAGGACGTGAACGATGGCGTCGACTTCGCGGATGTTGGCGAGGAACTTGTTGCCCAGGCCTTCGCCCTTGGAGGCGCCGCGCACGAGGCCCGCGATATCGACGAACGAGATGCGGGTCGGGATGATTTCCTTGGAGCCGGCGATCGACGCAAGCTTCTGCATGCGGGGATCGGGCACGGCGACTTCGCCGGTGTTGGGCTCAATGGTGCAGAACGGATAGTTGGCAGCCTGCGCGGCGGCTGTCCGCGTCAGCGCGTTGAACAGTGTGGACTTGCCGACATTGGGCAGCCCGACGATGCCGCATTTGAAACCCATGGGATTGGTGTCCTTCAAGTAGATACTTGCGGCTTTGTATGGATGTGACGTGCCGCGTCAAGGGGTGATCGGCCGGGTGGGGCTCCGCAGGCAGCGGTTCGTGCAATTTGGCGCTAGAGGGAGCGGCTAAGAGACGCTGCCGCTGTGCGATAGACGTCGTTGCGCGGCGGTGCGCCGAACTTCCGTGAATACTCCCGGCTGAACTGCGTGGCGCTTTCGTAACCGACCTCGAAGGCGGCCGAGGAAACGGACAGCCCGTCCGCCGACATCAGCCGGCGCGCCTCCATCAGCCGCAGATCCTTCTGGTACTGCAGCGGCGTGGTTCCGGTGATCTGCCTGAAATGCTGGTGAAAGGATGACGGGCTCATGCTTGCCTCCTCGGCGAGGGTGGCGATCGCCAACGGCGCGCGATAGTCGGTCCGGATCCGGTCGATGGCACGCGATATCCGGCTGGCATGGCTGTCGCGCTGTGTCAGCTGGCGGAGCATGCCGCCGTGGCCGGCGGTCAGCAGCCGGAAATGGATTTCCCTCAGGATCAGCGGCTGCATGACCTTGGCTTCGAGCGGATCGCGGGTGAGGGTAAAATACCGCGCTATCGCCTCGACGATCCTGTCGTCTGTCGTATCGGCGGTCAGCGTTGTCGCCTGCTGCCGGTCCAGCGCGGTGTCGCCCACTTCATCGCAAAGGCTGCGGATGATGGCGATATCCAATGCGACGATTATTGCGAGATAGGGGTGGTGCGTGCTGGCTTCGGTGACGCGGGCCATGACCGGGACCTCGTGACTGACGATCAGCGATTGCCCGGCGCCGAAGGCAAGCGTCCTGTCCCCGCAAGACACTTCCTTGCGGCCCTGCAGGTTCAGGCAGATCACCGGATTGTAGACCGTGGCCTCGAACGGGCTTGGCCTGCTCTGGCGGTGCACGAAAAGTCCCGTGATAGCGGTTTCGCGACCCCTAACGGTTTCAGCATGTTCGCCGGCAAATTGATCGATGCTCCGGGCAAGGTGCTGCAGTGTCATGGGGCTTCCTTTCGACCGGCAGGGATACGCCTTCCCGTCAGGTTCGTCACGATCTGATTCATCCTTCCGGAGGATCGGGCAGAACTCACGGAGAATCCGGCAGGCCGGACGGCGGTGCAGCGGCTAGCTTGCGGCCATCCCAAACACATGGAGCAAGTCATGAGCCAATCGATCGCACTGATTACCGGTGGCAGCCGGGGCCTCGGCCGCAATGCCGCCCTGCATCTCGCCCGCCAGGGGACCGGGATCATCCTCACCTATCTGTCGCGCGCCGACGAGGCAGCTGCCGTTGTTTCGGAAATCGAGGTGCTGGGCGGCAAGGCCGTTGCGCTGCAGCTCGATACCGGAGACACAGCGCAGTTTGCGTCTTTCGCGGATCGGCTCTCCGAAGCGCTGGAGAAGACATGGGGGCGGGGCACCTTCGATTTTCTCGTCAACAATGCCGGCATGGGGATCAACGCCACTTTTGCCGAGACCACCGAGGAACAGTTCGACAGGTTGACGAATGTCCATCTCAAGGGCGTGTTCTTTCTCACCCAGCGCCTTCTGCCGCTGATTGCCGATGGCGGGCGTATCCTCAACGTGTCGTCGGGCCTGGTTCGTTTCAGCCTGCCGGGATATGCCGCCTACGGATCGATCAAGGGCGCCATCGAGGTGCTGACCCGCTATCTGGCGAAGGAACTTGGTCCGCGCGACATTTCCGTCAACGTCATCGCCCCAGGCGCCATCGAGACCGATTTCGGCGGCGGCGCGGTGCGTGACAATCCCGACGCAAATGCCTTCATCGCAAGTGTCACCGCCATGGGGCGGGCGGGTCTGCCCGACGACATCGGCGGCGCCATCGCCAGCATCCTGCTTGGCGACAACCAGTGGATGACCGCGCAGCACATCGAGGTTTCGGGCGGGATGTATCTCTAGGCTGGCGGCGGCTGCGGATCATCTGCCAACAGGGGCTGGCGGTGCCGCCGGTCCCGATTCAGACCTGGCCGGTCAATCTGGCTGAAAGGTTTTCGTGCGATCCTGATGGTCTTCAGACGTGGAAGGGGCCGTCATGGAAACCGAGCTTGCCACCTGGCACTTTGTCGCCGCAGGCATCATTTTCGCCGCTCTCGGGGCGCTGGCGCATGTCGTCAGGGCTGTCTTCAACGTCTTTCCCGACAAGATCTCCGACACGCCGGCGGTCAACATCATGGTGTCGAGCGACTATGGATGGGCCGACCATCTGTGGGGGACCGAATTCGACGATGCAGGTTATTACCGGCTCGAAAGCCTGAAGAATCTCAGGCTTTCGGTGGTGTTCACGGTCTTCGGCGGGCTTGCCGCCATGCTGCTGGTCGACGGCGCCGGGCTCGGCATCGCAGCCCTTATCGAAGCCGGGATCGACGGCTTCGTCGACCTGTTCTGGCAACGCATCGCCGAGCTGTGATGACCGCCAGGCTTATTGCGAGGCCCAGTAGGCGTCCGCCTTGCTGATGTAGCCTCCGCGGTCTTGATTCCAGCGCTTGCGGACATCGGCATTGTAATTGAGGTAGAGCTTGCCGTCGGCGATAGTGAACTGCTCCGGCTCGACCGGGGCGTTATAGCCCTGTGCGGCGCCATAGGCGCAGTAGCCGCCATATTGCGGCACATATTTCCCCGGATCGGCTTCGAAGGCAGCCCTGTGCTCGGTGGATGCGAACCTGTAGATGGCGCCATCATGGGTGGCCGTGATGGCCGGATCACCCGGAACCGGCTTTGATTCGGTGAAATAGGCGACAGGGTCGTAGCCCTGGATGGCGACGCCCTGGAAATTCAGGTTGGCCTCGCCGGCGATGGCTGCACCGGAAAGGAACGCCATAACGAAAAACGGCAGCGCCAGGCGCGCGCGGATGATCCTGGAAATGAACATGAATTGCCTCCCTCACCGGTTTCGTTTCCGGGGCAGGATAGCGGAAGTGTCGTTCAACCCGGAATGACGATCTTGTGAGCGGGGCTCAGTCCTTGTTGCCGAACAGCTTCTTGAGCATATCGGCCATCGGGCCGGATGTCGGCAGTGTTTTCGGCTGGGCCGAGTTGCGGGCCTGGCGGATGTGGGATTTGCCGGCCGGTGCGGGCTTGCCGCCGGTCGCCGAGGCAGGTTTTCCCGGCTTGTCGGGCTTTGGCGCAGCCGTGCCGGTCGCCAGCGCAATCTTGTTGAGGAACCCGGCGTCGTCGCCGCGCGCCATCAGCTCGGCATTGTCGGCGATGGCGTCGAGCAGCGGTTCCAGCCATTCCTGGTCCGACTTGGCGAAGTCGCCGAGCACATGCGGGTTGACGCGATCCTTGTGACCGGGATGGCCGATGCCGATCCTCAAACGCTTGTAGTCCTTGCCGCAATGGGCGTCGATCGACTTGAGGCCGTTGTGGCCGCCATTGCCGCCACCGATCTTGAGCTTGAGCTTGCCGGGGGCAAGGTCGAGTTCGTCATGTATGACGATCAGATCCGCAGGGGAGAGCTTGTAGAACCGCATGGCCTCGCGGACGCTGTCGCCCGACAGGTTCATGAAGGTCATGGGCTTGAGGAGCAGCACTTTGTCGCCGGCAAGTGTGCCTTCGGCGATTTCACCCCGGAATTTTTTCGAAAACCCGGAAAACGAATGGCGGCGGGCGATTGCGTCCGCCGCCATGAAGCCGACATTGTGCCGGTTCCTGGCGTATTGAGGGCCGGGATTTCCAAGTCCTGCGATGAGCAACATGGAGCCTGACCCTCAAAAACACGCCAAGCGGCTTATTCTTCGTCTTCTTCTGCTGCTTCAGCTTCGCCAGCAGCGTTGTCGTCGCTCTTGAGGCCGGCAGGAGCTGCGATGGTGGCGATGGTGAAGTCGCGATCGGTGATCGTCGGCTCGACGCCCTTGGGCAGCGTGACATGCGAGATGTGGATGCCGTCGCCGACTTCCAGGCCGGTGAGATCGACGATGATCGCTTCCGGAATGGCGTTGGCCGGGCAGTGGCACTCGACGGTGTGACGCACGACGTTGAGAACGCCGCCGCGCTTGAGGCCGGGGGACTTCTCTTCGTTTTCGAAGTGAACCGGAACTTCCACGGTCACCTGTGTGTCTTTCGACACGCGCAGGAAATCGACATGCATCAGGAAGTCGCGGACCGGATCAAGCTGGTAATCCTTCGGCAGGACGTTGTACTTCTTGCCTTCGACTTCGATGGTGACGAGGGTGGTCAGAAAACCGCCGTCGTGGATCTTCTTGGTCACATCCTTGCGCGAGAGCGCGATGGACACAGGGTCTTGCTTGTCACCGTAGATGACAGCGGGAATCAAACCGTTGCGGCGAAGTTCACGGGCGGACCCCTTACCAACCTGTGCGCGCGCCTCGGCCTTGAGCTCATATGCAGCATTGCTCATGGCAAATCCTTTCGAGGTTCTAATAAAGGCTGTCTTCCGGTCCGCGGCCTAAGCCGGTCCCAAAAAACATCAAGCGCCGTTACCGGCGCTTCATCCGCGTTGCCTCCAAGGGTGTCTGCACGGACGGGGCCGCTATAGCCGAGCAACCGCGCAAATGCAAGCTTTGCGGGCGGTTGCCGGCCTGGTTGATCCCGGACTTCAGAAAACCGGGATCAACGGCAGTCCGGCCAGGGCGCCGGCAAAGCATGCGACGACAATCGCGGTGAAAAGGAAGGCGCAGCCCCAGACCGCAGGCGAAGCCATTCCTGGCGGCAGCAGCGCGGCTGCAAGCAACCCCGCGACCGGCACTGCATGCATGGCATGGGTGGCCAGGAAATGCGGCGCCCGCAGGTCGCCCACTTCACGCGACCAGCCGATGATCGGCACGGTCGCCCCGGTCAGCGGCGTGCCGACCAGATGGCCGGGAAAAGATGCCATGGTGCCGGCGACCATCACTGTCAGACCGAAGGTCAGCACGAGGCCGAGCGCGATGGACAGGTGCAGTGCCGGCGGCAATCCGGTCCGTGGATTGCGCCAGATGGCGATGCCGTGCACGAGCGTCGCGGAGGTGAGCAGGACGGCAAGAAGCCCCATCAGCCCGTAGATGCCCTGCATCACCGGGTTGGTGACATTGAAATGGGAAGCCGTGCCATACATGGCGGCGCCGCTGACCCAGATGAGTTCGGCCACGATGGCGAAGATGACCAGGCCGGAATAGACGCGGTAGCTGCGGCTTGCGGTCATGCCGTCCGGCAGCCAGCGGGCGAAGAAGGCCAGCGTCAGCAGGTAGAGGGTGAGAGCGATCTGGAACTTGACCGGCTTGAGCCAGACATTCTCGCCGAGGAACTGCCGGTGGTCGAGCGCCATGGCCGCCAGCGTCGGCGCAAGCGACAGGCCGATCAGCAGGCCGGACGCGGCGAACAGGGGCTCGGCGTCGAACAGGCCGGGACGCCGGGTCGACTGGAGACGGTAGTTGAAAGCGATATCGGTCATGATGCACCTGTGGCGGGGATGGTTGCGAACCTGCCATGAACAAGCCGCAGGCCGAGAAATGCCAGCAGGCCGATCGGGCCGAAGAGGAAGGTGAGGACAAGGCAGGGCAGCACCAAAAGATGCGGGATGCCCTCGCGCCGCGCGGTGCGAACCTCCCACGCTCCGACGAAGAGGTCGAAGGCCAGGTAGTGCAGCCAGCCGGCAAGGGCGACGGCCGGATTGGTGAAGAGCAGCATCACATCGGCCAAGCTGCCGAACCCGCCCTCTGCGCCCGACCAGTTGGCAAGGATGAGCGCGGTGTAGCCGAGCGAGAGGACGACCGGAATGACAAGGCTGGCTGCAAGCTGGGTCAGCCGTGGTGCGAGCGGCGATGCCGCCAGGGCCAGCCAGCCGGCCATCGCCAGCGGGCCGGAGAGTTGAAAGAGGGCGTCGGGTTGCATGCGCAATCTCCATCTGGACAGTGACTAGATTGAGGGTGAGACGTAATCTTGTCATTGTCAAGATTAATTTGACGCTGTCCAGATGACCCGCTAGTGTCCGGCCATGCTCAAACCGAAAGACAGCTACCATCATGGCGACCTGCGCGCGGCGCTGATCAAGGCGGGTGAAGCCGTGCTGGCCGAGACCGGGGTGGCCGGCTTTTCGCTCAGGTCGGTGGCCAAGAGCGTCGGTGTCAGCCATTCGGCGCCGGCGCATCATTTCGGCGATGCAAAGGGACTGCTCGATGCGCTCGCCACAGAAGGCTTCCGGCGCTTTCTCGCCGCCATGCAATCGCGGCAGGCGGCTGAACCGAACAAGGATGCGCGTCAGCAACTGCTGGCCTCAGGCCTCGGCTATCTGGATTTCGCCATCAGTTCACCGGCCCTGTTCCGGCTGATGTTTTCGACCGACAAGCCCGAACCCAAGACTTCGGAACTCGCCGAGGCCGCCAAGGCCGCGTTCATGCACCTGGCTGATGGCGTCGCCCGGCTGCGCGGGGTTTCGCCTTTCGAAGAGCCCGCGGCGATGACCGATGTGATGGCGATATGGAGCACGGTGCACGGCTTTGCCGACCTCTATATCGCCGGAAGGCTTGGCCCCCCGGAGGGCAAGCCGGTTGCGGACCGCGACGCCCTGCTCAGGGAGATTCTTGATCGGGCGATGCCGTGAACGCCGGCGGCGGCAGCGCCGGCAAGGCATGCTTGGCGATCGGGCGGGCAACTTCGGCCAGGGAGGTGTCCTAGCCTTGCCGCTCGTTCCGCGCCGTCACGGTGGCGGTGACCAGCCCGGCGAGCGCGGCCATCGAGACAAGGGTGCGGACCGTATGCCAGAACCACCAGCTGTCGCGGATTTCGGTCCAGTTGCCCGGCACGGTATCCGCCGACCAGGCGATCACCAAGGCATTGATCGGCTGGTTGGCAAACCGGGTGATCAGGCCAGCCAGAACGAGCAAGGCAAGGGTGGACCAGTAGAGGCCCCGCAATGCTGTATGCGGGTTGCTGCGCAGGGTGAGCACGAGCGTCAAGATCATCGTCGCCAGACCCATCAAGGGCAGAAGCGTGTTCAGACCTTCCACCGCACCCCGGTGGACTTCCAGAAACGTGTCCCGGGAATAGAGCGCGGGGTTGTAACCCTGCCAGATTCCGAAGGTGGATCCCGCAATCAGCGCGATGAGCAGGATGGCCACGACCTGGCAGGCGATCAGGCGTTTGGAGGATGCGGGAAGAAGGTCGATCAGATAGACATGCACGCGTTCCATGGCTGGTCCGCTCCCTGGCGGTTGCTGATGACTAAAATTCACCTTAGTATGACTCAAGCGAATTGTACATGATGAAAAAAGCCACACGTCCCTATCGTTCAGCGCACCGCAGCGGGCAGGCGGCGCAAACCCGCGCTGCCATCCTCGCTGCGGCCGATACGCTGTTTCGCGACAAGGGCTGGACGGCGACCACGATTGCGCTGATCGCCCGGCATGCCGGCGTGTCGGCGGAGACCGTCTATTCGGGCTTCGGCAACAAGCGCACAATCCTGCGCACGCTGGTCATTGCTGCGGTTCGGCGCGATGCGCCGGAGGTTCCGCTGGACAGACAGGCGGGTCCCTTGGCGATGTTGGCCGAACCGGACCCGGCAAGGCTGCTTGGTCATTTTGCGCGCGACATTGCCGATGTGCTGTCGCGCGTCGCACCGTTGATGGCGGTGGTACGATCCGGCGCGACGGCGGACGCGGAGCTCGCAAGCCTTTACAGTGAATTGCATGAGGGGCGACGCAGAAACCTGCTTGGAGTTGCCGAGGCGCTGGCGCGAACCGGTGGGCTGAGGCCGCATCTGACCGCGGCGGGCGCAGCGGATACCATCTGGCGGCTGGCAAGCCCGGAGCTCTTCACCCTGATGCAGGATGTGGAAGGTGTCTCCCCGGAAGCCTTCGGCGCCTGGCTCGAAGACACGCTTGTGCATGCGTTGCTCGGGCCCGGACGAGGCCAGTAGATCCGGATGCCTTGCATTTCCGGGCCGGCCGGCCTTGCGCGTTGACCCTGTCACGCCCGACGAGTAGATTTCGCGTACGGGGAAATCCGGACCTCCCGTCGAGAGCCCGCCACGATGTGGACCGGCTCCAAGCTCCGCGACCAACGCAAATTCTGCGGAGCATAGACATGTCACAAAACCATTACCTGACTTCCCTATCGCCTGTCGCTCTGGCCGACTCATAGGACGGGTGGGTTATTATCGATGTGCGCAAACCGATCGGGCGGCTCGCCTCGGGATCGGCCATAGCGGGGTCGGTCTGGCGGCATCCCTTCGATGTGTTGAACTGGGCTGGCGAGTTCAGTGGCGGGCGGGTTGCGCTCTATTGTGTGCACGGGCATGAGGTCAGTCAGGCGGTGCGGGGATTTCTGGCGGACATGGAGATCGAGGCTGTGATTGTCGAGGGCGGGTTTGAAGCCTGGAAAACTGCCGGCCTGCCGGTTGCACCTTTGGAGAGCGCCGATGTCTGAGCATCGTGACGCGCCCCCTTCCTTTCGCGAGATGGTCCGTGTCTTCGGCCGCATCGGGCTTCTGTCCTTCGGCGGACCCGCCGGGCAGATCGCGCTGATGCACCGCGAGCTGGTCGAGGAGCGCAACTGGCTCGACGAGCCGCGGTTCCTGCATGCGCTCAATTTCTGCATGCTGCTGCCGGGTCCGGAAGCCATGCAGCTCGCCACCTATTCCGGCTGGCTGCTGCGCGGGGTGAAAGGCGGCCTGCTTGCCGGCCTGCTGTTCATTCTGCCCGGTTTCGCGGTGATCATGGCGCTGTCGGCGATCTATTTTCACTATGGCGAGATGCCGCTGGTGGCGGGCGTCCTGTTCGGGCTGAAGGCGGCGGTGCTGGCGATCGTTGTCGAGGCGCTGATCAAGGTGTCGAAACGGGCGTTGAAGTCGCGACTGGCGTATGGGCTTGCTTTCGCGGCGTTTGTCGCCATCGCCTTCCTGAAGCTGCCTTTCCCGGTGATCGTTCTGGGGGCAGGCCTGATTGGCATTCTCACGTCAATGGCCATGCGGCCCGGTCAGCGGAGCAAGGGCGATCCAGCCGGAGAGCCGGCGGCTGCGCTGCTGCCGGGACTGGCCGGGCCAACGCTGCGGACCGTGCTGGTCTGGGGCGCGATCTGGCTCGGGCCGCTGGCGGCGCTGATGTTCTTGCCGGGGATCCCTGACGCCTTTTCCGCGATGGCGGCGTTCTTTTCCAAGGCCGCGATCGTCACGTTCGGCGGCGCCTACGCGGTGCTGGCCTATGTCGGGCAGCAGGCGGTCGAGGTGCATGGTTGGCTGGTTCCGGGTGACATGCTGGCGGGTCTCGGGCTTGCCGAGACGACTCCGGGACCCTTGATCCTGGTGCTGGTGTTCGTCGGCTTTCTCGGAGGGGCGCGGGAGGCGGGGCTCGATCCGATGATCGGTGGGCTCGCCGGCGGTTCGCTGGCGCTGTTCTTCACCTTCGCGCCGTGCTTTCTCTGGATCTTCGCCGGAGCGCCGCATATCGAGCGGCTGCGCTCTGTCGGGTGGCTGTCAGCCGGATTGTCGGCGATCACTGCCGCGGTGGTGGGCGTGATCTCGAACCTGGCGGTCTGGTTTGCGTTGCACGTGTTGTTTGAGCGTGTCGGGGAGGTGGCGCGCGGGCCCTTCATCCTGCCTGTGCCCGATCTGGCGAGCCTCAACGCCGCAGCACTGGCGATCGCGCTCGGCGTCGGCCTGGCGCTGCTGCGGTTTCACGTCAACCTGTTCGTGGTGCTCGGGGCCGCGACGCTGGCAGGCATCGCGGTGGTATTGCTGGGCTGATGCGCAATCGTCCAGCCGGTCTCAGTCGAACAGGCTCGAGACGGATTGCTCGGCGGCGGTGCGGTTGATGGCCTCGCCGATCAGGGCGTCGGTCGAAATCACCCGGATATTCGGAGCCGACAGGATTTCCGGTGTCGGCTGGATTGAGTCGGTGATGACCAGTTCCTTGAGTTTTGAAGACGAAACGCGCGCCACGGCGCCTCCCGACAGCACGCCGTGGGTGATGTAGGCGGTCACCGATTTGGCGCCATTGGCAAGAAGGGCTTCTGCGGCATTGCACAGGGTGCCGCCGGAATCGACGATATCGTCGATCAGGATGCAATCCTTGCCGGTGACTTCGCCGATGATGTTCATGACTTCGGATTCGCCGGGACGGTCACGGCGCTTGTCGACGATGGCGAGCAGGGAGCCCAGACGCTTGCCAAGCGCACGGGCGCGAACCACGCCGCCGACGTCGGGCGAGACAACCATGACATTTTCCAGCTCGTAATGAGCCTTGATGTCGCGGGCGATCACCGGGATGGCGAACAGGTTGTCGGTCGGGATATCAAAGAAGCCCTGGATCTGGCCGGCATGCAGGTCCAGCGTGAGAACCCGGTCGGCGCCAGCCTCGGTGATCAGATTGGCGACCAGCTTGGCCGAGATCGGCGTGCGACCCGAAGCGCGGCGATCCTGCCGGGCGTAACCGAAATAGGGAAGGACCGCGGTGATGCGACGCGCCGACGAGCGGCGAAAGGCGTCGATCATGATCAGCAGTTCCATCAGGTGGTCATTTGTCGGATAGGACGTGGACTGCAGGATGAAGACATCCTCGCCGCGCACGTTCTCCTGGATCTCGACGAAGATCTCCTGGTCGGCAAAGCGCCTGACGCTGGCCTTGCCCAAAGGCACGTTGAGATAATTGCAAATGGACTCTGCCAAACGCCGGTTCGAGTTTCCCGCGAAAACCTTCATTTGGGACCGCCTGTTTTTTCGGCCGCGTCGCTCCCTGCGCAGGATCACGCAAGGGGACGGGGCGCCAACCCGTTGGCCCGCGTTTTAGCGGCGGTTTTGATGATTGCAAGCACGCATCGCCAAGCGGCGTAATTTTTCTGTTAAACTTCTGGCGAAGTGACGCCGGCAAAGCACAGCCAGGCAAGCTTTCTTGCCGTCAGAAACCGCGCCAGGCGGTGTAATCGGCCATCGTGCGGGTGGCGATTCGCTCCATCACATCGGGCGGGACGGAAGCCCACGGATCGCCGCTGCCGCCGGGAAAGACTTCCTGTCCCTGAAGCCGGGTCAACCTGGTGCCGGCCGGATCCAGTATGTCCCAGACATAGAACACGGTTGTCTGGCCATTGAAGTTGTCGGCGGAGAAATAGCCCTTGAGCACATGGTCGCCGCCCGGATCGGAGGCGCTCAGGATTGCCAGTCCGCGATTGCGCGCCTCCACCGCCAACTGCCGCGACAGCGGCGTGACGGCGTTCACGGGGGCGCCAATGACCGGCATGAAGCGGATCTGGCCCCGGACCTGGCCCGCGGGCAGGGCGGCCTGGGTCTGGGCTTGGCCCGGGCTCTGCGGCGCTGCCGCCGGTGCCTGAGGGCTTGTCGCGATGCCGGGCGCAGTGCCGGGCGCGGTGGCAAACGGATCGAAACCGCCGGGGGGTGCGGTTTCCGTGGCGGCCTGCTGCTCGCCGGGGATCGGCTGCAGCGACTGCTCGGTGACGTTGCAGCCGGCAACCATGACGGCGAACGTCCCTACCATGCCGACAATTTTGATGCGCTGCATCATGTTTCCCGCCCGTTTCCCGTCCTGTTATGAAATCCCGGAGGCTGGCCTGTCAATCGTTGACGGGTCCGGAGCGTGTGGAGAGCGAGTGCCGGCCGGGGCGTCGCCGGGGCATTCGTGCCTATGATGCGATGATCAGATCGAGAGACTTGGCGGACAGCGATTCCGGCGCGTCCTGCGTCGTCAGATAGGTCTGCCCCAATGTCATGGCGGTGCCGGTCTCCGAATCCATGATGATCATGTGCACGAAAAGCGTCATGTCCGGGGCAATCTCGAGCGGGTTTCCGGTGTGGAACATCTGGTGCTCCATCCAGCTCGGGGTAAAGCGCGCGCCGACCGAATAGCCGCAGGCGTTGAGCCGGTGCCGGGTCAGCCCGCGCGCATCCATCACCTCGGCATGGGCATCGAAGACCTGGCCAAAGGTGGTGCCGGGCCTGAGGATGGCGGTAATGGCGTCCAGCGACAGCCGGCAGGCCTCGTAAAGCTCGACATGGCGGGGTGTCGGTTCGCCGACGATGACGGTGCGCATCATCGGCGCATGATAGTGGGCGAAGACGCCGGCCCATTCGAGCGTCAGCTGGTCGGTCGCCGTCAGCTGCCTGCGGCCGGCCTTGTAGCGGCACAGAAGCGCGTCCTCGCCCGAGCCGATGATGAACTCGTTGGCCGGATAGTCGCCGCCGCCGGCAAACACCGCACCCTGCATGGCCGCCAATATGTCGGCTTCATCCGCGCCCGGCTTGATCAGCGGCAGCGCGGCGTCGAGCGCTGAGTCGGACAGTTCGGCCGCGCGCCGGGCATAGGCGATTTCCGCAGGGCTCTTGATCAGCCGCAGCCGGCTGACGACATGGGATGCGTCCACCATTTCGGCAAAGCTTTGAAGCTGGTTGTCGAGCTTGCGGCAATTGGCGCCGGTCAGGCCATGGGTGTCGTACTCGACGCCAATGCGTTCGCCGAGCAGGTCAAGATCGGAGAGCAGGTTCTTGAGATCCACCGCCGGATCGGCGTTTGTCCGGTCGGTCCAGACCACGATGCGCTCGATGTTCGAGGTCTGGCGGGCCTGGCGCAGATCGGCTGAGCGGGTCAGGAGCGTCATGGAGCCGTCGGCCTTGACCACCAGGCACTGGAAGAAGCAGAAGCCGAACGTGTCGTAGCCGGTGAGCCAGTACATGCTCTCCTGGGCGAACAGCAGCATGGCGTCGAGCTTTTCCTCGCGCATGCTGGCGGTCAGCTTGTCGAGACGGGCGGCGTATTCCTCGCGTTCAAAATGCAGGGCCATATCAGTCCTCCTTGATGGCGATGGCGGAGATTTGTCGTCCGTAATCCGGTTCGTTGCGATGGGTGGAGCGCCGGTAGGAATACCAGGCCTCCTCATCGGCATAGGTGCAGTCAGACAGCATGTCGGCCTTGAGCCCGGCCTTGCGCAAGCGGTCGACCGTGAACCGCTTCAGGTCAAACAGGGCATGTCCCTGCTTTGCCGAAGCAGCGAAGTAGCTGTCATTGGCGGCATCCTGCGCCAGGAAGCGATCGACGAACTCGGGTCCGACCTCGTAGTTGTCCTGGCTGATGGAGGGGCCGAGCACCGCGACGATGCGTTCCGCCTCCGCGCCAAGGCCCAGCATGGCCTCGATGGTGCTTTCGAGAACCCCGTCAAAGGCGCCGCGCCAGCCGGCGTGGGCGGCGCCGATGACGCCGGCCTCGGCATCGGCAAACAGCACCGGGCCGCAATCGGCTGTCAGCACGCCGAGCACAAGTCCCGGCGTATCGGTGACCAGGGCGTCCGCTTCCGGGCGTTCGCTGCGGTTGTCGAATGTCGCGATTTGGACGCGCGGCGAGTGTACCTGATGCACGGTAACCAGCCGGTCGACATCGAGGTCGAACCAGCGGCTGACCCGGGTGCGGTTCTCCAGCACATCGCCCCGGTCGTCCTTCGAGCCCAGCCCGACGTTGAGGCCGCGATAAAGCCCCCTGGAGACACCGCCGGCACGGTTGAAGAAACCGTGGGCGATCCGTCCGTCCGTCGATATGTCATCCAGAAGTGCGCTCCGCACCGGGTTCGGGGAGCCGCGGTCAACCGTCATGATTTGCTCCTCCCGTCGGCCCTGAGGGCGAGCCGAATCCGCAGATAATGCCTGACTGCGCGCAGATGGTGGCCATACGGGCTGCTTCTGTCAATTCACCGGCTCATGCTGCCTGGGGATCGAAGGGGACGATCCGGACCGGCTGGCCGCTGACCGCCAGCACCTTGAACAGCGCTCCCATGCGGCCTTCGCCTTCTCCGGCAAGACGGTTGACCGCATCGCTGATGGTGGCCTGAGTCAAACTGTCACGCCCGGCCCCGAGGGCGCCGGCGCGTTCCAGAATTCCAAGCCGGAGAAGAAAGTCGCCTTGTGTCAGGGGCCGGTGGACATGGGCGCCGGCCTCCCTGGCGACCTCGGCCAGAACCTGGAAATCGACATGGCTGGTCAGGTCGGCCTCGCCGGGCCGGGCGAGCGGCGGATCGAACTCGTGCTGGTGAACCGCCTGCAGCGTGTCGCCGAATCCGGTGACCAGATGACCGTAGTCGATGGTGAGCGCGGTACCGCCGTCGCGCACGATCTTCGCGGCAACGGCCTGCATGACGGCGGATCTGGCCGGCGAAACCTCGAAGACCTCGCCATTCGGGACGCGTCCCGCCTCTATCGGCAGGAGCGTTGTGTCGAGACCGCCCGGGGCAAGGCCGAACGCCAGGTTTCCCGTGTCGTCGAGCCCGACGACACGCTCGCAAAAGCCCTGCGGCGTCTTGACGAACTGGCGGATCGGAATGGCGTCGAACAGTTCATTGGCGACCAACAGGGTGAATCCGGCCGGGACGTCTTCAACGGCATGGTGCCAGCTTATCCGCTGCTTGATGCGCACGAGGGTCTGGCGCTGCACGTTGCGCAGCCGCTCGCTGGTCTCGACCATGTGGATTGTGGCGCCCGCATGGAGGTCGGGCGCAAGCCGGGCGATGACCCGCAGCGCATCCGACATCAGGGTGCCGCGGCCCGGGCCGATCTCGACGATGCGGGTCTTTTCCGGCGATCCCTGCGCCTGCCAGGCCTGGACCAGAAAGACGCCGATCATCTCGCCGAACAGCTGCGAGATTTCCGGGGCGGTGACGAAGTCGCCGGACTGGCCGAAGGGCTCGCGGCGCTGGTAGTAGCCATGGTCCGGATCGGCCAGGCACAGCGCGAAGTAGTCGGATATCTTGAGCGGGCCAGTCTGCTGGATCAGGTTGACGATTTTCTCGGCGAGCGGCGTCATGGCGGGGACCTTTCCGGGCTTGCTCAGGCGCGCGATCGGGCGGTGGCGACGGCCCACAGGCCAATTGCCAGCATCGGCAGCGACAGCACCATGCCCATGGTCAGCCAGCCGCCGGCGAGGTAGCCGATCTGGATGTCCGGTTCGCGGAAGAACTCGACGAATATCCGGGACAGCGCATAGCCGATGACGAAAGAGCCGGCGACCGTGCCGGGTCGTTTCAGGGCCTGGCGGCGGTAGATCAGCCAGGCCAGCACGGACACCAGCAGCAGGCCTTCGAGTCCGGCTTCATAGAGTTGCGTCGGATGACGCGGGAACGGGCCGCCGGTGGGGAAGACAACGGCCCAGGGCATGTCGGTCAGCTTGCCCCAGAGCTCTGAATTGATGAAGTTGGCCAGCCGTCCGAAGAACAGCCCCACCGGCACAACCGCGCAGACCACGTCGAACAGGTTGAAGACCGGGATGCCGCGGCTGCGGGCAAACAGCAACATGGCGATCAGCGTTCCGAGCAGACCGCCATGGAACGACATGCCGCCATTCCAGATCTCCAGCGCCCGGACGGGATTGGCCGCCACCGCCGTAAAATCGTAAAACAGGATGTAGCCGATGCGTCCGCCGGCAACGATGCCGACGGTTGCCCAGAGCAGGAAATCATCGATGTCCAGCGGCGTCATGCGCGGGCCTGCTGCCGGCCAGAGCCGCTCGTTGCTTACGAGCATCCGGGCGTAGCGCCAGCCCAGCAGGATGCCGGCCACATAGGCAAGCCCGTACCAGCGCACCTGCACCGGGCCGATGGCAAAGATCACCGGATCGATATCCGGGAAGGCCATCAGCGACAACAGCGTTGCGGTATGCTCCAATGCGGTTCCTTCCTGCTCCCCGGGGCTGTTCTACAATCCCGGACCAGCATAATTATGGCCTTAACGCGGGTTTCCGGCCTGCGTTGCCTGAAACCTTGCTCCTGTGACATGGCATGCGGGCTTTGCGCAAGCCTTGCGCCGCATGCTTTGGCTTGCAAGTCCTTGCCGGAGCGCTTACCTCAGGATTGACTGCCCACGCGCAATGCCGGAATGAACCCGAAACAGGGATGACGATGATGAACAGCGGATCGAACAGACTTCTCGACGAACTTGCCAAACTGATGACCGATGCGGCGGGTGCTGCGCAGGGTGTCCGGCGGGAAATGGAAACGGCGATGCGCAGTCAGCTCGAACGGCTTCTCAATTCGATGGACCTGGTCAAGCGCGAGGAATTCGAGGCGGTTCGCGACATGGCGATCAAGGCGCGCGAAGAGAATGATGCGCTTTCCGCCCGGCTCGATGCGCTCGAGAAAAAGCCCGCGGCGGAGGCTGCCGAAGCCGCAAAACCGTCTGCAGGTAAAAAGCCCCGGGCCAAGGACGCCTGAGCGGCGATTGTACCCAATTTTTTTTGCACAGGTTATCCACCGGACCGCGAGGCTCAAAAAGCCTTTTGCGTGAGTCGGTTATGAGTCATGGCGGAATCAGTTTGGCAGGTTGGTCCACAGGCTGCGGCTGACAAAATGCTGCCGGGGGACTAGCGCTCGGACTCTGCATTTATACACTGATTCTAAATGATGATTCGGAACGGGCGGCAAATTGCCCCGGCAGGAGTCGCAAGTGCGGACGCCCCGGGTCGTGGGTGAATCATGCGTGGATGAGGTGGCTGTCTGGATGGCGCGAGAGCGGATCACCAGGCGCTGGAAATGAAGCTAGGTGGGGCATGAATCTCAGTAATATCGAATTCGAACGGCACTCCAATCCGGTAGACATGATCGAGTTCGTGGCTGCGTCCAACGACTGGACGTTCGAGCGCTCCGGCGAGCACGAGATCGCGATGACGGTCGAGGGGCACTGGACGGATTATCACGTCTCGTTTTCCTGGATGGAAGACTGCGAGGCGCTGCATATCGCCAGCGCCTTCGACATCAAGGTTCCCGACGTTCGCGTCACCGAGGTGATGAAGCTTCTCTCGCACGTCAACGGCCAGGTGCTGATGGGCCATTTCGACCTGTGGCAGCAGGAGCATGTGATCATCTTCCGCCAGTCGCTGCTTCTGGCCGGCGGCGCGGAGCCGACCAACCGCCAGGTCGAGGTGCTGCTGTCGAATGCGCTCGATTCCTGCGAGGCCTATTTCCAGGCGTTCCAGTTCGTCGTCTGGTCCGGGATGGACGCCAAGTCGGCGATCACGGCGGTGATGTTCGAAACGCGCGGCGAGGCATGAGATGATTTCTGCCGCCAATCCCCTGGTCCTTGTCGGCGCCGGCAACATGGGCGGCGCCATGCTCAACGGCTGGCTGGATGCGGGAACCGATCCTGCCGCGATCGTGGTGATCGACCCCAAGCCATCCGAGGCGATGGCGGCGCGACTGGCTGAAGCGGGTGTGCGCTGGGAAAGCTCCGCACCGCAAGGATTGACCGCAGGCATCCTGATGCTGGCGGTCAAGCCGCAGATCATGGATGCTGTGATTGAAGGTCTGACCGGACTGGTCGGTCCCCGCACCGTCAGCCTGTCGGTCGCGGCTGGCAAGACCATCGCCTATTTCGAGGAACGTCTGGGCGGCGCGATCGT
Organism: Hoeflea sp.; assembly: GCA_020637795.1. Classification (GTDB taxonomy): domain Bacteria; phylum Pseudomonadota; class Alphaproteobacteria; order Rhizobiales; family Rhizobiaceae; genus Hoeflea. The sequence goes on along the minus strand of JACKJT010000003.1, from coordinate 110,614 downwards.
CCGCACCATTCCCAACACGCCGGCGATGGTCGGACGGGGCATCACCGGTGCGGTCGCCAATGCGGCGGTCAGCACTGACGCGAAGGCCGAGATCGACCGGCTGCTGTCGGTCTGCGGTCCGGTCGAATGGGTCGAAGATGAAGCACTGATCGACGTCATCACGGCAGTCTCGGGCAGCGGTCCGGCCTATGTCTTCTATCTCGTCGAGTGCATGGCTGAGGCGGGGCGCAAATGCGGCCTGCCAGCGGACCTCGCCATGCGGCTCGCACGCGCGACCGTCACGGGGGCCGGGGAGCTGATGCACCGGTCCCCTGACGGCGCAGCGACACTCAGGCAGAACGTCACCTCGCCCAACGGCACCACTGCAGCGGCGCTTTCGGTGCTGATGGCTGAGAACGGCATCCAGCCGGTGTTCGACAAGGCGCTCAAGGCTGCCGCCGACCGGTCGCGCGAACTGGCCGGGTAATCTCCTCCTTTCAAGATACGTGAGCCGATCATGAGTTCGACGATTTCCTGGGATGATTTCGAGAAGGTCGAGATCCGCACCGGCACCATTGTGGCGGCGGAACCGTTTCCGCAGGCGCGCAAACCGGCCTTCAAGCTCAGGATCGATTTCGGGCCGGAGATCGGCGAGAAGAAGTCGTCGGCCCAGATCACCGTGCATTACACGCCGGAAGCTCTGGTCGGGCGCCAGGTGATGGCGGTGGTGAATTTTCCGCCGCGCCAGATCGGCCCGTTCATGTCGGAAGTGCTGACGCTGGGGTTTGCCGATGCCAATGGCGATATCGTTCTGGCCGCGGTCGACGCGCCCGTTCCTAACGGCGCCCGGCTGATGTGAGGCGATGGACACGGCACCGAGCGTTGATGGCTGCCGCAATCTTGCCCGTCAAATTTCGGGCGAGCCCGTCGGAAAATTCCCGATCAGACCGGCAGGCGCACCGTGGCGCGCAGGCCGCCCATGGGGCTGTCCGACAGGGTGACATCGCCGCCGTGGCTGCGGGCAATGTCGCGGACGATTGCAAGGCCGAGGCCGGTGCCGGTCTCATCCTGGTTGCGCGCCGCATCGAGCCGGTAGAACGGCCTGAACACATCCTCGCGCGCATCGGCGGGAATTCCGGGGCCGTCATCGTCGATGGTGATGGTCAGCCACTTGCCGCGGTTGGCTGCTTCGATGGAGACCTCGTCGGCGTGGCGGCAGGCGTTGGACACCAGATTGGTCAACAGCCGGTCAAATGCGTTCGGCCGGACATTGATGTCGTCATCGCCCTGCACCGAAACGTTGACGGTGGCGCCGCGCAGGCGCCCGTCGGCGGCGACCTTTTCAACGACAGTCTTCAGGCTGACCGTGCCGACATCCTCCTCGGCTTCGCCGCGTGCGAACGAGAGATAGCTGTCGAGCATCGACTGCATGTCGTCGATGTCCTTGTTCAGCCCGTCAAGCTCCGGGCCGTCGCTGACCAGCGCCAGCTGCAGCCGGAAGCGGGTCAGGATGGTGCGAAGATCGTGGCTGACGCCCGAGAGCATGGCGGTGCGCTGCTCGAGCTGGCGTTCGATGCGTTCGCGCATCTTGATGAAGGCGATGCCCGCGCGGCGAACCTCGTCGGCGCCGCGGGGGCGGAAATCGTCGGGCATGCGCTGGCCCTTGCCAAAGCTCTCGGCGGCCTGGGTGAGCTTGAGGATCGGGCGGATCTGGCCGCGCAGGAAGAGGATGGCGATCACCAGCAGCACCAGCGAGGTGCCGACCATCCACAGCAGGAAGATATGGGTGTTGGAGGCATAGGCCTGGCTGCGCTTGGCAAAGACCCTCAGGATCTTGTCCTCGAGCTTGATGCGCACCTCGACGATGTTGGAGTTGCCGACGGTGTCGATCCAGAACGGCAGCCGGATCTGGCGGGTGATCTCCTCGGAGAGGATCTGGTCGAGAATCGAGAAGAACGGTTTGGGCCGCGGGGCGGGCAGGTCGCCGGGCGGCTCGATGGCGATGTTGAGCTCCAGCCGCTCGCGGGCGATGCGGGTGATCTGGTCATAGCTCGCATCCTGCGGGAAGGTTGCAAGCACATCGATGATGGCGGCGATGTCGCGGGTCACGGCCATCGAGAGCCGCTGGGTCACGGTCTGCCAGTGCCGCTCCATGAAGACGAAGGCGATGACCGATTGCAGCAGCACCATCGGAATGATGATGATCAGCAGGGCGCGCGCATAGAGCCGGGTCGGAATGCGTTTGGTGAACCAGCGCGTGAAACGGCGAAAGCCGTTCGGCGGATAGCGCTCGTATTCCCTGCGGATGGAGTCCATGCTGGTCATGTCGGTCTGCCCGGTTTGCCTCCTCGGGCGCGGGCTCTTTCGGCGCGCGCCTGAGCCTTTATAGCCAGTTGCAAGGGCAAAGAGCTACAGCCGGGTTGGGGAAATTGATTGTACCGCGCCCGGGCGAAGGCCAGTGCGGCCGCAGCAAGCAAGAAAAAGCCCCGCAACCTGGGTTGCGGGGCCTGTGTTCATCGATGTTGCTTGAGAAAGTCGGCTTTCCCGGTTCGGCCTCAGGCGGCGCGTGAAACCCGTGATGCGGCTCCGCTCCGTGCAGATCCGACCTCGAACTGGTCCACCATGCCGGCGAGCTTCTGAGCGCTGCCGGCAAGCTTGTGCATGACGGCGGTGGCTTCCTCGACCATGGCGGCGTTCTGCTGCGTGACCTGGTCCATCTGGTTGACGGCGCTGTTGATCTCACCCAGCCCGGTGGTCTGTTCGCGGGCTGCGGTGGCGATGGAGGCGATGTGGTCGTTGATCGCGGCAACCTGCTCGGAGATGGTTCCGAGCGCGTCGCCGGTCTCGTTGACCAGATGCACACCGCTTGCGACTTCCTCGCCGGACTTGGTGATCAGTCCCTTGATGTCCTTGGCAGCGCTTGCCGAGCGTTGCGCCAGTTCGCGCACTTCCTGGGCGACAACGGCAAAACCCTTTCCGGCTTCGCCGGCACGGGCTGCCTCGACGCCCGCGTTGAGCGCCAGCAGGTTGGTCTGGAAGGCGATCTCGTCGATCACGCTGATGATCTTGGAGATTTCGCCAGATGCCGCCTCGATGCGCGACATGGCTTCCACCGCGTTGGAGACAACGCTGCGGGAGTTGACGGTGCTGCTTTGCGCCTTCACTGCCATGTCCCTGGCTTCCTCGGCGCGGGTGGCGGCGCTGCGGACGGTTGCGGTGATTTCGTCAAGCGCAGCCGATGTCTCCTCGAGGGAGGCCGCCTGCTGCTCGGTGCGGCGCGACAGGTCATCGGTGGCCGCCTGCATTTCCGAGGCGCCTGCATTGATCTCGTGGGTTTCGCCGCGCAGTTCCGCCATGGTCTGGCTCAACCGTTCGGCGGCGTGGTTGAAATCGGTGCGCAGCTTCTCGAATTCGCCCGAGAACGGGTGGTCGAGCCTGACCTGCAGGTTGCCGTTGCTGAGTTCGCTCAGGCCTGCGCCGAGTTCGTGAACCGCTGCTTCGGTTTCCTTGTCGCGGGCGGATTTCTCCGCATCGCGGCGCTGGCGTTCGGCCTCGGTCTGTTCGCGGCTGCGGACGGAGTCGGTTTCGAGCGCGATCTTCTCGATCGCACCGTCGCGCAGCACTGTCAGCGAGCGGGCGAGGGAGCCGATTTCGTTGCGCTGGTCCTGGCCGGGCACTTCGATATCGAGATTGCCTTCGGCAAGCGCGTTGGCGACATTGGTCAGCCGCGGGATGCCGCTCAGAACCTGCTTGTTGACGAATGCCGCGATGGCCGTTGCCGCCAGCAGAACCAGGACGGCGGTGATTCCGATGGTCCAGGCCAGCTGGCTGGCAATGGCATCGATTTCAGCCGAACGCACACCGGCGTAGAGAATGCCGATGGTTTCCCCGGCCGGCGAGTAGATCGGCTCGTAGATCGTGTAGTAGGGCGTGCCCAGGATCACCGCTTCGCCGCGGAAAGTCTTGCCCTGGGTCAGGACCGGGTAGACCGCGCCCTTCTGGCCCAGCGGCGTTCCGACGGCGCGGTTGCCGTCGGGCTTGATGATGTTGGTGGTCTTGCGCCAGAAGTCCTTGGTCTCGCCGTCCCAGGCAAAGATCGTCGCGGTCTGGCCGGTCATGCGGCCGATGGTGTCGATCATCTCATGGCTTTCGAACCCGCTGGGTATCGAATCCATCTCGATGCGCTTGACGTTGCCATCTTCGGCCCAGGTGACGGTGGTGCCGGGAAGATCGCGCGAGACGATGGTTGCCGCGGTGCGCAGGCTGGCGTTCTGGCTGTCGATCGCCTGGGCCTGGATGCGGCTGCTGATGTTTGCGGAAACCGCGAGTTCCACCACGGCAAGTGCGATGAGAAGAATGGATACAGTCATCACCGTGACGGTTTTGACCACTCCGAAGCGTGAAAATATGGACATGATTTTCCCCGATTGTTTGGGGTCAAACTAAATTGGAATGGTTAAGAAAATCAGACTCGATCCCAGTGGTTTTGATTGGTTTTGCCGGAGTTGCTTCGAATCGACCGACCCCGCCGGAGTCGGACGCGCTCTCAGCGGGACTCGCAGGCGTTGTTCCGGAAGTGTATCTCCCGAAGTCTTGACGGGCGCCGGCGTGCCCGCATGATGTCGGCAAGCAAGGTCGCGCGCGGCCGGGCGTTGTGCTGGAAAATCCAGCCCTACACCTTGGTCTCGACGCTCAGCCGGTAGCCGATGCCGCGCACGGTCTGCAGCCACAGCGGGTTGGCCGGGTCGTCCTCGATCTTGCGCCTGAGCCGGTTGATCTGAACGTCGATGGTGCGTTCGCCGACCTCGATGTCGGCGCCGACCAGTTCATGCCGGGGCACGGTGTCGCCGGCGTTCTCGGCGAAGGTGACCATGATCTCGCGCTCGCGGTCGGTGAGACGAACCGGTTCGCCGGATTTCTTCAGCTCGCGCCGGGCGATGACGAAAGTATAGGGGCCGAACACCACCTGTTCCACTTTGGGCGTCGCCGGCTGGCCGCCGCGCTTGAGTATGTTGTTGATCCTGAGCACCAGCTCGCGCGGATTGAAGGGCTTTGCCAGATAATCGTCGGCACCGGCTTCGAGCCCGTCGATGCGGGCTTCGCCTTCGGCAAGTGCTGTCAGCATCAGGATCGGCACGGTCTTGATCTCGCGCAGCGAGCGGGTCAGCGACAGGCCGCTTTCGCCGGGCATCATCACGTCGATCACCAGGAGATCGAAATCGATGCCTTCGAGCTTGCGGCGGGCCTCGTTGGCGTCCGCGGCGGTGGTGACCCGGAACCCCTGTTCGGTCAGGTAGCGTGACAGCAGGTCACGGATGCGGGTGTCGTCGTCGACGACAAGAAGATGGGCCGCGTCATCGTCCGGCAAGGGGGTTGTCATCGCTCATGTCCCTCCATCGCGTCGTCCTGATCATCGGCCGCTCCGCGGGTGGCCGGATTGATCATGCCGGACAGGAAAGCCTTGACCGCCGCCCGTCCGTCGTCGCCCAGACCTTCCATTGCATGGGCGATGCGGCAAGACTGTGGCCTGGCCAGCGCCAGGGCCAGCTCGCGTCCCCGCTCGGTGGGGTAGAGACGGCGTTGCCTGCGGTCCTCGGGTCCGGCGACCTGGGCAATATAACCTGAATCGATCAATTGTTTGAGCACCCGGGCAAGCGATTGCTTGGTGATCTTGAGCGTGTCGAGCAGGGCTGCAACGGTCAGGCCGGGCTCCCGGTTGACGAAGTGGACGACGCGGTGGTGGGCGCGGCCGAAGCCCGAGGTGTCCAGGATCGCGTCGGGATCCGAGATGAAATCGCGATAGGCGAAGAACAAAAGCTCTATGATCTCGAAATCGATGCCGTCGGTGTCTCCCATCGGGCGGTCGAGGATATGGTCGGATTCGGGCTTGATTGCGCCGGCACGGCTCATGACGACTTTTCCTTTCGAATATGTCAGCTATGTTGACATAAATTGGCGCAATTGCTAGCGTCGATTTGCGCGCGAGGCAAACTGGCCTTGCCCGCCGGCTTGCCAATGCCCGTTTCATGCGCCCGAATCCGGCGCTTGCGCCACGGTCACCGACACCGGCTTCAGACAACCATTATCACGGCGGCATACCGCCTGGAGGAAACGCGATGGCGTCCGTACCTTTTGACCAGCTCGAAGGCGAAATCTGGTTCAACGGCGAGTTCGTGCCGTGGAAAGATGCAAAAATTCATGTCCTGACCCATGGCCTGCATTATGCCAGCGCCGTGTTCGAAGGCGAGCGCGCCTATGGCGGCGAGATCTTCAAGCTGACCGAGCACACCGAGCGGCTGCATACGTCGGGCGAGATCCTGGGCTTCAAGATCCCCTACAGCGTCGCCGAGATCGACCAGGCCTGCGTCGAGTTGCTGGCGCGGCAAGGCTTCGAGGACGCCTATGTCCGGCCGATCGCCTGGCGCGGCTCGGAAATGATGGGCGTGTCGGCGCAGAAGAACCGGATCAACCTGGCCATCGCCATCTGGCAGTGGCCGAGCTACTTCAAGCCGGAAGAGCGGATGAAGGGCATTCGCCTCGACATCGCCGAGTATCGCCGTCCAGATCCGCGCACCGCGCCTTCGCGTTCCAAGGCGGCGGGCCTCTACATGATCTGCACGCTCTCCAAGCACCGGGCCGAGGAGCGCGGCTATGCCGACGCGCTGATGCTCGACTGGCGCGACCAGGTGGCGGAAGCCACCGGCGCCAACGTGTTTTTCGTCAAGGACGGCAAGATCCACACGCCGACGCCCGATTGCTTCCTCGACGGCATCACCCGCCGGACCGTTATCGGGCTCGCGAAGAAGCGCGGTTACGAGGTGATCGAGCGGGCGATCAAGCCGGAAGAACTCGAGGGTTTCGAGCAGTGCTTCCTGACCGGGACCGCGGCGGAAGTGACCCCGGTGTCGGAAATCGGGCCCTACAGCTTCACGGTCGGCGAGATCGCGCAGAATCTCGTCAACGACTACATGGCCGAGGTCCAACCGAAAAAGGCTGCCGCCGAATAAGCTTGCGGCACAAGACAGAACACGGGCGGCGTTCCAAAAGGAGCGCCGCCTTTTTTGTTCGTGCATGTTTTCCGGCAAGCGGATGTGTTCAGCGCGTGATCGTGATGCTATCAGCACATCTCATGCATGGACTACCTACAGGAGATGAGACCCGTGCACCTGGATGAGTTCGACCGCAAGCTGTTGCGTCTGCTTCAGGAAGACGGGCGGCTGACCAACAACGAGCTGTCGCAGAAGGTCAATCTGTCGGCCTCGCAATGTTCCCGGCGGCGGAGCCGGCTGGAACAGGAGGGCTACATCCGCGGCTACCGGGCGGATCTCGACCGCGAGAAGCTCGGCATGGGTATCGTCAACCTGATTACGGTGACATTGGCGACGCACAATCGCGACAATGCGCAACGGTTCGCGCGGTTGATCGGCGGGTTGCCGGAGGTTCTCGAAGCCTACTCGCTAACCGGCGAGATGGATTACATCATCAAGGTGGTGACGCCGGACCTGCGCAGCCTGTCGGCTTTCGTCAGCGACGTGCTGTTGCCGCATGAATCGGTGCAGCATGTCAAAACCGCGATCGTGCTCGATACCCTGAAAGAGGGCGGCGGCCTTCCCGTTTGAAAACGGAAAGCCCCATTTGCTGGCGGATTTCGTCTGATCGCATGTTTTTTTGACCCGGGATGGAACCAAATCCCCGGTGAGTACGTTCCTGTCGAAGGCGAGCTATAGCGCGGCAACCATGAAAAAGGTGATTGAAACAGTATGGAAGACCTGATCGCGAGTGCATCCGCATCCCAGTTGGGGCAATTGTTTGGCAGCTGGGGCGAGGCATTTGGCGGCCTGCAGGTTCTCATCGTCACCTATGCGTTCTCGGTGATCGGTGCGATCCTTATCCTCATCGTCGGCTGGAGCATCTCGCGGCTCATGGGCCGCTGGGTGCGAAGCCTCCTTTCCAGAACCCACCGTGTCGATCCGACCGTGGTCGGGTTCTTTTCCGTCTTTGTCCGCTACGCGGTGCTGGTGGTCGTCGTCATCATGGTGCTGGGCCAGTTCGGCGTCCAGACCGCCTCGATCATCACAGCGCTCGGTGCAGCGGGCCTGGCGATCGGCCTGGCGCTGCAGGGAACGCTGCAGAACATTGCCGCCGGCATCATGCTGCTGGTGCTGCGGCCGTTCCGGGTGGGCGAATACATCGATGCCGACGGCGTTTCGGGCACGATCCAGGAAATCGGTCTTTTTGCAACGGAACTGAAAACGATTGACGGCCTGTACAGGATGGCGCCGAACTCGCAGCTGTGGAATGTCCCGGTGACCAATTACTCGCGTCTGCCCGAACGCCGTCATGACCTCGTCATCGGCATCGGCTACGAGGACGATATCGAGAAGGCGCAATCGGTGCTCATGGATCTGGCGAGAGCCGACGAACGGGTCCTGTCCGATCCCGAACCATGGGCCTATGTCTCGGAGCTTGGCGACAGCGCGGTTGCCGTGACCTTGCGCTACTGGACCAGGTCGGCGGACTGGTGGACCACCAGCCGCGAGTTGACCAAGGCCGCCAAGATCGCCTTTGACGAAAACGGTATCTCGATCCCGTTCCCGCAGATCACCTATTCCGGTTCGCTGGAGCTCGCGCGGCAGAACGACAACGCCTGAGGACCGCACTCCGGGTCAATTGCCAGGGCACTTCGCGCAAGCGCCCGGAATGGAGGGTGACATCCGCTGCCCTTGCGTTCATTTTGCGGCCAGTGAGTCGAAGAACAGGAACGTTCACAATGGGCAAATTGCAAGCCGGGATCATCCCCGTCACTCCCTTCCAGCAGAATTGCACGGTGCTGTTTGACCAGGACACCAAGTCCGGCGTCGTGGTCGATCCGGGCGGTGACGTCGACGTGATCCTGCAGACGATCAGCGAGAACGGCCTCGATATCGAGGCGATCTGGCTGACGCACGGGCATATCGATCATGCCGGCGGCGCCGACGAGTTGCGCGAGAAGCTCGGCGTCAAGATCATCGGGCCGCACAAGGCCGATCTGCCGCTGCTGTCGGGGCTGGAAGACCAGGCCCGGATGTTCGGCCTCGACATGGAGGTGCGCAACGTGACACCTGACCAGTGGCTGGACGATGGAGACAAGGTGTCTTTCGGCGCGCACGAATTCGAGGTCTCGCACACGCCGGGCCATGCGCCCGGGCACGTTATCTATTACAATCGCGAGAACGGCTTTGCGCATGTGGGCGACGTGCTGTTCGCGGGCTCGATCGGCCGGACCGATCTGCCGGGCGGCGATCACCAGACGCTGCTCAACTCGATCCGCGACAAGGTGTTCCCGCTCGGAGACGAGGTCGGCTTCATCTGCGGCCATGGCCCGGGTGGCAGGATCGGCGACGAACGCCGCACCAATCCGTTCCTGAAGGGGCTTTAAGACGGGGCCGGGACGAGAGAAAACCGGCCATCGCTGGGCGAGGCCGGTCTTTCCGATGTGACAGGCGTTGGGGTGTTGCGGGGATTACCGGACGACGCAGAAATGGTCGCGCCCGTCGTAGCCGCGATAGGTGCCGGTCGAGGCATTGAACGAGCGGTACTTGTTGGCGCAATAGCGATACCATGAACGGCTCCAGGGCTCGTAGTCGCCGCCGCTGATCACCCGCGGGGCTGACCGATCGCGGTAGATAACCCGAGGCTGGTTCGAGTTGGCGATGGCGCCGCCGATGATGGCTGCCGCACCCAAGCCTATGATACCGAGCGCGATGGCATCGCTGTTGTCATGGTGACGGTAGTTCCTGTGTTGCCTCACGTAGCGGTTCTGGCGCTGCAACTCGTACTTGCCAAAGCGGTCATAGTAATCCTGCTGCGCCTGGAACTCCGCTTCACCCGCCTGGGCGATGCCCGTGCTCAATGGCGCGAAGACGGTCGCTGCAGTGAGCAGGGTGATACCAAGCTTTCTTGCAAACATGTTCATCGGTGTATCCTTCCCGGTTGGCGTCTCGTGGCGGTGGCCGGCTCTCCCGGCTTGCATGAACCCTATCGAGATCAAGCTGAACGGCAGCTGAACGAAATCTTAACCCTTCCCATCCGGCAAAACTCTGACATGCGTCAATTTCAGCGAAACAAAAAGCCCGGTGATTGCGGCACCGGGCTTTCGTATTCTTGCGGTGTCGATGTCAATCAGGCGAGGCGCAGATTAACGGCCTTCGGTCCCTTGCCGCGGCGATCGGGCTCGGTGTCGAAAGATACCTTCTGGTTTTCCTCCAGGCCGGTCATTCCCGAAGCCTGCACTGCGGAGATGTGAACAAAGATGTCCGCACCGCCATTGTCAGGCTTGATGAAGCCGAAGCCCTTGTCGACGTTGAAAAATTTTACGGTACCAGTTTCACCCATTCTGTCAGGTCCTTTGGTTGCCTTCCGGTCTCCACTCGGTTTTTCCGGTCGGCGAGCATCATGTCATATCCCGCATTTGCGCGAGGGTTATGGCAGGCAGTTCTTGAAGTGTGTGGAAAGGTCCTGATTTTAACGGCTTCGCCCCTTCACGCGGTTTGGCGTGTGGGCTCTTGTTGAAGTCGTCCGAAGTTTTTTGTGCGGCTTCGGCGCGCATGATTCTGGTCTTCCCGTGTTCGCAAATTGCCCGAACGGAACAAAGATGATTGTTTTGTTGGAAATTGGCAAGCAAAAGTTTGGTGACGCCTGCCAGTCCAGGTTGCCGTACCTGGCCGGACCACCTGGTGTGATCCGGCCAGGCAGGTTGGATTACTCGACGATCGCGATTTCGGTGGCGTCGGTGGTGCCATCGTTGAACATGATCATCACGGTCTTGCCGGCTTCAATGCCTTCAACCGCAACACCCTGGGCGATGGTGTAGACTTCACCGGATTCGAGTTCGACGGTGTTTGCAGCTGCGTCAAATGTCTTGACGACGCCTTCGATTTCGCCGGCGAAGGCGGTCGAGAGCATGGCTGCGGATGCGAAAGCGATTGCAACGATCTTTTTCATTTCAGTTTTCCATAGGTTACCCGATCCGCGACCGGCTGGCAGATGTGCCAGACTGGTGTCGGTTGCGGCGGGGCGGCGCTGATATGCGCCGGAAGATTGCGCCGCGCAAGCGGCAAAAAGATATATTTTTCAAGGCCGAAAGTGGCTTAATTTTGCCATGATCCGATCTGATCGATCTGGCTTTTTGCCCATCGTTCAGCCCTGTTTCCGGCAACCTGGCCAGGCCGGTTCAGCTCTGGCCAGGCCGCCGGGCTTCATTCCACCACGCTGACGGCGGTGGCGTCGGTGGTGCCGTCATCGTAGGTAATGACGACCTTGCCGCCGGGCTGCAGATTGTCGAGCTGGACGCCGTCGGCGACGCGGAACGCCTCGCCGCTTTCCAGGACGATCATCTTGGTGGCCGGGTCGTAATTGGTGACCACGCCCTCGATTTCGGCGGCATGGGCGGCTCCCGCCAGGCCAAGCAGCGAAACGGTGGTGATGATGATTTTCTTCATGGTGATGTCTCCCTTGTCTTGCGTGCACCGGTATTGGTGCTTGCAGGACCAAACCTGAGGGCGACGAGCTCGATATGCAAATCACTTGGCGTAAATAAAATCAACAATATCAATGACATAATCTTGCCATAAAGCGGCAGCCAGGCGCTGCAATCGACACCTCGATGTGGCTGCAGAATTGCAGAATGCCGACTGGCAAGGCGTTTGCGCCGCCTCGTTTCCGCCCGGAGTGTGGCAGGCCTGGGACGCAACGCCGGGTGGCGCGATCACGAACCGTGGCCCGCCGATCGCAAGAACGATCAGACGGAGGGCCTGGGCTTCATCGTCGGGCCCAGCTCGGCCAGAAGGATCGCCATGAAGATCAGCAGGCCGCCGGCATAGCCCAGGACCGGGATCTGTTCCCCGAGGATCAGGGCGCCGAACAGGGCGGCGAAAAGCGATTCCGTCGACAGGAAAATCGCAGCTTGCGGGGCAGTGGTGTAGCGCTGGCCGATGACCTGCAGCGTAAAGGCCAGCCCGGTGGCGATCACGCCGGCAAACAGGATCTCGGGCAGGGTGGCGATCACCGCGTCCAGGACGAAGCTCTCGATGGTCAGGCCGACGCCGAGGCCGAGCACGCCGGCAAGCGAGAACTGCGTGAAGGACAGGGTCAGCGGGCGTCCGCTCGGGCCGACAAAACGGCCGACCAGAATGACCTGCAAGGCCCACATCGCGGCACAGCCGATGGTCAGCAGGTCGCCCTTGTTGAGATCGGCGAGGCTGCCGCCGGCCAGCATCCAGATCCCGGCAAAGGTCATCATCACCGCCGGCCAGATCACCGGGTGCGGCGGCTGGCGCAACGCCAGCAGGGCGATGAAGGGAACGAAGACGACATAGAGGCCAGTAAGGAAGCCCGAATTGGTCACCGTGGTAATGGTCAGGCCGACCTGCTGCAGCGCCATGCCGAGAAACAGTGCCAGTCCGATCAGGGCGAAGCCGCGCAGATGGACGGGTGAGACGGGACGGTCGGCCTTGCGGGCCTCCATCCAGGCAAACGGCGCCAGCACGACCGCGGCAACGAGAAAGCGCAGGCCGATGAACAGGAACGGACCGATATTGTCCATTGCCGTCGACTGCGCGACAAAGCCCGCGCCCCAGATGGCGCCGGCCGAAAGCAGCAGCAGGTTGGCGAGATGACGCGGCATGGGAGTGTCCGGGCAGGAGGAGTGATCCCGGACGGCTAGCAGGTGCGTTTCGGGGCGGCAAGAGGGAGACGGGGTGAAATTCGGCGGCCTACCCCCTGGCCTACCCCGTTGTGCCCCACACCATCATGAGCGTCGTCGTGCAGGCCCTGCTTCAGCGGGTGTTGAACAGGGCCTCGAGGCGGAGCCGGTTCTTGCCCATGTCGCTTTTTCCCAGCTGCGCGGCGGCATAGGCCATGATGCCGGTGCGGCCGTCGGGCATGGCCCTGGCTTCCAGGTGGATCAGGTCGGGAAACCGCATCAGCGGCGAGTAGGTGACAAAGCGCGCCCTGGCCGGATCCTTGCGGTCGTCGATCCTGCGGGCAAGCGGGTCGGAGTTGAACAGCCGTTGCGACAGCCGCTCAATGGCGATCGCCGGGGCGTCGTCAACAGGCGCGATTTCGAAATCCGGGTTGTCGCAGAGGCCGGGACTGCAGGCCAGCGCATCGTTCGGGGTGGGGCTGCGCCGGTTGGCGCTGAAATCGCGCGGGCCGCGATCGGGCGATCCGGCGAACAGTTCCCAGGTGCGTTCACGGCCGATCAGGGCGAATGCCGCCAGCCCCGCGCCAACGAGGATGACCAGAGCCAGGAGGATTGTCTTCAGCATCGCTTCGCTCGTTTCTCGGAAGGGGCCGGCCATTGCGGCGCGGGCGGCAGGGCCGGCCGGTCAGGCAGGCCCCTAGTTGCCGGATCCGGGTGCGCGGGTCAAACGCAGGATCGAGCCGTTGTCTTCGTCTGTTACCATCAGAACAGCGCCATCGGGGGCAACGCGGACATCGCGGATTCGCCCGTAGGTGCCCTTGAGCATGCGTTCTTCGGACAGCACTTCGCCGGTTTCCTCGTCGAGGTCAAGCCGGACCAGCAGCTGGAACTTCAGCGCCGCGACCAGAAGGTCGCCATCCCATTCGGGAAACATCTCGCCGCGATACACTGCCATGCCGCCGGGGGCGATGGACGGATCCCAGTAATGGACCGGCTGCTCATAGCCTTCGGCCGCGGTGCCCACGCCGATTTCCGCGCCCGAGTAATGACGTCCGTAAGAGACCGTGGGCCAGCCGTAATTCAGGCCGGGCTGGGGCCGGTTGACTTCGTCGCCGCCGCGGGCGCCATGCTCGACCGAGTACAGCACCCCGGTTTTCGGATCGATGTCGAGGCCTTGCGGATTGCGGTGGCCCTTCGACCAGAGTTCGGCGGCTGCGTCACCCTTGGCATCGGGGCTTCCGGGCGCGAACGGATTGTCTGCCGGGATCGAGCCATCGGCGCCGATCCTGAGCACGGCGCCGGCATGGTCTCCGAAATTCTGGGCCCGGTCGCTCTCGCCGCGGTCGCCGATGGTGAAGAACAGCGTCCCGTCCCCTGCCACGGCGATGCGGGATCCGAAATGCTGTCCCGCTCCGGTGAACCGGTTCATCCGGAAGATCTCGGTCACATCCGATAGCGCCGTTCCGTCTTCGGACAGGCGGGCGCGGGCAATCGCGGTGCCCAGGCCGCTGTCGTTGCGGGTCGAGTAACTGAAGAATATCGTCCGGCTGGCAGCAAAATCATTGGCCAGCGCAACGTCGAGCAGACCACCCTGACCAGCCGCAGCGATTTCCGGCAGGCCTGAAACCGGCGCGGAGACCACGCCGTCGCGCACCAGGCGCAGGGCGCCGCTGCGTTCGGTGACGAGAATGGAGCCGTCGGGCAGCGGTTCAACGCCCCATGGATGATCGAGGCCGGAGGCGAGCACCTGCACCTCGACGCTCACCTCGTTTGTCGGGACGATTTCGTCAGCCGGAACATTTGCGGTGGATGCCAGCCATAACGCCGCTGACAGGCCAATGAATGTGCTTGCGGATGTGTTTGCGGCTCGCTGCCTTGCCGGGATCGGATCTCTTGCCATCGTCGCCTCGCTTGCGGTCAATCTTTGCACTCCTGACCAGATATGGTGCGTCGAAGACGCGGGAAAACCCCTGCAAGCCAAACCGTGCCGGTGACGGTGGTTAAAATCCGGCTACACTCTTTCGCCATGGACAGTGCTGATTCGCCCCTCAAGCCCTCACTCCCTGCTGCCAACGCGGGGCGGCAGCGCGCTGTCTGGCGGGCCAGTCCCCTGGCCTTGTTTCTGCCCGGTCTGGTGATTGCGGCAGGCTATGGCGCGCTGTGGATCTGGCTTTTTATGAACGGCCGGGGAGAGGGTGCCCTGGCGCGCGTCTGCCTGATGGTGCTGGTCATTGTCGTTCCTTCGCTGCTTGCCTTTGCCGGGCTGCGCCTGTCGACCATGCGGCTGACGCTTCGCGGAGCCCATCTGGAGGCGCATCCGGGTTTCCCGGCCCGCGATCCGGTGATCATGACCTATGCGGGAGTGGCCGGCTTGTCGCTGCGCCGGGGCCTCTCGGGCTGGATCACCGGCGCCGGATCGCTGGTGATCGCAAGGGACAGCGGCGCGCCGCTGGTCATTTCCGGGCTGCAAAGCCCGGATGCGGCACTGGCAGATCTTGCGGCGCGGTGCGAAGCGTTCAGCAAGCCGGATGCCGCAGACAGGTTTGCAACCGACTGGTAGACCCGGCGTCCGCCTGCGGATGCTCGGCCTGATGCGCTTGCCTGATCTGACGGTCAAGCATTGCATGGGGCTCGGCGCGGGCCTGGAACACCAGCACCGACAGCAGGATCAGGCATCCCGTCGCTGCCATCAGCGCTATTCTCAAGGCTGTGACAGCTTCCCGGCGGGCGGGTTTGACAAGCAGAAAGTCATCTTCCGGAATCATCGTCTTTCCCCGTTCTTTGCTGTTCGGGGATCATCTAACAGCCGGAACGCGTCGCCATTCAGACTAGATTATGGCGGTGCCTGAGTTTTGTGATGTCAAGAATGTGTTTCGGGTTAACGCGTGCGTTTGCCGAAGGCTGCGGCGCGTCGCGGGGCGAGGGGCCGCGGAGTGAATTCGCTGGCAGCTGCGGCGGCCGGAACTTCGTGCCGGACGGCGGAGGTGTAGGCGGGGCGAATGAGGTCTCCGGGCTGGGAGAGCTCGAGTTCGGGGAAACGGTCGTCAAACGTTCTGGGGACGATTTCCGGCCGTGCTAGCGCGTATCCCTGCATCAGCTGAACGCCGATTTTCTGGCAGAACTCGACCTGGTGTTCTTCCTCGAGCCCCTCGAACAGCACCGTGATGCCGCGCGCCTTGAACTGCTCGACCATCAGCTTGAGCAGGCCCATGCCGGCGGAGGTCTCGGTGAAGCGGCGCACCCAGGCCGCGTCAAACTTCAACACATCGGGTTTGAGGTCGTCTACCCGCTGGGAATCAGAATCGTCGGCGCCGTAGTCATCGACCGCGATCTTGAAAAGTCTCGAGCGCAACCCGTTGACCAGCCGGTCGAGCACCTGTTGATCGCCGCTGCCCTGTTCGGTGATTTCGCAGACAATGCGGCCGGGCCTCAGGCCTGCGCGCAACGTCACGTCGACCATGCGATCGACTTCGGCATCGATGTCGCCGATGACCTCGAACAGGGCGGGATTGAAATTGATGAACAGCTTTGCCCGGCGGCGGCCGAGTTTGCCCATGTTGAGAATGTGCAATTCACGGCACAAGGTGTCGACCATGACCGCGTCGGCTTTTTCGACCATCGAGAAGAAATGAGGGGGCGACACCGGTTTGCCGTCCTGCTGGGCACGGATGAGGGCTTCGAAAGCCTCGATCGTCAGGTGGCCCTGTTCATTCTGGCTGAAAATCGGCTGGAAGGCCGAACGCAGGATATAGGGTCCGTAGGAGGTTGTGTAAAAACCCCGGTCGTCTTGCAGAAAATGCGGTTCGCGATGCCCGGCCATCATGTCCTGGACTCCGATTTCCGTTTCGTGTCGATTCGGAATTCTAGACGCCAATTCTTTCCGCAAGGTTAAATCAACCGTTACAAGCTTACCTGGCGGCTTGCATCACAGGGCGCGTTGCGACATAGAAGGCAACGGGCGCGGGCGCCGCGTCCCTTTGCATTACGTCCCAGCACCGGAGCGCATTCCATGGCCTTTCTCGCCAACGCCCTTTCCCGGGTCAAACCGTCCGCCACCATCGCCGTCAGCCAGAAGGCGCGGGAACTCAAAGCCAAAGGCCGCGACGTTATCGGGCTTGGCGCCGGCGAGCCGGATTTCGACACCCCGGACAACATCAAGGCTGCGGCGATCGACGCGATCAACCGCGGAGAAACCAAGTACACCCCGGTCTCGGGCATTCCCGAACTGCGCAAGGCGATTGCCGCAAAGTTCAAGCGCGAGAACAATCTCGATTATGACTGGCAGCAGACCATCGTCGGCACCGGCGGCAAGCAGATCCTGTTCAACGCCTTCATGGCAACGCTGAACCCCGGCGACGAAGTCATCATTCCGGCACCCTACTGGGTCAGCTATCCGGAGATGGTCGCGATCTGTGGCGGCACCTCGGTGTTCGTGCCCACCAAGATCGAGAACGGCTTCAAGCTGGCCGCCGCCGATCTGGAAGCGGCGATCACGCCGAAGACCAAGTGGCTGATGTTCAACTCGCCGTCCAACCCCTCGGGCGCGGCCTATACCGAGGCCGAGCTGAAGGCGCTGACGGAGGTGCTGATGCGCCATCCGCATGTCTGGATCCTGTCCGACGACATGTACGAGCACCTGACCTATGGCGAGTTCGTCTTCACCACGCCTGCCCAGGTCGAGCCGGCGCTGAAAGACCGGACGCTGACCATGAACGGCGTGTCGAAGGCCTATGCCATGACCGGCTGGCGCATCGGCTACGCGGCCGGTCCGCTGGAGCTGATCAAGGCGATGGACATGATCCAGGGCCAGCAGACCTCGGGCGCCTGCTCGATTGCGCAGTGGGCTGCGGTCGAGGCGCTCAACGGCACGCAGGACTTCATCCCGAAAAACAAGGAAATCTTCCGCGGCCGCCGCGACCTCGTGGTGTCGATGCTCAACCAGGCCAAGGGCATCCAGTGCCCGGTCCCGGAAGGCGCATTTTACGTCTATCCGTCCTGTGCCGATCTGATCGGCAAGACCGCGCCGTCGGGCAAGGTGATCGAGACTGACGAGGATTTCGTCACCGAACTGCTCGAAACCGAAGGCGTGGCTGTGGTTCATGGCTCGGCCTTCGGCCAGGGTCCGAACTTCCGCATCTCCTACGCCACGTCGGAAGAACTGCTGGAAGAGGCCTGCAACCGGATCCAGCGGTTCTGCGCAGCCCTGCGCTGACCGGTACCGGAGACTTCAGCCGCCGGGCCACCAGGTGGAGCCGGCCAGAGCAATGCGACCGCCCTTTTCGGGGCGGTCGTCTGCGTTTCAGACCCAGCGCAGCAGCCAGTAGCCCGCCGCCGACGCTGCCGCCGTCAGGGCGGTTCCCCAGGCCATGTCGACAAGGCTCATGACCACAGGCCAGTTTTTCAGCGTCGCCATGTTGGTGATGTCGTAGGTGCCGTAGGCGGCGAAACCGAGAATGGCGCCGAGCAGCAGGGCATCCTGCAGCGAGCCCGAGCGGAAAGCCGGCGCGGAAGCGAGCAGGACGACGACCGCCGAATACATCACGTAGAACAGGGCGGCGATCGAAAGCTTCGGCTGATCGAGCATCAGATCGCCGAGCTGGCGTGCGTAAAAACCCCTGGCGACAAGGCCCAGCCAGACGGCATCGATGATCAGGATGAAGGCGGCGGTTCCGGCCCAGGCCTTGAGAAAGCCCGCGGGGATCATTGGTCAACCCCGCCAGCGGTCCCGCAGGGGTGGATCGCCGTGCCGGTGATGTGGGTCTGTCGGGTCATGGAAAGCCTTTCTGGAATAACGGGATGCATTGTTATGCCGACGCCAGTCTCCGGTCGGGAGCGCCGGCATCGGCGAGGGTTGCCGTGGACTTTGGAACCAGGGTGCGCAGTGCGCCGGGATGGCACACGCACTCGACCTCGCGTTCCAGCGGAATGATCTCGCCGTCGATCGCGGCCTTCGAACTTCTGCGCGCGGTCGGGAACTTCAGCGTCACCCTGTCTGCCGTCTCGACGCTGACATCGGGATCCTCGCTGAGCCTGCCGACGGCGGCGCGCAGGGCCATGCGGAACACGGTACCAGGCTCGAGCGCGCGCGAGCAGTAGACGCCGAGGACGCCCTCGTCGAGCTGCGCGGCGTAGGCAAGCGGCGTATCCCCGAACAGGTTGTTGGAAATGGAGACTGCGGAGACGAGCCGGCGCGAGCGGCCGGATCCGCTGTCGATCTCGACGCCGAGCCGCGGCGGCTTGAGGATCACGCGTCTCAGCGTCTTGATCGTCGAGGTGATCTTGCGGAACCGGGTCGAGGTGTCGAGGCTTGCGCGCTGGTGCACCATGCTGGCGTGCAGGCCGACGGAAAACTGATGGACATAGGGGCGGCCATTGGCGGTAGCGATGTCGAGCGGCCGCTCGTCGGCTTGCGCCAGCGCGTCGAGGGCTTCCTCGGGATCGAGCGGCAGACCGAGGCTGCGGGCAAACATGTTCATCGTGCCAAGCGGCAACACGCCCAACACCTTGCCGGACTTGAAGCAGACGCCGGCCGCGGCCGATATGGTGCCGTCGCCGCCGCCGGCGACGATGATGTCAGTCTGACTGTCGTCCGCGGCCTGGTTGAGCGTCTTGACCAGATCCTTGCCCGAGACCAGGCGGGGGATGCACTCACCGCCGCGCTTTGACAGTCTGGCGCAAGCCATGTCCGCGAATTCCCGGGCGTCCAGGCCCCTGATGGTGCCGCCGTCCTGGTTGAGTATCATGGTGATGCGCATGTGAGACCCCGTGAGCGTGGAACGACTGAAGACAACAGTCCTGCCGAGAGAAAGTTCCATCCACCTGTCAACCTGCGATGTATACGGGGACGGCGCGGCAGTGGATCACTCTGATGGCAATGCATAAATATATATGCGTTTCAATCAGGCTGCTGTGACGGTTGCCGAGCCACGATAGGCGATGAGGGCTTCGGCCAGCGCATCGAAGACAACACGGCAGCGGGGAACCATCCTGAGGTTCTCGTGCATGACCAGGTAGGTCATCAGGTGCGGCTCGATCTGATCGGCCATCAACCGCACCAGATCCGGATCGCGGGCGGCGAGGGGGATCTGGCACATGCCGATGCCGCCGCCGGCCCGGATCATCGCCAGCTGTGCGACATTGCTGTCGGACCGGAAATCGAAGTGCAGCTGTGCCAGGACCGGATAGGCCTTGAACGCTTCACGGACATAGGGGAGCTGCCGGTCGAAGCCGATCAGCCGGTGCGCGGACAGATCCTCGAAGGTTGCCGGCGTGCCATGCCGCTCGAGATAACGGCGATGGGCGAACATGCCGGTCGGAATGCCGCCGATCCTGCGGCTGACCAGGGCGCCCTGGGTCGGCTCGACCATGCGCACGGCAATGTCGGCCTGCTGCTTGAGCAGATCCTCGACGGCATCGGAGGGCGAGAGCTCGATCGCCAGCCCCGGATAGCGCTCCTGGAGTTCGCTGAGGATCGGCGGCAGCACTTCCAGCCCGATGACCTCGCTGGCGCTGATGCGAACCGTGCCTTCGGGACTTTCGCTGTCCCCGGAGGCGGCCCTTGCGAGGGCTGCGGCGCTGGCGGCCATGGTCTCGGCATAGGATCGCATGCTCAGCGCGGTTTCGGTGGGCAGCAGGCCCTGATGCGAACGCAGGAACAGCGGTTTGCCCGCCGCCGCTTCGAGCACATCGAGATGCCGGGCGATGGTGGGCTGCGTGAGCCCGAGGGAGCGCGCGGCACCCGACTGCGATCCCTCCTCGAGGATGGCGAGAAAGGTGCGGTAGTGATCCCAGTCGAGCGCAGGTCTAGTCATACAAAAATGTATACCAGTTCCAGATTTTATCGCAATTCCGTTTAGCATGGCTCTCGACCATATTGTCCTCATCGAAACCGATGGAGAGCAAGATGACTGAGAACGAACACGATGCGGGACAGGCCGGACACAAAGCGGTGGCGCTGGTCCTCGGGGCGACAGGCGGGGTTGGCGGCGCGGTTGCCGCGAAGCTTCTGGCCAATGGTTACAGCGTGCGGGCGATGCACCGGAATGCCGCGGCCAATGCCGTCAAGTCGACGGAATACGACTGGGTTGATGGCGATGCGATGAACCGCGACGAGGTGATGAAGGCCGCCGCCGGCGTCGACCTGATCGTGCACGCGGTCAATCCGCCCGGATACCGCAACTGGGGCAAGCTGGTGCTGCCGATGATCGACAACACCATCGCCGCGGCCGAAGCCAGCGGCGCCCGCATCCTGATGCCGGGAAACGTCTACAATTTCGGGCCGGAGACGTTCGGGTCGATTTCCGAGGACAGCCCGCAGAACCCGTTGACGGTCAAGGGCAAGATCCGCGTCGCTCTGGAAGCGCGGCTTGAAGCAGCGACCCGGCGCGGGACCCAGGTCATCCTGGTCCGGGCAGGGGATTTCTTCGGTCCCGGCGCGGGCGGCAGCTGGTTTGCCCAGGCGGTGGTCAAGCCGGGCGCGCCGGTCAAGGCCATCACCAATCCCGCCGATCCGGGCGTCGGCCACCAATGGGCCTACCTGCCCGATGTCGCCGAGACCATGGTGCGGCTGGTCGCCCGGGCGGATGAGTTGCCGTCTTTCTCGCGGTTTCACATGGAAGGGGTCTGGGATCATGACGGCCGGCAGATGGGTAACGCCATCCGCCGCGTAACTGGCCGGGCAGAGCTGCCGATCAAGCGGTTCCCCTGGTGGGCGCTGCGTCTGGCCCAACCCTTCGTTCCCGTATTCCGTGAACTCCTGGAAATGCGCTATCTGTGGCAGAGAGAGTTGCATATGCGGAATGACAGGCTGGTGGCGTTCCTTGGCGCCGAGCCGCGCACACCCATCGACCAGGCCGTGCGTGAGACGCTGATCGGCCTCGGTTGCCTGGATGAGCAGGCGAACCCGGGATCGGCCGGGAACCTGGCGCTTTCGGCCGGATGAGCGTGATGGCTGCGCGGGCCGGGTCCGATCCCCAACAGGGGCCGGGTCCGGCGCCGTCTGGCACGGGCCAAAAAAAATGGGCCGCGAGATTGCTCTCGGGCCCAATAGGTATGAAGGTCAAAAACCTCCAGAGGGGAACAGCTCATGCGGCGGCACTGGGAGGAGTAGGCCGCCAAAGGTGCATCAGCTGTAGTCGATATGGTGCTTATTTATGCAATGCGCAAGGCAATGATGTGCATGTCAGCTATGCGATTCGTGCATGGCAACTGGATTGATCACAAAATAGGCAAAAATAAACATGCAAATGCATTGATCAGGTGAGGGCCGTCGGCTCCCGTCCGGCGCTGAGGCCACTCCGGTCAGAAATTCCAGTTGCGGGCCTTCGAGATCAGGAAATCACGGAAGGCTTTGAGTTTAGCCGCGTTTTTCATTTCCTCCGCATAGCAGAAATAGGTGTCGAAGCTCGGAATGTCGGCGGGAAGATTGAGCTGCACCAGCGCCAGGTCGCGGTTGATCATGTAATCGGGCAGCAGCGAAATGCCGGCGCCGTTGAGCGTAGCCCGCCGGATCGACGGCAAATTGTTGATCTGCAGTTGCGCCTGACGCCGGTTTTCCGGGCTGCGGCCGGCGGTTTCAAGCCAGTTCACATCGGTCAGATAACCCGGCGCGGGTTCGCCGAAGGTGATGATTCGGTGGTTGTCGAGATCCTCGATGGTCTTGGGCTCGCCGTGCCGCGCCAGGTAGGTGGGCGAGGCGTAGATGTGCATGTGCACCGTGAACAGGCGGCGCTGGATCAGGTCGGGCTGCTGCGGCTGGCGCAGGCGGATGGCGCAATCGGCCTGGCGCATGTTGACGTCGAGTTCCTCGTTGTCGAGCAGCAGTTGCACCTGGACATCGGGATAGAGCGTCTGGAATTCCTGCACCTTCTCGGTGAGCCAGCCCTGGCCGAAGCCAACCGTGGTGGTGACGCGCAGTTTGCCCGACGGCCGCTCACGGGTTTCGGTCAGCTGGTTGCGCACCGATTCCAGCTTCATCAGCACTTCGTGCGCGGTCTGGTAGAGGATCTCGCCCTGTTCGGACAGGATCAGGCCGCGGGCGTGGCGATGAAACAGCTTGGCGCCGATGTCCATTTCCAGCGCCGAGACCTGCCTTGAAATGGCGGATTGCGACAGATGCAGCTTCTCCGCCGCATGGGTGAAGGAGCCGGCTTCCGCGGCGGCATGGAAAATGCGCAGTTTGTCCCAGTCGAGTGGCATCACGCTCTCGTCCCCCTGGCCCGTTGTTCGGGCCCTTATCTGGCGCTGATGCGCCTATTCGGCGGCTTCGGCGTGCCTGGCGTGACCTGCCAGATAGCGCTCAGCCTCCAAGGCCGCCATGCATCCCATTCCGGCTGCGGTGACCGCCTGACGGTAAATGTCGTCGGTGACGTCGCCGGCGGCAAAGACGCCGGGAACATCCGTGGCAGTCGAATCCGCCGCTGTCCACAAATACCCGTTCGGCTTGTGCTTAAGCTTGTCCTTGAACAGGCTGACGGCGGGCGCGTGCCCGATGGCGACGAAGACGCCGTCGATCGGCATGTCGGTGGTGATGCCGGTCTTGCGGTTCTTCAGCTTTACCCCGGTGACCGAGGCCGGCATCGGCGGCTGGGCCGGTGTGCCCAGGTACTCGACCACCTCGGTGTCCCAGATGACGTCGATATTGTCCTTCTCGAACAGCCGCTGCTGCAGGATCTTTTCCGAGCGGAAGGAATCGCGGCGGTGGACCACGGTGACATGCGCGGCGAGATTGGAGAGGTAAAGCGCCTCTTCGACCGCGGAGTTGCCGCCGCCGACCACGATGACGTTCTTGCCGCGGTAGAAGAAACCGTCACAGGTGGCGCAAGCCGAGACGCCAAAGCCCATGAAGTCCTTTTCGGTCGGGATGCCGAGCCACTTGGCCTGGGCGCCGGTGGCGATGATCAGCGCGTCGCAGGTCCACACCGCGCCGGAATCCGTCGTCACCGTGAACGGCCGGTTGGTCAGCTCGACCTCGGTGACCAGGTCGTTGACGATCTCCGCGCCGACATGCTCGGCCTGCTTGAGCATCTGCTCCATCATCCAAGGACCCTGCACCGGATCGGCATAGCCGGGGTAGTTCTCGACATCCGTGGTGATCATCAACTGCCCGCCCTGTTCCATGCCGGCGATCAGCACCGGCTTGAGCATGGCGCGTGCGGCATAGATCGCGGCGGTGTAGCCGGCGGGGCCTGAGCCGATGATAAGGACGGGGACGTGGCGAGTGGACATGGAACGATCCTGAAACAAAGGTTGCGAATGCCAGTTTGGGGCATCCCCGGTGACGCATCAATGACGAAAGCCAGATTCCTGGCAGGGGCGCCACCATGAGGTGCGGCTTACCACCATTTAGGTGCGGGTGAGCCAGGGTTTCAAGCTTCGCCGCACAGTTACGCACAGAACTTCGCGTCAGGAAAGCCGCTGAGGCTTTACAGATGCTGCGCGCTGACGCAATTAAGTTTCGTTGGCCTGCGGTTTTCCTGCGGGTCGGCGGTGCTGAAGACAGGGAAAATTTCATGGCGATCAAGGCCGAACTCGATGCAATCGACCTCAAGATCCTGCGTGAGCTGCAGAAGGACGGGCGCATGACCAATGTCGACCTGTCGGAGCGGGTCGGCATCTCCGCGCCGCCGTGTCTGAGGCGCGTGCGCAAGCTCGAGCAGGCCGGAATCATTCGCGGCTACCGGGCGCAGCTGAATGCGCCGAGCCTCGGGTTCGACCTCGTGGCGTTCTGCATGGTCGGGCTCAAGCACCAGACCGATGCCAACCTGAAGGCGTTTGCCGCAAAGACCAATGAATGGCCGATCGTCCGGGAAACATGGATGGTGTCGGGCGAGAGCGATTTCCTGCTGCATTGCGTGGCGCGCAATCTCAGCCATTTCCAGGATTTCGTCATCGAGGAACTGACGGCCGCAGAGAATGTCGACACGGTCAGAACCATGCTGACCATCCGCCAGGTCAAGGACGAGGGACTGGTGGCCCTGTGAGCGGAACCATTGACGGGCGTGGCCTGGGGCTTCGGATGAGCAGGCCGCCCGTGATCGAACCTGCGGCAGAGGCAGAAACATGAAACAGACGATCAGCGCTGTCATCATCACCCGCAACGAGGCAGAGATGCTGCCCGGATTGCTGGAGAGCCTGCATTTCTGTGACGAGATCGTGGTTGTCGACAGCCACAGCGATGATGCGACGCGCGACATCGCCGCATCCTTCAAGGCAAGGGTCATCATCCGCGACTTCAACGGGTTCGGCGACCAGAAGGAGTTCGCCCGGACCCAGGCCGGGTGCGACTGGGTGCTGTCGCTCGATGCCGATGAACGGGTTCCGGCGGCACTCGCCGACGAAATCCTCTCCACCGTCGCGGCCGCGAAGCAGGACGCCTACCGGATCCCGCGTCTGTCCTATTTTCTCGGCAAGCCGTTCCGCCATTCCGGCTGGTGGCCGGATGCGCCGCTCAGGCTGTTCCTCAAGGATGCCGCCCGTTTCAACCTGAAAAAGGTGCATGAATTCGTCGAGACCGACCGTCCGACGGGGACGCTCGTCCATCATCTCGACCACTTCACCGTGCGTTCGCTCGGCCAGGCTTTGGCGAAGGGACAGCACTATTCGGTGCTCGGCGCCGAACAGTTGAAGCAGACAGGCCGACGGGTTTCGCTGCCGAGCCCGTTTGGGCACGCATTGGGGGCCTTCTTCAAGACCTACGTCCTCAAGCGCGGCTTCCTCGGCGGCGTCGAGGGGTTCGTGAATGCCTGGATCCACGGCCAGACGGTGTTCTGGAAATACATGATCGTCTATGTCGATCGCCGCAGCGGGCAGCGACGGCAGCGCTAGAAGCCGCTTCACCCAAACCGGTTTTCAGGCGCCGGCCAGGCGGCGGTAGATCTCCAGGTGCCGGGCGTGAAAGGTCTCGAGCGAGAACATCTGACGGGCGCGTCTGGCGGCGGCTTTGCCATAGTCCCGGCGCATCGCCGCATCAGCGGCCAGTGCAATCAGGTTTTTCGCCAAAGCTTCGGCTTCGCCCGGCGGGCTCAACAGCCCTGTCGCCTTGTCGGCGACGGCTTCGACAATGCCGCCGGCGGCGGTGGCTGCCACCGGCTTGCCGGCCCATTGCGCCGCGCACAGGCTTGAGCCAAGCCCTTCCTCGCGGGATGCCAGCGTTACGATGTCGGCGCCCTTGATCAGCGCGGCGACGTCGTCGCGCCAGCCAAGGAAGGTCACCCTCGGCAGACCGGCCGCCTGGCGGCGCATCGCCGCCAGCCCGGGTCCGTCACCGGCGAGGACGAGATGGGCATTGGTGGCGCTCCTGTGCGCCAGGTTCCAGGCCTTGAGCAGGGTGGCATGGTCCTTTTCGGCGGTGAAGGCGGCGACACAGAGGATGAGCGTCGTGCCTTCGCCAAAGCCCAGGCGGTCGGGCAGGGCCGTGCTCAGCGCCGCCTCGTCCACCGCATCGTGAATGATCTCGATCCGGTCGCCGGCGACGCCGCCATCGCGCAGGGCCTGGTAACCGGCCTTCGAGATGGTGATGAACTGGTCGACCGCGCGGTAGAGCAGCCCGCCCCGGCATCTGAACGCATTGCGCCGCGAGACGACCAGGCGCTGCCGTCGGCCAAGCGTTGCCGCAACGGCCGTCTTGTGCGCCCGGTTGGAGTGGGCGTGAACGAGATCGATGTTCTCCGCGCCCAGCAGGTTCCTGATCCGCACGATCGAAGCCACATCAAACAAGCCGCGGCACTTGACCGGCAGTTTCTTCGCCTCCGCGGGGAGGGTCCTGAAAAGCCCGGATCTGCCCGGTACGCCAACCCATTCGGCGATCCCCGGCTTTGTCCGTCCTGCCAGCAGCAACAGCTGCTGCTCACCGCCGCGAAGTCCCTTTTCGCTCGACAGGTGCAGCAGGTTCATCGGCGGTCACTGCCCAGAAGGTCTTGCAGCCGCTCGCCAAAGCCTGCGCGAATTGTGTCGAAGCCGGCGCGTGCGCGGACGCCCATTGCTGCTTTCTGGTCCGCCGGCATCGCCATCGCCTGGATGATGGCCGCCTCGAGGGCCGCCTGGTCTACCTGGAAGCAGGTGCCGAGATGGCGCGGGGTGCTTGAAGCGACCTCGACCAGCAGGCCGGACCCTTCGTCCACCAGTTCGTTCATCGGCGGGGCGTCGGTGGTGATGACCACGGCACCAGTAGACATCGCCTCGACAATGTAATGGCCCCAGCCTTCCGCCTGCGAGGGGCAGAGATGGATGCCGCAGGCATTCTGCAGGGCGCGCATCTCCTCGTCGCCGAGATACTCGCTGATCAGCCTGATATTATCCGGAACCGAGGACGGCGCCAGCTTGGCGTTCATCACCAGCGTCAGCTCCGGCCAATCCGGATGGGCCCGCCATGCCGCCAGCACGGCTTCCGTGCCCTTGAGCGTGCTGGCGCCGGCAATGTGGACAAACCTGTCACGGTCCTTGGATGTCGTGGCAGACGCCCTGTCTTCCGAGGTGAAGCCGAGATCGAAGGTCCGGGCGCCTTCCTTGGAAAACACATCGGCAGCGTGCCGGCTCTTGCACAGCACCAGGTCTATATGCCGGAGGCGTCCGAGATGGCGGCGCGGAAAGCGCTCCTGGTTGGGCAGCAGGTAATGGATATCGGCGGCCGAGTACCAGGCCGGGTAGACCCGCTCGATATGGATGGCGATGCGTGCGCGCCGGGTTCTGAACAGACGTTCCCTGAACGGACGGCCCTTGTGGTCGGCGTGGCCGATCGAATGGGGCAGGCCGGCGGCGCGGATCGCCTCCTCGAGCAGCAGGCTGTCCTTGGTCAGGCCGTATTTCGAGTCCTTGCCGATGATCAGGATGTCAAGCATGGGCTTTTGACCATACCTCTTCATAGGCTTTAAAAAGCCGCTCGGCCTCGCCCTCGATGGTGAAATTTGCCAGCACATGCGGCCGGGCCCTGCGCGCGGCGGCATTGCGCCGGGCATCGTCATCCATGAAAGTAGCGGCTGCTGCCGCGAGCGCGTCGAGATCGTCCTTGGCAACCACAACGCCGGTTTCATCGGTCCCTTGCGCGATGATTTCCTCGAAAGCGCCGACATCGGTGGCGACCACCGGCACGCCGCTCGCCTGCGCCTCGAGCGGGGTCAGGCCAAAGCCTTCCCAGCGCTGTGGCGCTACAAACAGGTCGAGCGCGCGATACCATTCATTGATGTTGGTATGTTCGCCGACGAACAGGATGCGGTCCTTGAGGCCGGCCGCGGCAACACGCTCCTTGAGCTCCGAAAGGAAGGTTGTGTGGCTGGCGGTGGCGCGCCCGGCGACGATGGCGCTCCAGCCCGGCCGCGACGGCAGCAGCCGGATCATCGCGTCGACGAAGAGATCGGTGCCTTTCTGGCGGCGGATGCGGCCGAAGCAGCCGGCCAGCTTCTGGCCCTCGGGCAGCGACAACGCGCGCCGCACCCCGGCCCGGTCAGCCGGCGGCGAGAACCGTTCGGCATTGATGCCGTGCAGGCTGACGCGGTTCGGAACCTTCAGGTAGGAGGCGGTCTTGTGGCTGGTGGCGATGACGCCGTCCATGCGCGAGATCAGAAACCGGGTCCAGTTCGAATGCACCCGCTGCGATGCGGAGGTGAACACCAGCCTGAGCGGCATGCGCAGGATGTCGCGCATGACCACGCCCATCAGCATCTCGACATTGCGCCGCGCATGCCAGATCCGAAAGGGCCGGCCTTGCGGCGCGCGCCACAGCCGCGGCAGGTCGCGGTAACGCAGCCGCGGCAGATGGTCGGGCAGGCCAGGGCCGAAAACAGCGATCTGCTGCCCGAGCCGGTTCTGCACCGGGATCAGCTGGATGATCGACGTCGTCACCCCGGACAGGCGCCGCTTCAGATTGGGGGCGATGACAAGGGTCCGCGATGGATCGGAAAGCATGGGATCTCACCCTGACCCTGGTTTGGGCGTGGCGGCCTCAGCCCCACTTCACCTCGAGGATTTCGTAGGCCTTGGAGCCGCCCGGCGCGACAACCTCGATGGAATCGCCCACCGACTTGCCGATCAGCGCACGCGAGATCGGCGAGGAAATCGAAATCCGGCCTGCCTTCACGTCGGCTTCCTGGTCGCCGACGATCTGGTAGGTGCGCTCTTCCTCGGTGTCCTCGTCAACCAGCCTGACGGTGGCGCCGAACTTGATGGTGTCGCCCGACATCTTCGATACATCGATGATCTCGGCGCGCGAGGTGTAGTCCTCAAGCTCGCCGATGCGGCCCTCATTGTGGCTCTGGGCTTCCTTGGCGGCATGATATTCGGCGTTTTCCGAAAGGTCGCCATGGGCGCGGGCTTCGGAGATCGCCTCGATGATCCGCGGCCGTTCGGATTGCTGACGCCAGCGCAGTTCTTCCTGCAGCTTGGCGTAGCCTCCTTGCGTCATCGGAACCTTCTCAACCATCGGTCTATTCCTTGTTCATATCGTCCTGGCGCTATGATCATCGGCGGCAGGACACAAAAAGAAAACGCGCTCCGAAGCAGATACTTCGGAGCCGTCCCAGAGTTTCTTTTTTCACGCTTATCAAATTCGATCAAAAAATTCACCTGAAAAAATCCGGCCCCCAGGTCGCTGCCGGAGCGAAGCCTTGCACCGGCAATCTGACCGATGCGCGCTTCGAAAGGCTGATCTGGTGCCGCGGCCCCGGATCCGCAAGGTGCACCTCACAACTGCAAGGTACAGGTGATGACCGGCCTCAAGCCGGGCCTGGCTGCGCCACTGCAGCAACCTCCTGCCCGGTGGCGAGCGGGCGCACGACACGTTCGGACCAAGCGTCTTGCAACTGCGGCCGATCCGGTGAACTCAACAGAAATGTCCCGATGCACTGGGGCGGGCCATGACCGGTTTCAGCGGCTCCATGGCCGGTGCCGAGCGGACCGGAATCGGTCCGCGCGTGAGAAGTTCCAGCCCGCCACGCTCGACCAGCATGGCAATGACCATTTTCATGTAGATGGTGGCGAACGAAGCGCCGGGGCAGCGGCGCACGCCGCCACTGAAGGCAATGAACTCGTAGGCATCCGGCGATTGAATGCCAGCCCAGCGTTCGGGCCGGAACACCTCGGGATCCGGATAGATCGCGGGATCCCGCTGGGTCTCGCGAGGACACAGGTAGATGGCCGTATTGGCCGGTATCTTGACCGAACCGATGACGGTGTCGCGCACGGACTTGAGCGGTATGAACGCTCCCGGCGGCGACAGGCGCAGCCCTTCCAGCACCACGCCATTGAGATAGGGCAATTTGTTGAGCTCCTCGGTGCTTGTCTTTTCCGAAAAACCGGCAGCCTTGAGCTCGTCGCGCAGTTTTTCGGCAATCTCCGGATGGCGCGACAGATGGACCGTCGTCCACAGGGATCCCAGGGAAGGCGTGTCGATGGCTGCCCAGACCATCGAGCCAAGGCATCCGATGGTGAAATCGAAGCTGAAAGCCTGACCGTCCGAGTCGGTCATGTTCAGGACGGAAGTCCGGAGATTGGTATTGGCGGGAAGGCCTTCGACCTCGCCGATCCACCGCGTGAGCTCTTCCTTGACGGCCTCGGCCTGCCTGAGAAGGTCGTGAAACGGCAGCCCGGGAATATCCAGTTTCAGGATCCTGTTCGCCTTGACGTAGTTGCTAAGGTTCAGCTCATCCACCATGTGGCCGATCCGCAGCGCCCGTTCGGCGTCCGGCTCGCCAAACAGCAGGTTGAAGATGCACTGGATGGAGAGATCCTTGTGGAACTTGACCAGATCGAATGTGTCTTCCGTGAATGCCTTGTCGATCACCGGCTTCATGATGGCGTACATTTCGACAGACAGTTTCTTGATCTGGCCGCGATTGAGCGGCGCTTCGATCTGGTTTGCGATATCCCGATGGGTCCTGCCCGAAAGGCACATGTAATTGTGCCGGATTCTCTGCTGCACCGTATCCGGCTTTGCACTGATCGGCCAAAGTGCGGTCATCCGCAGATCGTCCCATTTGGCGTAGACCTGGCGGTTGTTTTCGGCGCCGAAAAATATGAATGCGTCCGGCAGCGGTTTCTTGCCGAAAAAGGGGAGCGTGATCGATACCGCGTTCCCATACTTCCGCAATATCCGGGAAGCGGTGTCCATGGGGGAGGTATAGAAGCCCAAAAATGCCTTCAATGCCGCCATTCCGCGGAGCTCTGATGTCAGCTGCATTTTTCCATGTCCCCCACACACACGAAAATCCGGTCCCAAGAGACGGGAAACGGAGAAGATCAGTATCGCACTGAAGAAACATCTAATACTTGATATGCATCAACATGTGGAGCTTGCTCACCCTTAAACTGCAATGCCCGCCGACTGTCGCGTTTCCCCTGCCTGCTTGTCGCGGCCTATCGTTTCACCGGGAGAAGGCCGAATGAGCTCGTGGGCTGATCGGCCGCAACGCGAGCGATTGGCCGCGGGTCGGTTCGGTGTCATGATTTGGCACCATTGGAAATTTCGGGGGATGCGCCATGGCCGTTGTGAAGGTCGCAACATTCAATCTCTATCACTTCGCGGCGCCGGGCATATTCTGGCATGAACGCAAGCTTTCGGCGACCTATTCGGAAAGCCAGTGGGCCGACAAGAAAGCCTGGATCGCCGGCCTCGTGGCGCGCATGGATGCCGATGTGATCGGCTTTCAGGAGGTGGTCTCGCACGAGGAGCTGGCGGCGCTGATGGCGCAGAGCGGCTATCCCCATTTCTTCTCAACCGGGCACCCGATGTTCGACCCGGACGATCCGGCGGTCTATGTCAACGCCACGGTGGCGATCGCCTCGCGCCACCCCTTTGTCAGCGTCCATCCGCTGTCGGGCGTCGCCGGCCTGCCGGACGACACCGTGATCGACGCCGATTTCAACTTCTCCCGCACCCCGGTCGACGCAGTGATCGACCTGCCGGGGATCGGCCAGACGCGGATCTTCGTCTGTCACTTCAAATCGCAGGGCGCCTTCGTCGATGACGACGAGATCGACGCGCTGGCCGACTGGGACGCCAAGATCCGCACCACCTACATGGAGCGCGCCACGGCCGGGGTGAACCAGGTGGCCAAGCGCGCCGCGGAAGCCGGCGCGATCTACCGGCTGTTCCGCCAGACGATCGATGCCGATCCGGATGCGCCGGTGATCCTGCTGGGCGATCTCAACGAGGCGCCGGGCTCGCACACGATCTCGATCCTGACCCAGGCCGACCGGGTCTGGTCCTGGGGCAGTGTCGCCGCCAACGCCATCCCCGAGGAGTTCACCTATCTCAAGCATGTCTACAAGCTCTATGATTCTTTCAACCTGGTGGTGATGCAGGGGCTCAGCCGGCCCAACACCCATGGCGGCATCGTCTCGGGGTCGGTGCTCGATTACTGCGTTGTTTCCAACGGGCTCAACCCGAAGAACCCGCGTCGGCGCGGTGCGGTGATCAAGATCGAGGTCTTTGACGAGCATTTCGAGATAGGCCCGTCGAAAGACCGCGCGTCGGATCACGCCCCGGTGGTGACGACAATCGAGGCTGGGGTATGATGGTGCAATCGGAAGCGTCGACATCCCGTTTCGAACGCGTCAGCCCAGGGAGACAAAGACCGTGATCCGACTGATTCTCGTGATGGCCCTCGCGGCCAGCTGCGGATCTTCTGCACTGGCGCTGCAGAAATTCGAACAGTACCGGATCATGGGCAACGAAATCCGGTCTGTCCGGTTCGGGCCGCAGCAGGTTGAGGATCCGGCAACGCTGATCATCGAGCTGGTTTCAGACACATCCGACCCGCGCGAGATCATGCTCGAATCCGACGGTGGACTCGACGAGTGCAAGCTCACCGTCGAATACGCCATCGGCGATGCGAGCAGCTATGTCCAGATCACGGTTCACCTCACTGCCGACACGATGAACGGCGTGATCGTCACCGAATGCGCGAGAATATCGGTGCCGGGATATTGATTTCCGCCCGGCGTGTCCGCACAACCGGTCCCTGCCAAGGCTGACGATCCCGACCTTTCCGGAGCCCCATGTCCGAGCATCCCGCCGCCCCGATCACGCTTGCGTCCTCGATCCGGTTTTCAGATCCGCTGCCTGCCGAGGTCGATGTCGTCATCGTCGGTGGCGGCGTCATCGGCATGATGAGCGCGCTCTATCTCAACCGGATCGGGCTCAGCGCCTTCGTGGTCGAGAAGGGCCGGGTGGCGGGCGAGCAGTCGTCGCGCAACTGGGGCTGGATCCGCCAGCTCGGCCGCGACGAGGCGGAGCTGCCGGTGATGATGGAGGCTTCGCGGCTGTGGGAAGAGATCGACATCGAGACAGGCAACCGCACCGGCTTTAGCCGCTCGGGCATCATGTATCTGGCCAGCACCGACAGCGAGATGGAGGCGCAGTCCCGCTGGCTCGAGGTGGCGCGACGGCACCAGCTCGATGTGCGCGCCATCGATGGCGACGCCGTCGCCGGGCTGATCGATACCGGTCCCGGCGGCAAGCGCTGGGTCGGGGGCGTCTGGTCGCCCACCGATGCGCGGGCCGAGCCCTGGGCCGCGGTGCCGGCGGTGGCGGAGCTGGCGCAAAGCGAAGGCGTCGGTATTCGCGAGAATTGCGCCGCGCGGACCTTCGAGCGGGCTGCCGGGAAGATCACCGGGGTGCACACCGAGCACGGCTTCATCAAGGCCGCGCAGGTCGTGGTCGCGGGCGGGGCCTGGTCGTCGCTGCTGCTCAGGCGCCACGGCGTATCGATCCCGCAACTGATCGTGCGCTCGTCGGTGGCGCGCACGGCGGCGATGCCGGAGGTTTTTGCCGGCAATGCGCTCGACGAGGAACTGGCCTTCCGCCGCCGCGAGGATGGCGGCTACAGCCTCTCGGCGCTCGGCAGCCACGACCTGATGATCGGTCCGGACGCCTTCCGGCATTTCTTCACTTGGCTGCCGGTGGCGGTGAAATCGCTGGGCCACACCCGCTTCCTGCCGTTTTCGCCCAGGCATTATCCCGACGCCTGGGGGACGGCGCGGAGCTGGAGCAAGGACGAGGAAACACCGTTCGAGCGCTGCCGGGTGCTCGACCCGGAGCCCGAACACCGCCGCACCGAACCGACGCGCAAACGCTTTGCCGCCCGCTTTCCCTCGCTTGGCGAGCCGGAACTCATCAATGTCTGGGCGGGGATGATCGACGCGATGCCGGACGTGGTGCCGGTGGTCGACCGGGTGCCGGGGCAGGTCGGCCTGATCGTCGCCACCGGCATGAGCGGCCACGGCTTCGGCATCGGCCCGGGATTTGGCAAGGCCATCGCCAACATCGCCGCCGGCCGGCCCACCGGGCATGACCTCAGGCGGTTCCGCATCTTGCGGTTCGCCGATGGCAGTCGGCTTGTCCCGGGCCCGTCGCTCTGAGGCAAGCACGCTTCGAACAGGCCCGGCGCTGTGACTACTGCCCCGGCGCGGCCCTGGTCTTCACCACCTGGTAGGTCTTGGGCAGATTGGGCGGCTTGTAATCGGCGCGCTTGTGCAATCGCTCGATCACCGCCTCGTGCAGCTTGGCGCCTTCGGGCACGCGGCGGTAATCGAACACCGGCCAGTAGATCCTGCCGATCTGCAGCTGGCGGTAAAACGAGGTCTTCGGCACCTTGCGCGGCAGGAACTCGACGACCCCCCAGGCGACATTCATCGAATTGTTGATGTCGGCCAGCGGATCGGGGGCGCCGTAGCGCCTGGTATCCTTGCGGGCCTCGTCGCGGGTCTGCCCGGCGAGGATTTCCGTCCGGCCCGCGGCCTTGCTTCCGTGGGTCAGGAGCTCGAACACCGCTTCATCGCCCTCCACTCCGGCGGCGACGGCCTCGCGGTAGAGCCATTCGAGCGGGATCTTCGCCAGCCCGCTTTTGGCGTCCGGGTAGCCGCCGCCGACATCGCCGTGGCAGCCGGCAAACCAGACCTCCTCGAAATCCTGCGGGATCTTCTCATAGCTGCGGCTCTCGTGCGACCATTCCTCGTAGTCCTGTCCCGCCTCCCACAGCGACGGCTGGAAATAGGTCCGGCGCTCGTCGATGGCGACCGCGTGGCGGACGGTTCTGACCCGGTCGTTGCGGTTGGTGTAGGCCTTCTGGGTGGTGGTGAGCCAGGGAAAGCCGGCCTTGGAATCGAACACCGAGGCCACCGTGTCCCACAGGCCCAGAAACTCGATGCGGATGCCCGTGCCGTCGAGCACCTTCTGGAAATGGCCGATCTCTGAAGCGAAATCCTTCGATCCCGGCTGGCCGAGCCGCGCATAGGCGCGCCAGGCATAGCGCACCAGCTGCAATTGCTCCTCGCGCACCAGCCCGAAAATGCGGATGAAGCCTGCGAGCAGCCGGGCGGTGTAGGAGCCGCGGGAAAAGCCGAAAATGTAGATCCTGTCGCCATATTCATGGTGCCTGATCAGGAATTCATAGGCCTGCATCACATTGTCGGAAATGCCGGCGCCGGTGGCGAGCCCGAGCACGATACGGGTCTTCGATTTCAGCTGCTGCCACCAGCCGCTGAGCCCGAAGGTGCCGACGCCGGGCTGGTAGAACACCAGCTGGCTCCTCGACCGCTTGAGCGAACCATACAGTCTCAACACATTGGTGCGGTCGCCGGAAATCTGGTTCGACGTGCCGTCCAGCAGAATGACGATGTTCTTGGCCATCGCGCAGCCCTCCACCGGGAGAAGGATACGCGAGAAGTGCCGAGGCGGCAATCAGAGGGGTGGCCAGGCCCAATGTCGCGCAAGGCCTGCCAAGGTGCATGGTAACGCTCAATATCGGTTGGACTTGAGAAGCCGTTCCAGCCTGTCGAAATTCTGTTCGTTGGCTGCGTGCAGGAATTTTTCCATCGCCTCGTTCTCGGCCGTACGATCGAACAGCATTCGCCATGAGAGACGTGCGCCGCGATCCTCGTCGGCAAAACGCATCTCGAGTGTAAAGATGTGGACCGGTTCGTAGTGCGTCATCCGCACTATCTGGCCCTCGACCACGTCCTCGAAGGTCCAGCGGTTGTGAAATTCGGTGCTGTTGTCGGCGGTCATGGTGATCAGCCAGTGACCGCCGGGTTTCAGATCAAAGGCCGAAATGGTGTTGCTGAATCCCTCCGGACCCCACCATGCGGCCAGCTTCGCCGGATCGGCGAAGGCGTCGAACAGGGTTGCCCGGTCAACCGGGATCAGGCGGTCGTTGAGGATTTCGAGTTTTCCGCTCATTGCAGTCACCTGGTTCGAGCACTTGTTTATCCGTCATGCCGGACTTGATCCGGCATCCGGCAAGCGAGCGTCGGCGGGCCGGAAGACTCCTTGATGAAGGTGTCTAAGGAGTCAGTCACCGCGCAGACGCGCGGTGGCTGGTCCTCGGCTCAAGGCCGGGGTGACCGAGGCGTCATGCCCTCATTTCATCCTCAAGCCGCCGGGAAATAACTCTGCAGCGGGTGCACTTCCAGGTTTCCTGCCTTCAGTGCGGCGATGGCCTGGGCGGCCGACAGGCTGCCGGCCATGGTGGTGAAGTAGGGGACCTTCTGCATCAGTGCCGCGCGGCGCAGTGATTTCGAATCCGAGATCGTCTTGGCGCCCTCGGTGGTGTTGATCACCAGTTGCACCTGGCGGTTCCTTATCGCGTCCTCGATGTGCGGACGGCCCTCGAGCACCTTGTTGACATGCTCGACCTCGAGCCCCTGGCCGCGCAGGTAGTCGGCGGTGCCCGATGTCGCCATCACACGGAAACCGTTGGCGACCAGGATCTTGACGGCCTCGAGCACACGCGGCTTGTCCTCGTCGCGGACGGAGACGAAGACCGCGCCCGAGCGCGGCAGGTCGACGCCGGCGCCGAGCTGCGCCTTGGCAAACGCCAGCGCGTAGTCACGGTCGAGCCCCATGACCTCGCCGGTCGAGCGCATTTCCGGTCCGAGGAGCGTGTCGACGCCGGGGAACTTGGCGAAGGGGAAGACGGCTTCTTTCACGGCGATATGGGTGAGCTTGCGGTGGTCGGGAACCGCGCCGTAGGCGGCGAAGGCGTCGGCGAGCTTCTCGCCGGTCATCACCCGTGCGGCCACCTTGGCGATCGGCGAGCCGACGGTCTTGGCGACGAACGGCACGGTGCGCGAGGCGCGCGGGTTGACCTCGAGCACGTAGATAACGTCGTCCTTGATCGCGTATTGCACGTTCATCAGGCCGCCGACATTGAGTGCCCTGGCAAGCGCCACGGTCTGCGCCTCGAGCCGGTCGACCATTTCGGGCGACAGGGTGTGGACCGGCAGCGAGCAGGCCGAGTCGCCCGAATGGATGCCGGCTTCCTCGATGTGCTCCATGATGCCGGTGACATTGACGCTTGTCCCGTCGCAGAGGCAGTCGACATCGACCTCGATGGCGTTGGTCAGGTAGCTGTCAAACAGCAGCGGGTTGGTGCCGAGAAGCGTGTTGATCTGGCCGGTCTTGTCGTTGGGGTAGCGCGCCTTGATGTCCTCGGGCACCAGTTCGGGCACGGTGCCGAGCAGGTAGTTGGACAGGTTGGCCTCGTCGCGGATGATCTGCATGGCGCGGCCGCCGAGCACGTAGGAAGGGCGGACCACCAGCGGGAAGCCGATGTCGGTGGCGACCAGCCGGGCCTGTTCGACCGAATAGGCGATGCCGTTGTTGGGCTGGACGAGGTCGAGCTTGTGCAGCAGCTTCTGGAAGCGGTCGCGGTCCTCGGCGAGGTCGATCATGTCGGGCGCGGTGCCGAGGATCGGGATGCCGGCCTTTTCCAGCGCGTCGGCGAGCTTGAGCGGGGTCTGGCCGCCGAACTGGACTATGACGCCGAGCAGCGTGCCGGCTTCCTGCTCCTTGGTCAGGATCTCGAGCACATCCTCGTCGGTCAGCGGATCGAAATAGAGCCGGTCGGAGGTGTCGTAGTCGGTCGACACGGTTTCCGGGTTGCAGTTGACCATGATCGCCTCGTAGCCGGCATCCTTGAGCGCGAAGGCGGCGTGGCAGCAGCAATAGTCGAACTCGATGCCCTGGCCGATGCGGTTCGGGCCGCCGCCGAGGATCACCACCTTGGTGCGGTCGGAGACGCGCGCCTCGCAGGCAAGGTTGCCGGCAAACGGCACTTCGTAGGTTGAGTACATGTAGGCGGTGGGCGAGGCGAATTCGGCGGCGCAGGTGTCGATGCGCTTGTAGACGGGCCTGACGCCCATGGCGCGGCGGGCCTTCGCCACTTCATGGCCGCGCTTGCCGGTGAGCGAACCCAGCCGCGCATCGGAAAAGCCCATCGACTTGATCAGCCGCAGGTTCTCGGCGTCGGCCGGCAGGCCATGCTCGCGGATGCGGGCTTCCATGGCGAGGATGTCCTCGATCTGGGCCAGGAACCAGGGATCGATCTTGCAGATCGCATGCACTTCCTCGGCGCTCATGCCGAGCCTGAGCGCCTGGGCCACCATCCGGAGACGGTCGGGCGTCGGGGTGCCGATGGCGGCCTTGATGGCGTTCTCGTCGTCGCCTTCGCCCAAGCCGGGGATCTCGATCTCGTCTAGCCCGGTCAGTCCGGTCTCGAGCCCGCGCAGCGCCTTCTGCAGGCTTTCGGCGAAGGTGCGGCCGATGGCCATGACTTCGCCGACCGATTTCATCGCGGTGGTCAGCAGCGGCTCGGCGCCGGGGAACTTCTCGAAGGCGAAACGCGGGATCTTGGTGACGACGTAATCGATCGAGGGTTCGAACGAGGCGGGCGTCGCGCCCTGGGTGATGTCGTTTTCGAGCTCGTCGAGCGTGTAGCCGACGGCGAGCTTGGCCGCGACCTTGGCGATCGGGAAGCCGGTGGCCTTCGACGCCAGCGCCGAGGAGCGCGAGACGCGCGGGTTCATCTCGATCACCACCAGGCGGCCGTCGGCCGGGTTGACGGCGAACTGCACGTTGGAGCCGCCGGTCTCGACCCCGATCTCGCGCAGCACCGCGATCGAGGCGTTACGCATGATCTGGTATTCCTTGTCGGTGAGCGTCAGCGCCGGCGCCACGGTGATACTGTCGCCGGTGTGCACGCCCATCGGGTCGAGGTTCTCGATCGAGCAGATGATGATGCAGTTGTCAGCGGTGTCGCGCACCACCTCCATCTCGTATTCCTTCCAGCCGAGCACCGATTCCTCGATCAGCACTTCCGTCGTCGGCGAGGCGTCGAGCCCGCGCTCGATGATGTCGAAGAATTCCGAGCGATTGTAGGCGATGCCGCCGCCGGTGCCGCCCATGGTGAAGGACGGGCGGATGATGGCCGGAAGGCCGATCAGGTCGAGCGCCTGTGCGGCCTGGGCCATGGCGTGGCTCATGTAGCGCTGCTTGCGATCGGATTCGCCCAGGTTCCAGGTGTTCTCCAGCGCATCGAGCGCCGCGTCGAGTTCGTCCCCGGCGAGCCTGGCGCGCAACTCGGCCCGCTCGGCCTCGTGCAGCTTGCGATCGGTATCCTTGATCTCGGTGGCGTTGGCGAGGAACGAGCGCGGCGTCTCCAGCCCGATGCGGGCCATGGCCTCGCGGAACAGCGCCCGGTCCTCGGCCATGTCGATGGCAGCCGGCTTGGCGCCGATCATCTCGACATTGTAGCGCTCGAGCACGCCCATCCGCTTCAACGAGAGCGCGGTGTTGAGCGCGGTCTGGCCGCCCATGGTCGGCAGCAGCGCGTCGGGGCGCTCGCGGGCGATGATCTTGGCCACCACTTCCGGCGTGATCGGCTCGATATAGGTGGCGTCGGCGAGCCCCGGATCGGTCATGATGGTCGCCGGGTTGGAGTTGACCAGGATGACCCGGTAGCCCTCTTCCTTCAGCGCCTTGACGGCCTGGGTGCCGGAATAGTCGAACTCGCAGGCCTGCCCGATGACGATCGGCCCTGCACCGATGATGAGGATCGACTTGATATCGGTGCGTTTTGGCATGGTCCGGGTCCCTGTTGAGCAGGCTTCGCGCAAAAAGCCCCCGTCGGAGATCGATCATCCGGGAGACGCCATGCGCAATATCTGAGGCTAGACGCGGCTTATAGGGAAATGCGCCCACGGATGGAACCCCAAAACGGTGTTGTTCAAGGGAAAGTGGAACCAATTGGCCCCAAGCGCTTTACCAGCCGGAGCCGGTCAGGAAAATTCACGGCAGTGGACGTGGGCGGGCGGCGCAATCCTGACCCTTTCCTGTACAAAGAAGCGCCGGTCACATCGTCTCCGGGGGCGCAGGACTTCTCTGCGCAAGCGTCAATTCCCCTGCCGCTTCTGCAGATCCAGCAGCCACTCCACCACGTCGGCCTTTTCGTGATCGAACAGGCGGAAGGTGGTCATCGGGAAGTGGTCGGCCTCGAGGAAGGCTTCGAACCAGGCGCGGTCGCGGCCGGGGATCGCGACCAGGTCGGAATAGGGCGGGGCCATGTCGGGGGTCAGTTTCTGGCCTTCGCGGACATGGCAGTCGCGGCACCATTCGTCGACCACCTTCTGGCCCCGCTTGACGGCGGCGCGGTCGGCCATAGCCGGAGCCGCGGCAAGCGGCGTGGCGAGTGCTGCCAAGACGAGTGCGCGCAGGGCAGTGCCCGCCATCGAAACCTGACTGCGTCGTTTCTCGTTGATGTTCATTCGGTCTGTCCGCTCAAGTGGTGTTTCGGGCAGGATGGGCCAGGCAAGTTTCTGCCGCAATGATCGGGATCAAGCCCCGCTGATCCGGTCGGCCCAGCGGGCGCGGACGTCCGGCATCTGGCTGCGGCTGACGGGCAGGGCCTGGCCGTCTGTGGTTTGAACCGTCAGCCGCGGATTCCTGCCGCCTTCGCGGAGCACGGCGCGCACGCCCGTATCGGATACCCAGTGCGAGCGGTGGATTTGCTGGCCGGTGTTGGCGCCGGTCTCGGCGATGGCGTCGCCCAGCCGCATCAGCAGCAGTTCCGTGCCCCGCGTGGTCACCACCAGTGTGTAGTGGTCCTGCACCTCGAGCCGGATCAGGGGGCCGCGCTTGTCCGCCGGCAGCCGGTCGAGCAGGGCCGGGCGGTCCGGCAAGCCGTGCGCAGCATTCGCGGCAGCAGGTCGACTTGCGTCGGGCGCGGATGTTGAGGGTAAAGCGGGCTCCTGGTTCCGGCTGGCGCTGCCTTGTTTTTCTGCGGCCTGTTCGCCGCTGCTGAGGCTGAGCCAGGAAAGCAGGCAGAATCCGATGGCAATCGGAAGCGCCACCAGCATGTTTGCGACAAGCTGATCGAGGTTGAGCGGCGACTTGATCACCGCGGTGTTGATCACCGTGATCGCCAGCCCAACCGGCAGGGCCGAAACAGCCCCGCCAATGAAAAGGCGGGTGATCTGGTGTGGCACGCGGACGATCAGCGCAGCCTTGACAAAGGAAATGCAGATCAGGGCCGTGGCCCAGGTAGCCGTGTTCATGGTCAGCCAGTAGCCGAGCCGTGACACGAACGGCAGCCGTTCATAGCTGCCGAAGGGCCCGGTTACGGAGAACAGCCCGGTCACCAGCGCAAACACCAGCCAGAGCCGCGGCCGGATCAGCAGCGCGCGCAGTTCACGAAGCGTGGATTGCAGCAACGTGTCGCTCACGAAGTTCTCCGGGTCACAGGCGCATCAGGCATTGAGGATCGGCGGCGACCATGGCCGATGGGGACAGATTTGGCAATCGGACAACAGGCCTTCCGGATTTTACCAGGCTGCGGTCCACAACAACGGATGCTTGAAATGACCCTCGAACCCCTTCTCAATGCCAGCCCCGCTATCCAGTTGCATGTCGCAACCGTCGTTCCGGCGGCGGTGATCGGCGGCCTGATGCTCATGATGCGCAAGGGCACCTACCTGCACCGGATGGCCGGGCGGCTCTGGATCGGGCTGATGGTGCTGACCGCGCTGTCGAGCTTCTTCATTCACGAGATCAGGCTCTTCGGCGACTTCTCGCCGATCCACATGTTTTCGCTGGTGGTGCTGGTCAGCGCCGTCGAAGTGGTTCGCTCGGCGCGGCGGCGCAATTTCGTCCGTCACAAGCGGCTGGTCAAATCGCTCTATTTCGGCGGCATAGGCATTGCCGGGCTGTTCACGCTGCTGCCCGGACGGATCATGCACGAGATGGCCTTCACGACGGCGCTGGCCGAACCGGCTCAAGCCGCCGCTCCGGTTGCAGCGCAGGCCGCCACCGGCGCGCCGGTCTGGGTCTGGCCGTTGCTCGTGGCGCTGGTTGCGCTTGGGGTCAGCCGCCTGCGCGAGCGGGAGATGCCGGTCTGGCGGCTGTTGCTGCTGCCGGCCATTCTCTCCACGGTTTCGGTTCTTGGCATCATTGCAAGGGATCTGAGCGGCGCGGAACTGGGCGCATCGCTCGCCGGGGCCGTCGCCGGACTGCTTGCCGGAGGGTGGTCGATGCGCGGCGTTGCCGTTGTCCGGTTGGCCCGAAACCGGATCCGGGTAAAGGGCGAAGCCGTCTCGCTGGTCGCCATCCTGGGCATCTTCTCCAGCCACTTTGCGGCCGGAACGCTTGCGGCAACCGCGCCGCGGATCCTGGAAATGCAGGGCGTGGCGGAACTTTTTGCCCTGCTGCCGGTTTTCTTCGCGACGCTGATGACGGCCCGTGCGCTGGCGCAGGCGGGATACAATCCGCTCGGCTCCACGCGTGGGCGGTTGACCCGGCAAGCGGAGTGTTGAATCTGCTGCTGACGGCGCTTACAAGCAAGATCTAAAGCCGTCGGGAGAGATGAGACCATGGACTGGAAAGGCCGTCGCCAGAGCGACAATATCGAGGACCGGCGCGGAGCCTCATCGCGCGGCGGCAATCCCTTCGGGCGCGGCGGCATAAGGTTGCCGTCCGGCGGAATGCGTCGCTCGGGCATGAGCTTCAAGACCATCCTGATCATCGGCGTCATCTATCTGGCGCTGAAATTCATTGGCATCGATCCGCTGCAGATCCTGGCCGGCGGCGATCCCGGTGCGATCGTCGGCGGACAGAACCAGAGCGAGCGCCAGGTGTCGCCGGCGCGGCAGGACGAGATGACGCAATTCGTCGCCACCGTTCTGGCCGAGACCGAGGACGTGTGGAACGGGGTGATGAAATCGCAAGGGTTCGACTATCCCGAACCCAAGCTGGTGCTGTTTTCCGGCGCGGTCGCTTCCGCCTGCGGCAACGCCAGTTCCGCGTCCGGCCCGTTCTACTGCCCCGGCGACCAGAAGGTCTATATCGACCTGACGTTCTTCGACGAGCTGGCGCAGCGCTTCAAGGCGTCGGGCGATTTCGCCCAGGCCTACGTGCTGGCCCACGAGGTCGGCCATCACGTGCAGAACCTGATCGGCGTGCTGCCTGAATTCAACCGGATGCGCCAGTCGATGAGCCAGGTCGAGCAGAACCAGATGTCGATCCGGGTCGAACTGCAGGCCGACTGCTTTGCCGGCATCTGGGGCCATTACACCGCGCAGAAGGGCATTCTCGAGCGCGGCGATCTCGAGGAGGCGCTCAATGCCGCCAAACAGATCGGCGACGACACGCTGCAGCGCCGGACGCAAGGCTATGTGGTGCCCGAGAGCTTCAATCACGGCACCTCGGCGCAGCGCAAGGAATGGTTCGCCCGCGGCTTCGAGTCGGGCCGGCTGGAAGCCTGCGACACGTTCAACAACCCGGTGTGAGCGTTCCCGTACAGGATCATGATAACGGGGCCGCACACGGCAGTTTGCGGCCCCGTTTCGCATCCGGTCGGTCTGAGCTGCAGGGTGTCACTCCGCCTCCGGCGCGTCGCGGCGGACCACTTCCACCGGTGTGCGCATGATGATCTCGCGGTGCGGGAAGGGGATGTTGACGCCGTTTTCCTTGAAGATGTCCCACAGCGCGATGAGCACCTTGCCACGCACATTGGTGAGGCCCGCCTGCGGGTCGGAGATCCAGAAGCGAAGCTTGAAATCCAGCGAGGAGGCGCCGAACCCGGTCATCCAGCACACCGGCGGCCGGGAGGTCAGCACCCGGTCGACGGAAGAGGCGGCGCTGATCGCCAGCCGGGTCACCTCGTGCGGATCGCTGTCGTAGGACACGCCGAAATCGACATCGAGGCGCACCAGCTTGTCGGAGAACGACCAGTTGACCACTTGCTGGGTGATGAAATCCTCGTTCGGGATCAGGTATTCGCGGCCGTCGCGGGTGATCACCGACACGAAGCGGGCGCGCAGTTCCCGGATCCAGCCGAAGGTGTCGCCGAGTTCGATCGTGTCGCCGGGCTTGATCGAGCGGTCGACCAGGATGATGACGC
Organism: Hoeflea sp.; assembly: GCA_020637795.1. Taxonomy (GTDB): domain Bacteria; phylum Pseudomonadota; class Alphaproteobacteria; order Rhizobiales; family Rhizobiaceae; genus Hoeflea. Next base: position 66,790 of record JACKJT010000003.1, on the reverse strand, counting down.
CGGAAATGAAGTTCGACACCACCTTCTGCAGGCCGAAGCCCAAGCCCACGCCGACGGCGCCTGAAAAGACGGTGAGCGCTGTCAGGTCGATGCCGGTGGAAGACAGCGCCATCATGCCGGCAATGATGATGAAGCCGATCTTGACCACCTTGCCGGCGAGAACCCTGAACGAGGGCGAAAGATCTTCGAGCTGATTTATGCGGCTGTCGAAGAAGTTGCCGAGCACATTGGCGACCCAGAGGAAGCCGGCGGTGATCATCACGGTGCGCAAGACAAAGAGCGCCGATATCCGCAGATCGCCGAGCTGCAGCGCTATCTGATCGAGAAAGGCCGCGGTTTCCGTGCGCAGGTTAAGAATTCCGAGCGCCACGTAGGCGAAGATGGCAAGGGCGACGAGCCGGGCGATGGTCCGGCTCTGGATGATCCGGCTCGAGACGGAGATCGCCAGCCAGGCCGATCCGAGCGCCAGCGCCAGCGCCATCAGATAGGTGCGTGACGGCCAGGTCAGCTCAAGCGTGACCAGCCTGACGATGGTCAGGAAGACGAGAAACAGGATCCAGTTGGTTCGCCGCATCACCGCAATGAGGAGACGCAGCAAGCCGGGCTTGCCCTTGATCGTGCGGGCCCAGCTTTCGAGCCAGGGCTCGACCTTGCGCGACAGCAGCCATCCGGCCAGGTAGCAGGCGGCGATGATGCCGATCTGGTAGTAGGTCCAGGGAAGGCCGAAATAGGCCGCAGCCTTGGTCGCGAAGCTCAGGATGGTGTCGAAAATCGCGGGGAGGTCGATGGTTTGCATCGGATCATTATGAGAGTGAAAGGCGTGCTTGAGAAGCGCGGAGTTGGCGCGCGGCTTCCGCGGCGGCGCCGCGCGATCCCGGTCGGATCGTTTGCGACCTCGTGCGGAGGCCGTTCCGATTGCTGCGCCGGGCCTCTCCCGGCTTGCCAAGATTGCGGCGGGCGACCATAAGCGGTTCTTTAAATTCCGGAGTTTTTGATGACCGACTCATCCGTTGACATGCGCAGGGAGCAGCGCTGGGGCGCCCATATCTGGGCGACGCTGGCGCTCGGCCTGCCGCTGGTCGGCACCCAGATCGCCCAGATCGCCATTGCCACCACCGACGTGGTCATGCTCGGCTGGTACGGCACCGAGGAACTGGCGGCGACCGTGCTCGGCTCGCAGGCCTTCTTTATCGTCTATATTTTCGGCGCGGGCTTCGCCAACGCCATCCTGCCGCTCGCCGCGCAGGCCGAGGGCCGCAACGATCCCACCCATGTGCGCCGCTCGGTCCGGATGGGCATGTGGATCCTGCTCATCTACGCGGTTGTGGTGATGCCGTTCCTGTGGCTGCTGGAGCCGGCGCTGATCGCGCTCGGCCAGAAACCCGAACTGGCGGCACTGGCCAGTGATTACATCCGCATCGCGCAATGGGGCATGTTCCCGGCGCTGATGATGATGGCGCTGAGGACCTTCTTCGCCGCCCGCTCGCGGGCCAGCATCGTGCTCTGGTCAGCGCTGATCGGCACCCTGGTCAACGGCGTTCTCAACTACGCCCTGATCTTCGGCCATTTCGGTGCGCCGGAGATGGGCGTGCGCGGCGCCGCGGTGGCCTCGGTGATCAGTTCCACCGTGATCTTCCTGATCATGGCCGGCTGGGCGCTGTTTCATCCGGCTCACCGGGACTACCGGCTGTTCCAGCGGTTCTGGCGGCCGGAATGGCCGGCCTTCTTCGAGGTCTTCCGGCTCGGCCTGCCGATCGGCTTCACCATCCTGGCCGAAGTCGGCCTGTTCATGGCCGCCTCGCTGATGATGGGCTGGCTCGGGACCGTGGAGCTTGCCGCCCACGGCATCGCCATCCAGCTCGCCTCGATCAGCTTCATGGTGCCGCTCGGCCTGTCGCACGCCGCCACCGTGCGCGTCGGCCAGGCCTACGGCCGAGGCGACATGGAAGGCCTTGCGCGTGCGGCGCACACGGTGATGGGGCTCTCGGTGCTGATCTCGTTTGCCGCGGCGACCCTGTTCTGGGTGCTTCCGGAGGCGCTCGTCAGCCTGTTCCTCGACGAAGCCAACGCCGATGCCGCCGAACTTCTGGCCGTGGCTGTGCCGCTGGTGCTGGTGGCGGCGGCGTTTCAGCTGGTCGACGCGGTACAGGCGATTGCCGCGGGGCTGTTGCGCGGCATCAAGGACACCCGCGTGCCGATGATCATGGCGGTGATCAGCTACTGGCCGGTCGGGCTGTCGGCGGCCTATGGCCTCGGCTTTGGCCTGGGTTTTGGTGGACCGGGTATCTGGGCCGGCCTTGCCGTCGGGCTCGGCGTGGCGGCGGTGCTGCTCAATCTCAGGTTCGCCAACCGGCATCTGTTTCTGGATGTGGGAAAAGCATAAGCCCTGTCTGGTCGGGCGCTGGCGCACGGTGTCACCGGCGTATGCGGACCTAACCACAGTAGTCTGCAAAAACCTGAATATACCTCGCTACGTCTGTCTGGTTTGCCGGCTCCAGCATCACCCGCGCGATCTCCTCAGGCGACAGCTTCATGAGACCGATCCTGAAAAAAGGCTCGTCGGTGAACCGGTCGCTGACAGTGGAAAGAACCAGCCGTAACTGGGCAAGCATGTCGTCCCCGCGGTGAGAGGCATGCATCAATGCAATCGGCTTGCCGATGATTTCGTCACGGGACACAAGCCAGTCGATCGCATTCTTCAATCCGCCGGGAATTGCCCGCACATATTCCGGGCTCGAGATGATCAGTCCGTCGCTCTCGCGTATCAGGTCGACGAATGCCTGAACGGATTGCGGCAGCGGTTCACGCTCAGCGTCAGGCGAAAAGACCGGTAGACCGGCGACATCCGAGAACACAGTTATCTGGTGATCCGGCTGCGCTATTTTTGAAACGGCCATGAGCATGGCCGTATTGGTGGACACGGTACGGCCACTGCCGGATATGGCAAGAAATTTCATGCGGGTTGTCTACGACGTGCCGACACATCGATCAACGGCGACCTTTCGCTTACGGCAGGCTTCGAGCATGGTGAAGTCATCAAAAAGCTTGAAGTCGCTTCGGGCGGCTTACAACAGAGGGCGCAAAGGCCGGAACCGACAACGATCTCAGTCCAGGCCTTGCGCCAGAGCCGCGACGATCTCTCGCGTCGCCTCGTCGGCCGGGAACAGGTGCTCGATCTTCCAGTCGGCGAGCGCGATGTCCTCGGCGGTGGAGAACTGGCTCATCGTCGAGAAGAACGACAGCGTCATGTCCCCGAGCCGGTAGCGGGTGGGGATGACGGCCTCGCTGCCGGCGGCCGGTCCCTGTACTGCGGTGCCAACGTGGCCCGCGAGTTTGTCGGCCATTTCCTCGAGCCAGGCATCGCCGCCGAGATGGGCGGCTTCGGCGCGCAGGCGGTGGATCAGGTGGTGGGCGACTTCCTGCCAGTTCTCGATCAGCGCCGGCAGTCCGGTCTCGTCGAGCAGCGCCTCGACAAGGTTGGCACTGACGGAAAGCCCCAGCTGCCCGAGCATCATCGCGGCCATCGCATTGGTCCGGACGATGGTCCAGCGGCGGTCGAGCACCATGGCGGGGTAGGGCATGTGCCGTTCCAGCATCCAGTCGAGCGCCGAGGCGATCGGGCCCATCTCGGCCTCGTCCATCGCCCTTGTGCGGTAGCTCGGTGCGAAGCCCGCCGCGTGGAGCATGGCGTTGCGCGAGCCGCGCGGCACGTCGAGCACGCCGCCGAGATTGAGCACCATGGCGCGGCTGGGGCGGGCGCGCCCGGTTTCGAGAAAGGAGATGTGGCGCGCCGAGACATTGGCGCTCAGGCCGAGATCGAGCTGGCTGAGCTTGCGCGCCTCGCGCCAGTGCTTGAGCAGGTCTCCGAATTGCGTGGTCATCGCCGCCTCCTTCGCCGCCGGCGCGGCTCTCTTCGCGGCGCCCGGCAGTGGGCCATCATAGTGCGGCGGCAAGGCCTGTCACTTACCTTCAAGGTAATTGCACAGCGGCGGGCGAGGCGCTCTCATGGGACGGTCAACAAGGGAGTTTTCGACATGGAAATCGCACATACGCAAACCTGGCTCAAGGCCGCCGCGGCCGTCGTCATCGGCTTCGGGCTGCTCATTGCCGCCGGGGCCTGGCCGCCGCTCTCCGCGCCGGTGGCGCTGCTCGCGGACCTGCTGATCTGGCCGCTCGACGGGCTGCAGCGTCTCGAGCTGCCCGAGACCCGCGTGTTCATGGCGATTTCCGGCGGCGTCATGGTCGGCTGGGGCGTCACCCTGTGGAAACTGGCGGACCATCTGCTGGCCGAACACCTCGCCGCCGTCCGCTCGATCACCATGACCGGGCTCTACAGCTGGTTCGCGGTGGATTCGATCGGGTCGATTGCAGCCGGCGTACCGCTCAACGCGGTCGCAAATATCGGCTTCGTGGTGCTGTTCGTGCTGGTCTTCCGGCAGCCGCGTCAGGCCCACGCCTGAGCGCCGGCGTTTTGCCAATCGCCGCGGCGGGCGTTCCCTGCCGCGGTCAGTCCGGCCGCGCGGGCGCCCGAGCTGTGTCGATGCCGCCACAGTCTGGCCGAATTCGCGTGGTTATTTACCGTCTCGCAGGGAGGGGTTCCGACAGCCATTCCTTAACCATACGCAGCTATTCTGGTCAGTGACCTGGATCAAGGCCTGCATGGCCCGAATCTGCGAAGGTTGGCGGTAGATGGCCGATTGGCGCGGGCCACCTGAAGGCGCGGTCGCCGGCGTGGACGGAGCGCTTTTTCGCGCCGCGGCCGACCGCTGACAACGGCGCGCTGACAACGGCCCGCTGACAATGGCATAGACACGTGGGGACGATATTCTTGACCGATGGCGTTTGTGGTTCGCGAATCCGCTTGACCGGACTTCCCTTTGTCGCGCCCGCCGCGGCGATGCTCGGCATCTTGGCGTGGCTTGCCGCGACCTCGCTGCTGGCCGAGGGATCTTCCCAATTGACCGCCGCCTTCGTCGCCATGCCCGCCTCGCTGCACACCTCGACGCCGGCGGCCGTCCATACCGGCGCGTTTGATCCGGGCCGTGCCCACAAGCAACCACGCGTCGCCCCGGCTTCGCGCGCCCTGGCAGATCGCGACGCCTTAAAGCAGGCTGCCACGCCGCTTCTCGCCGACATCGATCCGCAGCGTTTTTCCGGAACCGGACTGCCGGAGCAGGCCTCGACCGTCTTTCACGACACCTGGACTTCCGGAGTTTCCGTCAAGGGCGAGCCAATGCGCGCGGCCGGCGCGGTTGCACCGCAGGTCTCGCACTGGGATCAACGGACAGGGCCGGCGCCCATGCCCGACACACGGGATCCGTTCTCCTCGGCGATCCTGATTGCCCTGGCGCTGGCCGAAATCGACGATGAGACCGATGGTTCCGGCAGGGCCGGGGCGCGCGGCGGCGACGTGGCGGCCGGCGGCGATAACGATACCGATGGCGATATGATGTTGGCCATGGCCATTCCCGTGCCGGAACCCCGTCCGCGGATCGCGGAACGCGCAGGTGCAGACGCGGCGCAGCCGCAGGCCGCGATGCCGCAGCCCGAAATCGTTCCGGCGCCGCGCCCGGCGCGGTCCACCGCGAAGAAGGAGACGTCCGGCGCCTTGGCCTATGCGAACCCGGATGTGGCCAATGAGGAGGCGACACCGGGCGGGATTTTCGGCCGGCTGTTCGGCAGCCGTGGCGGCAAGGGGCTTCCCGGCCCCGGGTCCAAGGTGGCCGTCTACGATATCGGCTCGGCAACGGTCCACATGCCCAATGGTGAAAAGCTCGAGGCGCATTCGGGCCTGGCGCACATGCAGGACGATCCGCGCTACGTCACCGCCAAGAACCGCGGTCCCACACCGCCCAATCTCTACAATCTGCGGATGCGCGAGAGCCGCTTCCACGGCGTCGAGGCCATCCGTCTTCTGCCTGCCGACGGCCGCAAGAAATACAACCGCGACGGCCTGCTGGCCCACACCTACATGTATGTGGGCGGCGGCGACCGCTCCCAGTCCAACGGCTGTGTGGTCTTCAAGAAATACGATCGCTTCCTGACCGCCTTCAAGAACGGCGAGGTCGAGCGGCTGATCGTCGTGCCCAGCATGGAAGAACTGCCGACCTATATGGCCGCGCTTTAGGCCTGACTGGCGGGGCAGCGCGGCTACACGGGTTCGTTGCGGGTGTCGCAGAAGAGCGCAATCTTGTTGCCTTGCGGGTCGCGGAGATAGCCCACGTAGAAATGCGCGCTGTAGGCGGCGCGAAAGCCGGGCGCGCCCTCGTCTCGCCCGCCTGCCGCGAGGGCTGCCGCGTGGAGCTCGCGGACCATGGCCTGGGTCGGTATCTGGAAAGCCACCATGGCGCCGTTGCCGGCGGAGGCGGCCTGCCCGTCAAAGGGCGGCTTGACGTAGAAATCGGGCGGTTCACTGCCGGGGGCATACGTGCCGGGGATCGAGTAGCTCAGACCTTCATGCGAGAATTCGAGGCCGTAGCCGAGGCGCGGCAGGAAGGCCGAGTAAAACCGCTCGGCAAGAGTCAGATCATCGGCGCCGACGGTAACGTAGCCAATCATCGCGCTTCTCCATGCATCATGAGCGACAGGGCCGGGTTGGTATCGTCATCCCGATCTTGGCCCAGACCGTGGATTTCAACACCGGCCGGAACCAGGTCTTCTGCTCTCAACGCTCGGCCAGCGCCGGCAGGCCCTTGCGTTCGGCCACCATGTTCATGAAGCGGCGGAACAGGTAGTGGCTGTCCTGCGGGCCGGGCGAGGCTTCCGGGTGATGCTGCACCGAGAACACCGGCTTGCCGACCAGCCGCAGGCCGCAGTTGGAGCCGTCGAACAGCGAGACATGGGTTTCCTCGACGCCTTCGGGCAGGCTCTTGGCGTCGACCGCGAAGCCGTGGTTCATCGACACGATCTCGACCTTGCCGGTGGTGTAGTCCTTGACCGGGTGATTGGCGCCGTGGTGGCCCTGGTGCATCTTCACCGTGGCGCCGCCCAGCGCCAGCGCCAGCATCTGGTGACCAAGGCAGATGCCGAAGACCGGAAGACCGCTGTCGATCAGCTTGCGGATCACCGGCACGGCGTATTCGCCGGTCGCCGCCGGGTCGCCGGGGCCGTTCGACAGAAAGATGCCGTCGGGCGACATGGCGAGAATGTCCTCGGCGCTCATCGTCGCCGGGACCACGGTGACCTTGCAGCCAAGGCCCGAGAACAGCCTGAGGATGTTGCGCTTGACGCCGTAATCGATGGCGACGATGTGGGCGACGGGTTCGCCGGCTTCGGCAAAGCCCTCGTCCCACACCCATGGAGTCTCAGTCCAGCTCGACGACTGGCCCGAGGTGGCGTCCTTGGCAAGGTCGAGGCCTTCCAGTCCGCTCCATTCGGCCGCCTTGGCGGTCAGCGCCTCGATGTCGAAATTGCCCGACGGGTCATGGGCGATGACGGCATTCGGTGCGCCGTTTTCGCGGATCCAGGCGGTCAGCGCGCGGGTGTCGACGCCCGACAGCCCGATGATGCCGCGGGCCTTGAGCCATGCGTCGAAGTGTCCGGCGGAACGGTAGTTGGAGGGATCGGTGATGTTGGCCTTGAAGACCGCGCCGACCGCGCCGATGTGGGCGGCAGGGGTGAGATCCTCGATGTCCTCGTCATTGGCGCCGATGTTGCCGATGTGCGGGAACGTGAAGGTGACGATCTGCCCGAGATAGGACGGGTCGGTGAGAATTTCCTGGTATCCGGTCAGCGCGGTGTTGAAGCAGACCTCGGCACAGGCCTGGCCGGTGGCGCCGACGCCATGGCCTTTGATAACGGTGCCGTCGGCAAAAACCAGGACGGCTGTTGGTTTCGTCTCGGTCCAGGGGCTCGTGGTCATGTCAACTCCGTTCACAGCTGAAAAGCCGGTCTTTCACCGGGCTAAGGCCCCTTGATGTTCGAGCGGGGCATCGCCATTTAAGATCTCCGGAAACCACCCGCGGTCAGCAGTTCCCGCGACGTATGGATCTTGGTCCGGTCTTTCAAACGCCGGTAAATAGAGAAGGCACAAGCCGCGGTCAATCAGGACCGTGCTTACGCCCCCTCAATAATTCGCTTGAACAGGATGCAGCCAAAGGGGTAATCCTCTGCTCCTGCACATGCGGGCCCGAAAGGGTCGAGAAGGAACTGCCGGAGAAAGTTACATGATGCGTGAACGTTTTAGCGAAACGCTCAAGGATGCGATTCGCGCCAAGGATACGCGCCGGATGTCGACACTGCGGCTGATCCAGGCTGCGATCAAGGATCGTGATATCGCCAATCGCGGCACAGGCAAGGATCCCGTCAGCGATGAGGATATCCTCCAGATCCTGACCAAGATGATCAAGCAGCGCGAGGAATCGGCCGCGATCTACGAGGAAAACGCGCGGCTTGAGCTTGCCCAGCAGGAGCGTGACGAAATTGCCATCATCCGGCAGTTTCTGCCGCAGCAGCTGCCGGAAGAGAAAGTGCGCGAGTTGTGCAAGTCGGTGGTCTCGGAAACCGGGGCCTCGGGCCTGCGCGACATGGGCAAGTGCATGAACGTGCTCAAGGAGCGCTATCCGGGCCAGATGGATTTCTCCAAGGCCTGCGGCATGGTCAAGGGCCTGTTGCAGTAGGCTGGGCCATTGTGCCGCGGCTCAAGAGCATCCCTGTACGTCCGGGTGGAGGCGGAGGTACGGGGACGTTGCCAGCAACCGAGTACATCACAGTTTTCTGACGGCGGTTATACCCTTGATTTCTGGGAGTGTACCCGATCAATGATCGCCTATAACCGGTGACATTCTGCATGCGGTTGATTCGCGGGTCAAAGTCGGCCCGAACCGCGGATAGGACAAGACATGATGCTCAATAGCGCTTCGCACATCCATTTTGATCACGTCGATCGTCATTTTCCCGAACAGAGCTGGGATCACGTCGGTGTCTCCAGCAACGAAGTTGTGGATCTGCTTGGTTCCATCGTGCCGTTGGGGATCTGGCGGCTGGATATCGGGTCGGGACTGGTATTCTGGTCCGAGGATGCAGCGCGCATTCATGGCATGGAGACTGCGTCGGGGACGGTTAGCCTGGTCCAGATGCTGGCCTGCTACCATCCCGAAGATGTTGCCGTCATCGAGGCATTGCTGGAATCAGCGACGACCCGGCGCAACGGCTTCCGTTTCGTCATGCGGGTGAAGGGGAGCTCCGGAGCTTACCGGCTGATTGCCGTGGCCGGACGATTCCGGGCTGACCAGGGCGGCGAGCTGATCGGATATTGCCATGAGTACCAGGACATGGTGCGCGCGGTGGTTCTGGAAGGGGAGGGGCCGTGACCTTTTTCCAGAACCCGGCCTATTCCGCCCAGCCATTCGACGTGATCGGGGGTATCCGGACCATCTTCGACGCCATGCAGGTGCTGCGCAAGGTGTGCCTGAGCTACGGATTTCGCTATTTTTCCGTGATCACCCTGCCTTCGTCATCCGCGGGCGATGACAGTTCGATTGCCAGCATGGCGACGATCTCGAGCTGGCCGCCGGAACTGATCGCAGGTTACGACCGGTTGGGCCTTGCCAGGAACAGCCCGATTCTGGACCAGTTGCGCAAGCAGATCACGCCGCTTGTTTTCACGGTTGCGGACGTCAACAAGAGCCGGCCCGGTGAAGAGCCGCAGAATGCCAATGAACTGTTTGGCCGCTTCGACCTGACAATGGGCGTGTATTTTCCGGTTCATGACACCCACGGCCTGCGCCACGCGGTGTCCTTCATGGGCGACCGTGATCCGCTGTCGGCGGAGGAGTTGTCGACGCTGTCGCTGTTTGCCTCCATGCTGATCGAACAGATCTCCCGGATCAGCATGGCCGATCACGCGGCGAAATCGGTTCTCAATGACCGGGAAGTCGAGATTCTCAGGTGGACCGCCGAAGGCAAGACCAGCCCGGAAATCGCGCGGATCACCGGGCTGTCGGAACATACGGTCAATCACTACGCCACGATTGCGACCAAGAAGCTCGGGTGTTCCAACCGGACGCAGGCCGTGGTCTACGCGATCCGGCTCGGCCTGTTCAAGTAGGACAGGCCGGCCGCTGACTAGCTTGCAGCCAGCCTGTCCTGCGCCGCCGGTACCTGCATGAGGCCGCCGCCGGCAACTGCCCGGTGAAATGTGTCTTGCACCGGATTTCGGGTTCTGAGGTCTTTCCACGCGTCGAAGTCGCAGCGCTTCATCGGCTTTGAGAAGAAGAAACCCTGGATTTCATCGCATCCAAGCTGCGCGGCCGCGGCCACTTGTCCCGGGGTTTCTGTTCCCTCGACCACCACGCGGCATCCGAGGTTCTTGCCGAGCTGGATGATGGACCGGGAAACTTCCCTTGCCTTGCCCTCGCTGTCGATGCCGGAGACGAACGAGCGATCGACTTTCAGAATGTCGAACTTCAGGCCGGTGAGCTGCGCCAGGTTCGAGTACCCCGTGCCGAAATCGTCAATGGCGATACGGACCCCGACAGCCCTCAGCGCCTTGATATGGTCGGCGACGCCGGTGATGTTGGTATGAGCGATCGTTTCGGTGATCTCGATGGTGATGAGATCGGCCGGGCATTGATGTTCCTTGAGTATGGCGATGACCAGATTCGCGAACTCGGCATTCTTGAATTGCTCGATGGAGACATTGATCGAGACTTCGGTCGACTGACCCGCGCGGTGCCATTCGGCGCACTGGGACACGGCTTCCTCCAGCACGATCAGGCCGATGTCACCGATAAGCCCGGTCATCTCGGCAATCTCTATGAATTCGCCGGGGCCGACCACGCCGCGCTCCGGGTGGTTGAGCCGGACCAGCGCCTCGACACCGGTTACGGTCCAGTCGAGCGCACTGACCTTGGGCTGGTAGTAGACCTCGAACTGGCCATCGGCGATGGCGGTGCGCAGGTCGCGCTCCATGGTTTCGCGGGATTTCAGGACTTCGAGCATCCAGGGTTGAAACAGGGCGGTCTTCTCCGCGTCCGAAAGGGCCATGGAATTGTTGCAGGCAAGGGCTGCATATTGTTTGACCTTGGTGGCCGACGCCGAATCCTGCGGGTAGCGGGCGATGCCGATGGCGATAGCGGGATGAAACTGGCGGCCGGAGGCCTTGACGCCGCCTGCCAGCGCGGCGTGCAGTCGCTTTGCCACCGACGCGATCCCGTCCGGATCGGTCAGGCCCGGCACGGACAGCACGAGTTCCGTACCCCCAAAACGCGCCAGGACAGGTTCGCGGACGGCCTTGTCGCTGCCCGAATTGCGAAGGTTTGCGCCATGGCCGTTGCAGGGCGAGGCCTCGACGAGCAGGCTGGCGATCATCTTGAAAAGCTGGTCGGATGTCTCATGGCCGAACCGGTCGTTGACCTTGCGCAGGTCAATCACGTCGATAAAGAACACCGAGCCGCTCGCCGGTGCTCCATCGGCGTCGACAAAGCCGGTCTGTCGCTCAAGCAGGGTCTGGAAACGGTGCCGGTTGGGAAGACCGGTGATGAGGTCGTGATTGGCCAGTTGACGGATTTCGGTCGTCGAAGCCTGCAAACGGCTGACCATGGTGCGCATGCTCGCACCAAGCCCGCCGATTTCACAGGAACAATCCACCGGCACATTCGCATCGAGATTACCGTCCGCGACCTTCCTGGCGACATCGGTCAGCTGGCGGATCGGACCGGTCACCCTGCGGCTCATCAGGGCCATCAGGATCGCGGTCGCGATGAGACCGGCAATTGCCATTTTCATGTGGAGTACCGTGTCCGATACGCTGTGCTCGGAAAGAAATGGTATGGTCGCGAGGGCCAGGCACATGGCTGCCAGGGTGACGTAGATCGCCGTCAGCCTGAATCCCAGGGAGTTGATGCCGATGCCGTACTGTATCGCTCTTTTAGCCATGGGTGCCGCCCCGAGGCTGAGATCCGGCAAATCGCCGGCCCGCACTCGTTTGAAATATCCCTGAACATGCCGAAGTTAGCGGCTTGGCAATGGCCGGCGTCATCATGACCGCGGTTTACATTTTCATTGCTTCAGTCAATTTGTAAGAGCAAATTATTTATCGGCGTTTTCTAATATGCGTAAAGTTTTAGAGACCGGTGCTTTTGCGGACAAATCGCGAAAACGGATCGTCGACTGCCCGGCCGGTGTGCATAACGGGGAGTGCGGCGCCAAGGCCTTTGCCAGCGCCGGTGGCCATGCCTATATAGACGTGATCTTCAACCCGTTCCTGCCCAGCGCCCGGAGGCGTGCCGATATTGCGGTTTTCACCGTCCTTTCTTGACGACATCCGCGAACGCGTTCCGATCTCGGACGTGATCGGCCGTCATGTGACCTGGGACCGGAAGAAAACCAACACCTCGCGCGGCGACTGGTGGGCCTGCTGCCCGTTCCATGGCGAGAAATCTCCGAGCTTTCACTGCGAGGACCGCAAGGGCCGCTATCATTGCTTCGGCTGCGGCGTGTCGGGGGATCATTTCAAGTTTCTCACCGAGCTCGAAAGCCTGAATTTTCCCGAAGCGGTGCAGCGCGTGGCCGACATGGCCGGTATCCCGATGCCGGTGCAGGACCCGCAGGAGGCACGGCGCGAGCGTCAGCGCGCCAGCCTCGAGGATGTCATGGAAATGGCGGCCTCCTTCTTCGAAAACCAGCTGCAGGGACCGCAGGGCGCCAAGGCCAGGGCCTATTTGCGCGACCGTGGCCTGTCGGGGCGGACGATCGCTGCCTTCCGTCTCGGCTACAGCCCCGACAGTCGCAGCGCGCTGAAGGAGCACCTGGCGTCACGCGGTGTCGACAAAGAACAGATCGAGGCTTGCGGGCTGGTGGTACACGGACCGGAAATCCCGGTGTCCTACGACCGCTTCCGCGACCGGATCATGTTCCCGATCCTGTCGTCACGCGAGCGGGTGATCGCCTTCGGCGGCCGGGCGCTTTCGCCCGGCGCGCCGGCCAAGTATCTCAATTCCAACGAGACCGAGCTCTTCCACAAGGGAAATGTTCTCTACAACTATGCCCGCGCCCGGCGCGCCTGCGGTCCCGACGGCACGCTGATCGTGGTCGAGGGCTATATGGACGTCATCGCGCTGGCGCAGGCGGGCATCGACAATGTGGTGGCGCCGCTCGGCACGGCGCTGGGCGAAAACCAGCTCAAGCTCATGTGGCGGGTGACGCCGCAGCCGGTACTCTGCTTTGACGGCGACGAGGCAGGCCAGCGCGCCGCCCACCGCACCGTCGACCTGGCCCTGCCGCATATCGCGCCCGGCCGGTCGCTGAGGATCGCGGTTCTGCCGCCGGGCAAGGATCCCGACGATCTGGTCCGCCATGACGGGCGCGCGCCGTTCGACCAGGTGATCGCCTCGGCGCGTCCACTGGCCGATGTGGTGTGGTCGCGCGAGGCAGGCGGCGGCGTGTTCGAGACACCCGAAAGCCGCGCCGAGCTCGAGGCCAAGCTCAGGCAGACCACGTCGCTGATCGCGGATGAAAGCCTCAGGCGGCATTACCAGCAGGACATGCGCGACCGCATGCAGGCGTTTTTCGGCGGCGGCCCGCGCTACGGCAACCGCGACCAGGGCAAGTCCGGCGGCGGATCCTATGGGCGCGGCGGATTTGACCGGGGCGGCTTTGACCGGGGAGGTGGGCGCGGCGGCCGTCCGGGCGAGGGACGCGGCGGCGGATTGCAGTCGGCGCGCACCATGGCCGTTTCCGAGCGGCTGACCCAGTCGGGGCTGGTGCGGGGCCACGGCGCCATGCCGTCGCTCAGGGAAACCGTGCTGGTGATGACGGTGGCCAATCACCCGCAGATGCTGCACGACGAGTTCGACGAGCTGGCGGCGCTGGAGTTCGACGACAAGGGCCTGATGCGGGTCTGGCAGGTGATGCTCGATGCGGCCTCGGTCGGCGGCCGGTTTGACCGCGAGCGGCTCTTTGCGGCGCTCGAGGCCGACGGGCAGGGCGAGTTCATCGCCCGGCTCGAGGCGCAGATCCGCAATGCCCGGATCTGGACGGCCACGGTGGAAGCGGCGTCCGAAGATGCGCGCGAGGGCTACCAGCAGGCGCTGTCGCTGCACAAGCGCACCCGCGCGCTCAAATGGCAGAAGGCCGAGCTCGAGCGCGATATCGCCGAGGCCACGGAGGCCGGCGACGGCGAGGCAATCCCGGGACTGATGCTGGCGTTGCAGGAAGTCCAGCTCGAAGTGGCGCGGCTTGAAAACCAGGAAGCCATCATCGACGGTTTCGGCGTTCTCTCCGGCCGCATCAAGGGCGGCCGCGGCAGCTGAGTCTGATGCCGACCGGCGCAATTCGGATCTGCCGCACTTGTGGAATCAAACCGGGCTCCTAAATAGGGTGATCTGGCAATGAAACCAAAAATGCAGGCAAATTCGCGCTTATTGCCGGATCCGAGCGCTTTTTGCCCGTAAAGCCTTGACGGATAGGTTTTTTGTGGGAATCACCTGTTGGATCAAAACCGCGCGGGATCATGCAGCTCTTCGGGCTTGCAGTGATGTCGTGTTTTCCGGGGTTCGAATGACCGCAGAGCCAACGACCGCAAAGTTGAATGATCGGCATGGTTAATAGGGAATTAAGCATGCGTACGCCACAACAATCCGGATGATTCGCACATGCCGTCTGCCCGACGGGGCGGAAGGCACGCGCCTCAAGGCAGGCGCAGACGATATCAACCGAATGAAATCCGGGGAAAGTGACTGCCCATGGCAACCAAGGTAAAAGAAGCAGCAGACGACACCGACAACGAACGCGAGGCCGGTGGGCCGGACGGGCCGTTGCTCGACCTGTCGGATGATGCCGTCAAGAAAATGATCAAGACCTCGAAAAAACGGGGTTATGTGACCATGGACGAGCTCAATGCCGTGTTGCCGTCCGAGGAAGTGACCTCCGAGCAGATCGAGGACATCCTGTCGATGCTCTCCGACATGGGCATCAATGTGGTCGAGGAAGACGAGGCCGGCGAGGACAAGGAGCCGGATGACGATTCCGAGAGCGAAAGCGAGGGCGGCGAGCTTGCCACCGCGTCGGGCTCGGCCGTTGCCACCACCAAGAAGAAAGAGCCGACCGACCGTACCGACGATCCGGTCCGCATGTATCTGCGCGAGATGGGCTCGGTGGAGCTTTTATCGCGCGAGGGCGAAATCGCCATTGCCAAGCGCATCGAGGCCGGCCGCGAGACCATGATCGCGGGCCTGTGCGAAAGCCCGCTGACCTTCCAGGCGATCATCATCTGGCGCGAGGAACTCAACGAGGGCGCGACGCTGCTGCGCGAGATCATCGATCTGGAGACCACCTATTCCGGTCCCGAGGCCAAGGCCGCGCCGCAGTTCCAGAGCCCCGAGAAGATCGAGGCCGACCGCAAGGTGGCCGAAGAAAAGGAAAAGGTCCGCGCCGAGAAGGCGGCCTCCGACGACGTCACCAATGTCGGCGGCGAAGGCCAGAATTTCGAGGAGGACGACGAGGACGACGACGAGAACAACCTCTCGCTCGCCGCCATGGAGGCCGAACTCCGGCCGCAGGTGATGGAAACGCTCGACACCATCGCCGACACCTACAAGAAGCTCAGGAAGCTGCAGGACCAGCAGGTCGAGGCCCGCCTTGCCGCCACCGGCACGCTGTCGCCGGCGCAGGAGCGCCGCTACAAGGAACTGAAGGACGCGCTGATCACCGCGGTGAAATCGCTGTCGCTCAACCAGAACCGCATCGACAGCCTCGTCGAGCAGCTCTACGACATCAACAAGCGCCTGGTGCAGAACGAGGGCCGCCTGCTGCGTCTCGCCGAGAGCTATGGCGTCAAGCGCGACGACTTCCTGACGCAGTATTCCGGCGCCGAGCTCGATCCCAACTGGATGAAGTCAATCGCCAACCTGTCGGCCAAGGGCTGGAAGGAATTCGCCAAGTCCGAATCCAATAACATCCGCGAGATCCGCGCCGAGATCCAGTTCCTGGCGACCGAAACCGGCATCTCGATCTCCGAGTTCCGCCGCATCGTGCAGATGGTGCAGAAGGGCGAGCGCGAGGCGCGCATCGCCAAGAAGGAAATGGTCGAGGCCAACCTTCGCCTGGTGATCTCGATCGCCAAGAAATACACCAACCGCGGCCTGCAGTTCCTCGACCTGATCCAGGAAGGCAATATCGGCCTGATGAAGGCGGTGGACAAGTTCGAATACCGCCGCGGCTACAAGTTCTCGACCTACGCCACCTGGTGGATCCGGCAGGCGATCACCCGCTCGATCGCCGACCAGGCGCGGACCATCCGTATCCCGGTGCACATGATCGAGACGATCAACAAGATCGTCCGCACCTCGCGCCAGATGCTGCACGAGATCGGCCGCGAGCCGACGCCGGAAGAACTGGCCGAAAAGCTCGCCATGCCGCTCGAAAAGGTGCGCAAGGTGCTGAAGATCGCCAAGGAGCCGATCAGCCTCGAAACGCCCGTGGGTGACGAGGAAGATTCGCACCTGGGTGATTTCATCGAGGACAAGAACGCGATCCTGCCGATCGATGCGGCGATCCAGGCCAATTTGCGCGAGACCACCACCCGCGTGCTGGCCTCGCTCACCCCGCGTGAAGAACGCGTGCTCCGCATGCGCTTCGGCATCGGCATGAACACCGACCACACGCTGGAAGAAGTCGGCCAGCAGTTCTCGGTCACCCGCGAACGCATCCGCCAGATCGAGGCCAAGGCGCTCAGGAAGCTGAAGCATCCGAGCCGGTCACGGAAGCTGAGGTCGTTCCTCGACAGCTGATGCCTGCGTCTCTCTCCTGGAGGGAGAGAAACCGATTTCAACGGTTTAGCCGGCCCACAGGGTCGGCTAAACGGTGGAGATCTTAGAGTCGGACTCAAAATTAATACCTATTGATTTCAATCCCTTGCTATGAGCCTTGCTGTGCGCCGGATGGAAGCGATGAGTAGCCATGCATCGGAAGATGCGATGGTTACCTCCCAGTCCTTCGCCAGACGGCGGCAGCGGCCGAGCCAGGCAAAGGTGCGTTCGACGACCCAGCGACGAGCGATGACGACGAAGCCCGTTGCACCATTGGGACGCTTGACGATCTCGATTGTCGGTCCGTCCATAGTCTGCAGGGCGGTTTCCAGCTTCTCACCGGCATACCCGCCATCCGCGAACAGATGGGCGAGCGTGGGGAAGCTTTCTTTCGTGCGGGCGATGACATCCGGCGCGCCATCCCTGTCCTGGACATCGGCGGTGTGCGTGATCGCACCCAGCATATTGCCCTCAGTATCGGTGAGGATGTGGCGCTTGCGACCCTTGATCTTCTTGCCCGCATCATAGCCGCGGGGCCCACCACTTTCCGTGGTTTTCACGCTTTGGCTGTCGATCACACCGGCCGTCGGCGCAGCCGCCCGACCAGCCAGAAGGCGCGCGGACATCACCAGCGTTTCGTTGATGATGTCGAGCACGCCGCTGTCGCGCAGCCGGTAGAAATAATGCTGCACCGTCGTGAAGGGCGGGAAGTCTTTCGGCAGCATCGCCCACTGGCAACCTGCCGCCGCGATATACTGGATGGCGTTCCATATCTCCCGCATCCGCCATTTGCGCGGCCGACCGACCTTGTGCGGAGCAGGCATGAAATGCTCAATCAACGCCCATTCCTCGTCCGTGCAATCACTTGCGTAGCGAAGGTGCCTCCGGTCATATTGCTCCCGAGTGATTTCAGTCCAGGCCATCCGATCCTCCGTAGTCTTCGCAAACCACAGAGAATCACAAGTCGCTGAAATCACTTAACATAATTTTCGGTTGGGCTCTTAAGTGAGGGGAAGCCCCGGTTTATGAACCCGGCCACCGCGCCGGGTTTTTTATTTCGCTCTCTGCTGCAAAGCCGATCATCCCGCGGGGCACATCTCGCGGGGCACATCGGCGTCGGCGCTCTTCTCAACGCGTGAGTCCAGCTTCATCTTCTTGTCGGTCATCGGTGGTGTCCTTCAGGCTGGTCTTCAACAATCCTACCCTTCCGGAAAACACGGGCGACCACCCAGCCAGCTACGCCACGCTGCGAGCATAGCCAGTCTTCAGCCAGGTATTTTGGAGCAGGGTTTTGCGGCGAACAAGAGACAGAAATCAATTCCCTCGTTACCAGTAACACGGAAAAACGTTTCGGAACCTTATTTCCTTGTGAAGATCAAGTCGAAAGTGTCTTTTTCTTCTTTCAAATCATTTATGTCGTAGTGTTTCATGATATCTTCTTTGATTGAGTACACTTCATCAAACTCACTCGCCAAATATGATGTGAAATCATATATATTTATATTTAGTTTTTCCAGGATGGTTGGGGAGTATTCGAGCAAGAGGCATTGAACGCGGTGTAAGATATTTTTTGCCCCCTCAATAACGTAGGGCTCATATCCTTCAACATCAATTTTCATGAAATCGATCATTGAGTCGTCAGGAATATTGTCAGAAACAATAGAGTCCAAAGTTTTTACGGGAACATCTATTTTATTGCCGCTTCCTTGTGCGATAAATGAGTGCCGTCCGCGGTTGGAGTTCTTGTAAATGTTTAAAGTCAATACGCCTTCAGATGCGCCAACGGCAACGGGAAGGATTTTTACAATATTTTCTACAGAATTATTCTGAACATTTCGGCGCAACAAATCGAGGTTTTGCGGTTCTGGTTCAATGGATAATACCAATCCTTTTTCGCCAGCCAGTTTGCCAAAAAGGCAGGAGTAATATCCCAAATTGGCGCCTACATCTATGAAAACTCCTCCACCACCTTTGAATCTGTTGCAGAGCCAGGTCGAAACAGCACGTTCATAATGTCCGGTCTTGAACAAAGTCCTGCCAACAACATCAAATTTATATGATATTATCTTGATGCCTAAAATATCGGAATTAATAAATATGAATTTACTAAATGGATTTATCAAATTCAAGAAATACAAGATGTCGGCGAAGGGTTTTTTGTTTTTCATGTCTACTGTCCGCCACGGAAAATTTCGTTTGTTTGTGAACGTCAGACCAGCATGAATATTATAAAATCTGCAGGCCGAGGGGGATTTTGCAAGAGCCGATAAATGGAAGCAAAGCAGCCAAATGCTGGATCGTCAGAATTTCAGCCTATCGTGTTTTTCTCCGATAATTCAATAGTTTTAACGAAAAGATCGGTTGCTTTTGCACCTATGCGTATTGGCTGGCGGAAGCTCAAGCACCCGAGCCGGTCACGGAAGCTCAGGAGCTTTTTGGATAGCTAGGACCTCTGAGAATTTCGAAGTTAAGAAATCCGGCCATCGTGCCGGGTTTCTTGTCGCCTGTTGGTCGTTATCCGGACGCCAGTCGCCGCTCCACCCACCACGTCATTCCGGCCACCGAGCCGCAATCCAGCCACGACGCGTCTCCGTTGTAAAAGACTCTTCCGCGCCGCCGACGTAGCGCTACTGGATGCCGGATCAGGTCCGGCAGGACGGAGAAACTCTGATCTGTCTCGTGCACCCTGCCGATAACCCGACCACCACCGCGACATATTCGCGCAATTGCATATATCCCTCTGGAAATCCCCGACGATCCGCATGACATGCGGATGAAAGCCGCCCGCGTCCCGCCGGTGGTCCTCTCATTCCGGAGCCTGTCCCGATGGAATTGCTTGCCCAGATCCTCGACCAGTTTTCCTGGCCGATCGTCATCATCCTGTGCCTGACGCTCGGCCTAGCGCCGTTTTTCCCCGAGCCGCATATCTGGGAGAAGCTGAAGATGCTGGCGTCGGGCACGCTTTCGAAGCCGATCGATATCTTCGACCTCTTGATGCACGCCACCCCGTTCCTGATCGCCGGGCTGAAACTGGCGCTGATGGCGATGCCCGCGAAATAGGTTAAGCCGCCCGGTACGGGCCACGGTCTGTCCGGCCGGCCCGGTCCACCCCGTCCAGACGGACTGCGCGGCTCAGGATCCTACGTGCCGGGCAATCTGATCGGCGAAGCGGTCGAGCCCTTCCATCCATTTGCCGGACTTCAATTCCCTCTCGGTGGCCGAGAACTTGGCCAGTGCCTTTTTGCCGGCAGCCTCCTCCATCCGCGCCATCGTCTTTTCCGCGCCGGAGCCGCCGAGCGTGACGAAGCAGGCGACGGCCTTGAGCTTTTCGCGGTTGGCGGCCAGATAGGTGCTGACCGGTGTCGACGGATGCGAGGCCCAGACCGGTGAGCCGAGCAGCACGATGTCGTAAGCCGCCGGGTCGTACCGGGCCGGCTCGATCTTTGCCCGTTTCCCGGCCAGCGCCTCGCGTGCGGAGCGGAAATAGTGCCAGATACCCTTGCGGCTGCGGGCTTCGCGGATCGGCTCCAGGTCGGCGCCAAGCCTGTCGGCAAGGGCGCGGGCGACCTGTTCGGTGTTGCCGGTGCGGGAACAATAGACGACGAGACATTTCGGCATGGCATTGGTCTCCCGGATTGGCTGCAGTCGCAGCCGTGCCCTCAGGCCAGGCTGACGAAGATGTCGGTGCGCAACTCGGCTGCCGGCGTGCTGTCGGGATCGTCGACATAGACCTCCCATGTCGGGGCCCCGAACTTCAGGCCCTGCGTGGTCAGCCATCCCATCATGGCGGAGTAGCTCTCGCTCATCTTCGAGTAGGGGCCGGTGTGGGTGAAGTTGAGCACGCGGCCCGCAGGCGTCGTTCCCGCCTTGATGTCGCCTTGCGCGGTCTTCGCGTCTTCATCCGTGACGAAGACGCCGGCGCGGAAGGCAACCGTTTTCGGGTCGTAGCTGTAGTAGACCGACAACAGCGGCCCGGCGGGCGTCAGGCCCTGGCTCTCGACAAAGCCCATGACATCCTTGAAAGCCTCCCCCATGGCCTGGCTGATCGCGGACGGCTGCATCGGGCATTCGCGATCCACATAGAGATAGGGCTTTTCCGACACCTCGATGATCTTGTAATCGGTCATGATCCTTCCCGGCTCCCGCGCATTTGACTTGCAGCCAGCTTTACAGATGAAGCGCGGCTGTCGTTGACGGCCATCAATGCCGCCGCTTGCCGCGGCTGTCGCACCCTGGCCGGCCATCCGCCTTGCTGCCCGGACGGGTGCCGCGCCGAGGGAAATCCGCTCCGGTTTATTTAGGTTTGCCTAAGTGATAGGCAATATGATGCAAATTTAATCAACATTAAGATGTTTTTAAATTGTGCGTGCCGAATATGTGGGCAGGCATGATGCTTCCAGACGCAGCCATGATGGATTTCTTGATTCATTGAACATCACCCTGTGAGGCATTATGAGCAACTTTCTCGCCCGTTTTCCCATTTCCCGCCGCATCGCCATCGTCGCATGCCTGCCGTTGATCGGCCTGGTAGTCCTGTCAGGCATGATGCTCAATTCCAACATCCAGGCCTATTCGAAAGCCGGGTTTCTGCAGGAACTCGTCGCGTCCATCGATGACCTTGGCGAACTCAGCCACACGCTGCAGGTCGAGCGTGGCCGCAGCGCCGGTTTCATCGGCTCGGGCTCCGGCACCGTCCCTGGAGCGCTGGTCGCGGCGCGCACCGAAACCGATGCGGAAATCGCCGGATTCGCTGTCCTGGTCGAGCGAATCGCAGGAACCGGCCTGGCCGCCGAACTGACAGGTGTCGGCGACCAGCTCAAGCGCATCGCGGAGCACCGGTCGGGCGTGGATACCGGAACGATGAGTGCCGCGGAAAACATGGCGTTCTACTCGGGGATCATCGATTCGATCATTGCCGCCGGGTTCAGCGCGGTGGAAGTCGCCTCGGATCCGAAGATCGCCGCCGAAATGGGGGCGATGATGAGCCTCACAGAGGTCAAGGAATATGCCGGTCGTGAACGCGGGCTGGTGGCGGGCGCGCTGGGCGCGGGTGAACTGTCGCCGCAGGGCTATGTCGCCTTTGTCAGCAGTGTTTCCAAGCAGGATGTGCTGGCCCACAATTTCATTGTCAGTGAACCCAAGGCCTACCAGGCGAAGTACCAATCCCTGCTCGATGCTACCGGCATCGCGGAGGTCAGGTCGTTGCGCGACAGGCTGACGGCGGCGTCGGGCGACCTGGCGGCGGCGGGTCTCGATCCGAAGCAATGGTTCAGCGTCACCACGGCGCGGATCGAAGCCCTGCGCGAGATCGAAAAGAGCGTCGTGGCCGATATCGCCCATGATGCCGAAGCCATTGCCGCGGCCAGCCTGACCGGAATTGTCATGACCGGCGCCGTCAACGGCGCGCTGATCCTGGCCGTCATCATCATTGGCCTGCTGGTGGCGCGCTCGATCACCCGGCCGCTTGCCGGATTGTCGGACGCGATGGGCCGGATTTCGGCAGGCGACCTCGATCTGCTCATCCCCGGCCAGGCGCTCAAGGATGAAATCGGCGCCATGTCGCGGGCGCTGCAGGTGTTCCAGGATGGCGCCAGGGAAAAAGTCCGGATCGAGGCGGAGATGGAGCGCGAGCGGTCCATGTCCGACCGCGAACGCGCCGACCGCGAGGCGGCGAAGGCCGCCGAGGCCGAGGCGACAAGCCAGGCAGTGGCCGCCTTCGCCCGGGCGCTCGATGATCTTGCCGCGGGCGATCTGACGGTCTCGATCGACACCCCGTTCACCGCCGATCTCGACAATCTGAGGCTCAATTTCAACGCCGCGGTCGGCCGGCTGGGCGACACGCTTGCCCGGGTGCATGCGGCGATCGACACGATCAATGCCGGCGCGGGCGAAATGCGCGCCGCCGCCGACGATCTGTGCGTCCGCACCGAGCAGCAGGCCGCCTCGCTGCAGGAAACCTCCTCGGCGCTGGAGCAGATCACCGCCACGGTCGCCCATTCGTCGCAGAGCGCCACCGAGGCTTCGGCGATGGCCAGTTCGACACAGCAGAGCACCGAGAAGTCGCTGGTCGTCGTCGGCGACGCCATCGCCTCGATGGACCGGATCGAAAATGCCTCGGGGCGGATCTCCTCGATCATCGGGGTGATCGACGACATCGCCTTCCAGACCAATCTTCTGGCGCTGAATGCCGGAGTCGAGGCGGCGCGGGCCGGGGAGGCCGGCAAGGGCTTCGCCGTCGTGGCGCAGGAGGTTCGCGAACTGGCGCAGCGCTCGGCCACCGCCGCCAAGGAGATCAAGGACCTGATCAGCGAATCCTCGCATGAGGTCGCCGACGGGGTGAAGCATGTCACCGCCACCGGCGAGGCGCTCGACGCCATCGCAAAGCATATTGCCGACATCTCCCGGCATATCGAGAGCATTGCGACGGCTTCGACCCAGCAATCGACCGGGCTCAGCCAGTGCAATGTCGCCGTCAGCAGCCTGGACCAGTCGACCCAGCAGAACGCCGCCATGGTCGAGGAAACCACCGCCGTCACCCACCGGCTGGCCGGCGACAGCGCCACGCTTGCCGAGCTTGTCGGCCAGTTCCGGTTTGCCAGCCGGAAGGCGTCGTGGGGACCCGCGTCGCGCCGCGCCGCCTGACGCTGCCACTGCGGTGTCGACAGCAGCCTTCAAGGCATCAGCCAATCAAGGCCCCGGCGGAAACGCCGGGGCCTGTGTCCGATAGGTCTTGATTGGCAGCGCTGTTCAGGCGGTCCGCGCATTCAGTTCGCCGCTCACCGGGCTCCACAGCCACAGCAGTCCGCCGAAGATCGCGGCGTTGAGCATCGGGAAGGCTGCGACCTCGAGGCCGATGACGCCGGTGCCGACGTAAAACAGTCCCGCGCCGAAATCGATCGCCTGGATCAGCACCATGTTGCGGATCCAGAACGGGTCGGGGTTTTCCGCGCGGGCCAGCGCCGCCATGCCGAGGCCATAGGCGAGGAAACGCGCGGCGAGCATGCCGAGCATGTATTGGTTGTCGACGGGCGGGACGCTGAGCCCCATCCAGGCGAAGAACGGGCCGGGCGCCAGCAGCGTCAGCGCGCCAAGAACCAGCTGCGAGACGGCAACAATCCAGAGCAGGGTTTTCAATCGGGTCATCAGGTTTCTCCTTTTGCAGATGATTGCAAAAGCCTATGCGTCGTACTATACAAAAGGAAGTAGTTACAAAAAGTATAGTATGAGATTTCGGACAAGCCAATGAAAACATTTGATGTTTGTGATGAGGAATGCCCGGTCGCGAAGGCCTCCGGGGTGCTGTCGGGGAAATGGACCACGCTGATCGTGCGCGATCTGCTGTCGGGCAAGAAGCGTTATAACGAGCTGCAGCGATCGCTTTCGGGCATCAGCCCGCGCATGCTGGCGGCGCGGTTGGCGATGCTTGAAGACGCCGGGCTTGTCGCCAAGACGATCTACCCGACCGTGCCGCCGAAGACCGAGTATGAGCTGACCGTGGCCGGCCGGCGGATCGAACCGGTGATTGCCGCCATGGCTGCTTTCGGAGCCGGGCTCGCTGCCGTGGAGTAGGGCAGAGGCTGCCGCTTCCCGCCGCTGGCCGCACTATTTGCCAAACCCGTGATTGCGCCAGGCCTCGGCGGCCGCCGGGTTTTCGAGCACACGGCTCACCAGTGCGGCGAGCTCCGGCAGTTGCTTTGCCGGATCGTACCAGTCGGCCAGCATCGCCGCGTAGACATCGGTGATGGTCATGGTCTGGCCGGTCAGGAACGGGCCTTGAACCACTGCTGCGAGCTGCGCGAAATCGCGCTCCATGTCGCGCGCGGCCTGTTGCCGGACCGCCTCGGCGGCCTCGGGCGCCGGGTCGGCGGTGTGGCGCTCGGGGTAATAGTAGCGCAGGCAGGCGGGGTAGATGTTGGTGGCCATGAAGATCAGCCACTGCACCGCCTTGACGTGACCGGACCTGCCGCGCGGCGGCAACAGCCGCGCCTCGGGGAACATGTCGTCGAGCGAAAGCAGGATGGCGGCGCTCTCGGCGATCACCGGGCCGCAGGCCATCTTGAGCACCGGCACCTTGCCGGCCGGGTTGAGCGCCAGGAAGGCGGGATCGGACGTGTCGTTGATCCTGACACCATCGAAGGACACGCCGACCAGCCGCAGCGCCGCCTCGACCACCATCGAACCCGATCCCGGTTTCCAGTACAGCGTGTATCCGCTCATGTGGGTCTCTCCCGTGTTGCCGCAGCTCAGTTCTGGCAGCAAGTGCGGCGCCGGGCAAGGGAGGCCGGATGCCGCGGTTCGTCGCAGCATCGTCTGGGCAGAGAAAATCCTGTCATCGCCGCTTCACTCCCTTGTTTCGCCTGATTTTCTGCTATTGCTCGCAGCATGATGCGTTGGCGCGAGATCAGGTGGAACGGCTTGGGCGGGGGATTGCTTCTCTCGCTGTTTCTGCACGGGCTGATCGTCGCGGTGCTGCTGTTCGACCTTCCCAGGCCGATGGCGGAGCCAGAGCCGCCGGAAGAGGTGGTGGCGGTGACCATCGTGCCGCCGCCAGAGCCGGAACCGGAACCAGAGCCGGAGCCTGAACCCGAGCCCGCTCCGCAGGCTGAAGCGCCGCCTGAACCCGAACCGGAGCCGGCGGCCGAATCGCCGCCACCGCCCAGCCTGCCTGAGGGCGAGAGCGTGCCGATCCCGGTGCTCCGCCCGGTGTTTGAGTTCGGCGAGGAGGACAGGGGCCCGGAGATCGCGCTCGATGGCGGGGCTGCGCAGGCGCCGGCCGTCGAGCCGGCGGAGACGCCGCCTGAGGAACCTCAGTCCGCGACCGGGTCAGAGGCCGAAGCCAAGCCGGAGGACGTCGCACAGCCTGAGCCTGAGCCGGCGCCCGAGCCCGAACCCGAGCTGAAGACTGCCGCCGAGGCCCCGCCCGAGACCGAGACCGCCGCGGATGTTCCGCCGGAGGGTGAAACCACCGTTGCAGATCCGGCCGAAACCCCGACCGAAACCCCGGCTGAAACCCTTGCCGAAGCTCCCGTGGAGCGGCCGGCGCTGCCGGCTGAGATCGCCGTGCCCGACGCGGAGCAGGCCGGCGACCAGCCCGGCGATCTGCCGGAAGCGGCCGAACAGACCGAAACCGCGGCGTTGCCGGAGAAGCCCGCCGATCCGGCGCCATCGCCGCCGAAGCCCGATCCGGCCAGGGCCAAACCATCCCGTGCCCCGGAAGCCGAAGCCGTGGCCCCGGCGGAGAGCGCGCCTGCCGGCGACAACGGCCTGCCCGGGGTGCGGGCGCTGTCTTCCAGCGTCAACACCGGCCATGCGGTTGCGACCACGGCCATGGGGGCGCTGCCGCGCGACGTTCGCGGCAGCCAGCTCTGCACGACCGAGTTGCGCGAGCAGCTGCGGCGCGCGCCGGAATCCTACCGCGTTGAACTGCTGCCCGCCTACCGGCTGCCCGGCGGCAATGTGCTCGCGGTCCCAAACGCCGCCTTCCGTGCCGCCGGCGCCTGGTACAATCTGAGCTTCCGCTGCACCGTCGATAGAGACGCGCTCCGCGTCACCGCCTTCACCTTCAAGGTTGGCGCGCCGATCCCGCGCAGCCAGTGGAGGCAAAGGGGCTTTCCGGAGTTTTGAGGCACGTTCCCCTCTCCCCTTGTGGGAGAGGAAGAAAAATCACGGTCTTGGCGCGTCAGCGCCAAGTCGTAGATTTTTCAGGTGAGGGGGTGTTTCTGTCCCCGAAACATGCCCCCTCTCTTGGAATTTCTAGCACTTAGCTGACGCTAAGGTGCTGAAATTCGCATTCTCCCCCACCGAGGGGGAGAGGGTGCGCGCCGCGCCATCGTCGCCCATTTTGTCCACACACCCCAAACCCCATGCCATCATTCCCTCGCTCCCGTCACCGGATGGACCGGAAACGTATCGGTCCAGGCGGGGGGAAGGCCTCCGGGTGTCTGCCGTAACGTGCGGCGGGACGATGGAGGAGGCGGTGCACCGGCGGGTTCCGCTGGCAGCAGGATCAGTCTGAACGGGTGCCCCTATGGGACGACCCCGACGGGAGGATCGGCCAAGCCAGCCACCGGAGAGATCCCTGCCCCCTGTGCCGGCCTGCGCCGGCCGGCAGCCGGGGTGGGGGTGGAAACGGGCCTGTGGCGGGCTGCCTTGCGGATGCGGGGAGGGCGACTGGCTTTGGTCAGTTCCCGGGTGCCCCCGGATCGCCAACGCGAGACCAAGCCCGTGCCGGATGAAGCCGGATGCCGTTTTGAACCGCCCGTGTCCGGGCAGCGAGAAACGCAAGCGACCGCCTGTCGGATGCGGACTCCATCCGGCGATAGTCGGGCCCGCGCGCAAGCCGCGCCACCCCGCATGTTTCCGCGAAAGCGGCAGCATGCACACCACACCCATTTCCGTACGGCACAGCCTGCGCGCGGCCCTCCGGATTTCCTGCTCATCCTCCCGGTGGCCCCGCGCCATGCGGGCGTTCCGGCATGGCACGCCAACTGTCGATACCCTCATGTGACGTTCAATCGTCCAAAACAGTGATCGTTGGCAATTTAGGGTTGATGTGTTTCTATGAAACGGTCGGATGGAGCATTGGGGTGCATTCCATGACTGAACCAGTTGAACAGACGTCACTGTCCGCCGGCTCTGCCGTCGTCCGGAATCCGCTCAGTGTGATCGCAATGTTTGTGCTGCTGGTGGAGACGATAGCGACGGTTACCTTGGTCCAGGTGTATCAGGCAACGGAAATCGCGCTGCCGCTTGTCTGGTTCGTCGTCCTGTTTCCGACGCTGATTGGAGTGCTGTTCTTCGCGACCATCTGGTGGCGGCACCAGTATCTCTATTCTCCGACCGAATACCGTTCGGATGAATCGTTTCTTGCCGCCATGCGCCGCCTGCAAAGGGTCGAGGCGCGGCAGGAGGCAGCTGATTTGAATCCGAGAACGGCCGATGAAACACAAAGCCTCAAGGTGGTCGACCGATTACTTCAGCTCTTTGACACGCGCGCGGCAGTCAAGGTCGGGCGGACATTTCTGGAGGCTGGTCAGTCAGACGTGGCGGCCCGTATCTTCCAGTATATTTTGGACAATACTCCGACCGGAGCCGAGGATCGCTATAATGCGTTGGCCAATCTCGGCTATGCCCAAATTGGAATGGGCAAATATGGCGACGCGATTGCAACGATCGAGAAATCTATCGCGTTGGCCGGGAAAAACCGGACAGGACCCTGGCACTTGTTAGCGCTGGCATACGCACACTTCAAATTGTCAAAAACCGAAAACGACACTCACGCAAAAAGTTTTCATGAGTTTCTCAAGAAGGGAAAGGCCCATCCTTGGTTCGGTGAAAAGCCGGATTTTTATAAGAAGCTCTATCCGGAGATCGCGGAGTATTTGTAGGTTGCCACCGGCTCCCCGGCTATGGCACCAGTGGGCAACCCAATTCATTCCCGGAGAGCATTATGAGCCGAGACACAACAACCGCCCTGATCCGACGCTATCTCGAGGCGTTCAACGCCAAGAGTTCCGAGGGCATGCTCGACTGCCTGAGCGATGATGTGGCGCACGACATCAACCAGGGCGGGCGCGAGATCGGCAAGGAGAAATTCCGCTGGTTCAACGCCAAGATGAGCCGGCACTATGACGAACAGCTCGGCGACATCGTCATCATGGTCGACGAGACCGGCACCCATGCGGCCGCCGAGTTCACCGTGCGCGGCACCTATCTCGCCACCGACGAGGGCCTGCCCGAAGCCAATGGCCAGCGCTACACGCTGCCCGCCGGCATCTTCTTCGAGATTGACGACGGTCTGATCAGCCGGGTGACGATGAGCTACAACCTGACCGACTGGATCGCTCAGGTCAAAGCCGGTTGAGGCAGGAACGGTGGCGTCGAAATCGGGCCTGAGTTTCTCGGTTCTCGCGGCGGCCGAGATCAGCGAGGCGCTCGAGGACCTGGCGCGGCTCAGGATCGCGGTGTTTGCCGACTGGCCCTATCTTTATGACGGCGACGCCGCCTATGAGAAACGCTATCTCGAGCATTTCGCCGCCTCGCCGGGCGCGGTGGTGGTGGCGGCCCGCGATGCCGGCGGCCGCATGGTGGGGGCGGCGACAGCCGCTCCGCTGGCCGACCACGCCAAGGAATTCGCGGCGCCCTTCGCCCGCATCGGGCTTGATCCGGCGGGCTTCTTCTACATGGCGGAATCGGTGCTGCTGCCCGACTACCGCGGCCATGGCGCGGGCCGGCAGTTCTTTGCCATGCGCGAGGCAGCCGCGCGGGCGCAGGGCTACGAGCATGCCGTGTTCGCCTCGGTGCTGAGGCCTGACGACCATCCTTCCCGGCCCGCCGACTACGTTCCGCTGCACGGCTTCTGGCGCAGTCTCGGCTACGAGCCCTATCCCGGCCTGCTGGCGGCGTTTTCCTGGCGCGACATCGGCGAGACGGCGGAAAGCGTGAAGGAGCTGCAGGTCTGGGGCCGCGAACTCTGAGGCGAGATTGCACTCGCTCGACAAGCTGGCGCCACGAATTCTGTTGCGGAATCGAGTTGCGGCTGATTACCTCTTGGCAGCCCAATCCGGAGGATTTTTCATGATGCCGATCAAGCGCGCTGCCCTTGCGATCGCGATGCTGCTTTCGGCGCCGGCCGCGGCAACGGCCAACGATTCCATGGCCGAATTGAAAACCGGCGGTCTGGTCTTCGTGCAGACCGACGCGATCACCATGGCGGATGAAAAGCTCTATATTTCGCCCCGGCAGGTGCGGGTGGAATACCGGTTTCACAACAATACCGACAAGGACGTCGAGGCGCTGGTGGCCTTTCCGCTGCCCGACATTGAAAGCGGATTTGACGAGCCCATCGCCCTTGATCCCGATGCGGGTGACAATTTTCTCGGCTTCGAGGTGAGCCAGGACGGCCAGCCGATCAAGCCCCAGCTGCAGCAACAGGCAACCGTCAGCAATGTCGATCTGACAGGGGAACTGAAAGCGGAAGATATTCCGCTGATGCCGGTAGCGGAGGCGACCGGCGCGGCGCTGTCCAGGCTCAGCCCGAAAGCGCTTGAGCGTTTCAAGGGGCTTGGCCTGATCCGCGTCGAGCAGTGGGACGATGGCAGCGGAATGAAGGATCACATCGTCCCGCAATGGACGCTGAAATCGGTCTACTGGTGGAAAACCATCTACCCGGCAAACAGCGATGTGATCGTCAGGCACAGCTACGCCACCAGTGTCGGCGGCACCGTCGATGTGACCTATCTCGACGAGAATGGCCAGCCGAGCGGCGAGCGCTTTAACGAGTATGAAAAGCGATATTGCCTCGACGACTCCATGGTGCGGATCGCGCAAAAGAGCCGCAAGGCGACGATGGCTACCGGCACTCCGCTCTATGTCGAGAACTGGATTTCCTACATCCTGACGACCGGCAACAATTGGGCCGGCCCGATAGGCTCGTTCTCGCTGACTGTCGACAAGGGCGATACCAGAAATATCGTCAGCTTTTGCGGCGAAGGCGTCACCAAAACCGGGCCGACGACATTCGAGATGAAAAAGACCGATTTCTATCCCGAGCGCGATCTGGATATCCTGCTTCTGGTGCCGGCCGGTCAGTAAACCTAAAGATCAGGCAGACACAATCGCGCCGCTGCAGCGCGTTTCGGCTGTGGTGCTGGCGGGGGCCGGCGCGTCCAAATTTTCATGAATGCAGGATGAATGGCCGGTTCCGGTTCGGTTCAGGCGGGCGGATCTAGTGTGGGGTCAATCGAACGGGACATCCGGTCGAGACAGGATCGAAACCAGGGACACCCACTCACGGCGCCAAGCCGCCACCAGATACCAGGAGAACAGTCATGAACAAGATTATCCGCAACGCAATCGCCGCCATCGCCGTCGCCGCTGCCGGCTTCGCCGCTTCCGCTCCCGCCGCCAATGCGGGCGGCATCGGCTTCGAATTCTCGATCGGTGGTCCCGGCGGCGGCATCGTCGTCCGCGATCACCGCCGCCACGGCGGCTGGGACCGGTTCGAAGGCCATCGCGGCGGCCGCGATGTCTGCCGCCCGCACCGCGCCGTGCAAAAGGCACGCCACATGGGCGTCCGCCGCGCCGATGTGGTCCGCGCCGGTCACCGCCGCGTCGTCGTCGAGGGCTTCCGCCATCACCGCCCGGTCCGGGTGATCTTCGCCAACGAGCGCCACTGCCCAGTGATCGGCTTCCGCCGCTAAACCGGACGGAAAGCCCGACACGCAAAACCCCGGTGGGCGCCCGCCTCCCGGGGTTTTCCATGTCCGCAGGTTGCGCCGTTCCCCATCTTAATGCCGGCGCCGCCGCCGCGGCCTGGCAGCCGGCCCGGAACCGGCGGCTGCGGGGTCAGCGTGAACCGCGCATGAACGGGTGGTTCCGGTTTGGTTCAGGTGGACGGGACTAGTGTCGGATCAATCGAGCGGAGCAGCCGGTCGAGACAGACACAACCAGCCCCAGGCGACAGGTCGCCATCCCAGGAGATACCGTCATGAACCGCTTCATTCGTTCCACGCTTGCCGCTCTCGTCGTCGCCACCGCCGGCATCGCCGCCTCCGCCCCTGCCGCCACTGCCGGCGGCATCGGTTTCGAATTTTCCATCGGCGGCCCCGCTGGCGGCATTGTCATCCGCGATCATGATCGCCGCGGTGGAGGAGATTACGGCCGCCGCGGTGGACGCGACCATGACGGCCGCGGCGGCCGGGACGGCTTTGGCGGTTACCGCGATGTCTGCCGGCCCGATGTCGCCGTCGACAAGGCCCGCGACATGGGCGTCCGCCGCGCCGATGTGGTTCGCGCCGGCGAACGCCGGGTCGTTGTCGAGGGCTTCCGCCATCACCGCCCGGTGCGGGTGATCTTCGCCAACGAGCGTCACTGCCCGGTGATCGGCTTCCGCCGCTAGGTCCGGCTTCCCCTGCCACAGGGCTTCAAGACAAAACCCCGGGATGTCGCCATCCTGGGGTTTTCGCATTGGTCTCAAAACGGTCTTGTCCACCGACGGCGTTTTCAGGGTAGAGAGTTGCGGCCGGTCTACTGGGCGATTTCCCAGGTGACGCTGACGGTGACCCGGTACTCGTTCTCGCCGGAGGCGACGGGAACCGAATCGGCGCCCTTGGCCATCATGACCATTTCGGCGCGGGCCATCGGCATTGGCGGGGCGGCATAGGAATTTTCCGAAATCTGGGTGATGCGGCCGAGCGAGACGCCGAGTGCGGCGGTCATGGCTTCGGCCTTTACCTTCGCCTTGGTGACGGCGTCGAGACGGGCCGCCTCGCGGATCTTGTCCTGGTCGTCATTGGTGAAGACGATGTTGCCGCCCTGGTTGACGCCCAAGCTGACGGAGCTGTCGAGAATGGCGCCGAGCCGGGCAAGATCGCGGATGCGCACGGTCAGCGTGTTGTTGACGGTGTAGCCGACGATCCGCGGCTCGCGGGTCTCGCCGTCCTTGTTGTCGGGGTAGACCCAGCGCGGCTGCACCGAGAAGGCGCCGGTCTGCAGGTCGCGCTCGGCAATGCCTTCGGCCTTCATCGCGGCGAGAACATCGCTCATCGCCGCGTTGTTGGCGTCAAGCGCCTCGCGCGCCGTTTCGGCCTCGCGCAGCACGGTGAGCGAGATCACCGCCATGTCGGGCGCCACTGCCGCCACGCCTTCGCCGGAGACCGAAATCACCCCGGGCTCGGGCGTCTTGGCCTCGTCGGCAAAGGCCGGGGCGGACGCGGAAAGCATGAGCGCCGAGAGCGCGCCGGCGGCGAGCATGCGGCTGCGGGCGGTAAGCGATGAGGTCATGGAAAGTCTCCGATCTGGTGGCTGAAGCATGTCTCGTTCGAACCTGGACATTTGCACGAAAACCTACATGCCTCATTTCAAGTGTCCCGTCACCGGATGTAATGGCGAGCGAATGTGGACGCATTGCGGCGGCGGGCAGCCCATATGCTCACGCACGGCCGCGCCGGCAGGAGATCCCGATTGCAGCATGCGGGCAGCTGTGGGCGCGCGCCGGCAACGGCTTGTGAAGGCATCTGTTTTGGGCTAAACCGGCGAGCATCCGGACGGCGCGTCCGGCCTTGCGACCGGCGGCCTGCTCCGCCCGCACCAAGGCCACCACAAAGCGCCGCAGCGGCAAGGAAGGCCTGTAGCTCAACGGTTAGAGCCGGCGGCTCATAACCGCTTGGTTGGGGGTTCGAATCCCTCCAGGCCTACCAAACTTGTCCATCGCCACATCAGGCCGGATTCAACCACCATAAGTCCGGACTCCTCGCCACATAAGTGCGGATTCCATTGGAGTTAGTCGAATTTGCGCTGTCTGGAGGCGAATAGCTCGATGCTTTGCTTTCGATGATTGCCTCTTGGCTGTGCCGAGCTTTTATCTCGATAACATATGGATGAAAAGGCAGGCCAGCGGACCTTCGCCGAGTAGGCACCGACTGAACTGAGCCGTAACGCAGCCGATGGCCTTCGATACTATTTCCTTGGAGAACCAGACATTTTTTTACTGTTTGAGCCATCAACTCCGAACAGTGTGAAGAAAAGTGACGAGAAAAAGCCACCGAATGCAGCCTCAACAAGTCCAATCGCGCCCGGTAGTAGCCGCTCGGACGTTAGAACACCTGATTTATATCCTTCCACAACAAACACGATGCCAGCGACATAGGCCGCAAGAAGCATCACCAGAACAATCGTGAACGACGGGTTCACCTTTTCACCAATCGGTCCTCTTCGAAGTTGAAGGTTCTTGACCACAATCCCCACGTAGATACCGAACACCGGAAGAAATGCGCCAATGGTCGATGCGAGTGTGTCCTGATTGGTAATACGAGACGGTAGAATTAGTATGACATAAAATACAAGTACTATATGAAGAGCGACTACCGTTATCGCCATAAATTCCCGAAGCTGTCTTTGACGTATCATCATTGGGAATCGGAGCAACCGTCTCCTGGGTATTGATCTGCTATACAACCGTCAATCATATCGGCTACTGCATCCATAACGGCGTAGCGAATTGTTTCGAAGTCGTCATCAAAGTCAACTGACTCGAACACGTCTGGCATCACTTCAGCGGGCCACCGGCGAATCCGCGTAATCGGCATCTGAAATTCCAAGGTGAGGTATCGGTCACTCCAGACATTTGGTTTGATCTGGAAATACGCATGATGCCAATGACCTACTTTACCGTATCCTCTGGAATAGGGAAAAATTAGGTCTACGTCTAGAGCACCATTTTTTGCAACTATCGCACACTTAGCGAGCTCTGCTGAATCACATGATATAGAGAGTACTTTCTCAAACGCATTCTTCACTATTGGTCTCAGTATCGTCATTTCACTGTTTACTGCATCAAAGAAAGTCGAGCGAGGAATTACCATGCTTAAGGAAGGATTGCCAGCGCCGCCGCCCGTACGACTAACCTCTTTAACGCCGTCAATTTCACGCAAGGCTAAGACAACGCCCGGTTCATTTCCTGGATACACACTAATGCAGAATTGATCTAAATCGGCATCGCCGCTCAAGTGCATCCACCCACTTCTTCGATGGCTTGCGCCGATGACGAATGAAGCACATGCATCACTTTTCACTTGAAGAATTTTGTCGCGACCCTCAATCAATTTCAATCCGCGATATTCCTCAAGATCATATACATCCAAAGTTCGGTGTGTTGCCAAAATAGCCTTGATTTTAGCTATTGATAAAGCGTTCTTTGTGCTCTCAAGCAGCACACTGCCGCTATCGCAGCCACCATCGCCACAATAGAAAACTCCGGTGCAGTACCGGGTCCAATCGATTTTCTTCGATCCGTCCGAAGTGCATTCAATCGACAACTTTTCGATGTCGTAGTGGGCGCTCATATTTTTGTAGGCATCCGCACACGCGAGACTTGGTACGCAAAACAGAATAGTGATCAAGGCTGCTCTAATCATAATTTCTCCGTTCTAGAGCAAAATCGAACATAGTTTATTAATTGAACTCACGAACATTTAACACATAAAACTACCGAAGTCTCCAAGGATCAGAATTGCTGCATTCAAACGATATGTCCGAAGCATCAGGGTTAATTCTGGACATGTATCGAGAACCTTACAGGTCGCAAGCAGCAGTCATTTCCATCTCTAAGAATGTATTCTCTGGTTCTACCTGCGTGCCTTGAACGCGGCAATCATCCTTTCAGATACGTCTTGAGGAAAGCAGATTGGTGCGTATCCGCCTGGCTTTGAATACGCGCTCCTTTTTCCACATCGCCGCCCTCCTCGATCAGTGTTGTACGGACACGGGCAAGAGCCTGGGTAAGCCGAAATAGACTTTGCGATGATCCTTTGAATGATGACAGGCTTGGATAGAGCAGGTGGTGATGTCGAAACCTCCTTAGGCTTTGGCGGTTTCTTGTCGGGGCGATCTTTTGAGGTATTTAGGCCATCGGACAGATAGCGGCTTGCCATCCACCCCTCTCGTTGTGTGAGCTCATCGCGAACTCGCGACCATTCTTCTTGATTCTCCAATTGCTGAACTTGCCGGCCGCGGTCGAAGCGGTCGATTACTGGGTAATTGGTTGAAAGCCCTTCGCGAAATGCCACCCGATTGCCGCTTACAGTTCGCATAGTAGCCGCCACGAACTTGCTCGGTTGTTGAGCACTTGGCGACAGTCCGGACTGCTCGGATTTTGAAGCCGTTGACTTATTCGAGGTAGTTTTCGTTTTCTGGATGGTGACTTCGGATTGCAATCGCGGTGGAGGACTCTCACGGGTTGGCTCGCCCGTGAGGCGCGCCCACGCAAATAAGATCAGACCGCCGACAATGAGGTACCGTTTTTTCATCGCACGCCCCCTGAGGGACTGTGTCCTAGATGACGGCACTATGCAATCAATAGCTGTGATGGATCAGGATTCGCGCTTCGGTGCCTGAGCTGCTATGGTATCAACTCGTTTCGAGGAGGCGCAGATGGTAAGTGGTTGGGACAGAAATCCAGGACCGAAAAACAACTATGCCAGCCCGCCGTTGACCAAGCGTGAGGCTGTCGGCCTGTCACTCTTCGTTGTGATGTTCTACGGCGTGATTATCGCTCTTCTCTTCGGGTAACCAGCTTTGCGACAAGGAAATCAATTGAGGCTGCTAACTCTCGCAGCGCTGCTTCTGGCAGCGTGCTCAGTGAAAGTCTCAGCTGATCAATTACATGTGGTTGATGGCGATACCCTTGATGTTGCAGGCGTGAGATATCGGCTCCATGGGATCGATGCCCCGGAAGCAGGTCAAAAATGCAAGAACAGCAAGGGAGGTGAATGGGCTTGTGGCAAGGCTGCAATCACTGCGTTGGAGAAATTGGTTCTCGGTCGTCAGTTGCATTGTGATAATCGAGGTGTCGACGACTATGATCGCATAATTGCTGTCTGCTCAGTCGCCGGCCAAGACGTAAACGAGTTGCTGGTTGCCAGCGGGTTGGCTTGGGCCTTCCGGAGATACTCAAAGGACTACGCTGCAACTGAGGATCAAGCACGCCAAGCAGGGAAGGGCATTTGGCAGGCTCCCTCCCAGACTGCTTGGGATTACCGTGCTGAGAAATGGCTGGTCGCTGAACAGGAATCGCCAGAAGGTTGTCCGATCAAAGGAAACATCTCCAAGAATGGAAAAATCTATCATGCTCCTTGGTCGCCTTGGTACGAGAAGACTAAGGTGAGTCTGGAGCAGGGGGAACGGTGGTTTTGCAATGAAGCTGAGGCCTTGAAGGCGGGCTGGCGAGCCCCTTACTGGGGGAGGGGTAACTGACCTCTCGCCAAATCTAGAATGATTGGCGAATATTGAACGTGATAGTCTCTGCATCTTTGGATTACATAAATCGAAAAGTTTGATTATTTGTGCTGATTATCTCAGGTAAGAGCCTTTTCATCGTCTTGTTTTGTCATGCTTGATACGCTTGCTCCCAAGGAAGTCAGTCTTGTTTTGGAAATACCCGCGGTGCACAGTATGGAAAAAGAATAATCGAGTTGGTTAGATAATGTCTCCAGAAAAATTTCCCGTAGGAGATTCGGCCAGAGAAGCCATCGATTCTCTTCGAGGGTATGTTTACCAGATATTCCAATCGGCTCTTGCTTGGACCGAATTGAATGAGGGTGAGTTTCTCTTTCTGGAAGTCGCCGAGGATTACGCTGTTGCCGCCCAAAACGCGCTCAAGGCCGTTCAAGTCAAAGAAACCGCTGGTAGCGTCACAATCAACTCGGACGATATTGTCGCCAGCATAGACAGTTTCGTTGAGTTGCGAGAACGCAACCCAGGCATGGATGTCACGCTGCGTCATCTTACGACATCCACCATTGGAAAAGAGAAAAAGGTTGGTGACCGGGTGAACGGGTTACCGACTCTAGATGCGTGGAGAAAACTTGCAAAGGCAGGCGATCTGACTGAATTGCGCCAAGTGCTAGCTGAATCGAAACTGTCAAAGAAAACAAAGGAGTTTATTGAAGGTTTCGATGATGCAGGTCTTCGTGAAAATTTTCTGAAGAAAATATATTTTGATTGCGGTGCTGCTGATTCAGAATTTCTAGCTCGAAAGATTAAATCCAGAGTATCTAGTCTTCTTATTGATAGAGGTGGAGTTCATTCGCAATCGAAGGCATGTCTAGACAGAATTATGATGGCTGTTCTGCAGCTTTCTACAAACCCGAACCGCGAAGAACGATTTCTCGATAGAAATAGTTTAGAAGAAATTCTGGAAGAGGCTACACGGGTGGAGAGTGTCCGATTTTCTGTGTATCCGTGATCTGGTTCATGCTTCCTGAGAGGAGCAATGACGATGACGATTTCCAAGGAACTGCTGGACGAACTTCTGAAGGGCTGCGAGCGGCCTGAAGACCTTCTCGGCGATGCCGGGCTGATGAAAGAACTCAAGATCAAGCTGATGGAGCGGATGTTGGGTGCCGAGTTGACGGCACATCTGGGCTATGAGGAGGGCAAGGATGCGCCACCTGGTCAGTCCAACAGGCGCAACGGCACAGCCGGCAAACGCCTGAAGGGCCAGGATGGCGAGCTGCCGATTTCAGTACCCCGAGACCGGGATGGCAGTTTCCAGCCGGAGTTGGTCAAGAAAGGTCAGACCCGGATCGATGGCATGGATGACAAGATCATCGGCCTCTATGCCGCAGGTTTAACCGTTCGCGACATCCGCGCCCATCTTGAAGATGTCTACGGCCTTCAAGTTTCGCCGGACCTGATCAGCCGGGTCACCGACGCTGTTCTGGATGAGGTTCGTGAATGGCAAGGCCGGGCGCTGGAGCGGATGTATCCCATCGTCATTTTCGACGCCCTGCGAGTGAAGATCAGGGACGCCGACAGCCGCATGGTCAAGAACAAGGCGGTCTACGTGGCGCTGGGCGTCACGCGGGACGGCGTCCGCGAGGTTCTTGGCCTCTGGATCGCCGAGAATGAAGGGGCCAAGTTCTGGCTCTCGGTGATGAACGAGTTGAAGAACCGTGGCGTCCAGGACATCCTGATTGCCGTCGTGGACGGGCTCAAGGGCTTTCCCGAGGCGATCACCGCTGCCTTTCCGGAAGCCTCGGTCCAGACCTGCATCGTGCATCTGGTGCGCCATTCCCTGAACTTCTGCAGCTGGAAAGACCGCAAGATCGTGGCTGCCGATCTGCGCCGGATTTACGGTGCCGCTACCGCCGATCAGGCCGCCGATGAACTGGATGCGTTCGAGGAAAAATGGGCCGGAAAATACGCTTCCATCGCCCCGGCCTGGCGGCGGGCATGGCAGGAGGTGATCCCGTTCTTTGCCTTCGATCCGGCTATCCGCAAAATCATATACACAACGAACGCCGTGGAAAGCCTGAACCGGGTCATCCGCAAATCCATCAAGACGCGTGGCTCGTTTCCGACCGAGGAGGCCGCGACCAAGCTGATCTATCTCGCCATCCGCAACTTCGAGAAAGGCGGCCGCAATGTCCGAGAATGGTTTGCAGCCAGAAACCAGTTTGCTATCATGTTCGGCGAGCGCTTCAACGCGTGACCGTATCTGAAACCCGCATGGGCCAGGCCAGATACACAGAGTTCATGACACTCCCCACGGGTGACCCTCAACCGCGCCCAATTCGAGGCGCAAAGCCAGCTCATGGCTAAAGCCTTGTCAATCTCTATGTCCTCGGTGTCTGATGTTGCTAGCACCCATCCTGTTCGACCTAGTCCAATATCCGAAACGCCTCTTCCAAAGGCTCTAGCAAATCGAACAGACGCGGTCGAAAAAATTCAGCAAGCATTGGAAACCTTTGGGGCCTGCTGGATTTCGGGTGCTGCTGGTATGGGCAAGACGGTGGCTGCTCGTATTTTGGCACACAGAAATGGAGGTGACTGGGCCAACGTAAACCTCAGAGGTAAGTCTCCCGAACAGATCGCACAGATATTGATTCAGTCATCAGACTCGATGAAGGGCTTTGGCCTTCACGGTTTGATCATCGATGATCTGGGGTACACGACAGACCCTTCTGTGCTCGATAGCCTTTCATACCTGTTTTTCTCCGCGCAACGCTCTGATGTCCTCCTGATCATAAATTCATCTGACCGGCCAAGCGTTGAGTTCCTGTTTGCCTGCGACCTGCCTGCTGGCGTTGCGCTTACTTTGTCGGAATTCTCGGAAGAGGATATCCAAGAAATCCTTGAACAGTGTGGAGTGAAAGATATCCATTGTGTCCCGGATCAGCGCCCATGAGACAGAACTGGCTTAATTGAGAAGAGAGGATTTTCGGCTCATCGTAGCTCTATCAAAGGAAGCGAAGATGAGACAAAAATCCGGGCCGCAGACATCGATGGCCGAGAAGACGCTCAAAGACATCCGCCGCGCCACGCGCAAGCATCATTCGGCCGAGGACAAAATCCGGATCGTCCTGGAAGGCCTGCGTGGCGAAGACAGTATCGCCGCGATCTGCCGCCGTGAGGGGATCGCCGAAAGCCTGTATTATAGCTGGTCGAAGGAATTCCTCGAAGCTGGCAAGAAGCGCCTTGCAGGCGATACCTCCCGTTCGGCAACGAGTGACGAGGTGAAGGCGCTGCGTAGGGAGAGCCGCGACCTGAAGGAGGCGCTGGCCGACCTCACCCTGGAGAACCGCCTGCTCAAAAAAAGCATGATCGGGCATGGGGGCGACGACGAATGAGATATCCCGCCACCGAAAAGCTTGAGATCATCCGGTTGGTCGAGCAGTCACATCTGTCGGTCCGGCAAACCCTCGAAAAGCTCGGCATTCCCAGGCCAACATTTTACAGATGGTGTGACCGGTTCCAGACCCACGGTGTCAAGGGACTGGAAGACCGGACGTCCGCGCCGCCACGGGTGTGGAACCGCATTCCAGACGATATCAGGGGCAGGATCATCGAAATGGCGCTGGACCACGCCGATCTGTCGCCGCGCGAACTGGCGGTGAAGTTCACCGATACGGAAAGCTATTTCGTATCAGAGGCTTCTGTCTACCGCCTGCTCAAGGCCCATGACCTGATCACGTCACCAGCCTATATCGTCATCAAGGCCAACGACGAGTTCAAGGACAAGACCACGCGGCCGAACGAGATGTGGCAGACCGACTTCACCTATCTGAAGGTCATCGGCTGGGGATGGTTCTACCTGTCGACTATTCTCGACGATTACTCCCGCTACATCATCGCCTGGAAGCTGTGCACCGGTATGAAAGTCGATGATGTCACCGACACGCTCGACCTGGCGCTGGCAGCCTCAGGCTGCGACAAGGTCAAGGTCGAACACCGGCCGCGCCTGCTGTCCGACAACGGTCCGTGTTATGTCGCCTCTGATCTCGGTGAATGGCTGGAGACATACAAGATCGACCAGGTTCACGGCGCTCCCGGCCATCCGCAGACACAAGGGAAAATCGAACGCTGGCATCAGACGTTGAAGAACCGCATCCTCCTCGAAAACTACTTCTTCAAGGAAGACCTCGAAGCCCAGATCGC
The DNA here is from genome assembly GCA_020637795.1 of Hoeflea sp. Lineage (GTDB taxonomy): Bacteria > Pseudomonadota > Alphaproteobacteria > Rhizobiales > Rhizobiaceae > Hoeflea. Next base: position 26,105 of record JACKJT010000003.1, on the reverse strand, counting down.
GGCCTTCATCGAGCACTACAACCATCGCCGATACCACGAGAGCCTCCACAATCTCACCCCGGCCGACGTCTACTTCGGACGCGGCCAGACCATCCTGCTCGAACGCGAAAGGATTAAACGAGACACCATCAAACAGCGCCGCTTGAACCACCAAGCCAAAGCGGCTTAAATGAACCCGCAAACCGAGCCGGAAACTCCACTCTTCCAGAGCCCAAAAAGTCTCAAATCATTCGACGACGGACAGATGACCTTGTAGTAGGTTGGCGCTGGGCCGGGATCGACGGGGGCATAGTGCTCCTTGATCTCGTATTTGCCGGGGCCGCGTGTGATGCGAATGAGGTCACCGTCCCATTCGACGGGGATGGCTTCAATCGAGGTAACCGGATCAAACTCTGGATGATTCTCGTTTGTGATGATCATGGGCCCAATCCTAGCTCAAGAGTTCGTAGGCCGCGTAGGCGTATGCGCCAGCGGAAGCTGCGTTCACGTCCGTCACTTTCACCTCAACTTTGAGGCTGTCCGCGAACGGGACATATGGCAACGACAGCATTTGAGCCGCCCTCGGCGCTATGCCAGTCAGGGTGTTAACGGTGTAAACGTCACCATTGAGAGGGGCTGCTGTTGGACCACCAGTATTGCCACTTGCCCACGGTCTGGGTGGATACGTGGAAGCCCCTAAAATGACGATCCCAGCGCCCCAGGTTTGGTCGACCCACAAAGAGCCAACGACAAGCCTGTCGCCTACAACTACGGTGTCAGTCACAGAGATCACGTATTCCGTGCCGTCTATTGTGATCCTGATATGGTGGTCATCCGTCGTGTTGGTGCCTGCCGGCCCGATAACACCCCAAAGTTTTCCGGGTGAACCTGTCACATCACAAACTGTTGCGTATGTGTCGTCGGAGGCAGACGAAATAGACGCACCTACTTTTGCCGAGTTAGTGAAAAAGGCCGCAGAGGTCGAAACGGTTGGGTCACGTCCGTCAAGCTGGTGTAATTTCCCAAGTGGCCTGAGGGCATGATCAGGCTGCTTTGGTGGTGATGCTGAGAATGGGGTCGATCTCCTCCTTGTCGATTTGCGCGAAGGCCTCGACCATCATGTAGCGGCTCGAAGTCTGCCATTGGTCGTTTTGCTCGAACAGCACGGCGCCGATGAGTCGCATGATCGATGCTTCGTTCGGGAAGATGCCGACGACGTCGGCGCGGCGCTTCACTTCCTTGTTCAGACGCTCGATCGGATTCGTGCTGTGGAGCTTCGTGCGGTGCTGACGCGGGAAGACCATGTAGGCCAGCACGTCGTGTTCGCTGGCATCCATCAGGTCGGCGAGCTTGGGCCAGCGGGCACGGAGTTGGCCGGCGACGTGCCGCCATGTTTCGCCGGCGTGCTTTCGGTCTGGTTGCTCGAAGGCCTGGCGAATCGCAGCGGCGACAACGGTGTGCTGCCCCTTCGAGACGTGGGCCAGCGCATTGCGCATCCAGTGCACGCGGCACCTCTGCCAGGTTGCCTCGAAGACACGGGCGATGGCTGCCTTGAGACCGGTGTGTGCATCGCTGATCACCAGGCGGACGCCACTGAGCCCGCGGGCGCGCAATGACCTGAGGAAATCGGTCCAAAAGGTCTCGGCTTCCGAGGGGCCGATGCCAAGGCCGATGATTTCCCGGCGACCCTCAGTGTTGGCGGCGACGGCGATTATGGCCGCGACGCTGACGATCCGGCCGCCCTGTCGCTGCTTGAGGTAGGTGGCATCGAGCCAGACGTAGGGCCATTCGCCGCTCAGCGGACGGTTCAGGAACTCGCCGACCCGCTCGTCGATATCCTTGCACAGCTTGGAAACGGTGCTCTTCGAGATGCCGTTCAGGCCCATGGCCTGCACCAGATCGTCGACGCGGCGGGTAGACACTCCGCTGATCCATGCTTCCTGGATCACCGCCACCAGCGCCTGTTCCGAGGTCTTGCGGGCCTCAAGGAAGCCGGGAAAGTAGCTACCCTGCCGGAGCTTCGGCACCCGCAGGTTCAGCGTGCCCAGCCGGGTGTCGAGGGAGCGATCCCGATACCCATTGCGCCAGGTCGTACGCTCGCCGCTACGCTCATGCCGCCCGGCGCCAATCAGGCCGTCGACATCGGCCTCCATGATCAGCTGAAGGACAGCTTCGGCAATGCTGCGGAGGAAATCTCCCTGATCGTGCTTTTGCAGAAGCTCGGACAGGTCCATGTTGGTCTTGGTCATCGGGGGCTCCGTGTGGTTCGTGGTTGAAGTCGCCAAACTCCACCTCGACCATACACCTCGATGGCCACCAGGGATTACGCCGAACGTGCCGGCAAAATTACACCACGCTCTCGGACGCTAACAACGGTTGCCGTCGTGTTGTGGTCGAAATAATGCGAAATGCTTTGCGTCATGTATTTGTTGAACAGCTTGGGGTTGGCAAGCTGAAACGCAGAGAGGCCGCCACCACCGCCAAAAAAGTCCGACACGTTACCCATTGACGATCCTCCTGAATTCCATTTTCCAATCGCCATCCATGAAGGTGAACTCGACGGCCGTGTTTGCCTGGTCGATCAACATGGTCGAAAGGCCCTCGATCGTTGACGCCGTGCCGGTGCCATTCGGCACCACAGACACCTCAAGCCCCTTCGGATAGACCGCGAACGTCACGCCATCCGCCGGGTTGAGCGGCGTGGTGACATTGAACGCCCCGCCGGTGCTGTCGGCATAGACGCGCTGCCCGGCAACGGCCGTGTGCGCCGCTGTGACGGTAATGACGGGCCGCAGTGTGTGGAACTTGATGGTGGCAATCAACGCCGCCAGCGCGTCCGTCACGACCGCAACCGCAGCAAGCCCATCCGTCAGATCTGCCCGCAACTGGCCGATTTCGGCCTTCTGTGCGGGCGTCACGAAAACACGGGTTTCGCTTTCCGTCACATCGGCCGCCGGAACGCCACCGGCAAGAAGAGCGGCAACGGCCGCCTCAGCAGCCGCCAGGTCAATCACCAACTGATCAAGCGTTGCCTGCGTGCTTTCAATCAGCGGGTTGATCGCATCATTCAGGCGCTCGACGCCGAAGGTCTGCAATTCGGCCTGCAGCGCCTCGATGCCGTCATTGATGTCCTCAAGCGCCAGCAACCGCGCATGCAGGTCAGCGCCGAAAGTGTTCCATGCGAGCCGGTCCATTATGGACCGCGCAGGAGCGGGTGGCCACTGGTAGCCGTTATCGCTTGTCGGCGTTACGGATGGCATCGGCACCCTCCTGCTCGATAATGCGGTTGATCATCCGCCCTTTGGCAATGATCTCATCGCGCGGCAGGTACTTGAACGGCCCTACCCGCACGGGCCACGCCACGCGGAGCGTGTATTCCGCGTCCTCGTCATAAAGTTCGGGCTTTGTTGGTGCTTTGGCCATGGCGCTATCCTCAGAATGCGTTCAACTGGACATCCTGCCCGAATGGCACATTGATGACCGAGTTTGTGGTTGCTTCCAGCCGCACGCGCGCCGATGGCGTGTCGGTCGGCAGCGTGAAGTTGGCGACGAACTTGGTGCGGCTAGGCTTCATCGGGTCGATGGTTGCGACAATCGTATCCGCAGTGACGATCGTGTCGTCAGCCAACATCAGCTTCGGCGTGCAGGTGTGGGCCGCCGCCGAGTACGCATCCATGTTGACGACAACCTGCGCCGCGTCCGTCCCGAAGCCGAACGTCTGAAGCTGGCTGATGGCGACCATATCGAGCCGCATACGGCCCGACACCGCCCGTGCGTAGGTGTCGAGATAGATCATCGGCGCCACGTCCGGCGTGCCGATCATGGTCAACCTCAACTGCACCAACGGCGGCAGGTTGGCGAGCGGGTTATCCTCCCGGTCATCCATCACCACCCATTCGTCGTCGCCCTGGGCCTTGACCTCCCAGACAAGCCGTGTCGCCGCCGGCGTCCACTTCTTGTAGATCATTTCGATCTCGGTCATGCCGCCAGTCAGAGACAGGCTTTCAAACTGCATGACGACTCGGTTGGTGCGGAACTTCGCGGCGTTGACGCGGAAAGTGAAGTCCTCAGTGGTCGAGCCCTGCGCCCAGATGCCGTCCGAGCAGATGAACAGCGAGCCGCCGGTGTAGGCGTTGCCGCTGTTCGTCATAAGCTGGTGGTTGCCGGTTGTAGAAATAAACCAGCCGTACCTTTCACCCTGGTCAAGCAGCGTCGGGCGGAACGTGAACTTGTTCCAGCCGACAGCAAGTGAAGCGACCGGCTTGGTGACATGCGCCAGAACCGACTTGAAGTCCGGCGTGCCGGACGGCGTGATCTTGCAAAGAGACAGCGTCACGTCGCCAGTGTCGCCGACCTTGGTAAAGTTCAGATCAATCGACGTGACGACCATTACCTGCGAAGACAAGAACGTCTGGCCGTGGATCGCGCCAGACAGCCCGTATTCTTCGGTGTGGTAGGTCGTGTAGGTCGAATAGTAGGTTTCGTAGGAAACACGCGCGACGTTGTACCCGGCGTGGCCGTTCTGCGCCGTCGCGGTCTGGTTCCAGGCGCTGCCGTCCTGGCCGAGGCTCTGCCAAGTTTCGCCGTTGGCCTGAAAGGTTTCGCCATAGCGGACGTTACCAAGAACGCCCCACCCGGCGGTGTTCTCGCAGACATTGATCGTTTCGCCGTACCGCACGCGCTCGTGCGCAACGGTGTGCTGGGTTGCGATGGTGACGGTATGAACGACGTTGGCAACGTCCTTTTTGCCCGTGCCCTCCGCCGACGTGATGCGCGCCACTTCGTCATAGGCCGGCATGACCAGCTTGTCGTCCCAGATCGAAATCTTGGGGTCGTCATAGTCGAGCAGCCGCAAGGTCTGGTCGTACTGCGCAACATACTGGAAGCGGATGCCCTCGGTGATGCGGAAATATCCGCCCTTGGTGAAGTCCCAGAAGTCTTTGACGAGCGCCTGGTCGAAGAAATAATTGCGCGCCTCGTCCGGCAGATTGAGCGCCTGATTGTGCCAAGAGACGTCACGAATGATCTGTTCGACCAGCCGTGGATCGGGAATGTTCTGGATCTGCGCCGCAACCGACGCAAGGTCGGTGCGCAGCGATGCGGTTTCCTCGAACAGCTGCGCCGTCTGGATCTCCAGCGACGTGACGCGGCCCTCGACTTCGTAAAGCGTTTTTGCCCGCCACTTATCACCCGGAACGATCTCCTGCACGCCGGCGGTGGTCACGCGGACGAACGCCAGGCAGGCATCGGTTTCAGCGATTGTCGGCTTGATCGCCGGTGCCGGCGCACCAACGCCCTGCTGAATCACATACGTGATTTTGCGGGCTTCGATCACAGGCGTCGAGATCGAAACAGGTTCGCTGATCTCAGGGTCTTCGGATGTCTCAAACGAACGATTTTCGTTGATGTCGACCGTCTCGCCGCGTGGAATGATAGCAACCCACTTCTCGTCGCTTTCGGCTAGCGGGAAATAGAGTGTCAGATTGAGATCTTCCTCATCTTCGCGCTCGTAGACAATCTCGCCATCCAGGTACAGCCCCGGCGATACGGTTACCACCTGCGCGGATTTCTGGCTGATCGTGAATGCTGACCAGTGCGCGGGATAGCCGACAGCCGCCCCCACGACGTTGTCCAGCGCATCCCGCGGGTATGTGCCAAAGCGCGAATAGTCCTGAACATCAAGATACTCGCTGTCGCCGACTTTGACGATTTTGCTCATAGTCTGATCCTGTCCTTGTAGCTGCCCAGCACGTAGCCGGCGTCGAGGTCGAGTGCGTCCTTGTCGTCCATCGTGATCGGCAGACGGTGAGCGAAGTTGACGCTGTATTCGGTGTCCGCTGCCTTGCTGAGCGACAGCGCGATCTTGGCCCGCTTGAGCGGTGTGGTGTCGATCGGCTTCAGGTGCGCCAGGCCGACCGCCGTGCGCGTTGCGCAGATGGCGTTCTTGCGGGCGACCAGCACCACCTTGATCAGGAACCGGGCCACGAACTCCGGGTGGTTGATCGGCGTCAGCCGCACCGCGATCCGGCCAACCGGAAATCGCTGCGGGTAGCTGACCTTGTGGATGATCTCGGCATCCACATAGTCGAGGAAGCGCTGCGCGGCCGCCCTAGTCCCTATCAGCTTGGCCAGCGCCGGCGCATCGGCGACCATTGCCCGCTTGCGGGCTTCGGACCAATCCGAGAACCACAGATCGACGCTTTCATGCGCGGCGAGCCAGGGCAGCATGTCTGGCCGGGTTTCGGCCGGGTCCATCAGGACCGCGAAGGGCACCGGCAGGTCGGCAGACATGGCCGCTGCGACCGCTTCCTCGAATATCTCCGGCGTGTCTAAAAGAACCTGGCCGACAGCGCTCATGTCCGCACCTCAGCCGTAACCGTGATCGTTGTCAGCACCGGTATCGAGTACGGGTCGGCCGCGATTGCCACCGGCGCATTGTCGCGCACCTTCATCACGGACGCCCCATAGGCGGCACCGGACAGCAGTGCAGCTGGCACCTCGCCACCAATGAAGGTCCGCTCATCGGCCGCAGCGCGGATGCGAGCGATCGCCTCCGTCTTCACGATCTCTGGGTCGGGGCCCTTCAGAACCTCGATCACGAGGTTGACAGTGTACTCGGTCCGCGTTGCTGCGAGGACGGAAACCGAAGTCGTTTCAGGCTGCACGTCATCCGCAGTCACCGCTGCCCGGACAAGCGCAAGATTTTCGGTAGACGGCGCATCGCCGTTCGGACCGGCCACGACAATATCGACATCGCCGCGGCGGCCGTGAATGCGGCGGCCGACAACCTCGATGTCGCCGGCTCCCGGCCAGGCGTTGTTTGCTGCAAACAGATATGCGTCGCGAGATCCGGCAGCAGCTCGGCCGAAGGACTGCAGATAGATCTCCAACAGCCTCGCATCACTTTGCATGACAGCGGCCGCGCTGTCCGTCGCTGGCGTGACAATCTGGCGAACTATGCCCTGGCGCGCCACCAAGTTGTCGAGATTGCTGCCGGTCGATAGCGGAGCCAATAGCGCTTTGAGCGCGTCATTGATGCGCCCGTGATCGAGTAGCTGGATGAACGTCCAGGCCCGACCGGCAATCATTGACGGGTCGGTCTTGAGCATCTGAACATCAAAGGACGGCAACGAGGGATCTTCCGACCTTGCCTCGGCCCAGAACGCGACGAAGCGGTCGATGAACTGCTGGAGCAGCGCCGCATGATCGAGTGGCTCGATTGCCTTTGGCGCAGGGATGCGGCTGAGGTCGATGACGGTGCTCATGCCGCAGCTCCCGTCAATCTGGCGTAGCTGACAGCGGCTGCGGCCGTGTCGGCGATGGCAATGTCATAATTGCCGAACCGGCCTTCGGGGTAATAGGTCCCTGCATATTTGAGCCCAAGCGCACCCTCGCGGGTAACCCGAACCAGGCGCAGGCTTGAGATCCGGTATTCGGGTTCAAAGGTGTGGGCGGCAACCACCAGGGTCGCATAGATCTGCAGCGCCAGACCCGGCGTGATGTCCTCGGACAGATGGCCTCGCAGATCGGAGCCGAAGTCGAGGTCCATCACCAGCTCTTCAAGCCGCGTTGTCCAGATGACGCCGAGTGACTGATGCACATGCGCGATCCCGCGCAGCACCTGGCCGGTGCGGCGGTTGATCCCGGTTCTGTAGCGGACGGCGCGCATGCGTGAGAGGATCCTTTACTCGGTTTCCGGAGGAGCTGCGGGCTTGGCTGGCTCGATCGAGCCCATGCGGATCTCGTGGTCGGCTTCGAGTTCGCCGAGCGAGATGGTTTGGCCGGCCTTGACGCGCTTTCCATTCACCTTCGGTCCGGCCTTGCCGGTCACCACGAAGTCGCGTGGCCATGGGGCGTCAGGAATGGATGGTTTTGCCTTGCGAGCCATGCTGTTTTCCTCAGGTTGCTGAAACGATGTCGGAACCGGTGACGATCGGCCAAAGCCCGGCGCTCGACCCAGCGCCGACCTGAACCATGTCGCCGACGCGCGCGACCTTCTGGCCACCTTCGCCGCCAAGCGTCACATTGTTGGCATCGACATGGACATTCTCGGCCGCCAGACGCTGACGAGTTTTCTCGATCGTCCAGCGCGCGCCGGTCGCAAATTCGATGACAGCCTCGGTGTCCTTGTTGGACGGCGGGCTATGGTCCTGGTCATAGGTCGCCCATTGCGCCGAGGAGCCAGCGCCGATGGTGCCGGACTGCGAGGTGAGCATCATCTGCTCATTGTCGGCGGGCACGGCGTGGATCTTGAGCGTGCCGGCCCCTTGCTGTTGCCAACGGACCGGGGGCGAGAGCACTTCCTTGCCTTGTGCATCGGTCCCGAGGATCAGGCGCACGGTGCGTTTTTCCAGATCTTGACTGCCGGGCTTGACCTTGCCCGGCAGCAGGGTGGTCGCAAGCCGCCGGTCGAGCTTCTGGACCTTGCGGTGCAATGTGCGAAGTTCCGAAGAGACGAGCCTGCTCACGGGTCCATCTCCTCGCTCCCGGCGTTCTCCACCAGGGCGCGGATCTCGGCCGGGATGTCGCCATCCTCGAACAGGACCTGCTCGTCGTCGGTCTCGCTCACGGTAGGTGCCAAGCTCGGGAACGGCGGTTCACCGGCTTCGATCAGCTCTTGGCTCCAGGTCACCGCATAATAGGCAATGCCCTTGGCGAAGGATCTGGAGGTGAACAGTGGCTTGAACTCTGGAGCGCTCGGCAGGCCGATGTTCATGAGCCCCCAGGCGGCCTCGTCTTCGTCGCCCAGCACCCGGATCAGAAACCCGCCAATCGCATGGCCGATACTCTCGCGCTCGAACCGCCGTTTGGCCGCAGTGTCAGCCCGATCCTCGACCACCACATAGGCCGTCCAGTCGATCAGCAGCCCAAATCCCGAAGCGATGTCCTCGACCGTGCGGATGCGGCTCCAGCCGATCGCGATACCGGGCGTCTTGACGATGTCCTCGGCAACCACATCGGAGATATCGAGCTTGCCGGGATGCGAGCGGACGGCAACATCGGGCAGAAGAGAGCGCAGGCGGGCGACGATCGCCGCCTTGACTTCATCGACGCGGTTGGTGGCGAGCAGCGCATTGAGCGTGGTCGGCTCGATCATTGCAGCGACCCTCCCAGAACATCGGTGATCAGCTCTTCGATCTCGGCCTCGTTCTCCGAGGACAGGCCGACGAAGGGCCGCGCCGGGATCGTCACTTTCGACGCGCCCACGGTCTTGCCGCCGATTTGGAAGATGAGCGCCTTCGCATTCTTCGGCACGATCGTCATGCCGTCCTGGTGAACATGGGCGTGTTCCCAGGTGGCTCCCCATTCCGCCATGTCGGATGAGGCTTCATTCGCGATCGACTGCAAGAGATGCTGGCCGGTCTGCAAAAGGATCGACGTGCCCTCGTTGTTGGGCTTCCAGGCGGAGCCATCGGGTGCGGTCTTTTCTTCCGAGATCCTGCGCCGTGTCTGGCTTTCGCCAAGGGCAGCGATACCGGTCATCAGTTCCGATGGCTCGAAGTCGAAGATCGGCTTGAGGCGCTTGAACACCTTGCCGAAATCATCGCTCTCAATGATGATCGAGATCCCGCCCATCAGATCCGCCCCAGCCGATTGCGCGTGAACATGCGCTCGGGCGCGGTGATCACCACTTCGTTCTGGTCGATCGAGCCTGCCGGATCGGAGCTGTCCGAAGACCCGGCTCCGACCAGGCTCAATGCGCCCTTGCCCGACGCGATGGCTTCAAGCCGTTTGATCGTTGCCTCATACCGCTCCTTGATCGTGTCCGAGGATCGGGAGAAGGCGAGCGCGATCCGGTAGAGCGCGATGTCCATGCAATAGACCTTGACGATCGTCAGCGACGTCTCGTCGAGATTGGCGAGATCCGCGGTCGAATAGCGCGCCTGCAGGATGGCGATGATCTCGGTGGTCGCATCATCGAGCGCCAGATCAATCCGGCCATCATCGCGCAGGCCGGTGTTCTCGTCGGCTGCGAGCAGCGTCAGCTCGGACGGGTAGCGGGCTTCGAGATCTCCAAGGGCTGCAAACGGCGCGACCATGATGGCAGTTCATCCTTTCAGGCAAAGGCCGAACTCAGGCTTTGACGGGTTCGCCGTCTTCGAAAGTTCCGCTGACAACGCGGAAGCGCTTCAGCTCTTCAAAGCCCGAACGATCAAGGGTGATTTGGTCGCCGGGCTTGAACCGCTCGCCATCCCGCTTGAGGCGAGAGAGCACTTCGAAACTGTGCAGGGCGAGTTCATCCTCAGCCTTGGCAACCGGTTTTGAAGGCGGCTCAATTGGCGCTCTGGAGCTGTTCGAACCGTCTTTAGCGGTTGCCTCTGTTGTGGCTGCCTGAGTGATATCCGGGCTTGGCTTGGCGGGTTCTTTCCGGGTTTCGGTCTGCTGTTTGCCACGTGCCATCGTCGTCTCCATCTGTTTCAACTCGCGGGGGAGAGCCCGGTGGCTCTCCCCCTTCACGGCGGTCTTCGCTCGGGGGTATTGCTTAGGCTGCGACCGCGCCGGAGATCTGGAAGCCGGTATCCTTGGCCACGACGAGTTCCTTGACCCGCTCGCCCTCGCGGATGATGACGCCGCCCTGCAGGCCGACATCGCCATCCTCACGGCGCATGACCACCAGCGAGCCATACTCGGCGGTAAACCCGAAGGTGACATCGCCATCGGGACCGGCATCCGAATTGATGTAGAGAAGCTGCAGCGACGTGCCCCAAACCATCTGAAGGTTCGCGACCTGGCCGGGGCGGGCCGCATTGATCTGGCTTTCACCAACCAGCACGCGGCGCAGGCCGAAGAGCCGGGCGAACTCTTCCTTGGTCACAATGCCCTGGTTGGTGAGGTTGCCACGGATGGCGTTGACGATCTGAGGGTGCGAGGAAAGATAGTGCCAGACAAGCTCGCCCATGACAGCGGTGTTGGGCCGATGGACAAGCGTCGAGCGCATGGCGTCCTTGATGTCGCCGATCGGGTTCGAGTTCTCATAGTCCGACCACTTATCCGTTCCGGCCAGCGCAAGCCGCCGGCTGGCGGCATAGGTATTGGGATCCTGGATCAGGTCCGCCACGCGGATCTCGCGGTTGTTCATGTTGTAGCTCTTGATCCGGCGCGCCGCCTGGCGTTCGGGATCGATCGTGGAAAGCTTCTTCTCCCGCGCGTTACGGGCAGCTTCGATATCCGAGTTCGGGATCGGGATTTCGAGACCGTAATCCTTGACGGCGCTCTCCTTCTCGGTGCCGCTCAGCTCGATGCGGTTGACCCGGCCGGTGCGTCCGACCGTGTTGTCAGGAACGGCAAAGCCTTCTTCGAGCGAATACTCGGTCCAGGAGAATTTTTCGCCACCAACCGGCACGCGCGGCAGGACCTGGTCGGCGATATAGACGGCATCCGGGTTCTGGTAGCCGATTGCATAGGCCGTCAGGATGGCGTGGGTGACAAAGGGGCGGACAGTCATGGCAGTGTTTCCTTTTCAAGCCCCTTCGGGCCGCTTCAAATCAAGGGTGGAAACGCGGGCGGTCAGGCGGCCGGCGTGTTGATGGCTCCGGGCGCAATCAGGATCGGGAACAGATCGCCCGCGACGGCATCGAGCAGCGCAATCCCGGCATAGCGAACCACGTCGCCGGCTGAAGGTGCCGCGGCAACGCCCTTGGAGTTGGCGTCAGCGGTGATGAAGTCGCCGGCCGTGACATTGCCGCCGGCAATCACGTCATAGGTGCCCGACAAAACCACATCGAGCTGACCACCTGCTTCCGCGCCCATGCGCTCTGAGACGCCGAAAATGGCGTCGGTGTCTGCCGTCGCAGCCTCGGCGATATTATCCGTGCCCGAGAGCGCGACGATCAAATTGCCGGCAACAGCGCCGACAATCGGGAAAGATTTGATGAGGGTTGGATTGCTCATGACTTGGTGATCTCCGAGAGAGCGAGATCGAACTCGGCGTCGTAGTTGAGCACCACGCCACGCGCGGCGGCCTCGGCGACCCGAGTTCGAATGTTGGCGGAAAGGGCCATGATGTCGACGTCGCCGGCATCAAGGTTTTCTGTGGTGGCTTGGCCGGGCGTCGGCTTGCCGTCGAGGCCGGTGTCGCCGAGTTTCGGCGTCATCGCTTCGAATAGCGCGGTGACCGAGGTCAGGCCGTCGTCAGTGGCGCAAAGCGTCTCGTAGTGCTGGCGCTGGGCGGGCGTGATTTTCTTGGCCTTGAGCGCGCCTTCGATCAGCTCGTCGACCTTACCCTTGCGGGTCTCGGCTTTCAGCGTTTCGAGTTCGGTGTTTGCGGCCTGGAGCGACTGAAGCGCCTCTTCATGAACGGCCTTGTCGACCAGGTTGGCGCTAAGCGACTGGATGGCGCTCAGGCATGAGGTCTCGCTTGCGTCTTCGGTCAGGCCGAGCGCAAGAGCAATTGCCTTGGACATTTTCGGTTCCTTGTTTGTGGATGAAAGCTCAGCGCTCGCAAGCGCGGGCATGGAGATGCCGGGGGCTGCGACCAGGCCCGCCGAATGCAGCCAGAGCGCCTTGCCAAACTGATCGGGCTTGAGAGATGGCGAGATGTAGCGGTGCGACCTTGCGGTGAGGATCTTCATTCCCTCATCGAGCCACTCGGTCCGGCCATAGAGACCATCGGGCCGGGCTTCGAGCTTGTTGATCCAGCCAATCGCCGGAGCCGTTTCGCCGAACAGGCCACCCTTGGCGGTCGCGTGATCGAGGTCGATCGGCAGATCGACGCCATCGGCATCGAAGCGGCGGACGAGTAGTTCGGGATCGACTTCGAGCTGACGGCCGTCACGGGCTGTAAAGCGACCGCGCGGCGCGAGCTTGACCCACTCCGGGCCGCGCGAAGTGTCGTCTGGTTTGCCTGCGGCATAGACGTCAAACAGAATGACGCCGGTGGCGCTGCCGGTGTCCAGCTGCTCGCTCAGAGAAAATGTTTGCAATCGCGTGTTCATGACTGCAAACTTGCACCAGGCCTCCCCGAGCGCCGGGCTGACAGCAGTCAGGTTTGGAACCATGGAGCTGCCTGTCAGACCGGCGCTAGGTTCCCGATCAACAGCAAACCGGGAAGCTTACCCCTTAACCCAGAAACAGATCGATTTTTGAGCCGGTTTTGAGGCGCGTGGACAGGCAATTCGCTGTTCGTCGTTCCATCATGCGTTCAGAGCCGCTATTCGCGTCAGTGGCCAAATTTGGTGGATTCACCATTTCGCCGATCTTTGGGTATTCCACGATTGAATTCTCAAGGTATATTCGTTTACGGGAGCTAACGCCGAATTGCGGTTTTGTAACTAGGCCAAGCGATCGCCTGAATTGGCCCCTCGATGAGTTTCGAGTAAGGGGGAAATGATGATAACCACTATGGTTCTGTTCTGGGGTGTCATGGTGACCACGATCGTCGTGGTGACATTTATCTCTCTCATGCGGCTCAAAGAGCCTACGGACGATCGCCACAATCAGTGGCAACCTTCTCGTGCCTACGATTGGGATGCCAAGGACTGATCGGGTTGGTGCACGGCTACGTTTCTAGTTCACTTCTTCGATAGCTTTGACGCACTGCGAGAAATTTTCTCCAAAGGACTGGTCGAGGTCGATTGAATCGAAGACCGCCTCTTCCTCGTTTATCTGATCAATGAGGTTGGAGATTTTCTTGTCGATGTCTTTGAGCGCGAGGTTGCAAGGGGAAAGCTCTCTGGCTCTGGCGGAACTGGTTCCTGCCAGCGCGCTCAAGGCCATCTTGTCGAAAATGTTGCTCTTGTGCTGCAAGACAGCTGACGCCGATCTCAAGCGAAGCAGCTGAACGTCCTCTGAATAGGGATTTGGCGCTTCCGTCACCTTTCTCATCTCGTCGAGTACAAAATCCATGTCCAGGAGCGACGTGATCGCCCACTCATCCATGTCGACTTGAAGAGTTTGGCCGTTCCGCAATTCCACGGTCACCTGGTGTCTGCCGTGCGCCTGCAGCGGTGCTGCCGCAAGCAGTGACCAAACTGCAAGTAATGATAATGCGTAATCGATTTTCAGCATTATGAGCTCCAAGCTCCTCTGTCTGCAGAGGGCAGCGCCGTATCCTCGCCACATCAATTCTCATCCAGAAGATCCTGGATGTCATCAATGGAACGTCCGGCGGTCGCGACCAGTTCCTCGATTTGCTTCCTGCTTCGGCGTTGAGGCGCGCTGATCCTGAGAAACCCATCCGGCGAGAGTGTAACGTATAGCTGCCACCAGACCTTCCCATGACGAGCGATTACGGATCGCATCCCAGGTTCATCCTTTGGATCCCGCAGGACCATCCCGGCATCAATGATCTTTGGCAGCAGCGCGAAATCCTCAAAGGCCGTTCGCTTCTTGTTTGCTTGCTCGACGATATCGCGGCTGCTGATTGCGACGACCGGTGAGATGCCCGTGCGCTTCGTGCCCTCAGCCAGCTCCACCGCAAGACGTTCGGACCGGCAGGCAGGCAGAAAGACGGTGTCGGGAAGCTTCGGTGCAATCTGAAGAAAGGGATCCGACCAGAGGTCTGACAACACGCGTGTGGCGTCCAGGTTACTCGCAGCTTCCAGCCGGTCGGAGACGGACTGGATCAAGGTCTGTGTCCGCGTCCGGCCGGGATTGGTGTGCCAGCCCGCGTCAATGCCTTCAGGGATCATCTCGACCTGACCGGTGCGGCGGTTGACATGCTGCCGGTCAGGTCCGGTCTCCGGCCGTGTGCCCGAATAGGCAGCCGAGGTCTTCAGCCGGTCGGCCTCGCGCCCAGTGATCTGTCGCACCGTGCATTTGCAAAGCCAGCCATTGGGAGGGAAGTGCGTGTTCCAGAACGGATCATCGACCGGGAGGATGGTACCGGCGAAGGCAAGGTGCTCCGGCCTTGGCTCAGTTGAAGTCGTGCGCACATACAAGAGATACGGCAGGAACCGTTTGGACTTCTGAGCCCGCTCCCATTGCCCGGCTGCGCGTGCCGAATTCATGTTCGACCAGAAGATCAGCTTGAGCCGCCGGTCGGACGCATAATTGACCAGCTTGTCGGGATCGATCCCGCGCGGATCTTTGACCAGGCGGGGACCCATCCAGCCGAGCCCGGACAACCTGGTGGCGATCTTCTCTTTCCAGGTCTCGAAGCCCTCGCCATTTCCGAGGCTCTCCGACATCGTCGAGCGAAAGGCTTCGAGGACTTCAAGCTCGACGGCACCTGCGACCGTCATGGCGTTGGCATGTTCCTCGCCATAAATGTCGAGCCAGGAGAAGGATGGCTTGAGGACCTTGCGGTCGAAATAGCCGGTGACGGCTTCTGGTACCGGGAACGGCTTTCTGATCTCGGCCATTGCTCCGGCCTAATCCCTCACATCGCCGATGCCGCGCGCGATCGCGGTCAGCTCGGCGAGCTTTTCGACAAAGGGGCCAGCGCCGGGGCGGGCCGCGTTCAGCAACGCGATCGCCTCGTCATAACTCTTGGCCTCAGCCAGGATGTCGAGGAATGGCTTGAACAGCGGTGCGGACAACTGCTCGAAATCAGAAATCTGTTCGAACAGATCTTCAAGTTCGCCAACCGCATCATCCCGGTCACCGGCGGCCGCGAAACTGGAGCAGCCCGGACACAAGCAGCCTTCGCCATGCCCTTTGAGGTTTGGTTCGGCCGAGAACTTGCCGAGCTTCTGCTTGCCCACTTGTTTGGCGATCTCACCCGCATCGGGTGCCTTGGCATCAGATGGCGCAGACGGCGCTGTCAGCACATCCTCATCCTCGCCGGGATCGGACAGGCCGAGCTTGTCGCGGATCTCGCGTTGACCGACCCGCAAGCCCAGCGGCACGAGCTGCGCCAGGCTCGATGACAACGCCTCGACATCTTCAGGATCCGGGACTGGCAGTTCGATGCGGGGATAATCGTTCTGAGGCCCGAAGTTCAGATCGACGAAGGGCCGGATCAGATCGCGGTTGATGGTCGATGCGAGCTGCTTGCCATCGGCACGCAGGATGTCGAGCCGCACTTCGTTGTGGATCTTGGCCTGCCCGAGAGACGAGCCATCATCCGATGTCATGGTCTGGCCGACCACCAGTTTCGAGATTTGCTTGTCAACATACTCCAGCAGCCCACCGAAGACGGCTTCGCCGCGCGTGCCGCTGACCTCGTGGAACTCAAAATCCATGCCCTGGGGAATGATCGCAGCCCCGTCATTGGCGATCATGGTTACAGCACGCAGGAGCGTTCGCTTGTCTTTCTCCGATGCCGCCGAGTGATACCGACCGACGCGGAACGGGATGCCGTAGATCTCGGCAAAGGCCGACCAGTCCTGCAATCCGAAGGACTGGATCAGATAGGCCCAGGCGGCAGGCCGAGCCACGCCGCGCCTTATCGGAATGCCCATCTTGGAGCGCGGCATGTGGCGCAGGAATTTCGCCTCTGGCAACATCTCGCCATCGGCATTGCCATCGACGACCAGGCGCAGCTCGGACAGGCCGATGCGTTCGAACTGGAAGAAGCGCTGATCGCGAGAGATATATTTGACCGGTTGCAGGAGCTTCTGCTCATACTCCCAGCACATCTCGACCGTGGCAAACCCCTTGGCGATCCCGTCGGTCAGCGATCCGAGCGCGTCATCAAAGCCGTCATTCTCGATGAGCGTCTTGACCGCGTCGACGATCTTGGTCGGAACCGACTTGTCGGCTTCGACCGAAACGCCAATGCTCTCTATTGCCAGCCGCCTGGTCTGCAACTGGCTTGCATAATGCAGGTACCGCTCCTCCATCTCCTCGGCCAACGTCAGATAGAAGCGGATGTCACCGGTTGCAGCGCGCTGCAGGATGGACGCAAGCCTCTCAGGCGTGAGGCCGGTGGCTTCACGATCGGAATGGGTCTGGCGATTGCCGGTGAGAGCTGGTTGGGCGATCTCTTCACCAAGACCAGAGATCTCGATCGGTCTGCCATCCGGCCCTAGAATTGTGCTCTTGCGCGTTACCATAGGGCTCTGCTGCTTTCTTCAAATTCGTGGGCGGTGTCGAATGCACCGGTTGAATTGTTGAGTTCGTCCGCAGGGATGTAGCCGTATTCAGGCAGGTTCTGACGGCTGGCGAAATAGGCGAGCGCTCCAGCGATGGCGCTGTCGCCATGTCGGTCGAAACCGTCCGAGCCCTTGAAGCGATGATCGTCCGGCACCTTGATGATACCGTTCACAAAGGCCAGCGCCTGGTGATCCTGCAGGATGTCATCGTGACGGGGCAGCACAATGGTCTTGTCGGAGAACGCCTCGATGTAGGCCGGCATCTCGGTCTGGTACCAGGACTGCGACAGCTTCACTTCGACGATCGTCGCGCCGTAGCGTTGCGCCGCCTTCTCGGCCAGATACGCGCCATTCCCGGTGGCATCTAGCGCGCCGCCAGACATGCGCGGCAATCGATCAACAAGGTAGTAGAGAATGTCGCGTTGCTGATCGAAAGGCACGTTGCGCAATTCGACAATGAATGGACAGCGGCGGACCAGGTCGGTGCCGATTTCCAGCGGAATGATGTCGGTGACATCGCCGGATCGGGCAAAGTCCTCGCCGAACACATGCGCCAAGCGGGTGTTGAGCTTGTCAGTGAGCGGTTTGAGCTCGCGTTCGCAGAATGCCTTGGCTTCGAGCTTGCGGATATGGTCCGGGTAATCCTTGAACTCATCGGTGCAGGACCAGCGAATGACCGGTGTGTTCGGGGCCATGCAGCTTTCGATCTGCATGCGGGTGAGCGCAGCGCCCTCGGCCTCGGCCGGAATGGCGTCGAGCTCCTGCTTCATCTGGGCGGTTCGCGGACCATAGGACTTGCGGATGTTGCCTTCCCATTCGGCCTCCGCTTCCGGCGACCATTGCTTGCCCTTGATCAGGCAGACGCGCTTGTAGAGCCCGTTCTTGACCGCCTCGCCGAACGGAATGAAGTGAACCGAAAAAGGGTTCTTGCCGGCGCGCGCTTCCCGGATCAGCTCGTTGAAGGGCGAGAGCACGCCATTGTGGGTGGAGATCACCCGGATCTTGCCGCCCCAGATCAGCAGCGCGTTGACCGCATCGAGCACGCCGCGGACGTCCTTGTGGAACGCCGCCTCGTCGATCACCACGATGCCCTGCAGGCCGCGAATGTTTTCCGGCCGTGATGACAGGGCCTCGACCCGGAAACCTGAGCCAAACCTGATCCGGAAGGCCGAGATCATATGCGAGGAGCCGTCTTCCTTGACGTCCTCGAACATGAACTCCTCGACCGCGAGCAGTTCCTTGGCGACGATCCTTGCAAAATGCGCAACATAGCCGATGAACTCACGACCCTTGTCCTTGGTGTCGCCGATGTAGAAGATATTGTCGCCGCCAGCTTCCCGTGTGGATGCGGCGATTAGCGTGTCATCGAGCGCCTCGGCGAATGTGATACCTGTTCGCCGACCTTTCTCGCCGAGCTTGAGGTCGCTCTTGTCGGCCAGCCAATCGGCCTGGTGTTTCATCAGAATGCCATCGGCCAACGGATCAAGAGTTTCGGGGATCTCTGACCCCCGTGTGAACTCGTCCGGCAGTTGGTCTGGCGTTCGCGAGATCACCGGCGGCGATGCGAACAGATCGGGTTTGTCGGTCATTCGCGCACACCCAGAACATCGCGGCGGATCTGCGCCACCTGGTCGGCAGACAGGCCGACCTGCTTGACCATTGCGTCGGTCACCGCCTCAACCTTGCTTTCAAACTCCTTCTCGATCTTCTGGCGGCGATTGGTCGATGAAGCCTGGGCTGCAGTGGCCGCGCGTAGCGCATTGGCCAGTTCCATTGCGCCCTTGGGGGACAAGCCGGCATCGCCGCCCTGCTGAAGCAGTTCAAAAATCAGGGTCTTGATGGCTTCCGCCGCGATCAGGGTGAGATCGTCGGATGCAGATGCATCCATGCGCTTGGAAATCGTCGCGGCGATCTCGCGGGTCTGCTCAAGCCGGCGGGTCATCTGCGAAAGACGGATCGAGTACCGGTTGAAGGCCGCGAAGGAAGGGATGTCGAAACCAATGCCGGTTTCGCCCTGCAGCGCGATCAGCTTCTCTTTCCATTCGGCATAAATGTCGAGTTGCGTGCGATCGCGATTGGCCAGCTGCTGGTCGGCCCAGGCGATTATGTCGCTGCATTCCTCTGGCAGAAGATCGATCGCTGACAGTCTGTCGCGCCCTCTCGCCATGATCATGCACTCCGAGAGGGGCTAGGCCGCTTGACGCCCTCAAGCACCCGGCGGCGCTCGACATGGTCCAGACCCGGCTCGATCAGTTCGGCGATCAGGGCGGTGCCGGCCTCGGTCAGCTTGACCGCGCCAACGCTGGCCTCAAGCCAGCGCAGCTGATTGCGCACATAGTCCCGGCCGCGCTTGATGGCGAAGGCTTCAAGCATGGTCGTCAGCATGCTGTCGGACATCCGGTAGTCAGTCTCGCCGGCCAGCGCCTTGAGAATGACCAGCCGCGCTTCGGCATCGTAGTGGTCTGCAAATCCCTCAAACATCACTTTGCCTTTCTCGACAGATCCAGCAGATAGTTCTCGATGCGCAGCACACCTTCACCGGTGGCCTTCACGTTGCTGGTCAGAGCGCTCATCCGTTCGTCCATGCGCGCCAGCGACATTTCCAGCCGGTGCATGTCCTGCCGGGTCGGGCGTGAAGCGAGATCATGCTCAAGCTCATTGATCCGCTCGTCGAACTTCCCGAGACGCGCGTTGATCGACCGAAGTTCCGTCATCACGTCACCACTTGCCTCCGATTTCGGCGCATCGGACTTCGCCGGGCTCCCGAGCCCGAGCCAGCCCTTGGCGCGGGCGATAACTGCGCCTGCGGCGAGGATCACCACACCGAGCGCCGCGCCGACCGGACCGGCCTGCTCGATCAGTTTGTTTCCCAACTCGTCCATTCACCGCTTCCGTTCAGATCTCTGTTGGCACTCGAAGCAGCGGACCGCGAACGGGGCTGCGCGATGCCGCTCCTCGCTGAGAGGATCGCCGCAATCCCGGCAGGTCTTGCTGCCTGGCCGGTTCAATCGGCCCGACACCGCCGCGAGCTTGTGGCTCGTCTCGGCGAGGACGCGGGCCTCGGCCTGTTCGATCATGAAGTCGCTGGCTTTCACGGCTTGCGGCCCCTTAGAACAGCCTCGATCACGTTCTTGCCGAAATCCTTGATGGTGTGGCCGCCCATGTAGAGCGCCATGAACCAGGAGGTGAGCGTCATCAGGGTTGCAACATCGATCATCTCGATCATCAAGCCGCCGGCGGAGCCGAGCCGCTGATTGACGACCGGAGCGACAATGATCCGCCAGATCCAGAAGATGGCGAGCAGATACATCCAGCCATAGCGCCAGAAGCTCTGCCAGAAACCTTCCCTGGTCTCGGCCTGCAGAAGCGCGAACTGGCCTTCGAGCCCGGCCGTGTAGAGCGCGATCAGCTCGGGCATCTCGGCTTCGGTGGCAAGCACCGCTTCCTTGAGATCGGCGGGCTTGAGTGCTTCCAGATCGATGGGCTCTGCGCCGGCCTTTTCCGCGACGGTCTTGATCACTGTTTCGGCAAGTTCGCCGGACGCTTTGCCGAACCGGTTTTCCAGAACCCGCTTGATCAGCGGTGCGCCGACTTCTGCGGCGACACCAACGAGAATGCTTGCGATCGCACTCAAGTCAGAACCCTCCCAGGATCGCGCTCAAGATGCCGGCCGAGACAAGACAGGCGGCAAACCAGCCGACTGCCGGTCGGCTCTTTCCCGCGAGCAAGCAGAGAAAAGTGGCGCAACCGGAAACCGCGACCAGCAGCACCAAGAAGGCGATGACGAAGGCGGCGCTAAGAGCCTCGACCATCACGCGCCCCTCAGCTTCTTGTGGCCGTTGACGAAAGCGATCGCCAGCTCGTCGCGGTAACGCCAGGCAAGCCAGGCCCCGCCAATCACCAGAACCGCAAGGCTGCCGTAAAGGATGAGATCGCCATAGCCGGTGGCAGCCGCTGCCTGGTCAGCGACACCGGTGGCAGCACCCGCACCTGCGCCGGCGGCTCCCTTGCCGGATTTGGCCTTGAGGTCGATCACGCGCTGGAGCTGATCGAGCGTTGCCCTGCCGAGCACGCCGTCATTGTCGAGCTGCGGATGCACCTCCTGAAAGCGCCGTGTCGCAGCCGCAATCAATGGCGTGTCGGTGGCGCTGCCTTCTGCCAGAAACCCGAGCTTGACCAGCCATTCGACACCCTGCTGGAAATCATCAGGACCAAGATGCCAGGACGGCATGACGGCCTTGATCTCCTTCGGTGCCGAAGTCCGAGGTTCCTTGACCCATGCCGGCCACTTGTTGAATTCCATAATGGTGGCGGCTTCCGCACGGCGGCGGACCAGGCCCGGCAGACGGCGACCCTTGGCCGTGGTCGCCGTCACCTTCAGCCGTCGCGCAGCATCGCGCACGTCGCCCGAAACCAGCGCCTTGAACCAGGTCCACTTGGCAGCCCCCAGGCCGCAGTTGAACAGCATGTCGGTGGCCGCTGCCTGGGCATGCGGCGCAGCATGACCGGCATGTTTGCGTACCGGGCCGTAATACTCGGCATCGATCAGAGCCTTGAGCAGGAAGAACGCGTCGGCTTCAGCGATCGTGTCGCCGAGCTTGAGTTTCGAGCCTTTGTTGGTCAGCCACCACTCGCGGAAGATCTGCGAACCCCAGGTGAAATCGAACCCGATGGTGATGGCACCGGCGGGGCAGCGATAGGCGCGCAACACCTTGCCTTCGTGCTGGCCGGTGAACGGGATAAGGCGCGGGTCATAAGTGTTTGACATTGGATCTGCCTTCGGGCGAATTCGCGAATAACGTGTTCGCGAACGTGCGGCAGAAACCGATGATGTCAGGGCTGACAGGCGTCAGTCGGCATGGACCGATCGCTCAATTGACGCGAAGTTTTCACAAAAATGGCAAGAGGACAAGCTCATGCTCGGATTGTGGCTGTCACGGCTCCACGGCTGTTTGTTGGATTGCCCTGTATTTGGTCGAGGGCTACTGTCGCTTTAGGGCGGGGAACGGACATTCGCCGCGGCAGGGACCGAGGACTGAAATGAGCCGTCTGCAGCCTTCATGAACTCGGCAGTGCAGAGGTCAGTGCCGAGTTCTTTTTGACCTGGAAGCGACTCAAGCCGCATTGGTGTAGACGCTGATCAGTTTGCCGGAATCTCTTGCATCAATTTTCCAAGCCGGACGACTTCGCTCACCAGGACGTCGAGGTCTGCCTCGACGGTTCGGTGGTTGTTGATTGCGACGCGCAGGCAATGCCGGCCATGGACCGTCGTATCCGAGACCGCCGCCACGCCGGTTTCCTGCATCCGAAGCATGATTTCGGTGTTGACCCGCTTTGAGTCACTTTCGGAGGCAATGTCGGTGCAGTAGCGGAAGCAGACGATGTTGATGCTGGTCGGAAAGGTCAGCTCCAGGGCGGGTTCCTGGTTGATCCGTTCGGTCAGATACCGGGCTTGCCGGATATTCTGGTCAATCAGACGGCCGAACTTCTGGACCCCGTGCTCCTGCAGCGCCATCCACACCTTGAGCGCCCTGAAGCCGCGCGACGTCTGGACGCCGTAGTCGTGCAGCCAATGGGCGGATGCGATGCCGCGTTCGGTCGATTCAAGATACTCCGACGTCGTCGCAAAGGTGCGGCGATGCGCGCCGCGGTCGCGGATGAGCGCGCAGCCGACCTCGAACGGTGCATGCAGCCATTTGTGCGGATCGAGAGCCACGGAATCCGCCTTCTCGATGCCGGCCACCCGCGCCTTATTTTCGGGTGCGATGGCAATCAGCGCGCCGATGCAGCCGTCGACATGAAACCACATCTCCTCGGCCCTGCAGATCGCCTCGATTGCCATCAGATCGTCGATGGCGCCGGTGTTGACCGTGCCCGCCGTGGCAATCACGCACACAGGCTTGAGGCCTGCCGCGCGGTCTCGCGTGATGGCGGCTTGAAGGGCGGCCAGGTCCATCGTGCAATCGGGCAGCGAGGGCACCTTGCACAGGGACGCCTTGCCCAGACCGAGCAGTTCCAACGCTTTTTGATGGCAGGCGTGCAACTGGTCGGAGCCATAAAACCGCAAGGGCTTTTCGATGCCCGCGACACCGTCTTCGCGCACGTCGATGCCGGCCATCTGGTTGCGCGCAACAGTCAGCCCGATGATGTTGGCCATTGACCCGCCGCTGACCAGGGTGCCGCTTGCGGTCTCCGGGAAGCCAAGCATCTGCTTGCACCAGTCCACAACCTGCTGATCGATCAGGCCGGCCGAATGGTTGCCGCCGCCAAGGTTGGAGCCCTGAACCGCCGCCAGAAAATCTCCGATCGCACCGGTGAAATTGCTCGAGCCCATGTACCACATCCAGAACCGCGGATGGATGTTGCCCATCGGATAGGGCATCATGTTTGTCGACAGCATGCCGTAGACATCTTCAAGCGCGGTCGGCTCTTGCGGCAACGGAGCGGCAAAGCTGTCGCGCACGTCCCGCGGCATTTCCTGCCACAGCGGGCGGTCGCGCACGTCGCGGGTGTAATCTATGGCGTCGTCAATGATGCGATGCGTCAGCCGGCGCAGACCTTCCCAGTCTTTCGGGTCAAGGGTTTCTTCTTTTCCGGTCATGGTCTTGTCCTGTCCTTGAAGGTTGTACGGGAAGGCAGGCTTGCGCCTTGCGCAGTCAGGCGGTGGCCGTGGCTGTGGCAATGGACGATCCGGAGTTCAGGTAACCCAGAACGATGGCGACCAGGAAAAGTGCGGGCACGTCGCCAAGCATGTGCCCCATTTCGTGGCCATCGGTGACCGCCTGAACGGCCATCACCCCGGCATGGGCCGCACTTGACCAGACGGTGAAGGAAATCAGGCTCTTGTGCCCGGCCGGATTGCGCGCGGCGATGATCAGAAAGACGCCCAGCACCGCATAGACGGCGCAGATCATCTGCAGGTAATAGGATCCCTGCCCCGAATGCCAGACCCAACCAGACGGCCAGAACAGCCCCAATGGATAGACCACCAGGAAGACCGCACCGAATGCGGTGAGGGCAAGCTTCAGAAACTTCGATTTCGTGTCGCTGTTCATTTCAGTTCCCCTTTCGGTTGATGCAGCTCCGGCCGATCTGCCGGGTCGGGTGCCAGTAAAGCGCGCAGGTCGATGGCAAGCTTGAAGCGCATCTGAATTTTTCCTGCAGAAGAGCCGGATTTTGAGGTAGATTTGCAGCGATGAGCTGGAGCTTCGCCACGTTTGAGTTGGATCCGGAGAGATTCGAACTGCGCAACGCCGGTGCGTTGGTGCCGCTTGAACCTCAGGTCTTTGAGCTGCTGACGCTGTTGGTTGGAAACCGGCACCGGCTGGTCACGAAGGAGGAAATCATCGAAAGCGTCTGGGGCGGGCGCTGCATGTCCGACAGTTCACTCTCCAGCCGCATCAAATCGGCGCGGAAGGCCGTTGGCGACGACGGGACCACACAACACACGATCCGCACGATCCACGGCAAGGGCTTCCGGTTTGTGGCCGAAACCAGCTTGCGGCAGAGCGCCGCCGCCGCAGCGCAGACCCAACCCGATCCGGCCCAAACCGCCGATGCGGACACGGGCCGTCGACCGACAATTGTCGTCTTGCCGTTCAGGTTCCTCGGAACGCCTGACGTGGCGGAAATCCTGGCCGAAGCCATTCCTCATGAACTCATTCAGGCGCTGTGCAAGCTGCGTTGGCTGATGGTCATTGCCCGCGGAACCGCTTTCAAGTTCCGGCCCGAAAATGAGGACTTGGCAGATATCGCTTCCGCCTTGAACGTTCGATACGTCCTGTCCGGATCCGTCGAGGCCCTGGGCGGCAGGCTGGTGATTTCGGTCGAACTGTCTGACAGCCGCAGCGGGGAGGTGATCTGGGGGGAGCGCTACACCCTGTCCCGTGACGGTCTGCACGAGGTGCGCGCCGAGATCGCCGCCAGCGTCGTCGCGGCACTCGAAATCTACATTCCGCTGAACGAGGCCCGCGACGCCCGCATCGGCACATCGGAAAACCTTGATGCCTGGGCGAATTATCACCTCGGGCTGCAGCAGATGTACCGCTTCTGCCAGGAGGGCAACGAAAGGGCGACGGGGCTTTTTCAAAAGGCCGTCATGCAGGATCCGGGCTTCGCGCGGGCGCATGCCGGGTTGTCGTTCACAAGCTTTCAGGATGCCTTCGTGAATTACAGTGGTGATTCGGTTGCGGCGGCGGAGGCCGCAGCGCGGTTTGCCGAACGCAGCATCGAGCTCGATCCGCTGGATCCCTTCGCCAACCTGGTGATGGGCCGATCATTCTGGCTCAGGAACGAGCTGGAACTCGGGCTGGACTGGCTCGACCGGTCGATCGCGCTCAGTCCGAATTACGCCCATGGCCATTACTCGCACGCATTCGCCGACATGCTTTCCAGCCGGGAGCACAGCGCGCGCGCCTCCGTCGATACCGCGTGCCAGCTCAGCCCGCTGGACCCCATGGTCTATGCCATGCACAGCACCCGTGCATTGTCCTTCATTGTCGAGGGCGACTATGAAAGTGCTGCGAAATGGGCCGACGCCGGGGCCCGATCCCCGAACTCGCATTTTCTGATCGGCATGATCGCGGTGCTTGCCCATCACCTGAACCGGGACCCGGAGAAGGCGCAATTCTGGAAGAGAAATGTTGCAGGCCGCCGCCCGGACGCAAACCAGCAGCACTTCTTCAAATCGTTTCCGTTCACCGATCCTGAAGTGCGCCACCGCATTGCGAGCGCCCTCACGCTTTCAGGATATTGAGAGACCGTGTCCGGTTTCCAGTTTCATTTTGCTGGGCCGGGTGCGCGGATTGAGGCAGATCCGACACCAGCCCGGGCAATCCGCGGTGTCGGATTGAAAAGTTAGTCATTGTGCGCGGCTAACCAATGACGGCAATGCGGTCGCTGCGGGCAGCATTTGGCAAGGTGACGGAGGTCCGCAATGGGCCGTAAGCACCAGTCTGTACTGCCGCGCCAATGGTTGAGACTGGCTCGACGTTGCAAATCCCAGCGGCCCGAATGTCGGATTGCGCCATTAGAACAAGCTTTGCTGCCTATTCTCATCCGAACTGTTAAGCCTTGCTTTTTCGCGCCATGCGGTGCGCTCGTGCAAACCGGCTATCCGCGCGGCGTCGCGAGCGCTGTGTCCATTGGCGA
>JACKJT010000021.1 GCA_020637795.1 Hoeflea sp. | reverse complement strand
CGCGCGCTGGCGGAACAGGGCGTCCAGTTGTTTGCTGAAAGAGAACAGACGATCCTCGACTGTATCGCGATAGACGACCGTGCAGCCGTGCGCATCGGCTATCGCGCCAAGGTCAAGACCGACCTGCCCAATGGCTGGAAGGCCGGGCAGGAGATCGAGATGACGGGCACCTCGTTTTTCATGATCTCCGAGGGAAAGATCAGCGAGGTGATTGATGCAAGCTGAAGTTTTCATTGGCTCATCTCTCGCGACCACGAAATTGCATTGACGTAGATGCCAAGGGGATTGGCGCGCAGTCGCTCGGCATCGCGCGGGGTCTGGATCACGATGGTCAGGATGGCGGTCCATCGCTCGGTCGTGGAGAGCTGGCCGTTCTCGTAGTGCCGCTCCACCCACGACACGCGGAAGGAATCCGGCGATGCGCGGATGACGCTCGACACTTCGACGGCCACCTGCTGACGGCCGACCTTGGCGAAAGGATCATTAGCGCGGGCATAGTCGTTGAGCGCCGCCGCGCCGCGATCCGTGGTCCACTCATAGGCGCGAAGCCAGTTCTGGCGGACGATGATCGCGTCGGCCGGGATCGCGCGCACCTGCTCGATGAATCGGCCGAGATGGAAAGCAATCTGAGGATCGGTCGGCCGATAGTCGGCGTTGGCAGGCGCGACGGTCTGCGCCTGTCCTAGACTATCGACTTGCACCACCCATGGCACCACGGTCCCGCGTGCGGACTGCCAGACCAGCGCTGAGGCGAAGCCGGCCGACAGGATCAGGGAACCGAAGGCCATATAACGCCAGTTCCTCGCCTGCACGCGGGCCGAGCCGATACGCTCGTCCCATGCCTGCGCCGCCTTCTGATAGGGCGTCTCGGGTTCGGGCGATTTGCCGTAATGGGTGGCTGGTCGTTTGAAGATGCTCATGAGCGGTCACTTTCGGAAAGGTTGATGGAGGAACCAGAACCGTGGCCGTCGCCGGAACGCACCGCATGGGCGGTCATAGTGGTGCCGTGGTTGAGGGCCTGCGAGCGGCGCATCTGCTGCGCCCATGCGGGCGGGCTGCCGACCGGGCCGGACGCTGCTGCGGCGGGATTGGCGTTCGTGCCGCCGACCGTGCCCATGGTCGAGCTGCCGCCCGACGCGCCGAAACCGGCTTTCGCACCAGCGGAGTAGCTGGATTTGACGGATTCGCTGGCGCGCGCGGCGGCGCGTTTGAGGGGCGAGATGGCCGCCGATCCTGCGGCTCGCGCGACGCCGCCGAGGCCGGAGGCGACACCGGCCGCACCGGACTGGCCGAGCGCGCCGACGCTATAGGCTGCGGTTGCTGCGCCCGCGGCGGTCGCACCGCCGCGGACGGCCGCGGTCCCACCGGAGAGGGCGGCAGCACCACCTTTGGCGGCGAGCATGGCCCCGCCGCCAGCGGCGACACCTGCACCTGCGACCGCAAGGCCGGTTCCCACGGCCGCGCCCGCGCCGAGCTGCGGGCCGCCAGAGACGATGCCGTTGGCGATGCCGGGGCCGAAGATGCCGAGGCCGAGCAGCGACAGGGCTGCCAGCACAATCGCCATGGCGTCGTCGATGGTCGGGGTTGCCCCGCCGAAACCGGCCGTGAATTGCGAAAATAAGGTGCTGCCGATGCCGATGATGACGGCGAGCACCAAGACCTTGATGCCGGACGACACCACATTGCCCAAGACCTTCTCGGCCATGAAGGCGGTCTTGCCGAACAGGCCGAAGGGGATCAGGACGAAGCCGGCGAGCGTGGTCAGCTTGAACTCGATCAGCGTCACGAAAAGCTGGATGGCGAGGATGAAGAAGGCCAGGACCACCAGCGCCCATGCAAACAGCAGGCACGCGATCTGGATGAAGTTCTCGAAGAAGCTGATCCAGCCCATCAGGTCGGAAATGGAATCGAGAAGCGGACGGCCGGCGTCGAGGCCGGTCTGCGCCACGCGGCCCGGCCGCATCAGATCGGTGACGGAAAAGCCGGTGCCCGAGGCCATGAGGCCGAGGCCGGCGAAACTCTCGAAGACGATGCGGGCGAGGTTGTTCCAATTGCCGATGATGTAGGCGAAGACGCCGATGAACAGCGTCTTTTTGACTAGCCGCGCGATAATGTCGTCATCCGCGCCCCATGCCCAAAAGAGCGCGGCGAGCGTCACGTCGATGACGATCAGCGTTGTGGCGATGAAGGCGACCTCGCCGCCGAGCATCCCAAAACCACTGTCGATGTAGGAGGTGAAGACTCCGAGGAAATTGTCGATGACGCCCGTGTTGCCCATGGTCAGCGCGCCTCGCTGCGGTCACGGCCGAGGAAGCGGTCGCGGGATTCAGCCCAAGCGGCGAGGCAGTCGGCATCGCTTGCGGCGGCCTCGCCGAGCTGCTGGCAACGGCGCAGGCTGTCGCGCAGGGGATCGGGCGGCGGCTGGAGGGCCGAGGCCGGGAGCGGCGCGGAAGGTTCATCCTTCCGCGCCATGTCGATTGCGGTCACTGTCAAGGCAATCGCAACGAACACCACGGCCCCGAGCCGGGCCAGCATCTTGCCGTCCATGGCGAGCCTCCCGGTCAGTTGTTGCCGTTGTTGAACATCTGCGCGTTGCCCGGCAGGTAGCCGGTGCCGGGTGTCAGGAACCGCTCGCGCTGGATGCGGCCCTGTTCAGCAGCGGTCGCGCGCTCGGCCTCGGTCAGCGCGTCGGCCCGGCCATTGGCCGAGATGACCGCGATCAGGTCGGAAAGCTGCTGCGACTGGAGGGCGAGAAGCTGGTTGCCGGCCTGCGTGGCTTGCAGCGCGCCGGTCGCGCCTTGGCTCTGGCCGACCAGCGCGGCCATTTCGGCGCGGTTGCTGTCGATATTGCCGACCGCTCCTGCCTGCACGCGCATGGCGTCCTGCAAGCTGCCGACCGTGTTCTCCCACCGGCTGCGCGCATCGGCGACAAGCTGGGCGTCGGTCGCCGAAAGCGAGACATTGCCATATTGCTTCTGGAATGCTTGGTCGATCTGGCCGACCTCGAAGGCGATGTTCTGTGCCTGCCCGAGAAGCTGCTGCGTGCGCTGGACGCTCTGCTGGAGCTGCTGGAGCGAGGAATATGGCAGGCTCGCCAGATTGCGGGCCTGATTGATGAGCATCTGCGCCTCGTTCTGGAGGCTCTGAATCTGGTTGTTGATCTGCTCCAGCGTGCGCGCGGCGGTAAGCAGGTTTTGCGCATAGTTGGTCGGGTCATAGACGATCCGGCCGAAGCCGAATTGTGCATGGGCCGGGCTTGCCAGCATGGGCGAAAGCGCGACGGGCATGGCGAGCGCCAGCGCGAGGGCCGAGGCCCCAACGATCTTGGGATAGGTCATGGAAGAATCTCCTGTGTGGGGTGGCTATCGAGCGGGGCCGGCGCGGCGGATTCCGGCCGGTCGGCAAGATTGGTGAGGTTCGGGATCAGGTCGGCCGCCCAATCGACGCCGCGATGTCGCAGCCATGCGGCGAGGAAGCCGTCGCGGCCGGCCTCAGTGACGATCTGCGCAATGAGGGTCTGGTCGGATTTGGCGGATGCGGCGCAGAGGGCGAGGCCGACTTCTGACAGGCCAAGCTCGAACAGGCGATTGCCGCGCCGTGACTGGCAGTAATAATCCCGCTTGGGCGTCGCCCGTGCGAGGATTTCGATCTGCCTGTCATTGAGGCCGAAGCGGCGATAGATGGCCGTGATCTGCGGCTCGATGGCGCGCTCGTTCGGCAGCAAGAGTCGCGTCGGGCAGCTCTCGATAATCGCGGGCGCGATGTTGCTGCCGTCGATGTCGGACAGGCTTTGCGTGGCGAAGATGACGCTGGCGTTCTTCTTGCGCAGCGTTTTCAGCCACTCACGGAGCTGGCCGGCGAAACCCTCGTCGTCCAGCGCAAGCCAGCCTTCATCTATGATGAGCAGCGTGGGGCGGCCATCGAGCCGGTCCCCGATACGATGGAACAGATAAGCAAGCACGGCAGGGGCCGCGCCGGTCCCGACAAGGCCCTCGATCTCGAACGCTTGCACGTCCGCCGATCCCAAATGCTCTGTCTCGGCGTCGAGCAGCCGGCCATAGGCACCGCCGACGCAGAACGGACGGAGCGCCTGTTTCAGATCGTTGGATTGCAACAGCACCGCAAGGCCGGTGATGGTCCGTTCCTCGACGGGCGCGGAAGCGAGCGAAGTCAGCGCCGTCCAAAGGTGTTCCTTGACCTCGGGCGTGATCGCCAGCCCCTCGCGCATGAGGATGGCCGCAATCCAGTCCGCCGCCCATGCGCGTTCATAGGTGTCGTGGATGCGGGCAAGTGGCTGGAGCGAAACGGACGCCTCATCTCCTTCCGTGAGACCACCGCCCAAATCGTGCCAATCCCCGCCCATGGCGAGCGCGGCGGCGCGGATGCTGCCGCCGAAGTCGAAGGCGAAAACCTGCGATCCCGCATAGCGCCGGAACTGCAAGGCCATGAGCGCCAGCAGCACGGATTTGCCCGCGCCGGTCGGGCCAACGACAAGGGTATGGCCTACGTCGCCGACATGGAGACTTAGCCGGAACGGGGTTGAGCCTTCAGTCTTTCCAAAGAGCAAAGGGGGTGCACCGAAATGCTCGTCCCGTTCCGGCCCCGCCCACACCGCTGAAAGCGGGATCATGTGGGCGAGATTCAAAGTGCTGATGGGCGGCTGGCGGACATTCGCGTAGGCATGTCCGGGCAGGCTGCCGAGCCATGCGTCAACCGCGTTGACGCTCTCGGGCATGGCGGTGAAGTCGCGTCCCTGAACGATCTTCTCGACCAGGCGCAGCTTCTCTTGCGCCACGCGCGGGTCGGCATCCCAAACGGTGACGGTGGCCGTGACGTAGGCCATGCCCGCCACGTCCGCCCCAAGCTCCTGCAACGCCATGTCGGCGTCGAGCGCCTTGTTGGCGGCGTCGGTGTCCACAAGGGCGGACGCCTCGTTCGTCATCACCTCTTTCAAGATCGCGGCGACGCTCTTGCGCTTGGCGAACCATTGGCGGCGGATGCGGGTCAGCAGCCGGGTCGCATCGGTCTTGTCGAGCAGGATCGCGCGCGTGCTCCACCTGTAGGGGAACGGCAGCCGGTTCATTTCGTCGAGCAGGCCCGGCGTCGTCGCGGTCGGTAATCCCACGATGGTCAGGACGCGCAGATGCGCGTCGCCAAGGCGCGGCTCCAGTCCGCCGGTCAACGGCTGGTCGGCGAGCAGCGCGTCGAGGTGCATGGGCACCTCGGGCACGCGCACGCGATGGCGGTTGGTCGAGATGGTGGAATGGAGATAGGTCAGCGTCGCGCCGTCATCCATCCAACGGCACTCGGGCATGAAGCCGTCGAGCAAGGCCAGCACGCGGTCGGTGCGGTCGATGAAGCCGCGCAGCAGTTCCCACGGGTCCACGCCTGCTTTCTCGCGGCCCTCGTAAAGCCATGTCTCGGCGCGGGCGGCTTCCTCGGCCGGGGGCAGCCAGAGGAAGGTGAGGAAGTAGCCGGACACGAAATGCGCGCCCGCTTCCTCGAAACCGGCTTTGCGCTCGGCATCGACCAGCGCCGACGCGGGATCGGGAAAGGTGCTGTCGGGATAGGTGGCGGCTTCGCTGCGCTGCGCCTCGACGAAGATGCTCCAGCCGGAGCCGAGGCGGCGCACGGCATTGTTGATGCGGCCGGCGACGGCGACTAGCTCGGCCGCGACGGCGGAATCCAGATCGGGACCGCGAAACTTCGCCGTCCTCTGGAAACTGCCGTCCTTGTTGAGCACAACGCCCTGACCGACCAGCGCGGCCCATGGCAGATAATCAGAGAGGCGCGCGGCGGTGCGGCGGAATTCGGAAAGGTTCATCATGGCTGCACCCTCAAACCGCCAAATGACCGGGGATGCGGAGATGCCGCCGCCCGACCTCGACAAAGAGGGGATCGCGCTTTGCCGCCCATACGGCCGCGAAGTGGCCGATTGCCCAGATGGCGATGCCGACCAGCCAGAGGCGCAGGCCGAGGCCCACGGCTCCGGCCAGCGTTCCGTTCATGATGGCGATGGCGCGCGGAGCGCCGCCGAGCAGGATATGTTCGGTCAGCGCCCGGTGAACCGGGACCGTGAAGCCCGGCACGGCGTCCAGTTGCTCGAACGCGACGGCCATCAAACGAGCGCCCCGCCGCCGAACGAGAAGAACGACAGGAAGAAGCTCGACGCGGCGAAAGCAATCGACAGGCCGAACACGATCTGGATCAGACGGCGAAAGCCGCCGCTGGTGTCCCCGAACGCGAGGGTCAGGCCGGTGGCAATGATAATTATCACCGCGATAATTTTTGCGACGGGTCCCTCAATGGACTGAAGGATTTGCTGAAGCGGTTGCTCCCACGGCATCGACGATCCCGACGCATGGGCGGCCGGGGCGAGCATGAAGCTGATAGCAAGGGTGGATGCGGCGGTCGCGGCGAAGCGATAGCCGCGCGAAATCGTGCGGATCATGAAGATTCTCCTGTGCTGGTGGGGATTGCCAAAGGGATGGGATGCGTGATGCGGTAGTCGCCGTCCGGCCCCAGCCCTTCGACGCGGGCAAGCTCGGCAAGCCGGCGCGCGGAACCGCGCCCGGAAAGGACAGCAACAAGGTCGATTGTCTCGGCGATCAGGGCGCGCGGGACGGTGACGACAGCCTCTTGGATGAGCTGTTCAAGGCGACGGAGCGCACCGATGCCGGTGCCTGCATGGATGGTGCCGATGCCGCCGGGGTGTCCCGTTCCCCACGCTTTCAGGAGGTCGAGGGCTTCCGATCCGCGCACCTCGCCGATGGGGATGCGGTCGGGGCGCAGGCGCAGCGAGGAACGCACCAGATCGGAAAGCGTCGCCACGCCGTCTTTCGTCCGCATCGCCACTAGATTGGGCGCGGCGCATTGCAGCTCGCGCGTATCCTCGATGATGACGACGCGATCCGCCGTCTTCGCCACCTCGGCGAGCAGCGCATTGGTCAGCGTGGTCTTGCCGGTGCTGGTGCCGCCCGCCACGAGGATGTTTGCGCGGGAGGAAACGGCCGCGCGTAACGTCGCGGCCTGATCGGTGGACATGATCCCCGCCGCCACATAGTCGTCGAGGCTGAACACGGCGACGGCGGGCTTGCGGATGGCGAAGGTCGGGGCGGCGACCACGGGCGGCAGCAGGCCCTCGAATCTTTCGCCAGACTCCGGCAGCTCGGCCGAGATGCGCGGGCTGCGGGCATGAACCTCCGCGCCGACATGATGCGCGACCAGCCGAACGATGCGTTCGCCATCGGCGGCAGACAGCCGTTCGCCCGTGTCGGAAAGCCCTTCGGACAGCCGATCCACCCAAAGGCGGCCATCCGGGTTCAACATCACCTCGACCACGGCCGGGTCTTCGAGCAACCGGGCAATGGCGGGGCCGAGCGCGGTGCGCAACATGCGCGCGCCGCGCTGGATAGCTTCCTGTCTGTGGTGGTTGGTGGTCATGTCAGCCCCGGCTTCTGGCGAGGGCGCAACAGACGGTCCCCGCAACGGGGTCGATTAAGAAAGCCCGGAATTGGGCCGGTTCAACAAGTATCTAAGCGGCGGCGGCAATCGGCGGCCATCGGCGGTAAATAGGACGGGTCCGAATACTTACTCTTGATCGCCGTTGCTCTCGGATTCGTCCGGCAACGGATCGTCGGGAAGTGAGTCGAGGTCGCGCGACAGCTCTTTGAGGAACCTGTCGCCGGTCGCCAGACGCCGGCCGAGATTCTGCATGAAGCCCTCGAACCGCTCCGCGCCTTTCGCGCGGGCAGCGGATTGTGCGGCTCCCGTAAGCGGCGGCGTGATGGTCATCCAGAAATGGATGAACTGCGCGACCGTCTCGCCGAGGACGGCGAGATCTAGGTCGAGCGTGTCGATCTGGCGGCCGAGTTTATCCAAGCGGCGAGACATGGCGGCTTCAAGCTGGTCGTCGGCATCGCCGGACAGGTAGGACATGACCGCCGCCTCCACGATGGCGGATTTCGAGACGTTGCGGCGCAGCGCCACCGAGCGGCGCAGCGCCATCGCCTCGATCTGCGGAATGAGCGCGGGGTCGAAATAGATATTCAGGCGGGTTCTGGTTGCCATCGGCGTGTCCTCAAAGGTCGATTCCGTCATCGGGGTTCATCGCCACCTGTCGCGCCACCATCCTCATGCGCTGGCGCATGGCGCGGGCCTTGGCCGCGTCAACGTCCGGCTCGTCGTCCAGAAACTCGAACTCCTGTTCGGGCGACGGCGGCGGGGCGACGATTTCCTCTTGGCTTGGCAATTCCGGCTCGCGGCGGATGCCCGCATTGGCCGGATCGCCTTCGGCCTCGCTTCCGCACGTCGCGGAACGGCTTTCCGCCGCGACCACGCGGCCGGACCAATCATCGGCGGATGGGCTGGGCGCCAGCGGAGCGGCGACCAGATCGGGCGGGGTCAGGATGCGTTCCTGCAATCGCGCATCCTCGAAATAGCGCGCCTTGATGGCGCGGATCGGCGGCGTGCCCGCGACCATGACGATTTCGTCGGTGGGTGGAAGCTGCATGATTTCGCCCGGCGTGAGCAGCGGCCGGGCGGTCTCCTGCCGGGACACCATCAAGTGACCTAACCACGGGGCTAGGCGGTGCCCTGCGTAGTTGGTGGAGTCGCGCAGCTCGGTCGCCGTGCCTAATGCGTCTGAAACACGCTTCGCCGTCCTTTCGTCGTTCGTGGCGAAGCTGACGCGGACGTGGCAGTTGTCGAGGATCGCGTTGTTCGGGCCATAGGCGCGCTCGATCTGGTTGAGGCTCTGCGCGATCAGGAAGCCTTTGATTCCGTAGCCCGCCATGAACGCGAGCGCCGATTCAAAGAAATCGAGCCGGCCGAGCGCCGGAAACTCGTCCAGCATCAATAGCAGCCGATGGCGCTTGCCGGAGGTGGTCAATTCCTCGGTCAACCGCCTGCCGATCTGGTTGAGGATCAGGCGGATAAGCGGCTTTGTGCGGTTTATGTCGGACGGCGGCACGACAAGGTAGAGCGTGACGGGCTGGCGGCTGCCGACCAGATCGGCAATGCGCCAGTCGCATCGCGCCGTCACCCGCGCCACCACGGGATCGCGGTAGAGGCCGAGAAACGACATGGCGGTGGAGAGCACGCCCGACCGTTCGTTCTCGGATTTGTTCAACAGCTCGCGGGCCGACGACGCGATGACGGGATGAACGCCCGCCTCGCCGAGATGCGGCGTATCCATCATGGCGCGCAAGGTCGCCTCGACCGGACGGCGGGGATCGGACAGGAAGTTGGCGACGCCCGCCAAGGTCTTGTCCTTCTCCGCATAGAGAACATGCAGGATCGCGCCGACCAGCAGCGAATGGCTGGTCTTTTCCCAATGGTTGCGCTTGTCGAGACTGCCTTCGGGATCGACCAGAATATCCGCGATGTTCTGCACGTCGCGGACTTCCCATTCCCCCTGCCGCACTTCGAGCAGCGGATTGTAGGCGGACGATCTGGCGTTCGTGGGATCGAACAGCAGGACGCGGCCATGCTGGGCGCGAAAGCCGGCCGTCAGAGTCCAGTTCTCGCCCTTGATGTCGTGGACAATGCAGCTTCCCGGCCATGTCAGCAGCGTCGGTACCACCAGCCCGACACCTTTGCCGCTGCGAGTCGGGGCGAAGCACAACACATGCTCCGGCCCGTCATGGCGCAGATAGTGCCGGTCGTATCTGCCGAGCACCACGCCATCGGGGCCGAGCAGACCGGCGGCGCGGATTTCGCGATCCTCCGCCCATCGCGCCGAACCATAGGTGGCGACGTTGCGCGCCTCCCGTGCCCGGATGATCGACATGAGGATGGCGGCGGCGATGGCGATGAAACCGCCGGACGCCGTGATGATGGCACCTTCGACGAAGATTGCGGGCGCATAGGCGTCAAACGAAAACCACCACCAGAAGAAGGCCGGCGGATAATAGACCGGCCAGCCCGCCAGCTCGAACCACGGATTGCCAAGCTGGAGCTGGAAGCGGAGGCGGAACGCCGTCCATTGCGTCGCTGCCCACACCATCACCAGAACGATGGTGAAGACGACAGCGATTTGACCCCAAAGGATTCGGCCTCCGCGCAATGCAGGCTCCAGTCGGCAAAAGAAACGGAGCCGATCAGAGAGTAGGCAAAACCGGACAGGCAACAGGAAAGGGGGTGCGGGAGGGCTACCGGATACTATCGGCGGCAAATAGGACGGGTTGCGTTCACCGCCATCCGGCCGGGTGATCGCCGCTGCGCAACTGGCCGGGCGAATCGCCGCAACGCCTCATATTGTTTGCAAGGTTGAGCAGGTTTTTCAGGGTGGCGCTGCGATTGAACGGCGACCAGACGGCGGTGAACGCAACTGGCTCTGGCTCATCGGCGAAAGGCAGGAAGACGATGCCGGACGTGGGCAGCAGCGCCGTAGCTGCTCCGACGATGGTGATGCCGAAGCCCTGTCCGACCATGGACAGCAGCGCGCCACGCCCCACGTCGAAGCGCAGGATTGACGGCGCGGGCCAGCGCCCGGCATGGCGCAGCACGATATGGCTATGAACCTGCGGACCTGTGCCGCCATGCCGGACAAGAAACGTCTCGCCTGCCAGATCGGCCCATGTGACGGCCGACTGCCCGGCGAGTGGATGCCCATCCGGCAGCACGGCAACCAACTGTTCGGTCCAGATCGGGTGGGTGTGGCAGTCTGGCAGCTCGGGCGTGCCCGCGACAAACACCACGTCCAGCCGGTCGGCGCGAAGCTGCATCACCGCTTCGCGAGCTGTCCCTTCCGTCATCTCGACTTCAACGCCGGGATGGTCCTCGCGGTATTGGCCGATCAGCTTTGCGAGGAAGCTGTGCGGGATCAGGGCATGGATACCGATACGAAGCCGGCCGCTTTCTCCCGCCGCCGCCATGCCGGCGGTCTTCACTGCATGGTCCAGTTGATCGACGCCGGCCGCTATCCGCTCGACGAAGTGGTGTCCGGCCTCGGTCAGTCGGACGCCGCGCGCGTGACGCTCGAACAGAAGGATACCAAGGTCTTCTTCCAGCGCCTTCACGCGGGCGCTGACGCTGGATTGCGCCACGCCGAGCGCATTGGCGGCGTGGCGGAAGTTCAGATATTCGGCGACGGCGAGTGTCTGGATCAGCGATGCGAGGGGGATACGCGATCCGAGCGTGGTCGGCATACCCCATGGGCAACCATCCATCGGTGCTGATCGCCGCCGCATCGCTCAAATGCCACTACAGTGCTTTGTTCCACGCCGTAGCAGACGCAGGTGCTTGGCTCCCTTAGAATGACGCATTGGATTACCCCTCCTACTATGTTGCCTACTGCGCATAAGTGACTTGCATGATGGAAGTTACACCATTATGGATGTGTCATGCAACGAACAAGCTTTCTGTCATTCGAGTGTCCCGCAGCCCGAGCGCTGGAAAGCGTCGGTGACTGGTGGAGCATCCTGATCCTGCGAGACGCCTTCCAAGGGCTTAGCAAATTCGATGAATTCGAGAAGAATCTCGGTATTTCCGCGAACATTTTGGCGAGGCGATTGAAGCATCTCACGGCGGAAGGACTGTTTGAAAGGCAACGATACAATGATCATCCGCCTCGATTTGAATACGTCCTTACCGACAAGGGGCGAGATTTCTATCCGGTAGCAATCGCCCTGTTCGCATGGGGGAACCGGAACCTTGCGCCCAATGAAATAGCCATGCGCCTTGGTGACAAGAAAACCGGACAGGAGAGGACCGCCGTTATCATCGACGCGAATACAGGAGAAGCAATCACTCCCGAAAACACCGTTCTTCTGGCAGGCCCCGCCGCAACAGAGGAAACGATGCGCGTCATAAATCGCATGAAGCGAATAAGCTCAGAAAAAGAAACGGAATAATCCAATGCGCCGAATTGTTGTAACCGGCATGGGTTTAGTTGGCCCCCTTGGTTCTGGCACTGAAATAAGCTGGAAAAGACTCCTCGACGGGAAATCGGGAATCAGGAATTTGCCTGATGAAATCTCCAATGATCTACCGGTGAAAATCGGGGGAATCGTTCCCAGCCTGATTGAAGATTCCGAAGCCGGTTTTGATCCAGATTTAATCGTTGACACAAAGGATCAACGAAAAATGGATCGCTTCATTCTGTTTGCACTTGCGGCCGCGAAGGAGGCTCTTGAAACGGCAGGATGGCATCCCACGAGCGACTACGAACGTGAGCGCACGGCGACAATTATCGCCTCTGGTATAGGCGGGTTTCCTGCTATCGCTTCGGCAGTTCGCATAACGGATACACGGGGAGCACGGAGGCTCTCACCGTTTACCGTGCCGTCGTTTCTTGCCAACCTTGCAGCAGGACACGTTACCATCAGGCATGGATTTACAGGCCCAATTGGCACGCCTGTAA
This sequence comes from Hoeflea sp., assembly GCA_020637795.1. Taxonomy (GTDB): domain Bacteria; phylum Pseudomonadota; class Alphaproteobacteria; order Rhizobiales; family Rhizobiaceae; genus Hoeflea. The sequence continues at coordinate 4,912 of JACKJT010000021.1, read as the reverse complement.
CCGCCTGCGCTGCGAGCGTTCAGGCCATCGGAGACGCCGCGCGGCTGATACGCTCCAACGAAGCCGATATCGCTCTGTGCGGTGGAGCAGAAGCGTGCATTGACAAGGTTAGTCTCGGGGCATTTGCTGCCGCGCGAGCACTATCTACCGGCTACAATACTACACCTGAAATGGCGTCAAGGCCGTTCGACACCGAGCGCGATGGTTTCGTAATGTCCGAAGGGGCGGGTCTGATCGTCATAGAAGAATTGGAACATGCCCTTGCTCGGGGTGCCAAACCCATAGCCGAATTGGTAGGATACGGCACAAGCGCTGATGCACACCATGTGACTGCCGGTCCAGAGGACGGTCGAGGCGCGGCCCGTGCAATGAAAATCGCGCTACAAAGTGCCGGTTTGAAGCCCAACGATGTTCAACATCTGAACGCTCATTCAACCTCCACCCCCGTAGGGGATCGAGGAGAAATAGCCGCGATAAAATCCGTTTTTGGCGATCATGATGTAGCTGTAAGCGCCACGAAGTCAGCGACGGGGCACTTACTCGGTGCCGCTGGCGGCATTGAGGCGATCTTCACGATACTCGCCTTGCGGGATCAAATCGCTCCCCCAACGAGAAATTTGGAGAGCCCCGATCCTATTGCCGTAGGTATCGATCTGGTTCGCCAATCTGCACGGCCTGTTCTCATGGAACATGCCATTTCCAACGGATTCGGCTTTGGCGGCGTTAATGCAAGTGTCGCTTTCCGGCGATGGCAATAACAGTCCCGGACGGTGCTTCCGCGACCACTTCGGCTCACGCCCTCGCTATCCGTGGCAGTACCGAATTCGTGCAGACCTGCCGGCCCATGTCGTTGGCGAGACTGAGCAGGTTACGAAGCGCCGCGCTGCGGTTGGACGGCGACCAGACAGCCGAGAAGGCGACCGGCTCCGGCTCGTCGGCGAAGGGCAAGAAGACAATGCCGGTTGACGGCAACAGCGCCGTGGCCGCGCCGACGATGGTGATGCCGAAGCCCTGTCCGACCAAGGACAAAAGGGTGCCACGCCCCACGTCGAAGCGCAGGATCGACGGCGCAGGCCAGCGCTCGGCATGGCGTAGCATGATATGGCTATGAACCTGCGGTCCAGTGCCGCCATGCCGGACAAGGAACGTCTCGCCTGCCAGATCGGGCCATGTGACGGCTGACCGCTTGGCGAGCGGATGCCGTTCCGGTAGCACCGCCAAGAGCGGTTCGGTCCATGTGCGACGGGAATGGCAGTCGGGTGGTTGGGGCGTGCCCGCGACGAACGCCACGTCCAACCTGCCGGCGCGAAGCTGCACCACCGCTTCACGGGCCGGGCCTTCGGCGATCTCGACTTCAACATCGGGGTGATCCTTGCGGTATTGGCCGATCAGCTTTGCGAGGAAGCTATGCGGAATCAGGGCATGGATACCGATACGAAGCCGGCCGCTTTCTCCGGCTGCCGCCATGCCGGCGGTTTTCACCGCATGGTCGAGTTGGTCAATACCTACGGCTATCCGCTCGACGAAATGGCGTCCGGCCTCGGTCAGCCGAACGCCGCGTGCATGACGCTCGAACAAGAGGATGCCGAGGTCTTCTTCCAGTGCCTTCACGCGGGCGCTGACGCTGGACTGTGCAACGCCGAGCGCATTGGCGGCGTGACGGAAGTTGAGATATTCGGCGACAGCGAGAGTGTGTACTAAGGTCATCATCGGCACTCGCCCCGAGAGGAGATGATGGCTCAACGGATTTAATCCGTCATTCCTCGTAAGTCTACGCATACCAATTCGCCATGACTCAATCACAATGAAGTTGCGAAAGGTCTGCGTAGTATTGGCAGACATATTAAATAGAGAATCGCGCCGACAATCCAAACCCAACCGTTCCATGCTCCTATGGTGGCAGAATAGAGTGCCGTGAAGCCAAGCGGTCCTGCGATAGAGCTTAGATTGGTGAGGCTTGTAAGCGTTCCCTGTAAAGCTCCTTGCTTGTTACTGCTGACATTGTTTGAGAGCATTGCCTGCAAGGCCGGCATGCCAACACCTCCGGCGGCAAGCAGCAACAAAATCGGGAACACCATCCATCCCTGCGTGGCAAAAGCCAGAAGAATGAAGCCAGTCGCATCCGCAGCCATGCCAAACAGTAGCGTGCGCCGTTCTCCAAGCCGGCTTGAAAGAGGGCCGGTAACAAACGCCTGAAAAATCGCGTGTGTTGCTCCAAACGCCGCGAGCGACAAGCCAACGGTCGTGGTGTTCCACTGAAAACGATCCTCGCCATATATGACCCATAGGGCCGCAGGGACCTGGCCGATCAGTTGAATAATGAAGAAAACTGCGAAAAGCGCAGCTAGCCCGCGCAATGTATCATCCAGCCGGAACAGAACGAATGGTTTGATGCGAACCGGCTTTCCGGTCCCGCCATGGCTGCGATGAGTCTCCTTGAGAAAAATGCAGGCAAGCAGGAACGCGAAGCCGTTGAGAAGGGCAGCGGCGATAAACGGAGTATGGGCAGAAATACCACCGAGCATACCACCAAGTGCTGGCCCGGCAATCATGCCTGCCCCATAACAGGCCCCCATGTAGCCGAACCAGCGTGCGCGAGAACCTTCCCCCGTCGAATCCGCAATGGTTGAGGCAGCTACAGCTCCGGTTGCGCCCGTGATGCCGGAGACGAGCCGGCCGATATAGAGCACCCATAAGACCGGCGCTGATGCCATAATCGTGTAATCGACTGCGGCCCCCGCAAGGGAAGCCAGAAGCACCGGACGCCGACCGTAAGCATCTGAAAATTGTCCAAGCACGGGCGCGAAGATGACCTGCATCAACGCATAAAGTGACAGCAAAGCACCATAGTGACCAGCGACCTGCTCCGCCGGCACAAGCTCGCGCAGAAGCGTCGGAAGGACCGGCATGATGAGGCCGAGTCCCATGGCGTCGAGACTGACGATCAGCAGGGCGATGATGGCAGAGCTGCGCACCTGAAACTCCAGCGCCGCTCAATGCGAGCGACTTTATCAATGATAAGGACATGGACATAGAACTTATCGGTGATAAATTGTCAAGCGTTGGCGAAGGAACGTGAATGACCAAACTGGACAAGGGCACCGTGATCGCAGCGGCGCTGGAGCTGCTGAACGAGGTTGGCATGGACAACCTGACGACGCGAAAGCTCGCTGAACGCCTCAAAGTTCAGCAGCCTGCGCTTTACTGGCATTTCCAGAACAAGCGCGCGCTGCTTGACGCACTGGCCGAGGCAATGCTGACGGAACGCCACACCCGCTCGCTACCCGAAGAGAACGAAGACTGGCGGCTATTCCTGAAAGAGAACGCCCAGAGTTTCAGAACGGCGTTGCTCTATTATCGCGACGGGGCGCGCATCCATGCCGGCACTCGACCGACAGAACCGAATTTTGGCGCTGCCGAGACACAAATACGCTTTCTCTGCGCGGCGGGCTTTGGTCCGAAGCACGCTGTTTGGGCGCTCCGGGTGGTCAGTCACTATGTGGTCGGTTCCGTTCTCGAGCAGCAGGCATCTGATGCCGATGAGAGAGTTCCGGACAGGCCAGATGTGTCCGAGCAAGCACCGTCGTCCTTCCTGCACGATCTGTTTCACGAGTTGGAAACAGACGGCATGGATGCTGCGTTCAACTTCGGACTCGACAGCCTCATCGCTGGTTTCGAGCGGCTGCGTTCATCTACAACAGATTAGAGGCTTATGCCCCTTTGCCGCCCCAACTGCCACGACACCGATCGGCTTTGCACGATGCCGATGACCTCACGGCCGAGCTGGCGGTCGATGACCGGCCGCCACGGGACAAGGGAAATGAGCGGTATCTTGCCGGACAGGATACCGCCATTCACAAGGTTTCGATGATTATTGCGCCGCATCGGAGCGGGCTTGCTTCCAGTCGTCGGCTAGACGACTGGCGACTTCTCGGTGGCAGCATCACGGGATCGAAGGAGCGCCAGCCCCAACGACACCAGCACTGCCATTGCCGTGGCGTAACAAATCACGGGCCACGCTGTATCGCCGTTTAACAGCGTCACCGCCAATGTCCCGACGATACTGACTATCAGGCTTTGGATGCAGAAGTAGAACGCAACCGCTGATCCAGCGATGTCGTCGAACTGCGCAAGTGCGCCGTTGGCGGTAACGGACACCGTGAAGACAATGCCGACCGCGACAACCCACATCGGCAGGATGAAGCTGAAAAATGACGGCGATCCGAAAAGTTGGCCGATCCCCAACAGGATCGCGCCGGAAACGAGCAACGCCATCCCGCGCGCTACGCATCCCGCGATACCCCATTTGGCAACGAAGGACTTTGCGAAGCGGGTTGTCGTGACCATGACCAGCGCGACAGTCGCGAAGGCCAAGCTAAATCCGATCTCGGAATAGCCGGCTTGGCCTATAAGAACACGGGGGGCTGTCGAGAAAAAAACGAAGAATGTGCCCATGCCGGCACTAAATCCGACTGTGTAAACCCAAAAGGCCGGACTCGCGAAGATCGGCAAAACAGATCGTTGCGTTCTGGCCTGATCCAACGGTCGGGTTTCATGCCACCTGAAACTGGCGTTTAAGAGTGCGAGCGAAGCCAGTGCAGCCAGTGTGATGAAGATCGCCTGCCATCCCCAAAACTCGCCGATCAGCGCACCGGCTATAGGGCCGAGCGCAGGCACGAACGCCAGCATCGAACTGAAAAGGCCGTAGATGACGGCACCTTCGGGACGATTGGCATATACGTCGCGCACGGTCGCGAAGGTGGCCACCAGCATGGCCGATGCTCCAACTGCCTGAACCAGACGAAACGCAACAAAGGCTAATGCAGTTGAAGAACAAGCCGCTCCCAGAGACGCAGCAACGAAAGCCGTTGCGCCTACAAGCAGGATCGGCCGTCGCCCGACGCGATCGGAG
>JACKJT010000020.1 GCA_020637795.1 Hoeflea sp. | reverse complement strand
CTGGCGGCTGCCGGCTTCGCGTCGGGCGCCTTCGGCTCCGACATCTACCGCCTGGCGATCGCGGTGACGGCGATCTCGCTCCTGGTGTCGCCGATCTGGTTCAACCTGATGGAGCGTGTCGAGGAACTCGCCAACGAGGGACTTGGCTCCTACAGGGAGGCGCTGGCGCAAGCCTATGAGGGTGAGCTCGACGGCGTGGAGAACGTGATGTGGGCGCTGCGGGCGCGCTACCGTGCCGCCCGCTTCGCGCTCTACCAGCGCCGCGCGCGCAAGTCGGCGGCCAGGGCGGAAGCCGGGGACAGTGCCGTTCCGGCGGCAGGTCCGCAACCGGCAGCGGAAACCGCCGGTGCTGATGTCGACGGTGACCCCGGCAAAACCCCGCCATCGCCTTCGATCAACCAGGCAACCGCCGACCCTGTCGATGACAACGGCTCGCCAGCCGGGGAGCCGACCGAAAAGGGAACGGCCTAGAGTCTGCCAAGCAGGGTCTGGTCCGGCCAGCCGTCGGCGGGGAGGCCGAGGCGGAGCTGTTCGGCGCGGACGGCGGCACGGGTGCCGCCACCGAGGATGCCGTCGATCTTGCCGACGTCGTGGCCGCGGGCGGCAAGCTTCTGCTGCAGCTGCTTCATCGCCCCGTCATCGAGCCCGTCGCCCGGATTGCCGGCGTCATAGGGTTTGGCGCCCGCGAGCCTTGTGGCGAAATAGGCGGCCGAGGTGGTGTAGATGAAGCTCTGGTTCCATTCGAGATAGATCGAGAAATTCGGGAATGCCAGGAAGGCCGGCCCGTTGCGGCCCTGCGGGAACAGCAGGTCGGCGGGAAGGTTCTGCGAGGTCGGGGCGCCGTTGCGGAAACTGACGCCGAGCGCGGTCCAGTCACCCAGCGTCATGCCGCTGTCGAGGCCGGATTTCTCGTAGGGGAAGTTACCCGAAGGCACCGAGACTTCGGCCAGCCAGGGTTCTCCGGCGCGCCAGCCGAGCGCCTTGATGAACTTTGCCGCGGTCATGATCGCGTCTTGGGAGGATTTCTTCAAATTGACGTGGCCGTCGCCGTCGCCGTCGACGCCATATTCGATGATGTCTCTGGGCAGCATCTGCACCTGGCCGATTTCGCCGGCCCAGGCGCCGGTGGTGCCGGTGGGGTCAAGATCGCCATGGCCGACCATTTCGACGGCGGCGAGAAGCTGCGGGCGGAACAGTTCGGGCCGGCGGCAGTCATGCGCCAGCGTGGCGAGCGCGTTCATGGTGTTGAAATCGCCCTGAACCGCGCCGAAATCGGTCTCCAGTCCCCAGAAGGCGGTGATGACTGCGGCGGGTACGCCATATTCGGCCTTGGCGCGGGCGAAGGTGTTGGCGAATTGCTTCATCTTCTTCGTGCCAACCTGCATGCGGTTGGCGCTGACCGAGCGCTTGGAGAACTGCAGGAAGGTCTGCCGGAAGACGCCCTGGGCGCGGTCGCGCGACAGCACCTTCCTGTCGATCGAGGCATTGCGGAGCGCGCGGGTGGCGATCTCGCCGCTGACGCCGCGGGCCATCGCCTCGGCTTTGACGCCTTCAAGGAACTGGGCGAAATTACCGCCGCAGGCGGGCGCCTGGGCCATGGCCGGTGTGGCCGCGAGGCTCGTGAGCAGAAGGGCGAGGGAAAGCTTCGATGTCATGATGGCGTCAACTCCTGATGGGGCGATGAATGGACCCCGGATTTGTGGCGATGATGAGGTGATTTGCAGGATGCTTCAAGCGGATCACGGCCCCCACAATGCCGGCTGCATCCAGATCTCCGGGAGCTTGAGCTTTCCGTGAACTGGCGGCGGGGCTGATCCCAGGCCGAGCGATTGCCAGGCTTCACGGTATTCCTCGGGCAGGGGATAGGGCGGGGCGACGCTGGCTTCGGGTTTGAAGCCGCTGCGTCCGTAATAGGCTGGATCGCCGAGCACGTAGACATGGGCCACGCCGTCCCGCTT
>JACKJT010000002.1 GCA_020637795.1 Hoeflea sp. | reverse complement strand
TCTCGCCGGTCGGCACCATGTCGGCGATGTTGAAATGGGCGATTTCCTCGGCGAAAGGTTGGAACAGTTCGGCCACCGAGCTTTGCGGGCCTTTCTCGAAGCGGACAAAGACGAAGCCGTTCCAGACTTCGGCCTCGAGCGGCTGCAGGCCGAACTCGACCTTGTCGAGGTCGGGGAAGGATTTGGGTCGTGCCGCGCCGCGCAGCGTACCGTCAAGATTGTAAACCCAGCCGTGGAAGGGACAGACCAGCGCGCCCTTGCAGGAGCCGTGCTCATCGGCCACGACGCGGGCGCCGCGGTGCCGGCACATGTTGTGGAAGGCGCGAACCTCGCCATCATTGCCCCGTATGATGAGAGCCCGCTCGCCGCACATGTCGAAAGCGATGTAGTCGCCGGGTTCCGGCAGGTCGGAGACATGGCAGGCAATCTGCCAGTGCTTGCGGAAGATCTCCTGCTTCTCGAGTTCCAGAAACGCGTCGCTGTGATAGGTCCAGCCGGGAAGACCGCGCCGGTCCCAGTTCTCGGGGATGGAAATGTCGCGATTGGAGACGTGGCGGTTCATCGGGCACCTATTTTTTGAGTGTCTACTCAAAAAATAGGCTGATGGCAGGGCGAGGTCAAGCCAAAGCGGTCAATCGTTTGCCCGGAGGATGGCTCCAACTACCGGAAAGTCTGATTTTCATAGGGGCTCATTCACCGGCGCAGCGGTGTTCGCAGGCATGGAGCTTTGACAGGCAACCGATCGTTGCTCGCATGTCTGCATTGTCTTGGACGGGACGGAATCGGGGCCGGGTTGCCGGTGCGCGTTCTACATCTGGGAGGGCAGGAACAGCACCAGCCAGGGAAACAGCACCAGGATCAGCAATCTGACGATGTCCATCATCCAGAATGGCGTGACGCCCTTGAAGATGGTCCCGACCGAGATATCGCCGACGACGCTCTTCAGGATGAAGACGTTGAGGCCGACCGGCGGGGTGATCAGGCTGATTTCGGTGACCACCACGACGACGATGCCGAACCAGACGGGATCGTAGCCCAGACCGATCACGATCGGGAAGAAGATCGGCACGGTCAGGAGCAGCATGGACAGGCTTTCGAAGACGCAGCCGAGCGCCACGTAGATCAGGATGATCACGGTCATGACCAGCCAGGGCGACAGATCGGCGCTGACGATCATCTCCTTGAGGCCTTCGGGCAGGCCTGCGTAGTTGACGAAGTTGGAGAAGATCCAGGCGCCGATGAGAACGCTGAACAGCTGCGCGGTGGTGGCAGCGGTTTCCTTGAGCACCGTCATGGTTTCGCTGACCGACAGCGATCCGCGGAACAGGGCGATCAGAAACGCGCCCATGGCGCCCATGCCCGCCGCTTCTGTGGGCGAGAAGGTGAGGTGGAGCGGCCAGAAATCGAGCGCGCCGTAAAGTCCGCCGATCACCAGGAAGAACAGCAGCAGCACCGACCAGACACCGCGCAGGGCCTGCAGCTTCTCCGAGAGGCTGAAGCGCCGGCCGGCAGGGCCGGCTGCCGGATTGCGGAAAACAGAAATCTGTACGGCCACCAGGTAGAACACGATGCCGAGGATGCCGGGAATGATGCCGGCAATGAACAGCTTGCCCCATGGAGGTTTCGGTGAGCAGGCCATAGATCACCAGAATGACCGACGGCGGGATCAGGATCCCCAGCGTTCCGCCGGCGGCGATCGAGGCCGAGGAGAGCTCGTCCGAATAGCCGAGCTTGCGCATTTCCGGCATCACCACCTTGGACATGGTGGCGGCGGTGGCGAGCGACGAGCCGCAGATGGCTGCAAAGCCGCCGCAGGCGGCGATGGTGGCCATGGCGAGGCCGCCGCGGAAATGACCGAGAAAGGCGTTGGAGACCTGGTAGAGCTCGCGGCTGATGCCGCCCTTGTTGACGAACAGGCCCATCAGGATGAACAGCGGCACCACGGAAAGCCCGTAATCCTGGCTGGTGTCGATGATCAGCCGGGACACCAGCGAGATTGCCGCCATGAAATTGGTTTCATAGGTCATGCCGGCCATGCCGACGATGGCCATGGCGAAGGCAATGGGCATGCGCAGCAGCACCAGAAGCAGCACTGCGGCAAAACCGATCAGGGATTCAATCATGTGCGCCTCGGAGAAGGTCTGGCTTGAAGAGAGTGACCATGCCGCGCAGCGCCATCGTGATTGCGGTGACCAGCGTCATGAAGGCAATGAACCAGGTGATGTAGAACACCGGGATCGAGAGATACTCGGTCAGATCGCCGTAACTCCTGGCGCGGTTGGCCAGATCAAAGGACCGCATGGCGGGCCAGACCAGCAGAATGCCGCAGATCAGCATGATCAGTCCGTCTAGAAAGCGCTTGATACCGGCGCGCAGGAAGATCGGATCGAGCAGGTCGACAACGATGTGTTCGGCGCGGCCGGAAACGACCGGCAGCGAGGCAAAGACGATCACGGCCATGGCGATGCGGGTGAGTTCGGTGGCGGCCTCGATGGGGGCCGAGAAGGTGGAGCGCATGATGACATCGGCAAATGTCAACACCATCAGGATGAACAGGGTTACCGCGGCGAGGAGCATTGGCAACTCCGTCAACCGGTTCAGCAATCTGGCGAAGGATTTCATGAAAGGCTCCTTGCAGGCGGGTGTGCGGGGGCAGGGCGGTGCATGCCCCCGCAACAATGTTACTTGCCGTAGGATGCCATTGTCGATGCCACCATATCGTGGGCGGCGTCGGCATCAATGCCCAGAGCCGAGATTTCGGCGAGGACCTTGGTGCGGACCCGGGCGGCCATTTCAGCAAACTTGGCCTGATCCTCGGCGCTGGCGGTGACGATCTTGTTGTCGCCCGCAGCAATGGTGGCCTCGCGCGCCCGATCGTCGCTCTTGTCCCAGGCGATGCCCATCATCTTCGATGCGGGCTCGCCGAAGACCTTCGATTCAAGCGCTGCCTTCACATCGTCGGGCATCGAGTTGAACTTGTCTTCGCTCATGAGCACGGCAAAGGCGCCGCGATAGAAGCCGCCGGGCATTTCGTAGACATTCTTGGCGACTTCGTTGAGCTTGAAGCTCAGGCGCTCGCCCATGTTCATGGCGACCGCGTCGGCAGCGCCCGAAGACAGGGTCTCGTAGACCTTCGGTGCCGGCACCTGAATGCCGATCAGGCCGAGTTCCGCGCCGACATCGGCCGAAACGCCGCCGCCGAGGCGGGTCTTGAGGCCGTTGAGGTCGGCGAGGGTATTGACCGGCTTGTTGGAGTGGATCTGGCCGGGGCCATGGGTGGTCAGGGCGATGACCTTGGTGCCCTTGAACTCGTCGAGCTTGGCCAGGTATTTCTCGTGGACCTGCCAATAGGCGACGGAAGCAGCCTCGGCGTTGCCTTCGTAACCGGGAAGCTCGATCAGCTTGGTGCCGACGAAACGCCCCGGCTGGTAGCCGTTGAAGATGATGGTGATATCGGCGGCGCCATCAAGGATCAGGTCCATCTGCGCCGGCGGAGGGGCAAGGCCCAACTTGATTTCGCCGCTGACCTTGCCGTCGGTTGCCTGCTCCATCATGTCGACGAGGCCTTCGAGCATGTCGACGTTGATCGGATGCGATGGCGGTAGCCAGCTTGAAATGGTCAGGTTGATGTCCGCAGCCATTGCTGAGGCGGAAAAGCCAACCGCCAGCATGGTGCTTGCCAATAGGGTCCCAAACTTTTTCATGCACTTCCTCCCGGTGAGTGACGGTCAGATTGTCATCTTCTGACCTCGACGCTAGAAACATGCAATATCATATAAAAACATGCAATGTCATCTATCCATCTTTTTCAGGAATCTGCAATTTCGGCGTTCCTGGCGAGCGAAGCGGTGCCGTCGGCCTGGTCGGGCTGGTCTGATTCGAGATGGCGGATCAATGCGCGCAAGGTGTCCTTGATTTCGGTGCCATCGCCGCCCTGGAACGATTTGAGCAATTCCAGTTCATGGGCTCTCGCGTCCGCGACCAGCTCATCGGCAAGGGTCCGCCCCTGCGGTGTGAGGAACACCCGCACGCGGCGACCGTCCTTCGGATCGCTGCGGCGACTGACCAGGCCGCGGGCATCCATCTGGATGATGATCTTAGTCAGGCGCGATTGTTCGATCATGGCGTACCGCGCCAGTTCGGTGACCATGGAGCCATCGGTGTCGGTTAGACAGGCCATGACGCGCCACTCGGGCACCCGCAGCCCGCGGGTGCGAACGTGACTGTGAAAGCGCGCGCTTGCCGCCTCGCTGGCCGCCGCCAGCAGATAGAGCAGGTAATTTGGGACAAAAGGGGCTTTGGGGTCTTCGATTGTTTTGCTCATCCGGATTCCGCACTCTCAGGGGCAGCTTTCATCGCATCCCGCTCGCCTATCTTCAACAAAAACCTCTTGACAAGATTTATATGAAAATTCATGTTTCTTGGCAAAGGAGATTTCGGAAGTGCTTGAGCCGGTCAAATTGAAAGTCGCGTCTGCCCGCATGCTGACGGAAACCGTTCGGCAGCTGGAGTTTGTCCGCGGCGACGGAGGGGCGCTGGCCGGCTACACGCCCGGCGCTCACGTCAAGTTCAGTTTGCCAGCCGGAGAGCGGTCCTATTCGCTCGTCGATTTCGAGCCTGTGTCACCAGGCAGCGGCGTCGACCGGTATCGATTCGCGGTCCAGCTCGAGGCGCAGAGCGCCGGCGGGTCACGCTACATGCACGATCTTGCGCCGGGTGACGAGGTTCTGGCCCTGCCGCCCGGCAATGATTTTGCGCTGGTTGCAGGCCGGCCGGGGCTGCTGATTGCCGGCGGCATCGGCGTCACACCGATCATCAGCATGGCAACCGCGCTCAAGCATGCGGGGACCCCGTTCCGCTTCCACTACGCCGGACGGACCAGCGCGGCGATGGCCTACCGGGACGAGCTGGAGCAGGCGTTTCGCGATCAGCTGGTCCTGCATTTCGATGACAAGCCCGAAACCGCATTGAACATAGCCGGGCTGGCCGCCTCCGTTGGCGCGGAAGAGCATGTCTATGTCTGCGGGCCGAAGGGCATGATCGAGGCGGTGAAATCGGCGATGGAGGCGGCAGGCGTTACACCGGACCGGATCCATTTCGAACTGTTTGCCTCCGCCGCCGAGCAGTCCGGCGACAGGGCTTTCGAGGTCGAGGTGCATTCGACCGGTGAGGTCTTCGAGATCCCGCCCGGCAAGACCATCATCGAAGTGCTCGAAGCCGGCGGCGTCGAACTCGTTTACGACTGCCAGCGCGGCGATTGCGGGATCTGTCAGGCCGACGTGATCGCGGGCGAGCCGGATCACCGCGACGTGGTGCTCAGCGACAGCGAGAAAGACGCAGGCAAGGTGATGCAGATTTGCGTGAGCCGGGCGAAATCCGCCCGCCTCGTGCTCGATCTCTAGGGAGGAATTCAATGGGCCGCTATGCAGACAATCCGGCTGCGATCAAGGCGTTGTTCCGGGGCAATGAAGTGCACCGGGATGTCTACATCGATCCGGAAATCTACAAGCTCGAAATGAAGCACCTGTTTGCAAATGCGTGGGTGTTTGTCGGGCATGAAAGCCAGACGCCCAACAAGGGCGACTATTTCTCCACGCAAGTGGGTGACCAGCCGGTGATCCAGGTTCGCCACAGTGACGGCGAGGTGCATGTGCTGCACAACCGCTGCCCGCACAAGGGCACGAAGATCGTCATCGACCGGGCCGGCAACACCGGCAAGTTCTTCCGCTGTCCCTATCATGCCTGGTCGTTCAAGACCGACGGCTGCCTGCTGGCGATCCCGCTGAAGAAGGGATACGAGAACACGGGCTTTGAAAACAGCGACAACGGCAAGGGCATGCGGGCCGTCGGCGAGGTCAGAAACTACCGCGGCTTCATCTTCTGCCGGCTGGCCGAGGAAGGGATCTCGTTCGAGGATTTCTTTGACGGGTCGCTGTCCTCGATCGACAACATGGTTGATCGCTCGCCCGCTGGCAGGCTCGAGGTCGCCGGGCCGCCGCTCCGGTACATGCATCACTGCAACTGGAAAATGCTGGTCGAGAACCAGACCGATACCTGTCATCCGATGGTGGCGCACGAGAGTTCGGCCGGTACCGCGGTCAAACTCTGGGAAGAGCTCGACATGCCGGAAGGCACCCCGCTGCCGCCGGCCATGGAAATCATCGCGCCGTTCATGTCGCCCTACGAATTCTTCGAGAACATGGGAATCCGGACCTGGCCGAACGGGCATGGCCATACCGGGGTGCACCATTCGATCCACTCCAACTACTCGGCGATCCCGGGATACATGGAGAAGATGGTCGAGGCCTATGGCGAGGAGAAGGCCAAGGCGATCCTCAATGAAAACCGCCACAACACGGTGTATTTCCCCAACATCATGATCAAGGGGCCGATCCAGCAGCTGCGCGTGTTCATTCCGTTGGCCGCTGACAAGACGCTGGTGGAAAGCTACATCTATCGCCTCGTCGACGGGCCCGAGCAGCTGACGGCGCGCACCGCGATGTACAACCGCATGATCAACGCGCCCACCTCCATCGTCGGGCATGATGATCTCGAAATGTACGAGCGGGCCCAGGAGGGGCTGCACTCCAATGGGCTTGAGTGGGTCAACATCCAGCGCCTCTACGAGGAGGACGAGGATTTCACACAGGAAAAGGTCGAGAACGGCACCACCGAGCGGCAGATGCGCAACCAGTTCGACGCCTGGGTCAAGTTCATGACCTGTGACATGGACGATGTCCGGGAGGCTGCGGAATGAGTGTTTCCAAGGACCAGCTGATCGACTTCATCTACGATGAAGCGCGCATGCTCGATGAAGGGCGCTACGACGAATGGCTCGCGCTGTGGCTCAAGGATGGCCACTACTGGATGCCGCTTGACTACAACCAGACCGATCCGATCAATGTCACCTCGCTGATGTACGAGGACCTGTTCATGCTGAAATTGCGGGTCGAGCGCCTCAACGGTGCGCGGACCTTCTCGCAAAAGCCCAAGAGCCGGTGTCATCACGTCCTCCAGCGTCCGTTCGTCGACGAAATGGACGAGGCCGCGGGAACCTTCGTGACCAAGACCTTCATGCATTATGTCGAGACCCGGCTTGACGAGCAGTTCCTGCTGGCGCTGACGGTGCGGCACGATCTGGCGCTGGCCGATGGCAAGCTCAGGATCGCCAACAAGCGGGTCGACATCCTCAATTGCGATGCTGCGTTCCGCAATATCCAGCTGCTGCCATGATCGAGCCGGGGACCCAGACCATCTGGCAGGCCTTTGCCGCCACTGCCGGGCTTTATCCGGACCGTCCGCTGTTCAATGTCATGGCCGAAACCGCCGAGATCTATGGCATAGAGCCGGGCGAGACGAGCTACCGGCAGGTGCAGGAACAGGTCACGGAACTGGCGGCAGCGCTGCAGCAGAAAGGCTATGGTCCCGGTTTCCGGGTCATGCTGCTTCTGGAAAACCGGCCGCAGTTCTTCTTCTGGCTGCTGGCGCTCAACCGGATCGGCGCCTCGGTGGTGCCGGTCAATCCGGATCTCAGGCATTCAGAACTCACCTACATGGCGGGTCATTCCGAGCCCTCGCTGATCGTCGCGCTTGCGAACCGTTGCGACGGTCTCGCAGCCGCGGCAGCGGAAGCCGGGCTTTCGGTTCCGGTGATCGCGGCTGGCGATGCCGTGCCACAGCCCGGAACAGCGGGACCGGTTGCGCTCAGAGCAGACGAGACCGGCGAGGCGCTGGGTGGCGAGGAGATGGAAGCGGCACTGCTCTACACCTCCGGCACCACAGGCAGCCCCAAGGGTTGCATCCTGACCAATACCTATTTTCTCGAGGCCGGGCGCTGGTATGCCAATGCCGGGGGGCTTTGCGCGCTTGCCACCGATGGCGAGCGGATGATCACGCCGCTGCCGATCTTTCACATGAACGCCATGGCCTATTCCTTAATGGCAATGGTCGCGGTTGGCGGTTGCCTGACCGTACTCGACCGGTTTCATCCTTCGAGCTGGTGGCGCAGCGTGCGCGAAAGCGGGGCGACGTGCCTGCACTATCTCGGCGTCATGCCGTCGATGCTGATGGGTGCGCCCGAAAGCCCGGAGGATCGAAATCACGCGGTGCGGTTCGGGTTCGGCGCCGGCGTCGATCCGAAACTTCATGCGGGCTTCGAGGCGCGCTTCGGTTTTCCGCTGGTCGAGGCCTGGGCGATGACGGAAACAGGCGCGGGCGCCGTGATCTGCGCCAACCAGCTGCCGCGGCGGGTGGGCGAGAGCTGCCTAGGCAAGCCCGGGCCGGAGCTCGAAGTGCGGATCGTCGATGCAGACGGGAAGGTCACCCAAAACGGTCCTGGCGAGTTGCTGGTGCGCCGGACAGGCAACGACCCGCGCCGCGGCTTCTTCGCCGGTTATTTCAAGAACCCGGAAGCCACCGATGAAGCCTGGGCAGACGGCTGGTTTCACACCGGCGACATTGTCCGCCGCGAAGCCGACGGCTCGATGTTCTTTGTCGACCGGAAGAAGAACGTGATCCGGCGATCGGGCGAGAACATCGCCGCGGTCGAAGTGGAATCGGCGCTGATGCGGCACCCGGCGGTCAAGGCCGCCGCGGTCGCAGCTGTCGCCGATCCGGTTCGCGGCGACGAGGTGTTTGCCTGCCTGAAGGTGGACGGCGAGCCGGACGAGGCGCTGGCTCTCGAGATTGTCGGCTGGTGCCTGGGGCAGCTCGCCTACTACAAGGCGCCGGGCTATGTCGCCTTTGTCGACGCGCTGCCGCTGACATCGACGCAGAAGATCCAGCGCCGTGAGCTCAAGGAACTGGCGGACAGGCTTGTGCAGGACGCTGCAACGGTGGACACTCGCGCCATGAAGAAGCGGACGGCAGCGTGAAGCGGCAGACTTACGACGGGGTGGTGCTGACCGCGCCTGTCTCGGTGCCCTATGTCCGCTATTCGCAGGAAACCGCGCACTGGTGGATCGCCCGCGCGCTCAAACAGACACTCGATGTTGCAGGCCTTGCGCCGCGCGAGCTCGACGGGTTCTCGGTCTCCAGCTTCACGCTGTTTCCCGACACGCCGGTGGGGCTGACACAGCATCTTGGAGTGAGCCCGCGATGGCTCGACAGCATTCCGATGGGCGGCGCCAGCGGGGTGGTGGCGCTCAGGCGGGCGGCGCGCGCGGTACAGGCGGGTGACGTCGACGTGGTTGCCTGCATTGCCGGCGACGCCAACCGGATCGACAGTTTCCGGCAGCTGCTGTCGTCGTTCTCGCGCTTTGCCATGGATGCCTCCTATCCCTATGGTTCGGGTGGGCCGAATGCCAGTTTCGCGCTGATCGCCGACGCCTACATGGCCGAGTACGGGGTAACGCGCGAGGATTTCGGCCGCATCGCGGTGGCTCAGCGTACTAACGCGCTTGCCTATCCGAACGCCATCATGAAATCGCCGCTGACGCTCGAGCAATATCTCTCCGCCCGGCCGATTTCCGAGCCGTTCGGGCTGTTCGATTGCGTCATGCCCTGCGCAGGCGCCGAGGGCTTCCTGGTGATGCGCGAGGACGAGGCGCAGAAGCGCGGTCTTGCCTATGCCCGGATATCAGGGACAATCGAGCGCCACAACGCCTTTCCCGAGGACCCGGTGCAGCTGCGCGGCGGCTGGGCGATGGATATCGACGAACTCTACGAGATGGCGGGCTGCGGGCCTGAAGCCATCGATCTGCTGCAGACCTATGACGACTACCCGGTTATCTCGATGATGCAGTTCGAGGATCTGGGGTTTTGCGCCAAGGGCGAGGGAGCGCGGTTCGTGCGCGAACACGACCTGACGATCACCGGCGACTTTCCGCATAACACCTCGGGCGGACAGCTGTCTGCCGGCCAAGCGGGCGCTGCGGGCGGTTATCTCGGGCTGGTCGAGGCGATAAGGCAGGTGACCGGGCAGGCCGGCGGCACGCAGGTTGCCAAGGCCCGGACCGCGATGGTGTCGGGGTTCGGGATGATCAATTACGACCGGGGCCTGTGTTCATCGGCGGCTATCCTGACCGGGGGTGGCGCATGACCGACAAGCTTCTGCCGCCGAAAAAGAAAAACCCGCAACTGCGCCAGATGGTGCCGACACTGCCGCCGCAAATGCGCTCGCGGGCGGCGTTGGGGCTGACGTCTGCCGCGGCGCGCGGAGCGTTTATGCTGCAGCACTGCGAGGAATGCGGCGCTGTCCAGTATCCGCCGCGCGATGCCTGCGGTTCCTGCCTTTCGGTCGATCTTGCCTGGCGCGAGACGGCGCGGGACGGAACGGTGATCGCCGAGACCCGCATTCACGCCTCGCCCGATCCCTATTACCGCGAGAGGCTGCCGTGGCGCTCCGGCCTGGTGCGGCTGTCCGCCGGGCCGACGGTGCTGTGCCATCTGCATGGCGACGTGAAACGTGGCGACCCAATTCGCATGGATCTCAAGCTCGACAAGGCCGGACAGGGCGTGATGATCGCTCTGCCGCAGGAAAGGAGTCCCGACATGGAGGACGATCCGCAATTGCGCGAGCTCACCGCGCATCCGAAACACCGGCGGGTGCTGATCACCGACATCAGGTCGCCTGTGGCACAGCCGCTGATCGAGGCGCTGCTCAAGGCGGGCGCCGCGCAGGTCTTCGTCGGGGAATCCGAAAGCTGGCGGCGCGGCTCCGATCATGCGGCAATTGCCGCTTTGGACAAGGTTTCGGTGTTGCCGCTCGATGTCTCCGATCCCTCGTCGGTGAAGAAGCTGGCGGCGGAGATCGGCGGCAAGACCGACATCCTGATCAACACCGCGCGGCATGTGCGGCCCGGCGGCGTGCTGGGCTCGGACACGGTGTTTGCGCGCGAGGAATTCGAGATCAACGCGTTGGGGCTGATGCGGCTGGCGCAGGCCTTCGGGCCGGGCATGGCGTCGCGCACGGCCGACGGGGTCAACTCGGCGGTCGCCTTCGTCAACGTCCTCTCGGTGCATGCCCTTTCGGCTGACCCGCACTATGGCGCGTTCTCGGCGAGCCAGGCGGCCGCGCTGTCGATCAGCCAGACGCTGAGGGCCGAGTTCGCAAGCTCGGGTCTGAGGATGATCAATGTCTTTACCGGGCCGACCGATGACGAATGGCACCAGCCGCTGCCGCCACCGAAAGTGGCGCCGAAGGCTCTGGCCAAATCCATCGTCGAAGGCCTGTGCGAAGGGCTTGAGGATGTGTTCTGCGGCGATGTCGCCAGGGATCTGGAGGAGCGCTGGCGGCGGGATCCCAAGGTTCTGGAACGCGAACTTGCGGGAGGGGGCTGATGACCAATCCACTTGACGGACTTGCCGCGGCGCTGGCTGACGGCTCTGTTGAAATTGTCGACCTGACCCACACGCTGGATCCGGATTTTCCGGTGATCGTGCTGCCGCCGGAGTTCGGCCAGTGCGCCCGATTCCGGATGGAGGAAGTCTCGGCCTATGACGGCCGCGGGCCGGCCTGGAAATGGCACAACATCTCGATGAACGAGCACACCGGCACGCATTTCGACGCGCCGATCCACTGGGTCTCGGGCCGCGATGTCGCCAATGGCGCCGTCGATGAAATCGATCCCTCGGTCTTCGTCGGGCCGGTGGTGGTGATCGATTGTTCCGAAGGTGCTGCGCGCAATGATGATTTCGAGCTGACGCCGGAAATCATCGTTGCCTGGGAGGCCGAGCATGGTTCGATTCCGGCTGACAGCTGGGTGTTGATGCGCACCGACTGGTCGAAACGGCGCGGCGCCGACTATCTCAACATGGCGGACGATGGGCCGCATTCGCCCGGACCGACGCCCGCCGCGATCGAGAAGCTGCTTGCCCGCAACATCCGCGGCTTCGGCACCGAGACGGTGGGCACCGACGCGGGGCAGGGGGCGCATTACGTGCCGCCCTATCCGGCCCACTATCTGCTGCATGGGGCCGGGAAATACGGGCTGCAGTGTCTTTCCAATCTCGATCGGCTGCCGCCCACCGGCGCGATGCTGATCGCGCCGCCGCTGAAGATCAAGGGCGGGACCGGCAGCCCGCTTCGGGTGCTGGCGCTTGTGCCGGCCCGCACAGGTTCTGGAGAAAATGCATGAGCGAGTACACCGCTGTTATCACCGGCGCGTCCAAGGGGATCGGCGCGGATCTGGCCGGCAAACTGCTCGCGCGCGGCTACACGGTGATCAACCTGTCGCGCAATGCGCCCGAGTGGGAGCACGAGCGGCTCGTCAGCCTGGAATGCGATCTGCTGGATGCGGAGGCGGTGAAAGCCGCTACCGATCGCATCGTCGCCGATCACGAGGTTACGCATTTCGTCCACAATGCCGGGCTGATCTGGCCCAACCTTGTGGAAGAGGCAAAGCCGAAGGACATCACCGGGCTGGCGCAATTGCATCTGGGCTCGGCGCTGACGCTGCTGCAGGGCTTCCTGCCGGCGATGAAGGCGAAGAAATTCGGCCGGGTGATGTTCAACGGCTCCCGCGCGGCGCTTGGCGTGCCGACGCGGACGGCCTACTCGGCCACCAAGGCGGGGATGATCGGCATGGCCCGGACCTGGGCGCTGGAGCTGGCGCCGCATGGCATCACCGTCAATGTGGTGGCGCCCGGCCCGATCCAGACCGACAATTTCTGGGGCATCATCCCGAAGGGCAGCGACCGCGAAGCGGATCTTGCCAACAGGATCCCGGTCGGGCGGCTGGGATCGGTCGACGATGTCAGCAACGCCTTCCTGTTCTTCTGCGATCCGGCGAGCAGCTTTGTCACCGGGCAGACGCTCTATGTCTGCGGCGGCACCAGCATCGGCATGATCAACCTGTAGGGCGAGCAGCCTGGACGAGTGATCCTGCCGCGGCCGGGACAAGGGATGAAATGCACGCCAGCGTCGCCGACGATTGGCATAGCTGTTCCACATTGATCGACATCATTGGCAGTCCTGCCTGCTCATGCGCAGATGGGGCTGAGTTGAGGCTGGCTGGACTTGCCGGATTTCCCGCATGTCTTGGAGCCCCAGTCCGGCTCTCGATGCAGTGGTGAGTGAGGAACCCGGAGCATGAATATCTTCGGCTGGTTGAACGACCAGCTTTTGCGCATGCAGTGGCTGGCAGATCTGGTGACCGCCGGTGTGTCGGCGGCGGGCCTCGACCCGACGTCGCGGCTTGGCGGCTCGGTGCAGTTTTTCGTCTACGACGTGATCAAGATCTTCATCCTGCTTTCGGTGCTGATCTTCGCGATTTCCTATGTTCAAAGCTTCTTTCCGCCCGAACGCACCCGGCGCATTCTTGGTGGACGGTCGGGCATCTGGGCCAACACACTCGCGGCGCTTCTGGGCCCGGTCACACCGTTCTGCTCGTGCTCGTCGATCCCGATATTCATAGGCTTCACAGCTGCGGGCCTGCCTTTGGCAATCACATTTTCATTCCTGATCTCGTCACCGCTCGTCGATCTGGCATCGGTCATCCTGCTGGCATCGATCTTCAGCTGGCCGATTGCGCTGACCTATGTGGTTGTCGGGCTGGTGGTTGCGGTGGTGGGTGGCACGCTGATCGGCAGGGCAGGGATGGAGAAACAGGTGGCTGAATTTGTCCATAGCGTTCCGGTGCAGGACAGTGATCATGCCATGACCCGGAGCGAGCGGCTGAGCTTTTCCCGCGATCAGGTGGTCGAGATTGTCCACCGGGTCTGGCCTTACGTGCTGATTGGCGTCGGAATCGGTGCAGCGATCCACAATTGGGTGCCGGGGGAGATCATTACGGCGCTCATCGGCCAGGACAATTGGTGGTCGGTGCCGGTGGCGACGCTGGTCGGCATCCCGATGTATGCCGATATCTTCGGAACGTTGCCCATTGCCGAGGCGCTTGTCGGCAAGGGCGTCGGCCTCGGCACGGTGCTGGCCTTCATGATGGCGGTTACGGCGCTTTCTCTGCCTTCGATCATCATGCTCAAGCGGGTCATCAAGATGCCGCTCATGCTGCTGTTTCTAACCGTGGTGACGGGCGGGATCCTCGGCATCGGATTCACGTTCAACGTCATTACCGACTGGTTCATATGAAAGGGGTATATCCATGATCATCAAGATCCTCGGATCGGGCTGCAAGAAATGCGTGGCACTGGGCGAAAACGCAAGAGCCGCGGCTGAAGCGGCTGGCAAGCAGGCGGAGATTGTCAAAGTCACGGATTTTGCAGAGATCGCCGGATACGGCGTCATGTCCACCCCCGGCCTCGTCATCGACGAGAAGCTGGTCTCGGTCGGCAAGGTTCTGACGGCTGAGGATATCGCTAAGCTATTGTGATCTGCTCCAGGCATTCCGGCAGATGTGATTCCTGCCGGAATGTTTTGTGTGAGCAATCAAGCGGTTGGAAAGCCTAGATCGCCAGGTAATCGTGGCGCAGCTGCTCGTTCTCCAGCACTTCCTTGGCGGTGCCGTCATACACGACCCCGCCGGATTCGAGAATCACCGCGCGATCAGCGAGCTTGAGGGCGCGCACGGCGTTCTGCTCGACCAGGATCGTGGTGATGCCCTGCTGCTTGATGATGTTGAGGGTCTTCTCGATCTCGTCAACGATCACCGGCGCGAGACCTTCATAAGGCTCGTCGAGGAGAAGAACCTTGATGTCGCGGGCCAGCGCCCGGCCGATCGACAGCATCTGCTGTTCTCCGCCCGAAAGCGTCACACCCTCCTGCTTGCGGCGTTCGCCGAGACGCGGGAACAGCTCATAGATGCGTTCCACCGACCAGCCGATCGGCGGCGCGATCTGGGCCAGCTGGATGTTTTCCTCGACCGTCAGCCCGGGAATGATGCGGCGATCTTCCGGAACCAGGGACAGGCCTGCACGAGACGCCTCGTGCGAGCTCATCCGGTGCAGCGGCTGGTGATCGAGCCAGACTTCGCCGTGGGTCATCAGCGGAGAGCCGATCTGTGCGATGGCACGCAGCGTCGAGGTCTTGCCGGCGCCGTTGCGGCCGAGCAGGGCGAGAATCTCGCCCTCATGGACGTTGAAGCTGACGCCCTGCACGATATAGCTCTCGCCGTAGTAGGCGTGGATGTCGTGCACCGCGAGAAAAGCCGGTGCGGTCGCGGCGTGGTTGGCGTTTTTCGAGAAATCGGGGCGGTCGTTGTTTGCAACGCCCTTGTCGAGTTCGAGCTGGCTCATGCTGCGGCCTCTCCCAGATAGGCTTCCTTGACTTTCGGATGTCCCTTGATGTTGTCAGGGGTGTCCTCGACCAGCGGTGTGCCCTGTGCCAGCACCGTGATGCGCTTTGCCAGCGAGAAGACGACGTGCATATCGTGCTCGATGATCACCATGGTGATCTCGCGGCTGTCATGGATCTGGTTGAGCAGGTCGATGGTGTTGTTGGTGTCGGCCCGCGCCATGCCTGCCGTCGGTTCGTCGAGCAGCAGCAGCTTGGGTTCCTGCACCAGGCACATCGCCATCTCCAGGCGTCGCTTGTCACCACGCGACAGCGAGCTTGCCGTCATGTGCCGCTTGTCGGCCATGTTTACCTCGGCCAGCATGTGCTCGGCCTTCTCGATGATGTCCTTTTCGGAGGCTATCGATTCCAGCGCATGCATGCGGAAGGAGCCGTCGCGCTTGGCGAAGCAGGGGATCAGCATGTTTTCGAAAACCGAGAGATCGCTGAAGATTTCCGGGGTCTGGAAGACCCGGGAGATGCCCAGCTGATTGATCTCGAAAGGCTTGAGACCCAGAACCGAAGTGCCGTTGAACAACACTGTGCCGGTGTCTGGTACCAGTTTGCCGACCAAGACGTTGAGCAGGGTCGACTTGCCGGCGCCGTTGGGGCCGATGATGGCGTGGACGGTGCCCTTGGCAACGTCGAGATTGACATTGCCAAGCGCCTGCAGGCCACCAAACCGCTTGTTGACGTTAGAGACTTCAAGAATTCCCATATCTGATATCTCCGCGGATCAGTTGACGTGGCTGGTTGGCTTCGGGTGATGCGCGGCTTCGTCGCGCTTCTTCTTGCGGTTCTTGCCGGAAATCACGTTCCAGATCCGGTTTCCTCCTTCGATCAGGCCCCCGGGCAGGAAGATGACGACCAGCATGAACAGCAGACCGAGCGTCAGGTGCCAGCCCTTGCCGATGAAGGGATGGAAGACGAAGACGACGAAGTCTTCCAGCCCATCGGGCAGGGCAGAGAACCAGCTGTGCAGGATGCTGTCGTTGATCTTCGAGAAAATGTTCTCGAAGTACTTGATGAAGCCCGCGCCGAGCACCGGACCCATCAGGGTGCCAGCACCGCCGAGGATCGTCATCAGCACCACTTCACCCGATGCGGTCCACTGCATGCGCTCGGCGCCGGCGAGCGGATCCATTGCGGCAAGCAGTCCGCCGGCCAAGCCTGCGTACATCCCGGAGATGACGAAGGCAGCCAGCGTGTAGGGACGCGGGTTGAGGCCGGTGTAGTTCATCCGGGTCTGGTTGGTCTTGATCGCACGCAGCATAATGCCGAATGGCGAACGGAAGATCCGCAGCGACAGATAGAACACAATGATGGCGATGATGGCGCAGAAGTAATAACCGTTGCTGAACGTGAACTGCCAACCGCCGACATCCACCTTGGTGGCTTCGTTCATGACGATGCCGAAGAAGTGCGGCGAGGTCGGGCTCCCCTCGCTCATCAGCACCTGCGGGTCGTTGTTGTAGACCTGCAGGCCGGTTTCGCCGTTGGTGAGCGGCGTCAGTACCGAGTAGGCAAGGTTAAATGACATCTGGGCAAATGCCAGCGTGAGGATCGAGAAGTAGATCCCCGAGCGGCGCAGCGAGATGTAGCCGATGAACAGGGCAAACAGACCGGACATGACAATGGCAAGGACGAGGCCCGGCAGGACATTATAGTTCAGCAGCTTGTACATCCAGACGACGGAGTAGGACCCGACACCCAGGAAAGCGGCATGGCCGAAGGAAAGGTAGCCGGTCAAACCGAAGAGGATGTTGAAGCCGATCGCGAAAATTCCAAAGATCGCGAAGCGTTGCATCAGATCCGGATACCCGGCGTTGAACTGCGCCAGCGCCGAGTTCTCGGGGAACGGCTGAAGCAGAATAGGTGTCGCCAACGTCAGAAAAATAACGACGAGGAGAAAGGTAGTGTCTTTCTTACTCAGACCCAGCATGGATTATTCCTCCATCACGCCTTTGCGACCCATAAGACCGCGCGGGCGGGTCAAAAGGATGATGATTGCAACAAGATAGATGATGATTTGGTCGATGCCCGGAATGATCGACTTGACTTCGTTCATCGAGGCGAAGCTCTCGAGAATGCCAAGGAGGAAACCGGCCAGGACAGCGCCGGGTAGCGAGCCCATGCCGCCGACAACAACCACGACGAAGGAAAGCACAAGGAAATCCATGCCCATGTGGTAGTTCGGCGAATTGATCGGTGCATACATCACACCGGCAAGTCCGGCCACGGCGGCGGCGATTCCAAACATGATGGTGAAGCGCTTGTCGATGTTGATGCCGAGCAGGCCGACGGTCTCGCGGTCGGCCATGCCGGCCCGGACCACCATGCCGAAGGTGGTGAAGCGCAGGAAGGCGAAAACAGCACCGATGATCACGGCTGAAAACAGGAAGTACACAAGCCGCCAGTAGGGGTAGATGATCTCGTTCTGGGCGAAGCCAATCATCACACCGAAGTCTACCGACCCGCGGAATACGTCAGGTGCGGGGGTCGGGATTGGATTGGCGCCGTAGAAATATTTGACGATTTCCTGGATGACGATGGCGAGGCCGAAGGTGACGAGGATCTGATCCGCATGGGGGCGCTTGTAGAAATGCTTGATCAGGCCGCGTTCCATCACATAGCCGACCAGCAGCATGACGGGAATGGCAAACAATATGGCCAGCGGGACGGACCAATTGAGAATGGCGTTGCCGGTCGCATCGCCGAACCAGCTGACGATGTAGGGCGTGTCGACTTTCAGGGGGTTGCCCAGAAAGTCCTTCTGGGTCGGATCCTCTACCGTGAAGGACAGCGACAGGAGTTTCTGAAGCGTGACGGCACAGAAGGAGCCGAGCATGAACAAGGCGCCGTGGGCGAAGTTGACCACGCCCAGGGTGCCGAAAATGAGTGTCAGTCCGAGCGCGATCAGGGCATAGGCGCTGCCTTTGTCGAGACCGTTCAGAACCTGGAGAATGATTGCGTCCATAGTGAAGCCCGCATCGATAAAACCGCGCGCGAGAGGCGCGACGGCTCTAGTCCCAATTCAAGTAGAAAGCCGCGCCGCCCGGAGGCGGCGCGGCAAACTTGTGGAGTGGCTTATGCGCCCGAATTGCACTTGCCGAGATCGCCACCGGCAAACATCGGGTGATCCGGAGCGTATTCGACCTGTGCACGCGGCGTCACTTCGACGATTTCCAGCGTGTCGTACTCGTTGGTCGGGTTGTCGGCGCCCTTCATGACCAGCACGTCCTTGAAGCACTGGTGGTCGTCGGCGCGGTAGAGGGTCGGACCATTGCCCATGCCGTCGAATTCGAAACCTTCGAGGGCTTCGACAACGCCGCAAGGATCAAAGGTGCCGGCCCGCTCGACAGCATCCGCATAAAGCAGAGTCTGGACGTAGCAGGTGTGCGCCGAGTTCGAAGGCGGACGGCCGTACTTCTCGCCGAAGGACTTCACAAAGGCCTTGGAGCCTTCGTCCTGCAGCTGCCAGTTCCAGTTCATCGAGCCATACACGCCGCGCACGTTGGCGCCCGCACCGGCCGCCATCAGCTCGGAGTAGAGCGGAACGATGATTTCGAACTGCTTGCCGTTGACCATCTTGTCACGCAGGCCGAACTGAACGGCATTGGTCAGCGAGTTGACCATGTTGCCGCCGTAGTGGTTCAGGATCAGCACGTCGGCGCCGGAGTTGAGGACCGGAGCGATGTAGGACGAGAAGTCGGTCGAAGCCAGCGGCGTGAGCACGTTGTTGACGGTTTCCCAGCCCATGGCTTCGGTCGCGGTCGCGATCGATTCCTG
This sequence comes from Hoeflea sp., assembly GCA_020637795.1. Lineage (GTDB taxonomy): Bacteria > Pseudomonadota > Alphaproteobacteria > Rhizobiales > Rhizobiaceae > Hoeflea. The sequence continues at coordinate 1,135,288 of JACKJT010000002.1, read as the reverse complement.
CTGCGTCCAGCCCCAGGTGTAGTCTGCGGTCAGGTGGTAGGCGCGGCGATCGGTGCCGTAAGCCTTTGCCAGCACCGGAGCGAGAGCAGCACCCGACATGTAGGCGTTGAAGAAGTGACGGAAGCCGTTCGCCTTCTTGTCCTTGCCGGTGGTGTCGTTGGAGTGGGTCAGGCCGGCCATGAAGATCACGCCGGCTTCCTGGCAGAGACCCTGCACGGCCACGGCCACGCCCGAGGACGAGCCGCCGTTGATCATGATGGCGCCGTCTTTTTCGATCATCGACTTGGCCGATGCACGGGCAGCGTCAGACTTGGTCTGGGTGTCGCCGGTGACGAACTGGACCTTCTTGCCGAGGATGCCGTTGCCCTTCAGAGCCTTCGACGAGAAGGTGTTGAGCATGCCGCCATCGCCTTCGCCGTTGAGGTGCTGGACAGCCAGTTCCTGGGCGCGCAATTCATCCAGGCCTTCGTCGGCATAGGGGCCGGTCTGCGGAACGTTGAAGCCGAGGGTGACGGTGTCGCCCTTCGGCTCATTCAGATACGCCCGAGCCGAGCTGGTGAAGATCGTTGGCAGGGCAAGGCCGGCGCCGATGGCAGCGCCTGACTTGATCAGCGAACGACGATTGATCTGAAACTTTGACATAAAAATCCTCCCTGGAGTGGAATGGGCAAAACCTCCCAGTCTTGCCGCCATAGCTACGCGAATAGCAGTCTTAAGACAAACATGACCCGCGTTCCGATGCCATTAGACTATTGTATATTCATGCAATCCATAGCCCGACATGGCCTGAGGCACGTATTCAGCTGAGGTTCGGAACCAGGCTCTGGCGGGGCTGAAAGGACCTCGAAAGGCACCGTATTTCGCTTGGCCGGTACGGATTTGGACCATCGGACCGGAACCGGCCGCTGTTTTAACCGAGTTTCGGAATTTTCCGCCGGGAGCGGTTGCAACCGCCCGATCATCCGTCGCGTCATCGAGTAATTGCCATCGCTTTAGACTTTAGGATGCGGCGCGGGGCTTTTACATGGGCTTGCCGGAGAATCACCTTGGCCGAACCGCAATCCGGCAGAAATCGAACTGGATGGTCCTGCGCTGGACTTCGGCGTACTTGTCGATGTCGGCCCGAAACGCCGCCAGGGCCGGCGGCTGCAATCAGTAACGGCGCGGCGCCAGGCTCGACTGGAACCAGCTGATGAAGGTCTCGATGGAGAACACCGGTACGCCGGTCGCGGCGCGGATGTCGGCGGCATAGGGGACCATGTTGGTGCATTCGAGCACGAGTGCGCCGATGTCGGGATGGCTCGCGCACAACGCCAATGCTGCCTCGATGTTGTCCTGGCGGGCCAGTTCGACATTTAGCTCGAGTTCGTTGCCGAGGATTGCGCGCGTGAACTCGCGCCCGCCCTCGGTGGAGCCGACCGGCGTGGATTCGGGGACGCCGGCGGCGGCGAGATGCCGGGGTGTTAGCGTCGAAGCCGAAATGGTCAGGATGCCGGCGCGTCTGCCCGGCGGCAGCAGCCGGTTGACTAGGTCAACCTGCATCAGCGACGAGGTCGCCACCGGCACCCGCAGGGCGTCCGAGAGTTCCGCCTGGAACAGGGAGAGGAAGCCGCAATTGGTGGTGATGCCGTCGGCGCCGTCGCGCACCAGGTCGCGGCCGGCCTCGATGAATGCGTCGAGAGTTCCGGTGGCCCCCTTGCGGACGACGAGATCAGGAGTGGCATTCCGGACCACGCGGTAAAGCACCGGGAACGGCCAGGTGGTGGCATTGCCCATGTCGCCGGGAATGCGCGGGAACCGGGCGTCCAGCATGAGGATGCCGACCGATGCACCGTAAATGGACTTCCCGCCTTTGACCTTCGCGCTCAAGCTGCATTCCTTTCGATAAATCAAATCGATAGATTTGGCCGGTCTACGGGAATCTGTTGACACAGCTTCGCCGGCTTCACAAGATGCGCTCTTCGGGGCAGTGGGGAACAGGGCAGGCGTTGGTGCAACAGACAACAAACCAGATGGTTGGTGCCGAAGCTCTGGTACGGATGCTGCAGGCCTACAAGGTGACCGACGTGTTCGGCCTTTGCGGCGATACCAGCCTGCCGCTCTATGATGTGCTGGCGCGTCAGAATCACGGAATCACCCACTACCTTACCCGCGACGAACGCCATGCCGCTTACATGGCGGACGGGTATGCACGTGTCACCGGCAGACCGGGTGTCTGCGAGGGGCCGTCGGGAGGCGGAGCGACCTACATGCTGCCGGGCGTCGTCGAGGCGAACGAAAGCTCGGTTCCGGTGCTGGCGATCACCAGCGACGTCGCCACCACCTCGCGCGGCCGCTACCCGCTGACCGAGCTTGACCAGACGGCGCTGTTCCGGCCGGTGACCAAGTGGAATGCGTCGCTCGACGATGCATCGCGCTTGCCGGCGATGGTGCGGCAGGCGTTTCGCGCCATGACGACCGGCCGGTCGGGCGCGGTGCACCTGGCGCTGCCGTTCAACACCCAGAAAGCAGGCACCGACCCTTCGGAGATATGGGCCGAGGAGCGGCATTGCAGCTATCCCTCGGAGCCCGCCGGTCCGGATCCGGAGGCGATCGCGGACGCCGTGCAAATCCTGAAGAATGCGAAATCGGCGGTGGCGATCTGTGGCGGCGGGCCGGTTATCGCCGGGGCCTTTGCGGAGCTCAAACGGCTTGCGGAGCTGATCGAACTGCCTGTTGCGACCACCGTTTCCGGGCAGGGGGCGATTGCCGAAACCGATCCGCTGGCGGTTGGCGTTGTCGGCTCCAATGGCGGCAATCCGGCCACCCGCGCCGTTGTCGACGATGCCGACGTTATTGTGTTCATCGGCTGCCGCGCTGGCTCGGTGACCACCGAGCGCTGGCGCTCGCCGGGCAAGGACAAGACGATCATTCACATCGACAGCGACGCCATGGTGATCGGCGCCAATTACCCGACCGCGGTTGCCATCTGCGCCGATGCAAGGCTGGCGCTTGCTGCACTTGCCGACGCGCTTGAAGCCGAGGCCGGACTGGCAGCGCAGGACGGCGTTCGCCGGGCAAAGGCCGCATGGGACGCCAAGCTGGCGGAATTCGCGCCTCTGGCTGCAAGCGACGAGACCCCGATCCGGCCGGAACGGGTGGTGGCGACGCTGTCCGGGCTGCTCGATGACGATGCCATCGTCGTGGCCGATCCCGGCACGCCGTGTCCCTATTTCTCGGCGCATTACCGCTGGCCCGTTGCCGGGCGCAATTTCATCACCAACCGGGCTCACGGCGCGCTCGGCTATGCGCTGGCGGCAGCGATGGGCGCGCATGTGGGACGGCCCGCGGTGAAAACCGTTGCGGTGATGGGGGACGGCTCGTTCGGTTTCTGTTGCGGCGAACTGGAAACGCTGGTGCGCTACCGGATGCCGATCACCTGCATCGTGTTTTCCAACGCCACCTTCGGCTGGATCAAGGCCGGGCAGAATGCCGGCTTCGGTGCTCGCTTCTACAATGTCGATTTCAACCGCACCGACCATGCCGCCGTGGCGAGCGCGTTCGGCGTCAAATCCTGGCGGGTGGAACATCCCGGCGAACTGGAGCAGGTCCTGCGCCAGGCGCTGGCCCATGACGGCCCGACGCTGGTCGATGTCATTTCGCAGCCGCTGCATGAAGCCGCCGCGCCGGTCTCGGAGTGGGTGGCATGAGTGATGGCGGCAAGACAATCGCCATTATCGGCGCTGGAATCGTCGGCGTCTCGACCGCGATCTGGCTGCAGCGCGACGGGCACAAGGTGATCCTGATCGATGGCAAGGGGATCGGCGAAGGCGCGAGCTACGGTAATGGCGGCGTGCTGGCCTCCTGTTCGATCGTCCCGGTGACAGCGCCGGGATTGCTGCGCAAGGCGCCCGCCATGCTGCTCGATCCGGGGCAGCCTCTGTTTCTCAAATGGTCCTATTTGCCGAAACTGGCGCCCTGGCTGATCAGGTATCTCGGCCATGCCAATGCCGCCGATACGAAACGCATCGCCGCGGCGATGGCGCCCCTGGTCGGCGACAGCCTGGGCGAGCACCAGGCGCTTTCGGCAGGCACCGGCGCCGAAGGCTGGGTCAAGCCGGACGACTACCTGTTTCTCTACCGCAACCGCGCCCACTTCGAGGGCGACGCCTTTGGCTGGTCGATCCGCAAGGCGCACGGTTTCAAGTGGGAGGAGCTGGAGGGATCCGCCTTCAAGAGCTTCGATCCGGCGTTCGGACCCGAGCAGGGGTTTGCGGTGCGGCTTGGCGATCATGGCCGGATCTCGGATCCTGGCGCCTATGTCAAGGCGCTGGGCGCCCATGTCATGGCGTCGGGCGGCCGGTTCATCGAGGCCAATGCCGAGGCCATCGTCAAGGATGGCGACAAGGTCAGCGGCGTGCGGGCCAGCGGCGAGACGATTGCCTGCGACGCGGTGGTGCTTGCGGCGGGTGTCTGGTCCGGACCGCTGGCCGGCCAACTCGGCCTCAAGGTGCCGCTTGAAAGCGAGCGCGGCTATCATCTGGAATTGTGGGAGCCCAGCATCATGCCGCGGTCGCCGGTGATGATCGCGTCGGGCAAATTCGTTGCCACGCCGATGGACGGCCGGCTGCGGCTTGCCGGCATCGTCGAATTCGGGGGGCTGGATGCGCCGCCGTCGAAGGCGCCACTGGCGCTTCTCGAGAAAAACATCAGGGCCGCCATTCCGGGTATCAGCTGGAAGCACAAGACCGAATGGATGGGGCATCGCCCGGCGCCGGCGGATTCGATCCCGGTCATCGGGGAGTCGCCGGTCATGCGCGGCGCCTTCATGGGATTTGGCCATCATCATGTCGGCTTGACGGGCGGGCCGAAAACGGGCCGGATGATTGCCCAGATGATCTCCGGACGAACTCCGAATTTCGATGTGTCACCTTACGCACCGTCGCGTTTTCAATCAGGATAGATTTAGCATCCACCAGCCAACGAGCTTTTCAACAGGGAGAATGCCATGAAGACGATCGTGAAACTACTTGGCGCAGTTGCCGTTCTGGCCACCGGCGCCACCGCCGCGCATGCCGACAAATGGGATATGCCGATGGCCTATCCGGCCAGCAATTTTCACTCCGAGAACGGTGCAGCCTTCGCAAAATGCGTGACTGACGCCACCGGTGGCGCCATCGAAATCGTCACCCATCCGGGTGGGTCGCTGTTCAGCGGCAACGACATCAAGCGTGCGGTGCAGACCGGCCAGGCGCCGATCGGCGAGCGGCTGCTGTCGGCCCATGCCAACGAGAATGTGTTGTTCGGCTACGATTCGGTACCGTTCCTGGCCACTTCTTTCGACGACTCGGCCAAGCTGCTGAAGGCTGCGAAGGAAACTGTCGCTGCGGCGCTGGACGAGCAGAACCTTGTCTATGTCTATTCCGTGCCGTGGCCGCCGCAGGGCTTCTACTTCAAGAAAGAGGTCAATTCGGCGGCCGACATGGCCGGCATCAAGTTCCGCGCCTACAACGCTGCAACCGCGCGGATTGCCGAGCTCGCCGGCATGGTTCCGGTGCAGATCGAGGCCGCCGAACTGAGCCAGGCTCTGGCCACTGGAGTGGCAGAATCCTTCATCTCGTCTGGATCGACCGGCGTGGATTCGAAGGTCTGGGAAAGCCTGACGCATTTCTATGACGTGCAGGCCTGGCTGCCGCGCAACACGGTGTTCGTCAACAAGGATGCCTATAACGGCCTCGACGATGCCGGCAAGAAGGCGATCATGGACTGCGGTGCGACCGCGGAAGCGGCGGGCGACGCCAAGTCGCGCGAACTGACCAGCGGTTATCTCAAGACGCTTGCCGAAAACGGCATGAAGGTCAGCGGTCCGAGCGATCAGTTGAAGTCCGACCTGCAGGGCTTCGGCGCGATCATGACCGAGGAGTGGATCAAGGCTGCCGGCGACAAGGGCAAGGCCATCGTCGACGCCTACAAGGCGATGTAATCCAGGTCAGATAACCAGCGGGCGCCCCGATGCGGGCGCCCGCATTTTTGGGGGCAGGCATGGCAACTGCAGTCGACAAACATCCCGTCAGGCGCGCACTTGATGCCGTCTATGATTTTGCCGGTTATGTCGCGGCGTTCTGCCTGCTGGCGATCCTGCTGGTGATCGTGGCGCAAATGACCACCCGCTGGATTGGGGTCTCCGTGCCCGGCCTTTCCGAATATGCCGGCTACCTGATGGCCTCGGCCTCGTTCCTGGCGTTTGCCCACGGGCTCAACCGCGGCGTCCATATCCGCGTCAACCTGTTTCTCACCGCGCTCGGCCGGCACCGGTTCTGGGGCGAGGTCTGGTGCATGGCCATCGGTACGGCGGCGTCGGGTTATCTCGCCTGGTACGCCGTCAAGCTGGTCTACTGGTCGCGAAAGCTCCATGATGTGAGCCAGGGCCAGGACGCCACGCCGCTGTGGATCGTGCAGACGCCGGTGGCGATCGGCGCCGTTCTGCTGGCGGTCTGCTTTGCTGACAATCTGATCACGCTGCTTGCGACCAGACGCGACAATATCGGGTCTGATCTGGTCGAGCAGAGCCATGCGGAGTAGGGCGGACCATGGCTGAGATAGCACCGATCATCGTATTCCTTTTTGTTCTGTTCCTGCTGCTGGGCACCGGCGTCTGGGTCGGGCTGGCGCTGCTTGGCGTCGCCTGGCTGGGAATGGAATTGTTCACAATGCGGCCTGCGGGCGACGCCATGATGACCATCATCTGGCGTTCCGCCTCGTCATGGTCGCTGACCGCCCTGCCGCTGTTCATCTGGATGGGGGAGATCCTGTTCCGGACGCGGCTGTCGGAGGACATGTTCCGCGGCCTGTCGCCCTGGATGGCGCGGCTGCCGGGCGGACTGCTGCACACCAATGTGGTCGGCTGCACGGTGTTCGCCGCCGTTTCCGGTTCGTCGGCGGCGACGCTGACCACCGTGGGCAAGATGTCGATCCCGGAATTGCGCAAGCGGGATTACCCCGAGCACATGGTGATCGGCACGCTGGCGGGTGCTGCGACGCTGGGTCTGATGATCCCGCCTTCGCTGACGCTGATCGTCTATGGCGTGACGATCAATGAATCGATCACCAAGCTGTTCATGGCCGGCATTGTTCCCGGCCTGATCCTGGCGCTGATGTTCATGGCCTATGTCGGGCTCTATTCGAAATTCTCGAGCAATTATAACCCGGCGGAAGAGCCGCGGATGTCGTTTGCCGAGAAACTTGCCAATTCGCGGTTCCTGATCCCGGTGCTGCTGCTGATCGCGGCGGTGATCGGCTCGATGTATCTGGGCTATGCAACGGCGACCGAGGCTGCCGCCATCGGGGTGATCGGCGCCATGCTGCTCGCCATCGCGCAGGGCTCGCTCAATCTGAACACTTTCATCGAAAGCCTGATGGGGGCGATGCGCACATCTGCGATGATCGCGCTGATCCTGTCGGGGGCGGCGTTCCTGTCGCTGTCAATGGGCTTTACCGGATTGCCGCGGGCGCTGGCCGAATGGATCGGTTCGCTTGGGCTGACCCGGTTCGAGCTGCTGATGGCACTCCTGGTGTTCTACATCGTCATTGGCTGTTTTCTCGACGGCATCTCGTCGGTGGTGCTGACCATCGCCGTGGTCGAACCGATGATCCGCCAGGCCGGGATCGACATCATCTGGTTCGGCATCTTCATCGTCGTGGTGGTGGAAATGGCGCAGATCACCCCGCCGATCGGCTTCAACCTGTTCGTGCTCCAGGGCATGACCGGACACGAGATGAGCTTCATCTCGCGCGCGGCCTTTCCGATGTTCCTGATCATGGTGCTGATGGTGTTCGTGCTGATCGCCTTCCCGGATCTGGCGACATGGTTGCCTGACAATATCCGGCAGACGGCGGCGGGGTAAATCGCTTCATGGCTCCCTCCAAATACGTAGCGCTTTAAGTGTATCCCGGCGGCTTCCCACTTGCCGACCAGCCCTGGCTGATCCTCGCCGCCTTTGTCATCGTGCTTGCCGCCAGCATCGTGCAGGCGGGGCTCGGCATGGGGTTCGGTTTGACTGCAGCGCCGCTGCTGGCGCTGATCGACCCGCACCTGGTTCCGGTGCCGACGCTGATCATCGGTATGGTGACGGCCGGCATGGGCGGCTGGCGGGAGCGCGGCTCGATCATCTGGCCGGAAGTCGGCATCGGCATTGCCGGACGGCTGATCGGCGTGGCCTGCGGCGCGCTTGTGCTGTCGCAGCTGGTCGACCGCAAGGCCTTCATGCTGGTGTTCGGCATCATGGTGGCGATCGCCGTCATTCTCTCGCTCGGCGGCTGGCGCTGGCGGTTTTCGCGTTTCAGCCTGATGTCGATGGGCTGGCTTTCGGGGCTGATGGGCACCATCACCTCGGTCGGCGCGCCGCCACTGGCGCTGATCTACCAGGACCGCAAACCGGGTGAGGCGCGACCGACGCTTTCGGCGTTCTTTGCGTTCGGCTGCGCGGCCTCGCTCACCGGGCTGGCGCTGAGCGGCTGGGCGCATGTGGGGGATATCTATCTGGCGCTGGCGATGGTGCCACCGATGCTTGCCGGAGTCTGGGCTGCACGCCGCATCGGCGGACGTCTCGACAGCCGGTTCCGCCCGGCGCTGATGACAATCTCCGGAATCGCGGCGGTGATCCTGATCGTGCGGGGGCTGAGCTAATGGGCGCTCTTAGAAGGCTGCTGATTGCGACGGCCCGCCACGGCCGACTGGTCCTCATTGCCGGCCTTGTTGCCGGTATCCTGTTGCCGGGCTTTGCCGGCATGGTGCGGGGCGTCCTGCCGGAACTGGTTGCCTGCATGCTGGCGGTGGCGGCGCTTCGCATCGGGCCGTCGGCGGCGCGCGGCAGCTTGGCAGACATCCACATCTCGTTGCGGCTGGTGGCTGTCTACCAGCTGCTGCTGCCGCTGGTGCTGGCGGGCGCCTTTCTTGCCCTTGGCTGGGACGGCACGCTGGCCACCGCGATGGTGCTGATGGCCGCCGCTCCCTCGATTTCCGGCAGTCCGAACCTCACCATCATGACCGGGCACGATCCGGCGCCGGCGCTCAGATTGATGATTGCCGGCGTGGCGCTGCTGCCGCTGACGGTGGCGCCGGTGTTCCTGCTCTGGCCGATTTTCGGCTCGCTCGGCGCCATCGCGCTGGCGTCGGGCAAACTGCTGCTGCTGATCGGCTGCTCCTCGGCGGTGGCCTTCGTGATCCGGCACCGGTTTTTTCCGCAGCCCTCGATCGAGACGCTGGGGGTAATCGACGGGGTGTCGGCGCTGCTGATGGCGGTTCTGGTGATCGGCCTGATGTCGGCGCTGGGACCGGCGATCACTGAGACTCCGGGTTTGGTCGGGCTGACGCTGGCGGCCGCGTTCGCGATCAATTTCTCGCTGCAGATCGCCGCCTACATGCTGACCGGCGGGCGAGGCCACGAGCGCTCGCGGGTGGCCTGGTCGATCATTGCGGGAAACCGCAACATCGCGCTTTTCCTGGTCGCACTTCCAGCCGCCATCACCGACCCGCTGCTGCTGTTCATCGGCTGCTATCAAATCCCGATGTATCTGACGCCGATCCTGCTCAGGCCTCTCTATTCCGGCTGGGCTCAACCGCGCTGAGAGCACGGCGGCGCGCGGCCGTATTTTGCCGGAGCGTTATTGAGACTGGACGGATTCCCGCTCGATGATCGGGCATTCGACCTTGAGCTGATCGTGGCTGCTCTTCAGTCCGCCGGCGATGTCGTGGATCATTTCCACCGCCATGGCGCCCATTTCGAACATCGGAAGATGCAGGGTGGTCAGGGGAGGGCGAATGAACTGGGCGATGTCACGATTGTCAAAGCCGATCACCGAGACATCGCCGGGTATGGACTTGCCGCGTTCCTTCAGCGCCTCGATACAGCCGAGCGCCATCAGGTCGTTGGCGCAGAAAATAGCGTCCGGCGGATTGGCCAGGTCCATCAGCGCATGGGTTTCCGAGTATCCCGAGGACGGTTCCCAGTTTCCGTATCGCACCAGCTCGGGATCGAAGGTGAAATCGTTGCTTGCCAGCGCCTGCTTGTAGCCGCGCAAGCGGTCGCGCGGATTGTCGAGGCCATCCTGGCCATTGATCAGCCCGATCCTGCGCCGGCCCGCCTGGATCAGCCTTTCGGTCGCCGCGCGGCCACCGGCAACGTCCCCCGGCAGAATCGATGGCAGGCGCCGGTTCTGGTCGTAGCAGTTGACCAGCACGGAGGGTATTTTGAAAAGAGCGGACGGCGGGTCGATCTTACGGGTCAGGATGGTGCCGAAAATGTACCCCAGAAGCGGTTGCCGCTGGCACAGCGAAAACACGTCTTCATTCGGATCCTCGCCGGCTCGAAAAATGCCGAGCGTGACGATGACGCCAAGTTCGAGCGCCTTTTCGCGGGCACCCTCGAACGCAAGCGACATCCAGGGGTCGGTCGTCAGCTCGTCGGTGATGAATGCAATGACGCTGCTGTCCGACGGATCGGTGGCTATCGACCGGTTGGGAAGCCGATAGCCAAGCTCATTGACCGCATCCATCACCTTCTTGCGCGTCGCCTCGCTGAAGCGGGCTCCCGAACTTCCATTGAGGATCAGGGATACCGTTGCCTGCGACACGCCCGCCCGGGCGGCAACATCCATCATTGTTGGTTTCAAGGCATTCTCCATGATGCGTGCCATGGCGCCCCCAACTTCACTTCAACCTATGATCGGAAATTCCGGAATCGGTCGAATGCCACAGCAACGATGATGAAGGTACCTATGAACATTCCCTGCCAGAAAGTCGAGATGCCGAGCAAGATGAGGGAGTTGCGAATAACCTCTATCAACAGGGCGCCGACGACGGCTCCAAACGCCGTCCCCTCGCCACCGGCGAGGTTGGCGCCTCCGATGACGGCGGCGGCAATGACTGTGAGCTCCATTGCCTGGCCGAGATTGGTGGTGACGCTGCCAAGCCAGCCGGCCATCAGGATGCCCGCCAGTCCGGCCGTGAAGGCGGAGAACATGTAGATGCTGACCTTGAGCGGCTTGACCGCGATCCCGGTCAGTACCGCGGCGTTCTCGTTGCTGCCGATAGCGAAAAGATGCTGTCCCCAGTGGGTCCACTTGAATGCCAGCGACATGACAATCGTCAGCACGGTGAGAACGTAGAGCGGGTGGGGAAGACCGAATGTGGAGCCGCCGCCGACCCAGAGCAGGATGTCGTGGTCGGGGCCGAACTCCCAGATCATCTTGTTGTCAGACAGTACCATTGCGAGCGAGCGCGCTGCCGACAAGGTCCCGAGTGTGACAACAAAGGCCGGCATCCCCGCATAGGCAATCAGAATGCCGTTGAAAAGTCCGACGGCGAGCGCGGCACCCAGCGCGAGAATGGCCGAGATCCAGAACGGCAAGCCGCTGGACATGGCGACGCTGATCACCATTGCGCTGAGCACGACCGAGGAGCCGACCGACAGGTCGATTCCACCCGATGCGATCACGGCTGTCATGCCGATGGCAATGATGGCGACAAAGGCGAAATTGCGGGCGACGTTGAACAGGTTGCGTTCGCTGGCGAAGGCGTCGGTCAGGAGGGTGAGTGCCAGGCATGCGAGCACCGCCGCGGTGAAGACCCAGAAGACCTGAAGCCCCTTGATGCGGGAAAACAGGCTTTCGTGCTGGCTCCGGCCGATGATGTCATCGAGTGTCGTCATTGTGGTGTTCCTTTCAGGCGGCGTCGATGGCGCCGGTGATGAGGCCGGTTACTTCTTCGGGAGATGACTGGACCGCAGCCTTGCTGCTGACCAGTTCACCACGGCGCAGAACGGCAATCCTGTCCGACACGCTGAAGACATCCGGCATTCTGTGGCTGATGAGGATGACGCTGATGCCGCGGTCTCGCAGCCGGCGGATCAGATCGAGCACTTCGGCGACCTGGCGCACGGAAATGGCGGCCGTGGGTTCATCCATCATGACGATCTTCGGTTCGGAGAGCAGCGTGCGCGCGATGGCGACTGCCTGACGCTGGCCTCCGGACATTTTCCGCACGAGGTCGCGTGGCCTTGTTTCCGATTTGAGCTGCTTGAACAGCTCCGCCGAAACCGTGTTCATGTGCTTGTAGTCGATGTACTTGAACGGGCCGAGCCTGCGCATGGGCTCTCTTCCGAGGAACACGTTGGACGCGGCAGTGAGATTGTCGCTCAGAGCCAGGTCCTGGTAGACCATGGCAATGCCCGCACGCTGCGCATCGATCGGCCTGTGGAAATCCATCTCCTCTCCATCGATCCGGATGTTGCCGGCCGATGGCCGGAAGTTGCCGGCAATGATCTTGACCAGGGTGGATTTGCCCGCTCCGTTGTCGCCCATCAGGCCGAGGACTTCTCCCGGTTCAATGGATAGCGACACGCCCGACAGCGCCTGAATCGCCCCGAAGTTCTTTGATAGTCCAGTAATTACAAGCCGCGACATTGTTCCTCCTCGTCGGGTTCGCCCTATGGGTGTGCCGTCAATGAACCGCCCACCTCACTCCTCCTGAGCGCATTCTAGCATATAGTATGACTAATAGCTTGACTTAATATTATTAGTAAATATTGTTTGGGCAAGTTTTGATACGGGATGGAGGAAATGGATGAGGCTGCTGGTGACGGGCGCTGCGGGAAAGGTGGGGCAGGTGTTCATTCCTGCGTTCCTCGCCGATCCCCGTTTTGCCGATTGGGAGGTCGTCGCGCTGTGCCACAACAGGTTCGTTGAGCCGCGCGCACGTCTTTCCATTGTTTCCGGCTCGCTCTCCGACGAGGCCGTGATCGCCGAGGCGATGGCGGGTGTGACCCATGTGGTGCACCTCGCCGCGGTCAAGGAATCTCCGGAGCTGGTCTTCGATGTGGCGCTGAAGGGGCTGTTTCATCTGCTGGAAGAGTTCCGCAGGTCGACTGAGGCGCGTCAGTTCATCCTGCTCAGTGGTGATTGCGTGGTTGGTCACATCTTTCAGCCCTATGACGAGCCGATCACCGAGGCTTCGGCGCGCAAGGCCTATCCGGGCTGCTACGCGCTGACCAAGGTGCTGGAAGAGACGATGCTGGAGCAATACGGCATCCAGTATGGCGTCAACTGGTCGACGCTGCGTGCGCCCTGGATCATGGAAAAGGACGATTTCCGCTTCGCGCTGGATTTCGGCGATGGACAATTCGGTGGACCGCCGTGGACCGAGATTGTCGATGAGACGGCGTTGCAGCGCTACCGGAACGGGCGCTATGTGCCAGTCTTGCGGGATGCCAACGGCGACTATCTGAAGCGGAATTTCGTCCATGTCGACGACCTGGTTTCGGCCATCCTGGCGACAATCGGAAACCCGCGGGCGCAAGGCCAGCTCTTCAACATCTCGATGGACCAGCCGGTCGATTACGGCGTCGTCGGCAAGGTGCTCAAGGCCAGCAATGATCTTGAGCCGATCGAGATCGACACGCCTTTTCACAGCAACTGGCTCGACAATTCAAAGGCGCGGATGGTGCTCGGATGGGCGCCGGAGGTGGGGCTGGAGGAGCTCGCCGATCGCGCCTTTGCATACGAACGCGAGGAGAACGACCCGCGCGTGGTTTGGTATCCCGGCTAAGGCAGGAGGTCTGGCCGGTTTTCAGTGGAGGAGAGAAAATTATGAAAATGAAACTTTTGGCCATGACGGCCCTGTCGGTGATGACGCTGGCGGCGGGTTCGGCCGCTGCGCAGGACAAGAAGACCCTGGCGATCGTCGTCAAGGGACTGGATAACCCGTTCTTCGAGCAGATCAATCTGGGGTGCAAGAAGTGGATGTCCGAGAATGCGGACAGTGAGTATGAATGTCTCTACACCGGTCCGGCGTCGTCGGCCGACGAGGCCGGCGAAGTGCAGATCGTCGATGACCTTCTGACCCGCGGCGTCGCGGCAATCGCCATCTCGCCGTCGAACGCGCCGGCCATGGCAAACCGCATCCGGTCGATTGCGCCGACTGTTCCGGTGATGACGGTCGACGCGGACTTCCTTGAGGCGGACCGTGATCTGCGCAAGACCTATCTGGGCACCGACAACTACCTGATGGGCGTGAAAATGGCTGAACAGGCGAGCGCGCTCAAGCCTGACGGCGGGACGGTCTGCCTGCAGCTCGGCAATGTCGCCGCCGACAACATCAATGCCCGCGCCCAGGGCTTCCGTGACACCGCGTCCGGCGAGAAGGGCATTGACCGCTTGACCGGCCAGGGCGGCTGGACGGAGATCGAGGGATGCCCGGTCTTTACCAACGACCAGGCCGATCTTGCCAACCAGCAGATGTCGGATGTGTTCACGGCAAATCCGGATCTCGATGCCTTCATCCTGATCGGCGGCTGGGCCCAGTTTGCGCCGCAGGCCTATGCCCAGGTCACCGACCAGGTGATGGACAAGCTCAAGAGCAAGGAGCTGATCATCATCGCCGGCGACACCCTGCCGCCGCAGACGCATGCCTTCCGCGATGGCCGCAGCCATTCCCAGGTCGGTCAGCGTCCGTTCGAAATGGGCTACAAGGCGCCGGACGTGATGATCAAGCTTATCAATGGCGAGACCGTGGACGATCCGCTGTTCACCGGGCTTGACGTTTGCAACCAGGAAGATCCCGGCTTCTGCGCCAACAACTAGGTCTCCCGAGGGCGATGGGGTTGGCTTGAAAGAGCCGCCCCGTCGTTTCCCTTCACCGGTGCGTATTAGTAATAATATTAATTCCGTGCCCAATCGAACTGACTTAACAGCGGCCTTGGAGGAACAAGGGCTGCGGGGAGGAAAACCATGTACAATCTCAAGTCGATACTTCTGACTGCGGGCGTCGTGCTGGCGGCCAGCGGTGCCTTTGCACAGGAAAAGCCGGCGCTGGCTTTCGTGGTCAATGCGGCGTCTGATTTCTGGAAACTGTCGGAAGCCGGCGTGAAGGCGGCCCAGGCCGAACTTCCCGGTTACGAATTGCAGTTTCGCTATCCGGCCCAGGGCACCGCTGCGCTGCAGAACGCCCTGATGGACGACCTGGTGGCTGCGGGAACCGACGCGATCATGATCTCGTCGGCCGATCCGAAGAACTCGATCGACGCCTTCAACCGGATCGCCGCCCAGGTGCCGCTGTTTACCACCGACAGCGATGCTCCCGACAGCAACCGCATCGCCTATCTCGGTTCGTCCAACACGGCAGCCGGCGTGCAGGCAGGCGAGATTGCCGTTGAAGCCCTGCCGAATGGCGGCAAGTGCATGGGCTTTGTCGGCTTTCTCGGCGCCGACAACGCCGTCGAGCGCATTGCCGGCTTCCGCCAGGCCGTCGAAGGCTCGGGCATCGAACTGGTTGACGTCCGAGGCGACGATGTCGATTTTGCCCGGGCGCGCTCCAACGTCGATGACGTGCTGGCCGCCAATCCGGACATCAATTGCATGGTCGGGTTCTATTCCTACAATCCGCCCAAGATCTATGAAGCGCTGCAGGCAGCCGGAAAGCTGGGCGAGATCACGGTGATCGGCTTCGACGAGGATCCGATCACGCTTGGCGCCGTTCGCGAGGGCAGCTTCGCCGGCACAGTGGTGCAGGATCCCTACCAGTGGGGATACCAGGGCATGAAGCTGATGGCCGCCTACCTGGAAGGCGACAAGTCGCAAGTTCCGGCTGACGGCCTCATCATCGTCCCGACGAAGAAGATCGGCAAGGACAATGTCGATGCCTTCGAGGCGGAGCTGAAAGCCCGCATCGGCGGATAAGCAGGGTACTCCAATACTCTGTTCAGGCTGCACGAGCTTACTTCCCGGTACTCGTGCAGCCTCCAGATCCAACATTCTCATCCGGAACAACGATGACCCAACAATCAGGCAAGCACATATCGCTCGAACTTGCCGGGATCACCAAAGTCTATCCGGGCGCCATCGCGCTCAACGATATCGCCATGAGCATCCGCGGCGGCGAGGTCGTCGGCCTGATCGGAGAGAACGGTGCCGGCAAATCCACATTGATGAAGGTCATCAGCGGCGCCATCGCTCCCGATGAGGGGCGCATTGTCATTGACGGGCAGGAGGCAAGCCATCTCACGCCGGCGCGCGTCAACCAATTGGGCATCGCGCTCGTCCATCAGGAACTCAATCCCTTTTCCAACCTCGACGTCACGGCAAACGTGCTGCTCGGCCGGGAGATGCGGCGCGGTTTTTTCGGCTTTCTCGACCAGGTGGCGATGCAGGAGAGAGTGGCGCCAATCCTTGAAATGCTGGGCACGCGCTTCGGCCCGAAGGATGCCGTTTCCGAGCTCTCGCTGGCCGACCAGCAATTGCTCGAGATCGCCCGCGCCCTGTCGATCAACTTGCGCCTTCTGATCCTCGATGAGCCGACATCAAGCCTGACCCTGTCCGAGACCAACCGGCTGCTCGAGGTCATCCGGAAACTGCGCGCCGACGGCGTGGCCGTGCTGTTCATCACCCACAGGCTGGCTGAAATCGCCGACGTGGCGGACCGTGTCGTCGTGCTGCGTGACGGCCGCAATGCGGGTGAATTGTCCCGGAGCGAGATCGACAAGGACACGATGGTCCGGATGATGATCGGGCGCGATGTCAGCCAGTTCTACGAGAAATCCGACAATGTGGCGGGCAAGCCGGTGCTGGAACTCAATGCGCTGCGCACCAGCGCCTATCCGCATCAAAGCGTGGATCTCTGCCTGCGCGCCGGAGAGATTACCTGCCTTGCGGGGCTGGTCGGGGCCGGGCGGACCGAACTTGCACGGGCCATATTCGGCATTGACCGGATCGAGGGCGGAAGCATCGAGATGGACGGGCAGCCGCTTCCGGGCAACTCCGTTCCGGCCGCGATCGCCGCCGGGATCTGCCTGGTGCCGGAGGATCGAAAGGGCGAGGGCCTGTTTCTCGATTTCGCGGTGACGGAAAACATTGCGATGCCAAGCCACGCGGCACTGGCCAGGCGGGGATTTGTCGATGCCGAGGCGGTAACCCGGCTGGCCGAGGAGTCGAGAAAGAAACTCCAGATCAAGGCGTCGAGCCTCAACCGCGCAGTGGCGGAGCTTTCGGGCGGCAACCAGCAGAAGGTGGTTCTGGCCAAATGGCTGGCGATGAACCCGAAGCTGATCATCCTGGACGAGCCGACGCGCGGCATCGATGTCGGCGCCAAGGCGGAAGTCTACCACCTGATGCAGGAACTGGCGGGGCAGGGCGTGGCGATCCTGATGATCTCGTCGGACATGGAAGAAGTGATCGGCATCTCGGACCGGGTTGCCGTGATGTGCCGCGGGCGGATCACCGGGATCCTGAGCCGGACGGAACTGACCGAGGAAAACATTCTCCGGCTCGCCGTGGAATAGAAAGAGCAGACGATGCAGAAGAAAGACATTGGCCTTGCCACGCTAGTTATCACCGTCGGCGCGATCGTCGCCATGGTCAATCCGCGGTTTCTGTCGCCGATCAACCTGGCCAACACGGCCAACCTGATCGGCCTGTTCGGGCTGTTTTCGATCGCCGAGGCCTTCGTCATCGTCACCGCCGGCATCGAGCTATCGATCGGATCGGTGATTGCGCTGCTTGGCGTGATCTTCGTCGACCTGATCGCCAGCTTCGGCGTGCCCTGGCCGATGGCGCTGGCGGTCGTCATGGTGCTTTCGGTCTTCATCGGCCTTCTGCACGGCTGGCTGATCACCCGGCTGAAGCTGCAGCCTTTCGTCGTCACGCTGTGTGGCCTGCTGATCTATCGCGGCGTTGCGCGGTTCTACACCAAGGACGGCACCGCCGGCTTCACATTCGGATCGAATTTTCCGACGCTCGAGTTCCTTGTTTCGGGCCGCACCGCCGGCGTGCCGCATTCTGTCGTTGCCTTCGCGCTGGTGGCCATCGTCGCCTGGTTCCTGTTGCACCGCACGGTCTTCGGCCGGCACCTGTTCGCGGTCGGCAAGAATGCGGAAGCCGCGCGCTATTCCGGCATCAATACCGACCGCGTCATCATACAGGCCTATGTGCTTTGCGCCTTTCTCACCGGCATCTCGGCGGTGTTCTTCGCCATGTATACCCGCTCGGTGCAGCCGTCCTCGCATGGCAATTTCTATGAGCTCTATGGCATCGCCGCGGCTGTGCTGGGCGGCTTTTCGCTGCGCGGCGGCGAGGGCTCGATCGTCGGTGTGGTCCTCGGGGTGATCCTGCTGCAGGTGCTGCAGAACCTGGTCAACCTTCTGGGCATCCCGTCCTCGCTCAATTTCGCGGTCATGGGCAGCGTCATTCTGGCCGGGGTGATCGCTGACACGCAGTTTTCCCGTTATCGCGAGGCCCGGCGCCAGCAAATCGCCATGTCGGCGCTTGAAGACAGCGCAAAGCGATGACGGCCGGGCATTCCAGCGCATTGGCAGAGAGCAGGTATTGAGAGTTTCAGCAGCGAACGTCTGTCGCGTTGCCGTTCCGGGCAGCGCCACCAGGCATGAGCCGACAAGCATAAGGAGCAAGCTACATGTTCAGATGGGGAATATTGTCGACCGCCAGGATCGGTCGCGAGCAGGTGATCCCGCAATTGCAGGATTCGGAGAACGGTGTGGTTACCGCGATCGCCAGTCGCGACCATGCCCGCGCCCGCGAACTGGCCGACCGTTTCGGCGCGCCGCTCGCCTTCTGGCCCTATGAAGGCCTCATCGCCTCGGACGAGGTGGATGGCGTCTATATCCCGTTGCCGACATCGCAGCACATCGAATGGTCTATCAAGGCAGCCCAGGCCGGCAAGCACGTGCTCTGCGAAAAGCCGATCGCGCTGCATGCGGATGAAATTGCGCCGCTGATTGCGGCACGCGATGCGAACAAGGTGCTGGTCTGCGAAGCCTTCATGGTCACCTATCACCCGCAATGGCGCAAAGTCCGAGAGCTCATCGGCAATGGCGCCATCGGCCGCCTGCGCCACGTGCAGGGCGCGTTTTCCTACTTCAACGTCGACCCCGACAATATGCGCAACCAGCCGGACCTGGGGGGAGGCGGCCTGCCGGACATCGGCGTCTACCCGACGGTCTCGACACGGTTTTCAACCGGAAGCGAACCGCTCCGGGTGCAGGCCGTGGTCGAGCGCGATCCGGATTTCGGCACCGACATCTACGCCAGCGTCAAGGCCGATTTCGGCGATTTCGAGATGAGCTTCTATTGCTCGACGCAGATGGCGCTCAGGCAATTGATGGTGTTCCACGGCGAAAAGGGCTTTATCGAAGTCACCGCGCCTTTCAATGCCGGCGACTACGGTCATGCGGTCGTTACCCTGCACAATGTCGATCACGAGGAAGCGCAGATCTTCCGCTTCCCCGGCGTCAGGCAATACCGGCTTCAGGCCGAGGCGTTTGTCCGCAAGGTGCAAGGCGGGGAAGAAGAGGTCTTCACCCTGGAGCAGTCGGTGCTCAACCAGAAATTCATCGACGCGGTCTACCGCGCGGCGGCACATGACGGCTGGGAGAAAGTCTAGGGCAAGACGGGCATAGCCGCTCTCTCCCGGCCTTGGAGCTTTGCGTGCCGGGGGAGGGCAGCCCGACCCGGGGGAGGGGGATCCCGATCGTGGCGCTGACCGGGCTACGCGGCTGCCTCCGGGAACTCGGCTCCCCTTCACGGGCTGGCGGAGCCCGCGAGGCAATGGCGGAGGATCAAGGTCAAGGATACTGGCACCCCCTTGGAACCTTTGGGTTTCAACAAGGCTGAACACCGCGAGGCCCGCATCGGCGCGGTCAGCGCGCCCTGTTGCCATGGCGCGGAACCGGGGCCTTCGAACGGTGAAGACCACCAGTCCGATCAAGGTGATGGCTGCCGTGAATGACGATCAAAACGAAATTGTGGAGGAGAGAGGACGACGTCCGAACCCGGAGCAATTGCGCTTTGGGTTGGCCGGCGGCAAAGCGCAAACAAAAATGGCGGAGAGGAAGGGATTCGAACCCTCGATACCCTTCCGGGTATACTCCCTTAGCAGGGGAGCGCCTTCGACCACTCGGCCACCTCTCCGTCGAGTGGTCTGTTACCCCAGCGTGACTGTGTAATCAACTGCAATTCAGGCCCGATCCCATCATTGTCCTCAACAGGTATGGTGGCAGTATCTATTCCCTGCCGGCATCGGAGGAGCGCTCGGCTTTTTCACGGCGGCCTTTTTGCTTCGGACGTCGCCTTGCGGGCAAGCCTGGAGCGTTTGACTGGCCTGAACGCAGATGCATTGGCCGGCGACCGTGATGCTGTAGGGGGGCAGCACGGTCAGCAGAGTGTGCCGGCGCCTGTCCGCTGCAGGCCCGAAACTTCAGGCATATATATATATAGAAGTGCGTATGGAACTCATGAGAGCCGGTACCGAGGTTGCCGGGTCAGGTTCGAATCCCTGCCGGAGATCGCTTGCAAGGGGCCGGGGAGCAGGCCGGGACGAATCATGGGCCGACGGGCAGGAGGCGGGAGAATCGCTACCAAAGCCCGCAAAAGAGCCGGGATCTGGCAGCTGAACTGCACCAAGCCGGCCTCGTTTCGCCCGCAGACGACCCGAAGTTCCTAACGGAGGGTAAACAAATCGGGCCGCGGGAGAAGATTTCGTGTCATTTGTGCAACAGGGGGAGGGGAAGGCATGCGGCGGAGCCTTTGGCAGGAGCGATCTGCGTTGCGCGGTCGGCTCCGGTGAGTATGTTCACTTTCGAAGCCACGGCGATTACCCGCCTGTCTTCTTCCATTGTGGGGATGGGACAGAGAATACTGTCCTTCAGCGACAACCCAGACCATTAACTTTTGACTGGAGGTCAGAAATGAACATTAAGAGCCTTCTCATCGGCTCCGCAGCAGCTCTCGTTGCTGTTTCCGGCGCACGCGCTGCAGACGCTATCGTTGCAGCTGAGCCCGAGCCCGTTGAATACGTCCGCGTTTGCGACGCTTTCGGCACCGGCTTCTTCTACATCCCGGGCACCGAAACCTGCCTGAAGATCGACGGTTATGTCCGCTTCCGCGTGACTGCAACCAAGGGCACCAACGGCTACCAGCAGAACACCCGTACCCGCGTCAACTTCGACGCTCGTTCGGAAACTGAACTGGGCACCCTGCGCGGTTACATCCGCATGCAGTCGAACTCGGGCGGCGCCAACGCAGACGTTGCACAGGTCACCGACCAGGCCATGATCCAGCTCGGCGGCCTGTTCATGGGCTACACCGAATCGGCATTCGCAGCTCTCTGGGGCGGCGGCGTCGGCAACTGGGGCATCATCTCCACCGATAACGGTGGCGTGTACGGCTACCACCAGGTTCAGCAGATCGGTTACCGCTACGATGCGGGCGCTTGGTACGCTGCTCTGGTTCTCGAGCACGATGCAAACAACACCAACTGGACTCCTGACGTTGTCGGTATCCTCGGCTTCACCCAGGGTTGGGGCGGCGCTGCCGTGCACCTCGGCTACGACGAAACTGCCAAGGCAGTTGGCGTGAAGGGCATTGTCCAGCTCGACGTTGCAGCAACCGGCGGTACCCTCCGCGTTGGTGGTTTCTACAACAACAAGGTCGGCAACACCGCATACGGCCTTCCGATGCCTGGCCGTGCAGCTGGTTCGACCGAAACAGCTAACTGGTCTGCTGGCATTGGCTACACCCAGAGCCTGACCGACACCCTCGGCATGGAAGTCGGCTACCAGTACCTCGACGGCTTCTCGGCTGCCAAGGGCGGTACCGTCAAGCACGCACACGTCCTGGAAGGCGCTCTGTCCTGGACCCCGGTCACGAACTTCAACGTTCGTCTCGAAGGTCACTGGGGCCAGCAGAAGACCATTGCAGGCGTGAAGACCAACACTGCAGACGGCTTCGTCTGGGTCCGTCGTTCGTTCTAATCAAACCTCGGTTTGATCTGATGGAACCCGGCAGCTTTGGCTGCCGGGTTTTTTCGTGCCTGAATTTCAGGCATGTCGCGTTTCGCCAATGCGTGGGGTCGAGGCCCGTTCCGCTTTAGGCTTGGCCTCGCTCGGGCAGCGGTGATAGGCTTGCCTTCGGCAAAGGTCTGGCGGAGATTTCATGCAAAACATCAAGCTTTGGATTTGGCCCGGTCTGGCTGCGGTGGCGTGTCTGTCGGCGCTGGCGATCTGGTTCACTGCCGGCTCGATCGAGGCGGACCTGCAATCACGCACAATGTCGGCGCTGCGGACCGATCACACCTGGGCGCAGGTGCTGATTAAGGGTCGCGATCTCACCCTGACCGGCCTGGCGCCGGACGAAGAGAGCCGTAAGGACGCTCTGTCCATTGCGCGCGATATTTATGGCGTACGCGATGTCAGTGACGCTTCGGTTCTGTTGCCCGAGGAGAAGCCCTACCGGTTGTCCGCGGAGAAAACGCCCAACGGCATCGTCCTGAGCGGATTTGTTCCCAATGAAAGCGCACGCGCCGACATCATCTCCGCGCTGACCGGACTGCTGCCGGGCATCGCGCTGTCCGACCAGATGAACCTCGCACGCGGCGCGCCGACAGGCCTGGTTTCGCTCGCCGGCTATGGATTGTCCGTGTTTTCTCGGTTCTCAACCGGGTCGATGACGATTACGGACCGTACGATGCATATCACCGGGCAGGCGCTCAATCCCGACGATCACGAGGCTGCGCTTGCAGCGCTGTCGCTGGTGCCTCCGTCGGCCGGGATCGTGAGCTCTGTCGAGATTACACCCGCAGCTGCGACCGGAGAGTATTCCTGGTCTGCCACGAAGGCCGCGGACGGGGTTGTCGTCAGCGGCTACGTGCCGGATGAGGGGACCCGCGAAACGATCATGGCGCGCGCCGGTTCGATCGGCGGGGATCTGGGGGCGGACGACCGGATGCAGTTTGCCAGCGGCGTACCCGAGGGTGTCGACTGGATGGCAGCCTCCGAAACTGCGCTGTCCGTGCTGGGCAAGATGACCGCCGGAACCGTCACCGTCACGCAAGGCAGGCTCGATCTTTCCGGTGAGGCAAGCGATGTGGAGGCGTTTCGCGACATTCAGGATATTCTGTCGAACAGGCTGCAGGGCGGCCTGACGCTTGGAACCGCGGACCTCGGGCTGGCGCATGGGGCGCCGTATGCGTGGACGGCGCGGCTGAGCGGATCGGAACTTGAACTCCGCGGGTTTGTTCCCGATGAGGCCTTCCGCACCCGGGTTATCGAACTGGCCCGCCTGAAATTCGGCTCCATCGAGATAAACGATGGGCTCGAGATTGCTCCGGGCGCCCCTGACGGCTTCGAGGAGGCCGCCATCACAGCGCTTCAGGCGCTGAGCCGGCTTGACGAAGCCGAAGCCAGCATCGCAGACGGGACGGTTTCAATCAGCGGGTCCGCGCTCAACGAGGCGGGCTCGCGGCAGGTTGCCCGCTTGATGGCCGAGGAGCTTCCGGCAGGATTTTCCGGTGAATCAGCAGTATCGCCCGGCAACGACAGGGGAGATGAACTGAACCCCGAAGCCTGCCAGGCGGAGCTCAACCGGCTGACGGCCTCAAACATCATCCTGTTCGAGACCGGTGAGGCGGCCATTCAGGACCATTCCTATGGGTTCCTTGACCGGATTGCGCGGATCGCACAAAAATGTGGCCAGACCCGCCTGGAAATATCCGGCCACACGGATTCGGATGGCTCGGAAGCCGACAACCTGGCCTTGTCCGACCGGCGGGCCAGGGCGGTGGTCGACTTCATGACGGCAGCGGGGATCGCGGCGGACCGGCTGGTCGCCGTTGGTCATGGTGAAAGCCGTCCGCTCGCAAGCAATGAAACGGACGAGGGCAAGGCGGCAAACCGCCGGATCGAGTTTCGCGTCCTCAACTGACGGGCCACCGGCCCATGGAGGGACTAATGTGGTACATGTTCACACATCTTTGGTTTTGGCTGCTGGTGGCGTTTGTCGTTGGCGGGCTTGTGGGATGGAAGACCTGTGGCCGCGTGCGCAGTTGAGTGCGGCGACACCTGATCTGGAGGGGGAGAGATGACCATGTTTGTTTTGCAGGTTGCGGTTTTCATGGCCGTCGCGTTTGGCTTGGGATGCCTGTTCGGATGCTGGCTTAAGGGCCGGCTGGGCGGTTCGCGGCATCATTCGGGCGCCGCGGCAGCCGTCACCCATGAAGGTGCGGCGAGGACCGTGACTGCCGGGGAACTTGCGGCGCCAATACCGCATTACGAGCCTGAAACCACCCCGCAACCACCGTCGGCCCTAGCTTCGCAACCGCAAGCGACGGAGAAACCGGCATCCGTGGCTGCCGCCACTCCGGCCGTTGCGACCCCTCCCGTGGCCAGGAAGGCATCCAAACCAAAAGCTGCCAAATCGCGGGCGAGCAAGTCGGCGGCGCCGAAGGCCACGGCTTCCAGGACGCGCGCAACAAGCGCCCAGCCTGCGAAGGCAAAGGCTGGAAAACCGGTGGACACCAAACCGGCAGCGGCGAAACCGAAGGCACAAAAGACCAGTCCCGCAGCGGCTTCTTCTCCTGATAATCTTAAGCAAATCAAGGGGATAGGCCCGCAGATTGAAGCCAAGTTGAACGCTGCGGGAATCAACAGTTTCGCGCAGATTGCGGCCTGGACCAAGAAGCAGCAGGCAGAGTTCGCCGAGCAATTGTCGTTTGCCGGCCGCATCGAACGGGAGCAATGGGTGAGCCAGGCGAAGATCCTGGCCAAGGGCGGTTCGACGGATTTCGCCAAGCGCGTCGCCAAGGGCGAAGTCGCCAGTTCGGCCGATGCCAAACCCAAGCGCGGCGGCAAGACATAGAAGCCGCCGTCGCTTTCCGCAATTCGCGTCGCAGCGGGCGCTAGCCGTTCAGTGGCGGTGTTGCTTGTCGACGGAGGCGAAGAACTTCGTCAGGATATCGGGAATGCCCGACAGGTGTAGGATCGGGGCGTGACCGTGTCCCCGGATCGTTTCCGTCTGGAGCGAAGGGACGCGGTTCTTCATTTCGATCAGCGTCTCGGACGAGAGCAATGTGGAGTGTTCCCCACGCAACGCCAGGAGCGGCATGCCGCCCAGCCCCTCGAATTGCGGCCATAGAGTTGGCAGGGGCGTGCTGAGATCGACCCCGGCGAGGCCGTGAAGCAGCGCCGGATCGAAGTCGGCCACGAGCTTGCCGTCCTTTTCCACGTAGATGGCGCGGGCGAAATCCATCCAGTCCGCCTCGGTGAGGACCGGGAAGCTCTTCGAATGGGCTTCGGCCAGGATCTGCGCGGCATCCGCCCAGCTTTTCGGCTGTGGCATCCGCGACAGATAGGCCTTGATCTGGGCCAGGCCCGCGCCCTCGATCACCGGCCCGATGTCGTTGAGAACGCCTGCGGCCATGACCCCGGGGCGCATGGCGGCCAGAACATGCATGATCAGTCCGCCGCGCGAGGTGCCGACGAAGATCGCGTGCTCGATCCCGAGTGCGGCCATGCCGCTGAGCACATCTTCGGCCTCGACAACGATGGTGTAGCGCGCGGGATCCTTGTCCCAGCCGGAGCGCCCGCGTCCGCGGTAATCGAAGCTGACCACACGCCGGGGCGCTTTCGGGTCGGTCGACAGCAGCCGGGCCAGATCGTCGAAGTCCCTTGTGTTGCGGGTCAGGCCTGGCAGGCAGACGACAGGCAGGCGATCCCGGGTGGCGGGATTGTGGCGGCCGTAATCGGCGGCGTGCAACCGAAGGCCGTCGCTGGCGGAGAAAAACACGCTCTCATGTCCGTCGTGTTCCATCGTGCCGGCAGCGCCAGAGTTTTCGTTCGCTCCAGATTTCCCGTTGGCCATGGGTCAGATCCTGCTCTTCGTCGGTTTCGCTTCAGGATCAAGCCTATAACCTATTTTCGCTGCGATGCGACAGGTCTCATCGGCGGCCGAACCTGAGATCGGTCTCGATGTTGCCTGGCTGGCCGAGCCGGACCTTGTAGATCTGGTAGTTTTCCATGACGCGCTGCACGTAATGACGGGTTTCGGTGAACGGGATCATCTCGATCCAGTCGATGACCTCGTCAAGCGGCCGCCCGCGCGGATCGCCAAAGCGCTTGATCCACTGCGGCACCCGGCTCGGGCCGGCATTGTAGGCGATAAAGGTCAGGATGTAGGACCCGCCGAACTCGCTGATCTGTTCGCCGAGAAAATGGGCGCCCAGGGTCGCATTGTATCCGGCGTCGCTTGTCAGGCGATCTTTCGAATAGGGCAGACCATGGCGGGCTGCCACGGCCTTGGCCGTTCCGGGCAGGATCTGCAGCAGCCCGCGGGCATTGGCCGGGGAGATTGCGGCCTTGTTGAACGCGCTTTCCTGGCGGGCGATCGAATAGGCCAGCGCCTTGCCGGATCCGTTGATGTTGGCGCCGGCCGGGACCGCGCCGAGCGGATAGGCGAGCGCTGCCACATCAAGGCCGCGGTTCCAGGCGACCTTTCCGACCTGCAACGATATCTGGTGCTCGCCGCGCTTTTCCGCCATCGCCGCGAGAATGGCCAGTTCGCCCGGACTGTCGAGTTCGGCGGCAAGGGCGCGGTAGAGGATATCGGCCCGCCACTGCATGCCGGTGTCTTCCAGCTTGCGGATGGCCTGCACGGCTTCCCGTCCCGCAAACCTGGCGCGGTCCTGCGCGGATGGCTGCGGGTAGGTGATCGCAAGCGACTTGCGGTCGAGTTTGGCGCTGGCGAGCTGCCCGTAGAATGTCGAGGGGTAGTTCGCCGCCCGGGCGTAATGCTCGGCCGGCTTGCTGCCGGCTCCGGCTTCCGCCGCGCGGCCCAGCCAGTAGTGGGCGCGGGCGGTCGAGATCTGGCCGCTGGCCACGGCCAGGATGGCGGAAAAGTGCCTGGCGGCGGTCTTGGCGTCCTTCAGTCCCCTCAGCGCGTACCAGCCTGCGTGAAATTCGGCCTCGGCGACGGCTTCGGGGCCCTGTGCGAGATGGGCTGCCGCAAGCTTGTAGGCCCCCTTGGCGTCGCCTTTCTCGTACAAGCCACGGCTGACCACGCGCGCTTCCACCCACCACTCATCCGGGTCGACCAGCAGGGTGGGGTCCCGGGGCATTTTGGCAAGAAGGGCCGCGGCCTGCTTGTTGCGATCGAGTTCGCGCAGCTGGCGAATGCGCAGGTAGAGATAGGCCGGCGTGTCGTGCCAGGACCGGTCGACGGCCTTGATCGCGGCTGTGGCTTTGGCCGGATTGCGGATCACGGCGGCCCAGGCACGGTAGAGCGACTGGGCTTCGGCCTTCCTGGAAATGGGCTTGGCGTCACTGACGCGATCGCGGTAGAGCAGCATTTCCATCCGGCGGAAATGATCCGCCTTGGTGAGCAGGCTGTCGAACTCGCTCAGGAAGATGTCCGCGTCCCGGTCCTGCATGAGCTCCGTGCGCCAGAAGCTCGTGGCAATGGCGCGTGCGCGTTTGGTGTCGCCGCTCTCCATTAAAGCCCTGACAAGAGTGATGGCGCCCCTGGGCGTTTCGGGCTGCTTGTCGCCAAAGGCGGCGAGTGCCTGCTGTGCCGACGGCTTTTCGTGGAACAGGGCGTTCTCATAAAGGCGCGGAAGCGATGCGAGGCCGGGCCAGCCCTTCAGTTCGGCTTTCGCATCGGCAATTTCCGCCGCCGGCACGCCTTCCAGGCCCGACAGGGCAATCGCCCAGGTCAGGATGTGACGGTCAAGCGTACTGGGCGGCATCGCATCACGGATCGCGCGGGCAAGGCCTGTATCCCGGTCGCCAAGCGCCTGCAGGCCGGATTTGAGTCCGCGGCTTGCCGGCAAGGCCGTGTCCGTTGATGTGGAAGACGGGCTGGTGGTGTCGGCAGTGACCGTGTCGGGCCTTGGCACGGGCAGGGGGATCGAACCGGAAGGCAGCGGCGCGGCGGAGGTGATGCCGACCAGCACGGTGGAAAGCACGATCAGTGTCGCGAGAGCGGTTTTCGGCATTATGGCCTTCTGTCCGATTTGATAACCCCGTCTGCCGTCAACGAACCACCTCGCGCGCGCGCCCCGAGCGATGATCCGGTATTCTCAAACACTTACCTTGCGCTACCAGAAGCCCGTGAAGCAAGAGTTGAGGAAAGCTTATCGGCTTCACCCGGTTGCACTGTTGCGCCACAATTGCGGATAATCTGCGGCAGGTCTGTCGAATTGGCGGTTTACGGCCTCCAAACAACGCAAAAGCGCTCCGAGGCGCCGAGCAAGGCTTTTCCGTCGCCGTTATTTCCTGTATCGCCTGCGGTACAGGTGAATGAATGCGCCCGGCGGGCGTCAAGTGACAGTTTTTGGAGATCAGCATGTTCAAGGGTTCCCTTCCGGCCCTCATTACCCCTTTCACCGAAAATGGCGCGGTGGACGAGGATGGCTTTGCGAGCCATGTCGAGCGGATGATCAAGGCCGGCAGCCACGGGCTTGTTCCCGTCGGCACCACGGGCGAATCCCCGACGCTGACCCATGCCGAGCACAAGCGGGTGGTGGAACTGTGCGTCGAAGTGGCGGCGGGCCGGGTTCCGGTTGTGGCCGGGGCTGGATCCAACAACACGGCGGAATCCATTGAACTTGCCGTTCACGCGGAAAAGGCCGGGGCGGACGCTGTGCTGGTGGTCACGCCCTACTACAACAAGCCGACGCAGAAGGGGCTTTACGCGCACTTCAAGGCCGTGGCCGAGGCGATCACCCTGCCGATCATCATCTACAACATCCCGCCGCGCTCGGTGATCGACATGTCGGTGGAGACCATGGCGGCGCTTGCCCGCGATTTCTCCAACATCGTCGGCGTCAAGGATGCGACCGGAAATCTTGCCCGTGTGCCCGAGCAGCGGATGGCCTGCGGCAAGGACTTCATTCAGCTGTCGGGCGAGGATCCCACCGCGCTCGGATTCAATGTGCATGGCGGCGTCGGCTGCATCTCGGTGACCGCCAATGTGGCGCCGCGCGAATGCGTCGAGTTCCAGGAAGCGACCCTGCGTGGCGATTACGCCGCAGCACTCACCATGCTTGACCGGCTGATGCCGCTGCACAAGGCGATCTTCCACGAGCCCGGCGTGGCCGGAACCAAGTATTGCCTGGCCAAGATGGGCCTGATCAAGAATGTCGTACGCTCGCCCCTGACCACGGTTGAACCGGGGACTGCGGCCTTGCTTGACGCGGCGCTTGCTCAGGCGGGCGTGGCGGGCTGATCATGGCTCCGAAAAAGGAAGACAAATCCCAGCACGGCAAGGTCGTGGCTGAAAACCGCAAGGCGCGCTTCAACTACGAGATCGTCGACACCATCGAGGCTGGCCTGGTGCTGGGCGGCACCGAAGTGAAGTCGCTTCGGGAAGGCAAGGCCAACATCGCCGAATCCTACGCCAACGAGGAAGGCGGCGAGATGTGGCTGATCAATTCCTACGTGCCGGAATACCTGCAAGCCAACCGCTTCAACCATGAGCCGCGGCGGCGGCGCAAGATCCTGCTCAAGGCCCGCGAGATCGCGCGGCTGGCGCAGGCG
The DNA here is from genome assembly GCA_020637795.1 of Hoeflea sp. Taxonomy (GTDB): domain Bacteria; phylum Pseudomonadota; class Alphaproteobacteria; order Rhizobiales; family Rhizobiaceae; genus Hoeflea. The sequence goes on along the minus strand of JACKJT010000002.1, from coordinate 1,105,940 downwards.
GTTCAGCGCGACGGCATGACGCTGGTGCCGCTGAAGATCTATTTCAATGACAAGGGCCGGGCCAAGCTGCTGCTGGCGCTGGCAAAGGGCAAGAAGCTGCACGACAAGCGCGAAAGCCAGAAGGAACGCGACTGGAACCGGGACAAATCCAGGCTGTTGCGCGACCGCGGGTAAGTCCCGGGCCAGTCAGACCAACGGTTCCGGTCCGGCTCCGATCGCTCTGGCCGCCTTTTCAAAGACCATATCGAACATCTCTTGTGTTAGGCGGCCGGTGTTGGTGTTGTAGCGCGAGCAGTGATAGCTCGAAATGACGCGAATGCCGCCCGCTTCGGTTTCCGCGGCATGCGCAAACGGGTGTTGAGCCGCTTTCCCGCCAAGCGCGCGTATGGTGCTGTAATGAGAAATCCTGCCCAGGGTGACGATGACCCTGAGGCCGGGCAATAGCGAGATCGTTGCCACGAGAAATCCCCGGCAAGTGCTGATTTCGGCTCCGAGCGGTTTGTTTTGCGGCGGAACACAGCGAACCGCATTGGTGATCGCAGTGCCCTGTAGCAGCGGCCGGTCGGCGGAGCTTGAGGGATTGCCGTTTTCGGCGAAACCGTGCCTGGTCAGGGTTTCATATAAAAGCGTGCCGGACTCGTCGCCTGTGAAAGGAATGCCGGTGCGGTTTGCGCCTCGCAACCCCGGCGCCAGCCCGACAATCAACAGCCTTACCGCTTCCGGGCCTTGCGGAGGATACCACGTCTCAACAGGCCCGTTGTGCCATCCGGGAAACGCCTTGCGGTTGTCGAGTGCGAAACGCCTGAGCCGCGGGCACAGTGTGCAATCGTGATCCGGCTCGTTGTGGCCGACGGTCTGGCGAGACGCCGCCAGTTCGCCAATCAATCCTCGAATTCTTCTTCTTCCTCTGCCGCCGGAGCATAGGCGCGCTGCGGGCGTTCCGACGGCTCGCGTCCGATCTCCGATTTGAGGCTGGTCAGATCGATGAAGTAGTCGGCCTGCCGGCGAAGGTCATCGGCAATCATCGGCGGCTGCGACAGGAGCGAGGAAACCACGGTCACCTTGCGGCCCTTGCGCTGAAGCGCCTCGACCAGAGAGGTGAAATCGCCATCGCCGGAAAAAATGACCAGGTGATCAACGACGTCGGACTGCTCCATCGCGTCGATGGCGAGCTCGATGTCCATGTTGCCCTTGATCTTGCGGCGGCCCATGGAGTCGGTAAATTCTTTTGCTGGCTTGGTAACTACTTTATACCCATTGTAATCGAGCCAATCGATCAACGGGCGGATTGACGAATATTCCTGATCCTCAATCAAAGCGGTGTAATAATAGGCGCGCAGCAAATACCCGCGCGATTGAAATGCCTTCAGCAACTTCCGGTAGTCGATGTCAAAATTCAGGCTTTTAGACGCTGCATAAAGATTCGCCCCGTCAATGAAGAGTGCAATTTTCTCTCTTGGATCAAACACTTATGATCTTCCTTTCAAAGAAGCCCTCTGTCGCAACTGAAGGCAAATCTGGCTTCTGCAGGGCCAATTTAGATCGATCTCGAACTTTTTAAAAGCCATACAAGTACCATTATCCTACTGTTCCACGACTCAATAAATCGTGAGGTGGAACCAAATGCTGCGGTTGGTCCCATATTTCAAGGGTCTGGGCCTTGATACTTATGCATAGCTGCTAAAGAATCTTTGCGGCTGACGCAAAGGTTTCCCACGTAAGCTGTGTTTCAGGGGGCTGCGATGCATGCCGGGGCGACGGTTTCAGTCCGGAAACAACGCTTTTGGCGCAAAGGACTTGAATTAGCCACACAATGTGTTTATCGCAGGGTCAAACTCCCCCATAGCAGTTTGTAAAGGACAGGCAATGGCCCGCGTCACAGTCGAAGATTGCATCGACAAGGTTGATAATCGTTTTGAACTGGTATTGCTTGCCAGCCATCGCGCCCGCCAGATCTCACAGGGCGGTCAGATCACGATCCCCCGCGACAACGACAAGAATCCGGTCGTTGCCTTGCGGGAAATCGCCGACGAGACCCTCTCGCCCGGAGATCTGAAGGAAGACCTCATCCACTCGCTGCAGAAGCATGTGGAAGTCGACGAGCCGGAGCCCGATCCGGAGCGTTACCTGCAGACCGGCGATGCTGCTGAAGAGACCGTCGTCGAAGACGACCAGCCGGAAGCGGTTTCGTTCGGCTCGATGTCGGAAGAAGAATTGCTTGCAGGCATCGAAGGGCTTGTGCCGCCGGAAAAAAGCGACGACTATTGATCGTCTGACCGATTGTCCGCCGATTTGCAACGAATTGGCGGCAGCCGGTCGTGAAGGCCGATAGACAGCTGATGCTACGCAATGCGCCGGTCGTTCGATTCGGCGCATTTTCTTGTTTTGGAGTGCCATTCCGATGATGCGTCAGTACGAGCTCGTGGAGCGCGTGCAAAAATACAAGCCGGATGCCAACGAGGCCCTGCTGAACAAGGCTTATGTGTACGCCATGCAGAAGCATGGCAAGCAGACACGTGCCAGCGGCGATCCCTATATTTCCCATCCACTGGAGGTGGCGGCGATCCTGACCGAAATGCGGCTTGATGAATCGACCATCGCCGTGGCGCTGCTGCATGACACGATCGAGGACACATCGGCCACGCGCGCCGAGATCGACGAGCTGTTCGGCGAGGACATCGGCCGTCTGGTCGAAGGGCTGACCAAGATCAAGAAGCTCGATCTTGTCACCAAGCGGGCCAAGCAGGCCGAGAACCTGCGCAAACTGCTGCTGGCGATTTCCGACGATGTGCGGGTGTTGCTGGTCAAGCTGGCCGACCGTTTGCACAATATGCGCACCCTCGAACATGTGCCGCCTGAAAAGCGCGCCCGCATCGCCGAGGAAACCATGGATATCTATGCGCCGCTGGCCGGGCGCATGGGCATGCAGGAAATGCGCGAGGAGCTCGAGGAGCTGGCGTTCAAGAACATCAACCAGGAAGCCTATGACACGGTCACCGGCAAGCTGGCGGAACTCTCCGAGCGCAATCGCGACCTGATCCACACCATCGAGGACGAACTGTCGGCGCTGTTCAAGCAGGAGGGGTTGAAGGCGCAGGTCAAGGGCCGGCAGAAGAAGGCCTATTCGGTGTTTCGAAAGATGCAGTCGAAGTCGCTGTCGTTCGAGCAGCTCTCGGACGTGTTTGGCTTCCGCATCGTCGTCGACACAGAGGCCGACTGCTACCGGGCGCTCGGCATCGTGCACATGCGCTGGTCGGTGGTGCCTGGACGGTTCAAGGACTATATCTCGACGCCCAAGCAGAATGATTACCGCTCGATCCACACCACGATTGTCGGACCCTCAAGGCAGCGCGTCGAACTGCAGATCCGCACGCGTATGATGCAGGACATCGCCGAACGCGGCGTGGCGGCGCATGCGCTGTACAAGGATTCCGCCTCGAGCGAAGAAGCGGTGGTGCTGTCCAAGGATTCCAGGGCCTATTCCTGGCTGCGCCAGACCATCGAAGCGCTGTCTGTCGGCGACAACCCGGAAGACTTTCTCGAGCACACCAAGCTGGAGCTGTTCCAGGACCAGGTGTTCTGCTTCACCCCGAAAGGCCAGCTCATCGCCCTGCCGCGCGGGGCGACACCGATCGATTTTGCCTATGCGGTGCACACCGACATCGGCGACACCTGCGTCGGCGCCAAGATCAATGGCCGGATCATGCCGCTGGTCACGCGGCTCGCCAATGGCGATGAGGTGGAGATCCTCCGCTCGGGCGTCCAGGTTCCGCCGCCGGCCTGGGAAGAGATCGTCGTCACCGGCAAGGCGCGAGCGGCAATCCGCCGGGCGACCAAGGCCGCGGTGCGCAAGCAGTATTCCGGCCTTGGCATGCGCATCCTGGAGCGCACCTTCACGCGGGCGGGAAAACCCCTGTCGAAGGATGGTCTCAAGCCGGTGCTGCACCGGTTGGGACACAAGGATGTCGAAGACGTGCTGACAGCCGTCGGTCGAGGGGAACTGGCGTCGGATGACGTTTTCCGGGCGATCTACCCCAACCACCAGGAGACCCGGGTGTCGCCGCGCAAGCCTGCCGACGAGGGCTGGTTCAACCTGCGCAGCGCGGCAGGGCTGATCTTCAAGCTCCCCGGGCTTGGCAAGACCCAGAAAACCACCAAGGCATCGCGGCGCATCGGGCCGGATCCGGACATGGATGCGATGCCGATCCGCGGTATGGACGACAATTCGGTGGTCAAGTTCGGCCCCGGCGGCGCGGTGCCGGGCGACCGGATCGTCGGCATTCTGGAAACCGGGGCGGGTATTACCATCTATCCGATCCAGTCGCCGGAGCTGACCAAGTTCGATGACGAGCCGAACCGCTGGATCGATATCCGCTGGGATATCGACGAGAACAACAAGAACCGGTTTCCGGCCCGCATCCTGGTGACCGCGATCAATGCCCCGGGTACGCTGGCGGAGGTCTCGCAGACAATCGCAACAAGCGAGACCAATATCCAGAACCTGACGATGGTCCGCGTTGCCGCCGATTTCACCGAGATGCTGATCGACCTGCAGGTCTGGGACCTGAAGCATCTCAACCAGCTGATCACCCAGTTGAAGGCGCTCGAATCGGTTTCAACGGTCGAGCGGATCTATCACTAGCCCGCACCGGCGGGTTGGTCGCCAGGCTGCCCTGCGCCCGTGACTTGGCGCAGGGCGGAATTTTGGAGCGGGCCTTTACCAGTTCTTCGCTGTTGGCGGGCAGACTGGCCTTCCAAGGCAAGGAAGAAGGGGCGCTCTTTGAGATTTGTTGTCGCGCTGACTTAGAGCTGACACAAAAGGAGCGATATACGGACACCAGATGCTGTTTCGTCGCCGAAGACCCGAGGGATTTTTTGACCGGTTGCGCACCGCGCTCTGGCCGAGGAGATCGTTTGGCCGGTCGTTCCAGTATTTCGTCAAGCGCGTGCTGCGGCTGACCGCGACGCCTCACGCAATCGCGGCGGGCGTCGCCGCCGGGGTTTTTGCGTCCTGGACGCCGCTGCTCGGGTTTCATTTCATTCTGGCGTTCGCGATCTCCTACCTGCTGGCCGGCAACATGGTTGCCGCGGCCCTTGGAACCGCTTTTGGCAATCCGCTGTCGTTTCCCTTCATCTGGGCGCTTACGCTGAAGGTCGGCAACATGCTGATCGGGATCGAGACCGGCGCGCATCAGAAGCATGTCAACCTGGAAGCCCTGCTGCGGCACCTGGATATCAGTCAATTGTGGGAGCCGGTGCTCAAGCCGATGCTCATCGGTGCGATCCCGCCGGGGGTGGTCAGCGGCGTCGCTTTCTACATTCTCACCTACTGGTCGGTGCGGGCGTTCCAGGCACGGCGAAAGTCGAGGCTGGCGGCGCGGGCCAAGGTGCGGATCCAGGAACTGGCCAAGGCAAGTTCCGAGCGGACGGCAGACAGGGCAAACCGGGCGTGATTATCGGCATTGGCAGCGACCTCATCGACATAAGGCGAATCGAGAAAACCCTCGAGCGCCATGGCGACCGTTTCACCAACCGGTGCTTTACCGATGTCGAGCGGGCCAGATCGGATCGCCGGGCACAGCGCGCGGCCTCCTATGCCAAGCGGTTTGCGGCGAAAGAAGCCTGTTCCAAGGCGCTCGGCACCGGGTTGTCGAAAGGCGTGTTCTGGCGCGACATGGGCGTGGTCAACCTGCCGGGCGGCAAGCCGACCATGCAGCTGAGCGGCGGCGCGGCGCAGCATCTCGACAGCATGACGCCTGCGGGCATGATCTGCGCCATTCATTTGACAATAACTGATGATTATCCGCTGGCGCAGGCTTTCGTGGTCATCGAAGCGCTTCCCCGGCCCTGACCCTCGGCCAGCAGCATTGTTGCCGCCTTGTGCCGATCCGGCTGCGGGGATATCGGCAGCAGATTGCAGGACATTGGCCGGCGGTGTTGCCGCGAACGATGCAAACAGCTAGAGAAAGCGCTTCCGCGCCCTACCTCGAGGAACTCAACGCGTGTCAGATACAAAAAAAGACCATTCCGGCGGACTTTGGGAAAACATCAAGGTGCTTGCCCAGGCGCTGCTGCTGGCGGTGATCATCCGTACCCTGTTATTCCAACCGTTCAGCATCCCGTCCGGCTCGATGATGGAGACCCTGCTGGTCGGGGATTATCTGTTCGTTTCGAAATATTCCTACGGGTACACCAAATATTCGATCCCGTTCTCGCCGGACCTGTTTTCCGGCCGTATCTGGGGCAGCGAACCCGAGCGCGGCGATGTCGCAGTGTTCCGGCTGCCCAGCAACACCAAGATCGATTACATCAAGCGCGTGATCGGGCTTCCGGGTGACCGCATCCAGGTCACCGACGGCGTGCTCTTCATCAATGGCGAAGCGGTCAAGCGCGAACTGGTCGGCAGCTACAAGCCGGAAGGGCGTTACAGCCAGGGCACCGACGTTCCCGTCTACAAGGAAACGCTGCCCAACGGCGTGACCTACACCACGCTCGACCTCAGCCCCAATTCGCCGGGCGACAACACCCGCGAATTTGTGGTGCCCGAAGGCCATTACTTCATGATGGGCGACAATCGCGACAACTCGCAGGATAGCCGCTTCGAGGTTGGCTATGTGCCGCTCGAAAACTTCATCGGCCGGGCAACGATCATCTTCTTCTCGATTGCCGAGGATGCATCGCCACTGGAAATCTGGAAGTGGCCGACCGACCTCAGGTTGGGCCGGTTCTTCAAATCAGCGCAGCGATGAAGCGCGCAGCCAAAAAGGTCGCGGACATCGTCGCCCGGGTCGAGGAGCGGATCGGCCATACATTCGCCCATGCCGAAAGGCTGGAGCGGGCGCTGACCCATTCCAGCCTGCGCAATCCGGCGGGTGGCAATTACGAGCGGCTCGAGTTTCTCGGCGATCGCGTGCTTGGCCTGTGCGTGGCCGAGTTGCTGTTCGAGCATTTCCGCGAGGCCAGCGAGGGCGAACTCTCCGTGCGCCTCAACCAGCTTGTCAGTGCGCAGACCTGCGGCGAAGTGGCCGACGAGCTGGGTTTGCACGAGTTCATCCGCACCGGCGCCGATGTCAAGCAGGTTGCCGACAAGCGCATGCTCAATGTTCGCGCCGATGTGGTGGAATCGATCATTGCCGCGATCTATCTCGATGCCGGGCTTGAGGCCGCACGGGCCTTTATCCACAAGCACTGGAAGGCGCGGGCCTTTGCCGAAGATGCGGCACGACGCGACGCCAAGACCGAATTGCAGGAATGGGCCCATGCCCGTTACGGCGTCACCCCGGTCTACCGGGTGACCGACCGTTCCGGTCCCGATCATGAACCGGTGTTCAAGGTGGTCGTGGAGATCGAGGGCGCGAGACCCGCAAGCGGCGCAAGCCGCTCCAAGCGCGCCGCCGAACAGGCCGCAGCGACCGCAGTCCTCGAACGCGAAGGCGTCTGGCCGGTAAACGCAGGAAAAGACAATGACTGATACACCTGAAACAGATGCAAACCCGGCTGAACCGCAGGGCCCGACCCGATCCGGCTTCGTGGCGCTGATCGGCGCTCCGAATGCGGGAAAATCCACGCTGATGAACCAGCTGGTCGGCGCCAAGGTGTCGATCGTCTCGCACAAGGTGCAGACCACACGGGCAATCGTGCGCGGCATCGCCATCCACGACCGAACCCAGATCGTGTTCATCGACACGCCGGGGATCTTCACGCCGAAGCGGCGGCTTGATCGGGCGATGGTGACCACGGCCTGGGGCGGCGCCAAGGATGGCGACCTGGTGCTGGTGCTGATCGACGCCGAGCGCGGGATCAGGGGTGACGCGGAGGCATTGCTCGATTCGCTCGCCGAGCGGCAGGGACACAAGATCCTGGTGATTAACAAGATCGACCAGGTCAAGCGCGACACGCTGCTGGCGCTGACGGCGGCCATTCACGAGAAGGTCAAGTTCGACGAGACCTTCATGATCTCGGCGCTCAACGGTTCGGGCTGCAAGGACCTGATGGACTACCTGGCGAAAAAGCTGCCGGAAGGGCCGTGGTACTACCCGGAAGACCAGATTTCCGACCTGCCAATGCGGCAGCTGGCGGCCGAGATCACGCGCGAAAAACTGTTCCTGCGCCTGCACCAGGAATTGCCCTACGCATCGCATGTCGAGACCGAGCGCTGGGAAGAGAAGAAGGACGGTTCGGTGCGCATCGAGCAGGTCATCTATGTCGAGCGCGAGAGCCAGAAGAAGATCGTGCTCGGCCACAAGGGCGAGACCATCAAGGCCATCGGTCAGGCATCGCGCAAGGAGATCGCCGAGATCCTCGAGCAGAAGGTGCACCTGTTCCTGTTCGTCAAGGTGCGCGAGAACTGGGGCAACGATCCCGAGCGCTACCGCGAGATGGGGCTTGAATTTCCGCACTGAGCGGGCAAAGTCACGCGATGGAATGGCGAGACGAGGGAATCATCCTGGGCCTGCGAAAGCACGGCGAAACCTCGGTTATCGCCGAGGTGATGACGAAGGCGCATGGCCGTCATCTGGGCATTGTCCGCGGCGGCCGCTCCAAACGCCACCAACCGGTGCTGCAGCCGGGCAATTCGGTGGATCTGGTCTGGCGCGCCCGGCTCGACGAGCATCTGGGCCAATACCAGGTCGAACTGCTTAACGCGCGCGCCGGAAGGTTGATGGAAAGCGCCATCGGCGTTCACGGCGTGCAGGCTATGGCCGCCCTGTTGCGGCTGCTGCCCGAACGCGATTCCCATCCGCGTCTGCACGATGCCTTTGCCATCATTCTCGACAGCCTGGACACGCCGGAAGAAGCCGGGGCGCTCTATGTCCGGTTCGAACTTGCCGTGCTCGAGGATCTGGGCTTCGGGCTCGACCTGACCGCCTGCGCGGCGACCGGCGCACGCACCGATCTCGTCTATGTGTCGCCGAAGTCGGGCCGGGCGGTGTCTGCCGAAGCGGGCCGTCCCTGGGCGGACCGGATGCTGTCGCTTCCGGCCTTCCTGCCCGACCGGACGCAAGCCTGCACGACCCGGGAGATGCTGGCCCAGGCGTTCCGGCTGACCGGTTATTTTCTCGGCCGGCACGTGTTCGAGCCACGCGGCGTCGAGCCGCCGATCAGCCGCGAAAGCTTTTGCGCGGCCGCCTTGCGGGCAATGCCGCAAGATGCGGCTGCTTCCCCCTCACTTCAGGAACCGATTTCATGATGGATGACAGCAACCGCCGCGCCAACGGCCAGTTCACCGGCGTCGTGCCGCTCGATGTGGTGGCGAGAGAAGGCGGCCTTGCAGTGATGAAAGGCATTCTCGAAGGCCGCCTGCCGGGCGCGGCCATGGCGAGGACGCTCAATTTCTGGCTCACCACGGTAGAGGAGGGGCTGATCGTCTTCACCGGTACGCCGACGGTCGACCATCTCAACCCGCTCGGCACCATTCACGGCGGATGGGCGGCGACGATCATGGATTCCTCGCTTGCCTGCGCCGTGATGACGACGCTGCAGCCCGGCGAGGGTTACACGACGGTTGAGTTCAAGCTCAATCTGACCCGGCCGATCCTGCCCGACATGGGCGAGCTGGCGTGCGAGGGCCGCATCCTGCACCGTGGCAAGACGATTGCCACCTCAGAGGCCTATCTCAGGGACAGTTCCGGCAAGCTCCTGGCGCATGGCACGGAAACCTGTGCCATCTTTCCCATCGACAAGCTGATGCGCTGAGTAGAATCGCTCGACAGGTGCAAACCAGCCCGTTCGCGCTGGCGACCCTCTACTCGGTTTCGTCCAGGACGATGCCGAATTTCTTGATGCGGGAATAGAGCGTGGTGGGCTTGATGCCCATCAGCTGGGCCGCGCCGTCTTCCCCGGAAACGCGGCCGCCGCATCGCTTCAGGCAGGCGACGATGTTGCTGACCTGCAAATCATGCATCTGCTGGTCGGTCAGGATGTCGGCGTGCTCCGCGGCGCTGGGTCGGCCCGGGCCTTTCTGCAGGTCGAGGATCAGCTTCTCGCCGCGCGACAGGATGGCCCCGCGCTCGACCACGTTCTGCAGCTCCCGGACATTGCCGGGCCAGTGATAATCCTGCAGCTGGCGGATATTTGCCTTGGTAATCGTCGGCTTCTGCAGGTTCAGCCGCTCGCAGGCGAGGGTGAGGAAATGCTGCGTCAGCTCGGGTATGTCGGACAGGCGTTCGCGCAGCGGCTGGCACTCGATCGGAAACACGTTGAGATAGAAGTAGAGATCCTGGCGAAACGTGCCGTTCCTGATGCAGGTGGTCAGATCCTTGCTCGATGAGGCGATGACGCGGACATTGATCTTGCTGATGCGGTTGTCGCCCAGCCGCTCCAGCGTTTGTTCCTGCAGGGTCTTGAGAATCTTGCCCTGAAGCTCGATCGGGATTTCGGAAACTTCGTCCAGATACAGGGTTCCGCCGTTGGCGATTTCCAGCTTGCCGGTGCGGTCGTGGATGGCGCCCTGGAAGGCGCCGCGGACATGGCCGAACAGTTCGCTTTCGAAGGTCGAGGGGGAAATGCCGGCGCAGTTGATGCGGATGATCGGCCGCCGGGCGCGCGAACTCGACTTGTGGATCGCAGAGGCGATCAGCGATTTTCCGGTGCCGCCTTCTCCGGTGATGAGAACGTTGCTCTGGGTCTTGGCCACCAGCTCGATCTGCGCCAGGGTCCGCATGATCGCCGGCGAGGAGCCGGCAAGATCGTAGTGGGAACGGACATTGCGGATCTCTTCCTGCAGATATTCGTTTTCCTGCTCCAACCGTTCGCGCAGCGCCTCGATCTGGTCCATCGCCGCGCGCAGCTTGCGTTCATTCTCGCGCCGTTCCGACACATCCCGGAAGATCACCACCGCGCCGTCCAGCACCTGCTGGTCGTAGATCGGGGTGGAGGTGTACTCCACCTGGATCGGCCGGCCGTTCTTGTGCCAGAACACCTCGTCTTCCACCCGGTTAACCTGTTCATTGCGGAACGAATGGTAGATCGGGCACTCCCGCGACGGATATTTCCGGCCATCGAGGTGATGATGGTGGATCATGGCGTGGATGTCCTCGCCGAGCAGATCCTCCTTGGTCCAGCCCAGCATCTCCTGGGCGGCGTTGTTGACGAAGGTGGTCTTGCCCTCAAGATTGATGCCGTAGATGCCTTCGCCCGCGGCATCCAGGATCAGCCGGTTCTCGTTTTCCATCTCGCGGAAGAAATCGCGCGCCCGGTCCCATTCCATCAGCCCCCTGGCGTGCAGGTTGTGGGTGGAAACGTTCTGGGAGCGCGTGTCATAGGCCTCCATGTCGATGATCTGCATCACCAGAAAGGTCGCGCCGCCATGCCCGATCATGGTGCCATGGATCTCCGTGGCGATCTCCCGTCCCTCGGCGCTGACGATCGGCAGATCGCGGGTCCAGCTGGTCCTGTAGTGGTCGACCTTTTCGGTAAAGACGATGAGTTCCGGCAGGCGTCCGACCAGGAAGGCCGCGAAATCCTTGCCGCGCAGGTTCTCATCGGAGAGCAGCTGGCTGGCGGCGCCGTTGGCCGCAACGATCAGGCCGTTGTGGGTGTCCAAGGCGATGCTTGGAAGAATGCTCGATTGCACATGGCTGTGCAGGAACGGGTCCGGGGTCTCCATCCCGAAATATTGCGCAATGCAGCATTGAAAATCAACGATATTTCGTAAATTACGAAAAATCGTAAAATTTCGAGCAGAAAAACCAACTGATAAATCAATAAAAACAATAATTTACCAATCGTGACGCCATTTCAATTTTTTGCGGATTTCTCTGTTTGAGCCGCTAGTCTGGTTGCAGGAATTAGCGCAGGAGAACCCGATGACAGTGAAAAGTCTAAACGATCCCTTCTCGAGCAAGGCCGATCTCAGGCATGGCGCCAAGTGCGGATGCTCCGCCTGTGCGCCGACATCCGGCATTCGCGAAGAGAGCACTTTGCAATCCAGCGAGGCGATGATGGAGCGCGCGATCGAAAGCGCGATCGTCCGTTCGGTGTTCGGGCATTCCGATATCAGCCGCCGCTCCTTCATGGGCCTGGTCGGGGGAGGGACGGCTGCCGCCGCCCTCGCGTCGATCTTCCCGATCGACAAGGCAAAGGCGGCGCTGCTCGACACATTGGGCAAGCCTGAGAAGACCGATCTCAACATCGGGTTCGTGCCGATCACCTGCGCAACGCCGATCATCATGGCGCAGCCGCTGGGCTTTTACGAGCGCTACGGGTTGAACGCCCAGGTCATCAAGACCGCCGGCTGGGCGGTGGCACGCGACAAGTCGCTGGCAGGTGAATACGACGCCAGTCACATGCTCACCCCGATGCCGCTGGCGATGATGCTGGGCGCCGGCTCGGTAGCCGAACCCTACATCATGCCCGCGGTCGAAAACATCAACGGCCAGGCCATCGTGCTGTCGAACGAGCACAAGGACAAGCGCGATCCCAAGCAGTGGAAGGGCTTCACCTTCGGTGTGCCGTTCGAATATTCGATGCACAATTTTCTGCTTCGCTACTACGTCGCCGAGCACGGCCTCGATCCGGATGTCGACATCCAGATCCGCGTCGTGCCGCCGCCGGAAATGGTCGCCAATCTGCGCGCCGGAAATCTCGACGGCTACCTGTCGCCGGACCCGTTCAACCAGCGCGCGGTGTGGGAAAACATCGGTTTCATCCACATCCTGACCAAGGAGATCTGGGAAGGCCATCCGTGCTGTGCGTTTGCCGCGCCGCTCTCGTTTGCCACCGAGTTGCCCAACACTTACGGGGCGCTGCTCAAGGCGATCATCGATGCGACGCAATACGCGTCCAATCCGGATAACAGGAAAGAGATCTCGGCGGCGATCGCGCCCACCAACTATCTCAACCAGCCGGTCGAGGTCATCGAACAGGTGCTGACCGGAACCTATGCGGACGGGCTGGGCGAGGTGAAGCAGGTGCCCGACCGCATCGATTTCGATCCCTTCCCCTGGCACTCTATGGGCGTGTGGATCCTCACGCAGATGAAGCGCTGGGGCTATATCGAGGGCGACATCGACTACAAGGCGGTGGCCGAGCAGGTGTACCTGGCGTCCGACGCCCGCAAGATCCTCACCGATCTGGGTTACGACGCCCCGGCGGAAAGCTACAAGTCGCACGTCATCATGGGCAAGACCTTCGATCCCGCGACGCCGGAAGACTACGTCTCGAGCTTTGCGATCAAAAAAGGCTGACGCATGACCGACATGTCCGTGAACAAGCGTGCGGCGATCCTCTCGTTCATCCTGCTGTTTGCCGGCCTCCTGTTGTGGGAGGCCGTCATTCCGGGGCAGAAGGCGGCGGGCGAGCTGACCGAGTATGAGCGCCTGACCGGGGGCGGTGCGCAGAAGGCCGGCGTGCCGCCGCCGAGCCAGGTTCTGGAGAAGGCCTGGGAACAGTTGAGCGACCCGTTCTACGACGCGGGGCCGAACGACAAGGGGATCGGCATCCAGATCGGGTATTCGATCTACCGCGTGTTGGCCGGCTATTTCCTGGCGGCTCTCATCGCCATCCCGCTCGGTTTCCTGATCGGCATGTCGCCGGTCGCCTACAAGGCGCTCAACCCCTTCATCCAGGTGCTCAGGCCGATCTCGCCGCTGGCGTGGATGCCTCTGGCGCTGTTCATCATCCAGGACAGCGAGACCAGCGCCATTTTCGTGATCTTCATCTGCTCGATCTGGCCGATGCTGATCAACACCGCCTTCGGGGTGGCCGGGGTGCGCAAGGACTGGGTCAACGTGGCCAGAACCCATGAGCTCGGAGCCCTGCGCACCGCCTTCATGGTGATCCTGCCCGCGGCAGCGCCGACGATCGTGACCGGCATGCGCATCTCCATCGGCATTGCCTGGCTGGTGATCGTCGCCGCCGAGATGTTGGTCGGTGGAACCGGCATTGGCTACTACGTCTGGAACGAGTGGAACAACCTCGATCTCACCTCGGTCATTTTCTCGATCCTGATGATCGGCGTCGTCGGCATGGCGCTCGATGCCATGTTCGGCGTGTTGCAGCGCTTTGTCGTCTACAGCGAATAGGAGAGACACCGTGAGCACTGCTTTTCTGAGCGTTGAACGCCTGAGCCAGAGGTACCCGGACGGAGCGGGTGGCCAGACCACGATCTTCGAGAATGCCAGCTTCGGTATCGAAAAAGGCGAGTTTGTCGTCATTCTCGGCCACTCGGGCTGCGGCAAGTCGACGATCATGAACATTCTCGCCGGTTTGGCCGAAGCCACCGAAGGCGTCGTCATCATGGACGGCAAGGAGGTCTCCGGGCCGAGCCTCGACCGCGGCGTGGTGTTTCAGAATTACTCGTTGCTGCCCTGGCTGAGTGCGCTGAAGAACGTGACCTTTGCCGTCGCCGCCCGCTACCCCGACTGGTCGAAGGATCAGGTGCTGACCCATTCGAAGAAGCACCTGGAGATGGTCGGGCTGAGCGCGGATGTGTTCAACCGCAAGCCGAGCCAGCTGTCGGGCGGCATGCGCCAGCGTGTGTCGATCGCCCGGGCGTTCTCGATCAGCCCGAAACTGCTGCTACTGGACGAGCCGTTCGGAGCGCTTGATGCGCTGACGCGCGGCACCATCCAGGACGAGTTGCTCAAGGTCTGGGCGGGCACCAACCAGACCGTCTTCATGATCACCCACGACATTGACGAGGCGATCCTGCTTGCCGACCGCATCCTGCTGATGACCAACGGACCCTTTGCGCGTGTGGCGGAATCCGTCGAGATCACGATCCCGCGGCCGCGCAACCGGATCGAGATCGTCGAACACCCCAACTACTACGCGATCCGCAATCATCTGGTGCAGTTCCTCGGCAAGCATTCGAAGGAACTCGCCGGGCCGACGGATGCCGCCGAGAACAGGCCGGCAACGGTCCGCATCGACAAGACCGCGCCGGCTGTCCGCGCACCCAGTAGACTCGCCGTTTAACACCCAAACCAGGAGACTTCATCATGGCCAAAATGATGACCAAGGAAGACGTGACTGAAATGATCCTCTCGGCCAAGCGCACCGCTGGCATGAAATGGGAGGACATCGCCGCGCAGATCGGCATGTCGCCGGTGTGGACCCATTCGGCGGCCATGGGCATGAACGCCATGCCCAAGGACAAGGCCGAGGCGATGGTCTGGGTGATGGGGCTGCCGCAGGAAGCTGCCCTGGTGCTGCAGGAATACCCGACCAAGATCTGGGAGCAGGCGGTGCCGACCGACCCTTGCATCTACCGCCTCTACGAGATTGTCGGGGTTTACGGGCCGACGATCAAGACGCTGATCCAGGAAGAGTTCGGCGATGGCATCATGTCGGCGATCGATTTCGACATGCAGATCACCCGCGTCGCCAACCCGAAGGGCGACCGCGTGAAGATCGAGATGTCCGGCAAGTTCCTGGGCTACAATTCCTGGTAATGTCTCGGCCTCCCTTCCCACCGTTTACCGAGGCAACGGCGATCCGGAAGATCCGGGCCGCCGAGGATGGCTGGAACAGCCGTGACCCCGGCAAGGTGGCGCTGGCCTATACGCCCGACAGCCGGTGGCGCAACCGGTCCGAGTTCATCAACGGGCGCGGAGAGATCGAGGCGTTCCTGACCCGCAAGTGGGAGAAGGAGCTCGACTACCGGCTGATCAAGGAGCTTTGGGCGTATTCCGGCAACCGCATCGCGGTGCGCTTTGCCTATGAGTGGCACGATGCGGCGGGGACCTGGTACCGTTCCTACGGCAACGAGAACTGGGAATTCGACGAGGCGGGCTACATGATGGCGCGTCACGCCAGCATCAATGATGTCGCGATCGCCGAAACGGACCGGAAATTTCACTGGCAGCAGGGGCGGCGGCCGGATGATCATCCGGGGCTATCGGAACTCGGATTGTAAACCGGCGCTGATCGAAGGTTAACTGAACGACGAAGGGCGCCTCATGGGCGCCCTTCGCATTCGTGGTTTGGCTGAAAAGGTCAGGCCATGCCGATCTTGCCGCCGCCCTGTTTGGTGACGGCGACCACGGCCGGACGCACCGGCATGTCGTCGCGGAAATCGGGCCAGCGGGTGGCCGGCTTCTCGAAGGTGGCGAGGCCTTCGTCGCCGGGATGCTGGACGGCGAGGAACACGGTCTCGCCCTTCGGGTCGAACAGCGGGCCGCACATCTCGGCGCCGACCGGAACGCGGAAGAACAGCTTCGAGGTGGCGCGGGCGTCACCCTCGGTGTCGACCGCCCAGAGCCCGTCGGCGCGGCCGGTCTTCTTGGCCGAATTGCCGTCGGTCGCAACCCAGAGCCGGCCGTCGGCGTCGATGGCGCAATTGTCGGGCATGCCGAACCAGCCATTGGTCGTCGTGGCGGAGGAGAAGCTGGCGCCCACTTCGGCAACCGACGGATCGCCGCATTTGAGCAGGATTTCCCAGGTCGACTTCGTGGAGGCGAAATCGCCACCGGTTTCGCTGATCTCGACGATGTGGCCGAAGGCGTTCTTGGCGCGCGGATTTGCGGCGTTTTCCTCGCCTTCCTTGCGGCGGGTGTTGTTGGTGAGCATGCAATAGACCTTGCCGGTCATGGCATTGGGCTGAACGTCTTCGGGGCGGTCCATCTTGGTGGCGCCGAGAAGGTCGCCGGCGCGGCGGGCCTCGATCACCACGTCGGCCTGGCTCGAAAAGCCGTTGTCGGCCGTGAGCGGGCCTTCACCGTGCACCAGCGGCAGCCAGTCGAGCGTGCCATCGTCGTTGAAGCGAGCGACATAGAGCGTGCCGTCATCGAGCAGATCCATGTTGGCGGCGCGGTCATCGGGATTGTAGGTGCCGGCGGTGACGAACTTGTAGACATAGTCGAAGCGCTCGTCGTCGCCGCAGTAGAGCACCACGCGGCCGTCCTTGTTGACCACGCTTTCGGCGCCCTCGTGCTTGACGCGTCCCAGGGCGGTGCGCTTCTTCGGTACCGAATTCGGGTCCATCGGGTCGACCTCGACCACCCAGCCGAAGCGGTTCGGTTCATTGGGTTCCTTCGAGACATCGAAACGGTCATGGTGAGCGCCCCAATTGTACCAGCCGGCCGGCGCGCCGTAGCGCTTGTAGTTGGCGGCTTCCGGGTGGCCTTCCGGCAGGTCACCCATGAAGTAGCCGTGGAAGTTTTCCTCGGCCATTACCCAGGTGCCCCAGGGGGTGACGCCGCCGGCGCAGTTGTTGAGCGTGCCGAACACCTTGGTGCCTGACGGGTCGGCATTGGTCTTGAGGCGGTCGTGACCAGCGGCGGGGCCGGTAAGCTGCATCTCGGTTCCGACATGGATACGGCGGTTCATCTTGCCGTCGAGCACCGGCGTCCACTTGCCGTTTTGCTTGCGGATCTCGATGATCGTGCCGCCATGTGCAGCCATCTCGATGTCGACGATGTCCCTGGTGAAGTCGCCCATCATCACCTTGTCCTTGCCGTCACCGTCCTTGCCGATCGAGGCCCAGTTGGGGAACATCAGTTCGGCGTTGGTGTATTCGTGGTTGACGACCAGCAGGCCGTGATCGCCGGTGTCATCGAGCGACACGAAGCCGACATAATCGTTGTTGTAGCCGAACTGCCGGGCCTGGCTTTCCGGGGTCTGGTTCATCGGGTCGAATTCGGGCGAATCGGCGAACACCTTGTCGCCCCAGCGCAGCAGCACGTCGGCATCATAGCCTTCGGCGACGTGATGGGTTTCATCGACACCGGCTTCGACCTCGGCAAAGGAGAACGCGCTCATGCCTTCGGCGCGGGCCTCGTCGGCGATCATCAGCGCCAGCGGGCTGACGGTTGAGGCGATGGCGGTGACGGCGAGCGAGCCGCCGAGAAAACCGCGGCGCGAAAAGCGGCGGTTGATGATGTCGCCCATGGTCGGATTGTCGGACGGGTTGCGGCCGACATCTTCCTCGGCTTCACGGATCTCGGTGAGGTTGATGATTGGGTCTTCTTGCTTGAACATCTCGTTCATGGCTGTCTCCATCGTGTTGGACTGATCCCGATGGATGCAAATGTACCATTTTGCGTAACAGGCTTATGACAGATGCCCTCAAGGCCCGCATTCTGGCAATGCGGGCCTTGAGGGCTTGGGGAGGTATCCCTTGTTCAGCCCTGAGGGGGCAATGCCGTCATTCCGCCGGCGCCAGCGCCGGGCGATCGACGGCGCGTTCCTGGATCGGCCAGTGCACGATGGCCGCGAACAGGCCGAGCGCCACGCCAAGCCACCAGACCGGGTTGTAGGTGCCGAAGATGTCATAGAGGTAACCGCCGAGCCAGACGCCGAGGAAGGAGCCGACCTGGTGGGAGAAGAAGACGAGGCCTCCCAGCATGCCGAGATGGCCGGTGCCGAACATGATCGCCACCAGCGCATTGGTCGGCGGCACGGTCGACAGCCACAGCAGTCCCATGACGATGGCGAAGATCATCACCGACGTGCCGGTCTGCGGCAACAACAGGAAGGCAGTCACCGCGATCGAGCGGCCGATATAGATCCAGACCAGCGCCATCGGCTTGGAATAGCGCTGGCCGATATAGCCCGAGGCCAGCGAGCCGATGATGTTGAAGAAGCCGATGAGCGCCAGCGACAGCACGGCAAAGGAGCTTTCGATGCCGATATCGCGCAGATAGGCGGGGAAGTGGGCGGTGATGAACGCCACCTGGAAGCCGCAGACGAAGAAGCCGGAGACCAGGAGCAGGTAGCTCTTGTGACCCAGGGCTTCGCGCAGGGCTTCGCCGATCGACTGCTTGTACTGCAGGGCCGACTGCGTGCCCGAATTGGAATTGCCGCGCAGCGGTATGGCCAGAAAGGGGATGATGAACATCATCGCCGCCATCCAGAGCAGCGCCTCGTGCCAGCCATAGGCGTCGATCAGGCCCTGGCTCAGCGGCGCGAAGACGAACATGCCGGCAGAGCCCGCGGCGGTGCCGATGCCGAAGGCCATGGAGCGCCGCTCGGGCGCGACGTTGCGGGCGAACGCCGCCAGCACGATGCCGAAGGAGGCGGACGCGATGCCCAGCCCTACGAGCACGCCGCCGCCAATGTAGAACCAGCCGGGGCTGGGCGCCACCGACATGATGAACAGGCCGCCGGAATAGACAATTGCGGACAGGGCGAGAACCTTCCAGGTGCCGTACTTGTCGGCGACCGCGCCGAACAGGGGCTGGCCGAGGCCCCAGAACAGGTTCTGGATCGCCATGGCGAGACCGAAAGTGGTCCGGTCCCAGCCGGTTTCGGCAAGCATCGGCAACTGGAAGAAACCCATCGCCGAGCGCGGTCCGAAGGACAGAAGCGCGATCAGCGAGCCGGCGACGATAATCAGCCAGGGCAGCGGCGGAACGGTTGGGGAGGGACGGGTTTCGGACATGGATGGCTCCTGGAATGTGCGGCGACTTTAGGGCATTCCATCCATTCGACAAGTGTATTTGATTGAAGGAATGGATCAGCAGAATTGATGTTCGCCACTCGTTAACCGCGAAAGTCGACACTGGTGGCCGATTTCGCACACCATGGTTGTGGACGGCTGTGGCAGTGTATAACCGGGACCATTCACTTTACTGGATTTCCGCATGTTCTCCTTGCTTGGTTTTTTGCTTCTGATCGCCCTGGCCCTGTGGGTGCGCAGTGTTTCGCTTGAACAGCGCAGGATGGCCGGGGAACTGGCATCGCTGCGCCGTCAGCTCGACCGGCTTCCGGCCGGGGGCGCGGCGGTCTCCGGCGCCGAGACAGGCGGTGAACCGGCAGATGCGCCCGAAAGCGCCGGCGCCGGGCCAGAACCGGAGGGCCCTGAGCCCCAAGCCGCCGAGGCGGCAGATGCGGCCCGGCGTGCAACCGGCGCCGATGCCGTGCAGCCGGAAGCCGTCGAGACTGGTCCCGAGCCCGGCGTTGAGCTTGACGCTGGGCCGCAGGAGGCCGCTGCTGCAGACGCGCCGAGCCCAGGCAAGGGCATGGATCTGGAGAGCCTGATCGGCGGCCGCTGGTCGGCGCTGCTTGGCGGGCTCGCGGTTGCCCTGGGGGTTCTGTTTCTGGCGCGCTACTCGATCGAGGCGGGTCTGCTGGGGCCGCGCGCCCGGATGACCATGGGCACGCTGATGTCGCTGGCCCTGTTTGGCGCCGGTGAACTCATGCGCCGGCGCGACCGGCGGGAGGCGATGCCGACGCTGATGAGTGCCGACATTCCGGGGATCCTGACCGGGGCATGCGCAATCGGCGCGTTCGGCACGCTCTATGCGGCCTACGCGCTCTACGGTTTCATCGGCCCTGCCATCGCGTTTGTCGGCCTGACGGTTCTCGGCATCGCCAGCCTGCTCTTGTCCGCGGTTCACGGCCCGAAACTCGCGGCTCTCGGATTGATCGGCGCCTATGCGTCGCCGTTGCTCGTCTCCTCGCAGGAACCCAATCCGGTGGCGTTTGGTGCCCATATCCTGGTGGTGACAGCTGCCGTCATGGGCGTTGCGCGGATTCGCGGCTGGCGCTGGCTGGCGATCGGCGGGATTGCCGGGTCGACGGGGCTGGCCCTGCTGCTGTTGACGATCTCGACGCTGACAGCCTGGTTCACGCTCGGACTTCTGCTCGTCGCACTGTTTGCCGTTCACGTCACAAGCATGGTCGCCGGCATCGAGGCGCGTCCCGATCCGCTCGAGGACCGGCCTGCGGCGCGGCTTGCGATCGGGGCGGTGCTTTGCGTCGTCCTGGTTGGCGTTCTCGCGATCCTGACCTGGGACACTCAGGTGCCGTTGCTGCTCTTGGTTTCCGGGCTCGCCGCGCTCATGGTGGCCGCCGGCGGAATCTGGCCGTCGCTGTCGCTCATCGCCCCGTTTTCGACGGTGCTGATCGTTGTGGCGCTGTTGGCGCTCAGGATCGATTTCCCGGTCATCGCGGGCATCACCTCCGGTCTCGATATCCGCGACGGCCTGATGGCGCCGGATCTCGGCGGCTTTGTCCGCAACAGCCTGCTGCTGGCGGTTCCATCCTTCCTGCTTGCCGTCTTCTTCGGTCTCAGGGCAGCGGCGACCGCCCCGATCGCGGCCGGGCGGCTGTCGGTCGCGGTGAGCGCCATTACAGTGCTGACCATGGCGGCGATCTATCTGTCGATCGCCCCGTTCGAAACCCATGTTCCGACCGGGCTTGCGGCACTGGCGCTCTCGACGATGATGGTCGGACTGACCGAGAAATTCGGTCGCGCCAGAGCGGATGACTGGTCGGCCGCGGCTCCGGCCTGGCTGGCGGTGGGCGCGGTGGCGCTTGCGGGGCTGGCCGTCGCCATCCTGCTGACGCGTCAATGGATGCCTCTGGGGTTTGCGGTCACTGCTGCCGGCGCCTGCCTGATCCATGGCAGACGGCCGGTGCCGGCGCTCGGCTGGCTTGCCGTGGTGCTGGCCCTGCTGGCCTCAACGGGGCTCTATTTCAATGCACCGTTTTCCGCCGATGCCATCGGGTCGACGCCGTTCTTCAACTGGCTGGTCGTGATCATTGCGCTGCCGGCCGCGCTGTTGATCTGGGGCGGGCTGTCGTTGCGCGGATCGGGCGGACGCCGGCCCGGCGAACTGGTGATCGCCTTCGGTCTGGCTCTGGCCGGTCTGTTCGTGGCGCTGGAGCTGCGCCACTTCATCGCCGGTGGCGATATTGCCGGCGCGCCCTTCGGGCTGATCGACATGGCGACCCAGTCGATTGCGGCGCTGGGCTTCTCGATCGGGCTGCAATGGGCCGCCCGGCGCAGCGACGCGAGCGTGTTTCCGCTGGCTTCGCTTGTCGTCGGAGCTCTGGGCATCGCGGCGATGGTGATCGGGCTGATCGCGGTTTTCAATCCGTTCCTCAGCCAGGCCGCTGTCGGTGAAGGGCGGGTGTTCAACCTGCTGCTTCCGGGCTACCTGATCCCCGGCCTGCTTGCCGCCCTGACCGGCTATCTCGCGCCGGCAACCCGGCCCGGCTGGTACCGGATCGGCTATGGCGCAACAGGTGCCGTGCTGCTGTTCCTCTATGTGTCGCTGATGGTCCGGCACGGGTTTCAGGGCGAGAGGGTTGGATTTCTCCGGACCACGTCGGATGCGGAGATCTGGGCCTACTCGGTGGCGTGGCTGATCATGGGCGGCTGCACCCTGGCGCTGGGCCTGGTGCTCCGGTCGCTGCCGTTGCGGGCGGCGTCGGCTGCGGTCATCTCGCTGACGGTCGCGAAGGTGTTTCTGATCGACATGTCGGCGCTGACCGGCGCCTTGCGGGCCTTCTCCTTCATCGGCCTCGGGGTCTCGCTGATGGTCATCGGCCGGTCTTACCAAAGGGTGCTGCTGCGTACCGGAAACCGGTCCGGCGACAAGACCTGAACCGCACCTTTGTTGACAGGGGGCGCTGCCGGGGGAATGCTTGCCAAGGTGTTGGAACCGGCAGGAGGCAGGGCAATGAGACAGGGCGTATTTGCAGCGGCGATGATATCCGGCCTTTTGTTCGGTTTCGTGACGGGCGCAGGCGCCGGGGACTTCGATCCGGACCGGGCAACGTTCGACCCCGAAAGCCAGTTCGTCATCACACCGTTTGGCGCCATCATTGGCGATCCGGCGCAGGTCACCGACCTCTCGACCGATCGGACCGGGTTCACCTATTGCTCGGCTGTGCCGGACAAGGACCGGGGCCTGCTGTTGATGGCATCCATCGTGGTTCCGGCCCAGGACGGCGCTGACGGCGGCGGCCATTCGATGATGATGAATGTCGATCAGGCCCGCACCTTCATTGCGCATCTGCGCAAGGCGCCGGAATGGGCCAGGGTGGCCGCCGAGAACAAGGTCGGCCTGTTCTCCAAGCCGATCGGCGATGTGATCGGGGCGGAAGGCGATACCGAGCACCTGGCGATCAAGTTCGTCTCCGACGAAAACAGCAAGGGGTCGGTGCGAATCGAACACATGCTGGGCGGCGTGGCCAATGCATTCGGCATGGGGATCAATCCGGCGCTGAAATATGCCGCGCAGGCCGAGTATACGCTGGAAAAGGCGCTTGCCGAGACACCCGCTGCGGCGCCCGCGGAAGACGCGGAGAAAAGCAAGCTGTTCAAGTAACCGGCAGCCACCGCCACATGGGGGCGAAGTCGGCTCGACTTGCAATCGGAAAGGCAAAGTCTTATGTGAAGGGTTCCCCGGCATTGCCGGGTTCTTTTGAAACCCTATTATGCTCAAACTGAGCATAATAGATGATGACGGGAGGGTTTGCCATGACCCGGTTGGATGCAGGCACGAACGCACAGGCCGCAAGACAGGCGCAAAGTGCAGCGGAGCGGTTCGGCGTAATGGAACGCCCGGAGTTGAAATATACCCCGGCGGTGGCGCGCGAGACCGCGCATCTTTACGAGCGCGTGCGCAAGCATATCCCGGAAATCGAGTGGCCGGTCTACGCGCCCTATGTCCACGCCATCAACCGGATCAAGAAGGAGCGCGGCGCGGCTATCCTGGCGCACAACTACCAGACGCCGGACATCTTTCACTGCGTTTCCGATATCGTCGGCGATTCGCTGCAGCTGGCGCGCGAGGCGTCAAAGGTCGACGGCGAGATCATCATCCAGTGCGGCGTGCACTTCATGGCCGAGACCTCGAAGCTCTTGAACATGGACAAGACCGTGCTGATCCCCGACGCGAGGGCCGGGTGTTCGTTGTCGGACTCGATCACCGGCGCCGATGTGCGGCTCTTGAAGGAGCGTTATCCCGGCGTGCCGGTTGTGACCTACGTCAACACCTCGGCCGACGTGAAGGCGGAAACCGATATCTGCTGCACCTCGTCCAACGCGGTGGCGGTTTGCGAAAGCTTCGAGTCGGACACGGTTCTGTGCATTCCCGACGAATATCTGGCGATGAATGTCGCCAAGCAGACCAAGAAGAAGATCCTGACCTGGAAGGGCCATTGCGAGGTGCATGAGCGCTTCACGGCCGAGGAACTGCTGGCCTACAAGGAAGCCGATCCGACCATCCAGATCATCGGCCATCCCGAGTGCCACCCGGACGTTATCGCCGTGTGCGATTATTCCGGGTCGACCTCCGGCATGATCAACTACGTCAAGGACAACCGTCCGCCGCGGGTGCTGCTGGTGACCGAATGCTCGATGGCGTCCAACATCGAGAGCGAAGTTCCGGGCGTCGACTTCGTCAAGCCGTGCAATCTGTGTCCGCACATGAAGCGGATCACCCTGCCCAAGATCCTCGACAGCCTGCTTACCATGACCGAGGAGGTTGTGGTCGATCCGGCGATTGCCGACCGCGCCCGCCTGGCGGTCGAGCGGATGATCAACCTCAAGAACTGACGTTCTGGCTTAGCGGCCGCAGTGCCGCACTCGTCCAGCAGGGAGCACGCCATGGCGTCGACAGCGATTGCCGTTCATCAGACGCAAGCGGCCAAGCGATCCGACGAAGTCGTTATCATCGGCGGCGGGCTTGCCGGTCTGTTCTGCGCGCTGAAACTGGCGCCCAAGGCGGTGACGGTTCTGGCCGCCGCCCCGATCGGCCACGGCGCGTCCTCGGCCTGGGCGCAAGCCGGCATCGCCGCCGCCGTCGGCCCCGGCGACACGATCGAAAGCCACGTCAACGACACCATTATCGCCGGCGACGGCATCGTCGATGAGAAGATCATCCGGATGATGGCGTCGGAGGCGTCCGACCGGATCCATGACCTGCTCGGCTACGGCGTGCCGTTCGACCGGGATCTGGAAGGCCATCTGGCGGTGAGCCGGGAGGCTGCGCATTCAGAGAGCCGGATCGTCCGGGTGAGGGGCGACATGGCGGGACGCGCCATCATGGAGGCGCTTGTCGCCTCGGTGCGCAAGACGCCGTCGATCCGGGTGCTGGAAGGCTATGTGGTCGAGGAGCTGATCGTCGAAGAGGGGCGGGTGACCGGCGTCATCGCCCGCGACAAGGCCGGCAGCGGCGAGGAACTGCAGCGGATCACCGGCTCGAACGTGGTGATGGCCACCGGCGGCATCGGCCATCTCTACGAGGTGACGACCAACCCGACCGAGGCGCGCGGCGGCGGCATCGGCATGGCAGCGCGGGCCGGCGCGCGGATGGCGGACATGGAGTTCGTGCAGTTTCACCCGACCGCCATCAATGTCGGCAAGGACCCGGCGCCGCTGGCGACCGAAGCCTTGCGCGGGCATGGCGCGACGCTGCACAATTCCGCCGGCGAGCGCTTCATGCTGCCGCTGCACAAGGATGCGGAACTGGCGCCGCGCGACGTGGTGGCGCGCGGCATCTTCGCCGAGGTGAAGGCCGGGCGGGGTGCCTTTCTCGATTGCCGCACCGCGGTGCCGGGATTTGCGGAAGAGTTCCCGACGGTCTACGGCTACTGCCAGGAGGCGGGCATCGACCCGATCGGCGAGATGATCCCGGTCATCCCGGCGGCGCATTACTTCATGGGCGGCATCTGGACCGACATCGACGGCCGGACCTCGCTGCCCGGCTTCTGGGCCTGCGGCGAATGCACCTCGACCGGCGCGCACGGCGCCAACCGGCTGGCGTCGAACTCGCTCTTGGAAGCGGTGGTGTTCTCCGCCCGCATCGCCGAGACGCTGAAGGGCGAGATCAGGCCGGATGCGCCCGCAAACTGGCAGGATGGCTCGGTGACGACGACCGAACACATCACCGAAAACGACCATCCCAACATGGTGGCGTTGCGCAAGACCATGAGCGCCAATCTCGGCGTGCTGCGCGACGGCGAGGGTATGCGCGAGGCGCTTCACACGATCCTGCACCTGGCGCGGGAAAGCCACTCGGTCCGGTTCGACAATGTCATCACCACGGCGAAACTGATCGCGGTCTGCGCGCTCAACCGCACCGAAAGCCGCGGTGGCCATTTCCGCACCGACTATCCGGAAGAGCACGTGGACTGGAAGCGGCGGACGCTGGTGACGCTGGATCAGGCCCATGCCATCATTCCCGACCTGCTGGAGGGCTGACCCTTGACACGTGCCTATCTTCCCGAACTGCCGCAGCTGATGGTCGAGGATCAGGTGCGCGCAGCGCTCATCGAGGATCTCGGCCGCGCCGGCGACATCACCTCGAACGCCACCATCGGCCCGGAGAAACAGGCGACAGCCGAGATGAACAGCCGCGAAGCGGGCGTCATCGCCGGGCTGCCGCTGGCTGCGGCCGCTTTCCGGCTGATCGATCCGGCGATCCGCTTCGAGGCGCTGGTGGGTGACGGCGCGCGGGTGGAGCCGGGCACGATGATTGCCCGCATCTCGGGTCCTGCGCGCGGGCTTCTGTCAGCGGAACGGGTGGCACTGAATTACCTCATGCATCTGTCGGGCATCGCCACCCACACGGCGCGGTTTGCGGATGCGATCGCCCACACACAGGCCAAAGTCACCTGCACCCGCAAGACCATTCCCGGACTGAGGTCCGTCGAGAAATACGCCGTGCGCTGCGGCGGCGGCTCGTCGCACCGCTACGGGCTCGATGACGCCATCCTGATCAAGGACAACCATATCGCCGTCGCCGGCGGCATCGCCGAAGCGCTGAAGGCCGCGAAGGCGTTTGCCGGGCATCTGGTCAGGATCGAGATCGAGGTCGACACGCTCGCGCAGTTCGCCGAGGTGCTGGCCGAGGGCGCGGATGTGTGCCTGCTCGACAACATGGGGCCGGACATGCTGAGGCAGGCTGTGGCGATGAACGCCGCCAGGAGCGGTGGCCCGATCACGCTCGAGGCCTCTGGCAACGTCAATCTCGACACGATCAAGGCGATCGCCGAGACCGGGGTTGACTTCATCTCGACCTCGAAGATCACCATGGCCGCACCGACGCTGGATATCGGGCTGGATATGGCGATCGGGTGAGCAGCGGCGATGTTCACTTCTGTGATGGCCGGATCAATTGTTTTGCTTGATCGGTTCATGTGTTGAAGCCCCGGTCTTATCCGGTTAACTGGCGAAACGGTTGGCGTCGCCCGGCCAAGCCAGAACTGGAATTCCTTTGACAGATCATATTGCGACGGACCGCAAGGCCAACCTGGCAGGCAGTGCCTGGATGATCGCGGCTATGGCGGTTTTTGCCATCGAGGATGCCCTCATCAAGGCTGCGTCCGCGATGCTGCCGGTCGGACAGGTTCTCGTCCTTTTCGGTCTCGGGGGCGCTCTTGCTTTCGCCTTCGTGGCGCTCATCAACAAACAACCCCTGTACAATCCGGACGTCGTTTCCCGGCCGATGTTGATCCGTGTGGTTTTCGAGGTCTCCGGCCGTCTGTTTTATGTGCTTGCGCTTTCGCTGATCCCGTTATCGGCGGTCACAGTGATCCTGGAGGCGACGCCGCTTGTGGTGGTCGCAGGCGCGGCCGTGGTGTTTGGCGAAAAGGTCGGATGGCGCAGATGGACCGCAATCCTCCTCGGGCTTGTCGGGGTCGTTGTCATCATTCAGCCCGGAACGGACGGGTTCTCGATGCTCTCGCTTCTGGCCGTTCTCGGCATGCTCGGATTTGCCGGACGTGATCTGGCCAGCCGCGCCGCACCGGCCACAATGAGCACGGCGATCCTCGGCCTGTATGGCTTCATGTCCATAATCGTTGCCGGCGGACTGTACTCGGCCTGGCAAGGCGTCGCTTTCGTGATGCCCGATACCCGGATATCGCTTTACGTGCTGGGGGCTGTTGTTGCCGGCGTCACGGCCTATTCCTGCCTGATGAAGGCGATGCGCACCGGAGAGGTGTCGGCGGTAACGCCGTTCAGGTATTCGAGACTGCTGTTTGGCATTGCGCTCGGGATCGTCCTGTTTGGCGAACGGCTGAGCTTCGCCATGGTGGTCGGATCGGGACTGATCGTCGCCTCGGGGCTGTTCATCCTCTGGCGTGGCAGGCAGGTCAGCGGGAGGAAGTAAGTCTCTATCGTCTGCGGTTGGCGGGCCGGACGGACCTGCCGGAACGAAAAGGGCCGCCGTTACAGACGGCGGCCCCTGATGGTGTCAGCGCGGTTCGCTGTGCAATCCCTTGAGGATGGCGAAACAGGCGAGCAGCAGCACGATGGTGAAGGGGAAGCCGGTCGAGACCGCCATCGCCTGCAATGCCCCCAATCCGCCGCCGAGCAGCAGCGCAATGGCGACCAGACCCTCGAAGCTGGCCCAGAAGACGCGCTGCGGCACGGGTGCATCGACCTTGCCGCCGGCGGTGATGGTGTCGATCACCAGCGAGCCCGAGTCCGACGAGGTGACGAAGAACACGATCACCAGCACGATGGCGATGAACGAGGTGATCTGCTGCAGCGGCAGCGCCTCGAGCATGGCGAACAGCTTAAGCTCGAGCGGTGCATCGACAACGGCCTGGTAGCCGTCATTGACCAGCTGGTCGATGGCGGTGCCGCCGAAGACCGTCATCCAGAACACCGAGACCAGCGACGGAATGATCAGCACGCAGGTGATGAATTCCCGCACCGTGCGGCCGCGGCTGACCCGGGCGATGAACATGCCGACAAAGGGCGACCAGGAGATCCACCATGCCCAGTAGAATGCCGTCCAGCCCTGGCGGAAATTGTCGTCTGTGCGCCCGAACGGGTTGGAGAGTTCGGGCAGGTAGCGGGCATATTCGTAAAGATTGTGGAAGAAGCCGGTGAAGATCGCCACGGTCGGCCCGACGATCAGCACGAAGACCAGCAGCAACGCCGCCAGCACCATGTTGATCTCGGACAGGCGCTTGACGCCCGCATCGAGGCCGGCGACCACCGACATCAGCGCCACGCCGGTGATTGCCACGATCAGCACCACCTTGGAGACGTCGTTGACCGGGATGCCGAAGATGTGGTTGAGGCCGGCATTGGCCTGTTCGGCGCCGAAGCCGAGCGACGTCGCCAGGCCGAACAGCGTGGCGAAGACGGCGAGGATGTCGATGATGTGGCCGGTCCAGCCCCAGACGCGCTCGCCGAAGATCGGGTAGAACACCGAGCGCATCGTCAGCGGCAGGCCCTTGTTGTAGGAAAACAGCGCCAGCGCCAGCGCGACGACGGCGTAGATCGCCCAGGGGTGCAGTCCCCAATGGAAGATGGTCGCCGCCATGCCAAGATCCCGCGCCTCGGCCGCATTGCCCGCCGCGCCGCCCAGCGGCGCCCAGCTCTCGGCCGTGCCGGCATTCTCCGCCACGGAGGACGAGAAATGAGAGATCGGTTCGGAAACCCCGTAGAACATCAGGCCGATGCCCATGCCGGCGGCAAACAGCATGGCGAACCAGCCGGAATAGGAATAGTCAGGCGTCGCATCCTTGCCGCCGATGCGGACCTTGCCGTAGGGCGAAACGATCAGGAACAGGCAGAGCAGCACGAAGATGTTGGCGGCGGTGAGGAAGAACCAGTCGAAGGTGCCCGTCAGCCAGTTGCGCAGATCGCCAAAGGCCGGGCCGAGGCTGTCCTGAAAGGCCAGCGTGACGAAGACGAAGGCGACGATGGTCAGGCCTGAAATGGCAAAGACCGGATTGTGGATATCGAGGCCGAACGGCCCCACCGACATGGAAATGTTGTCCTGACCGACTTCGTAATCGGTGTCGATCAGATTGGCCGGACCTTCCGGCGCCGGTATGCCCGGTTCGTTCGTGTCGCTCATGGGGTGTCCCTCCGCGTAGATGTCTTGATTGCAGGTGCCGCCGGTTCGCGCCTAGCCGCGCACGAGAAAAACCGATGCATCCGTATGGGTCGCCAGCCGGCCGCCATTGGACGGCCAGACGTGATCGGCCACGTTGGGAATATGCGTCGCCATGACGACGAGGTCGCTCTCGGTCTCGTGCACCGCCTTGACCAGCGCGTCGTCGAGATCGACTGCAGGATCGTGGCTGACCACGGTCTTGCCATGGGCTTCGATTCCGTGGGCTTCGGCCTGCCGGGCAACGAAGCCAGCGAGCTTCTTGTCGTATTCCGCCGGATTGTGCCCGAGCGGCCCGGGCGTCGACGCCGTCACGCCGACATAGGTCACCGGCGCGTGATAGAGTTTCGATAGATTTGCCGCCGTGTCCAATGCCAACGCCAGCTTGTCGGCGTGGGCTAGGTCCACGGGCACCATTATTTTCTTGTACATTGGCTCCCTCCGTCTGGTGTTCGACCGGCTTGCAAGGTGCCGATACTTTTCTTGTTGTGTCAGGCTGACGGGCGGCACCTGGTTTTGATGTCCCGAAAGCGCCGGATGATCCTTCGAATCCGACGAAAGGCTAACCGATCGGATCGATGTCTGCAAATTGACCTTTCCCGGCCGGAGTGAGAACGGCCGCGGTTCCTCGGCGCTTCATCGGAGGTACTTCGCCCTCGCTGGCAGCGCCTTGTTGCTGTAAAAAGAAGCTGGACCGGGGTTCTGCGAGCCCGGGCGCAAGAGGTTGGCAAGGGGAGGCACCGGCCATATGAATCTGTTTTCGATGCTCGGCAAACGCGCCGAGGACGGCAATCCGATCCGCATCGGCATGATCGGCGCGGGCAAGTTCGGAACGATGTTCCTGTCGCAGGTGCGCAAGCTTGCGGGCATCCACCTGATCGGCGTGGCGGACCTGTCGCCGGACAATGCGCGCTCGAACATGGAGCTTGTCGGCTGGACGGCCGAACAGTTCGGCGCCGCATCGCTCGACGAGGCAGCGCGGGGCAAGACCACCCATGTCGGAGACGATTGGCGGGCGCTGGTCGCCCATCCGGCAATCGACATTGTGATCGAATGCACCGGCGCGCCGGTGGCCGCGATCGATCACATCCTGGGCGCATTCGGCAACGGCAAGCACGTCATCAATGTCACTGTCGAGGCGGATGCCTTCTGCGGTTACGGCCTTGCGCGCAAGGCCGAGGAAGCCGGGGTGATCTACTCGATGGCCTATGGCGACCAGCCGGCGCTGACCTGCGATCTGGTCGACTGGGCGCGCACCTGCGGCTTCAACGTGACGGCGGCGGGACGCGGCCACAAATGGCTGCCTGCGTTCCGCAAGTCGACGCCGGAAACGGTGTGGGACCATTGGGGCGTCAGCCGCGAGGCCGCCGAACGCGGCCGGCTCAATCCGAAGATGTTCAACTCGTTCCTCGACGGTTCCAAGCCGGCGATCGAATCCTCGGCGATCGCCAATGCCACCGGCCTTCTGGTGCCCTCCAAAGGGCTTCAGTTTCCGGTGGGCGGGGCCGAGGATCTGGCCAACATCATGCGGCCGAAATCCGAAGGCGGCCATCTCGAGCACAAGGGCATGGTCGAGGTCGCGTCCTCGCTCACCCGCGACGGCACGCCCGTACCCTATGACATCAGGCAGGGGGTCTGGGTGGTGTTCGAGGGCGAGACCGATTACCTGCGCAACTGCTTCCAGGAATACCTGGTCAGGACAGACGACAGCGGCCGTTACTCGTCACTCTACAAGCGCTGGCATCTGATCGGGCTCGAATTGCCGGTGTCGGTCGCCTCGGTGGGCCTGCGCGGCGAGCCGACCGGGGTGGCGCGGTGCTTCAACGGCGATGTCGCGGCGATCGCCAAGCGCGATCTCGCCGCCGGCGAGATCCTCGACGGCGAGGGCGGCTACACGGTCACCGGCGGCCTGCGCCCGGCCAAGGCGTCCGTCGCCGCGGGCTATCTGCCGCTGGGTCTGGCGCACGACGTCAAGCTCAAGCGCGCCATTGCCGATGGCGAACCGGTCCGCTTCGAGGATGTCGAGATCGACGAAACCACGACGGCGTACAAATTGCGCAAGTGGATGGAGACGATTTCCTGAGGTTTCTTTCGGTCTCAGCCCCGCCGGCCGCCTTCGCGTCGAGAGGAGGAGGAGTCTTTTGGCTGTTTGTGACCGGGATCAGACAGGAGCGCCAACCAGTTGCCTCGACCAAGCTCAGGACATGTCTGACTGAGGTGCGGTCCTAGCGGGAAATATCCTGTGCGCTGTAGATCAGCACGCTGCCGGCCGAGAACGCCACGTCGGGCTCGAATGCGTCGATCCGTTCGAAGCGCAACACCAGCGCCTTGTTCGGTCCGCTGAGCTTGTCTGCCTGCTCGCGAGACAGCCGGACGAGCGCCCGGGCTTTCCACACATCGTCGTCCGGGTTCATCCAGAGGCTTGGCAGCGCAATGGCGGCCGGTCCGGTGCGACCCGCTGTGCCGGCACTCTCTGGATCGCCGAGCCAGAGGTTGACATGGACGGTGTCCTTGGGGGTCATGTCCGGGCGGTTCTGGGCGAGCACCGCGATATCGAGGACGAGATCGCCGGCTGTCGGCGGCTTATCGAAGCGATAGTCGGCGTATTGCCCGGCTTGCGGTGCGCGCAACCAGAACCAGTTGCCTGCTCCGGGCCATCCGGTGGAGCGGAATTCAGCGGCTGTATCACCGAGACAGGGCCGGTCGAGAAAGCAATTTCCCTCGTCGCCATGGTCGCCGAGATCGGGGCGCATTTCATCGATCCCGCTGTCGCCTGCCGTTTCGGGTCCGGTGCCGGCCTGGCTGCCGGCGCTGCCGCCAAGCTCGTGCAGTCGAATGCTGTCGCCGCGGAAGGCCACGTGCGGGCCATTGGCCTTCGGTCGTACGATACGGATAAAGAGCTCGCCGCTGGCGGGCATGACCCTGTCGAGGATGTTGCGGTCGAGCCGCACCTGTCCGTGCGTCAGGTAGCCCGGCTGTTCCCCCGGTGCCGACACGTTTGGAAGGGACACCCGTATCCTGTGGAAGACACCGCCCATCTTGCCGGCACCCGGAAATCCCACCAGCAGATCGAACACGGCGTTCACTCCAGGACGGCCGTTGATGCTGTCGGTCGCCAGCGCGTCGATATCGATCAGGATGTCGCCCTGCCCGGGCGGGTTGGCGAATGTGTACTCGGCATAATGATTGAGCCCGCGGTCGCGCAGCCAGTACCAGCCCGCGACCAGGTCGCCATTGCTGCGGAAGCCATCATTGCTGCTGACCAGAGCCGCAGCCGCGGATGTCAGCAGAACGGCCAGCAGCATCGCCGACGCCAGGCGCAGAACAAGGTCCCGGATATTGGTCTGGATGGAAATCAGGGCGCACACAGGATCTCTCGCTTCAGCGTCCCGTCGCGCGGTCGGCGCTGAGCGGGAAGCGGTCGATGGAGGTGCCGCCGGGGATCGGGTGCGCAACCTCGGAAATTCCGTCATTGTCGCGATCGGCAAACCCTTCCTGCAGTTCGTCGAAATCGCCATAGTGATTGCCAAGATGACCGTCATCCCAGGCATTCGAACCCGGTTTGTATGCGTCCTGCATGATCTTCAGATACATGTCGCGCACGGACTTGCTGGTCCGCATCTGCTGCTTGACCTTCTCCGGGTATGGCAGGGCCTCGATTATTGCTTCCATGTCGCCGGGAACAAGCGCGCGACCCGAATTGTCATAAGCGTTGGTCCTGCTGCCGGACATGCTGTTCATCGACAGCACATTGCCATCGGATTGCCCGGACATGGGCTCGGGTGAGCCGATGCGGATGCCATAGTCGGCGTTGTCGGTGACCAGATTGGCTTCAACACGGTTGTTGCTGGAGGTCTCGATGGCGATGCCCGCGGCATTGTTGGCGACGCGGTTTCCCGACACGCGGTTGGTGTTGACCGCGACCATCCCGATCCCGTTGCTGGTGTTGTCAAAGCTTTGGTTGGAACTGACCGTGCTGTCCTCGACAAAACAGAACAGGTGGATACCGGTGCCGATCTCCTGGGTGCGCACCTTGGCTACGGACTGGCCGCCAAGGCCGGCCGTGATCTCGCGTTCGATCCGCTCTCTCATGGCCAGATCCGGCTTGCGCTCGACGCCGGTCAGGTGAACGGTATTGGACTGAATGGTGATGCGCCTTGCATACCAATGCGCGGCGATTCCGAGGTTCGCGTTGCCGCGCACCGCGTTGTCCGAAACGACGATGTCCTCGGAGCGCTGCGATGTCTTCTGGTCGAGCGCCATGCGGGCGACCGCGTCGGGGTCCGTGGCCCGGTCGAGCAGCGAACGCCTTTCCTGATGCATCATGTCGACCATAATGCCGGTGCCGTTGCCGTTGACGGTGTTGCCGCTGATCCGGTGACTGCGGCCGCCCATCACCTGGACGCCGGCGTGGACGTTGCCGACAATCTCGGAATTCTCGACCAGTGACCCTTCTCCGGCCATCATCAGGATGCCCCAGTCATTGCCGCTGACAGTGAGATCACGAAGCGTCACCGTGTCGGCTTCCACACGGATGCCTGCCTCGCCCCAGTACATGAAGGGATCGGGTTCGCGTCCCGAGTTCGTGACGGCGATGTTTTCAACCACCGATCCGGCCGCCGCGATGACCAGCACAGTCCCCTTGCCGCCGCCGTCGAGGACCGGCTCGGACCCGCCGTCGCCGATCCCGCGTAAGGTCAGCGGCACGCCAATCGTGAAGTTGCCGACGTAAGTGCCCGAGGCCAGTTCGATGGTGTCTCCGTTCCTGGAGGCTGCCAGGGCGGCGTCAAGACTGTCATAGACCGAGCCGGTCGAGGCATTGCGGACCTCCCCGGCGCTTGCCGGCGCAGGCATCGCTGCAAACAGAACGGAAATTGTGATGAGGACAGTAGCAAGCGACAAGCCAGAAGCGTTCATGGCACTTTGATCCCGAAAACACTGCGTGTTTTTCAAACTGCATCTTCCCGCCAGGATCGGCATTGACCGCCATCAATCGGTTGCGGCGAACGTCGTTGCCTTGTTCGACATGGCGGTGTCAGGGCAAATGCCGCTGCTCAGCCCCGCCCGCCCAGCGCAATCCAGGCGCCGGGCGCTCTTCGAGGATCTTGGCGCGGAAGCGGCAGGGGGCGGCGGTGTTGACGAGTTTTGTAATCATCATGGTGGGAAAATCTTCAACGTATTTACAAAACTAGAAATATAGTTATATTGATGGCATGACCACGTCCACACCCCACGCCCGCGCGCTTGCCGCCCTTGGCCATGATGCCCGCCTGTCGATTTTTCGCCTTCTTGTCAGGGCGGGGGATGAAGGGCTGAGGGTGGGTGACATCGGCGAGCATCTGGAACTGGCGCCATCCACCTTGGCGCATCATCTCTCCAGCCTGGTGGATGCAGGGCTGGTCGTACAGCACAAGCAGGGGCGCGAGGTGTTTAACCGGGTTGACTACCCGGCCATGCGCCGGGTGCTGTCTTTCCTGACGTCCGAGTGCTGTTCCGGCGTGCGCGTGCAGGCGACGGAGGATGCCGCATGATACCCTTGCATGGTTTTTTTAATCCAAACACAACTATAAATCCGGAGATTTAGTTATGACCGCTGCAGACCTTTCCACCAGCAACCTATGGGCCAGCCTGCGGCATCTCTGGCAGGATCAGCGCGTCTGGCTTGCATCAGCCTTGCTTGTTGCCGTGCTTGCGCTGTTCGATCCGACCCAGGCCGCGGACAGCGCGTTGTTTGCGGGCAGCGCGCTGATAGGCACTGCGCCGTTCCTAGTTCTGTCGATCGTGATTGCCGCCTGGGCGGGTGCGACCGGAGCGGACAATCTGATCGCCAAGGCCTTCATCGGCGCGCCGCTGATGATGATTGTCCTTGCTGCGTTGGCAGGCGGTGTTTCGCCGTTCTGCTCCTGCGGGGTGATTCCGCTGATCGCGGCACTTCTGGCGATGGGGGTTCCCTTGTCCGCCGTCATGGCCTTCTGGCTGGCCTCGCCGATCATGGATCCGTCGATGTTCGTGCTGACGGCCGGTGTACTGAACATGGAATTCGCAGTCGCCAAGACGATGGCTGCTGTCGGACTGGGTCTGTTTGGCGGGCTGATCGTCCATCTGATGGCGCGCGGCGGCGCGCTATCGGATCCACTGCGCGAAGGAATCGGCAATGGCGGCTGCGGCGGGTCGAAGATCCGCGCGCCCAAACCCGTCGTCTGGCGGTTCTGGGAGAAACCCGAGCGGCGGGCGAAGTTCGCCAGCAATGCGCTGACCACGACACTGTTTCTGGCAAAATGGCTGACGCTCGCCTTCCTGCTCGAGAGCCTGATGCTGGCGTGGATCCCGGCGGAGACCGTTACTTCTGCGCTGGGCGGCACGGGTCTCATACCGATCGCCATGGCGACTTTGGTGGGCGTTCCGGCCTATCTGAACGGCTACGCCGCGCTGCCGCTGGTGGGCGGCTTGATCGACCAGGGCATGGCGCCTGGCGCCGGCATGGCTTTCCTGGTGGCCGGAGGGGTGACGTCGATCCCCGCGGCGATGGCGGTCTGGGCGCTGGCCCGGCCGCAGGTCTTCGCCCTCTACATCGGATTGTCGCTGACAGGCGCCTTCGCTTCGGGCCTGTTGTTCCAGCTCTGGGGCATGGCATGAGAAGAACCCGATGCCGCTTTCTATCCCCGCCCGCCCAGTCTCAGCCCCGGCGCCGGGCGCTCTTCGAGGATCTTGGCGCGGAAGCGGTAGAGGGCGGCGGGGCGTCCGCCGGTAGCGGAGCTTGAGGCGCCCGTCGGTTCAACCAGTTCGGCGCCTTCGACCAGCCGGCGGAAATTCTGCTTGTGCAGATGCCGGCCGGAAATCGCCTCTACCGTTGTCTGCAGCTCGGTCAGCGTGAACTCGGGCGGCATCATCTCGAAGATCACCGGGCGGTACTTGATCTTGGCGCGGAGCCTTTGCACCGCCGTGGCGGCGATGCGGCGGTGGTCAAAGCGCATGGCGCGGCCCAGCGGCGAAGCCAGACCGGTCGATGTCACACGCTGGTCGGCGACGGCCTCGGAGAGCAGGCCTGCTTCGTACAACAGCTCGTAGCGTTCGAGCACACGTTCCTCGTCCCAGGGGAAATCGCCCAGTCCGAAAGCCAGCCGGATGCGGGCCTTGCGGCTCGGGCTCTGCGGCCGCAAGGCCGGTTCTTCGGCCCAGGGCAGCAACCGGGGCAGGATCGCCGTATCGAGCATCCTGGGCCGGCCGTCGCGCCAGTCCTCCCAGGGAAACAGCTCATACCAGTCGCGCCAGCGGGCGCCGGTGGCGTGCAGGGCTTCGGGGTTTTCGGCATCGGCGCGGGTCAGCGCCAGATAGCCGACGGACACCAGGTGCGGGCTCTCGTCCCTGCCGGCTCCATCAACGGGCATCTGCCGCCCGCGGTCGCCGAAGGTGTAGAGCTGCTCGACATAGCCCAGATGCAGCGCGGTCTGGCTTTCGACGCTTTCGCGCAGGCTGGCCTCGAAGGTCCGGTGGCGCACCGGGTCGAACGGGCCGAAGGGAAGCCCGTCAGCCGGCCCGTCCCCGGGCGAGGCGGGAACCGTCAGGATGCTTGGCGTGTGGTTGGTGACGGCGACGATTGCCGCGTTCAGGCCAATGCGCAGGGGCGGGATGTCGTCAGCTTCCATGGCATCTGGCTCCGTGGCGTGGTCAGCCCTTGTGCCTGTCCGGGCGGCCTGACAGGTCCGGGGTGGCGGCGGGCACCTCGTCGCCGGGACGCACCGCAAGGCAGATCCGGCCGCCCTCGAACGCATCGGCGCCGCGGCCGATGGCCTTGACGGCGCGGACCAGCCGTCCGCCGCGCCCCAGCATGCCGTCGCCGATTTCGACGAGCCGCGGATTGGGCGTGACGAAGGGCGACGCGGCGCGCAACCGTTCGGCCAGCGCCATCTCGTCCTGATCGGGCTCCAGGGTCAAGGCGGTGATCAGCGCTGCGGCAGGCGACCGGGAGATCCCCAGCCAGCAATGGATGACCAGAGGTGCGCGCTGGTCCCAGCCCTGCGCGAAGCGGATCAGCCGGTCGACATGGGCTTCGCCCGGTTCGGTCAGTCCGGGCCGGGCTTCGGCGATGTCGTTGAGGCCGAGCTTGAGATGACGGTTGTGGTCGATGACGGCGGGGCGGTGGAAATCCTGGTTTTCCGCCAGCAGGCTCACCATCTCACGCGCGCCATGCAGCACGGCGGATTCGGCGATCTGGTTGAGGCGGCAGATGACGATGTAGGACAAAGATCAACCTTTCCCGGGGTGGCGCAGGGCCTCGATCGCCTCGAAGCGCCGAAGGAAGATTTTCTCGACCTCGGCTGCCGGGCGCGGGGATATGTCTATCATGTCCCGGCTGATCCCGCGCGGGGGTCCGAAAAAGGCGCGGGCTTCCTTGTCGTCGAATCCCGCGAGTTCGGTGGCCTCGAAATAGGCCGCGATCCGGTCCGCCCGCTTGATCAACGCCTTGATGTTTTTTGGCAAGACCGGGGGAAGCCCGAAACGGATGTGGATGGCGGCCTCGAGCCGAGCTTCCACCGTCTTGTAGCCGCCGCCGACAACCGACTTGAACGGCGAGATCATGTCGCCGATGACGTATTCGGGCGCATCATGCAGCAGTGCCA
Organism: Hoeflea sp.; assembly: GCA_020637795.1. GTDB lineage: Bacteria > Pseudomonadota > Alphaproteobacteria > Rhizobiales > Rhizobiaceae > Hoeflea. The sequence continues at coordinate 1,067,782 of JACKJT010000002.1, read as the reverse complement.
GCTGCAGGGTCTCAGGCGAGGCTGCGGAAATCCGGCCGACAATCGCTTCCACCATCAGCGAGTGCTGCGCCACGGAGAAGGCGTGATCGCCGCGGGTCTGTCCGTTCCAGCGCGCCACCCGCGCCAGGCCCTGGGCGATGTCGGATATCTCGACATCCAGCGGCGAGGGATCGAGCAGGTCGAGTCTGCGGCCGGAGAGCATGCGCTGCCAGGCGCGCGGGGCTTTTTCGATTGCGGGCATTGATCAGTGGTCCGAAGCGTTTGCGTCGCCGCTGTTAAAGGACAAACCGGTCCAGCCTGGTAAGGTCAATGTGACCGGAATGCCGTCAAGCGTCAGCTGAACACCCTGCGACAGCGCATCGGCGACCCGGTCGGTTCGCACGATGGCAAGGCCCGCCTTGCCGGCAACCGAGCCGAGGCTGCCTGCCGGCTTGTCGCCCGCCAGGATGGTGATCTCCGCTTCCGGGTTCTTTGCGACTGGCAGGTCGGTTTCCGCCGTCAGCACCGCCACCCGGCGCCGGGCGGTGCCGCGGTGCTGCATGCGGGAGACAACCTCCTGGCCGACATAGCAGCCTTTCCTGAAGTCGACGCCGCCATTCCTGTCCATCAGGATGTCGTGCGGGAACACATCCGACGGGGCGAAATCTGCGCCGGATTCAGCCACGCCACACGCGATGCGGACCGCGTCCCAGGCCGCCCGGTCGGCATCGACCGCCGGTCCCTCGCCATACAGCCGCCAGACGTTGGCCTCGCGTGGGAAGCGGAGGTCGCGGAGCGCGCCGGCGGGAGCCTGGCCCTCCCAGCCTGCGATGACCGGCTGGTCCGAGAGTGTTTCGAAACTGACAGCGGCATGCAGCTTGTACAGCGTCAGCCTGCGGATGAAATCCCCGGCCTGATCCGAACGTATATCGCAATCATACGCGGTCTCGCCCGACTTCGAGATCAGGAAATCGAACAGGATCTTGCCTTGCGGGGTGAGCAGCGCCGCTGGGCTCGCCTCGCCGGGCTTGATCGCATCGACGTTCGCGGTGATCAGGTTCTGCAGGAAATGCTGAGCGTCGGCGCCGTTTACTCGTATGACGGTCCGGTCGGAAAGGATCAGGGCTGGCACGGTGCGGCACTCCGGATTGTTCGGCAGGACGATCTTCGGGACTGGTGGATAGGTAGGCGGTCGCGTGGCCAGCGGCAAGGGCGAAAGGATCAGTCGCCAGCCATGAAAAAGCGCCACTCGCCATCGGGCGAGATCCCGACCCGGTAGAAATTGTAGGCGCCGTAGGCCTTCATGTCCTCGACGTCACCGGCTGTTACCAGCCGCAGCAGTTCGACCCTTTGCGGCGCGGTCAGGCCATCGAGCGGCAGGGCCGCGAAATAGGGCCAGACATAGGTCTCGCCGGGTTCGCCGGCATCGATGCGGACGAAGCCGGTGTTGAGCAGATCGATGATGATCGCAAGGATTTCGAGGCCTTCGCCGTCGCCGGAGACAGACCGGAGATAGGCGACCGGATCGGTTTCGATGTCGCCAAAGGCCAGTTGTGTCGCATTGGGGCCGGTGCCAAGCAGCGCGCGGAGCTTTTCGGGCTCGCCGGTGGCCGCAGCGGCAAGGATCAGTTCACGCATGCGCCGTGCCGGTTCGGGCAACAGGGCGAGGTCTGTGATGATGTCCACCGGACCCTCGTCCTCGACAACCGGAGGCTCGGGAGCGGGTTCTTCGGACTGGGTTTGGGGCGTTTCGCGGATGATCGGATCTGGCAGAGGCAGTCCGCCATCGGGGCCGACGGTCGGTTCGTCGAGTGGCGGCAGGGAAGGGCCTTGCTGTACTTCCGATGCCTGCGGTTGCGCCGGTTTGAGTTCGCTCAGAGCCAGTGCCGGCGTGGCGAGAGTGATCATCAACAGCGCGGCCATGGCGGCGGATCCCACACCCGGACCGCCCGTTGCAATTCGGCGCTTGCGCTTGTCGGCCACGTGGTACTCCGCAGATGAGCCTATTGAAGAATGCGTTCGGGGGAAAACTCGCCTGCCAGAATGCGTCCCCTGAGCGATTCCACCAGGGCTTCCGCCTGATCCTCACCCAGAGCCCGGACGGTTTCCCGGATGGCGGTAATCATCGCCGCATCGGCGATGATCTCCGGCTCGATGCCGTCGGCGGTGCTCTCGGCCCAGGCGTCATGCTGCAATTCGAGGGCAACCTGGAGCTTTTCCTGGATGATCAGATCATCGAGTTCATCGGGCGTGTGAGGTGTGGGATGTGTCATGCGGACCAACTTTTACTTACTATCTCGTTAACACCCTAGCACGGCTTGCAGCGTTTCGGCACGGGGCAGAGACGATATCGGTTAACAAAATGTCAATTTCCGTAACGGGCGACAATTTCGGCAATAAGTGTTGCACCTTCGTGACGGTAGCGCTCCTCCGCAACAAGGGCGGAGGCGGTGCAGGTTGTATAGACCGAGGCGAAAGCGCGAAACCCACGGTTGTATCCGGCAGTCAGCTGCGCGCGCCGATCCGGCTCTCCAACGGTCTCGCTGTCGAGCAGCGCCTGCATGCTTTCGCGCCAGCCCGGTTCGCCCTCGGAATTGCACAGATTGCGCAGATACTGGATCGAGCCGAGGATTTCAGCCAGACGCAGCAATCTTGCTTCATAGGGCGGCGGAGGTAGCTTCGGGGCTGCGGTTTCCGCCTCGTTATTTTCCTGCGCGACAGCGTGCTGCGGACCAAAGGCCGGCGGCAGAGGCATGAGCAGGGCAAGGATCAGGAGCAGGCGGCGCATCATGACGGCTCCCTTACACCAAGACACGGCCTTATGAAATCCCACCGATGGCCGCAGAATGATGGAGACAGAGCAGCGTCGACCGGTCCAATGGCAGGGTTAGGGTGCCGCCGCCGCACTCATCGCTGAAATCGCCAGAAACAGGCAGCCAACCAGCGCCAGGCTGATGATGCCGGAGAGCCGTGCGTGCCAGCGGCGAATGGATATGGGCGGACCGAACCTGTTCATGAGCGGATGATCTCGCATGTGAGGCTTTGACGCAAATCAAGCCGACTCACATTTGCTTGAACTTGCGCAGGCGCCCGAGCGGGGTCAGGCTTTGAGGTCGCGGGCAAGCCGGCCGATCTGCTCGACGCCGATGCCGCAACAGCCGCCGACGAGCGTGGCGCCGGCAGCCACCCACGCGCGGGCAAAGCCGAGATAGCCATCTCCGTCGAGCTCGGCCCGCATGCCGGAGAGCCCCTCGTTGGCCTTTTCCTCGTCGGTCTGCTGCTCGAACGCATTGGCGTAGACGCCAATCCGGGTGCTGACGCCACGACTGCGGAAAACCGCTGCGGCGGTGCGGACCGCCGGCTCCATTGCTTCGGGCCTGGAGCAATTGAACAAGAGCGCCTGAATGCCGTTTTCCGCGGCCCAGCCGGCCGCCTCTGCCACTGATTCACCGGATCGCAATGCCGGTTCGGAATTCGCCGCATCTGGCCTGTCGTTCAGGGTGAAGGAGATCCACAGCGGCTTGCCGCTGGCCTGGGTCGCGGAGCGCACCGCCTCGGCTTCGGCGATCAGGCTCAAGGTTTCGCCAAGCCAGACATCGGCATGAGGCGCCAGGTTTTCGACCAGAACCCGGAGATAGTCCTGCACCCGCGAAGGATCGTAGTTCTGCGGCTCGTAGGAGCCGAAGATCGGCGGCAGGGAGCCGCAGACCTGCACCTTGCGATCGTCGCGCGCGTCGGCCGCCTGTCGCGCCAGCTGTCCCGACAGGGCGATCAGTGACGCGCCATCGGAGCGAAACCGGTCCTCGCCGATGTGGAACGGGACCAGCGCATAACTGTTGGTGGTGATGGCGTCGGCACCGGCCTCGATGAACTCGGCATGCACCTGGCGCACGATTTCAGGACTTTCCATCAGCGCCAGTGCCGACCATTCCGGCTGTGCCAACCGCGCGCCGAGCCGCGTCAGTTCGCGGCTCATGCCGCCATCGAGGATTGTGATTGGTCCGCTCATCTGGCTGCTCCGCCGTTGTCCTGTCGGCCATGCCTGGCCTGTGACGATATCGGGCTTGCCGTAGTCGGAAATCGCTTCACAGGCAACATGTCTGCGGCGCCAAGCCGCAACCGTTTGGCTTGCATCACTGCGACAGCATTACTCGGTTCTGAGCCGATGCTCGCCCGACGCCAGCATGTCCATGCAGATCACCATGCTGCCGGGGGTGGGCAGGGAGCGGATCTCACCGGGCGCAAACCAGCCGATTGCCTTGGCGTCATCGAGGGCCTGCGGCTCGCCACCCGGATCATCAGCGAGGAACACGGTCAGGAAAAAATGCGAGGAGACGCGTGCATCGGGTTCGTCGGAACCGAGATCGAAGGTTGCAAAAGCGCGTGGATTGGAGGCCCTGAGGCCGGTCTCCTCCTCGAGTTCGCGCAAGGCGGCGTCCTCCAGCCTCTCGCCGGGATCAACCCGGCCACCGGGGAAGGCATACATGTCCTGTGCCGGCGGATTGGCGCGCAGCACCAGCAGGAACTTTCCATCCCGCTCCAGCGCCACGGAAACCGCCAGCGCCGGCCCGGTGCGGGCGGTCTGGTTCCGATCGGTCATTGGCGGTCCTTTCCGGGCACGGTGTCAGCGATTTGTAATGTGCGGAGTTTTACACTCGCCGCAACCCCGGAAAAGGGTCATACTTTTGCGGCGGAAAGGTTCGCCAGCGATACCCTTGCAAATTCATGGTCGGGACATGGCTTTCGAAAAATATGCATTATATAACATGTATTAAATCGACCTTCCGCCGGACTTGAGAATCGGACTGACCCATGACCCTTCCCCCCGAAACCGACCTGCCGCTCAACATTGTCCGGCATGAGACCGCCGGCGAGCAAGCGCCCCGGCGGCGGTTGCGGTTCCACATGCGCTATCTGCTGGTGCTTCTTATCCCGGTGTTCATGTTCTCGGGCGGGGTGATCGGCATGTACTACCAGCCGACCGCCCTGCAGAAATTCTATGCGCTGACCGGGCTGCAGCCTGGCGGCGGTTCGGCCACGCCGATTGCGCTTCCGCCCGACATGGAAATGCCCAAGGAGATGGCGGCGACCATGCAGGTTACCGATGTCGTCGGTCTGGCGCGGCTGATGCCGCGTGGCGACGTGTCGATCGTGGCGCCGCCCTATGGCGCGGGCGATGCCCGCATTGCCGAGGTGCTGGTGGAGATCGGCGACCGGGTTGAGAAGGGCGCGGTGGTGGCGCGGCTCGACAACCAGGCACAGCTCGAAAGCGCGGTGCTGTTGGCGCGGGCCAATGTCGCTGTGCGCGAAGCGGCGCTGGTGCAGACAAAGACCTCGGTGCAGAATTCAAGGGACGAAGCCCGCGCAGCACTTGAGCAGGCGCGGAGCTCGCGGACCGAGGCCGCCGCCGAGCGCGAGCGTGGCAAGGCCCTGTTCGAACGCGGTGTGATCACTCAGGCGTCGCTGGATTCGCTCGCCGCGGCCGAACGCCAGGCGGATCTGGCGGTTGAAAAGGCCGAGGCGACTTTGTCGCGGTTTACCGGCCAGGACACCGACATGCAGCCGGATGTCATCGTCGCGGCGCGCAATCTCGACGCCGCCAGGGCGGATCTGGCGCGGGCGGAGCAGGATCTGATCCGGTCGGCGGTTCTCGCCCCGATCAGCGGCGTGGTGCTGGATTCGATGGCCAATGCAGGCGAGCGTCCGCCCAATGACGGCATCATGCAGATCGGCGACATCGATCACATGATGGCCGAGGTCGAGGTCTACCAGGACCGGATCGCCAATGTCGGGATCGGCCAGCCGGTGGAACTGGCGGCGGTCGCCATCGGCCAGACCCTGCAGGGCCGGGTCAAGTCGATCGGCCTGACCGTCGGACGCCAGGGACTGCTGTCGGACGACACCGCGGCCAATACCGATGCGCGGGTGATCAAGGTGATGGTCGAACTCGACGAGGTGTCCTCGAAGGTGGCGGCGCGCTACACCAATCTCGAGGTGATCGCCCGCATCGACACCCGCACCGCAGCCACTGCCGCCAAGAGCAATCCATGAGCAGGCTGCTGCAATGGCTGTTCGGGCGGTTGCCGATCGGCTGGCTGCAACTGACCCACAGCCGCGCGCGGTTCGCCGCGGCGATTGCCGGCGTCGCCTTCGCCAATGTGCTGGTCTTCGTGCAGCTCGGCATCATGAACTCGATGGCGACGGCGACGCTCAAGCCCTACGAATTCTTCACTGCCGACATCATGATCTCGGCCTCGGACGCCAATTCGATGACCGAGGGCGGCAATGTCGCGCGGCAATGGCTGTTCCAGGCGCAGGCTGATCCGGAGGTGACGCTCGGCACCGGCATCTTCGTCGGCAACACCAGCTGGCCGCGGCCGACCAAGACGCTGGGGCTGACCAGCTTCGGCATCGACCCGACGCTGCCTGATTTCCTGAGCCCGGTGCTCAAACCCAAGCTAGCGACGTTGCAGCTCAAGGATTCGGCGATTCTCGATATGGCCACCCGCGGCCTGCCGCGCGACGAGGCCGCGGCGATCCGGCCGCAGACGCCGGCGTCTTTCGAGGTGACCGGCAAGACAGTGACGCTTTACGACACGTTCCAGGGCGGCGGCGGTTTTGGCGGCGACGGCTACATGATCATGTCGGACCAGACCTTCTTGTCGCTGTTTCCGGCGCGCCGGTCTGCCGCGCCCGACCATATCCTGCTCAAGGTGACGCCGGGAGCCGATCCGGACGCGGTGGCGGGCCGGCTGCGCGAGCTGATCTCCGACAAGTCGCTGCGCATCCGCTCCTACGCCCAGGCCAAGGCCGAGGATCTCAAGTACCAGCAGACCAAGCGGCCGACCGGCATCATCTTCGGATTCGGGGTGATCATCGGCGTGCTGGTCGGCATCGTCATCGTCTACCAGGTGCTGTCGACCGACGTGGCCGATCACCTGTCCGAATATGCGACGTTCAAGGCGATGGGCTATCCGCAGAAATTCTTCCTCGGCATCGTCTTCGAGGAGGCGCTGATCCTGGCTGTCTTCGGCTTCATTCCCGGAGTGCTGGTGGGAACCGGCTTGCTCTTCGGTATGAAGAAGGCCACCAACCTGCCTTTGGCGATGACCTGGGAGATGGCCGTCATCGTGCTGATCGGGACGCTGGTTGCGTGCTCGCTTTCGGGCGCCATCGCCACCCGCCGGCTGGCGGCTGCCGATCCGGCCGATCTGTTCTGAGGGGGGCGGCGGTGAGCGACAATCATCCGATCAACGTGCGCGGCCTGAACCACTGGTTCGGCACTGGCGAAGCCCGCAAGCAGGCGATCTTCGACGTCGATCTCACGGTGGCGCGCGGCAGCCTGACCGTGCTGATGGGGCCGTCGGGATCGGGCAAGACCACGGTGCTGACGCTGATGGGCTGCCTGCGCGATGTGCAGGACGGATCGATCTGCCTGCTCGGGCACGAGCTGATGGGGGCAGGCAACGCGCTCAACGAGGCGCTGAGGCGCAGGCTGGGCTTCATCTTCCAGGCGCACAATCTGCATGGCAGCCTGACGGCGATGCAGAACGTGCAGATGGGGCTGCAGGTTCACGGCCTCAACGACCCGGAGGCCGAGCGGCAAGCCGCGCGCCATGCGCTGTCGCTTGTGGGCCTCGCCGACCGCATGGATTACCTGCCCGGCAACCTGTCGGGCGGGCAGAAGCAGCGCGTCGCCGTTGCCCGGGCGCTGGTCGGCAATCCCGATATCGTCTTTGCCGACGAGCCGACCGCGGCGCTCGACAAGGAAAGCGGCCTCAACGTGGTGGCGATGCTGAAGAAACTGGGAGAGCAGCGCGGCACCACGACGGTGATGGTCACCCACGACAACCGTATTCTCGAGCTCGCCGACCGCATCGTCACGCTCGAAGACGGTCAGATCGTCTCTGACACCAGTCCGGTCCGAGACTAGGCTCACGCCTTGACCCTCCCGGTTTCCTCGGCCATGGATTGGCAATGTGTGGACGCTTTTCACTGACGGCAACGCCTGAAGAGGTGCAGGAACTGTTCGGGCTCGAGGAAATCGAGAATTTCCCGCCGCGCTACAATATCGCGCCGACGCAGCCGATCCTGATCATGGCCGGCGACCGCCGCCGCGAAGAGGGTGACAACCGCACCGACCGCCGCGCGCTGCTGGCGCGCTGGGGATTCATTCCGGGCTGGGTCAAGGATCCGGCCGAGTTTCCGTTGCTGATCAATGCGCGATCCGAGACGGCGGCCGAGAAGGCCTCGTTCCGCGCCGCCATGCGGCACCGGCGGGTGCTGGTCGCAGCCTCGGGATTTTATGAATGGCACCGGCCGCCGAAGGGCTCGAAAGAGAAATCGGTTCCCTACTGGATCAAGCCCAGTCAGGGCGGGATCGTCGCCTTTGCCGGGCTGATGGAAACCTACATGAGCGCCGACGGCGCGGAGATGGACACCGCCGCCATCCTGACGGTGGGGCCGAACCGCGAGGTCGCGCCGATCCACGACCGCATGCCGGTGGTGATCCGGCCCGAGGATTTCTCCCGCTGGCTTGATTGCCTCAACCAGGAGCCTCGGCATGTGGCGGACCTGATGCAGCCTGCGCCGGACGGCTATTTCGAGGCGATCCGTGTTTCCGATCTGGTCAACAAGGTTGCCAATACCGGGCCGGAGGTGCAGAAACCTGCCACCGACACCGAACCGGTCATGAGCAAACCCACGCCCGCCAGGCGCACCGGCAAGCCCAAGGCTACCGATCCCGCTTCCGACCAGATGAAACTGTTCTAGATCCGATGACACCATTGTTCGCCCCCGCCATCGCCGGGCTGCTGCTCGGCGGCTCGCTGATCATCGCCATCGGCGCGCAGAACGCCTTCATCCTGCGCCAGGGGCTGCTTCGCCAGCACGTGTTCATCCTGTGCCTGATCTGCGCGCTGTCGGATGCGCTGCTGATCGGCCTCGGCGTGGCGGGGCTTGGCGCGATCATTTCCGGGTCCGCGCTGCTGATCGGCGTGGTGACACTGGGCGGCGCGGCATTCCTGGCGGTCTATGCATTCATGGCGCTCCGGCGTGCGATCTCGCCCTCGGCGCTCCATGCGGCCAGAACCGCTCCGGGCTCGCTGAAGGCCGCGGTGCTGATGTGTCTCGCCTTCACCCTCCTCAATCCGCATGTCTATCTCGACACGGTGCTGCTGGTGGGCGGTCTGAGCGGCCGTTACGAAGGAACCGCGCGGCTGGCGTTTGCGCTCGGGGCGATGTCGGCGTCGTTTTTGTGGTTCTTCGGGCTCGGCTATGGCGCGCGGGTGCTTGAGCCGCTGTTTGCGAGACCTTCCGCCTGGCGAGTGCTCGACGGGTTGATCGCGCTGGTCATGGCGGCGCTGTCTTTTTCGCTGCTCACCCGGTTTTTCACCGGCTGAAAGCCGCGCTCGCCTATCTTGACCGGACCCGCGCAATCGGAGATAAGACCCAAATGAAAACGGCACACGGCGCACGCGCCACCTGCATCTGCGGCATCATTATTCGCTAGCTCACCGCTGGCTCGGCCGTTTTCGTCTTCTTTCACAAACAGGACAAACGACCCGGGCCAGGGCGGCCGGCATCGGGGAGTTGACATGACCGAGCTCAAGTTCTGGAACACGCTGACGCGCGCTAAGGAGGAGTTCAAGCCGATCGATCCGGACAATGTGCGGATGTATGTCTGCGGCCCGACGGTCTATGATTTTGCTCATATCGGCAACGCGCGGCCGGTGATCGTCTTCGACGTATTGTTCCGGCTCCTGCGCCATGTCTACGGCGAGCAGCACGTCACCTATGTGCGCAACATCACCGACGTTGACGACAAGATCAACGCCCGGGCGCTCAGAGATTATCCGGACCTGCCGCTCAACGAGGCGATCGCCAGGGTGACCGAGAAGACCGCCGAGCGGTTCCACAAGGACGTGGCGGCACTGGGTTGCCTTCAGCCGACGCACGAGCCGCGCGCCACCGCCCATATCGACGGCATGGTCAAGATGATCCAGACGCTGATCGACAAGGGCAATGCCTATGTGACCACAGGCCGGGAAGGGCGCGAGGTGCTGTTTGCGGTCGCTTCGATGCCGGACTACGGCAAGCTGTCGAACCGCAGGCTCGACGAGCAGCAGGCCGGCGCCCGCATCGCCGTGGAAGATCACAAGCGCAACCCGGCGGATTTCGTGCTGTGGAAGGAATCGGCTGCCGACGAGCCTGGCTGGGACGCGCGCTTCACCGAGGACGGCGAGACCACGGTGATCCACGGCCGCCCCGGCTGGCACATCGAATGCTCGGTGATGAGCGAGCATCATCTGGGGGAGACCTTCGACATCCACGGCGGCGGACTGGATCTCATCTTCCCGCACCATGAAAACGAAATCGCCCAGTCCTGCTGCGCCCACGGCAACGACCGGATGGCGAACCTGTGGATGCACAATGGCTACTTGCAGGTCGAGGGCAGGAAGATGTCCAAGTCGGAAGGCAATTTCATCACCATCGCGGAGCTGCTGGAGACCGACAAGTTCGGCGGCCGCAAATGGCCGGGCGAGGTGCTGCGGCTGGCCATGCTGATGACGCACTACCGGGAGCCGATCGATTTCAGCGTCAAGCGGCTGGAGGAGGCGAACATCAGTTTGAGCAACTGGCTGGGACCTCATGCCCGTCGCGGTATTCCTGAGGACGGATCAGTTTCAAAGGAGGTTGTCCGGGCGCTCTCGGATGATCTCGATTTTTCTGCCGCAAAATTGAAAATCGATTTCATGTTGGCTGAATCAAGAAAGGTTGCGGATTCAGATAAAGAATCCATCGGAAAAACGAAGCTTAGGAATGATCTTGCTGCGACACTTGTTTGGCTGGGGCTTGCTAAACAAGACGAGGATTTCGCAGTTGCTCGCGCAAATAAGCAGGGACTGAGAGCCGTTGTCGAGGCTGCCTTGGTCGGATTGAAAGCGTCAGATGTTGATTCTCGCGTCAATGAACGCCTCGAGTTAATCAAGGCCAAGAATTGGCCCGAAGCCGACAAGATCCGCGACGAGCTGCTGGCTCAGGGCATTCAGCTCAAGGACGGCAAGGATCCGGTGACCGGCGAGCGGGTGACCACCTGGGAGGTCAAGCGGTGAGCGGAGAGCTGAAACTGATGCTCGATCATGTCAGCCTCAGTGTTGCCGACATGGCAAATGCCCGAAAGTTCTATTCGGCGGTGCTTAGCGCAATCGGCATGGAAGTCGTGGGCGAGGTATCGGCGGAGCAATCGGGCTCGGTCGCCTATTGCGGCTATGGCATCGGCCGCAAGGGCCAGCTCTGGCTTGCCGAAAACGGACAGCAGACACCGGTCAGCCACATCTGCTTTCGCACAGCGTCGCGCAAAGCCGTCCGCGCCTTTCACACCGCCGGTCTGGCCAATGGCGGGACCGACAACGGCGCGCCCGGGATTCGCGAGATCTATCATCCGGAATACTACGCGGCCTTCGTCACCGACCCCGAAGGCCATAACATCGAAGCCGTCTGCTTCGAGCCGGAGGACGAGCGATGACGTCCTCCCACAAGGGCCTCCACACCGGCGGCTGCCAGTGCGGCGCGGTGCGCTACCGCATCGAAGGCGCACTCGAGTATCCGCATCTGTGCCATTGCCGCATGTGCCAGAAGGCGGCGGGGAACTATTTCATGCCGCTCGGCTTCGCGCCGGGGGAGGCGCTCATCGTCACCCGCGGCGAGCCGGGCTGGTTCCAGTCCTCCGATCCGGTGCGGCGCGGCTTCTGCCGCGATTGCGGCACGCCGCTGTTTTTCGACACGCTGCAATCGGACGGCATGGCGGTGACGCTCGGCAGTCTCGACGATCCGTCGGCGTTTCCGCCGGTGGCCAATGACGGCGTGGAAACGCGGGTGCCGTTTCATGCGGCGCTGGACGGCCTGCCGGCCAAGAGCGTCGACCGTGACGATCTTCCGGGCGGGCTCGACAGCATTGCCTCGACCAACCACCAGCATCCCGATCATGACACGCGCGTCTGGCCGGCGGAGGACAGGTCATGAGTGCTGAAACCCATTCCGGCGGCTGCCAGTGCGGCGCGGTGCGGTTCCGGCTTACAGGACAGCCCGGCACCTCGTCGGTGTGCTATTGCCGGATGTGCCAGAAGGCCTCGGCAAGCCAGGCGCTGGCGCTGGTTTCCGTTGGCGATGCGCGGATCGAATGGACCCGGGGACAGCCGTCCTGGTTCCAGAGCTCGAATGCGGCGCGGCGCGGGTTTTGCGAAAACTGCGGAACGCCGCTCGCCTATGACGCGCCTGACGGGCTGGCGCTCGCGGTGCTGGCGTTTGACGATCCGGATTCGGTGCCGCCGACCATCGCCTATGGTGTCGAGGGTAAGCGGGTCTGGTGCGATGGCCTCCCGTCACTTCCCGAGCGGCATACGATGGAAGATGCCGAGGCGGTGGCGTTTCTGCAAACGCTGGTCAGTTATCAGCATCCGGATCACGATACCGATACCTGGCTACCGGAGGACCGGGCATGAGCGAGCGCAAGCCGGGAACGGAGATGCCGAAATGGCTGCTCTACGGGCTGATCGGCAAGGGCGTGCTGGTTGTCGCGGTGACAGTCGGCGTCGTCGTCTGGGTCAATTGGGGGTGAGGTGATGAGCGCATTGCGCGGATTGTACCCGGAGATCGAACCGTTCGAGACCGGATTTCTCGACAGCGGCGACGGGCACCGGATCTATTGGGAGCGGGTCGGCACCCGCGGCGGCAAGCCGGCGGTGTTCCTGCATGGCGGTCCGGGCGGCGGCTGCGGGCCAGTCCACCGGCGGCTGTTCGATCCGACGCTCTATGACGTCATCCTGTTCGACCAGCGCGGCTGCGGGCGCTCGACGCCATTCGCCTCGCTCGACAACAATACCACCTGGGATCTGGTCGCCGACATCGAGCGGCTGCGGCAGATGGCAGGATTCGATAAATGGCTGGTCTTCGGCGGTTCCTGGGGGTCGACGCTGGCGCTGGCCTATGCCGAAACCCATCCCGACCGGGTGAGCGAACTGGTGCTGCGCGGCATCTACACGCTGACCAAAGCCGAGCTCGACTGGTACTATCAGTTTGGCGTCTCGGAGATGTTTCCCGACAAGTGGGAGCGGTTCCTGGCGCCGATCCCCGAGGACGAGCGCTCCGACCTGATGGCGGCCTATCGCAAGCGGCTGGTGGGCGATGATGAGGTCGCGCAGTTGGTTGCCGCCAAGGCCTGGAGCGGCTGGGAGGGCGAGACCATCACGCTGCTGCCGGAGCCCTCGACGAGTGATGTGTTCCATGAAGACCGGTTCGCGCTGGCCTTTGCCCGGATCGAGAACCACTTCTTCGTCCATGCCGGCTGGCTCGAGGAAGGGCAGTTGCTGCGCGATGCGGGACGGCTTTCAGACATCGACGGCGTCATCGTGCATGGCCGCTACGACATGCCGTGCCCGGCGCGGATCGCCTGGCAATTGCACAAGGCCTGGCCACGGGCCGATTTCCACCTGATCGAAGGCGCGGGCCACGCCTTTTCCGAACCCGGCATTCTCGACCAACTGATCCGCGCGACCGACCGGTTCGCGTGCAAGGCAGACACACAATGACAAAGCAGCGCCTCTACCTGTTCGACACCACTTTGCGCGACGGCCAGCAGACGCCGGGGATCGATTTCTCCGTCGAGGACAAGATCGCCATCGCCAGGATGCTGGACGAGTTCGGCATCGATTATGTCGAGGGCGGCTATCCCGGTGCCAATCCGACCGACACCGCGTTCTTTTCGAAAAAGCGGACGGAGAAGGCTTCCTTCGTGGCCTTCGGCATGACCAAGCGCGCCGGTGTTTCAACCTCCAACGATCCCGGGCTTGCCGGTCTGATCCAGGCCGAAAGCGATGCGGTGTGCCTGGTCGCCAAGAGCTGGGACTATCATGTGAAGGTGGCGCTCGGCTGCTCCAACGAGGAAAACCTCGAGTCGATTTCGGATTCGGTGAAGGCGGTGGCGGCGGCCGGCAAGGAAGCGATGGTCGACTGCGAGCATTTCTTCGACGGCTACAAGGCCAACCGGGACTACGCCGTGGCCTGCGCCAGGGCGGCCTGCGAGGCAGGCGCGCGCTGGATCGTGCTGTGCGATACCAATGGCGGCACGCAGCCGTCGGAAATCCGCGACATCGTTGCAGCACTGATCGCGGAAGGCATCCCCGGCGACCGGCTCGGTATCCATGCGCACAACGACACCGGCCAGGCTGTGGCCAATTCGCTCGCGGCGGTGGAAGCCGGCGTGCGCCAGATCCAGGGCACGCTCAACGGCATCGGCGAGCGCTGCGGCAATGCCAACCTGGTTTCGCTGATCCCGACGCTGATGCTCAAGCCGGCGTTTTCCGACAGGTTCGAGACCGGCATCGCGCCCGAGAAACTGACGGAGCTGACGGCACTCAGCCACGGCTTCGACGAGCTGCTCAACCGTTCGCCCTCGACCCAGTCGCCCTATGTCGGCGCCTCGGCATTTGCCACCAAGGCCGGTATCCACGCCTCGGCTCTGCTCAAGGATCCGCGCACCTATGAGCATGTGCCGCCCGAAAGCGTCGGCAATTTCCGCAAGGTGATGGTTTCCGACCAGGGCGGAAAATCGAACTTCATCAACGCGCTCAAGCGGCGCGGCATCGAGGTCGGCAAGGATGATCCGAAGCTCGACAAGCTGATCGGTATCGTCAAGGAGCACGAGGCCAGCGGCTATGCCTACGAGGGTGCGGATGCGAGCTTCGAACTGCTGGCGCACCGCACCCTTGGCCGGGTGCCGGAATTCTTCTCGGTCACCAGTTTCCGGGTGATGGTGGAACGCCGCTTCGATGCGATGGGCCGTATCAGGACGGTATCGGAGGCCGTGGTCAAGCTCTCGGTCGATGGAAACGAGATGATGTCGGTGGCCGAGGGCCATGGTCCGGTCAACGCGCTCGACATCGCGCTCAGAAAGGATCTCGGCGTCTACCAGTCGGAGATCGCCGATCTCGAACTGGTCGACTACAAGGTGCGCATCCTCAATGGCGGCACCGAGGCGATCACCCGGGTGCTGATCGAATCCGCCGATGGCGACGGCGCGCGCTGGTGGACGGTGGGCGTGTCCGACAATATCATCGATGCGTCGTTCCAGGCGCTGATGGATTCGATCATCTTCAAGCTGATGAAGAACCGCGACATGGCGGGCCGGGTTGCGGCAGAGTAGGAGTCCGGGCGGCGCTCACGCCGCTCAGGCGGACCAGGCATTGTTCAGCGGAATGAATTTGCTCATTCACGCGGCTTGCCATAAGCGTCGAGCCTCGCAACCGGCAAGAGAATGGGACAGATGATGGCGACCAAAGCGGCTCCGGCGGCCTATGACGAAGACACGCCGCGCGGTTTCGCCTTTGCGCTGACCGCCTATCTGCTGTGGGGCTTCCTGCCGCTCTACATGAAGGCTGTCGGCCACATTCCCGCGCTCGAGGTTGTCGCGCACCGCGTTATCTGGTCGGTGCCGATCGCGGCGGTGGTGCTGATCTGGCTTGGCCGGACCCAGGATATCCGCGCCGCCTTCCGGTCGCCGCGAACCATGGGCATGGCACTGATCACGGCGGCCCTGATCACGGTCAACTGGTTGATCTATGTCTGGTCGGTTGGTGCGGGCAGGGCGGTCGAAACGGCGCTCGGCTATTACATCAACCCGCTTTTTTCGGTTCTGCTTGGCTCGCTGCTCTTGAGGGAAAGCCTCGACGGTCGCCAGAAGACGGCGATCGCGCTGGCGGTGGTCGCGGTCGGATTGCTGGCCTGGGAATCCGGCGGCGTGCCCTGGGTCTCGGTCGGGCTGGCATTGTCCTGGGGGTTTTACGCGTTCTTCAAGAAGTCGCTGCCGGTCGGTCCCAATCAGGGCTTCTTCCTCGAGGTGCTGATCCTGACGGTGCCGGCAATCGGTTACATCGCCTATGTCGAGGCGGAGGGAACCGGCCATTTCGGCAGCACCGGAATGACGGATGTCTGGCTGCTGCTCGGCTGCGGCCTCGTGACCGCCGTGCCGCTGATGATCTACGCCAATGGCGCCAAGCTGCTCAGGCTGTCGACCATCGGGATCATGCAGTACATCGCGCCGACAATGATTTTCTTCATCGCGGTGTTCATCTTCAAGGAACCGTTCGGCCCCTACAAGCTGTCGGCCTTCGTGCTGATCTGGATCGCGCTGGCGATCTACACGTCTTCGCTGCTGCGCAGCCGCAAGGCGCGGCAGGCCGTTGCCGCGGCGGCGCTCAAGACCGGCTGATACGGATCAACGGCAAGCGGGCCCTGTCATGGGTCAGCACTCTTGCGGCAAGGGGCGAGGCTGCAGGTCATTGATAATATTATAATTTTGCAATCACGTCGGCGTCCTCGCCGTTGCCCGAGACCGCCGCTGCAGCCAGGATCGCCGGAACGATCTCATTTGCATCCGCGATCACCATCGGGCGGACCAGATGGGCGGTGTGAATGAAGCCTGCGTCGCGCATGTGCCCGATCAGCGCGTTGAGCGGGTTCCAGAAGCCGCTGATGTTGGCGAACACCATCGGCTTGGTGTGGCGGCCGAGCTGGGCCCAGGTCATGATCTCGACGATTTCCTCGAGTGTGCCGATACCGCCGGGCAACGTCACGAAGGCATCCGAGCGCTCGAACATCATGTGCTTGCGTTCGTGCATGTCGCGGGTGACGTGCAGTTCGGTCAATTGTCCCAGTTCCTGCCGCGAGGCTTCCTTGTCCATCAGGAATTCCGGGATGATGCCAACGGCCTTGCCGCCGTTCGACATGACCGCGTCGGCGACCGCGCCCATGAGGCCCTTGGTGCCGCCGCCATAGACGAGATCGATGCCGTTCTCGGCCATCGCCCGGCCCAGAATCCGGGCCGCCTGGCGGTATTCCGGGTCATCGCCCGGCTGGGAGCCGCAATAGACGCAGATTGAGGAAATTCGCTGTCGAGGTGTGTTCATGCGGTCAATGAACATGCGCCCCGTGACGCGGTCAAGGCCGGGCAGTCAAGGCAAATTGCTTTTTCTTGTGCCATGTATCCAAAGCATATAGGTTTTTGCCCAATAGCAGCGGTTTTTGCCGCATCCACGGAGCAGACAATGAATAAAAACAATGCCGGTTTTTGGGCGTTCCTTGGCGTGGTGGCCGCGATAGTCATCGGCGCTTTCTTTTTAGCACCTAACATGTTCAAAACAAATCCGGAATCGGCTTCTCAACCGACACCACAGACCAACATGGTCGACGCCACCGCGAATGCGCCGGAGGCGCCTTCGGCAACGGCGGGCGAAGGGCAGGGACTGCCGGCTGACGCGGCGACGACCGAATCGGACGCAGGGGCCGCAGCGGATCCGGCGGTTGCCGCCGACAGCTGGATCACGCCAAGCTTCGATGTTCTCAGGGTCGAGCCCGACGGGTCGACCGTGATTGCCGGCAAGGCAGAGCCAGGCACCACGCTGGACATCATGAACGGAGAGACGGTGATCGCCTCGACCCAGGTCGGCTCAAGCGGCGATTTCGCTGTCATTCTCGACAACCCGTTGCCTGCCGGCGACTACCAGCTGACCTTGCGGATTACCGGGAAGGACGGCGCCGTGCGGCTTTCGGAAGAAGTGGCCACGGTTTCCATCCCTCAGACCGCCGACGGCGAATTGCTGGCCATGGTGAGCAAGCCGGGCAAGGCGAGCCGGATCATTGCGCAGCCTGCAGCCCCGGCCACGCCGAAACCTGTCGAAACGGCCGCCGCAACCCCTGATGCGAATGGCAACGGGACCCCGGCTGCAACGCCGGATCAACAGGCTGCCGCAGGGACCGAGACCGGCGCAGCGGCTCCCGCCGCCCCCACCACCGAAACGGCTGCCGGAACTGAAACCGATGCCACAACCGAGGGCAAGACCGAGATGGCCGCCGCCGCGATGGCGCCGTCTCCGGGAGTTGAAACGCCCGCGCTTCCGGAAGCGTCGGCACTGCTGACGACGTCTGCGCCGCAGGTCGCCGGGCAAGGCGAAGCCGCCGATTCAGCCGACACCGCGGTTTCGGCGGACGCCGCACCCGCCGCCGAGGTTGCCATGGCTACGCCTGAAGCGGCTGTCGAAGCAATGCCGGCCGATGCCACCGTGCGCGTCGACGCGGTTGAGATCGAGGGCGACCGGATATTCATCGCCGGTTCGGCCACGCCTGGCTTCAATGTCCAGGTTGCGGCGGACGGCGTTGTCATCGGTAGCGACAAGGCGGATGAAACCGGCCGTTTTATTGTTGAGGCGACCACCGAGCTTTCGGTCGGGGATCACATCATCAACGCCGATCTGATGGACGAGGCCGGTGAGAACATTCTGCTCAGGGCGACCGTGCCGTTCAACCGGCCGGAAGGCGAGGCGCTTGCCGCCGTGGCCCCGGCGGAGCCCGCCACTGCCGCGGCTCAGCCGGAGAGCGCGCCGGCTCAGGCCGAGAGTGCTGCGGCAACTCCGGCCAGCAGCGAGACTGCGGCCGGCAGCAATCAACCGGCTGCGACTGAGGCCCCCGGCGAACTGATCCTGCCCGACATCGCCAGCCTTTCGAAAATGCGTGAAGACGCGTTCGAGGCGCTGTCGCAGCTCAAGGCCATGGTGTCCGCGCCGGATGCTGCGGACGCGGCTGCGGTTTCCGCAGCGCTGGACCAGGCCGTGTCGAAGCTCAGGTCGGCGGCGATGGCCGATCTGCCGGCCGGCAGCAGCAGTGAAGCTATGGCGATCGCCCGGTCAATGCGGATTCAGGCCGAAGCCGCACTGGCGGTGCTGTCGCCGAAGCCGGACGGCCAGGCAGCCGGCGATCCGGCCATGATGAGTGAGCGTCTGACGCAGGCCGAGACGGCGCTCGCCGAACCCGCCGACATGGCCGGCGCAGCTGCGGACGGAGCGCAGGGGCAGGTTGCAAGCAACGGACAGTCCGGCGAACCGAAGACCATCCTTCAGGCGCCGCTTGCCTCGACACCCGGCGCCGTGATCATCCGGCGCGGCGACACGCTGTGGCAGATTTCCCGCCGCACCTATGGTGAGGGTGTCCGCTACACCACGATCTATGTCGCCAACCGCTCGCAGATCCAGAATCCGGACCGGATCAAGCCGGGCCAGGTGTTCTCGGTTCCCGAGACCCCGCTGGAAAACGCCGAGGAGCTGCACAAGCAGCTTCTTGGCAAGGGAAAAAAGCTCTAGGCCGGTTGACCGGGATACATTCATCGTATATCGCCGATCAACGATGAATGTATCTCGACCGGATCTCGCCCCGAAGGACGAAACCATCGCCCGCAAGCTCGCGGCGCTGGCGCATCCGGTGCGGCTGCGCCTGCTGAGGAATCTCGGGGCGGCTGACAGCTGCTGCGTCAAGGATCTCGTCGGTCGGATCGGACTGGCGCAATCGACGGTTTCACAACACCTCAAGGTGCTCGTCGAGGCCGACCTGGTCAATTTCCGGACGGATCGGCAAAGCTCCAGATACACCGTCAACGCCGATGCCCTGCGCGAACTCGCAGGCATCATCGGCCAGACTCTCGATCATTGTTGCGGCGGCGCCGGTTGTTCGCGCGTGAACGAGGGTGCACGGGAAGACCACAATCGGCAGGTGGACGCAGCGGCGGCCCTGACCGGCAACAAGGACATCTGACTTGGCTTCGAAAACCGTATCCGCCGACCAGGGCAATCCCTTCGGCACGTTGAAAAACCTCTGGCCCTACATGTGGCCCGCCGACCGGCCCGATCTGAAAATGCGGGTGGTGTGGGCAACGCTGTTCCTGCTCTTGTCGAAGCTCGTGCTGATTTCGGTGCCGTATTTCTTCAAATGGGCGACCGATGCACTCAACGGCCAGGCCGACGTGGTCGCATGGCTGCCGGCGCTGATTGCGACGCCGGTGATGCTGGTGATCGCCTACAACGTGGTCAGGATCGTGCAGTGGGGTTTCAACCAGCTGCGCGACGCGCTGTTTGCCCGGGTCGGGCAGCACGCGGTGCGGCAACTGGCCTACAAGACCTTCGTGCACATGCATGAATTGTCGCTGAGGTTCCATCTCGAGCGGCGCACCGGTGGGCTGTCGCGCGTCATTGAACGCGGCACCAAGGGGATCGAGACGATTGTCCGCTTCACCATCCTCAACACGGCGCCGACGCTGATCGAGTTCGCACTGACCGCCATCATCTTCGGTGTCGCCTACGGCTGGAACTATGTCGCGGTTACCGCCGTCACCGTGTGGTTCTACATCTGGTTCACCGTCCGCGCCTCGGACTGGCGCATCGGCATCCGCCGGTCGATGAACGCGTCGGACACCGATGCCAACACCAAGTCTGTCGATTCTCTTCTCAATTTCGAGACCGTCAAATATTTCGGCAACGAGGAGATGGAGGCGCGGCGCTTCGACGTCTCGATGGCGTCGTACGAGAAATCGGCCACCCAGGTCTGGACCTCGCTCGGCTGGCTCAACATGGGCCAGGGCGTCATCTTCGGTCTCGGCATGACGGTGATGATGGTGATGTCGGCACTGGCCGTCCAGGCCGGCGAGCAGACCATCGGCGACTTCGTGTTCATCAATGCGATGCTGATGCAGCTGGCGGTGCCGCTGAATTTCATCGGCTTCGTCTACCGCGAAATCCGCCAGGGTCTCACCGACATCGAGCAGATGTTCGAACTCCTCGATGTCGAGCCCGAGGTTCGGGACGCGCCGAATGCCAGGCCGCTTGCGGTCGAGCAGGGCGCCATCCGTTTCGACAATGTCAGTTTCAGCTACGATCCGGCGCGGCCGATCCTCAAGGGCATCTCGTTCGAGGTGCCGGCGGGGAAAACCATCGCCATCGTCGGGCCGTCCGGCGCCGGCAAGTCGACAATCTCTCGGCTGCTCTACCGGTTCTACGACATCCAGTCGGGTTCGATCACCATCGACGGCCAGAACCTGCGCGACGTGACGCAGAAGAGCCTCCGGGCCGCCATCGGCATGGTGCCGCAGGATACCGTCCTGTTCAACGACACCATCGCCTACAACATCCGCTATGGCCGGATCGACGCCAGCGAGGCGGAAGTCGACCGGGCGGCGGATCTGGCGCAGATCGGCGGTTTCATCCGCGGCTTGCCGGATGGGTTCAAGGCGATGGTCGGCGAGCGCGGGCTCAAGCTCTCCGGCGGCGAGAAGCAGCGCGTGGCGATTGCCCGCACCATTCTCAAGGCGCCGCCGATCCTGATCCTCGACGAGGCCACGTCGGCGCTGGATACGGCGACCGAGCAGGAAATCCAGGCGGCGCTGGATTTCGTTTCCAAGGGCCGGACGACGCTGGTGATCGCCCACCGTCTGTCGACGGTGGTCAGCGCGGACGAGATCATCGTGCTCAAGGACGGCCAGATCGCCGAGCGCGGCCGGCATGCCGATCTTCTGGCGCAAAAGGGGCTTTACGCGTCGATGTGGGACCGCCAGCGCGAGGCCACCGAGGCCGAGGAGCAGCTCAAGCGCATGCGCGAGGAAGATGAAATGGGCATCGTCACCCGGCGGCGGACGCCGGAGGTTGACGGCGCCTGAGGTCATCAACAGCCGGGATGCCGGAAAGTGGTTTCCCCTTTGCGGCAATTTGCTGTAGTCACGGCCAAGGACTAATTCAGGGAAGATGTCATGAGTATCATCGACAGCGTTCGCAACGCGCTGGTGCCGGTTCACCGCGAAGGCTACAAGTTCGTCGCGATTTTCTTCGTCGCGTCATTGCTGCTGGGTTGGATCGCCGATCCGCTGTTCTGGATCGGCCTGCTGCTGACTGCGTGGTGCGCCTATTTCTTCCGCGATCCGGAACGGGTGACGCCGCTTGACGACGACCTGGTGATCAGCCCCGCCGACGGCCGCGTCTCGTCGGTGGTTCGGATGACACCGCCGGCCGAACTGGGCCTGGGTGCTGACGAGATGCTGCGCATCTCGGTGTTCATGAATGTGTTCAACTGCCATGTGAACCGCGCGCCGATGAAGGGCCGCGTGCTTCGCAAGATCCATTCCCAGGGCTCGTTCCTCAATGCCGAACTCGACAAGGCCAGCACCGAGAACGAGCGCAGCGGTCTGGTGATCGAGACCGCGCGCGGCGAGATCGGCGTGGTCCAGATCGCAGGCCTCGTGGCGCGCCGCATTCTCTGCTGGGCCGAGGAAAACGAGCAGCTTGACGCGGGCGAACGGTTCGGCCTGATCCGCTTCGGATCGCGGCTCGATGTCTTCCTGCCCGCCTCCGCCCGGCCGCTGGTCAGCATCGGACAGACCGCGATCGCGGGTGAAACCATGCTCGCCGAATTCGGATCGAACAAGGGGCCCGTTGTCAGCCGCCGCGACTGACCGGCTGCCGGGACGACAAGGGAGACATGCATGCCGACGCCGTTTCCACCATATGATCCCAATGGTCTGGACGATGCGGATCATGACGAGGGACGTGGTCCGCGGTTGCGCGAGATCCCGTTCCGGATGCTTATCCCCAACCTGATCACCGTGCTTGCGATCTGTGCAGGGCTGACCGGCATTCGGCTGGCTTTCGAGAACCGCTTCGAGATGGCGGTCGCCATGGTGCTGATCGCGGCGTTTCTGGACGGTGTCGACGGGCGGGTGGCGCGGCTCTTGAAAGCCCAGTCGAAGTTCGGCGCGCAGATGGATTCGCTTGCCGACATCATCAATTTCGGCGTCGCGCCGGCGCTGGTGCTCTATGTCTTCATACTCGACCAGGCCCGCTCCTTCGGCTGGATCGCGGCCATCGTCTTCACCATTGCCGCGGCGTTGAGGCTGGCACGCTTCAATGTCATCTCCGAGAGCGCCACCAAGTCGGCCTGGGAAAGCTATTATTTCGTCGGGGTGCCGGCGCCCGCGGGCGCCTTGCTGGTGATGTTGCCCGTCTATCTCGGGTTTCTCGGGTTTCCGATTGACCGCACCAGCGGGTTTGCCGCTGCCGCCTACACCGTGTTCATCGGCTTCCTGCTGGTCAGCCGGGTGCCGGTCTTCTCCGGCAAGGGCGTCGGCGGCGGCGTGCGCCGCGACCTGGTGATGCCGTTTCTTCTGGTGGCGGTGGTCTATGTGTCGCTGTTGATGAGCTTCACCTGGGAAACGCTGACGCTGACGGCGGTCGCCTATCTTGCGTCTCTGCCCTTCGGGGCGCGGGCCTGGTCGCGCAAGTACGGACCGAAATCGCGGCAGAACAACGGGAAGAACCACGAGGGCGCCGCCGACTCCGCCTCGTCGCCCGAACCGAATGACGACGCCGAAAAATAGGCCGGCAATCCGGACCGGAGGACGGCCGGCGATCTTCCGGACAGGGCAGGGCCCGGGTTTATTTTGCGGCGCTGTCGGTGCGGTGCGACTTGATCCATTCGTCGGCGATCTTCTGCGCCGTCACGTAGTCGGTCTTGCCTGAGCCAAGCAGCGGAATTTCCGGAACGTTGACGATTGCCGCGGGTACCATCAGATCGGTGGCGCCGTAGCGGCGGGAATATTCCCGCAACTCGTCGCGCAGCGCCGGCATCCTTGTGGTGACCAGCACGATTCGCTCGCCCTTGCGGGTGTCGGCAACGGCGACGGCGGCGTGAAAATCCTCCGGCCAGAGCTGCTGGACCATCAGCTCGATGGCGCCGAGCGAAATCATTTCTCCGGCGATCTTGGCAAAGCGTTTCGCGCGGCCCCTTATGGCGATGTAGCCGTCCTCGTCGACGGCGACGATGTCGCCGGAATCGTGCCAGCCGTCGGCAAGCGGTTGCAGCACGCCGGGGTTGGAGGCCAGCATGTAGCCCAGCATGACATTGGGGCCCGAGACGAACAGCCTTCCGGCATCGTTGATGCCTTCCACCGGTTCAAGCCGCAGCGCCATGGCCGGCAGCAGGCGGCCAACCGTTCCGTCCTTGTTGTGGCTGCCGGAATTGACGGCTGCGACCGGTGCGGTCTCGGTCATGCCGAAGCCCTCGATGATGGTGGCGCCGAACCGCTCCCGGTAGATCCGCCTTGTCTCGGCGCGGACGGCTTCCGCTCCCGCCACGATCAGCCGGAGGCTTGAAAAGTCGGTGTCCTTGGCTGTGCGGGCATAGCCGGCGAGGAACGTATCGGTGCCGAACATGATCGAGGGTTTGACCTCGCGGGCCACCGCCGGGATGATCCGGTAATGCAACGGCGAGGGGTAGAGGAACAACCGGACGCCATAAAGCAGCGGCAATATGGCGCCGCCGGTCAGGCCGAAGCAATGGAACACCGGCAGCACGTTGAACAGCTTGTCCTTGACCGAGATATCGATTCGGGCCTCGGCCTGGGCCGCGTTGGCGTGAATGTTGCGATGAGACAGCACAACGCCCTTGGGCGTGCCCTCGGAGCCCGAGGTGAACAGGATGACGGCCGGATCGTTCGCCTTGACCGCCCGCAACGGCTTGCGCCAGTTGAGGAAAGCGGTCGCCTTTTCCTTTCGGGAGACGCTTTCGCGCAGCTCCTCGAGCCAGATGATGGTGACGCCGGCCTTCTCGATGGCGCTGACCTGCGCCTCGAGGCCGGCCTTTTCGACAAAGGCGTGGCTGGCAAGCACGGTGCGGATCTTCGCCGTCGACAGGGCCGAGACCAGGGCAGCGGGGCCGGCTGTGTAATTGAGCATGGCCGCGACCCGCCCGGCGGATTGCAGCGCCAGGAAGGTGACGATTGCCGCATTGGCATTGGGCAGCATGACGCCCAGCGCCTCGCCGGGCTGGCTGATTGCCGTAAACCTTACGCCCAGAACCCGGGCGCCGATCAGCATCTGCTTGTAGGTCAGCTTGCCGCCGAGCGCGTCTTCGAGCACGGCGCCTGCCTTGCCGTAGCGGTCGGCTGCGTCGCGAAACGCCAGGAACAGGCCGCGTTCGAGATCGTTGCTGGCAAGGCGTGCCTCGGCCAGGAGATCGTGCACCCGGTCCTCGTCGCGCGGCGCGGTCGCACCATTCCTGGCCGGGCTGATGTCGTCGAAATCGAGCAGATCCGATTGCGCCAGCTTCAGGTGCGGCAACAGATGCCGCGGTGCCTCGGATCGCCGATAGGCCGACCAGAGGGTAAACCGCGACCCGCGAACATGCATGGCGCGCATCACAGCGCCGTGTTTGCGCGCGACCACCGCCAAGGCCCTGTAGGCCGCCAGAGTCTCGGTGGCGGGCTCGGCATCGGCGGGGCAGGGCAAGGCGACCGGCTGGCCGCCAGCCAGGGCGGCCTCGATGGCGGCGGTGTCTCCTTCATGCGCGGTGCGGGCGAACAGGCGCATGCCGAACAGGATCAGCGAGCGCTGGTCGTCCGGATGCAGCACATGCAGGCAGTTCCGGTCGAGAACCGACCAGGGAACGGCGGCGTCAAGGCCCGACTGGCGGGGGTAGACGTGGACAACGGGACCGTGCGGGGCGGGGGAGCCTGGTTGCTGATCGGGAAGGCGAAGCCGGAAAAGCGTCCTGAGCTTGACCAGAGCGATGGCCTGCACCAGCCCGGAATTGCGTTGACGTGCAACCTTGAGAGCCGCCAGCAAGCCAGCTCCCAGCAATATAATGACCAGCGTTACCGCAAAGCCCGCCATGAACAACCTCCTCCATGCCGCCGGTCCATGAAGATGGTTCACTCATGAACCGGGCGAAAGCTCCCACCCGCAAGCCTAGAACCGATCTTGCGCGAATGAAACAGATTTGATGGTTCGGTGGAGGCGCCGCAGTCGTTATTCAGGCAGACGGTAGTCGAAGAAGCGGTTCTCAGCGACCCGGAACAACTTGCCGGTCTCGGTGCAATCCGGTCCGCACAGCGGCACCAGCTTTTCCGCGACTTCTGACGGGTGTGGCAGGGTGTCGGGGTTCTCGCCGGGCATGGCCTGCGCCCGCATCGCCGTGCGGGTGGCGCCCGGATCGATGGAATTGACCTTGAGCGCGGTCTTTTCCATTTCCGCGGCCCAGACCCGGGCCAGGGTCTCGACGGCCGCCTTGGAGGCCGCGTAGGGGCCCCAGAAGGCGCGCGCGGAGTGGGCGACGGCGGAGGACAGGATCAGCGCGCGGCCGGCGTCGGACTTGACCAACAGCGGTTCGACCGAGCGGATCACCCGCCAGGTGGCGGTGACGTTGACCGCCATGACCTTGTCGAACACCTTGGCCTCGACATGGGCGACGGGGGAAATGGTGCCGAGCACGCCGGCATTGGCGACGAGGATGTCGAGCTTGCCCCAGCGGTCGTTGATGGCGCCACCGAGCCGGTCGATGGCCGGCATGTCGGTCAGGTCCATCGGCACCAGCGTGGCGCTGCCGCCCGCGGCCTGGATGGCGTCGTCGAGTTCCTCAAGGCCGCCGGTGGTGCGGGCCACGGCGATGACGTGCGCACCCTGCTTGGCCAGCGCCAGCGCGGTGAAGTAGCCAATGCCCCGGGAAGCGCCGGTGACGAGCGCAATGCGTCCTTGAAGAGAAGTCATGGAGAGTAACTATCCGTTGTTGGCCAGCAGCGAGAGGCTGCGGACATTGCCCTGATCGCCTTGGTCGGTGAGCGTCGTCGGGTACTCGCCGGTAAAGCAGGCATCGCAGAACTGCGGGCATTCGGCATTGCGGCCCGGCTCGCGCACGGCGCGGTAGAGGCCGTCGATCGAGACGAAGCCGAGGCTGTCGACCCGGATGAAGTCGGCCATGGCGCTGACCGACATGCGCGAGGCCAGGAGCTTGGACTTCTCGGGGGTGTCGACGCCGTAGAAGCACGACGACATGGTCGGCGGCGAGGCAATGCGCATGTGCACTTCCCGTGCGCCGGCTTCGCGCACCAGCTTGACGATCTTCTGGCTGGTGGTGCCGCGGACGATGGAATCATCGACCAGCACCACGCGCTTGCCCTCGATCATGTTCTTGTTGGGATTGAGCTTGAGCTTGACGCCCATGTGGCGAATGGCCGAGGTCGGCTGGATGAAGGTTCGCCCGACATAGTGGTTGCGGATGATGCCGAGTTCGAAAGGCAAACCCGCCTGCTGGGCAAAGCCGATGGCCGCCGGCGTGCCCGAATCGGGAACCGGGATGATGACGTCGGCGTCGACCGGGCATTCCTTGGCCAGTTCCTCGCCGATCTTCTTGCGCGCCTCGTAGACATTGCGGTCGGCAATGGTCGAGTCCGGCCGGGCAAAATAGACATATTCGAAGATGCACAGGCGCGGCGACTGCTTCTCGAAGGGGAAATGGCTCTCGATGCCCTTGTCGGTGATCACCACGACTTCGCCGGGCTGGACATCGCGGACGAAGCGGGCGCCGATGATGTCGAGGGCGCAGGTTTCCGAGGCCAGGACATAGGCGCCATCGAGATCGCCGATGCACAGCGGGCGGATACCGAGCGGGTCGCGGGCGCCGATCATCTTCTTTTCAGACAGCCCGACCAGCGAATAGGCGCCTTCGAGCCGGGACAGCGCGTCGATGAATTTCGGCACGATCCGGGTCTTCTCGCTGACGGCGATCAGATGCAGGATGGTTTCGGTGTCGGAGGTGGACGAGAAGATCGAGCCGCGGTTCTGCAATTCGCGCTGCACGGTGAGCGCATTGGTGATGTTGCCATTGTGGGCGATGGCAAAGCCGCCGCCGGCAAATTCGGCAAAGAACGGCTGGACATTGCGCAGGCCCTCGCCACCGGTGGTGGAATAGCGGGTGTGACCGATGGCGCGGTCACCGGGCAGCCGGTCCATGACCGAGCGCTTGGTGAAGGTGTCGCCAATCAGGCCGACATGGCGCTCGACGGAAAACTGCTGGCCGTCGAATGCAACGATGCCGGCGGCTTCCTGGCCGCGATGCTGAAGCGCATGCAGGCCCAGGGTTACAACGGCGGCCGCATCGGATTTCCCGAAGATGCCGAACACACCGCACTCGTCATGGAAGTCATCGGCTTCGTTGTCGACCGGTTTCAAGCCACTGTCTGTCATCGGCGTCGAACCCTTCATATAGACCTGCCGGATTGATCCCGGCTGGAAATCATCACCCGCTGGTGGCGGGCGCCGCATCGGATCCCGGTTCTTCCGAACCGCCGCCGCGCAGGCGCTCGAGGATCGTTGCATCGGCGTCATCGGGCAGCATGTTGACCAGTTTGGCGCCCAGCGAATCAAGCATCGGCTTGGATTTCGCCGTCACCACCCATTCCGGCTGTTTCGGCGTGGCCACCAGCCAGTTGAAGAACAGCATGGCGACGACGACCAGCAGCACGCCGCGGGCTGCGCCGAAGACGAAGCCAAGCGTGCGGTCGAGCGCGCCGATGCGGCTGTCGATGATGAAATCGGCAATCCGCATGGTGATGTAGGAGACCAGGATCAGCGCGATCAGAAACACAACGGCGGCCGAGCCGATCATGGCGATCTTGTCCGACGAGGTGTATTTCAGCGCCAGCGGCGTGAGCAGCGGATAGAGGAAATAGGCAGCGGCAGCGGCCGCGATCCAGGAGGCGACGGCCAGAACCTCGCGCGAGAATCCGCGAACCATGGCAAGCACCGCAGAAAACAGCGTGATGCCGAGCAGGATGCCGTCAAGTAGGGTAATAGGCATGAAATCGCGTTCCGTTCAGGCTCTGCCTACCTGTGCCGCCCGCGGCGCCCGATAGGCTGAATTCAGTTTTCGTCCTCGTCACTTCCGGTCAGAGCCGCACCCTTGGACCCGGCAATGCGCGCGACCAGGTCCGCCAGTGCTTCCATCTGGGCCAGGCCCGCGCCCGACCGGGATGGCAGGTCGGCGGATCCCGATGGCAATACCGCGTTGGCGAAGCCCAGTTTTTCGGCTTCCTTCAGCCTCAAACCCGTTTGCGCCACCGGCCGGATGGCCCCCGACAGGCTGACTTCGCCGAAATAGACGCAATCGGCGGGAAGGGCAAGCCCGGCGAGAGAGGAAACCAGAGCCGCGGCCACTGCCAGGTCGGCCGCGGGCTCGGCGATGCGGTAGCCACCGGCGATGTTGAGATAGACGTCGTGGCTGCCAAGCCGCACCCCGCAATGGGCCTCGAGCACCGCCAGGATCATCGACAGCCGCGCCGAATCCCAGCCGATCACCGCGCGGCGCGGCGTGCCGAGGCTCGAGGGGGCGACCAGCGCCTGGACCTCGACCAGCACCGGCCTGGTGCCCTCGATGCCGGCGAACACCGCCGCGCCCGGGGCCTTGGCGTTGCGTTCGCCCAGGAACAGTTCGGACGGGTTGGCCACCTCGCGCAGGCCCTTGTCGGACATTTCGAAGACGCCGATCTCGTCGGTGGCGCCGAAGCGATTCTTTACCGTCCTGAGAATCCGGTAGTGGTGGCCGCGGTCGCCTTCGAAATAGAGAACCGCATCGACCATGTGCTCGACGACGCGCGGACCGGCGATCTGGCCGTCCTTGGTCACATGGCCGACCAGAACCATGGCGGCACCGGTCTGCTTGGCGTAGCGCACCATGGCGTGCACGCCGGTGCGCACCTGGGTCACCGTGCCCGGCGCCGAGCCCGCAAGATCGCTCCACAGGGTCTGGATCGAATCGATGATGACGAAATCCGGGCGCTTGCCTTCGGCCAGCGTCGCCAGGATGTCCTCGACATTGGTTTCGGCCGCCAGCAGAACGCCCGAGTCGGCGGCGCCCAGCCGCTGCGCCCTCAATCGCACCTGGGCGACGGCCTCTTCGCCCGAGACGTAGATCACCCGGTGGCCCTGGCGGGCCAGTGCCGCGGCCGCCTGCATCAGCAGCGTCGACTTGCCGATGCCCGGATCGCCGCCCACCAGCACCGCCGAGCCGCGCACGAAGCCGCCGCCGGTGACGCGGTCGAGTTCGCTGACAAGGGTCGATATCCGCGGCGCTTCCTCGATTTCGCCGGACAGGCTGGCCAGCGCGACCGCGCGGCCCTTGCGCGCTGCCGTGCCCGGGCCGCCGCCGATGCCGCCGGTGGGATCGTCCTCGACAATGGTGTTCCATTCGCCACAGCCATCGCACTTGCCCGCCCAACGGGTATGGATCGTGCCGCAGGACTGACAGATGAACTGGGTGCGTGTCTTGGCCAAATCTCGAGTCCCCTTGCTGTTGCGGATGGTGTGTCAGGAAGATGCGCGTTTGTCCACTGTTTGTTCTTGTTTTTCAAGCGAGCCATTATTAAAAGCGATGGATCTGGTTGCGGGAGACGCAGTCCGGCCGGGATCAGTCCCGATAGCTGCGCGCGTATCGCCGGCCGAGCGAGGTGAGCAACTCGTAGCCGATGGTTCCGGCAGCCGTGGCGGCTTCCTGCAGCGAAATGGCGGGTCCGAGAAGCTCGATCCAGTCGCCGGCTCCGATGGCGCCTTCGGGCAGATCGGTGATATCGAACATGGTCAGGTCCATGGTGATCTTGCCGATCACCGGAACACGCAGTCCGCCCACCGCCCCATAGGCGCCCTGCGGCACCGCGGAGCGGAGCGGTACGCCGGCGCCGGATGCGGACCGGTGGAACCCGTCGGCATAGCCTATGCCGCAGACCGCAATGCGGCTGTCGCGGGTGAGCTGATGGGCTGCTCCATAGCTCACCGTCTGGCCCGCTTTGGCCTGCCTGACGACAAGCACCTGCGCCTCGGCGGTGACGACCGGGCGCATCGGTGTCACGGAGCCCGTCACAGGGGCGCCGCCATAGAGCGCGATGCCGGGGCGGGTGAGATCGTGATGGGCGTCGGGACCGAGATGGATGCCGGCGGAGTTGGCGAGGCTCATCTCCACTCCGGGAAAACAGTCGCGCAGGCCGGAGAAGACTTGCATCTGGCGGGCATTGAGCGGATGGCCGGGCTCGTCGGCGCAGGCAAAATGGCTCATCAGCAGGCTGGGAGCGGGAGCGCCGCCTTCGGAATGGCGCACCGCCTGTTCCGGCGTCAGCCCGAGGCGGTTCATGCCGGTGTCGACATGAAGCGCGTAGGGCCGGCCGTCGGCGTTACCGCACCAGAAGGCGGCTTGTTCGGGCGAATTGACGATCGGCACAAGATCATGCGCAAGCGTCTGGGCGAAGGATCCCTCGAAGACCCCGTTCAGAATGAATATGCGCGCTTCCGGCAACAGCGGCCTGAGCCGCGCGCCCTCGTTGGCGTCGGCGACGAAGAAGTCGCGGCAGCCCTCGCGCGCCAGTCTCGGCGCCGCCCGGTCGACCCCGGTGCCATAAGCGTCGGCCTTGACCGCCGCGCCGCAGCGCGCCCCGCCGGACAGATCACGCATGGTGCGCCAGTTTTCCGCCAGCGCGCCGAGATCGATGCTCAGGCGTGTGGTGGCAGCGGATGCCGAGCCATGTTCCAGCGTGGTCGGGAATGAGGCCAAATCGCCAGCCTATTCGTCGTGGACAAACTGGTTGTAGGAATTGTCGGCCAGATCGGCAAACCGGGTGAATTCCGCCTGGAAGCCCAGCTGCACGGTGCCGGTGGGACCGTGGCGCTGCTTGGCGATGATGACGTCGGCGGTGCCGCGGACCTTCATCATCTTTTCTTCCCAGGCGAGGTATTCGGGCGTCTTGATGTCGGCTGCGATCTCGTCCGCGCTCCGGCGCGGTTCGCCGTTCTTGACGTAGTACTCCTCGCGATAGACGAACAGCACCACGTCGGCGTCCTGCTCGATCGAGCCCGATTCACGCAAGTCGGAGAGCTGCGGGCGCTTGTCCTCGCGGCTTTCCACCTGACGCGACAGCTGCGACAGGGCAATGATGGGAACATTGAGCTCCTTGCCGAGCGCCTTGAGACCGGTGGTGATCTGGGTGATTTCCTGCACGCGGTTGTCGCTCGACTTGCCCGAGCCGGTCATCAGCTGGATGTAGTCGATGACCAGAACGTCGAGGCCGCGCTGGCGCTTGAGGCGGCGGGCGCGGGCCGACAATTGGGCAATGGAGATGCCGCCGGTCTGGTCGATGTAGAGCGGGATCTTCTGCATCATCTGCGAGCAGCCGACGAGTTTCTCGAAATCGGCTTCCGAGATCTCGCCACGACGGATCTTCGACGAGGAGATCTCGGTCTGCTCGGAAATGATACGGGTGGCGAGCTGTTCGGACGACATTTCGAGTGAGTAGAAGCCGACGACGCCGCCGTTCTTGGCCTTCATCGAACCGTCTGCCTGCACCTCGCCCTCATAGGCCTGGGCAATGTTGAAGGCGATGTTGGTGGCGAGCGACGTCTTGCCCATGCCCGGACGTCCGGCGAGCACGATCAAGTCGGAATGCTGCAGGCCGCCCATGCGGGCATCGAGCGAGGAGATGCCGGTGGAGATGCCCGACAGACCGCCGTCGCGCTGATAGGCTGCACCGGCCATGTCGATGGCCAGCGACACCGCGTCGTTGAACGACTGGAAGCCGCCGTCGTAGCGGCCGGTCTCGGCAAGCTCGAACAGGCGGCGTTCGGCATCCTCGATCTGGGTCGAAGGCGGCATGTCGAGCGGCGCGTCAAAGGCGATGTTGACCATGTCCTCGCCGATCGAGATCAGCGAACGCCTAAGCGCCAGGTCGTAGATCGCGCGGCCGTAATCCTCGGCGTTGATGATGGTGACGGCTTCGGTGGCCAGACGCGCCAGATACTGCGCCACGGTCATGTCGCCGACCCTGGCGTCTGCCGGCAGGAAGGTCTTGATGGTCACCGGGTTGGCGGTCTTGCCCATGCGGATGATGTCGCCGCCGACCTCGTAGATCTTGCGGTGCAGCGGTTCCTGGAAGTGTTCGGGCTTGAGGAAGTCGGACACCCGGTAAAAGGCGTCGTTGTTGACCAGGATCGCGCCGAGCAGGGCCTGCTCGGCCTCGATATTGGACGGGGCCTCGCGAAACAGCGGGCTTTTTTCGGCACGGGCCGGAATCGGCTCTATCTTGCGGGCGGCATCATTCATCGTCTCATCAGTCCTGAACTTGGTGCGGGCGTTGGCTTGCAATAGCGATAGTGGTTGGCCATGTCAGTGAATGGCCAGCCCAATTCCGAAGCGAATCGCCTGAGCCTCAATGTTGTGCACGTTGTCCACACTTGTCCACAGCGTCGTTCAGGCAAAGTGACGAAGCTCGGGAAAATGCACCCGCGACGGGTTGTGCCGCGGGCCGAATCGGGAGTGTCGCCTACAGCGCCGCACATCCGATTGGGTGCGCGGCGCAGTAGGGCTTTGAAATGATGCATGTCCGTTATCGTTCAAATGAATTGATTTGAACGCGACATGCATTACCGCGAGGCGAGATAGCCCGCGTAATCGACCACCGTGGCATAGGTGCCCGAGAGACCGCTCATGAAAGCCGCATGGACCTGGGCCGCGGGCACCGCAACGCCGTCAAACTCGGCATCGCGCGCCGCACAGGCGTCGTGAACCACCGTGACCTTGTAGCCGAGGTCGGTTGCGGCGCGGGTGGTGGCGTCGATGCACATCTGGCTCTGGGCGCCGATGATGACCAGATTGGAAATGCCGCGCGCGGCAAGGGTGTCGTGCAGGGAGGTGTTGAGGAAGCTGTTCGGCCGGTGCTTGAGAATGACCTCTTCGCCGGCCTGCGGCGCGACTTTCGGATGGATTTCAGCGCCCTGGCTGCCGGGCCGGAAGAACGGGGCGGTTTCGGAGGGAATCTCGTGGCGGATGTGGACGATCATGTCGCCGGCCTTGCGGGCATGCGCCAGAACGCGCGCCGCGTTGTCGGCGGCCTGGTCCATCTTGCTCAGCGTCCAGCGTCCGCCATCGAAATAGTCGTTCTGGATGTCGACGAGGATCAGGGCTGTATCGGTCATGTCTGCTCTCCTTGAATGGGTCTGCCTGATTTACAGGCGGCAGCGGCATCGATAAATTGGCGAATATGACAAAGATCATGCGGAATACGCCACGATGCCGATGACCGACCGGTCACTTGCCATTATCGCCTATGACGGCGTTCAGGAGGCCGCGGTGCTCGGGCTTGCCGATCTGCTCGATGCGGCCAATGGCATCAGCCGGCGGCAGAACGGAGTGGTGATCAATGTCGATACCGTCAGGCCGGATGCCCTGCCGCCGGCGTCCGTGTCCTTCGACGCGATGATCCTGCCGCCCAACCGAAGCGGCGCCCGGGGCGCCGAGGATCGCGGCCTGCATGCCTGGATACGGGAGCGGCACGGGGCAGGGACGCTGACGGCCTCGGTCTGCGCCGGGCTGTTCTGGCTTGGCCATGCCGGATTGCTCGCCTCGCGCCCGGTGACCACCCACTGGGCGCTCGAGGGAGAGGTCCGCACCACGTTTCCGGAAGCGGATCTGCAGCCCGAGCATCTGCTGATCGACGACAACGACATCGTCACGGCGGGCGGGATGATGGCCTGGGTCGATCTCGGGCTGTTCTTCGTCGAACGCTGGCAGGGCGTCGATGTGCTCACCGCCACCGCCCGGCATCTGCTGATCGATCCGGGCAAGCGCGAGCAGCGGAACTATCGCAGCTTCCGGCCCAACCTCAACCACGGCGACGAGGTGGTGCTTGCGCTGCAGCTGTGGATGGAAGGCCATGTGCAGGATGATCTGGGGGTCGATGCGCTTTCGGCGCGGGCGCGGCTCTCGGGGCGGACCTTCCTGCGCCGGTTCAAGGCCGCCACGGGTCTCAACCCGAATGCCTATGTGCAGGCCCTCAGGATCGAAAAGGCCCGCGGCCTGCTCGAAAGAACCCGCGATCCGGTCAGCGCCGTCGGCTGGGCGGTGGGGTACCAGGACATCTCGGCCTTTGGCCGGGTGTTCCGCTCGATCACCGGCCTGAGCGCGGTCGAGTACAGGCGCCGGTTCAGCGTTCTCGATGTGCGGGCGTAGTCGGCTCTAGCTGTGACCCGGAGCCTGGTTGTTCGCAAGGCCTGACGGGGCGACGTTTCCCATGGGCAGCAGCATCTCGCTTTCAAAAGCGATATGGCGCCGCATCGCCTCGAAGAAGCCGCGCAGCATGTAGCCGATCGCCTCGATGTTGACGTCCGGGTCTCCGCTGCCCAGCGCGTGCAGCGCCTCGGTCAGTTCTTCGGCGAAGCACTCGTCCTCGCAATGCTCGAAGCGCAGCCGGTTCAGCGTTGTGTCGATCTTCTCGTCCGACCCGCGCCGCTCGGCAATCATCGGGAACACCACGTCTTCCTCGAAACGATGGACGCCCCTGATCATCGGGCCAAGCGCACGGGCGGCATACATGCATTTCTGGCGGTTGATGCCGTCAGGCAGGGAATCGGCGATTTCTTCGAGCCGGTCGCACAGCAGCAATTGATCCTTGTGCGCCTTGCGCAGGGCAGCAATCGGATCTTCACCGTGCGCCAGCTTGATGGTGGCGTTGTCTGTCATGAGGTCTCATCCCAGTCAAAGAGCGATCTTGTTGTTGTTTCCCTCTCTGCAGGAAAACTAGGTGCGGGAACGCTCGGAGTCCTTGACTTGGATCAATGCAGGCGACGCCTCTGTCTGCGAATTGTGCGACAGTCCGGAAAAGGCTCGCAGTCTGTCTAAAGGGGGCAGGCACCGCGATTTTTCCGGCTCTGTTCCGATACCCCTGGGGGATACCAACCATGAAATACGCTTTCGAAACAATCGCCGTGGGCCTTTTCGCCTTCCTGGCGTTGCTCGGCGTGGCTTTCGCCAAGGACGACCTGTTCGCGGCCCATATGTGGGTCCTGTTCTTCGTCCTGCTGGTGAGCACCGTGCTGTTGCTGCGGCGAATCAACTTCTCAACCGCAACCGGCCAATCGGCCGATGACAAGTCGGGTTATTTTGACGAGGTGGTGCGATACGGCATCATCGCAACGACCTTCTGGGGTATCGTCGGGTTTCTGGTCGGCGTCGTCGTCGCCTTCCAGCTGGCTTATCCGGATCTCAACATCGAGCCCTGGTTCAACTTCGGACGGATGCGTCCGCTGCACACCTCGGCGGTGATCTTCGCCTTCGGCGGTAACGCCCTTATCGCGACATCGTTCTACGTGGTCCAGCGCACCTCCCGCGCGCGGCTGTTCGGCGGCGATCTCGGCTGGTTCGTGTTCTGGGGCTACCAGCTGTTCATCGTCATGGCGGCAACCGGCTACCTGCTGGGGATCACCCAGGGCCGTGAATATGCCGAGCCGGAATGGTATGTGGACCTGTGGCTGACGGTCGTCTGGGTGGCCTACCTGCTGGCCTTCCTCGGCACGATCATCAAGCGCAAGGAGCCGCATATCTATGTGGCCAACTGGTTCTACCTTGCCTTCATCGTCACCATCGCGATGCTGCACATCGTCAACAATCTGGCGATGCCGGTGTCGTTCCTCGGCGTGAAGAGCTATTCGGCCTTCTCCGGCGTGCAGGACGCGCTGACGCAGTGGTGGTATGGCCATAACGCGGTCGGCTTCTTCCTGACCGCCGGCTTCCTGGGCATGATGTACTACTTCATCCCCAAGCAGTCCGGACGTCCGGTCTATTCCTACCGTCTGTCGATCATCCACTTCTGGGCGCTGATCTTCCTCTATATCTGGGCCGGTCCGCACCATCTGCACTACACCGCGCTGCCCGACTGGGCGCAGACGCTGGGCATGGTGTTCTCCATCATGCTGTGGATGCCCTCCTGGGGCGGCATGATCAACGGCCTGATGACGCTGTCTGGCGCATGGGACAAGATCCGCACCGATCCGATCATCCGGATGATGGTGATCGCGGTTGCCTTCTACGGCATGTCGACCTTCGAAGGTCCGATGATGTCGATCAAGGCAGTCAACTCGCTGTCTCACTACACCGACTGGACCATCGGTCACGTCCACTCCGGCGCTCTGGGCTGGGTCGGCATGATCTCGTTCGGCGCCATCTACTACCTGGTGCCCAAGCTGTGGGGTCGCGACCGGCTCTACTCGATGCGCCTGGTCAACTGGCACTTCTGGCTCGCCACGCTCGGCATCGTCGTCTACGCGGCGGTCCTGTGGGTCGCAGGCATCCAGCAGGGTCTGATGTGGCGTGAATACAACGATCAGGGCTTCCTGGTGTACTCCTTCGCCGAATCCGTGGCGGCGATGTACCCCTACTATCTGCTCCGCGCCATCGGCGGGCTGATGTACCTGGCAGGCGGCATCATCATGGGATGGAACGTATTGATGACCATCCTTGGCCATGAGCGCGACGAGGCCCCGATTCCGGGCAGCGAACCCGCCATGCAGCCGGCAGAGTAAGGAGACAAGAACCATGTCATTCATTGAAAAACACGGTATCATCGAGCGTAACGCGACGCTGCTGCTTGTCGGCTCGCTCGTGGTGGTCTCCATCGGCGGCATCGTCGAGATCGCGCCTCTCTTCTATCTCGAGAACACCATCGAGAAAGTCGAGGGAATGCGTCCCTACTCGCCGCTCGAGCTTGCCGGCCGCAACATCTACATCCGCGAGGGCTGCTATGTCTGCCACAGCCAGATGATCCGTCCCTTCCGGGACGAGGTCGAACGCTACGGCCATTACAGCCTTGCGGCGGAATCGATGTACGACCATCCGTTCCAATGGGGATCGAAGCGGACGGGGCCCGACCTCGCCCGCGTCGGCGACCGCTACTCGAACGAGTGGCATGTCGAGCACCTGAAGGAGCCCCGCTCCGTGGTGCCGGAATCGATCATGCCGAGCTACTCGTTCCTGGCGACGACCCCGCTCAAGGTTGCCAATGTCACGGCCGATCTCAACGCGAGCGTGCTCGTCGGTGTGCCCTACACCGAAGACATGATCGCCAATGCCGAAGCCGACCTGATGGCGCAAGCCGATCCCGAGGCTGATACCTCGGGCATCGAGGAGCGTTATCCCAAGGCCAAGCTGGGGGATTTCGACGGCAATCCGGCCATGGTCACCGAGATGGACGCGCTCGTGTCCTATCTGCAGATGCTCGGCACGCTGGTCGATTTCTCGACCTACGACGAAGCATCCGGTTACCGGTAAGGGGGCTGAGATGGAAACCTATACAGCCATGCGCCATTTCGCCGACAGCTGGGGACTTGTCTTCATGTTTGTCGTCTTTGTTGGCGTCGTTCTCTTCATGCTCCGTCCCGGCGCCAAGCACGCCGCCAACGAGGCAGCGCAAATTCCGTTGAAGGAGGACTGAGACATGTCCGAAAAACACATTGATGACGTCTCCGGCGTCGCCACCACCGGCCATGAATGGGACGGGATCCGGGAGTTGAACAATCCGTTGCCGCGCTGGTGGCTGTGGACGTTCTATCTCTGCATCATCTGGGCGATCGGCTACATGTTCTTTTATCCGGCCATTCCGTTGATCAACGGAGCGACCAAGGGGTATCTGGGCTATTCCAGCCGCGCCGAGGTGGTGTCCGAACTGGCCGACGCCAAGGCCGCGCAGGGTGCCCTGCTCGAAAAGATCGCGGCGACTCCGGTCGAGGAGATCGCGGCGGATCCCGAACTGCTGCAGTTCGCCATTGCCGGCGGCTCGTCCGCATTCAAGGTCAATTGCGCGCAGTGCCACGGTTCGGGCGCATCGGGATCGCCGGGCTATCCCAACCTCAATGACGACGACTGGATCTGGGGCGGGACGATCGACCAGATCTACCTGACCATCGCCCACGGCATCCGTTATGAGGCCGATGACGATACCCGCGTCTCCGAAATGCCTGCCTTCGCTGACCTGCTCGAGCCTCAGCAGATCAACGAGGTTGCCGCCTATGTGATCAGCCTCAGCGAAACGCCTGCCGATCCGGCCATGGTCGAACCCGGCAAGGCGGTGTTTGCGGAAAACTGCGCGGCTTGCCATGGCGAAAATGCCGAGGGCCTGACCGACTTCGGCGCGCCGCGGCTGTCGGACGGCATCTGGCTGAAGGCATCGACAGAGGCGCAGATCGCCTCGCAGATCCGCAATCCCAAGCACGGTGTCATGCCGGCCTGGGTCGGCCGTCTCGGCGAGCCGACGATCAAGCAGCTCGCCGTCTTCGTCCACACCCTGGGCGGCGGTCAGTAAGATCCGACCGGGTCCTCACTGAGGCCCGGAGCGAAAAGAGACAAAACCCCGCCGGGCGCAAGTCCGGCGGGGTTTTTGTTGGCGCGCGCGGCGCGGATACCGACAGCACTTTTCAGCGGATGTTCCGGATTTCGGCGAGAGACTGCCGCTGCACCGTATCAGGCGCTTGCGAGGGGCGCGCTGTCTCGAAAGCCCGCATCTGCGGACGCCAAGCGGTAATGAAATCCGCTGCGCATCTTGTTGTGTGCCAACCGGCCTGCTTCGACAACCGCGGCGTCCAGTGAGGAAAATTCGACCGACTTCTTTTCCTGCAGCTCATCCGACCTGTAGGTCTCGCACCGAACCCGTGCGCCCGGTCGAGCTCCGGCTTCCACGGTGATCGCGTAGACGGTCATAGCGTTGTCGAAGGGTCGCTCCAGAAAGATCGTATGGAATATCTTCTGGATGCCAGTGTTGTCCTTGTCCGCGCCAGTTGGCTCCAGCACGTCGAACAGATTTTCCGAGCATCGCATTCGAAGCTCCCAGCGAATCGGTTGCGAAAAACACTCAAACGCTCTTGTCATTTTAGTCTTCCATAAATTTCTGAAATTGGTCAATTTGCCATAAGTATTCACTAAATTCTGACAGGTCCGGCGCTCGTGGCCGTGCAAAGTGACAAGTTGCGTGGAGATCACGGGCGGAGTCCCGGAGAGTCCGCTTTTCTCACAGGACTGTCGCGGCAGACCTTTCTTCGCAGGGCGGTCCGATCCGCTCTCTGTTCACTCCACCCCGAACGTCAGCGACGCCCAGTAGCTCTGCCAGTCGGCGTTTCGGTCGGCGGGCGCCTCGATCATGTGGACGCCTGCTGCCATGTAGGTGCCATTGCCGGGGATGGTGAAGCTGGCGCGGCCGGCGTCGTCGGTGCGGGTAATGGTCCTGGTTGCGTCGCTGCCATCCACGCCCTTGCGAAACAGGGCCACCTGCGTGTCTCCCAGCGGCTTGCCTTCCCACAGCAGGGTGAAGCTCATCTCAGCGCCGGGCGTCAGCGTCAGCGGGTTTTCTCCGGCCACCAGTTCGAGCCGCATGCCGGTGGCGCGGTCCTCGTCGCCCGAGGCGTCGCCGACGGCGACGAGGGTCTTGGCGCATCTTGTGTAGATCTCGCTGATGTCGTCGCGCGGCAGGCCGCGCGCATCATGGCGGGCAGGGATGCTGTCGAGGCCTTCGAGCTCGAGATAGAAAGCAAACTTCTCCCATTCCCTGAAGCGGATGCGGTCGCCGGACGAAACGTAGGTGAAGATTGCCAGGCCTTCGGTGCGCGGCGCAACATTGAGCGCGGGCAGATCGCCGGTCACGCCTTCGACATCAGTCTCGCCAAGCCGGTCGTTGAGCTTGAAGGACCCGAAACGGGAGGGGATGAAGGGAAAGGCGTCACCCTTGAAATCCTGTCCGATGCGCAGGTCGGCCTTTATCCGTGCGTCCGCCGCAATTGAAAAATCCTGCGGCTCGATCCAGAATTCATGCGCGGCGACTGGACTTGCAGCCAGCATCGTTCCAGTTAATGCCCAGGCCAGCCCAGCGGGCGGGCCGCGACGTACCGGTCGTTCCATCGTGTTTTCTCCAAAGTGGCTTTCCTGATGAAGATGTCCTCGGAAACGATAAATCAAGTGCTTGCGAGCCTGGTCCTTGCTGTTCTGCTGGTTGCGGGAGGCGCATCAGGCCTGCGTGCCCATGAAATCCGCCCGGCGATCACTGATCTGGTGTTTGCCGGCGACGGCACGGTGCGGCTCGACATGTCGCTGATCCTCGAGGCGGCGCTGGCGGAGATCGGCGCGGAGCACGGCGACACCGACGACAGCCCCAACGCAGCCCGCTACGATGATCTGCGGTTTATGGACGAGACCGGGCTGGCGGCGGAGTTCGATCGGTTCAGGCTTCGGTTTTTGCAGGGCGTCAAGCTGACCGCCGACGGCGCCGATGTGCCGCTCGACGTCGTCGGGCTCGAACTCGACCCGGTGGGGGACACGGATTTCGCCCGGCTGAGCCGGCTGCAGCTCGCCGGTCCCTTGCCGGCCGGCGCAGAAAACGTGGTCTATTCGTTTGACCCGGCCTTCGGGCCGAGCGTCATCCGGGTGCCGGATGCGCAGGGTGAGTACAGCTATTCCGCCTATCTCGGCGACGGCAGTCCGAGCGAACCGATCCCGGTCGAAGGCGGGCTCACGGTGAGCGCGGGGCAGGTGTTCTGGGACTACATCGGCATTGGCTTCACCCACATCGTTCCCAAGGGGCTCGATCATATCCTGTTCGTCGTCGGGCTGTTTTTGCTGTCGCCGCGGCTCAAGCCGCTGCTGATCCAGATCACCTCGTTTACGGTCGCCCATTCGGTGACGCTGGCGCTGGCCATGCTGGGGCTGATCTCGCTGCCCGCCAGCATCGTCGAGCCACTGATTGCGGCCTCCATCGTCTTCATCGCGGTGGAAAACCTGGTGACCAACCGCTTGAGCCCCTGGCGGCCCTTCGTGGTGTTCGGATTCGGGCTGCTGCACGGCCTGGGTTTTGCCGGTGTGCTGACGGAAATAGGCCTGTCGCCGGCGCATTTCGCCAGCGGCCTGATCGCCTTCAATGTCGGCGTCGAGGCCGGTCAGCTGGCTGTGGTCGCCGCCTGTTACGCGCTGTTCGGCGCCTGGTTCTCCGACAGGAGCTGGTACCGGACGCGCGTCACCATGCCGATGTCGCTGGCGATCGCCTGCGTGGCGGTCTGGTGGTTTGCCGAGCGCACCGGGATGGTGGCCTGAGCGCCGGAACAGTGTTCTGGAATAGCGCGGTTTGGTGCGCGCCGCGTGGAATGCCGCAACCGGTCTCACGGTGCACAGCATGCCTGCGTGCCGCTTGCCGGGGAGACTTCCAATGTCGCCATTGTTCGAGGCGGGCAGGGATCTCGACGTGCGGGCCGGGTGTCCGAACCTGATCGAACGGATCGAAGCCGGGATGCCGTCCTACGGCAACGACATGACCCGCGCCAATACGCCGCATGAATGCGGGCTGGGCCGGTTTTGCGACACACGCTCGGCCATCGGCTGCGTCGGCCGCGATGCGCTGCTGCGGGTCGCGAAGCAAGGTCCGCTCAAGCAGATCCGCTATCTGGAGATCGACGGAGAGGCGGTGCCGCCCTGCACGGAGCCCTGGATTGTCAGCGCCGGAGACGAGGTTGTGGGGCAGATCACCTCGGCGGCCTGGTCGCCGGATTTCGGCACCAATGTGGCGATCGGGATGATCGGCAGGGACTTCTGGGACGAGGGCACCCGCCTCGTCGTCGCAGCACCCGACGGCGCCAGGACGCTGCGGGTGCGGGCGGGGAGCTGGCTGTGACGGATTGATCTTGATCAAGGCATATGTGAAGTCGCGGATGCATGGTGCGCTCCAAACCAATGGTGCCCGATATGAACACGCAGACGCCCGCAGACCCTTCCGCAGACCTTGATGAAATCGAACGGCTTGAAGCCGAGGCGGTCAATGCCGCCTGGAAACGCAAGCCGCTCTACGAGGCCCGGAAGAAGATCTTTCCGAAGCGGGCGGAGGGGACATACCGGCGCTTCAAATGGCTGATCATGCTGGTGACGCTCGGCATCTACTACGTCACGCCCTGGCTGAGATGGGATCGCGGACCTTTCGCCCCCGACCAGGCGGTGCTGCTCGACCTCGCCAACCGGCGGTTCTACTTCTTCTTCATCGAGATCTGGCCGCAGGAGTTCTTCTTCGTTGCCGGCCTTCTGGTGATGGCCGGCTTCGGGCTGTTCCTGATC
The DNA here is from genome assembly GCA_020637795.1 of Hoeflea sp. Taxonomy (GTDB): domain Bacteria; phylum Pseudomonadota; class Alphaproteobacteria; order Rhizobiales; family Rhizobiaceae; genus Hoeflea. The sequence goes on along the minus strand of JACKJT010000002.1, from coordinate 1,025,218 downwards.
ACCTCGGCCGTCGGCCGCGCCTGGTGCGGCTACACCTGTCCGCAGACCGTCTGGGTCGATCTGTTTCTGGTTGTCGAACGGGCGATCGAGGGCGACCGCAATCAACGCATGAAGCTCGAAAACGCGCCGTGGAGCGCATCGAAGCTCGGTAAACGCGTGCTCAAGCACGCGATCTGGATCTTCATCGGCGTGGCCACCGGCGGCGCGTGGATCTTCTATTTCGCCGATGCGCCGACCTTGCTGACGAATTTCGTGACCGGCAATGCCGCGCCGGTGGCCTATATCACCGTCGCCATCCTGACGGCCACCACCTACACGTTCGGCGGGCTGATGCGCGAGCAGGTCTGCATCTACATGTGCCCGTGGCCACGCATCCAGGCGGCGATGCTCGACGAGAACTCGCTGGTCGTCACCTACAATGACTGGCGCGGCGAGCCGCGTGGCCGTCACGCCAAGAAGGCTGCGGCACAGGGGCTGATCCAGGGGGATTGCGTCGATTGCAATGCCTGTGTTGCGGTCTGCCCGATGGGCATCGACATCCGCGACGGCCAGCAGCTCGAATGCATCACCTGCGCGCTGTGCATCGATGCCTGCGACGCCATCATGGACAAGCTCGACCGACCGCGGGGGCTGATCTCCTACGCCACGCTGGCCGACTACGCCGACAACATGGCGCTGGCCCGGGATCCGGAAACCGGCGCGCTCAACCCGAGCCGGGTGCGGACGGCCGATGGCGGCTTCATCGATGCGGTCAAGCATTTCAACTGGCGCATCGTGTTCCGGCCGCGCTCGCTGTTGTATATGGGCGTGTGGTCGCTGGTCGGTATCGGCCTTCTGGTGGCGCTGTTGTCGCGCGACCGGCTTGAGGTCAATGTGCTGCATGACCGCAATCCGCAATTCGTGCTGGAATCCAATGGCGACATCCGCAACGGCTATTCGGTAAAGATCCTCAACATGATCCCGGAACCGCGTGTCATCTTCCTGTCGATCGAGGGCCTGCCGGGTGCTACCATGCGGATCCCCGGCATCGAGCAGCCGGCAGGCGTCTCGTTCGCGATCCCGGTCGAACCCGACCGGCTGCGGGAACTCAGGGTCAACGTGCTGCAGCCGAAGGAGTTCGTTGCTTCCGAAACCACGACATTCCGCTTCATCGCCGAAGACAAATCGAGCTTCGAACGTGACGCCTATGTTGCCAATTTCCACGGCCCGGAGACGAAATGATGCAGATGCTGCGCTCGATATTCCAGCCAACCGAATTCACCGGCAAGCACATGCTTGCAACCATGGTGGCGTTCTTCGGCGTGATCATCACCGTCAATCTGGTGATGGCGCGGTTCGCGATCACCACCTGGAGCGGACTGGTTGTCCCCAACACCTACGTGGCCAGCCAGGAGTTCAACGCAAAGGCGGCTGAAGCACGGGCCATTGACGCGCTGGGTTACAGGGTGAAGCTGATCCCGAGCGTTGACGGGCTGGAAATCGATTTCATCGATGCCGCGGGTAACCTCGCCGTTGCCGACACGATGATCGCCGAGTTGCGGCGGCCGGTGGGCGAGCACAGCGACCGTCACATGGTGCTGACCCGCGATGCCGACGGGATCTACCGTGGCGCCGGCGAGCTGGCGGAAGGCGAGTGGATCGCCACCGTGGTTGCCACCCGCGACGGGCAGACGCTCTACAGGAAGGGCCGGCGGTTTCACGTCAAGGCGGACGGGAGCATTGGAAATTGAGTTGCTGCGCGGCAGGTACGGAAAGCGCTGCCGAACTTGAAGCGCTGAAATCGGAAGGTCCTTCAGCCGAGGAAATGTGGCTGTCGAGCCGTCCGCTCGGCGACGGATTGCGTCAGGTCGACCTGATCGTGCCGGGCGTGCATTGCGGCGCCTGCATCGCGCTTCTGGAGAAGGAACTCCCCAAGACCAGCGGCGTCGATCATGCGCGCGTCAATCTTTCCACCCGCCGGGTGTCGGTGGTGTTTGACGGCAAGGACAATGGAGCCGAAGGCGGCGGGCATCCGGAAACCGTGCTGACGGCACTGGGAGAAAAACTCAAGTCGCTGGGCTATCCGGCGCATCTGCCCGGCGGGGCCGACGAGACCGCCGACCCGGCGATGCGCGAGCTGCTCAAGGCGCTCGCCGTGGCCGGCTTTGCCTCGATGAACGTGATGCTGCTCTCGGTCTCGGTCTGGTCCGGCGCGGAGGCTGCGACACGCGACCTGTTTCACTGGATTTCGGCGCTGATCGCGGCGCCTGCGCTGATCTATTCCGGCCGGATCTTCTTCGTCTCCGCCTGGGGCGCGCTCAGGCACGGCCGCGCCAACATGGACGTGCCGATCTCGCTGGGCGTGATCCTCGCCTACGCGATCTCGCTGCATGAAACGATCACCCACGGTGAACACGCCTATTTCGATGCCTCGGTGACGCTTCTGTTCTTCCTGCTGGCCGGGCGTACGCTTGACCACATGATGCGCGAGAAGGCCCGTTCGGCGGTGCGCAACCTGGTCCGGCTGTCGCCGCGCGGAGCCATGGTGATCCGCGACGACGGCAGCCGCGAGTACCTGGCGCTGGACGAAATCGAGCCCGGAATGCGGCTGGCGATCGCGCCGGGCGACCGGATCCCGGTGGACGGGCGGGTGGTTTCCGGCCGCTCCGACATGGATTTCGCGGTCGTCAACGGCGAGAGCGCGCCGCAGCTGGTCGAGGCCGGATCGCTGACGCCGGCAGGCACGCTCAATCTCACCGGCCCGCTGGTACTCGAGGCGACGCGCAGCGCGCAGAACTCGTTCCTGGCGGAGATGGTGTCGATGATGGAGGCGGCGGAAAGCGGCCGCGCCGGTTACCGGCGCATCGCCGACCGGGCATCGGCCATCTATGCGCCGGCGGTGCATCTGCTGGCGCTCGGCACCTTCATCGGCTGGATGGTGGTGTCCGGCGACTGGCGCACCGCGATGCTCACCGCGGTGGCCGTGCTGATCATCACCTGTCCCTGCGCGCTCGGGCTTGCCGTGCCGGTGGTCCAGGTGATTGCCGCCGGACGGCTGTTCGAGAACGGCATCATGGTCAAGGACGGCTCGGCGATGGAACGCATGGCGCAGACCGACCATGTGGTTTTCGACAAGACCGGGACGCTGACGCAGGGCAGGCCGCAACTGATCAATTCCGCCTCGGTGGCTCCGGATCATCTGGCGATCGCGGCACGCATCGCCACGGCATCGCGGCATCCGCTCAGCCGGGCGCTGGCCGATCTCGATCAATCGGGCAGGGAGCTGCCTGATTTCGACATCTCCGAGATACCCGGCGACGGGGTCAAGGCCACATCGCCTGACGGCACCGTCTACCGGCTCGGCCGTGCCGCGTTCGCACTCGACGGAGGGACGGAGGGGATCGAGCGCGCTGCTGACGCCAGCCAGGTGGTTCTTTCGCGCGACGGCAGGTTCATGGATGTCTTCCTGTTCTCCGACCAGGTCCGCCGCGGCGCCGCGCCGGCGGTGGCCCAGTTGGCCGCGCTTGGCGTGGAAGCCGAAATCCTGTCCGGTGACCGCGAAGCGCCGGTCAAGGCGCTTGCCGCGGAGCTCGGCGTGTCCGACTACGTTGCCGGCGTCCGCCCGCGCGGCAAGGTCGACCGGGTCCAGGCGCTGGCAGCGGCCGGCGGCAGGCCGCTGATGGTCGGCGATGGCCTCAACGATGCACCGGCCCTGTCGGCGGCCTATGTGTCGATGGCGCCGGCCAGTGCCGCCGATGTCGGCCGCATGGCGGCGGATTTCGTGTTCCTGCACGATTCGCTCGAGGCCGTGCCGCTGGCGATCGCCGTCTCGCGCAAGGCGGGCAGCCTGATCCGGCAGAACTTCGCGCTGGCGGTGATCTACAATGTGATTGCGGTCCCGGCGGCGGTGCTGGGTCATGCCACGCCGCTGATCGCGGCGCTGGCCATGTCGTCCTCCTCGGTTCTGGTGGTGCTGAATTCGCTCAGATTGCGGCGCAAGACCAGGGTCGAGAGTTTCGCCCGCCCGGCGGCCGCTCCGGCTTCGGATGTGGCGGTTGCCGGCACGGGGCTTGGCGCATCGGCATGAACAATTTGATCTTCCTCATTCCGATCGCGCTGTTTCTCGGGGCTCTCGGGCTCGGCGCCTTCCTGTGGTCGATGAAGAGCGGCCAGTACGAGGACCTCGACGGCGCCGCCTGGCGGGTGCTTGACGACGGCGACGACAAGCCAAAACCGGACTGAGCCGCGGCGCTGCCGATCCCCAGCTATTGAACAGGATAATTGTCCCCGGCGCTTGCCGCCCGCTGCGGCTTGGGTCACAGTCCGGTCCGGCTGCTCGGACTAAAGTCGTGCATGAAGCGCAACGCGCGCTTTGTGGCTTCTAGAGTCGGGTGCAGTCATCTCTCTGAATCAATTCGGATTTGGAGCGGATTGGCGATGCTGATGGGAGGTGCGTATGGCCGAAGCGGAAATAGGTGTGATCGGACTGGGCGTGATGGGCGCCAATCTGGCGCTGAATATCGCCGACAACGGCTATCACGTCGCCGTCTACAACAGGACGGCATCGCGCACGGAGGAATTTGCAGCCGCGGCGGGGAACTTGTCCGACCGGGTAACGGCCTGCGCCACGCTTGAGGATTTCGTTGCCGCCATCCGCCCGCCGCGTCCGGTGATCATCATGGTCAAGGCGGGAGAGCCCGTCGATCAGCAGATCTCGGCGCTGAAGCCGCTGCTTGCAGCCAATGACATCATCATCGACGCCGGCAACGCCAATTTCCGCGATACCATGCGCCGCTTCACCGAACTCGAGGGGTCGGGCCTGACCTTCATCGGCATGGGCGTCTCGGGTGGCGAGGAAGGCGCCCGCCATGGACCCTCGATCATGGTCGGCGGCAAGGAGGAGGCCTGGCGGCGGGTCGAGCCGGTGCTGACCGCTATTTCCGCCAAGTACCAGGGCGAGCCCTGTGCGGCATGGCTGGGCGAAAACGGCGCCGGTCACTTCGTCAAGACGATCCACAACGGCATCGAATATGCCGACATGCAGATGATCGCCGAGGTCTACGGCGTGATGCGGGACCATCTCTCCATGGATGCGCCGACGATGGCGGCGGTGTTCTCGGCCTGGTCGACGGGGCCGCTCGATTCCTACCTGATCGACATCACCGCCGAAGTGCTTAGCGTCCAGGACGCGGCAACGGGGCGTCCGATCGTCGACATGATCGTCGATGCGGCGGGGCAGAAAGGCACCGGCCGCTGGTCGGTGATCGAAAGCCAGATGATGGGCGTGCCTGCGACCGCGATCGAGGCGGCAGTGGCGGCGCGCTCGCTGTCGGCGATGCGCGCGCAAAGGGCACGGGCCGAGACGCTTTTGGGGCTCCCCAGGCAGCTCGACCGGCGGGACGGCCAGCAGGTGATCGATGATCTCGGAAAGGCGTTGCTGGCCGGCAAGGTCGCGGCCTACGCGCAAGGCTTTGCCGTCATGGCGGCCGCCTCGGAGGAGTTCGGCTGGAACCTGCCGATGGCCACCATCGCCCGGATCTGGCGCGCCGGCTGCATCATCCGCTCGCGCTTCCTCGATGAAATCGCCACCGCCTTCACCGCCGATCCCGACGTGCCGAACCTGGCGCTGACGCCGGTCTTCTCCAAGATGATCGAGGAGACCGACATGAACCTGCGGCGGATCGTGGCGGAGGCGGCGCTGAACGGCCTTCCGGTGCCGGCGCTCGCCAGCGCGCTTGGCTATTTCGACACCTACCGGCGCGGGCGCGGCACCGCCAACCTGATCCAGGCGCAGCGCGACTTCTTCGGCGCCCACGGGTTCGAGCGGCTCGACGCTCAAGGCGAACATCACGGTCCATGGGGTGGCTGAGGCGGCTTATCGGACGATAATGCGGTCCCCGTCCGTCCCGGCTCAGGAGCGGGGGATCCTGGTTTCGATGGCGCTGATGCCGGCTTCGAGCTCGGCGGCGCCGGTCTCGCCGAGCATTTCGACCAGGCGGGCCTCGTAGCTGCGGGCAAGCGCGACCAGGTCCCGGTAGTGGGTGCGGCCCTCGCGCGTGAGCTCGATATGCTCGACGCGGCGATCGGTCTGATCCACCTGGCGGGTGATCCATTTGCGCTCCTCGAGCGCGCGGATGGCGCGGCTGACCTTGGTCTTGTGCATGGACGAGTGGGCGCCGATCTCGGTGGCGGTGATCCGGTTGAACTGGCCGATGGTGGCCAAGGTCCGCCATTCGGGGCGGGTCAGGCCATGCCGCTCGCGGTAGAGGGTGGCAAACTGGCGGCTGATGATTTCCGCCGCACGGGCCAGCCGGTAGGGAAGAAACCCTTCAAGCGCCAGTGTGCTGGCGGCCGGGGCTTCCGCGGATCGTGTCAGGGGCAAAGTCATTGTCGGTGGTTTATCCTTGAATTGTTGCGACTGTGACTGTTATGCGAGCCCCACATAGCGTGAAAGTTTCGCCGGTGCAATTGCCACGCCGGAAGCCGGCCTCTAAATCAGGGGCCAGCAGGTAGCCACCCCATCCGAGCCGCAGGACATGTCATGGAACGCAGTGAGATCAACGAAATCCTGGAAGAAAGCGACCGCTTCATCCGCTCCTTCGGCTATGTGATGCCGCCGTTTGCCTATTGGAGCCCTCAGGAAATGCGCGCACGGACGGCTTCGGACGCCGGCGCCATTCGCGCCAACCGGCTGGGCTGGGACATCACGGATTACGGGCAGGGCAAGTTCGAGGATCTGGGCCTGTTCCTGTTTACCGTGCGCAACGGCTCGGCGGCCGACCTGGCGGCGGGCAGGGGCATGCTTTACGCCGAGAAGATCATGATTTCGCGCAAGGACCAGCTGTCGCCGATGCACCGGCACAACATCAAGGCCGAGGACATCATCAACCGCGGTGGCGGCAAGCTGGTGCTGGAACTGTTCGCTGCGGCTGAGGACGGTTCGATCGACACTTCGGCCGATGTGTCGGTTCCCACCGACGGGGTGGTGCGCAGACTTCCCGCCGGCGGGCTGCTGAAGCTCGATCCGGGCGAAAGCGTCACCCTGATGCCGGGCGTCTGGCATGCGTTCTGGGGAGAAGGCGGCGATGTGCTGATCGGCGAGGTCTCGACCGTCAATGACGATCTGACGGACAATGTCTTCCGCGAGCCGATCGGCCGGTTTTCGACGATCATCGAAGACGAGAAGCCGCGCCATCTGCTGGTGTCGGACTACGACACCTGGCTGTGACGATTTAGGGGACTGGTTGAAGCCGTTGGCTTCAAGGGAGTGGACATCAGCCCGAACCCCGCCTGGTTCGGGCTGATGTCCTCAAAAAACCGCGCCTCGGACCCGGTCCCGCCCCTAGGCAAGGTGGGCAGCGGTTTTTATTGGTTTCAGTCGTTGCTTGTGGCGAGAAGCCCGAGCCGGCCGGCCTTGGCCAGGCCCGCCATGCGATTGGGCGTGCGCAGTTTCAGCATGACCACGGAAATCACGGAGGCGACCTCGCTGGAGGTCAATTCCAGCTCACGGCCGATCTCCTGATCGGTACGGCCTTCCGCGCAGCGGCGGAGGCAAGACAGTTCTGTTCGTGTCAACGGGGGGAACCCTTTATCGTTTCCGAGATCCATGTGAAGTCCTTTCGGCACGGCAGGGTCTGCCGCATCTGAAGCAAACAACGCGGCTGGAATGTCATCCCACCGCGAAGCAACACCAGATTTTGTTTGATGTGTTGGGAAGCTTATGCCCTGTTTGCGACAAGGTCGCCTTCACGGCGCGCGCCAAAAAGCGTTAATTGACCATTTGATAAAAATTGATCGTATAGCTTGTATTCACCGGGAGGTCAGAGAACGGTCTTGTGCTTTTCCCGGAATTCGCTCGGGGTCATGCCGAACCACCGGATCGCCGATCGGGTGAAGGCGGCGGGCGCGGAGAAACCGATCTTGTAGCCGATACTGGAAAGCGTCAGATCGGTCTCCAGCAACAGCCGCTCGGCCATTTCCCTGCGGCATTCATCGACGATCGACTGCATGCTGGTTCCGGCGTCGGTCAACCGGCGCTGCAGCGTACGCGGGCTCATGCCAAGCCTCTCGGCTTCGGTTGCCAGGGTGAGCGGCTCGCCCGACAGGCTCTCGGCCACATGCAGGCGGACAACGGCCACGGGATCATTGAGATCGGCGCGGCGCGGCTCGATCGCCTCCATCTGCTGGGACATCATGGTAAACAGCCGCAGATCCGCCTGGGGGTTGACCCGGTCAAGGATTTCCGTTGGCAGAATGAGGGAGTTGACCGGGGCGTTGAAGCTTACATGCGGCGTTAGCAAGCGTTTGAATAAATTTGTATTTATCGGGCGGTCGCGCTCCAGTTCCACGCGTATCTTGCGAACGTCGTCGCCGAGGATGGCGCGGAAGTGGTTGAAAGTCTGCGCGGTTCCAAGGTCGACGAATTGAGCCCGGCGCAGGATCAGCGGAGAGTAGGTCCATTCGAAATGTGCGGCACGAGGGCCGATTTCCAGCGTGCAGATGCTGGTCTCGCTGATCTTCTGAAGATTGCGGCCCATGAAGACCAGACAATCGCGCACGGTGGGCGCATTCATCATGGCGTAGCCGAACGGACCGGAGGCGCCGCGTTCAAACGCCTCCGCCGATTTCAGCCCGAACAGGTCATCGCCCGATATCAGCGCCAGCGCTTCCATGTAGCGGCAAACGCGATCGAGACTGATCCGTTCGCCGATGATCGAAAACCGGCTCGGGTCCAGTCCGCAGGCCCTTGCGATGGGATCTGAATCAATGCCGAGACTGGCCGCGTAGCGGCTGATCCCGGAGGCTAACCCGGCGGCAACTTCGAACTGGTCTGCCAGTGTCGGCTTCATGCGGTTGGCGTCCAGGGTAAAGAGATCGGCGCGCCAAGTAAACGCTGAACAGGCGACGTTGTCGAGATCAAAGCTATGCTAGAATTATTACCTCATTGGAATGAGTACCTCTTTCGCATGAACAGCCACATGTCGCCCTCCAGCTTTCAATTGCCCGACAAGGCCCATCCCCGCATCCGTGAATTCCACGGATTGTGGCTTGAGAAGGCACAGGACGGCTTGCCCCAATCCTCCGACTTCGACATCGGCGCACTGAGCAGCGAGTATCCGCTGCTGGCGCGGATCGGCGTCGAAGGGCCGGAACGACAGCTGATCTGGCGCGACTTCGCGGCGACCAAACCCTGGCCTTTCGGTCCCCCGGTCAAGAACAGGCCGGTGGTGGAAAGCGTGCCGCCGCTCAGCATCAAGCGGGTCATCAATGCCTTCGAGGAGACGCTTGCCAGCGGCATTCCAGACTATTTCGAGACAACGTCCTGGTGGCATGGCGGGCGGACTGTCTCGCTGGCGCGGCTGGTGGCGCCGCTTGCGGCAGACGCCGGGCGCGAGCTGATCGCGCTGTGGGAAGTGATGGAGCCGCCGGCGGTGGTGTGAGCGCACGGCGGAGCGATGTCGCCCACGAAATATATTTTAAGCCTATAGTATCTCGTTTAATCCGTGTTAAAGAGGACTATATGCTGCAATGTGCCCCTTGCCGGGGGCGACATGCGTCCTGACTGGAACAAACTGGAGTTTTTGAGATGTCCGTGTCCCCCGCCGTTTCGATCAAGTCCGCGAAATCATCGTTTCAATGGGACGATCCCTTCCTGATCAATGACCAGCTGACCGAAGAAGAGCGGATGATTGCGGACGCGGCCAGGGCGTTCGCTGCCGACAAGCTGATGCCGCGGGTGACGGACGCCTATCTCAACGAAGTCACCGACCGCGACATCTTTTCGGAAATGGGTGAGGCCGGCCTGCTCGGCGTCACGGTTCCCGAACAGTATGGCGGCGCGGAAGCCGGCTACGTGTCCTACGGCCTTGTGGCGCGCGAGGTCGAACGGATCGATTCGGGCTACCGCTCGATGATGAGCGTTCAGTCGTCGCTGGTGATGTACCCGATCCAGGCCTATGGCAGCGAGGAGCAGCGGATGAAGTATCTGCCGAAACTCGCCAGCGGCGAATGGGTCGGCTGCTTCGGCCTGACCGAGCCGGATGCGGGCTCCGACCCGGGCGGCATGAAGACACGCGCCAAGAAGGTTGACGGCGGCTACGTGCTCACCGGTTCGAAAATGTGGATCTCCAACGCACCGATCGCCGACGTCTTCGTGGTCTGGGCCAAGTCGGAAGCCCACGGCGGCGAGATCCGCGGCTTCGTGCTGGAAAAGGGCATGAAGGGTCTGTCAGCGCCGAAGATCGGCGGCAAGCTCAGCCTGCGCGCCTCGATCACCGGCGAGATCGTCATGGACAATGTGGAAGTTACGGAAGAGGCGCTGCTGCCGAACGTCTCGGGCCTGAAGGGACCTTTCGGTTGCCTCAACCGGGCCCGCTACGGCATTTCCTGGGGCGCGATGGGGGCCGCGGAAGACTGCTGGCACCGGGCGCGGCAGTATGGTCTCGACCGGCACCAGTTCGGCAAGCCGCTGGCCGGCACGCAGCTGTTCCAGAAGAAGCTCGCCGACATGCAGACCGAAATCGCGCTGGGGCTGCAGGGCAGCTTGCGCGTTGGCCGGCTGATGGACGAGGGCCGTTTCGCGCCGGAAATGATCTCGATCGTCAAGCGCAACAATTGCGGCAAGGCGCTCGACATCGCCCGGATGGCGCGCGACATGCACGGCGGCAACGGCATCCAGGCCGAGTATCATGTCATGCGCCACGCGCAGAATCTGGAAACCGTCAACACCTACGAGGGAACGCACGACGTGCACGCGCTGATTCTCGGCCGGGCGCAAACCGGTATCCAGGCGTTTTTCTGAGGCCATCGCGCCGATTGCCATGAACCTGAAGGCGGGCCGTGCGGTCCGCCTTTTTTCATGGCGGTGGAAGCGGACGCAGACTGCCAGGCGCGGATACCTACCGATCTGTTAAAAGACCGATGCCAGAATTCATACTTCCGAAACGGGCGTTGATGTATGGATGATTAGCCTTTCCTAATTCGCACTTCAGGTCCGTTGATGCTCACGCGCATTCCCAAGACTGAGATCAAAAGAGGCATGTTCGTCGAAGCGGTGGAGTGTTCCGAAGTTGCCTTCGGCAAACGCCGTTTCTTTCTCGATTCGGATCGCGAAATGAGCGCCATCCTCAAGAGTCCGGCCGAGTTTGTGCTGATCAACACGACGCTGGGCGCTGTTGGCGGTAACGGCGCGCGCTTGCCGGACAGGGGCGTTGCGAGCCTGCCGCTTTCACCAGCGCAGGCGCGGGCCGAGGCCGCCGCCACGGTGGCGCGCTCGACGAGACTGCTCAAGGCCGAACTCATCGGCCTGGTCACCGGTGACCCTTTCGACATGGCCAGCATCAAGCCGGTGGTGGAAGAGATCACCCAGGCGGATCAACAGACGTCGTCGTTCTTCTTCGAAGTCACCCGGCTCAAGCACAAGGACGAAACAACCTTCCAGCATTCGCTGGCGGTCAGCATCCTGATGGGAAAGCTCGGGGATGCGCTGGACCTCGACGTGGAAACCGTCGAGTTGCTGATTGTCGCAGGCCTGCTGCACGACATCGGCAAGCTGACGATTGCGACGGGGATCCTGCAAAAGCAGGGTGCGCTGACGGCTGCGGAGCGGTCCACGATCAAGAGCCATCCAAGGCGCGGCCACCAGATCCTCAAATCCCATCCTGCCATCCCCGAGGAGGTGCTGGACATCTGCCTGCACCATCATGAATCGCTCGATGGCAGCGGCTATCCATCGCGGCTGGCCGGATCCCAGATTAGCCAGCTGGTGCGGATTTCCACCGTCTGCGATGTCTTCGATGCATTGACATCGGTCCGGCCTTACAAGCAGGGCTGGAGCGCCGGCAAGGCGCTCGGGTGGATGTTCGAGCGCGACAGGCAGTTCGACCGCAAGCTGGTGCTCAGGCTCGGCGCCATCATCGACGCCTGATTTTGCAGCCGGTTGCCGATCTACCCGCATGGGCGAAGTGGAATTCCACCCGGCTTCAGATCGAGCCGTAGTGCACCGAACTTTGCCGTCCGCCGCTAATTCATAATTAATAAATGCTTATTAGAAATGACAGTAAGTTGAGGATAACCGGCCTGAGGGGCGGGCAAACATTCAGGAGTTGAGAGTGGGACTTCCAGCAAGTGTCAGTGTTCAGTCGCATGGTTCGGAAACGGACGACCTGCTCGATTGCATCCGGTTGGCGATCAATGACGATTTCACCCACGAGCCAAAGGGGACGGATGAGCTGTCGCAGGCGATCGCCGCGCTCATTCGCCGCTGCCGCGATCGCTCGACGTCGGAGCTTGACGATGTGGTGAAAACCTCGATCAGCGTCAACGAGACCGCGGCGATGTCGGCCAAGCTGCTCTACGACCTCAGGCACATCGATGGCGAGGCGCAGGGAATCGCTGCGGCGGCCGAAGAGATGGCCGCCACGGTGAACGAGGTTGCGCAGCATGGCGAGGAGATCAGGAACAATGTCCGGCGCGCCAATGAAGCCAGCAGCATCAGCGAAGACGCACTGACCGAAACGTCCAAGAGCATGGCAACCATCAACCATGCGCTGGTGGAAACCAGCGCCGGAATCGGCGTTGTCGAGGAACTGGGCACCAATATCTCGGCGATTGCCGCCGACATCAGGAAGATCGCCTCGCAAACCAACATCCTGGCGATCAATGCGGCGGTGGAAGCGGCGCGCGCCGGCGAAGCGGGGCGCGGCTTCGCGGTGATCGCCGCCGAGGTCAAGGCGCTGTCCGACCGGACCGCGATCGCGACCCAGGAAATCGGCGAAATCGTTACCCGGCTGCACAGCGGCCTGACCGGCATGGTCAGCGCCATGGACACGAGCCGGAGCTCGGCGCAGAACGGCGATGCGGCGCTGGCCAATCTGCGCACGGCGCTTGCCAATGCGTCGCGCGAACTCAGCGACGTGATCGCCAATGCGGACCATATCGCGGTGGCGCTCGAGCAGCAGAAGGAAGCCTCGCAGAGCGTGGCCAGCGGCATTGGCACCGTTGCCATGAGTTCCGGCAATTCGCTGGAGCAGCTGGAAGACCTGGTTGACTGCATGGGCGACGCCCAGGCCGGCATCAACTCCCGTCTGCTTTATCTAGGCAAGGCGAATTTCCCCAACAAGATCGTCAAGCTGGCGCAGTCCGACCATGTGATCTGGAAGCGGCGGCTGGCCAACATGATCATCGGCCGGGAAGGGCTGAAGGCGGACGAATTGTCCAACCATCACAATTGCCGCCTGGGCAAATGGTATGACGGCCTGCGCCACACGGCGCTTGGCTCCAACTCCCATTTCATCGCGCTCGAGGCGCCCCATGCGGATGTCCACCATCACGGCATTGAGGCCGCACGGCAGTTCAACTCGGGCAACATCAAGGGGGCGCTGAACGAGATCGACAAGGTCAACGCGGCCTCGGAAAAGGTGCTGGCCGGTCTGAAACTCCTGGAAAAACTGCCGCTGGACTGAGGCAGCGCGATCCGCGCATTGCGGAACAGCGCCCGCTGTCAGGACCGTGGTTCATGTAATCGACGCTCAGGCGCCGCGTGTCCAGCCGGATGCGCGGCGCCTGCCGTATCAACTTGATGCCGGACCGCCGGATTGAACCCCGCCGCGACCCGCACCGGGCGGGGCGCGTTGCCTTTGGCTCGAGGGCAATGGTATTCATGGGGCTGCATATGTAGGATGCTCTTGGGAGGAGAAGGATCTTGCATTTTCCGAAACGCTTCACCGGCGTGCTGGTCATGCTGTGCGGCTTGCTCGCAGCCGGCGATGGCCGTGCGCAGGCGAACGCCGGCGACGATGCCGCAGCGCCGCGGACGGCGCATGTCGGCGTGCTGGCCTATCGCGGCAACGCCGCGGCGATGGTCGAGTGGCGGCCGCTTGCGGCCTATCTCGGCGACAGCGTCGAGGGCTGGCGCTTCGAACTGGTTCCGGTGTCGCTGTCGTCGGTCGAAAGCGAGATCGAGGCCGACCGGCTTGACTTCCTGATCACCAATCCCGGCCATTACGTCGCGCTCGCCGCCCGCCATGATCTGAGCGCCATAGCGACGCGGGAGCGCTGGGCGGAGAAATCCAAGTCGCACCTGTCGCGGTTCGGCACCGCGATCATCGTGGCCAGGGACAGCCCGGTGGCCTCGCTCAATGATCTCAAGGGCAGGAAGCTGGCGGCGGTCAGCCCCGACGCCTTCGGCGGCTTCCAGGTCGCCTGGAGCCAGATGCAGAAACAGGGCGTCGACGCGTTCCGCGACCTTGCCTCGCTGCGTTTCATGGGCTTTCCGCATGACGAGATCGTTGCCGCGGTGGCGCGCAAGGAGGTCGACGCCGGCGTCATCCGCGCCGGGCTTCTGGAAATTCTCGCCAGCGACGGGCAGATCAGGCTCGAGGATTTCCGCGTGCTCAACGCGCAGGATCATCGCGGCTTTCCCTACAGGGTCAGCGGCCCGCTGTTTTCCGAATGGCCGTTTGCGGCGCTGCCGAAAGTCGACAAGCACTTGCGCGAGACCGTGCTGATTGCCTTGCTGCGAAGCCAGGATCCGGCCGTCGCCTCGGCCTATGGCCTGCGCGATCTGTGGTCGGCGCCGCTGTCCTACGAGAACACGCGCAAGCTGGTTGGACGATACCAGGAGCGTGTGGCGCTGGCCGCCGTGGCCCCCGAAGCGGGCTTGCCTTCCGGCTGGCTGGCAGTCGTGGCCGCATTGCTGGCGCTGGGCCTGACCGGCGTGGCTGTCTACGCGCGGCGCCGCGGCGAGCCGGCGGCAAGCGTGACCGGCCAGGCGGAGGCTGAGACGCCCGCCGAGTTCCGGCAATACGAAGAGCGGATGAAGAGCCTGACGAGCCGTGAACGGGAGATCCTGGAGCTGATCTGCAACGGCAAACAGACCCGGGCAATCGCCGGCGCGCTCGGCATCAGCCCGAAGACCGTCGAGTTCCACCGGACCAACCTGCTGCACAAGACGGAAGCGGGAACCATGGCGCATCTGGTGCAGATCGCCACCCGTCTTGGCTACGACCAAGGGATTTCCCTAGGCTGATTTCGGTTAAAAACACGCAGTCCTTCCAGTTAAGTTCGTTGCCGCCGGGTGCGACACTGTGATGCGCGACATTGTTGCTCATGCTCGCGCTTCACAGTCACATTCGGGAGGAAACCATGCGACTTTTCAGCAAACTTTTCACAGCCGTTGCCATCACACTCGGACTGGCGCTGGCGGTTGCCGGCAATGCCGGCGCCAATGAACGCTACGGCAAGCAGAAGGTTGTCTACCACATCAACTACAATGGCGGCGAAGACGACAAGGCCTATAAGGGCGCGCTCCGGAACATCCAGAACCACATCAATGCGGTCGGCGCCGAGAATATGGAGATCAAGGTGGTGCTGCACGGCAACGGCCTGGGCCTGCTGGCGAACGCCAAGACCAACGAGGCGCTGCAGGGCCAGGTGTTGAGTCTGAAGGGCCAGAACGTGGCGATCAATGTCTGCAACAACACGCTCAAGGGCCGCAAGATCAGCTACCAGGACGACCTGTTCGACGTCTTTGCCGAAGACATCGTGCCTTCCGGCGTGGCCGAACTCTCGCACCTGCAGATGCAGGGCTACACCTACATCAAGCCCTGATATCGATCTGGCCCGGTCCCGGGGAGGGGGCGGGCCGTTTCGGGCAGAGTGGCCTTCGCTGGCTGCCCGGTTCTGTCTCCCCCACACCCAAAACCCCACAAGCGAAAACGCAGCACCCGCCGCATCCGCCCACCCGCGTCTCCTGGTTGGACAGAAGGGGGGCGTGGTGTGCCGCGGAGTAGCGGTGAACGCTGGACCCAGTCTCCCCCCTTGCGGGGGAGATGTCGGTGAAACCGACAGAGGGGGGAATGTTTCGGCTTGGCTTAATGGGCCGGTGCGTGACGCGATCTACCCCCCTCTGTCACCTCGTGACATCTCCCCCGCAAGGGGGGAGATTGGTGCCGCGCAGGCTCACGGCAATCCGTCACCCCGGACTTGATCCGGGGTCCAGCAGCGCCGCGTCGGCGGCGCGGGAGACTCGTTGCACGATTTAAGAGTACTCACGAGCGGGACTGGTTCTCTTGTCTCACCAAATAGTTCGGCAAGTATGGAGTATGAATTAATTGACTGATGCGGTTGAGAATGCTCGATAGTCGCTTATCGGCTGGCGCTGTTTTCAAGATCACTGTAGGCAAATAGTGCCGGTTAAGGATTGTTGGTGATCAAGGTTGAATGGCGGGTGGTTCGAAGTGAGCGATGGTCTGCGCGGAACCGATTGGACAAGATCAGAGGTTCAACTCTGCGTCGCAAGCTATTTTGATCTTCTCGAGAAGCAAAATGCCAATGAGCCCTTTGTCAAGGCTCACGTGTACAGAGACCTTGCCCAGCAAACTGGTCGATCTGCGTCATCAATTGAGTTCAAATTTCAAAACATATCCGCGGTGCTGAACGAGATGGGATTGGATTGGCTGAACGGCCTTGCTCCGTTGGCGAATTTTCAAAAGCTCTTGGCCGAAACGATCAACGAAAATGAGGGTAGGGTCAGAGCGCTGGAATCCGTGTCAGAGCCGAAGGTACTTAAGGATTTGGCCTCGCTATTTGTTGAATCGCCACCTGAACGGGCAACTGGAAGAGCACCTATTCCAGAATATATCGAGCAGCTTGTACGCAAGTTTGACCCGGTTGAGCGGGATCGCAAAAACAGACTCTTGGGCGATGCGGGTGAAGAAATGGCACTCGAATATGAAAAACGCTACTTGCGTTCAATCGAGCGCCCTGACCTCTCAAATAATGTCCGGTGGGTGTCAAAAATCGAAGGCGATGGAGCCGGATACGATATTTTGAGTTTTGACGGACGTGGGGAAAAGAAATTCATCGAGGTTAAAACTACGGTTGGCAGCAACACAACACCGTTTTTTATCAGTCGCAATGAGTATGATTTTTCAAAGAGAGAAACCGAGCGATTTCGACTGTTCAGAGTTTTCGATTTCAGAAAAAGCCCGAGGGCGTTTGAATTGCAGGGCCCGTTGGAGAGCTTTGTAAGATTATCAACTGAGACATTTCGAGCAGACTTTCGGGCGTAGGTCGGACATGCTGCTATTTTCACTGACGTCCCCCCACGCCGCAAACAATCCCCGTCTCCGTCGCGTCCTGTCCTTGACACCGTGGCCCCGGCGGCTCTCCTATGCGTCACATTCGGGGTGTGGGCAGGGTCATGAAATATTCGGCGTTTTCGATCTTCAAACAGGGGCTTTCGGGCAACAGCGGCTGGCGGCCGGCGTGGCGGGAGCCGGAGCCGAAGAAGCACTATGACGTGATCATCGTCGGCGGCGGCGGGCACGGGCTGGCGACCGCCTATTATCTGGCGAAAAACCACGGCATCACCAATGTGGCGGTGCTGGAGAAGGGCTATCTCGGCTCGGGCAATGTCGGGCGCAACACGACGATCGTGCGGGCAAACTACCTGCTCGAGGGTAACGAGCCGTTCTATTCGCATTCGCTGAGACTGTGGGAAGGGCTCGAGCAGGAACTGAATTTCAACGCGATGATGTCGCAGCGCGGCGTGATCAACCTCTACCACTCCGACGGCCAGCGCGATGCCTATGCGCGGCGCGGCAACGCCATGCGGCTCGCCGGCGAGGATGCGGAGTTGCTCAATCGCGAGCAGGTGCGCGAGCTGGTGCCGTTTCTCGATTTCGACAATCCGCGCTTTCCCGTCCATGGCGGGCTGATGCAGCGGCGCGGCGGCACCGCGCGGCATGACGGCGTCGCCTGGGGTTACGCACGCGGAGCCGACATGCGCGGGGTGGATCTGATCCAGAATTGCGAGGTTACCAGCATCCGCCGCGAGGGCGGCCGCGTCGTCGGCGTCGAGACCTCGCGCGGTTTCATCGGCTGCAACAGGCTGGGGCTGGCGGCGGCCGGAAACTCGGGCCGCGTGGCGGAAATGGCGGGCATGCGATTGCCAATCGAGAGCCAGGTGCTGCAGGCCTTCGTCTCCGAAGGCATCAAGCCGTTCATCGACCAGGTGGTCACCTTCGGCGCGGCGCTGTTCTACATGTCGCAGTCCGACAAGGGCGGGCTGGTGTTCGGCGGCAGCCTCGATCTCTACAATTCCTACGCCCAGCGCGGCAATCTCGCCACCGTTGAAAGCGTGATGGAAGCGGCCTGCGCCATGGTGCCGTCGGTCTCCCGGGTGAAGGTGCTGCGCGCCTGGGGCGGGGTGATGGACATGTCGATGGACGGCTCGCCGATCATCGACGCCACCCCGGTCGAAGACCTCTACCTCAATTGCGGCTGGTGCTACGGTGGCTTCAAGGCGACGCCGGCCTCGGGCTGGTGTTTCGCCCATCTGCTCGCCACCGGCGAGACGCACGAGCTGGCCAAGGCTTTCCGGCTCGACCGCTTCACCCGCGGCTATCAGATCGACGAAACCGGGCACGGCGCCCAGGCAAACCTGCACTAGGAGGACGAGATGGCCAGTCTGATCACCTGTCCCCATTGCGGGGTGCGGCCCAAGGAAGAGTTCACCATCCGCGGCGACGCCGGCCCGGTGCGGCCCGCGCCGGAGGCGAAATTTGCCGCCTGGGACGCCTATGTGCATCTGCGCGACAACAGGCGCGGGCGGATGGCCGAGCACTGGCAGCATTCCGGCGGCTGCCGCCGCTGGCTGGTGGTCGAGCGCGACACGTTCACCCACGAGGTTCATGGCGTAACGGATGCGGCGGACCATGCGCGGGCTCGGGCAGCGAAACCGGCCAAAGCCAGGTCAAGCAAGGCGGCGAAGCCCGCCACCGCAGCGAAGACGGCCCGGAAACCGGGCGCCGGGAGGGGCAAGGCATGAGCTTCTCCCGGTTTTCAGACGGCGGGCTGATCGACCGGTCGCGCCGCATCGGTTTTACGTTCGATGGCAAGCGGTTCGAGGGTTTTGCCGGTGATACGCTGGCTTCTGCGCTTCTCGCCAACGGCGTCAGCCTGATGGGCCGCTCGTTCAAGTATCACCGGCCGCGCGGGCTCCTGAGCGGCGGCGCATCGGAACCCAACGCGCTGGTGACGATCGGCGACGGCGCCACCCGCGAGCCCAATCTGCGCGCCTCGATGGTCGCTTTGCGCGAGGGGCTCAGGACCGAAAGCCAGAACCGCTGGCCGTCGCTCGGGCTTGATGTCGGCGCGGTCAATTCGGCGCTGTCGCCGTTCCTCGGCGCGGGCTTCTACTACAAGACTTTCATGTGGCCGGCAGCGCTGTGGGAGAAGCTCTACGAGCCGCTGATCCGCAAGGCTGCCGGGCTCGGGCGGGCGAGCCATGCGCCCGATCCGCAGGAGTACGAGAAGCGCTGGGCGCATTGCGACGTGCTGGTGATCGGGTCCGGGCCGGCCGGGCTGATGGCGGCGCTGACGGCCGCGCGGGCTGGTGCCAGGGTGGTGCTCTGCGACGAGAATTCCGGCTTCGGCGGACGGCTCAACAAGGACCGGGTCGAGATCGGCGATGCGGACGGCCCGGGCTTTGCGGCTTCGGTCGTCGCGGAACTGGAATCGAACCCGAATGTGCGGCTGCTGGCCAACTCGACCGTGTTCGGGACCTATGACAGCGGCGTCTACGGCGCGGTGGAGCGGCGCGACGGCGCGGGCTCCGGCCCGGCGCAGCGGGTCTGGCGGATCGTGGCGAAACGCTGTGTGCTGGCTGCCGGCGCCGAAGAACGGCCGCTGGTGTTTGGCGGCAACGACCGGCCGGGCGTGATGACGGCGTCGCTGATGCGCGGGCTCGCGAACGCGCAAGCCGTCCGGCCGGGCGATCATGTGGCGGTGTTTGCGACCGGGTCGTCGGGGCACGAAACGGCGCGGGATCTTTTGGCACGCGGGCTCGCGGTGACGCTCGTCGATGCGCGGGCCGAGATTCCCACGGCGGAGCTTGCGGCTTCCGAGGGGGCGCGGCTGCTGGCGGGCCACGTGGTGGCCGATGCGCTCGGCGGCAAGGCGGCGTCGGGCATCGAGGCGGTCAATCGCGCGTCAGGCGAACGCCTGCGGATCGGCGTCGACGCGCTGGCGGTTGCCGGCGGCTGGAACCCGGTGGTGCATCTCGCCTGTCACCGCGGCGACCGGCCGGTGTGGAACGCGGAGAGCGGCATGTTCCTGCCGCCGAAAGAGCGTGACGGGCTGATGGTGGCGGGCAGTGCGGCGGGCATTCTCGATCTCGCCGGCTGTCTTGCGAGCGGCGCCGTGCAGGGCGCGCGGGCGGTTTCCGATCTCGGCTTCAAGCCGCAAAAAGCCGACGCGGTGGCCGTGCGCGAAGCCTGCGGCGGCTCGACCGGATTTTCCACGCTGTGGCACGTGGCGGAAGCCAAGGGAAAAGCCTTCGTCGATTTCCAGAACGATGTCACGGTCGCCGATCTGGGGCTGGCGGTGCGCGAGGGCTACGGCCATGTGGAACTGGCCAAGCGCTACACCACCACCGGCATGGCCACCGACCAGGGCAAGCTCTCCAACGTCAACGCCATCGGCATCCTCGCCGAGAACCGAGGGCTTGCGCCCGACCAGGTCGGCACCACCACGTTCCGGCCGTTCTACACGCCGGTCAGCATCGGCGCGCTGGCGGGCGAACATCGCGGGGCGCATTACCGGCCGGTGCGGCGTTCGGCCCTCCATGGCTGGGCGGAAAAACACGGTGCCGTGTTCATCGAGGCCGGCGCCTGGATGCGCGCCTCGCATTTCCCGCGAGACGGCGAGCCGGGCTGGAAGGAGGCCTGCGACCGCGAGACGCTGGCCGTGCGCGCCGGCGTCGGCATCTCCGATGCCTCGACGCTCGGAAAGATCGACCTGTCGGGCAAGGACGCCGCGCGGTTCCTCGACCTGATCTACACCGGCAAGATGTCGACGCTCGGGATCGGCAAGGCGCGCTACGGGCTGATGCTGCGCGAGGACGGCCTGTTGATGGATGACGGCACGGTAAGCCGGCTGGGCGAGAACCACTATCTCATCACCACGACGACGGCGGCTGCCGGTGAAGCGATGGCGCATATGGAATTCTGCGCGCAGGCGCTGTGGCCGGAGCTCGATGTGCGGCTGGCGTCTGTCACCGACCAGTGGGCGCAGATCACGGTCGCAGGACCGGCCTCGCGCGAGGTGCTCAAGCGGGTGGTGGACGCGGACATCTCGGAAGCGGCGATGCCGTTCCTGGCGGTGCGCGAGGTGAAGCTTCATTCCGGGCTTGCCGCGCGGCTGTTCCGGATCTCGTTTTCGGGCGAGCTGGCGTTCGAGCTGGCGGTGCCGGCGCGGCATGGCGAGGCGGTGGCCGACGCCATCGTCGAGGCCGGGCAACCGTTCGGGATTACGCCCTACGGGCTCGAGGCGCTCAACGTGCTCCGCATCGAGAAGGGCTTCATCACCCATGCCGAGATCGACGGGCGGACGACGCCGGGCGACCTGGGGCTTGGCAAGATGGTGAGCGGCAAGAAGGACGATTTCATCGGCCGGGTGATGCTCTCGCGAGAAGGCCTGCAGCGGGTGGACCGCGAACAGCTGGTGGGGCTTGTTCCGCTCAATCCGGCGCAGCGGGTGCTGGCGGGCGGACATCTTCTTGAACCCGGCGCGGTTCCCAGCATGGCCAACGACCAGGGGCACGTGACTTCGTCCTGCTGGTCGCCGCATCTCAAGTCAACAATCGCACTTGCCATGCTCAAGCGCGGGCGCGAGCGGCATGGCGAGGTGTTGACGGTCTGGGATCCGCTCCGGGGAATCGAGACCGAGGTGCGGGTGTGTTCACCGGTGTTCCTGGAGGCGCCGGAGGACGAGTCCATCGCCGCGGTCCGGGAGCATGCGCCGGTCGCCGCACGCGATGGCGGTGCGCCGGACCTGCTTGAAGGGCTGACGGTCAGTGCGTCGGACCGGGTGTCGCTCACCCAGTTGCCGGATGCGGCGGTGTGTCTTATCGCCGGGCCCGTGGCCAAGGATGTGGCGGTACGCCGGGCGGCGAAAACCGGTGACGGAACGCTCCGTCCGGTGCAACCCGGGCAGGCGCTGGCGGTGGGCGAAGCGGGCGAGGGCTTCGCTGCGCTTGCCGCGCGGCTCGGCGCGTCCGCCGATCTGAGCCTGTGCGACCTTTCCGATGCGCGTGTGAGGTTCGCGCTTTCGGGGCCTGAAGCTCGCGAAATCATCGCCACGCAATCGGCGGTCGACACGGACGCCAAGTTGTTCAAGGCAGGCGCAAGCGCCCCGACATTGTTCGGCCACGTGCCGGTACAGCTGACGCGGCTCGGCAAGGACGAGTTCGAGATCATGGCATTCTCGACCTATGCGCGGGACCTGGCCGAGAGCCTGTCGCGGTCGATCCGGCTTCTCGCCTGAGTGAGGAGGGTGGTCAGCATTGGCCATCCCGCCTGTCTTTGCGCCTTCCGCAGCGGCATGGACTGATGATTGTCCGCCCGGAAAGTTCTGGCGAAGCTTTCAGTTCCAGAATACAGGATAAGCTCTGCGCGGACTGCCCGTTGTTGGCCTGTCCGGCAACTCTCGTTTGTTGAATGTGATGCATCTCTAGTATAGATTTGCATCAAATGAGCAATTTTATTGTCCATGAGAAAGCAATCACAGGCGGCGGTGCTGCCGTGCATGCGCTTGTCATCGGGGTGGGTGACTATCCTCACCTGCTTGGCGGCTCCGGTGCGCTGACGCCGAGCCATGACGGGATGCAGCAGCTTTCCTCGCCGCCGGTGTCCGCTCGCGCGGTTGCGGACTGGCTGATCGCCGATTTCCGGCATCCGGATCACGAGATCGGCTCCGTCGCGCTGCTGCTTTCGGAAAATCCCACGGCTCCCTACGTCAATCCGGTCACCGGCACTGAGACCGTCGTCGAGCGCGCCACCTATGACAATATCGAGTCCGCCATCGGCGGATGGAAGGCCCGCGGCAACGTCAGTTCGAAGGACATGCTGATCTTTTTCTTCTGCGGGCACGGCATCTCGCAGGGCGATTCCATGGTTCTGCTGGCGGAGGATTTCGGCAAGAACCCGCACAATGCCTACAGCACGGCGATCGACTTTCTCTCGGTCTACGAGGCGATGCAGCAGGCCGCGGCGCAGTACCAGTGCTTCTTCGTCGATGCCTGCCGCGCCTCCTCGGATACTCTGGGCACCAATCAGGGCCGGCAGCCGCTGCAGATCGGGCCGCGCGAGGCGGCGGAAAGCCGTGTCGGGCCGATCTATTACTCGACGCTCGGCGGCAAGGACGCGCATGGGCGGCCAGGCCGGCCCAGCGTCTTCACCGAGGCGCTGCTGGCGGGGTTTCGGGATTTCGGCGCCACCGACGAGGAGGGCGACGACGACTGGCGGGTGTCCAATCTCAGCCTGTTCGGCGCGCTCGAATTCATGATGGACCGGGAGAAGAGCTCCGGAAAGCCGATCGTGCAGGTGCCCGAGGCGGCGTCCTTCACCAAGAAATTCTACATCTGCCAGCTGCCCGATACGCCGAAATCGACACTTGTGGTCGAAAGCCGGCCGGCGGAGCGGCTGACGGAGGCCAGCATCACCTGCCGGATCAATGGCGCGAAGATCGCCGAGCGTGGACCCGAACCCGGCATCGACTGGGCTGTGACCGTTCCCACCGGCGAGGTTTCGGTCTCGTCGCAACTTGCGTCGGACGCCGCGCCGCGCCCGGAAATCACCACCAGGGCAAGACCACCCTACAAGCGGCTGAGGATGGATCTGGCATGAGCAACAAGGGAACGCTGCTGTTGAGACTGGACCGTCCGTCAGGCTTTGGCGATCGCGTGGTTGCGGGTGTCGCCGATCTCAGCCTGATCGGGGACAACCGGCGTGATGTCGGGAAAGAGGAGCGGCGGCACCGCGTTGCGCTGACGCTCAACGCCGGTCCGGACGATGGCAGGATCGAACTCGTGCCGGGGCTCTGGCAGATCGATGCGGTCTTGGCGTCGGGCGAGAAGATCCAGGACGAGCGGATGGTCGCTGCGGATGAGACGATCACTGTGGATTTGCCCGCTGATCGCTCGCCGCGTGAAACGCTGGAGTGGCAGCACCTGTCCGGACAGGTTGCCGGGCACGAGGTTCACGCCACGCGGCGGGAAAGACAGGCCCTGCCTGCCGTTCCGAAATGGGTGAGGACGTCTCTGGATGTTTCGGGATTTCCGTCGGATGCAGTTGCGTCACAAGGCGCTGGGCTGGAGACGGGGCTGGGGCCGGTCCTTCCGCCGATCAGCCTTGACGAATTCGCTGGCACGCTGACATTCGATGAATTCGCCGGGCCGTCACCGGTGGCGAAATGCAGCTACTACGGACAGACGGATGCCGCGGCCATGTGGCAGATGCTCGTGGACGCGCTCGATACCCAGCCTCCGGCAATACCTCCGGGGTTGAGCGCCCTCGGGCAGGAGGAGCAGCAGGTTCAGGACCTCTACTCGAGCTTCATCGTACCCGACAGCGACCTGCAGTCCGCAGACCCGGAAGAGACCGTAGCCGAGCGGGTGCATTACTGGGCCATCGTCGAGGCCCCGTCGGGCAGCAGCCTGCTGTCGCTGCCGGTGCCCTGGTACGACAAGGATGGCAGTTCGCGGGATGTCGGCATTCTCGTCCGGCATGTGTCCAATGATCTGAGTCTTGCCGAGGTTGCCGTCAGGGATCCGGATATCGCCGCCATGCTGGGCTATCTCAGAAACAACCGTCTCACCGAGGCGGCTTTCGTGACCAAGGATTACGAACGCTGGCTCTGGAGCAAGCGCCGCAATCCCTTTGCCGCGGCCGCCGGCGGCTATGTTCTGCTGGCCACGCAGCTCGGCTTCGAGAATGCGCCCTGGACCGACTGGATCCGCAACCTCAATGGGTGGTTTCCCACGATACCTGATGGTGCGATCCTTGAAGGCTACATGTGCCTGAACGGCCCGAAACCGCTTCGCGATTTCGAGCGCGCGGCTCAGTGTTTCCAGAGCGCCTTCGAGCGCGGCATACCGCACTATACCATCGGGCTGTCCTGGCTCCGCAGCGGCCTGCGCTCGCTCGAGGCGGATTTCGGTCATCTGAAAGACGCATCCGAGACCGTGTCGCTGGCGTCGCGGCTGGCGGAAACCTCGCAGGTGTTTTCGTCATTCAGGTTGAAGCGAGGGCAGACAAGTGACTGATTTCTTTACGATCGACATGCTGCCGGCGCGCGAGGGCGACTGTATCTGGATCGAGTACGGCGACGAGAGCCAAACCCACCGGATCCTGATCGACGGCGGCCGGTCCAGCGCCTACGACACGCTCCGGCAGCGGTTCGACGCCTTGCCGGACGCCGAGCGCGAGCTGGACCTCCTGGTCTGCACCCATGTCGACGCCGATCACATCGAGGGCCTGCTCAAGCTGATCAAGGATCCTTCGCTGCCGGTGCGGTTCAGGGACGTGTGGTTCAACGGCTATGTCCACCTGACGCGGCCGACCGGGGCCGAGACCTTCGGCGCCAAACAGGGCGAGCAGCTCACCGACGGCATCGTCGACAGGCAATGGAGCTGGAACGGCGCCTTCGGCAAGCAGTCGGTGGTCGTCGGCGATAACGGGCCGCTGCCGGTCATCGAGCTTGCGGGCGGAATGCGGGTCACGCTGCTGTCGCCGCACTGGCCGGCGCTGGAATCGCTCAGGCCGATTTGGAAGAAGGAATGCGAAAAGGCCGGCCTGATCCCCGGTGTCCAGGCCGAGGCGGAGGTGGATGACGGGGTGGAGCGCTTCGGCGGACTTTCTGTGGCCAAGGTCAGGGAACTTGCGGCGGCGCCCTACAAGAAAGACACGTCGAAGGCGAACGGCTCCTCGATCGCCCTGCTGCTGGAATACGGCGGCAAGACGGCGCTGCTTGCGGGTGACGCCCATGGCGAGGCGATGGAGGCGTCGATCGGGCGGCTGACCGGCGGTTCCAAGCTCGCCGTCGACGTGCTCAAGCTGTCGCACCACGGCAGCCAGGGAACCCTGCCGCCATCGCTGCTGGACGTGGTCGACTGCGAGAGTTTCCTGGTCTCCACCGACGGCTCGCGGCATGACCACCCCGACCGGGAAGCGATCGCCCGGCTGGCGGTTTCCCGTGAGGGCGGGTTTTCGCTGATCGGCAATTACCGCTCGGCGGAAATGCTCGAATGGGACCAGGCGAGCCTGAAGCGGGCTTTCGGATACAGCGTGCAGCTGCCGGGCGCCGGCGAGCCGGACGGCATCATGCGCCACCGGCTTCTCTGAGCGCCGGCATCCCCCGGAAGGGCCGGAGCGGCGGCCAGGAACCTGTCGCGGTACTGCCGGAAAGCGATGGCAGGGGAGGTGCACGGCGCATCACTTCGGGTTACCCTTGTCACATATTCGTGTCTTGATTTTGTTGCGCTGCAGCATTAAATCAGGACCAGGATATTTCGGGAGGAATGACCGCTGGAGGTCGACAATGCTCTTGAAGTTTCTGTTCAAACCGCGTGAACCGCAATTCGCCCTGGGCGAAGACATCCGGCTGAGATATCTCGGCCCCTCGGACGCGACCGCTTTCCGCGACCATATCCACGAGCTTCATTTCGAGGATTTCCGCGACCGTTTCAACGGACTGGTGTCGGACTACTGGCTCGACAAATACATCGCCCGGTCGCTGAACGAGGCCATCGTCATCGGCGCCTTTGCCGGGGATCACCTGGTCGGCGTGGGCGAGCTGCACACCGGCGGCAGGATCGAGCCGGGGCAGGGCGAATCGGCCTTCTCGGTGGCATCCGACTGGCGTCACAAGGGGCTCGGCACCATCCTCTTGAAGGCGATGCTGCGCGCCGCATCGGACAACGACATCTCCACCATCATCGTCATGACCGGCTCGCAGAACCACGCGATGAAGGCGCTGGCGCGCCGCTTCGGCGCCCGGATGCAGTTTGCCGGCGACCAGTCGGTCGGGCGGATCAATGTCGCCGACGGGCTGAGGCTCGCCGCCCGCAGGCTCAAGGACCGGAACTTCCCTGCGCCGCCGGTTCCGATCGGCGAGCCGCCCGCACTTTCGGCATCGCTCACATAAGAAACCGATTCAACTGTCTGGCAAAATGAGTCTGCTTTGTCCGCCAAGTCCCTGACCGGAAATGGAAAATACGGTTCTGTCCGGGTGCGGCGGATAAACCGTTGGGGCTTGCGGCCGGGATCTGTATAGTCGGGGGCAGTGCAACCGGCGGGCGCGCCCGCCGCAACCCGGAGGATTTCCATGACTGGCAAGAAGGCCACCGACGACCTGGTTTCGATGTTCATGAATTTCGGCAAGGACATGAAGCTGCCCACCCCCGACCTCGAGGCGATCGTCGATCGCCACAAGAAGAACCTGCTGGCGCTTGATACCGCGGCCAAGACCGCCGGCTCGGGAGCGAGCTCGATCCTGGCCAAGCAGCGCGAGATGGTGCAGGAAGCGCTCGACGAGATTTCTGCAATGGCCGAGAAGGTCAAGGGCGGCACTGATCCGCAGAGCCTGATGGCGGCGCAGACGGAGTTCGCCAAGCGCTCGTTCGAGAAGGCGATCCAGAACACCTCCGAGATCGCCGAACTGGCGCAGAAATCCTCCAACGACGCCTTCAAGGTGCTGCAGCAGAACATGCAGGAGACGCTCGAGGAAGCGCGCAAGGCGATGACCGGCCAGGGCAAGAAATAGGCTTTATCGGCCACTTCGATCTTACGGGCCGGTGCACCGCGTCACCGGCCCGTTTTCGTTTGCGGCTTCGGCGCCGATGCCGGTCTTGCACCGCGGCTCTGGCAGAACCGGGGGCCGGACCGGGGGCAGGACCGGGTCGACCTGTCCGCACGGGTTGCGCGAGGTGCGCCGGGGCGCATAGGGTGCGGCAGGACTGCGATACAGATCGCGAGACACACTACGACACACGGGGAAACCAGCATGCGCATTGTCACCGGTAGCGATATCCGTTCCGTCTGTTCCTGGCCGTTCGCGGTGGAGGCGCTCAGGGCCGGCCACCTGATGCCGCCGGCGGACTTGCGCGATTCGCTGATCGAGCAGACGGGCCGCAAGATGCTGGTCAGGACCGCCTGGATCCCCGGCCTCGCCTCCGGCGTCAAGGCGGTGACGATTTATCCCGACAATCCATCCCAGACCCCGCCGATGCCCTCGGTGCAGGGGCAGGTGCTCTTGTTCGACGAGGCGCGCGGCGACGTGGTCGCGGTGCTCGAGGGGGTCGATCTGACCGCCTGGAAGACGGCGGGCGATTCGGCGCTCGGCGCCTCCTGCCTTGCGCGGCAGGATGCCGCCACCATGCTGATGGTCGGCGCCGGCTCGATGGCGCGGCCGCTGATCGACGCGCACCGGGCGATGCGGCCGTCGCTCGAAACCGTGCTGGTGTGGAACCGGGGCCAAGAGCGCGCCGAGGCGCTTGCGCGGGCGCTCGAGGCTGACGGCGTCAGCGCCGAGGTGGTCGCCGATCTCGACGAGGCGGTCTCGCGTGCCGACCTGATCTCGTCGGCCACCATGTCGACCGAGCCGCTGATCAGGGGCGAGGCGCTCAAACCCGGCACCCATGTCGATCTCGTGGGCGCCTACACGCCGTCGATGCGCGAGGCGGACGACGCGGCGCTGACCCGCGGGCGGCTGTTCGTCGACAGTTTCGCCACCACCGTCGGCCATATCGGCGAGGTGATGATCCCGATGGCCGCGGGCGTGATTTCCCGCGAGGACATTCAGGGCGACCTGCACGCGCTGGTGCACGGCCGCACCAGCCGCCACTCGCCCGACGAGATCACCCTCTTCAAGAACGGCGGCGGCGCCCATCTCGACGTGATGATCGCGCACGCGGTCTACCTGGCGCTCAAGGGGCGCTGAGGCCGGGCGCCACTGTTGCCCCGGGGGCGCCTCAAGCGCGGCCGGGCTTGTCGCCCGGCTCCTCGCACCGGCCACCGTCTCCGCGCGGCAAGCTCCGGGCAACAGCAATTGGTTAACCATTTGCGTTCATAGATTGTTAGAGCTTTTCAGCCGGCGGCAGAATCGGCGATAAAGTCCTATCTTGTTGTTTTCATGCAATTCCGGAGGCGAGACCGGGTCTGCCTGTCGCCGGAATTGGCTTGGCGAAACCGGGGCTCGGTCGCAAAATGTCGATGTTCAGATACTACGCATCCAAGACACCGCCGCAGGCATCCGGTCCGGGGCTGGCGATCTACACCAATTTTCTCCGGACCGGGCGCATCAGCCGCCAGCAGGACTGGGTCGAGGAAGAGCGGCGCTACCTGACCGAGGAGGAGGTGGCCGAGCGCACCGGCAAGCGGCTCGAGAGCGCCGGCAAGAAGACGCACCAGCGGCTCAACAGCTTCCACCGCAAGATTCGCTTTCCCGAGATCATTTTCCACAAGACGCTGGCGACCGCGCCGCATCTCGGCTACGTCCACGTCACCGCCTCGAAGACCGATATCGCCGAGCACAAGGATGTCGCCTGGGGCTTCTACATCGCCAATTTCTCAGCCGAGATCAGCGGCGACGAACACTTCTTCAGCCATGTCAGCCCCGGCTACGCGCGGATGTATTTCGCCGTGGCGATGAAGCCCGGCGAAGCGACCGAGCCCGGCGCAACCCCGCGCCCCGTGGTCAACCGCGACATCCGCGACAACGGCGTCCTGTTCCGCACCGCCGACCCGAAGACGGCACTCAGGAACGTGCTGATGCTGGGCGCCCGGAACGCGGAGTTGCGGAAGATTGTCGCGGCGATCGGGTGAGGGGGTGGCTGCGGCTTGGGTTCGATTCAGTCATTAAAGTAGCCGATCCGCGCGTCGGTAACTTACAGCTAGAAATAGGGCCGGATCCTTACCGACGGCTGTTCAGAAATACGATAAGCTGACACTTTACACCGGATGCAACGGTCGGAAGTTAATCCGAAGTGGACTGATGTTCCCAAGCCAGAGATGATAATAACCAGTTTCTGAGCGCGGCATAACGTTAAGGTAACGACGTGCAAAAGTCGGCTGTGCCTCGACAGTGGACAGCTCAAGCTTCCTGTTTTTGTGCTTGCTCGAAAAAGTTGTGTCTTGTGCTCCTGTGGCAATTTAGAGGTCTGCAACATGGGATACGAGATTGACTTTCTCCCAGTGGGGGGCAGCAATGGGGATGCTATATGTGTCCGCCATGGGAATGCGCTTATCGGGCACACTATTTACGTAGTGGATGGCGGTTACGCTCCAACCGGGCAGGCCATAATAGATCATCTACAAGCGTTCTACGGAGCGCCCACATTCATTGATCATGTAGTCCTTTCACACGCCGATAACGATCATGCGGCGGGGCTTATCAGTGTAGTCGAGCATTTCGATGTTGGAACACTCTGGATGAACCGTCCTTGGCGCTTTGCTGCCGAGATCCTCGGCGCATTCCACGGGAGCTATACGGTTGAAGGCCTGGCCAAGACGATTCGGGATGGGTATCCGCTGTTGGCGAAGCTCGAAGAGCTCGCCAACAGCAAGGGCATCCCGATCAACGACGTCTTCACGTACACGCAGATCGGCGCATTCACAGTTATGGCGCCCACACGCGAGCGTTATTTGGAGCTCATCCCGCAGTTCGATCACACCCCTACGAGTTATGTGAAGCCGGTGAAGGGTATCGTTGCCAGGCTGGGTGAGGCAATTAAACAAATGGCGCACTTTTTCGAGACGTGGGGGACTGAAGCGCTTGAGGAAAATCCAGCTCCCACGTCACCCTCAAATGAGTCCAGCGTTGTCCAGCTCGCGAATTTCGATGGGCGTACCGCGCTTTTGACAGCCGATGCTGGCCCGGACGCTTTGGGCCGGGCGGCAGATGCAGCAGCACGCCTAGGGCGCCTGTCTTCCCCGAACTTTGTCCAGGTTCCCCACCACGGGAGCCGCCGCAATGTCACACCGACCGTTCTCAACCGCTGGCTTGGCAACGCTCTGCCGGAAGGAAGTGCTACGCGAGGTACGGCATTCTGCTCCGTCGGTAGTAACAAGCCGGAGTATCCGAAGCGGCGTGTGTCGAACGCCTTTCTGCGCCGCGGCTACCCCGTCTACAAGACGAATGAAACCTGGATTGGGCACCGTCACGATATGCCAAGTCGAGCTGGATCGAACGTGATCTCGGCAATTGCCTTCACGTCCTTGTACACGGAATAGGTTAATGGAGAGGCTTGATACTTATGTGATCCGCGCCCGGTTGTTTCCTGCCGTTCTTGCGATTGCCCCGATGATTGTCTTTGCGCTCGCGAGCTTTGCCGCTGATTGGGACAAGCTCGGGTTACCGCAGGTGCTAATCACCACTGCGGTCGCAGTCCTATTCTTCGGCTTCTCGGATCTTTCACGGCGGCTTGGTCGGCGTGTCGAGAAACAGATGTTCGCGTCCTCCGGTGGTCGACCATTTCCTACGGTTTTGAGACATAGGGACAAGGTGATCGACACGAAGTCGAAGGCCCGTTACATTGCCTTCCTAGCGTCGGAGCTCGATGAAAGAGCTCCAACGGTGTCTTCCGAAACTAAGAATTCTGATAAGGCTGACGCCTTTTACGTACTGGCCGGCAACTGGTTGCGGGAGCGTACTCGCGACCAATCAAAATTCATGGTTCTTTTTGAAGAGAACGTTGTCTACGGCTTCCGTCGCAACCTGTTTGGCCTTAAGTGGATCGGTTTGCTAATTAACGCGGTCGTTGTTGCCGCTAGTGTATGGATGCTCTGGAGCGCCGATTGGGTACCGTTGCCTCAATACGGTACGGTGCTCGTCGTGGGCATTTTGCATGCACTCTTTTTTCTCTTTGGAGTGTCCGAAAAGAGCGTGCTCGATGCGTCTGATCAGTATGGTCGCCAGTTGGTGCTGGCATGCGAAACGCTAATGGCAGACGGCGCGGCTGCCGAGAGGAAGCAAGACTGACCGGTTACACTCCCACTTTATCGAGAACACCGCGTGCAGTTGTGGGGGTGGGGGCTAAAATCCGGCCCCTAAGGCTCTTTGCAGCGATTGGATCGTCCCACAATGCTCCTATAGGGTGAGCGATTGCTCGAACACTGCTCAACCGCTTGTACGGCAAAAGCACCGATGATCATGACCTTTGGCGCCAACCCGAACTCCACCCCCCCCCGTGCACATTCCCGCCCCACCACCCCAGCAATCCCGCCCTTTATCCGCAAAACCCACCCCGTTTTGTCCACACCCTCCATCCCCGTGTCAGACTCGGTCTGCTCCCGCTGCCGGATGGATCGCGAACGTTTCGATGCAGGCGGGAGGGAATGCCCCGGTGGCGGCGTCCCGACGTAGGGCGCGGCCCAAGGGGAGGCGGTGGCCAACGTGGTTCCGCTGGCGGGCGGCGCTCTTTCGGGAGCGGCGCGCAAAGCCAGCCACCGGGCCGGGGTCCTGTTCCTGAAGTCCGCGTCAAGCGGGGTGGGGCGGGACAGCGGCGCGGGCCTGTGGCGGACATGCTTCGCGAAAGCCAAGCAGGGTCCGTGCCGGAACCACGCCCAAAGCAGCTCCCGCGGCCCGTCCAGGCCGCGGCCGGGGCAACCCGGGCGACAGGGCCCTGAAGAGGGGCAGGCCAGAAAGCCAACCTCCGCGTGTCTGCGAGGCTGCCGCCTGTCGGGTGGGGACGCCATCCGGCGAGTTCCGGGCCGCGCGCGAGAGCAGCGCCACCCTACTACCCATTCTACCAGAGGCACTGCCTTCGCGCGGCCCTCCGGACTGAATTTCCTCTCACACCCCGGCGGTCTTGCCGCGCGGGCCCGTTTCCGGCTGTGCGGATGGCGGCGCGGCGAGATCCCTACTACGCGTCGAAATCCAGCACCAGTCTGTCGGTGTCGGGCCGGGCCTGGCAGGAGAGGGTGAAGCCGGCCTCGATTTCCCAGGGTTCGAGCGAGAAATTCTCGTCCATGGTGGCGGCGCCCTCGACGATCTTGCAGCGGCAGGTGCAGCACATGCCGCCGGCGCAGGAATAGGGCAGGTCGAGCCCGGCCTTCATCGCTGCCGTCAGCACCGTGTCCTGGGCCGCGTCGACCTCGATGGTGCGGCGGGCGCCGTCGAGGATGATCTCGACCGAGGCGCCGTGCTTGGCCCCGTTGACGGCCGCGCCATTGGTTTTCGCCGGCGCCGGTTTCGCGCCGGGGGCCGGGGTGAAGAGTTCGAACTTGATCCTGTCCTGGTCAACGCCGAGCGTGGCCATGGCGGCGGACGCCGAGCGGATCATCGGCTCGGGGCCGCAGATATAGATGGCGTCGGCGGCCTTCGGGTCGATGACGCGCAACTTCGCCAGGTTTTCCAGCTTCTCGGCGTCGAGCCTGCCGTTCATGATCTCGACGTCCTGCACCTCCTCGTCCATCACGTGCAGCAGCGTGAAGCGGGTGGTGTAGCGGTCCTTGAGATCATTCAAATCGTCGCGGAACATGACGCTCGACGAATTGCGGTTGGCGTAGAGCAGGGTGACGGTCGAATCCGGCTCGCCGGCGAGCACCGACTTGGCGATCGACAGGCAGGGCGTGATGCCGGAGCCGGCGGCCAGCAGCAGATAGTCGTGGTCGCCGCCGATCTGAGCCGTAAACCGGCCCTGCGGCGGCATCACCTCGATGCGGTCGCCGGCTTTGAGCGTCTGGGCGAAGCTCGAGAAGCGGCCGTCCTCGATGCGCTTGACGCCGACGGTGCGGCGGCCGGTCTCGCCGAGCGGCGAGCAGATCGAATAGGAGCGGCGCATGTCCTCGCCGCCGATATCGGCGCGCAGCGTCAGGTACTGGCCCGGCACGAAGGCGAAAGTGTCGGAGAGATCCTCGGGAATGGCGAAACTGATCGCCACCGCATCCGGGGTCTCGTTGCGGACAGCGGCGATTTCGAGCGTGTGAAAGCGGGGTGCGGCCATCGGTCAGGTCCTCAGATGCACTTGAAATAATCGAAGGGTTCGGCGCAATCGTCGCAGCGGTAATGCGCCTTGCAGGCGGTGGAGCCGAATTCGGAAACTTTCGTGGTGTGGGTGGAGCCGCAGCGCGGGCAGGCGATCACGTCTTCGGAAAAGAAGGCGCGCCTGCCGCCCGAGGATCCCACCGGCGGGGCGATGCCATAGGCGCGCAGCTTCTCGCGGCCTTCGGCGGAAATCCAGTCGGTGGTCCAGGCGGGCGAGATGACGCGCTCGATTGTCGCGTCGATTCCTGCGTCCAGCAGCGCTGTCTGAACCGCCATCTCAATGGCGATCACCGCCGGGCAGCCGGAATAGGTCGGCGTCAGCCTGACCACGATCCGGCCATCCGCGTTGCGGCTGACCGAGCGCAGGATGCCGAGATCGGCAACGGTGACGCAGGGCACTTCCGGATCGGGCACGCCGCTCGCCACGTCCAGCGCGCGGGCGAGCTCGAAGTCGGTCCCGGTCGTGCCGGAAGCTTCGCTGCCGCTGCCTGCCGTCATGGTGGGTGACTGGCTCACGGCATCTACCAGGTCTGGCCGGGATAGGCGCGCTGCATGAACTGCAGCTCGGCCAGCAGGTGGCCCATGTCCTCGCCATGGTTGCCGTCGCGGCCGCCCTTCTGCATGACGCGGATCTCGGGCATCTCCAGCTTCGCTTCCGCGAAGACGGTGGCGATGGTCGCGTCCCACTCGCCGCGCAGGCTTTCCGGGTCGGGCAGCAGGCCGTCGGCGATGGCCTTTTGCCGCGCAGGCGATGCCATGAACAATTCGCCGGTGTAGCGGTGCAGCTCGATGGCGGCGTCCGCCATGCGCCGGGCGCTCTCGTCGGTGCCGTCGCCCATGCGGATCACCCATTCGCCGGCATGGCGCAGGTGATAGGCCATTTCCTTCTCGGCCTTGGCGGCGATGCCCGCAAGCGTCGCGTCGGTGGAGTTCGCGGCAACTTCGCGCCAGAAGGGCTGCATGAAGGCTGCGAAATAGAGCTGGCGCAGCATGGTGTGGGCAAAATCGCCGTTGCGGCGCTCGACCAGCAGGCAGTTCACATAGTCGCGTTCGCGGCGCAGGAAGGCGAGGTCGTCCTCACTCCGGCCCTTGCCCTCGAGCTCGCCCGCATGGGCATAGAGCGCGCGGGCCTGGCCGAGCAGGTCGAGCCCCATATTGGCGAGCGCCATTTCTTCCTCGAGGATCGGCGCGTGGCCGCACCATTCCGACAGGCGGTGGCCGAGGATCAGGCAATCATCGGCGATCTCGAGGATGGCCGGGACATTTGTTTCAGCAGTGGCCATCACATGTGCCCCACTTCATCAGGGATGTCGTAGAAGGTCGGGTGACGGTAGATCTTGTCGTCGGCGGGCTCGAAATTGGCTTCCGCGAAGGACGGATCGGAGGCGGCGATGTCGGCGGAACGGCAGACCCAGATCGAGTTGCCTTCGCCGCGGCGCGTGTAGACGTCGCGGGCGGCCTGCAGCGCAAGCGCCGAATCGGAGGCGTGCAGCGAGCCGACATGGCGGTGATGCAGCCCGTTGCGCGGGCGGATGAAGACTTCCCAGAGGGGCGTGAGGTCGTGCTTGTCGGTCATTCTGCTGCCTCCCGGGCGATATGCTGTTTGTCTGCGCGTTTCTGTGCATGGACGAGGGCCGCCTCGCGCACCCAGGCGCCGTCGTCCCAGGCCTTGTTGCGGTCGCGGATGCGGTCGCGGTTCATCTGGCCGTTGCCGGAGACCACCGCCTTGAACTCGGCCCAGTCGATCTCGCCGTGGTCGTAGAGCTTGGTCTCCTCGTTCCACTTGAGATCGGGATCGGGAACGGTGAGGCCGAGATATTCGGCCTGCGGCACGGTGGCGGTGATGAATTTCTGCCTGAGCTCGTCGTTGGAGAAACGCTTGATCTTCCACTTCATCGACTGGTCGCCATGGGTCGAGTCGCTGTCGTGCGGGCCGAACATCATCAGCGACGGCCACCACCAGCGATTGAGCGCCTCCTGCGCCATCTGCTTTTGTTCTTCCGAGCCGCGGGCGAGCGTCATCATGATCTCGTAGCCCTGGCGCTGGTGGAAGCTTTCCTCCTTGCAGACGCGGATCATGGCGCGGGCATAGGGCCCGAAGGAGCAGCGGCAGAGCGGGATCTGGTTCATGATCGCAGCACCGTCGACCAGCCAGCCGATGGCGCCGATGTCGGCCCAGGTCGGCGTCGGGTAGTTGAAGATCGAGGAATACTTGGCCTTACCCGACAGCAGTTCCTCGGTCATCTGCTCGCGGCTGACGCCGAGCGTCTCGGCGGCGGAGTAGAGGTAGAGGCCGTGGCCGCCCTCGTCCTGCACCTTGGCGAGCAGCGCGATCTTGCGGCGGAGCGAGGGCGCGCGGGTGATCCAGTTGCCCTCGGGCAGCATGCCGACGATTTCCGAATGCGCGTGCTGGCCGATCTGGCGGACCAGCGTCCGGCGGTAGCCTTCGGGCATCGGGTCGTTGGGTTCGATCTTTTCCTCGCGGTCAATCCGCGCCTGGAAGGCTGCGAGAAACTCTTCGGATTCGGTGGTGCTTGAATCCGCGCCGATGAGGCCCTGGCTGTACATATCGTGATCCTCCGCTGTGGAGCATCTTATATGTTACAAGCATAAAGCATGTCAAGTTAATCGTGTAACGTATTGGCGAATGGACGCCGGTTCGATCGTCAGCCGCCGAAACGGGCGGCGAGCCGGGCGTCGGGCGGCGGCAAGGGGCCTGAGGGCGTGGTGGCGCTGGCATCGAGCCAGGCCTCGGAGGCGGGCAGCAGTTTGGCGTAGATCGCGGCGATCAGCGCGCGGGTTCCGGGTTCGGGATCGCCGGGCTCCACGAGGTCGGCGGGGATCGCCGGAACCCTGAGCGCCAGGCGGCGCCACTCGTGGATCATCAGGCAACGGAGCGCCATGGCGTCGGCGGGCGGCGGGCTGCCTGGCTGTTGCAGCGCGGTGCCGAGCGGCTGATAGGCCGCGCGCAGCTCCTCGAATTCGGCGAAATGCCGGGCTTCGGCGAGCCGCGCCCGCATGGCGTCGCCCGGCTCGAGGCTGGACAGGTCGGCAAGGGTGGCGCCGGGAATGCGCAGGCTTCCGGGCAGCTCTGCTACGGCCGCGAAACACAGGATCAGCTGCGGGGCAAGCTGCAGTGCGCCGGTCGGTTCGAGGGCGCCGAGCGCCTCATCGGACAATGGCTCTGTGGCGATGACCAGCGACCGGGGCGCGTCCGCCGGCAGCAGCGAGGTCTTGGCGTAGATGCGTCGCTCGGCGGCGCGCACGGTTTCCTCGACATCGCCCGACAGCCGGTAGAAGCTGTTGCGGCCCTCGCGCGACCGCTCGATCCAGCCATCTGCGGAGAGCCGAGAGATGGCGGTGCGGACGGCGCCTGCGCCGATGCCAAGCCGCTGCATCACGGCCTGCAGCGTGCCGGCCGAGACCACGCCGCCGCGCGGGCCGATGGCGTCGCCGAGAAAACTGACGATCAGCGACCAGGCCGAAAGCCGTCCACCGGCCTGCAGGCTGGCAAGACGGGCGGTGATGGTCTCGGCAATCGGATCGGGTTCACGCATGGGGAGAGGGAATAGACGGTTTACGTGAGGACGGGAAGTGCCTTCCGCGGCGCCACGCCGCGTCGCTCGCCATCTGCCGGGACGCAATGCTGACCGGAAATTGACCTGCGCAAGGATGCGCACTATTGGAATGCGAACTCAGCCTATGGGGGATGTGCAGGATGGCAATCGATCACCGCGCGATAGTTGCCGCAGGCAACAACGCCGACCTGTATGCCGCGATGTTCGCCTCGCACGGCCTGTGCTACGACCGGCTGCCCTATGGATTTGTCGGCAGAGACCGGCCGCCGCCTTATTATTCCAATCTCACGGTGCTGTCTCCCGGCCATGCCGGGGAGATTGCCCTGCAGATCGGGACCTTGGCGCAGTCCTTCGACGGCGCGCTTGGTGTGAAGGACAGTTTCTGTGAACTGGACCTCGGTCCCAACGGGTTCGACGTCCTGTTTGACGCGTCCTGGATCTGGCGGGATGCAGGACTGCCAACCTGCACCAGCACCTGGACAAGGATTGCGACCGAGACCGACCTGAGGCTTTGGGAAACGGCCTGGAAACAGGCGGGATCGGCAACGCAACACCGCATGTTCACCGGAACGCTGCTGGAACAGCCGGAGATCGTCTTTCTTGGCCAAAAGAGAGGAGATGAATTCGAGGCGGGATGCATCGCCAATATCTCGGATGGGTGCGTTGGCATTTCCAACGTCTTCTCCCTCTCGCGGCCGGACGATGTTTTCAGGCAAGCCACCGCCGCCGTGGCGTCGATCGCGCCGCATCTTCCGATCACAGGCTATGAAACCGGTCCGGAACTCAGCCATGCGCGTCAGGCCGGGTTTGAAGCGGTCGGCGATTTGCGCGTTCTTGTGTCACGAGCGGCCCGGTTTTGATCCGCGCAAAGCCCCCCGGAGGCAGGCTTCCCTTATCCCGGTAGTGCATTGCATCCGGATCGGCTAGGCTCCAGCGGGATCAGCGCGTGAG
Source organism: Hoeflea sp. (assembly GCA_020637795.1). GTDB lineage: Bacteria > Pseudomonadota > Alphaproteobacteria > Rhizobiales > Rhizobiaceae > Hoeflea. The sequence goes on along the minus strand of JACKJT010000002.1, from coordinate 986,882 downwards.
ACTACCCAGGAAGGATTGCCAGTCATGAGAGTTGTGGTCATGGGAGCGGGCGTGATCGGGGTCACCACCGCCTATTATGTGGCCAAGGGCGGGGCGCAGGTTGTGGTGCTCGACCGGCAGGCCGGGCCGGGGCTCGAGACCAGCTACGCCAATGCCGGTGAGCTGAGCTACGGCATGACCTCGCCCTGGGCCGCACCCGGTGTGCCGATGAAGGCGCTCAAATGGCTGTTCATGAAGCGGCGGCCCTTGTTCATCTGGCCGCTGATCAGCCCGACCATGTGGAAATGGGGGCTGCAGATGCTGCAAAACTGCAACGACGAGCGCTACCGCATCAACAAGGGGCGGATGGTGCGGATCTCGAACTATTCGCGCGACGTGATGCCGGAGCTGATCACTGAAACCGGGATCGAGTATGACGGGCGCGAGCAGGGCACCCTGCAGCTGTTCCGCACCGCCAAGCAGATGAAGGATTCCAGGGCCGATCAGGAGATCCTGGCGGAGTATGATTCTCCCTACGAGGTGCTCGGCCGCGACGCCTGCATCGCCGTCGAGCCGGCGCTCGGTGAGGTGCGCAACAAGTTCGTCGGCGGCTTGCGGCTGACCGCCGACCGCACCGGTGACTGCCGCATGTTCACCATCGCGCTCGCCGACAAATGCGCCGAGATGGGCGTCGAGTTCCAGTATGGCCAGTCGATCCGGGGGATCGCGGTGGAGAACGGCCGGGTCGCCGGGGTCGACACCGAGATTGCCGGGCGGATCGAGGGCGATAAGTATGTCTGTGCGCTCGGCAGCTACGGCCCGAAACTTTTGAAGCCCATCGGCGTCAACCTGCCGGTCTATCCGGTCAAGGGCTATTCGGTGACGCTGCCGGTGACCGACGATGCGTTCGCGCCGCAATCGACCATCATGGATGAGACCCACAAGGTGGCGATCACAAGGCTCGGCGACCGCATCCGCGTCGCCGGCACCGCCGAGATCGCCGGCTATTCCAACCGGCTCGGCCCTCACGCCACCGACACGGTGAAACACGTGATCTCAGACCTGTTCCCGAAGGGCGGCGACATTTCCAAGGCGGAAGGCTGGACCGGCCTCCGTCCGATGACGCCCGACGGCACGCCGGTGCTCGGCCCCTCGCGCTACGACAATCTGTATCTCAACACCGGCCACGGCACACTCGGCTGGACCATGGCCTGCGGTTCGGGCCGGGCGGTGGCGGATGTGGTGCTCGGCAAGAAGCCGGAGATCGATTTCGACGGGCTGACGGCGGAGCGCTACGGGTGACGGGCCAAGACGCTTTCGCAAGCGGCTGACTGGCGGTCAGGTGCTGCCGCTTCGGTGATCGGTAAAATATATTTCCTGCCGCCTGATCGAGCCAATTGACATTGGCTGCGGCCGGACCGAGCGTGGCGTGCCCGCGGCAATGTGCCCGTCGGTGCTGGAGCATTTCCGGTGAAAACGCAGTCACGGATAATGCTCCATCCTATTGTTTTCACGCAATTCCGGACGCGAAGCCGGTTTCCGCTTTGGCTGGACTTGCTCTCACAGGGGTGGATCACATGAAAAGCAAGATTTTGGCCTGTCTCGTGGCAACGCTGGGGCTGATGGGGGCCGCACAGGCACAAGTGACAACCGGCACCTACACGGTCGAGGGCACCAATCTCGATGGCAGCTCCTATAGCGGCACCGCCACCATTGAACTGAGCTCGGACACCACCTGCCATATCCACTGGAGCACGGGGACGGAATCCGACGGCATCTGCATGCTCTACGACAACGCCTTTGCCGCCGGCTACGTGTTCGAATCCGGCGCTGTCGGGCTGGTGGTCTACGAAGTGATGGAGGACGGCACGCTGGAAGGCGCCTGGACCATCGACGGCCAGTCGGGCTCGGGCACGGAGCGGCTGATTCCGCAGTGAGTGGGGCGGGCGGGCGGCGGGAACCTGCTCGGCTGCCGACAGGGTCAGGCGAGGCCCAGGAAAACCGCCAGCAATCGTGTGACCGACAGCATGGTTTCGTCGTCGAGCCGGCCAAAGGGTTGGCCGAGCTTGTCGCGCCTCACTGTCATGGCCTTGTCGATCATCACTTGTGATTGTTTTTGCAGCCCGTTCTCGGGCGTCGGGCGAAGGGTGGGCCGGATCAGCGGCGCATCGACCAGGGTTGACGAGATCAGTAGCAGCGTAACCGTGCCGGTCTCCGCGAAGGGATCGGCCTGGATGATCAGCGCGGGGCGGGGCTTGCCGAAATCTCCCGGCAACGCGACCGTGACGAGATCGCCACGCCTCACCCGCTGCTCCCGTCATCGAGATCGGCGAGGGCCGCGTCGAGAAATCCTTCGAGATCGCGGTCCGCGGCGTCCGTTGCGGCAACCAGGCGGGCCTGGCGGCGGCACTCGTCGGCAAAGCCCGGACGGCGGGTATCAGGCACCCAGATCTGCACCGGGCGCAAACCGGCCGCGCGCAACGCATCGCGGCGCTTGCGGACCCGCTGGCTGACAGGCGTGGACATGGCGAAGGCTCCGGCTGTCTGTTACATGTAACAAGATAGGTGAGGGGCGGGCTGGCGTCAAGATATGGTGAACCATCACTACGGGTCTCCGTACTCATCAACGATGTTGAATCCAAAAGATGGTGGGACGGGAATCCCCAAAAGACTCTGCCAAGCGCTGACAGACGCTAGGAGTCATTAGGCGCTCGCGAAAGAACTGCCATCGGTTTGAATCTTTAATCCTCCAAACGAACGCCGATCCGCTCAACTACCTTGGGTGATCTATTGCATCTATTGCAACCCTTGTATTTTGAAAATTGCGATATAGAATACCCGAAATAAATATCTAAGGGGAAGGGCGATGCGCGGAGAATTCCTTGCTGTGGCATTATGCACTCTTAGTGCAGGCTGCAATATACATCCACTTCCGGAAGACATATCGAAGCCTGATACTACTTATCAAATTGTTGCGAAAATTCGTTGCGAAACCCGTGATGCTATACGAAATAAAGTTATCGCTTATTTGAAAAGCAGCAGAGTACATAAAATTAGAAATGTTGGAGCTTCTCTTGAAAATGGCTCGAAAAAATTTTCGAGTATAAAATATGTCGAAATTGATCCAGAAACGCGTAATAACATCCAAATTTATGAAGATACTGCTATCGCTTACGATTTTACTATTGATATCACGGAAAAAAACGCAAATTCTGTGGGGCTCAACTTGCTGAATCCGTTTTCGAATGGAAAGAGAACTCTCGGTATTGGCGGTGGCATTGAGCGGCAGCGACAAAATTCTCGCAATTTTCGTGTTGCCGATCGGTTCGGTGACCTCGCTCGTAATCTTTCCGACGAATATTGTGCGGTCAAGGTCAGGCAGAAAAACCATATTTATCCGATGCTCGGAAAGATCGGGCTGGCAGAGGTGATCGACACGTTTATCGACCTTAACCAGTCAGGGAACATAGCGCCCAAGGAGGAGGGGGGGGACCGTCAAGCAGCTCGCGGACACGATCGACTTCCAGACGACCCTGAAAGGTCATGTGTCGCCGGCAATCGAACTTAATCCGGTGACCTCCGGCGTTGGCTTATCTTCAGCGCTTTCCGAGAATACGGTCTCGCGAACCGATCAACACAAGCTCGTTTTTGCCCTCTCTTTACCACCTGCCAAGACGACCGAGCAAAAAACCATTTCAGGCAAGAACAAGGTAACTGCAAAATCCCTTGCGCTCGATGAACTGGACCGTCAGGAGAACCGGGATCTGACTAGTACACTTAAGATACTTAAAAGCCAAGGCGCGCAAATTCAATGAATCAATGGGAGAAGACGTATGAAAGAGCCTTTCCTATATGAGGGACTTAACCCGATTGATGTGACGGCAGACACTGTGTTTGAAATTGTCAAAACGATAATCGCCAATGGCAAAGAGCAAGAGTTCCGTGAGTCGTGCCGGGAAAAGAACATTTCGATTCAGGCGAGTGCGGAGTTGGTCAACCTCGTAAAGACGCAGCTTTTTGCCAGTCGCCGTCTTCACAAAAGTATTTTCTCAGATGAAGTGATTAGGTCCGATACTTGTCCCAGGGAACAATAGCGCTTGGGTAAACTGGGAGGAATACATCAACTAAAAAATTGAGTATATTGCCAATTCGCTCCAACAGCGTCTCCCGTCGGTCAATGTAACCTTATATCTGCAGAATATTGTGGAATTAAACCTTATCATATGGGTCGGCAAAATCGACAGCAAGAAAATTGGAGCCGCGTCATGTGTCCGTCATGGCGGCGGCAATTTGGAGGTACTTGCGGTGCAGGAGATGGCCGGGCTGCCTACCACGTTGTCGGTACTACGTTAAGAGGCACCTAAAGCCAGGGTTACGAACGCGAGCCAAATCTGGCCGACTGTTTTCACTAAAGGTCCGGATAGTAGATCACAGTGACGATGCTGTGACATCGTTCCATAGCAAGAATTGTCACATACGGTAGTAGGGTGGTCTTCACCCCGCCCCCCTATGCTCCCGCCAGATAACAAATACCCCGCTGGCGATGATGATCGCGGCGCCGACAAAGGTCAGGGCGTCGGGGATTTCGGTCCAGAAGATCCAGCCGAGAGCCGTGGCCCAGATGATGGCGGTGTAGTCGAGGGGCGCGACGACGAAGGCGGGGGCGAGGCGGAAGGCCTGGGTCATCATGGTCATGCCGGCGGTGCCGAAGATGGCGATGGCGATAAACAGCCAGTAATCCTCGGGCCTTGGCGCGATCCAGACGAAGGGCACGATGAACAGGCTGATCAGCGCGCCGGTTGCCGTCAGGTAGAGCAGCAGGGTCCAGACACTTTCGCGGCTGTCGACGAAGCGGGCCGAGAGCATCAGAAGCGCATAGACGAAGGCGGTGGCGACCGGCAGCAGCGAAACGGCCTGGAAGGCCGCGGTGCCGGGCCTGACCGCGATCAGCACGCCGGCGAAACCGACGAGGACTGCGAGCCAGCGCTTCCAGCCGACATGCTCGCGGAAGACCAGCGCCGACAGTGCGGTGATGAACAAGGGTGCTACGAAGATCAGCGCGGTGGCTTCGGCGAGCCCCATATAGGTGATCGAGGTGAAGAACAGGAAGGTGGCGCCGACCCAGAGGGTGCCGCGCGCCAGATGCGTGAACGGACGATGCGAGCGAAGCGCGGCGCGGCCGCCCATCCGGTAGGCGATGAGGATGGCGAAGGGGAGCGCGATCAGGTTGCGCAGGAACTGGATCTGGAACGGCGAATAATGCGCGGTCAGGGTCTTGGCCAGCGCGTCGTTGACGCAGAGACTGGCCACGCCCACGCACATCAGGACGATGCCCGCAGAGGTGCGGGCCCTGGTTTCGGTCGGTGTGTGCAGCACTCTGTCTCTCCCCCTGGCTGGGCCGGAGACTAGCAGCAACAACTCGAAAATCGAGAGCGATGTTTGCCCGTCGGGTTTTCCGGCTGAATGGCGTGCAACGCCGCGCCCGGGGCATGGCCAATTTACAGATTCCGTTTTTGTGGCACACTCAATGCCCGGGCCATGATGGCTCACAGGAGAGGGGCATGGTGAGAAACAGCCTCCTTGGCGCAATCGCGCTGTCACTGCTCACAGTGTCATCTGCACGCGCAGAGCAGGTGGACATGCTGTTGTGCCTGGCCGCCGACGTGTCGGAAAGCGTGACCGCCGGCGAATATGACCTGCAGAAACAGGGCCACGCCTCGGCGATCGAGGACCCGGAGGTGGTCGCCCTGATCCAGGCGGGTGCGTACGGCCGGATCGCGGTCCACTATGTGGAATGGGCCGACCAGTTGCAGCAATATGCCGAGATGGACTGGCAGGTGATCGGAGACATGGCAACGGCGCGTGATGCCGCCCGCAAGATCCGCCACTCGGCCTTGCCGCCATGGATCAGCATGAGCGTGCGCAACACCTCGACCAGCCAGGTGGTGGAGTATTGCCTGCGCCGGTTTCAATCGGCCCCCGTGGCGGCGCGGCGGATGGTGATCGACATTTCCTCGGACGGCACCAGCAATGTCGGCGCGCGCATCGATGTTATCCGCGACCTGGCGGTGAGCCGGGGCGTGGTGATCAATGCGCTGGCGATCGAGGATTCGCTTTCGCCGTTTCCCGACGGCACGCACACGCGGCCCGTCGGCGGGCTTGTGCGCTATTTCGAGGCCAATGTAGTGGGCGGGCCCGGATCCTTCGTCCAGGCCGCCAAGGGCTATGCCTCGTTCGGCGAGATGATCCGCAGGAAGTTCATCCTGGAGCTGGCCAGCCTGCAATAGGGCGCGGTTGCGAAACTGAATCGCAATTCCGCCCTATCCGGTTGTTTTCACATGGATTCCTGGCTGACGCGGAGGCCATCCTTGCCCGAGTTGCGGGCAGTCGCTCTGCTTACCGCGCGTAGGCGTTCATCGTGTGCAGCTCGTATTCGGCCACGTCGTCGCCGTCCTGGTTCAGCACCGCGACGTGCCAGCGGACTTCGCCGTACTCGTCGGTGCGGCGGGTCTTGCGCTTGACGGTGAGCTCGACCGAGATCGCGTCGCCGGGCGAGACCGGCTTCATGAACTTGAGGCCGTCGAGGCCTGTATTGGCGAGCACCGGACCGGGGGCCGGCTCGACGAACAGACCGGCTGCAAAGGACAGGAGCAGGTAGCCGTGGGCGACGCGGCCGGGGAAGAACGGGTTGGCCTTGGCCGCCTCCTCGTCCATGTGGGCGTAGAAGGTGTCGCCGGTGAAGTGGGCGAAAGTCTCGATGTCCTCGAGTGTGACGGTACGCGGGCCGGCCTCGATGGTGTCGCCGATTTCGAGTTCATCGAAGGTGCGGGTGAAGGGATGCACCGCTGATTTCGGCTTGGCCGCACCCTTGATCCAGGTGCCGGTGATGCCGGAAATGATGTCGGGGCTACCCTGGACGGCGGTGCGCTGCATGTAGTGCATGACGCCGCGGATGCCGCCCAGTTCCTCGCCGCCGCCGGCGCGTCCCGGTCCGCCATGGACCATGTGCGGCAGCGGCGAGCCGTGGCCTGTCGCTTCCTTCGCACTGTCGCGGTTGTTGACATAGATGCGGCCATGGGCGGCGCCGGCGTCGACCAGCAGCGAGCGGGCGACGGCCGGATCATGGGTGATGACGGAGGCGACAAGGCTTCCCTTGCCCCGGTTCATCAATTGCCCGGCATGCGCCAGGTGGCGGTAGGGCATCAGGGTTGCGACCGGGCCGAAGGCCTCGACCGAGTGAACGGCTTCTGCCGCATCCGGATCGTCGCAGGCAAACAGCATCGGGGCGACGAAGGCGCCCTTCGCCTTGTCGGCGCCATCGACCTCGAACGCATCCTGGTCGCCGGCAAGCTGGCGGCATTCGGCGGCGATCCGGCCTGCCTTGTCGAGCACGTCGGCCTTCTGCGCGGCGGACGCCAGCGCGCCCATGCGGGTGGTCTCGAGTGCCGGGTCGCCGATGCGGATTGTCGAGAGCTTCCCGGCAATGGCTTCGCCGACCGGGCCGATGAGCGCCTGGGGCACGATGATGCGGCGGATGGCGGTGCATTTCTGGCCGGCTTTCGCCGTCATCTCGCGGACAACCTCCTTGACCAGGATGTCGAATTCGGGGCTGTCCGGCGTGACGTCGGGGCCGAGCACGGAGGCGTTGAGGCTGTCCTGCTCGGCGACGAAGCGGACGGAGTTTTCAAGCAAATGCGGATTGGAGCGCAGCATCAGCGCGGTCTTTGCCGAGCCGGTGAAACCGACCACGTCCTGGTAGTCGAGCCGGTCGAGCAGGTCGCCGAGGCCGCCGGAGACCAGCTGCACGGCGCCCTCGGGCAGGATGCCGCTCTCGAGCATGCGGCGGACGCATTGCTCGGTGACGTGGCAGGTGGCCGTCGCCGGCTTGACGATCGCAGGCATGCCGGCGAGCAGGGTGGGCGCGAACTTCTCGAGCATGCCCCAGACCGGGAAGTTGAAGGCGTTGATATGGACGGCGACGCCTTGAAGCGAGGTGGCGACATGCTGGCCAACAAAGCTGCCGTTGCGCGAGAGCATTTCCAGCTCGCCGTCGACATAGATGTGACCATCGGGCATTTCGCGGCGGCCCTTGGAGGCATAGACCAGCATGGTGCCGATGCCGCCGTCGATGTCGATCATCGAGTCGGGCTTTGTGGCGCCGGTTGTGTAGGACAGGGCGTAGAGCTCGTCCTTGAACTTTCCGAGTTCCAGCGCCAGCGCTTTCAGCATGCGAGCGCGGTCATGGAAGGTCATGGCCCGCAGCGCCGGTCCGCCCTTGAGACGGGCGAAATCGATCATGGATTGCGTGTCGAGCGCCGACTGGCCGGCGATGGCCAGCGGCTCGCCGGTGACGGCGCTGGCGATCGGACGGGCGCCGTCATCGGCCGGAAGCCAGTTGCCGGCGACGAAGCTGTGGACGTTGATCAAACCCATGTCTCTCTCCCTTTTGGCGGCTGACCGCCATCTGTCTTGCGCCCATGCGGCGCGGGATGACTATCCCTGAAATATTTTCGCGGCTTTCCACGATCCGGGGCTCTGGGCCTCGATCGCGGCAAAGGCCTCGCGCATCCGCTCGATGCCGGTCTCTTCCGCCCAGAACATCGGCCCGCCCAGATGTTTGGGGAAACCATAGCCCTCGGTCCAGACGATATCGATCGCGGTGTCGCTGGTCGCTATCCCTTCCTCGAGGATCAGGTTGGCCTCGTTGACGATGGCCGCCATGATCCGCATGACGATCTCGTCGGTGGAAAACGACTGTCCGCCGGTTGCGTGCTCGGCCCGCCAGGCGGCAACCATGGCCTCGATCTCCGGATCGGGCTGGCCGGCACCACTGGAATGATCGTACCAGCCCTTCTTCATCGGGCTGCCGCGGCCCTGACGGCCCATCTCGCAGAGCCTGTCGGCGATATCGACGTAGCGGCCCGGCCAGCTGCCGGCCGCGAGCTGGCGCTTGCGGTTGGCCCAGCTGATCTGCAGCCCGGTGCGGTCCTGCAACTCGTAAGGCCCGAGCGGCATGCCAAGCCCGCGCATGGCCTTGTCGACCTCGTAAGGCGAAGCGCCGTCGGCGACCATGTAGTCGGCCTGGCGGCGGTAGGCCGAGAGGATGCGGTTGCCGATGAAACCGTCGCAGACGCCGGTTTCGACCGGGATCTTGCCGAGGCCCCGGGCGAAGGCGAAGGCGGTGGCCATGCTCTGGTCGGCGGTGGCGGATGTGCCGACGACTTCGACCAGCTTCATGATGTTGGCGGGCGAGAAGAAATGCAGGCCGAGGAAGCGTCCCGGGCCGGGCATGCCTTCGGAGATCAGGTTGGGATCGAGATAGGAGGTGTTGGTGGCAATCAGCGCCTCGGGGGACATCACGGCGGCGAGCTGGCCGAACACCGCGCGCTTGATTTCGGGGTCCTCGAACACCGCCTCTATGGCGATGTCGGCGTCAAAGGCTGCGGCATAGTTTGCGCCGGCTGCGAGATTGGCGCGCCGCGCTTTGGCCTTGTCCTCGGTGATGCGGCCCGACGCCAGATCGCCGGCGATGATGGCTTCGACGCGGGCGCGGCCGGCCTCGGCACTTTGGACATCGCGCTCGAGCAGTGTGACCCGGTGACCGGCGGCGAGGCTGGCGGCAGCGATACCGGCGCCCATCAGGCCGCCGCCGACGATGACGACATGGTTGATCGTGGCCGGCTCGAAGGCCTTCAGGCGGTCCGGCCTTGTGACGGAGCGGCTGGCGAAGAACAGGCGGCGCAGGGCGCGTGACTGGGCGCTGGTCCGCAGATCGAGATGGGTCTGGCGTTCGATCTTGCTGCCTTCGGTGAAGGGGAGGGAGGCGGCGAGCGCGGTGGTTTCGAGCGCGATCATCGGCGCGTCGGCGCCTTTCGCCCCCTTGGCGATCTCGGCCTTGAGCGCGGTGAGATCGGCGTTCTCGACCGTGCGTTCCGAGGTGTTGACGGGACGGGCGGGCAGGGCGGCACGGAAGCCGGCGAGGGACTGCATCGGGTCGCCGTCAAAGACGAGATCAAGGCCGCCGAACTCCTCGAAGGTCCGTGCATTGACCGGCTTGCCATTGGCGGCCATGCGGGCGGCGCGCTCGAGCCCGATGAGGCGCGGCAGGCGCTGGGTGCCACCGGCGCCGGGAATCAGGCCGAGATTGACTTCCGGAAGACCGAACTTGGTCTTCGCGTCGGCGATGCGCCAGGCGCAGGCGAGCGCCAGTTCCAGTCCGCCGCCGAGTACTGTTCCGTGCATGACGGCGATGAACGGCGTGGCGCTGGCCTCGATGGCGTCAAGCACGTCGGGCAGGTGCGGCAATGGTGGCGGTCCGGCGAATTCGGAAATGTCGCCGCCGGCGACGAAGGTGCGCCCGGCGCAGACGATGGCCGCGGTTTCGCAACCGGCTTCGTTGACCTGGCGGACAGCCTCCATCAGGCCCTTGCGGACGCTGATCGAGAGCGGATTGACCGGCGGGTTGTCGATGGTCAACAGCGCATGGCCATTGTTAATCGCGACGTCGACCACCTTTGTTTCCGTACTTGCGTGAAGGGTGGCTGAAGGCGTGGTCACTGTGGCGGCTCCCGGAGTGGCGAAGTGAAATTTTAAGTATCAAATACCGTGAGATTATTAATTGACCAACCGGTCGGCTTATGCAACCATTATTTTCAGGAGGACCCCTGCGATGAGTGAACCGGTACTACATTCCTGGAACGGCGGCGTGCTGGAAATCACGCTGAACCGGCCGGATCGATTGAATTCCTTCAACGACGAGATGCACCTGGTCCTGGCGGACTGTCTCGAGATGGCGCGGGACGATGCGCGCTGCCGGGCGGTGCTGCTGACCGGGGCGGGGCGCGGCTTCTGCGCGGGGCAGGATCTGTCGGCGCGCGATCCGTCCAAGATGGACGGTCCGCCGGATCTGGGCGACACGCTGACGCGGTTCTACAATCCGCTGATCCGCCGCATCCGGACGCTGGAAAAGCCTGTCGTCTGCGCGGTCAACGGCGTGGCGGCGGGGGCCGGGGCCAATCTGGCGCTCGCCTGCGACATCGTGCTGGCGGCTCGCAGCGCCAAGTTCATCCAGTCGTTTTCCCGGGTCGGCCTCATTCCCGATGCCGGAGGATCGTGGATGCTGCCGCGGCTGATCGGCGAGGCGCGCGCGAAGGCGATCGCCATGACCGCCGAGCCGGTGACCGCCGAGCGGGCCGAGCATTGGGGCATGATCTGGAAAACCTGTGACGATGCCGAGCTTATGGACGAAGCGCGGGCGCTGGCCGGCCGCCTTGCCGTGGGGCCGACCTTCGGGCTCGGCCTGATGAAGGGCCTGATCCAGGCGGCTGCCGGGCAGGAGCTCGACGCGCATCTCGATCTCGAAGCCGAGACCCAGCGCGAGGCCGGTTTCTCGGCCGATTACGCCGAGGGCGTGCGGGCCTTTCTGGAAAAGCGCGAACCGAAGTTCGGGGGCAGCCAATGAGCGCGATCTCGGACCAGGAACGCGCCGAGCGGTCCTCGGAGGCCATGCTCAGGGACGACCACACCACCAAGGGCATGGGTATGAGCATCGATGCAGTGGGGCCGGGCACGGCGACACTGTCGATGACGGTGCGCAAGGACCATCTCAACGGCCATGGCTCTTGCCACGGCGGGGCGATCTTCACGCTGGCCGACAGCGCCTTTGCCTTTGCCTGCAACAGCCACAACACGATTACCGTGGCGCAGCACTGCTCGGTGACGTTCCTGGCGCCGGGACGGGAAGGTGACCGGCTGACCGCAACCGCGCGCGAGGTGACGCTGGCCGGACGGTCCGGCGTCTACGATGTTAGCGTGACGCGACAGGACGGGGTGACGATCGCCGAGTTCCGCGGGCTGTCGCGGACCATTTCGGGCACGCATTTCGAAGAGCCTGCCGCCTGAGGCGGTAGCAGAACAGAGTTAGGAAGAGGGCGTGCCGGTTCAGCGTGAGCCGTCGTCCCGGGATTGCAGGAGAACCCGATGCTTGATTTGACGCCCGACCGGGCAAGTCTCGATCCGATCGAAACCGCCTCGCGCGACGAGATTGCCGCGCTGCAGCTCAAACGGATGAAATGGTCGCTGGCGCATGCCTACGAGAACGTGCCGCACTACAAGGCGTCGTTTGACGAAAAAGGCGTGCATCCGGACGATCTGAAGACGCTGGCCGACCTGTCGAAATTTCCGTTCACCACCAAGATCGACCTGAGGGACAACTATCCCTTCGGCATGTTCGCGGTGCCGCGCGAGAAGGTGGTGCGGATCCACGGCTCGTCGGGGACCACCGGCAAGCCGACCGTGGTCGGCTACACCGCGGCCGATATCGACATGTGGTCGGATCTGGTGGCGCGCTCGATCCGGGCCTCGGGCGGGCGCCCGGGCGATATCGTGCATGTCTCCTACGGCTACGGGCTGTTTACCGGCGGTCTCGGCGCGCATTACGGGGCCGAGCGGCTCGGCTGCACGGTGGTGCCGATTTCGGGCGGCATGACCGAGCGGCAGGTGCAGCTGATCACTGATTTCAAGCCGCAAGTGATCATGGTGACGCCGTCCTACATGCTGTCGATTCTTGACGAGTTCCGCCGGCAGGGCATCGATCCGCGCGAGAGTTCGCTGGCCGTCGGTATTTTCGGGGCCGAGCCGTGGACCAATTCGATGCGCAGCGAGATCGAGCAGGCCTTCGACATGCATGCCGTCGACATATACGGGCTTTCCGAGGTGATGGGACCGGGGGTTGCCAACGAGTGCGTCGAGACCAAGGACGGGCTGCACATCTGGGAAGATCATTTCTATCCCGAGATCATCGACCCGGTCACCGGCGAAGTGCTGCCGGACGGCGAAATCGGCGAACTGGTGTTCACGACGCTGAGCAAAGAGGCCTTGCCGATGGTGCGCTACCGCACCCGCGACCTGACCCGGCTGCTGCCCGGCACGGCGCGGTCGATGCGGCGGATGGAGAAGATCACCGGGCGTTCCGATGACATGATCATCCTGCGCGGCGTCAATGTGTTTCCGACCCAGATCGAGGAGCAGATCCTCAAATGCACAGGCCTTGCGCCGCATTTCCAGATCGAGCTCTCCACCAGCGGCCGCATGGATCAGATGACCGTGCATGTGGAGTGCACTGTCTCGAGTGCGTCCGAAGAAGCGCGCACGGCATCGGGCAAGGAACTGGCGCATCACATCAAGAGCGTGGTCGGGGTCACCGCCCGGATCAACGTGCAGGAACCGGGCAAGGTGGCGCGCTCCGAGGGCAAGGCCAAGCGCGTGGTCGACAACCGGAACCGGACCTGAGGCCATGGCCCGGACAATCGCCAAGGATCACGAGGCAAAACGCGAGGCGATCCTCAAGACCGCCGCGGTTTTCTTCGCGAAACACGGGTTTGACCGGGCCTCGATGGGCAAGCTGGCGGATGCCTGCGGCGTCTCCAAGGCATTGATCTATCACTATTATCCGTCCAAGGATGCGCTGCTGTTCGATATTCTCGACACGCATCTGACGGCGCTGGTGGAGGTGGTGGAAACGGCCGCGGCCGAGCCCGGATCGCCCTCCGGGCGGCTACGTGCGCTGGTCCGCGCCATCCTGATCGCCTACCGGGATTCCGACGCCGAACACAAGGTGCAGCTCGATGCGCTGTCGTCGCTGCCGGAGGACAACCAGGTGCATCTGCGCGCGCTTCAGCGGCGGCTGGTGGCCTGCATGTCGGAGTGCGTGCGCGAGATCGAACCCGAACGGTTCAGGGCGCGGCCGGAGCTTCTAGCGCCGGTGACGATGTCGGTGTTCGGCATGCTCAACTGGTTCTATCTCTGGTACAAGCCGGGCGGGCCCGTGGACCGCGACGCCTATGCCGACATCGTCGCGGATCTCGTGATCGGCGGGCTGCCAGCGGTGTGCGAATAACATCGGGGACAGTTTACTTTTGGCACTCAGGGTCCGTTAGGCTCAGGACTCATAAGAGCGAGGTCAAATTTTGACGGCGGCGAGTTTGAGCATAGCGTAGACCGAATGGATCGGTTACGGACGTACCAACCCGGCTCTGCTCAATAATCTTTCTTGCACCACTGCGCTGCGCATCAAGATAATAGAGTAAGGGGTCACGATGAAAGTAAGAGATGCCGAATTCGGAGACTTGGATATTCTGGTTCATTTCACTACACAAGAAGCATTTGAAGCGGAGGGCATTAAGAAGAACACGGACATGCTTCGTGAAGGAATAAGGGCGGCACTTGAAAATGATAAAATTGCCCGTTACTGGATTCTTGTAGATGAAACAAATAACCCGATAGGCAGCGGATCCATCATACGTGAGTGGAGCGATTGGAACGCCGGTTGGTACTGGTGGATTCAGAGCATGTATGTCTCTCAAAAATACAGGGGGCAGGGCCTGATGAATTTACTTTTGAGCTCCATAAGATCATCTATGGAACTTGAAGGCGCATTGGAGTTGCGGCTGTATGTCCACAATGAAAACAAAGGCGCCATAAAGGCTTACCAGAAAGCAGGATTCTCAAAATCAAAATATGAGATTATGATTTTAAATCGGGACTAGGCTCAGGACTCATAACCAGAATATGACGGTAGCTGCGATGCAGATTGCCGACATGAAGGTATGAGCGCAGCGGTCGTATCGGGTTGAGATTCGCCTCCAATCCTTGAGCTTTCCGAACATACGTTCGATCAGATTGCGGTCCTTGTATCGGTCTTCATCGTATTCGACCGGCTCCTTGCGCCCTTTCCGACCAGGGATGCAGGGTTCGATGTCTCGGCTTTCAAGCGCGGCGCGGAACCAGTCGGCGTCATAACCGCGATCCGCGATAAGAAGGTCGGCGTCAGGCAAGGCGGGTAGCACGGTCGCGGCCCCCTTGTAGTCACTGACCTGTCCCTCGGTGAGCAGCAATATCAAAGGCCTTCCGTCACCATCGCAAACTGCGTGCAGCTTGGAGTTCAAGCCGCCTTTGGTTCGCCCTATACACCGGGGAACGCCCCCTTTTTAAGCAGGCTCGCCGCCGTGCGATGCGCTTTGTGATGGGTGGCGTCGATCATCACCGTGTCCGTCGCCGCGCTCATGGCCGCGAGTTCTTTGAAGATCCGGTCAAAAACGCCCGCCCGGCTCCATCGGATGAACCGGTTGTAGAGTGTCTTGTGCGGGCCGTAACGTTCCGGCGCATCGCGCCACATCAGGCCGTTCCGAATGACGTGAATGATCCCGCTGATGACACGGCGATCATCAACTCGCGGCACGCCGCGCGGCTTGTTCGGCAAGAAGGGCTGGATGCGGGCGAACTGCTCTTCGGAAAGCCAGAAGTGGTGCGACGACATCAAAAACTCCCAACAGGTGGGAGTTTAAATCACATATCAGGACCGGCGTGATTCCCCTTTATGGGTCTTGAGCCTAGACCACCCCCATTGGATATTGCGCCAAAAGTAAACTGCCCCCGTTCCCCGGCCTGAATTCAGCTGTTGTCTTCGACCGGGGCCGCGGGGCCGTTTTTCTTGATCGAGTCAATGGCGTTCTGGGCGCTGGCCTTGCTCGAATAGCCTTCCGTCGAGAACATGATCTCGTTGTTGTACTTGAAGCGAACGCGGAATTCGCCCTTCTTGTCCTTGTAGATTTCAAACTTGTGAGCCATCTGCTCCCTCTCCCTGCTGTGTGAATCATACATCAGCAAAGTGCCAGCTGGCGGTGGTGTAGACAAGCGCGGAAAACCTGCTTCCGCCTCAGGGCCGCTTTCCTGTGTAAAGCGCTCTTGGCCTGATCAGCTGGTTCGTGGTGCGTTGCTCCAATCCATGGGCGATCCAGCCGACCGAGCGGCCGATGGCGAAGAGCAGGAAGGCTGAGCCCTCGGGCAGCCGCAGGTATCGTCTCAGCGCAACGAGCGCGAAATCGATCGAAGGTGCCGTGCCGGTCAGGTTTTCGACTGCGGCGGCCAAACGCGCGGCCTCCGGGAAATCAGCTCCTATAGCCGAAAGCACTGCTTTTGCTCGGATATCGCCGTCGGGATAGAGCGGATGACCGAAGCCGGGAAGCGCGCCACCGGCCTGCAGCCGGTCACGCAGGCTTCTGGCGGGGGCGTCGGGATCGATGCTGTTCCAGAGGGACTCGACGCTTGTCGTCGTGGCGCCGTGCTTGACGCCGCTTAAGGCCGCGAGCGCGCCGACAATGACGGCCTTCAGCGAGGCGCCGGTGGAGGCGATGCAGCGCGCGGTGAAGCTCGAGGCGTTGAGTTCGTGATCGGCACAGAGGACGAGTGCCTGGCGGATCAGGCCGGCGCCTGCCGCGTCGATGCCCCATGTTGCCGCGAGTTGCTCGTGGACCGGTGCGGCCGAGGGCGCCTGTCTGAGCGCGCAGGCGGCGAGGATGCGGACCAGGTCGCCGCCGCCGCGCCCCACCGCCGCCGGATCGGTCCGCCAGACGGAAGTGGGTTCGTCACGCGCCGCGACAGTGAATAGCGGCAGCAGGGTTTCGGCCGGCGGCGCATCGCCCGCCTGGGAGGCCAGTTCGAGATAGGCCTTGATGGTGAGAGGGGCGCGGCGCGGGAAGGCGCTCTCCACGGGCACCTGCCAGAGCAGGGCGGCGATGCCTTCAAGCGAGGCGGTGCGCGAGAGTTCTGCGGCGCTTTGGCCGCGATAGTAGCACGCGCCGTTCTCGATCAGCGTCAGCCCCGATTCCAGCACCGGCATGCCCCAGTCGAGCGTCGCCCTGGCGATTTCCCTGGGCTTGCGGCCGCGCCGCCTGGTTTCGGCCAGCTGGTCGATGGCGTCGGCGAGATAGCGGCTCTGGCGCGGATCGTCGCCGGGCACGGCCTTGATCAATCCGCGGCTGACATAGGCGTAGAGCGTCTGGCGGGAGACGCCGAGGCGGTCGGCGGCCTGTTTCGCATCGATGTAGTCGGCCATGGCTGAAAACCTGATAGTTGATTTATATGATCAATATTGACGATATCCGGAATTGGCGGTTGTGTGAAGTTCGAAACCGAAAGGAGCCTTGCCATGCCGGAAGAATTAAAAGATCGATCGACGACTGCACATGCGATGACATCAGCGCTCTGGAGCGCGCTCGGCGGGGCTCCGGATATGTCCGAAAGCGTTGAAATTTCCGGTCAGGGCTCGCTGCCGTCGGTCTTTGCGGTGAGCGATTTCGCGACGGCGGCCGTGGCCGTGGCGGGGCTGGCGCTTGCCGAATGGACCGACGCGCGATCGGGGCAGATGCCGCCGGTCAGCGTCGACCGGCGGCTGGCATCATTGTGGTTCGGGTTCTCGATCGCACCGCAGGGCTGGGCGCTGCCGCCGGCCTGGGATCCGGTCGCCGGGGACTATGCCTCGTCCGACGGCTGGATCCGGCTGCACACCAATGCGCCGCACCATCGCGCGGCGGCGCTGAAGGTGCTGGGGACTGCTGCGGACCGCGACGCGGTGACAGCGGCGGTGGCCCGGTGGCGCGGCGACGAGCTGGAAGCCGCCATCGTTGCCGAAGGCGGTTGTGCGGCGGTGATGCGCAGCATGCGTGATTGGGCCGAGCACCCGCAGGGCCGCGCGGTGCTGGCCGAACCGCTGATGCGGATGGATGCGGGCGATGCCGCGGCGGCATTTGCCGGGGAATTCAACCCGTCACGGCCGCTCGAGGGGATCAGGGTGCTGGATCTGACCCGCGTGCTGGCGGGGCCGGTGGCGACACGGTTTCTCGCCGGGTTCGGAGCAGACGTGCTGCGGATCGATCCGCCATCCTGGGAGGAACCCGGTGTGGTTCCGGACGTGACGCCCGGCAAGCGCTGCGCGCGGCTCGACCTGAAGGACACGGCCGGTCAGGAACGCTTCAAGGCACTGCTTTCGGAGGCCGACGTGCTGGTGCACGGCTATCGTCCGGACGCGATGGAGGCGCTGGGACTTGGCACCGAGGTCCGCGCCGGCATCCGCCCCGGCCTGATCGACGTGTCGCACGACGCCTATGGCTGGACCGGGCCGTGGGCCAACCGGCGCGGCTTCGACAGCCTGGTGCAGATGAGCTCCGGCATTGCCGAGGCCGGGATGGCCGCCGCCGGGGCCGAGCGGCCGGTGCCGCTGCCGGTTCAGGCGCTGGACCATGGCACGGGCTACCTGCTTGCCGCCGCCGTGGTGCGCGGACTGACCCTTCGCCAGACACAGGGCACAGGATCGCGCTGGCGCACATCGCTTTCGCGGGTCGGCGGGTTTCTGGCAGCGCATCGCCAAGGCCCGGTTGCCGACCCGATCGGCAAGGCGGAGCCGACCGATTATGCGCCGGACGTGGAACTGACCGATTGGGGGCCGGCGCTGCGGTTGAGCCCGCCGCTGAGGCTCGGCGAAGCGGGTATGCGCTGGGAACGACCGGCGGGAGAACTGGGGCGGTCGCAGCCGGCCTGGTGAACGCCGCCCCACGCTCCCATCCTGCGGCAGGGATGCAGGGTGGGCAACTCCGTGCCCATGGGGTCTTGCATGTGGGCAATAAATTGCCACTATCGACATCCGGACCTGCCCGGGACGGCCGGATTCCTGTAGAGCGGGATCTGGCATGTTCGTTGCAAGCGGTCATCCGTAAGTGAGTGCTGCGAAGCCGCGGGCTCGCCAATCAGAAAACAGTGGAGGAGATCCTTATGATCAGCATCAACCGTAGAAGCCTGTTCACCCTTATGGCCGCGACAGCCATGAGCCTGTCGATGGCGCCCGCAAAGGCTTCCGAATTCGTCAACATCCTGACCGGCGGCACCTCGGGCGTCTACTATCCGCTCGGCGTCGGCCTGTCGAAGATCTACGCCGAGAAGATCGACGGCGTTCGCACCCAGGTGCAGTCGACCAAGGCTTCGGTTGAAAACCTCAACCTGTTGCAGCAGGGCAAGGGCGAACTGGCGCTGGCGCTCGGCGATTCGGTCAAGCTCGCCTGGGAAGGCGACCCGGAAGCCGGTTTCAAGGCGCCGCTCGACAAGCTGCGCGGCATTGCGGCGGTCTACCCGAACTACATCCAGATCGTTGCCTCGAAGGAATCCGGCATCAAGAACTTCGCCGACCTGAACGGCAAGAGCCTGTCGGTGGGTGCTGCCAAGTCCGGCACCGAGCTCAACGCGCGCAAGATCTTCAGTGCTGCGGGCATGTCCTATGACGACCTGTCGAAGACCGAGTACCTGCCGTTCGCGGAATCGGTCGAGCTGATCAAGAACCGCCAGCTCGATGCGACGCTGCAGTCGGCCGGCCTCGGCGTGTCATCGATCAAGGACCTGTCGACCTCGATCGACATCCAGATGGTGGCCGTGCCCGAGGATGTGGTCAAGGCGCTCGGCGCGCCCTACATCGCCGCGACCATTCCGGCCGGCACCTACAACGGCCAGGACGCCGATGTCAGCACCGTGGCCGTGGTCAACTTCCTCGTCACCCATTCCGATGTCAGCGACGAGCTTGCCTACCAGATGACCAAGCAGTTGTTCGAGAACCTTCCGGAACTGGAAGCCGCGCACAAGGCAGCGGCCCAGATCAAGCTGGAGAACGCGCTCAACGGCATGCCGCTGCCGCTGCATCCGGGCGCCGAGCGCTACTACAAGGAAAAAGGTCTGATGTAAGACCGGGCAAACCGGCTCGCATCGTCATCTGACCGTGGCGGCCCCTGAGGAAGGCGGCCGCCACGGGATTTCGTGTCTTGGGGAGGACATCGCATGCTACACGACCAGACGCCGCATCAGGTTCCGGAAAACCAACCCGATCTCGGCCTGCACGATCCGCTGGCGGAAAGCTTTCCGGCGACACGTGAGGGGCGGCTGCTGTTCTGGCTTGCGCTCATCTTCTCGGTCTTCCAGATAGCGACGGCGGCCCACATCGTCGATTTTGCCAGCCAGGTGGTGCGGGCGATCCATGTCGGCTTCCTGATGCTGCTGACCTTCCCGCTGGTGGCGTTGGCGCGGAAATCCGGCCCGGCGGTGAAGGCGCTGGCCTGGGTCATGGCCGGCCTCGGTGTCGTTGTCGCCTTTTATCAATGGTTTGAATACACAGAACTGTTGTTGCGCGCGGGTGACCCGCTGACACGCGACATCGTTCTGGGCGTCATTGCGCTTGGCACCGTATTCGCTGCCGCCTGGGTGATCATGGGGCCGGCGCTGCCGATCATTTCCGGCGCATTCCTGGCCTATTGCCTGTTCGGCGAATACCTGCCGGCGCCGTTCGATCACCGCGGCTACGATTTTGCCCAGGTGATCGACCACATGGCCTACGGCACGGAAGGCATCTACGGCATTCCGATCTTCGTGTCGTCGAGCTTCATCTTCCTGTTCATCCTGTTCGGCTCGTTTCTCGAGAAAGCCGGGATGATCCAGCTCTTTACCGATGTCTCGCTCGGCCTCGTCGGCCACAAGCGCGGCGGCGCTGCCAAGGTTTCGGTGATCTCGTCTGGGCTGATGGGCACGATTTCCGGATCCGGCGTGGCGAACGTGGTGACCACCGGGCAGTTCACCATTCCGCTGATGAAGAAGTTCGGCTACCGCGCAGCCTTCGCGGGAGGCGTTGAATCGACCTCGTCGATGGGCGGGCAGCTGATGCCGCCGGTGATGGGGGCGGTGGCCTTCATCATGGCCGAGACACTCGGTGTCGAATATTACGAAGTGGTGCAGGCGGCGATCATACCGGCGGTGCTCTATTTCGCCTCCGCCTTCTGGATGGTGCATCTGGAAGCCGGCAAGCACAACCTGGTCGGCCTGCCCAAGGACGAGCTGCCGTCGCCGATGAAGGCGCTGAAAGAGCAATGGTACCTGGTGCTGCCGCTCTTGATGCTGATCTACCTGCTGTTCTCGGGCTACACGCCGCTGTTTGCCGGCACGGTCGGGCTGGCGCTGACGGTGCTGCTGATCCTCGGCGGCTCGATCGCGCTGGGGCTGCCGCAAGGCGCGATCCGGGTGATCTTCTGGATCGGGCTCGGGCTGGTGGCCGCGGCCTTCCTGCAATTCGGCATCATGGTGATTCTGGTGGCCGTCCTGGCGCTGATCGGCTGGAACGCGTTTTCGAAAGGCGGGCGCGAAACGTTGGCGATTTGCCGGGATTCGCTTGCCGAAGGCGCCAAAACGGCGCTGCCGGTGGGTGTCGCCTGCGCCGTGGTCGGCATCATCATCGGCACCATGACGCTGACCGGGGCTGCCAACACGTTCGGACAGTTCATCGTCTCGGTGGGCGACAAGAGCCTGTTTTTGTCGCTGGTGCTGACGATGATCACCTGCATCGTGCTCGGCATGGGGATCCCGACGATCCCGAACTACATCATCACCTCATCGATCGCCGGCCCGGCGCTGCTGGAACTCGGCGTACCGCTGATCGTCAGCCACATGTTCGTGTTCTATTTCGGCATCCTTGCCGACCTGACGCCGCCGGTGGCGCTGGCCTGTTTTGCCGCAGCACCCATTGCCAAGGAGAACGGGCTGAAAATCTCGATGGAGGCGATCAAGGTGGCCGCCGCGGGCTTCGTGATTCCGTTCATGGCGGTCTACACACCGGCGCTGATGCTGCAGGATGGCGGGCCGCTGGCGGCCGAGATCGGCTACGTGCCGGCGGTGATCTACATCGTCGCCAAGACGGCGCTGGCTATCGGGCTGTGGGGTGCGGCAGTGATCGGCTTCCTCGGCAGTCCGCTCGGCTGGCCGTTGCGGATTCTCGGGATGGTCGCGGCCTTCACCCTGATTGCCTCGCTGCCGCTCACCGACGAGATCGGCTTTGCGCTGACGGCGCTGTTTGCCGGTCTTGCGTGGCGGCAAATGCGCGGCCGCGCGGCAGCAGCCTGAATGGCACTCGCGCTCTGTGTTGCGGCTGGCGGCAAGATGGTTGCTATCGCGACCACGCTTTTTACGCTGTCGTGGACCCATTCGGTGGAAAAGACCCAATGGTCGGAGAGCTGGCGGCTGACGGCGCAGGGGCTCGAGCTCACCGAGGCGCGGGTCAAGGGCTCGGGCGCCGGCATGGATCCGGGCGAGGGGGCGCGGCTCGAAGACGGCTGGTGGGTCTGGACGCCCGAGATGCCGGCGGTTCCCGAACTGGTTCTCGCCTCGTCCGGCGCGACCGTGTCAGCCTGGCGGCTCTGCCATGATGCTGAATGCATGGAGCTGGGCGCGATGGCGCAGGAGCCGATCCGGATCAAGCCCTGCCAGGGTTTATGACCTGCCAGCGTTGACCAGCGTTGAATTGTCGCTTGTTGCCTAAGTGGCAGTGGTTCGCATCATGGTGTAGTGCAGCATAAATTACTCCCATACCCGGCCAGGTTTGCTATGGTCCCGGGAGTTCCCGGTTGGAAGAGGCAGCGACACGATGGGCAGGTTTTCATTTCCTATGGCGCCGGGGCGGGCTGAAGCGCTGGGAGAAATCCATGCGCGGCCGTTTGCGCTGGTGGGAAAGTCACGCGTCATCTTTCAGCTGGCGTTCCTGACCGAAGGCGGATCGGTGGTGGACCACGCGGTGCTTTCGGAACTTGCCCGGGCACGCGGCCTGGCGGTCCCTGGCCGGGATGCGGCGCATTTCGCCATGGGCTGGGGCCAGGGCACCCTGCGCTGGGAGCGGCACACGGAATTCTCGACCTATTTCTGGGATGCGCCGGCGCCGGCAAGTTTTGGCGACGGGCTCGATACGCATCCGTTCGGCGACCAGTTCTCGCCGCCCGGCAGCCTGATTGCCGGCGTAAGGCTGGAGGTGCGTCAGGACTCGCCGGAAACAAAGGCCGCGCTTGAGAGTTTCGACCCGACCAGCCTGTGCCTGAGCGAGGTCAAGGACGGCCAGGCGCTGATCGCCACCGACTTCCGTCAGGACGGCGACGGGCTGACGCGGATCCTGGTGATCGACAAGGGCATGACCGATGCCGGCCGCGGTGCGGTGGTGCAGCGGCTTCTCGACATCGAGACCTACCGGACACTTGCGGCGCTGGGGCTGTCACTGGCGCGGTCGCTGTCACCCGAGATGCGCCGCATCGAGGACGGGCTGACCAAGATCACGCAAGGCATGAAGACCGGCGCGCGCGAGCATGCCGACACGCTTCTGGCCGACATCACCGGGCTTGCAGCCGAGCTCGAGGCCAATGCAGCGCTCAGCCTCTACCGGTTCGGCGCGAGCCGCGCCTATTACAACATCGTGCGCGAGCGGATCGCGTCGCTGAATGAAACCGGGCAGCCCGGGTTCGAGACCATCGGCGCGTTCCTGGAAAAGCGGCTGGCGCCGGCGATGCGCACCTGCCAGTCGATCGAGGAGCGGCAGGCGAACCTGTCGCGCAAGCTCTCGCGCGCCACGGCGCTGCTCAGGAGCTGGATCGATGTCGAACTCGAACGTCAGAACAGTGCGCTCTTAAGCTCGATGAACCGGCGCGTGAAGCTGCAGCTCAGGATGCAGCAGACCGTGGAAGGCCTCTCGGTTGCGGCGATTTCCTATTACATCGTCGGGCTGTTCGGATACCTGGCGAAACCGTTGGATGGTCTGGGGCTGCCAATCAAGGCCGGCATGCTGTCGGCGCTGTTCGTGCCGGTGGCGATCGGCTTTACCTGGATGGTGGTGCGCTCGATCCGCAAGCACCACGACATTGAAGACAGCAGCGAGGACGCGGACAAGTCCTAGATCGGGCTGAACTGACCGCATGAAAAAAGCCGCCCCGGAACGAGGCGGCTTGCTGTTGTCGATCAATTGCCGGATCAGAAATCCATGCCCGACGGCATTGCCGGGCTTGCGGCTTCCTTCTTCGGCTTCTCGGCGATCATGGCCTCGGTGGTGACCAGCAGGCCTGCGACGGAGGCTGCGTCCTGCAGCGCGGTGCGCACCACCTTGGCGGGGTCGATGACGCCCATCTTGAACAGGTCGCCATATTCGCCGGTCTGGGCGTTCCAGCCCCAGGCTCGGTCGGTCTTCTCGCGCAGCTTGCCGACGATGATCGAGCCTTCGGCGCCGGCGTTCTGGGCGATCTGGCGCACCGGCGCCTCGATGGCGCGGCGGACGATGTCGATACCGACGCGCTGGTCGTCATTGGCGGGCTTGAGGCCATCGAGTGCTGCGACCGAGCGCAGCAGCGCTACGCCGCCGCCGGGCAGGATGCCTTCTTCAACCGCTGCGCGGGTGGCGTGCAGGGCGTCGTCGACGCGGTCCTTCTTCTCTTTGACCTCGACTTCGGTGGAACCACCGACGCGGATGACGCCGACGCCGCCTGCCAACTTAGCGAGCCGTTCCTGCAGCTTCTCGCGGTCGTAATCGGAGGAGGTTTCCTCGATCTGCGCCTTGATCTGGGCGATGCGGCCGTCGATCTCCTTACGTGCGCCGGCGCCGTCGATGATGGTGGTGTTTTCCTTCTCGATCGACACTTTCTTGGCGCGGCCGAGCATGTTGAGCGTGACGTTCTCAAGCTTGATGCCGAGATCCTCGGAGATCACCGAACCACCGGTGAGGATGGCGATGTCCTCGAGCATGGCCTTGCGGCGGTCGCCGAAGCCGGGCGCCTTGACGGCAGCGATCTTGAGGCCACCGCGGAGCTTGTTGACCACGAGCGTCGCCAGAGCTTCGCCCTCGACATCCTCGGCGACGATCAACAGCGGCTTGCCGGACTGGACCACGGCTTCGAGAACCGGGAGCATGGCCTGCAGGTTGGAGAGCTTCTTCTCGTGGATGAGCACATAGGGCTCTTCCAGTTCAACCCGCATCTTGTCCTGGTTGGTGATGAAGTAGGGCGAGAGATAGCCGCGGTCGAACTGCATGCCCTCGACGACCTCGAGTTCGGTCTCGGCGGTCTTGGCTTCCTCGACGGTGATGACGCCGTCATTGCCGACCTTCTGCATGGCCTTGGCAAGATACTGGCCGATCTCGATGTCGCCATTGGCGGAGATGGTGCCGACCTGGGCGATCTCGTCATTGTTGGAGATCTTGCGGGCGTTCTTCTTCAGGTCGTGAACGATGGCGTCGACGGCGAGATCGATGCCGCGCTTGAGATCCATCGGGTTGAGACCGGAGGCAACGGCCTTGGCGCCTTCCTTGACGATGGCCTGGGCCAGAACGGTCGCGGTGGTGGTGCCGTCGCCGGCCAGATCATTGGTCTTGGAGGCAACTTCGCGCAGCATCTGCGCGCCCATGTTCTCGAACTTGTCCTCAAGCTCGATTTCCTTGGCGACGGAGACGCCGTCCTTGGTGATGCGCGGCGCGCCGAAGGACTTGTCGATGACGACGTTGCGGCCCTTCGGACCCAAGGTCACCTTTACCGCATCGGCGAGAATGTCGACGCCGCGCAGCATCTTTTCGCGCGCGTCGCTGTGAAACCTGACTTCTTTTGCAGCCATTTTTCGTTCCTTTCAGTTTTCCCAATGTTTCCGGCAGTGATCAGGCGGCGGCCTTGACCGCGACGTCGGCTTCGAGGATGCCCATGACGTCGGATTCCTTCATGATCAGAAGGTCTTCGCCATCGAGCCGGATTTCCGTGCCGGACCATTTGCCGAAGAGCACGCGATCGCCCACCTTGACGTCGAGTGCTGTGATCTCGCCCTGCTCGTTGCGGGCGCCGGGACCGGTGGCGATGACTTCGCCTTCCTGCGGCTTTTCCTTGGCGGTGTCGGGAATGATGATGCCGCCCTTGGTGCGCTCGTCACTTTCAACGCGGCGGACAAGGATACGGTCGTGCAAAGGTCGGAATTTCATGTTTTCCTCCTAGACAAACATTGTATTGGCTCCCATTCCGCCCGGAGCCGATGGCCTCCCGGCGGAAGCCAGGCCCTGAAAGCTTACGGCGCCTGGCGGCAGACGATTTGGTTTTTGAAAAAGCCGTTTTCAAGAGCCTGAATCGAAAAAATCAGCACTCACGCTGGTTGGCTGCTAATACATTGAATATTCATGGAAATATTCGATTTTTCTTGCCAAATCAATTGTCATTTGCTGTCATTTTCCCGTTGAAGAACAGGAGGTCCACAAGACAATGGTTTCACCTGAGTTCGAACGGCAGATGGAGGGCTACGGCCTGACCACCGCGCATATCTACTACCGGCTTCCCGATTTCCAGTCGCTGCTGCAAACCTTCATCTGGCAGGAGTACGATCTTGCGCCGGAGTTTCCGGGAATGCGCAAGTTTCTCGATTTCTGGGAAGCCCGGCTGGACGGCAAGCTGCATTCGGTCCGGTATGCGCACCAGAAGCTGATTGGACCGAACGAGTGGCGGCGGGTGGACGGCGAAATCCTGCTGAACTGACCGTTGCGGGACAGAGTGCGGGGCTGACAGGCGGGCGTCAGCCTTCAAGCGCCGCGCGCATGCCTGCTTCGCAGAAGCTGACCAGCTGATCGGCGAGCCGGTCCATGGCTGGCCGGTTGCCGGCAGCCGCGGACAGCGCCTCGATGCGCCATTGCGAGGTCGACAGCGACAGCATGGCCGAGACCGAGAAGATGAAGCTCACCGCGATGGCCGACCTGTCGGCCTGCGGAAACAGCTTTGCGATCTCGGCGATGAAGACCCCGGCGGTCGGGTCGAAACAGCGCTCGGAGATCCGGTGCCAGCGGATGTCGGCCGAGACCATAGCCACAAGCCGCGCATAGGCCAGCCATTGCGGGTCGCCGGCGCCGGCCTTTTCCAGATAGGGACGCAAGAAAGCCGAGAGCAGGGCCTCAAGCGTGAGCGACTCAGCCTTCGCCTTCAGCGCCGACAGCGCATCAAGCCGCAACTGCGACAGTTCCGAAGCCCGCCGTTCGACAACGCGCTCGAACAGGGTTTCCTTGCCGACATGGTGAAAGCTGATCGAGGCGATCTGCGCGCCGGCGGCGCTGGCGATATCGCGCACCGAGGCACCGTCATAGCCGCGCTCGGCAAACAGCCGTTCGGCTGCATCGAGGATGCTCAGGCTGGTGGCCAGCGACCGTTTGGAAACGGCGCGGCGGCGCGGCTGGTCCGCTCGGGCGGCGGCTGGTGACTCTTGGCTCATGATTCATCTTGCCTTATTTTGAACGATCGTTCAATAATGAGTCGAAGAAGAAATCCACTGAAGCCAGGGAGGGGGACAGTTGGACACGAGAGTTGAAACGGCCGGGCAGGATGCGGCCGATGCGGAAGATTTGCGCAATCATTATGCCTTGATCGGCGCGGGTCCGATGGGGCTGGCGATGGCCAAGACGCTGATCGAACAGGGCATCCCGTTCCGGGGTTTCGAGCTGCATTCCGATGTCGGCGGGCTGTGGGACATCGACGGGCCGAAATCGACCATGTACGAGACCGCGCACCTGATCTCGTCGAAGACGATGACCGAATTCACGGATTTTCCGATGGATGCCACGGTGGCGGAGTATCCTTCGCACCGCGAACTCAAGGACTATTTCCGCAGGTTCGCCGATCATTTCGGGATCTATGAGCATTTCCGGTTCGGCGCGGAAGTGCTGTCGGCGGAACCGCTCGGCAAGTCCGGCGAGGGCTGGCGGGTGACCTGGCGGGAAGCCGACGGCAGTGAGCATCAGGCGGAATTTGCCGGGGTGCTGATCGCCAATGGCACCCTGTCGGAACCGAACATGCCCGAATTCAAGGGCACTTTTTCCGGCGAACTGATGCATTCGAGCGCCTACCGGGACCCAGAGATATTCAAGGGCAAGCGGGTGCTGATCATCGGCGCCGGCAATTCGGGCTGCGACATTGCGGTGGATGCCATCCATCACGGCAAAGCTTGCGATATCTCGATGCGGCGCGGCTACTATTTCGTGCCGAAATACGTGTTCGGCCGGCCCGCCGACACGATGGGGGGCAAGATCAAGCTGCCGATGTGGCTCAAGCGCCGGGTCGATGGCATGATCCTGAAATGGTTTGTCGGAGACCCGTCCAAATACGGGTTTCCGAAGCCGGACTACGCGCTTTACGAATCCCACCCCGTGGTCAATTCGCTGATCCTGTTTCATGCCGGGCATGGCGACATCACGGTGCGTCCGGATATCGACCGGTTCGATGGCAACACGGTGCATTTCAAGGATGGCGGCCAGGCCGATTACGATCTGATTCTGGCTGCGACCGGCTACAAGCTGCATTATCCGTTCATCGACAAGGCTTTGCTCAACTGGCAGGGCGATGCGCCGCACCTGTTTTTGAACTGTCTGCACCCCGAGCGTGACGACCTGTTCGTGCTTGGCATGGTGGAGGCTTCCGGGCTCGGCTGGCAGGGACGGCACGAGCAGGCCGAGATGGTGGCGCGCTACATTGCCAGTCTCAAGAAAGGCAAGATGGCGGCCAAGGCGCTGCGCGAGGAAAAGGCGGCCGGGTTCACGCGCGCCACCGGCGGCATGAACTACATCGATCTGCCGCGCATGGCCTACTACGTCGACAAGGCCACCTACCGCAATGCCGTGACCAGCTGGATCGCAGCCCTGAAAGGTGGTGACAAGTGAGCGATATCGACTCCATAAGGCTGAATTTCAGCCCCGAAAGCCTGATGCTGCTCAATGCCATTCTGGCGATCGTCATGTTCTCGATCGCGCTTGATCTGAAGCCTTCGGATTTCCGGGCGCTGGTGCGAACGCCGAAAGCCCTGCTGACCGGCATGGTGTCGCAGTTCCTGGTGCTGCCGGCGGTCACCTTCGCGATGCTGCTTGTGACCAATCCCCAGCCTTCGATTGCGCTGGGTCTGATCCTGGTGGCATCTTGTCCGGGCGGCAACATCTCCAACTTCATCACCCACCGGGCCGGCGGCAACACGGCACTGTCGGTGTCGATGACCGGTATCGCCACCGTTGCCGCCATTTTCATGACTCCTCTCAATATTGCCTTCTGGGGCAATCTGTATGAACCCACGCGTGCGATCCTTCGGCAGACGACACTGGACCCGGTTTCCATCGCCATCACCGTGTTCTTCATGCTGATCCTGCCTTTGACACTTGGCATCCTGACCAACGTCAGGCTTTCGGATTTCGCGGCACGGATCCGCAAGACCATGCAGAGAATTTCCATGGCAATCTTTGTCGGTTTCATCGTCGTGGCGCTGGCTGCGAATTGGGGTTTCCTGCAGTCCCTTGCCCTGACCGTTGCGGGACTGGTGGTGCTGCACAACGCCCTGGCGCTGTCGAGCGGCTACCTGTCGGCGACGGTGATGCGATTGTCGGACTATGACCGGCGGTCCATCACCATCGAGACCGGCATTCAGAATTCCGGTCTCGGGCTGGTGCTGATCTTTGCCTTCTTTGGCGGGCTCGGCGGCATGGCCGTGTCTGCGGCTCTGTGGGGTATCTGGCATGCGATCTCCGGTCTCGCGCTGGCCACGGTGTGGTCGCGCAGCGAGGCCCGCCGATGAAACGCGTACTGGTCACGGGAGCTTCCGGCGCAGTCGGGCAGGTGCTCATCCAGGAACTGGCGGCAGCCGGTGTCGAGACGCTGGCTACCGACATTCGCAGGCATGAGGACATGCCCGATGGTGTCGGCTTCATGAAACTGGATGTGCGCGGGGGTGATGCGGAGCGCGTCATCAAGGGCTTCAAGCCGGACGTGATCGTGCATCTGGCCTCGATCGTTTCGCCGTCGCGCGGCATGACCCGGGAGTTCGCCCATGACGTCGACGTCAACGGCACGCGCAACGTGCTGGATGCCGCCATCAATCACGGTGTCAGGCGCCTGCTGGTAACCTCGTCGGGCGCCGCCTATGGCTATCATGCGGACAATCCGGTGCCGCTTCGTGAAAGCGATCCGGTCCGGGGCAACCCCGAGTTTCCCTATTCGGACCACAAGCGGCAAGTAGAGGAGATGCTGGCCGTGGCGCGCGCCTCGCATCCCGGTCTCGAGCAGGTGGTGCTCAGGGTCGGCACGGTGCTCGGCGCCGGGCTCGAAAACCAGATCACCGAGCTGTTTCACCGGCCGAAGCTGATCGCGGTCAAGGGATCGGACAGCCCGTTCGTGTTTATCTGGACGCGGGACCTGGCGCGCATCCTGCTGCGTGCGACGGGCGAGGGACCGGCGGGCATCTTCAATGTCTGCGGCGACGGGGCGCTGTCGGTGCATGACCTTGCGAAAGCGCTCGGCAAGCCGGTGATGGCGCTGCCGGCCTGGGTGCTGAAGGCGGCGCTCGGGATTGCGCGGCCACTCGGTGTTTCGCGCTACGGGCCTGAGCAGGTCCGGTTCCTGCAATACCGTCCGGTGCTCGACAATACGGCGCTGAAAACCGAGTTCGGCTATACGCCGGAGCTCAGCAGCGCCCAGACATTCGAGCTGTGGCGGAAGGCGGCGGGACTGTGAGCCGCGTCGCCGTGATCACCGGAGGCGCCGGCGGGCTGGGGCAGGCGTTCATGCGCCAGCTTCTGGAAGAAGGCTGGCGCGTGGTGCTGATCGATCTGCCCGGCGCCCTTGCGGCGCTGGCTGCAAACGACCGGGTCGAGCAGGTTGCCTGCGACCTGACCGACGAGGCCGCGGTGGCTTCAGCCTGCGCCGGGATCTCGCAACGGCATCCGGCGATCGATCTGGTCATCCACAATGCCGGCGTCACCCAGATCGGGTTGTTTGACGAGACGACGCTTGCCTCGCAAAAGCTGGTGATGGAGATCAACTATTTCGGATCGGTGCGGATGGCTGCCGGCCTGCTCAAGGCGGTGCGGGCGGGTCGGGGAACGCATCTGGCGGTGTCCTCGGTGGCGGGCTTCGCACCGCTCTACAAGCGGACCGCCTATGCGGCGAGCAAGCATGCGCTCAACGGCTTCTTCTCGTCGCTCGCCTCGGAAGAGGCGCAACACGGGGTCAGGGTGGTGATCGCGGCGCCTTCCTTCGTCGCCACCAATCCCGGGCGGCTCGATGCCTCGGCGGACGGGATCGGCAGGCCGGGGGCGGCAACGGACGGCTTCGACGAGATGAGCCCGGACCAGGCCGCCCGGATCATCCTCGATGGCTGGCGGCACGGGAAAGACTTCATTCCCGTCGGCCGGGTGGCGAGCCTCGGCTGGCGTATCAACCGGCTTTCGCCGCGCCTCTACAGCTGGTTGATGATGCGGAAAATCCGGCCGTAGCGCGTTCGGACCGACAGCATCCTTGAAACCGGATCGATCCGCCTCTGCCTTGATGGAGGGCAGGGGAGAATGGCGGTTCGGAATTTTAATTAATCAATCGATTGATTTAATTTTCAGGCGACGCTATGATCCAGCCAAAGCAACCGGTGGAGAATGCCGTGTCTCAAGCCACCAAACCTTCGCCCAACACCGGGAAAGCCGGAGACCAGACCCGTGCCGCGCTGCTGATGGCCGGTATCCGGCTGTTCGGGACGAAAGGGTTCGAAGCCACCTCGACGCGGGAGATCGCGGCGGCGGCGGACGCCAATATCGCCTCCATCGCCTACCATTTCGGTGGCAAGGAGGGCTTGCGGCTGGCCTGCGCGGAAATGGTGGGCAGCCGGATCCAGTCTGTCGTCGGTCCGGCACTCGGGGCGATCGATCCGAAAGGCGATCCGGGAAAAGCGCAGGAAGCCTTCGAGCGCGTCCTCATGGGGGTGACCGATTTCATGCTCGTGCAGGTCGAAGCGCGCGACATTGCCGGCTTCATGGTGCGCGAACTGGGCGCACCCGGCGCGGTCTTCGACAGGGTCTATACCGACTTCATCCTGCCGGTGCATCGCAGCCTTTGCGTGCTTCTGGGGCTGGCCACCGGCCAGGATCCGGAAAGTGACCTGATCCGCATTGGCACCTTCAGCATTGCGGGTCAGGTCGTCTATTTCCGCATCGGGCATGCCATCGTCGCAAGGCGGATGGAGTGGAAAACCGTCGGGCCGGACGAGGTCGGCGCCATCAAGGCGGTGATCCTGGCCAACATACGCGCGTTTGTCGAAAGCAACAGGAAACAAGACCGATGATGTCCCTCATTTGCGCCGTACCCGTCATTGCCAGCCTGATCTGGACTTGCACCGGCGCCGGTCCGCTGGCTGTCGGATATGTCGAGGGCGAATATGTGCTGGTCGCCCCGATCGAGACAGCGCAGGTGGTCGACCTGACCGTCCGGCGCGGCGACAGGGTCACGGCGGGCGAGCCTCTGGCCCGGCTGGAGCGGCGCGATGCCGAGATCGCCGTGGCGCAGGCGGCTGCCGGGCTGGCGCAGGCAGAGAGGCAACTGGCCAACCTGCAGGAGGGGCGGCGTCCCGAAGAGATCGCCAGCATCTCGGCCTCGCTGAGTTCGGCCAAGGCACAGGAAGCGGAAGCAGAGCGCGTGCTGCAGCGCCAGGCGGATCTGCTCAAACAGGGTATCTCCACCCAGGCCGCCTATGATTCCGCCTCCACCGCGGTCGAACTCAACCGCGCCAAGGTCAGCGAGCTTGAAGCCAACCTGGCGGTCGCCAGGCTTCCGGCGCGCGAAAACGAGATCAAGGCCGCGCAGGCCGCGGTCGACCAGGCCGGCGCGGTCCTCGAATCCGCCGAGTGGCGGCTTTCCAAACGGGTGCTGTCGATCCCGCAGCCAGGTGTGGTCTCCGACATCATCCGCAACGCCGGCGAAGTGGCCGGTCCGCAGGCGCCGGTGCTCTCGGTGCTGCCCGACGGGGCGCTCAAGCTCAGGGTCTACGTGCCGGAGACGGCGCTTTCCTCGATCCGGGTGGGCACGAGCCTGGTGGTGCGCTGCGACGGCTGCGGCGAGGGGATGCGGGCGACCGTCAGCTACATCTCACCCGATCCGGAGTTCACCCCGCCGGTGATCTACTCGCTCGAGAACCGCCAGAAGCTGGTCTACCTGGTCGAAGCGCGCCCCGACGACGATGCCTGGGGCCTGACACCGGGACAGATCGTCGATGTCGACCTTGCAGGGAGCGGACAGTGAACGCCATCGAGGTTAGCGGGCTGGTCAAGCGCTTCGGCGACAAGACTGTCGTCGATCACGTCTCGATGTCGGTGGCCGAGGGCGAGATCGCGGGATTCCTGGGGCCGAACGGATCGGGCAAGACCACCACGATCCGCGTCATGTGCGGGCTGCTGACGCCCGATGAAGGCGAGGGGCGGGTGCTTGGCAACGACATCCGCACCGACGGGCAGCGGATCAAGCGCGAAGTCGGCTACATGACGCAGAGGTTCTCGTTTTACGAGGACCTGTCGATCGAGGAAAACCTGACCTTCGTGGCCCGGCTCTATGATCTTGATCCGGTATCGGCCGTGGTGCGCGACACGCTGGAGGATCTCGGGCTGTTCTCGCGGCGCAGGCAACTGGCGGGTACGCTTTCGGGTGGCTGGAAACAGCGGCTGGCGCTTGCGGCCTGCATCATGCACAAGCCGAAGCTGCTGCTGCTCGACGAGCCGACCGCAGGCGTCGACCCGAAGGCACGGCGAGAGTTCTGGGACGAGATCCACATGCGCGCCAGCGCCGGGCTGACCGTGCTGGTATCGACGCACTACATGGACGAGGCGGAACGCTGCCACCGGATTCACTACATCTCCTACGGCAAGCTTCTCGCCAGCGGCACCGTGCCTGAGGTCATCCGCGATGCGGCGCTCACCACCTTCGTGGTCGAGGGCGGCCGGATCACCGAGGCGGCAAGGATGCTGCAGGGCATGGAGGGCGTCGACCAGGTGGCGCCGTTCGGGCTGACGCTGCATGTGGTGGGACAGGACAGGGCGGCGCTCGCGGCGGCGATCGCAAAGGTGGCCGAGACAACCGGGGTGGCCTACCGCGAGGGCGCCACCAGTCTGGAGGATGTGTTCATCCAGTTCATGGGCAAATCGACGGACAACATGGCATGAATACGCTGTTCTCGTTCCGCCGGCTGATGGCGATCATCGCCAAGGAAGCCATCCAGATGCGGCGCGACCGGATCACATTCGCGATGATGCTCGGCGTACCGCTGATGCAGCTGGTGCTGTTCGGCTTCGCCATCAACAATGATCCCAAGGGGTTGCCGGCGGCGCTGGTGACCACCAGCCAGGACCACTACACCCGCGCCATGGTGTCGGCGATGGAGAACACCGGCTACTACCGGTTCGATCACGTGGTCGCGAGCGCCGAGGAGGCCGACCGGCTGATCCAGTCGGGTGTGGTTTCCTTTGTCGTCACGGTGCCGTCGGATTTCGCGCGCCGGGTGGAGCGCGGCGACAATCCGCAGATCCTGATCGAGGCCGATGCGACCGATCCGTCGGTGGCCTCCGGCGCGATCTCGACGCTCGGAACCGTTGCGGCACAGGCGCTCTTGCGCGAGCAATCGGCCGAGGCGCTGGCCGCCCGGCAATCGACGGCGGCGCTGAAAGTCGTGGTTCACCAGCTCTACAATCCCGAAGGCATCACCCAGTACAACATCGTCCCGGGCCTGTTGGGGGTGATCCTGCAGCTGACCATGGTGATGATGACCTCAATGGCGCTGACGCGGGAGACCGAGCGCGGCACGATGGAAAACCTGCTCGCCATGCCGGCAAGCCCGCTCGAAATCATGCTCGGCAAGGTGCTGCCGTTCCTGGTGGTCGGCGGGGTGCAGGTGGTGGTCGTGCTGGTGGCGGCCAAATCGCTGTTCGGCGTGCCGTTCGTCGGCTCGCTCTGGCTGCTGTTGATCAGCATCCTGATCTTCGTGCTGGCGCTGGTGCTCTTGGGCTACGCGTTTTCCACCCTGGCGCGGACCCAGATGCAGGCGATGCAGCTCACCTTCTTCTTCTTCCTGCCGTCGCTGTTGCTGTCGGGATTCATGTTCCCGTTTCGCGGCATGCCGGCCTGGGCGCAGACGCTTGGCGAGATCTTCCCGCTGACGCATTTCCTGAGGATCATTCGCGCGGTCATGCTCAAGGGCGCGGATCTGCAGGGGGTGGCGACGCCGCTTGCCGCGCTCATGGTCTTCGTCGCGGTCTACATGCTGCTGGCGCTGATGCGCTTCCGGCGCACGCTGGACTAGGGTCTGGCGTTCAGCTTCGGCTCAGCTTGATGGCGTCCGGCAATTGCCGGTGACGTCGAGCGCCGGGTCGTAATGGCTCGCGTTCACATCCATCAGCCCCAGCACGGTGTGAAACAGGTTGTCGTGGGAGACCGGCTCGGCGGCCTGGCGTTCGAGACAGCCGGTGGTCACGCCGAACAGCTGGGAATAGCTGTCGGAAAGCCACATCACGAAGGGTATGCGGGTCTGTTCCGAGGGGGCGAACATGTAGGGCATGCCGTGCAGATAGAGGCCCTTTTCGCCCAGCGACTCGCCATGGTCCGACATGTAGATCATGGCAGAGGCGAGCCGGTCGGAGCGGGCGGCCAGGAGATCAATGACCTGGGCCAGCATCCGGTCGGTGGCGACGATGGTGTTGTCATAGGCGTTGACGATTTCCTCGCTGGAGCAGGCGGCGAATTCGGCCGTCCGGCAATCGGGCCGGAACAGTCTCTCTTCTTCCGAATAGCGCGCGTAGTAGGCCGGACCGTGACTGCCCAGCTGGTGCAGAACCAGGGTGGCGTTGCCCTCAACAGCGTCCAGCCAGGGGCCGAGCGCCTCGACCATGACCTGATCTCGGCATTCGTTCCTGACGCAGAAACGGGGGTCATTCTCTGAGGAGAAGTTACGGGTCGTGATCCTGGCCGCCACGCCCTTGTCGCCGGTGTTGTTTTCCCACCAGGTCACATCGTTGCCGGCGTGCTTGAGGACGTCGAGAACGTTCTCCTGCGCCAGTCCACCCTCGTGCGAGTAGCCTGACCGGGGCAGGAGCGAGAACATGCACGGAAGCGAGGTCGCGGTGGCGGTACCGCAGGAGGAAGCGTTCCCGAAATAGGCGATGTCGCGTTTCTCGAGCTCCGGGTTGGTCTTGCGCGGATAGCTGCCGAGCGAGAAATTCTGCGCGCGGGCGGTTTCACCGGCGACGATGATGGTGACCACCGGCTTGTCGGCCCGGGTAATCCGGGGGCCCGGCGTTGCATCGGGGTCAAGCGTTGCCGCGACGATCTTGCGGTTCTGGTCTTCGGCGACGGCAAACTTGATCGCATTGAAGATCGGCGAGACCGGGTTGAGCGTCTTGATGATGATGCGGTTGTTCCTCAGCGTCGAGGCGATGGCGGGATATTGCCAGAGCGTCATGACAGCGGCGAGCAACAGCAGTGGCGCGGTGACCGCCGTGTTCCATTTCAGCTTGGCGAAGAAGGTGCGATGGCGAATGCGGACCATGGCAATCAGCAGCGATGGCAGCAGGGCATACAGGGCCATATGCCGGAAAAACGCCAATGTCATCAGGTGTCCGGCCTCGGACGGCGTTGTCTGGGCCGCGTTGCGGATCATGTCCATGTCGATGACGACGCCGAATTTCTCCATGAACCAGGCGGCTGCCGCGGCGCTGAAGATGGCGACGATGTAGACGGGCTTGGCGATGTATTTGAGCGTCACGCTGATCGACAGGACGGTCAGAAGCGCGGAAATGCCGATTGCAAACGCGAAGAAGGCCTGGCGATGCTCGCCAAAAGCCGCGATCGTCCTGGACCAGAACGCATCGTTGACGACGAAGATGACCCACGCGGCCACCAGCAGGCTGAGCGTTACGCTTCCGATGTACGGGCGGGGCAGTTTCACGGGGACTTCCTTGCAGGACTAGTGTGTGTCTTCGCGACGATCAAACGGCCGGGGCCGTGGTTTGACCGGAGAGATCAGCGGGATCGAGATCCGCGCCTCAAGCCCCCCGAGCGCCGATGTGCCGAGCTCGAGTCGGCCACCAAAGGATTCGACGATATCGCCCGAGATGGTCAGGCCGAGGCCGGCGCCGGTTCCGGACTGGTCCAGCCTCCGGTCAGGCTCGACGGCACTGGCCATGTTGTCCGGGTCGAGGCCGGGACCGTCGTCGCCGATCCGGATCACCACCGCGTCCGGCGAGGTCAGCGCGTCGACGAGAACGCGGGTGGCGGCGAACCGAACGGCGTTCTCCGCCAGGTTTCCTATCAGCTCGTTGAGATCATCGGGATCGACGGGGACAGTCAGATCTGCCTGGACCGTGCATTTCAATTCGAGGTTTTCTCCTTCCGGCGTCCGCTTGAGCGCCCGCAGGATGCCGTCCACGACCGGCTTCAAAGGGGTCTTGTCCTGGCTGCGGCCATGCCGCAACCGGGCGCGGGCAAGTTCCCGCTGAATATGCCGCTGCATGCGTCCGGTCAATTCGGAAATGTCATCGGCGATGTCGGTGTCGCCCCTGGCGCGCAGCCGTTCGACGTCGGTAACCAGCGCCGACAGCGGTGTCTTCAGGCCGTGAGCCAGGTTGGCGGCGCGGTCGCGGGCGCGGCTTATGGCCTGGTCCTGGGCGTCGAGCAGGGCATTGACCTCCTCGACAAGCGGGGCGACTTCCTGCGGCACCCGGTCTGCCTGAAGCCGCCTTGCCGCGCCGCTCCGAATGGCGCTGACGCCTTGAAGAACCCGGTAGACCGGTTTGAGGCCTTCGCCGATCTGCAGCAGAAAGCCGAGCAGCAGCACGATGCCGAGAATGGCCAGCACCGGGGCGAGATCCCTGGCAAACCCGGTCGCAAGCGCGCTGATTTCGGCGCGGTCGATGGCGACCGCGACCCGCAGCCGGTGATCTCCGTCCGGAGCGGTAAGAAGCACCAGGGTCTCGTGCACCAGGACCGTCGCGCCTTGCGGGCCGGCGGCGGCGTGCACATGGGTGTCGCCGGGGTGCAGGATGTCGCCGGGAATATCAAGATATGTGTCCCACAGGGAACGCGACTTGAGTTGCCTGCCGGTGGTTTCATCGTCGACCTGCCAGTACAGGCCGCCGAACACCGCCTGGAACCGGGGGTCGACGGGTTCGCGGCCGAGCGAGAGTTCCGAGCCGGCATCAAGCCGCAAGCCGCCGGTGAGCTGGTTGAGATGGGTGTCGAGTTCCTGGCCGACACGGCGCTCGAGGTGGCGCGAGAACAGCGCGGACAGGCTGATGCCGGTCACCAGCAGGGCGGCAGCGACCACGATGGCGGCATAGGCAAACAGCCTGAACCTGAGGGAGGCGCCGGCCTTCACGACGACCCGTCCGGCTCGTTGACGATGTAGCCGAAGCCGCGGCGCGTCTCGATCAGCGCGACAGGCAGCTTGCGCCTGACCCGGCCGACCAGCACTTCGACGGCATTGGATTCGCGCTCGAAATGGACCGATTGCAGATGCTCGGAGAGTTCCTGCTGGGGGACCACGCGGCCCTTGTGCAGCATCAGATAGGCGACGAGACGGTATTCCTGCGGCGACAGGCTGACGGGAACGCCGCGGACGCTCAGCCGCATCTGCCGCGTATCGAGCTCGGTCTCGCCGACGATGACGACCGGGTTGGCCTGGCCGCCGGAGCGGCGGATGATGGCGCGCAGGCGGGCGACAAGCTCTTCCATGCGGAATGGCTTTGGCAGGTAATCATCGGCGCCCGCGTCGATGCCTTCGACCCGTTCGGTCCAGGCGCCGCGTGCGGTCAGCACCAAGACCGGGAAGTCACGGCCTTCAGCGCGCCAGCGCTTGAGCACAGTCAGCCCGTCCATGCCGGGCAGGCCTAGATCGAGAATGGCTGCGGCATAGGTTTCGGTGTCGCCCAAATACCAGCCTTCCTCGCCATTGGCTTCGGCGTCGACGACGAAGCCCGCCGCCTCGAGCGCGGTCGTGATATCCTGTCGGATCCGTTGGTCGTCTTCGACTAGCAAAATGCGCATGGGATC
The DNA here is from genome assembly GCA_020637795.1 of Hoeflea sp. GTDB lineage: Bacteria > Pseudomonadota > Alphaproteobacteria > Rhizobiales > Rhizobiaceae > Hoeflea. Next base: position 948,393 of record JACKJT010000002.1, on the reverse strand, counting down.
AATGGTCGGCTTCAAAGCTGATGATTCTGGCGGTCCGGGCGTCGACCTCGTATTCGAGGCGGTGTCCGCTGCGGTCGAGAACATAGATCTCGTAGATCGGATTGTTCTTGCTGTTCTCGAATTCGATTTCCAGGATCTTGCCGTCGATCTGCGGTTTAACCCGCTTGAGGATTTCCGACAATTGCAGGATTTCGCCTTTCCTCACCGCGGCGTCGATATCGTCGCGTTTGCGATGATCATCATCGGCAACGGCGGCAACCGGCGCCAGCGCGAGGGCCGCAATCAGCAAGAGAGGATATACTTTAGAGATCATGACTGCAGCATCGCTGTTTGAAAATGACAAAACGCTGACAGACCCGATCAGCGGATTGTCATGATGGCTCTGCGATAAAGCCAGCGTCAACGGCCAGACGGCCATACCGCTTTATCGAAGGAGACATAGCATGAAAACACCGCTTATCGCCGCCGTCCTGTTCACTGCCATCGCCCCGGCCGCAGCGTTCGCCTCGCAGGACTGCCCGAACGTACCGCGCGATCAGTGGATGAGCGACGCCGCCATTACCGAAAAGGCCAAGGGACTGGGCTATGACGTTCGCTCGATCAAGGCCGAAGACGGCTGCATGGAAGCCTATGCGATGGACAAGAACGGCAAGCGCGTCGAGATCTATTTCCACCCCGGCACCGGCGAGGTCCTCAGCGTCACGGGTAACGACTGATGGCAACGGCCAGGACCGCGATGGAAACCGGCGACATCCAGTCGCCGGCGACCGTCAGGGTGTGGGACCCGCTGGTCAGGATCTTCCACTGGTCGCTCGTCGGCCTGTTCACCTTCGCCTTTCTGACCGGCGATGAATGGCAGAAGCCGCACGAGGTGGCGGGCTACGTCATCGCCGGGCTGATCGGCTTTCGGGTTATCTGGGGTTTCGTCGGGTCGCGGCACGCGCGATTTGCCTCGTTCATCTACCGGCCGTCGACCGTGGCGGGATTTGTCACTGACACGGTGCGGATGAAGGCAAGGCGCTATCTCGGGCACAATCCGGCGGGTGGAGCGATGGTGATTGCCCTGCTGCTTGTTCTCGCCGCCATCTCGCTCTCCGGTTTCATGATGACCACCGATGCCTATTGGGGGGTGGAATGGGTCGAGGAGTTGCACGAGGCATCGGCCTTTGCCGCTCTCGGCCTGATCGGATTGCATGTCGGCGGGGTCATTGTCGCGGGCTTCGAGCATGGCGAGAACCTTGTCCGCGCCATGATCACCGGCCGCAAGCGCGCCCCCGGACCCGACGACATCGCCTGAGCGTTCTCACGTCCCCCTCGACGCTTGGGCCGACCTGCCAGCTGCCGCCGCGCTGGCAGGTCTTTTTTTGCCTTTCTGCGGGCCGGTTCCGGCTGCGACCGGATGCCCGATCCCGGCTCCGAGTGTTCCCGCCGGCGACCGTGCCGAAAACCGGGTCGCGGCGGGCCCGGTGTCTTGTGTCTGTTACACTGCTGGGGCAAGTTCGCTGCCATCCGGGTCCGCAATCGAACCTGGCCGGAACGGCCGGTCTGCAAGGCCCGTCTCCGGGCCTGTCACCGGTTGCGGCCGAACCAAGCGTCTTTGGAGTGTCTGAATGGATCTGATCGAAAACCGCACCGTCGACGAAATTACCGTCGGGGACCGCGCCGAAATTGAACGGGTGCTGACCCATCCCGACATCGCCATGTTCGCCACGGTGTCCGCGGACGTCAATCCGGCAAACCTGGAAGAGGGTGAGGAGGAAGGCCCGGAACTGACGCAGGGGATTGTGCACGGCATGTGGGCGGGCACGATGATCTCCGCGGTGCTGGCAACACGGTTGCCCGGCCCCGGCACCGTGCACCTGGGGCAGACGCTGAAATTCCACCGGCCGGTCAATGTCGGCGACCACATCACAGTGCGTGTCGAAGTCACCGGCATCGACAAGGGCACGGGGCACGTCACGCTCGATTGCAGCTGCCTGAATGCCGAGGGCGAGACGATCGTGTCGGGTGAGGCCGAGGTCCGTGCGCCACGAGCCAAGATCCGCCGGCGCATCGCCCGCATGCCGGTCACCCACCTCAAGGCCCCGGGCGTGCGCTTCGGCGCGCTGGTCGAGCGAGCAAGGGCGCTCGATCCGCTGCTGACGGCCATCGTTCACCCCTGCGATGCGCTGAGCCTCGGCGGGGCGCTGGCGGCGCGCGACGAGGGCATGATCACGCCGGTGCTGGTCGGGCCGAGGGCCAAGATCGCGGCCGCGGCGGAGCAGGCGGGGCTTGATCTCACTGGGCTCGAGATCGTCGACGCGCCGCACAGCCACGCGGCGGCGGAAGTGGCCGTGGCGCTGGTGCACGCGGGCCGCGCCGGCGCGCTAATGAAGGGCAAGCTGCACACCGACGAACTTCTCCTGGCGGTGCTCGACAAGACCAAGGGGCTGAGAACCGAGCGGCGGCTCTCCCATGTCTTCGCGCTCGACGTGCCGGGGCAGGACCGGACGCTGTTTGTCACCGATGCGGCGATCAACATCTCGCCCGATCTCGAAGCTCTGAAAGACATCGTGCAGAACGCCATCGATCTCGCCATCGCCATCGGCGTCGAGACGCCGCTGGTGGCGCTGCTCTCGGCGGTGGAAACCGTGACCGGCAAGCTGCCCTCGACGCTGCTCGCAGCCGCGATCTGCAAGATGCACGACCGCGGCCAGATCGTTGGCGGCAAGGTCGACGGGCCGCTCGCCTTCGACAACGCGATCTCGCCCGCAGCCGTCGCCGCCAAGGGCATCGTCTCCGACGTGGCGGGCCATGCCGATATCCTGGTCACGCCCAATCTCGAGAGTGGCAACATGATCGCCAAGCAGCTGATCCACCTCGCCGGCGCCTCCTCCGCCGGCATTGCACTGGGTGCCCGCGTCCCGATCATGCTGACCAGCCGCTCCGACACCGTCGATGCGAGGATCGTTTCGGCGGCGCTGGCCAAGGTGTTCTATCACTGGCGCAGGTTGAGGCCGTTGGGGCTGCCGGGGTAGGAGCAGGGGCTGCGGCTCGATTGGCCGGCAAGTGGCCATCCGTCCCGGCTGCTCCCTGTTCAAGGGGCTGAGCGGCGACGGCCTTTCAGATCATTCGCGATGTCCTGGCTGCGTGGACGGGTGAGCATTGCGGGTCATCTGACCGATGATGCGAAAATGCTTGTCGCAGCCGGAGCCCGACGCGGTTGTGCCGGAGGGTGTCGCAAAACCGGGTGCACGCTCGACACGCATGACCTAAGAAGACCTTTGTATAGAAGACTGTAGCTTGCTGTTTCCATGGCACCGGAGGGTGCGGCGAAAGTTTGAGCTGATGAAAAAGTTTGGTCTTGATAGCACGGACATCCGGATTCTCAGCGCGATCCAGCAGCATGGGCAACTGAGCAAGACCAGACTTGCAGAGATCGCCAACATTTCAGCCACACCCTGCTGGGCCCGCCTGGATCGGCTGAAGGCAGCCGGGTTCATTCGCGGATACCATGCGGATATCGCGCTGGACCGGATTGTCGATTTTACCCAGGTTGTCGTGACCATTTCGCTGACGCATCACCGAAAGGCGGATTTCGAGCGCTTCGAGGCCCTTGTCAGGTCTCTCGACGAGATCATCGATTGCGTCGCTACCGGCGGTGGAATGGATTATGTGATGGTAACGATCACCCCCAATCTGGCAGCGTTTCAGGCCTTGATGGAGACCCTGTTGACGGCCGAGCTCGGGATTGACCGGTACATGACCTACATCGCGACCCGGCAGGTCAAATCAAGCAAGCCGAACCTTGTAAAACTGGCGGCCACGGGCCGCTCCTGACGCATCCGACCAATCAGCCCATCGGTGGCCGGAAGAACAGTCCGTTCAGACTTCGCGGTGCCTTTTTTCAGTCCACATACACGCCTCGACCAGGACTAAATAGTCGTCAGATTTCGGGCGCCACAGGGCCAGTTTGGCCATTTAGAAAAGGTCGAAGACAATGATGAATGCAGACGATTTCGGTTTCGGCACGCAGATCCGCAAGTCCCCCTATTTCGACGCCACCGTGCGGTGGGGCGCCAAGGGGTTTTCAGTCTACAATCACATGTATATCCCGCGCGATTTCGGCGATCCCGAGCAGAACTTCTGGAACCTCGTGAACGACGCGATCCTGTGCGACGTGGCAGTCGAGCGCCAGGTGGAGATCACCGGACCGGATGCGGCGAAATTCGTCCAGATGCTGACCTCGCGCGATCTTTCCAAGATGGCCGTGGGACAGTGCAAGTACATTCTGATTACCAACGCCGATGGCGGCCTGCTGAATGATCCGATCCTGCTGCGCCTGGGAGAGAACCACTTCTGGATCTCTTTGGCAGACAGCGACATCCTGCTCTGGGCTCAAGGCGTGGCGGTCCATGCCGGCCTTGATGTCACCATCGACGAGCCCGATGTGTCGCCGCTGCAATTGCAGGGGCCGAAGTCGGGTCAGATCATGCGGGCGCTGTTCGGCGACAGCATCATGGATCTGAAATACTACTGGATGCGCGAGGTCGAGCTTGACGGGATTCCCCTGGTGGTGTCGCGCACCGGCTGGTCCAGTGAACTGGGTTACGAGATCTACCTGCGCGACAGCGCCCATGGTGACGCATTGTGGGAAAGGATCATGGCTGCGGGCGCGCCTTTCGGTCTGAAGCCCGGGCACACTTCCTCCATTCGCCGGATCGAGGGCGGGATGCTGTCCTACCATGCGGACGCGGACAACAAGACCAACCCGTTTGAGCTGGGACTGGACCGGCTGGTGAACCTGGACATCGAGGCGGATTTCATCGGCAAGGCCGCCCTGCGCCGCATCAAGGCGCAGGGTGTTGCCCGCAAGCAGGTTGGCCTGGTCATCGAGGGTAGCCCGCTGAATGGCCCGAACACTTCATACTGGCCGATCAGGAAGGATGGGGTGACCATCGGCAAGGTCACGTCTGCCATCTATTCGCCGCGCCTGCAGCAAAACATCGCGCTCGCCATGGTCGGGGCCGAGCATGCCGTTCTCGGCGCCCGATGCGACGTCGTTAACCGGACAGGGCTTGTCAACGAGGCTGGAACGGAACGGGCCGTCATTGTCGAGCGCCCCTTCTACGATCCGCAGAAGAAGATTGCCGCCGCCTGAGCCCGCGGACAAGGGCTCAGGCCTGAACCGTCCGAACTCGCAGTCTAATTGCACTGGCATTGCTCGGAAGCCGACGTGGCGGCCGATAAACACATGGCCGGGTCCCAGCGGCGAAGATGGAGGTCGCTGGGGGGCTCAGGACAGCCTGGATAGCAGCTCAGGCAGCACCTTGAGGTTTTCGATCTGCCTGAACCGTTGATGATCGACGGGTGCTTCGACGTGTTCCAGTGACCAGGTGAGGGCATGCGGGACGAAGATGCCCCATGCGCCAAGCTCGAGCACGGGAACGATGTCCGACTTGAGCGAATTGCCGACCATGGCCGTGCTGTCCGGCTCGGTCCCTCTCCGGGCAAATATCCGGCGGTAGACCGAGGCGTTCTTGTCCGGCACTATATCGATGGCGGCAAACTTTTCGGCGAGACCTGACTGGGCGATCTTGCGTTCCTGGTCGAACAGGTCCCCCTTCGTGATCAGCATCAGGCTATAGCTGCCAGCCAGCGTGTCGAGCACGTCGCCCGCGCCTTCCAGCAGTTCGATCGGGTGTCCGAGAAGATCGCGGCCGATCGCGAGAATCTTTGCGATGGTTTCGGTCGGAACCTGCCCGTCGGTGATTTCGATGGCGGTTTCGATCATCGACAGAACGAAACCCTTGATGCCGAACCCATAAGTTTTCAGGTTGCGCTTCTCGGCGGCCAGCAAACGTTCGGAAAGATGGTCGCCGTCGGCATGATCTGACAGGAGCGCGCGGAATTCCTGCTCGGTCAAACGATAGAACTGCTCGTTTTCCCAAAGTGTGTCGTCGGCGTCAAAAGCAATGGTCTGGAGCATTACGGGTTTCCCGGTGACAATGCTGTCTACAATAGAAGTGAAGCCATCACCGCATCAACAGCACCGCGTAGCCTTCACCCCTTGCCGTTGCCAAGACACCATGCCGTCAGGCTACGTTCCCGGCCTTCTGCGTCTGAGGTTCTGTCGGCATCATGCCCCAGGCTCCTTCAACGCACTCTTCATGCTTGCCTTCAGTTCGGCCTCCCAGCCGTCCAGGTTCTCACCGACCAGGCGGGAGAATTCGCTGTCGTCGGCATGCGGATCCTCGCTCTGGATGAAGGCCGCAGCCGTTTGAAGCATCGTCTTTCGGTCAAAGGCCTCGAACACGCCGACAAGCCTTTCGGCCTTTTCACGTGAATGGCCGAGCGCCTCGAAGGTGGAACGTGCCGCGCGGATCGAGCTGTCATAGGTTTCGCGTATGATGTCACGGCAACCGACGGACCAGAGCTCATAGACGTGCCAGCGGTCGATGGCGCGGGCGACGACGTGCACGTGGGGATGATGCTCGTGCATGTGGCGGGCGAGTTCCGTTGTCGCTTCCTTGTTGTCGATGGCGATCACAAGCACCCTGGCGTTTTCAATACCGGCGGCATGGAGCAAATCCGGCCGGGTTGCGTCACCGTAATAGGCACTGAGGCGAAAGCGGCGCAGCATCTTCAGCTGATCATTGCTGTAATCGATCACCGTGGTTTCGTAGTCGGCCGCCCGCAATGCCCGATTGACGATGCCGCCAAACCTGCCGTGGCCGGCGATGATGATGCCGGACTCATCGGCAATTTCGTCGGCTTCACGTTCCTGCTGGCGGGAATACCGCGGTGCAATCAGCCTGTCATAGAGGATGAACAGGGCGGGGGTGAGCAACATCGACATCGCAATGACAAGCAGGAGCAGGTCGGCAATCGGCGCGGGCACGACCGCGTTGGCGACGGTGAAGGAGACCAGCACGAAACCGAATTCGCCAGCCTGCGCAAGGCCGAGCGCGAACAGCCACTTGTCGCCGCCGGCAAGCTTGAAGGTCCGGCCAAGCACCAGCATCACAATGCACTTGAGCAGGATCAGGCCCAGGGTCAGGCCGACGATCAAGGCGAGGTTTTCCCCCAGGAGCGCAAAATCGATGCTGGCGCCCACCGTGATAAAGAACACGCCGAGGAAAATGCCCTTAAAGGGAGCGATGTCGCTTTCCAGTTCATGCCGGTATTCGCTGTTGGCCATGACGACGCCCGCCAGAAAGGTGCCAAGCGCGGGCGACAGCCCGACCATCGTCATCAGCAGCGCGATGCCGACGACGATCATCAGTGCGGTGCTGACGAACAGTTCACGCAGCCGGGCGCGGGCAATATAGCGGAATACTGGTCCCGTCAGGTACCGGCCGGCGACGATGACCAGGCCGATGGCAGCTAGGGTAATCAACGCGGTCTGCCAGCCGGGCAATCCCTCGACCAGATTGAGATTCAATGCTGCCTCGCCATGCCCGCCTCCATGGTCGCCCCCGTGAGACAGCGCTTCCCTCAATTCGCTCAGTGCCAGAAGCGGGATCAATGCAAGCATGGGTATGACGGCGATATCCTGAAACAGAAGCACCGCGAAGCTCGCCTGTCCGCCATCGCTCTTCATCAGTCCCTTTTCATTGAGGGTCTGGGTAACGATGGCCGTTGACGACAGGGCAAAGATCAGGCCGATTGCGAGCGCAATGGTCCAGGAAAGCCCGAACATCATGGCGACGGCCATGACCGCCAGGGCTGTCAGGCCGACCTGCAAGCCGCCCATCAGGAAGATCTTCGACCGCATGGCCCAAAGCACCTTGGGCTGCATTTCCAGGCCAATCAGGAACAGCATCATGACCACGCCGAACTCGGTGAAATGCTGCAGGGCGACAACGTCGACACCGGCCCAGTGCAGGACCGGGCCGATGGCAATTCCGGCTATCAGATAACCCAGTACCGAACCGAGCCCGAAACGCGAGGCGAGCGGTACGGCAATCATGCCTGCCAGAAACAATGTGAAAGTGATGAACATGAATTCGGCGGTCATGAGGTCTCCCCGGTGTTTTCATCCCACGCGCTTGCCTGCCCGAAACAACGCCCGCGTCGGCTTTGATTGCTCCGGCGTTGTATCACGCCGCGGCGCTCGGGTCGCCGGTCGCCCAGGCAACGCCCTGGCCCCTGTCCAATGCCCGTATGGCCTTCATGTCGGAGTCCTCGATTTCGAATCCGTCGAGATCGATGTTCTGCTTCATGCGTTCGACATTGAGGCTCTTGGGCAACACGGCATAGCCGTTCTGGATACCCCAGCGAAGCAGAAACTGGGCTTCGGTAACACCGTATTTCCGTACCATGTCCGTGAACACGCCACTGTCGGCTTTCATCTCATCGGTCTTGGCGCTGGCCTGTCCCTCTTCGGTGCGCCATGTGGAAAGCGGCACAAGGCTGCTGTAGGCGATCGGCGCGATTTTGTTTTCGGCCATGTAGGCGAGCAGTTCCGGCTTCTGTGACCATGGATGCAGTTCGATCTGGTTGGCGTCGGGTGTCTGAAGCCCGGCCGCCCGGATTTCTTCAAGATGGGACCGGTTGAAATTGCTGACGCCGATGGACCGTGCCTTGCCCGCCTTCTGCAATTCGATGAGCGCGCGCCACTGGGAAAGCCGTTTCGGTCCGCCATAGGGCGCATGGATCAGGTAGAGGTCCACATAGTCCAGGCCGAGCTTGTCGAGGCTTGCTTCGCACTCGGCGATGGTCTGGTCATGGGTCCTTGGCGCATCTCCCCATGCCGGATTGCCGGGCCAGAGCTTGGTTGTCACGAAAATGTCCTTCCGCGACAGGCCGGTCGATGCCAGGCCGGCCCGAATACCCTCGCCAACCGCTGCCTCATTCCGGTAGCCCGATGCCGTGTCAATGTGGCGGTAGCCGCACTCGATGGCAGACTGGACTGCCCTGGGCGCATCCTCGCTTGAAACCAGATAGGTGCCGAATCCGACAGCTGGGATATTGACGCTGCCGTTGAGAGGGAATGTGCGTGTCATGAGGGCCATGATCATCTCCGTTTGCTGTTTGTCAGTCATGCCAAACTAGCGAACGCGAGCCTGCGACGCCTGCCACTTCCTTCGAAACATCTGCCAATTCCTGCAAAGCTTGAGAGATTTGGATGCAATATTCCGGATCAGTTGCTACAAAACGTGCAGAAAGGAAATCATCATGCAGCTCGCCGACCTGATTGCCTTGGCACGTGAGTATCCGAACCGCAGCAAGCAGACGAACGCGGATGCGCTGCCAAACCTGTCTGTTCTGCAGACCAGCGAAGTCAGCGAATTTGATTCCGTCGTCTACAAGCCGGTGGTCTGCCTTGTTCTGGAAGGCGCCAAGGAGACCACCATAGGGCATCAGTCGGTAACGCTGCGTGCGGGTGACGCGCTCATCGTCAGTCACGATCTCCCCGTTCAATCGCGGATCATCTCTGCCTCCGCGGGCAAACCCTACCTTGCGCTGATCGTATCGCTGGAGCTTGGCGTGCTCAGAAGCCTTTACGAACAGATCGGCTCCGCTGCGGGAGAGATAACGCCGCTCCGTTCTCTTTCGGCAGGTCCTGCAGACGCTGCGGTGATCGAGACGATTGGCAGGTATCTGTCATTGATGAACAGTTCCGTCGAAGCCGAGGTTCTGGGCCCATCCATTCTCCGGGAAATCCATTTTCGTCTTCTCGTGTCACCGATCGGAGGCATGTTGCGAAGCCTGTTGTCGATCGACAGTCATGCCAGCCGTGTGGCGAGGGCGATCATGCACATCAGGAGGGATTTCCGCCAGAATCTGTCAATCCCGGAGCTCGCCCAGTCGGCGGGCATGAGCCAATCCTCGTTTCATGGCCATTTCAAGCAGGTCACCGGCACCACGCCGCTGCAGTACCAAAAGGATCTGCGCATGATTGCCGCGCGGGATCTGCTGCGCACCGGTCGTCACAGTGTCGCGTCGGCAAGTTTCGAAGTGGGCTACGAGAGCCCCACGCATTTCAGCCGCGATTACCAGCGCAAGTTCGGCACGGCGCCGAGCAAGGAAAGCACCGAGATCCTCGAAGCGGCGGGATCATGGAGACAATCGGCGTAGCAATCGAGAGACCAACACCCTGCATGGATTGTGGAGCATCAATCCGGTTGGCTCAGCGCATCAACAACACCGGGGCCTTGCAGGAGCGGAGCATTTCCGAGGTGGTCGAGCCGAGCACGAAGGCGCGGATGCGGGAGTGACCGTAGGCGCCCATGGCGACGAGACAGGAACCATGCTCCTCGACGCGCTTGCCCAGCACCTCGTCGGGCTGGCCCGACAGGATGGTGGTCTCCACGCTCAGGCCCGCGCCGGAGAGGATGGCCCTGGCGTCTTCCTGTGCCTTCTCGGTGTCGCGGTTGCGCTGTCCTACGGTGACCAGATCGATCTTCAGGTCTGAGAACAGCTTGTTGCGGGCGATGTGGTCGACCACGCGCTGGCTCGAAGCGCCGCCGTCATAGGCGACGATTGCGGTGTCGATCGGCTTGAAGGCGCGGGAAGCGACGAAGACCGGCTTGTGGCTTGCGCGGATGAAGCGCTCGAGATGCGCGCCGAGTCTCAAGCTGGCGAAATCGGCCTCTTCGCCGCGTTTGCCGACCATGAGCATGCTGGCAGGGCCTTCCTGCTCGATCACCGTGTCGACGATTTCGCCCATACGCAGATGAGCGCCTGCAACCTTCCCACCTGCGGCCTCGATGATGGCGCGGGCATCGTCGAGAATGGCGCGGCCCTTCTGGCTGAGCAGCTTGGCGCGCTGCTCGTCGAGCGACGACAGCTCTTCCAGCAGCGCCGTGCGGGCGCCGAGCGCAATCGAGCCCGAGAGATCGGACTTGCCGGCACCCGGCTGGCGGTCGAGCACGTGCAAGAGGTCGACTTCGGCATCCATCCGCGCCGCCGCCCATGCGGCATGATCACAGACGCTTTTAGAGTAAGTTGACCCGTCAACGAGGGCCAAAAGGATGTTGGTCATGATCAGGTCCTCCTCTAGAGCGCCGTGCGTCCTCTTGGACGCACAAAGGTCGCTCTATTTCTATGAATCCAGGGCATCTTATCTGCATCAGGCGATTCCGCCTTATGCAGGATGCACTAGTGTGACATCAGCTGGTCCATGGCGCCCGGCTTGTCATGAATGGCAAGCCGGTCGACGATGGTTTCCGATGCTTCGTTCATGCCGATGATCTCCACCTCGGCGCCGTCGCGACGGAATTTGAGCACCGCCATGTCCAGCGCTGCGACGCTTGAAATGTCCCAGATGTGGGCGCGGGAGACGTCGATGACGACCTTCTCCAGCACTTCGCGGAAATCGAAGGCCTTCATGAAGTCCTCGGCAGAGGCAAAGAACAATTGCCCCTCGACGATGTAGGTGCGGGTGCGGCCGTCTTCCGACAGGGTCGAGCGGACGCCGAACAGCTGGGCGATCTTCCAGGCGAAGAACAGGCCCGACAGCAGCACGCCGACCAGCACGCCGATGGCGAGATTGTGGGTGAAAACCACGAACAGCACGGTCGCCAGCATCACCACCGAGGATGAGCGCGGATGGGTGCGCAAGCTCTTGATCGAGGACCAGGAGAAGGTGCCGATCGAGACCATGATCATGATCGCCACAAGGGCCGCCATCGGTATCTGCGCGACCGAGTCGCCCAGAACGACGATGAAGAACAGGAGCATGCTGCCAGCGACGAAGGTCGACAGGCGTCCGCGGCCGCCGGATTTCACGTTGATGATCGACTGGCCGATCATGGCGCAGCCGGCCATGCCGCCGATGAAGCCGGTAGCGGTGTTGGCGATGCCCTGGCCGACACATTCCATGTTGCGGCTCGACGAGGTGTCGGTGAGATCGTCGACGATGGTCTGCGTCATCAGCGATTCGAGCAGGCCGACGGCTGCGACCGCGACCGAATAGGGCAGGATGATCCACAGCGTCTCGAGGTTGAGCGGGATGTCGGGGATCAGGAACACCGGCAACGTGTCGGGCAGCGCGCCCATGTCGCCGACGGTGCGCAGATCGAAGCCGAAGAACCAGGTAATCGCGGTGAGCACCACGATGGTGACCAGCGGCGAGGGGATGGCTTTGGTGATCAGCGGAAACAGGTAGATGATGGCAAGACCTGCCGCGACCATGACATAGGTGAGCCAGGGTACGCCGATGAGCTCGGGCAATTGCGCCATGAAGATCAGGATTGCCAGCGCGTTGACGAAGCCGGTCATCACCGATTTCGAGACGAAGCGCATGACATAGCCGAGCCGGGCGATGCCGGCGGCGATCTGGATCAGGCCGGCGAGCACGGTGGCTGCGAGCAGGTATTCAAGCCCGTGCTCCTTGACCAGCGTGACCATCAGCACCGCGGTCGCCGCCGTTGCCGCGGAGATCATCCCGGGACGGCCGCCGACGATTGCCGTGATCACCGCAATCGAGAACGAGGCATAGAGGCCGACCTTCGGGTCGACGCCGGCGATGATCGAGAAGGCAATGGCTTCCGGAATCAGGGCAAGGGCGACGACGAGGCCCGAGAGAATGTCGCCGCGGATGTTGCCGGTCCATTGCGACGCATAGCTGTTGAACGAGATCATGGAAATTTGGCGTCCTGTCCGGTGAAGGGATGGTTCGGTGATGCTGTGCTTGCAGGAGCGGGCCAATGCGCTAGCGATATCGGGCCCGGCGGTCCTGCGTCCTGCAGGGGAAATGATCCGAGTGCGGATCAACGAGAGTGTGGCCTCGATACAGGCATAATCCGCGAATGCCAAGCCAAGCCTGTTCGCAGGTGCGGAAAAACTACCGATAAGGCCGGAATCAGGCAGTGAGTTCGTGAATGGTCACGTCCGGACAGACGGATCTGGCGATGTCGCAGAGGTGGCGGTGGTGGGTGAGGTAGATCACCTGGCCGACGCCGGCCATGCCGGCAAACAGCCGGAAGGTTTCCTCGGCGCGGAAATCGTCAAAGGTTTCCATGATGTCGTCGGCGATGAACGGCACGGTCTGGCGGGTGGCGGCGAACTCATGAAAACCGGCGACGCGCAGCGCCAAATAGAGCTGGAAGCGGGCGCCCTTGGACATTTCCGCCGCCTGTTTCGAGGTGCCGTCGTTCTGGATGGCGATCAGCAATTCGCGTCCCTTGTCGGGCTGCGAGGCGAGACCGGAGTAGCGGCCGCGGCTGATGGTGCGGATGGCCTCGGAGGCGCGCTGCATCATCGAGGAGCTGTGGCGCTCGCGGTAAAGCGTCAGCGCCTGCTCCATGGCGATGACGCCGGCCGACAGCCTGAGATAACGCTCGGCGCCCTCGGCAATGGCCAGCAGGATGGTCCTGCGGCTCTGTTCGATGCGGGCCACCGCATCGTCGCCGCCGACGGCGTTGATCGCGTCGGAGGCTCGGGTGCGGGCGGCAAACAGGTGCTGGAGTTCGGCGTCGAGTGTTTCGAGCGACGCTTCGAGCTCCTGCTTTTGCGCGTTCAGTTCTGTGGAGTCAGAGGCCTCCAGCAGCGAACGGGCTTCCTTGAGCGAGGCGACGCCGAGCGCCTCGCAGAGTTCGGTCGCGATCTGGCCGGCTCGTTGCCCCAGTTGCCTGCGCTCGAGCGCCTGGTCGATCCTGAGCGCCGCATCGGGCAGCGTGTCGGCGCCGAGCGCCTCGAGCATCTGCGCCTTGCGGGCGGCATGGGCAGCGCGGGTTTCGGAATGCTCACGCTGCCGGGCCAGCGCCTGTTCGATCTGCCGGGTGAGGTCATCATGGCGGGCGCCGGCTTTCTCAGCCATTGCCAGCCGGTCCGCCAGCTGCCGGGCAATGGCGGCGGGCGGGGTGTCGCGAGTGTCGAGGCCGGCCTCGGAGGCGGTCGCCTGAAGCGCTGCGGCATAGTCGGCCTGATCCCGCTGCATCTTGGCGATGCGGTCGGCGAGGCCATCACGCTCGTGGATCGCGGTCGCCAACTCAGCAAGCAGCGGCAGGGCCTCGCGCACTTCCGCGGCGGTCGGGGCCTTTGCTGCGTTGCCAAGCCAGCAGCCGTCGCAGGCCTGTTTCCAGGCCAGCATCCAGGCCTGCGCTTCGGCTTCGGTACTCTCGACATCGCGCTGCCGCCGGGCGAGCGTGCGTTCCTGTTCGGCCAGTGCCTGGCGGTAGCCATCAAGTTTCGCTTCCCGGCTGACAAGGTTTTGTGCGCGGGCGAGAAGTGTCTCGAGGTCTTCGTCCGGGCCGGTCTCCGGGTCGAGCGGCGCCAGCGCCCGGTGCAGCCGCGCAGCGGCGGTGCGCCGGTCCTCTTCGGCGATCTCCAGTTCGCGGAGGTGGGCCAGAAGCGCTTCATCGGATTCCAGAACCCGGTCCCGGCGATCGAGCCACTGCTGCAAGGCCTCGGGCGTCATTTCGGCGGGCAGGGCAGGCGACAACCGGGCAACTGCCGCAGCGATCTCGTCGTGCAGAGCGGCAAGAGATTTCTGCAAGGCCGAACGGTTTGTCTGTGCCGCTTGGAGATCGGCGGTGGCGATTTCCGATTGTACCGAAATTTCGTTGAGCCTGGCGACTTCGGAGAGGTGTGCTGCGCGCCTGTCGGCGGCGTCGTCATGGGCCTGCATGGCGGTTTCAAAGCTTGCTGCGGTCTCCGGATCGAGCGTGGCCTTGTGGTTTTCCCATGCCTTGTCGCGCGCGGTGCGCAGCGCGTCGGTTTGATTGTTCGACGGCAGGGCGCCTGGCCGGGTGAGGGCTGCCGACTCCGCCTCCAGCCGCTTGAGCGTCTTGCCGAGCCGGGCAATCTCCTCCTCGATCGAGATGCGTTTCCGGTTCAGCTCCTCGATGCCGGATTTCCATCCGCGGATTGTTTCCGCCGATGGCGGCAGCATGGCGCGCAAGTGTCCGGTCTCGCCTGTCCATGGCGCCAGGGTCTCGATGAGCGCACGGCATGTATCGCGCGCCGCCTCAACGGCGCGGCTGGCGGTCAGGCAGCGCTGGTCATGATTGTCGTTGCGCATCAGCGCCAGCATCTCGGCGAACGCAGCGATCCGGGGTTCCTGGCGTTCCGACGCGCCGGACTCCGGTGCTCCGCTGGCAGACGAAAGACGCGCCCGCGCCTCGTCGCGGTTGGCAAGCGCGTCGCCGGCTTCCTTGCGGGCGGTGGCAAGCCGTACATCAAGGCTTGCACGGGCGTCGATCAGCTCGCGGAGGGTGGCTGTCCTGGAGGTGTCGAGCAGCAGCTCGGCGGCGATGGAGCAGGCCGGTTGCCCGAGGCGGGCGAGATACTGCTCGATCCGCCCGTCGATGCGGTCGAGCGCCGCGCGGCGCTCCGGCAGATCTTCGCCGGCAGCGTCGTGGCGGGTGCGCAGCCGGGCGAGTTCGCCGAGGCGGTCCTGCAATGCCAGCATCGCCGCATCGACATCCAGCGCATCCCGTTCCGCGGTCAGCCGTTCGATCTCGGCCGCAAGCGCCGCGCCTGCAGCTTGAAGGGCTGCCTCCTGCTCGCCAAGATCACGGACCTGCTGACGCCATTCAGGCGCAACGTCCGGCAGGTCCGAGAGCGGTTCGAGGTCGGCCTGCACCCGCTCGAGTTCGGCGAGGCGGGGACGCGCGGTCAGCATGCGGTCTATTTCCGCCAGCCGAACGCGGAGGCGTTTGCGTTCGCCGCCGGCCTCGTCATGGCGGGCGCTTGCCTCTTCCAGCTCCTTGCTCAACTGGGCGAACTTGCTGGCCTGGGTGTCGATCCGGTCGCGCTCGGCCTTCAGTTCGGCGAGTTCCGACTTGAGTTCGCCAAGGATGCGTTTTTGGGCGCGGGGCTTGTAGAAATCCTCGGTTTCGGCTCGAATCCCCGAAAGCCGCTGGGAGAGGTCTCCCAGCCCGGCGCTGGCCGAGAACAGCAGTTCACCCAGATCGCCGCGGCTTGCGAGAATGCTTTCACCGCCCTGTTCCAGGCTTTCATCGTCGAGCGAGAACATGGTCTGGTAGCTGTCGCGATCGAGCCCGCCGAGGCCTGAGAGCAGCGCGCCATCGGAGACGGGCTGGTCGCGATTGTCGAGCAGGCTGTTCTGCTGCCGCTTGATGCGGACGAGTTCCTGCGTCCTGCCATCGATTTCGATGGCCGCGCCGATGCGCATGTTGGGGTAGGGGTGAAGGAAGTTGTAGCTGCTTTGCGCGCCGATGCCGAACAGCAGGTCGAGCCAGGCACTGAACAGGGTCGATTTGCCGGCCTCGTTGGGGCCGTAGACAATGTGCAGGTCGCAGCCGCCGGCGGCAGCAGATCCGAAATCGATCCGGTGATCGGTGAACTTGCCGTAGCGGGTGAGGTCAAGGCGTTTGAGGCGCATCAGGCGGTCTCGCTGCCGGTGGCGTGGCCTGGCTGCAGCCGGGCCAGCACGTCATCGGCGCCCTGGCGGGCAAGCTCCAGGCGCCGCGCCCTGGTTTCGGCCTCGTCGGTTCCGAACAGATCTCGGAGATCGGTCGGCAGCTGCGCCTGCAAGGTCTCGGCCACGGCCGCCAGCGCGGTCTCGTAGGCGTCGGAGCCGAGAATGGCATTGTCGATCAGGGCCTTGAGTTCATGCAGCGGGTCGGTGGCCGATCCTTCAACCGTTCGCGGCGGGGTGCAGCCGATCTCGATCTTCTCGATCCAGGTGCCGCCGATCTGCGCGGCCCGTTCCTCGGCCTCGGCCATCAGCAAATCGGCGTCGCGGCGCATGCGCCAGGCGAGCGGGGTTTCACCGGAGACCGTGAGCCGGACCACGAGCTGCGGAGCCGTCGACCCGGAGCGGGCTGGTGCCAACGCATCGGTGAGTGCGCCGGCAAGGTCGCTCCATTCTGCGAGGCCTGAGGCGTCGACGGTGACGCGGGCGAACTCGGCGAGCGCGGTCTGCCTTTCATCAAGGCTGACAGCTCCATCGTTCCCGATCGACACGAGCGTCACCGATTTGGGGCCGTCCTCGTTGATGTCCCGGCCCTGCGGCATGCCCGGCATGACGATGGTGGCAGAACCGGTGGCGACCGAGCGCTTGTGAATGTGTCCCAGCGCCCAATACTCATAACCGGTGGCCTGCAGGTCGGCCGGGCTGCATGGCGCATAGGAATCGTGCCCGGGGGCGCCGCCGAGGCTCGTGTGCATGATGCCGATGTTGATCGCGTCGGGAAGGGCGCGGGCGTATTTCGGCAGCAGGCTTTCAGGCGCTGTCGGACTGGCAAAACTCAGCCCGTGGATGGCAACCGGCTTCTCGCCCGGGCCGCGTTCGATCAGCACATGCTCGGCACGTCCGCCGAATAGCTTGACCAGATCGGGCAGCACCAGTTCGCGGGATATGCGCGACATCGCGTCGTGATTGCCGCGGATGATGAAGGTGCGGATGCCGGCGGCGGACAGGCGGTTCAACTCGCTGGCGAGAAACCGCGCGGTCTTCATCGAGGTCTGGTCGCCGTCATAGAGATCGCCGGCGATGATCAATGCATCGACACGCTCGTTGATGCACAGATCGACAATATCGGACAGCGCCTGACGCGAAGCCCCGCCGACCAGTTCGGCCAACTCCGGATTGCGCAGGGCGAGCGACTTGAGCGGAGAATCCAGGTGAATGTCGGCGGTATGAATGAAGCGGAAGCCGGCGATTGGTATGTCCTCCGGCTTTTCCCGGATTGCTGTTGATGAGGCGAGGCCAAGCCATAGCACAGTCTACCGGCGCGTCGGCAAGCTTTTCCAAGGCGCAAAGGCCGTCCTTTCGGGCGGCCCACGACCTCGATCAGGTGCGACTGACGCTCCGTTGCGGGATGGTAATCAGGGCGCCCGGCCGGTCTTGCCGGTGACTTGCAGCCATTTTCCGCCGTGGTCCGGCGCCTGGATCTTGCGAAAACTCATGTGCGCGGACTGAACCGGCATGACTTCGTCATGGAGATTGTCGAGGACATAGTCGCCATCGCGGGTCCTGACGACCAGCACCGTGTGCGCCTCGCCGCCGCTGTAGCCCATCGTCAGCAGCAGTTGCGAAGGCTTGAAGCCAATGCGCAGCAGTTTGGCGCGCTTGGCGAGAGCGAAATCCTCGCAATCCCCCGAGCGTGCCTTCGCCGTCCAGAATTCCTTGCGACCGAAGGCGGTCTGGTCGGAGGCTGCCTTGATCGAGCGGTTCACCTCCCTGTTGACGCCGTTCAGGATGTTCTTCCGGGCCGGCGGCAGCGCGGTGTCGGCGGAGCGCCCACCGCAATCCGAAGCATTGCGCGTGCAGTATTCGACGTGGCCGTATGGCCGCGTGGTCTGTTTGCCGGTCTTGAGCCATGTAGAAGCAATCGCCGGCGAGAGAAACGTAAACAAGGCCGCCAGCATGGCGAGCAAGAAAAGGGGTACGCTCATGGTTACCGCTGAACTCCTTGTTGATCGTTGCTGATGAGGCTTTCTGCCTCGCCTGAACCGATAAGAGGTGAAAAAACACCGTTGCGCAAGCCTTACCCCGGGAAACCTTTCTTTCTGGGCCTGTTGTATCGCGATGCGATTGACAGAAACCATCAGCAAATCGATTAAATAGTAATCACTGCACATTAATTATGCGAATAACTGGGCAATTTCCAGTCTCGGGAACACGCAATCCGGGGTGCGAACTTTAAAAAACCGTTAATGTCCGGCCTCCGTCGCAACTGGCAAGGGGCTTGCATTGATGACTTCCGTGGACACGAACAGCACGGAGGCTGACAATGAAATTCACCACGAAATTGCGTATCGCAGGGGCGGCAGCACTTTTCACATCAACGATTCTCGCACATTCGGCATATGCCGCGGATGACACGATCAAGGTTGGTGTTCTGCACTCCCTTTCGGGCACGATGGCGATCTCTGAAACGACGCTCAAGGACACCGTGCTGATGCTCATCGAGCAGCAGAACGCCAAGGGCGGCGTGCTGGGCAAGAAGCTCGAGGCCGTTGTCGTCGACCCGGCATCCGACTGGCCGCTGTTTGCCGAGAAGGCACGCGAACTGCTCACCGTCGACAAGGTCGACGTGATGTTCGGCTGCTGGACGTCGGTGAGCCGCAAGTCGGTGCTGCCGGTGATCGAGGAACTGAACGGCCTTCTGTTCTACCCGGTCCAGTATGAGGGTGAAGAATCCTCAAAGAACGTCTTCTACACCGGTGCTGCGCCGAACCAGCAGGCGATTCCTGCCACCGACTACTTCCTCGAAGAACTCGGCGTTGAAAAGTTCGCGCTGCTCGGCACCGACTATGTCTACCCGCGCACGACCAACAAGATCCTTGAACAGTATCTCAAGGACAAGGGCATCGCCGCCGAAGACATCTTCGTCAACTATACGCCGTTCGGTCATTCGGACTGGTCGAAGATCGTTGCCGACGTGGTGGCGCTTGGCGCCGACGGCAAGAAGGTCGGCGTGATCTCGACCATCAACGGTGACGCCAATATCGGCTTCTACAAGGAACTGGCCGCCGCCGGCATCTCGGCCGACGACATTCCGGTCGTTGCCTTCTCGGTTGGCGAGGAAGAACTTTCCGGCCTCGACACCACCAACCTCGTCGGCCACCTGGCCGCCTGGAACTACTTCCAGTCTGCCGATGTGCCGGTCAATGCCGAGTTCATCAAGGAATGGAAGGCATTTGCCGGTGAAGACCGCGTGACCAACGACCCGATGGAAGCCACCTATATCGGCTTCAACATGTGGGTCCAGGCGGTGGAAGCCGCCGGCACCACCGATGTGGACAAAGTTACCGAAGCCGTTGTCGGACAGAAGGTTCCGAACCTGACCGGCACGATGGCCGAAATGCTGCCCAATCATCACCTGACCAAGCCGGTTCTGATCGGTGAAATCCAGGCCGATGGACAGTTCGATATCGTCAGCCAGACCGAACCGGTCCCGGGCGATGCCTGGACCGACTTCCTGCCCGAATCGGCGGTTCTGGAATCGGACTGGATCGATCTGAAGTGCGGCATGTACAACACCGACACCAAGACCTGCGTGCAGCTCAATTCGAACTATTGATCCCTGCAAAGGGAAGGGGGCCTTGTGCCCCCTTCCACCTTATCAACCGGTCTTGATTTCCCATGCTCCGCATCATTTTCCTTCTTCTTGCCGCTCTGCTTGCATTCGCGCCCGCCAATGCGCAGGACGCCGATCTCAATGCCCTGCTCGAAACCTATCGGACGAAGATCGAGAAGCCTTCGCGCACGACCATCGGGCCGGTGCTCGATGCCCTGGTCGAAAGCCAGCTGCCCGGCGTGGCGGTGTTTCTCGAGAAGTGGCGGGAAAAGGAGTTGTGGCAGCGGAAATCGGATGGCCGGTTCTTCCTTGTCGAAAAGGCCGACGGCGGCAAGCTGATGCTGATCGATGTCGCAACCGGTGAGCAGGCGGGACTGGCGGAGAAGAACGACCTCGACAATCTCAAGCCCAACAGCGGCGTGCGCGGCGTGATCGCCGGCGCACTGGTGCAGTTCCAGCTCTCGGATCCGGACCCGGAACGGCGGCTGCAGGCACTGACGGCGCTGGAACGGGCCCCCGATGCCTCGCATCTGAGCATTCTCAGGGCGGCAATCGACTCCGAGCCCGACCCCGCCATCAAGGCGCGCAAGGAGCGGTTGCAGCGCTTGTTGACCATCCAGTTCGGCAGTGACCAGGCAAGGCGGGTTGCCGCGATCGAGAGTTTTGCCGGTGATCCCGGCGTCGATGCGCGCGCGGCACTCAATCCGCTGCTGGCGACCAGCATCAAGGTGTTCGACACGGCGCCCGAAGGCGTCAACGTGGCCCGGCTGCTGACACCCGGCAGCGACATCGACGCTGAAGCGGCCTACCAGCTGCTGGTCGATGCCGGCAAGGCGCGTCCGATCGTTCCGCTGGCCGACCGCAAGCAGGCGCTGATCGACAACATCGAGAATGGAATGGTGGCCGGCACTCCGGTCGCCGAACTGGTGAGCCAAAGCGCCCGCGACCGGGCCTATCTGGCGCTCGCCGCCAACGGAACCGTGCCGCCGCTGGTGACGCGGGAAGAGCAGCGCCAGGCCGTCGCCGATCATGTGTTCGCGGAAGTCTACGCGGAACCCGATCCGGTGCTGACCACGGCCGCAAGGGAAACGCTCGCCAATATCAGCGGCACGGTCGGTTTCTACCAGTTCCTCGATCTGGCGCTCGACGGGCTGTCGCTGGCGTCGATCTACTTTCTCGCGGCAATCGGGCTCGCCATCACTTTCGGGGTGATGGGGGTGATCAACATGGCGCATGGCGAGTTCATCATGATCGGCGCCTATACCGGCTACGTCGTGCAGCAGTTCATCCCGAACTACACCGTGTCGATCATCGTCGCGCTGCCGCTGGCTTTCGCGGTGGCGTTCCTGGCCGGCGTGGCGCTCGAACGTCTGGTGATCCGCTACCTGGCGCACCGGCCGCTCGAAACGCTGCTTGCGACCTTCGGCGTCTCGATCGCGCTGCAGCAGATCGCCAAGAACATCTTCGGCACGCAGGCGCGGCCGCTGACGTCGCCATCCTGGCTCGACGGCGCCTGGGTGCTCAACGACGTGGTGTCGATCAGCTATATAAGGATCGCGATCTTCGTGCTGGCGCTCGCCTTCCTCGGGCTCTTGCTGTTCGTGCTCAACAAGACCCGGCTCGGTCTTGAAGTCAGGGCGGTGACGCAGAATCCGCGCATGGCCTCGTCGATGGGGATCAATCCGGACCGGATCAACATGCTGACCTTCGGGCTTGGCTCCGGTATCGCCGGGATCGCCGGGGTCGCCATCGGGCTGTTTGCGAAGGTCACGTCGGAGCTCGGGTCGGGCTACATCGTGCAAAGCTTCATGACGGTTGTCGTTGGCGGCGTCGGCAATATCTGGGGCACGCTGGCGGGTGCCGGGATGATCGGCTCGCTGCAGAAGCTCATCGAGTTCTTCAATCCGTCCAACACGCTTGCCGCGCAGACCTACATGATCATCTTCATCATCATCTTCATCCAGTTCAGACCCAAGGGCATCATCGCGCTCAAGGGCCGTGCGGCGGGGGACTAGTCAATGGAACGCTCCCTGTTTGCCCGGCAGCCCTCGGTGCTGGTCTTCATCGGTCTTCTGGCGCTGTTCACCATCGTTATCACCATCCTGTCGGAAGGGTTCGGCCTCGGTATCGTCTCGACCAGCTTCATCAAGATCCTCGGCAAGACATTGTGTCTTTGCCTGATCGCCATCGCCATGGACCTGGTCTGGGGCTATTGCGGAATCCTGTCGCTCGGCCATTTCGCCTTCTTCGGGCTCGGCGGCTACATGATCGGCATGTGGCTGATGTACGAGCGGACCAAGGACATCGTCATCGCGTCGCTGTCGGGCGGGGAACTGCCGGCGACGCCGGAAGAGATCACCGAGGCGATCGGCACGCAGATCTTCGGCGTTGTCGGCGGGGCCGAGATCCCGGTGGTCTGGTATTTCGCCGACAGTCTGTTTGCGCAGCTGCTGCTCGTGGTGCTGGTGCCGGGGCTTCTGGCGCTGGTGTTCGGCTGGCTCGCCTTCCGCAGCCGCGTGACAGGTGTGTACCTGTCGATCCTGACCCAGGCGATGACGCTGGCGCTGTCGCTCTACCTGTTCCAGAACGACTCGGGCCTCAGGGGCAACAATGGCCTGTCCGGCTTGCAGAACATCCCCGGCCTGACCGAAGTTTCGCAATCGGTTGTCTCGGCGTGGTTCTTCCTGGCGTCGGCGCTGGCGCTGGGGCTGGGCTATCTGGTGGCTGCCTGGGTGGTGTCGGGCAAGTTTGGCAATGTCATCCGCGCGATCCGCGACGACGAGGCGCGCATCCGCTTCATGGGCTATCCCGTGGAGGCCTACAAGCTGGTGGTGTTCACGCTGACCGCGGTGATCGCGGCGATCGCCGGGGCGCTCTACTATCCGCAGGCCGGCATCATCAATCCGGCGGAAATCGCGCCGATCGCCTCGATCTACCTGGCGGTCTGGGTGGCGATCGGCGGCCGCGGCCGGCTCTATGGCGCGGTGATCGGGGCTGCAACGGTGTCGCTCCTGTCCTCCTGGTTCACCGGAGGGCAGGCGCCGAGCATCCCGCTCGGGTTCTACACCATCGACTGGGTCGACTGGTGGCAGGTGCTGCTCGGGCTCGGTTTCGTGCTGGTGACGCTGTTTGCGCCCAAGGGCATCGGCGGGCTGTTTGACCGGCTGGTCAGGAAGGATGCTGCATCGTGAGCGCGCTTCTGGAAGTGACTTCGATCTCCGTTTCGTTCGACGGGTTCAAGGCGATCAACAATCTGTCGTTCGAAATCGGCGGGCAGGAGCTGCGCGCCATCATCGGACCGAACGGGGCGGGCAAGACCACCTTCATGGACATCGTCACCGGCAAGACGAGGCCGGACGAGGGCAGGGTGCGGTTCGGCGAGCCTCAGCTCGACCTGCTCAGACTGTCGGAAAGCCAGATCGCGCGCGCCGGTGTCGGCCGCAAGTTCCAGCGCCCGACGGTGTTCGAGGCACAGAGCGTGCGCGACAATTTGACGATGGCGCTGAGCAACGACCGGCTGCCGTTCGCGGTGCTGCGCTACAAGCCGAGCAAGGAAGACGATGGCCGGGTGTCGGCGCTTGCCGAGGAAATCGGCCTGTCGGGCGAACTCGACCGGACGGCCGGTGAACTCTCGCATGGCCAGAAGCAGTGGCTCGAGATCGGCATACTGCTGGCGCAGGAACCGAAGCTGCTGCTGGTCGACGAACCGGCCGCCGGGATGACACTCGGCGAACGCGAACACACCACCGACCTTTTGCGCCGGGCGGCCGAGACCCGTGCTGTCGTCGTCGTCGAGCACGACATGGAGTTCGTCCGCCGGCTCGACTGCAAGGTGACGGTGCTGCACGAAGGGTCGGTCCTGGCGGAGGGGACGCTCGATCACGTCACCGCCAATTCCGACGTCATCGATGTCTATCTGGGGCGCTAGAGCATGCTGAACGTCGAAAACCTCACCCTGCATTACGGGCAGTCGCAGATCCTCAAGGGCATTTCGCTGAAAGCCGATGTCGGGCAGGTGACCTGCGTGATGGGCACCAATGGCGTCGGCAAGACCAGTCTGCTCAAGGCGATCTCCGGGGTGCATCACCGCTCCGGCGGCGACTATTTTCTGGCCGGCGAGGCGATCGGCAGGCTTCCGGCCTACCAGCTGGCCGCCAAGGGTGTGGGCTACGTGCCGCAAGGCCGCGACATCTTTCCGCTGCTGACGGTGACGGAAAACCTCGAGACCGGCTTTGCCTGCCTGCCACGGTCGGAGCGCAAGATCCCGGATCATATCTACGAGCTGTTCCCGGTGCTCAAGGACATGCGCAACCGCCGCGGCGGCGATCTTTCGGGTGGACAGCAGCAGCAGCTTTCCATCGCCCGGGCGCTGATCACCCGGCCCAAGCTGCTGTTGCTGGACGAGCCGACGGAGGGCATTCAGCCCAACATCATCCAGCAGATCGGGCGGGTGATCGCGTTGCTGCGCGACGAGGGCAAGATGGCGATCGTGCTGGTCGAACAGTATTTCGAATTCGCCTATGGCCTGGCAGACCGCTTCTGCGTGATCGAGCGCGGCGAGGTCAAGATGGCCGGGGACCGCGAAAGCCTGAGCAAGGAAACCCTGCGCGCGGCCGTGTCGGTCTGAAGTCCCGGCATTGGCCCAGATGCACAGGAATTGGGCGAGTGGCGCGGTTTGCGGGCTGAGCCTGCCCATCGCAAATGCAGTGATCGCAAGGGGTTGCGGGGAAAGCGGCTCGAATCCCGGGTCGAGGGGTTCGAAGGCAACTGGCACGGTTCGTGCTTGGCATATGTCAGGTCCAGAGGGGACCGAAAAAGACGCTCGATAAAGAGTGCTCAGCCAAAGGCCGCCAGGCAGGATGCCGCTGATCCCGGATGTACGGAGAGCGCCCTGGCTGGCGGTCTTTTTACATGCCGGGCTGGAGATCGCTGAGCTGCGCCTCTCCGGCGACGGACCTTGCTTGAGACCGGGCCTTTCTTGCAGGCAGTTTGCGATCAACCACCCAGTCGGTTGTTGCTGCGGCGATCCAGATCGCAAACAAGGTGACCCATGCGGTCAGGGCGAAGATGCTTGCGCCGGTGACGCCGGCGCCGACGGCGCAGCCGCCGGCCAACATGCCGCCAAACCCCATCAACGCTGCGCCGGCCAGATAGCGGCGCATCGAACCGCCGCCCTCAAAGCCTTGCAGCTCCAGCTCCCCTGTCACCAAAGCGGCGATGAACGCGCCGATGAACACGCCGGGGACCAGACCGACATCGAAATCGATCATCGAACCGGGCTCCGAGAGGAACAGCATCAGCGTGTTGGCTGACGGTCCGGTGAAACTCAGAGCTTCCAGTTGCACCGGCTCGAAGGCGATAGTGGTCATCGATTTTGTGAACCACCAGGCCAGCGGAATGCAGGCGCCAACGGCAAAGGCGGTGATGGTCTTCCAGAGTCCGATCTTGCGCCAAAGCGCCAGCGACAGGCTGGCGACAAGGCCGATCAGGACGAAGGTGAGGGCGATTTGTTCGGAGATGCCGGACAATGTCAGCAGATCGTTCGAACCGATCGACAGGGTTGTCAGCGGCGACGCCAGCGCATCGCGAAGCGGAGAAAGAAATCCGTGCAGGCTGGCTTGGGCGACGACTGCGAAGACAAGGCCGGAAAGCAGGGCACGCAGGTTGCCGGTGGCCGAGAGCACCAGAAGCCTGGACGAACAGCCACGCGCCAGCACCATGCCGGTGCCAAACAGCAAGCCACCAATGGCCGCTCCCGAGAGGCTTTGCGGCGAGGCCAATTGACGGGCTTCGGTGGCAGTGAACATACCAAACGCCGACAGCAGCATGGTTCCGGCAATGGCTGTGGAAAACACGATCAGCCAGATCGCCATCTTGCCACCGACCTGGCCGCGGGAGAACTCGATGGCTGCGGCGCGCAGGCAGAACCGGCTTTGCTGTGCGAAGGCGCCGAACAACGCGCCAATGATGGCGCCGCCGATCAACAGCGCGCCTTTGTCACCAAACCTGTCAGCAAGCCATTCGAGTTCCATTCCACGGCCCTTTTTAAGCGCAATTTGCCTGATTTATGAGAACAAGCATTGACCTGGGTCAAGACAAAGGCAAATATTCATATAATTCTATATGGGAGAAAGATCATGGCACCGTTCGAACAGACGCGCCGCTCATTCCTGCACACCGGCATGGCTGCCGCCGCCAGCATGCTGTTGCCCGCTGGGCTCAGCCGGGCCTGGGCTCTCGAGATCGGGGATTCGGTGCTGACCAGCGTCAGCGACGGGAATCTCGTCCTGCCGCTGAGCTTCTCCTATCCGGATGCGCCGCAGGACGAACTGATCGCGCTTCTGGAAAAGAACGGCTTGCCGACCGATTCGCTCGTGCCCGATTGCAACGTGCCGATTCTCAAGACCCCTGACCGGCTGATCATGTTCGATGTCGGCTCGGGACACAACTTCATGCCCTCGGCGGGCAAGCTGCTGGACAACATGGCCGAGGCCGGCTTCGATCCGGCCGATGTCACCGATGTGGTGTTCACCCATGGTCATCCGGACCACCTGTGGGGCCTGCTCGATGATTTCGACGAGATCGTCTTCCCTAATGCCAGCTTCCACTTGGGCCGGGCGGAGTGGGATTTCTGGAGCGATCCGGCAACGGTCGATGCCATGCCGGAAGAGCGCAAGACCTTCGCCGTGGGCGCGCAGAACCGGCTGGCCGTTCTCGAGGACATGATCAACCTGTTCGAGCCCGGCGCCGAAGTCCTTCCAGGCGTCGAGGCGGTAGACACATCGGGGCATACACCCGGCCACATGTCGTTCATGCTGCATGGCGGCTCCGAGCCGGTGCTGGTTGCCGGTGACGCGATCACCCATTTCGCCGTGTCGTTCGCGCATCCGTCCTGGCCGAGCGGGTCGGACCAGGATGCGGAGAAGGGTGTGCAAACCCGGCTCAAGCTGCTTGACCGCCTGGCCGCTGACAAGGCGGCGCTGAGCGCCTACCATCTTCCGAAACCCGGCGAGGGCCGGGTCGAACGCGACGGGACGGCCTATCGCTTCGTCGCCTCGACCTAGGTCCTGAACTCAGGTCTTGCGGGCACGCCAGTCGGCGATGAAGCTGAACGGCGTGCCTTCAACCAGCATGCCAAGCCCCATGCGCGCACCTGCGGCGATCGAGATCATGACGATCGGCGCGGATATCGCCATCACGGAAAAGGCGCTGACGCCCTGGCCGATGGTGCAGCCGAGTGCAAAGACGCCGCCGGTTCCCATCAGGAAGGCGCCGAGCAGGTGGCGGCTGAGTTCGCGCGCGTCATCGCAGGCTTCCCAGCGCATGTCGTCGGAGCGAAATGCGGAAACTGCCGCGCCGAGAAAGACACCAACGACCAGGCCCACGCCGTAATCGGGCAGTTCCCCGGTGACGGTGATGATCTGCAGGATGGTCTCGCCCACCGGCATGACGAAGGAGCCGGCCTCGACCTGGACCGGGAAGTAGGCATGGTTCGCGTAGGTGCTGGTGATCACCCAGCCGGCGGCAATGCACAGGCCGATGACCATGCCGGCAACAAGCCGGGCGCGGTCGGCGCGGAAGCTGGCGGATCTGAACACCCACCACAGGCCGGCAAGCCCGATCACCAGGCCGAGCACCAGACTGATGTCGAAACCGATGGCGCGCGACAGCAGGGCGCCGGCCGACTGTCCGCCGAAACGGCTCAGATCCAGCGAGAGCGGATCAAGCAGTGTGGCGCGGAGATGGGCGGTGACGCCGCGCTGGGCGGCGAGGGCCGCCAGCCCGAGGCCGGTCAGGACCACCAGCGCCCGCAGGTTGCCGCCGCCGAGCCGCACCAGGGCGCCAAAGCCGCAGGTGCCAACGAGCGCCATGCCGACGCCGAACATCAGCCCGCCGACGACCGCGCCGGCAAGCGGCAGCGGTTCGGTCAGGTAGAAGGATTTCTCGATCGTGACGAGCCCCGCCGCACTGAGCAGTTGGGTGGCGATGAGCGCGGTGAAGGCAGCCAGCGCCCAGGCCCGCAAGGGGCCGTCATCGCCGGCGTACCAATGGCGCTCCAGCGCCGCCATCGTGCAGAAATGACTTCGCCTGGCGGCATAGCCGATGATCGCACCGACCAGGCAGCCCGACAGCGCCAGCACCCATCCCGAATCCATCATGATGGTCATCTCCTCCCGTAGGTCAGGTTCGAGCCCGGCCTTGTTGTTTCAAACTTACGGCGACGCCCGAATCATTGCAAGCAATGCGGGCGGATCAGCCTGCCCGATCCGCCGGCTTGCACAGCAGCACATAGAGCGAGGTGACCACCGCCGAGACTTCCGGGCTGGTGATCGAATAGTGAATCATGCGGCCTTCGCGCCGGGTGCTGACCAAGTGGTCGTAGCGAAGCCGGGCAAGCTGCTGCGACACCGCGGCCTGCGGTAACGCCAGCAATTCCTCAAGCTCGGAGACCGATTTCTCGCTCTCCGACAGAAGCCAGAGAATCAGCAGCCGGGTTTCGTGGGACAGGGCCTTGAGAATGTCGCTTGCCATGCGGGCCTGGCCGGCCAGGAGCGCAATGTCCTGACCACCAAAATCCTGACCTGACGAGGGGTCGGTCATCACCGGTCCAGCTTTGCCATCATCTCATCGACAAGCGCCCAGAAGAACTGGTCGCCGGGATAGCCGCGCAATCTTGCAATCTCGCGGCCGTCATCGACCAGCACAAAGGTCGGGGTGAACCGCTCGACCGGAATTCCTGCGAGATCGGAAGGGATATCGTCGTGAATGTTGACGCGGCGCAGCGGCGCCCGCTTGCCTTGTTCGGTATTTGGCCAGGCCGGCGCGATTTCCTCGTTGAACCGCTTGCACCAGGCGCAGCCCGGCTGCTCGAACATGACCATCTCGGCGGCCATGACCGGGGTCGTCAGACCCAGGATGAGGGTCAGTGCCACGACATAGAATGAGGTCATGAGGCCATTCCAATCACTGAAAAATAGTGATTGCAATATATATGCATTGTTGCATATCTTGCAATCGTATTCTGGTTTGACCCGGGATGCGGGAGGCTCGAAGCCGGAATACGGGAAGCTGCTTGCTGCATGCAATTGACATGGCAACGGCGAGCCCTGCATGCACCGGACGGTTGTGATGGAGTGGTTGTGACGAGTCGCGTCCGACAGTCAGCGCCACAGGGAGGACGTTAGATGATCGATGTCGGGTACGGGGCCGCGTTTCTGGCCGGTTTGCTGTCCTTTTTCTCGCCCTGCGTGTTGCCGATCGTTCCGCCCTATCTCGCCTATCTGGCGGGCATGAGCTTCAACGAAGTGAAGAATGCCGATGCGGACGCTGTCGCGTCTCGCCGCATCGCGCTCGCCTCGATTGCCTTCGTGCTCGGCTTCAGCACCGTTTTCGTGTCGCTGGGGGCGACCGCAAGTCTGATCGGCCAGTCGGTTGCACGCTATTTCGATGTGCTGGCGATCGTCGCCGGGGTGTTGATCCTGCTGATGGGGCTGCATTTTCTTGGCGTGTTCCGGTTTGCGCTGCTTTATCGCGAGGCGCGGGTCCAGGTCGAGCGCAAGCCCGCAGGGATGGTTGGCGCCTATGTCATGGGACTGGCCTTCGCCTTCGGCTGGACGCCGTGTGTGGGGCCGATTCTGGCGGCGATCCTGTTCATGGCAGCCGCCAAGGAAAGCGCCGGGCAGGGCGCTGTGCTGCTGGGCCTTTATGCGCTCGGCATCGGCATTCCCTTTGTTGTCGCCGGGTTCTTCGCGAGCCGTTTCATCCGGTTTTCGACCCGAATCAAGAAACATATGGCTGTCATCGAAAAAGCCATGGGCCTACTCCTGGTCATCACCGGTATCCTGTTCATGACCGGGCAGATGTCACGGATTGCGCAGTGGCTGCTTGAGATGTTTCCCGCATTCGCTACGATCGGTTAGGAGGAATAACATGATAAGACGTGTAATCATTGCGTTTGCCGCGCTTGCCGCCCTGTCAGTCCAGGCCTGGTCCTCCGAGATCGGCGAAGACGGCCTGCACAAGGAGGACTGGTTTTCCCTGACCTTCCGCGACGTTGCCGAGGACATCGCAACGGCAAAGGAAGAGGGCAAGCGCCTGGTGATGATTTTCGAGCAGCGCGGCTGCATCTATTGCGCCAAGATGCACGAGGCATTGCTGTCAGATCCGGAAGTTTCGGACTTCATCAAGGCGAATTTCAAGGTGGTCCAGTACAACATGTTCGGTGACGAGGAAGTCACCGATCTCGACGGCGAGGTGCTGACCGAGAAGACCGCCGCGCGCAAATGGGGCTATGTTTTTACCCCGACCCTGGTGTTTCTGCCGGAGGAAGTGCCGGAAGGGAAGACAGCAGCCGAGGCGGCAGTGGCGACCATGCCGGGCGCGTTCGGGAAATGGACTTTCCTCAATATGTTCAAATGGGTAGCCGAGAAGGGCTACGAGAGTGACGAGCACTTTCAGAAGTATCACGCCCGGATCATCAACGAGTTGCGGGCACAGGGTAGGCTTGACGCGGAGTAGGTCCGGCAAGTCATACATTCAAGAAATCATATTTTTGCATTGATTGTGCGGTAAAGTATGGATATCTTGGAATCGGAGCAGATCCGGACTTTTGTGTCCGGTCAATCGGAGGAGGGAACGCCAAAATGACAAGGCGAATGAAAATCACACTGGGGGCGATAGCGGCGGTTGCGCTGTCGACCGCAGCCATTGCGAGCGAGGCTTCGCCCGATGCGGTGGAGTTCACCGATGACGGTGTTGCCGTATCTTTGACCGGTGTGGCAGGTGATCCCGCCGCCGGTGCGGAAGCCTTCAAGAGCCGCAAGCTGGGCAATTGCCTGGCGTGTCACGCCAATACCGATATGTCCAAGGAGCTTTTCCATGGCGATGTGGGCCCGTCGCTGGATGGTGTCGCCTCGCGCTGGGAAGAGCCGATGCTGAGGGCCATCGTGGTCAATTCGAAGGCCGTCTTCACGGACGAAACCGTCATGCCGGGATTTTACTCTCTCAATGTCGGGCAGCACGTGGCCAAGGATTTTGTCGGCAAGACGATCCTGACGGCCCAGCAGGTCGAGGACGTTGTCGCCTATCTCGGTACACTCAAGGAATAATCTGGAGCAAGGGAGCTCGAAGCCAATGAAACTAACAAGACGGAATGTCTTAGGACTGACGGCGGGTGCGGCTGCATTCGCGGTCGCCGGTGCTCGGGTGACTCCGGCTCTGGCCTCGGCGGAAGACGCCGAGAAGATGATCATGGAATTCACCGGCGGCGCAACGCCGGGCGAAGGTAAGGTCTCGTTGAACACGCCGGAAATTGCCGAGAACGGCAACACCGTGCCGGTGTCGGTCAGCGTTGAAAGCGCCATGGAAGGCGACGATCTGGTGGAATCGGTCATCATCTTTGCCGATGGAAATCCGAGCCCGGCGGTTGCCACGTTCCATTTCACCGAAATGAGTGGTGAAGCACTGGCAACGACCCGCATCCGCCTTGCCAAGACCCAGAACGTCATCGCGGTTGCGAAGATGAAAGACGGTTCGGTCTTCATGGACAAGAAGCAGGTCAAGGTAACCATCGGCGGCTGCGGCGGCTGAGGCAGGACAGGATTTACGAAAATGGCATCAAAACCACGCATCAAGGTGCCCAAGTCGGCTTCGGCCGGTGAGGTGATCACCATCAAGACCCTGATCAGCCACGAGATGGAATCTGGTCAGCGCAAGGACAAGGATGGCAACCCCATTCCGCGCAAGATCATCAACAAGTTCACCTGTACCTTCGAAGGGCAGACGGTGTTCGAGTGCGATCTGGATCCGGCGATTTCCGCCAATCCCTATTTCGAGTTCAACGCAAAGGTGCCGGCCAGCGGGACATTCAAGTTCACCTGGCTCGATGACGACGGATCGGTCTACGAGGCCGAGGCGCCGATCGAAGTCAAGTAACTTTGGGAGGGAGCCCGGGCGGGGGAGGTTCCCGCATCGGGAGATCCCGGGAGGACGGAGAACGTTATGAAAAGACTTT
Source organism: Hoeflea sp. (assembly GCA_020637795.1). Taxonomy (GTDB): domain Bacteria; phylum Pseudomonadota; class Alphaproteobacteria; order Rhizobiales; family Rhizobiaceae; genus Hoeflea. Next base: position 916,458 of record JACKJT010000002.1, on the reverse strand, counting down.
TGATTGCCGGTGTCGTCATGGCGGCCGCATTTGCAGGGTCGGGCCCGGTCTGGGCCGATCCGGTGGATGACACGCTCGAAATCGACGGTACGCCGATTATCACTCGCGCCAAGGCGCCCGAGGGACACCCCTTCGACGAGGTGTATTCGGGCTGGCTTTTCCGTGAAGCCGAAACCCGCGACGCGGAACGGGATTCGATCGAAAACCCTGGCATGATCGCTGTCGAAGACGGCGAAGTGCTGTGGAACAAGGTTGAGGGCACCGCAGGAAAATCCTGCGCGTCCTGCCATGGCGATGCTGCGGAAAGCATGAAAGGTATCGGAGCCAGCTTCCCGAAATGGGATGCGGATTCGAACAAGCCGATCAATGTCGAGCTGCAGATCAACAAGTGCCGCACCGAGCAGATGGGCGCGGAACCGCTCGCCTTCAACAAAGGCGGGCAGCAGGAGCTGACGTCCTACATCAAGCACCAGTCGCTCGGCATGCCGGTGCAAATCGACCTGACGCAGGGCGACATGCAGGCCTGGTGGGAAAAGGGCAAGGACCTCTACTACACCCGCACGGGTCAGTTGAACCTTGCTTGCGCCAGCTGCCACGAAGTTGCCATGGGCAAGTACATCCGGGCTGACCATCTCAGCCAGGGACAGGTCAACGGCTTCCCGACCTACCGTCTGAAGAGCGGTCTGACATCGCTGCATCAGCGTTTCCGCGGCTGTATCCGCGATACGCGGGCAGAGCAGCCCAAGGCGTTCTCGGACGAATTGATGGCGCTTGAAACCTATGTGACATGGCGCGGTACCGGCCTCTCGGTCGAAACCCCGTCGGTCCGCCAGTAGGCTCTGAATTTGCCGGAGGCGCCCTGGCGCCTCCGGCCCTGGACAACAGGCGCGTCGGACCGGACCCGCATCGCCAGCTGTATGGCTGGAACACTACGCGATCACCTTTCTTCAGATCTGTATGACTTGAAGAATTTTGCGTTAACGGATTGAAATAAAAAGAAAATACGGATTCTGGCGATTGCTGGAGCGGAGTCGTTTATCCGTTTTTCGCCCAAATGGAGAATGGGATGCATACCAGGCGAGATTTTCTGCAATATGCCCTGAATGCCGGCTTTGTGCTTGGCGCCGCCGGGTTGGGCGCAAATCCGACACGCGCGCTGGCGCAGCAGAAGCTGACGCAGGATGATCTGCTGAAGTTCGATTCCAAGGGTCAGGTGACGCTGCTGCATTTCACCGACTGCCACGCCCAGCTCAAGCCGGTCTACTTCCGTCCGCCGGACACCAATATCGGTGTTGGCGCCTATGCCGGCGTTCCGCCGCACCTGGTTGCGCAGGAATTCCTCGATTACTTCAACATCGAGAAGGGCAGCCCCTACGCCTATGCCCACACGATGGTCGATTACGTCGACCTGGCGCGGACCTATGGCAAGCTCGGCGGGCTCGACCGCACGGCGACGCTGGTCAAGGCGATCCGCGCCGATCGCGGCGACGACAAGGTGCTGTTCCTTGACGGCGGCGACACCTGGCAGGGCTCCTACACATCGCTGAAGACCAATGGCATGGACATGGTCGAGTGCATGAAGCTGCTCAAGCCCGACGCAATGACCGGGCATTGGGAGTTCACCTTCGGCGAGGAGCGCTTCCTCGAACTGATCGAGGCCATGGGCTATCCGTTCCTGGCATCCAACATTTTCGACGCGGAATGGGACGAGCCGGCCTTCGAGCCCACCGCCTATTTCGAGCGCGGCGGCGTCAAGGTGGCCGTCATCGGCCAGGCGATGCCGTATACGCCGATTGCCAATCCCAGCTGGATGTTCCCGAAGTGGTCGTTCGGCATTCGTCCCGAGGTGCTGCAGGCCAATGTCGACGCGGCGCGCGAAGAAGGCGCCGAAGTGGTGGTGATGCTTTCCCACAACGGCTTCGATGTCGACCGGAAGATCGCCTCGACCGTCAGCGGACTGGATGTGATCGTCACCGGCCACACCCACGACGCGACACCGTTTGCGCTCGAGGTTGACGGCACGCTGCTGATGTCCTCGGGCTCGCACGGCAAGTATCTCGGCCGCATCGATCTGGAGGTCAAGGACGGCAAGGTGACGGGCTACAGCTCCAACCTTATCCCGGTCTTCGCCGACATCATTACCCCGGATCCGGAGATGGCGGCCAAGATCGACGAGGTGCGCGCGCCCTACGAGGCCGAGACACAGCGTGTCATCGGCCGCACCGACAGCATGCTTTACCGGCGCGGCAATTTCAACGGAACCTGGGATGACCTGATCTGCCAGGGCATCATGGAAGAACGCGATACCCAGATTGCGCTGTCGCCGGGGTTCCGCTGGGGCACGACGCTGCTTCCGGGCTCGGACATCACCATCGACGACCTCTATACCGAAACGTCGATGAGCTACCCGTCGGTCTACCGGCTGGAGTTCACCGGAGCACAGATCAAGGACATCATGGAAGATGTCTGCGACAACCTGTTCAACAAGGATCCGTTCCTGCAGCAGGGCGGCGACATGGTCCGGGTTGGCGGGTTCAGCTACGCCTGTACGCCGGAAGCCGAAATGGGCAGCCGGATTTCGGATATGCGGCTGACCGTAAGCGGCGAACTGCTCGAGGCCGACAAGACCTACGTGGTCGGCGGATGGGCGTCGGTCAACGAAGGGGTCGAAGGCCCGGCAATCTACGACCTGATGGAAAATTACATCACCAAGAAATCGGTGGTTTCGCTGGATCCGGAGGCTGCTGCCGTCCGGGTGATCCAGTAACGCCGATTTGAACCGAAAGCCGGGTTTCCCAGCCACGGCAATGAAGACGGAGACGACAATGCAAATGCTGGATATGCGCAGCGGGAGGTTCTCATGGTAGATATTACCGACCCGAAACGGACGAAACAGGCAGCGTCACGGCGCGATTTTCTCAAGGCCGGCCTGCTGGGCGGAGCCGCGGTTGCAGCCAGCGCCGGCGTGGCGCGGGCAGCGGGCGATCCGCTGATCACCGAGATCCAGGACTGGAACCGTTATCTCGGAGAAGGCGTCGACGTGGCGCCCTACGGCAAGCCGTCCGAGTTCGAAGCCAATGTCGTGCGCCGCAACGTGCCGTGGCTGACCGCGGACCCGGTCTCCTCGATCAATTTCACCCCGCTGCACGAGCTTGATGGCATCATCACGCCCAATGGCCTGTGTTTCGAGCGGCATCATGGCGGCACGGCGGTCATCAATCCGGCCGATCACCGGCTGATGATCAACGGCCTGGTCGACACGCCGCTGGTGTTCACCATGGAAGACCTGAAGCGCTTCCCGCGCGAGAACCGGGTCTATTTCCTTGAATGCGCCGCCAACGGCGGCATGGAGTGGCGCGGCTCGCAGCTCAACGGCTGCCAGTTCACCCACGGCATGATCCATTGCGTGGTCTATACCGGGGTGCCGCTGCGCTATCTGCTGGAAGAGGCAGGCGTGAAGACCAACGGCAAATGGCTCCTGGCCGAAGGCGCCGACGCCGCGGCGATGACGCGTTCGATCCCGATGGAGAAGGCGCTCGACGACTGCCTTGTCGCGTTCAAGATGAACGGCGAGGCATTGCGTCCCGAACAGGGCTATCCGCTGAGGCTTTGCGTCCCCGGCTGGGAAGGCAACATGTGGGTCAAGTGGCTGCGCCGGCTGGAAGTGGGCGACGAGCCCTGGGCGCAGCGCGAGGAAACCTCGAAATACACCGATCTTCTCGCAAACGGAAAAGCCCGTCGCCATACCTGGGTGATGGACGTGAAATCGGTCATCACCAGCCCGAGCCCGCAAGCGCCGGTTACCCATGGCAAGGGGCCGCTGGTCATCACCGGCCTGGCGTGGTCCGGGAACGGCACGATCAAGCGTGTCGATGTCACGCTCGATGGCGGCCGCACCTGGCAGACAGCGCGGCTCGACGGGCCAAGCCTGCCCAAGGCGCTGCACCGGTTCTATCTCGATATCAACTGGGACGGATCGGAGCTCCTGCTTCAGTCCCGCGCCATTGACGATCAGGGACTGGTTCAGCCGACCAAGAACGAGCTGCGCGCGGCGCGTGGCGAGAATTCGATCTATCACAACAATGGCATCCAGACATGGCACGTCAACAACGACGGGGTGGTTGAAAATGTTGAAGTTTCCTAAGTCTGCGGCGCTTGCCGTTCTCGGATTGACCGCACTGGCCACGCCTTCACTGGCTGACGGCGATGCCGGCGCCGGCGAGAAGGTGTTCAAGAAATGCGCCGCCTGTCACGCCGTCGGCGATGGCGCCAAGCACAAGGTGGGACCGGAGCTCAATGACGTGTTCGGCCGTACGGCAGGATCAGCGGAGGGGTACAAGTACTCCAATGCCATGAGCGAGGCCGGTCAGGGTGGCCTGGTCTGGGATGCGGAGACACTGAGCACCTATCTGGCCAAGCCGAAGGACATGATCAAGGGCACCAAGATGGCCTTTGCCGGCCTCAAGAAAGACGATGATATCGCCAATGTGCTGGCTTACCTGAAAACCTTCTCCCAGGAGACGGCGGCGGCTCCGGCGGCTGTTGAGGCTGGCGAAACCCCGGTTGAAACCGCCGACGCGGGCGCCGCCGTCGAAGCTGCTCCGGCTGCGGAGATGGTTGTCGAGAAAAGCCAGGGCGCATTCGGGTTGGGCCGCAAGGCAATGCCCGACGAAATCGCGGCCTGGGACATCGATGTCCGTCCGGATGGAACCGGCCTGCCCGAGGGCCGTGGCACCGTGGCCGAGGGCGAGCCGATCTTCGTGGAAAACTGTGCCGTTTGTCATGGCGATTTCGGCGAGGGCGCGGGCCGTTGGCCGGTGCTTGCGGGTGGGCAGGATACCTTGCGCAACGACCGTCCGGAGAAGACGATCGGCTCTTACTGGCCGTATCTGTCGACCGTCTTCGATTATGTTCGCCGGGCCATGCCGTTCGGCAATGCCCGTTCGCTCTCCGACGACGATGTCTATGCGCTCACGGCCTATCTGATGTATCTTAACGATATCGTGGATGACGAGGAGTTCGAACTGTCGAAGGAAAACTTCACCTCGGTGCGCCTGCCGAATGAAGCGAATTTCATTCCGGACGATCGTCTGAGCGAACCGCATTACGCCAAGGGGATTGAGCCCTGCATGTCCGACTGCAAGCCCGGACCGGTGAAAATCACCGCCCGCGCCCAGGTCATCGACGTGACGCCTGAGGGCGAGGGCGACGAGAACTCCGGAGGCGGAATCGATTGACAGCCGGGCGCTGAAAAGCGCCCTTGTGGAGAGCTAGAATGGCAGCAACTGGCAGGCACCCCGCGCACATTGGAATGTTGTGCAGTTTGGTGCCTGCCATTTTTATTGGGATTCTGTCTGCATCCGGATTTTCCGGTCCGGCCCGGGCCGAGCAGGCGGAAGAGCTGTTCAAGCCGTGCGCGACCTGCCACGAGATCGGTGCGGGCGCGAAACACCGGGTCGGCCCGCATCTGGACGGACTGTTTGGCCGCAAGGCGGGCAGCCTTGAGGATTTCCGCTACTCCGAGAGTATGCGTGCTGCGGGCGAGGCCGGCCTTGTCTGGGATGCGGAGGCACTTGATCAGTATCTCGAGAGGCCGCGCGATTTCATCAAGGGCAACCGGATGTCGTTTCGCGGCATGCCGGACGAGGATGGCCGGCGGGCGCTGATTTCATGGCTTGAAACGGCCACGCGACAAGCCCCCGCCGCAGACCCCGTCGCCGAGCAGGTCTCGACATCGGGGCCGGTCAGCGGCTTTGCCGATATCGTGCTGCAGATGGAAGGCGATCCTGAGTACGGGGAATATCTGGCCGGCGAATGCGTGACCTGTCACCAGGCCAGCGGGCATGCGGACGGCATTCCGTCCATTGTCGGATTGCCAAAGGACTATTTCGTTATCTCACTGTTCGAATATGCCACCAACGTGCGCTCGAACGATGTGATGAAATTGCGCGTCGCGAACCTCTCGAACGAGGAAATTGCGGCGCTGGCGGCCTATTTCAGTTCGCTGGAACCGCAATAGAGAGCAACCAGAAACCCGGGAGGATATCATGACAGGCCTGACAAGACGCCAATTCGGAATTTTCACCGGCGCGAGTGCCGCGGCACTTACGCTTCCGACTTATCTGCGTGCGCAGGACAAGCCGCGCGTCGTCGTCATCGGCGGCGGTGCGGGCGGCGCCACGGTTGCGCGCTACATCGCCAAGGATTCCGACGGCGCCATCAACGTGACGCTGATCGACGATTCGGAAATGTTCACCACCTGCTTCTTTTCAAATCTTTACGTCGGCGGGTTTCGCAGCTTCGAATCGATCACCCACAGCTACGATACGCTGCAATCGAGCTACGGCATCACCAAGGTGACCGGACGCGCCACCGGCGTCGACCGTGCCGCCAAGACGGTGACGATGGCGGACGGATCGACGATCCCCTACGACCGGCTGGTGGTCTCGCCCGGCATCGATCTGATCTGGGATTCGGTGGAAGGCTATTCGGAGGAATTGTCGCAGACCGCGCCGCATGCCTGGAAGGCGGGAGAGCAGACGAAAATTCTCAAGGCCGGTGTCGATGCCATCGAGAACGGACAGCAGATCCTGATGGTGGCTCCGCCCAATCCCTACCGTTGCCCGCCCGGTCCCTATGAGCGTGCCTCGATGATGGCGCATGTGCTCAAGTCCAAGGGGCTCACGGACGCGAAGATCATCATCCTCGACCCGAAGGACAAGTTCTCCAAACAGGGTGTGTTCCAGGAAGGCTGGGAAAAATACTATCCGGGCATGATCGAGTGGTACGGGCCGGACGTGCATGGCGGCATTGAGAGCATCGACGTGAAGGCCGGCACTGTGGAGACCGGGCTCGATACCTTCAAGGGCGCTTTCATGAACGTGATCCCGGCGCAGAAGGCCGGCGCCATTGCCGCCGCCGCCGGTCTGACCAACGACAGCGGCTTCTGCCCGATCGATCCCACAAGCATGCGCTCGACAATGGATGAGGCGATCTTCGTCATTGGCGATGCCTGTATCGCAGGCGACATGCCGAAGTCGGGCTTTTCGGCCAACAGCCAGGCCAAGGTCGCGGCGATGAATGTCCGTGCGGACCTGGTCGGATCGAAGGTGTTCCCGGCCAAATTCGCCAACACCTGCTGGAGCCTGATCGAAACCGACGACAGCATCAAGGTCGGGGCGCAATACGCACCCGGCGACGGCAAGATAGCCTCGACGCAAGGCTTCATCAGCCAGATGAACGAGGAGGATGCGTTGCGCAAGGCCAACTTTGAAGAGTCGGTCGGCTGGTATGCGGGGATTACCGCCGACATGTTTGGCTGATCGCAGTCGCCCTTGGATGCACCGGAGGCGGGCCATCCCGGTTCCGGTTTTCCCGGCCCGACCCGGCGAAGACCGGCCGTTCGGGCCATAATGCTTGCCATTCACCGGGCCGCACTGGTACGTCGGTTCGGACGTGAGTGTACCGGAGCGTATCCTATGTTTGCCTGTTGGCCTGGTCGGCTTGTCCGAGCCGTTGTTCTGCTCTGCCTCCTGTTTGCGCCTGCGCAGGCGCGCGCGGAAGGCGTTCTGGTGTTTGCCGCGGCGAGCCTGAAAACCGCGCTCGACCAGATTGCCGACGTGTGGCGCGAGCAGACCGGCAAGACGGTCACGGTTTCCTATGCCGGTAGTTCGAGCCTGGCACGGCAGATCGAGCAGGGGGCGCCTGCGGACATCTTCATCTCGGCCTCTACGGACTGGATGGACTATCTCGAGGCTGCAGACCTGATCCGCCCCGAGAGCCGGGTCAACTTGCTCGGCAACCGGCTGGTGCTGGTTGCCCAAGGCCGGGAAGCCGCCGCGATCGAGCTCACGCCAGAGACCGATCTTGAAGGGTATCTGGGGGGTGGGCGCCTCGCGATGGCGCTGGTCGATTCCGTGCCGGCGGGGGTCTACGGCAAGCAGGCGCTCGCCAGCCTCGGCCTGTGGAACACGGTGTCCGACAAGATTGCCCAGGCCGATAATGTCCGTGCGGCTCTTGCCCTGGTATCGTCCGGGGAAGCACCGCTCGGCATTGTTTATGCGAGCGATGCCATAGCCGACGCCGAAGTCAGCGTGGTTGCTGTCTTTCCCGAGGCGACGCACGTGCCCATTGTCTACCCGGTCGCTATCCTGGCGACGTCTGCGGCGCCTGAAGCGGCGGATTTCCTCGCTTTCCTGAACAGTCCCGCGGCGCGTCAGGTGTTCAAGGCGCAGGGCTTTTCAAGCCTTTCCGGGCAGGGCAATGGCTGACTGGCTGACCCCGGATCAATGGAGTGCGGTTTCCCTGTCGCTGAAGGTCTCTTTATGGGCGACGGTGCTGAGCCTTCCTTTGGGAGTGGCGGTGGCCTATGTGCTCGCGCGCCACGAGTTCTGGGGCAAGCAGGCGCTGAACGGCCTGGTGCATCTGCCGTTGATCCTGCCGCCGGTGGTGACCGGCTACATCCTGCTCATGACCTTCGGGCGAAAGGGGTTTATTGGCGCGCTGCTTGACCAGTATCTCGGGATCGTGCTGGCGTTCCGCTGGACCGGAGCGGCGCTGGCGGCCGCGGTGATGGCGTTTCCGCTGATGGTGCGGGCGATCCGGCTGGCCATCGAGGCGGTCGATCCGAAGCTCGAGCAGGCCGCATCGACGCTCGGCGCATCGCGGGTCTGGGTGTTTGCTACCGTGACCCTGCCGCTGATCCTGCCCGGCGTGATTGCCGGGGCGATCCTGGCGTTCGCCAAGGCGATGGGTGAATTCGGCGCCACCATTACCTTCGTCTCCAATATCCCGGGGCAGACCCAGACGCTGCCGTCGGCGATCTACAGTTTCCTGCAGGTTCCGGGCGGCGATGCGCAGGCTGCGCAGCTGGTACTGATCGCGGTGGCAATCGCGCTGCTGGCGCTGCTGCTTTCCGAATGGATCGGCCGGGCCGTGGCACGCAGGATTGCCGGATCATGAGCCTCTCGGTCCGTTTCGCCCATCGCTTCGGCGATTTCGCCCTGGACGTTGCTTTTGAGGCGCCGGCCGGCGTCACCGCCCTGTTCGGCCGTTCGGGGTCGGGCAAGACCTCGGTGATCAACGCTGTCGCCGGCCTGATCAGGCCGGATGCGGGCCGCATTCTGCTTGGCGAGACCGTGCTGTTTGACGCAGAGCGCCGGATCTCGGTGCCGGTGCACCGGCGTCGGCTGGGCTACGTGTTCCAGGAGGGGCGGCTGTTCCCGCATTTGAGTGTGCGGCAGAACCTCACCTATGGCCGCTGGTTCGCGCCGAATGGTCCCGGGGAGAGCTTCGATCACGTGGTCGGCATGCTTGGCATCGACGGGCTGCTCGAGCGCAAGCCGGGCGGATTGTCCGGCGGCGAGAAACAGCGTGTGGCCATCGGCCGGGCGCTCTTGGCAAATCCGCGGCTGTTGCTGATGGACGAACCGCTCGCCGCACTCGACGAAGAGCGCAAGGCCGAGATCCTGCCCTATCTCGAGCGGCTCAGGGGCGAGACCGACATTCCAATTCTCTACGTCAGCCACTCGATGGCGGAAGTGGCGCGGCTGGCGACGACGCTGGTGCTGATGGACAAGGGACGGGTGGTCCGCTCCGGCCCGGCCCACGAGGTGCTGTCCGATCCGGAAAACGTTCCGGCGCTTGGCATTCGCGCCGCGGGTGCGTCGCTGCAGGCTACCGTGGCGGCGCAGGAAGAGGACGGGCTGACACGTCTCGAGGCATCGGCGGGCCCGCTGTTCCTGCCGCATGTCGACGCGCCGGTTGGGGCGCGTCTGTCGATCCGTATCCTGGCGCAGGACGTGATCCTGTCGCGCACCCGGCCCGAAGGCCTGTCGGCACTCAACATCTTGCCGGCGACGGTGACAGCGGTGCGGCTCGGCGAAGGGCCGGGAGCGGTCATTCAGCTCAGGGCCGGGGACGACCTGCTGCTGGCCCGGATCACCCGGCGTTCCGCGCGGGCACTGGAGCTTGCGCCTGGGACAGCCTGTTTCGCAGTGCTCAAGTCGGTCGCCGTGGCCCAGGCTGAGGTTGGCGGAGCCGGCTGAGGATCAGTCCGCAGGCAGCCGGATGGCGGCGATCCGGGCGTAGTCCCGGTAGAGCGTGGAGAAGCTCAGTTCGGCGTGGTGGTCCTCGGCAATCGCGGCCATGGCGTCGCCCAGGGTTGCCCGCGGCGTGACATGAAACCGGGCGAGCCAGGCCTTCAGGCCCTTGCCGAACCAGCCGGGCAGGGCGGTCTGCTGGCCGAAATCGACGACATGAAGCTCGCCGCCTGGCGCCACCGCCTCGACGGCCTGGTAGAGTGCCGCTTCCCAGCCGGGGATCATCGACAGGCTGTAGGAGAAGAACACCCGGTCAAACCGGGAGACTGCGAACAAGTCGCCGGCATCAAACCGGGTGGCGTCACCTTGGGCCAGTCTGACGCGGTCGCCGATCCGGTTTTTCGCGATCGTGGCTTCTGCGGATTTGAGCATTTCCGCCGAGATGTCGATGCCGAACAGCTGTGCATCGGGGTAGCGACGGGCCGCCAGCAGCAGGTTGCGCGCGGTGCCGCAGCCGATCTCAAGCACCGTGCCGCCAGCCCGCGGTTTGAGCGCCGCGATCAGGTCGTTGCGGCCGAGCAGATAGTAGCGGCGGGTCAGATCGTAGATATGGCGCTGGTGGCGATAGATGCCGTCCATCACCGAGGCATTGGCGGAGACCGTGCTCATGCGGCTGTGTCGCGCTTCACATGCAGATGAAAGCCACCATAGATGGCCGAGCGGTCGCGCGCGCCCATCTCCCGGCTGTCTTCGATGCGGTAATCCCATTTGTCGAGAATGCCGTCCGGCACCCGGCCGGGCAGGGGCGAGGCCGCGGCGGCAGTGCGGTAAATGACGCGCGCGCCGGGTCCGGCCGTGCGGGTGATCTCGGCCCAGAGTTCGCAGAGCTGAACGTCGGTCATCCAGTCCTGGGCGTCGAGCAGCACGAAAGCGTCGACCGAGGCGGCGGGCCGGGCGGCGAGCATCGCCGTGATGCTTTCGTTGACGATGCTCACGCGGCCGGCATTGCGGCGAACGGTTTCGAAGTTCTTCGCTTCGAGATAGGGCGGTAGACTGGCGGTCTCGCCGGGCTGGTAGCCGCGGCCGAATGCCTGCCAGGCGAAGTAGTTGTCCTTGAGCGGAAAGCCACAGGCGAGGCGCTCGGTGCGGATGCGCAGGGCGCCGGTCATGCCGTCGGCCGAATCGCCGGCGAGAGCTTCATACTGGGCGGGCGGAATGCCAAGGCCGAACAGCGAGGCGCGCAGCGAGGTGAGGGTCTTGAAGCTGCGGCTGTCGAACACCGGGGCGATGCGGGTGTTGAAGAACTCGCGCTGCTTTTCGACGCTGTCCATGCGCAGCAGTTCGCGCGGGTCGACGCCGTAGAGCTTGCCCAGAACATGGGCGGCCGAGATGAAGCGGCCGAGCAGGCCGGTGGTGTAGAAGCCGCGGGTGAAGCGGCTGATCCGGCGGCGGCCGTTGATTTCCCGTCCATCCCAGTAGCGGCGGGTCTCCTCATCGAGATGTGGCCGGATGTAGCGGTCGTAGAGCGCCAGATTGGTCTTCAGGTTGGCGTGGCGGAACATGTTGGAGAACGCCGTGTGGCCGGGCAGGTGGGTGGCCGCGGCGAGCTTGAGCTTGCCGAGTGCGACATGGGCGGGTGACAGGTCGACGGCGATGATCTCGGCCGGACTGGCTGTCAGGTAGGTCATGACGTTGCAGGATCCCGACGCGATGGTGACGAGCCGGTCGGTGGGCTGAAGCGCCAGCGCCTCCATGTCGATCAGCGGGTCTTCCCAGATCTGCGGATAGACCAGTCCGCGGAAGGCTGCGGAGAACACCCGCTCGAGGATGCCCGTGGCGGTGAGTGCCGTGTTGCGGACGACCGCGCCGTCGATGCGGGCGCCGACTGCGGTGGATTCGATCATGGTCATTTGCAGAACTCCGGGGGAGAGAAGGCGGCGAAGCCGGTCATGCCGCTTCGCCCTGTGCGTCAACGGACGGCTTGAGCTGTCTGATTTTCGCCGGCTGCCCGGCCTTTTCGGAAATGCGGCGCGACCAGTCGATGATCTCCATGCGGCCGTCGGAATGTTCGACCACGGCCGTGCAGCTTTCGACCCAGTCGCCGGTGTTGATGTAGCGGACGCCGCCGCGCATCTCGTTGGCGGCGTGGTGGATGTGGCCGCAGATGACGCCGTCGGCGCAGTGCTTGCGGGCTTCGTCGGCCAGCACTTCTTCGAAATCGGAAATGAAATTGACCGCGCTCTTGACCTTCAGCTTGGCCCAGCGGGAGAAAGACCAGTAGCGCAAGCCCAAAAGCTTGCGGGAACGGTTGTGCCACTTGTTGGCCCACATCGCCAAGCCATAGGCGATGTCACCCAGGTGAGCGAGCCATCGGTGGTTCATCACCACCATGTCGAACTCGTCGCCATGGATGACCAGCAGGCGCTTGCCGTCGGCGGTCTCGAACACGTCGCGCTCGCGCACTTCGATGCCGCCGAAATGCACGCCCTGGTATTCGCGCAGCAACTCGTCGTGATTGCCCGGCACATAGATGATCCGGGTGCCCTTGCGCGCCTTGCGCAAGAGTTTCTGCACCACGTCATTGTGCGACTGCGGCCAGTAGAAGCCCTTGCGCTTCATGCGCCAGCAATCGACGATGTCGCCTACCAGATAGATTGTCGGAGCATCATGCTGGCGCAGGAAGTCGATCAGGATGTCCGCCTGGCAATCGGGCGTGCCCAGATGGATGTCGGAAAGAAAAATGGTCCGGTAAGTCTGGGTCACGGGCCCCGCCTGAACTTTGAGCTATCGTTCTGCTGGCAGGCTTAAACACGATTCAGTTCTCAGTTTTGTGACGGTCCTTTTGGCGCTGGCTCGGGTGGCGGATCAGGCCGGGTTCTCGGCTGCGCGGTTGTCGATGAGCAGCTCCACCCGGTCGGCCGCAAAGCGCGACTCGCCGTAAAGCACCGGCCGTCCGTCCGAATCGATGTCTATCCCGCGGGTCAGCAGCACGATGGCGCCGGGCGAGAGAGCGAGCCGATCGAGATCCTCGCTACTTGCATGCCGGGCTTCCACGGCGGTGGTCTTGCGGGTGTAGTCGTCGACGCCGAGGCGCGCCAGCGAGGCGGTGATCGAGCCGGTCTCGGCATAGAGCTCCGCGATCTCGCTGAAGCGCCCTGCGTCAAACCAGGAGGTCGCGGCCGAGATCGGCACGCCATCGGCGGCGGAGAGCGTGGAGAGCTGAATGACCGGTGCTCCGGCGGGCAGGGATAGGGCGGTGGCGACATCCGGAGGGGCGGGCATGGTCTCGCTCGACAGCAACTTGCCGGACCGGGTCCGGGCCTGATCCTCGAGGCCCGAGGAAAAGCGGGTACGGCGGCCGATCGGGTAGCGCAGGCGCTTGCGGTCGTTGAGAAAGGTGCCGCGGCCCTGTTCGGCGCGCAGGATGCCTTCCTTCTCGAGGGCCGCGATGGCCGAGCGAACCGTGTGCCGGTTTACGCCGAAACGGGTGGCCAGTTCCGCCTCCGCCGGCAGCCGCTCGTTGGCCGCCAGTCCGGGGATAACGGTCTGACGGATCTCGTCGGCAACCTGCCGCCAGAGCGCAATCCCGGTCCGTCGTTGCAGTGCTTTCACCCGAGTTTCCTTTCGTGATGTCACAGGCTCGTCACATGAGCGGTTTAAGTGTATCGTAATTGATATGGTTGTCTATATAAATAGACAAATAAGGAGATTTCGATGGCGCTCGCAGGAAATGAGCTGGATGAAACGACGGGCGACGCTACCGTCCGGGAAATCGCCAGGCGGCAGAGGCTTTTGTCGGTGCTTGCCAAAGCGCCAGCCAACGAGCTGTTGAAGTGCTGGAAGCAGACCGGTCTCGACCCCGCCGTCGAACTGCTGCGGGGGCCGGAATCGGGGCTCGTCGCGCTTCAGGGTCGCGCCGGTGGCACCGGCCAGCCGTTTCATGTCGGCGAGGTCTCGGCCACCCGCGTCACCGTCCGGATCGGCTCGGGGCAGGTGGGGCACGCCATGATCGGCGGCCGCGACACCCGCAAGGCGCAGCTGGTCGCGGTCATCGACGCGCTGGCGCAGGATCCCGCCCATGCCGATCTGGTCGAGCGCGAGATCGTCGCGCCGCTCGAGCAGCTGGGCAACGAGGCTGACGCGAAAGTCCGCCGGGAAACCGCGGCCACGCGGGTCAATTTTTTCACCATGGTGCGAGGCGAAGACTGATGACTGCCATCCCGCAAACAAATACTGTCTACGAAGGCGGTTTCGCCGATCCGGTGGGCGCCTCGCAAATGGTATTCCGGGCGCTGATGGACGCCATGGCGCGGCCCGGCACCGTTCATCTCCTGCCGGATGTGACCGCGCCTCCGGCGCCATTGTCGGCCTCGGCGTCGGCGCTGATTGCAACCCTTGCCGATGCTGACACGCCGGTCTGGCTTGATGCGGCGCTGACCAGGACCTCTGCCGTCAAGGACTGGATCGTGTTTCACACCGGCGCGCCGGTGGTGTGCAATCCGTCCGACGCCGCCTTTGCGCTGGTGGCTGCGCCGCAGAATCTTTCGGCGCTGAACGGCTTCTCGCTCGGCACCCAGGAGTTTCCCGACCGCTCGACGACGATCATCCTGCAGGTCTCGACACTTTCGGACGGAACCCCGCTGACGCTGGAAGGTCCAGGGATCAAGGATCAGGCCCAGCTGGCGCCGGATCCGTTGCCGCAGCATTTCGAAACCCAGTGGCGGGCCAACCGGGCGGCGTTTCCGCGCGGCGTCGATTTGATCCTCGCCGCTCCGGGCTGTGTGGCGGCCCTGCCGCGCAGCACCCGTCTTTTGAGCAGGGAGGCGTAGACGATGTATGTTGCAGTCAAGGGCGGCGAAGCCGCCATCGGCAATGCCCACCGTTTGCTGGCGGCGCGCCGCCGCGGCGACGCCAATGTACCGGGCCTGACGCTTGAGCAGATCGCCGGGCAATTGTCGCTTGCCGTCGACCGGGTGATGGGCGAGGGCTCGCTCTACGATCCGGAACTGGCAGCGCTGGCGATCAAGCAGGCGCGCGGCGACCTGATCGAAGCGGTGTTCCTGCTCAGGGCTTACCGGACGACCCTGCCAAGGTTCGGCCATTCGCTGCCGATGGATACCGGAAGGATGCTGGTCGAGCGGCGGATCTCGGCGATCTACAAGGATCTGCCCGGCGGCCAGTTGCTGGGGCCGACCTTCGATTACACCCATCGGCTGCTCGATCCTGTGCTGGCCGGCGACGCACCCGTCGATGCGCCCGAGACGGGAGAGGACAGCAACGAACGGGTGATGCGTGTCTCCGACATTCTCGGGGACGAGGGGCTGATCGAGGACGATCCGGTAACGGACGCCTCGCGGCCCGTTGCCGACATCACGCGCACGCCGACCGAATATCCGATGAGCCGCGACGCGCGGCTGCAGACGCTGGCGCGCGGCGACGAGGGATTCCTGCTCGCACTCGCCTACTCGACCCAGCGCGGCTATGCGCGCAGCCACCCGTTTGTGGGCGAGATCCGCATTGGCGAGGTCGATGTCGAGGTGATGATCCCGGAACTCGGTTTCACGGTGGTAATCGGGCGGGTGAAGCTGACCGAGTGCCAGATGGTCAATCAGTTCCAGGGATCGGCCAAGGTGCCACCGCAGTTCACTCGCGGCTATGGCCTGGTTTTCGGCCAGGCGGAGCGCAAGGCGATGGCAATGTCGCTGTGCGACCGGGCGCTCAGGGCAACCGAACTCGGCGAAGACATCGTCGCCCCCGCCCAGGACGAGGAATTCGTGCTGTCGCATTGCGACAATGTGCAGGCGACCGGCTTTGTCGAGCATCTCAAGCTGCCGCATTACGTCGACTTCCAGGCCGAGCTCGACCTGGTGCGGCGCATGCGCACCGAGCATTTCGCCAATGCCGCCAGGGCCGACGACGAGGCAATCGCGACTGACGACACAAAGGAGGCCGCGGAATGAACGCGCCGGCAAGAGACGAGGTTTCCCAGAACCTGGCGACCTACAATTTCGCCTATCTCGACGAGCAGACCAAGCGGATGATCCGCCGGGCGATCCTCAAGGGGATCGCGGTACCCGGTTACCAGGTGCCGTTCGCTTCCCGCGAAATGCCGATGCCCTATGGCTGGGGGACCGGCGGTGTGCAGGTGACGGCTGCCATCATCGGGCCCGACGATGTGCTGAAAGTCATCGACCAGGGAGCGGACGACACCACCAACGCAGTCTCGATCCGGGCCTTCTTCGCCAAGACCGCCGGCGTGGCCACGACGACCGCGACACCGGATGCGACGATCATCCAGACCCGCCACCGGATCCCGGAAACGCCGCTCACGGCAGGCCAGGTGCTGGTCTACCAGGTGCCGATCCCGGAACCCTTGCGCTTTCTCGAGCCGCGCGAGACCGAGACCCGCAAGATGCATGCGCTCGAGGAATACGGCCTCATGCACGTCAAGCTCTACGAGGATATCGCCCGCAACGGCCACATCGCCACCACCTACGCCTATCCGGTCAAGGTCGAGGGGCGCTACGTGATGGATCCGTCGCCGACGCCGAAATTCGACAATCCGAAGATGCACCAGTCCGAGGCGCTGCAGCTGTTCGGTGCGGGCCGCGAGAAGCGGATCTACGCGATCCCGCCGCACACGGAGGTGGTCAGCCTCGACTTCGAGGATCACCCGTTCGAGATCCAGCATTTCGATCAGCCCTGCGCCATGTGCGGCGCTGAGCAAGTCTATCTCGACGAGGTGGTGCTCGATGACAAGGGCGGGCGGATGTTCGTCTGCTCGGACACCCATCACTGCGAAAGCCGCCAGGCCGAAGGTCACCGCGGCGCTTTGCTTGGCGAAGCTCCGGGGCCGGGCGTTGAACAAGGCGTTGAAAAGGAGGCGATGCGATGAGCCATTCCGATACACTTGAAGCGCTTGCCGCGGCCGGCATTCCGGCGCCGGTAAAGCCGCTGCTCAGCGTCGAGGGCCTGACCCGGGTCTACGGCAAGCGCATCGGCTGCGCTGATGTCAGCTTTGATCTGTGGCCGGGCGAGGTGCTGGCGATCGTCGGCGAATCCGGTTCCGGCAAGACGACGCTGCTCAACTGTATTTCCTCGCGGCTGACGCCAACCTGCGGCACGGTTCACTACCGGATGCGCGATGGCGCAAGCGCCGACATCTACAAGATGGCGGAGGCCGAGCGGCGTTACCTGATGCGCACCGACTGGGGTTTTGTGCACCAGAACTCGATCGACGGATTGCGGATGACGGTCTCGGCCGGCGCCAATGTCGGCGAACGGCTGATGGCGGTGGGCAACCGGCATTACGGCAATATCCGCAACACGGCGATCGAATGGCTGTCGCGGGTGGAGATCGATGAAGACCGGGTCGACGATCAGCCCCGGACCTTCTCGGGCGGCATGCGGCAGCGGCTGCAGATCGCCCGCAACCTGGTGACCGAACCACGGCTGGTGTTCATGGATGAGCCCACCGGCGGACTTGACGTCTCGGTGCAGGCACGGCTGCTCGACCTGTTGCGCGGGCTGGTCTCCGATCTCGGGCTCGCCGTCATCGTCGTCACCCACGATCTCGCCGTCGCCCGGCTGCTGTCGGACCGGATGATCGTGATGAAGGAGGGCAGGGTGATCGAGGCCGGCCTGACCGACCGGGTGCTTGACGATCCACGCGCGCCCTACACCCAGCTTCTCGTTTCCTCCATCCTGCAGGTCTAGGCCATGAACACCCTCCTCGTTGCTTCGGAAGTGAAGAAAACCTTCATCATGCACATGCGCGGCGGCGTCGAACTGCCCGTGGTCGCCAATGTCTCGTTTTCGCTCAAGGCCAGCTCCTGCGCCGTGCTGGGCGGGCCGTCGGGCGTCGGCAAGAGCTCGATCCTGAAGATGCTCTATGGCAACTACGGCACCGATAGCGGCCAGATCCTGGTCCAACACCATGGCCGCCATGTCGATGTCGCCAGTGCGTCGCCCCGCATGGTGCTGGAGATCCGGCGCGACACGATCGGCTATGTCAGCCAGTTCCTGCGTGCCGTGCCGCGGGTATCGGCGCTGGACGTGGCAGCGGAACCGCTGCTGATCCGCGGCGTCGCCCAGGAGACCGCGCATGAACGGGCGCGGGAGCTGTTTGCCGAGCTTAACCTGCCGGAAAGGCTGTGGTCGTTGCCGCCGGCAACGTTTTCGGGCGGCGAGCAGCAGCGGGTCAACATCGCCCGCGGCTTCATCACCGATCATCCGATCCTGTTGCTCGACGAGCCGACCGCGTCGCTTGATGCCGCCAACCGTGCGGTCGTCATCGATCTCATCGCCCGCAAGAAGGCGGAAGGGGCGGCGCTGCTCGGCATTTTCCACGACCAGGATGTGCGCACCGCGGTGGCCGACCACGTCATCGACGTCTCGGCCTTTGCAGCCGGAAAGTCTGCGGCATGACCCGTTTGTCGGATACACCGCTGATCGATCCTACCGCGAAGATCGTCAGTTCGACTTTGGGCCGCTACACCGAGGTTGGTGCCCACTGCACCGTGGCGCACTCGAGCATGGGTGACTACTCCTACTGCGTCGAGAACACCCAGATCGCCTATGCAACGATCGGCAGGTTCGCCAATATCGCATCGCATGTGCGGATCTATGCCAGCATGCACCCGATGGAGCGGGCGTCGCTGCATCATTTCACCTATCGCTCGGCCTGGTATTTCGAGGGCGAGAGCGACGACCAGGACTTCTTTGACTGGCGCGCCGGGCAGGGGATCACGATCGGGCACGACACCTGGATCGGCCACGGCGCAGTTGTGATGCCAGGCGTCAAAATCGGCAACGGCGCCAGCATCGGCGCGAATGCGGTGGTAACCAGGGATGTGGCCGACTTCGCCATCGCTGTCGGCGTGCCGGCGCGAACCATCCGGCAGCGGTTTTCCGATGACATCGCCAGTCGCCTCGATGCGCTCGCCTGGTGGGACTGGGAGCACGAGAAGCTGCACGCGGCACTCAAGGACTTCCGGTCGCTGCCCGCCGAAGAATTTCTTGAACGTCACGGCGGCTAGGGCATTTCCGGTGAAAACGGAATCACCGGACATGCCCTAGCTTATTGGCTTCACGCAATTCCGGACGCGAAACCGTTTCCTACTTTCGCTGGAATTGCTTTAAATGCCGCCCTGCCACCTTTCCTCGAAGATCATCTCGTCGAGCGGAAGTCGGCGGTTCCAGCCCTTGACCTCGAGTTCGGGCCGTTCGTAGAGCTCGTCGACATAGCCGAGACAGAGATAGGCGACAATCTCGATCCGGTCGGGAATGCCGAGGATGGATTTGAGGTCGGCATCGCGGAAGATGCTGACCCAGCCCATGCCGATGCCGTCAGCGCGTGCGGCAAGCCACAGGTTCTGCACCGCGCAGACGGTGCTGTAGAGATCCATGCTCGAATTGTGCGTGCGCCCCAGCACGACGCTGCCGCCGCGCGTTCGGTCACAGGTGACGCAGATGTTGAGCGGCGCCTTGCGGATGCCCTCGAGCTTGAGCGCCCTGTACTTCGATTGCCGCTCCGCCGGGAACATCGCGGCCGCTTCCTCGTTGGCATCGGCAAAGGCGTCGGCGACCCGCTCCCGCACGGCGGAATCGCGGATGGTGATGAAGTTCCAGGGCTGCATCAGGCCGACCGACGGCGCGCTGTGGGCGGCTTCCAGCAGACGTCGAGTGACGTCGTCGGGAACGGGGTCCGGCAGAAACTGGTCGCGCACGTCGCGGCGGGTGAAGATGGCCTTGTAAACGGCCTCGCGTTCGGCAGGTGGAAATGGTCCGGCTGACGCCAGCTCAGATGTCTTCGGCATTGTTTGATCCCCAACAATCCTTGAAACCCGGCCGCGCTGTCCATGCGCGGCAAGGCTATCGCATCTGGCCGGTCTTCTGACTCCGGATCATTTGGCTGGCGCGCCTTCCCGGGGGGAGCCCAGTGGCATGTTGCGCAGGCCATCACCGTCACAGCGTTGGGCACGTTCCGGAGTGTCACCGGATTCCCGATTCTCCCGCTTGCGCGGGCACCAGACCAGCCCATAGGGACATGACCGGAACCGATGTGCAAGTGCAAAAACCGCAGGAAACTGCGGTTTTCCGCATAGGTGGCGGTGGTTCTGTGGATGGTAACAAAACTGACATCAAACCGACATCGCGGCTTCACACGGCTCCGCTAGTCCAATCCTCGAAAGTCACGAAACCAGACGTGATACCAGGGGATTTGCCGATGCTTGAACTGACCGATGTGACCCGCCGCTTTGGCACCAACGTCGCCGTGGACGCCGTGTCCCTGTCCATACCGGAAGGCCAGATGGTCGGTGTCATCGGCCGCTCCGGGGCGGGCAAGTCGACGCTCCTGCGCATGATCAACCGGCTGACACCGTCCAGCAGCGGCGAGATCCGGTTCAAGGGCAAGACGGTTTCGGGATTGTCTGGCGGCGAACTTCGCAACTGGCACCGCGACTGCGCCATGATCTTCCAGCAGTTCAACCTGGTGCCCCGGCTCGACGTGCTGACCAATGTGCTGCTCGGCCGTCTCAACCACCGGTCCACGCTTCTCAACATTCTCAATGTCTTTACGGTCGAAGAGCGCGCAAGCGCTCTTTCCGCGTTGGAGCGGCTTGGCATTGCCCAGACCGCTCTGCAGATGGCGGGCACCCTGTCGGGCGGCCAGCAGCAGCGCGTCGCGATTGCGCGGGCGCTGATGCAGTCGCCTTCGATGATCCTTGCCGACGAACCGATCGCCTCGCTCGATCCGCTCAATGCCCAGATCGTCATGGACGCGCTGCGCGACATCAACGAGCGCGAAGGCATGACGGTGATCACCAACCTGCACACGCTCGACACCGCGCGAGCCTATTGCGAGCGGGTGATCGGCATGGCCGGCGGCAAGGTGGTGTTCGACGGTCCGCCGGACGAGCTGACCACAGAGGCCGTGCGGATGATCTACGGGGCGTCGGGCGATGGCACCGAGATCTCCGAGAGCATCACCTCGACATCCATTTCCGCCGGGCGGCCAGCCGTCCCGGTCAAACCGAAATCCACCGGTCCGTTGCAGCCGGCGCTTCGCGTCAAGCCTGCAGCCGCCGGGGTCGCCTTGCCCGCGTGACAGGCTCAACCCACGGAATTGCCGGCATGCCGCCGGTCCGAACCAGGAGCAGATCTATGTTCAAGAAAGCCCTTCTCGCAGCGGCGTCGTTCGCTGCCATCCTCGCAGTCCAGCCTGCCAGTGCCGAAGACCTCAAGGACTTCCGCATCGGTATCCTCGGCGGTGAAAACGAAGCCGACCGCCTGCGCAACTTCCAGTGCATGACCGAAAAGCTGCCCGCCGTTCTCGGCGTGGAAAAGGTCTCGCTGTTCCCTGCCGCCGACTATGACGGCGTGATCCAGGGCCTGCTCGGCGGCACGCTCGATTATGCCGAGCTCGGTGCATCGGGCTACGCAAAGGTCTACCTGGAAGATCCGAAGGCCGTCGAGCCGATCCTGACCACGATCCAGACCGACGGCGCCACCGGCTACTACTCGGTCATGGTTGCCCGCAAGGATTCGGGCATCACCAAGCTCGAGGACCTCAAGGGCAAAAAGCTCGGTTTTGCCGATCCGGACTCGACCTCCGGCTTTTTGGTCCCGTCGGTGACGCTGCCTGCCGCCATCGGCATGCCGATCGCCGAGTTCTTTGGTGAAACCGGCTTCGGCGGCGGTCACGAGAACCTGGTTCTGGAAGTGGTCAAGGGCAATTTCGACGCCGGCACCACCTGGGCTTCGGGCGTTGGCGAGTTCAAGGACGGCTACACTTCCGGCAACCTGAAGAAGATGGTCGACAAGGGCATCGTCGACATGGGTGATCTGGTTGAACTCTGGAAGTCGCCGCTGATCCCGAACGGCCCGATCGTAGTCCGCTCATCGATGAACGCCGACATGAAGACCAAGTTCAAGGACTTCATGATGGCGCTGCCCGAAAGCGATCCGGCCTGCTTCTCCGCCATCCAGGGCGGCGACTACAAGGGCTTCACCGAGGTCGATCCGTCGTTCTACCAGGCGATCATCGACGCGCGCAAAGCCAAGATCGGCTCGTAAGCCTTAACGATACCAATACGCCGCGGCTCTTCCGAGGAGGAGCCGCGGCTTTCCCTGTCGCAACAGGATCTTACCATGACAACGCCCCGATATTCCCCGATGGTGACCGAGACCGAACGGCACTGGCAGGCTCTCGCCCGCCAGCGGCGGCTCTATACCGGTCTGGGGCTCGTGCTCCTGCTGATGGCGCTGGCCGGCTCGCTTTGGTTCGCCAACGAGACCAATGCGGGCAAGTTCTGGGACCGGTTGCCGCATTTCTTCGATTTCTTCGGGGACATGATCCCGCGCGACGGCTGGGAGATCTGGCGGGCGTTGTTCGACCTGGAAAGCCCCTATGCAGACGGGTCGCTGAAATATGACTATCCGGTGGGCCGGGTCTACCTGTCCGAGAACATTTACATGCCCGAGTACGTCTTCAAGATGATCGAGACCATCAACATCGCGATCGTCTCGACGCTGGTCGGTTTCTTCTTCGGTTTCCTGTTGTGCTTCCTGGCCGCATCGAACCTGACCACGCGCGGCTGGCTGCGCGGTTTCGTGCGGCGGTTCCTGGAAATCCTGAGAGCGTTCCCCGAGATCGTGATCGCCGGTTTCTTCGCCGCCATTCTCTCGCTGGGCCCTGTGCCGGCAATCATCGCCGTTGCGATCCACACCATCGGCGCACTGGGCAAGATGTTTTTCGAAGTGGTCGAGAACGCCGACATGAAGCCCGACGAGGGCTTGCGGGCGTCGGGCGGCAACTGGGTCGAAAGGGTGCGGTTCGGCATGGTTCCGCAGGTGCTGCCGAATTTTCTCAGCTACACGCTGCTCAGGCTTGAAATCAACGTCCGTGCCTCGACCATCATCGGCGCGGTCGGCGGCGGCGGCATCGGCGAAGCCTTGCGGCTGTCGATCAGCCGCGGCCACGAGGCCAAGACCATCGCCATCATCCTGCTGCTGCTGACGACCGTGATCGCCGTCGACCAGTTGTCCGCGTGGCTGCGCAAGCGCGTGGTTGGCGAGCAGGCCTTTACCAGCGTCCAGGGAGCCGTGTCATGAGCGCAATGACCGCCGAGCAGATCGACGATCTCGTCGGACGCTACCCCGAAGTGTTCAACCGCCCGTTCCTGGTGCGCCATGGCAAGAGCCTCGCCGTCGCCGCGGTGGCGGTCTACCTGGTGTTTGCCTGGAACCTGTTTGCCATCGGCCAGGTGTTCCAGCGCGGCAATTGGGATATTGCCGGCAGTTATCTCGCGGACTGGATCTCCTACGAGGTGCGCCCTGACATTGCCTACCAGGATGGCTATCTGGAAGTTGAATTCCCGCGCTTTTCGCCGCTGGGGAACGATCCCAAGCCGGACTGGCTGGTGACCGAGCAAGCCGAAGTGACGGTGGTGACGACGACCGAAGCGGCAGCACCTGCCGCGCAGGCGCCCGCGGCTACCGGCTTTCTCGTGCCCGGCGCAAAGGGCACTTCGACCGGCTTCATGGCGCCGGGGGCCGCGACCGGCGGCGCTGCTCCACAAACAGGTGAGGCTACGGGCGAGTCCGTGACGACGTCGGAGCGGAAGGTGCTGCCGGTCCGGGCCGATGTCGATATGGGATCGGGCACGGTTCTGGTCGAGCCCTACCGGGTGACGCTCACGCGCGGGGCGGAAAGCCTCGTCGTGACTGCCGGTTCGGACGGCATCGTAAGGGCAGACCGCGAGCTTCCGGAATGGGCAATCCAGCGCCGCGAAGGCGAGAAAATTGTCGCCTTTTTCGGGTTTGACGGCCGGGTCGAGGTGGAAGAGGACGAGGTCAAGATCCGCCAGCGCTTCCTTGGCTGGGAGAACTTCGTCTTCGATCCGTCCTCGGCGTTCTGGAACCGGAGCTTCGGCGATGTCGCCGAAACGATCCTCTGGGGCGAGCGGATCAAGCCGGAGCAGTCGAACCTGTCGCTGGCGATCGACAACTTCCTCAACAATGCCGAGTGGCAGCACGGCGATGTCTACGTCAAGCTCGGCCAGACCATCGTCATGGCTTTCGTCGGCACGCTGTTTGCCACCGCCATCGCCTTTCCGCTGTCCTTCATGGCGGCGCGCAACATCACGCCGAGTTTCCTCACCAACCAGGTGACCAAGCGGCTGTTCGATTTCCTCCGGTCGGTCGACATGCTGATCTGGGCGCTGTTTTTCACCCGCGCTTTCGGCCCCGGGCCGCTGGCCGGTATTTCCGCCATCTTCTTCACCGATACCGGGACGCTCGGAAAACTCTATTCCGAGGCGCTCGAAAACATCGACGAGAAACAGCGCGAGGGTGTACGCTCGCTTGGCGCGAATCCGGTGCTTGTGCAACGCTTCGGCGTGGTGCCGCAGGTCTTGCCGGTGTTTGTCAGCCAGTCGCTGTATTTCTGGGAATCCAACACCCGTTCTGCGACGATCATCGGTGCTGTTGGCGCCGGCGGCATCGGTCTCAAACTGTGGGAGGCGATGCGGACCAATGCAGACTGGGAAAATGTGGCTTATATGGTGTTGCTCATTCTTCTCGTGGTCTACGTTTTCGACACGATTTCCTCGCGCCTGCGCGGGCTGCTGATTGGCAAGGGACAGATGTGATGCGGTACGGGCTTTATTTCGCTCCATGTGCTGACGAGGCGTTTCATGAGCTTGGGGCCAGCTGGCTGGGCCGGGATGCGGCCAGCGGCCATGCGGTCGAGCACCCCGATCTTGATGGACTCGGCGCAAGCGAACTTGCCGAGATTACCGGTCCCGCCCGCCGCTACGGCTTTCATGCGACGCTGAAGGCGCCGTTCCGTCTCGCCGACGGCGTGCGCGAAGCGGAGCTGATCGAGGCGATGGAGAGGTTCGCTGCCCGGACGGGCATTTTCGAGATACCGTCGTTGAAGGTCGGCCGGCTGGAGGGGTTTCTGGCGCTGGTGCCGGACGGTCCGGCGCCTTCGCTCAACGCATTCGCCAATTCCGTGGTCGAGGCCTTCGAGCCGCTGCGCGCCACGCTGAGCGAACGGGAGATCGAACGCCGCAATCCGGAATCGCTGTCTTCGGGGGAGCTCAGAAACCTGATGCGGTGGGGATACCCTTACGTGTTCGACCATTTCCGCTTTCACATGACGTTGAGCACGCGCCTTTCGGAACCCGTGATCAGCCGCGTCGAAGCCGCCGCCAAGGCCCATTTCGCCCCGGTCCTTTCCGGGCCGGTCGCGGTGCGCGAACTCACCCTGTTTGTCGAGCCTGAACCGGGCGCGCCATTTGAAATCCACAGCCGGACGCCGCTCGCGCTCGGCCAGCACAGAAAGACTGCCTGAATGACCACCGAAACTGTCTTGACCAATGCCCGGCTCGTTCTCGAGGACCGGATCGTTCCCGGTAGCCTGGTTTTCCGCGATGGCGTCATTGCCGAGATTTCCGAAGGCAATTCGGCGAGCGGCCTGGACATGGAAGGGGACTACATTCTCCCCGGGCTGGTGGAACTGCACACCGATCACCTCGAGGCGCATTACTCGCCGCGTCCCGGTGTGCGCTGGAACGCGATTTCGGCGATCCAGTCGCATGACGCGCAGATTGCCTCCTCGGGCATCACCACGGTGTTCGATTGCCTGCGGCTCGGCTCCGACGAGGATGACGGTTTCCGGGTGGGCGAGATGCGGGCGATTGCCGATGCCATCGCCTCGGCGCGGGCGGAGAACCGGTTGCGGGCGGACCACCTGATCCATCTGCGTTGCGAGGTGTCGGCCTCGGACGTGCTCGACCATTTCGCCGATTTTGCGACCGATACCCAGGTGCGACTGGCCTCGCTGATGGACCATGCGCCGGGCCAGCGGCAGTTCCAGACGATGGAGCAGTATACGCTCTACTACAAGACCAAGCGCGGTCTGTCCGACGAGGCGTTTGCCCATTTCGTCACCCGGCGGCAGGAATGTTCGGCCAAATATTCCGACGCGCATCGAAAGGCGATCGCGAGCGCTTGCACGGAACGCGGCATCACCATTGCCAGCCATGACGATGCGACGCTCGAACATGTCGACGAAGCGGTCGGCTTCGGTGTCCGGCTGGCCGAGTTCCCGACCAGCATCGAAGCGGCAAAGGCATCCCACAAGGCCGGCATGAGCGTTCTGATGGGCGCGCCGAACGTGGTGCGCGGCGGATCCCACTCGGGCAACATCGCCGCCACGGATCTTGCCCGCGCGGGCGTTCTCGATGTGCTGTCCTCGGATTACGTTCCCTTCAGCCTGATCCACGCACCGTTCGTGCTGGCCGACGAGATCGATGATCTCGACCTTCCGGCCGCGATCCGGCTGGTGACGGCAACGCCTGCCAAGACGGTCGGGCTCGATGACCGTGGCAGCCTTGCGACCGGGAAACGGGCGGACATGGTCCGGGTTCGCCGGGAGAGCGGCGTTCCGGTGGTGCGCTCGGTCTGGCGGCAGGGCGACCGGGTGGCCTGATGCAGGGTTCCCCGACCCTCACAGGCGCCTCTCAGGGGCCATTGATCGTGGTTCTCGGGCCGAGCGGTTCGGGCAAGGATACGCTGATGTCCTATGCCCGGAACAAGCTTGCCGACCGGACCGACGTGCTGTTTGTCCGACGCGCGATCACCCGGCCCGCGGATGCGGGAAGCGAAGACCACATCGCCATGACCGAAGCCGAATTCGATGCGGCAATCGACGAGGGACGGTTTTCCCTGACCTGGACAGCCAACGGGCTGCGGTACGGCCTGCCGCGCGCCATCGAAACGCATCTGGCTGAGGGGCGGCTCGCCGTGGTCAACGGCTCGAGGGGCGCCTGGAGGGTGATTCAGCAGGTGTTCCCGAGCGCTGTGGCCGTGGAGATAAGAGTGGATCCGGGCATACTGGCGCAACGGCTTCAATCAAGAGGCCGGGAGAGCGCGTCTGAAATCGAGGCGCGCCTGGCCCGTGCCGCAGCGCTGGATGCCGGATTCGAGGCGGATGTCGTCATCGACAATTCAGGCCCGCCGGAGAAAGCCGGATCCTCACTGGTTGCCTACATGGCGCAAGCGATGGCTGCCGTGGGCGCGCCTGGCTGAGGGGCGGAGGGATCAAATCCTCAAGCCGGTCCTGCCGCTGGGCTTGCCGCTTGTCCGGGGCGACGCGATGGCCGGGTCCGTTCAGTCATCGTCCTCGTCGCTGTCCGGGCCGCCGTCCAGCCGGTGCTTGATGGCGAGCGCGTAGATCACGTTGAGAACATTGCGGTCCTGGATTTCGGGATCGCTGAGCGCCAGCAGGGCGGCGCGGACCAGCCGCTTGCTGGAGGCCTTGGGGCAATGCTCGAAGACATAGTCATGCAACTCGACATCCGAGAGGCCTTGATAGGCCCCCTCGACAAGGGCGTCGTATATCTTCCGGATCTTCTTCTTCGGCATTTGCGCCTCCTGCGGTTTTAGCCAGTTCAGCGTTCTCCATCGATCAGTAAAGATTGCCATTGTCACAAACAACCGCTGCGTCTGTCCGGCAGGCATTGTCGGGTGAAACGCTGCACCGCGGGTCTCGGGGTGCGCGGGGGAGAGCGGCTGATGCAGGAGAAAAAGCGATAATCCGATCCAATATGAGCCAATTTGGCAAATACTGGCCCCCTAATAATTAAGGGTAATTAAACCAGTTCAGCCGACAGTATGATACTTAAGCACTAAGGCCAAACGTCGGACATGAAGCCCGTCGGCCCGCAATGATTGCATCTCCGGGAGAAGGCGACTGTAATTGTTGAGGGGGTTACATGGGGTTCAATGCGACGAAGGGCCTGGCTGGCAAGGCCAAGGGGTCAGCGCGAAGCATCACGCAGAAAATCGCGATTACCGTCATTCTGGTCAATCTGCTTGGACTTGTCGTCACCAGTTTCGCGATCTCGCAGATGTCCGGCGCAAGCCAGATGACAATGGCCGAGCGCAACTGGATCAAGGATACGACCCAGATCGGCGCCCAGGCAGCAGGCGGCGTGAAGTGGGGCAAGACCGAGGCGATCCGCTCGGCCTACGAGATCTTCCAGAATGATCCGAAGCTCGCTCTTGTCGGTTTCACGGCCTTCAACCAGGCTGGCGACCAGGTTGATGTCTGGACGCGCTCGGAAACGCCCGACGCATCCCTAACGCAGGTGCTGAACTCCAATCCCGGTGAAATGAAGCAATCCATTGTCGAGGAAGGCGATGCTTCGGTTATCGTTTCGGCGCCGTTGCCCGCCGGCAAGGATGGCGTGTCACTGGGGCAGATCAAGACCGTCTGGTCGACAGACGATATCACCATGTCAGCACGGGATTTTGCCTTCAAGGCAATGGCATCCCAGATTGCGGTGCTGGTCATCGCGGTCGCCATCCTGCTGTTTGCCATGCGCAAGTTCGTTGGACGGCCTCTGGCCGATGTCAACCGGCGTATCGGCGAGTTGCAGGCAGGGGATATCACTGCCCCGGTTCCGCATGCCGAGAAAGGCGACGAGATCGGGGTTGTGGCGCGGGCCCTGACCGAATTCTGTGATGCCGCGCGCCAGAAGCTCGACGCGGATGCCGAGATGGTGCGTCAGCGCGAGCAGCTGGATGCGGAGCGCCAGGCCAACATGAGCGAGACCGAGCGCTCCTCCCAGGCCCAGCGCAGGGTGGTCGAGGAACTCGGTACCGCGCTCGAAAAGCTCGCCGCCGGCGATCTGACCGCGCGAGTTCCCGATCTGGGTGGCGAATTCGCCGCGTTGCAGGACAATTTCAACAGGGCGCTGTCGGCGCTCGAGGCGACGGTCGGCACCATCGACAGCGCGCAGCATGCGGTCAAGCAGGCTTCCGACAGCCTGGGCGGTTCCACCGATGAACTGGCCCGCCGGACGGAACAGCAGGCTGCTGCGCTGGAGCAGACGGCTGCGGCGCTGGATGAAATCACCACCACCGTCAAGGCTTCGTCCGAGCAGGCGACCGAAGCGGGCGATCTCGTCGGATCCACCCGTGAAGCGGCGACGTCATCGTCGGAGATCGTCCGTTCGGCAATCACGGCGATGGGCGGCATCGAGGAATCCTCGTCCCGCATCGCGCAAATCCTCAAGGTGATCGACGACATCGCCTTCCAGACCAACCTGCTGGCGCTGAATGCCGGGGTTGAAGCTGCCCGCGCCGGTGAAGCCGGCAAGGGGTTCGCCGTGGTCGCGCAGGAAGTCCGGGATCTCGCCGGGCGCTCGGCCAACGCCGCCAAGGAAATCAAGGACCTGATCGAAGAGAGCGGCGCCCAGGTGAGCAATGGTGTCGATCTCGTCAACAGGACCGGACGCTCCATGGAGCAGATCGAACAGCAGATCACTGCCGTCGCCGAGAAGATCGATGCGATCTCGCGGGCTTCCCGGGAGCAGGCGACGGGGTTGTCGCAGGTCAACATGGCCATCAACGAGATGGATACCATGACCCAGAAGAACGCGGCCATGGTTCAGGACAGCAACACGTCGTCCCAGAAGCTGGCCGGTGAATGCGAACGCCTCGCTGACGTCGTCCGATCCTTCAAGCTGACCGGAGCGTCCGGTCACTCGCGAACGGCCTTCACTCCGAAGCCCGCGCCGGCGCCCGCCCGGACAGCGGCTGCGCCCAAGCCGGCCGCCCAACCCCAGTACAAGACCCAGGGCAATGCCGCGCTCGCCCCGAGCACGGACAGCTGGGAAGAGTTTTAAGCCCGCGTACCAAAGCCAACAACGATCATTCACGATCACAATCCACTTCAAAACGAGGAGAAGTACCCAATGAAGACCAAGCTTTTTGCATCAGCCATGCTTGCTGCCGCCACCATCGCCTTTGCACCGGCGACGGTACAGGCCGAGGAAGCTCACGTTGCCCCGGTAAAGGAATTCATCACCCAGAACGTCGAAGCCTGGCTGACCGATCCGGTCGTGGTCGGCGCGATCAAGGAGCAGAACGCAAAGACCGCCGGACTCGACGATGCGGCAATCGACAAGCTCGACAAGGAGTGGCGCGCCCAGGCAACGGCTGCGGACAAGCCCTTCGTCAACGAAGTGCTGGCGCGTGAGCTGTCCAAGTTCCTGATGGAAAAGAAGGAAGGCAGCCAGGGCATGATCACGGAAATGTTCGTGATGGACGCCAAGGGCCTGAATGTCGGCCAGAGCGATGTCACCTCCGACTACTGGCAGGGTGACGAAGCCAAGTGGCAGAAGAGCTACGCCGCCGGCGCCGGTGCGATGTTCATCGACGGTGTCGAGGAAGACGAATCCACCCAGGCCCTGCAGTCGCAGGCCAGCGTGACCATTTCCGACCCGGAAACCGGCGAGCCGATCGGTGCGATCACCGTCGGGATCAACCTCGACATGCTGTAAGAACCCCGACAGTCCGTTTTGCCGCCCCGGCAGGTCCGGGACCGGCATGACGGTCGGGCGTGACTAAAAAGTCCGACGCCGCGCTTCTCCTTCCTGTTGCAGGGGTGAAGCGCGGCGTTGTGCATTTGAAGGGGCGGGGCGCTGCGGACGTGCCAACCCCGGCGCCGCCGCGGTATTTGAACGACAAATGGGGGTTTGATGCCGAGAGGACTTGCACGCGGTTATGCGGCGTGGTCGATGTGACCGTCATGGAGTGGCAACATATCCCCGATAGTCATTCCAGAGCCGCAAAGGAGGCCGTCATGAAGCTTGTTCATATCTCCGACATCCATATCAATGCCGAGCCTATCCTTGGCCACGATTCAATCGCCAACTTCAAGAAATGCCTGGCCTATGTCGAAGCGCATGACCACGACGCCGATCTGGTGGTTATCACCGGCGACCTGACGCATTACGGGCTGGAGGAAAGCTACCGCGAACTGCAGGCCATCCTGGCTGCCAGCTCGCTGAAGGACCGGCTCGAGCCGCGGCTGATGATCGGCAACCACGACAATCGCGAGACCTTCGCGTCGATGTTTGCGGATACAAACCGGGACGAGGCGGGGTTTGTGCAGTGGACCGAGGAAACGCCGGCCGGACTGTTCGTCTACATGGATACGGTCGATCAGGGCAGGCATAGCGGCCGCTATTGCGCGCAGCGGTTGGACTGGCTCAGGACCGTGCTCGACGGCGCGCGGGGAAAAGGCCAGCGGGCCTACCTGTTCATGCACCACAACCCGGTGCGGGTGCACGTGGCCAATGCCGATATCATCGGCATCGTCGACGAACGCGCACTGCAGGCGCTGCTCGCGGAGTATAACGACACCGTCGCCCACCTGTTCTTCGGCCATTGCCATTACACCTTGAGCGGTGCGGTCTGCGGCATTCCCTATTCGGCCCCGCGCTCGACCAATCACACCTGCTGGCCGGATTTCTCAGGCGATATCAGCCGCATGGGATACGGCGACCTGGCGCCAAACTACAATGTCTGTTTCCTGCACGAAAACAGCACCGTGGTGCATTCGATCGATTTCCTCGACGCTGACAAGGTCAAGTGGCGGATCGATACCGACTTCAACAATCATTGATCGTGCCAGTGAGCAGCGATGCCGGGGCAGGGTGCCGTTTCGATGTTGAGGTCGATGATGTGATGTCGAGGCCGGTTGATCTCAGGATTTATGCTCGGGCGGGAACGCCACCGGACCGCCTTTTGCTTCCCAGGTCGAGAAGCCTTCCTTCAGGTGCGCGGCGTCAAAGCCCATGTCGTTGAGCGTCGCCGTGGTCAGTGCCGAGCGCCAGCCCGACGCACAATGGAAGACGAACTTCTTGTCCTGTCCGAAAACCTCCTTGTAATAGGGGCTTTGTGGATCGACCCAGAACTCGACCATGCCGCGCGGGCAATGGAAGCTGCCGGGGATGAAGCCCGAGCGCTGGCGTTCGCGGACATCCCGCAGATCGACAATGACCACTTCAGGGTCATCGACCATGGCGATGGCGTCCGCGGTTTCGATCTCCTCGATGCGGGCGCGGGCGGCGGCTACTAGGTCGGATACCGGGGTGATGGTCTTGGCCATGAGTTACCTGTTCAAACATGCGTTGGGTGCGTGAGCATGATTGACGCAACACGGCGCTTGGTTCAACAGTCCTGAAGCCGACGGATCAGGATTTGCGTTCGCCGGCAGGTGCGTGCTGGATGAAGGACAGTCAAGTGATGCCAGAGTCGTCGGCAGTGTCGTTGTGGGACGAGACATCGGAAGAGAGCTTTCAGGCGTCGCCGATGGCGGCGGACGTGACAACCGATCTGGCCATTGTCGGCGGGGGGTACACCGGGCTTTCGACGGCGCTGCATGCGGCGGAAAAGGGCCTTGACGCCTGCGTTCTGGAAGCCCGCCAGATCGGCTACGGCGGGTCGGGACGCAATGTCGGGCTGGTCAATGCCGGATTGTGGCTGCCGCCGCAGGATGTGAGGGCGAAGCTCGGCGGCGAGCGTGGCGCGCGCCTGGTGGATCTCCTGGGCGACGGGCCGAATATCGTGATGTCGCTGATCGAACGCCACCAGATCCGCTGTGAACTGACCCGTACGGGCACCATTCACGCGGCCCATTCTGCGACCGGGTTCAAGGATCTGTCGCGCCGGGCCGAGGAATGGACCAGGCTCGGTGCGCCGGTTAGGCTATTGTCGCGGCAAGAGGCGGCGGAGAAGATCGGCTCCAGCGCGTTTTACGGCGGCCTGCTCGATGCACGTGCCGGCACGATCAACCCGATGGGCTATGTGCGGGGCCTGGCACGTGCCGCCCACGCCGCGGGCGCGCGCATTTACACCGGTGCAGCCGTGACGAAACTGGTCAAGCAACCCGGTGGCTGGCTGCTTGAAACCGGGGCAGGTGTGGTGCGGGCGAAATCGGTGGTGCTGGCGACCAACGCCTATTCCGACGATCTCTGGCCGGGGCTGAAGTCGAGCTTCGTCCCGATCCACTATTTCCAGGTGGCGACCGTTCCGCTGGGTGCCCGGGTTCAAGACATCCTGCCCGAGCGGCAGGGGATCTGGGACACCGGGCAGATCATGTTCTCGCTCCGGCGCGATGCGGCGGACAGGCTGATCATCGGCTCGATGGGTGCGGTGATTGGCGGCGAAAACGGGCTTTCGGAACGCTGGGCGGCGCGCAAGCTCAAGCGGCTGTTTCCCGATCTTGGTCCGGTGGACTTCGAGACAAGCTGGCATGGGCAGATCGCCATGACGGGTGACCACCTGCCACGCATTCACCGGCTCGACGAGGGGCTATACACGCCGATCGGCTACAATGGCCGGGGGATTGCGCCGGGGACGGTGTTCGGCAAGGCCATGGCCGAGCTGATTGCCGGCGGCAGCGAGGCGGACCTGCCGATGCAGGTGACCGGCGTGAAGTCCGAGGCGATGCGAAGCCTGAAGGCGGGGTTCTTCCGGGCTGCGTTTTCGGCCAACCAGGTGCTCAAGAGTTTCTAGGCATCGTCCCAGGTGTTGCCGCTGCGGGCAGATGGTTTATTGATGCTTGAAGCCTTGCGCGGTCCAGGTCGACCGGAGCGGGGCAGGCAGACAGGGATCGGGACGAGGTCGGATGGACAGCTGTGATGTGATTGTGGTGGGTGGCGGGCTTGCCGGGCTTGTTGCCGCGACCGAACTGGTCGACAGGGGCAAGCGGGTCATCATCATAGACCAGGAGCCCGAGAATTTTCTCGGCGGGCAGGCGTTCTGGTCTCTCGGCGGGCTGTTTCTGGTCGACACGCCGGAACAGCGGCGGATGGGCATCAAGGACAGCCGCGAGCTGGCGCTCGGTGACTGGATGGGCTCGGCCCAGTTCGACCGCAAGGAAGATTACTGGCCGCGCAAATGGGCCGAGGCCTATGTGGATTTTGCCGCCGGCGAAATGCGCCCCTGGCTGCACGCGATGGGCATGCGCTGGTTCCCGGTCGTCGGATGGGCGGAACGCGGCGGATCCTTCGCCGATGGTCACGGCAATTCGGTGCCGCGGTTCCATATTACCTGGGGTGTCGGGCCCGGGATTGTCGAGCCTTTCGAGCAGCGGGTGCGGGCCCATGTGAAATCCGGGCTGATCGAGCTCAGGTTCCGGCATCGTTGCTCGATGATCCTCACCGAGAACAATGCGGTGAAGGGCGTGTCCGGCGAGATCCTTGTCGATGACGTCAAGGAGCGCGGACAATCGACCAGCCGCGAGATCAGCGGCGAATTCGAAATCCGGGCGCCGAGCGTGCTGGTGACATCGGGCGGCATCGGAGGGAACCTCGATCTGGTGCGCAAGGTCTGGCCACGTGACCGGCTGGGCGAACCGCCGCGCGAGATGATTTCGGGCGTGCCGGCCCATGTCGACGGGCGGATGGTTGCGATCGCCGAAGCAGCCGGCGGCCGGGTGATCAATGCCGACCGGATGTGGCACTACACCGAAGGCGTGAAGAACTGGAACCCGATCTGGCCCAATCACGGGATTCGCATTCTGCCCGGTCCGTCGTCGATGTGGTTCGATGCAGACGGCAACCGGCTGAAGCCGCCCTGCATGCCGGGCTTTGACACCTTGTCCACCTTCAGGGAGATCCTGTCGACGGGGCATGACTATTCCTGGTTCATCATGACCCAGAAGATCCTGAAGAAAGAGGTGGCGCTGTCTGGGTCGGAGCAGAATCTGGATTTTGCTGCCAAGAGCTGGCTCAAGGTGATCCGGCAAAGGCTGCTCAACAAGCGGGCCACACCGGCTGTCGAGGCGTTCAAGCAGCATGGCGAAGATTTCATTGTTGCCAACACGTTAGAGGAACTGGTTGAGGGGATGAATAAAAAGGGGGGCGATCTGCTCGATCTGGAGAAAATCCGGGCGCAGATCGTTACCCGCGACAGCCAGACCGCCAATCCGTTTACCAAGGACGCGCAGCTGATGGCGGTGCATGCGGCGCGCAACTACCGCGGCGACCGGCTGATGCGAACCGCCAGGCCGCACCGGTTCCTCGACCCGGAGAACGGACCGCTGATCGCGGTCAAGCTTCATATCATCACCCGCAAGACGCTGGGCGGGCTCGAGACCGACCTCAACGGCCAGGTGCTCAATGCGCATGGCGAGCGGATCGAAGGACTGTTCGCCGCCGGCGAGGTCAGCGGTTTCGGCGGTGGCGGCTATCACGGCTACAACGCGCTCGAGGGCAGCTTCCTCGGCGGCTGCATCTTCTCGGGACGCCAGGCCGGGCGGAGCGAGGCGATCGCCTAGCCGACTGCACGCGATGGACCGGTCTAGGCTTTGAGCGGGAGCTCCTGATAGGGCTTGCTCAGGACCGGCAGCAGGCTCGGTCCGCGCAGCCTGAGGAAGTCGTCAAGCGCCTGCAGCGCCGGGGTGGACGACCGGCCGGCATGCCGGATCGAATACCATTGCCGTCTGATCGGGGTCTCGACGACATCGAGAATGGCGATGCTGCCGGCCCGGCATTCCTGCTCGATGGTGTGGCCGGAGATAAGGGCGATGCCCAGCCCGGCGATCACCGCCTGCTTGATGGTCTCGTTGGAATCCATTTCCGTCGGTACGGTGCGCATGCCGTCGATCGTGTCGGCCATGAAGAACTCGAACGACGAACGCGTGCCGGATCCTCTCTCCCGGACGATGAACTTCTGCTCCGCCAGTTCTTCCCTGCTGATGTCGAGCTTGCCGACCAGCGGATGATCGGGGCTGGCGATGAAAACCAGCGGGTGATCGCCGAACAGGGTGGCGTTGACCCTGAAGGATGTCGGCGGGCGGCCCATCAGGGCGATGTCGATGTCGTGATCGTGCAGTTTCTGAATGATTTCAGAACGGTTGGCCGCCACTAGGGTCATCGATATGCCGGGATGCAGCGCCGTGAAGGCGGCGATGATGCGCGGCGCGAAATACTTGCCGGTGGAGACGACGCCCAGCCTTATCGTGCCGGCGGCAACGCCCTTGTGCGCTTGGACGGTTTCCCCGAGCGAGGTCACCTCGTTGATGATGCGATGGGCAGTCTCGATGGCGATCTCGCCGATCTCGGTCGGTTGCGCGCCGGATTTCGAGCGCACGAACAGCTGGCAGCCAAGCTCTTGTTCCAGTTGCTGCAATTGCAGGGTCACGGCCGGAGAGGTCAGCCCGAGCGCCCGCGCCGCGGCGGAGATCTTGCCGTGCTTTTGAATGGCGAGCAGCGTGTGCATCTGGCGGATTGAGATGTTGAGCATTTTTCAACTGTTAAAAAATCTTATATAAACTGTCAATAAGTTAAAATATACAAATATTGCGAAACGCCTATTCATTGGGGCTCGGGAGGAGAACCGCAATGTCAGGGCAATCGTTACTCGCATTCTTGCGTTCAGGGTCATTTACCCAGAAACCGCACAGTGAAGCCGTCTCGGCAACCATCGGGGCATTGGCCAAGGCCGCTCTTGAGGTTCGCAAGCTGACAACGCAGGGCGCGCTCAATGCCGGCTTTGCGGCCTCGCGCGGCAGCGAAAACACCGACGGCGACATCCAGAAGGATCTTGATGTTGTCGCCGACGGCATCTTCCTGCAGGCCATCCGGGAGGTGCCGGTCGCACTTTACGGCTCGGAGGAAAACACCGGGGCGATCCTGATCGATCCGGCCAAGCCGCTGGCGCTGGCGATCGATCCGCTCGACGGCTCTTCCAACATCGAGACCAATGTCTCGATCGGCACGATCTTTTCCATCCTGCCGGTAACCGGCGATCCGAAATCCGATCCGGAGAAGTCCTTTCTGCAGCCGGGAACGACGCAGCTGGCCGCCGGCTTCTTCATCTACGGGCCGCAACTGGCGCTGGTCCTGACCGTCGGCACCGGCACGCGGATCTTCATTCACTCGAGCAAGTTCGGCGATTTCATCGAGGCTTACGATTCGGTGGCGATCCCGAAGAACGCCTCAGAGTTTGCCATCAACGTGTCGAACTACCGGCATTGGGAAGAGCCGATCCGGCTTTATGTCGACGATTGTTTCGCCGGCAGCGAGGGCCCGCGCGAGAAGGACTTCAACATGCGCTGGATCGCGTCGCTGGTGGCCGATTGCTACCGGATTCTCATCCGCGGCGGCGTATTTCTCTATCCGGCCGACAAGCGCAAGGGCTACGGCTCGGGGCGGATCCGGCTCGTCTACGAGGCCAATCCGATCTCCTTTCTGGTCGAGCAGGCCGATGGCGCGGCGACCGATTCGGTCAACCGCATCCTCGATATCCAGCCCACCAGCCTGCACCAGCGCATTCCACTGGTCTTCGGCTCGAAATCCAAGGTCGAGCGGGTCGCCCGCTATCACGTCGATCCGGAGATGATCAGCGAGCGCTCGCCCTTGTTCGGTAATCGCGGTCTTTTCAGGGTTTGATCCATCATGTCAGCTAAATTTCCCATCATTTCCATCACCGGTTCTTCAGGCGCAGGCACCACGACGGTCGAGCAGACCTTCAAGAAGATCTTTGCCCGCGAGAAGGTCACCGCGTCCTTTATCGAGGGCGATGCATTTCACCGCTTCGACCGCCAGGCGATGAAGGACAAGATCGCCGAGGAAAAGGCCGAAGGCCGCGACTTCACCCATTTCAACGCCGAAGCCAACGAGCTGAAAATCCTCGAGAGCGTGTTCGAGGAGTACGGACGGCGCGGCAAGGGCCGTACCCGACACTACATCCACGATGACGAGGAGGCCGAGCGCTATGGCGCGGCGCCGGGCACATTCACCGACTGGGAGGAATTCGGCGACAGCGACGTGCTGTTCTACGAGGGCCTGCATGGCTGCGTTGTTACCGACGAGGTCAACCTGGCGCAGCATTGCGATCTGAAGATCGGTGTGGTGCCGGTGATCAATCTCGAATGGATCCAGAAGATCCACCGCGACAAGGCGGCGCGCGGCTATTCCACCGAGGCCGTCACCGACACCATCCTCAGGCGGATGCCGGACTACGTGCACTACATCTGCCCGCAGTTTTCGCTGACCGACATCAACTTCCAGCGGGTGCCGATCGTCGATACGTCGAACCCCTTCGTGGCGCGGTGGATTCCGACGCCGGCGGAATCGATCCTGGTGATCCGCTTCGCCAATCCGCGCGGCATCGATTTTCCCTACCTGCTGTCGATGATCCAGAACAGCTACATGTCGCGCGCCAATTCCATCGTCGTGCCGGGCGACAAGCTCGATCTGGCCATGCAGCTCATCTTCACGCCGCTGATCCACAAGCTGGTCGAGCGCAAGCGCCGGATGTCCTGAGGAGACCGTCATGAACATTTCCCAAGCCATAGCCGCCTCCGACAGCATGAGCGAACGGGACATGGCCAATGCCATCCGCTTCCTCGCCATGGACGCAGTCCAGGCCGCCAATTCGGGCCACCCCGGCATGCCGATGGGCATGGCCGATGTCGCCACCGTGCTGTTCAACCGCTTCATCAGCATCGATCCGTCGATGCCGGACTGGGCCGACCGCGACCGCTTCGTGCTCTCGGCCGGTCACGGGTCGATGTTGATCTACGCCATCCACCATCTCATCGGCTATTCCGACATGACGATGGACCAGTTGCGGAACTTCCGGCAGTGGGGGTCTAAAACCCCCGGTCATCCCGAGTACGGCCACACGCTCGGGGTGGAGACCACCACCGGACCGCTGGGGCAGGGGATCACCACAGCTGTCGGCATGGCGCTCGGCGAGGAAATGATGGCGGCGCGGTTCGGCCGCAAGCTCGTCGACCATTTCACCTATGTGATCGCCGGCGACGGCTGCCTGCAGGAGGGCATCAGCCACGAGGCGATCGATCTCGCCGGACACCTGAAGCTGAAAAAGCTGATCGTGCTGTGGGACGACAATGAAATCTCCATCGACGGAGCCACCTCCCTCTCCACGTCGATGAACCAGCCCATGCGGTTCAAGGCCGCGGGCTGGGATGTTCAGAAGGTCGACGGCCATGACCCCGAGGCCGTGGCTGCCGCCATCGAGAAGGCGCGCAAGAGCTCCAAGCCCTCGCTGATTGCCTGCCGGACGACGATCGGCAAGGGCGCGCCGACAATGGAAGGGTCGCACAAGACCCATGGCGCGCCGCTGGGCAAGGAGGAAATCGCAAGGGCCCGCGAAGCGCTCAACTGGCCCTATGAGCCGTTCACCATTC
Source organism: Hoeflea sp. (assembly GCA_020637795.1). Classification (GTDB taxonomy): domain Bacteria; phylum Pseudomonadota; class Alphaproteobacteria; order Rhizobiales; family Rhizobiaceae; genus Hoeflea. The sequence continues at coordinate 877,389 of JACKJT010000002.1, read as the reverse complement.
CCGCCGGTATCAAATCCGCCTGGGAGGCGGTGGCCGAACGCGGCCTGGCCGCCCGCCGGCAATGGCAGGAGCGGCATGCCGCGGCACGCAACGCCGCAGCCTTTGACCGGACGTTGTCGGGAGACCTGCCGGAGAGCGTGTTCCGCAAGTTGGCGGCCTTCCGCAAGGAGCATCAGCAGAAGGCAACCAAGGTTGCCACCCGCCAGGCCTCGCAGATGGCGCTCGAGGTGATCAATGGCGCGACCACGCTGACGATCGGCGGATCGGCCGATCTGACCGGTTCCAACCTGACGCAGACCTCGCAGACGCAATCGATCGGCCCAAGGCAATTCAAGGGACGTTACATCCATTACGGCATTCGCGAACACGCCATGGCGGCGGCGATGAACGGGCTGTCGCTGCATGGCGGCTTCATTCCCTATGGCGGCACCTTCCTTGTGTTTTCCGATTATGCCCGCGGCGGCATCCGGCTGTCGGCGCTAATGGAGCAGGGTGTGGTCTACGTACTGACGCACGATTCCATCGGGCTTGGCGAGGACGGGCCGACGCATCAGCCGGTCGAGCATCTGGCCATGCTCCGCGCCACGCCGAACATGAATGTCTACCGGCCCGCCGATATCATCGAGACGGCGGAATGCTGGGAACTGGCGCTCAAGGACCGGTCGACGCCGAGCGTGCTGGCGCTGTCGCGTCAGGGCTTGCCGATGCTGCGCGAGACCGAGTCGGCCGAAAACCTGTCGGCGCGGGGCGGCTACGTGCTGCACCGCCCCAAGGCCGCACGCGACGTCACCCTGCTTGCGACCGGATCGGAAGTCGAGATCGCCCGCAAGGCAGCCGAGCAGCTGTTCGACCTGCACGGGATCAATGCAGCCGTCGTCTCCATGCCGTGCTGGGAGAAGTTCGCGGCGCAGGATCAGAGCTACCGGGACGAGGTGCTTGGAACCGCCCCGCGCATTGCGATCGAAGCCGCGGCCCGGATGGGCTGGGACCGCTGGATCGGACCGGAGGGCGCATTCGTCGGCATGGACGGTTTCGGCGCGTCCGCGCCGGCCGCGGAACTCTACGAACATTTCGGCATCACGTCCGAACGGGTTGCCGGACTGGCGCTCGAACTGACAGGCAGGGCCGGGGCATGAGCGGCGTCACCGACCTTCAGGACCGGACGGTGCTGGTCCGCTGCGACCTGGGCAAGGGCCTCGATGCGGATTTCGCCGCCGGCCTGCGTGATCTCGTCGGTCGCGGCGCCCGGGTTGCGGTGATCGCCGGATACGACAATCCGGGCGGGGATGTGAACCCGACCCTGTCACTGCGCCACCTGGTCGAGCCGCTTAAGCAACTGACCGGACTGCCGGTGCATTTCGTCGGAGACTGTGTCGGTCCGGTGGCGGAATCCGGCCTTGCCGCAACGCCCGCCGGCGCGATCGCGCTTCTCGAGAACCTGCGGTTCCATCCCGAAGCCCAGCGCCACAGCAGGACCTTCGCCATCCGCCTGAGCGCGCTCGGCGATTATTTCGCCGTGCCGGGCGGCATGCCCGAAAGCGCATCCGTCTGGATCAGGGAGCTTGCGAAACTGCTCCCCGAACCGACACCGACTTTCGCCCCTTCAGCCTGACAGGAGATCCCAATGGCCCGCATCACCCTTCGTCAACTGCTCGATCACGCCGCCGAACAAGGCTACGGCGTGCCGGCCTTCAACATCAACAACATGGAGCAGGGGCTCGCCATCATGGAGGCTGCCAAGGCGTGCAATGCGCCGGTGATCATGCAGGCCTCGCGCGGCGCGCGCTCCTATGCCGGCGACATCATGCTGTCGAAGATGATCGACGCGCTGACCGAGATGTATCCGGATATCCCGATCTGCATGCACCAGGACCACGGCAACAACGAGGCCACCTGCATGAGCGCGATCCGCCACGGCTTCACCTCGGTGATGATGGACGGCTCGCTGGAAGCCGACATGAAGACCCCGGCGTCCTACGATTACAACGTGACCATCACCGAACGGGTGGCGCGGATGGCGCACTGGGTCGGCGCTTCGGTGGAAGGCGAGCTCGGCGTGCTCGGTTCGCTGGAGACCGGCGAGGCGGAAGCCGAGGACGGCTCGGGCGCCGAGGGAAAGCTCTCGCACGACCAGCTGCTGACCGATCCGGACCAGGCGCTCGATTTCGTGCTTCGCACCAAGGTCGACGCGCTGGCGATCGCCTGCGGCACCTCGCACGGCGCCTACAAGTTCTCGCGCAAGCCCGATGGCGACATCCTGGCGATGAGCGTGATCGAGGCGATCCACCGCAAGATCCCCAACACCCACCTGGTCATGCACGGTTCCTCCTCGGTGCCGCAGGAACTGCAGGACATCATCAACGAGTTCGGCGGCGAGATGCCGCAGACCTTCGGCGTTCCGGTCGAGGAGATCGTCCGCGGCATCCGGCACGGCGTGCGCAAGGTCAACATCGACACCGATTGCCGCATGGCGATGACCGGCCAGTTCCGCAAGATCGCCACCTCCAAGGCCAGCGAATTCGATCCGCGCAAGTTCCTCAAACCGGCGATGGACGTGATGCGGGACCTGTGCCGCGACCGTTTTGAAGCCTTCGGAACTGCCGGACAGGCATCGAAAATCCGGGTGATCGCAATGGATGACATGGCTGCACGCTATGCCAGCGGCCAGCTCGATCCGCAAACCTCACAATCCGCCGTGGCTGCGTAAGGCCGATCTTTCGGCACCCCATGATCAGCCGATAATCCCCTCTAGAACAGGAACATCGATATGAACGCTCCACAAAATCCAGGAAAATACTCGGCCGGGGTCAAGGAATACCGCGAGACCTACTGGGAACCGAACTACACCCCCAAGGACAGCGATATTCTCGCCTGCTTCAAGATCACCCCTCAGCCGGGCGTGCCGCGCGAGGAAGCCGCAGCCGCCGTTGCCGCCGAATCCTCGACCGGCACCTGGACCACGGTGTGGACGGACCTTCTGACCGACCTCGAATACTACAAGGGCCGGGCCTATGCGATCGAGGACGTCCCCGGCGACGACGAGTCCTACTATGCCTTCATCGCCTACCCGATGGGCCTGTTCGAGGAAGGCTCGGTCGTCAACGTCTTCACCTCGCTGGTCGGCAACGTTTTCGGCTTCAAGGCGGTGAGGGCACTGCGTCTTGAAGACGTCCGTTTCCCGCTGTGGTTCGTCGCCACCTGCGATGGCCCGCCGCACGGCATCCAGGTCGAGCGCGACAAGCTCGACAAGTATGGCCGTCCGTTCCCGGCTGCACCATCGCTGCTCGCCTGTCGGCTGAACCGCGACGTTGCTACGCGCGGCGGCCTCAGATCACCAAGGATGACGCAGGACAACTGCGCTGGCGCGACCGCTTCGAGTTCGCCAGTTACCGAGAAGGCTGAGGTGAGACCGGTGAGCGCAAGGGCCACTACCTCAACGTCACGGCGCGAACATCGAGATGGCTGCGCGCCGAGTTCGCCAAGGAGATCGGCAGCCCGATCATCAGCGGAGCGACGTTCACCATGGCTGCAGCGGGCGAGCTCTGTCGCGCTGGTGCCGTGACACCGCATGTTGTTGCATCGCCCGCGCTATGCACGGCGTGATCGACCGTCACCCGCAAGCACGGTATCAACTTCGTGTGCCGGGCGGGCGGCGACCACCCGTGCACTCGGGCACCGTCGTTTGCTGGAAGCACCGCGCGGCGACGCTCGGCTGGATCGACCTGATGCGCGACAAGATTGCCGCGTAAGACGTCGCGCGGTATCTTCGACCGCGACCAGCCGCTGATGCTCCGGCGGCCGGTTGCCCTGGGCGGGATCCATGTTCCGGCACATGCCGCGCTGGTCAACATCTTCGGCATGATGCCTGCTCAGTAAAGTCTGGCGGCGGTGACGCCTACACCCTAGGCAATGCTTTCGCTGGCGCTGAACCGCCAACCGCGTGGCGGTCGAGGCTTGCGTCAAGGCGCACCAGAGGGCCGCGAGCTGAAAAAGGAAGGCAAGGGATATCCTGACCACGGCAGCCGTGCGCAACAGCCTGAACTGAAGATCGCCAAGAAACGGAAAGAGATCAAGTCTGGAGTTCGACATCAGTCGATAAGCTGGATGTCGCCCACCGGTAAACTGGTCCACCGACCACACCCAGGGATCATATTCAAGGAATCAAACGATGAGCAATGTTCAGACTTACAACCCCGGGCCTGTCGGATCCCAAACAGTCGCAAGATGGGACCTTCTCCCATCTGCCGCAACCAGATCGACGAGGAACTGCGCAAGCAGGGAATACATCGTCGCTAAGTGGCTGAACCTGGCGATTGAGCACACCCTGAACCGAAAGCCGCAACTCAACTACTGAAGAGGCATGTGAAGCTGCCGATGTTCGGCGACCGATGCTGACGCCATCTCCGGGAACGAACTGTAAGACCGCCAATCCGAACAACTACGCGCTGGTTTGGCGACAACTCTGGGCAGACGGTGGGCACGTCGATGGTCGCATCGCGCCGGAATTGTGGGTTTGATCCAGTAAGCTGGCAGCCTTAGCGGCCCCGGCTTCCAACGCCCCTGCCGCCAGAACGCACAGCCGCGAAAGAGGCCTGAGATGAGTGATATCGATCCCAACGCCATCACTGCATCGAACGGGTCCCCCAAATACCGGTCGGTGGGCAACGAGACGAGCAATATGCTGCCGCCTGCCGAGGCGCATGCCGGTCATGCTCAAGGGGCCCACCGGTTGCAAATCGCGCTTCGTCGAGTATATGGCTCAGAAACCAAGCGGCCGCTGACGCAGTCGCCTGTAACGGAGAGGACCGCCTCCGACCTGATCGGCCGCCGCTTCCTGCCTTCCTGATACATCAACGGAACCGCGCGGACGGGTTGCTGACCATCGCTGCAGCGCATCGGCGCGATCTGCTATCTCGACGAGGTGGGGTAGCGCGCCATGGCTGGTGACCATCCGCTGACCGACCAGCTGCCCTGGTGAAGAAGGGCGAGGTGGTCGATGCCCATCCCGATTTGGTACGTTTTCCTACAATCCCGGCTACCACGACGAGCGAAGGACCTGAAGCAGTCGACCAAGAAGGTTTCGGCGCGGCGATATCTGACTTTCCAGCGCCGAGGTGGAGGTTGATCGTTGCCCACGAGGCGGGCGACCCTGCGCGCGTCTTGCAGGTGGCGGAATCGCCTGCGTAACCCGCCAAGGGCCACGGGCCAGATGAATGCGCGTTTGACCCGTCTGCTGATTCAGCGCCGGGCAGTTGGTCGCCAAGAAGATCCCGGCGTGGTGCCGCCTGCCAGATGGTGCCAGGGAAAACCGCTGACTGATGATCCGGACATGCGCGACACGCTGCAGGCTGCCTTTTCCCCGAGATCACCGATCCCAGCAAAGAACAAGGGTGCTGACGCAGCCAATCCTGACGAGTACCGGAAGAGCTGTCTGCGTAAGACCGGAGCTTGCCGGTTACGCTCGACGGGCTAAACGGAACAGGCGGCTGATGCCGCCTGCCGGGCCTGGCGATTATCTCGACACGCGGGCGCGATCCCTGCTCGGCAAGGCCCGAACCTGCTGGATCAGCGACCGACGAGATGCCGGTATCGGGCGAATGCGGCGAGGACACGTCATCCGCTGATTACGCGGTCGGCGCCACGCCGAAGCTGGCATCGATGGTATGTCGGGCGGCGTTGACGCTGATGATCTGGCGCAGGTTCGGCGATCCGGAGCTGCCGCGATGCCCGCAGCTGCTGCATCGGCGGCGCGGCGCCGGCGTCTGCGGCCGATGTCTGGCGTGCCCGGAGGAACTTCTGTCGAAGCGATGCCTTAGCTGCGCCGCTGGAAGTCGATTTCGGCGCCGAGGCCTTATCGCGCCGCGACCCGCTGGAAACAGGCGGACTATTTCGGCCTCAACAGCGAGGGATCAAAAGCGCTGTTCTGAAGCAGGAGCGGCGAGGCATCGCTGTTCATCGATCCCCAGCGCCGGCTGAATTTCAGTCTGCGCGCCTTCTGGGGCGGACTTGTTCCTGCGCTCCAGCGCTGCCGACTGCTGCCGGCTTCCGCCCTTCGAATGAGGATGGTGCTCGACCCTTCTGACGCGGTGGGACGCAAGGGGAAGGCGCCGCGGCTCGATCTTCTACCGCGCGATGCGCCCGGCATGGCAGCCCATACCAGTTCCGAAGCCGCGGCTTGAGCCAGTCGTCAATCCGGCGCAGATTTTCTTCGGCATGCTTGAGGATGCTCGTGAATACGTTGCCCTGGCAGTTTGCCCAGCGCCTGTTCCGCTCACAGATGCCGGTTTCGCCTGCCGGGCATGGTAATATGATACCAAGCGTACCTGTTGAAAAGGACTGCTGGCGCCGTCAGATGCCGGCGTCATTAAACCGGCGATCTCGGGTGGTCAGACGCGCTGGGTCGAGCAGTTCCACATCAACATCGCTGTGCTAACGAGCGCGAAACGATGTTTCGTGGGGCCTGGGTCGAGTTGTCTAACCTGTTTCGAGCGCTGCGCGGAAGCGAGCCTGTGGATATTGACCGCCTTGGAACATTCCGTATCGTGACGACAAACTTCGCTTCAACGGACGATGGACGATTACGACTTGAATGAGAGTTCCGCTTCGCGCGAGCGGAGCGGCAAGTCCGGCGCCGGTCAGGCTGATGAATTCTGGTATCACGAGGTCGATGTCGAGACCCTGCCGGCTATGTACGATGCCTGCGAGGTCTGGTGCTGTCGAGCGAGCGCTGTTTCCCTACGAGGAGACGAGGGAAGCCTTTAAATCAGACATGGAGGGCAAGGAGCCGGTCTCCGATCCGTCTCCACCATATTCCGGATGGACTATATAACCAGCTGTATCGCCTGAGCTGGGCGACCGTCTATGAGCGTTGCGCAGGCGATCCTGGAGACCATTTGACAAGGTGCTGAGCGCGAAGGAAGGGCATCGCGCCACCGATCAAGCAGATCGTCGAATCGAAGTTGCGCCCATAGGAGACTTTGAGCCAGCGGCGGCCTGAGACATGAGTCGACATCAACGCGGCGGTGGATGGTCGTGATGACCTGGATTGGCATGCAGCCGGATCCCCGACTACCATGCGCAACGTGATCAACTGCGGACCCGGCTGGTGGTGATCCGCCTTCGATCTCCGAATCCAACGGGACCGAGAAGTGCGCGGCACCGACAAGAGCAGTGCTGGATCTGACCCGTGAGGCGTCGGCGCTCGTCGCCAGCGCGATCAGCGGCATCGGCGATCCTTTCGCCATCCACGGATTTTCCTCCGATGGCCGCCACGACGTGCAGTATTACCGCTTCAAGGATTTCGAGCAGCGGCTCGATGCCGACGTGAAAGGCAGGCTTGCAGGCATGAAGGGCGGGCTGTCCACCCGGATGGGGGCGGCGATGCGCCATGCAGGCCACCATCTTTCCCAGCGCAGCGAACAGCACAAGCTGCTTTTGATTGTCACCGACGGCGAACCGGCAGACATCGACGAGCGCGATCCGCAATATCTCAGGATGGATGCGAAGAATGCGACGGTCGAACTGCAGCAGAAGGGAATTTCGAGCTATTGCCTGACGCTCGATCCCGAGGCGGACCTTTATGTCTCGCGCATCTTCGGGGCCAACAATTACACCATTATCGACCAGGTCGAACGGCTACCGGAGAAATTGCCGAGCCTTTTCGCCAACCTGACAAGATAGCCAATCCCGATCGGAGGAGCATCGCCATGACATCGAAAACCATCATCGCGCCCTCGGTGCTGTCGGCTGATTTTTCCCGCCTCGGCGACGAGATCGAGGCGGTGATCGATGCCGGCGCCGACTGGATCCATCTCGACGTGATGGACGGGCATTATGTGCCGAACATCACCTTCGGACCGCCGATCATCAAGGCGGTGCGGGGCCGTACCGACAAGGTCTTCGACTGCCACCTGATGATCGAGCCGTGTGATCCGTTCCTTGCGGCTTTCGCCGATGCGGGCTGCGATATCATCACGGTTCATGCCGAGGCGACAAAGCATCTCGACCGGTCGCTGCAGGCGATCCGGGATCTCGGCAGGAAGGCCGGCGTGTCGCTCAACCCGTCGACGCCAGAAAACGTCATTGAATACGTGCTCGACCGGCTCGACCTGATCCTCTTGATGACGGTCAATCCGGGTTTCGGCGGACAGAAATTCATCCCGTCGGTGGTCGACAAGGTAGCGCGGGTAAAGAGCATGATCGGCGACCGGCCGATCGACATCGAAATCGACGGCGGCGTGACGCCCGAAACCGCGCCGCTGGTGGCTGCCGCCGGCGCCAATGTGCTGGTCGCCGGTTCGGCGGTGTTCAAGGGCGGAACGCGGGAGGCGTATAAATCGAATATTGACGCCATTCGCGCTGCATCGGACGCCGCAATGCGCTAGAACGGGACCTTCGGTTGATTTGGGAGATGCGAGATGGCTGCAATTCCACCGCTGTGCGACTTTGGCTGGAAACCGATCGATGCCACCTTGCCCGGCATCGATGGCATCAATCACGGCATTCTCGCCCAGGCGGGCGAGAAGGGGCTGGTGGTGGCGTTCATCTGCAACCATTGTCCCTACGTCAAGGCGGTGATCGACCGCATCGTGCGCGATGCGCGGGATCTCGCGGAGCTCGGCGTCGGCTTCGTGGCGATCTCGTCGAACGATGTGGACGCCTATCCCGAAGATTCGTTTGAAAACATGAAGCTCTTTGCCGAAGCGCATCGATTCCCGTTTCCGTATCTGTATGATGAAGACCAGTCCGTGGCGCGCGCCTGGGGTGCGGTGTGCACACCGGATTTCTTCGGCTTCAACGCGCAAATGGAGCTGCAGTATCGCGGCCGGCTCGACGCATCGCGGCGGGAAAGCGGGCCTGTGGATCTCAGGCGGGATCTTTACGAGGCGATGCGCCAGGTGACCGGGACCGGCAAGGGTCCGGAAGAGCAGATCGCCTCGATGGGGTGTTCGATCAAATGGAAGGACACTGTGTGACCGGAATTTTCGCCAATGACGGGGATCGCTGCGGCTGGCCCGAGGCAATCCTGTTCGATCTCGATGGAACGCTGATCGATTCCGTGCCCGACATTGCCGCTGCGGTGAATGAATTGTTGGCCCAGGACGCGCTGCCACCGCAGTCGGTGGATGCGGTGCGGGGCATGATCGGCAACGGGGTGAAGAAACTGGTCGAGCGGGCCTATGCATCGGTGGGGAAGCAGTATGAAGGCGATGCGCTGAACGCTGCAACCGACCGGATGATGGGCATCTACGGCAAGCACCTGACCCGGCACACGGTTGCCATGCCAGGCGCACTCGATCTGGTTGCGAGCTATCACGAGGCGGGCGTCAAGATCGGCGTGGTGACCAACAAGCCGGAAGCCTTCACCCACGAGATCCTGAAGCATTTCGGAATCGACGAGCAGGTGGTGGTCGTGGTTGGCGGTGACACCGGCCCGGCCCGCAAGCCGGCGCCCGACATGCTGCATCATGCGCTTGCGGCCATGGGACTATCAGCAAGCCGCGCGTTGATGGTTGGCGACAGCCCTGCGGATATCGGCGCGGCCAAGGCGGCGTTCATGGCAAGCGTGGCGGTTCATGGCGGTTACACCACGGTGCCTGCCGACGAGCTTGGCGCGGACCGGGTGATCTCGAACCTGCTCGAGCTTCCGGCGGCGATCGAAGCCCTCAAACAACCGGTACGGGCGCGCGAGTGAGCGATATGGTTTGGGCTTGTGGCGGTGTTTCCGATCAGGTGGCGATCCCGGGGGCGGCGCAGATGGACACAGGTGCAATCAAGACCCAGGCAGCGGGCTGCGTGCCCAACAGCTTGATTTCAATCAAAGGTCGCATGTCTTTGCCCTTGACGGGTCCCCATCCGTGCGATTGACTGCCGCTCGAACAGGTGGCTCAGATATATCGTGATGTGTTCGGCCTCCGGTGATCGTGAGCCCCGATAGAGCAGGGGTGTCCTTATGAGCAATGCCGCTGATCCTGCCTGTCTTTGCGGCAAATGCACGAGTTGCGTGATCTTCAACCGCTCCGTCTGCCATGCCGCATCGCCCGAGGCGATGGCGCAGCTCAACCGTATTTCCCATGTCCGCAAGTTTGTGCGCGGAACGGTGATCCAGGGCCAGGGTGAGGCCAGCGACATTGTCGGCAATATCATCGAGGGCGTCGTCAAGCTTTCCAGCGCATCGGCGAATGGCGACGATCACATCGTCGGACTTTTGTTTCCTTCGGATTTTTTCGGCCGGCTGTTTGCCGAGGAATCCCGGTTTGCCTACGAGGCGGTTACCGATGTGACGCTGTGCGCGATGAACAAATCCGGCTTCGAACGGTTCCTGATCGATCATCCGGAAGTCGAACATGAAATGCTCAAGGCCAAGCTCGATGAGCTGGACGCGGTCAGGGAATGGGCGGCAATCACCAACGGCCACACCACCATGCAACGTGTGGCAACGTTGCTGTTCGTGTTCTCGCGGCGATCGAGAAACCAGCAGCGGGATCATGCGGATCTGTCAAGTCCGGTCGTGCATGTTCCGCTCAGCCGTCGCGACATCGCCGACTATCTCGGCACAACCCCCGAAACGCTCAGCCGCAATATCCAGACTCTGGCACGGGCGAAGGTGATCCGGATCATCAATGCCAAGCATTTCGAACTGCTCAACGCCAGTGAGCTGGTCAGGCACTCTGGCGAATCGCGCGAAGATCTCGAAAGGATCGCTGCCCGCTGAGCATTGTCCGGCAAACCGCTGAAGCCTGCCAGGCAAGTCCGGGAGCGGCTTTACGTCTTTCCATCGCATGGCCATACGAGATGCCTGGACATTGACGATCATCAATGTGCGGACCCGGTTTTGGGTCGAGCATGGTTCCCACACACCTTGGCTGAGTGCCTGGGGAAATGGGGAAGAAATGGCCAGATCCGGCACGATAATCTCGGTTTCCGATGATATTGGCGTCTTGCGGGATGCCCTGGTTCAGGGACCGGTATGCGATCCTCTCGGTGCGCGCACAGAGAGCGCCGGACCTGAGATTGAGGAAGCGGCCAGGCAACACCGGCGACTGGTGCGCACGCTCGAAACGGCCGGTGTGACCGTCCGGCATCTTGATGCGCTGCTTTATTCCGCACTGGGATTTGCCGATGCGCGCGACTGGATACTCGAACGGCGGCTCGCCGAAACCGAAGCCGGGACGAGCGCGGCTGGCGGCATCATCTTCTGGCTAAGCGAGCAGCCGGCAGACGCACTGACACGCTTCCTGATGGAGGGTATGCAACTTTCCGACCTGCCTGCCGGATTGCGCTACCCGGCCCATCACGCAGCCGATGGTGAGGGCTGGCTGATCGCACCGCTCGGCGATGCGATGCATCCGCGCCCGCGGCTCCGGGTCATCGATGGCGGCGTGCTGCTTGCCCAGCCCGAACCGCGGCAAAGCCGTGCCGCGGCGATCACCGCGGCGACGGTCCTGAATTTTGCGCCGCTGTTCGACCAGTCACGCTTCGAGTTCTGGTTGACCGCCGATGGCGCCGACCGATCTTCCCCTCCGGTCGCCGGAAACGACATCGCCATGCCGAGCGAGCGCGTTTGCGTCGGGGCTATAACGTGCAACACAAGCGTCCAGGCCTTGTCTCTGCTGGCCGCATCGCTGTTTCGGCAGAACCGGGTCAGCAGCATGTTCTGGCTGGACCTGACCGGCACCGGGTGCGAATGCCTCGACGATTGTTTCCTGCCGCTCAGCCGCGATTGCCAGTTGGTCAACATGACGCTGCTGGAAATGGCCAATGCCTTTGTCGTACGGGCCAATCAGCGGGGAGCGGTGCTGGGGATCGAGCCCTGCAGATCTTCATTCGTCCAAGACTTGGCCCGATCCATGGAGGTGACTGAACTCAATCTGATCGATATCAGCCAGCATCCCAAACCGGTTGGAGACGCGCTTGCGACGCTTGCGCCAATCGTGCTGTCGCCAGGGCGAATCATTGCGTTCGAGGAACAGGAGGCTGCTTTCCCTGTGCTCGAGCAACATGGCATTGAAATCGTGTCGTGTTTCCCCGGAGCGGCGCTTTCCCCGAACGGAAAGGGTCCCCGCGGACTTCTGGCCGCCCTGCACGCGGTCTAGAGCCGATCCGGGGGCTGATCGCGTCCGGAGCGTCCGCCCGATCCCCCAATAGATTGCTCCGTTTGGAAAACTTGTCGCCTGGACCATTGCGCGCTCCGGTTCCGGCATGAGAGTGTCCGGGCTGAACAGCAGCCTGAGGGACATGCCATGGCGTCATTCATGCCGGAAACCGAGACCGCGTTTGCGCGCGAGATCATCGAGATCGAGGACCAGCCGATCGAGATGCCCGACGGCTGCCGGTTGTCGGCGCGGATCTGGATGCCGAAGGATGCGGAAGCCGATCCCGTACCGGTCATTCTGGAACATTTACCGTACCGCAAACGCGACGGCACCATCGTGCGCGACAGCCTGACCCATCCCTGGATGGCTGGCCAGGGCTATGCCTGCATCCGGGTCGACATGCGTGGCAATGGCGATTCCGAAGGCCTTATGACGGACGAATACACCCCGCAGGAATTGCAGGATGCCTGCGATGTGATCGCCTGGGCGGCTGCACAGCCCTGGTGCTCGGGTACGGCCGGCATGATGGGGATTTCCTGGGGCGGGTTCAACTCGCTGCAGGTTGCGGCGCTCAGGCCGCCGGCGATGAAGGCGATCATCACCATCTGTTCGACCGCCGACCGCTTTGCCGACGACATCCATTTCAAGGGCGGTTGCCTGCTGGGAGAAAATTTCGGCTGGGCGGCCAACATGCTGTCCTATTCGTCGCGGCCGCCGGATCCGCTGCTGATGGGGCCGGGATGGCGGGAACAGTGGCTCAACCGTTTGAGGGAAATGCCGTTCCTGGCGCGCGAATGGATCTCGCGTCAGACGCGGGACGAATACTGGAAGCACGGATCGGTGTGCGAGGACTATGGCGCGATCGAGGCGGCGGTGCTGTCGATCGGCGGCTGGCATGACGGCTACCGCAACACGATCTCGAACCTGGTCGAGAACATCGAGGCCCCGGTCAAGGGCATCGTCGGGCCATGGATCCACAAATATCCGCATTATGCAGGGCCCGAGCCGCGCATCGGTTTCCTGCAGGAAGCCCGGTGCTGGTGGGATCATTGGCTCAAGGGCATCGACAATGGCGCCGAGAGCCTGCCCGCCTACCGGACGTGGCTGATGGACAGCATTGCGCCGGAGCGCTGGGTGGACGAGCGTCCGGGCCGCTGGATTGTGGAAGACGAATGGCCTTCCACCGGGATCGTGTCAAAAGGATTCGACCTGGGTGACGGCACTCTCGGTCAGGGACCGATCAGCGCGCCGGTAGCGGTGTGTTCGCCGGTCGATTGCGGTACTCAGACGGGCGAGTATTTTCCCTTCGCCTACGGCCCTGAACTGCCCGATGAGCAAACCCCGGATGATCGGAGATCCGCGTGTTTCGATGGTGCCGTGCTTGCCGAGCCGCTCGACATCGTCGGCGCGCCGCGAGTCCTGATCCGTGCCCGGTCGGACAAGCCGCTGGCGCAACTGGCCGTGCGGCTTTGCGACCTGCGCCCGGATGGAACCTCGGCGCTGATCACCATGGGCGTTCTCAACCTCACGCACCGGAACTCCGCCGAGGCGCCGGAACGATTGACGCCCGGCGAGGTTTTCGAGGTGGTCATCACGCTCGACCAGATCGCCTACCGGATTCCGGCAGGGCATCGGTTGCGGATTGCGATTTCGACCAACTACTGGCCGTTCATCTGGCCGACGCCGGAGCAGGCCACGGTGACGCTCGAAGCCGGTAGGCTTGAGCTTCCGTGCCGCGCCGTGCTCGCCGACAAGGACGAATGCAGCTTTGAAAAGCCTGTAGGTGCCGAACCCTGGCGGCATGAGAACCTCAGGCCGTCGGCATCGACGCGAAGCACCGAGACCGACGCTGAAACCGGCCTTGTGACCACGACGATCTTCAATGATGCGGGCGAAAACCGGGATCTTGAACACGGTCTGGTCTCGGGCAGCACGACGCATGAGCGCTGGTCGATCCATCCGGATGATCCGCTATCGGCAACGGCGCACATCCGCTGGGAACAGACCGGCGGACGCGAGACCTGGTGGACCAGGACGGTCGCGGAGATGGACATGCGCTGTGACCAGGACTGGTTTTACGTCACGGGCAAGCTGGTGGCGACGGAGAACGACACCGTGATGTTCGACAAGGAATGGGACGAACGGATCGCGCGCCGGTTCGTCTGAGCCGGGCAACGCCGGGGGGCGGGCTCAATAGGGCCATTCCCCGGCGCCGAGCGCCTTGAAGCCCGCTATCATGCGGGTAAAGCTGTCACGGGCACGGGCGGCCGAGTGCCGGGCGCGCAGATAACCGTGGACGAGCCCCTTTTCCTCGAAGCAGACGGCACGCCCGCCGTCGCCGCTCACCCGCCGGCAATAGTCGGGGCCGTCGCTTGCCAGCGGGTCGCATTCCGCCGTGAAAATCACGGTCGGCGGCATGCCGGTGAAATCGGTCGCCGCGAGCGGGGTGAAGCGGGGATCTCCGGTCGGAGACGAGCCGCCCGAGCGGAGTTCGTCATAATAAAGCATGTCTGCGGTGGTCAGCATGGGTGCGTTGGCGTGGTCGATAAAGCTGCCCCTGGAGGTGTCGGCGCCAAGCGCCGGGTAGATCAGCACCTGTCCTGCGGGAACCCGCTCTTCACCACGTGTTGCCCAGGAGACGGCAGCAGCGAGATTGCCGCCGGCGCTGTCGCCGGCAAGGATCACCGGAAGGTTGCGGGTACCGACAATGAACCGGAACGCCGCAAGGGCGTCGTCAAACTGGGCCGGATGCAGGTGTTCGGGCGCAAGGCGGTAGTCGACGGCAACGACTTCGAACCCGGTCCGGTCGCAGATCTCGGCACAGATGCTGTCATGGCTCTCGAGACCTCCAAGGATGAAGCCGCCGCCATGCAGATACAGAACGGTTACCGCCGGCACTCCGGCTCCGGTCCTGTACTCACGCACCGGGATCGGTGTGACAGTGCCGGGGATGGAATAGTCGCGGACCGAGACGCCGGAGGGACGACCGGCGTCGAACGCCCGACAGAGATCGTCGTAAACCGCACGCTGGCCTTGATGGTCGAGGCTGGTTGCGGTTTCGGGGTAGAAGGAAACCGACTTGTCGATGAACGCCCAGGTTTCTTCGTCGAGCAAGGTGTCGTAGGGGGCAGGGCGCAACGGCGTGTCCTTCGGGTTCGAGATATTGATGTTGACGCCCATGCAATCGCGAGGCACAGCTTCTGTCAAACCGGAAAAACATCATGACCTGGAAATTGGGTAGCGAGATCAAGGCAATCCTGTTCGACAAGGATGGCACACTGGTCGATTTCGACAGAACCTGGGCTCAAACCAACCGGAAGGCGGCGCTGCTTGCGGCGGATGGCGACGCCATGCTTGCCGACATCCTGCTGTTCGAATGCGGCATGGACCCGCTGACCGGCAAGACCCGGGCGGACAGCATGTTCGCCGCCGCCAATGCCAACGAGATTGCCGCGCACATGGTGGCCCACGGCAGTCCGGTCGAGACCGAAAGGCTGGCCCGGATGCTCGATCAGGCTTTCATCGAGGGCGCAGATACGCCCTGGCCGATCTGCGATCTGGACATGCTGATGCGGACGCTCAGGCAGGCGGAGCTTTCGATCGGCATCGCATCGAGCGACGTCGAAGCCAGCATCCGGCGCACGGTCGAGGTTCTGGGGATCGAGACGCATGTCAGCTTCATCGCCGGCTATGACAGCGGCCATGGCCCGAAACCCGAGCCCGGCATGCTGCACGCCTATGCCGCGCATCTGGGGCTCGCTCCCAATCAAGTCGCCATGGTTGGCGACAACCGGCACGACATGGAGATGGCCCGCGCCTCGGGCGCGGGGGCGGCGATCGGCGTGCTGTCGGGAACCGGGTCGCATCAAACACTTTCCGAACTGGCCGATGTGCTGATCGGGTCGGTGGCGGACCTGCCGGCGCTTCTCGGTCAGCGATAACAGCTGCCGGATTGTCAGCTGTCGCGGGCCGCCAGAAGATTGGTGAGCCAGTCGGGATCCATTTCCGGAACCGAGGACAGAAGCAGCTTGGTGTAGTCGGGGAAGGGCGGTGAGAGAATTTCGCTCTTCAATCCCTGTTCGACCACCTTGCCCTGGAACATCACAACGATCTCGTCGGAAATCGCCTTCACCGTGGCAATGTCGTGGGTGATGAAGAGATAGGTGATGTTGTACTGCTTCTGCAGCCGCAGAAGCAGCTTGAGGATGCCTTCCTGGACGATCTGGTCCAGCGCCGAGGTCACCTCGTCGCAGATGATGACTTCCGGGTTGGCTGCAAGCGCGCGGGCGATGCAGATACGTTGTTTCTGGCCGCCGGAAAGCTCGGATGGCAGCCGGTCCATGAAGCTGTCGTCGAGTTCGATCATCTCGAGCAGCTCGATCACCCGGGCCTCGCGGGCCTTTCCTGTCAGCCCGAGATAGAATTCGAGCGGCCGTCCGATGATCTCTTCGACCGTCTGGCGCGGGTTCATCGCCGTATCCGCCATCTGGTAGATCATCTGGATCTTCTGCAGTTGCTCCTTGCTGCGGTCCTTCAGGGCTGCCGGAAGCGGCTCTCCATTGAAGCTGACACTGCCGCTGATTGGCGGCAACAACCCGGTGATGACCCGCGCTGTCGTCGATTTTCCCGATCCGGATTCGCCGACAACGGCGACGGTCCGACCGCGCGGAATCGAGATGTTGACGTCGTGCAGCACCTTGATCGGGCCATAGGCGGCGTCGACATGATCGATGGACAGAACGATGTCCTCGCCCTTGACCTCCGGCTTTTCCAGCGCGCGGACCGACCACAGCGACTTGGTGTAGGGCTGTTCGGGCTTGGTCAGCATCTGCCGCGTCGGCGCCTGCTCGACCTCTTCGCCGTAACGCAGCACCTTGATGAAATCCGCCATCTGGGCAACCACGGCCAGATCGTGGGTGATGTAGATCGCCGCCGTGTTGAATTCCTCGACAATGTTGCGCATCGCGGCCAGGACTTCGACCTGGGTGGTCACATCGAGCGCGGTGGTCGGCTCGTCGAATATGATCAGGTCGGGGCGGGGCGACATCGCCATGGCTGTCATTATGCGCTGCAGCTGGCCGCCGGACACCTGGTGCGGATAGCGGCTGCCGATGGTTTCGGGGTTGGGAAGCTGCAGCGCCTTGAACAGTTCCACCGCGTCTGCGCGGGATTCGGCGTCCGGCCTGATCCCACGCCGGTTTGCCGCTTCCACCGTCTGGTCGATCAATCGGTGCGCGGGATTGAAGGAGGCGGCTGCGGATTGTGCGACATAGGCGATGCGGGTGCCCCAGAGCTTGCGCTTTTCCCCATCGCCGGCCTTGGCCAGATCGATGCCGTCGAAAATGATCGAGCCGCCGGTGAGTTTGCAGCCGGGCTGGGTGTAACCCATGGCGGCCTTGCCGAGGGTCGATTTTCCCGCGCCGGATTCGCCGATCAGCCCCATGATCTCGCCGCGGCGCAGGGTCAGGTCGACGCCCTTGATGATCGGATGCCAGCGCTCGTCGGAGAAACCGTCGATGCGGATGTCGCGCATCTCGAGCAGGATGTCATGATTGGGGTCGTGCTTGTCGGTCATTCGCGTAGCCCGCTGGTTTTCTGCAGGAACCAGTCAACGATGAAGTTGACCGCCACGGTAAGCAGCGCGATGGCGGCCGCCGGTAAAAGCGGGGTGATCGCCGCGGTGATGTCGTATTTGGCGAACTGGATCAGCGAGGCATTGGCGCGGACCATGGAGCCCCAGTCGGCGGTGGGCGGCTGGATGCCGACGCCGAGGAACGACAGCGCCGCGATGGTCAGGAAGACGAAGCAGAAGCGCAGGCCGAATTCGGCGACCAGCGGCGGCATGATGTTGGGCAGGATCTCGCGCCGCATGATCCAGCCGAGACCCTCGCCGCGCAGTTTCGCCGCCTCGACGTAATCCATTACCGCGACGTTGACGGCAACGGAACGAGTCAGGCGGAACACGCGGGTCGAATCAAGCACGGCGATGATCATGATCAGGCTGGTGATGGTCGAGCCGAAGATCGACAGCAGCATCAGCGCGAAGATCAGGCTGGGGATCGCCATGAGAACATCGACGAAGCGGCTCAATGCCTGGTCGAGCCAGCTGCGGTTGATGGCCGCTACCAGGCCCAGTCCGCCGCCGATCAGAAAGGACAGGATGGTGGTCGCCAGCGCGATGCCCATGGTGTTGCGGGCGCCGTAGATCAGGCGGGTGAGCACGTCGCGGCCGATCTGGTCGGTTCCGAATATGAACTCGTCGCTCCACGGAGCGAAGGGGACGGGATGGATCTGAGCTTCGCCATAGGGAGCGATGACATCGGCGAAAATGGCCACCAGAATGTAGAGGGCGACCACGATCATGCCGAACCAGGCGCTTGGCGGTGCGGATTTCAGCAACAATCCGATCCGCTCGAGGCGGGTGCGGCGCTTTCTCACGGCGCCGACTTCGGCGGTTGCGGCGTAGGTTTCGGGCTGCTCACTCATCTCGGATGCAACAATCGCGGGTTGGTGACGATGCCGATAATGTCGGCGGTCAGGTTCAAGAGGATGTAGGTGGCGGCAAAAATCAGCGCGCAGGCCTGGACCACCGGGATATCGCGGCTGGTCACTGCGTCGACCATCAACTGGCCGATGCCGGGATAGACGAAGACCACTTCGACCACGACCACGCCCACCACCAGGTAGGCGAGGTTGAAGGCGATCACGGTGGCGATCGGCGCCCAGGCGTTGGGCAGCGCATGCTTGAGAATGATCTCGGATTGCGAGGCGCCCTTGAGCCGCGCCATCTCGATATAGGGGCTGGCGAGCAGGTTGATGATGGCGGCGCGGGTCATGCGCATCATGTGCGCGACAATGACCAGGGTGAGGGTCAGCGCCGGAAGCGCGACCCGGTACAGCCGTTCGCCGAGGGCGGTGGAGGCATCGATGTTGGCAAGCGACGGGAACACCGGCCACAGTGACGCCAGAAACAGGATCAGGATGTAGGCGACGAAGAATTCGGGGGTCGAAATCGTGGTCAGCGTGGCCGCATTGACGATCCGGTCATAGGCGGTGTTGCGGTAGAGTGCCGCTGTCAGGCCAAGGAAAAGCGCCAGCGGTACGGCAATCAGGGCCGTCACCCCGGCCAGAAACAACGTGTTCCAGAGCCGCGGCATGACGAGATCGACCACCTGGCGCGAGCGGTCCTGACCGGAGGCATTGCGGCCGGAAAAGGACGTTCCCAGATCTCCCTGGAGAACCGATCCGACCCATTCGAAGTAGCGGACCGGCGCGGGCTTGTCCAAACCCAGCTCCTTGCGGAACGCGGCGACGGTGTCTTTGGTGGCGGCCTGCCCGAGAACCGCTTCGCTGAAGTCTCCGGGTAGCATTGAAATCGAACTGAAGATGATGGCGGAGACGACGAAAAGCGTGGCGATCCCCAGCCCAAGGCGCTTCAGTATGGTCGACAGCACAGGATTCAACCGGCGTTCCCCTCGTCATCGGATGGTCTTGGCGCCATCTTTATCTTTTCATTTTGCTTTGGTCCGGCGGACGCCGGCCGAATGGCAAGGTCTTATTGTTGGCCGCTCGGGCGGGATTTGTAAACCGGGCAACCGGAATTTACGCGGGCAGGGCAATGGGATGGATGTTCGACTTTTACCCACTTCAATCCAGGGTGGCAAAAATCTTTCGCAAATCCCGTCTGGCATAACTGCCGGGCATGCATTGGCCCTATATTTTTTGGTCATGGCGGGTCAAAGCTCGCAGTATCATCCGATCCGGTGAAACGGTTGACAACTGGCGTCAAGGCGACAGAATAGGCTGAAATTCCAAAAAGTTGCGCGGTGCGCAACGCTAATAAAGCATTCTCAGGGAACACAACGGAGGCTGACATGAGAGACGAATATCTGAAAAAGCAGGCACGCTGGCTGAGCGAGGGCCAGATTGACCGCCGCCAGTTCATCAAGGCTGCCATTGCTGCAGGCCTTGCGGTTCCATCGGCGCTGACGCTCGCGACCGATGTACTTGCGGCCACTCCGAAGAAAGGCGGCAAGTTCAGGCTGGGTTCGTCTTACGGTTCGACCACGGATGCGCTGGATGCCGGCACGTCGGAAAACGGCATGACCCAGGCGATTGTCTATGCCCGCGGCAACCATCTCACCGAAGTCAACAATGACGGCAAGCTGATCCCTGAACTCGCATCGGGCTTCGAGCCCTCGAACGGGGCAAAGACCTGGGTATTCGACCTGCGCAAGGGCGTTGAATTCCACAACGGCAAGACAATGACCGCCGACGATGTGATCGCCACGTTCAATTATCACCGTGACGAGAATTCCAAGTCCGCCGCCAAGGGCCTGCTTTCGGCGATCACGGAGATCAAGAAGGACGGCGACAACCGGGTGATCTTCGAACTCGACGGCGGCAATGCCGACTTCCCCTACATCGTCTCCGACTACCACATCATGATCATGCCGTCGGAAGGCGGTTCGATCACCGATCCGAACAGCCCCGTGGGTACCGGCGGCTACATCGTCGAGAGCTACGAGCCTGGCGTCCGGATCCAGATGAAGCGCAACCCGAACTACTTCAAGGAAGGTCGGGCCCACTTCGATGAAGTCGAAATGGTGACGCTGTCCGACACCACCGCGCGCCAGAATGCGATCATGAACGGTGACATGGATTTCATCGACAATGTCGATCCGAAGACGGTGACGCTGCTCGGCCGGGTGCCGACGCTCGACATCCTCAAGACCACGGGTACGCAGCATTACACGTTCCCGATGCGGGTGAATGCGGCGCCCTTCGACAATTACGACCTGCGCATGGCCCTTAAATACGCGATCAAGCGCCAGGAACTGGTCGACAAGATCCTGCTCGGCAATGGTGAGCCCGGCAACGACGTGCCGGTGAACGCGTCGATGCCGTTCTTCAACACCGAGTTGCCGTCGCACGAGTTCGATGCCGAAAAGGCAGCGTTCCACTACAAGAAGTCGGGTCATTCGGGCGCGATCCAGCTTTCCGTCTCCGATGCGGCCTTCCCGGGCGCAGTGGATGCGGCCCAGCTTGTTGCGGCTTCGGCCAAGGAAGCCGGGATCGAGATCGAACTGGTGCGTGAGCCGAGCGACGGCTACTGGTCCAACGTCTGGAACAAGAAGCCGTGGTGCGCCTGCTACTGGGGCGGTCGCCCGACCCAGGACTGGATGTATTCGGCGGCCTACACCGCGGACACCGAGTGGAACGACACCGCCTGGAAAACCGGCGAGTCGGCCGACAAGTTCAACGAGCTGGTGATCATGGCCCGCTCCGAGACCGACGAAGCCAAGCGCAAGGATCAGTACTGGGAAGCACAGAAGCTGCTGCAGGATGATGGCGGCGCCATCGTCGGCATGTGGGCAAGCTTCATTCATGCCCATGGCAAGAACCTTGCCCATGATGAACAGGTTGCCGCCAACTGGCAGAGCGACGGCAACAAGGTTGCCGAACGCTGGTGGTTTGCCTGACCGAAAACCGGGATCAATCAAAGACGGCCGCGGATCACTCCGCGGCCGTTTTCGTTTTCGCACCCTGCATCGTTTCGTCTACCCGCCTTGACGCGGCGTTTCATGGGCGGGCGGCCGCGGGCAGGGGAAAGAGCAGGTCGTAGAGACAGTTGAAGGCAAATGCGTAGACAAGATAGAACACCGTAAAGGACATATCCATCAGGAAGGCCTCGATCAGCCCGACGCCGAGATACCAGGCGATGAACGGCAACAGGATTATCAGCAGCCCGCCTTCGAACAGAAGGGCGTGGAGAACGCGTACCACAAGCGATTTTCCCACATGGCCCAAAAGCCTGATCAGGGCGTGGTCGAACAACAGATTGTAGAGATAGTTCCACCCGGTGGCGATCGTGGCGCTGACCAGGGCAACAACGCCGACATGGCCAAGCGACAGGCCAAACCCCCAGGCGCCCAGCGGAATGACAAGAAACAGCGCGATGATCTCAAAACTCAGCGCGTGACGGATCCGGTCTTTGGTGTCCCGCATGGAAGGCTCCAGGGTCATTGCCGGGTCGTCCCGGCTTCAATCTTCCCGGATGGGGGAGGTCGTCCTCGCTCTGCCTGTCTACTTAAGGGTTTCGGCCGCTTTCTCAAGTCCCGCTTCCTCCCGCAGCCAGTCGCGGAACAGAATCGCGTCGGGATGGGCAGTTTCTTCCGGCGGAGAGATAAGATGAAACGCCTCATCGATCGGTATGGCGAGATCGAACGGTGTGACAAGGCGGCCCGATAAAAGGTCCTCTCCTGTCATGGATGAACGACCGAGGGCGACCCCTGCGCCTTTCGCGGCAACTTCGAATGCAATCAGGGAAGTGTCGAAATGCAGGCCGCGCCCCTTGTCGATTTCGCCGCCGAGTCCGGCGGCATTGAGCCACAGACCCCAGCCTTCCTCGTATCCCAGCACGTGCAAGAGCGGGTGGTTGGCGAGATCCTCGGGTCTGCGTATGGCGTTCTCACCTTGCAGCAGGAGAGGGCTGCAGACCGGGGTTATGGTCTCCCAGGTGAGGCGCTGAGAATTCAGGCCGGGCCATTTGCCAACTCCGTAACGAATGTCGAAATCAAACTGCTCCCGGTCGAATTCCTCGCCCCACACGCTGGAGACAATGCGAATGAACAGTCCCGGATGGCGTTCCATGAAACGCGGTAGGCGCGGGCCCAGCCAGTTGACCGAAAAACCGACGGCGCAGCGCACCGTCAGCAATTCGCTCCGCCGACGACCGAAGACTTCATAGGTTCCCGCAGCGAGGCGGTCGAAGCTGTCGCGCACTTTCGGCAGGTAGGCCGCGCCGGTCTTGGTCAGTTCGAGACTGCGGGGATTGCGGATGAAAAGCTGTTCGCGGAGATAGAGTTCGAGAAGCTTGACCTGCTTTGAGATCGCGGCCTGGGTCAGGTTCAGTTCTACTGCTGCCTGGGTGAAGCTGAGGCTTCGGGCAGAGGCCTCGAATGCACGAAGCCAGGTGAGTGGTGGCAGTTTTCGGGTCATGCATGATCTCGTCATAACGAAAACGACGTCTGAGCCGACCAATACGTCGGTTGACGCTCTCATGCCATGAATTTCTAATCCCGCCTGTTCAGATCGCGACCCATTTGCGGAAGTACAGCATGCCTCAGATCCATCCGACTACCCGGCTGCGTCCGTCACCGTTTTATCAATCGGCACTGGACGACGGCATGACGTCGGCATCGGTCTACAATCGCATGATGCTGCCGATGAGCTTCGGGGATCCGGAGGCAGAGTACTGGCGCCTGATGACCGGAGTGTCGATGTGGGATGTCGGCGTCGAGCGCCAGGTGCAACTCGCCGGGCCGGATGCCGGACGGCTTGCGCAGATCCTCTGTGCGCGCGATTTGTCGGTGTGCAAGGTCGGGCAGGGCAAGTATGTGCCTATTTGCAATCACGACGGTTTTCTCATCAATGACCCGATTGTGCTCAAGCTTTCCGACTGTCTCTTCTGGTTCTCGATCGCGGATTCGGACATGTGGCTTTGGGCGCGGGCGATCGCGGCCGAACGCGGGCTGGATGTCGAGATCAGCGAGCCGGATGTTTCTCCGCTGGCTGTACAGGGTCCCAAGGCCGAAGCCGTTGTTGCTTCGCTCTTCGGCGACTGGGTAAGGGAGTTGAAGTATTTCTGGTTCAAGGAAACCGAGATCGCGGGAATTCCGGTTACGGTACAACGCTCGGGCTGGTCAAAGCAGGGCGGGTTCGAGCTGTATCTTCGTGACGGGAGAAAAGGGGCCGCGCTATGGAACCTTGTCAAGGAGGCCGGCCAACCGTGGGGTATCGGACCGGGAGCGCCTTCGTCGGCAGAGCGTGTGGAAAGCGGACTGCTCAACAGTGTCGGAGACACTGACGAGACAACCAGTCCATTTGAAGTGCGGCTCGGAAAATTTGTCGATCTCGATGTACCTGACGAAGTGGTGGGCATTCAGGCGCTGCGCAGGATTGCGGCCGCAGGGCCGAAACGACATCAGCTTGGTCTTGTTCTTGAAGGCGATACACCGCAGCCTATCGGGTTATCCTGGGAGGAGATCCGGCAGAACGGGATCAAGGTTGGCAGTATGACCACCTGTGTGTGGTCTCCGCGCCTGCAATCGAACATCGGCTACGGGCTGGTTGCCGCATCCTGCAAGCCGGACCAGACAGTCGAGATTGTCCGCCCAAATGGTGTCGTTTGCGCCAAGGTGGTGGAACTCCCGTTCTTCTGAGTTGGGCGGTACAGAGACCTCAAAGGAGTTGACCACTGCAGGCGCGGCACCGATTTTTCAGGTCCAGCGCAGGCAAAAACATCTACTCGTTCAATGGCTTGCGACGTCTTCCGGGCAGACTGAATCAGTTCTGTAGCACGGTCTCGGCCTGACCGGCAAAGGACCGGACGGTCTTGAGCGCGCCTTCGAGCTGGTCGCCCTTTTCATCGGCGAGCGCCGCCTCGCGCAGGAGCCTGCACCAGTGGGCAGCATCGTCGCGGCCGGCGAGCAGGGCCACGCCATCCATAACCCGGTCGAACTTGGACAAGCCGCGCGCATGGGTGTCCGAGTAGCCCTTGACCAGGCGGCGGTTGCGCAGGGTTTCGACGCCGAGCGCATAGTCGATCTTGCGGTAGGTCATGGCCTTGTCGAGCCAGGCTTCCATGTGTTCCTTCTCGATGGCATGGCGCAAGGTGCCGCGCCGGTACTTGCGCAGCCCGCCAAGCACGTAGAGCTGGGCGAAGGGCAGCAGCCTGTCGGTCCTGAGCCTGCGGCCCTTGTTGAACAGCCGGTCGATGAGCCGCATGCTGCCCTGACTATTCGAAAGCCGGCGGCCGAGGCCGGATGGCATCATGCCGACGATTTCCTCGGCGCGGGGATGCATGAATTCGGTCAGCTTCATCTGCGCGCCCTTGGCAGGCGCAATCTCGGTGCGAACCCGGGCAAAACGGCTGCCGCGGGTCTTGAGGTCGGCAACGCGGAAGACGTCGTCATAGGCCATCGCCTTGGCGATGTACTTCGCGGCTTCCCGGGTGAGCTCATGCCCCTTGGCGGGGTCGTCCTGGGCAAGCACTTGTTCGAGCCGGTCAAGATACTCGGCGCCATAATCGAGGTCCTGGAAATCCACCACGGCGCGAAGCCCGGTAAGTGCCATGTCGCGCGCGGCTTCGGGCATGGCGGCCGCGCGGGCTTCGAGCTTGGACCACTGCTCGACCAGATGCTTCGGTCCCGCCGGCGCATTGGCTGCCGGGAGTTTTGCCTGGCCAGCCTGGGGCCGTTCGATCTTGCCGCCGGCAGCGGCCTCGAAACCGGCTGCGAAGGCACGAAGGCTCGCCTCGACACCGCGGCCCGAAGCTTTGATCGCGGCTTCGAAACTCTCGCGCTCGAAGGGAAGGGCGCCGGAACCGGCGAGTGCGCCGAACAGGCTGGCCGAGATCATCGAGCCCGCGTCGACCGCCATCTTCTCCATGTCGAAGGCGATGAAGCGCTGTGCGGCGATTTCGGCTGCGGCGATCACTTCCTCGGAATCGGCGATGCCGTCGCCGGGCACGGTCTTTTCCGAGACCGCCAGCGCCCGGTGGGAGGACGCGATCAGTGTCGTGCGGTCGGGGGTGACGAAACCGCGCATGATGGCGCGGCCGGCCTCCATCATCTCGGCGGCGACCAGGATGTCGACGTCACCGGCAGCCGGCAGAAGCGAGAACACCGGAGCGCGTTCCTGGGCCGGGGCCATCTCCATGTAGTAGATCGTCGCGCCGGTGCGCTGGGCGACACCGGCCACCGAGGTCGCCTGCACCACGTAGCCATTGCGATGGGCGCAATCCTCGATCCAGTTGGTGAGAACGCCGCCACCCTGGCCGCCGACCGCCATGATCGCCAGCTTGATGATCTGGTCCAGCGCCGGGTCATGGGCCTTGGATTGCAGTGCTGTTTGGGTCTTGCTTGCCATTAATCAGGTCCGGACGAATTCGATGCGGCCGCGGGAGCGGCGGTTTTGCAGCCAGGCGATGGCGCGGCTGGTGAAAGAACCGAGCGTGCGTTCGAACCAGCCCGGATTGTGCACGACATCGGCGCGGAAGAAGGACGGGCACAGCACCGCGGCATCGGCGACTTCGCCGCAATTGCCACAGCCGACACAGCTCTGGTCGATGCTGGCGACCGGATCGTCCCGGAGCGGATCATCAAGTTTCTTGAGCGACAGCGACGGGCAGCCCGACAGCCGGATGCAGGCGTGATCGCCGGTGCAGATGTCCTCGTCGACGCCAAAGCGCGGCTTCTCGACCCGGCGGCCTTCCTTGATGGCCTTGTTCATCAGCGGCTTTTCGCGGCGCTGCCTGTTGAGCATGCATTCCGACGAGGCGACGATGACCTTGGGCCCGACATGGTCGGTGGTCAGAGCCTCTTTCAGGATCTCGCGCATCTTCGGCACATCGTAGGTGCGGTCGATCTGACGCACCCATTTGACGCCGACGCCCCTGACCGCATCGGCGATCGGATGGCCGGTGGCCTTGGAGGCGTTGTCGGCGCGCGAGGACAGGATGTCCTGGCCGCCGGTGGCGGCGGAATAGAAATTGTCGACGACAACAATGACGCCGTCGGACTTGTTGTAGACCGCGTTGCCGATCGAGGACGAGAGGCCGTTGTGCCAGAAACCGCCATCGCCAATGATGGAGATCGAGCGTTTTTCGCCACCGCCGTCGAAGGCGGCGTTGGAGGCGGGCCCCAGCCCGTAGCCCATGGTCGAGCCGCCGATCTCGAACGGCGGCAGGCTGGCGAACAGGTGGCAGCCGATGTCGCCGGCGATCTGGTGCTTGCCGAATTCCTGCTCTGTCATTTTCAGGGCGGCGAAAATCGGCCGTTCCGGGCAGCCGGTGCAGAACCCGGGCGGACGGATCGGCACGGTCTTGGAGAGATCAGGCAGCGCTGGCTTCTCCTCTGAGTTGGGTGCGCGCAGGCGGGCGGGAAGCAGTTCGGGCGCAGCCTTCTTCAGGAATGCCTCGATGCCGTCGAGCATCACCTGGCCGGTGTATTCGCCTGCCATCGGCAGCATGTCCTTGCCGTGCAGGCTGATGTTCTTTCCGGCCCGGAAGAGCGCCGAACCCAATGCCTGCTCGATGAATTCGGGCTGGCCTTCCTCGACCACCAGAACCGAGGACTTGCCTTCGCAGAACTCGAAGAACTCGTCATGGACCAGCGGGTAGGTGACATTGAGCACGTAGAGAGGGATCTCGGTGTCGCCGTGGATGTCGGCGAGGCCGAGGCGCTGCAGCGCCCGGATCACGCCGTTGTACATGCCGCCCTGCAACACGATGCCGACGGGGGCTTCCTTCGGGCCGAACATCTCGTTGAGCTTGTGCTCGACGATAAATTTCTGCGCCGCCGGCCAGCGATTGTTGATCTTGTCGTGTTCCTGCATGTAGGACATCGGCGGCAGCACGACGCGGGCATAATCGCTGCGCGGATTGGCCAGCGCATCCTTGACGGTAAACGGCGGACGCTTGTTGTCCCTGGCCTGGAAGCTGCCGGTGACGTGGCAGGAGCGGATGCGGACCATCAGCATCACCGGCGTGTTACTTGCTTCCGAGAGCTCGAACCCCTGGTGCACCGACTGGACGATGGAGGGCAGGTTGGGCCGCGGATCGAGCAGCCACATCTGCGATTTCATGGCGAAGGCATGGCTGCGCTCTTGCATGATCGAGGAGCCTTCGCCGTAATCCTCGCCGATGATCACCAGCGCGCCGCCGGTGACGCCGGATGAAGACAGGTTGGCCAGCGCATCGGAGGCGACATTTACGCCGACCGGTCCCTTGAAGGTGACCGCTCCGCGGATCGGGTAATGCACGGAGGCTGCCAGCATCGCCGCGGCTGCTGCCTCGGAGGCATTGGCCTCGTAGCGCACGCCGAGTTCGGTGAGGATCTCCTCGGCATCGGCCAGAACGTCCATCAGGTGGCTGATCGGCGCGCCCTGGTAGCCGCCGACATAGCCGACGCCGGCTTCCAGAAGCGCCTTGGTCAGCGCCAGAATACCCTCGCCGGAGAAGGTTTCGCCTTCCCCGATCTTGAGTTTCTGGACTTCCTTGGCGAATGAGCGTTCAGCCATGCTGTGTCTTTCCCGTCATTAGAAATCGTGCTTGCGGATGTTCTTGAGCATTTTCTGCAGGGTGGTGACGAAGGCTTGCCGCTCTTCCGCCGGAATGCCCTTGAACATCTGCGCGTAGACCCGGGCCATCGATGGCCAGAGCTGGTCGAGTGCCGCACGGCCGGTCTCGGTGATGCCGATGCGGGTCACACGGCTGTCGTTGGGATCGGGGTCGCGCCGGACCAGGCCGTCGGAGGCAAGCTGCTCCAGCGCGCGGCTGAGCGTCGACTGTTCCACCACGGCATAGACCGCCAGGTCGCTGATCGGCAGGTCGTCGATGACCGAGAGAACCGCAAGCGCGCGCATTTTCGGCGTTGTCAGCCCCAGGCCGGTCATTTCCTGCCGCAGATCGGCATTGTAGCGGCCCATGATGCGATTCATCAGGTAGGGGGCGAAATTGGACAAGCCGATCTCGCCGAGCCGCTGAAAGGGTTCGGCCTTTTCAGTCTCAGGTGCTTTGGCTTCGTTCATCCGCCCAACCTCTTTGCCAGAAGGAAGCCCGAGCCGCCGCCAAGTCCGGGACCGGGATGGGTCGAGGCGCCGATGTGATGCAGGTTCTCGATTGCGGTTGCGTTGTTCTTCGACTGCGAAAAGGGCCGCCAGATGAAGAACTGATCGAGCGCACAGGATCCGCCATAGGGATCGCCGCCAACCAGGTTGATGTTCATACTTTCCAGATCGACCGGCGAATAGGCCTTGCGAGCGAGGACGCTGTCGCCGAAGCCCTCGATATGGGAGGCGAGGATCGCCTCGATGCGGTCGGCAAAGGCTTCGCGAGTGGCTTCGCTCCAGACGCCATCGGTCGCGATCTCGCCGGCGGCGTCGCCCTTGAGGTCACGCGGCGCATCCGGGATCTGCAGCCAGAGGATTGACTTGCCCTCCGGGCAGCGGGACGGATCGAGGCGATGCGGCTGGCCGACGCAGATGGTCGGCGTCACCGGCAGCATGCCGCGCTCGGCCTCGTTGGAGGATTTCGAAACCGAATCGATGCTCTCGGCCAGGTGGATCAGGGCAACGTCTTCAAGGCCTTGGGTTTTCCAGCGGATCGGGCCATCAATGGCATAATGCAGCTGGAAATTGCCGCGGCCATGGCGGAACTGGCTCAGGCCAGAGGTGACTTCCTGCGGCAGCTTTGCCGTGTCGTCGCGCAGGAGCCGGTTGTAGAGCTGTCCCGGCGCGACCGAGCAAATGACATGTGATGCAGAGATTTCAGTCCCGTCGGCAAGCCTGACGCCGGTTGCCTTGCCGTTCTGCACCAGGATCCTGTCGACATCGGCTCCGCTGCGCAGTTCGCCGCCCTTTTCCTCGATCAGCCGCCTGAAGGCCTCGACCGCCTGTCCCGCGCCGCCCTTGACCACCGGAGCGCCTGCCGCTTCGAGCGCGAAGGCGATGACCTTGCCCATCTGGCCGCCATAGGCGGATTCGGTGGTCAGTCCGGTGTGCAGCGCCCATGGCGCCCATAGGGCCTGGACAAGGCCGGAGGCGTAATTTGGTTCGAGCCAGGCCCGGATCGGGCGAAGCGCCTCTCCCATCCAGGCGGCGAGGCCGCGGAGACCGCGCTTCCAGGCCTGCTGGATCATCAGCTTGGCGGTTGGCCAGCTCCACAATTCGCCGCCGAGCAGGGCAAAAAGGAAGGGCGCATCGGCCTCGATCGCGCCGACATCGGCGCCGTGGCGGTCGCCATCGCCTGCCGCGAGCGCGTTGAAAGTCTTGATGTTGGCCGCCCGGTCGGTGGTCAGGACCAGCGAGGAGCCGTCGGGCCTCAGCACGGCCGTCGGGTGCGGCGTGTGGCAGAACTCCAGCCCATGCCGCGCCAGATCGGATCCGAGCGCGGCATGGGCGGGGGAGGTAAGGAAGAGCACGAAGGTTGCCGCCATGACGTCATGGCGGAACCCCGGCAAAGTGATTTCCTCGGTGCGCATGCAACCGCCGAAGCGGTCGCTGCGTTCGAGAACCAGCACGCGTTTCCCTTTCGAGGAAAGCATGGCCGCGGCAACGAGCGCATTGATGCCGCTGCCCACAATGATGTGGTCATGATCTGCCATTGTGCTGGTCTCCGGCGTGGGGATTGCCTTAGCTGCGTGCGACCAGCGCCATGGCGCGGATCGGGCTGCCGGTTCCCTTGACGATTTTCAGCGGTGCGGCGATCAGGATTGCACCCTTTGGAGGAAGCTTGTCGAGATTGGCGAGCGAGGCGAGTCCGTACTTGTTGGCCGCATGCAGCAGGTTGTGCGCCGGGTAGGGCGGTTCCATTCCGCCTGCC
Organism: Hoeflea sp.; assembly: GCA_020637795.1. Classification (GTDB taxonomy): domain Bacteria; phylum Pseudomonadota; class Alphaproteobacteria; order Rhizobiales; family Rhizobiaceae; genus Hoeflea. The sequence continues at coordinate 846,909 of JACKJT010000002.1, read as the reverse complement.
TGCCCGGCATCGGTGCCGATGCACTGGTTGCCCCAGCCAATGACGCCCTTTGACAGAATGTACTGGATGCAATCAACGGTCGGACCAGGCGAATGCGGGCCGGTTTCATCAGCGTTGAGGTAGGCTGCTTCATCGCCTGCGCGGGAATCCCAGTCAGAGCGCATGACCACCCATTCACCAGCTTTGATCTCGCCATGCTTGGCTTCCCATGCCTTGACGCCGGCTGCATCGAGCAGAAAATCGGGATTCTTGGCCACTTCAGCGGAGCAATCGATCACGTTGACCGGTGCCACGAAGTTTTGTGGCGGGATGCTGTCGGTGTAACCGTCGGCAAAATCCTTGCCGGTGATCCAGTGATGCGGCGCATCGAAATGGGTGCCGGAGTGTTCGCCGAGCTTGAGCCAGTTCCAGGCAAAGAAAGGACCATCGCTGTCATACTCGGAGATCTTGTGGATCTCGATCTTGGGCGTGTTCTTGGCGAAATCCTCGGGCAACTGGAGCAGAGGAGTGTCGGGGCCAAGCCGGCCGGACAGGTCGACGACCTCGACCTTACCCTCGATTAGCATTGCGGCGAGATTGCCCAGTGTTTCTGCGGCGTTCATGAGTGATCCTCCTCTGGCAGGGCCCTGTTGTGTTCCTGTTTGCAGCCCGGTTGTGGGCCGCCGTTCTGCGATAAATAGATGCTAGACAAAATAATATGCATTTGCAATTATAAATCTCGAACGGAGAGGTGCCGCGGTGCAGAATGAGTATGACGCGATAATTGTTGGCGCCGGCGTGAACAGTTTGGCCTGTGCGGTCCATCTGGGCGCGAAGGGCTGGCGTGTCGGCGTCTTCGAGCAGGCTGGCACGCCGGGCGGGGCGGTCAAGACGCTTGAGCTGACGGCGCCGGGATTTCGTCATGATTGGGCCGCAATGAATTTGAGCCTGTTTGCGGGTTCCGGGTTTTTTAAGGAATATGGAGCGGACCTGATTGGCCGCGGGCTGGAGTTCGCGCCCGCTTCGCATTGTTTTGCCAGTGTTTTCGATGATGGGAAATGGTTGGGGGTAAGCACCGGCGCGGGCGAAACCCGGGCCCGGATCGCGGCATTCTCCGAAGCCGACGCCAAGGCCTGGGACAGGCTTTGCGCGGAGTTTCCCGGCACGGCCGAATATGTCTTTGCGCTGCTCGGAAATCCCATGCAAATGCATATACAAGGCAAACTCCTGGCCAAGGCGCTGTTCCGCAAGGGCTTCACCTGGACTGCGGATCTGGTGCGCATGCTGCTGTCATCGCCGCGCAAATGGCTGACGGAGACCTTCGAGTCCGGGCACGTGCGGGCGACGATGGCGGCCTGGGGCATGCATCTCGACTTTGCGCCCGACATGGCCGGCGGTGCGGTTTTTCCCTATCTCGAATCGATGGCCAACCAGAATTTCGGAATGGTCATCGGCAAGGGCGGTGCGGATACTGTGACCCGCGCGCTGGTTTCGAAGATCGAAGCGTCCGGCGGCGCGGTGCATTGCGGCAGCCAAGTGACGCGGGTCATCCGCGACGGCGGCAAGGCGACCGGTGTCGAGCTTGCCGACGGGTCCAGGATCAAGGCCCACAAGGCGGTGATCGCCAATGTCGCGCCAAGTGGGCTGATGTCGCTGCTCGAGGGCCAGTCCGGCGACGCCGCATTCGACCGCAAGATGACCGGCTTCGTTCATGCGCCCGGAACCATGATGATTCACCTGGCGCTTGATGGCCTGCCGGACTGGAGAGCCAGCGAAGAGCTCAAGACATTTGCCTATGTCCACATCGCGCCTTCACTCGAGCAGATGGCGCGCACCTACCAGCAGGCGGTAGCCGGGCTTCTGCCCGACGAGCCGGTCTTGGTGGTGGGGCAGCCGACAGCGATCGATCCGGGCCGGGCGCCCGATGGCAAGCATGTGCTGTGGGTCCAGGTGCGCATGGTGCCGGGCGATATCTGCGGCGATGCGGCCGACAAGATCATTGAAACCGACTGGGCGCAGGTCAAGGAGATCTATGCCGAGCGGGCGCTCGATATCATTGAGCGGCATGCGCCGGGCATCCGTCAGAAGATCATCGGCCGGGCGGTGGTGTCGCCGCTCGACCTTGAGGCCGACAATCCCAATCTCGTCGGCGGCGACCAGGTGGCCGGCAGCCATCATCTTTCACAGAATTTCCTGTTCCGGCCGGCTCTCGGCCATGCCACGGGAAAAACCCCCGTCGAGGGTCTGCACATCACCGGCGCCAGCGTCTGGCCGGGTGCGGGCACCGGAGCGGGTGCAGGCTATATGCTCGCCCAGAAGCTGGGCGGGAAATGAACACCTAAAAAAGCAGGGAGAACAGCATGAAACAGATTTCGCGTCGCACGGTGCTCAAGGGCACGGCAGCGGCTATGGCGATCAGCGCCTTTGCCGGACCGTCGTTTGCCCAGGGCATCGATGAACTTGTCATCGCCTACAACGTCAACCTGCCGTCCTGGGATCCGACCGTCGGCCCGTCGGCGGTCAACCCGACCATCCAGGGGATCTACCAGTCGGTGTTCGACCAGTTCATCCTGCAGAAGCCCGACCTGTCGCCCGCGCCCGGGCTGCTGACCGAATGGGGCTGGAACGACGACAAGACCAAGGTCATGATGACGGTGCGCGAGGGCGTCACCTGGCATGACGGGTCGCCGTTCACTGCCGAGGACGTCGCCTGGTCGCTGACCCGCGCCGCCGACGAGAAGACCGGTAACCCGATCCAGTTCATCTGGTCGACGCTCGCCAACATCAAGGCCGAAGGCAATGTGGTGACCGCCGACGTGGCCCGCTTTGAGCCGACGATCTTCAAGTGGATGTACTTCCTGACCGGCTACGTTCTGCCCAAGGCCTATTACGAGAAGGTTGGCGCGGAAGGCTTCGAAGCTGCTCCGATCGGCACCGGCCCCTACATGGTCGACAAGTTCGAGCGCAATGCGTTCGTGCGGCTGAAGGCCAACCCGAACTACTGGGGCGGCAAGCCGGACTTCGAGACCGTGACCATCAAGTTCGTCACCGACGCAGCTTCCCGCGTGGCCGAAATCGAGTCAGGCAATGCGCATGTGACGCTGGAAATGCCCTACGAGGAATATGACCGTCTCAAGGGCGGCAACGGAATTTCCGGCACCGCGGCGCCGATCTCCGACATCGGCATGATCTTCCTCAACGACATCGATGTGATGCTGGATCCAAACGTGCGCATGGCGGCCGCCATGTCGATCGATAAGCAGCTGATCATCGACCGGCTGCTGTCGGGCTATGGCGTTGCCATCGACACGCTGCAGACACCCGAATACGAGGCGTACGACGCCTCGATCAAGGTTCCCTACGACCCCGAGAAGGCCAAGGAACTGCTCGCGGCCTCCGGCTACTCGCCGGAAAATCCGGTCAAGTTCAAGATCCAGACGACCCGTGGCTTCAAGCCCAAGGATTACGAGATGATCCAGGCGATCGTCGGCCTGTGGCGCAAGATCGGCATCGAGGCGGAAATCGAAGTCTACGAGATTGCCAAGCATTACGAATTGCGCGCCGCAGACCAGTTGGCACCAGCCGCGTTCTACAACTGGGGCAACTCGGTGGGCGATCCGACCACCTCGACCGGTTTCGCCATGTTCGGCCCGTCGCCGCACTCGGTGTGGGACGGCCAGGACCTGATCGACATGATCGGGCCGCTCTGGGGCGAGGCCGACGAGGAAAAACGCATCGCGGGCTGGAAGGCCGTCGACAAGTACATTGCCGAAAACGCGCTGGTGATCCCGCTTCTGCAGTATGTGCAGCCGATCCTTCACGCCGATGGCGTGGCGGTGACGCCGCATGCCTCCGGCGCACTGCTTCCGCATCTGATGAAGCGGGCTTCGTAAGCCTCTTTGGAATGCACGGGCCGCTGCCTGATGGCGGCGGCCCCTTTTTGCAGGACACCTTCCCTTGAAACTGTTGCGCGCAATTCTCCTACGCCTTGCGACCATGTCGGTCACCTTGATCGGGGCGGCGGTGGTGGTGTTCTTCGTCATCCGCGTGGTGCCGGGGAACCCGATCGCCATGATGCTGCCACCCGGTGCATCGGAGGAAGACATTGCGCGCCTGACCGCCCATTACGGGCTCGACAAGACGATCTTCGAGCAGTTCTGGATCTGGCTGACCGGGGTCTTTCACGGAGATTTCGGCACCTCGATCTCCCTGCGTCAGCCGGTGATGCCGCTGGTGCTCAGCCGGTTGCCGGCAACGCTGGAACTGGCGATCTTCGCGCTGGTCATCGCCGTCATGATCGGCGGCGCAATGGCGTTGACCGGGGTCCGGCACAGGGAGACCCGCACCGAAACAGCGATCGATGTCGCCAACGGCGTCGGGCTTTCGATCCCCGACTTTCTCTGGGCGCTGATCCTGATCGTGCTGTTCGGGGTGCTGATGCCGGTGTTTCACATCTCGGGGCGGATCTCGCCATCGCTCGATCTGCCGTTCGTCACGCAATTCTATGTGTTTGAAAGCATCGCACGGCTGCGCTTCGATCTGTGGTGGGACCTGCTCAAGCACATGTTCATGCCGGCGCTCGCGCTGGCGATTCCGCTGGCGGCGATCATCAGCCAGTTGCTCAAGCAATCGCTCAAGGAAACCATGCATCTCGATTACGTGACGCTGTCGCGCACCAAGGGCTACAGCGAGAACCACGTGATCCTGTCGGAGGCGCTGCCCAACGCGGTTCTTCCGACGCTGACGCTGATCGGAGTTCAGTTCACCTTCCTGATCGGCGGCACTGTGATCATCGAGCGGCTGTTTTCCTACGAGGGGCTCGGCAACATGGCGATCGATGCGGTGATCAACCGCGACTTGCCGCTGATCCAGGGCATCGTCATTGTCTTCGCGCTGCTGTTCACCATCATCAATCTGGTTGTCGACATGACTTATGCCCTTCTCAATCCGAGGCTGCGTCATGCTTGACGGCCGCGGTTCCATCAAGCGGCGCCTCGGCGCGCGACTCTGGCTGTCCGGCACCTGGCTCGGTGTCATGGCGCTCTTGGCGCTGTTCGCGCCGCTGATCAGCCCGCACGATCCGCTGGCCCAGGATCTCTTTGCCGGACGCCTGCCGCCGTTCTGGGCGAGCGGGTCCGACCCTGCCTATCTGCTCGGAACCGACAGTCTCGGTCGGGACGTGCTGTCGCGGCTGATCCATGGCGCGCGGATAGCCTTTTCCGTCGCGCTGATCGCCGGTCTCGCCACGGCAATCGTCGGATCGCTGCTCGGACTGCTTGCCGGCTACATGCGCGGCTGGGTCGACGTGGTGATTTCCCGGCTTGTCGACATCTGGATGGCGTTTCCGCCGGTGCTGTTCGCGATCCTGCTGATCGCCGTGCTGGGCACCGGGCTGACCTCGATCATCATCGCCATCATCGTCATCGACTGGACCCGGTTCTGCCGGGTGGTGCGAGCGGAAGCGATGAACCAGTCGGCGATGGATTATGTCTCGAGCGCCATTGTCGCCGGCCGGCCGCGGCGCGACATCCTGTGGCGCGAGATCCTGCCCAACGTGCTGCCGACGATTGTCGCGCTGTCGACGCTGGAAATGGGTATCGCGGTGATCGTCGAGGCGATCCTGTCCTTCGTCAACCTGTCGATCTCCACCGACGCGCCGACCTGGGGCGGGATGATCGCCGAAGGCCGCACCTCGATCTACCAGGCCTGGTGGGTGCTGGCGTTCCCGCTGGCCGTCCTGTTCCTGACCGTCCTTTCCTTCAGCCAGTTCGGCGAAGGACTCAAGGACCGCTTCGATCCGGTGCTGCGATGAGCGCGTTTCTGACCGTCAACAACCTGTCCGCGGCGCTGCACGGCTACGACCAGCGTGTGCTGCGGTCCGTGTCTTTTTCCATCGACACCGGCGAGGTGCTCGGCCTGGTGGGCGAGAGCGGCGCCGGCAAGAGCATGATCGGCAAGGCCATCCTCGGCATCCTGCCATCGGCAATCTCGATCATCGAGGGCGAGATCCTGCTTGACGGGCAGGACCTGCAGAAGCTGAAACCGGCCGACCGGCGGCGGATGATCGGGGCGACGGCAGCGCTGATCCCGCAGGATCCGCTGACGGCGCTCAACCCGTCGCGGCGGATCGAACCCCAGATCACCAACCGGCTGGTCGACATTCTCGGCTGGAGCAAGGCGGATGCCCGGGTTCGGGCGCTGGAACTGCTCAACGAGGTGCATATCGACAATCCCGAGCGGGTGATGGGCAGCTATCCGCACGAGTTGTCGGGCGGCATGCGCCAGCGCGTGCTGATCGCGTCCGCCTTCGCTGCCAACCCGAAACTCGTCATTGCCGACGAACCGACCACGGCGCTGGACGTAACCGTGCAGAAACAGATTCTCAGGCTGATCCGGGAGCTGCAGGAACGTCATTCCACCGCGATGGTCTTCGTCACCCACGATCTCGGGGTCGTCTCCAAGGTCTGCCAGCGGCTGTCGGTACTGTATGGCGGCAAGATCGTCGAAAATTCGAGCGTTCCGGACTTCTTTGCCGGCCCGAAACATGCCTATTCGCGGGCGCTGCTGGCGGCGACGCCGAAATACACCGATCCGGATGCGTCGCTCTTGCCGGTCGACGAGGCGGTGATCGAGGCGGTAGCCGCCGAAGTGCTGGCATCCGACAAGGAGTGGCGTCATGGCGGATAAGAACGGCGCGCGGGCGATGGCTCCGCAGGACGACATTTTGTTCTCGGCCCGGTCGCTGGAGGTGGCGCTGCCGGACATGGCGGCCAAGCCGCTGTTCGGCCGTGCGCCGATGATCCGCATTCTCAACGGTATCGATCTCGATATCAGCCGCGGCTCGGTGTTAGGCATCGTCGGGGGCTCGGGGTCCGGCAAATCGACGCTCGGACGGGCGCTGCTCAGGCTGATCGAGCCCACAGCAGGGACCATCGAGTTTGACGGCCGCGACATCACGCATCTGAGCGAGGATGCACTCCGGCCGATCCGGCGGCGTATGCAGATGATCTTCCAGGACCCGATGTCGTCGCTCAATCCGCGGCGGCGGGTGGGGGCGATCATTGCCGATCCGCTGCAGATGCACGGGTTCGACAATATTGACGGGCGGATAGACGATGCGCTCGATCATGTCGGTCTTCCGCGCGGGTTTCGCAGCCGCTATCCGCACGAGTTGTCGGGCGGTCAGCGGCAGAGGGTCGGGATCGCGCGGGCCATCGCGCTGAAGCCTGAATTCATCCTCGCCGACGAGATCGTCTCGGGGCTGGATGTCTCGTCGCAGGCGCAGGTGCTCAATGTGCTGGCGGACCTGGTCAAGGAGCTCGGGTTGACGCTGGCCTTCATCAGCCACGACCTGTCGGTGATCCGGCGGCTGTGCGATCATGTGATGGTGCTGCAACGGGGCAACATCGTCGAGTATGGAGAAGCCGACAGCGTGTTCGATGCGCCGCAGGCGGCCTATACGCGCGAGTTGCTGGACGCCATTCCCTTGCCCGACCCGCAGCAGGCGGGCTGGTAGGCTCGGCTGTCGGCGCAACAGGATGACGAGATACATCGCAAGGGGTGAGGGTGGTCTGGGGCCACATGGCCCGGGGAGATTTGGATGACAGAGCAGACAACAGGGACAGATGCCGGCCAGGCCGAGGGCGATGGCTACATGCTCTATCACTCGATCGGGCAATATCCGGGCAAGGCCCGGGACATGGCGGCAGCCCTGACGGCCTTCGCGCAAGTCTGGGGAGCCGCCAATGATGAACAATGGGGCTATGCACTGGGCCAGCGGCAGCGGTTCATCGATCTGTGGAGCCAGCTGCTGAAGGCGCCGTCGGCGTCGCTGACGACGACCGAGAACGTGACCTCGGCGCTGGCAGCGCTGATCATGGCGCTGCCGCGCGGGGATCTTGAGGGTAGGGTGGTGCTGGTGGCGGGCGATTGCTTTCCGAGCCTGCATTTCCTGCTGACGGGCCTTGCCGACAGGTACGGTTTCGAGTTGCGCACGGTGCCGCTCCGCGATGGCGCAAACTGGGTCGAGGACGAGGACGTGATCGCCGCCTGGGGTCCCGAAGTGGGGTTGGCACTCTTGACCTGGGTCAGTTCGACGTCGTCGCACCGGTGCGATCTGTCGGCGCTGGTTTCGCATGGCCGCAGGCAGGGATCGCTGATCGGGGTCGACATCACCCAAGCCGCGGGACTGCTTGACTATGACTGCATGGCAGTAGCCGCGGATTTTGCGATCTCGACCAGCCTGAAATGGATGTGCGGTTCTCCCGGTGGCGGCATCCTGCAGGTGATGCCCGACGTGATCGCGCGCTGCCAGCCAAGCCTGAGGGGTTGGTTCAGCCAGGACAACATCTTCTCCTGGGACATCAATGCCTTCGCCTACGCGCCCGACATCCGCCGTTTTGACAACGGCACGCCGTCAGTGATGGCCGCCGTGGCTTCGGTGCCGGCGCTCGAATGGCATGCGGCGCAGGACTGGGGCACACAGCTTGCGAAGAACCGCGGCCTGAGCGAGGCGATCATCACTGCTGCCGATATGGCCGGATTCGAGCTGGCTTCGCCCCGGGATCCGGCGCAGCGCGGCGGCAGCGTCATGGTGCGGATGCCGGACGCCGACGCCGCGCAGGCGCTGCTAACGAAACTCAGGTCCGTTTCGGTCTTCGCCGATGCGCGCGGCCCGATCCTGCGCTGTTCGCCGGGTTTCATGACGACTGAGGCCGGCATCGACCGGCTGACCACCGCCTTGACCGGCGGCTGAAAGGCCCGGCTTTCCAACGCTGTCCGCCATCCCGGGCCGGGTGCATTGCCTCGATCCGGGATGCATTGCCCTGCCGCACGACCGAGCTCGCTTCCCGGGCGCTCCCGCGTGCTGTTTCGCCGAGAAAATCCGATCCCGGTGCCCGGCCCATTAGGGCTGGCGAATTTATTGTGGCATAAAAATTTTATGCTTGAAATATATTCGTTCGGGCGTAGGATCGGAGCCAGTCGAAATCAGTCCGGAGGTGCAGAATATGAGAATCGTTTGTCTGGGCGGTGGACCCGCCGGTCTCTATTTCGCGATCTCGATGAAGCTGCGCGATCCTTCGCACGAAGTTGTGGTCATCGAGCGCAACAAGGCCAACGACACGTTCGGCTGGGGCGTGGTGCTGTCGGACGACGCCCTGACCCGGATGCAGGAAAACGACCCCAAGTCGACCGAGGCGATCCGCAGCCATTTTGCCTATTGGGACGATATCGCGGTGGTGCAGCAGGGGCATCGCACCGTCTCCGGCGGGCATGGCTTTGCCGGGATCGGGCGCAAGCAGATGCTGATCCTGTTGCAGGAGCGCGCCCGCGAGCTCGGCGTGGACATGCGTTTCGAGACCGAGTTCAAGACGGCTGAGCAATACCGCAAGGAATATGACCTCGTCGTCGCCACCGACGGCATCAACTCGCTTGTGCGCAACGAATATGTCGATGTGTTCAAGCCCGATATCGATATCCGCAAATGCAAGTTCGTGTGGCTCGGAACGCACCAGCGCTTCGACGACGCCTTCACCTTCATTTTCGAGAAGACGGAGCACGGCTGGGTCTGGGCGCATGTCTACCAGTTCGACGACAACACGGCGACCTTCATCGTCGAATGCCTGCCCGAGACCTGGGACCGCTGGGGCTTCGAGCAGATGTCGAAGGAGGAAACGGTCGAGACCTGCCGCAAGATCTTCGAAAAGCATCTGGGCGGGCATGAGCTGATGTCGAACGCGGCGCATCTCAGGGGATCGGCGGTGTGGATGCAGTTCCCGCGGGTGATCTGCGAGAAATGGTATCACGGAAATGTCGTGCTGATGGGCGACGCGGCGGCGACGGGGCATTTTTCCATCGGCTCGGGCTCGCGGCTTGCCTTCGACAGCGCCATCGCGCTGGCCGATTACCTGCATTCCGAACCGACGATGGAGCGCGCCTTCGAGCGTTACCAGGAAGAGCGGCGCGTCGAGGTGCTGCGGCTGCAGTCGGCGGCGCGCAACAGCCTGGAATGGTTCGAGGAGGTCGAGCGCTATCTCGATCTCGATCCGGTGCAGTTCAACTACTCGCTGCTTACCCGTTCGCAGCGCATCAGCCACGAGAACCTGCGGCTGCGCGATCCGGAATGGCTGGAAGGCGCCGAGCGCTGGTTCCAGACCCAGGCGGGCGTTTCGGAAACAGCCCCCGTCCGGCGGCCGATGTTCGCGCCCTACAAGTTGCGCGACATGGAACTCAAGAACCGCATCGTGGTTTCGCCGATGGCCCAGTACAAGGCCGTCGACGGCTGCCCGACCGACTGGCATCTGGTCCACTATGGCGAACGCGCCAAGGGCGGCGCCGGACTGGTCTACACCGAGATGACCTGCGTTTCGTCGGAAGGCCGGATCACGCCGGGATGTCCGGGGCTCTATGCGCCGGAACACGAGGCCGCCTGGAAGCGGATCGCCGATTTCATCCACGCCGAAAGCGAAGCCAAGGTCTGCATGCAGATCGGCCATTCCGGTGCCAAGGGATCGACCCAGCTCGGCTGGGAGATCATGGATGCACCGCTCAAGCAGGGAAACTGGCCCCTGATGTCGGCTTCCGATGTCGCCTGGTCGTCCGACAATCAGACACCCAAGGCGATGAACCGCGAGGACATGGATCAGGTCCGCGATCAGTTTGTCGCTGCCGCCGAGATGGCCGAGCGGGCAGGCTTCGACATGATCGAGCTGCACATGGCGCACGGCTACCTGCTGTCGTCGTTCATCACGCCGCTGACCAACCGGCGCAAGGACGAGTATGGCGGCAGCCTCGAGAACCGCATGCGGTATCCGCTGGAAGTCTATCGCGCGGTCCGCGAGGCATGGCCACAGCACAAGCCGATCTCGGTGCGCATCTCGGCCAGCGATTGGGTCGAAGGTGACGGCGTCACCCCGCAGGATGCGGTCGAGATTGCCCGCATGCTCAAGGACGCCGGCGTCGACATCTGCGACGTGTCGGCGGGGCAGACCTCGAAGCAGGCAAGGCCGGTCTACGGACGCATGTTCCAGACGCCGTTTGCCGACCGGATCCGCAACGAGGCGCATATGGCAACCATGGCCGTGGGCAACATCTACGAGCCGGACCATGTCAATTCGATCCTGATGGCAGGCCGTGCGGATCTCGTCTGTCTTGCCCGTCCGCACCTTGCCAATCCCTACTGGACGCTGCACGCGGCAAGCGCGCTCGGGGACCATGACGAGAAATGGCCGGATCCCTATCATCCCGGCCGCGACCAGATGTGGCGGCTGGCGGAACGGACCGACACCATGCTCGGCAAGGTCTGATCATGCAGGAACTGATGGGACATCACGCAATTGTGACCGGCGCCGGATCGGGCGCCGGCGAGGCGATCGCGCTGGCGCTGGCGGGCAACGGCGCGCGGGTCACGGCGATCGGCCGGCGGCTGGCGCCGCTAGAAGCGCTGGCGGCGCAGGATGACCGCATCATCGCCATTTCCGCCGATGTCACGGACGCAGACGCCATGGCGTCTGCGATCGCCGAGGCGGTCGAGAGGAACGGGGCGCCGACGATTGTCATCGCCAATGCCGGATCGGCGGAAAGCGCGCCGTTCCACCGCACCGACGCAGCCTTGTTTCGCGCCACGCTGGATGTCAATTTGAGCGGCGTTTTCAACACCTTCCAGGCGGCGTTTGTGAAAATGAATCGGGCACAGCCCGGCCGCATGATCGCCATTGCCTCGACTGCCGGTTTGAAAGGGTACGCCTATGTCAGCGCCTATTGTGCGGCCAAGCACGGCGTGGTCGGCCTGGTGCGCAGCCTGGCGCTGGAACTTGCCAGGACCGGAGTGACGGTCAACGCCATCTGCCCGGGCTTCACCGACACGCCAATGCTGCATCGGTCGATTGACAACATCGTCGAAAAAACAGGACGATCGCGTGACGAGGCGGAAGCGTCGCTGCGGGACGTGAATCCGCAGGGGCGATTCATACAGCCGGAGGAAATCGCCGGAACGGTCTTGTGGCTTTGCAGCGATGCGGCCGCGTCCGTGACCGGTCAGGCGATCTCGCTGTCGGGGGGAGAGACATGAGCGACAAACTGGCGGCGCAGCCGGGCATGACCGGCACCGATATCAAGGATGCGGCGGCTTCGAAGGCGAGGCTGCGGCTCTGGCTGAAACTGCTCAAGGCGACCAAGCATGTCGAGGCCGAGCTGCGTGAGAACTTCCGCACCGGCTTTGACACCACGCTGCCGCGCTTTGACGTGATGGCGGCGCTGTACCGCGTCGAGCAGGGCCTGAAGATGAGCGAGCTGTCGAGCGTGCTCAGGGTGTCGAATGGCAATGTCACCGGCATTGTCGACCGGTTGGTGGAAGACGGCATCCTGGTGCGCATTCCGGTGGACAATGACCGCCGCGCGACAACCGTGCGGTTGACCAAGGCGGGCCGGGAGCAGTTCGAGGCGATGGCGTCGAGCCACGAAGCGTGGATCGACACGCTTCTCGACGGCATCGATGTCTCCGAGGTCCAGCACCTGTCGGAGCAACTCGAATGCATCGCCCGCAAGAGTACCAAGGGAGAGGACTGAACAATGCCGACTGACGCCCCCGTCAATTTCCGACTGACCCTGACCGACGGCATCGCCGAGGTTTCGCTGGACCGGCCGGAGAAGAAGAATCCGCTGACGTTCGAAAGCTATGCCGAGCTGCGCGACTGGTTTCGCGGGCTGGTCTATCGGGACGACGTCAAGGTGGTGATCTTCGGCTCGAACGGCGGCAATTTCTGCTCGGGCGGCGACGTGTTCGAGATCATCGGGCCGTTGCTCGACAAGGACATGAAGGGCCTGCTCGAGTTCACCCGGATGACCGGCGACCTGGTCAAGGCGATCGTCGGCTGCGGCAAGCCGGTGATTGCGGCCGTCGACGGCGTCTGCGCCGGGGCCGGCGCAATCATCGCCATGTGCTCCGATTTGCGCCTGGCCACGCCCGAGGCCAAGACCGCTTTCCTGTTCAACCGGGTAGGGCTTGCGGGCTGCGACATGGGCGCGTGCGCGATCCTGCCGCGGATCATCGGCCAGGGCCGGGCGGCCGATCTTCTCTACACCGGGCGCGCGATGAGCGCCGAGGAAGGCGAACGCTGGGGGTTCTACAACCGTGTGGTGGCGGCGTCCGAGATCGACGACGAGGCGCGCAAGATGGCAAAACGGATCGCCGACGGGCCGACCTTCGCCAACATGATGACCAAGACCATGCTGGCGCAGGAATGGAACATGGGCATCGAGCAGGCGATCGAGGCAGAAGCGCAGGCGCAGGCGATCTGCATGCAGACCCAGGATTTCCGCCGCGCCTATGAGGCCTTTGCCGCGAAACAGAAACCCGTATTCGAGGGCAATTGATGTCTGACCGCAGTTTTCTCCAGTGGCCGTTCTTCGATGAGGCCCACCGTGACCTGGCCGATCGCGTCGATGTGTGGGCAGCCAGGGAACTCGCCGATCTCGACCATTCCAATGTCGACGAGACCTGCAAGGCACTGGTCCGGGCTCTGGGAGATGCCGGCTGGCTCAAGCTCTCGGCGGTCGATCCTGCTGACGATGCCTCGAAAATCGATGTGCGCAGCCTGTGCATCATGCGCGAGACGCTGGCCCGGCACGACGGGCTGGCCGATTTCGCCTTTGCCATGCAGGGGCTCGGCACCGGCTGCATATCGCTGTTCGGACGGCCCGACCAGAAGACCGAATGGCTGACGAAAACCCGCGCGGGCAAGGCGCTTTCGGCTTTTGCGCTCTCGGAACCTGCCTCGGGTTCGGACGTCGCCAACATGGCGATGACGGCAGTCCGTGATGGCGACGATTATGTTCTCAACGGCGAGAAGACCTGGATTTCCAACGGCGGCATCGCCGATGTCTACTGCGTCTTTGCGCGCACCGGCGAAGCGCCGGGCGCCAAGGGGCTTTCGGTCTTCATCGTGCCGGCCGATACGCCGGGTCTCTCTGTCGCCGAGCGCCTCGAAGTGGTGGCGCCGCATCCGCTGGCTCGGCTCGCCTTCAATGATTGCCGCATCCCCGCATCGGCGATGATAGGCAATCCGGGCGACGGGTTCCGCATCGCCATGTCGGTGCTCGACGTGTTCCGCTCGACGGTTGCCGCGGCCGCTCTCGGCTTTGCCCGCCGGGCGCTCGATGAAAGTCTCAACCGCGTCAGCGAGCGTGAGCTGTTCGGCGCGCCGATGAGCGATCTGCAGATGGTGCAGGGCCACATTGCCGACATGGCGCTTGACGTTGATGCCGCGGCACTGCTGGTCTATCGCGCGGCCTGGCTCAAGGACCAGGGTGCGCCACGGGTCAGCCGCGAGGCGGCGATGGCGAAGCTTTACGCCACCGACCACGCGCAGGATGTGATCGACAAGGCGGTGCAGCTGCATGGCGGCGACGGCGTGCGCAAGGGCCACATCGTCGAAAGCCTGTATCGCGAAATCCGCGCGCTGAGGATCTACGAGGGCGCATCGGACGTTCAGAAGGTCGTGATCGCGCGGCAGACACTGGCGAATTCCAAGGGAGTGTAACGTGCTGGGACCATCGGGCCATATCGACACCTTCACACGGGACAACCTGCCGCCGGCCGATCAGTGGCCGGACATGCTGCTGGACGGTTTTGAGTATCCCGAATGGCTCAATTGCGGTTACGAGCTGACCGACGCGATGGTGGCCAGGGGCTTCGGCGACCACACGGCGCTGATCGGCAATGGCCGGATCAGAACCTACAAGGAACTGACCGACTGGACCAACCGCATTGCCCACGTGCTGGTTGAGGATTACGGCGTCAAGCCGGGCAACCGCGTGCTCATCCGCTCGGCCAACAACCCGGCGATGGTGGCGGTCTGGCTGGCTGCCACCAAGGCCGGCGCCGTCGTCGTCAACACCATGCCGATGCTGCGCGCGGTCGAGCTTGGCAAGATCGCCGACAAGGCGGAAATCTCGCTGGCGCTGTGCGACACGCGGCTGATGGACGAGATGGTCGCCTGCGCCAAGGAAAACCGGTTCCTCACCAAGGTGGTGGGCTTTGACGGCACCGCCAACCACGATGCCGAGCTCGACCGGCTGGCGCTGTCCAAGCCGGTCCGCTTCGAAACGGTGAAGACCGGTCGCGATGACGTGGCGCTTCTGGGCTTTACCTCGGGCACGACGGGGATGCCGAAAGCGACGATGCATTTTCATCGCGACATGCTGATCATCGCCGACGGCTACGCAAAGGAAGTGCTCGGCGTCACGCCCGAGGATGTGTTCATCGGCTCGCCGCCGCTGGCGTTTACCTTCGGGCTTGGCGGGCTGGCGGTGTTTCCGCTGCGCTTCGGTGCGGCAGCAGCCCTGCTCGAGCAGGCGACGCCCGCCAACATGGTTGAGATCATCCAGGCCCACAAGGCCACCGTCTGCTTCACCGCGCCCACGGCCTACCGTGCCATGCTGGCGGCGATGGAGGAGGGGGCGGACCTCAGCTCGCTGCGGGCCGCGGTGTCGGCGGGCGAAACCCTGCCCGGACCGGTCTATGAGCAATGGATGGCCAAGACCGGCAAGCCGATGCTTGACGGCATCGGCGCCACCGAGATGCTGCACATTTTTATCTCCAACCGGTTCGAGAACTCGCAGCCGGCCTGCACCGGGCTTCCGGTTTCGGGCTACCAGGCGCGGATCGTCGATGGCGACATGAACGAATTGCCGCGCGGCGAGGTCGGACGGCTGGCGGTGCGCGGCCCCACCGGATGCCGTTATCTCGCCGACCCGGAGCAGCAGCAGAAATATGTCCGCGACGGATGGAACCTGACCGGGGATTCGTTCACACAGGATGCCGACGGGTTCTTCCACTTCGCCGCACGCAGCGACGACATGATCATTTCCGCCGGTTACAACATCGCCGGCCCCGAGGTCGAGGCTGCTCTGCTGGCGCATGCGGATGTCGCCGAGTGCGCGGTGATCGGCGTGCCCGACGAGGCGAGGGGGCAGATCGTCCAGGCGCATGTGGTGCTCAAGGCGGGCATCGCCGCCGACGAATTGACCACCAAGCGGCTGCAGGATCACGTCAAGGCGGTGATTGCACCCTACAAGTATCCCCGGTCGATCGTCTTCACCGACACGCTGCCCAAGACGCAGACCGGCAAGATCCAGCGTTTCAGGCTGCGCACCGGCAACGCCTGAACTCATTGTTCCCAAGACATAATAAACGAGGACTTTCACCATGATAGAAGCCATCAATCCGCCGGATTGGGAGAAGCCGAAAGGCTATGCAAACGGCATGCTGGTCGACGGCACACGGCTGTACACCGGTGGTCAGATTGGCTGGAACAAGGACCAGGTGTTCGAGCATCACGATTTCGTCGGCCAGCTCGAGCAGACGCTGGCCAATATCGCGGCGATCGTGCGCGCGGCCGGCGGCGAAGTCACCGACATCGTGCGGCTGACCTGGTTCATCACCGACAAGAAAGAGTACATGGCCCGCCAGAAGGACGTTGGCGCTGCCTACCGGAAGATCATGGGGCGGCATTTTCCGTCGATGTCGGTGATTGTCGTTGCCGGCCTGATCGAGGACGCGGCAATGGTGGAAATCGAGGCGACGGCGGAAATCGGCAAATCGGCGAAGGACGCGTGAGATCATGAGCAGTTTCCAGACGCGGCGAGACCTGTTCGACCTGCCAGAGGGGATCACCTATCTCGACGGAAATTCCCTGGGGCCCTTGCCGAAGTCGGCTGTCGAACGCGCCCGCGCGACGATGGCCGAGGAATGGGGGCCGATGCTGATCACCGGCTGGAACAAGGCCCGCTGGATGGATCTGCCCGGGCGTCTGGGCGACCGGATCGGCCGGCTGATAGGCGCGCCTGCCGGCAGCACGGTTGTCGGCGACACGCTGTCGATCAAGGTCTATCAGGCGGTGGCCTCGGCGGTGGAGATGCGTCCGGGCCGCAAGATCGTGCTGTCCGACAACGGCAATTTCCCGTCCGACCTCTACATGGCCGACGGACTGCTTAAGAGCCTCAAGCAGGGTCACGAGCTCAAGGTCGTCGATCCGGAAGCGGTGGCTGACAACATCACCGAGGAGGTGGCCGCGGTCATGCTGACCCATGTCGATTATCGCACCGGCCGGGTGCACGACATGAAGGCGATCACCGACAAGGCACACGCCGCCGGTGCCATCATGATCTGGGATCTGGCGCATTCCGCCGGCGCGCTGCCGGTCGATCTCACCGGCTGCAATGCCGATATCGCGGTCGGCTGCACCTACAAGTATCTCAATGGCGGTCCGGGCGCTCCAGGCTTCATCCATGTCCGTCCCGACCTGATCGACCAGGTGCGTCCGGCGCTTTCGGGCTGGCTCGGGCACCAGGCGCCGTTCGCCTTCGATCTCGATTACCGTCCGGGCGAGGGTATCAGCCGGATGCGGGTTGGCACGCCGCCGGTGATCCAGATGGCGGTGCTGGACGCGGCGCTCGACGCCTTCGACGGCGTCGACATGAATGACATCCGCGCGCGCTCGATCGCGTTGTCCGAGCAGTTCATCTCGGAAGTCGAGGCCGGCTGCAAGGATGTGGTGCTCGCCAGTCCGCGCGATCCGCACGCCCGCGGAAGCCAGGTCTCGTTCCGCTTTCACGAAGGCTATGCGGCGATGCAGGCGCTGATCGCGCGCGGCATCATCGGTGACTTCCGGGCGCCCGACATCATGCGTTTCGGTTTCTGCCCGCTCTACAATACGGCCGGAGACGTGAGCCATGCCGCGGCAGTGCTCAGTGAGATCATCGCCACCGGCGAATGGGATCGTCCCGAATTCAAGCAACGGAAAGCCGTCACATGAGCGAGCCCCGCGACTACGATCCTGCCGCCGAAGGGGCGGAGATGAATTTCGACGGACGCATGTCCTACGGCGATTATCTGTGTCTCGACCAGGTCCTGTCGGCGCAGAAGCCGCGGACCGATGCGCATGACGAGATGCTGTTCATCGTCCAGCACCAGACGTCGGAATTGTGGATGCGGCTGGCGATCCACGAGATCGTTGCGGCGCGGGCGGCTATCCGCGCCGACCAGCTGCAGCCGGCAATGAAGACGCTGGCGCGGGTGTCGCGGATTTTCGAACAGCTCAATTCGGCCTGGGACGTGCTCCGGACGATGACGCCGAGCGACTACACCCATTTTCGCCGCAAGCTGGGGCAGTCCTCCGGTTTCCAGTCCTACCAGTACCGGATGATCGAGTTCGCGCTCGGCAACCGCAATCATGCGATGATGCGGCCGCATGCGCATGTGCCTGGGGTATATGCAAAGCTCGAGACGGAGTTGAGCGAGCCAAGCCTCTATGACGAGGCGATCCGGCTCGCGGCGCGGCGCGGCATCGCCATGCCCGAGGAAGTTCTGTCCCGCGACGTGCGGCAGACCCACGCGCTGCATGACGGCGTGACCGAAGGCTGGAAGGTGATCTACGAAGCGCCCGAAAAGCACTGGGCGCTCTACGAGGTTGCCGAAAAGATGGTGGATCTGGAGGACTATTTCCGCCGCTGGCGCTTCAACCATGTCACCACGGTGGAGCGGGTGATCGGGCTCAAGCGCGGCACCGGCGGCACCGGCGGAACGAGCTATCTCAAGCGTATGCTCGATGTGGAGCTATTCCCCGAACTCTGGCGCGTGCGAACCGAACTGTAGAGGGGCTTCGGTCCGCCCGGCCCAG
Source organism: Hoeflea sp. (assembly GCA_020637795.1). GTDB lineage: Bacteria > Pseudomonadota > Alphaproteobacteria > Rhizobiales > Rhizobiaceae > Hoeflea. The sequence continues at coordinate 828,250 of JACKJT010000002.1, read as the reverse complement.
ATATTTCAGCCTTGAAATATCTATTCGGTTCGATAGTCTCTGAATGCCGTCCGGGATCGTTGCCCGGTGCCCGGGGTCGAATGCGCCCGGACGGACAAGACGGTTTGGCTTGAAGGGAGAGCAGGTTGGATACGCGCGCGGAAATCAGGTTGCCGACATCGGAACTCAGGGACGACCTGCCGTTCTACACCAAGACGCTGAAGATGCGCCTCGACATGATCTATCCGGCGGACAACCCTGAAGTTGCCGTTCTCTCGGGCCATGGTCTGAGGATCCGGATCGAGAAGGGGGCCAAGGAAGCGCCTGGGACGCTTCGCATCCTGACCGAGGATCCCGACAGTTTTGCCGACGGCAAGCGCGAGTTGGTGGCGCCGAACGGTACCCGCATCGAGATCGATGAACTCAACCCGCCCATGGTCCTGCCCAAGACCGAGCACGCCTTCGTGGTCCGGAGGCTCGCCGACCAGGCGCCATGGATCATCGGCCGCGCCGGCATGGAGTATCGTGACCTGGTGCCCTCGCGGCTCGGCGGCGCGATGATCGCCTCGCATATCCGGGTGCCCGACGGGCCGGTGCCCGACATGGTGCATTTCCACAAGGTCGGCTTCCAGCTGATCTTCTGCATCAACGGCTGGGTCGATGTTCTGTACGAAGACCAGGGCGGAACCCGCCGGCTGCATGCGGGCGACTGCTTCATCCAGCCGCCGCAGATCCGCCACAAGGTGCTGCACGCGGCCGACGGGATCGAGGTCATCGAGATCGGGGTGCCGGCCGAGCATGTCACCGAGATCGATCACACGATGGAACTGCCGACGCCGCACGAGCGGCCGGACCGGGAATGGGACGGCCAGCGCTTCGTCCACAGCCTGGCCAAGGACGGCGTCTTCAAGCCGTTCAGGATTCCGGGTTTCGAAGCGCGCGACACGACCATCAACGAGAACACCAAGGGGGTGGCCTCGGTCATGGTGGCGCGGCCTTCAGGCGCCTGTTCGCCGGTCTGGGTCAGGCACGAGGGCGACATCCTGTTCAATTTCGTCATGTCGGGAAGCATGACGCTGGAAGGCGAGGGCAAGGAGCCTTATCGTCTTGAAAAAGGCGATGCTTTTGTCATTCCACCGCGGATGGCAACGCGCTACAGTGATCCAAGCGAAGATCTGCAATTGCTGGAGGTTTCGCTGCCCGGATCGTTCGAAACAAAGGTTGCGGAAGACATCTGAGCGTTTTTGATCATGGCCCGCGAGGCGCTCACGAGGCATAGGGCACACTAATTCAATGGGAGCAAAACAATGAAAAAGACAACATATGCACTGGCGATCGCGGCATTGCTCGCGTCGAGCGCTTCAACGCTTGCCGCCGACACCAAAGTCGGGGTCTTGATGGACATCACCGGTCCGATCGCAAGCTTCATTCCGCCGCTGCAGAACGCGGCCAATCTGGCTTTCAGCCAGGTCAATGAACAGGGCGGATTGCTCGACGGTCAAGCTGTCGCGGTCTACGGCGACACCACCGGATCCTCGCAGGGCGCGGTCGATGCCGCCGGCAAGCTGATCAACGTCGAGAACGTGCCGATCATCATGGGCGCGCTGATGTCGGGCACAACGATCGCTTCGGCCGAGGCCGCCGGCATTCCGGCCGGCGTGGTGCAGATTTCGCCAACCGCGACGTCGCCGGCGATGACCGGCATCAAGGACAACGACCTGCTTTACCGCATCGTGCCTTCGGACAATTTCCAGGGCAAGGTGCTGGCCAAGATGGTGCTCGACGAGGGCATCAAGAAAGTGGCCGTGACCTTCGTCAACAACGACTACGGCGTCGGCATCGGCAGCACCTTCATCGAAGCCTACAAGGCGCTCGGCGGCGAAGTGGTGGCCGAAGTCAAGCACGAGGAAAAGAAGAACTCCTACCGCTCCGAGCTGGCGACGCTGTCGAAAGCCGGCGGCGATGCGCTGGTGGTCGTTGCCTATGCCGGCGATTCCGGCGGCAAGATCGTCAAGCAGGCGATCGAAGGCGGCTTGTTCACCAAGTTCATCGGCACCGATGGCCTGCGCGACGAAGCGCTGATCGCCGATATCGGCGCGGAAGCGCTGGCGACCTCGTTCTTCTCGGCGCCGACCTCGCCGGCCGACAACCCGAACCAGGCCAAGCTGCACGAACTCTACACCGCAGCCTACAACGAGCCTGCCGACAAGCCGTTTGTCGACCAGACCTATGACGCCACCTTCCTGGCGCTGCTCGCCGTCGAGCAGGCCGGCTCCGCCGACCGTGCCAAGATGGCCGAAGCGCTGCGCGCGGTCGCTTCGGCTCCGGGCGAGAAGGTCGGTCCGGGCGAATGGGCCAAGGCCAAGGCGCTGATCGCCGAAGGCAAGGACATCGATTATGATGGCGCCGGCGGCAGCTACGACTTCGACGAGAACGGCGACGTCGCCGGCTATATCGGCAAGTTTGTCGTCGACGGCACTGTCTACAAGCAGGTCGCCATCGTCGAGTGATCCTGCCTGAACCGGCCTGAAAGGGCCTGAAATTCAGCCCCTCCCTGCGACCTGCGGGGAGGGGCATAAACAAAGCGCGAGCCATCCGTCGGGGAAAGCCGGTCCGGAAAGGCATCGCCAGCGGTTGTGACAAACCGCACCATGGGGCGCAAATGATATCAGTTGAACACGTGAAGGTGAGTTACGGCGGCCCCAATGTCGTCGACGACGTCAGCTTCGACATTCCGGCCGGGCGGATCACCGGTCTTATCGGGCCGAACGGCGCCGGCAAGACCACCATGTTCAATGCGATCGCCGGTCATGTGACGCTTGCAGGCGGCCGGATCTTGCTCGAGGGCAATGACATCACCGGGCTCAAGCCGCACCAGCGTGCCGAACGCGGGCTGGCGCGCACCTTCCAGATCCCGCACGAATTTTCGCAGCTGACCGTGATCGAGAATTTCATGGCGGCTGCTGCCACGCCGATCGGCGAGAACGTGTTCAACGTCATCTTCCGCCGTGGCCGCTTTGCCCAGGAAGAGGAAGCGACCTACCGCGCCGCCCGCGACATGGTGGCGTTTCTCGAGATCGACCAGGTCAAGGACGAGAAGGCCGGCAACCTGTCAGGCGGCCAGAAGAAACTGCTGGAACTCGGCCGGGCGCTGATGCGCAAGCCCAAGATCATCCTGCTCGACGAGATCGGCGCCGGCATCAACCGAACGCTGCTGGCCAAGATCTCCGACAAGATCCTGCTCTTGAACAAGGAGCAGGGGCTGACATTCTGCCTGATCGAGCACGATCTCGATTATGTCTCCAAGCTGTGTGACGAGGTCATCGTGATGGCGCAGGGAACCCTGCTCACCCGCGGCACGGTGGAAGCCGTGCGCCAGGATGCGCGCGTCATTGAAGCCTATTTCGGCGGCGGAAAATACGAGGCCCGGTCATGAGCGCGCTGCTTTCCGTCAAGGGGCTTACTGCCGGCTATGGCGGCGTGCCGATCATCGAGGCGGTTAATCTCGACGTGGCCGAGCATGAGATCTCGGTCATTATCGGACCAAACGGCGCCGGCAAGTCGACCTTGCTCAAGACCATCTTCGCGCTGACGGCGCGCTCGGAAGGCGAGGTCACTTTTGCCGGGAAGGCCATCACCGGTCTGAAGACGGCGCAACTGGTGCCCTTGGGCATATCCATGGTGCCGCAGAGCCGCAACGTGTTCCCGACGCTGACGGTAGATGAAAACCTCGATGTCGGCACCTATGCAGCCCCTCCCAAGGACAAGGAAATGGTGCGCGAGAACGTGCTGTCGCTGTTTCCCGACCTCAAGGGCAAGCTCGGCCAGGCGGCCGGCGAACTTTCGGGCGGCCAGCGGCAGATGGTGGCGATGGGCCGGGCGTTGATGAGCGAGCCGAAACTGCTGCTGCTCGATGAGCCGACCGCGGGTCTTTCGCCGGCCTATCTCGAGATCATCTTCGACCTGCTGCTTGATATCCGCAAGCGCGGCGTGACCATCCTGATGGTCGAGCAGAACGCCAAGCAGGCGCTCAGGATTGCCGACAATGGCCATGTGCTGGTCAGCGGCAGGAATTTCGTTTCAGGAACGGGGGAGGCGCTGCTCAATGACGATGCGGTCCGCCGCTCCTTCCTCGGAGGTGCAGCAGCGTGATCGACTTCATCAACCTCTATCTGGTTCCGGGACTGACCATCGGCAGCGTCTATGCGCTGGGCGCGGTCGGCATCTCGATGATCTTCGGCATTCTGCGCTTTGCGCATTTCGCCCATGGCGACCTGATGACCCTCGGCGGCTACGGCGTGCTGACGGCGGTCTGGTTCATTCCCGTCCATCCGCTGCTGCTGCTGCCGTTCGGCATCGCGCTGGCGATTGTCTCGGCGCTGGCGGTGGACCAGTTCTTCTACAAGCCACTGAGAAAGCTGCCGACCATCTACACGGTGATCGCCTCCTTCGGCGTGGCGCTGATCTTCCGCTCGCTGGCGCAGCTGTTCTGGAGTTCGGGCAACCAGGTGTTCACCTCTGGCGTTCGGATGCCGGTGGTGCTGTTCGACACGTTCCGGATTTCCGAGCTGCACATGCAGGTCATCGTGCTCACCCTGGTCATCGCGATTGCGCTGCACTTCTTCCTGACCCGCTCGAAGCTTGGCCGCGCCATGCGCGCCGTTTCCGACGAACCGGAATTGGCGGCGGTTGCGGGTCTCGATACCGAACGGGTGGTGCGCTGGACCTGGGTCATCGGCGCGTCGATGGCGGCGACAGCCGGCGTGTTTGCCGGCATGGACACCTCGATGCATCCAAATCTCGGCTGGAACCTGCTGCTGGCGATGTTCGCAGCCGCCGTGCTTGGCGGCATCGGCAAGCCGATGGGCGCCATTGCCGGCGGCCTGATCATCGGCATCGCCGAGGAAACCGCGACCTTTACCTGGCTCAGCGACGAGCCGCTGATTTCGCCCTCCTACAAATCCGCCGTGGCCTTCTTCATTATGGTGGCGCTGCTGCTGTTCCGGCCGCAGGGCCTGTTCAAGGGGAGGCTTCTGTAATGGAACTCACCGGCCTGTTCTTCTATCTGGTCAGCGTGCTGATCGCCGGCGGCATCTACGCCGTGCTCTGCCTTGCGCTCAACGTGCAATGGGGCATGGGCGGCCTGTTCAACGCCGGCATCGCCGGGTTCTTCGCCGTCGGCGCCTACGCATCGGCGATCGTGACCACTGCGGTTTCCTCCAAGCATCTGGGCGGTTTCGAGCTGCCGATCCCGTTCGGGCTCGCCGCCGCGATGATCATCGCCGGGGTGACCGGCTGGGTGGTTGCCAAGATCTGCGTGCGGCTGAAGAGCGACTATCTGGCGATGGCCTCGGTCGGCATCGCCGAAATCCTGCGTCTGGTGATCGTCAACGAGTCCTGGCTGACCAATGGCAGTCTCGGCATCGCCGGCGTGCCGCGGCCGTTCGGCAATCTGGTGCAGGGCAGGGAAGCGGACCTGCTTTACCTTGCAATGGTGTGGCTGTGCGTGCTTGCCGTCTACATCCTGTGCCAGCGGCTTTATGTCAGTCCCTGGGGCCGGACCTTGCGGGCGATCCGCGACAACGAGGATTCGGCGCGCGCGGCGGGCAAGGATGTCGACTGGTTCCGGCTGCAGACCTTCGTGATCGGCTGCGCCATCATGGGTCTCGCCGGCGCGCTGTCGGCGCATTACTTCAAGTTCCTGTCGCCGTCGGCGACCGAGCCGCTGCTGGTGACCTTCCTGGTCTGGGTGATGCTGATGGCCGGCGGATCGGGCAACAACCGGGGCGCCATCGTCGGCGCGCTGGCGATCTGGTTCATATGGTCGGGAACCGAGATCATCACCAGCCGACTGCCGCCCGAATGGATCACGCGCTCGTCCTATATCCGCATGCTGCTGGTCGGCCTGCTGTTGCAGTTCGTGCTGCAGAAGTTCCGCTCCGGGCTGATCCCGGAGAAATCGCCGAAGATCAGGTCCGACTGAGCGGGCCGTGAGGATCCCGCGGTCTATTCCGCGGGATCGGCGGGCAGGAACGTTAGCAGCTTTGCGCGGACCGCGTCGGGCCAGGGCATGGATGTGTGCTCGTCAAGATGGCTTGCCGCCAGCACCTGCCTCGAGGTCCAGCGCTTCTCCTCGCCGCACAGCACGGTGTGCTCGACGGTCATTGATGATCTGCCGACCTTGGTCACAGTCAGCTCGAAGGTCAGCTTGTCGCCGAAGAATGAGGGTTTGGAGAAGTCGCAGCTCAGGTGCACCGTCGGCGTGCCCCAGCGTTCCTTCCAGATGATTTCGTGCCAGGGAAAGCCGATCACCGACCAGAATTCCTCGTTCACGCCATTGAGCAGATTCAGGTAGGACGGGTAATAGGCGGTGCCGGAAATATCGCAGTCGCCGAAATGCAGCATGCGGTCGGTTGTGAAGCTAACGGTCATGATCCCCTCAAAAACGTTGATACGCTTCGGGTTTCGCATGCAGAACGCCATGAGGCAACTCCCCAATCGGTCTGCGAAAGCGGGATGGTCGACGTCCTCCCGGTTTCGGTCTGGCATGATCACGCGAACGACCGGGCATGAAGCCCGGCCGCCCTGCATGTCCAATGCGGCGCTCAGAGCGCTGCCAGGATCGACTTCTCGATCTGGTCGGTGGGGCTGTTAATCAGGGTCTTGGGCAGATCCAGCATGATCTTGTCGGTCACGCTGACATGCAGGCTCGGGCGGGTTTCGCCGAGCGTGTCGGGGTCCAGAACGAGGATCAGGTTGTCGAACTTGTGGGCCTGAGCGAGATCGTAGAGATGGTTTGCCAGGATCTTGGCGAAAGTCGCTTCCATCGATTCCTTGGCCGACGTGTCCGGCGGCTGTTTGCCGGCGGGGCCCTGATCGGCCAGGTCGCCGGGCTCGAGATCCTTCGAGTGCTGCAGCTTGAGTTCGCCGTTCTTTCCGGCATTGCGGTAGAACTGGGCACCTTCCCCGGTGCCGACGACGATGAGGGTCTTGTGTGGAACTGGCAGGTTGGTCATGCAATCTCCGTCGGGTGATAAAGGTTTCGCCCCGCCTGTCCATCTGGACGGCCAGCGGGGCGGGGCCAGGGCAACCGCGAAAGGCGGATGCCCCGGAACCGGGTCAGGCAGCGTTGGCGGAATCGCGGTGATGTTCGCCTTCGAGCACTTCCTCGATGATCTTGTTGACGAAGGCCTCGAGATCCTTGGGCGAGCGGCTGGTGATGATGCCGTTGTCGATGGCGATCTCGCTGTCTTCCCACTTGGCGCCGGCATTTTCCATGTCGGTGCGGATCGAGTGATAGGAGGTGGCTTTTCGGCCCTTGATGACGCCGGCCTCGATCAGCAGCCACGGGGCGTGGCAGATCGCGGCGACGATCTTGTCGTTGGTGACGAAATCGCGGACAAGCTGGATGGCGTCCTTCTCGACGCGCAGCAGGTCGGGGTTGATCTGTCCGCCGGGCAGCACGAGCGCGATGTAGTCGTCGACCTTGACGTCTGAAATCCTGAGGTCGGCATTCACGGTGTTGCCCCAGTCCTTCTTGTCCCAGCCCTTGATCGGATTTCCGTCGGGGGTGGCAACATGAACGGTGGCGCCGGCCTTCCGGAGGTGTTCGAGCGGATATTCCAGCTCGGACTGCTCGAAACCGTTTGTGGACATGATGAGAATCTTGACGTTTTCCATTGCGGGCATGACTTGCTCCCTGGTGATGAAACTTACCCAACCTCAACGTCAGCGCCCGTGCAGAGTTCCGGAATTTCTTGAGAAAACCCTGCTGCGGCCGGTGAACGCAGTGTCGCGTGTCTGCGCGCATGGGCTGACGGCAGTGGCGTGCGGAACAAATTGACTCCTGTGGACTGACGAATTACCACCGGCCTATTCTCAGGGCGGGGTGAAATTCCCCACCGGCGGTTACAGCCCGCGAGCGCCACCTTCGGGTGGGTCAGCAGACACTGGTGCAATTCCAGGGCCGACGGTTAAAGTCCGGATGGTAGAGAATGGGCGTGGGAAACGGGTCGCAGGACACGTTCCGTGCGCTTGTGCGCTCTGGGATCTTGTCATTATTGAAAGGATCCGAGCAATGACAAAATCCCTCAAAATAGCTTTCATCAAGGCGCGCTGGCATGCCGATATCGTCGATCAGGCACTGGTAGGCTTCAGGCAGCGGCTGTCGGAACTGGGCCTTGATGCCGAGGTCAGGCCGTTCGACGTGCCCGGCGCCTTCGAAATGCCGCTGCTGGCGCAGAAACTCGCCAGAACCGGTGACTACGACGCGGTCGTTGCCGCGGCGCTGGTGGTCGACGGCGGCATCTACCGGCACGATTTCGTCGCCCAGGCGGTGGTGAGCGGGCTGATGGAGGTCCAGCTCAAGACCGAGGTTCCGGTGTTCTCGGTGTCGCTGACGCCGCATCATTTCCAGCCGAAGGGCGAACACGAGGTGTTCTTTGCCACGCATTTCATCCAGAAGGGCCGGGAAGCGGCCGATGCTGTGGCGCAGGTGGCAAGCCTGGAGATCTGACCGGTTAGGTGGCACGATTCGAAAACCCCGCGCCGGAGGGGGTAATCCGGGCGGGGTTCTCAGGCTCGCTGGTGCGGGCCATGGGGTATCAGGTGTTGCGCAGCGCGGTGATCAGTTCGTCCTTGCTCATCGATGAGCGGCCGTCGATTTCAAGTTCCTGGGCCCGCTCGTAGAGCTGGTCCCTGGTCCACTCCTCGTAGGGTTTTGCCTTGCCGCCCTTCGACGAGGGGTGCTGGCGGTCATTGGACTTGGCGTTGGCGATGCGGGCGGCCTTCTGCTTGGACGCGCCGTCTTCGCGCAATGCCTCGTAGGTGTCGTCGTCCTTGACGGAAGGTCCGTGCTTGCTGCTGGCCATGGCTGAGCCCTCTTGGATAGCGGGGTTGGTCTAAAGCGATTTCAGATCGGGATCGCGAGCTTGGAAATGGCGGCGTCGATGTCGCCGAGCAGCTGCGCCATGTCGTTGCCGAAATCGGCATGGGACCGTGCCTCGATTTCCGCACGCATCGCCTTCAGGCTCTCGAGCCGCCGCTCGGTCGGCTGCGGCGACATCAGCACCGCGTTGATATCGTCGGCGGTCAGCGTCTGGGCGATGCCGTCGATGTCTGCGTCGCCGCCCACCTGGGCGTCGACGGGGTCGATGAGCGATCCGTTCTTGTCTATCGGCATGGTGATCTCCATTCGTGTTTGGTCATCAACGCAGAGGGGGCAAGACTGGTTCCACGCGGGTCGCAGTCACGCGGCGGAGGCCGGAGTTTCGCGCCGGGATGAATTGCGCTATATGCAGGCCAAACGGTCCGGCCAGGAAACGAGGCCTCCGGTCATCAGGTCAAAAGGACGATATGAGCACCTATCCGTCACATCGATTTGCCGTGGCACCCATGATGGACTGGACGGACCGGCATTGCCGGTTCCTGCATCGCCAGCTCACGCGGGAGGCGCTGCTCTACACCGAGATGGTGGTTGCCGACGGGATCATCCACGGTGACCGCGAGCGGCTGCTCGGCTATGACGCGTGCGAGCATCCGGTGGCCTTGCAGCTTGGCGGATCGGAGCCGGACAAGCTCGCCGAGGCGGTGCGGATCGCGGCCGATTTCGGCTATGACGAAATCAACCTCAATGTCGGCTGTCCGTCCGACCGGGTGCAGTCGGGGGCTTTCGGTGCCTGCCTGATGCGCGAGCCTGACCTGGTGGCGCGCTGCGTGGCTGCGATGAAGGCCGTGACGGATATACCGGTGACCGTCAAATGCCGGATCGGCGTCGACGAACAGGACCCGGAAATTGCCCTTTCAGATCTCGCGGCACGGGTTGCAGACGCCGGCGTGGATGCGCTCTGGGTGCATGCCCGCAAGGCCTGGCTCGAGGGGCTATCACCCAAGGAAAACCGGGACATCCCGCCGCTCGACTATGATCGGGTCTATCGTCTCAAGCGGGATTATCCCAACCTTTTCATTGGGATAAATGGCGGTGTTGCCGATCTGAATCAGGCTGTTGAGCATTTGAATCATGTCGACGGCGTCATGCTTGGCAGGGCCGCCTATCACAATGCCTCGCTGCTTGCCGGCGTGGACAAGCAGATTTACGGGATGGATGTTGCCGAGGTGGACTGGCTCGCGGTTTGTACGGCGATGATGGACCATGCCGAGGCGCACCTGGCTTCCGGCGGGCGCCTGATCCATGTCACCCGGCACATGATCGGCCTGTTCCAGGGGATTCGCGGTGCGCGGCGTTTCCGGCAGATCCTGTCGGCGGATGCGGTGCGGCCGGGTGCCGGACCGGAGGTGATCGCCGCCGCCTTTGACGCCATCGATCCGACCGATCTGACGGCCGCCGCCTGATGTGACACCATGGCCGAAAGGCCACTCGACAGGACCCGGCATGAACCCGATTCGCTCCTATCCGATCATCGGCGCCGTCCTTGCGCAGCTTGCTGCAGGGATGGTGGTGTTTACGTTGAGTGCCGGGCTGGCCGGCAGGCTCGACGCAGTCGGTCTGTTCTGGGGCGGGTTGATCGTTCAGAGTGTTGTCGCAGCAGTGGTGACGAAGCTTCTCGGGCTGCCGGTCTGGTGGGTCTGGATCAGCCTTTGCTTCCCGGCGGCGCTGATGCTTGCGCTCAATGCAGGCGATCTTCCTGCCTGGCCGTTCGGGGTCGGATTTGTTGTGCTTTATCTGGTCTTCTCCAACACCGCGCGCGAGCGGGTGCCGCTGTACCTGACCAACCGGCTGACGACCGGGGCACTGTTGTCGCTGATGCAGCAACGCGGCGCCAAACGCTTCGTCGATCTCGGCTCGGGCCTTGGCGGCGTCGTCCGGGCGCTCGATGGCGGGGGCAGGCAGGCGAGGGGCGTGGAGTCGGCGCCGATGGTCTGGTTCGTCTCTTTCGTGCTGTCGAAAATCCAGGGACGGGGACAGATCCTGCGGCAGGATATCTGGTCCACCGACATTTCGGATGACGACATCGTCTACGCATTCCTCTCGCCCGAGCCGATGCCGCAGCTCTATGAGAAGGCTGGGCGGGAGATGAAGCCCGGCAGCCTGCTGGTCTCCAACAGCTTTGCGGTGCCGGGTGTCGACGCTACCGAGATCTGGGAGCTTGCCGACCGGCGCAAGACGCGGCTCTATCTTTATGAAATGAACCAGCCGGACTCTGCTTCGGACGAGGCGGCTCCGGGTAAAGCCGGATGAAGATTCCGCCGGGTCAGGCCTTTATCGTGTTACGGCTGGGTTTTACTGTTTTATTCCAATGGGTTGAGTGCCGATTCTGCCAAGGTGAATCGGGTTGTTGACGTGCCGATTCAATCGAGGCTTCCGGCGCCGCCTGGCTGGTCCGGATCACTCGGCCGGCAGCGGCGTCGGCCTGTTGCTGGCGTCCAGCGCCACCATGACAAACAGGGCGTTGGTCACCTTGTCCATCTGCGGCGAGAGATAGCGCTGTGCCCATGCTTCGACCAGAAGCGTCATCGAGGTGCGGCCGACCTTGACGATGTCGGTGTAGATGCACAGCGTGTCGCCGATCTTGACCGGCATGGCGAACGACATCTCGTTGACCGCAGCGGTGACCACACGTCCCTTTGCGCGCTCGGCGGCGCGGATGCCGCAGGCCAGGTCCATCTGCGCCATTACCCAACCGCCGAAAATGTCGCCGGCGGCGTTGGCGTCGGCCGGCATGGCCAGTGTCCGCAAAGTCAATTCACCGGTCGGGCTGATCATCGTCATCTCCTGATTGGGATGTCAGGTTTACCCCGGCGCCGGACTGTTTTGAAGGGAGCGGCGGCGAGAATGTGGGGATGACGGCAGAATGACCGTCCCGTGCGACCGGCGGTAGCCGGGTCCGGTGGCGCGCCGCACTGCATTTGCCGCAATATTGCCCCAGACGTTAACGCGCAACATCAGTGTTCCTTTACCGTTGTGTGAGATTCTCCGGGTCAGTTTTGCGTATCCCCGGAGAAATCCATGTTGCCTCCCGTATCCAGATTCCGCCGCCGCCGGCTGTCCATGGCCGGACTGGCGCTGACAACTGCGCTCGTCGCCGGCGGATGTTCGGGCGACATGGCGCCTCCCGGGGATCTGCTGGCGATCGAGCCCGCGGCACCGATGATCCGCAGCGAGCCTTCCGCGCCGGCGATCATGTCCAGCGCGCCGATTGCTCCGGCCATGTTCGCCGATGCATCCGATTCCTCTGTTCCCAACAGTCCGGATGCGCCGATGCAGAACGTGCTGGCCTACCCGGTCTCGGCAGGGGTGGACATGAACGAGATGACGTCCGCCTTGCCGGAAGGCAGGCTGGAGCAGCCGGTCGTGACCGGGATCGGCACAGACAATCCGCAGCTTGCCGGGACATCCGGCAATCCGGTCGATGGCGGATCAGACGGAATGGTGATTGGTGCCGACGGGCAGTTCCAGGACAACCGCATCGATGACGCCCAGGTGCAGGTTGCCGGGCTGATGCCGCGGGTCGGCAATCCTATGAGCGCGCCGCAGTGGGCAGGCGGCATGCCGGCGGCGGAGAAGGCCTGCCGCAACCGGCTCAAGCGGCTTGGGGTGACCTATCGCGACCTTCCGGCGGTCAACAGCGGCAAGGGCTGTTCGATCCCGTATCCGGTCGAAGTGACCGAGCTTTCGGGCGGCATCAAGATCAAGCCTGCAGCCAAGCTCAACTGCCAGATCACTGATGCCTTCGCGCAGTGGGTGAAGAACGAACTGGCGCCTGCGGCACGGCTTCGCTACCTTTCCGGCGTAAGTTCGATCAACCAGTTGTCGTCCTATTCCTGCCGGACGATGAACTCGAAACGCGGTGCGCCGATGTCCGAGCATGCAACCGGCAACGCCATCGATGTCGGCAAGATCACGCTCGACAATGGTCAGGCGATCTCGGTGCGCAAGCCCGGGTTCTTTTCCTTCCGCGAGAAGAGCCTGCTCAAGACGATCCGCAGCGACAGCTGCAAATATTTCACCACCGTGCTCGGCCCCGGAAGCGACGTTCATCACAAGGATCATTTCCATTTTGACCTGAGAACGCGCAAGGCGGGCTACCGGCACTGCGACTGAACAAAAAAGAAGGCTGGACAAGCCAGCCTTCAACCCGTTGCCGGGGATGGGGCGTCAACCCGGAGCGGGAGGACTCCCGACGCGGCCGGCGTACAAGCGGGGGGAGCCGGCCCATGGAGTCCGTACGGCCGGATGATTGCCTCCCTGCCGTGTCTCGACACTGCCCGAAGAATGTCTCCGTTTGATGACGGGGGCCGGTTAAGTTAAAGGCTTCAGGGGATATGTTCCGGCAAACGGCGGAACGCCGGACAAGGATTGCGGAAATGCCACCATCGGCGGAGTTGATCTGGTTTGCGGCAGCACTTGCCGGAGCCGGGGCGGTGGCCGGGTTGCTTGCGGGCCTTTTCGGCATTGGTGGCGGGGCGATCCTGGTGCCGGTGTTCTACCAGCTGTTCGGGCTGCTTCACATCGATGACGCGGTGCGGATGCATCTGTCGGTCGGCACCTCGCTCGCCATCATCGTGCCGACATCGATCCGCTCGTTCCTGGCGCATCGGAAACGCGGCGCCGTCGATCAGCAACTGCTTGGCAGCTGGATCCTGCCGGTGCCGCTCGGCGTTGTCTCCGCCTCGGTGATCGCGGCTTCGGTATCCAGCGCGGGCTTGCGCGCCATCTTCGCGCTGATCGCCATTCTGGTGGGGCTGCGGATGCTTCTGAACCGGCAGAACTGGCGGCTGGGCAGTATCTTGCCGGGCAATCCGGTCAGGGCCATCGTCGGCTGGCTGATCGGGCTCTTGTCCGGATTGATGGGGATCGGCGGCGGCGTGCTCAACAACACCTTCATGACGCTTTACGGCCGTCCGGTGCACCAGGCTGTGGCGACATCCGCCGGGGTCGGCGTGCTGATCGCCATCCCGGGACTGTTCGGCTACATCTGGGCGGGGTGGGGGGCCGACGGCCTGCCGCCGTTCTCGACCGGCTACATCAACTGGGCGGTCGTCGCGCTGATCATTCCTATTACGCTTCTGATTGCGCCGCTGGGTGTGCGTTTTGCCCATGCGCTGGACAAGCGGCAGCTCGAAATCGGTTTCGGCTGTTTCATGCTGTCAGTTGCTGCCCGTTTCTTCTACAGCCTGACCTGAAGTGCATGGCCCGGAGTGCTCCGGCAATTACCGGGGCTTCTCCATTCACGGTGTTGCCGGCTTGTGGCTTCCGATCAGGAGCCTGAGCGCAGTTGCGCCAATGTCGCCACGGTTTCGAAATTGATCGATGTATTGCCGCTCAGAAGTGTGAGCAGGGGGTCCTGTGCGCCGTTGTCGATGTCATAGAGAGCCAAGAAGCGCCGGACCAGGGTGTCCACCTTTTCCGGATCCAGCAGATCGTCCACATCCAGATACCTGTCGAGCATCGCCTTCTGCTTGTCGATGTCGCTGCTGGCGGTTTCCTGCGAAATCGAGAAGGCTATGCGGACGAATTGCGCCAGGGCGTCGTCGGCCAGGATGTCGAAGCTGCTGGTGATCGTGGGCGCCATCCGCTCGAAGTAGAGTGCGAGGCGTGCCCCGAGGTTCTCTTGCCCGGCCTCTTCTTCCATCGATTGGGTCAGGTAGAGGCGCTGGGTCTCAACCAGTCCGCGCTCGTTCTGCACGCTCTTGCTGGAGTTGGTCCGGATGAAGCCGTCTGCGTCGAAATTGAAAGACCCGGCAATCTTCTGGAAGCCGATCTCGGTCTGCTGGTTGGCAAAGCTTTGAGGATCGTCGAGGTCCGAGATCAGCACGGCCTTAAGCGTTTCTGAACTCACGTCGACGGGCCTGAGACCTTCGGCGACAAGCAGCACGTTCTTCAGGCGCACATCGGAGATGAGTTGGTCGACGGTTTCAAGCGTCTGCAACTTGTCGCGATAGTAGACGGCTTCGGCTTCGGCGGCGGCCTTGGAGGATTCGCTCGAATCCAGCCTGGTCACCGCGGTATAATAGGCCTTGGTGATCCGCGTGATCTCGTTTTCGGACTGTGCATAGCGCGGCGACCCGATGCTGCCGTCGGCGGCAAAGTTGTAGGCCTTTGCCAGTTTGACGAACCGGTCGTCCTTCAGCGTGTTCACATAGCTCTTGGGGTCATAGGGGTCGCTGGTGAATACCTGCTTGAGCTTGTAGGTGGAGACCTCGCCCGGCGAAATGTTGAAGGCCTTTAACGCGAACTCGCGAATGGTCACCGCGGCGGGCTCTAATGACAGGAAGTCGTCGAGGCTCGCGGTCAGGCCGATATAGAGCTTGTATTTGGCGATCTCCGCCGCATCGGCCTTTTCGTCGGCATCGTTGTACTTGTCGATGTAATTGGCCGTCGTCACGTAGATCTGATCGCTGTCCTGAATGTCGAGGCCGGGCGTGATCGTGCCATCGCTTTCAAAATTGAAGGCCTTGGCGAGCGCGATCATGCCTTCGCTCTTGGTGTAGATCTCGCCGTTCAGGTCGGACGTGTCCTGCTCCAGCGCCCATTTGACATCGGCGCGGCTGGTGGTCAGCGGAATGCCGTAGGCCGTCAGCATCATGATGCTGAGACGGGTGTTGTCCAGAAGCTCATCGATCGTGGTGATGCTGGAAATCGTGTCTTCGTAATACTGCTTGTTGAGCAGCGCGCCGGTGGTTGTGAGCCTTGGCTGCGACAGCACATAGGATTCTGTGACCAGCTTCATCTGCACGGTGGTCATGGCCTCGACACCGGTATCGAGCGTGCCGTCCGCATTGAAGTTGAACGATGCGGCCAGATTGAAGAAATTGTCGGCCCTGGCGATCGACTTCGAATACTGCGTGATCAGGTAGTTGATCTTTTCCTTTTCCGCAGCGGTTTTGGACGGGTCCGCCAGCTGCGTGTTGAGATCGGCAACCAGGGTAGTCCAGTCGTTGACCTGTGGCGCAACCACGGCATTGATGTAGCTGCCGGCATCGGTGATGTCGCTGGTGATCACGCTCCTCAGGGTGTCGTAATCGAACGTATTCGGGTCAATGCCGAACGTGGTGAAGACGTAGTCGCGGGCACGGGTGTTCTTGAACAGGTCGTCGACATTGGTGAAGGTCTGGGCCACGGCGGTGAAATAGGCGGTGTCCGCCTTCAACTGGCTGTCGTTATCCTCGATCGTCTTCTCATAGGTGCCGATCAGGCTGTCGATCTGGGTGGGGGTCTGAACAATCTCGGATGTCTTGGTGCTGCCGAAATCATAGGCGGCGGCAAGCGTCTTGTACCTGGTGTCGGTGAGAAGATTTGCGAAGCTGCTGGTGTCCGTCAGGTCGCTTTCCAGAACCTTGCGGATAAAGGCTTTCGCATAGGTCATTTCCTCCAGCCCGTAGGCTTTCATCGCATAGGCATAGACCCTGTCATTGGCGAGAAATTCGTCGATGCTGGTGATCGATCCGATCGTGTCGCGGTAGTACTGCAGTTCCCTGCTGATCACCGGATCGGCAGCCTTGCGACTGAGCGTCTGGTTGATGTCTTTCGTGTAAAATGTATAGGACTGAAAGCTCGTAATCATGGTGCGACCTGTGATCGGGAAAGCAAACGAAACAACCGTAAAACTGGCGAGACTCCACCTCGTGAAGATGGAATTTCCCGGAAAGTGTCATGGCGCGCTTGCCCGAGGCTTTCCGCGGTTGAACTGCCGCGTTGTGCTGCGAGCAGGTTTTGAGTTCGGGGGAATACTAGTCCCTGAGAATAACCTCGTCCCGCCGCATCTCGAAAGCGGTTAAGGAAGAGATAAAGTTCATTCCCAGAAGGCTCTGATCGAGGCGCTCCGGCTCGGCCACCATGGCGCGCAGTCCACGGCGCACCACCGAGCCGACGGTCACGGTGTCGAGCCGGACCGGTGCGGCGCGGGCCTGGCCGTTGGCGGTGTTGATGATCAGCGTGTAGTTCAGGTCGGCATCGGTGAAGCCGATGCGCAGCGCATCGTCATGCGACAGGGCGATCGACGTGGCGCCGGTGTCGATGAGGAAATCCACCGGCTGGCCATTGACCTCGCCGGCGGCCTGAAAATGTCCGTTGAGCGATTTGCGGATCAGGACGGCCTGGCCATTTTCGTCCGATACGGTCATCGGGCGCCCCGGCGCCAGTCCGCCTGCCACGCGCAAAACCATATCCCTGGCCTGGTCCTGGTAAAGCCAACCGGTGGCAAGACCGAGGATCATCACCACCCAGATCATGAGGTTGCGGACCATTTCCCCGATGTTGCGATGTGCGCCGACAACGCCCGCGCCGACTACCGCGCCGATCAGCCCGAGAAAAACCAGGCTGGCGAGATCGTCGTTGGGAAGGCCGAAACTGAAGCCGGTTTCGTGATTGAAGATCAGGACGGCGAGGGCGGCGCCGATCAGCGCGATAACGAAGACCATGCTTCTCAGCTGTCCTGGCGTTCGCGCGCCATGCGCTGCCGTCTGGTTTCGCGGCGGGGCTTGCGTTCGACCGTTTCGAGACGCGCCGGCATCTCGGCCATGAGCTGGCGCCTGGTTTCCGGCGTGTAGTCCATCCAGCCGGCAATCTCGTCGCGGGTCCGGCCGCAGCCGAAACAAAATCCGGTCTTCATGTCGATCGAGCATACCAGGATGCAGGGCGATTCTATGCTCATGGGCTGTCTTGCTCGGTTTCTGACATTGTCGCCTTTTTATATCGGTCGTTCACAGCAAAAGGGCAAGGGCGGTGAGGCAGACAGTCTCACCGATCTGCTGGGTGGCGCCGATGGTGTCGCCGGTGTGGCCGCCCAGTCTCGATCGCACCATCGATGTCCATTGGCTGGCTGCCGCTGCCAAAAGCGCAAGGCCGAGCGCCGCGGTGACCAGGTCCGACGCGAGTGTCACAAGCAGCACGAACACGATGGCGCCCGAAATGAGGGCCAGGTTCCGCGCGCTCTCGTCCGGGGCGCCGACCGAGGCGGCGACGCCGTTGTCACGGGCCGGGGGCAGGGCGTTCCAGTGCCAGACCATGGCGGCGCGGGAGGCCGCCGCAACACCAAGAAGCATCAAAAAAGCGTCCCATCCGCCGGTCACCGAGATGATGATGGTCAGCGCGAGGGCGCGCAGCGCGAAACTGACCATCAGCGCCAGGACGCCATAGGTGCCAATACGGCTGTCCTTCATGATCTCGAGCATCTGCTCGCGTCCGCCGCGGGCGCCGAAGGCATCGGTGGAATCGGCCAGCCCGTCTTCGTGCAGCGCGCCGGTGACGCCTATGAGGATCGTCAGCGCGAGGAGCGCAGTCAGCGCCGCGTTGGCGTTGAACGCCGACAGGATCAGGACGGCCAGTCCGGGGCAAAGCGCGATGACAAGACCCGCGGCCGGAAACATGCCCGAGGCCCGGGTCAGCGATCCGTCATGACCTTCGAAATGCCGCGCCGGCATCGGCAAGCGGCTGAGAAAGCCTGCGGCGCGGGCGATGTCGTCGAGATAATCGCTGATCTGCATTTCGGTCTCCGGCCGGCGGTTCTGTTCGGGTCAAGACCCTCGATGTCGCGAACGTTATTGTCCTTGGGCGATTTGACAATTACACCGGGCCACGTCGCGCGTCATGCGCAGAAGAGTCTTGGAGAAAAAAATGAGTGCCAGCGGTTTGCCTTTTGATGATTTTCGCGAACTCCTGCGCAATCTGCCCGGACCGGATACGTCGGCGCTTGCCGTGGCGCGCGAGCGCGATTCGCAACTGACCAAACCCGCAGGCGCACTCGGGCGGCTCGAGGAGATCGCGTTCTGGCTGGCGGCCTGGACCGGGCGCTCGCCACAGGTCACGCGCCCGCTGGTGGCGATCTTCGCCGGCAATCACGGCGTGACGGCGCAAGGCGTGTCGCCGTTCCCGTCTTCGGTGACGGCGCAGATGGTGGAGAATTTCGCCGCCGGAGGAGCCGCCATCAACCAGATTTGCGTCGCCAACGATCTGGGGCTGAAGATCTTCGACCTGGCGCTGGAAGTGCCGACGGGCGATATCTCCGTCGAGGCGGCGATGGACGAGCGCACCTGTGCGGCGACGATGGCGTTCGGCATGGAGGCGATCGCCGGCGGCACCGATCTCCTGTGCATCGGCGAAATGGGCATCGGCAACACCACGATCGCGGCGGCGATCTTCTACGGGCTCTACGGTGGTTCGGCGGTCGACTGGGTCGGTCCGGGCACCGGTTCGGAAGGCGAAGTGCTGGCCCGCAAGATTGCCGCCGTTGAAACAGCCGTGGCGCTGCACAAGGCGCATCTCGATGATCCGCTCGAATTGCTGCGGCGTCTGGGTGGACGCGAGATCGCGGCCATGGCCGGCGCAATTCTCGCCGCGCGGATGGAACGGATCCCGGTTCTGGTCGACGGCTATGTGGCGACGGCGGCGGCGGCCGTGCTGCATGCGGCCAACTCTTCGGCGCTGGATCATTGCCTGATCGGCCATGTTTCCGCCGAGCCGGGACACATGGCAGCGATCGAGAAACTCGGCAAGACGCCGCTGCTGGCGCTGGGCATGCGGCTGGGCGAGGGGACGGGTGCAGCGCTGGCCGCGGGTATCGTCAAGGCGGCTGCGCAATGCCATTCAGGCATGGCGACCTTTTCCCAGGCAGGTGTTGCCGGCAAGGAATGAAACCCGGTCAGCCCGATGCGATGGTTTGGTTCAGGCGAAGGCCCGCTTCTTCCTGACCGCGCCGCCGGAGACGCCTTCGACCGGCGCCATGCTTTCGAGCACGCGGTTGCGCGGCAGGATGGCGATGCCCTCGGTGCCCTCGCGCAATTTCGATTTCAGCACGAACTCACCGCCGTGCTTGGCGAGAATGGCCTGGACGATGGGCAGGCCGAGTCCGGTGCCCTGTTCGGCGCTCTTGATGGCGACCGAGCCCTGGCCGAAGGCTGACAGCACCACCGGGATTTCCTCCTCGGCGATGCCGGGGCCATTGTCCTTGATCGCAAGATACTGTCCGCCGCCGGCGGTCCAGCCGAGCTTGACGCGGATTTCGCCGCCCGACGGGGTGAACTTGACCGCGTTCGACAGCAGATTGAGGACCACCTGGCGCATCGATTTCTCGTCGGCCCAGACCATCGGCAGGTTTTCCTCAAACGCCTCGATGATGCGGATGTTCTTGCTGCGCGCTTTGAGCTGCACCAAGCCTATGCAATCCTCGGCGATGTCGGCAAGGGAAAGCGCGTTCTCGTTGAGCTCATAACGTCCCGCCTCGATCCGTGACAGGTCGAGGATCTCGTTGATCAGGTTGAGAAGATGCTGGCCGGAACGGTGAATGTCGCCGACATATTCCTTGTAGCTGGGGTTTTCGATCGGGCCGAGCACCTCGCCGGACATGACCTCCGAGAAACCCAGGATGGCGTTGAGCGGGGTTCTGAGCTCGTGGCTCATGGAGGCCAGGAAGCGGGACTTGGCGAGATTGGATTCCTCGGCGCGACGGCGGGCCTCGTCCGAGACCGAATTGGCGACCTCGAGTTCGGCGATGAGGTCGTCCTTCTCGGTCTGGTAGCTGAGCATCTTCAGGTTGGTGCTGTAGAGCCGCTGCGACATGAAGGCAAAGAACAGTGCGGCCGCGGAAATCATGGCAAAGGCGGAAAAATCCGCCACGTCGCGGCTGATGGAGGCGCGGGCCGCAAGCGCCAGGATGGCGGGAACGGCGGCGAAATAGAACGCAAAGCGCAAGGCAAATGTAGTCATCGCCGTCGCCGCGAGGGCGATCAGCAGGACGGCGGACTTGTAGAAAACGAAAGTGTCGCCCTGGCAGTTGGTGCAATGCTGGTAGGCAAACAGCGCCCAGGTCAGGCCGATCACCGCATAGGCGGCGAGAAACCGCTTGCGCCAGACGCCGGCGGTCTCCTCGTTGCAATGCCCGCGCGAGGCGCGCCGGGCCACGAGGATCTGTCCGGCATAGACCACCAGGGTCAGCAGCGCCCAGCCCAGAAGCCACAGCGCCTCGTCGAACCACAGGCCGCCGACTGCGGCCAGAATCACCAGAACCGCCGGTGCGGCGGCGGCCTGCAGCACGGCGTTGATGTGCAGGCGGAGCATTTCGGTGTCGAAAGCCGGGGATTTTTCCCGCCCGTGCTGCAATTGCTCGCGGGTGGCGCGCACGGCTTTCATGACCGCCGCGTTCTTGTGGGTGCGCGAACGATCGACAATGTTCTTGTCGGTCATGGTCTGGGGCGTCGACACAGTGCTTCCGATATCTCCGGTTCGGACTGAAAATCTAGTCGCCAAAGTTTAAGAAGCTGTTTGCATTTTCACCTCTCACCGGATCAATCGTCTTGAATCCAATGGATGAATAGGCTCATCTGCGGCGATGAGATTCCCCAAACGGCGAGCAAGATCAAGGCGCCCGCGCTGGCGCAAAATTCTCGATTTCTGCGTCGCCGTGATGCTCGTTGCCGGCGCCGCGCTCCTTGCCGCGCGCATGGACCATTTCGCCGCAACGGACATCTCCGGCCAGGTGCGCGTTGTCGACGGCGACAGCCTGGCGCTCGGCAAGCGGCGGCTGCGGCTCAAGGGGATCGATGCCCCGGAACTGGCGCAGCGCTGCCGCAAGGACGGCTTTGACTATGGTTGCGGAACCGAATCCGCCTCCTATCTCAGAGGCCTGATCGGTGGCGCCGAGGTTGTCTGCAAGGGCGAGGGCACCGATCGCTATGGCCGGGACCTGGTGCGCTGCCGGGCGGGCGATGTCGATCTCAACGCGGCGATGGTGCGGTCGGGCCATGCCATCGCCTTTGGCGATTACACGCTTGCCGAAGCCGAGGCGAGATCGGAGCGGGCAGGGCTGTGGGCCGGTGATTTCGAAACGCCAAAGCAATGGCGCACCGTTCATGGCGGGCTCGACGAGGATCTGCATGCGGGATTGTCGGCGCTGACGGCTTTCCTGCGGCGGCTGTTTGGTGTCTGATCGGTTTTTTGTTCGGGAGAGGAAATCGCATGAAACTTTATGATGGCGGACGCGCGCCCAACCCGCGCCGGGTGACGGTGTTCCTGGCCGAGAAGGGCATCGAGGTGGAAAAGGTGCCGGTGGACATGGGGCAGCTGGGCCACAAGTCCGAGGAAGTCACCCGGCTCAATCCGCTGCAGCGGCTGCCGGTGCTCGAGCTGGATGACGGCACGGCGATCTCGGAAACGGTGGCGATTTGCCGCTATTTCGAGGAACTTCATCCCGAGCCGCCGCTGATGGGCACGGACGCCAAAGACAAGGCCATTGTCGAGATGTGGAACCGCCGGATGGAACTGATCTTCCTCAGCGCTGTCGCCAATGCTTTCCGCCACACCCATCCGGCGATGAAGGAATGGGAAGTGCCGCAACTTCCCGAATGGGGCGAGATCAACCGGCCAAAGGCGCTGGCATTCCTGGAAATGCTGGACAAGGAACTGGCGGATCGCGAGTTCATCGCGGGCGACCGCTACACGATTGCCGACATCACCGGGATGATCGGCATGGACTTCATGAAGCCGGCGCGGATCGAGCGTCCGGAGCACCTGACGAACGTCATGCGCTGGTACCAGGCGGTCTCGTCGCGGCCGAGCGCGAAGCTGTGACAGTCGGATGAGCAGGGCCGCCGGTGAAGCCCGGGATCCGGATCAAACGCTTTCGGGGCTGCTGGCCGATATCGCGGCCTGCCGGATCTGCCGGGATGCCCCGATCGGCGGTCCGGCCAACGCGCTGCCGCACGAGCCGCGTCCGGTCTGCGTCGCTTCCTCAAGTGCGCCGATCCTGATCGCCGGCCAGGCGCCGGGGACACGGGTGCACCAGAGCGGCAGGCCGTTCACCGATCCGTCCGGCGACCGGCTGCGGGACTGGCTCGGGGTGGACGAGCAGCAGTTCTACGATCCGGCCAAGTTCGCCATCGTGCCGATGGGGTTCTGTTTCCCGGGCCTGGACGCGAAGGGCGGCGACCTGCCGCCGCGGCGTGAATGCGCGCCTGCATGGCGGGCCCGTGTGATGGAACACATGCCGCAGCTGAAGCTGGTGCTGGTGATCGGGCAATATGCCCATGCCTGGCACTTGGGTAAACTCAAGCGGAAATCGCTGACCGACACCGTGCGCGACTGGAAATCCATCCTTGCGAGCACCGAGACATCCTGTCCGGTGATGCCGCTGCCGCACCCGTCCTGGCGCAACAGCGGCTGGATCCGCAAGAACCCATGGTTCGAGGCGGAGCTGCTGCCGGAGCTCAAACAGATCGTGAAACGGGAGATCTCCCCCTAAAGAGAAAAGACAAACCATCGATTTGTCTTTTCGGGGTAAAAATTTCTTTGTGAAGGCGCTGGTGACGCGATATCAGGGAGATCAATCCAGTTTCCGGAGATTTCCATGGATCGCCTCGATCGCAAGATACTACGCCTGCTGCAGGAAGACGCCACCCTGGCGGTGGCCGAAATCGCCAAGAAGGTCGGGCTTTCGACAACGCCGTGCTGGCGGCGGATCCAGAAACTGGAGGAAGACGGCGTCATCAAGCGCCGCGTGGCGCTGCTCGATCCGGCGGCGATCAATGCCAAGGTGACGGTGTTCGTGTCGATCCGCACCAACTCGCATTCGAACGAGTGGCTCAAGCGGTTCTCCGAGGTGATCACCGAGTTTCCGGAGGTGGTCGAATTCTACCGGATGAGCGGCGATGTCGATTACCTGTTGCGCGTGGTGGTGCCCGATATTGCCGCCTACGACGCTTTCTACAAGCGGCTGATCGCCAAGATCGAAATCCGTGACGTGTCTTCGTCGTTTGCCATGGAGCAGATCAAGTACACGACCCAGCTGCCGCTCGATTACATCCAGCTGGCCAAGGAAAAACATGAAGCCGGCTGATCGTTGCCCGTCCGGAAGCGTCATGCACCGCGGGCTGAATGGCGATTGCGGCCGCAGAGGCGATACGCCGCGACCAAATCGCTCACGTGCCTTGCGGTTTCTGGTGTATATTAAAAATCCGATGTGTTGAGGGAATGATCCCTAACTGGAGGATTGAGATGAAAACGCTTCTTGCCGCAACAACCATGGCCGCCTTCCTGCTGACAAACGCCGCCCACGCCGCTGGCGATGACGTCAAGACGGTGGAAAGCGATGCGGCCTTTGCCGATGTCGCCTCGGGCATCGAGAACGCCATCGTCAACCGCGGTTTCAAGGTGGACTACCACGGATTGATCGGCGACATGCTCAAGCGCACGGCAACCGATGTCGACGCCGGCAAGGCGCTCTACAAGGACGCCGAGTTCTTCACCTTCTGCTCGGCCGTGGTGTCGCGCAAGGTGATGGAAGGCGAGATCGGCGACATCGCCTATTGCCCCTACGTGGTGTTCGCCTATGAACCGGCCGAGACTCCGGGCAAGGTGACGGTCGGGTTCCGGATGCTGCCCGCGGGCGGCGAGCGCGACGCGGTCAATGCGTTGCTCACCGATATCATCGAGGATGCCGCAGAGGGCATGTGAGCCTTCGGGACTAGGCCTGTCTTGATGCGAGCCGCTGGCGGACCTTGTCGTCCGTCAGCTCCCTGACCGCGTCCTTGCCGATCCAGCGCGCGGTCTTGTTGTCGGAGGCCGCGAGCTTTTCGGCCAGCGCCAGAGCCGGGCCGTGACAGGCCATGCTGCGCTTGCCGATCTGCCTGAGCGCCCAGTTGACGGCTTTCCTGACGAAATTGCGCGGGTCGGTGGCGTGATGCTCGATCAGCGGAAGCAGGCCGATGAAATCATCATCCTTGCGCTTTTTCAGGTGCACCGCCGCCCAGGCGATCATGGCGAAGGCGGTGCGGCGGACGAATTCGCGCTCGTCGGCTGCGAATTCCGGCACAATCTCATCGAGATGGCCGGCGTCGACGAACAGGTCGGAGGCGTGGTCGACGATTTCCCAGCTGTTGAAGTCGCCGGCCATGGCGCGGGCCCGGTCCGGGCTGACCCGGGCCGGCTCGTCGGTGAAGAGGGCGAGCAGCCGGGCTTCGCGAATGCCGGTCGCCCAGAGCTCGAGCGCGCGATCATGGTCGCGCCCCAGCGTCTTGCCGAACGGCCTCAGCGCCGTGTTGCCGACGCCATAGGCTTTCTCGGTGTTGATGCCGAAGCGCGCCATGCCGGCAATGTTGTGAGCCGACCCGTGCGCCTCGAGCCATGCCAGGATATCGGGCACGGTGTAGTCGGCGTTCTCCGGGGGGCGGCGGGGCGCCATGCTATTTTTCCAGGCGCGCCAGCAGCGAGGAGGTGTCCCAGCGGTTGCCGCCCATGGCCTGCACGTCGGCGTAGAACTGGTCGACGAGCGCCGTCACCGGCAACGTCGCGCCGTTGCGCCTGGCCTCGGTCAGCACGATGTCGAGATCCTTGCGCATCCAGTCGACGGCGAAGCCGTAGTCGTACTTGCCGGCATTCATGGTCTTGTGGCGGTTTTCCATCTGCCAGGAGCCTGCTGCCCCCTTGGAAATGACGTCGACCACCTTCTCGATGTCGAGGCCGGCCTTCTTGCCGAAATGGATGCCTTCGGCGAGGCCCTGGACGAGGCCCGCGATGCAGATCTGGTTGATCATCTTGGTGAGCTGGCCGCTGCCTGTCGGGCCCATCAGGCCGACCATGCGGGCATAGGCGTCGATCACCGGGCTGGCCTTGTCGAAGGTTGCCTGATCGCCGCCGACCATGACTGTCAGCACACCGTTTTCTGCGCCCGCCTGGCCGCCCGACACCGGTGCGTCGAGAAAGCCGCAGCCCCTGGCCGCGCAGGCTTCGGCGAGTTCACGCGCGACTTCGGCGGAGGCGGTGGTGTTGTCGATCAGGATCGCACCCTTGTCCATGCCCTCCAGGGCCCCGCCCGGGGCCAGGGTTACCGCGCGCAAATCGTCGTCGTTGCCGACGCAGGTAAAGACGTAATCGGCACCCTTTGCAGCCTCGGCAGGCGTGGCGCAGGCGGTGCCGCCGAATTGCTCGGCCCATTTCTTCGCCTTGTCCGCCGTGCGGTTGTAAACCCGCAGCTCGTGACCGCCCTTGGTCTTGAGATGCCCCGCCATGGGGTAGCCCATAACGCCAAGTCCGATGAAGGAAACTGTTGCCATTTCGCCTATCCTTTTGTCACAAATACGCTTTACGGCTGACCTGATTGCAAGTTACGTAAAGCAGGCCGCCGGCTCCTGGGAGGGACATAGACCAATGATGCGCATCGTCAAAGGGCTTATCAAGCTCATTCTTCTTCTTGTTCCCCTCGCGGTGATGGTTCTGGGCGCGGGCGTGCTGTGGGCTTCGCGCTCGCAAGCGCCGTCCGACGGGGCCATGCAGATTGCCGGGCTCAGCGGCGCGGTGACGATCACGCGCGACCAAAACGGGGTGCCGCATGTCAAGGCCAGCACCCGCGCCGATGTCGCCGCGGGACTGGGGTTTGCACATGCGCAGGACCGGCTGTGGCAGATGGAGGTCAGCCGCATGGCCGGGCAGGGACGGTTGTCCGAGATGTTCGGCAGCGCCACCGTCAGCACCGATATCTGGCTCAGGACCATGGCTATTCACGAGGCGGCGGAAGCATCGCTCGCCGTCATGGACGCGGACACGATGGCGATGCTCGAAGGCTATGCGCGCGGCGTCAACGCCTGGATCGAGCGGAGCCCGCAGGTGTTTTCCTCGCGCCTGCCGCCTGAATACCTGATCCTGGGCTACAAGCCGGAACCCTGGCGGCCTGTCGACACGCTGACGGCGATCAAGATGATGTCGATCTCGCTTGCTGAGAACCTGGGTGAAGAGGCGCTGCGGCTCGGCTTTCACCGGATCGGGCTGAGCGAGGCGGAAACGCGTGATCTTCTGCCCTATCTCGATGTTGACAATTCTCCCGCAATGCCGGACCTGACAGCGCTGCTCGGGCTTGATCCCGTGCCGCTCGGCGAGGCCACGACCACCGCCGACGCTTCCAGCGCCTTTGAAGATATCGACGGCGTGCTGGCGACCGGCGCATCCAACAACTGGGTGATTTCGGGCGAGCGGACCCAGTCCGGACTGCCGGTGCTGGCCAATGATCCACATCTCGGCCTGATGGCGCCGTCGATCTGGTACCTGGCGCATCTGGAAGTCACCGGCGAATTCGACGAGCCGCGGCATCTGATCGGGGTGTCGCTGCCGGGCACGCCCTATGTGCTTCTGGGGCGCGGCAATGACATCGCCTGGGGTTTTACCAACACGGCGACCGATGCGCAGGATGTCTTCGTCGAGCGGGTCAATCCGGACAATCCGGACGAGTATCTGACCCCGACCGGCTGGGCGCCTTTCGGCAAGAAGGACGAGGTGATCAAGGTCAAGGGCGGCGACGACCAGAGCTTCACCCGGCGCTGGACCCGCCATGGCCCGGTTTTCCCGGCAAGCTACAAGAATTTCGACAGGCTGTTGCCAGAGAACACGGTGGCGGCGCTGCAATGGGTGGCGCTGGCGCATGACGACACCACGGCACTGGTTGGTGCAAGGCTCTACGGCATGCGCACGGTCGAGGATTTCCAGAACGGGTTTGACGCTTTCCTGACGCCGATGCAGTCGATGGTGGTTGCCGACCGCTCGGGCAATATCGGTTTCGTGGCTGCGGGCAGGGTGCCGCGACGCGATCCGGCCAACCGGCTGATCGGCCGCGCGCCGGCGCCGGGCTGGAACGCGATCTATGATTGGCGCGGCTATGCGCCCTACAAGGACCTGCCGCGGCAGAACAACCCGGAAAGCGGGTTGATCGCCACGGCCAACACCAAGATCGTCGGGCCGGATTATCCGCTTCACCTGACATTCGACTGGGAAGAGCCTTACCGCCAGAACCGCGTCGAGACGCTGATCAACGGATCTGGCGAAAAACACACGATGGCAATGTCGCGGCAGGTGCAGGCCGATATCTTTTCGCCGGCCTTTGCCAGCCTGAAGCCGCGCATGCTCAAAGCGCTTGAGGGCAAGACCCTGTCGCAGGCCAATCAGGATCTGGTGGCAAGGCTCGCGTCCTGGGACGAGACCATGGCGCGCGACAGGATGGAGCCGCTGCTGTTCATGGCTTGGGTGCGTCACACCATGATCATGACTTTCGAAGACGATCTCGGCTTCATGTTCAAGGACTGGTTCAAGGTGCGCGGCAAGGTGATGGAACAGCTGCTCGACGGCGAGACCGTTCGCAACTGGTGCGATGTCAAAGCCACGCCCGGCGAGGAAACCTGCGACACGATCGTTGCGGATGCTTTCGAGGCGGCGGTCGCCGATCTCACGGCCCGCTACGGCAAGGATTCTGGCAAGTGGCGCTGGGGGCAGGCGCATTACGCCAAGGGCGCGCACCGCCCGTTCGGCGAAGTCAGCCTGCTTAAGCGCTTCTTCAATGTCGAGGTGGAAAGCGGCGGCGGACCTTTCACGCTGGATCGCGGGCGCACCCAGGTCCAGGACGACAAGGATCCCTACGCCAACACCAATGCCGCAAGCTATCGCGGCATCTTCGACATGGCCGACCTCGATCGCGCCACCTACATCCAGACGACCGGGCAATCGGGCAACGTGTTCTCGGGACATTACAACGATTTCGCGCCGGTCTGGGCAGAGGTGAACTCGATCGAGATCCCGGCAACGGATGTGGCCGATCCGAAGGGTGTGTGGAGCCTCAGCCCGGGCGGCTGAGGCGGTGAGGGCCATGTCGGGTCCGGCCACCGGTTTCGCTCGGTGGCATGGTTGAAAGCGGCCCGGGCAACGCGGGGGGTAGACCACGCCGCCGCCGGGCCGTCTGTGCCGCCGAAGCTGGATCAGTAGCTGTAGGTCTTGCCCGACTGGATCGCGAGGCGAAGCGAGGTGCCCGGCCAATCCCACTTGCCGCCGCGGGCTTCGATCTCCGCCAGTTGCACGCGGGCGCCCTCGATGTCACCGGCGGCGACAAGTCCTTGCCCCATATAGGACCGCGCGAGGAGATTGTCCGGATCGGTCTTGAGTGCCGCGCGGTAGTATTTCATCCCGAGGTCGGTGCGGCCGGCCTTGCGATGGGTGAAGCCATAATAGGTCAGCACGCGGCTTTCGCTCTGGTCGGACATCGCCGCCAGGACGTTGAGCGCGTCGGCATATTTGCCGGCATAGGCGAGTTCGCGCACCGCGGCATAGCGGGTGTCATCATCCAGGCGGCTCTCCTGGGCATTGACGCAGGATTTGGTTTTCTTGTCCCAGATCTTGCCGTCCTTGCAGACCTTTGTGGTTTCGGTCGGCTTCGGAGGCGAGCTGTCGGTGGATCCGGCGGCGAAGGCCGCGGTCGGAAGCATCAGGGCGGCTGCGAGGATAAGTCGGCGCATGGTGGGTTCCTTTCGGTTGGGTTTCCATAAGGCATACGTCCGGGCAAGATGGAAAATTTCATGCGATCACGCTTTTGTGACCGCAGCGCATTGAGGCCGTTCCGGTTAGAAATAGTCCATATAAATCAGCTTGATGCCTGTTTTCTGCAGTGTCCGGGAATAATCTGGCGCGGCCATGCGTAATCCGGGTCAAGAGCGCCGCTTGTGGCCGTTCTGTTGATTTCGAAAGGTATTCTCCATGAAGCTTGCAGCCCTCGCCACTCTCGCGGTGCTTGTCGCCGGATCCACCGGAGCCTATGCCGCCGCACACGCGAACCTGACTGACAAGAACGGCATGACGCTTTACACCTTCGACAAGGACACGGCGGGGACGTCGGTCTGCTATGGGGACTGCGCCGTCAAATGGCCTCCGTACATTGCAGACAACGGCGCCGCGATGCCGGGGCTGACCACCATTGAGCGCAAGGATGGCGCCAAGCAGTGGGCAAAGGACGGCAAGCCGCTCTATTTCTGGATGGGTGACATCCAACCCGGCGAGACCAATGGCGACGGCGTTGGCGGCGTCTGGCACGTCGCACACTGAGGCGGTGAGTCCAGGGGCCGCCAGGCATTGCGCGCGGCCCCTGGATTCGGGTTCCGATCGCAAGGGAACGGCGGATTGCAACGGTGCCGTAAATGGTCATTAATGGTCAACGGTCGGCACGAGCCGGTCTTCGGGTGCAGATTGCCCACGCGAACTGGGGCCAGGCCACAGCCAACGGGAATGAGGCAAGGGTGACTACGCCAGACCAGTTCAAGACCGAGATGATCGGACTATTGCCTCGGCTCCGGCGGTTTGCGCTTTCGCTGACCCGCTCGGCTGCCGACGCCGATGACCTGGTGCAGGATGCCTGCGCGGCGGCGCTGCAGAAATGGCATCTTTACGATCCCGGGCAGCCGCTGGATCGCTGGATGTTTCGGATCATCCGCAACCTCTGGATCAGCGAAATCCGCAAGCGCCAGATCCGGCAGGGGCAGGGCCATGTCGCCGCAGAAGATGCAACGGAACTGCAAACCGCAGATGCCGATGACGCCCTTGCGGCAAGGCAGGTGCAGGGTAAGGTCAGCGCCCTGCCTGCGGAGCTTTCTCGCCCATTGATGCTGGTTTGCGCGGAGGGGTACAGCTATCTGGAAGTCGCGGAGCTTCTGGATATTCCGGTCGGAACCGTTATGAGCCGCATTCACAGGGCAAGAAAACTGCTGGTTTCCACCCTTGGTCAGGGGGAGCGGATCACGACATGACAGATATTTCCATCAAGTTGAGTGCCTATCTGGACGGCGAGCTGGACGCGGCGGAGGCCCGGTCGCTCGAAGCCATGCTGGAAACCGACCCTGCGTTGCAGGCCGAACTTGACGCACTGATTGCCGCCGACGCGTTGGCGCAGGATCAGTTCGATGCGCTGCTGGGTGACCCGGTGCCGCTGGCCCTGGCGCAGAAGATCAAGGCATTGCCTGTCGGGACTGCCCCCTCGCGCCCGGCTTCGCGTCCGGTCTGGGGGGCGCTCGCCGCCGGCCTCGCCCTGTTCGTATTCGGAGGAATGGGCGGCTATTTGCTGAAAGACCGGATTTCGCCCGCCGGCACACTGGTGGCGCAAGCCGGCTGGCTGAACGACATCGCCGATTATCACGCGATCTACGCGGGTCAGCAGCGCCACCTTGTCGAGGTCGGGGCGGACGAATCCGATCACCTGAAAAAATGGCTCGGGGCGAATGTCGGCGTGGTGTTCTCGATCCCGGACCTGACAGGTTTCGGGCTGACATTCGAAGGTGGCCGCCTGCTGGTTGCCAATGGCAAGCCGGTTGGACAGCTGATGTACCGGCAGGCCGATGGTACGGTCATTGCGCTGTGCCTGCAAAGCAGCCCGAACGGCGACACGGCATCGCCACCCGCCCTCAAACAGCAGACGATCAAGGGATTCGATTTCGTATCCTGGAAGGGCAACGGGGCGGCCTACGTCGTGGTCGGCCCCGGCGGTCAACCCGACCTGGCAGGCATCGCGGCCCAGGCGGCCCGCGAAATCTGAGCGTGGCTGCGGCGAAACAGGCGGCCGCGCCCACGGCCAAGTGATGTAGCCCGGATGCTGCCGCGGCGGTTTGCGACGCCATCTTGTTCAGGCCGGAGCCGGCTCAGCGCTTGCGTGCGATAAACAGATGCCCGGCGATCGGCAGGCCCTGTTCGTGGCGGACGACGATGTCGCCGGCCTCGAGCGTTTCGAAGCCTGCCGCCTCGAGCGCTGCGCGCACATAGGCCTCGGTATGGGCAAAACGCTGGAAGCGGCCGACCGTGTAGGGACGGCCTTCGAAATCGGCCTCGGGCAGGGTTTCGCTTGAAAAGCAGAATAGCGCGCCGGGCGTGGCGTTCGCCGCCGCCGCGGCAAACAGCGGCTCGAGCGCGCCGAGATAGGGCAGCACGTCGGTGGCGGCGATGAGATCGAACGGCTCGTCGTCATTGTCTTCGAGATAATCGACGGCGTCGGCGACGTAGAGCGTGTCGTAGAGGCTCTTTTCATGGGCGATCTCGACCATGTTCTCGGCGAGGTCCAGGCCGGTGGCGTCATCGACCATGTCTTCGAGCGCGCCGCCGGTCAGCCCCGTGCCGCAGCCGAGATCGAGCATCCGGTCGAAGCTGGTGAGCCCCAGCTCGATCAGCCGCTGGCGGAGAAGCAGCGGCACATGGTAGCCCAGGTCCTCGACCAGAACCTTGTCGAAGACATCGGCGTGCTGGTCAAACAGCGTGGTCACATAGGCTTCCGAGGCGCGCACAGGGACATCGCCGCGCTTCATCGAGGCAAGCCTTACTGCGGCGCCGCCATGGTCTTCGGGATCGAGCGCCAGGACTTCGGCATAGGCAACCGCCGCGAGATCGAAATCGCCGGATTTCTCCAGCGCCAGTGCGCGGTTGTAGGCTTCCGCCAGAGCGTCGTCGTCGGTCTTTGCCATGGGCTGGCTCCAATAGAGGTTTCGCGCCCCTTTTATACAAAGGCGCGGTCGCGGCAAGCGGGGAATGAGGCGACTAGCGCTTGAGGTGGCGGGTGAGGCGCTGTTCGAGCTTCTCCCAGATGTTGCGCAGGGTCTCGACGATGACCAGGTAGAAAACCGCCGCCCAGATATAGGTCTGGAAATCGAAGGTGCGCGAATAGGCCCGGCGGGTTTCGCCCATCAGGTCGAAAACGGTGACGATGGCGACAATGGCCGAGCCCTTGATCATCAGGATGATCTCGTTGCCATAGGGCCTCAGCGCCACGATCATCGCCTGCGGCAGGATGATCTGGTGGAAGGTCTGGAACCGGGTCAGGCCAAGGGCCGCGGCGCCCTCGTGCTGGCCGCGGGTGACGCTCTCGATGGCGCCGCGCAGGATCTCGGCCTGATAGGCGGCGGTGTTGAGCGTGAAGGCGAACAGGGCGCAGTTCCAGGCGTCGCGGAAGAACACCCAGAGCCCCAGGGCTTCAAGTTCGTTGCGGAAGCTGCCGAAGCCGTAATAGATCAGGAACAGCTGTGCGATCAGCGGTGTGCCGCGGAAGAAGTAGACATAGCCGTAGGCGATCCAGGAAAGGATGCGGTTCGACGACATCCGCCCCAGCGCGATGGGGACGGACAGGACCGCGCCCAGGGTGACGGAGATGCCGACGAGGGTCAGCGTGGTTGCCAGGCCCGACAGGAGCTTCGGGCCATAGGTGGTGACCTTGTCGATGTCCCAGGCGTCCACCAGCCAGAGCACAAGGGCAATGCCGGCGGCGATCCACAGGCCCAGCAGAGTGGCGCCGAGAATGCGCAGGCGGGTCCAGCGAAAGGCCGCGACCGGAGGCGCGGGCTGCGGTGGGATCAACTCGTCGGCGACGCTCATCGGTTTACTCCCGAACGCCGCACGCTGGTTTCGATCTTCGAGAACACCACGGACGAGACCATCGCCAGGGCGAGGAACAGCAGGCAGGCGATGCCGTAGAAAAAGAAGGCTTCCTTGGTGACCTTGGCGGCGATGCCGGTCTGGCGCAGCGTGTCGCCGAGCCCGATCACCGATATCAGCGCGGTATCCTTGATCAGGATCATCCAGAGATTGCCCAGGCCCGGCAGGGCGATACGGACCAGCTGCGGCAGGATGATGAGCCGCATGGTCTTGCCCGGGCGCAGGCCCAGTGCGTAGCCCGCCTCGTACTGACCCTTGGGAATGGCCTTGAAGGCCGAGGAGAGCACTTCCGAGGCGTAAGCGGAGAAGACCAGCGACAGCGCGATGGTGCCGGCGACGAAAGAATTGATGTCGAAGCCGCTCTCGAAGCCCAGCGCCAGCGCCACCTCGCGCACGGCGATCTGCAGGCCGAAATAGATCATGAAGATCGTCAGCAGTTCGGGTAGCCCGCGAAAGATTGTGGTGTAGATATTGGCCGCCGCCCGGAGCGTGCGAACTTCGGTCTGCTTGGCCAGCGCCAGGAACAGCCCGATGGTCAGCCCGATCGGCAGGGTGCAGAGCGCCAGCGTGATGGTGACGAAGAAGCCCCGCGCCACCTCGTCGCCCCAGCCGGTGTCGCCGCAGGAGAGAAGCGAGCCCTCGGGCAACAGGTTGAGCAGGCCCAGCGGGCCGCAGAACGGGTCAAACAGCGACGCAAGCCAATATAGCTGCCCTCCCAGCGATGCTGTCGGTTCCATTCTGTCCCCTGATCCTGCCGCCTTGTTGGCGGTCTTGGAGTATGGCGGCGGACGATGGAGCGTCCGCCGCCTTTTTCAAGTCTTCGACCGATGCAGGATCGGCTTAGTCGCCATAGACATCAACGTCGAAATACTTGTCGTTGATGGCCTTGTAGGTGCCGTTGGCGCGGATCGCGGCGATGGCTGCGTTGAACATGTCGCGCAGTTCGGTTTCGCCCTTGCGGATGGCAATGCCGGCGCCTTCGCCGTTGATGACCGGATCGGGGGTGAGGGCGCTCAGCAGCTTGCAGCAGGCCTTGCCATCGTCGGTCTTGAGCCAGTCCGACAGCACGATCACGTCGTCGATGACGGCGTCAACGCGTCCCGATGCAATGTCGAGCTTGTATTCGTCAGGCGTCGGGTAAAGCTTGAGGTCGGCGGAGGGAAACTTGGCTTCAGCATAGTTGGAGTGGGTGGTCGAGGACTGCGCACCCAGCGCCTTGCCAGCGAGGCCGGCGTCGGTGGCTTCGGTGATGGAGCTGTCCTTCGGCACGGCAATGGCCGGACCGGTGTTGTAGTACTTGTTGGTGAAATCCACCTTTTCCTTGCGCTCATCGGTGATCGACATGGAGGCGATGATGGCGTCGAACTTGCCGGCGAGAAGCGCCGGAATGATGCCGTCCCAGTCCTGGGTGACAAATTCGCATTCGACCTTCATTTCCTCGCAAAGCGCCTTGGCGATGTCGATGTCGAAGCCGACAAGGCTGCCGTCTGATTCAAGATTGTTGAAGGGGGGGTAGGCGCCTTCAGTGCCGATGATGACCTTCTTCATGCCGCCATGGCTGGCCGCCTGGGCCGCTGCCCCCATCGAAAGAGCGAGTGCTGCAGCCGAGGCTGCAAGAATAATCCGTCGGGAAATAGACATAGGTGTCCTCTCTGTTGGCTGGATAGCGGCTTGTTGACCGCCGCTTTCCGTTGATCGCAGGTGATGTTCACCGCGCTGGGCGGAATATTCCCACTGTTTTGCCGGGGATTGCAACAGGAAATGCGAACTTACCCAAGGCCAATGCGGGTAAGGTTTTCCGGGGGCATGAGTCGATGGCCGGTTTAACTGCGCGAGTGCCGCAATCGCCGGGATTTTCAGGAGGACCGTTCGATCCTTGCATCCCCGGAAAGGCTGTTTTCGACCCGGATGACGTAGAGCGTGGCCAGCACGCTGAAGATGCAGGAGACCAGCATGACGATGATCAGCGGGTAGGGGCCGGTTTCGGCGGAGAGAACGGCGCCGGCCAGAGCCGACAGCGCCGCGCCGCCGCCAATCATCATGGCGCCACCGAGGCCCGACGCGGATCCCGCCAGATGCGGGCGAACGCTGACGATACCGGCATTGGCGCTCGGCAGGGTGATGCCGTTGCCAAGGCCGACAAAAAGCATCGGTCCGAAGAAGGACATCGGGTGCCACAGTCCGGCGAGAAACAGTATCAGCGACAGGCTCATGCCAAGGGTGGAGATGATGCAGCCGGTGACCATCATGCGGTTGATGCCCATCTGGCTGGCGAAGCGGCCGGAGAGGAAGTTCCCGGTCATGTATCCCAGCGCGATGAACACGAAATAAAGGCCAAGCTGCGACGGAGGCAGGCCGAGGATGGTTGTCGCCACAAACGGACCGCCGCCAAGAAACGAGAAGAACGCGCCCGAGGCAAAGGTGGCTGTCAGCGAATAGCCCCAGAAGCGGCGGGAGCGGACAAGTTCGGGATAAGCGCCGAACTGCTTGAGCATGCTGGCAGAGCGGTTGAGATTGGTTTCCCCCAGGTCGGCCAGCAACAGCATGAAGGCCACGACGCCAAACAGGAACAAGAGCGCGAAGACCGATTGCCAGCCGAACAGTTCCTCCATGATCCCGCCCAAGGCCGGACCGATCATCGGGGCCAGCGTCATCCCCATGGTGACGTAGCCGATCATAGAGGCGGCCTGGTCGGTACCGACAATGTCGCGAACGATGGCGCGCGAAAGCACCATTCCGGAGACGACGCCCGCCTGCAGCATGCGGATGGCGAGGAATGTCTCGATGGTCGGCGCGAAAGGTGCGAGCGCAGTGGCGACCAGGAAGATCGTCAGGCTGGCAATCATCACCGGGCGCCGCCCGTAACGGTCGGACAGCGGGCCAATGATCAGCTGCAGCAGGCCGGTGACGCCCAGGTAGCCGGACACTGCCAGCTGCACCAGGACATAATCCGCCTGGTAGTAAGTGGCGATGCCCGGCAGCGAAGGCAGAATAAGGTTCATATTCAGTGCGCTGAGCCCGGCGATCACCACAAGCGTGGCAATGTGCGGTGGTGTCTTGCGATCGAGGAATACTGTCTTGGTCATTGCTGGTGTTTTGTGTCCTCACGGCGCCGGCGCACACGAACTAAGTCTTGAACGGAGTTTGTGCGTCGTTGGCCTTCATTGATGTGGAACAAGTTGCCGCGCGGTTGCACGTCGGGCGAATACGTTTTACTTTTGATTCTGACAGGACAACTTAAAAGCAGTAGATTCCTAGGGTATTTGTTGTTATTGGGATCTGGTGTTGGATCGGGTGGAGCCAGATGTCCGGCAACGGCGAATTTGACCAATGTCCCTTCTGCAATGCGCCCTGGGGGGATTGTGAGCATGTCAGGTTGCTCTCCAAACTGGACGATGAAGCGGCGCGCCGTTCAGACTCTAAGCCCTCTGGAAGTATCCGTTCGGTCGTCAATGTCAACACGTCAACCAAGGAAGCGTCCCTCCGCGACGAGGGCGAAGCCGGTTCCGCAAAGCCGATTTCCGCGTCCCGGTAGGTGAGTTTCGCCGCGAATGGCATTCACGGTGAGTGACGGGGAGCCGAACGTGCGGCGGGCCTGGCTGCGTTCCTGACGCGTTCGCGATAGAGCGTGTAGAGACCCGAACCGATGACGATCGCACCGCCGGTGATCATGAAGGCATCCGGGTACTCGCCAAACACCACCATTCCCAGCAGCAAGGCCCAGATGAAGCTGGTGTAGCGGAACGGGGCGATGAACGAGATCTCGCCCTCGCGCATCGACATGATGATGAATTGATAGCCGACGAGCAGCAGGCAGGCGGCGAGGCAGATCAGGCCGAAATCGGCCATGGACACCGGGCTCCAGCCGCCCATCGGCCCGATCAGCACGAGGCCGGCGATGGTCACGCCCGCCGCAGTGACCGTTGACAGGAACAGCGATGGAATGGCGGCATTGACCTTGCGCGTGGCAATGTCGCGGACGGCGGCAAAGATCACCGTGCCGACAATCATCAGTGCGTAGGGCGAGAAGCCTTCCAGCCCCGGCCGGACGATGATCAGGACGCCGACAAAACCGGCAAGAATGGCGCCCCAGCGTCTCCAGCCGACGGGCTCGGAGAGAAACAGCGCCGCGGCCATGGTGACCGCCAGCGGTAGGGCCTGAAGGATGGCTGATGCATTGGCCAGCGGAATGTGGGACAGGCCGATCAGGAAGGTCAGCGTGCCGCCGAGTTCGCCGATGACCCGGATCGCCACCCACCGGTCGAGCAGGATGCGCAGCGGACGAAGCGCGCGGCGCTGCCTGGCCAGCAGATAGATTAGCAGCGAGGCCACCGCGCCGCGGAGAAAGATCACCTGGGCGACATTGAGATCGCTGGTCAGCAGCTTGACGATTGAATCGTTGAACGTGAACCCCGCCATCGACAGGGACATGAACAGCGCGCCGCGCATATTGGGGGAAATGGCCATGATACATCCGGAAGCGGCCGGCATGGAATCGCTGGCTCAACCCGCTTCATAGCATTGTTGCGGCAGGCGACACAGTCAGCCAGAACTGCCGGTCCATCACGGAAATTGATCAGTCGCGGGGCTCAGACCTGCCGCCACGGGACGCCGCTGCAGGCGATCAGCCGCCGGTGACGCTCATGTGGCGGGCAACGGCCGGCTGTTTGGTCGTCCGGTCGATGATGAAGTCATGGCCCTTGGGCTTGCGGGTAATGGCTTCGTCGATGGCCGCCGACAGGAGCTCGTTGCCTTCGGAGGCACGCAGCGGCGCGCGCAGGTCGGCCGCATCGTTCTGACCCAGGCACATGTAGAGCGTGCCGGTGCAGGTCAGGCGCACCCGGTTGCAGCTTTCGCAGAAATTGTGGGTCATCGGGGTGATGAAGCCCAGTTTGCCGCCGGTCTCCTTGACGGTGACGTAGCGGGCGGGGCCGCCGGTTCGGAACGGAATGTCCTCAAGCGTGAACTGCTTGGCCAGATTGCTCCTCAGAAGCGACAGCGGCATGTACTGGTCGGTGCGGTCCTCGTCGATCTCGCCCATCGGCATGGTCTCGATCACGGTCATGTCCATGCCCTGGCCATGCGCCCATTTAAGCATTTCGGGGATCTCGGCGTCGTTGAAGCCCTTGAGCGCCACGGCGTTGATCTTGATCTTCAAGCCCGCGGCCTGGGCGGCGCGCACGCCCTCGAGCACCTTGTCCAGTTCGCCCCAGCGGGTGATCTTGCGGAACTTGTCGGGATCGAGCGTGTCGATCGAGACGTTGATTCGGCGCACGCCGCACTCGTAAAGCTCGGGGGCGAAGCGGGCGAGCTGCGAGCCGTTGGTGGTCAGTGTCAGCTCGTCCATGCGGCCGGCGTCGATATGGCGGCCGACCTGGCGAACGAAGGCCATGATGTTCTTGCGCACCAGCGGCTCGCCGCCGGTGAGGCGGATCTTGCGCACGCCCTTCTCGACAAAAACCGTGCAGACCCGGTCCAGTTCCTCCAGCGTGAGAAGATCCTTCTTCGGCAGGAACGTCATGTTTTCCGCCATGCAGTAGGTGCAGCGGAAATCGCAGCGGTCGGTGACCGACACCCTGAGATAGTTCACCGCCCGGCCGAACGGGTCGATCATGGTCGGTGCTGCGGTGTCTTCCATGGCGGATGATCCTTGATTGGGTTGAGTGCAATGTCGTCATCCACCGGTGGCGCGTCAAGGGGGCGAGCCAAACGGATTGGCGCCATCGCGGTGTGTTTTAACGGCGTTGGCTTGTGATCGGGCCGGATTGGCTCTAGATCAGCCACAAATGCGAAGAAAACGAGGACTGCGACCGATGAGCGTTCATGAAACGGCATGGCCCAAGGAATTACGGGTCTCTCCCGACCGCCGCATGCTGACGGTCCGTTTCACCGACGATCGCAGCTATGGCATCGAGGCCGAACTGCTCAGGGTCCGCTCGCCCTCGGCGGAAGTGCAGGGGCATTCTCCGGCACAGAGGGTGACTGTCGGCGGCAAGTCCGACGTGACCATCTCGAAGGTGCTGCCGGTCGGCAATTATGCCGTCAGGCTGGTGTTCGACGATGGCCATGACAGCGGCATCTTCACCTGGAATTTCCTCTCAGAGATTGGCGAGGCGAAGGAGGAGCGCTGGGCCGAATACATTGCCGAACTCGCGGACAAGGGCATGTCGCGGACCCGGTAGGCAGGATCAGGCCTTCTTGCGTCCGGGCTCGTTTGCCTGGACCTCCTCGGTGGTGTCCGGCCGTGTCAGCTCGTGGATGATCCGCGTCATCACCTCGCCAACCAGGTTGCACTCATCCGTGCTCGCCGTCTTCATGGTGCGGTCGATCAGCTCCGACTGGATAGCGATCGCCTGCAATGTCAGGTCGGTTCCCGAAGGTGTCAGTTCAAGCCGCAGGATGCGCCGGTCCTGCGGGTCGCCGCGCCTGACCAGAAGCCCGCGCTTTTCAAGCTGCGGCAGCAACATCGACAGGTTCGAGCGGCCAACCAGCAATTTGTCGGCAAGATCCTGCTGGGAGATCCCCGGCGCGCGGAACAGGTTGACCAGAATGTCGAGGTGTGGCGGCTTGAGGTCAAGCGGCTGAAGTGCCCGCGCCAGGCTCAAGCCCATCACCTGGCAGGCGCGGGCCACGGCGATCCAGTTGTGAAAACGCGGGTTCTCCCAAGGCAGGGCTTGATTTTTGTTCATGGTTGTACAATTCTGTTCATAGTTGAACCTATCTGGAAACCCCATTATGGCATCTCTTGTTGAAAAGGTCACCCGTGCGGCGCTTCGTCTTGTTGCCGCGCAATCGCCCGAAAAGGCCGGGGAGCTGGCGTTCTGGCTGTTTACCCGCACCCGCTCGACGCAGCCGCAGAGCGAAAAGGAGCGCAAGGCCCTGGCGCGCGCGGAAGCGCGCATGGCCGAGAGCGAGACCGTGCGCCTGGTGATCCCCGGCAGTGTTGTCGCCACCCACGTGTTCCAGCCGCAGAATCAGGCCTCCGGCGGGCAGAAGGTGCTTATCGTGCATGGTTATCGGTCGCGCAGCGATCACATGATTGCGCTCGCCGACGCGCTGGTGGCGGCCGGGCACACCGCCGTGTGCCTTGATCTTCCGGGGCACGGCGCGTCAACGGGCAAGACCCTGCATCTGGGCAAGGCGGTGGAAGCCATCGACGCGGCCTGGCGCCAGCACGGGCCGTTTGACGCGTTTGTCGGCCATTCCTTCGGCGGCCCATCGGTGATGGCTGCGGCGGCGGGTTCGATCCTGCATGTGCCGCAGCGGCGTCCGGACCGTATTGTCACCATTGCTGCGCCTTCCAACATGGCCGACGTATTCCGCTGGGCAGGAAAACTGATGGGTCTGGGTGCCGCCGCGCAAAACGCGTTCGAACGCCAGGTGCTGCGGTTCGCAGGCAGGCCGCTGTCCGAGTTCCGTGTCGACCGGATGATGCATGACGCCCCAATCCGGACGCTGGTGATCCATGCCGAGGACGACAAGGAAGTGGCGTTTTCCAATGCCGAGGCGATCGCCCGGATCGGGCCGCATGTCAGGCTGATGAAGGCCAACGGCTTCGGTCACCGGCGCATTGTCGCCGCCGAGCCGGTCACCCAGGCGGTTGTCGCGTTCCTGGGTGAGAAGGGAAGGGCTGCGGAAATCGTCGGGCTACCCCTTCCATGTTCGCACGAACCGAATAGTTTGGTGGCCACCGGAGGCAGGAGCATACGGAGGCTCGCGTGAGCATTGTCAAAACGGTGGCTGAACTCGATGCGATCTATGGAGAGACATCGGAAGCGTCGCTGATCAAGGTGAGCGGCCGGCTGACCGCAGGCTATCGCAGGCTGATCGAAGCCTCGCCGATCGTGGCGCTTGCGACCTGCGGGCCGGAAGGGCTGGATTGCTCGCCACGCGGCGATCCGGGGACGGTCATGAGCATCGTCGATGATCGCACCCTGGTGCTGCCCGACCGGCGCGGCAACAACCGGATCGATTCGCTGCGCAACATCGTGCGGGACGGGCGGGTTG
Source organism: Hoeflea sp. (assembly GCA_020637795.1). Taxonomy (GTDB): domain Bacteria; phylum Pseudomonadota; class Alphaproteobacteria; order Rhizobiales; family Rhizobiaceae; genus Hoeflea. The sequence goes on along the minus strand of JACKJT010000002.1, from coordinate 787,104 downwards.
CCTTGCTGTTCCTGATCCCCGGTTCCAACACCACGCTCAGGATCAATGGCAGGGCCGAGATCTCGGTCGACCCGAAGCTGCTCGGAAGTCTCGCGATGGAGGGCAAGCTGCCGCGGTCGGCGATCGTCGTCAGTGTCGGCGAAATCTATTTCCAGTGCGCCCGGGCGCTGATGCGGGCGCGGATCTGGGACCAGGCCGCCTGGCCGGATGTCAGCGATCTGCCGACGCCGGGGAGCCTGATGCGGGAACTCAAGCAGGACTTCGACAGCCTGACCTACGACAGGGACTGGCCCGAGCGGGCGAAGAACAGCATGTGGTGACAAAAAAACCGGCCGCGAGGGCCGGTTTTTCAGTGATTCAACCTGGATGATCCGGTCAGTTCCGGACGATCACCTTGGTGCCGACATTCACCTGGTCGTAGAGATGAATGACATCCTCGTTGGCCATGCGGATGCATCCCGACGACATCGCCTGGCCGATGGTCCATGGCTGGTTGGTGCCGTGAATGCGATAGATGGTCGAGCCGATATACATGGCGCGCGCACCAAGCGGGTTGTCCGGCCCGCCCTTCATGTAGGCCGGCAGAACGCGGCCTTCCTGGCGCTTGACCCGGTCCCGCATCACCTGAGGCGGCGTCCAGCCCGGCCACTCGGCCTTGCGGGTGATCTTCTTCTGGCCCTGCCAGGTGAAGCCGTCGCGGCCGACGCCGATGCCGTAGGCCATCGCCTTGCCCTTGCCGATCACGTGGTAGAGCCGCCGGTCGGAGGTATCGATGATGATGGTGCCTTCCGCATGGTTCTCCTTGAACGAGATAACCTTGCGCTTGATCGGCGATTTGTCCGAGCGGCGGTACTTGTTGTAGTTTTCCGAGGGCGGAAACAGCAATTGCAGCAGGGTCTTGGATTCAGAGGAGGTCTGGCCGGCCGGCTGGGCCTGCACGGAAGCAGGCGCCATCAGGCAAAGGGCGAGAATGGCGGAAGAAATCAGGCGTTTCATGTGACGATCCGGAGCTGTCGTTGAAAGAGGGCGGGATTCGTTGATTCAACAAGGCCTGCGTCAATCCGTAGACAAGACCCCGACCCTTGATGCTTATGGGTAACTGCTTCGCTGCGGGCTGTCCAGCTTGGAGCGGAATGTTCTTGCCAAATTATACTGCCCGGCGCAGCAAAATGGATGGCGCTTTACGTCAGTATTCTGAACCAGACAATCAGGACTTGTAGATCGCCCAGTTCTTTTCGAATTCCTGGTTCAGTTCGGGCTTGTAAAGCTGCGTTCTGTTGCGGCCGCTATGCTTGGCGGTGTAGAGCGCAACGTCTGCCTTGTTGTAGAGTTCCTCGGCACTGTCGGCATCGCTGGCCATGCAGATTCCGAGCGACAGGGTGATCGGCCCGTAATTGACGCCGGTCTTCTGGCTTCTGAGCGGCGTGGCTTCGACCGCCTTGCGCAGGCGTTCGGCGATTTCCATGGTGATTTCGAGGCTCGTCCCCTCAAGAATGACTGCGAATTCCTCGCCGCCGGTGCGCGAGATGAAGACGTCCTTGCGCAGCGTGCTCTTCATCACCGCCGCGACAACGCCGAGCACGCGATCGCCGACCGGATGGCCGTAGGTGTCGTTGAATTTCTTGAAATGGTCGATATCGGCGACGATCAGCGCATAATACATCGCGTTGCGCTGTTCGTTGTAGATGTTGGCCAGAACCTCGTCGAACGCCCGGCGGTTGGCCAGGCGGGTCAGCGGATCGGTGTTGGCGATGCGCTTGTACTCGTCGAGTTCGAGCTTGACCTGCTCCATCTCGCGGGCGCGTTCGACCATATGCTCGACAACGACCTTGCCCTTTTCCATGCTGTCGCCGGTGGCGTTGGTCAGGACACTGATGACGTTGCTGAGAATCTCGGCGCTTGCCATGCTCTTTGTGGAGATGCGATTGTAGGCTTCGCCGAGCAGCTTCGAGTAGCTCTCCATCGACGACTGCTCCTGCTTGAGCAGCCGCAGCATTCCGTCGAGTTCGCCGGAAATCTTGTCGTGAGCCCCTTCCACCACGCCGGTGCGGTAGTGATGGGGGAAAACCTTCTTGCCCAATGCATCGAGTTCGTCCTGTGCCGGATTGCGGCCAAGCGCCTCGAACTGTTTGGTCAAGGTAGGGTTAGATGCATTGAGAGCTTCGTAAACCAGTTCATAGTTTCGCGGCAGACCGGAAATGCCTCTACGGCGCATGGTGGCGAGCACCAAGGTGGCCGTGTCCATCGAATGGACCTTGTTCGTAGGCGATACCGTCATTGTCGTCCCCAGAATGGCTTTCATAGCTCTAGTGGTCATTATTCTTACGGGTAAAATCTTAGGGAAATATTAATAGCAACGAGGCTTTGCGCCCCGTTGCTCACCCGCGCCTTTATAAAATTCCCGGCGGTTCTGGAATTCTAGCCTAAATTCAATTCCTTGAAGAAATCATTGCCCTTGTCGTCGATCACGATAAAGGCCGGAAAATTTTCGACTTCGATGCGCCAGATCGCCTCCATCCCCAGTTCGGGATACTCGACGACCTCTACTTTCCTGATGCAGTCCTGTGCCAGACGGGCTGCCGGGCCGCCGATCGATCCAAGATAGAAGCCGCCGTGCCGGGCACAGGCTTCGCGCACCGAGCGGGAGCGATTGCCCTTGGCGAGCATGATCATGGATCCGCCGAAGGACTGGAACTGGTCGACATAGGAATCCATGCGGCCTGCGGTGGTGGGGCCGAAGGAACCGGACGCATAGCCTTCGGGCGTCTTGGCGGGACCGGCATAGTAGACCGGGTGGTTCTTGAGATAGTCGGGCATCTCTTCACCGGCTTCCAGCCTTGCGCGGATCTTCGAGTGAGCAAGGTCGCGGGCAACGATGATCGAGCCGGTGAGCGAGAGTTGCGTCTTGATCGGGTGCTTGGACAGCTCCGCAAGGATTTCTTTCATCGGACGGTTGAGGTCGATCTTGACCACGTGTTCTGAGAGCTTGTCCTCGTCGATGTCCGGCAGGTATTTCGACGGATCGGTTTCCAGCTGCTCGAGGAAGATGCCGTCCTTGGTGATCTTGCCCTTGGCCTGGCGGTCGGCCGAGCAGGAGACGCCGAGACCGATCGGCAGCGAGGCACCGTGGCGGGGCAGGCGGATGACGCGGACATCGTGACAGAAATACTTGCCGCCAAACTGGGCGCCGACGCCCATCTGCTGGGTCAGCTTGTGGACTTCGGCTTCCATTTCGAGGTCGCGGAAGGCGTGGCCCGTATCCGAGCCGCTGGTCGGCAGCTCGTCAAGATACTTGGTCGAGGCCAGCTTGACGGTCTTGAGGTTCATCTCGGCCGAGGTGCCGCCGATGACGATGGCCAGGTGGTAGGGCGGGCAGGCCGCCGTGCCCAGCGTCAGGATCTTCTCGCGCAGGAACTCGATCATCCGGTCATGGGTCAAGAGCGATGGCGTGCCCTGGTAGAGAAAGGTCTTGTTGGCCGAACCGCCGCCCTTGGCGACAAACAGGAAGTCGTAGCTGTCCTCTCCCTCTTCATAGATGTCGATCTGGGCGGGGAGGTTGGTCCGGGTGTTCTTTTCCTCGAACATGGAAAGCGGAGCAAGCTGCGAATAGCGCAGGTTGCGGCGCTCATAGGCATCCATCACGCCACCCGCCAGCGCCTCGTAATCGCCGCCCTCGGTCCAGACCTTGCGGCCCTTCTTGGCCATGATGATCGCGGTGCCGGTGTCCTGGCACATCGGCAGCACGCCGCCGGCGGCGATATTGGCGTTCTTGAGCAGGTCGAAGGCGACAAAGCGGTCGTTCTCGGTGGCTTCCGGATCGTCGAGGATCGCCGCCAGCTGCTTGAGGTGGCCGGGGCGGAGCAGATGGTTTATGTCGCCGAAAGCCGCTTCGGCAAGAAGCCGCAAACCATCGGTGTCCACCGTCAGGATTTCCTCGCCGCGGAATTCCTCGACGCCGACATGCTTGTCGGTCAGTTTCTTCCAGGGGGTGGTGTCGGGTCCAAGGGGGAAGAGATCGTTTGCCACGGGATACCTTTCCGGTCGCCTGTTAGTCGCCTGCAGCGCCGCGCATCCAATTGCATGCGCAAAGGCCGCTTCAAATTGTTGAATCAATGCATGTGGGTTATCGCTTAAACCAAACCATTTAAGCGCGACATGCATTAGCCTGAGAGCCCGGTCTTAGGATGAAGGCGGGTGAATTGCAATTGCGCTAAGGGTGCAGGGGCGAGGGCGCTCTTGTATCTTTCAAGATATCATGATTTATCGAAGTGAATGAATCGTTTCGGCGCCGCGAGGCTTTGACATCATGTCGGGCCACGCGCGTTTGGCTGCCCGAATCCGTGCCCAGGAGTACGACATGTCGACATTTGAACGCTACCTGACACTCTGGGTCGCGCTGTGCATCGCGGCTGGGATTGCACTCGGATACGTCTTCCCGGCTGTCTTCCAGGCCATCGGTTCCGCCGAGATCGCCAATGTCAACCTGCCGGTCGCGGTACTGATCTGGCTGATGATCATCCCGATGCTGGTCAAGATCGATTTCGGGTCGCTGGGACAGGTCAGCCGGCACTGGCGCGGCATCTCGGTCACGCTCGTCGTCAACTGGGCGATCAAGCCCTTCACCATGGCCGTCATGGCCTGGTTCTTCATCGGCTGGCTGTTCCTGCCGTTCCTGCCCGGCGACCAGATCAACAGCTACATTGCCGGCCTGATCCTGCTCGGCGCCGCCCCCTGCACGGCCATGGTGTTCGTCTGGAGCAACCTGACCAGGGGGGATCCGCTGTTCACCCTGAGCCAGGTCACCGTCAATGATCTGGTGATGGTGATTGCCTTTGCCCCGATCGTTGCGCTGCTTCTGGGCATTTCGGCGATCACGGTGCCGTGGCAGACCCTGCTTCTGTCGGTGACGCTATATATCGTCGTGCCGGTGATCATTGCCCAGGTTCTGCGCGCCCGGCTTCTGGCGTCCGGCGGCGAGGCGGCGCTGCAGCGGCTGCTGTCGAGATTGCAGCCGCTGTCCATCATCGCGCTGCTGGCGACGCTGGTCGTGCTGTTCGCGTTCCAGGGCCAGGCAATCCTGGCCCAGCCGCTGATCATCGTGCTTCTGTCCGTGCCGATCATCATCCAGACCTATCTGATCTTCGGCATCGGCTATATCGCCAACCGTGTGGTCGGGGAGACGCACGTGATCGCCGGACCGTCGGCGCTGATCGGGGCCAGCAATTTCTTCGAACTGGCGGTCGCCGTGGCGATCAGCCTGTTCGGCTTTGAGTCCGGTGCCGCGCTCGCCACCGTGGTCGGGGTGCTCATCGAGGTTCCCGTCATGCTGTCTCTGGTCTTTATCGTCAACCGGTCGAAGGGCTGGTACGAGACGGCGCCGGCCCTTTCCCGGCGCGGGGCGGCAGAGACGCCGGAATGATGCTCCCGCTGCTCCGGCTGACCACGGACGACAAGGTTTTCCGGTGTCTCTGATAGGCGCGTCGCCAGGTGCCGCAGGCAGGTCCGTGACAATCCGGTTGTCCGGCCAGCTCACGAAAGGGTGACAATTCTGCCGATTGAAACCGTCAGGCATTCTTTCCATTGCCGTGTTGATTTGTTAGTGTTCGCGCGAACTTGGCAATTTCGTCGGAACGCGCCGGACCCTCGGGCCTGGCATAACAATCTGGGTTGGGCATGAGCATCAAGATGCGTGCAGGCGTGGCGTTGATCGCCATCGCGGTCACTTTTACCGGCGTGGTGGCAGCAACGCCGCCGGTTCAGGCGCAGGGCCTGCTCGACGCGCTGTTCAAGAGCCCGGCCCAGCGGAAGCGCGAGCAGATGGCGCGCGAACGGGCGCAACAGGAAGCGGTCGCTCCGAAGCCGGTCGCCCGGATCAGCGGCCCGACCTACCGCACCTACAAGCCCGATACGCTGGTCAAGGTCGATTTCGGCAAGATCGCCGATCCGGTGATCACCGGCGGGATCGACGACATGGCGCTGTCGCCGCTGGGCATCGACCCGTTCGCCGAAGGTCGGCCGGCACTGGCGGATCTGTCGCTCAAGGCATTGCCGGAAGCCGCCGAGGCGGTCGTCGAATATTATTCCACCCATCCCGGTTACATCTGGGTGGCCGGAACATCGATCACCGACCGCGCCCGGGCGGTGATCGACGTGCTCAATGCCGCCGACGAGGTGGGTCTGTCTGCGGCTGACTACAAGGTCGAGGCGCCCGCGGACGCATTCGATGTCACGCAGGGCACCGAGCGCCAGAAGGAGCTGATGGCCTTCGAGATGAAGCTGTCGGTCGCGGTCGCCAACTACATGCTCGACGCCACGCGCGGCCGGGTCGATCCCAACCGGATCTCCGGCTATCACGATTTCAAGCGCAAGAACCCGGATCTGGCCAAACAGCTTGAAGCCCTGTCCAAGGCCGCCGATCCGGCCGAGGCGCTCATGGCGCAAAACCCGCAAGGCGCGCATTTCGAGGCGCTGAAGGCGGAACTGAAACGACTGCAGGATCTCGATGAGGGTGCGCGCATCGAGATTGCCGCGAATCTGTTGCTCAAACCGGGCCAATCCAATCCGGAGCTCGCAAATGTGATCGCGGCGATCGAGATGAAGGGTAGCGATGCCCTGAAGACCGATCATGCCCTGCTGTTTGCGAGCTATGCCGGCAAGCCCGAATATGACGAGGAGCTGGTCGGCCTGGTCAAGGGGTTCCAGAAGGAAGCCGGCCTCAAGCCCGATGGCGTCGTCGGCCCGGCAACACGCCGTGCACTGGTCGGCATCACCAATGCGGACAAGATCGAGAAGGTGAAGCTGGCGATGGAGCGGGCGCGCTGGCTTCCGGGCGTTCTCGCCTCGCGGCGGGTGTTCATCAACCAGCCGGCCTACACCGCGACCTATTTCGAGAACGGCAAGGCGGATCTGTCGATGCGCGTGGTTGTCGGCTCCAGGTCGAACCAGACCTATTTCTTCGACGACACCATAGAACTGGTGGAGTTCAATCCCTACTGGGGCGTGCCGCAATCGATCATCATCAACGAGATGCTGCCGAAGCTGAGGGCCGATCCGTCCTATCTGGACCGGCTCGGTTACGAGGTGACCTCCGGCGGCCGTGCGGTGTCCTCGAGTTCGGTCAACTGGAACGCCGTCGGCAAGGGCAGCGGCATCGGCGTGCGCCAGCCGCCAAGCGACGGCAATGCGCTGGGTGAGTTGAAGATCCTGTTCCCCAACAGCCACGCCATCTACATGCATGACACGCCGTCAAAATCCCTGTTCCAGCGCGATACCCGCGCCTTGAGCCACGGCTGCATCCGGCTGCACGATCCGCGCGCCATGGCGGCCAAGGTGCTGGGGACATCGGTCGCCGACATCGGCAGTCATATTGCCGGCGGACAGAACAAGCAGGTGCAGCTGTCGACGAAAATCCCGGTGCATATCGCCTATTTCACCGCCTGGCCGGATGATGCGGGCACGGTCGAGTATTTCGCCGATGTCTATGGCCGCGACAACTATCTGCGCAAGGCGATCGACGCCACCGAGGCCGCACGGACTTCCTGACCTCGCGCCACCGCGCGAGGCAGTGATCCAAGGACATCTGCATTCTGGCCGGCGCGACCGGGCGCAGCGCTGCACTGCCGCCGGCGATCCGGGGCAGGATGGCTTGCGGCATGGCCGATTTGACTTCTGTCACAGTACGGAGCGGTGTTTGCTGCTAGGAGGATCGGCGGGCGCGGCAGATGCGCGCCGGTCAAGCTGTGGAGCACAGAGCGGATGAAGATCGGAATCGTCGGAACCGGAATGGTGGGCAGTGCCGCGGGCTATGCGATGGCGCTCCTGGGCGTGGGCACGGAGATCGTGCTGGTCGACGCCAATCCGGCCTTAGCGCTGGCCCAGGCCCAGGACATCGCCCACGCCACGCCGTTCGCCACCACGGTGGCCATCCACGCCGGAGACTATGCGGATCTCAAGGACGCCGCGGTGGTGATCATCGCCGCCGGGGTCAGCCAGAAGCCCGGCGAGAGCCGGCTGGCGCTGCTCGGGCGCAATGTCGAGGTGTTCCGGTCCGTCATCGGCGGCATCATGCGGGCTGCGCCCGACGCCATCCTGCTGATCGCCACCAATCCTCTCGACGTGATGACCTTCATTGCGCAACGCATCTCCGGCCTGCCGCCCGAACGGGTGATCGGCTCGGGCACCATTCTCGACACCGCGCGGCTGAGAACCCTGCTCGGCGATCATCTGGGCATCGCCCCCAATTCCGTGCATGCCTATATCCTGGGCGAGCACGGCGACAGCGAAGTCGCCGTCTGGTCGAGCGCCATGGCCGGCAGCGTGCCGATCGTCTCATTCGCCGAGCAGATCGGCTGCCCGCTGGATGAAGCAACTCGCGGCCGTATCGCCGACGAGGTGAAGGGGGCCGCTTATACGATCATCGAAGGCAAGGGTGCGACCTGGTACGGCATCGGCGCCGGGCTTGCGCGCATTGTCCAGTCGATCACCGACGACGAGCGCACCGTGCTCAGCGTCTCGCAGGTCAACGAAGACATCGAGGGCATCAAGGACGTGCCGCTGTCACTGCCGCGCATCGTCGGCCGCGAGGGTATCATCGCCACGCTGATGCCGGACCTGGATGCGAGCGAACGCGCGGCGCTGAAGCGGAGCGCGGAGGTGATTTCGGGATTTTCGTCGAAGCTGGAGTTTTGAGGCAGGGTTTACGTTTGTTTTGGTGGCCGCGGGTGATGCGGAGCCTTGACAATGCACGCTTTGCGTGAATTTTGTTGGAAGGCAGCCAGCATGCGGGTTGGTCGACGTGTATGGATTTTTGTAGGGGCTAACATCAACGATGCCGCGTTTTCGACAACGAAAACCAAGCATTCTCGATCGGGTTTTTCTTTTTCGAAAAAAGATTATTAAGTCATTTATCCTGAAGGATGGTGTGGTTGCATTCGTTTGTGGCAGGCCGAAGCCCTCTGTCATTCTCAAATTCTCATATCCGGGAAATATACAATACCACGAGATAAATGAAGGAGATATTCGATTGTTTTCGGATGCTCTCGAATACTCGGAAGAAATTCTCGCCGAGCACGAACTTGGTTCCGGCAGTTAATAGGATAAACAGCCGCCTCTAGGCTCAAATCACCTCCGTCACCACCCGCCCCAAGATCTCCTCCGCCGTTGCCTTCGCGCAAAGCTGGGTCGCGGGCGTCATCACGGCCGAGCCGGCGGCGGCGACGCCGTGGCGGACGGCGTCGCGGAAGCTGCCGCCGCGCGACAGTTCGAGCGTGATGGCCGCGACCATGCTGTCGCCGGCGCCGACCGCGCTCAGCGTCTCGATCTTCGGCGGGCGGCAGAAGAAGCGTTCTTCCGCCGACACGCCCACCGTGCCGATGGCGCCCATCGACATGACCAGCCGTTCGGCGGCGCCTTTTGCGATCAGCTCCGCGCCGTAATCGGCGAGTTCCGCGGGGGTGTCGAAGCTTTGGCCCGATACCTCGGAGGCTTCGGCGCCGTCCATCCTGAGCAGCGCAAAGGGTGGACCGGGATTGACGGCAGCGGTGCTGAGCGCCTCGCCCGAGGTGTCGAGGAACAGTCGCGCGCCCTTGTCGATCACCATCCGGTTGACGGTCGAGGCGATGCCGGCCGGTACGCCCGGTGGCAGGCTGCCCGACATCACGGCAATGCGGCCTTTGGCGAGATGCGGTTCGAGCGCTGCCAGCATCCGCTCGGTCTGGTCCGGCTGCCAGACCGGGCCGGGCAGTTGAAACCGGAACTGCTGGCCCGTGCTCTCGTCGACAATGGCGAAGGACTGCCGCGTGTTGCCGGCAGTGGGGAAGTGGACGACGCCGATGCCTTCCGCCTTGAGCATCGACAACGACATGCTGCCGGTTTCGCCGCCAAAGGCGACAAAGGCCTGCGAGCTTCCCTCAAGCCGCAGCAGCGCCCGGGAGACATTGACGCCGCCACCGCCGGGGTCGTAGCGCGGTTCGGCGCAGCGCAGTTTGGGGCCGGGCACGACCGCTTCCACGGACGTCGCCACGTCAAGAGCAGGGTTGAGCGTGATGGTCAGGATGTCGGACATGGGGCGGACCATCACACAGGCGGGCAGGGGGTTTCAATCCATGGCAGGGCGGAATGGCCGGTTTATTGTCCGGCTTTTTCCGCCTCCGCGACGTTGGTCTTGACCGCGACGAAACTGTCGGGCGTCACCGAGATGGTGTCGATGCCCGCCTGCACCAGCAGCTTGGCGAAGGCCGGGTTGTTGGATGGCGCCTGGCCGCAGAGCCCGACTTTCGCACCCGCCTCATGGGCGCGGGCGATCAATGTCTCGATCATCCAGATCACCGCGGGATCAGCCTCGCTGAACAGGTTTGCCAGTTCGCCCGAATCCCGGTCGACGCCGAGGGTGAGCTGGGTGAGGTCGTTCGAGCCGATGGAGAAGCCGTCGAAGCGGGTGGCGAATTCGCTGGCGCGGATGACGTTGGAGGGGATTTCGCCCATGACGTAGACTTGCAGCCCGTTCTCGCCGCGCTTGAGGCCGTTGTCGGCCATCACGCCAAGCACCTTGTCGGCCTCGTCGGGGGAGCGGCAGAACGGGATCATGACCACGACATTGTCGAAGCCCATTTCCTCGCGCAGCATCTTGATCGCCCTGCATTCGAGCGCGAAGCCGTCGCGGTAGGCGTCGGAGTAATAGCGTGAGGCGCCGCGGAAGCCGATCATCGGGTTTTCTTCCTTCGGCTCAAAGGCGCGACCGCCGAGCAGCTCGGCATATTCATTGGTCTTGAAATCGCTCATCCGCACGATCACCGGTTTCGGATAGGCGACGGCGGCGATGCGGGAGAGGCCGCGGGCCAGGGTCTCGACGAAATAGTCGCCCTTGTTGTCATAACGGCGTGTCAGCTCGGCGATCTCGGCCTTGGCGGCTTCGTCCTTCAGCGTATCGAAATTGACCAGCGCCATCGGGTGCACCTTGACGGCGGAATTGACCACGAACTCCATGCGCGCAAGGCCGACGCCGTCGGCGGGCAGACGCCACCAGCGGAACGCCGCCGAAGGATCCGCAAGATTGAGCATGATGCGGGTCCTGGTCTGCGGCACGTGGTCCAGATGGACGTCGGTGACCTCGTATTCGGCGATGCCCTCGTAGACCGCGCCTTCCTCGCCGCCGGCGCAGGAGATGGTGACTTCCTGCTGGTCATGCAGGATGTGTGTGGCGTTGCCGGTACCGACGATCGCCGGGAGCCCGAGTTCGCGGCTGACGATGGCAGCGTGCGAGGTGCGGCCGCCGTGATCGGTGATGATCGCGGTGGCGCGCTTCATGATCGGCACCCAGTCGGGGTCGGTGGTCGACGTCACCAGGATCGAGCCGTCGACAAACTTGTCGATGTCCTTGACGCTCTCGATCAGGCAGACGCGTCCGGCGCGGACGGCGGCGCCGACGGAAAGACCGGTGAGCAGGGTCTTGCCGGTCTTCTTGATGGTGTAGGATTTGAGCGCCGTCACATCGACGCGCGACTGCACCGTCTCGGGCCGGGCCTGGACGATGTAGAGCTTGCCGGTCTCGCCATCCTTGGCCCATTCCATGTCCATGGCTTGGCCGTAATGCTTCTCGATGGTCAACGCCTGGCGGGCGAGGTTGAGGATTTCCTCATCCGAGAGCACGTAGGCTCCGCGCTCGGCCTTCGAGGTCGGCACATTCTTCGTTTCGCCGCCTTCGGCGCCTGCGTAGATCATCTTGATCTCCTTGGCGCCGCAGGTCTTCTCGACGATCGGCTTGAGGCCGGGGGTGTCGAGCAGCGGCTTGAAGACCTCGTACTCGTCAGGCGTCACGGCCCCCTGGACGACGTTCTCGCCCAAGCCCCAGGCGGCGTTGATCAGCACCACCTTGTCAAAGCCGGATTCGGTGTCGATCGAGAACATCACGCCGGAACCGCCGATGTCGGAGCGGACCATCAGCTGCACGCCGATCGACAGCGCCACCTGGTTGTGATCAAAGCCCTGGATCTTGCGGTAGGTGATCGCCCGGTCGGTGAACAGCGAGGCGTAGCAGCGCCGGCAGGTCGACAGCAGCGCGGCTTCGCCGCGGACGTTGAGAAAGGTTTCCTGCTGGCCGGCGAAGCTGGCGTCGGGCAGGTCTTCGGCGGTGGCGGACGAGCGGACGGCGACCGAGAGTTCCTTGTTGCCGGTGCGTTCGGACAATTCGCGGTAGGCCGACAGGATCGCCTCGCGGATATCGTCGGGCCAGTCGCCGGCGACGATTGCGGCGCGGACCGCCGTGCCGGTTTCGGCGAGCGTGCGCTTGCCGCTTTCGAGCATGTCCATCGCGTCGGCGATCACCTGGTTGAGGTTGTTGGCCTTGATGAAGGCGCGGAAGGCGTCGGACGTGGTGGCGAAGCCGGGCGGCACGTCGATGCCCTTCTTTCCCAGCTGCTGCACCATTTCGCCCAGTGACGAGTTCTTGCCGCCCACCAGGCCGACATCGCCGCGCGACAGATCTTCAAACCAGATGACATTTTTGTTGGCTGCGGACATGCGGCTCTCCCGGAGGCTGATTGAAACAGTCAGAACGAGAGACAACTATAGAACCGGGAATCCGGGCTGCCTTGATGTGCGTCAAGGCCGGATGCAAAACGATTGAAATCGGATTGCGATGCCGGTGGAAAGCAACGGCTGCATTACGGCCGGTCGAGAATGAAGTCGGGAACGATGCCGGACTCAGTGATTGCCGAGGCGGGATCCTCGCCATCGAAGAAACCGTAGCCCGCAATCAGGGCGGTGCGGAAGCCGGCCGCGTTGCCGCCGAGAATGTCGGTGTGCAGCGTGTCGCCGACCATCAGCACCCGCTCGTCGGGGACGCCGGGGCGGATGCGCTCGCGGGCCATGTCGAAGATGGCCGGGAACGGCTTGCCGAAGAACACCGGCTTGATGCCGGTGGCGTTGGCGAGGCGATGGGCGTAATGGCCCGGCTCGCGCGACAGGCCGCTCTCCACCGGCGCCACCAGGTCGGGATTGCCGACCAGCACCTGGCGGGGGTTGTCCTTGATGGCCTGTTCGAGCAGCGCCTGGCGCGGTTCGCCCCAGGCCGATGCGCCGAACATCAGCACCCCTTCGGCCCGGGCATAGGCGGACGCGTCGTCCTCGAGAAAATGCGCGCCGTCGGGCAGTTCCTCGCGGCCGAATCTCGGCTGCGCCGCCATGCCCCATTTCAGCTCCGGATGGGTTTCAAGTCCCCGGAGCAGGGCCATGCGGCTCGAGACCACGTCGTCCGTGCCGAAGCTGTAGCCCAGGCGCTGGTAGCGGGCATGGAGCACGGAGGAGGGATAGCCGGCGGCATTGGTGACGACCATCACCTGCTTGCCGCGCGCACGCAGTCCGTTGACGCGATCGACCACGCCGGGGATCGCCGTCTCGCCGATGTTGAGCACGCCGAAGGCGTCGAGCAGGAACACGTCGAACTGCTCGGCGATGTCATCGAGGTTTTCGGCCCGGACGAACTCTGCCTGTCGACGCACTGCCGGCAGGCGGTGGCGCACGGATTCATATTCCCGGAAGGCCCACTCGGCGCCCTGGTCCCTGATGACCTCTGATCCGGTACTCAAATGATGGCTCCACGCACCTTGGCCGAGACCCATTCGCCTATCACGACGGCAGCCAGGATGACAATCAGGATCAGCGTTACCTGCGGCCAGGCCAGCGTGTTGAGCGAGGACTGAAGTTGCAGGCCGATGCCGCCGGCGCCGACGAGGCCCAGAACGGTGGATTCGCGGATGTTGATATCCCAGCGGAAGACGCTGATGCCGGCGAAGGCGGGCATGATCTGCGGCACGATGCCGTAGGCCATCACCTGCCAGCGGCTGGCGCCGGTGGCGGTGATCGCCTCGACCTGGGTGGGGTCGATCTCCTCGATAGCCTCGTAGAGCAGCTTTGCGCAGAAACCGATCGAGCGGAAGGCGATGGCGAGCAGCCCGGCAAAGACGCCGGGGCCGATGACGGCGACCAGCAGCAGCGCCCAGATCAGCGAATTGATCGAGCGGGTGGCAACGATGATGAACAGCGCCACCGGACGGATGAACACGGCGCTGGGCGTGGTGTTGCGCGCTGCCAGAAAGGCCACCGGCACCGCCATCACAAGTGCGAGCAGGGTGCCCAGCGTCGCCATGTTGAGCGTGTCCCAGAGCGGACCCCACAGCTTGTCCATGTAGGACCAGCGCGGCGGCATGGCGCGGCTGCCGATGTCGGCGGCAATGCGCGGCGCATCCCAGACGAAGAACCAGGTGGTGGCTTCGGAAATGCGCTGCCAGCACCACATGAAGATTGCGACGCCGGCCAGGTAGGCGGCCCAGCGCGCAAGCGTCTGGTTGCGGTTGCGCAGCTGCCAGATCTTCGCGCCGTTGGCGTTGGTTGATACCGGCATTACTGCACCTTTGCCCTGATGATGCCGGACAGATACTCCAGCACCATGACGGTGACGATGATGATCAGCAGGATCGCCGCCGCCGTATCAAACTCGTAGCGGTCAAACGCGGTGTTGAGCGTCGCGCCGATGCCGCCGGCGCCGACCAGTCCGAGCACCGCGGATTCGCGGAAATTGATGTCGAGGCGGTACATCGACAGGCCGATCAGCCGCGGCATCACCTGCGGCTGGACGCCGTAATTGATCCATTGCATCCAGGTCGATCCGGTGGCGCGGATGGCTTCCGCCTGCACCTTGTCCATCTCCTCGATGTCCTCGGCCAGAAGCTTGGCGAGGAAGCCGATGGTGGCAAACGACAGTGTGAGAAAACCCGCGAGCGGCCCGAAGCCGAAGATCGCCACCAGCAGGATGGCGATGATGATCTCGTTCAGCGCGCGCGACAGGGCCACGATGGCGCGGCAGACCAGGTAGACCGGCAAGGGCGCGATGTTGCGTGCAGCCCCCAGCCCGATTGGAATCGAGATCAGGATGCCAACCACGGTGGAGGCCACGGTGATGATGACGCTTTCGAGAATGCCGTCGCGGATATCGGACCCGCGGGAGACGAAATCGGGATTGAAGAACGAGGTGATGAAGGCCCAGCCGCGGCTCAGACCTTCGGCGACGCGGGCCCAGTTGACGTCAATCGAGGCAATGGCCAGCACAAGATAGACCGCGGCCGCGATGAACAGTCCCCAGCGCAGCGCCGGGTTGGAAATCAGCGGCGGTTTCTTCCAGGCGGAGCCGAGCCTGGCTTCAAGCGTGACGGCGGTCATGCAACCGCTTCCCCGGCGTCTGCGTCCTCATCATCGACTTCGCGAATGGTCGCATGCCAGTCCTCTTCGCCGTAGATATTGGTGAGCACGTCCTCGGTCATCTCGACTGGCTTGCCGTCGAAGGCCAGTTCGCCGGCCTTCAGCCCGACGATGCGCTCGACGAACATCTGCGCCAGCGCCACGTCGTGGATGTTGATGACGGCGGCGAGGCCGCGTTCGGCGCAGAGTTCGCAGATCAGGCGCATGATCTGCCGGGAGGTCTTCGGATCGAGCGAGGCGGTCGGTTCGTCGACCAGCAGGAGCCGCGGATCCTGGATCAGGGCGCGGGCGATGCCGACGCGCTGGCGCTGGCCGCCCGAGAGCTCGTCGGCGCGCTTGTCGGCCATGGCCAGCAGGCCGACCCGGTCGAGCAGGCGAAACGCCTCGTCGATGTCGGACTGCGGGTACTTGCGGAAATAGGAGCGCCAGAAGCCGACATAGCCGAG
This sequence comes from Hoeflea sp., assembly GCA_020637795.1. Classification (GTDB taxonomy): domain Bacteria; phylum Pseudomonadota; class Alphaproteobacteria; order Rhizobiales; family Rhizobiaceae; genus Hoeflea. The sequence continues at coordinate 771,406 of JACKJT010000002.1, read as the reverse complement.
ACGGCCGGACAGCACGTTCTCCATCACGGTGAGGCGTTCAACCAGCGCGTATTGCTGGAAGATCATGCCCATCTTGCGACGCATCTTGCGCAGCGCGCCTGAGCTGAGCGCGGTCACGTCCGTGCCGTCGAGGATGACGCTGCCCTGGGTCGGCTCGACCAGCCGGTTGATGCAGCGGATCAGCGTCGACTTGCCTGCGCCGGATGGCCCGATCAGGGCCATGACCTGGCCTTTCGGGACCGTCAGCGTGACGTTGTGGAGTGCCTTGTCGCCGGTGCGATAGGTCTTGCTCAGGTTCTTGAGTTCAAGCATGGGGCCCCGTCAGGAAACAGTGAGGCGCCGCGCAAACAGGAGCGCGGCGCCCGAGGGAAGGGGATTACCCGCAGGTGTACTGAACACCGTTGGCCGCGTCGATCTTGCGCACGACGTCCCAGAAATCCTTGTAGTTCATTTCCAGGAACTGGCCTTCATTGGACTTCTCGAACTCCTTCTTCAGCGACGAGCCTTCCCAGGGGAAGGTGAAGAAGGCTTCCTTGATCTTTTCCTGCAGTTCCGGCTTCAGGTTGTAGACGACGCCGAAGCCGGTGGTCGGGAAGGTCTGCGACTTGTAGATCGACTTGACCTGGTCGGCCTTGATCACTTCACGCTCGATCATCCGGCTCATCACCGAGTTGGCAATGGCTGCGGCCGGATAGTCCTTGTTGGCGACACCGAGGATCGAGTTGTCGTGCTTGCCGGAGAAGGCAGGCTCGAAATCACGGCCGGCTTCCATGCCGTACTCGGCCTTGAGCAGGGCTGAAGGGGCCTTGAAGCCGGAATTCGAGGTCTCCGAGGTAAAGGCCATGGTCTTGCCCTTGATGTCCTCGACCTTCTCGATGCCGGAGCCGGGATAGGTGATGATCTCCATCTCGTAGCCGAAGCCGCCGTCTTCCGACGCCATGATGGTAAAGGGACGGAAGCCGGCGCAGTTGACGGCGAGCGGGTTGGAGCCGGTGTTGAAGCCGGCGATGTGCAGACGGCCCGAACGCATGGCCTCAATCTGGGCAGCGTTGGACTGGACCGGGAAGAAGACCGACTTCTTGCCGGTCACCTTGTCGAGGTGGGTCAGGAAGTCGGACCATGCTTCCTTGTAGACGGCGGGGTCTTCCACCGGCGTGTAGGCGAAAATCAGCGTGTCCGGATCGATCTGATCGGCCGGATCGGTCGGAATGTCGGCGATCATGTCGCCGTCGACGTCGCAATAGCGTTCGTCCAGCGTGCCGCGCTCGCAATCGGCGGCGGATGCGGCCAGCGGCGCAGCGATTGTCAGGGCAACACCGGCAATGGTGCTCAAAAGCAGTGATTTCAAGGTCATGATCTTCCTCCCAATTGGCATTTCGTTTCTCCCGCGTTGACTATTCTGGGTCAGCGGCGAAATGGCAAGCGATTATGACAGGTCATCTGTTTGAATTAACAGGAGGGAAGGGGTGCGCGTTGCGATGGCACGAACTCGCGTGTGACGGTTTTATGACGGCAGATCGAAAATAACGAAACAAAAACGGACCTGTAACGAAAAGGCGCGGCCGAAGCCGCGCCTTCCTGCTGCTGTGGAAAAACGGGTGCGCCGTCAGACCGTGCCGCCGAGCGAACTTTCCAGCGCCACCATCTCCTGACCGCCGGCCATCAGGTCCTGCAACTCGTCGGGCGTGATCTGGCCGCGCTGGGCGGTTCCCAGGGTCTTGCCGCGGTTGAGCACGGTGAAGCGGTCGCCGACCGCCAGAGCATGGCGGACATTGTGGGTGATGAAGACGACGGCGATGCCGTCCTTGCGCACCTTGTCGATGGTGGCGAGCACGTTTGCGGTCTGACGCACGCCGAGCGCCGAGGTCGGCTCGTCGAGGATCAGCACCTTGGCGCCGAAATGCACCGCCCTTGCAATCGCCACGGTCTGCCGCTCGCCGCCCGACAGTGTGCCCACCGCCTGGTCCGGTCCGCGCAGGTTGATCCCCATCTTGCGCATTTCCTGCATGGTGATCTCGTTGGCGTAGGCATGGTCGAACAGCTTGAACGGCCCGAATTTCTTCTCGGGCTCGTTGCCCATGAAGAAGTTGCGGCTCACCGACATCAGCGGGATCATGGCGAGATCCTGGTAGACGGTGGCAATTCCGGCTGTGATGGCGTCGCGCGGATCCTCGAAATGCATCGGCTTGCCTTCGAACAGGATCTCGCCGCGGGTCGGCTTGTGCACGCCCGACATGGTCTTGATGAAGGTGGACTTGCCCGCACCGTTGTCGCCCAAGAGGCAATGGCATTCGCCGGGGTAGATCTCCAGCGAGACGCCGTTCAATGCGATCACCGAGCCGAAATGCTTCTCGATGTTCTTCATTTCAATCAGGGGAGCGTGTTCGGGCTTCATCTCATCTCTCCCCCGTGATCATGCGCCGGATATAGGTGTTGAGCACCACGGCGAACAGCAGGATGACGCCGAGGAAGACGCGGAACAGCGAACTCTCGACATTGGCGAAGAAAAGCCCCTGCTGGACGACGCCGAAGATCAGCGCGCCAAGTGCTGCGCCGATCACCGAGCCATAGCCGCCGGTCAGCAGCGCGCCGCCGATGACGACGGCGATGATCGCCTCGAATTCCTTGAGCAGGCCGCGGTCGGCGCCTGCCGAGCCGAACTCCATCACCTGGCAGGTGGCGAAGACGCAGGCGCAGAAGGCGGTGAACATGAACATCAGGATCTTCACCCGGTTGACCGGCACGCCGACATAGCGCGCGGCCTGCGCATCGCCGCCCGAGGCGAAGATCCAGTTGCCGAATTTGGTGCGGGTCAGCACGAAATGGCCGAACGCCACCAGCGCGAGCGCCCAGACGATCAGCATCGGGATGCCGTCGACCACCGGCTGCCCGGCGCGGTTGCCCCGCTCGAAGACTGCGATGATGCCGGCGTCGCCGAGCCAGGTGAACAGGCCGCCCAGGATCTTGCCGCCGAACACGACCGCCAGCCAATCGCCCTCGGCGGCCTTGTCGATGCCGCCGATAATGGTCTTTCGCTCGATCAGCTGCGGCAGGTAGATGGTGAAGCCGCGCAGGATGAACAGGAAGGCCAGCGTGACGATGAAGCTCGGCAGGCCGGTGCGAACCACGATGATGCCGTTGAGCGCGCCGATGGCGATGCACAGCGCGAAGGTGATGAGGATCGCCTGCCAAACCGGCCAGCCCAGCGTGATCGAGAAGATCGCGATCATCATTCCGGCGAAACCGATCATCGAGCCGACGGACAGGTCGAATTCGCCGGCGATCATCAGCAGGCAGGCGCCGACAGCGATGATCATGAACTGCGCCGAGACGATGGACCAGTTGAGAATGCCCTGGGAATTGAACATTCCGCTGTCGCCGGCGAAAATCGCAAAGAGCACGAAGACGATCACGGTTCCGCAGATGCCGCCCAGCTCGGGGCGGATCAGCGCCTTGCGCAGGGCGGATGTCTGCTTGATGCGCTCGTCGCTTGCAAGTGCGTCAGCCAAATCGGACATGAGACCTCACAGACGTTGAAGGTTCTGGAAAAAAAGTGGGCAGCAACGCTGAAGCGCTGCTGCCCGAGGGGGAGGAATTCCTAGCGGTATTCGCCCGCGAATTTCTCAACCATGGTCAGGCCGTCGGCGGTGACGAAGCCGGGGCCGGAGTTGATGTTGTTGCCCGGCAGCACGCCGTAGCGATGATAGTTGGTCAGCACCACCACCGGCAGATAGGCCTGCAGGAACGGCTGCTGGTCGATGCCCCACTTGATGGTTCCTGCCTTGATGGCCTCGACGATGTTGGCGCCGAGATCGAAGGTGCCAAAGTAGATCTCGCCGGCCATACCGTTTTCCTGCAGCGCCAGGATCGTCGGGTCGGCGCTGGTCGGCCCGAGCGTCAGAACCGCATCGGTGTCCGGGTTGGAATTGAGATAGGCCAGCACGCGGTTCTTAATTTCGGCCGGATCCTGGCCGGAATCGATCATCTGGTTGCCGAGATCGACGCCCAGCCCGTCGGCAAAGCCCTGGCAGCGCTCGGTCGACGATGGCGAGGAGATGTAGTGGTTGACGCACAGGAACGAGCCGACGCCGTCGCCCTTGGCGCGCAGGCCTGCCGCATAACCGGCGTCATATTCGGGCTGGCCGACATACATCAGCGCACCGACCTCGCGGGCCTGGGCCGGGGTGCCGGAATTCATAATGATGACGTCGACGCCGGAATCGACGGCGGCCCTGATCGGGCCTGAGAGCACGTCGTAATCGGCAAGCGTGGTGATGATGCCGTTGGGGCCGGAGGCAGCGGCCTGCTCGATGATGCGGGCCATGTCGGCGAGGTCGCCGGTGGGCGGATTGCGGTACTCGACTTCCACACCCATCTGCTTGCCGGCCAGCGCGATGCCGTTCTTGATGGTGTTCCACCAGCTGTCGCTGTCGGGGGCGTGGCTGACGAGCACGTAGCGTTCGCCCTCGGCGGATGCCGTGGTGGCGCTCAGCACCGGCGCTGCGAACACCGCAACGGCCAAAGCGAGCTTCTTGGTCAATGACATCATGATCTCCTCCCAGAGTATTTGTCGAATGGATGGAAAGGCCGGCCTCCCGCCGTCTCTCGATGATCAGGAAACCACGAATCATTCCATTTTGCAACCGGTTGCAAAATGGAATCCGAAATTCTTGCTTTCACTGGCTTTTCTGGGCAGTAATGAAAGTGGTTCCGGACTGAGCGACAGGAGACGCTGATCAATGCCGCCAACGCTGAAGGATGTCGCCGAAAGGGCAGGGGTGTCGCGTGCGGCGGTCTCGCGCACCTTCACCGACGGCGCGTCGGTGTCGCTGAAAATGCGCAGGAAAGTCGAGAAGGCGGCGACTGAACTCGGTTACAGTCCCAATGCGCTGGCCTCGAGCCTGACTACCGGGCGGACCAAGCTGATCGGCCTGGTCTCGAACAACTTCCACAACCCGATCTTTCTCGAGGTGTTCGACCTGTTTACCCGCGGGCTGCAGGAGCGGGGCTTGCGGCCGCTCTTGGTCAACCTGTCGGATGAAACCGATCCCGCCAATTCGATCCGCATGCTCAGGCAATATTCGGTCGACGGCGTGGTGGTGGCGTCCTCGACGCTGCCGCCGGGCTTCGCCAAGGCTTTCAGGGATGCCGGCGTGCCGGTGGTCCACAGTTTCGGCCGCTACGCCAGCTCGCCGGAAGTGCACGTGGTCGGCATTGACAATGCCGAATGCGGACGGATGGCGGCGCGCGAGCTTGTGCGGCGCGGCTACCGCGACGTGGCCTTTCTCGGCGGGCCGGAATCCGCCACCTCGACGCAGGACCGCTTTCGCGGTTTCATGGAGGAGCTCGCCAAGTATCCCGAGATCTCGGTGCGGCACTCCTTCGCCGAGGCCTATTCGTTCAATGCCGGGCGCAAGGAAATGCTGGCGTTGCTCAAGGACCGGCCGGCCGAGGCCTATTTCTGCGGCGACGACGTGCTGTCGATCGGCGCGCTCAGCGCCATCGCCGACAGCGGTCTGAAGGTGCCCGGCGACATCGGCATCATCGGGCTCAACGACATGGAAATGGCCGGCTGGGAAAACATCAATCTCACCACCATCCGCCAGCCGATCAGCCAGATCATCGATTCCTCGATCGAACTGATCGTGTCGATGCTGGAGAACCCGGACCGCTATCCCGAAGCCCGGCTGTTTCCGTGCAAGGTGATCGAGCGCGGCACGCTCAGGCCGGTAGACTGATATCGGCCGTCAGCGGCATGGACCGGCTCAGAGCATCTGCGCCTTTTCGACTAGGTCCCGTTTTTCCGGATAGGCCGAGGTGTCGATGCCGCGTTCGGAGAGCGCCTGGCGCAGCTCCTCCTCGCTCAGCGCCTCGATTGCCTCCGTGGTCATGGCCATGAAATTGAGCTTGCGCTTGACCGGCGGATTGAGTTCGCCGAACACGCTGGTGTTCTCAAATGCAAACTCTCGCGCATATTTGCCCATGAAATGGTCGAGGAAGGTGTTGAGCGCGGGCCTGACCCGCGGATCATCGGTCATGTCGGCCTGGCAGGCATCCAGCGTTTCGACCATCAGCCTGGTCCAGCGCTCGGCGCCGCGGTCGTTCATCAGCTGCATGGCGTTGTGGGTGTGGTGGAAGCTCAGCCTGAAATCGGCGCCGTGATAATACGGACCGCCGCCCATCACGTCGGCCCACATCGAGGCTTGCGTGTTGATGTGGTGGTTGACGCCGCCGACGCGGGCAAAGACGGAAACGAACCAGTCCTCGTCGGCAAACACGCGGGTGTAGAAATCCTCGACGATGCGGACGATCCGTTCCGGCCCGAGCACCGAGAAAAGCTGCCAGAACTGGATCGGCTTCGACAGGTCGTTGGAGGCCTCGAGCGAGATAATCTGTGCCATCCTGTTGGCGTTGTCGGGAAGCAGATTCTTTTCGATGGCGGCGGTGATGTAGTCCCGCTGCGTCTTCTCCGTCATGTAGCCGTGCTGCGTGGGAAAGGTGGGGTAGGTGAATTGTTTCACGCGTCGTGTCCTTTGCCGGCCTGCCGCGCGCTGGTGCTCTCGTCAGGCCCCGTGCCAGGTCCTCGCCCGGGATTTGCATTGCTGTTTGTCCGCCTATCTGGGAAAAGGCGAGCGGCAATACAATCGACCCGGGCTGACGGCCCGCGCGGTGGTGCCTGGCAGTTGGCCGGCTGCCGCCGGGATGCCCGATCAACGCCGGCAAGAGGTCGCATTGGCGGATTATCTGTGACCTTGGCCGGCTTCAGGGGTAAAGCTGTGGCCAGACGATTCCAGCGCAAAGGCGGGACACCCATAATGGCAGGTCACCATCACCACCACCACATGGACGCCGGGGAGGGCGATTCACGCGTTGCCTGGGCGGTTGTCGTCAACCTCGCCTTGACGGTGGCGCAGATCATCGGCGGCATCGTTTCGGGCAGCCTGGCGATGATCGCCGACGCGATCCACAATTTCTCCGACGCGATGTCGCTGATCATCGCCTTCTTCGCCCGCAAGATCGCCCGGCGCCCGGCGGACGGAAAAATGACTTTCGGCTACGGCCGCGCCGAGGTGGTGGCGGCGCTGATCAACTACACGACGCTGATCGTGATCGGCTTCTACCTCATCTACGAGGCGATCATGCGCTTCATCGAGCCCTCCGGCGTCGACGGCTGGCTGGTGGTGATCATCGCCGGCGTGGCGCTCGCCGTCGATGTTGTGACCGCGCTGCTCACCTTTTCGCTGTCGAAGGAGAGCGTCAACATCCGCGCAGCCTTCGTGCACAACGTCGCCGATGCGCTGGGCTCGCTGGCGGTGATCTTCGCCGGAACCCTGATCATCCTCTACGACTGGCAGATCATCGATCCGATCGTCACCCTGGCGATCGCCGGCTACATCCTGTGGCTGTCGTTCGGCGAAATCGGCAATGTCATCCGCATCCTGATGCTCGGCGCCCCGCCGGAGGTGCGTGCGGCAAACGTGGTCACATCCATCGAAGCCGTCCAGGGCGTTGCAAGCGTGCACCACCTGCACCTGTGGCAGATGCAGGAGCACGAAGCGGCGCTCGACGCCCACCTTGTCATCGAGGCCGGCCGCTGGAGCGACGCGGATGCGATCAAGCAGGCAGTCAAGGACGCCCTCAAGCAGGAATTCGGGATAGGCCACACGACGCTGGAGCTCGAATGCGCCCGGCACGCCTGCGTGGGGGCGGAAGTGATCGGGTGAGGGCGCAGAACCTGCTGGCGGGACAATGCTTCGGGGGCTCCGCTGCCATTTGTCTTCGGTATCCTGCAGGTTCTTCGGGTCCTGCGGCCCGAATGACGGCGCCGCGATCAAGTTACGCCTGGGAATGGAAGGTCAGGCCGTCGCCTCGCCTTTGGTCCGGGTCTCGGCCTGGCCGCGTCGAATTGCGGGGTCACGGGGGCAAGCCCGTTCCTTGAGGCAAATCAATAAATGTGCTGCGGATCTGTGCGATAAATTCCTCGAAGGAGGAATCTGACATGTACAAAAATATCCTTGTGGCGGTGGCGCTGGATCACTCACATGATTCTGCCGGTGCTCTCGATGCGGCCCGGACTCTCGCCGATGAAGGCGCATCGATTACTGCTCTGAATGTTCTGGAGGAGATGCCCTCTTACGTGGTGCCTTATCTTCCGCCGGAGCACTTTCAGGACCTGCGTGCGGATGCCGAAGCGAGGCTGAAGGCCGAGCTCGGCGGCGTTGGTGATGTCAAACCCGTTGTGGAGATCGGACATCCCGGCACGACGATTGTCGAATACGCCACCGAGCACGATGTCGATTGCATCGTGATCGCTTCCCACCGTCCCGGTCTGCAGGACTATTTTCTCGGTTCGACCGCGGGCAGGGTGGTTCGGCATGCGCCCTGTGCGGTGCATGTGGTCCGATAGGTCTTCCGGCCCAATCAAATGAACCTGTTGTGCAACCGGGCGTGCGAGGGTGACTGCTTGCTGCGCTGCCGGGCTTGGATTTCGCCACCGGCAGGCAGACAGCCACAGCAGGAAGAGCGTCTCTGAAAGGCTGCTGTGCGCTTGCCGCGACCGGCTGCGTTGCGTCGGCCTTTACCCCGCCGCATCCCGCCACAGCGCTGCGATCCTGCTCTGCACCAGCTTCCTGTCGTCCCTGAGCAGGTTCCTGACGATGCCGCGGACCTGCGCGTGCAGTTCCGCCGAGCGCGCGGCCATTACCGTGCGCAGGGTGGCGATCTCGGCGGCGTTGCCGATCGCGTCCGGGTCGGCGGTGATCAGGGCCTCGAGGTTGGCGAGATCGTGGTCGTCGCCAAGCGCCTCGCCGGCGAGATCGGCGATTTCAGCGCGCATTGCCATGTCGCCGGGCCAGGCGGGGCTCATCAGCTGCACATGCATGCGGTGATACTTGATGTGCTTGCGCAAGTCGTGCCAGTCCTCGGCGTGGCCGCTGGCGGTCGCCGCTTCGAGCGCCCCAACAGCACGGCCGTAATTCCGGGCGACGCCCCGGGCCAGCAGTTCGACGGCCCTGGCCTTGCCCTTCGGCAGCTTGAGCCCTGAAAGGGCGGCGATGCCGTCCTCGCAGCCGGCAATCGCCGCGGCGATCCTGGTGTCGAGGTCGGTTTCCGCCGAAGCGATGCGGTCACGGCGGGCGGCCAGCCGGTCACGGATGGCGGCGAGCGCGGGGAGATGGCTGCTCGCGGCGTCCGAGGCCATGAGATGGCCCATCGCCTCGACCAGCGCGGTGGCGTCGCGCACCGTCGAAAGCCCGGCTGCAATGTCGCGCACCCGGGCGTTCTCGCGGGCGCAGAATTCGGGTGCTGCGGCGCGGACCAGCCTGAACAGGCCGCGCAGCCGCTTGAAGCGCTTGCGGGCGTCGTGGATGGCTTCATGCGGGCCACGCGGCTGATCGCGCAGCATGCCGATGGCGCCGGCGTACTGGATCCTGGCGACGCGGACGACTTCGCGGGTCAGCGGCTTGCCGGGACGGATCCGGTAGCTCATGGGCGCGCAGCCCCGGGCCAGCCGTTGATCGCCAGCATGGCGTTGGACCAGGCGGCTTCACCGGTCACTTCGCGTCCGAGCCAGGAAGGCAGCGCCGGATCGTCACTCTCCGAGCCCATCTCGACCTCGGCCGTGACAAGGCCCGCGAGCCTGCCTTCATAGGCATCGACCTCCCAGACAAAGCCCCCGATGGTGAGGATATGGCGGGTCTTCTCGATCAGCCGCCCGCGGCTGGCTTCGCTCATGGCGCGGGCATCGGCAACGGGAATGGCGTATTCGAATTCGTGCCGGATCATCGCCGAGACGCCGACCTTCACCGTCAGTTCGGCCCTTGTCTCGTCATAGATGCGCACCCGCATCGAGGTGTCGCCATCAACGGCGACATAGGCCTGGACGATGGCCTGCGAGCTCTCGACGGCATCGCGCCAGACGTCGTTCTCCACGAGGAATTTGCGTTCGATCTCAAGCGCCATTTCGCAACATTCACCGAAAGGCGTGTCATTTGCAACCACGGCCGCGGCCCGAATCGCCGGTGCGTCGGTCCATGGGAGCAGGCCGGCTGGCCGCAAGCTGGTTGCCCAGGTTGCGGCCAGCCGGGTGTCAAACGCGCTTCGCTCCCGCCGCAGTTCGCCTCGGGCAACCCCATACATCCCGCCATATCACCCGCACACCCGGGTCAGGCATTGTGGGGGCCTGTCGTCCCGCACCGGGGCGCAACCGGCCTCTGGTAAAGCGGGAGCGGTTATCTATGATGTTGCGCATTCATGAAGGGGAGTGGGTGTGGGAAGTTTCGAAATGATGCGCAAGGCTTGGCAGACCCATGATCACTATGCCTACGGGGCCATCGCCGTGATCGGGACCTTTGGCGCGATCGCGGTGTTGTCCTGGCTGGCGACCACCGCAACCTGGATCGGACTGGTGCCGCAGATGACCCAGGTCACGCCGCCGTTCATGAATATCCTCGGGGTTCTGTTCGGGTTGACCCTGGCGTTCCTCGCCAATGACACCTGGAGCGCGCATGACCGGGCCAGAGCCGCGGTGCTGCGCGAAGCCGACGCCATTCGCGGTCTCGATATCCTCACCGACGCCACGCCGGAGGACCAGCGCGCGGTGTTGCGCCAGGCGGTGCGCGATTACGCCTCCGCCTCGGCGGCGGAATGGCCCGCGTTGGCGCGGTGCGACACATCCGCCGCGGCCGCCGACGCGGCGGATCATCTGTTGAGCCTGTTTTCGGGCCCCTCCGTCAACAAGGCGGCCGGCGGAACCCTGCAGCAGGCGATGCTTGGCCAGGTCGCGGCAATCCGCGAGAGCCGCGATATCCGGATCGGGTTGAGCCGCACCCATGTCAATCCATTGAAATGGCTCGGGATGGCGTTTCTGGGTTTCCTGACCCTGGTGTCCGTTGCCGTGATCCATGCAGGCGACCCGGGAACAGCGCTGATCGCGATGGGGCTGTTCGGGCTTGCCGCCGCTCCCACTGCCGCAATCGTGCTCATCCATGGCAATCCGTTTCAGCCGCCTTCCGCCGTGTCGCCGGCCCATTTGGCAGGCGCCCTTGCTGGCCGCTAGGCCTGCCGGCGCTTGCCCCGTCTCGCCCTAGCGGAACATCGGCGGCCGTGCGTCCACCCATTTTCCATCGGCCTTGCCCGACGCCGCCACCGCGAAGACTGCGGCCATCGAGCGTAGCCCGTCCTCGGCGCGGGGGTAGAGGTTGGCGGCGGGGTCCATGGCGCGGCCCTGTTTCTCCGCGCGGATGGCTTCGGCCAGGTCGCGATAGATGTTGGCGAAGGCCAGCGGCATGCCCTCGGCGTGGCCGATGGTGACGCGGCTGGTGCGGTCGGCTTCGGGAGAAAGATTGGCCTCGCCGCGCTCGATCACCTGCAGCCGCCCGCCGAGCGGCATGAAATAGAGCTGGTTGGGCTGTTCCTGCGCCCAGCGCAATCCGCCGTTTTCGCCGAACACCTGCAGCGTCAGCCCGTGCTGGCGGCCAATGGCGATGGACGAGGTCCAGAGCCGGCCGACGGCCCCGCCGTCCATGCGGAAATTGACCATGGCGTCGTCCTCGAGTTCGCGGCTCGAAATGCAGGAAACCGTGTCGGCGGAGAGTTTTTCCACTTCCTGGCCGGTGACGAAGCTTACCATGTGCAGCGCGTGGATGCCGCAATCGGCGAATTGCGCAGAGACACCGGCCTGGGCCGGATCATAACGCCAGCGCACCCGCGGATTGTCGGCATCGGCTGCATCTGCATGGTGGCCATGGGCGAACTCGGCCTTGACCAGCCGGATCCGGCCCAGATCCCCGCGGGCGACCATCGCCTTCATGTGGCGGACCAGCGAGTAGCCGGTGTAGCCGTAATTGACGGCGCAGATCTTTCCCATGGCGCGGGCGGTGCGGACGATGTCCTCGCCCTCGGCCACCGTCATGGTCATCGGCTTCTCGCACAGCACATGAAAGCCCGCTTCGAGAAAGGCCTTGGTGATTTCGTAGTGAGTGGCGTTGGGGGTGGCGACGGTCACCAGGTCAATGCGGTCGTCGCGGTTCTTCTCGCCGTCGAGCATCTCGCGCCAGTCGCCATAGGCGCGGTCGCCTGCAAGGCCCAGCCGCTGGCCGTAGTCGCGGCCGGCATCGGGCCGGTGGTCGAGGGCGCCGGCAGAAAACTCGAATTCGCCGTCAAGGCCTGCGCCGAGCCGGTGCGCCGGGCCGATCTGGCTGCCTTCACCGCCGCCGATCATGCCCCATTTAAGTTTTGTCATGGTCAGGTCCCCCGCTCAGAAGCCGATGGATTTGAGATAGGCGCGGTTGGCGGTGGCGTCGCCCAACGTGTCGGGATCGAGCAGCGGATCGCAATCCTGCTCTACCGTGCACCAGCCCTCGAAACCATGGTCAAGCAGGATCTGCCGTACCGCCGGGAAATCAACGTCGCCCTGGCCGAGATTGCAGAAGATTCCTTGCCCGCAGGCATCGTAGAAGCCGGTGCGGCTGGCAATCGCCTTCGCTTTCACATCCGGGTCGATGTCCTTGAAATGCATGTAGGAAATGCGGTCGATGTGACGCTTCATGAAGCTGACCGGATCAAAGCCCGCATAGGAATGGTGGCCGGTGTCGAAGCAGATCTTCAGGATGCTCTCGTCGACCTCGTCGAGCAGCCGCTCGAGTTCCGGCTCGAAATCGATGAAGCCTGCGGCATGAGCATGGATGCCGACGGTGAGGCCATACTCTTCGGCGCCCATCTTCGCCACGGTGGCTATGCGGTCGCGGAAGGCGGACCACTCGGCCTGGTCCATCTGCTCGGCCTCGCTGGCGCGGCCGGCGGTCGGTGCGCGGCGCGGCGAGATCGAATCGATCAGCACCAGGTGCTGCGCGCCATGCGCCTTGAGCGCCTTGCAGGTCCTGACCGCGCCATCCATCACGTCGTCCCACTGGGCCGGATCATGAAAGGCACGGAACACCACGCCGCCGATAAGTTCGAGTCCGTGCTCGTCCAGCGCCTCGGCGAGGATCGCCGGGTCCTCGGGCATGAAGCCCACGGGTCCCAGCTCGATGCCGGTGTAGCCGGCTTGCGCGCACTGGGAGAGCACCGTACGCCAGGCCGGGTTGCGCGGATCGTTTGGAAACTCCACGCCCCAGGAACAGGGCGCATTGCCGATTTGGATGGTCATGTCCTAATGCCTCAGAGCGTTTGGATGGTTTGCCAGGTTTTGGTCCGTGAGGAGGCGAAGGCCGCCGCCACGATTTCGTTGACCGCGAGCCCGTCGCGGAATGTCGGCCAGACCGGCTCGCCGGTCTCGATGGCACGAAGAAAATCCCGCGCCTCGATTGTAATCTGGTCCTGGTAACCGGTGCCGTGGCCGGGGCCCTGACAGAACGGCAGGTAATCCGGATGCGCCGGTCCGGTGAGGATCTTCCTGAAGCCGCGCACGGCCTCGGGCTCGTCCATCCGGTAGAGCCACAGCGCGTTCTGGTCTTCCTGGTCGAAGCGGATGGCGCCCCTGGTGCCGGTGATCTCGTAGGCGTAGCCCATCTTGCGGCCAGTCGCGATGCGGCTGAAATGCATCTGTCCCATCGCGCCATTGTCGAACCTGCACATCATCTGGCCCTGGTCGTCATTCGAAACCTCGCCGCCGGGCCGGGTGGCGTGAACGGTCTCGATCTCGGCAACCAGCGCGCGGATCGGGCCGATCAGCGCCAGTGCTGCGTTGATCATGTGCGGGGCGAGATCGCCCATCGTCCCGTTGGCTTGTCCGTTGGTTCGCCAACTCGCAGGGGCTTGCGGGTCGGCATAGAAATCCTCGGTGTGCTCGCCGCGGAACCAGATGATCTCGCCGATCGCACCCTCGGTGATCAGCTGCCGGGCGAACTGGCTTGCGGGCGTGCGGATATAGTTGAAGCCGACCATATTGGCCGCGCCGCTTTGCTCCGCCGCCTCGACCATGGCGCGGCTGTCGTCCAGCGTGGCGCCCATCGGTTTTTCACACAGCACCGGCTTGCCGAGCGCGAAGGCGGCCTCGGCAATGGCGCGGTGGGTGGATTGCGGCGAGGCGATGATGACGGCCTCGACTTTCTGGTCGGCGACCAGCTCCCGCCAGTCGCGGGCGGCGCGCCGGAACCCGTAGGCTCTGCGGTAGCGTTCGGCCGATTCGGGCGAGCCTGCGGAGACCATCTCGAGCCGTGGCCTGAGACCGGTGTCGAACACCGCGCCGACAGCCGTCATCGCCACCGCATGGGCCTTGCCCATGTAGCCTCCGCCGACGATCCCGATGCCGATCTCTCCCATATCAGCCTCTGTTTTGAAATTCAGTTTGCAACCGGTTGCAAAATAAGTATCCTCGGAATCGGAGTTTCGCAAGCGGCATTTTGGCAACCGGAAACAATCCGGAGAATCTGCCGCTGCCATCGGGAGGTTACAGCGCTCATGAATGACGGGACCGTTCGGCTGACGACAGCGCAGGCCATCATCAGGTACCTGGCCAACCAGTTCATTGAAATCGACGGCGAGGAGATGCGCCTGTGCGGCGGCGGCTTCGGCATTTTCGGCCATGGCAACGTCACCTGCCTGGGCGAGGCGCTGTATGATCATCGTGCGGAGCTGCCGCTCTACCGCGGCCAGAACGAGCAGAGCATGGGCTTTGCCGCTGCCGGCTACGCCAAGCAGTGGCTCAGGCAGCGTTTCATGTTCTGCACGGCGTCGGCCGGCCCGGGAACCGCCAATCTCTTGACATCCGCGGCGCTGGCGCACGCCAACCGGCTGCCGATGCTGATGTTGTGCGGCGATATCTTCCTGACCCGGCTGCCGGACCCGGTGCTGCAGCAGCTCGAGCATTTCGGCAATCCCGCCATGGGATTAAACGACGCCTTCAAGGCGGTCAGCCGCTACTGGGACCGGATTACCCATCCGGCGCAGATCATCCAGTCGCTGCCGGCGGCGATCGTCACCATGCTCGATCCGGCCGATTGCGGCCCGGCGTTCCTCGGCCTGCCGCAGGATGTGCAGGGCTGGGCCTATGACTACCCGGTCGAGCTGTTTGAAAAGAAAGTCCATCGCATCCGCCGTCAGGCGCCCGATACCAATGAAGTCACCGACGCCGCGGCGGCAATCGCATCGGCAAAACGGCCGGTGATCATCGCCGGCGGCGGCGTGCAGTATTCGCGCGCGGTCAAGGAACTGACCACTTTCGCCGAAGCCCGGCAGATTCCAGTGATCGAGACCATCGCCGGGCGGGCGAACCTGCTCAACGAGCACCCGCTCAACATCGGCCCCGTCGGCGTCACCGGCTCGGACAGCGCCAACGCGGTTGCCGAAAAGGCCGATGTCATCATCGCCATCGGCACGCGGCTGCAGGATTTCACCACCGGATCGTGGACGGCGTTCGACAAGGCGGCGAAACTGGTTTCACTCAACGCCGCCCGCCACGATGCCTCCAAACACCTGTCGCTGCCGGTGGTGGGAGATGCGAAACTCGGGATCGAAGCGATCGATACGGCGCTTGGCGGCTACATGACGCCGGCGGACTGGACCTCGTTCGCGCAAGCCGAGCGGAAGGCGTGGGACGCCTATGTCGCGGGCAATGTGGCGCATGGCAACCGGCCCAATTCCTATGCGCAGGCGATCGGCGTGGTCAACGCGCTGTGCGATCCCCGCGACCGGGTGGTTACCGCCGCGGGCGGACTGCCTGCGGAAGTCACCGCAAACTGGCGCACGCTCGATATCGGCACGGTCGACGTCGAGTTCGGCTTTTCCTGCATGGGCTACGAGATTTCCGGCGGATGGGGCGCCCGCATCGCGCAGTTCGAGCGCGAGCCGGACAAGGACACCATCGTCTTCGTCGGCGACGGCTCCTACCTGCTGATGAATTCGGACATCTACTCCTCGGTGCTGAGCGACCGCAAGCTGATCATCCTGGTGCTCGACAATGGCGGCTTTGCCGTCATCAACAAGCTGCAGAACAACACCGGCAACGAGAGCTTCAACAACCTGATTGCCGATTGCCCCACCGTCGCCGAGCCCTTCGCGGTGGATTTCGAGGCGCATGCGGCGGCGATGGGTGCGATCGCGGAAACCGTCTCCAACCCGGCGGAACTCGGCGAAGCGTTCAAGCGCGCCAAGGCGAGCCCAAAGACCCATGTGATCGTCATGAAGGTCGATGCCTATGATGGCTGGACCACGCAAGGCCATGCCTGGTGGGAAGTCGGCACGCCGCACGTGACCGAAAATCCCAAGGTCAAGGCTGCGCACGAGGAGCAGGAAGCGACCAGAGTGAAACAGCGCAAGGGTGTCTGAGATGAAACGCTTTACCGCACAGACGGCCGATCCGGACACCATCATCGAGGAACTGCTCAATGGCGGCGGCGCTGTCGCCATCTCCGGCCTGTTCACGCCCGAGGATATTGCCGAGGCGCGCGCCATCGTCATGGCGCACTCGGAGAACGAGGCTGAGAAGGTCACGCATTTCCAGGGCGCGGCGGAGCAGGAGGGCAAGATCAGCCTGCAGCGCCGGGTCTGGAACCTGCTCGCCAAGGGCGAGGTGTTTTCGCGCATGGCGGCACATCCGGTGCTGATGGACATCCTGCGCAAGTTTCTCGGCACCGAATTCATCATGGGATCGATTGCCGCCAACCGGATCCTTCCGGGGGGACCGGGGCAGGAGCCGCATGTCGATTATCCCTATTGGGATTTCCACAAGCCGGAGACCCATCCGGTGGGCTTCAACGGCTCGTTTCCGATGAATGCCCAGGTCTCGGTGATCCTCGATCCGTTCACCGAGGAAAGCGGCGCCACGGCTTACGTGCCCGGAAGCCAGAAGCAGTTGCGCTACCCGACAGCGGAGGACCGGTTTTATGAGCGCTGCGAGCGGATGCTGGGCGAGCCCGGCGACGTGGCGCTGTTTTACGGCGTGACCTGGCATTGCGCCATGCCCAACCGGTCGGACCATGACCGCAGCGCAATCCTGATCCAGTACCTGCCCAAATGGGTCAAGCCGATGGAGGACATGCCGGCGGCGCTGCCGCAATCCTTCATCGACGCGGCGAGCCCCGACATGCGCCAGCTTCTCGGGCTCAATTATCCCTATCCGGAAGTGCTCGATGCGGCGCGCGCCGGCAATGCGGAAGGCCGGGCATGAATGTTCTCGAGGGCATAAGAGCGCGGAACTTCCTCGTCATCGGCCGCGTCGGCATGGATCTGTCGCCCGACCCCGCCGGCACCCGGACTCGCGAGGCGACCTCGATGATGGTGGCGATGGGCGGCTCCAGCGCCAACATCGCCGCCGGCCTGGTCAAGTTCGGCTGCAAGGCCGCGCTGGTAACGCGGGTGTCTGACGACGCCGTCGGCTGGTATTGTCTCAACCAGCTTGACCACTACGGCGTCGACCGCAGCCATGTGAAGACGGTTGCCGGCGAATACCGGACCTCGCTTGCGGTCTACGAGACCCGTGTCGAGGAGCACCAGAGCGTCATCTACCGCAACAATGCCGCCGACTTCCAGATGAGCCTCGCCGATGTCGAGGCGGTCGATTATGCCGGCTACGGTGCGCTGATCACCGCCGGCACCGTGTTTGCCGCCGAGCCGTCGCGCTCGGCCTCCTTCCGCGCCTTTGAGCTGGCGCGAGCGGCCGGCCTGCCGATCATCTTCGATGTCGATTACCGGCCCTATTCCTGGCCGTCACCGCAGGTGGCGGAAGAGGTGCTGTCACGCGCCGGCAGCCTTGCCGATGTCATTGTCGGCAATGACGAGGAATTCGGCTTCATGGCCGGCGGCATCGACAAGGGCCTCGACAAGGCGCGCGAGCTGGCCGGTTCGAGCGCCGCAATCGTGGTCTACAAGATGGGCCCCGAAGGGGCGGTGACGTTTTTCGACCGCCAGGAAATCCGCACCGGAATCTATCCGGTCGAGGCGCTCAAGCCGACCGGAGCGGGCGACAGTTTCATGGCGGGCCTGCTGGCCTCGCTGTCGGAAGGCCGCGACATTCGCGACGCGGTGCTGCGCGGCTCGGCCTGCGCCGCAATCGTCGTTTCCCGGCCCGGCTGCGCCCCGGCGATGCCTGACGCCGAACAATATGAGGCCTTCCTCACATCCCATCCCGGCCCGACCCATGTCTGAGCCCCGGAGACTTCGAAAGGACCACAACAATGCATATCGCGCCCTATGACAACCAGAACAAGCCGATCGTGGACGTCGACGATGCCTGTGTGCCGCTGAACTATTTCAACATCGTCAAGCTCAGGAAGGGCGAGGCGTTCGAGTACCAGGTGCCCGGCTACGAGACCTGCATCGTGCCCGCCACCGGCACGGTCGATGTCAGTGTCGAGGGCGTGTCCTTCGCCAGGCTGGGAAATCGCGGCGTCGATGTCTGGGACGGCGAGCCCGAAGGCGTCTATGTGCCGGTCGGCGCCAAGGTGACGATCGTCTGCGTGTCGGATCAGACCGAGACCTTCATCGCCGGAGCCAAATACGACAAGGTGCTTGAGCCGTTCGAGGTGCGCGCAGACGGGCTTGACCTGGTGCAGTACGGCTCGGACGACACCAAGACCCACCGCAAGATCAAGCACATCCTCGGCCAGAAGCACCACGGCAAGGTTGGCCGGCTCCTGGTCAGCGAACTGTTCACCGTCGGGCAGGGCGGCTGGTCGGGCTTCCCGAGCCACAAGCACGACACCGACCGTCTGCCCGACGAGACCCGGCACGACGAGACCTACAATTTCCGCTTCCGGCCCAATTACGGCTCCGGGGTGCAGATGCTGCAGCGCGAGGACAACAAGCCGGGCGACGCCTATCATATCGTCGACGGATCGACGATCTGCCTCGACAAGGGCTACCACCCGTGCTGCGTGCTGCCGGGTTACGAAATGTATTATTTCACCATACTCGGCGGGCTTAGCCAGCGCTCGCTGATCCAGTATTTCCAGCCCACCCATGCCTACCAGATCGAGACGATCCCGGGCATCAAGGACATGGTCGCGAAGTTCAAATGAGCATTGCCACACTCGCCGATGTGCTTCAGCCGGCGCTTAAGCAGGGATATGCGGTGGCCGGGCTGGTGACGCTCGGCTGGGAGGACATGCGTGCCTATGTGGCCGCCGCGGAAGCCGAGAACCTGCCGGTGATCCTGCAGGCCGGCCCGTCCTGCCGGGCGCACACGCCGCTGCCGATCCTTGGCAAGATGTTCCGGCATCTCGCTGAAAACGCGTCAGTTCCAGTCGTCGCGCATCTCGATCATGGCTACACGTTCGAGGAATGCCGCGAAGCGCTCGAGAGCGGTTTCACCTCGCTGATGTTCGACGGCTCGCGCAAGCCGCTCGCGCAGAATATCGAGGAGACCGCGCGGATCGCCGAAATGGCGCACGGGGCAGGGATCTCCTGCGAGGGCGAGATCGGCTTTGTCGGCTATTCGGGAGGCGAGACTTCCGCCGGCACCGACCCGGAGGAAGCCGCCCGTTTCGCTCGTGACACGCGCGTCGATGCCATGGCGATCTCGGTCGGCAACGTGCATCTGCAGCAGAACAGGGAAGGCGGGCTCGACGAGCCGCGGATCCGCGCGATCGAGGTACTGACCGAGGTGCCGCTGGTCATCCATGGCGGATCGGGCGTTCCGGTGGCGCAGCGCACGGCGCTGGCGCGCGGCTCGCGGATCTGCAAGTTCAATATCGGCACCGAACTCAGGATGGCCTTTGGCCACGCCCTGCGCGAGGCGGTGAACCGTGACCCGGACCGCTTCGACCGGGTGACAATTCTGAAGGAAACCCACGACCCGGTGATGGCGGCGGCCCGCAAGGTGATCCGCGCATTCGGCCCGGCGGAATAGGAACAGACGCACATGCTCAATATCGGACTCTTAGGCTGCGGCCGCATCGGCCAGGTGCATGCCGGCAGCCTGCAACGCATCGACACGGCCCGGATCGCGGCGGTCGCCGATGCTTTCCCCGAGGCGGCAAGCGCGCTTTCTGCCAGAACCGGTGCGGCGGCGGTGTCAGCCGACGAGATCATCTCCAGCCCCGATATCGACGCGGTGGTGATCGGCACGCCGACGGACACGCATTTCGACCTGATCGACAAGAGTGCCAAGGCCGGCAAGGCGATCTTCTGCGAAAAGCCGGTCGACATGTCTGCCGACCGGATAAGGGAGCTGATCACGATCGTCGAGGCCGCGGGCGTGCCGTTCCTGACCGGCTTCAATCGCCGCTTCGATCCCGGCTTTGCCTCGATGAAGGCGCGGATCGCCGCGGGCGAGATCGGCGATGTCGAACTCGTCACCATCCTGTCGCGCGATCCTTCGCCGCCGCCGGTCAGCTACGTCAAGAGTTCGGGCGGCCTGTTCCGCGACATGATGATCCATGATTTCGACATGGCCCGGTTCCTGCTCGGAGAGGAGATCGTGCGCGTTTACGCCACCGGTTCGGCGCTGGTCGATCCGGCGATCGGTGAGGCCGGCGACGTCGACACCGCCGTTGCCGTGCTGGCCACCGCCTCGGGCCGGATCTGCCAGATTTCAAACTCGCGCCGCGCCACCTACGGCTACGACCAGCGGGCCGAGGTGCACGGATCGCTCGGCCTGATCAAGGCCAACAACGTGCCTGAAAACAATGTGGAGATCGCCAGCGGCGCCGGGTTCCGCTCGGCGCCGGCACAGCATTTCTTCCTCGAGCGCTATGCCGGCGCCTATCTTGCCGAAATGAAGCACTTCATCGACTGCCTGACTGCGGGAACCTCTCCGTCACCGGGCATCCGCGACGGCCTTGCCGCGCAGCTGATCGCCGATGCGGCGGCAAAGTCTCTTGAAACCGGCGTTCCAGTAGACTTGGAGTGAAGCGCAGCAAATAGCCGGCCTGCTTTCCTGTCGACGTATAACTAAGGTTTATATCCCTCGAACCTGAGTTTGAAATCCGCCAGATCAACCTTTGGCAGATGGTTTGACCGGGCGGCTTGCGACATTTCTTTCTCACCGGACTGGCGAACACAGCGATGTTTGCCTGCCGGACAACCGAGAAGGAGACTTTGCCAATGTCCATGAAAACCACCCTTACCGGTCTGCTTGCCGGCGTGTTCATCATGTCCGCACCAATGACCTCGCAGGCCGAGCAAGTCGATCGCGGCTTCGTGTTCAGTGAGGCGCTGCAGACAACGATCGATGCGTTCCGGGCGAGCCAGGAAGACTTTCGCTCGGCGATCCATTCCGCAGTTGAAGGGTTGAGCCGTTCAGATCGGCAGGATGTTCTTGCATCGCATGCCGCAGAGGCAGAGGCATTGCATGAGACCGCACGCAGCTTGCATGCCCAGGCAGTTGCCGAAATGGCGGCTGCTGGATTTGAAGCGCCGGAAGGAAGGGAGTCTGGCCCCCACAGTGGCCATGAAGGTGGTCATGGTGGTCCGGGAGGGGCAGGCGGCCCTGATGGCCCTGGTGGACCCGGAGGTGATGGCCCTGGCGGCCCCGGCGGTGATGGCCCTGGTGGACCCGGAGGTGATGGCCCTGGCGGCCCCGGCGGTGATGGCCCTGGTGGCCCTGGCGGTGATGGTCCTGGCGGCCCTGGCGGTGATGGTCCTGGTGGCCCTGGCGGTGACGGCCCTGGTGGCCCCGGTGGCGACGGCCCTGGTGGCCGGTCCTAAGGCCCTTATCTGAAGCAGAACAGACCGGGTGCCGGAGCATCTTCTTCCAGAATGCTTCGGCATCTGGTTCCCCAAGCCGAAACACTGTCACCGCGCTTGCAGAAGGGAATTGAATAATGTTGCGATTGTTGAGCCCCGCCTATCTCCAGCTTGCTGTGGTCCTGCTCTTTCCGGGCTGCATGATTACCAGTCAGATGTTTTCGAACGCCCATGCGCTCCACCAGTACGCACAAAATGACGGGCGAACGGCAGATCCTGTGTCCCAATCCATCTCACGGATGCCTGTTGACGTTGTTTTGTCGCATTCCGATCGTGTATGGACTGGCAAGTCGTAACAACGCCTGACCCCGGTCATATGCCGCCGGGAAGAGAGAGCTGAGATGAAACGGTTCCTGCTTTATATGGCCATATTTGCGCTGACGCTTGCAGGTCCCTTGCAGGCGCAAACGCTGAGCCCTGGGTTTTCACAGTTGCTCGAGGAGCAAGGATTTGTCGTTCTTTCCAAACGCTACACATGGCTTGGGCGGATTGTCGTCAATGTTTCCAATGGTCAGTATGAGCGCGAGATCTTGATTTCCCGCGGATCCAACCAGATTCTGCAGGACAACTGGACCCGGATTGCGCCTGATCCGGCGGATGCCGGCGGCGGAGCCACTCCGAAAATATTGATAAAACCCAGGCCGGGCGGTGCCGATCCCGGTCGTCCCGGGGGCCTTGCAGGACCTGCAGGACCTGCTGGACCTGCCGGACCCGGCGGGCCTGCCGGACCCGGCGGCGGGCCTGGTGGGCCTGGCGCCGGGCCAGGTGGCTAGTCCTGATCATTTTGCCTGCGCGAACACCTCTTGTCAGCAATCTTGCCCGAGCCGAATGAGAATGATGCCTTGAAACAATCCAACCTCTTCCTTTGGTTCTTTGTCGCAATTCAGGTTTTGTGCGCTGGGGCCTTTGTCGTGAGCTTGGCGATGTCAATTCTTGGCCTGCAACGAACAGGCGCGAGTTGGCAGTTGCGCGAAGCGCTCGAAATTTCGGCAAGCCTTGGGTTGGTTATCGGTTCCGTTCTGGGCATGCGGTCGGTGTTGCAGGCGCGTCGCGGACAGATGCATGCGGAGCAAGCCTTGCGCTCGGCATCGGGCGCTTTCGCCAAGGTGGTGAATGAAAAGTTCGAGCGTTGGGCGCTGACCAATGCCGAGCTTGATGTCGCATGGCTGGTGATCAAGGGGTTTTCCACCCGCGAGATCGCCGAGCTTCGCGGCACGTCGGAGGGAACCATCAAGTCCCAGTGCAATGCCATCTATCGCAAGGTTGGTGTCAGCGGTCGCGCGCAATTGCTTTCGTTGATTGTCGAGGACCTGTTGCTGGACTGAATGGCCACAATGGCAACGTCAAATCCAGTGAATTGGCGGTTTTCAAACAAAACCCCCTCCGGCAGGGAAATCTGCCGGAGGGGGATGCTTTGAAGGCACTTTTGTGCCGATTCCGTTGCCGATTGGGCTGGATCAGGCGGCCTTTGCCGCCTTGGGTGCCTCGCCGGAGATGTTCTTGGTGATGGTGTCGAGCGCCCACTGCTTGATCTGGGCCTCGAGCTCCTCGTTGCGCTTGCGCAGCGCGTCGACCTCTGTATCCATCTTCTCGCGTTCGGCCTGCTGGTAGGCGTCGAGCTGCGCCTGCAGTTCCTCGTTCCGGAGCCGCAGCGATTCCATATCTTGGCCGCTCATCGAATCCATGTTGTTCTGAAGCGCGATGACCTGCGAGGTGATCTTCGACTTGAACTCGGTCAGTGCTGCGACCTGGGCGGAAAGCTCGTCGAGGTCGGCGCCGGACTTGGGCGACAGGAACATCGCGGCGATCGAAAACAGCGCGAACAGCGGAACCAGAACGATGGAGGAACCGGCAAGCGTGTGCAGCAGGCCGGCATGGCCGACATCGAACATCGCGGCGAAGAACAGGGCGCCAAGCGTGATCGCCGCGACGCCGAGAGCTTTCGAAACCATGCCCATCATGCCGCCTTTGTTGCCCTGAGCCTTGGTTTGTTCTGATTTCTGCGCAGCCACGACGAACTCCTTACGCGATAACAAGCAATTGTTGATGTAGACCGGCGCTGGGATGGGCGCGCCCCGTCAAGGGCAGGCGGTGACATGCAAGCGCGGTCTGAACCGGTAGTCCAACATGCCTGGATCTTATGCGATCGAACTGGCGGGCGAGAGTGCGTCATGCCTCCCCCGAGAGGGGTCTCGCATCTTCAAGCTAGCAGCACGTACTTAAAGAAAGGTGAAAACCCTTGGGCCTGCAATCCCGGGAGCAGCCGGGTGGCCGCGCCGCGCTTGAGACAGGTCGCGCGGCGCGTTTCAGGTCACATGCGATCGAGATTGTCGCGGTTTTCGGAGCTGCGATGCTCCCTGTTGACCGTCTCGAAACAGGCCCCGACTTCCATCCGGGCCATCTTGATCAGGTAGGACAGGAACTTCGTGTCCGAACGCGGCGGCGCGTTGCCGGCCTGACGCGAGAGCTCATAGGCGCTCGCCAACAGGGCCTGGATCTTCAACAGGGTGATGGTTTCGTCAGTGCGTGCCGGATTGTCGCTCATGAAACAGCCCCGATCTCTGGCGTCCGGGATGGCTTGATGAATGGCAGCTGGGTTCCCTTGCGGATCAGCAGCGGGCGATCGACTGATGCGTGCACCCGGCCCGAATGCAGGGCGGCTTCGTTGACTTCGACATAGGCCACCAGGCACCAGTCGCCCGACAGGATGTGCGGCATCCCGGCGGGGATCACCTTCCAGCCGAGGTCGAGCCAGCGCTTGATCAGGAACTGCTGCAGCACGCCGCCGGTATGGGTGATCCCCTCGTCGAGGCAGTATTCCATCACGGCGCAGAACATCTGTCCGAGAATTCCGGTGGCGCCGACGCCGCGGTACTCGGGCAGCACGTAGGTCCGGGTCCAGTCGGCCCATTCGGGGCTGCAGGGAAGGCCGATGTTCTCGCACATGTGCGGGAACTCCTCGGAGACGAGGTTTGGAATCGTCGTGGGCATCAGCCGCGCCGATGTGACCACCCGGTCTTCGAGCATTCCGAGCAGGTAGGTGGCTTCCGGCGTGTCGAAGGGATCCAGTTCCAGGCCGTCGTCACTGATCGGCACCCAGCGATTGGCTACGGCGTAGTAATCGTGGCGGCGTCTGAGAAACTCTTCGAACTCGCGTTCATAGAGATGCTTGTTCTGGGCATTGACAACATGAGCTTTGATCATCTCTTTTCCCCTTGGTTTTCAGGGGAAAGATAGATGTGCGCGCTAGTGCATGTCGCCTAGCGATTCCGCCAGTTGACCAAGGGTGATCTCGCCTTGCTGAAGTGCCCGTGCAACGGCATGGGTGGTGTTGGCGGCGTTGAGCTTGGCACGAATCTGCGCGGTGTGGAAGCGCACCGTCTGTTCGCTGATGCCGAGGATGACCGAGACATCCCAGCAGGATTTGCCGGCCGAGGTCCACAGCAGGACTTCGCGTTCGCGCGCACTCAGCCTGCCGCGCACCGGCCGCCGCTGCTGTCGCCGTTCAATGGCGGACGAGGTGTAGATCGCCATCAGGTTGAGCGCGCCGCGCTCCTTCTGGGTCAGCTTGAGCTTGTTCGGGGCGCCGAACGACAGCGCCGAAAGCCATTCGTCCCGCGAGAAGACCGGCACGATGTAGCCGTCCGCCAGGCCGTGCTCGGCGGCTTCGCCGGCGATCTGAAATGCGCCGTCCCGGGAGGAGAAGCGCGGGTCGACCTCGTGCCAGGCAAACGGCGACATGGTTGAATAGACCTGCTGGCAAACGGCATCCTTCTTGGCGTAGTCCCGCTCGACGTAGCGGTCCCACCAGGCCTGCGGAAACCGGTTGGTCTTGACCAGCGGGTCGATCGAGCTGTCGCCGACCGGCAGGCCGGTGTAGATCATGTGCTCGATGCCGTAGTCGCCGACGACCTGCAAGAGATCGTCAAGAAGGTCGTCAATCGCAATGTGATTGTCGACCCGCTCGATGAATTCGAATACCGCTTTTTCCTGCGTGCCCATGGGATGATCCGGTGTCAGAGGCTTGGGGACCGACCTGACTCAGGTCAGTCGTTGTCCCAAAGTAACCCTAAAATTGTATGGAGCAAACATCAAAGATCAACAATACAGGCACAGATCGTCTGCCGGCAATCAGAAATGGTTTGACCTCTAACAAACCGCATCTCGCCAAAGTGTGCTGTATTGCGCCTGATCTGCCGTTGGATTTTTAACAATGGCGTCGCTTCATGCCCGTATATAATATATTGCTTAAGTAGTTGGCGGTGTGCGGCCGCTGGATTTTCATGCCTGCCGTCGTGGCCTCCTGCCGGCGACGCCCGTGTTGCTGTCCTCGCCGCTACTTGGGATAGGTTCGCTCGGCGATCGGCGTTGTCTCGATCAGGTTTTCGACCGCGCCGACAAGAACGCGTTCGGCCGGATTCAGGCTGCGGCGCGGATTGGTGACGAAGTGGATGTCGGCGACCGGCAGGCCCGAATAGGGCGGCAGCGGCCACAGCAGGCCCGCGTCGACATCGCGACTGGCAACATGGACCGGCAGCGCGCCCACTCCGATCCCGGCCACGATCATGCGGCGCACCTCGGGAAGATTTGCGGAGATGCCCTTGACCGCGGGATTGAGCAGTGCACGTTCGCGCAGCTGGGCGAGCAGGAACAGCGGGCCGCTTTCGACCTCGGTCTGAAACGAGACCGAGTTCTCGCCCTTGAGTTCAGCAAGCTTGATCTGGGTCTTGCCGAACAGCCGGTGGCGCGGGCCGCAGTAAAGCGCGAACCGTTCCCGGTACAGCGGCCTCGCCGTGAGCTGCGGGTCGGGATCGCGCATCAGGCAGATGCCCAGTGTGGCCCGGTTCTGGCGCAGCCGGTTGAGCACTTCCGAGCTCTCGGCGATCGAGATCGAATAGGTGACGTCCGGGTTGTCCGCATTGAAATCGTGCAGCACGCTGTCGAGGTGTTCGGAGACGACATGGCTGGTCATGACGATGTTGATGTGGCCGCTGACATGCTGCTTGGCCTTGTTCAGCAGCCCGGGGATCTGGGACACCACGCCGAACATGGCGTTGCATTCCTGATAGAGCAGCTGGCCGGATTCGGTCAGGGCGAAATTGCCCGGCCGGCGGTCCACCAGCGAGACCCCGACCGTTGTCTCCAGGCGCTTGAGCGCGCTCGAGATCGTGGGCTGTGTCACTCCAAGGTAGTCCGCGGCCCGGGTCAGGCCCTTCTGGTCGACCACGATCATGAAGGTCCTGAGCAGGTTCCAGTCGAGATTCCAGGGAAAGCGTTGTTCGTAGGGCTGCATCATAAATCCTGTTTATAGTCTGGATTGATATTATTTGTTTGATCCATAGTAAATCGCCATGCGAGAAAATTGTTCAGGGCTGATGCAGCACACGCGGCTTTCGGGGCGCGCAGGGCAGGGCAGTCCGGCAATCCATCGAACCAACAGGGGAGCGATATGAACGCTTTTGCAAAGATCATAGGGACCGTGCTCGCCGCCGGATCCATTGCCTTCATGTCTGCCGGCACTGTCGCCGCGGACGAACTTGCGACGCTCAAGGAAAAGGGCGTGATGCGCATTGCCATGAGCGGCGCCTATCCTCCGTTCAACTTCGTCAACGAGCAGAACGAAGTCGTCGGTTTCGATCCGGCGATCGGCACCGAAATCGCCAAGCGGATGGGCCTCGACGTCGAAATCGTTACCACTGCCTGGGACGGTATCATCGGAGGTCTTCTGGCCAACAAGTACGACGCCATCGTCGGCTCGATGTCGATCACCGAGGAACGCTCCAAGGTCGTCGATTTCGTCGGTCCCTACTACACCACCAAGCGGGCGATCTTCACCAAGGCCGGCTCGCCGATCACCAGCGTCAAGCAGCTGGGCGATGTCACCATCGGCGTGACTTTGGGCGAGACCCACGAGCAGTGGGCGCGTGAGCAGGGCTACAACGTCAAGACCTACAAGGGGCTGCCGGAGCTGCTGCTGGAACTGGAGAACGGCCGCGTTGACGCCATTATCGCCGATTCCGTCGCCGTCATCCTGGCCGCCAAGGAAAGCGGCCGCGACCTGGTCTCGATCAACGATCTGGTCACCGATTCCGTCGGCGCCGGCATCGCCATCCGCCAGGGCAACCCGGAGCTCAAGGCCGAGATGCAGAAGGCGCTCGATGCCCTGCAGGCAGATGGCACCTATGTCGAAATTGCCAACAAATGGGTTGGCGGCGACATTCGCTAGGCCCTACGATGTCCCCGCGCCCGGTTTGGCCGGGCGCGGGGCACACTGCCGCTTGCGCTATCCAGTCAGGAACGAATTGCCATGAAGACCAGTTACGGTCAGCTCACCATCGATGAAGTCCGCGAGGCGGACAAGGACCGGGTCGTCATTCTCTCGGTCTCGGCTACCGAGGACCACGGCTCGCACATGCCGCTCGACACCGATACGGTGCTCGGCATGGCGGTGGCGGAGGGGGCGGCGAAGCTGGCGCCGGAAGACATCCTGGTGATGCCGCCCATTCCCTATGGCTTCAACGAACACCACAAGGATTTTCCGGGCGTCATCTGGATCGAGCCTGAAACGCTGATCTCCTTCATCACCGATGTGACCAAATCGCTGGCCCATCACGGCTTCCGCCGGATCCTGCTGTTGAATTCGCACGGCTCCAACCACCCGGTTCTCGATCTCGCCGCGCGCAAGACGGTCATCCAGTCCGAGGTGCTGTGCGTCTCGGCCTCCTACTGGAACCTGTGCGCCAACGAGATCAACGCCATCCGCAAGTCGGAACTCGGCGGGATTGCGCATGCCGGCGAGTTCGAGGCGGCGATGTACATGTACCTGCATCCCGATCTGGTCGATCTGAGCAAGGCGACAAAGCAGATCGCGCACAATCCCGGCAGCAAGTTCTTCAATCTCGATCTCGCCGGCGGCGGCGGCAAGGCGATGCTGATGCGCTGGTGGTCTTCGGTCTCCGAAGACGGCACCATGGGCGACCCGACGGTAGCGACGGCGGAGAACGGCAAGAAATTCCTCGAAGCGGCGGTCAACGCGACCGTCGAACTGGTCAAGGAAATCCGTGCGTTGCCGCTTCTGCCGCGCAAAGACCATCACTGATCAACCGCAACCGACGATCAGCACTCAAGAGGAAAGGGGGACACTGTGGACACTGACCTGATGCTTCGCGTTTTCCCGTTCTTCCTGCAGGCAGCGTGGGTCACCATCCAGCTGTCGGTGCTGTCCTGCGCCATGGGCCTGGTCTGCGGCGCCCTGGGGGCGGCGGCGCGGCTGTCGCGCTCGCCGGCGCTGCGGTTCACCGGCGCCACCTATGTCAGCGTCATCCGCGGTACGCCGGCGCTGATCCAGGTGTTCATCCTCTATTTCGGCGGTCCGCAGATCGGCATCCAGCTCGAGGCGTTCGAGGCAGGCGTGCTGGCGCTCGGCTTCAACATCGGCGCCTACATGACCGAAACCATGCGCGGCGCGATCATTTCGGTGGACAGGGGACAGAACGAGGCGGCGCGCACCCTGGGGCTGAGCCGGTTCGAGACCTTCCGCTCGGTGATCCTGCCGCAGGCGCTCAGGCTGATGATCCGGCCGCTCGGCGTCAACATCAACGCGCTGATCAAGGGCACGGCGCTGGTCGCCGCGATCTCGGTGGTGGAGCTGACCTACACCGCGCAGCGCTATATCGGATCGACCTACAAGCCGTTCGAGATGTTCTTCCTCGCCGGCTCCATCTACATGGTGATCATCTATGTGACCGGCCTCGGCGTGTCCTGGCTCGACAGAAGGGTGGCGCTCAAATGACCCTGCTCTTGCCGAATACCGGAGGCCGTCATGGGGCTTGATTTCTCGGTCGTGCCGGCCTTTGCCGGTGTGCTTCTCACCGGCGCGCTTTGGACCATCGCGATCACGTTGAGCGCGGCTGTGCTGAGCTTCTTCGGCGGCATCGTGTTTGCCGTCATTGCGCTCTATGCGCCGCTGGTGATCCGCTACCCCTTCCGGCTGTTTGCCTGGCTGTTCATGGGAACGCCGCTGCTTCTGCAGTTGTTCCTGATCTATTTCGGCCTGATCCAGATCGGCATCGACCTGCCGGCCTTCGTCGCCGGTGTCATCGGGCTGGGGCTGCATTTCGCGGTCTACAATTCCGACATCATCCAGTCGGGCATCCTGGCCGTCGACAAGGGGCAGTACGAGGGGGCGCGCACCCTCGGGCTGAGCCGGATCCAGACGCTTCGAAAGGTGGTGGTGCCGCAAGCGGTGCGATCGGTGGTGCCGCCGATCGGCAACAACATGATCGCGCTGTTGAAGGATTCGGCGCTGGTCTCGGTCATCGGCGTGGCGGAGCTGACGCTCAGCTCGCAGATGGCGATTTCCAGAACCTTCCGGCCGTTCGAATTCTACGTGGCGGCGGCTGCCTGCTACTACGTCATCAACCTTGGCCTCGAGGCCGGATTGCGCCGTATCGAACGCCGCATCCAGCTTGCCCGCTAACGGCCTGCAGGGAGACACGCATGAGCGACAGACCGATCATCGACATCCGCCACGCGGCCAAGAGCTACGGCTCGCTGGAAGTGCTCAAAGACATCAGCCTGCAGGTGCAAACGGGCCAGATCGTCGCCATCATCGGGCCCAGCGGCTCGGGCAAGTCGACGCTTCTGCGCGCTATAAACGATCTCGATCCGTTGAGCTCTGGCGAGGTCTGGCTCGACGACATCCAGGTCAACAAGGCGCTCCCCACCCGCCAGTACGAGACGCATATCAATTCCGTGCGGCAGAACATCGGCATGGTGTTCCAGCACTTCAACCTGTTTCCGCACCTGTCGGTTCGCGACAACATCACGCTGGCGCCGAAGATGCTCAAGGGCATTTCCAAGGCCGAAGCCGACCAGCTTGCCGTCGAACAGCTCAACAAGGTCGGGCTTCTCGACCGTATCGACTACTATCCCTCGCAGCTGTCGGGCGGCCAGAAGCAGCGCGTCGCCATCGCCCGCGCACTCGCCATGAAGCCCAAGGTGATGCTGTTTGACGAGGCCACTTCGGCGCTCGACCCGGAATTGGTCGAGGAGGTCAACCTGGTGATGAAGCAGCTCGCCGAAGAGCACATGACCATGATCATCGTCACCCACGAGATGGGCTTTGCCCAGGACGTCTGCGACCGGGTGCTGTTCATGGACCAGGGCGTCGTCGTCGAGGAAGGCCCGCCGGACGTGATCTTCCGCAATCCGGCCAATGAACGAACCAAGAATTTCCTCCGCAAACACCTCAAAGGACAGCATTAACGTGAAGACCAGCGGCGCCGATCTGAAGTCGAACCTCTTCTACCAGTCCCGTCTCACCCGGCCGATGCTCGACCGGTCGGAGGGCATCTATCTCTACGACACGACGGGTAAGCGCTATCTCGACGGCTCGTCCGGCGCCATGGTGTCCAATATCGGCCATTCCAACGCCAATGTGCTCTCTGCGATGAAGAAGCAGATGGACAAGGCCACCTTCGGCTATCGGCTGCATTTCCAGAACGAGGCGGCGGAGAAGCTGGCGCGGATGACCGCCGAGCGGATGCCCGAGGGGCTCGACCGGGTGTTCTTCGTCTCCGGCGGCTCGGAGGCGGTGGAAAGCACCATCAAGCTGGCGCGGCAATACGCGCTGGCGATCGGGCAGGACAGCCGCTGGAAGGTGATCTCGCGCTTTCCCTCCTATCATGGCGGCACGCTCGGTGCCGTGGCGCTGACCGGCTACGACCCGCTGACCAAGCCGTTCGAGCCGATGTTCCGGCCGATGCCGAAGATCGCAGCGCCGCTCTGCTATCTCGACCGCGACAATCTTTCCGACGCGGATCGGGGGCTGAAATATGCCGACATGCTGCGCGACGAGATCATCGCCCAGGGGGCCGAGACCGTTCTTGCCTTCATCATGGAGCCGGTCGGCGGCGCTTCCACCGGCGCGCTGGTGGCGCCCGACAGCTATTACGGCCGTATCCGCGAGATCTGCGACGAGTTCGGCATCCTCCTGATCTACGACGAGGTGATGACCGGGGCAGGGCGCACCGGCAAGTTCGTGGCTTCCGAGCACTGGGGTGTGATCCCCGATATCGTGGCGCTGTCGAAGGGCTTTGCCGCGGGCTATGCGCCGCTCGGCGCGATGGTGGCGCAGAACGCGATCGTCGACAAGGTGCTCGATGCCGGGGGCTTCATGCACGGCTTCACCTATGCCGGCAATCCGCTCGCCTGTGCCGCCGGTTGCGCGGTGCTCGAGGAAATGGACCGACTCAATCTGGTCGACAACGCCCGAGACATGGGCGACCTCTTGAAGGCGGAACTGATCAAGCTGATGGACCGCTATCCGTTCATCGGCGACGTGCGCGGCAAGGGGCTGCTCTTGGCCTTCGAGCTTGTCTCCGACCGGGAGACGATGACGCCGCTGCCCAAGGGGCTCAATGCCTACAACCGCCTGGTCGATCTCGCCTATGAGCGCGGCCTGATCATCTATTCGCGGCGGACCCGCGGCGGGCACGAGGGCGACCATTTCCTCGTCTGCCCGCCGCTGATCATCACTGCCAGCCAGGTCGGCGAGATCACCGCCACGCTGATCGACTGCCTCGATGCAATGGCCGGCGAGATGAACCTGCCGGTGAACTTGTAATGCCCGCACTCGACAAATCCGCGGGCCTGACCGAGGCCATTGCCCGGATCGGCGACGGCGCCCGCGTCATGATCGGCGGTTTCGGCGTGCCGGGCACGCCGTTCTGCCTGATCGAGGAACTGGTCCGGCGTGGGCCCAAGAACCTCACCATCATCAAGAACGACGCCAACGAGCCGGGAATGGGGGTCGACTGGCTGCTCAGCGCCGGCATGGTGAAGCGGCTGATCACCAGCCATGTCGGACTGAACGGCAACGCCATCAGGATGATGAACGCAGGCGAGATCGAGGTGGAATTCGTCGCCCAGGGCATTCTCGCCGAACGTATCCGCATTGCCGGTGCGGGCCTGAAGGGCTTTGTCTCCGACATCGGCATGGGAACCTTGCTGGCCGAAGGCAAACAGAGGCTCGAGATCGACGGCGAGACCTACCTTTTCGAACCTGCGATCGAGGCCGATTTCGCGCTGGTGCATGCGGCCCGTGCCGATGCGGGCGGCAATCTCGTCTACGAAGCAACCGCGCGCAATTTCAATCCGCTGATGGCGATGGCGGCGGAATGCACCATCGCCGAGGCCGAGACCATCGTCCCCGTCGGCGAAATCGGTCCGGATGCGGTGCACACGCCGGCGCCGTTTGTCGATCACCTGGTGGCGCTTGCCGAACTTCCGGAGGTCTACGGTGTCGTCAAAAGATAGAATGCTCGCCCGCGCGGCGCGCGACATCACGCCCGGCATGACGGTCAATCTCGGCATTGGCCTGCCGACGCAGGTGATGAACTTTGTCGCCGCCGATTGCCCGGTGTGCCTGCATTCGGAAAACGGCATCGCCGGGGTCGGTGGGCTGGCGGCGCCCGGCCAGGCCAACCGCAACCTGATCGATGCCGGCGGCGGCTACATCACCTGTGCGCCCGGTGGCTCGTTCTTCGACAGCGCCGTGTCGTTCGCGCTTGTCAGGGGAGGCCGGCTCGATCTCACCCTGCTCGGCGCCTTCGAGGTGGCCGCCAATGGCGACCTTGCCAACTGGATCATCCCCGGCAAGTTCGCAGCCGGGGTCGGGGGCGCGATTGAACTGGCGCAGAAGGCCAAGCAGGTCGGCGTTCTGACCACCCACATCGACAAGCACGGCAACCCGAAGATCCTCGAGCGTTGCACCCTGCCGCTGACCGCGGTCGGCTGCGTGCACCGCATCTACACCGACATGGCGGTCTGCGACGTGAGATCCGACGGGCTGCATCTTGTCGAGATCGCCGAAGGTGTCAGCCTTGCCGAGGTGCGCGAGGCCACCGGTGCACCGCTGGTGGTCGCCGACGGACCGATGCCGACATTCTAGGAGCGAGACCCATGACTCCCGACAACGAGACAGACATCCTGAAAGCCGTTGACGCGGTGTTCGACCGCGAGATCGATTTTCTGACCGAGCTCACCTCGCACCCCTCGACGCGCGGCAACGAGCAATCGGCGCAGGATTTCATGGCGCGAGAACTCGGCGAACGCGGCTACGAGGTCGACCGCTGGACCATTGATGTGGACGACATTTCCCACCTGCCGGGATTTTCGCCGGTGATCGGCAATTACGAGGATGCGGTCAACGTGGTCGGCACTCACCGGACGAACGGCGGCAACGGCAAGAGCCTGATCCTGAACGGCCATATCGACGTGGTGCCGGAAGGCCCGCTCGACATGTGGGACACACCACCCTACGAACCACGCGTCGAGGGCGGCTGGATGTATGGCCGCGGCGCCGGCGACATGAAGGCAGGGCTTGCCTCGAACCTTTTCGCGCTCGACGCGCTCAAGCATCTCGGCTTTGCGCCGGCGGGAGACGTGTTCATCCAGTCGGTGGTCGAGGAGGAATGCACCGGCAACGGCGCGCTCGCCTGCCTGCAGCGCGGATACAAGGCCGATGCGGCGCTGATCCCCGAGCCGTTCGAGGAGAAGCTTGTGACCGCGCAGCTTGGCGTGCTGTGGTTCCAGGTGCATCTCAAGGGCATCCCGGTGCATGTCGCCTATGCCGGCAGCGGCTCGAACGCCATCGAGGCGGCAATCCCGCTGATACAGGCCCTGCACGAGATGGAGCACCGCTGGAACGAACCCGGCCGCCGTCACGGCGCCTATGCCGGGCACAACCATGCGCTCAACCTCAATATCGGCAAGATCCAGGGCGGCGACTGGACCAGTTCGGTGCCGGCCTGGTGTGTGTTCGACGTGCGCATGGGGCTGTTCCCGGGCCAGAAGCTCGACGAGGCCAAGCGCGAGATCGAGGCGGTGCTTGCGGAAGCCGCCAAGTCGCATCCGTTCCTTGCCAAGAACGCGCCGGAGATCGTCTATCACGGCTTCCATGCCGAGGGCTACGCGCTGTCGGAAGACGGCTCGGAGGATGCCGGCCGGGCGATCTCGGCGCTGGAAAGCGCGCACCACACGGTCACCGGCAAGAACCTCGACAAGCTCGCCATCACGGCGACCACCGACGCGCGGTTCTTCGGGCTCTACGCGGGCATCCCGGCTCTGGTCTACGGCCCGAAAGCCGAGGCCATCCATGGCTTCAACGAGCGGGTCGATCTCGAATCTGTCCGCCGGGTGACGCAGGCGACCGCGCTGTTCATCGCAAGCTGGTGCGGGCTGGAAAAGATCTAGGAGCTTTGAAGTGGCCGCAGCGCCGTCATCGCCGCGGCGGGTTCGGTCAAATGCCCGGACGGCGCGGATGACATCGAGATGCTTCCGATAATATCAATTGCGATTCAGCTTATATAATTTAATCTGAATGTGTGAATTCGTGACTATCAACGGGAGGATTGACATGAAACGTCTTGGAGGAATGCTGGCGGCGCTGTTTGCGATCGCCATGTTGGCAATGCCATCGATCGCAACAGCGGCCGAGCACAAGCTGGTGCTGCAGATCAGCGACAATGACGCGGGCAAGATGAACACGGTGATGAATGTGGCGGCGAATGTCTCGCGGCTCTATTCACAAAAGGGCGACGAGATCGACATCAAGGTCGTGGCCTTCAATGCCGGGCTGCACATGCTCAGGCCCGACACGTCGCCGGTAGCCGAGCGGATCGCCAATTTCGCGGCCAGCATGCCGAACGTGCATTTCCAGGCCTGCAACAACACCCGCGAGGCGATGGCGAAGAAATCCGGCAAGGACGTGCCGATCTTCGAATTCGCCGAAGTGGTGCCTGCCGGCGTTGTCTCGATCATCGAGCTGAGTGAAAACGGCTACACCATCGTCCGTCCTTAAGACCGGTATTGCCCGAAAACCGCAGCCGTCTGGCTTTCGTCCCGCCGCTGACCACTTGTCCCGGGTCGGCGGCGTTTCGGGGGGCAGGCGGCTTTCGCATGCCCCTGATCAGCTGTTCCTTGTGCGCCGGGCTTGCGCCAGCACCTCGAGGACGGCTGCCCTGACCTCTTCATCCTGCGCCAGCACCGCCTGGCTCAGCGTGTGCAGCCGCTGCCTTGTGTCGTGCAGCTGGTCGAGCAGGTCGAGAACCACGGGCAGGGTCTCTTCCTCGACATCCATGTCGTAGCGGAGCGTGCAGATCAGCCGGACGCGGGCGAACTGGGTCTCGCTGAAGATCGAGGTGCCGGCCTCCTCGGCGGCTTCGACCAGGGCGTCGCGCATCCACCGGTCGAGATCCTCGCGATGCAGTTCGGGGATGAGCGCAATCACGTCTTCCAGGTTTTTCATGACAGCATCTCCTTGCGGGGATTTTGGGCGTGCCTGGGTGTCCAGCTCTCAAGAAGCGCCGCCAGTTCCGGCTCGTCGCCATCGGGCAGCACAACCTTGAGGGTGACGTAGAGATGACCTCTCACCCCGGTCTTGCGGTTCTTGATGCCGCGATCCTTGAGCCTGAGCTTGGTGCCGGTGTTGGAGCCCTTCGGCACCGTCAGGCTGACATGGCCGCTCAGCGTCGGAACCTCGATTTTCGCGCCGAGCACGGCCTCCTTCAGCGTCACCGGAACCTCGAGATGGATGTTGTCGTCCTTGCGGACGAAATGCGCATCGGGGTCGATGTGCAGCTCGATATAGGCGTCTCCGGCGGGGCCGCCATTGTAGCCGGGCATGCCCTGGCCCTTCAATCGCAGGGTCTGGCGATCCTCTGCGCCCTCGGGGATGGTAACCTTGAGGGTCTTGCCGTCGGGCAGCTGCAGCGTGTTCACGCCGCCCCTGGCGGCATCAAGGAAGGAAACGCGCAATGTGTAGCTCACGTCCTGGCCGGGAGCCTTCATGCCGGCGCGGCCGCGGCCGCCACCCATGCCTCCCATGCCGCCACCCATACCACCGCCCATGCCGCCAAAGGCGCGGGCGAGAAATTCCTCGAGATCCTCATTGCTGGCAAACCCGTCCTCGCTGGCATGAAAGCCCGACGACTGCGGGCCGGCATGGTCGCGGTAGTAGTGCTGCTGGTATTTCTCGGCGCCGCTGGCGTCGATCTCTCCGGCATCGAAGCGGCGGCGCCGGTCCTTGTCCTTGAGGAACTCATAGGCGCCGGCAATGTCCTTGAACCTGGCTTCCGCCTGCTTGTCGTCCGGGTGCAGGTCGGGATGGTATTTCTTGGCAAGCTTCTTGAAGGCGAGCTTGATCTCCTGATCGGTCGCCTCCTTTTTCAGCCCGAGGACCTCGTAGGGGTTCTTCATTCGGTTCGCTCCAGCATTGGCCATCCGTCATTTCGCCGCGCTCATGCCGTATTTCGACACCTGGTGTGTTCGGGGGCTCCAGGCTAGCATGACCAGCATTATCTAATGTGGATTCAAGGCTTTTCTAGCATTGTCCGGTGCGGGAACGCATTGAGCTTGATCAAGCCGCGCGTCCGCCCCGCGCTGCGGCTGGCGGCACGACGGTCAGGGCTGATGCTCAGAACCCCGCTCGGCGGCCGGTCTCAGTCGGTCAGGGCGAGAACGGCTTCCGGCGCGAAATGGATCTTGATCGTCTGGCCGTTGGCCGGCGATGGCCGGG
The DNA here is from genome assembly GCA_020637795.1 of Hoeflea sp. Taxonomy (GTDB): domain Bacteria; phylum Pseudomonadota; class Alphaproteobacteria; order Rhizobiales; family Rhizobiaceae; genus Hoeflea. Next base: position 734,202 of record JACKJT010000002.1, on the reverse strand, counting down.
TCGGGTCGTTGAACGTGTCGAGCGACAGCGCAACGTCGCCGATCGTCAGCTTGATGCGGATGACGGCGCCGAGGAAGTTGACCGATTCGATGCGGGCTTCCAGCGTCTGGTCGCCGTCGCGCTGTTCGCGCCGGATCGATTCGGGCCGGATCGCCAGGCGGATGGCGTCTCCCGGCTTGACCGTGTCGGGCAGCGACAGGCCGGATATGGTGGCCGTGCCGACCCGGGCCTCGCCACGGCCGATATCGGTCACGGTCGCATCGAGCTGGCTCAGGGTGCCGACGAAGGCTGCGACGAACGAAGTCTTCGGGTGATTGTAGATCTCGGCGGGAGTGCCGATCTGTTCGATCCGGCCCTGGTACATGACCATCACCCGGTCCGACATCGACAGCGCCTCTTCCTGGTCATGGGTGACGAAGATCGTGGTGATGCCGAGTTCCTGCTGGATGGCGCGGATTTCCTCGCGCAGCGAGACGCGGATCTTGGCGTCGAGCGCCGACAGCGGTTCGTCGAGCAGCAGCACCGAGGGACGGGGCGCGATCGCCCGGGCCAGCGCCACGCGCTGCTGCTGTCCGCCCGAAAGCTGCCAGGGAAAGCGGTCGGCCAGCTGCGGCAGCCCGATCAGCGCCAGCATTTCCTTGACCCGCTGGTCGATGTCTGCCCGGTTCACGCCTGCGACCCTGAGGCCGAAGCCGATATTGCCGGCGACCGTCAGGTTGGGGAACAGCGCGTAGGACTGGAACACCATGCCGATGTTGCGCTGGCTCGGCTTGAGATAGGTGATGTCGCGGCCATCGATGCTGATCGAGCCGGTGCTCGGCGTCTCGAAACCGGCGACCATGCGCAGGATCGTGGTCTTGCCGCAGCCCGATGGGCCGAGAAACGAGACGAATTCGCCGCGTCCGACCTCGATGTCGGCATTGCGCACTACCTGCATGGGTCCGAACGACTTGGAGATGCCGTTGATGGAGAGATAGGGAGCTTCGGTCATCAGTCTTTCACCGGAATTGCTGGTTTGGGCGCGAGCCGCGCGACAAGCTGGATCAGTCCCATGCAGGCCCAGGTGATGCCGAAGGCGATCACCGCGAGTGCGGCAGGCTCATAGGCCCGGTTGGCGCCGAGCAGCTGCATGTAGGGGCCGAAGGCGGGACGGTTGAGCAGCGCCGCCATGGTAAACTCGCCGATGACGATGGCGAGCGTGACGAAAGCGCCCGACAGCACCGCCACCAGCACATTGGGCAGGATCAACCGGCCCAGGATGGTGACCCAGCCGGCGCCGAGCGACTGCGCGGCCTCGGTCAGGGTGGTCACATCGATGGTGCGCAATCCGGTGTCGACGGCGCGGTACATGTAGGGCAGCGACAGGGTGGCGTAACCGAACATCAGCAGGATGTTGGTGCCCGTCGCGGTGCCGGTCAGCGGCAGCCAGCTCGAGGTGTTGTAAAGCCTGATATAGCCGAACACGACGACGATCGCCGGAATCACCAGCGGCAGCAGGGTGACGAATTCGACATAGGGCCGCGCGCGCGGCAGCTTGAGCCGCACCCAGTAGGCGGTCGGCACCACCAGCAGTACGCCGAACAGGATGGTGAACACCGCCATGATCACCGAGTAGCTGAAGGTTTCCTGGAATTTCGGATCGGCCAGCACCCGCGCATAGGCATCGAGCGAATAGACGCCGCGCCGCATTTTCAGCGAGAACTCGGTCATGCCCATCAGCGGCAGCAGGAAATAGAGCGTGCCGAATGCAAGGGCAGCCCAGGCGGCTATGCGCTTCATTTCTGCCACCTCTCGGAGCGGGCCCTGAGAACGATGTAGATGGTGTTGGCGATGCCGGTGACGACGATCATGCCGAAGGCCAGCGCATAGCCCAGATGCGGATCGCCCAGCACGTCGCCGCGGATCTGCGCGAACAGCAGGATCGGCACGATGTTGAGCGACGAGCCGGTAAGCGCAATGGCGGTTGCGACGGCGCCGAAGGAATTGGCAAACAGCAGCGCCATGGTGCCGAGGATCGCCGGAAACAGGATCGGGAAGGCGACCATGCGCCAGTATTGCGGGCCTCTGGCGCCGAGGATCTCGGCTGCTTCGCGCCACTCCCGCTTCAGCCCGTCAAGCGCCGGGGTGATGATCAGGATCATCAGCGGGATCTGGAAGAACAGGTAGGTGATCGTCAGGCCCCAGAAGCTCAGGATGTTGAAACCGAGCAGACGCAGGTCGATGCCGAGATTTGTCTTGAGGAACACCGTCACCAGGCCGATGGGCCCCAGCGTGGCGAGAAAGGCGAAGGCCAGCGGCACGCCGGCGAAATTGGAGGCCACGCCGGAAAAAGTCAGCAGCGGCCCGCGGATGAACTTGGGCAGGCCGCCGAGCGTCATCGCGGCTGCCATGCAGAAGCCGATGAGGCAGCCGAGCGAGGCCGAGGCGAGCGAGATCTTGATCGAAATCCAGTAGGCCGAGCGGATCGAGGCCGTGTTGAGGCCGATCACGTTGTCGAATGTGAAGGTGCCGTCGATGGTGCGGAACGCGCCCACCACGATGTACATGGTCGGCGCCAGCAGGAACAGCGCCACAAACAGCGCGAAGGGAACAAGTCCCAGCCAGTCGAGCGGCAGCTTGCCCCTCAAGGGAACCGGCCTGTGCGTTTTGATGTCGGGGGAGGGCTGGACGGTCATCAGGCCATGTTCGGTCAAGCAGAAAACAGGATCCGCCCCGCGGGCTGCCGCGGGGCGGTTGTTCAGGCGTTCGGTTTACTGAACGTTGGCGCCGACGACGGCATCCCAACCGGAAACGACGGCTTCCTTGTTGGCGTTGACTTCGTCAAGCGTCGGGAAGTAGGCCTTTGCATAGCCTTCAGCCGGCGGCAGGGCATCGAGCAGATCCTGCGGGACGACGCCGCGGGCAACCAGATCGTTGAAGCGGATCGGGTGGCAGTAGCCCTTCAGCCAGCCGAGCTGGCCTTCGTCGGAATAGAGGTATTCCATCCACAGCTTGGCGGCGTTCGGGTGCGGTGCGTAGGCGCTGATCGCCTGCACATAGACGCCCGCGAGAACGCCCGAGGCCGGAACCACGACCTCGACCGGCGGGTTGCCTGCGAGCGTGTCCTTGGCGGCCAGCGCATTGTAGTCCCACATGGCGACGATCGGGGTCGCACCCTGGGCCAGCGTGCCGGCCTTGCCGATCACGGGGACGAAGTTGCCGGCCTTGTTGAGTTCGGCGAAGAACTCGAGACCCTTCTCGCCGGCTTCCTTGCCTGCGGCGCCGCCCTTTGCCAGACCGGCTGCAAGGGTGGCGAGGATTGCCTGGTTGGAGGCGCGCGGGTCACCGGCAAGCGCCACCTGACCGGCATATTCCGGCTTCAGCAGGTCGGCCCAGTCCATCGGCGTGTTGGCGACGAGGTCCTTGTTCACGAGGAACGACATCACGCCGTAATAGTCACCATACCAGTAGCCATCGGCATCCTTGGCGCCGTCGGGAATCGAATCCCAGGTCGAGACCTTGTAAGGCTGGACCAGGCCTTCTTCCTTCGAAGCCGGACCGTAGGCGAGGCCGACGTCGATGACATCCGGGGCCTGCGGACCGGTGTTGTCCTTGTTGGCGCGGATGGCTTCGAGTTCGTCGGCGGAGCCGGCGTCCGGGTTGAGTTCATTGACGGTGATTTCGGGGTACTTTGCCTTGAAACCGGCGATCACGTCGCCATAGCCGCACCAGCTGTGCGGCAGCGCGATGGTGGTGAGCATGCCTTCTGCCTTGGCGGCTGCGACGAGCTCGTCCATGTTCTGGCTGAAGGCCGCGCCGGCAAAATTCATTGTGAAGGCCGTGGTGGTGGCAAGCACCACGCCAAGCTTTTGAAGTCTCGACATTTCGAACGCTCCTGTTTCCGCCGAAGCGGATTGATTATTATCCGCACGAGGCGGCCTCGGGTGATTTGTCACCGGGACGTCAGCACCTAAGCACCGTCGATGACGGTAGGATGACGGTCGCGATCCGACATGCGCCCGCAGGCGATCCAATCCCATTTCGGGGCTTTCCGCAATAGACAACACGTTAGCCGGCTCAAGTTCAGCGCAAGCGGTGGAAAACCGGTTGGAAAACGTAACGTCAGGACCGGTTCGCCGCGCCACGAGGAGGCAGGGGCGGCGCTGGCCGGTGCTCAAGCCGCCCGAACCTATCCAAGACCCGGTGTAGACGGTACCATCGCGCAACGCCGCCCTTGCAAGGAGAAAAACGCATGATCTCACGCCGCCATCTGCTCAAGGCAGGTCTTCTCGGCACCGCCGCCCTGCCGATGCTGCTGCCGCGCAAATCCAGAGCGGCGATCGCAGATGTGGACGTCATCGTCATCGGCGCGGGCATTGCCGGGCTCGCCGCGGCTCGGCGGCTCACCGAACTTGGATACGAGACCATTGTGCTCGAGGCGGACGGCGTGGCCGGCGGACGTATCCGGACCGACTGGACGCTCGGCGCGCCGTTCGAGGTTGGCGCGGGCTGGATCCACGGGCCGGACGGCAACCCGATTTCGGCGCTGGCCGAAGCAGTAGATGCCGGCCCGTTCGTCACCGACGACGACAGTTTCCTTGCCTTCGCGGCGAATGGTGAGCCGGTAGCCGACGCTGACATCGAGGCGGGCTACAAGCGGCTGGAAAAGCTTTACGCGGCAATCGACGACGAACTCGATTCGGACATGGCGCTTTCAAAGGCGATCTCGCGGATGGGCGGCAAGCTCAAGTCCGACCCGATCGTCAACTGGATGACGTCGGCCTATACCGAGTTCTCGACCGGCGGGCCGGTCGACAAGCTTTCGGCCTATTACTTCGACGAGGACGGCGTCTATCCGGGCGAGGATGTGGTGCTGGCCGCGGGATACGATGCCATCATCAAGCCGATGGCGCGCGGTCTCGACATCCGGTTCAACACCCGTGTCACCGCCGTTGCCTACGAGAAGGGCGAGGGCGCCGTCGTCTCCACCGATGCGGGGGATTTCGAATCGAGTTTCGTGATCTGCACGGTGCCGCTGGGCGTGCTCAAGGCCGGCGACGTCCGGTTCGATCCACCGCTGCCGAAAGCCCATCGCCGCGGCATCGAGAAGATCGGCATGGGCAATGTGACCAAGCTGGCGCTCAAGTTCGACAAGGCCCACTGGCCCGAGGATGTGCAGTATTTCGGCCTGATGACCGAAGCCCGCGGCCGCTGGAACTATTTCCTCAACTACCGGACCTTCAGCGAGGAGAACATCCTGCTCGGGCTGTGTGTCGGCGATTATGCCCGGAAGGTCGAGGCGATGGACGATGCAGCGATGGTGGCGGACTGCATGGATGCGGTCCGGACCATGTTCGGCGCCGATGTCCCGGAGCCGTCAGGCCACCTTGCCACGCGCTGGTCGAAAAACCCCAACAGCCAGGGCGCCTATTCCTACAGTGCGCTCGGCGCGCAACCGAAGCATTTCGACAATCTGGCGACGCCGGTCGCCGATACGCTGCTGCTCGCCGGCGAGCACACCAATTTCGAGTATCACGCCACCGTACACGGCGCCTACCAGAGCGGGCTCAACGCCGCACAGATCATCGAGGACCGGCTGGCGGATTGACGCTTGTCCGGCAGTTGCAGGCGAACGCCACCCGGCCGGCCCGGGAGCCACGGACCGACCTGCTCCGCCAAACGCTCGGGAATTGTGCCGGATCCCGGCATGAGGCGGCAGGCAAGCCGTTGATGTCATTCTTGGCAATGGTGGCTTGGAAAATGGTGGGCGCGACAGGGATTGAACCTGTGACCCCTGCAGTGTGAATGCAGTGCTCTCCCGCTGAGCTACGCGCCCGTCGCCGGCCCGCGATGTGCGGTGCGATCGGTTGAGCGGCGGTATAAGCGGTCCGCCGGGCAAAGGTCAAGCGGCAGATCGGCGGGCGGGGCGGTTTTTGCGCATTGCGGGGATTGTCTCAGCCGGTCTTGCCACGCTCCGCGATCAGCCGGCGCACCATCGCGGCATCGAGTTCGTCGAAATGCCCGATGATGATATCCGGATCAAAGCTTGCGACCGGCTTGTCGGAATAGCCGAAGGGAACAGCGATCGTCGGAACCGAGGCATTCTGCGCCGCCAGGATGTCGTTGACGCTGTCGCCGATCATCACCGCGTTGTCGGGCCTCGCGCCGGCCATGTCGATGGTGCCGAGAATATGGTCGCCATGCGGCTTCTTGACCGGGAACGTGTCGCCGCCGGTGATGGCGGCGAAGCGTGCGGTGAGGCCGAGGCTGTCGAGCAGGCGGCGGGCCAGCGCTTCGGTCTTGTTGGTGCAGACGGCGAGCTTCATGCCGTCCGCTTCCAGCCGGTCAAGCGCGTCGATCAGGCCGGGATAGGGTTCCGACTTGCCGGGCATTTCGGCGGCGTAATGGACCAGGAACGCATCGAAGGCGTTTTCCAGCTGCTCGGGCGAGGAGGGGTGGCCATGATGCGCCCAGGCCTTTTCGATCATCGCCTTGGCGCCCTGGCCGACAAGCCAGGTCATGTCCTCGAATGTGACGGGGGCGAGGCCGTTGAGATCGAGCACGTGATTGAGGCTCGCCATCAGGTCGGGCGCGGTGTGGATCAGCGTGCCGTCGAGGTCGAAGATAACCAGGGAGGATGTCATGGGGGCTCCGGGACGAAGGGGGCGGTTGCGCCGGACCGGCGGCGCGACGCTGACTTAACAGGCAAGCTCCTGAGGTGCAATCGGCGACCGGCTTGCCCCGGGGCCGCCGGTTTCGTTGGAAAGCCGGGCTTTTGCCGCAGATTGCCGGCCCCGAGGCCAGGCCATCGGCATGAGGTGGCATCGCGGGCTTTGCCTTGCCGGGCTTCCATGCTAACAGGCGGACCAGCATCAACAACAATGGCAGACTGGCATGGACGCCCGGCAACTCAAGATCGCAGCAGCGCAGGCAGCACTCGAACATGTCGAGGACGGAATGCGGCTCGGTATCGGAACCGGTTCCACCGCGGATGAATTCGTCCGCCTTCTGGCCGAAAAGGTCGCTGAAGGCTTCAATGTGCAGGGGGTTCCGACGTCTGAACGCACCGCGCGGCTCTGTGTCGAGCTCGGGGTGCCGCTCTATTCTCTCGATGACCTGCCCGAACTTGACCTGACCATCGACGGCGCCGACGAGGTCGACGGCTCGCTCGGACTGATCAAGGGCGGTGGCGGTGCGCTGCTGCGCGAAAAGATCGTGGCCTCGGCCTCGGCCAGGATGATCGTCATTGCCGACGAGACCAAGCTGGTCGAGACGCTCGGGCGGTTTCCGCTGCCGGTCGAGGTCGCGCCCTTCGGCATGACCGCGACGCGGCTGGCGGTCGAGCGGCTTGCGTCGCGGCTCGGCCTGACCGGCGAGATCGTCCAGCGGCCCGACAAGGATGGACCTTATCTCACCGATGGCGGCCATTTCATCCTCGATGCATCTTTTGGCCGCATTCCGGATGCAGAAGCCCTCGCAAACGGGCTCGTCGCAATCCCCGGCGTGGTCGAGCACGGATTGTTTCTCAATATGGCGGATGCCGCGATCATCGCTTCGCAAAGCGGGGCGCGGACATTGTTCGCGAAGGATTAAACAGGAGTGAAACCGAACATGACTATCCTCACCGGTCTCAAGCGTTTCGGCGCAGGCATGATTGTGATCTCGAGCCTCGCCGTTGCGGGTCATTCCGCGGTTGCGCAGGAATTGAGCGAGGACCACATTGCCGCCGCACGAACCGCGATTGCCGCCCTCGGCTCCACCGACCAGTTCGACGCCATCATTCCCGGTGCTGCCGAGCAGTTGAAAATCAACCTGATTCGGGCCAATGCCGACCTTCAGCAGGTCATCAGCGACACCGTCGACGAGGAGGCGCTGAAGATCGTGCCGCGCCGTGCGGATCTCGAAAAGGAAGCCGCGCAGATCTACGCCAAGGCCTTCACCAAGGAAGAACTTGTCGCGATCGCCGATTTCTATTCTTCCGAGCCTGGCAAGAAGCTGATCGAAACCGGTCCGCTGGTGACGCGCGAGCTGATCAAGTCGGCCGATATCTGGTCTTCCGGCGTTGCCCGCGATCTGGCCGACAACGTCAACAAGGCGATCGAGGCAAAGGTCGGCGAACGTCCGAAGCTCGCGGAAGACAAGTAGTCATTAATCGCCTCGCGCCGCCTCTAGCGGCGCCGCGCGGCATCACATTGTCGTGCTGATATGGTCAATCGAGAGCCCGGGGCGTGCCCCCGGGCTTTTATTTTGTCCGTGCTTGGTTAAATAGGCAGCAAGCATCGGGGTTTTTCACTCCCCGTATCCTCACCCGGAGGCCAGAGCCTCGCGGGCACAGCGCACAAAAGGATCTCCGCACATGAGCGACTTCGACTTCGACCTGTTTGTCATCGGCGGCGGTTCGGGCGGTGTCCGGGCGGCGCGGCTTGCGGCGGGGCTGGGCAAGAAGGTGGCGATTGCCGAGGAATACCGCTTTGGCGGCACCTGCGTCATCAGAGGCTGCGTGCCCAAGAAGCTGTTCGTCTATGCCTCGCAGTTCTCCGAGCATTTCGAGGACAGCCACGGCTATGGCTGGAGCGTCGGCGAGACCTCGTTCGACTGGAAGACGCTGATTGCCAACAAGGACCGGGAGATCGACCGGCTTGAGGGGCTCTACCGGCGCGGGCTGGAAAACGCCGGCGCGGAGATTATCGCCTCGCGTGCCGAACTCACCGGCCCCAACTCGGTGCTGATCAAGGCGACGGGACAGACGGTCACGGCGGAACGGATTCTCATAGCCGTTGGCGGGCGCGCCAATCCGCATGCGGCGCTGCCGGGCCACGAACTGTGCATCAGTTCCAACGAGGCGTTTCACCTCGAAGAGCTGCCCAAGGCGATCCTGATCGCCGGCGGCGGCTATATCGCCGTCGAATTCGCCAATATCTTCCATGGGCTGGGCGTCGACACCACGCTGATCTATCGCGGCAAGGAGATCCTGTCGCGGTTCGACCAGGACATGCGCCGCGGCCTGCATGCGGCGATGGAAGAGAAGGGGATCCGCATTCTCTGCCACGAGGTGTTCGAGAAGATCGAGCGCGGCGCCGACGGAAGGCTGCTGGCGCACACGTCGGCCGGCAAGGCGCTTGTTGCCGACCAGGTGATGCTGGCACTCGGCCGCGATCCGAACACCGAAGGGCTGGGACTCGAGGCAGCGGGCGTTGAAACCGGCCACAAGGGCGAGATCCTGGTCGACCAGTATTCGCGCACCAATGTCGAAAGCATCTATGCGGTCGGCGATGTCACCGACCGGGTGCAGCTGACCCCGGTGGCGATCCACGAGGCGATGTGCCTGATCGACACGCTCTATCACGACTGTCCGACCTCGCCGGACCACGAGCTGATCGCCACGGCGGTGTTCTCGCAGCCCGAGATCGGCACGGTCGGACTGTCCGAGGACGAGGCATCGAAGACCTATGACGAGCTGGAAATCTACCGGGCCGAGTTCCGGCCGATGAAGGCGACGCTGTCGGGCCGGGCCGAGAAGATGATCATGAAGATCGTCGTCAACGCGGCAGACCGCAAGGTGCTCGGCGTCCACATTCTCGGCCACGAGGCCGGCGAAATGGCGCAGATCCTCGGCATCGTGCTCAAGGCCGGCTGCACCAAGAACGATTTCGACCGCACCATGGCGCTGCACCCATCGGCATCCGAGGAGCTGGTGACGATGTACAAGCCGAGCCGCCGCGTGAAGGGCGGCGAGCGGGTCTGACAGCCGTTAGTTGCCGTCCTCGCCCTTCAGCCAGGCGACCGGTTCCGGCCATAGTGTCTCGCGGAAGCGCGAGCGGAAGAAGTCGAGATGTCCGATCGGCCCGCCGGCGGTGTCCGGATCGAGCCATCTGGTTTCCACCGGCGCGTTGACGAAGTGGCGCATGATGGCGTCGCGCGCCGCCGGCGTCCCCCAGGGATCGTCGGTCGCGCCGACTGCCAGGATCGGTGTTTTCACCGAGGCGAACAGGGATTTGGCGTCAAAGCGCGGCTCGGAGAAGAAGTAGTCCGGCTTGCGGCACCATCTGGTCCAGTCGGCAAAGACGCCGCCGGGCAGGCCGGAGCCGAGCCCCATGCCGGAGGGGACCCGGCCCACAACCGAGGCGACCGGGTTGGCGACACAGTTCATCAGGGCGTAGAGTTTCAGCCCGCCGCCCAGATTGCGCCAGTAGCCCGAAATCGTCGCCACCATCAGGTAGCGCTCGAAGCGCTCGGACACGTTACCCAGCCCCAGCGCCTGGCCGCCATAGGACTGGCCGACGCCGACCACCGGATGACCCGGGGCGACGTTTTCGAGCCGGGCGAGTGCTGCGGGAAAATCCTTTATCCCCCAGTCGGCCATCGAGATATGGCGCGGGTTGACGTTTTTGCTCAGCGAGCCGCCGGTGCCGCGGTAATCATAGGTGAGCGCCGCGCGGAAGCCGTGGTCGGTGACGAGGCTTTCGGCGAATTTCTGGTAGAAGCCGCGCTTGACCGCGGTGGCGGCGGAGATCAGCGCCAGCGGCCCGTCGCCCGTGCCGGTTGTCAGCGTGCCCTCGAGCGGATGACCGTCTTCCGCTTCGAACCGGATGGTTTCGACGCGGGCGGAAGCCTCTATCGCCGCGGCGGGCTGAAGGGCGGCGGCTGACGGGCTGGATCGGGACGGCATGGCGCAAGACCTCCTGTGGCGCTGGCGGCAGTCTGTCTAACGTTTACGTTTACGTCAATTACCTGTGGCGTCATGGGCGATGGTCTTCCACCGGTCCGGTTTTCCCGCCGGCTTCGACCGGGCGGCCAAGCCCTCGGTCTTGAACCCAGACACCTCTTGAGCATTGCCCGCGAAGCGTTCATCGTCGCGGCATGAACCGTGGCCGCTTCTTCCATCACCTGACCGAAGCCGATCCGCGCCTGTTCCCGGACGGGATGACGGCCGCGCAGCGGGCAGGGCTGTCGGTCAAGCTCGACGTGTGGGCGAAATGGTATGCGGCCGATTATCCGCTGACTTACCTTGCGGCGGCGTTGGGCCAGATCTATCGGGAGACCGGCGGACGGATGGAGCCGGTGCTCGAGGCATTTGCGCCGGAACGCAAGACCTCTGCCGAGCGGCTGCAGAAAGCCTGGGACGCGGGGCGGCTGAAATGGGTGAAGCAGCCCTACTGGATGGCCGACGAGACCGGCCGCCACCCGGTCGGCGGCGGCGGGCGACATCCAGCTTACCCACCGGCGCAACTATCTCGGCGCGGAGGAGGGGCTCAGGCGCCGCTTCGGGGTGTCGGTCGGGCTCGGCGAGAATTACGACCTGATCCTCGATCCCGTGGTCTCGGCCCACGTGGCCTATTCGGGCATGATCGAGGGCTGGTTCCGCCCCTGCAAGCTTGCCGATTTCTGCACCGATGCCGGGCTCGACTACGCTGCCGCGCGCGACATCGTCAACGGCGACGCCAAAATGATCGGCGAGGAGATCGCCCGCAACTGCACGATCTTCGAGGCGGCCTTGCGGGCAGCGGGCGCGGACCAGAACTTCGGCCCGCCGGTAAGCGCGGTCGACTGGCCGGGCCCTGCCAAGGTTTCCGTTTTCATCTGGATAATGTCGCGAATTCAGAGGCTTGCGCGCTATTTCAGGTAAGTTGATTCAGGGTGTTGATGAATTGAATCAAGCAGCCCGGCGCGGTTGAACGGGTCGGGCTGGGAGATTTGAAGCGCTGCGCTTCAGCGCGGCAGGTGCTGGCTGACCCAGCCGACGATCGATCTCGCATCCATGGCGCCGGGCTGGCGGGCCACCTCGCGGCCCTTGTCAAACAGGATGATCAGCGGGATGCCGCGGATCTGGAAGCGGGAGCCCACGGCCTGGCGCTGCTCGGTGTCGAGCTTGGCGAAGCGCACCCTGGGCGACATCTGCTTGGCGGCTTCTGCAAACATCGGCGCCATCATCCGGCAGGGCCCGCACCAGGGCGCCCAGAAATCCACCAGCAACGGAAGTTCGTCGTTCTTCAGGTGCTTGTCGAGTTTTGCCTCGTCGAGCTCGAACGGTGCTTCGGGCAGCAGCTGCGCCTTGCAGACGCCGCAGGTGGGCCGGGCGCCGAGCTTGGCCGCGGGAATGCGGTTCTTGGCCTGACAGGCCGGGCAGGTGATGTGGATCAGGTCACTCATGATCGGCTCATTCAACCTTGGCGGCGTCCAGGTCGATGACGTCCTCGACCGGCTTGCTGGTGCCGGAGCCGACCAGCGAGGGCAGGGTGTGCAGGTGAACGCCCTCGCCATTGTGGCCGGCGAGGATGGCGAGCGCGCGCTGCTCGTGGCTCTCGTCGCGGGTGCGGACCCAGAGCAGCAGGCCGCCCGACATCAGGTGCGTTTCCATTTCCCTGGCCTTGGCCGCGCCGATCAGACCGGCAAGCACGGTGCCGATGGATCCGCCGATGCCGCCCGCAATCAGCGCCGCGGTGGCGGCCGCAGCCAGCGCGCCGCCGGAGGCAACCACCGCCGCACTACCGATCATCGCCGGCACATAGACCAGAACGCCGATGACGGCGCCCATGGCGTCGCCGACGGATTCGGTGGAGACGAAGGCGGTGGTCGGCACCTCGACGCGGTCTTCAAGCTCGCGCGCCGGGACATAGGCTTCGTGCAGCTTTTCCTCAATGGCTTTCTCCGAGGCCAGAATGCTCAGATCCATGCGATTGAAGCCCTGGGTCAGCAGGTCGTCGACGACCGCCTGCAGATCCGCGGCGCTGTGGAAAATGCCGACTGCTTCGGTGGTGTTGGAATAGGAGGACTGTTCGGTCATGGTCTTCACTCCGCTGATCGGTTGGCTGACCCTATTCATAGCGAAGTTTGAATTTGTGGCCTTGATATGCGTCAAGACCTGCACGCAATAACGCTTTTGCAGGCTTTTCCACCCGGTGCCGGCTATTGCAGCCATTTGAGCCCGCGCAGCTTCAGGCGCGAAAAAGGCGGATAGCGCAGCGGCACGTCGAAACGCTCGCTCTTGGTCAGCACGGCTCTGGCATGGCTGAACGTGTCGAAGGAGGCGCGGCCGTGATAGGCGCCCATGCCGCTCGCGCCGACACCGCCGAACGGCAGGGTGGGGGAAGGCCAGATGCATCACCACGTCGTTGATGCAGGCGCCGCCCGAACTGGTGCGCTCGATCACCTGCTGCTGGATCTCCTTCGATTTCGCGAACAGATAGAGCGCCAGCGGCTTGGGGCGGGAGGTGATGAACCGGATTGCGTCGTCGATTTCCCGGTAAGTAATGACCGGCAGCACCGGCCCGAAGATCTCCTCGCGCATCACTTCGGCTTCCGGGGACACACCGGTGAGCACGGTGGGCGCAATGTACTTTTCGCCCCGGTCGGTCTCGCCGCCAAAGGCGACTTCGCCGCCCGACATCAGCCCGGCGACGCGGTCGAAATGCCGCTCGTTGATGATCCGCGGATAATCCGGGCTGCTCTTTGCGTCCTTGCCGAAGAATTTCCGGATCGAGACCCCGAGCCTTTCGGTGAAGGCGCCCGCGACGCTCTCGTGCACCAGCACGTAATCGGGCGCGATGCAGGTCTGGCCGGCATTGAGGAACTTGCCCCAGGCCACCCGCCTGGCCGCCGTCGCCAGGTCGCAATCCTCGTGGATGATGCAGGGGCTCTTGCCGCCGAGTTCCAGCGTCACCGGCGTGAGATGCCTGGCCGCCGCTGTCATGACGATCTTGCCGATTTGCTCGCTGCCGGTGAAGAAGATGTGGTCGAAGCGCTGTTCGAGAAGCGCGGTCGACACATCCGCACCGCCCTCGAAGACTTCGAACGCATCCGGGTCGAGATAGGCGGGGATCAGCCGCGCCAGCAGTTCCGATGTCCGGGCCGAGACTTCGGACGGCTTGAGGACGGCGCAATTGCCCGCTGCGATCGCCCCGATCAGCGGTGTCAGCACCAGGTTGACCGGGTAGTTCCACGGCGCCATGATCAGCACCACGCCGAGAGGCTCGTAGACGATCTTGCTGTTTCCGGGCTGGTTGGACAGCGGCGTGGAAACCTTTTTCGGCTGCATCCAGGCCTTGAGACGGGACAGGGTGTGGTCGATCTCGGACAGCACGGTGCCGATTTCGGTCATCCGGGCCTCGAAGGCGGATTTGCCCAGATCGGCGTGCAGGGCCTCGCCGATGGCGTCCTCGTTCTCCGCGACCATCGCCTTGAGGCGCTCGAGCTGGCCGCGTCGCCACGCTTCCGGCCGAGTCTTTCCGCTGTCGAAGCTGGCGCGAAGCCTTGCGATGCTGTCTGATGGCTGGGTCATGGTCCGGTCCGGGTCTGGTCGCGTTGAAAGAACTGCTTCTCCTCACCATGTAGGAATACGAAAGCACAATGTCCAAGACTGAACAGCCGCGGCAGGCGGAGTTGCGAGGTGAAATGCGGGCTGACACAGGACAAGAGCCGTTGACGGAAAGTGCCGGAGCGGGCGAACTGGTCGGCTATTTCGGCTATGGATCGCTGGTCAACCGGGCAACGCTTGCCACCGGGGTCGTCGCCGCCTTTCCGGCGCGGCTCAGGGGCTGGCGGCGGACCTGGCGGCCACGGCCGGACATGGGGCCAACGCCGGGCGTGGCGCTGCCGGACGGATTGACGCCGTCGCTGCTGACTGCGCACCGTGCCGAGGACGCCTCGATAGACGGCCTGCTGGTGATCGATCTCGCCGTCAACCTGCCGGTCATCGACGCGCGCGAGTTCCGCTACCACCGCCGCGACATCACCCTTGCGGAGCTGACGTTCGATGCGGCGCGGACTGAACGCGATACCGGTTTAAGGCTTGATCCGGGCACGCGGCTGCATGTCTACGAGGCGCGGACCGAGCATCCCGAGACGATCGGCCCGTCGCCGATCCTCAGGTCCTACCTCGATGCGGTGATGCAGGGGTTTCTCAACGAGTTCGGGGAGGGCGGGGTGCACCGTTTCGTGGCCGAAACCGACGCCTTTCACATGCCGATCCACGAGGACAGGCATCGGCCGATCTATCCCCGTGCCGTGACGCTGTCGGCCGCGGAAGCCGAGCTGTTCGATCTGGCCCTTGGCCGGCGGACGCCGCCTGTCGGCAACTGATTCGAAATGCCGGGTTTGCAGCCGGTTAATTGATCGCTATAAGCCCGGTGAAATCGGTCTTTCGGCGGGCATGCTGCCTGCAAAGCATCCGGGCATGGGCCCGGCCAACCCGCGGGCGTGAGCCTGCAAAGCACCCGGGCGGAAGCCCGGCCAACCCGCGGGCATCAGGCCCGCAAGAACCGCCGGGCACGAGCCCGGCCAACATGGTGAACGGACATGGCACAGAACTGGACCCCATCAAGCTGGCGCAACAAACCGATCCAGCAGGTCCCGGATTATCCGGATGCAGAGGCACTGAAGGTGACCGAGGCACGGCTGGCCAAGTTTCCGCCACTGGTTTTTGCGGGGGAGGCCCGCCGGTTGACGTCGGCGCTCGCCGAGGTCGCCGAAGGCAGGGGCTTTCTGCTTCAGGGCGGTGATTGCGCCGAGAGCTTCGCCGAGCACGAGGCCGACAATATCCGCGACTTCTTCCGCGTCTTCCTGCAGATGGCCGTGGTGCTGACGTTTGGCGCGCAGCAGCCGGTGGTCAAGGTCGGCCGCATCGCCGGCCAGTTCGCCAAGCCGCGCTCGTCCAATTTCGAGACCAAGGACGGCATCGAGCTGCCGAGCTACCGCGGCGACATCATCAACGGCATCGAGTTCAACGAGAAGTCGCGCATTCCCGATCCGGAACGCCAGATCATGGCCTACCGGCAGTCGGCGGCGACGCTCAACCTCTTGCGCGCGTTTGCCCAGGGCGGTTACGCCAATCTCGACAACGTGCACCAGTGGATGCTCGGCTTCGTCAAGGACAGCCCCCAGGCCGAGCGCTACCGCAAGCTCGCCGACCGGATCTCCGAGACCATGGATTTCATGAAGGCGATCGGCATCACCGCCGAGAACCACGCCAATTTGCGCGAGACCGATTTCTTCACCAGCCACGAAGCGCTGCTGCTTGGCTATGAAGAAGCCATGACCCGCAACGATTCCACCTCGGGCGATTTCTACGCCACGTCGGGCCACATGATCTGGATCGGCGACCGCACCCGGCAGACCGACCATGCGCATGTCGAATATGCCCGCGGCATCAAGAACCCGATCGGTCTCAAGTGCGGTCCTTCGCTCGATCCGGACGAGCTGTTGACGCTGATCGACATCCTCAACCCGGCCAACCAGGCCGGCCGGCTGACGCTGATCGCCCGCTTCGGTCATGACAAGGTGGCCGATCACCTGCCCAAGCTCATCCGCGCCGTCGAACGCGAGGGCCGCAAGGTGGTGTGGTCGTGCGACCCGATGCACGGCAACACGATCACGCTCAACAACTACAAGACCCGTCCGTTCGAGCGGATCCTGTCGGAGGTGGATTCGTTCTTCCAGATCCACCGCGCCGAAGGCACGCATCCCGGCGGCATCCACATCGAGATGACCGGCAAGAACGTCACCGAATGCACCGGCGGCGCCCGCGCCCTGTCGGGCGAGGACCTGCAGGACCGCTACCACACCCATTGCGACCCGCGTCTGAACGCCGATCAGGCGCTCGAACTCGCCTTCCTCGTCGCCGAACGCATGAAGGGCGGAAGAGACGAGCAGAAGCAAGTTGTGAACGGGTAAGGTTCCGGTCGCAACCGACTGACATCAATGCAGGAACGCCGGGGCAAGTCCCCGGCGTTTCCAATTTCGGATTGTGCCGCCCGCGCGATGCCAGAAACGATTTGAACACGGTCAAATTGGCCGGTAAAAACAACAGGTCTCTTGTTGTTTGTTTCATTGGTTCGAGGTGTATGTTGTCTGGAAGGTTTGCCGGCAGGTTTGGTCTTGCGTTCGTTCTCTCCCTTGTTGCTCCGCAATTGGCGGAAACATCCTTTGCCCAGGATGCGTCTGCAGGAGCCAGAACCATCATCGTCATGGATGGCTCCGGGTCGATGTGGGGGCAGATCAATGGCGTCCCGAAGCTCGAGATCGCCCGGGAAACTGTCGCCGAGGTGCTGAAGGGCCTTCCGCAGGAACGGGAAATCGGGCTTGTTGCCTATGGTCACAGGACCCGGGGAGACTGCAGCGACATCGAGATCATGGTGCCGCCAGCGGCGGGAACCGCAGCGGCAATCTCCGAGGCGGTCAACACCATGCGCTTCCAGGGGCGCACGCCGCTGACTGACGCCGTGCGCCGCGCCGCCGAGGAGCTCCGCTTCACAGAAAATCCTGCCACCGTGGTTCTGGTGACCGATGGCATCGAGACCTGCAACGCTGATCCTTGTGCGCTTGGAAAGGAACTCGAGCAGTCCGGCGTCGAGTTCACGGCCCATGTCGTCGGTTTCGGCCTGACCCGGCAGGAAGGTCTTGAACTGTCTTGCCTTGCGCGCAACACCGGCGGCTCCTACTTCGACGCCTCTGACCGGGAAGGGTTGGGCAAAGCGCTCGACCAGGCGATCAGGACCGCGGCTCCGGCGGAAACGCCCGCAACGGCTGCACCGGAACCGGTCCAGCCGCAGGCAACGCTCGACGCCGCCGACAGCGCCGCCATCACCTCGGCCGTGGAGGTCACCTGGACCGCCACGCGCAGCGAACGCGACTATATCGACGTCGCGCCGGTCGATGCGCCCGCCTTCGAGTGGGCTTCCTGGGTCGAGCTTGGCGACAGTGACACCGTGATGCTGCGCATGCCGCCCGAACCCGGCGACTATGTGATCCGCTACATCGCCCCCGATGCCGCCGAGCCGGTGGTCGCGAGCCGCCCGATCAAGGTGATCGAGGGGGATTTCGTTCTCGACGGGCCGCTCTCCGTCCAGGTGGGCGAGAGCTTCCGCGTCAACTGGCGCGGGCCGGAAGGCGAAGAGAATTACATCGACATCATGGAGAAGGGCTCGACCGCAACGGAGAACGAACCCTCCTATGCCTGGACCCGCGACGGCAATCCGGCGCAACTGATGGCGCCAATTGCGGCCGGGGAGTACCAGCTGCGCTTCGTAGTGCAGGGCGAGAGCGCGCGCGCCGTCGGACTCTCGGTGCCGCTCAATGTGATCGAGGGCAGGGCGGAGATCGAGGCCGCCGCAGAGGTGGCGCCTGGAACCGAGTTCCCGGTTCGCGCCCGCGGACCGCAGAGTTCGCGCCACTGGGTCGACATCGTCACGCCGGGTTTCTCCGAATTCAGCGGCGAAATCGGCTATTTCTATCTCGGTGAACCGGATGCGCCCTTCACGGAAGGCAGCCTGACCGCACCGACCGAACCCGGCAGCTACGACCTGCGCTACGTCATCGAGGGGATGAAGGGCGACCGCCGCGTGATCGCCCGCCGCAGCATCACCGTCACGCCGGGTGCCGCCGAAGACGTGTCGCTGGCGCCGGTGGAGTAGGGCGCTTCAGCGACATTCTCTGCTGCGATCGGCGACTGGGGACCCTCTTTCCGGCCGTCTCTCTGGACCGCCGCCCGGCGAACTCCTGCGCGGCCTTTCATGTCGCAAATGTCAGTAGAATGTCAGTCCACGCCCATGCTTGTATCTCCTCCAGCCAAACTTACAGTCGCCGGAGGCCCCATGTCAGACGAACAGATCCGCACCGGACGGTGCAATTGCGGCGCGGTGCGCTTTCGCACCCGCGGCCCTCTGCGCGAAGTCGTCGCCTGCCATTGCTCGCAGTGCCGGCGGCAGACCGGGCTCTATTATGCCGCGACCAATGTTTCCGACGACCGGATCGAGATCGAAGGGGCGGACAACATCACCTGGTACCACGCCTCCGAGGTGGCCAGGCGCGGCTTCTGCACGGCCTGCGGTTCGGCGCTGTTCTGGAAGCATCGGGATGATGCGCACATCTCGGTGCTGGCGGGCAGCTTCGACCAGCCGACGGGGCTCGCGCTCACCAAGCACATCTTCTGCGCCGACAAGGGGGATTTCTACGAGATCACCGACGGCCTGCCGCAATATGAAAAGGGCTCGGCGGGGTTGCTGGTGGCGGATTGAGGGCCTTTTTCCTCGCCCCTGGTGGGAGAGGAAGAAAAATCACGGTCTTGGCGCGAGAGCGCCAAGTCGTAGATTTTTCAGGTGAGGGGGTATTTCTGACCTAGAAACAGACCCCCTCTCTTGCAAAATCTATGACTTAGCTGAAGCTAAGCTCATGATTTTGCTTTCTCCCCACCTAGGGGGAGAGCGTACACGCCGCGCCATCGTCGCCCATTTCTTCCACACCCCCGAAACCCCGTGTCACACTCATGCCGCTCCCGTCACCGGATGGATCGCGTACGTTTCGGTCCAGACGGGAGGAAGGCCTCCGGGCATCCGTCGTAACGTGCGGCGGGACGAAGGAGGAGGCGGTGCACCGGCGGGTTCCGCTGGCAGCAGGATCAACCTGAACGGGATGCCCCAAAACGGGATGATCGGCCAAGCCAGCCACCGGATAAATTCTTGCCCCTTGGGCTGGCCTGCGCCGGCCGGCAGTCAGGGCGGGGATGGAAACGGGCCTGTGGCGGGCCGCCTTGCGGATGCGGGACGGGCGTTTTGACGCCCTGGCGTTCCCGCATTGTCAACGCAAGGTCAGGCGCGTGCCGGATGAAGCCGGATGCCGTTTTGAACAGCCCGTGTCCGGGCAGCGAGAAACGCAAGCAACCGCCTGTCGGATGCGGACACCATCCGGCGATAATCGGGCCCGCGCGCGAACTGCGCCACCCCGCATGTTTCCGCGAAAGCGGCAGCATGCAAACCACACCCACTTCCGAACGGCACAGCCTGCGCGCGGCCCTCCGGATTTCCTGCTCATCCTCCCGGCGGCCCCGTGCCCTGCGGGCGTTCCGGCGCGTCCGGACGCCGGGCAGGCGGAGTTCGTCTTCAAATGTCGAACGCTGAGTGGTCAAAACCATATCTTCTATGAACAGTCGAGACGGCCTATCTTGGTTGCAAGGAGCAAGACCATGAGCACATCCGCATTTCCCGCCCTTTTCGTTTCCCACGGCTCGCCCGATACGGTGATCGCCGACACTGAGGCCGCCACCTGGCTCAGGCGGATGGCGGCCGATCTGCCGCGGCCGCGCGCCATCGTCGTCGCCAGCGCCCATTTCGAGGTCTCGGGCGGCGTCGCCGTCTCGGCCGATCCTGAGCCCGAGACCATTCATGATTTCGGCGGCTTCGCGCCCGAACTCTACGAAATGCAGTATCCCGCGCCCGGCGAGCCGGCGCTGGCGCGGCGGATCGCCGGTGACCTGCAGGCGGCGGGCTTTCCGGCCCGGACGGTCGACCGGCGCGGCTTCGATCACGGCGTCTGGGTGCCGCTGAAGCTCGCCTATCCCGATGCCGATATTCCGGTGGTCTCGGTCTCGGTCGATCCGCGGCAGGGGCCCGAGCATCATTTCCGGGTCGGCCAGGCGCTTGCCGGGCTTGGCGGGGAGGGCGTGCTGGTGATCGGTTCGGGTTCGTTCACCCACAATCTCGGCGAGGCCTTCAAGGCGCTGAGGACCGGCAGGCGCTCGATCGACGTGCCGGGATGGGTGCAGGATTTCATCGGCTGGATGAACGGCCGGCTGGCCGCCAATGATCTCGACGCGTTGCTCGACTATCGCCGGCAAGCGCCGTTTGCAGTGGAGAACCATCCGACCGACGAGCACCTGCTGCCGCTTTACGTGGCGATGGGCGCTGCCGGCGAGGCTGCCAGCGCACAGCTTGTGCACGACAGCGCCGAGTTCGGCGTGCTGGCGATGACCATGTGGCGGTTCGACCCTGCAGCCGCGGACGCCCCGGCGGCCTGAGCCCGGAGACGAGATTTACGGGCAGGCGGCGGCTGAAAAAGCTGCCGCGCCGCGACAATCCGGCGGGCAATCCGGATTGAGTGATTTTCAAGCGGTGCGAGTTGGGGTAACACCAAACCCATGACCCAGACCGAAGCACCCCAGTCCGATAGCCTCAGGGCCGACACCATCCGCATCGCCGTCGCGCAACTCAACCCCACCGTGGGCGACATCGCCGGCAACCTCGCCAAGGCGCGCGAGGCCCGCGCTGACGCCGCCCGCCATGGCGCGGACGTGGTGCTGTTCACCGAGCTGTTCATCGCCGGCTATCCGCCCGAGGACCTGGTGCTGAAGCCGGCCTTCCTGAAAGCCTGCCTGAGGGCGGTGGAAGCGCTGGCCGCAGAGACCGCCGACGGCGGCCCGGCGGTGATCATCGGCTATCCCCGCACAGAGAACGGCAAGCGCTTCAACTCGGCGGCCGTGCTCGACGGCGGCAGGCTGGTGACCAGCCGCGACAAGGTCGACCTGCCCAATTACGGCGAATTCGACGAGAAGCGCGTCTTCGACGTCGGCGAGATGCCCGGACCGGTGGCGATCCGCGGCGTCCGCTTCGGCATTCCGGTGTGTGAGGACATCTGGGGCGATCTCGGCGTCTGCGAGACGCTGGCCGAGAGCGGCGCGGAAATCCTGCTGGTGCCGAACGGCTCGCCCTACTATCGCGGCAAGGTCGACATCCGCCACCAGGTGGTACTCCGGCAGGTGATCGAGAGCGGACTGCCGATGGTCTATGCCAACCAGGTCGGCGGCCAGGACGAGCTGGTGTTCGATGGCGCAAGCTTCGCCATGAATGCCGACAAGAGCCTGGCCTTCCAGATGAGCCAGTTCGAGGAAACCGTGTCGGTCGTCACCTTCAGGCGCCAGCCGGACGGGCAGTGGGCCTCGAGCAACGGGCCGGTGTCGGTGATCCCCGAACGCGAGGAGGCCGATTACCGGGCCTGCATGCTGGGGCTGCGCGACTACGTCAACAAGAACGGCTTCCGCAACGTGGTGCTGGGGCTTTCGGGCGGCATCGATTCGGCGATCTGCGCCGCACTCGCCGTCGATGCGCTGGGCGAGGAACGGGTGCGCACCGTCATGCTGCCCTATCGCTACACGTCTGAGAGTTCGTTCACAGACGCGCAAGCCTGCGCCCGGGCGCTCGGCTGCCGCTACGACACGGTGGCGATCGAGGAGCCGGTGCAGGGTTTTCTCTCGGCGCTCGGCGAGATGTTCGAGGACACCGAGGAAGGCATCACCGAGGAAAACCTGCAGAGCCGGGCGCGGGGTGTCATCCTGATGGCGATCTCCAACAAGTTCGGCTCGATGGTGGTGACCACCGGCAACAAGAGCGAGATGAGCGTCGGCTACGCCACGCTCTACGGCGACATGAACGGCGGCTTCAACCCGATCAAGGACCTCTACAAGATGCAGGTCTACGCGCTGGCCCGCTGGCGCAACGGCCAGGTGCCGCCCGGAGCGCTCGGTCCGTCGGGCGAGGTGATCCCGGTCAACATCATCGACAAGGCGCCGTCGGCCGAACTCAGGCCCGACCAGACCGACCAGGATTCGCTGCCGCCGTACCCGGTGCTGGACGACATTCTCGAATGCCTGGTCGAGCACGAGATGGGCGTCGAGGAAATCGTCGCGCGCGGCCACGATGTCGCCACCGTGCACCGGATCGAGCATCTGCTCTACATCGCCGAATACAAGCGCCGCCAGTCGGCGCCCGGCGTCAAGATCACCCGCAAGAATTTCGGCCGCGACCGCCGCTACCCGATCACCAACCGGTTCCGGGACCGGGGATGATCCTCAGCTTCCTGCGCGACAATGCCCGCTGGGTTGCCGGCGGGTTTCTGCTGACCTTGTTTTCCTCGTTCGGGCAGACCTATTTCATCTCGCTGTCGGCGGGTGACATCCGCGCCGAGTACGGGCTCAGCCATGGCGGCTTCGGCACGATCTACATGATCGCGACGCTGGCGAGTGCGGCGACATTGCCGCAGCTGGGCAAGATCGTCGACCGGATCAGCGTCGCATCGACCGTGGCGCTCGCCGCCCCGGTGCTGGCGCTCGCCTGCGTGCTGATGGCCTGGTCGCGGTCGCTCGTGCTGCTGGTGCTGTCGATCTACCTGCTCCGGCTGTTCGGGCAGGGGATGTTCACCCACATCTCGATGACCGCGATGGGGCGCTGGTTCGCGGCCCAGCGCGGCCGGGCGATCTCGCTTGCCTCGATCGGCGTCAATTTCGGCGAGGCGCTGTTTCCGATCAGCTTCGTCGGCGTGGCGGCGCTCATCGGCTGGCGCGGCTCCTGGCTGGTGGCGGCCACCGTGCTGCTGCTGGTGGCGCTGCCGCTGATCTACAGCCTGCTCAAGGTCGAACGCACGCCGCAATCGGTGGTGCAGGATCCGGGCCGCCCCGTGGCGCGCGAGTGGACCCGGGCCGAGGTCGTCCGCGATCCGCTGTTCTGGGCATCGCTGTCGGGCGTGCTGGCGCCGCCCTTCATCGGCACCACCATTTTCTTCCACCAGGTCTATTTGTCGGAGCTGCGCGGCTGGGGCCCAAGCGTGTTCGCGGCCTCGTTTGCGATCATGTCGTCGATGACCATCCTGTTCGCGCTGATCGCCGGACAGCTGGTCGACCGGTTCTCGGCGATCCGGCTGCTGCCGTCCTTCCTGGTGCCGCTGTCGCTCAGCTGCTTCGTGCTGGCCTCCACCGATGCGCCCTGGGGCGCCTATGCGTTCATGGCGCTGATGGGGATTTCCTACGGCTTCTCGTCGACCCTGTTCGGCGCGCTCTGGCCGGAACTCTACGGCTCGAAGCACCTTGGCGGCATCCGCTCGCTGATCGTCGCCTTCATGGTCTTCGCCACGGCGATGGGACCGGGGCTGACCGGAGCGCTGATCGATGCGGGGATATCCTATCCGGGACAGATCGCGGCGATGGGCATCTACAGCGTCGCCGTGATCGTGATCATGACGCTGGTCAGCCGCAGGGCGTTGGCGCGCCAGCAGCCCGCTCGGGCATGATCTAGCGGATCAGTGAGCCGGTGCCGGATTTGAGGTCCAGCCGGCCGGACTGGTCGGGCAGGAAGGCGGGCCCCACCACCCGGACGTTCCGCCGGTCATCGGTCAGCGGCCGCTCGGCGGTCGAGGCGGCGAGAACGGCTGCGACATCTTCCGAGGTCAGGCGCATCTCGGCATTGAGAACGGATTCGGGATCCTCGCCGGGATCGGGCCGGTTGAACGGCCGCACCCAGGTGGTGACCGCCTCGTAGCTGTCGGCGGTGCCGTTGAGGATTGCCTCGCGGCGCTGCATCTCGTTGTAGAAGGCGCGCATGTTGCAGCCGCAGGCCTTGCTCATCGGCGCGCTGGTGTTGCGGTAGGCAAAGGCGTTTTCCATTTCCGTATAGGGCTCGCGGGTGCGCACCGAGATCATGTCCTCGCTCTCCTGGGCGAGCGCGTCATGGAAATAGAGCGCGGTCTTGGTGCCGGGACACATCATCTGGCAGGTTCGCTCGTCGCGGGCGAAATCCGACGGGGCGGCGGCCGAGGAGACCGGGAAAAAGAAGCCGTCGCAGGTGCGCACGCACAGCGTCCGGTAATCGCCGCCGCGCGATGCCTTCGGCTCGATGACGATGCGGGCCTGGGCGGGACGGGCGCGGCTGATGCTGCGGCCGTCGTCGTCGCCATTGCCGAGTACGGCCACGAGGCCCGGGCTGCGCCGTGATTTGGCCTTCAGCGCCGCCATCTTGCCCTTCAGCGCCGCAGCCTGGATGGAGGCGCGGTTGCCGTCGCAATCATTGGCGTCGAGTGCCGCCTGGATTCGCCGCTGCACGATCCTGCCGCCGCGATCGGCATAGGAGTCGCGCTTGCGCTCCAGCGCGCCGAGATTGGCGCGCATCTTGTCGTAGGCCGCCGAGAGCTTGGCGCAGGCCTTGGCGTTCTGGCCGCCCACGACGAGAAGGCTGCCCGAGGAGCACTTGAAGCGGCTGAGGTCGGCCACGACCTGGTTGATCTGCACCGACTGCTTCTGCGCAGCCTCGGCGTAGCGCTGGTACTTTTCCGACGAGCCGCTGGACGACGAGGCATTTGCAAGCTGGGTCCTGAGCCGCTCGCACACCGCAGACGCCTCCGCCGTGCCGGTCCCCGTCAGGGCAAGCACGACAATAGCCAGGAGATTGCGAATCCGGACGCGACGCATGATCAACTCCAACACATATAAAACACCGTCAGCTCTCCAGATCATAACCCGGATACCCTAACATTTTTATACTAGCGTTCGAGAGTGCCCGCTCCAATCACAACCCTCTGTTTACCTTAACCGTGGCGGCAAGGCTCCGGAGGCCGGTGGTTGCGGCGCAGCGTTCAGTCCGATGAAGAGGCCTCGACCACCGCAAGCGTCGCCATGTTGACCACGCCGCGCGATGTCACCGACGGCGAGAGAATATGGGCGGGCAGGGCGGGTCCAAGCAGGATCGGTCCGACATGCAGCGCTTCGGTCATGGTCTTGACCACGCCAAGCGCGATGTTTGCCGCGTCGAGATTGGGGAAGACCAGCAGGTTGGCTTCTCCAGACAGGGTGCTGTCGGGCATCACCCGGCGGCGCAGCGCTTCGGATATGGCTGAATCGCCGTGCATCTCGCCGTCCACCTCGAGCTCCGGGGCAAGCGAGCGGATGATCGAAAGCGCGCGGCGCATCTTGTCGGCGCTGCCGGAATCGCGCGAGCCGAAATTCGAATGCGAGAGCAGGGCCGCCTTCGGGGAAATGCCGAAGCGGCGGATTTCCTGCGCCGCCATGATCGTGGTCTCGGCGATTTCCTCGGCGCTGGGATCGAACGACACGTAGGTGTCGGTGAAGAAGGTGGCGCCGCGCTGCGAGATCAGCAGGCTGAGCGCGGAGTAGTCAATGACGCCCTCGCGCTTGCCGATGATCTGCGAGACATCGCGCAGATGTCGCGTGTAGCGTCCCTCGAGCCCGCAGATCAGTGCGTCTGCCTCACCGCGGCGCAGCGACAGCGCCCCGATGACGGTCGAATTGGTGCGGATGATGGTCCGCGCGGCCTCAGGAATGACGCCCTTGCGGCCGACGATGGAAAAATATTCGTCCACATAGTCGCGGAAACGCGGATCCTCTTCGGGATTGGTCACGGCGAAGTCGACGCCGGGCCGGATCCGGAGGCCAAACCTTTGCAGACGGCTCTCGATGATGCCCGGGCGGCCGATCAGGATCGGTTCGGCAATGCCTTCCTCAAGCAGCACCTGGGCGGCGCGCAGAACCCGCTCGTCCTCGCCCTCGGCGAAGATCACCCGCTTTTTCGTGGCGGTCTTGGCGGCGGTGAACAGCGGCTTCATGATCAGGCCGGAGCGGAAGACGAACCGGTTGAGCTGGTCGACATAGGCATCCATGTCGGCAATCGGCCGGCGGGCGACGCCGGAGTCCGCCGCGGCCCTGGCAACGGCCGGGGCGATCCTGAGGATCAGCCGCTGGTCGAACGGCGAGGGGATGAGATATTCCGGACCGAACACCGGGGTCTCGCCGGAATAGGCGCGGGCGGCGATGTCGGAGGGTTCTTCCTTGGCCAGCGCCGCGATGGCGCGGACGGCTGCCATCTTCATCTCTTCATTGATGGTGCGCGCGCCGCAATCGAGCGCGCCGCGGAAGATGTAGGGAAAGCACAGGACATTGTTGACCTGGTTGGGGAAGTCCGACCTGCCGGTGCAGATCATCGCGTCGGGGCGGGCGGCGCGCGCCTCGTCCGGCATGATTTCGGGCGACGGGTTGGCGAGCGCCATGATCAGCGGCCGCTCGGCCATGGTGGCGAGCATCTCGGGCTTGAGTACGCCGGCGGCGGAGAGGCCGAGAAACACGTCCGCGCCGCCGATCGATTCGGTCAGTACCCGGTTGTCGGATTTCTGCGCGTAGATCGATTTCCACTGGTCCATCAGCACCTCGCGGCCCTCGTAGACCAGACCCTCGATGTCGTGGACCCAGATGTTCTCGCGCCTGGCGCCGAGTGCCACCAGCAGGTTGAGGCAGGCCAGCGCCGCAGCACCCGCGCCGGATGTGACGATCTTGGCGTCCTCGATGGACTTTCCGGCCAGTTCGAGCCCGTTGAGAATGCAGGCCGCGACGATGATGGCGGTGCCGTGCTGGTCGTCATGGAAGACCGGGATGTCCATGATCTCGCGCAGCAGCTGCTCGACCTCGAAGCATTCCGGCGACTTGATGTCCTCGAGATTGATGCCGCCGAAGGTCGGTTCGAGCGCCGAAATCACGCTGACCATGCGCTCGACGTCGGGTGCGTCGATCTCGATGTCGAAGACGTCGATGCCGGCGAATTTCTTGAACAGCACCGCCTTGCCCTCCATCACCGGCTTGGAGGCGAGCGGACCGATGTTGCCAAGCCCGAGCACGGCGGTGCCGTTGGAGACCACGGCGACGAGATTGGCGCGCGACGTATAGGCCGCTGCGGCGTCCGGATTGTCGCGGATGGCGAGGCAGGGTGCGGCGACGCCGGGCGAGTAAGCCAGCGCCAGGTCGCGCTGGTTGCCGAGCGGCTTGGTCGCCTGGATTTCGAGTTTTCCCGGCCGCGGATAGCGATGATAGAACAGGGCGTTTTCGTCGAGTTCACCGCTGGAGGGCTTGGGGTCGACGGCGCGCTTGTTGTCGGTGGAGGTCATCTGCGGCTCTTCTTTACTGGTGGCATGGACATGCCGGCGGCGGTCATTCCACCGGGATCGGGAACACGAGCGGGGGGAGGCAGGCGGCGGCATGCGGCCCTGTTCCGGCGCGGGCGGCGCCAAGCCTGTCAGGTTTCATGCAACTTCCCCCCGAACGAACCGTTTTAATGGTCGGTTTCTTTCTAGAGCCGATCGAAACCAAATGGAACCTGTTTGATGCTTCATTCAGGCTGCCCGGGTGAGCCCGATACTATCCCCAGAGATCGGCGGAGGGGGGCGAGACCAGCGATCCGGAATAGATCAGGCCGGGCGAACGGTCCTTTGCCATCAGCAGCGGGCCGTCGAGATCGACCCAGTCGGCGTCCTGGGCCAAGAGCACCGCAGGAGCCATGGCAAGCGAGGTGCCAACCATGCAGCCGACCATCACGCCGAAGCCCAGCTCGCGGGCGTGGTCGCGCATTGCAAGCGCCTCGGTGAGGCCGCCGGTCTTGTCGAGCTTGATGTTGATCGCATCATAGCGGTCCGACAGCGATTGCAGGTCGGCAAGCGTGTGAACGCTTTCATCGGCGCAGATCGGCACCGGATGGGGGATGTGGGCGAGGATATCGTCCTTGCCGGCCGGCAGCGGCTGTTCGATCAGCCCGATATGCAGCTCGGCGGCGAGCAGCAGATGTTCGCGGATGTTGCTCTCGGTCCAGCCCTCGTTGGCGTCGAGGATGATTTCGGCGTTCGGCGCGGCACTCGCCACCGCATGCATGCGGGCCCGGTCGTCGGCGGTGCCGACCTTGACCTTGAGAAGCTTCTGCGAGGAGTGGGCGCGGGCTTCACTGGCCATGTCGCCGGGCTCGCCAAGCGAGATGGTGATGGCGGTCGGGACCGGCCGCGGCGGCATCCGGCAGGCGATCGTCGACACCCGCTTGCCGCTGATCTTGGCCTCGAGATCCCACAGGGCGCAGTCGACGGCGTTGCGCGCGGCGCCCGGCTTCATGGCGCTCTGCAGCTCCTCGCGGGTCATCCCGGCCGAAATGGCGCCGGCCATGGATTCGACCGTCTTTAGCACGCCTTCGACGGTTTCGCCGTAGCGGGTGTAGGGGACGCACTCGCCATGTCCGCTGACGCCGTTTTCAGTGATGATGCAGGTCACCACATCGGCGGCGGTCTTGGCGCCGCGGGAAATGTTGAAGGCTCGCTTGAGCGGGAAACTGTCGATCCTGGCGCTGAGGTGTCGGGGCATTGCAACGGGTCCGTAAAAAAGGTCGATAGACAGGCAAGACTGGCGCTATTCCCGAGGCTATCCGGTGACAGGTCGGGAACGAGCCGCTATGTGTGAGGCATGTTGACCAAACAGCAAGAAGATACAAGGGCCGATGCCCGTCCGGGGGACGCGAAAGACCATCCGGCGCGCATCGAGCATCAGCTTTCCTCCGGGGCGGAGCGGCTTGTTCTTGCGGGCGACTGGCGGCATGCGGCGATCTCCGGCGTCTGCGGCAAATTGCTGGAAATCCAGAAAAACCTGTCCGGCAAGCCGCTGGAAATCGACCTGAGCGAGCTTAGCAGTTTCGACACCGCCGGCGCCTGGCTGGTGCGCAAGACCATGCTTGCCGCCCGGTCGCGCGGCGCCGATGTGCGGCTAAGCGGCGCGTCTGTGGCGGTGGCCGAACTGATTGAGGCGATCCCGGACCTGGTGGACCAGGCCGCGGTCGACCGTCCCGCGGGGCCTTCGCGATTCGAACGCACTTTCGCGCCCGTCGGCGAGACGCTGTTTGAACTCTACGACGATTTCATCGCCTCGCTCTACATCCTCGGCTCGGCCGTCCGCGGCGCACAGCTCAAGCTCAACCGCTCGGCGGGCATTTCTCCGGCGGCCATCGTCACCCATATCGACCGGATGGGCGTTCGCGCCGTGCCGATCATCATGCTGATGAGCTTCCTCATCGGCGCCATCATAGCCCAGCAGGGCGCGTTCCAGCTGCGGGCTTTCGCCGCCGAACTGTTCGTCGTCGACCTGGTCGGCATCCTGCAATTGCGCGAGATCGGCGTGCTCCTGACCGCGATCATGATCGCCGGCCGCTCTGGCAGCGCGATCACCGCCGAGATCGGCTCGATGAAGATGCGCGAGGAGGTCGACGCGCTCAAGGTGATGGGGCTGAGCCCGGTCGGCGTGCTGGTGTTTCCGCGGCTGGTGGCGCTGACCGTGGTCCTGCCGCTGCTGACGGTGGTGGCCAACTTCGCAGCCCTTGCGGGCGCGGCCGCGGTGGCCTGGAGCTATTCGGGGATCACGCCGGACGTGTTTGTCACGCGGCTGCGCGAGGCGATCGACATGTCGACCGTCACCTCGGGCATGATCAAGGCGCCTTTTATGGCGCTGATCATCGGCATCGTCGCCGCGGTCGAGGGCATGAAGGTCGGCGGCAGTGCGGAATCGCTCGGCCAGCGGGTGACCGCCTCGGTGGTCAAGTCGATCTTCGTGGTCATCCTTGTCGATGGCCTGTTCGCCATGTTCTACGCCGCCATCGATTTCTGAGGCCGAGCCGATGACCCCCAACATCCAGACCGATCCGAGCAAGCGCGAAGTCATCCTGTCGGCGCATGACGTCACCGTCGCCTTCGGCCGCAACGTGGTGCTCGACCATCTCGACCTCGATGTCTATCGCGGCGAGATCCTCGGTTTTGTCGGGGGCTCGGGAACCGGAAAGTCGGTGCTGATGCGCTCGATCCTGCGGCTGATCCCGCGCCAGAGCGGGGTGATCCGGATCCTGGGCGAGGATTACGACACGGTCGGCGAGGCCAAGAAGATCGAACTCGACATGCGGCTCGGCGTGCTGTTCCAGCACGGTGCGCTGTTTTCGGCGCTGACGGTGCGCGAGAACATCCAGGTGCCGATGCGCGAATACCTCGATCTGCCGCAGCCGCTGATGGACGAACTGGCCGAACTCAAGGTGGCGATGGTCGGGCTCGCGCCGGATGCGGCGGACAAGTATCCGTCCGAACTGTCGGGCGGGATGATCAAGCGCGCGGCGCTGGCGCGGGCGCTGGCGCTCGATCCGGACCTGGTTTTTCTGGACGAGCCGACATCGGGGCTTGATCCGATCGGCGCGGCGGAGTTTGATGAACTCATCGCGCAATTGCGTGATACGCTGGGCCTGACGGTCTACATGGTGACCCATGATCTCGACAGCCTGTTTTCGGTGTGCGACCGCATCGCCGTGCTGGGCCAGAAGCGGGTGCTTGTGGAAGGAACGATCGACGACATGCTTTCGTTTGACGACCCGTGGGTTCAGTCCTACTTCAAGGGCAAGCGGGCGCGGCTGATCCCCGATCGGAAGCCACGCCAGGAGAGCACACCGCAGCAAGGCACGGGCACGCAGCTTCCAGGCGGCCAGGAAAGCGAAACGATCTGATGGAAACGCGGGCCAACTACGCCATTGTCGGCTTCTTCACCCTTGTGGTGATGCTGTCGGCGTTTGGCTTCGTCTACTGGATGGCGCGTTACGGAAGCACCGGCGAAACCGTGCCGCTGATCGTGCGCATTCCCGGGTCCGCCAACGGCCTGTCGAACGGCTCGCCGGTCCGCTTCAACGGCATTCCCTACGGCGTGATCCGCAACATCAGCATCGATCCCGACAGCCCCGATTACGTGATTGCGGAGACCTCCATACGGGCCGACGCGCCGGTTTATACCGATACCCGTGCGGCGCTCGAGATCCAGGGGCTGACCGGCTCGGCCTATATCGAGCTTCAGGGCGGTTCGCCCTCCAATCCGAACATCCTGTCGCGGTCGCGTGAACTCGGGGAGATCGCCATCATCGACGCCGATCCTTCCGGCGTGACCAACCTGCTGGCCACCGCAGACGACATTCTCAACCGGGCCAACCGGGTGATCGGCGAGGTCGAGGGCTTCATCAAGGACGCGCGCTCGCCGCTGACCGAGACCTTAAAGAACACTGAAGTCTTCACCGCCGCGCTGCGCGACAATGCCGACGGCATCGACGATTTTCTCAAGAGCGTGGGCAATCTGTCGGAGACGGTGAAATCGCTGTCGGGCCGGATCGACACCGCGCTTGCCTCGGCGGAGAACCTGCTCAACTCGGTCGACACCAAGAAGATCGACCGGATTCTTGCCAATGTCGACAAGGTGACCGCCGATGTCGCCAGCGCGTCGGGCGAGATCACCAACACGCTCGAGAGTTTCAGTCAGGCGGCGGATTCGCTCAAGACATTTGCCGCCGACGCCGGCACCTCGCTTGAGAAGGTCGACAAGGTCATCTCCGCGATCGACCCGGGCAAGGTTGGCCAGTCCATGGACGATATCGCGCTCGCCAGCGCCGATGCGCGCAAGGCGCTGGCCGAGGCGCGCGGCGTGGTCGAGACCTTCAGCGCCAGGAAAGACGATTACGACCAGATTATCACCGACGTGAAGGAAATGAGCGCGCGGCTCAATGCCGCTTCGACGCGGGTCGACGGCGTTCTGGCCAAGCTCGACGGTTTCCTCGGGGAAGGCGACGCCTCGACGCTGATTGCCGATGCCCAGGCAACGCTCAAATCGTTCCGCGACGTGGCCGACACGCTCAATGCCCGGGTCGGGCCGATCGCCGACAACCTGCAACGGTTCTCGGGCTCGGGGCTGCGCAATGTCGAGGCGCTGGTCAACGATGCGCGGCGGTCGATCCAGCGGATCGAGCGCTCGATCACGACCATCGAGCAGGATCCGCAGCGGCTGATTTTCGGCGGTGAGACGGTCAAGCAATATGACGGGAGAACCCGGCGCTGAGTCTTTCCTTCCGGTGCCGGACGACATAGGTTAACGGATAGCTAATGGGCCGGAGTGCGGCCGCGGGAGTGGTGTAGGCGTGAAAGCGGGTCGATGGATTGTTGCAATGGCGATGGCCACAGTTCTGTCGGGCTGCGCCGGCGGGCTTGTCTCGGCACCGCCGCCTGACACCTATGGACTGTCCGGCGCACCGTCGGTAACCGGCCAGCGCGCCAGAAACCGGCAGATCCTGATCAACGAGCCCAGCGCGCTCAAGGCGCTCGACAGCGAGCAGATCGTCATCCGCCCGACACCGTCGGCGATCCAGTACCTGGCCAAGTCGCAATGGTCGGACCGGCTGCCCAACATCGTCCAGGACAAGCTGGTGCAGGCGTTCGAGAATTCGGGTCAGGTCGGCGGGGTCGGCAGGCCCGGCGACGGGCTGGCGATCGACTACAAGATCCTCACGGCCATCCGCGCCTTCGAGATCAAGGCCGATGCGGGCGAGCGCGCGGTTGTCGAGCTGTCGGTCAAGATCCTCAATGACCGCAACGGCGTGGTCGTGGCGCAGAAGGTGTTCGGCGCCACGACTCCTGTCACCGGAAGCGGCAACGCCGCCTATGTGCAGTCACTCGACCGGGCCTTCGAGGTGGTGGTCCAGGACATCGTCAGCTGGACGCTGTCGCGGATCTGACCGGGCTCTTTCCGTTTCAAATCACGGTCCAGCGGGACAGGCGCCATGTCACGGCGGGACCGGTCTCGACGCTGTTGCGGGCTCAGTCCTCGTCGTAGGTGTATGCCGGCTGTTTCCGGCGCGCCGGAACGGTGACGGGCACCTTGAGATCCGACGAGGTCATGACCACCAGCAGCGCCAGGTAGAGGGTGGCCGCGACAACTGCCGGACCGATCAGCGCGGGATAGCCGAAGAACCAGATGGCGCTGATCCACAGCAGGACGACATTGACAACGAACATCGCCTTCTCCGTCACACCGCTGCGCCACGCCGCCCAGCCGAGAAACCCGATGATGGTCACGTAAGTCAGAATTGCTAAAGTCATTGTTGTTCCTTCTTGGTGTTGCCATGTGAGCGCCATGGCAGTGGCTCGCGCGAGAAACCCCATGGACTTGTTTGGAGGTTATCTAGGCTCTGATTTCCCGGTTGGTAGCACGTCAAAACGACGCATCCCGGGCGCTTGGTCGACGTGCGGCCAGCCGTGAGAGCCGGCATCGATTGAGACGTCAGGCGTCCTCGATGCGCGGCCAACCGGCGGAGACCAGTTCCACCGTGTTGCCGTCGGGGTCGGTCACGAAGACGCCGCGCCAGCCGATCCAAGGGAACTGGCTGACCGTGTAGGCGATGCCGGTCTTGTCGAACCAGCGGCAGGCCATGTCCTGGTCGGCCTGGCTCAGGCTCAGCGCCACATGGTGCAGCGTTGACGGGCGGGCCTGCGGCTTGCCGCGCTCCGGGTCGCGGCCGGCGTCAAACAGGGCCAGCACCGCGGTGTGGCCCTCGACGCCGTTGCCGAGCCGGAAGAAGACCAGACCACCGCGATCGGCCAGCAGCTCGAGCCCCAGCGTGTCGCGGTAGAACGCCGTCATGGCGTCAAAGTCGATGCAGCGGATGGCGATTTCACCGAGGCCGGAAATCGAAAAACCCCGCTCGGTGGCGGGGTTCTTCATCGTGGCTCCTGTCTCAGACATCGCCGGGCCGGTCTCGCGTCAGTCCCGGCCGAAGCGGCCGCTGGCGTGGGCCAGCATGGTGTAAACCTTGCCGGTGTCCGAGGTGAGATAGGTCTGGGTCATCATGTTGTCGCGGTCGTTGCGCGCGACATCCGACAACAGCTTCTCAAAGTCGGCGATGTAGCGGTCGACCGCATCGCGGAACTCGGGCTCGCGGCCATACTTGCTCTTGATCTCCTCGAAGGTCTGCTGACCCTTGAGCGTGTAGAGCCTGCGGGTGAAGACGTCGCGTTCGCCGCGCTGGTAGCGGCGCCACAGATCGACCGAGGCGTCGTGGTCGATGGCGCGGGCGATGTCGACCGACAGCGAATTGAGCGATTCGACGACATGGCGCGGGTTGCGCTCCGGTGTCCGCGCGGCGACCGGCGCGGGAGCAGGGGCCTGTTCCTCGCGCGAAGCGCCGCGGAGCAGGTCGCTGACCCAGCCTTCGCTCTTGGCCGGGGCTGCGCCGGCGGGTTCCAGGCTGCCGCGCAGCGGTGCGCGCTGGGCTTGCGGCTCCGGACGCGGCGCAGGGTCGCGGCGCGGTGCCGGGCGAGGCGCTGCCTGTGCGGGCTGCGGCTGGGCGGCTGCACGCGGGGCAGGGCGCGGGGCGGGTTCGCTGACCTCGGTGCGGTAGCCCGACTGGCCGACGATCTGCGAGAGTTCCTGCAGCGCCTTGATCTGGTCGGCGACCGCACGGCGCATGGCAGCAGCGCTTTCGCGGGTTTCCTCGGGCAGGTCGAAGGCGCCGCGCTTGAGTTCGCCGCGGGTATCTTCCAGTTCCTTGCGGATGCTGGCGGCGGACTGCCGGATTTCCTCGGTGGCGCCCGAGAAGCGCGCAATCGCGTCCTCGATGGCTTCCTGAACGCTTTCGCGCATGGTGCCTGCGGCCGAGCGGGCGCGGCTTTCGGTGGCGCCGAGCAGCTTGTCGGCTTCCGAAACCGCCTCGCTGACGGTCCGGCGCATCGAGTTGGCTGCCGACTGTGCACGGCCTTCGGTGGTGCCAAGCATCTTGTCGGCGTCCTCGACGGCTTCGCGGATGCTTTCGCGCATCAGGCCGGCGGCGACATGCGCCCGGTCTTCGGTTTCGCCCATCAGCTTGCCGGCGTTCTCGGCCGCGTCACGCAAGCCGCCCTCAAGCCGCATCGCGGTGCGCTTGGAGAGATCTTCGGCGCCATCGAATGCCTTGACGATGATCTCTTCGAGCGAATGCATCGTCGCCTCGATCTGCTCGGAGCGGTTGACCAGTCCGAGCGACAGGGCCTGCAGTGCCTCGCGGCGTTCTTCCAGCGTGGTGGCAAGGTTGGATTGCGCCGCGCCAAGCAGGTCGGACGCGGAAGCCAGCACCCGGGAGTGATCATCGAAACGGCCGGCAATGGCGCCGACCTGGTTGAGGGTGCGGCTGGAAATGTCGGTGAGCCGCTCTACCTTGCCGTCGAGCAGGCGGGCGGAGCCGGAGAGCAGTTCGGCGGCCTTTTCGGTCGACGAGGCGATCTCGGCGGAGGTCTGCGAAAGCTGCGTGTTGGCGCCGCCGAGCATGTTGGCGGCCTTGGCGACGACGCTCGAGATTTCCTCGTTGCTTGCGCCAAGGCGTTCGAGCAGGGCGCCGACATTGCCGCTGAGGCTCTGGTTGACCGTCTCGATGGCAGACAGGGTCTCACTGGTGCGGTTGGTGATGGCGTTGATCAGCGCCGCATTCTCGGCACGCAGGCGATCGGTGGAGCTCTGGGTGACTTCGGTCATGCGGTTGGCGAATTCTTCGCCGCTGGCGACATAGCGGTCGACCAGCGGGCGGGCCTGCTCGTCGATGACGCGGGAGAGTTCGGCCGAGCGGCTTGCGAGCATCGAATTGAGTTCGCGCGTCCGCTCGTCCAGCGTCGAGTGCACCGAGGTGGCGCGGACATCAACGGCCTGCTCGGCCTGAGCCAGGCGCTCGATGATCGAGCCGGCCTTCTGGTCGAGGGCCTCGCCCAGCGCACCGGTGCGGGCGACGAGGCTCTCTCCGGATGCGGCGAGGCGGGCGTCGATGGCCTTGGTCTTGTCATCCAGCGTCGAGACCAGCTCGCTTGCGGTCTGTCCCAGGCGGTTGGAGATGACGCCGGTTTCCGTTTCCAGGCGATTTGCAAGTGCCGCGGCCTGGGCGGCGAAGCGCGCTTCGGTCGCATCCAGCGTGCCGGAAATGGCGTCGGCCTGCTTGGCGACGGTTTCGCCGACATGTTCGACCAGGTCGCTGATCCGGCCGGCTTCGCTGCGCAGCTCAGTGGCGCCGTTGGAAATACGGCTGGCGATGGCTTCGGCGTGGGCGGCGAGATTGGCCGTGCGCTCGTCGACGTGGTTGTCGAGCCGTTCGGCGAAGGTGCGCGCCTGCTCGTCCATGCGGCCGGCAAAGCCGGTGCCGATCGACTGCAGCGCATCGCCCGCCTTGAGCGCCTCGGCATCGAGTTCGGTGGCGGCCTGGGAGACGGCCTCGCGCAGCTTGGCCGCAAGTCCGGTCGCCTTGCCCTCGATGGTCTTGGACACGGACTCTAGACCGATCCCGAGCATGTTGTTCATGGTCGACAGGCGTTCGTTGATATGGTCGGTGCCCTTGAGGAAGGTGGCGTCGACCCGATCGGAAGCCGCGTTCGACAGTTCGGCGAAACGCTGGCCTTCGACATCCAGCGTGGCGGCCAGCCGCTCGGTGGCCTGCGTCATGCTTGCCTCGACGGCGCTGGTGCGCTCGCTGAGCAATCCGTCCATGGCTTCGGCCGACTGGCTGATGGCGGTGCCGAAGGAGCTGGCGCGTTCGGCCAGCTTGAGATCGATGGCTTCCGCGCTTTCGGCGATCGAGCCGAAGAGGGCGGCGGAGCGCTGGCTCAGGCTGGTGTCGATGCGCTCGGCGCCGTCGGCAAGCGCCTTCTCCAGCGCCTCGGTGCGGCTCGCCAGTGTGCTGTCGATCTGCTCGGTGACGTTGCGGGTGGAATTTTCCACACGTTCGGCAACGTCTGATGTGGAGGCCTCGATGCGCTCGGCACCGCTTGCAAGCGCCATCTCGAGGGCGATGGTGCGGTCCAGAACGGTGTTGTCCATCCGCTCGACGAGGCTCGACGCGGTGGATTCAAGCTGTTCGGCGGTGGACTTCGAGGAGGTCTCGAGCCGCTCGGCGAGGCTTGCGGCGGTGGTTTCAACACGATCAGCCGTGCTTGATGCGCTGGCTTCCAGGCGCTCGGCGGCGGTGTTGGCGGAGGCCTCGATGCGCTCGCTCAGGCCGGCCGCGGTTGCCTCGACACGTTCGGCGGCGCTTGTCGTCGAGGCCTCGATGCGATCGGCGCCGGCGCCGAGCGTGGTTTCCAGGGCCTGGCTGCGATCGGACAGCGTCGCGCCGATGCGTTCAAGGCTGGCCGAGAGAATGCCGTCCATGGCGTTGGTGCCGCCGTTGAGCGTCTCGTTGATCTGGGCCAGGCTTTCGGACAGCTTGGTGTCGAGACTGCCGGCACGGCTGTCGAAGGCGGAGGTGAATTCGCCGACGCGCTCGTCGAACACCGTGGTGATCCTGCCGATGGTCGATTCGAGCTTTTCCTCGAAGAAGCCGGAGCGCAGGTCGAGATCCATGATCGCGTCGTCGGCGCTCGATTTGAGCGCCTGGCTGAAGGACGAGCCTTTTTCATCAAGCGAGGAATTGAGCGCCGCGAGGGTTTCCTCGAGGCCCGCCGAGATCGCCTGCTGGCCCGAGAACAGGCTGTCGGAGATTTCCCGGGTGCGGGCGATGAGCGTTTCGTTGAGCTGGCGGGCGCGCTCGCCAAGGGCGGCGTTGAGTTTTTCGGTGTTGGCGTCGAGCGTCGAGGCGCGGGTCTCGAACTCGGCCAGCAGCGCCTTGCCGCGATGGTTGAGCTGGACGTTGAGCATTTCCAGACGGGTGTCGAACTCGTCGGTGAGCTCGCCGCCGGAGGTCTTGAGCGATGTGATCAGCGCTTCGGTGCGGCCATCGAGCAGCTGTTCCAGCTCGCGGCTGGTCTGCGAGGTGCGCTCCTGCAGGGCGGCGGCGCGGATTTCCATCAGCTGGGCAAAGGCCTCGCCCGATGTCGAGATGCGGGTGGCGATTTCCTCGCTGGCGGTGGTCAGCTCTTCCTTGAGCTGCTCGTGGGCGCCGGCGATGGAGGCGCGGATGCGCTCGGCGTGGCTGACGATCGCATCGCGCTCGCTGCCGAGTTCCTGGACCAGGCTGCGCACGCGCATCTCGTTGTCGGAATAGCTGCGCTCGAGCGCATTGACCTCGGAATGGACCAGGGTCTCGAGTTCGGAGGCGCGGGCAATCGTGCGCTCGATGCCCTCATTCATGGCCGAGACTTCGCGGCGGACGGCCTGGCCGACGGTCAGGATGCGGTCTCCGGCAATGTTTTCCGGTTCGGCGAGGCGGAGCGCGACCTCGGCCATCGAGCGGGCGGCGGAGCGCATTTCGCGGGCGCGGGCCATCATGATGGAGAACGAGAAGAAGATCAGGATCGGCACGATGATGCCGACCAGGAAGCCGATCGCCGCCGGCATCGCCAAGAGGTCGGACACCGAGCGGATCTGCCAGATGGCGGGCGAGTAGAGAAGGTTGGCCAGTCCGATGCCGCCAACGGTCCACAGGGCCGACAGAATCGCCGCATTGCGCAGCGCGCCGCGGCTCGAACGGCTTTCGAGCGTGCGCAGCAGCCCGGCCATGTTCTTGCGGCTGTCGTCATTGGCGGGCGCCATCGGGCCCGCGGGCGTGAACGGCGGCGTCGGCATTTTCGGCGCGGTGCTTTCGCCCGGGGCGGACTGCGGCGAGGCAGCGGATGCCCGCGGCGTTGCGCCTGCGCTCTTGAGTTCGCGGGCGGCGTTGGAAACCTTGTCCTCCAGCTCGTCCAACGAAACATCGTCGAGCACGCCGAGGCCGTCTTCGCCCAGATCGATTTTCAAGGCGTCTTCAAGCGCCTCGAAAGTCTGCTCTTCAATGGTCTTGTCCGCTGGTGTCTTACTCATGCCACTCAAGCCTCATTACTCCGAACAGGGTTCGCGCATGTTCCCCGTCATTTTCGCACTCCCGGAGCGCCACGTCAGGCTCGGTCGGGGCATGCGACGGGATCCGGAAAACAGCTTTCCGGCCCCATAAACTCTCAATTTAGTGGCACACACGGCGCTAATTCACAAATGAAACCGGTAAGATGGCACCTGCATCCACTGGTTTTTAACGATTGCCTGTCTCAAAAAGAGCCATAAACGTCAATGAAACGCCATATTTACGGGCTGTTAACCATTCCGGCAGGTTTTTGAGCCCGCCGAGCACCGGTGTTTACCCGATCTAGACACTGAATGCGTTACATCTGTCCCAATCATTGATCACGCAAAGGAAATCCGCAATGGCGGCACTCGGTATCGCGTTTGAAGTTCAGGAAGTCAGCCCCCAGCCGCGCCCATCGGGCGGCCGGCCAATCGACCTGGTGCATCTGGCGCGTCAGACCGGCGGCGACAAATCGCTCGAAACCGAGGTTCTGGCGCTGTTTGCGCGCCAGGCGCGGCAGGCGGTGACCCAGATTGGCGAGATGAAAACCGACGCGCGCTCCGAACTGGCACACAAGATTGCCGGCGCCGCCAAGGGCGTGGGGGCCTCCGATGTTGCCCGCTGCGCCTTGGTTCTGGAAACCCAGCCGGGCAATGCCGCGGCGGTGGCGGCGTTCACCAAGGCAGTGGTCGAGGCCGACAATTTTATCGTCGGGCTGATGCGCTGACCTTCGAGCCGATTGAGGCCGGGAAATCGTCATTTTGGAAAACCATGCCGCGAATCACTGTCGCAGGGCGGTTTTCATTCTTGCCTCGCACAGTCCAGCGTGTATGAAAGCCTCATATCCCTGAGACTATGCCAGAGGCCGTAATGACCAAAATCACCCTCGTCGCTTTTGACGGCACGCGTTTTGATGTGGATGCCGAGAACGGCTCGACCGTCATGGAAAACGCGATCCGCAATTCCGTTCCGGGCATCGAAGCCGAATGTGGCGGGGCCTGCGCCTGCGCGACCTGCCATGTCTATGTCGATGACGCCTGGGCCGAAATCGTCGGCGCGCCGGAAGCGATGGAAGAGGACATGCTGGATTTCGCATTCGACGTGCGTCCGACCTCGCGGCTGTCCTGCCAGATCAAGGTTCGCGACGAACTGGACGGACTGGTGGTGCACGTGCCCGAGCGGCAGGCCTGATTTTTCTCTCATTTCCGGATACGCGTTATGACTTCCCCGATTGAAACCGATGTCGTGATTATTGGCGCCGGGCCGGTTGGCCTGTTCGCAGTGTTCGAGCTTGGTCTTTATGATCTCAAATGCCACCTGATCGACATTCTCGACCGTCCGGGCGGCCAGTGCGCCGAGCTCTACCCGGAAAAGCCGATCTACGACATTCCGGCATGGCCGGAAATTTCAGGCCAGGCGCTCACCGACAAGCTGATGGAGCAGATCGCGCCGTTTTCTCCCGAATTCCATTTCAACCGGATGGTGACCGGCTTCCGCAAGCTCGACAACGGCCGTTTCGAGGTCGAAACCGACGAGGGCGAGCTGTTCCACGCCCATGCCGTGGTGATCGCGGCGGGCGGCGGATCGTTCCAGCCGAAGCGGCCGCCGGTGCCGGGCATCGAGGCCTATGAAGGCAAGAGCGTGTTCTACTCCGTGCGCCGCATGGAAGAGTTCCGCGACAAGGACCTGCTGATCGTCGGCGGCGGTGATTCGGCGCTCGACTGGACGCTCAACCTGCAGCCGGTGGCGAAATCCGTGACGCTGGTGCACCGCCGGCCCGAGTTCCGCGCAGCCCCCGACAGCGTCAACAAGATGTTCGCCATGCGCGAAGAGGGCAAGATCAGGTTCGAGGTCGGCCAGGTGACCGGCCTGAAGGGCGAGGGCGGCCAGCTCGAGGCAGCGACGATCAAGGGCCCGGACGGCGAGGTCGAGGTTGCCTGCAACCGGATGCTGCCGTTCTTCGGCCTGACCATGAAGCTCGGTCCGATCGCCGACTGGGGCCTCAACCAGCATGAAAACCTGATCGCGGTCGACACCGAGAAGTTCGAGACCAGCATTCCGGGCGTGTTCGCCATCGGCGACATCAACTGGTATCCGGGCAAGCTCAAGCTGATCCTGTCGGGCTTCCACGAGGCGGCGCTGATGACCCAGGCGGTCAAGCGGCTGGCGCATCCGGGCGAGAAGATGGTGTTCCAGTACACTACGTCCTCGACCAGCCTGCAGAAGAAGCTCGGGGTCCAGTAAAGCCTCGCCGCGCACGGCCCCGGCCCAAGCAACACGCAAAAAGAGCCCCGCTCTTCCGTCGAGGAAAAGCGGGGCCAATAGGCGCCTAGGTATCAAACCTGACGAGGGAGGACCGCCAGATGGCTTCCATGCGCCGGGGAACCCGAATCAAGTGCTGAAAACTGTCCCTTAGAGCCCAACCGAAAATTATGTTAAGTGATTTCAGCGACTTGTGATTCTCTGTGGTTTGCGAAGACTACGGAGGATCGGATGGCCTGGACTGAAATCACTCGGGAGCAATATGACCGGAGGCACCTTCGCTACGCAAGTGATTGCACGGACGAGGAATGGGCGTTGATTGAGCATTTCATGCCTGCTCCGCACAAGGTCGGTCGGCCGCGCAAATGGCGGATGCGGGAGATATGGAACGCCATCCAGTATATCGCGGCGGCAGGTTGCCAGTGGGCGATGCTGCCGAAAGACTTCCCGCCCTTCACGACGGTGCAGCATTATTTCTACCGGCTGCGCGACAGCGGCGTGCTCGACATCATCAACGAAACGCTGGTGATGTCCGCGCGCCTTCTGGCTGGTCGGGCGGCTGCGCCGACGGCCGGTGTGATCGACAGCCAAAGCGTGAAAACCACGGAAAGTGGTGGGCCCCGCGGCTATGATGCGGGCAAGAAGATCAAGGGTCGCAAGCGCCACATCCTCACCGATACTGAGGGCAATATGCTGGGTGCGATCACGCACACCGCCGATGTCCAGGACAGGGATGGCGCGCCGGATGTCATCGCCCGCACGAAAGAAAGCTTCCCCACGCTCGCCCATCTGTTCGCGGATGGCGGGTATGCCGGTGAGAAGCTGGAAACCGCCCTGCAGACTATGGACGGACCGACAATCGAGATCGTCAAGCGTCCCAATGGTGCAACGGGCTTCGTCGTCATCGCTCGTCGCTGGGTCGTCGAACGCACCTTTGCCTGGCTCGGCCGCTGCCGCCGTCTGGCGAAGGACTGGGAGGTAACCATCGCATCTTCCGATGCATGGCTACTCATCGCTTCCATCCGGCGCACAGCAAGGCTCATAGCAAGGGATTGAAATCAATAGGTATTAATTTTGAGTCCGACTCTTAAGCGCAGTCTTATACAATGAAGCCTGTGCGAATATTGGAAGTAATACCCGGTGGAAACTTGGGGTGCGCACGCCTTTCCAGAGTAAATCCGGATTGCGTTCGTCCATATAGCGGAACTGTTTCGGGATAACTTCAGTTAAGCTGAGGCATGGCTGGCCGGGGTGAGGCTCCGGTCCGGGAAGCCGGATCGTTACGCAGCCTTCACTTCTGTCCGGTGTCGCCGGTCTTGCGCAGGACCTGGCCGGGCCAACTTTTCATGCCGCTTGCCGCAGATCGAAACGGTCAGCTGCGATTGTTCTGCTTGTCTGCCTTGAAGCGGAGCATTCTGAGCATGCGGCGTTCGAAGCTGGCGGCCTCGACCCGGTCGAAGCGTTGCTGGTCGGCGGCGTGTTCCTCGATGATCCGCTTGCTGGTCGCATCGACCCTGGCTTCCATCTGCTGGCAGGTCCGCTCGGGATGCAGCGCTTCGAGCGTTTTTTCCAGCTTGCGGGCGTATTGCCGGGCGATCTCGGCGTGGCGTTCCTCGTGCCGCTTGATGTCGGATGACAGCGTATCCCAGACCAGCACGGTTTCGCGGTTGGCGCGGTTGCGATCAGTCCAGCGCGGCAGGGTCAGGTGGGTTTCGAGCGTGACCTTGG
This sequence comes from Hoeflea sp., assembly GCA_020637795.1. GTDB lineage: Bacteria > Pseudomonadota > Alphaproteobacteria > Rhizobiales > Rhizobiaceae > Hoeflea. Next base: position 691,279 of record JACKJT010000002.1, on the reverse strand, counting down.
CGTCGAGCACGCGGCACCTGCCGTCGGAGCTCCGGTAGTCGACCGATCCGCCAAGCTTGATCTTGGTGACGCCGGGATGGCGGACGCCGGTTTCCGTCAGCATCGGCCCGTGTTTTGACAATTCGCGCTCGAGATCGGCGCCGGTCAGCCCGGAAATGTTGAAATAGGAATAGGTCTTCTTGATCAGCGGCGCGGAGGCGACGGCAACGGCCGATGCGCATAGCAACGTCAGGGCCATGACGGCGAAGCGTAGGCGGCGCATGGAGAACTCCCGGTCAGAAACAGCAAACCGGAACTTGCGCCATGCGGCTGGCTCATGCAACAGGAACCGGTCGCCAAATTGCCACAGGTAACAGGTCAATCCGCCATGCAAACGCCACCCGACAGCGTCTTTCTTCCCAGATCCCTGCGGCTTGGCCGGGACAGGGCGATCGAGCTGGGGCCGCGGGCGCGGCTGATGGGCATTCTCAACGTGACGCCGGATTCGTTTTCCGACGGCGGGCTGCATTCGGACCAGCGCATCGCCGTCGAGGCGGCGCTGGCGATGGTCGGGGAGGGCGCCGACATCGTCGATATCGGCGGTGAATCGACGCGTCCGGGCGCTGACCCGGTGAGCGCGCTCGAGGAGCAGCGCCGGATCCTGCCGGTGATCGAGGCGCTGGCCGGGCAGGAGGGGGTGCTGATCTCGGTCGACACCTGGCGGGCGGAAACGGCGCGGCTGGCGCTCGCCGCCGGCGCGCACCTGATCAACGATGTCTGGGGGCTGCAGCGCGAGCCGGAGATGGCGCGGATCGCAAGCGACGCCGGGGCCGCGGTGGCGATCATGCACACCGGCCGCGAGCGCGAGTGTCTGCCCGATCTGGTCGAGGACCAGTTTCACTGGTTCGCCGGTTCGCTCGAGATCGCCCGCACGGCCGGGATCGACGACGACCGCATCCTGCTCGACCCGGGTTTCGGCTTTGCCAAGGATGCGGATGACAATCTCGAGCTGATGGCGCGGTTTGCCGAGCTGCATGCGCTCGGCCTGCCGCTGCTGGCTGGCACCTCGCGCAAGCGCTTCATCGGCGGGCTGACCGGCCGGGAGGCCGCTGACCGCGATGTCGGCACGGTGGCGACCAGCGTCGCGCTCAGGCTCGCGGGTGCGGCGATGTTTCGGGTACACAATGTGGCATTCAACAAGGACGGGCTTGCGGTCGCCGACGCGATGGTTCAAAGCAGCCGCAAAAAGGAACCCGGCCATGGCTGACAGTTACACAATCCGCCTCGCCAATTGCGCGTTCTTCGCCCGCCACGGGGTGCATGACGAGGAGGAATTCCTCGGCCAGCGCTTCTTCGTCGACGCCGAGCTGGAAGTCGATCCGGGCGATGCGCTTCAAACCGACGACATCGAGGGCACGGTGCATTACGGCATCGCCTTCCAGGTGATCGAGGAGATCGTCACCGGCAAGCGGCGCTACCTGATCGAGGCGCTGGCGATGGATATCGCCAGGGCGCTGACCGCCCGGTTCGCACAGATCCGGCTGGCCCGGATCACGGTGCGCAAGCCGAGTGCCGCAGTTCCGGGTATCCTCGACCATGTCGAAGTGACGGTCGAACATCGTGCCTGAGGCGAAGAAGGTGATCGCCGCCATCGGGCTTGGCGGCAATATTGGCAATCCGCGCCGGACCATGGCGCGGGCGCTCAAGCTGCTCGATGCGCGCGACGATGTCACCATCCGCACGGTGTCGCGGCTCTACCGGACGCCGCCATGGGGCAAGACCGACCAGGAGTGGTTCCACAATGCCTGCGCGCTGGTGGAAACGACGCTCGATCCGCACGAGCTGCTCAAGGTGTGTCTCGATATCGAATTGCAGCTCGACCGGGTCCGCACTGACCGCTGGGGGCCCAGGACGATCGATCTCGACGTGCTGCTGCACGGCGATTTTCTCTCCGACCATGCCGACCTGACGGTTCCGCATCCGCGGATGACCGAGCGCGCCTTCGTCATGGTGCCGCTGGCCGACATCGCGCCCAAGGCGGTGGTCAACCTGCAGAGCATTGCCGACTGGTCGAGCGAGGTGGATTCCGAAGGGATCGAGGCGCTGACCCGGACGGGCGACTGGTGGCTTAACGAGGACTAGTTGCTGCGGCCAGCCGCGATCAGCGCAGCACGCCGGAGGCGACCTTGCGGGGCCCGCGCTTGAGCGTCATGCCGATCACCGGGATCATTTCCTTGCCGACCTTGACGGAGATGGTGACGTTCATGGTTTGCTCGTCGTGGAGGCGTGCGATCATGGCGCCGTCAAGCGTCTTGCGGTTGATCGCCATCACCGCGCGGTCGCGGGTGATCTTGCCGGAGATGATATCGAGGCCGTCACCGGCGGAGCCGTCAAGGAACCGGCCGGTGTAGGTGGAGCCCTTGCGGGTGATCATGGCCGACATTTTCTGGTTGAAGACGCCGACGCGGCAATGGCCGTCCAGCGAAATGCCGGCGGTACCGCCCTGCACCGCATCGCCGCTGAGATTGCAGACGAACTTGGTGCCCTTGTATTTGCCGGCAACGATTTCGCCCGGACCCTTCCATTCGCCAGCAACGGATTCGAAGAACACCGTGTCCCGGTCGCGGGCCTGGGAAGAGGCGGCGGGCGAGAGTAGGATTGCCGCAAGACACAGCGGAATGATGCGAAACTTCGAGAACATGGTCACACCTGTTGCGGCTGGAACGAAGCCTGAAATTGACCCAGAATGGTTAATGGACCGTAATCGGTGACGATATATCCACAAATTCGGCGCGAATCATAGCCCGTCGCCGGTTTTTCCCGGGCCGGCCGGCTTGCCGCCGACGGCCGCGATATCCGAGACGAAATCGCCGATGCCGGGCCGCTTGAGGGCTATAAACGGCATCGGGCGGCACAGATCCATCGCGGAAATGCCGATCCGGGCGGTCATCAGCCCGTTGATGACACCCTCGCCGAGCCGGGCGGAGAGCTTGGCCGCAACCCCGTGGCCGACCACCTGCTGGATCAGGCTGTCGCCGGCGGCAATGGCGCCGGTGACCGCGAGATGGGCGATCACGTCGCGGAACAGGCGGATCATGCCGATGGTGCCCGGTCGTCCGCCGTAGAGTTCGGCCATGGCGCGGATCAGCCGGATGGCTTCGAAGCCGACATAGGCGAGATCGACGAAGGCGCGGGGGCTGACGGCGGTGACGACGGATACCCGCTTGGCCGCGTTGACGGTCAGCTGCCGCGCCTGCAGGTCGAGCGGCGCCATCAGCTCGCGCTCGGCGAAGGCGAGATAATGCGGCCCGTCGATGATCTCGTCATCGAGCGCCTTGAGGCTCTTGCGGCCGCGGGCGGTGAGCGGATTGACGGCGACAAGGCTTGCCACTTCGGAGGCCAGCGCGCGGGCTTCCCTGGCCGTGGCGGAGCGGGCCCTGGCGGCGATGCTTTCACGCAGGTGCGCAACCTTCGCCAGCCGGCGGATGCCGATGATTTCCCGGATCACCAGGGCCAGCAGGGCCACAGCCGCGATCAGTGCGGCGGCGGTTGCGGCCCAGCCGAGCCAGGTAAAGCGGTCGAACAGGCTGCGGATCAGCGCATCGGTCCAGATCCCCAGCGCCAGGGCGAAGAGAAACCCCAGGCTGGTCAGCAGGATCTTGCCGGCGGTCAGGCGGCGCGGCCGCGGCTTGGCCGGCGGCGGCGTCAGCGCCTCAAGAGCTTCCGGCTGTGACACGAACGGATCGTCCTCATTCATCGTCATTTCGACGGTGACGGGAATGGCCGCAGGCTTGCGCGCTGTTTTTGCCTTGCTCTCGGCGGTGCCGGGCGACGCCCTGGCAGCGGGCTCGTCGACGCTGAAGGAGCGTGGCTTGCGGGATCCGGATGAAGCGTTGCTGTCGGTCATGCCAGACGGTCTCCCAGAAGGTAATCCAGGGCCCGGTCGAGACGGATATGGGGCAGCGACAGCTTGATGCCGGTTTCGCTTTCCTCGATCGACGGCGGGCGGAAGCGGACGATGTTGATCTCCGGCAGGAGCGGCGCGTTCGACTTGTCCACCGCTTTAAAGAATGAATCCGGATTCTTCGGCAAGTCACCGGGAAATATGGCTGTTTTGCGATTGCCGTCGAACAGTTCGCCGGCAATGCGCTCGCCTTCGAGCGGGGTGCCGACGATCACCGGAAGCTCCTCGCCATCCTGGCGCACGGTGGCCTCGCGGGTGGCGCGGACGGCGGCCAGCGCCAGCACCTCGATGTCGGCGCCGGACGAGCCGATACTGGTGGAGGCGCGCTCGACGATGCGCCGCGCGATGGCCTCGAGCCGGTCATGGCTTTCATGGTGCAGGTGATCGGCCTTGGTGGCGGCGATCAGCACCTTGTCGATGCGGCGCGAGACCAGGCTGGTCAGTAGGCTGCCGCTGCCGGGGCGGAAGCAGGAGAGCACGTCCGACAGCGCGCGCTCGAGATCGATCACCGCCTCGCGGCCGGCATTCATCGCCTGCATCGCGTCGATCAGCACGATCTGCCGGTCGAGGCGGGCGACGTGCTCGCGGAAGAAGGGCTTGACCACCACCGACTTGTAGCTCTCGTAGCGCCGCTCCATCATCGCCATCAGCGAGCCTTTCGGCGCAGGCGTGTCGGGCAGGTTGGGCAGCGGCGCGAAGGTGAGCGCGGGCGAGCCGTCGAGATCGCCCGGCATCAGGAAGCGGCCGGGGGGAAGGGTGGAGAGCGCCCGTTCGTCCTGTTTGCAGGCCCGGAGGTAATCGGTGAACAGCCGGGCAAGCTCGCGCGCGTCGGTCTCGTCGGCGGGCTTGAGCGGATCGATGGAGCCGGCCTTTTCCAGCCAGGCGGCGGCGAGGTCGGCGCGCACCGGGGACCGCGCCAGCGACGCGGCATTGAGCGAGAAGGTGGCGAAATCCTGGCCCAGCAACGGCAGGTCGAGCAGCCATTCGCCGGGATAGTCGACGATGTCGAGACAGAGCCGGCCACCGGAGAAGAAGCGGTTCCAGCCGCTGGCCGATTCATACTCGATGACCAGCCGCAGCTCGGAGATGGCGCGGGTCGAATCCGGCCAGATCCGCTCGCCGATCATGCGGGCGGCATGATCCTCGTACTGAAACCGCGGCACCGCATCATCGGGCTGGGGTTCGAGAAACGAGCGTGACAGCCTGCCGGAATGGGCCGCCTCGAACATCGGCAGCCGGCCACCATGCAGCAAATTGTGCACGAGCGCGGTGATGAAGACAGTCTTGCCGGCCCTGGAAAGGCCGGTGACGCCGAGCCGCAGGGTTGGCTGGATCAGGTTGCTGGCGCGATCGGTGAGGGTGTCAAAGGCGATCAGGGCCTCGTCGGTGAAACTGGTGATGGACGATGACACGTTGGGCCTGCTCCGAATTTCTTCCCCAGATATAGGAATGTGGCGGATCAATTGAAAGCGCAGCGGTGAAATGCGATCCCGGCTTCGGGCCCGGGGCCCGGATGTCGGGTTCAGGCGTCCACGGGGGAGAGCAGGCCGACAAACCGGGCGCCGCCCTTGATTGCGCTGCCGCCGCGTGTGTCGCAATCGAGGATCATCAGGCCGGCCGTCGGAAAGCCGTTGCCGAGCGCGGTTTCAAAAGCCGCCGGGTCGTCCTGCAGCAAGGCCTGGGCGGTGTCCTCAAGCATCGGATTGTGGCCGATGATCATGATCGATTGGATGGTGTCGTCATGCGCGGATCCGATCAGGTCGAGATAGGCGTCATGGCTGGAGGCGTAGAGCGCATCGCTGTATTCGACCTGCAATCCGCCGCAGGCGGGAGTTTTCTGCAGGATCTCGAGCGTTTCGGCGCAGCGGCGCGCGTTGGAGCAGTAGACCAGGTCCGGCTCAAAACCGTTGACCGACATGGTCGCGGCGAGGCGGGCGGCTTCCTCGCGTCCGCGCTCATCCAGCGGCCGGTCGAAATCGCGTACGCCGGGCAAGGCCCAGGCGGCATGCGCATGGCGGACGAGGAAAATGCGCAGATGTGTGAGCGGTGCAGGATTCATCTCGTGAATGTAGCTATTTGCGCCGGTGCTTCAATTCGCCAAAAGGACAAAGTGCACTGCAATATCAACTTGCCGGCAGGGCTGCTGGCGGGCAGCGGGCGACGCCGGGTTGCGTCCACGGCATGGAGGTTCCGGAACGGCAGGCGCCGCCCGGCAGGCCTGTGAAACCCGGTATATGTCAGAATTCTAAAACGATTTGACAGTTCGATGAAATTGCGGTGATCAGCTACTTTACCGCTTGTACCGGTGCCCCCGTCTGGCTATACACCCCCCGAAATGGCTTAGCCGGGAGAATCGTTATGAGTGAAGACTTCGATTTTTCCTCTTATGTGCCCTCGGATGACGAGGATTTCATGAATGCCAAGCAGAAGGCCTATTTCCGGGCCAAGCTGATCAACTGGCGCAATGACATCCTCAAGGAGGCTCGCGAGACGCTTGACCATCTCGCGGAGGAAAGTGCAAACCATCCTGATGTGGCCGATCGCGCATCGTCGGAAACGGACCGCGCCATCGAATTGCGCGCCCGCGACCGGCAACGCAAGCTGATCGGCAAGATCGACGCGGCGCTGGCCCGCATCGACGACGGCACCTACGGCTATTGCGAGGAGACCGGCGAGCCGATCAGCCTGAAGCGGCTCGACGCCCGACCGATTGCCACCCTGTCGATCGAGGCGCAGGAACGCCACGAGCGGCGCGAGAAGGTCTATCGCGACGAATAGGCTCTGTACGAAATCTTCAAATTGTCTTGAAAGCCGGCCGCTGCGCCGGCTTTTTCATGACCGCATGTCGCGGGTGCGCATGTGACGGGGCCGCATGTGACCGGTACGGGCAGCCATTGTTCAACGGCAGGGGTGCCGCCGGGCCATCAGGGCTTGCGCGAGAGATCTCCGAGCAGCCGTTCCATCTCGGCTTCGAGCGAATCCCTGGAAGCCTGGGTTTCGGGTTGGACTTCCGGCGCTTCCAGCAGATCGGCTTCGTCCGGATCGAGCTGGTGCTCGGTGTAGTGAGCGGCGATAAGGCTGTCGCGGGGGGCGTCGCGGGTCAGATCCTGCGACAGTTCCGCGGCCAGCACCGCTTCGAATTCGGACGGAGCCGCAGGCTTTGCCGGTTCGCTTGCCGGTGCGCCGCCGGAGGCGGGTGCTGCGGGTTTGCGCTCGTCAGTGGCAGCAGCGCTCAGCTCGTCAAAGACGCTCTCGTCGAAGCTCGGCTCCTCGAACACCCGCGTCCTGACGTTTTCGAGCAGGTCTGCGGCCTCTGCCTGCAAGGGGTCGGCATCCGGTTCGGCAGCACTGGCCGCTGCCGCCGGGGCTGGAGCCGGGCGAACAGAGACCGGCGGGACGTCGACCAGATCGTCGAGATCGCTGTCGTCGAAGCTTGGCTCCTCGAACACCCGCGTCCTGGCGCTGTCGAGCAGGTCGGCGGCTTCGGCGCGGATCGAGCCGGTGGCCTGAATGGCCGTGGCCGCAGCGGCGGTTGCGATCGGCGCCGCGGGTCCGCGCGACGGGGCGGCGGCGGAGACGGTGGGTTGCTGACGGGCAGCGGGCTGCGGCGCTGGTTCGGCCGGGCGCATCCGGGGTTCGGGCGAGGGGACTGAAGCGGACGCCGGGGCCGGGGCGCGGACAGGCTGGGGGGCTTGAGGCGATGCGGCACGGGCGGGTGTCAGGGCCGGTTGCGGCGCCGGTGCGGGTTGCTGCGTCGGGGCGGGCTGGGAGGCGCGCTGCGGCCGCGGAGCGGCCGGCGCGGCGGGCTGTTGCTCGGCTTGCCGGGCGCCTCCGGACTGGTCCGGGTGCACGATGCGGCTTTCGATGACGACGTCGGTCGGGCCGCCGATCATGACCAGGTGCTCGACATCGTCGCGGCGGATCAGCACCAGCCGGCGGCGGGTGTCGACGGCGGTGGCATCGAGCACGGCGAGCCGCGGCTGCCGGTTCTTGCCGCCGCGGATGAAGGTCGATGCGGCGCGGTTGCGGATCAGCCAGAACACCCCGACAAGCGCCAGCAGCGCCACGGCGACGATGATGATGGCGGTCAACAGTGTTGCACCCTGGCCGCCCAAAAGATTGTCCGGCATCCGGCGTCCTCCCGTTCCAGTCGATAAAGCCGATGAAATCAGCGGCGCTCCACCGGATTTGATCGTGACCGGAGCGCATTTGACTTGTTTTCCACCCGGTTCACAAGCCGGATGAAGCGGTTTTCCAGTATCGGGTGAAATGTGGCGAGGATATGCCTCCCGACTGTGGGCCTGGCGCGGTTTCCCCGGCAAACTGGAGCGGGAAGCAGGTGCCAGCGGTGTTTGGGCTTTCCATCAGCGGCGGAATGTGATTCAAACCGGACGGATCCGTGGCGGGGCGAAAGAGCGATTCATGACCGAGACGAAACCAGCGGCGGCAAACCCGGCAGCGCTTGTAGACCGAAGCGCGAAACCACGCTCGGTGTCGAGGCTGATCTTCCTCGCGCTGGTGATGATCGGCGCATCGATCACCTTCTTCCTGTTCAAGGACAGGCTCAACAACGAGTTGATGCTTGGCATCCTCGGCGTGCTTGCCGTGGTCGGGATCTTCTTCCTGGTTTCCACCGTGATCGGCTTTGTCGACATCATGCCGAAGACCACGGCCGACCCTCTGGCGCGCGCCTTCATCGATACCCACCCCGAAGGCACGCTCGTCACCGACGACAAGGACAGGGTGATCTACGCCAACCACGCCTACGGACGCCTGACTGGGTCGACCAGTGCCAGCGATGTGCAATCGATCGAGGCGATCCTGTCGCGCCACCGGGAGTCGGCGGAAGCGGTCTACCGGCTGACCAACGCCATGCGCGAGGGCCGGGAGGGCCAGGAAGAGTTCCGCATGACCCAGCCGCTGGGCGCGGGCAAGGAGAGCACCGAGGGTGGCCACTGGTACCGGCTGCGCGGCCGCCCCATCGCCTCGGCGGAAAAGGACGTCACGCTGATGGCCTGGCAATTGTCCGACATCAGCCACGAGCGCACCGAACAGGAAATGGTGTTCAAGGAGCTGCAGAACGCCATCAACTATCTCGATCATGCGCCGGTCGGCTTCTTCTCTGCCGGCCGCGACGGCGAGATTGTCTATCTCAACGCGACGCTGGCCGACTGGCTCGGCATCGACCTGACCTCGTTCCTGCCGGGCAAGCTGATGCTGCGCGATCTCGTCGCCGGCGCCGGCATGGCGCTGGTCGAATCGGTGCAGGCCGAACCGGGACTGAACCGCACCGCCCAGCTCGATCTCGATCTCTTGAAATCCAACGGCCAGAGCCTGCCGGTGCGGCTTGTGCACCGGGTTTCGGCCACGCGCGACGGCGCGCCGGGCGAAAGCCGGACCATCGTCATCAGCCGGGAAGAGGGTGGCTCGGGCGTGCATGACGCGGCCAGCGCCGAGATGCGCTTTACCCGCTTCTTCAACAACACGCCGATGGCGATCGCCTCGGTCGACGGCGACGGCAAGATCCTGAGGACCAACGGTCCGTTCCTGCAGATGTTCGCGGGCCTGGTCACCCGCGACGACATGGAGCGCGGATCGCTGTTCGAAACCGTGCTGCGCGAGGAAGACCGCAGGACGTTCCAGGATGCGCTTTCCCAGGCGGCCGACAAGCAGGGCGACATCGCGCCGATCGACAGCCGCCGCGCCGACAATGAGGAGCGGCATTTCCGCTTCTACGTCAACGCGGTGATCGAGCATTCGGAAGAGGCGCCGGAGGAGACCGCGATCATCTACGCGGTCGAGACCACCGAGCAGAAGGCGCTGGAAGCGCAGATGGCGCAGACCCAGAAGATGAACGCGGTCGGCACGCTTGCCGGCGGCATCGCGCACGATTTCAACAATGTGCTGACCGCGATCCTGCTGTCGGCGGATCATCTGCTGATGTCGCTGAGGCCGGCCGATTCCAGTTTCGCCGATCTCATCGAGATCAAGCGCAACGCCAACCGCGCCGCGGTGCTGGTGCGGCAGTTGCTGGCGTTTTCGCGCAAGCAGACGATGCGGCCGACGGTGTTGTCGATGACCGACGTCATTGGCGATCTTCGGATGTTGGTCGACCGGCTGATCGGCACCAATGTGAAGCTCGATCTTGAATTCGGCCGCGACCTGTGGCCGGTCAAGACCGACCTGGGGCAGTTCGAGCAGGTGTTGATCAACCTCGCCGTCAACGCCCGCGACGCCATGCCGGAGGGCGGCACGATCACGGTCAGGACCCGCAACGTAGAGGCGGATGAGGTCGAGCGGCTCAACCACCGCGGCATGGAGATCGGTGACTACGTGCTGATCGAGGTGGCCGACCAGGGCACGGGGATTGCGCCCGACGTCCTGGAAAAGATTTTCGAGCCGTTCTTCACCACCAAGGACGTGGGCAAGGGCACCGGGCTGGGGCTATCGATGGTCTACGGCATCGTCAAGCAGTCGGGCGGCTACATCTATCCCGATTCCGAAGTGGGCACGGGCACCACTTTCCGCATCTACCTGCCGCGGCATGTCGAGGACGAGGCCGAGAAGGCCGTGGCCGCCGCCGAAGCCGCAGCCACGCTTGAAGCGGGTGCTGCGAAGCAGGCGAAGATCGCCGCCGACGGGCCCGAGGATCTGACCGGCGGCTCGGCGGTTGTGCTGCTGGTCGAGGACGAGGAAGCGGTCAGGCGCGGGGGAAAACGCATGCTCGAGGCGCGCGGCTACGAGGTGCACGAGGCCGGCACCGGCGTCGAGGCGCTCGAGGTGCTGCAGGAACTCGAAGGCAAGGTCGACATCGTCGTCTCCGACGTGGTGATGCCGGAGATGGACGGGCCGACGCTTTTGACCGAGCTGCGCAAGGACTATCCCGACATGAAGTTCATCTTCGTCTCCGGCTACGCCGAGGACGCGTTTGCGAAAAACCTGCCCGCCGACGCCAAGTTCGGCTTCCTGGCAAAACCGTTCTCGCTCAAGCAACTCGCCACCGCCGTGCGCGAGATGCTGGACGCCTGAGGCGCGGGGGCATCGCTGACCTAACCGTCGGATGCAGCGAATGAACAGGCAGCGCCGTCGCTAACCGGCGATCAACCACATCTTCATGTTCGTCCACTGCGGGGTTGCGCGACGGCCCGTTCGATGCTCGTCTCTGGGTTGCAGATGGCGGAGATGGCGATGAGTCGGCGGGACGAGGGAATTGCGATGACGACTCAACGCCCTGGCACGCGACCTCCGGTGGATGCGCCGCCGCTCAATCCCAGGGCTACGAGGCGGCTGCTGCGCAAGCTCGCCATCTGGCTCCTTGTCCTGGTGGGGCTGCCTTATCTCTTGTACAAGCTGAACTTCCCTACCTACAGCTGGGGACAGAAAACCACCGTGACGGTGATGACGCCCGCGGGGGAACGCAGCGGCAGTGCGGTGGTGCAGGTCCGCTGGGCCGATACGCCCGATATTCTGCCTGATGCGCCAAGTTTCCAGTCCGACGTGCGCGGTGAGGCGACGGTGGTCGATCTGGGCGAGGGCCGCTATCTGTTCGCGCTGATTTCGGGCGCCGAGCAGCGTGGGATCGCTGTGTTCGGTGACGGTCGCAGCTATTGGCTGGAACAGATCAAGACAGTCGCCGCGAGCCGCGGCGAGACCCGCGAGATCCCGCCGGCCCACCGCCCGCTGCTGGTCACCTTCGCCGACATCAATGACCCGGCGAGCGTCCAACGCGTCGATCCGGATGATCTAGATGCCAGTTTGGGCTGCGAAAGGCCGCAGACGGGGGATGCCTTTCCCTGGCGCGAGCAGGGCAAGACCTGGCGGCAATGGCAGGAGGCGCGAGCGCTGGAGCAGGCCCGTCAGGCTGCGGCGCACGAGGCAGGGCTTCCTGCCGGTTTGTCGGCGGCCATGGTCGAGGCGGACAAGATAATGGACACACATGTGAAGAAGACCAAAGAGGAGGTGGCGCGCCTTCGCGCCCTGCAAAGTCAATTCACATATAAGCAGTTTGATGCTTGGAGAAAGGCAAAGTGGAAATTGCAGCGGCAATTCACCCTCGCCAGCCGCGATACGTCCCACGATTGCCACCGCCTCTCCTCGATCGCGCTTGCGATCACCGGCGAGACCGTGACCCAGGGCCGGGTGGAGGCGGTGCTGGGGTGGTGGTGTGATTATCGCAAGAAGCGCGCTCGGTTGAATGGTTCAAACAGCATAGCAGTTTCGACCAATGAACTGTCTGACAATTTGGGTACAGGCGCGTTCCGAATAGGAGAATGCTCATGACAATTTCATCTGAACTCTTAATGGCCCTCCTTTCGATGGATTCCTACAATCGCGGTTGTAACGCTGGCACTGGGTGTCTGTCATGAAACGCCCCCGTCGTCGTCATCCCAGGGCCCCGACCCTGGGATCCATTCCGCTATCTCTCGGCACAATGCGGCACGTGGATGGATCACGGAATGGATCCTCGGAGGCAACGACGTCGCCTCGCTTGTCTTGCCCGGGGGGCAGGGGTGACGAAAGCAGGGTTGTACGGAAACAGACGGAGACCGGGGCGGAGGCATCGTGACCGGTCGGTCGCGGCGGAGCGGGGCGCGGGGGCAGCGCCGCGCGGCGCAGGGTTAATTTCGCGGTGACAGAATATTCATCATCCTGCCGCATTTTCCGTTAAAGTCCGATTTTCGAGTTTCGCCAAGAGGGGCCATCATGAAATCCAAACTCCTGATCGCGGCGCTTGCCGCCGTCTTCGTCTCCGGCTGCACGACCGATCCCTATACCGGTCAGCAGAAGGTTTCCAACCTGGCCGGCGGCGCAGCACTTGGCGCGCTCGGCGGCGCGGCGCTCGGCACGCTGGCCGGCGGCGACGACCGCCGCAACGCGCTGATTGGTGCCGGCATCGGCGCGCTGGCGGGCGGCGCGATCGGCGGCTACATGGACCAGCAGGAAGCCCAGTTGCGGGCACAGCTGCAGGGCACCGGCGTGTCGGTGACGCGCGTCGGCGACCGGATCATTCTCAACATGCCGTCCAACATCACGTTCGACAGCGACCAGTCAGCGGTCAAGCCCGAGTTCTACCCGACACTGAATTCGGTGGCGCTGGTGCTGCAGAAATTCAACCGCTCGCTGGTCGACGTGGCCGGCCACACCGATTCGACCGGATCTGACAGCTACAACCTGACGCTCTCGCAGCAGCGGGCGCAGTCGGTGTCGAGCTACCTGATCTCGCAGGGCAACGACCCGCGCCGCTTCTACACGCAGGGCTTCGGCGAAAGCCGCCCGATCGCCGACAACGGCACCGATGCGGGCCGCGCCGCCAACCGCCGCGTGGAAATCCAGATTTCGCCGCTGAGTTAGGCTCAGGCGAAACCAGCTTCTGAGGCAACATCAGACCCGGCTGCGTGAAGCGGCCGGGTCTTTTCGTACTGGGGCTTGGGGCAGGCGGCTGTGAGGTTCAGCGATCTCTAGACCCCGTCATGCCGGACTTGATCCGGCATCCTAGCAGACCCGACGTCTGCCGGGTCGAAGGACTCATTCAGCCCAAGGACTTGGGCTGGCTGGATCCCGGAGCCTACGACGTCGCTTCGCTTGTCTGGCTCAAGGCCGGGATGACGGTGGGAGGGGCCTTGCCGGAAGCGGACTCGGAAATTGTCATTGGGGGGGCGCGAGCCGACATGGGTAGCGCCCTTGCCGGAGATCAAGCGATGTGTCGAGCCCGGCATGACGAAAACCAATGGTCTCGTGCCCAGTCAGTCTTTTAGCCGCGGCCGAATCCTATTCCCCGTCCAGCTCCGCCGCCTTGCGCAGCGCCGCGTTGATGCGGTCCTGCCAGCCGGGGCCGTCTTCCTGGAAATGTTCGAGCACGGCGCGGTCGAGCCGGATCGAGACCAGCTCCTTGCCCTCGGGCACGGTCGCGGGCTTGGGTGCGGCCTCAACCGGCTTGGTGGTGGCGGACTTGAAGGCGGCTTCGGCGCGTTCGAAGGCGCTGCCGGTGCGGCGGGGTGGCTTCATCTCGATTTCCTCTCGGTTGGACAGGTGGAGGCGGGCGATCAGGCGGCGGGCGAGGCGAGCGCCGCGGCGATGCGAGCGGCCAGCCGGGCATTGTTGAGCACCAGCGCGATGTTGGTTTTCAGGCTCGCGCCATCGGTCAGGTTCAGGATCTCGCCGAGCAGGAACGGGGTGACTGCCTTGCCTTCGATGCCCTTCGCCCTGGCGGTGGCAAGTGCTGATGCGATGTGGCGGTTCATCTCGGATGCCGCGATCTCGTCCTCCACCGGCACCGGGTTGGCGATCAGCATGCCGCCATGGCCGCCGAGCGCCCTTCGCGTTGCCTCGAAACGGGCGATGGCGGCGGCGTCATCGAGCCTGAGCGGCGCCTTCAGCCCGGAGTCGCGCGACCAGAAGGCGGGCATGGCGTCCTGGCCGAAGGCCACCACCGGCACGCCGCGGGTCTCGAGCGCCTCGAGCGTCTTGGGGATGTCGAGAATGGCCTTGGCACCGGCGGAGACGACGATCACCGGGGTGCGGCCGAGCTCGTCGAGATCGGCGGAAATGTCAAAGCTGGTTTCCGCGCCCTGATGCACGCCGCCGATGCCGCCGGTGGCAAAGACGGAAATGCCGGCGAGATGGGCGGCCATCATGGTGGCGGCGACCGTGGTGGCGCCGGTGCGGCCTTCTGCAAGCGCATAGGCGAAATCGGCGCGCGAGAGTTTCATCACATCCCTGGCCTGGGCGAGCTGGGTGATGGCGGCCTCGTCGAGGCCCGCATGCAGGCGGCCATCGATGACGGCGATGGTGGCGGGGACTGCGCCCTCGGCGCGGATCGCGGCCTCGACCTCGAGCGCCATGTCGCGATTTCCCGGCCAGGGCATGCCGTGGGTGATGATGGTCGATTCGAGCGCCACCACCGGGCGGCCCTCGGCCAGCGCGGCTGTGACTTCGGGCGTTGTTTTTATGGGGACGGATCCAGTCATGCGGAGGCTCCTGACGGGGGCAAGGGGAACTGGGCGGGCTTTGGCATGGCCTTGAGCGCCTGCGCAAGCAGCTGTGGCGACAAATCCGGCCGCACCGGGCCGCGTACCGAGGCGGTGAGCCGCGCCAGCGCGATGCCGCGGGCGAGATTGTCCTCGATGGCGTCGCCCGAGAGCCAGCCGTCGAGATAGCCCGAAGCCAGCGCATCGCCGGCGCCGACGACATCGCGCACCTGATCGAGCGGCGGTGGCAACAGCACGGTGGCCTCGGAGCCAGAGGGCAGGGCGGCGAAGGCCGCGACGGGGCCAGCGCCGGCCGTGACCAGACCGCCCGCGAGGCCCGCCGCGCCCAGCAGGGAGTGCCAATGATCTGGCGATTGGCCTCTCGTTCCGGTGAGTGCTGCGGCCTCGGCCTGGTTCATGGCGAGGCAGGTGATCCTGGAAAGGCTCTGTTTCCAGCGGACCACCTTTGCCGGCGAGACGGCGATGACGGCCAGCGGCAGGCCGAGACCTGACGCGGCCCCGGCCATCGCGGCGAGCGCGCTTTCGGGCAGGTTGGAATCCATCAAGAGCAGATCGGCCTCAGCGAGGCGCTTGCGCAGCCGCGACGTCAGCAGCCGGCGCGCCGGAACGAGATCATAGAGCGCCATGTCGGCCAGCGCCGTGACCAGGTTGCCGTCGGGTTCGAGGATAGCCGAATAGCTCGGCGTGGCCCGGTCGAGAAAGGTGAGCGGGCAATCCTCGATGCCGGCCTCCTCGGCCGCGCGGGCCACCATGTCGGCGGCCGCATCGCCGCCGCGCGGGGCGACGAGGGTGACCTTGTGGCCGAGCCGGGAGAGGTTGCGCGCCGCGTTGAAGGCGCCGCCGCCGGCCTCGCTCTCCCAGCGTCCGGGATTAGAGGCGCCGGGCCGGTGCGGGGTCGATAGCCAGCCCTTGCGGTCGACATGGGCGCCGCCGATGGCCAGAATGCGCGCCATCTCAATGCCCGCCCAGAGGGGCGCCGGGGCGAATCGCCCGGGGCCGGAGATGGTGGCGGCGGGCCGGCGCAACGCGCATGGCAGTTCGCGGCCCTGCCGAAAAACAAAAATAGAACATGGAGGCGTTTTTCATTTTATTTCAGTGCCTTGACGGGGTCTTGCGCAATCGGAACAAATAGAGTACAAATTGGACAAACGAGCACTCATTGCTTGCGTTGGCACGATAACCTAAAGGTGGACCGAATGGCACAGAACTCTTTGCGGCTGGTAGAGGAAAAATCCGTGGACAAAAGCAAGGCGCTCGACGCCGCACTTTCCCAGATCGAACGCTCGTTCGGCAAGGGCTCGATCATGAAGCTCGGCGCCAATGAGGGCGTGGTCGAGATCGAAACGGTTCCGACCGGCTCGCTGGGGCTCGACATCGCGCTCGGCATCGGCGGCCTGCCGCGCGGCCGGGTGATCGAGATCTTCGGTCCGGAAAGCTCGGGCAAGACCACGCTGGCGCTGCAGACCATCGCGGAAGCCCAGAAGAAGGGCGGCATCTGCGGCTTCATCGACGCCGAGCATGCGCTCGACCCGGTCTATGCCCGCAAGCTTGGCGTCGACCTCGAGAACCTCTTGATTTCGCAGCCCGACAATGGCGAGCAGGCGCTGGAAATCACCGACACGCTGGTCCGCTCCGGCGCCATCGACGTGCTGGTGGTCGATTCGGTGGCGGCACTGACGCCGCGCGCCGAAATCGAGGGCGAGATGGGCGACAGCCTTCCCGGCCTGCAGGCGCGTCTGATGAGCCAGGCCCTGCGCAAGCTCACCGCCTCGATCTCGCGCTCGAACTGCATGGTGATCTTCATCAACCAGATCCGCATGAAGATCGGCGTGATGTTCGGCTCGCCCGAAACCACCACCGGCGGCAATGCGCTGAAATTCTACGCCTCGGTGCGTCTCGACATCCGCCGCATCGGCTCGGTCAAGGACCGCGACGAGGTTGTGGGCAACCAGACCCGGGTCAAGGTGGTCAAGAACAAGATGGCGCCGCCCTTCAAGCAGGTCGAGTTCGACATCATGTATGGCGAGGGCGTGTCGAAGATGGGCGAACTGGTCGATCTCGGCGTCAAGGCCGGCATCGTCGAGAAGTCCGGCGCCTGGTTCTCCTACAACAGCCAGCGGCTGGGGCAGGGGCGCGAGAACGCCAAACAGTTCCTGCGCGACAATCCGGTGCTGGCCGACGAGATCGAGCTGGCGCTGAGGCAGAACGCCGGGCTGATCGCCGAGAAGTTCCTGGACGAGGACCGCAGCGGCGGCGAGGATGACGACGGCAGCACGGGCGTCGCCGAAATGTAAGCCTTTCGGCGCACCGCTGACGCTGGTTTCAAGCCGGCCGCCGGTCCTTTTGGGGGCCTGCGGCCGGTTTTCCGTTGACAGGGCTGCGGCTGGCGTCTGGACAGGCATCCGGGTGAGAGATAAAAGCGGCGGTCCGCACGTCGCGATGCGGATCCCGGAACCGTCATTCGATGCGGTTTTGTGGTGAACTGCCTATCAGACAAAGGGTTGATCATGAGTGGCGTGAACGAAATCCGGTCGGCGTTTCTCGACTATTTCAAGACCAACGGGCATGAAGTCGTGGCCTCGAGCCCGCTGGTGCCGCGCAATGACCCGACGCTGATGTTCACCAATGCGGGCATGGTGCAGTTCAAGAACGTCTTTACCGGTCTCGAGCAGCGGCCCTACTCGACGGCGGCGACGTCGCAGAAATGCGTGCGCGCCGGCGGCAAGCACAACGACCTCGACAATGTCGGCTACACCGCGCGTCACCACACCTTCTTCGAGATGCTCGGCAATTTCTCGTTCGGCGACTATTTCAAGGAACGCGCCATCGAGCTTGCCTGGAACCTGCTGACCAAGGATTTCGCCATCAACAAGGATCGGCTGCTGGTCACGGTCTACCACACCGACGACGATGCCTTCGATCTGTGGCGCAAGATCGCCGGCCTTCCGGAAAGCCGGATCATCCGGATCCCGACCAATGACAATTTCTGGGCGATGGGCGACACCGGTCCGTGCGGTCCCTGCTCGGAGATCTTCTACGATCACGGCGACCATATCTGGGGCGGACCTCCGGGATCGGCGGACGAAGATGGCGACCGTTTCATCGAGATCTGGAACCTGGTGTTCATGCAGTTCGAGCAGGTCACCACGGAAGAGCGGATCGACCTGCCGCGGCCGTCGATCGACACCGGCATGGGGCTCGAGCGCATCGCGGCGCTGTTGCAGGGCCAGCACGACAATTACGACATCGACCTGTTCCGCCGGCTGATCGCCGCCTCGGAAGATGCGACCGGTGTGCCTGCCGAGGGCAAGCACCGCGCCAGCCACCGGGTGATCGCCGACCATCTGCGCTCCGCCTCGTTCCTGATTGCCGACGGCGTGCTGCCTTCGAATGAGGGCCGTGGCTACGTGCTTAGGCGCATCATGCGCCGCGCCATGCGCCATGCGCAGTTGCTCGGCGCCCGCGATCCGCTGATGTACCGGCTGCTGCCGACGCTGGTCGCTGAAATGGGCCGCGCCTATCCGGAACTGCAGCGCGCCGAGGCGCTGATCTCGGAAACGCTGAAGCTTGAGGAAACCCGGTTCCGCAAGACGCTGGAGCGCGGCCTCAGCCTGCTTGACGAGGCCAGCGCCGAGCTTGGCGAAGGCGACCGTCTCGACGGCGAGACCGCCTTCAAGCTCTATGACACCTATGGTTTCCCGCTCGACCTGACCCAGGACGCGCTCAGGCAGCGCGGCGTCGATGTCGACACCGACGCTTTCAATGTGGCGATGGAGCGGCAGAAGGCCGAGGCGCGCAAGCACTGGTCGGGCTCGGGCGACGCGGCGACCGAGACGATCTGGTACGAGATCAAGGACAAGGCCGGCGCCACCGATTTCCTCGGCTACGACACCGAGGCGGCCGAAGGCGTGATCCTGGCGCTGGTGCGCGACGGCAAGCAGGTGGATGCCGCCCAATCGGGCGAGCTCGTCGACGTGGTGGTCAACCAGACACCGTTCTACGGCGAATCGGGCGGCCAGATGGGCGACCAGGGCACGATTTCGGGCGAAGGCTATCAGCTCGAGGTGAGCGACACGCAGAAGCGCGGCGAAGGCGTTTTCGTGCACCGCGCCAGGGTAGTGTCCGGCAAGGTGACGCGCGGCGCTGTGGCGCAGCTGGCGGTTGACCACGCCCGGCGCGCCAAGATCCGCGCCAACCACTCGGCCACGCATCTTCTGCACGAGGCGCTGAGAGAAGTGCTCGGCACCCATGTGGCGCAGAAGGGCTCGCTGGTCGCGCCCGAGCGGCTCAGGTTCGACGTCTCGCACCCGAAGCCGATGACGGCCGAGGAACTGGCCGAGGTCGAGACCATGGCCAACGAGATCATCCTGCAGAACAGCCCGGTGACAACCCGGCTGATGGCGGTCGACGACGCCATTGCCGAGGGCGCCATGGCGCTGTTCGGCGAGAAATACGGCGACGAGGTGCGGGTGGTGTCGATGGGCACGGCCACGCACGGGGTCAAGGCCAACCGGCCTTACTCGGTCGAGCTCTGCGGCGGCACCCACGTGGCGGCCACCGGCGAGATCGGCCTGGTGCGGGTGTTGTCCGACAGCGCGGTGAGCGCCGGGGTGCGCCGCATCGAGGCACTGACCGGGGAGGCCGCGCGCCAGCACCTGAGCGAGCAGGACGAGAAGCTCAAGCATGTCGCGGCACTGCTCAAGGTGCAGCCCGGCGATGTCGCCTCGCGGATCGAGGCGCTGATGGACGAGCGCAAGAAGCTCGAGCGGGAGCTCACCGAAGCGCGCAAGAAGCTGGCGCTGGGCGGCAGCGGTGCGGCGGGCGGCGACGAAAGCCGCGACATCGGCGGGGTGAAATATCTCGGCAAGGTGGTCACCGGCGTGGCACCGAAGGACCTCAAGGGCCTGGTGGATGCTGCCAAGGCCTCGCTCGGCTCCGGCGTTGCGGCCTTCGTGGCGGTCAGCGAGGACGGCAAGGCCAGCGTCGTGGTCGGCGTTACCGAGGATTTGACATCGCGGCTGTCGGCGGTCGACCTGGTGCGCGCGGCCTCCGAGGCCATCGGCGGCAAGGGTGGTGGCGGGCGGCCCGACATGGCCCAGGCCGGCGGCCCGGATGGCGCAAATGCCAATGCGGCCATCGATGCGGTGGCGGCAGCGATCGGCTGACGCCAGCGTGGTTGCCAAATAGGAGTTGGCAACCATGCGTAGTGTAGTATGCTTCACCGTCAATTGGGATTGGGGAACATGCTCACAGCATCAGGAAATATCAACCAGCCATACGAAGTCATTGGCTTGATTACTGTTTCTGTCGTCAAACCGGAAAATGCCGGCTGCAACAAGGCCGGCTTGCCTGTCGATGCTGCCTATCAAGAGGCTATCGAAGCAATTCAACGATCAGCTGCTGCCAAGGGCGCCTCGGGTGTCATCCACATCGGATTTGAACACCGGGTATCTTCCAGTTCGGCAGGATGCAACCAATCCGCCACATCAAATTTTGAACTTTATTGTTGGGGAACTGCAATTCGGTTGCAGTGACAGGATCATGTTCGGTGCAGCGATCAGCCAAATAGCGCTCGCCGCTTGCGGGCTTGAGGTTCGCTCGAAGTGGGCGGGCAGAGTTTTGACCTGGTGCGCTCTATTGGCCCTGAGTATCTATCGCGGCGTGATATCACCATTTACAGGGCGGCGGTGCCAGTTCAATCCGTCATGCTCGAAACGCGCCCTCGAGTTTCTTGCGTCTTATGAGTGGAACCGCGCGCGGGTTGAAATTGCTGCTCAGCTTGGGAGATGCATTGGCCATTATATCATTTCTCAAACGGATGGTGTTTTGGAAATGCACACGTCTGATGGCTCTGTTTTTTCTCAAGAGGACATCGCGCCGTTCATTCGCGATCTTTACAAGTCCCGTACATCGTAAATCCAAAACAAACGGGCTTATCGCAATTTAGCAAGATTTGTGCGGTCGGGGTGTGCTGTTAATCTGTCGACCGACGGAGGGACAGGCATCGTGAACAGCGCAGGTATCAGGGACTATCGGGAACGGCTCGAGCGGGTGCAAAGGCATATTCGCGCCAATCTCGACCGGCCGCTCAATCTCGACGAGCTTGCCGACATCGCCTGCCTGTCCCGCTTCCACTGGCACCGCACCTATCGCGGCCTGACCGGGGAAACCGTGTGGCAGACGGTCAAACGGCTGAGGCTGCACCGCGCAGCCTCGGACCTGGTCAACGGCACATTGCCGATCGAAGAGATCGCGGTCCGCTCGGGTTACACCAATCCACGCGCTTTCTCCCAGGCCTTCAAGTCGGATTTCGGTCTGCCACCGCTTCGCTATCGCGCCGAGGGCGGTCACCGGCGCTATGACAATCCCGACTGGCAGGAGACCGAAGACATGTATGACGTGCGGATAGAAGAGCATGATCCCGTGACCATTGCAGGCCTGATGCACACGGGCCCCTATATCGATGTCGGCGCCACGTTCGAGCGCTTCTCCTCGCACCTGGCGGTGACGGGCGGCTGGGAGAAATCGGCGGGCATGGCGGCGGTCTATTTCTCCGATCCCGACATCACGCCGCCCGAAGAGCTCAAGTCGCTGGCCGGAATGGCGCTGAAGCCGGGGGCTGAGCCGCCGGACGGGGTGGAAACCTGCGTGCTGCCGGCGGGGCGGTATGCGGTGCTGACCCACAAGGGTCCCTATGCGGAGCTGGGAAAGGCCTATCAGTGGCTGTTCGGGCCGTGGCTGGCACAGAGCGGCGAAAGCGCCGGTCCGGCGCCGGCGGTCGAGCGCTATCTCAACACGCCGCTCGATGCCGCGCCGACCGAATTGCTGACCGAAATCCACCTGCAGCTTGGCTGAGCAGACTGGTTGCCGTGGGGCGTTGTGGCCTCGTGGCGGTCCGGTCAGACCATCCGTACTGGCAATTTGCCTGCCGGTGTACAGCTCGTCACATGCGCTTCAGAGGCCGGTTCTCAAGAGTGGCCGCCGACGAATTCCCCATGCATGGCGTTGGGACTGGCGGCCCTTTATGCGGCGGCTGTTGAATTGACCGGTCTTCGAACGGGGGGCACCATGGCGCGGACGTTGGAATTTGCCAACACCTGAAATCCGGCCTTGTCGACAACGACGTGCCATTGACCGTTTGCCGGGATGGTAAGGCGCGCGGGCGATTTCTCTGTCCGCCCGCCTATGGCCTTGTAGGATTTGGCTTCCGCGTAGCGCGCGAAATTTTCCTGGTCCATGAGGAAGACATTGTTGACACAGGAGAGACGGACTTCGACGGTCGTCCCCGATGTTTGTTGGCCGAGATCGTAATGCTTGTAACGGGGGGAGGGTTTCACTGTTTGAACCTGTTGATGTTGTCTTTGTGTCAGGATGGCACCCTCCAGTTAATGTTTTGCTTATGCTGAAAGGCTGAGAAGATAGCGCTAATTTAACAGATACATAGGCTGCAAGTTGGGCGCAGCAACCGTCCCAGCAAGACGGCATTGTTCCGCGGCTGCCGACCATGGAGGAAAAGGTATGGACAAGATCGATTTCAAGAAAATCGACAAGCCGTTCTATACGGCGAGGACTGACCGGTGGGAGCTGGTCGACGTGCCGGAAAGGCAGTTCCTGGCGGTGGAAGGGCAGGGCGATCCGCAGACCTCGCCTGCCTACAGCACCGCCGTGTCGGCGCTCTACAGCCTGTCCTACGGGCTGAAGTTCCGCTCGAAATCGGTTCATGGCCGCGATTACGTGGTCGGCCCGCTGGAAGGGCTGTGGTGGGCCGACGACATGGAGGCCTATCGCGCCGGCGACCGGGCGGCGTGGAAATGGCGGATGATGATCCGGCAACCGGACTGGATCACGGATACCGATCTGGAGGCGGTGCGGCCTGCGGTGCTTGGCAAGCTCAAGGGGCAGGCGGAGGCGGGAGCGAACGCGGAGACGCTGCAGGCGGCCGTGCTCACGTCCTACCGGGAAGGCAGCTCGCTGCAGCGTCTCTATTTCGGCCGCTATGTCGACGAGGCGCCGCTGCTTGTCGACCTGCACGACCGGTTCATGCCAGAGCATGGCTATCAGCCTGACGGGCTGCACCACGAGATCTATCTCAATGATCCGCGCAAGGTGGCGCCGGAAAAGATCAGGACGCTGTTGCGCCAGCCGGTGCGATCTCTAGCCTGAGCTTTCGAGAGTTTACGCTCCTCGCCGGGCTCTCATTGTCGGCCCTCCGATTTCCGGCCCGAACGGGCCTGCACTGCCTGAACCGCCAGCTTCAGCCGCCAGCCGAGGAAGGCTGCCAGCGCCAGCATGGCCAGCGCCATCGACAGGTTGCCGAGGATGCCGGACAAGGTCTCGATGTTGGAGCCGAACGCGTAGCCGAGCGAGATGTAGATCGACACCCACAGGCCCTCGCCCAAAACACCCCAGAGGGTGAATCGCGGCCAGGACAGCCCGGTGATGCCGCTGGCGATGTTGATGGCCGGGCCAAGCGGCGTGAACAGCCAGCGGCTGAGGAACACGCCGCTTGCGCCCCATTTTTGCAGCTTCGGTTCGGCGGCGCGGGCTTTCCGTGCCAGTCCGCCGAGAAATCCGGGGCGGCCTTCGGCGGACAGGATGACGAAGCGGCCGGCGAGGAAACCCGCCTGGTCGCCAAGCGTGGCGCCGGCAATGGCCCAGAGGACGGCGGTTGCCAGCTCCGCGTCGCCATTGGCGGCAAGCGCTCCCAGCGTCAGCAGCGCCAGCGAGGTGGGAATCGGCACGCCGAACTGGCCGATCGCCAGAAGCAGCGCGGCTGCGGGAAGGCCATAGCTGGTGAGAAACTCCAGCAGGTATACGGTCATGGCTGCCGGGAGGGCTGCGGGGACGGGGCTGGAGCGGTTCCCGGGTTCGAGAGATCGGGGGCGGGAAGAGTGCCTCCGGGCTGTCCACGGGCGGCGCGGTCCGCCCTGATCGCTTCGAGGATCCGGGTGGTCATCGCATCGAGCGGCTTGCCATCCTCGCGGGCGATTCTCACCAGGGGGCGGCGGTCCGGGCCGGTCTCAGGCAGGCCGATCGCGTCGTGGACGATCTTCGGATCGACCCGGTAGGAGCGGGCAATGTAGCGCACGGTCATCCAGCCTTCGATCGGCTCGTCCCGGTGCTGCTGCCAGTAGACGAAAAAAACGCCGGCGCGGATGATGAACACCAGCGCCAGCGTCAATGTCAGTGCAAAGGCAATCGTGAGCCACCGGTTGTGCCGCCACAGCCGCTTGAGCGTGACGGCAGGTCCGGCGGCCACGGCTCAGCCCATAGCCTTCTGCAGGTTCTCGTCGATCTTGTCGAGGAAGCCGGTGGTCGACAGCCAGGGCTGGTCGGGACCGATCAGCAGCGCCAGATCCTTGGTCATGAAGCCGCCTTCGACGGTCTGGATGCAGACCTTTTCCAGCGTTTCGGCGAAGGTGGCGAGCTCGGCATTGTCGTCGAGCTTGGCGCGGTGCGCCAGGCCACGGGTCCAGGCGAAGATCGAGGCGATCGAGTTGGTCGAGGTTTCCTCGCCCTTCTGGTGCTGGCGGTAGTGGCGGGTCACCGTGCCGTGGGCGGCTTCGGCTTCCACCGTCTTGCCATCGGGCGTCATCAGCACCGAGGTCATCAGGCCGAGCGAGCCGAAGCCCTGCGCGACGATGTCGGACTGGACGTCGCCGTCGTAGTTCTTGCAGGCCCAGACATAGCCGCCGGACCATTTCAGCGCGGAAGCGACCATGTCGTCGATCAGGCGGTGCTCGTACCAGATCTTGGCTTCATCGTACTGAGCCTTGAATTCGGCGTCGAAGACTTCCTGGAACAGGTCCTTGAAGCGGCCGTCATAGGCCTTGAGGATGGTGTTCTTGGTCGACAGGTAGCACGGCACACCGCGCATCAGCGCGTAGTTCAATGAGGCGCGGGCAAAGTCGCGGATCGAATCATCGAGGTTGTACATGGCCATGGCAACGCCCGAGGACGGGGCGTCGAAGACGTCGTGCTCGATGGTCTCGCCATCCTCGCCGACGAACTTGATCGAAAGCTTGCCCTTGCCGGGGAAGCGGAAATCGGTGGCGCGGTACTGGTCGCCGAAGGCGTGGCGGCCGACGATGATCGGCTTGGTCCAGCCGGGAACGAGGCGCGGCACGTTCTTCATGATGATCGGCTCGCGGAAGATGACGCCGCCGAGGATGTTGCGGATGGTGCCGTTGGGCGAGCGCCACATCTTCTTCAGGCCAAATTCCTCGACGCGGGCCTCATCGGGGGTGATGGTGGCGCACTTGATGCCGACGCCGTGCTTCTTGATGGCGTTGGCGGCGTCGATGGTGACCTGGTCGTTGGTTTCGTCGCGGTATTCGACCGAGAGGTCGTAATAGTCGATCGGCAGGTCGAGGTAGGGCAGGATCAGCTTTTCCTTGATGAACTGCCAGATGATGCGTGTCATCTCGTCGCCGTCGAGATCGACGACGGGGTTTGCAACCTTGATCTTTGCCATGCTTGTTTGACCTTCCGAGAGGGTTATCAGGGGGAGGCCGAAAGCCACCCGTTCAGTTGGCGCTTCTCTTAACAAAACAGTGGCGGGCGCACAACATGCCGCGGGCCCGGAGCCGCAGGTTGGCAGCGAAGATTTTGCGTCTTGCTGCCGGGCGCCCCGGAGCAAGGTCCGCAAGCGCGCGCCGCCTTGATTGTGAGCCATCCGGGCAGTAGTGCTGTCGGCCTGACAGAAACGGGGCCGGATATGGCTGACTTGTCCATTCCAATCGAGACGGAACGCCTGCGGCTCAGGCCGTTCACCATCGCCGACGTCGACGCGGTGCATGCCTATCACGGCCTTGATGAAGTGGCGCGCTACCAGTACTGGGAGCAGCGTTCGCGCGACGAGGTGGTGCAGGAAGTCACCAAGTGGGCCGACGGCGGCTGGGACCGGCAGGTAGCCGATGCCGAGGCCATCGTTTTCGCCGTCACGCTGAGCCAGAGCGGGATCCTGATCGGCGACATGGTGCTGCTGTTCCGGGACAAGGAGGCGCGGCAGGGCGAGATCGGCTTTACCTTCAATCCCTCGCATGGCGGCAAGGGATATGCCACCGAGGCGGCGCGCGCGGTGTTCGCGGCCGGTTTCGGGCACTTCAACCTGCACCGGATCTTCGGGCGTTGCGACGCGCGCAACAGGGCTTCGTGGCGGCTGATGGAGCGGCTGGGCATGCGGCGCGAAGCGCATTTCCGCGAGCATGCGCTGTTCAAGGGCGTCTGGGACGAGGAATTCCACTACGCCATGCTGGCAAGGGAATGGGCTGAAATGGACAAGGGCGGTTTCTGAATGGCCGGAACGGATCGAAATCGCGAACTGATCACCGGCGGGCCGGCGATCATCCTGGTCGAGCCGCAACTGGGCGAGAACATCGGCATGGTGGCGCGCGCCATGGCCAATTTCGGATTGTCCAACTTGCGGATCGTCAATCCGCGCGACGGCTGGCCGAACGAGAAGGCGGTGAGTGCGGCCGCCCGCGCCGACCACGTGATCGAGGGGGCGATCGTCTATGACACGCTGGAAGCCGCACTTTCCGATCTCAGTTTCGTCTACGCCACCACGGCACGGCCGCGCGACGGGCACAAGCCGGTGCGCGGGCCGGTGGAGGCGGGCGAGGTGCTGCGCGGGCGGGAGACCAATGGCGAGAAGACCGGGATCCTGTTCGGGCGTGAGCGCATCGGCCTGCGCAACTGGGAAGTCGGCCTTGCCGACGAGATCGTCACCTTTCCGGTCAACCCGGCCTATGCCTCGCTGAACATCGCCCAGGCGGTGCTCTTGATGTCCTATGAATGGATGAAATCGGGGCTTTCGAGCCCGCATGAGACGGCGTTCGACAAGGCCGAGGTGGAGCCAGCGCCGAAGGCCGATCTGTTCGGCCTGTTCGCCCAGATCGAGGAGGGACTCGAGGCGCGGGGCTATTTCCGCTCCGAGACCAAGAAGATGAAGGCGGTCGACAATTTGCGCGCCGTGCTGACGCGGCCGGGATTCTCCAGCGATGAAATCGCCGTGCTGCGCGGTCTTTTCGCCTCATTTGACAGGTTCACTCGCACCGGACAACGGGCGCCCGGCGCGGGCAGCGAGACTTTGGACAAGGGGCGGGGGGAAGACGAATGAGCGAGCGGCCGGTTCTGGTCTTCGACAGCGGCATCGGGGGGTTAAGCGTGCTGCGCGAGGCGCGGGTGATCATGCCGGGCCGGCGCTTTGTCTATGTCGCCGACGATGCCGGCTTTCCCTATGGCCGCTGGGAGGAGGGCGCGCTCCGCGACCGGATCGTCGGGCTGTTTGCCAGCCTGATCGAAAGCCACGACCCGGCCCTGGTGATCATCGCCTGCAACACCGCCTCGACCATCGTCATGCCGGCGCTCAGGCAGGCCTATCCCGACGTGCCGTTCGTCGGCACCGTGCCGGCGATCAAGCCGGCGGCGGAACGGACCCGCTCGGGCCTGGTCTCGGTGCTGGCGACGCCGGGCACCGTGAAGCGGCAATACACCCGCGACCTGATCCGCGATTATGCCGACAAGGTGCATGTGCGGCTGGTGGGATCGGAAAATCTCGCCGAGCTCGCCGAGACCTACATGCGCCAGGGCTTTGTCGACGAGGCGGCGGTGAAGGCCGAGATCGAACCGTGCTTCGTTACGAAGGACGGACGCAAGACCGACATCGTGGTGCTCGCCTGCACGCATTTTCCGTTCCTGGTCAACCGCATGCGCAAGCTCGCGCCCTGGCCGGTGGACTGGATCGACCCGGCGGAAGCGATCGCGCGGCGGGCGCTGGCGATCGTCGAGACGCTGCCCGGCGGCCATGCGCTGCCCGACGCGCGCGATACGGTGGTGTTCACCTCGGGCAATCCGGATTACAGCGCGCTCAGATTGATGCACGGCTTCGGGCTGACGGCCGCCTGAGGACGGCTGCCGGGGTTCGAAATCCTGTGTATTTCCGAGATCACCGGCAGCAGCGCCGGGAAATTCTGCTAGGGAATGCGGTGGCCGAGTGGTGGCCGAATCGTTGAAATGCCGCGTCGCGTTTACGGAGTAAAGCCAAGGTGCAGGTCGGAATTGACATGGGAAGCTTGACGGGCGGACAGCCGGCCAAGCTCGACATTGAAGAGCTGCTGGCGACCCGTCTCCTGGTGCAGGGCAATTCCGGCTCGGGCAAGTCGCACCTGCTCAGGCGCCTGCTCGAGCAGTCGGCGCAATGGGTGCAGCAGGTGATCATCGATCCCGAAGGCGATTTCGTCACGCTGTCGGAGAAATACGGCCACCTGGTGGTCGAGGGCGAGCGCAGCGAGGGTGAGCTGGCCGGCATCGCAAGCCGGATCCGCCGGCACCGGGTCTCCTGCGTGCTGTCGCTGGAAGGGCTCGACGTCGAGCAGCAGATGCGCGCGGCAGCGGTGTTTCTCAACGCCATGTTCGATGCCGAGCACGAGTTCTGGTACCCGGTGCTGGTGGTCGTCGACGAGGCGCAGATGTTCGCCCCCGCCGTCGGCGGTGACGTCTCCGAAGACGCGCGCAAGATGTCGCTTGGCGCGATGACCAACCTGATGTGCCGCGGCAGAAAACGCGGGCTCGCCGGCGTGATCGCCACGCAACGGCTTGCCAAGCTCGCCAAGAACGTGGCGGCGGAAGCCTCCAACTTCCTGATGGGCCGGACTTTTCTCGACATCGACATGGCCCGCGCCGCCGATCTGCTCGGCATGGACCGGCGGCAGGCGGAGATGTTCCGCGATCTGCAACGCGGCAATTTCGTCGGACTCGGGCCGGCACTGTCGCGGCGGCCGCTGCCGATCGCCATCGGACCGGTGGAAACGCAGGCGCGGTCCTCGAGCCCGAAGCTGATGCCGATGCCGGAAGCCGTGGAAGACGTCGAAGACCTGATCTTCACACCCGACCCGGAGGAGCTGACCCGGCCGCTGCAACGCCGTGCGCGACCGGTGCCGCGGCCGACCACCGATATCCTGGCCGAACTGTCTCGCGCCACGCCGCTGCAGGACCAGCCGCTCGCGCGGTCGGGCGGGGAGGCGGCCAGCTCCGGCGGCCTGTCGGCGGAAGAGCGCGAGGAGCGGGTGGCGGCCGTGCTCGGCGAAATCCTCGCCGATCCGGACTCGGGCTACCGGACGGATTCGGCGCTGTACCAGGATTTCCTCGTGCGGCTGAGAATGCGGCGGGTGTCGGGGTCTCCGATGTCGCTCGGCGAGTTCCGCCGCCGCGTCGCCATCGCCCGCTCGGGCGTCGACACGGAAACCGCTAGCGGCGAGGCCTGGACCACGGCGCTCGGGCTCTCGGCCCAGGTGTCCGAAGACCTGCAGGGCGTGTTCCTGATGCTGGCGGTGGCCGCGATCCGGGCTGAGCCGTGCCCGTCCGACGCCCGCATCGCCCGGGCCTACGGCACCCATTCGGCGCGCCGCGCCCGGCGGCTTCTGGGCTATTTCGAAGAGCAGGAACTGATCATCGTGCATGCCGATCACAGCGGCAAGCGGATCGTCGGCATCCCGGAACTGCAGGCCGAAACCGCGCCCGGCGCAGCGGATGCGCCGGACGAGGACGCAGGCGGGGCGGAAGCGGCGGAGTGATCCATCCGTTTTGAAATCTACCAACGCCCTGCATCACGTCACTGCACAGCTGCCATGTATTCCCTTTGTGCGGCTTCCCACGCTTCTTGCGCCGCCTGGATCTCGGAACTGTCAGCACCCTGTTGCTTGAGCGCTTGAAGTCTGGCCCCCAGCTCCTTCACTCTGTTGCCCAATTCGGTAATTCTCGGATCCCCTGAACTGTTGCTCGGAGAGTATTGACCTGGCTGGTTCAGGGATGGGCTTGGAGTGGCCGTATCGGTGAGTGGTTCGGGCTCGTCGCCCGGCCCGCCCCACTGTTTCCAGGACCCTGGATACTCGGGCAAATCATCGTACAGGATCGACGTCTTCTGCTGCATCTCCCAGAGGCCTTGACCTTCGTTCACCACGACCTGGACGCCATTGTTCTTGTCGAAGTAAATCTTCAGGATGCCGTGTGCGTAGCCTTGCTCGGCGTTTGAATCGAAGACGTCAGGCAGGATCGCGCCCGAGAATTGAGCGACCCATATTGCGCCCAGATCCTCATTGTAGATGCGCGTGAGGCCCTCCACCTTGGTCCGCACCGAGAAATCATTGCTGCCCAACTTGGCCCTTCCGAATGATTTCTGGGCATCGACGAACCTATTGATGTAATCTTGGATCACCCGCTGTGCTTGCCAAGGAGCGACGCCTTGAACAGCTTGAGCATCTTGTGAAAACGCCGGCCCGTTGGCTAGGAACGCGCCGCCGGCCAGAAATGCGGCGCCAAACATAGTCGCCGCAAACACATGGCGAAGTCGTCTTCCTGAGATAAGCTTTGTCATTGTGTTCATGCCTCCCCGTTTGAAGAATACACAATCGTCTTTATTCAAAAAAGTTGATTGTAAGACAGCATCCTCAGGTGGTTGGGGGTATCGTTGCCTATTTTTAACTGAAAGCCAAGCTGTCGGGCATCAGCGTGAGCGTGGCAAGCAGTCGCAGGACGTGGGTGGGGTGCAAGTTTTGTTACCAAGACCTCAGCCGACGCCACATAATCTTGCCGTGAATCGGGTTCAAAGCTCACGAAACCGTGAAGATTGTTTGCCGCGCTCCTGGCCATGGAAACCTTGGGATCGCCTGGAAACGCGCTATTTCGATGTGAGCCATGATCAGACCGCCTTGTCGGCCGAGCAAATCACAGCCCGAGAGGAAAAGTCATATGACCGATGCTTTCACCACCCGCCGTACCCTCCTTGCCGCCAGTGGAACACTCGTTGCGACCACGGTTTGTGGTCTGATCTTGCCCGCCCGCGCGCAAGGCGTGGCGCCAACGCCGTCGATGCGTGGCGGCTCCAACAACTACCTTCCCGGCGCACCGATCGTCGAACGCATCGGTGGTGGCGGGTTCTGGATGACGGGCACAGTCCGGCGCGCGGGCGACGGTGCACCGCTTGCGGACCAGCGCATCCAGATCTGGGCGCACACGACCGAAGGCAACGAGCGCGACCCGTGGAGCCACGGCGCCACGCTGACCGACGCGAACGGTGAATTCCGGCTGGAAATGCCGCAGATCGTGCCGGCCTTCGGCCAGCCGCACGGGCATCTGGCCTATGACAGCGGAGACTTCAGAACGGTGTTCCTGCGCCCGGTCATGGGCAGCGCCCGAGACACCAGCCTGCATGCGGATTTCGTGCTTGAACCGGCTTGATCGGTGATCATCACGGAAAAGCTCCGGCTGCGCGCCGGCCTTGCATGGGCGCTGATCGCGCTCGCGATCCTGTTGCCGCTGGCGTTGGCGGCGACCAGCCCGCTGCTGGCATGGCGCGGTCCGGCCTATATCATCGCCGGGCTGGCGGGAGTGCTTGCCATGGCACTGCTCCTGCTTCAGCCGCTCTTCGTGCTGGGTTGGCTGCCGGGGCTTGCGGGCCGGCGCGGGCGGCAAGTGCATCGCTGGACCGGCGCAGCACTTGTGACCGCGGTCATCATCCATGTCGCCGGCCTTTGGGTCACCAGCCCGCCCGACGTGATCGACGCGTTGCTTTTTGCCTCGCCGACGCCATTCTCTGTCTGGGGCGTGATTGCCATGTGGGCGGTGTTCGCCACGGCGGTGCTCGCGGCATTGCGGCGCCGGTTGCGTCCGTTGCGGTGGCGAAGGCTTCACACGGCGCTCGCCGTGGTGATCGCCGCAGGCAGCGTGGTCCATGCGCTGCTGATCGAGGGCACGATGGAGACCGTGTCGAAGGCCGTGCTCTGCGCCCTGGCGGCGGCGGCGACGCTCAGGGTTGCTGCCGATCGCGGCAATCGTGCAGGCCGAAACCGCGCCCGGAGCGGCGGATGTGGTTGATGAAGATATCTGCGGGGCTGAGGCTGCGGAGCAGGCCTCAGCTTCTGCCAATCCTGTCGAGCGTTTGAGGGTCGGCTTCGCCGGCGTAGAACTTGTCCAGAATCCGGGTGAAGATGTCTTCTCCCTCGCTTGCCCGGGCAAACAGCGTCATCGACGAGCGCAGCTTGTCGACGTCGGGACAGCCGAAAATCTGCTCGGCGCTGCGATCCTCGATCGTCTCGAGGATTTCGCAGCACTCCTTGAGCCTTGGTCCCAGCAGCTCGTGATCGAGATAGGCTTGGGCCTCCTCGAGCGAGGAGATGGCGAAGCATTCGGCCAGCGGGCTGGAGCCAAGCCCCTGGATCTGCGGAAAAACGAACCACATCCAGTGGCTTCTCTTTTCGCCATGGCGCAACTCGGCGAGGACACGGCTGTAGACCGGGTCCTGGGCCTTGACGAAGCGCCGAAGGTTGAACGGGTCGGTCATCCGGTTTTCTCCTCAGTGATGTTGCTTCGTTCCACGCGGGCTTGAGCTCACGCTCACGCCCGCTCCTCCCAGACCTTGACCAGCTCGACGATCGTCTCGACCGACTTCTCCATGTCCTGGATGCTCACCCATTCGAGCGGCGAGTGGTAGGAGTGGCCGCCGGTGTAGATGTTGGGGCAGGGCAGGCCCATGAAGGAGAGGCGGGAGCCGTCGGTGCCGCCGCGGATCGAACTGGTCACCGGTTCGAGGCCGACGCGGCGGACCGCTTCGATGAGGTTGCCGACGATCTCGGGGTTGCGGTCAAGGACTTCCTTCATGTTGCGGTACTGCTCGGTGACTTTGAAGTGCATGGTCGAGCCGGGATAGGCTTTCATCACCTCTTCAGCGATGGACTTGAGCAGTTCTTCCTTCTCCGTCAGACCCTCGTTGACGAAATCGCGGATGATGAACTTCAAATGCGCCGCGTCCATCGAGCCGGAGATATCGGTGGGGTGGATGAAGCCCTGGCGACCGTCGGTGGTTTCCGGCGCCAGATCCCTGGGCAGCCGGGCGACGATGTCGCTGGCGATCTTGATGGCGTTTTCCATCACGCCCTTGGAGGTGCCCGGGTGCTGGGCAACGCCGGTGATATCGATGTCGACGCCATCGGCTGAGAAGGTCTCGTTGTCGATCTCGCCGATGCGACCGCCATCCAGCGTGTAGGCGAAGGCCGCACCGAGCTTGGCGATGTCGACCTTGTCGGCGCCGCGGCCGATTTCCTCGTCGGTGGTGAAGAGGATCCTGATGGTGCCGTGCTTGATCTCCGGATTGGCGATCAATGTGGCCGCGGCGGTCATGATCTCGGCGATGCCGGCCTTGTCGTCGGCGCCGAGCAGCGTGGTGCCGTCGGTGGTGACGATGTCATGGCCGATCTGCTGCTTGAGGTCGGGATGCTCTGAGACCTTGATGACGCGGCTGGTGTCGCCGCGGAGCTGGATGTCGCCGCCCTGGTAGTTCCTGACGACATTGGGCTTGACGTTGGTGCCGGTGAAATCGGGCGCAGTGTCCATGTGCGAACAGAAGCAGATCACCGGAACCTGCTTGTCCGTATTGGCGGGAACGGTCGCGTAGACATTGCTGTGCTCGTCCATGTGGGCGTCGTCAAGGCCGAGCGCCAGCAGTTCGTCGACAAGAACGCGGCCGAGATCTTTCTGCTTCTCGGTCGAGGGCTGCGTGCGCGACTCGGGGTCGGACTGGGTGTCGATGACGACATAGCGGAGCAGGCGGTCGAGAACGGTGTCTGTCATGGGAAGGTCCGATTCCAATTGCGGGTCTCACCTGCTATAGCGATCCTTGCGGGCTTGGGAAACATGAACCGGACGCGACATAGTGCTGCCATCGCCGCCATTTGCCGCCGGGAGCCTATGCCGGGCCAGATCGGGCGTGCAGGCAAGCCGCTTCGGGGCATGTGCCCTGCGCGACAAGCGTTGACAGCCACGCTACGATGCTCTAGAGACCCGGCCAGCGCGAGGGTTCATGCCCTCGCGTTTTCTTACGTGTCCCGTGGACGGTTTGTCACAATGCGTGCGTGAACCGTTCTGTCAGGTCTCATAAACAGGGGCCAGAGGAGGGCGCGTTTCCTTCATCCGGTTTGGCAGCAGACCGGTGTAACCTTTTGAGAGGAAATGCGATGAGCAAGCGCGAATCGGCAAAATACAAACTCGATCGCCGTATGGGCGAGAACATCTGGGGCCGTCCGAAGTCCCCGGTCAACCGCCGCGAATATGGCCCGGGTCAGCACGGCCAGCGCCGCAAGAGCAAGCTTTCCGACTTCGGCGTGCAGCTGCGCGCCAAGCAGAAGCTGAAGGGCTACTACGGCGATATCTCGGAAAAGCAGTTCCGCAAGATCTACGACGAAGCCAACCGGATGAAGGGCGATACGCCTGAAAACCTGATCGGCCTCTTGGAATCGCGCCTGGACGCCATCGTCTACCGCGCCAAGTTCGTCGCAACGATCTTCGCTGCCCGCCAGTTCGTCAACCACGGCCACGTCACCGTCAACGGCAAGCGCGTCAACATCGGTTCGTACCGCTGCAAGCCGGGCGATGTGATCGCGGTCAAGGAAAAGTCCAAGCAGCTGGCCTTCGTCATCGAAGCCTCGCAGCTGGCCGAGCGCGACGTTCCCGAATACGTCGAAGCCGATCACCACAAGATGGCTGCCACCTTCGTTCGCGTTCCGGCCCTCTCGGACGTTCCTTACGCCGTCGTGATGGAACCAAACCTGGTCGTCGAATTCTATTCGCGCTGATCCGTTCTTCGGATTGCGCCAGATCAGGGCCGCCCCTCGGGGCGGCCTTTTTGTGTCCGGGACAATCGTCGCGATCGCGCGCCGGGAGGCAGGGTATGACCGATCTTCAGCAAGTGCTTGACGAGATCGCCCTTGATGCGGCGATGGCCGCCGACCGGGGCGCGGTGGCGCAGTACATTCCCGAGCTCGCCAAGGTGGATCCGGGCCAGTTCGGCATCGCGGTGGCGCTGCCCGACGGCCAGGTGCATTGCGCCGGCGACGCCGGGACCGCCTTCTCGATCCAGAGCGTGTCGAAAGTCTTCACGCTGTCGCTGGCTCTGGGCAAGCTTGGCGATGCGTTGTGGGCCCGCGTCGGGCGCGAACCATCGGGCAATCCGTTCAACTCGATTGTCCAGCTGGAGCAGGAGAAGGGGCGGCCGCGCAACCCCTTCATCAATGCCGGCGCCATCGTGCTGGCCGACCTGATCCTGGCGGGGCACCAGCCGCGCGAGGCGATCGGCGAGATCGTCCGGTTCATGCGCTACCTGGCCGATGACGACACGATCAGAATCGACGAGCGGGTGGCGCGCTCGGAAACCGCGCATGGCGACCGCAACGCGTCGCTGGCGCATTTCATGCGCTCCTTCGGCAGCATCGTGCATCCGGTCGACCACGTTCTGGGCGTCTATTTCCACCAGTGCGCCATTGCCATGACCTGCCGGCAACTGGCCCGCGCCGGGCTGTTCCTGGCAAGCCAGGGGCACAACCCGCTGACCGGTGCGCAGGTGGTGCCGCCGCAGCGGGCGCGACGGATCAACGCCATCATGCTGATGTGCGGCCATTATGACGGTTATGGGGAGTTCGCCTACCGGGTCGGCCTGCCGGGCAAGAGCGGCGTCGGCGGCGGCATCCTGGCAATCGCGCCAGGCAAGGCCTCGATTGCGGTGTGGTCGCCGGGGCTCGATACGGTCGGCAATTCGAAACTCGGCACGGCCGCACTCGAACAATTGGCCAGGCGGATGGAATGGTCGGTGTTCGGGGCTTGACGGAACCAGTCAAAGCCATCATCCCGGTGACATGAGCGAGACACTAGAGACATTGGGCGCGCCTGACGCCGAAAGCGATGCCGTGCGGGGGGGCGACCTCGAGACAGGTGGTTCCGACGACGCTGCGAGCGCCGGGCCGTCGCTCTATGCGGAGGCGCCGTCGAGCGTGTCGTTCAACAAACTGCGCAAGCGGCTGATCCGCAATGTGCGCCAGGCGATCGAGGATTTCTCGATGGTGTCGGCTGCGGGTGAGACCGGCAAACGGCCGCGCTGGCTGGTGGCGCTGTCGGGCGGCAAGGATTCCTACGGGCTCCTGGCGCTGCTGATGGACCTGCAATGGCGCGGCATGCTGCCGGTGGACCTGATCGCCTGCAATCTCGACCAGGGCCAGCCGAATTTCCCGAAACACATCCTGCCCGACTATCTCAGCGCCCATGGCGTGCCGCACCGGATCGAGTACCGCGACACCTATTCGGTGGTGACGTCGAAGGTGCCCGAAGGCGCCACCTATTGCGCGCTGTGCTCGCGGCTCAGGCGCGGCAATCTCTACCGGATCGCGCGGGAGGAGGGCTGCGAGGCGCTGGTGCTCGGCCATCATCGCGACGACATTCTCGAGACCTTCTTTCTCAATTTCTTCCATGGCGGACGGCTGGAAGCGATGCCGCCGAAGCTGCTCAACGACGACGGCGACGTGATGGTGCTCCGCCCGATGGCCTATTGCGCGGAAGAGGACCTGGCGCGCTTTGCCGAAGCGCTGAAGTTTCCGATCATCCCGTGCGACCTGTGCGGGTCGCAGGACGGCTTGCAACGCAACGCCATGAAGGCAATGATCGGCGACATCGAGCGGCGGATGCCCGGCCGCAAGGAATCGATGATCCGGGCGCTGTCGAACACGCGGCCGTCGCATCTGCTCGACAGATCGCTGTTCGATTTTGCAGCTCTCTCGGTTCAACCCAGCAAGGCGGACACATGAGTACTCTCGATTCGGCGGATATGGACTGGCTGGCAGCGCTGCTGCTGGACGTCGGCACGGCGGAAATCATGCCGCGGTTCCGCAATCTCGGAGATGGCGCGGTGCAGCAGAAGACCTCTGCCGCCGACCTGGTCACCGAGGCCGACGTCAATGCCGAGCGGGTGATCACCGAAGCACTGCTCGAAAGGTATCCGGGCGCGGTGGTGATCGGCGAGGAGGCCGTGTCGGAAAATCCGGCGCTGCTCGAGGGCTGGAGCAAATCGGACAGCCTGGCCTTTGTCGTCGATCCGATCGACGGCACTTTCAATTTTGCCTCCGGCGTGGCCGCCTTCGGCGTCATGCTTGCCGTGGTGGAAGCCGGCGAGACGGTCGCCGGGATCATTCACGATCCGGTCGGCCAGGACTGGATCATGGCCGAAAAGGGCGGCGGCGCGATCCTGCGCCGGCTTGACGGGCGCGAGAGCCCGCTCAGGGTGGCCGAGCCCGCAGGAGCGGTCAGCCGGATGATCGGTTCGGCGTCCTGGCAATACATGCCGGAGCCCGAGCGCAGCAGGATCGCCGGCAACCAGGCGCTCTGCCTCGGCAGCGTCGCCTACCGCTGCGCGGCGCAGGAATACCGGCTGCTTGCCGGCGGCCACATCCACTTTGCGCTCTATAACAAGCTGATGCCTTGGGATCACCTGGCCGGAAGCCTGATCACCACCGAAGCGGGCGGCTATGTCCGCCGTTTCGACGGCAGCGTCTACCGGCCCGAGCATCTCGATGGCGGCGTGCTGGCAACCACCGATATCGACAGCTGGAACATGGTGCGCGAAGCCTTGTGGCGGGTGTGACCGGTACAGAAATCAGTCCGGCGTCCCGACGCCGAACAGGCGGCCTTTTTCGGCGATGAGCACCATCGCCACCGCCACCGCGGAGACCATGGCGTAGCCCGCTGCCAGCGGGAAGACCGTACCGTCATAGGCCTGGCCGATCAACGCACCGACAACGCCGCCACCGACGGTCTGGGCAAAGCCCAGCGTCGACGACGCGGTGCCGGCGATGGCGCCGAGCGGTTCCATGGCGATCGAATTGAAATTCGAGCCGACAAAGCCGAACAGCGGCATCATCAGCATGGAAATCCCGAAGAACAGCCAGAACGGGATCGGGCCCATTGCCGTCAGCCCGGCGAGCAGCAGCGAAAGGCAGAAATAGGCGATCAGTGCGCCATGGGAGAGACGGCGCTGGCCAAAGCGGCCGACAAGCCGCGAATTGAGAAAAGACGAGCCGGCCATGACAACGGCCACTGCTGCGAAGGCGATCGGGAAATAGGCGCCCAGGCCGTAAATGTTGACATAGATCGGCTGCGCCACGTTGAGGAAGCCGAACAGGGAACCAAAATAGAAGCTCGTCGCCAGGGTGTAGAACAGCGCGATCCGGTTCGACAGCACGATGGCGAAGGCCTGGCTGATGCTCTTGACGGTCAGCGGGCGGCGGTATTCCTCATGCAGGGTCTCTGGCAGGCGAAACAGCGCCCAGGCGCCGACCGCAAGCGAGACAAAGGCCATGAAGATGAAGATGAGATGCCAGTCGCCGGCCAGAATCATCACCTGGCCGATCATCGGCGCGAACACCGGCACCACCATGAAAACCATCATCACCAGCGACATGGTGGCGGCCATGCCGCGGCCCGAATGGGTGTCGCGGACCACGGAGATGGCAATGACACGGGTTGCCGCTGCGCCGACGCCCTGCAGGAAGCGGGCGACCAGCAGGATCTCGAAACTCGGCGCGAAGGCACCGGCGACCGCACAGAAAGCATAGAGCGCGATCCCGATGAACAGCGGTGCGCGGCGGCCGAAGCGGTCGGACACCGGTCCGAAGAACAGCTGCGCCAGGCCGAAGCCGATGACGTAGGAGAGCAGGATGTGCTGGATCCGGTTGGCATCGGTGATGCCGTAGCTGCCCGATATGTTCGGGAACGCCGGCAGCATAATGTCGATGGCCACCGCATTGAGCGCCATCAGCGAGGCGATGAT
Organism: Hoeflea sp.; assembly: GCA_020637795.1. Classification (GTDB taxonomy): domain Bacteria; phylum Pseudomonadota; class Alphaproteobacteria; order Rhizobiales; family Rhizobiaceae; genus Hoeflea. The sequence goes on along the minus strand of JACKJT010000002.1, from coordinate 652,704 downwards.
GGCAATGAATTGCGGACGGCCAATTCCGCCGATGGTCGCAGGTGGGCTGACGGCGGTTGCCGTGGTTCCGTGCATGGGGTTGCTGTCCTATCGGGACCAGTCCGCGTGATAGCGCCCGGTGATTTTCGAAGCTGTCTCTGCAATGGGCGCCGAACGGCGCCGCATTTGCCTGGACTTGACCGGTCCGGAGATCAGAAGGCAGGCCGTTCTGGCTGGTGCCGGTTTCGTTCTTAAACCCGGTTTTCCAATCCGACAAGCCTTGGAATTCCGGGGGCAATTTGTTTCGCCGGACGGTCCGGGGAGCGTTGGCGCCGCGTCCGACCCGTTGCGGCATATCCATTGCGGACAATGCCCATTGGCGGCGGGCGTGAAGTGGCCGCGGCCTTTCCGCTGGCACGCAATCCGTCTGCATTTGGCCACCAGCGATTCCAGGGCGCGAGGCGCTCGAAGTGCAGGCGCTTGATCGCGGCGATCACCCGCTCATCGCAAGCGGGCGCAACGGTGCCGCTGGCTTGAAGGCCGAGCGCCGCTCTCCGGCTCAAGGGTTCTGGTAGACCAGCGGGAAAGCTGCCGGATCGGTCTGAACGCCGTCGCAGGCGGGCTTGTCGCGGAATTCGCGCAAGACGAATTCGACCGTCTCCCCCTCGGCGTCAACAAGCTCAAACCTGTTGAACGAGCCGCAGTCGCCGCCCGAATCGAGCGAATAGGAGGTGACGGTCGCGGTGGCCGGGTCGACACTGGCGTTCAAAAGTTCGGCGTAGTCGTTCATGCCCATTCCCGGCGCCGCCGGGAACATAAGAAGCGTGGCGTGATCGGGATAGCCGGCCCACGTCACCGCAAACACGCTCGAGCCACTCGACGCGTAGAGATTGCAGGGCACTTCCCAGAGCGTCACCTCGTCGGAGATGGCGTAGGCGGAGGAATAGCCGGCGGTGGATTGCGGATCGCATTCGGGCGCTTCAGTTGCAATGGCGCTGAGCACAGGGGCGGGGACGCTCGAGAGGCTGTCATGGCCGAGCGGCGCGCCGAGGCTGAGACCGGATGACGCCGGCTCCATGGCAGCGTCTTCGGCTGGCGCGTTCGGGCAGCCGTTCAGCCCCTTGACGCGGATGGCGAAGGGAAACTTGTCATTCCTGAGGAAGGTCAGCCGCCCGTCGCTGACCTCGATGCCGGCATCGGTGCGGGTTTGCCCGAAGATTTCCATCATCACCGTCAGTCTGGCGTCCGGATCGCGATAGAGCCGGAACGGCTCCAGCATGCCGGTGTCGGCCGAGCCGATGTCGACGCGTGAGACCTCGATCACATCGTCGCCGATCTTGACCCAGCCCGGCAACGCCTCGCCATCGGGGATCGGCGCAAAGAACACGTAGGCATAGCGGTCGTCGGCCGGATTCCGGTTGTGCTGCCAGAGACCGAAGCTGCATCCGTCCCAGCCCTGAATGACGTTTTCACCGAACAGCTTGAGGTCGATCTCGTTGGCGTCGTCGGCGGCGTTTGCCTGGAGCGGCATCAGCGCCAGAATGAAAGCCAGCAGGCCGATCAGAGGGCGTGCAAACATGGCGGGGTCTCTTTCCTAGCGGTTGGTTTCGTCGCGGGCGGCGCGAACCGGGTCGATGACGCGCCAGCCGAAACTCAGGAACGGCTGGGCGGCGGCGGCGAGTTCGACGAGATCGTCGAGCAGCGCCGTGCCTTCAAGCCGGTCGGCGGAAAAGCGCCGCGACAGGGTCAGGTGCCTGAGCCGGAGCAGATCGACAATCTCGGGATCGGTGACATCCTCGAAGCCGCGCGGGGTGCGCTTGAGGCTGTTGTCGCGGTCGAAGGCAAACCCGAGAGCGGTGAGCGGTTTCAGGGCCGCGTCAAACTGGTCCTTGCGGCTGACGATGGCCTCGCGGAAGGCGCGCAGTTCGTCTGATTCCATCGCGTAGAAGCCAACGGCGAGAAAACTCTCGTCCGGCGAGACGTGGAAATAGAGCAGCCCCTGGTCCTTTTTGGTTCCCGAGCGGGTGATCACCGCGCTGACATGGGTGTTGTAGGGATGCTTTTCCTTGGCGAAACGGACGTCGCGGTTGATGCGGAAGGTCGAGGTCTTGCGGTTGCAGGTGAGCGGGAGCTTCTTCTCGGCCAGACGTTCCGCCAGATCGTCGATCAGCCGCCCGCGCGGCTCGTTGAGATGCTCCTCGAAGATATCCCTGTTCTCGTGAAACCATTCGCGGTTCTGATGAAAGCCGAGGGCCTTGAGAAAGGGCAGGGCCTTGTCGCCGAAACCGGAATAGGCGGCTTCACTCATTGGGCGGCGTCCTTGGCATCGGTGTAGCCGGACAATTCGCCGTTGATGACGTAGCTGAGGATCGAGACCACCTGGTCCGGCGTCTTCGCGACGGCGAGGGCCGCGGCATCGACCTCCTTGAGGGCGTGGGCGTGCTCGTCCTGGTGCAGGATGATCAGCGGCTTGCCGAGAGCGGCGGCGAAGCCCGCGTCGAAGGCGGCGTTCCACTGCTTGTACTTCTCGCCGAAACGGACGACGACGATATCGGCCTTCTGCAGAGCCGTGCGAGTGCGGATGGCGTTGATTTGCGCGCCCTTGTGGTCGTGCCAGAACTTGTCGGGCTCGGCGCCAAGGATGGCGACGCCGACGTCGTCGGAAGCTTCGTGGTGGGTGACCGGACCGCTGAATGACACCGGCAGGCCGGCCTGCTTGGCGCCGGCTGCGATCTGATCGCGCCAGTCGGTGTGGATTTCGCCCGAGAGATAGATGGTCCAGGTCATGATCGTGTCTCCAGTCGCATTCTTGTCACCGGGCAGCCTGTCACCATTTCTGGCTGCCGCCGAAACGAAAAGAGGCGGAAAATCCGCCTCTTGCCGTCAAGTGTTGATGTTCGTTTCAGGCGGCTTTGACAGGCACGCCGGCGTCGGTCATGTGCTGCTGCAGCTCGCTCGACTGGAACATCTCGCGGATGATGTCGCAGCCGCCGATGAACTCGCCCTTGACGTAGAGCTGGGGGATGGTCGGCCAGTTGGAATACTCCTTGATGCCGTTCCTGAGAGCATCGTCAGCGAGAACGTTGATGCCCTTGTAGGGAACGCCGAGATAATCGAGAATCTGGACGACCTGGCCGGAGAAACCGCATTGCGGGAATTGCGGGGTGCCCTTCATGAACAGCACCACGTCGTTGTTTTTCACTTCGTTGTCGATGAAATCATTGATGCCGGACATCGTTGGATCCTTTCAAAGCGTGTGACCACGATATTTCTTGCCCTTCAGATAACGCGGGCGGCATGACAAGACAAGAAGGCGCGCCCTATAAGTGATCGAATGAGGATGTATCGCGCCGGTTATTTTGTCCTGATCCTGCTCGTGGCGGCCGGGGCGTGGGTCGCATGGATGATGATTCCCGTGCGGATGGAACCGGCGCGGCTTGAACTGCCGGAGCGAAGCCAGCCAGAAAGTGCAACGGCGGGTGGCCCGGCGAGGGGGAACGAGACAGTGGCTGACAAACCCGATATCTGCGAGGAGACCGTGTTCGAGGGCGCGCGGGCGATCCTGTGTGTCGCCGATCCCTCCGTTCATGCGGTCCGGCTTGCCTATCGCGGGCCGGATGGCGTTGTCCTGGGCAGCGTGGAGAAGGCGGTCACAGTGCTGGCGGCCGGCGGACAGGCACCGATCCTGGCAATGAACGCCGGCATGTATCACGCCGACATGACGCCGGTGGGGCTCTATGTCGAGAACGGCTCGGAGACGGTTCCCCTCAACCAAGATGACGGGTTCGGCAATTTCTTTCTCAAGCCGAACGGCGTGTTCTTTGTCCGCGAGGACGGAAGCGGCGGGGTGATGGAGACGGAAGCCTACCGGGCGGCGGGACTTGCGCCGGAATTTGCCACCCAGTCGGGGCCGATGCTGGTCATCGATGGCGCCATTCACCCACGTTTCCTGCCTGACGGTACCTCGAAATACATCCGCAACGGCGTCGGCGTGAGGGCCGACGGCAGCATCGTGCTGGCGATCACCCGCGATCCGGTGAGTCTCGGGTCGTTCGGACGGCTGTTCCGGGAGGTGGCGGAGTGCCCGAACGCGCTGTTTTTCGACGGAGGTGTGTCGAGTCTCGCCTGGGGCACGCAGATGGTAATCGATGCAGGCGAACCGGCGGGGCCGGTGGTGGCGGTGTTCGGCAAGACCGAGGACTGAAATCCGGGCTTGGGGCCGTCCACAGGCCTATGAAGACCGCTTGCGGGCGGTGGACTTGCGCCTGGTCGAGCGGGTCGTCCTGGTCTTCGCCCGGCGGGTCTTCGGCTTCCTGGTTGCCGGTTTCTTGCCGGTCAGCGCCTCGACCAGGACCTTTTCGATGGTCGATGTGGTGGTCGAGCGCCTGCGCCGCGACGTGGTTTTCCTGCGGGTTGTCTTGCGGCGGGTGGTGGAGCGGCGGCGTTTGCGGGTGACGGCACCCTTGGCCATGCCGTCGACGACGCCGTCGATGATCTCGCCGATCAGGCCGTCGAGAAAGCCCGCCATGGCTTCACTCAGTCCGGAACGCTGGTCTGCAGCGCCAGGGCATGCAGGACGCCGCCCATGTTGCCCTCAAGCGCGTTGTAGACCATCTGGTGCTGCTGCACCCGGCTCTTGCCCCGGAAGCTCTCGGAGACCACTTCCGCCGCGTAGTGATCGCCGTCGCCCGCCAGATCGCGGATGGTGACCTTGGCGTCAGGAATCCCGGTCTTGATGAGTTTCTCGATATCGCCTGCGTTCATTGGCATGGGGGGTGGCTCCTGATTGGGCTATTCGGCGGCAAGGGCTTCGGGGACGTCCATGAACGCAGGGAACCACGATTCATGGGTGGCGCGCAATGCGGATACGGGAACCGACATCAGGCCTTCGATCCGCAGGCTGTCGCCTGACATGGCGCCGAGATGGCGGAAGGGCACGCCCGCACCTTCGGCGCTGGCCATGACGTAGCCCGCCAGATCGCCAGGCACCGTGACGACATAACGCGCCTGGTCCTCGCCAAACAGCAGCGCATGCGCCGGGCCGTGGCAGGCGGAAAGACCAAGCTGCATGCCGAGATCCGACGCCATGGCCATTTCGGCCAGCGTGGTGGCGAGACCGCCCGAGGAAATGTCGTGGCACGAGGTGACCTGGCCGTTGCGGATGGCCGAGCGGACGAAATCGCCGTTGCGGCGCTCTTCCATCAGGTCCACCGGCGGTGGCGCGCCTTCGGCGCGGCCGAGGCAGTCGCGCATCCAGGCCGACTGGCCGAGATGGCTGCAGTCGCCGCCGATCAGGATGACGGCATCGCCGTTCCGCGCGCCGCCGATGCGGGCCATGTGGTTCCAGTCGTCGATCAGACCGACGCCGCCGATGGTGGGCGTGGGCAGGATCGCCTCACCATTGGTCTCGTTGTAGAGCGAGACATTGCCCGAGACGATGGGGAAATCGAGCGCGGTGCAGGCCTCGCCGATGCCCTGGATCGCCATCACCAGCTGACCCATGATCTCGGGCCGTTCGGGATTGCCGAAATTCAAATTGTCGGTGGAGGCCAGCGGTTCGGCGCCGGTGGCGGTCAGGTTGCGCCAGCATTCGGCCACCGCCTGCTTGCCGCCCTCGTAGGGGTTGGCCTCTACATAGCGCGGGGTGACGTCGGAAGAGAAGGCCAGCGCCTTGGTCTGGTGACCCTCGACGCGGACGACGCCGGCGTCGCCGCCGGGGATCTGCAGCGAATTGCCCTGGATCAGCGTGTCGTACTGCTCCCAGACCCAGCGCCTGGAAGCGTTGTTGGGCGAGCCGAGAAGGTCGAGCAGGGCCTGGCCGTAGTCCTCGGGTTCCTCGACATCCGCTGTGTCGAGCGGCGACAGGCTGCCGATCTCGCGCCATTCGCGGTCATATTCGGGGGCTTCGTCGCCCAGTTCCTTGATCGGCAGGTTGGCGACTTCCTCGCCCTGGTGCAGGATGCGGAAGCGCAAATCGTCGGTGGTCTTGCCGACGATGGCGAAGTCGAGGCCCCATTTGACGAAGATCGCCTTGGCGACCTCTTCCTTTGAAGGCTCCAGCACCATGAGCATGCGCTCCTGGCTCTCCGACAGCATCATCTCGTAGGCGCTCATGTTGATTTCGCGCACCGGCACGTGATCGAGATCGAGCTCGATGCCGAGATCGCCCTTGGCGCCCATCTCGACCGCCGAGCAGGTCAGCCCGGCAGCGCCCATGTCCTGGATGGCGATGACCGCGCCGGTCTGCATCAGCTCGAGGCAGGCCTCGAGCAGGCATTTTTCGGTGAAGGGGTCGCCGACCTGGACGGTGGGGCGCTTTTCCTCGATCGATTCGTCGAATTCGGCCGAGGCCATGGTGGCGCCACCGACGCCGTCGCGGCCGGTCTTGGCGCCGAGATAGACCACCGGCAGGCCGACGCCCTTGGCCTCGGAGAGGAAAATCGCGTCGGTTTTGGCAATGCCCGCGGCAAAGGCGTTGACGAGGCAGTTGCCGTTGTAACGCGGGTCGAACTCGACCTCGCCGCCAACCGTGGGCACGCCGAAAGAGTTGCCATAGCCGCCGACGCCGGCGACGACGCCGGAGACCAGGTGGCGGGTCTTGGGGTGATCGGGCGCGCCGAAGCGCAGCGCGTTCATGGCCGCGATCGGGCGGGCGCCCATGGTGAAGACATCGCGCAGGATGCCGCCGACACCGGTGGCAGCCCCCTGGTAGGGCTCGATGTAGGAGGGGTGGTTGTGGCTCTCCATCTTGAAGACGACGCAGTCGCCATCGCCGATATCGACCACGCCGGCGTTCTCGCCCGGTCCCTGGATCACCCGCGGGCCGGTGGTCGGCAGGGTGCGCAGCCACTTCTTCGAGGATTTGTAGGAGCAGTGCTCGTTCCACATGGCCGAGAAGATGCCAAGCTCGGTGAAGGTCGGTTCACGCCCGATGAGATCGAGAATGCGCTGGTATTCCTCAGGCTTGAGCCCGTGGGCGGCAATCAGTTCTTCGGTGATGGGAATGATATTGGGAATGCTCATGGCGGTGGTCGCCCTTCTTGTCCTGCGCGTGCCTGAGCCTATAGCGCACTGGCGGCACGGTTGGCACCTGGAAATTGGGATTTGAGCCGAAAGAAAGCGCTATTCTGTGGACATGGACCGGGATCCAGCCTGCGCAGCGCGACGATCAGCAGCCGGTCCCGCCCGATGCCCAGCGCGAGATGTCGCTGTCGATCCGGCCGGCCAGCGGCGAGGTGGAGAGGGGGCCGTAGAACTGGGCGCTGCCGGCGGAGGCGACGATGACCGCCTGCGGCAGGGACTGCGGCTTGCCGCGCGGGATGATCAACAGCCGCGGCGTGCTGGTGGTGTCGAGTTCGGGGACGATGCCGTAGGCGGCGAAGTCCCGGTCCTTGAGCCAGCAGGCATGGGCCTGGGCGTTGACCCGTTGCAGCGTCGAGACGGCGATTGCGTTGCCGCTCATGCCCGCCGGCGGGCCGGACGAGGGCGCGCAGGCCGAAAGGGCGAGGCCGGATAGCAGCACCAACATCGGCGAATTCTTGTTCATGGGAGCTCCGGGCATCGGCCAGACGGCATTCAGGGACAGGCTGCAATAGCACGATTCCTGCCCGGCGCAGGGGCACAATCGGAGTGCAAGGCTTCAGTGCATCTTGTCGCCAGTGGCCTGTGAAACCGCCGGCCCGGCTCTCAGGCCTCGACAAGCCCCAGGGCGGATTCGAACAGGGCGCGGCCGTCGCTGCCGCCGTGGGCCGGTTCGATCAGGTTTTCCGGGTGCGGCATCATGCCCAGCACGTTTCCCGCCTTGTTGACGATGCCGGCGATGTTGTTGAGCGAACCGTTAGGGTTGGTGTCGGCCGTGTAGCGGAACGCCACCTGGTTGTTGGCCTCGATCTCGGCCAGCGTGTCGGCGTCGGTGAAATAGTTGCCGTCGTGATGGGCCACCGGGCAGCGGATGACCTGGCCCTGCGAATAGCCTTGCGTGAACACGGTATTGGCGTTGGCGACCTCGAGCCTGACTTCGCGGCAGACGAACTTGAGCGAGGCGTTGCGCATCAGCGCGCCGGGCAGCAGGCCGGCTTCAAGCAGGATCTGGAAGCCGTTGCAGACGCCGATGACCCGCGTCCCCTTTTCGGCCTTTTCGCGCACCGTCTGCATCACCGGCATGCGCGCGGCAATGGCGCCGCAGCGCAGGTAATCGCCATAGGAAAAGCCGCCGGGGATGACGATCAGATCGACATCGTCGTCGATAGACGTCTCGGTCTGCCAGACGGTTTGCGGGGCCTGGCCGGAAATCTTGGTCAGCGCCGCGATCATGTCGCGATCGCGATTCAGGCCGGGAAGCAGGATGACGGCAGCTTTCATGGCCTAGATCACCTCGACCGAGAAATCCTCGATCACCGTGTTGGCGAGCAGTTTTTCGCCCATGGCCTTGAGTTCGGCCTCGGCCCTGGCGCGGTCGGAGGTTTCAAGCACCACGTCGAATACCTTGCCCTGGCGGACGGAATCGACGCCGGAGAATCCGAGGCCGCCGAGCGCGTGCTCGATGGCCTTGCCCTGCGGGTCGAGAACGCCGTTCTTGAGCGTCACTGTTACGCGTGCCTTGATCATGGTCGCAGTTCCCGTCGCTTACTTGACCAGAACCGGCCCGGTGGGACGGTTCGGCTCGTTCTCGTTCATGATGCCAAGCCGGCGGGCGACTTCCTGGTAGGCCTCGACCAGGTTGCCTAGGTCACGGCGGAAGACGTCCTTGTCGAGCTTCTGGTTGGTGTTGACGTCCCAGAGGCGGCAGGAATCGGGCGAGATCTCGTCGGCGACGACGATGCGCATCATGTCACCTTCGAACAGCCGGCCGCATTCCATCTTGAAGTCGACGAGCTGGATTCCGACGCCGAGGAACAGGCCGGTGAGGAAATCGTTGACGCGAATGGCGAGCGCCATGATGTCGTCGATTTCCTGCGGGCTGGCCCAGCCGAAGGCGGTGATGTGCTCTTCGGAGACCATCGGGTCGTCGAGCGCGTCGGCCTTGTAGTAGAATTCGATGATCGAGCGCGGCAGCACGGTGCCTTCCTCGATGCCCAGGCGCTTGGACAACGAGCCCGCGGCAACATTACGCACCACCACCTCAAGCGGGATGATCTCGACTTCCTTGATCAGCTGCTCGCGCATGTTGATGCGGCGGATGAAGTGGGTCGGGATGCCGATCCGGTTCAGATGCGAGAATATGTACTCGGAGATGCGGTTGTTGAGCACGCCCTTGCCGTCAACCACATCGTGTTTCTTCTTGTTGAACGCGGTGGCGTCGTCCTTGAAGAACTGGATCAGTGTGCCGGGCTCGGGGCCTTCATATAGAATCTTGGCCTTGCCTTCGTAGATACGGCGGCGACGGGTCATGGGGGTATCTCTGTCAATTGTGCCGGCTGAAGCCGCGGCAACTCGGCTAAGGGTCGATTTTGAGCCGTGCTTTAGCGGATTGTCGAGGCTTTCACAACGCCGTTATCAGCAATGTCCCCGGAATTGCGTGACTTGAGGCGGGTTTGCATTGCACTTTCGGCGGTCTTTTGTTTTATGGGGCAAACGCCCATATAGGGATTATCGATTCACCGCCGGGAGCCAGCTCATGAGCAATATGAAAGACCGCGAAAACGCATTTGAAAACAAGTTTGCCCATGATGAGGAGCTGAAGTTCAAAGCAGAAGCGCGCCGCAACAAGCTTTTGGGCCTCTGGGCCGCCGAATTGCTCGGAAAAGCCGGCGATGACGCCGAGACCTATGCGAAAAGCGTGGTCATGGCCGATTTCGAGGAAGTTGGCGATGAAGATGTGTTCCGCAAGGTCCGCGCCGATTTCGATGAAGCCGGCGTCGCCCAGTCCGATCACCAGCTGCGCCGCAAGATGGATGAACTGATGGCGGTTGCCGTCGAGCAGATCCAGAACAGCTGACGCAAAAGACCTTCTTTCAGGAAACCGCCTGCGGCTTGCCGGAGGCGGTTTTTTGTTGGATTGAGGATTCCGGGCGCCCGTCGCGGGCCAGATACTGATTCGGGAGGAGCCGGCCATGCAGTTGCAAGACAAGCTTGATCAGGGCGGGATGCTGATCACCGCGTGGTCGACCTCGCCCTCGGTGGAAATGGCGGGCGCGCTGGCCCGCTGTCCCTTCGACACCGTCACCGTCGACATGCAGCATGGCGCACACAGCGAATCCACCGCCTTTGCGTCGGCGGGTGCGATCTTTGCCGCGGGCAAGCCCGCGATCCTGCGGATCCCGGTGGGGCGCAACGATCTCGCCAGCCGGGCGCTGGACATGGGGTTCGAGGCCGTCATCGCGCCGATGATCAATTCGGTCGCGGATGCCCGGGCGTTTGCCAACGCGATGAAGTATCCGCCGGTGGGAGAACGCTCCTGGGGGCCGATGAAAGCGCTGCAGCTGCATTCCTCCTATTCGCCGGAGAGCTATTTCCGCTCCGCCAACGCCAAGACGCTGTCGTTGGCGATGATTGAAACCCGGGCCGCATTCGCCGCGCTCGATGGTATCCTCGCCACCGACGGCATCGACGGCGTCTTTGTCGGACCGTCGGATCTGTCGATTTCCTGGTCGGATGGCGCCCGCGTCGATCCGCGAAACGAGGAGCTGCAGGACGTGATTGCCGAGATCGGCAGCCGGGCCCGTCACGCAGGCAAGCTTGCTGCGGTGTTTGCCGTCGATCCGGCCGATGTTCCGGGCTTTGGCAAGATGGGTTACCGGCTGGCGGCGCTGAACACCGATCCCGGCATCATTCATGCCGGGGCGGCGGTGATGCTGGAGAAGGCGCGCGGCTGAGCCCTGTCTCCCGGCTCTAAGCCTTCAGCCGTGAGAGGAAGTTCGCAAACACCATGATGCCTTCCGGCCAGGGTCCATGGCCCGATTCGGCGTTGATGTGACCGGATTCGCCGGCGTCGATCAGCATCGAGCCCCAGGCATTGGCCATGTCGCCGGCATGCTCGAACGAGCCGAACGGATCGTTGCGGCTGGCGACGACGATCGACGGGAACTCGAGCGGCTCTTCCTTGTAAGGCCCGAAGGTCATCAGGTGCTTCGGCCGGATCTTCGGGTTGTTGACCTCCGGCGGCGCCACCAGGAAGGCGCCGGCAATCCTGTTGCGGCATTCCGGCAAGGCCTGCAGCGCGGTCGCCACGCCCAGCGAGTGGGCAATCACGACAACAGGCCTGGTCGCCTCGTTGACGGCTTCGGCGAAGCGCGCGGTCCAGTCCTCGCGAACCGGCTTGGCCCAGGCGTCCTGTTCGACGCGGCGCGCGGTCGACAGCCGCGCCTGCCAGCGCGATTGCCAGTGGTCGGGGCCGGAATTGGTGTATCCGGGGACGATCAGGATATCGGATTCTGCTACTTTCATGCTGCCGAGGTGGGCGAGGCCGGATGAAAAGTCAACCGGTGGAGCGGGACGAGAAGGCCTGCGGGTGGTTCAAACTGGCTTTCATGCCACACTCGGCGAGCGGCGCCTGCTCCGGGCCGGGCATTTCTGGGCTCCGTCCAGCCATGAGGCCGCTACAGGCCGCTTGCCGGGTAGGCGCTGATCTCGGTCGGCGGGGTGATGACGAACGGCCCACCGCCATTTTTCAGGTGCCCCTGGCTGAAGACCAGCAGGACGCCAAGCGAGATGATCACGGTCGCGGCCGCGATCCAGAGGCTGATGCCGCTTTCGCCGGGCTGGTGCTGGTCGGGTTCGCTGTCATGGCGGTTGTGGTTGCCGTTGCCGGCAAGGGGCGGGTGGTCCTGCATGGGATCCTCCAATGTGTCGGATGCTTGCCAGAATGGCCAGCAACCGCGGCAACACGGGGGCAACAGCAGGGCAGTATGGTGACACGCAATCACTTCGCATGACTGCGTGTCATTTATGTCTCAGGTGAACGGCCTCGGGCGAGAGGTCAGCTGTCCTTGAACACCCGCGCGAAGATCGTGTCGACATGCTTGGTGTGATAGCCGAGATCGAAACGGTCGCGGATTTCGGTTTCCGAGAGGTACTTGCGGACATCCTCGTCGTTGAGCAACTCGGTGAGGAAGTCGACCTCGGAATCGCCCGAGGTCTGATAGCTGTTCCAGACCTTCATGGCGTTGCGCTGGACCAGGCGGTAGGCGTCCTCGCGCGACGAGCCGGCCTGGGTCAGCGCCAGAAGGATGCGCTGCGAGTGCACAAGGCCGCCCAGCCGGTCCATATTGCCGGCCATGCGCTCGGGGTAGACCAACAGCTTGTCGATGACGCCCGTCAGCCGGACCAGCGCGAAATCGAGGGTGACGGTGGTGTCCGGGCCGATCATGCGCTCGACCGAGGAGTGGGAGATGTCGCGCTCGTGCCAGAGTGCTACGTTTTCCATGGCCGGGGTGACCGCCATGCGCACCAGCCGCGACAGGCCGGTCAGGTTCTCGGTCAGCACCGGGTTGCGCTTGTGCGGCATCGCCGACGAGCCCTTCTGTCCGGGCGAGAAGTATTCCTCGGCTTCCAGAACCTCGGTGCGCTGCAGATGGCGGATTTCGGTGGCGACGCGCTCGATCGACGATGCGATGACGCCGAGCGTGGCGAAATACATTGCATGGCGGTCGCGCGGGATCACCTGGGTGGAGACTGGCTCGGCGGTCAGGCCCATGGCCTTGGCGACGTGCTCCTCGACGCGGGGATCGATGTTGGCGAAGGTGCCGACGGCGCCGGATATGGCGCAGGTGGCGATTTCCGCGCGGGCATTGACCAGCCGCGTGCGGCAGCGGTCGAACTCGGCATAGGCCTCGGCCATCTTCAGGCCGAAGGTCACCGGCTCGGCGTGGATGCCGTGCGAGCGGCCGATGCAGACGGTGTCCTTGTACTCATAGGCGCGGCGCTTGATGGCGGCGAGAAGCGCGTCCATGTCGGCGAGCAGCAGGTCGGTGGCCTTGACCAGTTGCACGTTGAAACAGGTGTCGAGAACGTCCGACGAGGTCATGCCCTGGTGGACGAAGCGGGCGTCGGGACCGACGATCTCGGCCAGATGAGTGAGGAAGGCGATGACATCGTGCTTGGTCTCGCGCTCGATCTCGTCGATGCGGTCGATGTCGAAGGTGGCGGCGCCGCCCTTGTCCCAGATCGTCTTTGCTGCCTCTTTCGGGATGACGCCGAGGTCTGCCAGCGCATCGCAGGCATGGGCCTCGATCTCGAACCAGATGCGGAACTTGGATTCCGGCGACCAGACGGCGACCATTTCCGGACGGGAGTAGCGAGGTATCATGGCGAAATCCGTGGCAAGTTGGCGTTGTGGCGGGTCTAGACCATTTCTGAGCGAAATCAAACTTCGGATCGGATGAAACTAGACGTTAGTCCCGCTTTTGCGCGTCTTTGCATGCGAGTGCCCGCTGGCGAGCAGCCAGGAGGCTCCGAAAAGAAACACCACGCCCAGCGGCAGGTAGAGCCGCAGCCCCTGGACAGCGAACTGGTAAAGCGCCGAAGCCGTGGTGAACACGAACTGGACCAGCCACAGTTTAGTCAGCGGATCACCGTGCCATTGCGCATAGAAATTGCGGTAGATGAAGGCAAAAGCCACCGACGTCACGCCGATGGTGAAGATCGTCAGGCACAGGAAGGCGGTGGCGAAGGCCGCTTCGCGGCCGCGTCCGAAGGCAATGAAGCGGAATGCGGCGAGGCTCAGTGGCCAGGCAAGGGCGGCCCCGCCAAACGCCAGCGCGGTGAGGCTCCAGTAATGGCTGGTAAGCGCAGCAACGGACAGCCAGAGCCAGGCCTGCGCCGAAATCGCCATAGCCGCGCCCCAGCCGATCGAACCATAAACAACATCGCGCCAGCCAAGCCTTGCGGCCTGAAGCCGGTCGCGCAGGTTGGAATTGTCGTTGGCCGGTCTGGGCGCCGGTCCCCTGTGCCGTTTGACCGGGGTTTTCATGGAAAGGCGGCGTTTCGCAGCAGCGGTCCGGCATTCAGAACGGGCGGTTTGCTATGCACAGACGACATCGGGTTTCTCTGGATTGGGTGGCAGCACGGCCTATCATTGCCGGGGCGTGCGGGCAACCTCGGCTCCTGTCAAGCGCCAGCCGTGCTCCAGGCCGGCATCAGGTCGCGGTCATCGGGCGTAGCTTCGTAGACGCCGCGGGCGATGGCGCGGCTCATGGTCGAGGCGGCGGCCGCGCACAGGTCGAGGAACTCGTCATGGGTCGGCTTGCGGCCCGAGGCGCCGGTGGCGAGCGCAAACACCAGATCGCCGTCAAACGGGGTGTGGCTCGGCCAGATGGCGCGCGCGAACCCCGCATGCGCCGCAATCGCCAGGCGCTTGGCCTCGGCCTTGCTGAGGCTTGCGTCGGTGGCAATGACGGCGATGGTGGTGTTGGAGACGCCGCGGTTCATGTCGCGGAACTTGATCTTGAGATCGCTCGTGTCAGTGGGCAGGGGCGAGGGCATTCCAAGACCGCCGAATTCATTGCCGATCTCGAAGGGCGCCGCCCAGAAATGGCGCGTCGCGCCGATGGTCGCCGAGCCCATCGGGTTGGCGCCAACCAGCGCACCGATAACGAACTTGTCGCCGACCAGGCTGGAGGCGGAACCGAGCCCGCCCTTGAAGGTCGCGGTCAATGCCCCGGTTCCCGCACCCGCGGTTCCGATGTCGAAATGTTCGGACGCGGCCGCGGTGGCCTGGTAACCCAGTTCGCGGTAGGGCGGATAGGTGCCCCAGTCCTTGTCGCCGCCATTGATCAGGTCGAACAGGATCGCCGCGGGAACCAGCGGAATGCGGTGCGGGCCGACCTCGTAGCCCTTGCCCTGTTCGCGCAGGCAGGCTTGCGCGCCGCTGGCGGCGTCAAGGCCGAAGGCCGAGCCGCCGGACAGGATGATCCCGTTGACGGACTCGACCGTGTTGTGCGGTTCGAGCAGATCGGTCTCCCTTGTGCCCGGCGCGCCGCCGAGCACCTGGACGGCGGCGGTGGCCGGCGGATCGCAGACAATCGCGGTGACGCCGGAGTTGAGCCTGCGATCGCTGGCATTGCCGACCAGAAGCCCGGCAACGTCGGTGATCAGGTTGCGCGGTCCGGTCTTCATTGCAGTCTCCGTCATTGGCTTTCTCCGGCGATGCGCGCCGATTCCTCGATGCTGAGCCGGGTGAATTCACCGTCCTTGAGCACAGCCAGCACAAAGCCGGGTTCGCGGCGTTCGCCGTTCTCGTCGAATGTCACCCGGCCGAGTGCCGTTGAAAAGGTGGTCGTGCGCAGGGCCTGTTCGAGACCGGTTTCGCTGTAATCCATCCGGGTGGCGACGGTGCCGAGGATTTCGGCAGCGGCATAGGCCGGAATGCGCAGACCCTCGGCGATCAGGCCGTGGTCTTCGAAGGCGATGCGGGCGGCTTCGGCTTCCGGGCCCGGCGTGGCGCCGGCGGCAAGCACGGCGATGGTGCCGTCGGGCAGGGGAACCTCGCCCTGCGGCGCATGCAGCTGGTCGCCGCCCATGAACTTGAGCGCGACGCCCTGGCGCGCGGCCTCCGCGGCGATGACCGCCATGTCGGAGCGCTCACCGCCGACAAAGACGCGGGACACGCCGGCGGCCTTGAGCCTGCGCACCAGGCTTGGCTGGGTGGCCTGGCCGGGGCGGTAGTTGTCGACGAAGTTCGGCTTCAGCCCCCGGTTTTCAAGATTGACCCGGATGGCCTCGACGAGTTCCCGTCCGGAGATGGCGCCATCCTCGATCAGCGCAAACGATTTGTCTGCCCACAGGCGCAGGATCGCATCGGAGGCGATTTCGGCCTCGGAGCCGGCGCGCGGGGCGAGGCGGAAGAATGTCCATCCGAGCCGGGCGGCTTCCTCGCCGATGATGTCGGCGCGCACGGTGAGCGTGATGACGGGGATGTTTTCCGCCGACAGCAGCGGCAGGGCCGCGGCAAGGCTTTCGGTGCACAGGAAGCCGACAACAACATTGACACCGGCCTCGATCATCGCCGCGGCGGCATCGGCGCCGGCCTGTTCGGAGCAGCTGTCGTCGCCCTCGACAATGTCCTCGAACACGTTCGGATTGGCGGTCTCCCAGACCTCGAACGCCTGGCGGACATGATCGCCGAGCGGCTTGAACTGGCCTTCTTGCGGGATCACCAGCCCGACATGGAGCGATCCCGCCCGCACCGGCGCGGCGGCGAGACAAAGGCCGAGGACGAGCGGCAGGACGGAAAGTGCTGAGCGAACGGTCATGCGCGGTATTTAGCCCGGCGATGCGGGCTAATCAAAGCGAAATCCGTCGCTTGCGGCTTGCCTGACGGCGCTGGGGGAGAAAAAGTCGCGGGCGGCGGGTTTCAAATTCGCGCTCGCACTTTATGTATGGTCGGCAAGTTCATCTTTACCGGGGCAAACCCAAACCGAGGCGCAGGCGTGTTGAAACGGCAGACGATTGATTCCAAGGACTACCGCGACGCTATGGCGCGCTATGCCGGGCATGTGCAAATCGCCACGACAATGCACGAGGGCGTGCGGCGCGGCGTGACCGTGACGGCTGCCTGTTCGGTGTCGGACAATCCGGGCACGCTGCTGGTCTGTCTCAACCATTCCAATCCGCACAACGAGATTTTCACCGAATCGGGTGTCTTCGCGCTCAACACGCTGATGGCCAGCCACGAGCATCTGGCGGTGGCGTTTTCCGGTCTTGATCATCTGAGCGTCGACGAGCGCTTCGCCGAGGCCGAGTGGGACACGATCACCACCGGCGCGCCGACGCTTGTGGGCGCGGCCGCGGTGTTCGACTGCCGTCTGATCGATGCGAAGATCGTGGCGACCCACACCGTGCTGTTCGGCGAGGTCACCGGATTGCGGACCGGACCCGCGGGACCGGCGCTTTTGTATCTGGACCGTGGATATCATTCTGTTTAGCCTTGCGCCGGATGGAACACTCACCGCCTCAATCCGGAGCAAAGATGTCGATCACCAATCCGCTGCCAAACTCGATTGACGAAACGCTGGCGCTGCTTTCGAGCCAGGATTACGTCGCCAACAGGGCGCTGGCGACGGTTCTGTTCCTGAGCCTAAAAATGAAACGCCCGCTGTTTCTCGAAGGCGAGGCGGGCGTCGGCAAGACCGAGATCGCCAAGGTTCTGGCCAAGGCGCTCGACCGGCCGCTGATCCGGCTGCAGTGCTACGAGGGACTGGATGTCTCCTCGGCGGTCTACGAGTGGAACTATCCGGCGCAGATGCTGGAAATCCGGCTGGCAGAAGCCACCGGCGAGGACGACCGCTCGGCGATCGAGCGCAACATCTTCTCCGAAAAACACCTGATCCGGCGTCCGGTGCTGCAGGCGCTGGAAGGTACGGGCGGCCGCGCACCGGTGTTCCTGATCGACGAGCTTGACCGTACCGACGAGGCCTTCGAGGCTTTCCTGCTGGAGATCCTGTCGGACTACCAGGTAACGATCCCCGAGCTTGGCACGATCAAGGCGCAGGAGCCGCCGATCGTGATCATCACCACCAACCGCACCCGTGAGATCCATGACGCGCTGAAGCGGCGCTGCCTCTATCACTGGGTGGATTATCCCGCCGCCGACGTCGAACTCGAGATCGTCCGGCTGAAGGTGCCGGGCTGTCATGACGAGCTGTCGCGGCAGGTGGTGGCCTATGTGCAGAAACTCCGTCAGATGGACCTGTTCAAGAGCCCCGGCGTTGCCGAGACCATCGACTGGGCGACGGCGCTGACCGAGCTCGACCGGCTGGCGCTTGATCCCGAGACGGTGTCGGACACGCTTGGAACGTTGTTAAAATACCAGGACGACATCGCCCGCATCGAGGGCAGCGCAGGCCGGGAACTCTTGGCCGAGGTGAAGGCCGAGCTGGCACAATCTATCTGATGGCGGCGATCTGATGGCTGAAGCCGCAAACGCGATCGATTTCAAGGGCGGCGACGGCCGCATCGTCAACAATATCGTCTATTTCGCGCGCGTGCTGCGCAAGGCCGGAATGAAGGTCGGGCCGGCTGCCGTGCGCGATGCGGTGGAGGCGGTGCAGATTGCCGGCATCGGCAGCCGCGAGGAATTCTACTGGGTGCTGCATTCGGTGTTCGTCAAGCGGCGCGAGGACCACGAGGTCTTCGACCAGGCGTTCCGGCTGTTCTGGCGGACACGCGACCTGGTCGAGAAGATGATCGCCATGTTCTCGCCGGTGGCAATGGAGAACAAGCAGCGCGAGAAGCTCAAAGCTGGCGAGACCCGGGTCAGCCAGGCGCTGTTCGAAGGGCACGAGAAGCAGCGTCCGCCCGAGGACAAGCCGGTCATCGACATCGATGCGCGGGAGACGGTGTCGGGCAACGAGGTGCTGCGCCAGCAGGATTTCGCCCAGATGACGGCAGCCGAACTGGCTGAAGCCAAGCAGGCGATCGCAGGGTTGACGCTGCCGTTCGATCAGGTCGAGACGCGGCGCTACAAGCCGTCGGCCACGGCGCGGAAGATCGATCCGCGGGCCACCATGCGCGCGGCGATGCGCACCGGCGGCGACCTGATCCTGCCACGGTTCCGCAAGCACCGGAAGGTGCATCCGCCGCTGGTGATCATCGCCGATATCTCCGGATCGATGAGCCAGTACACCCGGATCTTTTTGCATTTCATGCATGTGCTGAGCGAGAAGCGGCGCGGGGTTCACACCTTCCTTTTCGGCACGCGGCTTACCAACATCACCAGGCAGATGCGCAACAAGGACCCTGACGAGGCGGTGGACCAGTGCACGGGCGCGGTCAAGGACTGGTCCGGTGGCACCCGCATCGGCGAGGCGCTGAGACTGTTCAACCGGCAATGGTCGCGCCGGGTGCTAGGACAGGGAGCGGTGGTGATCCTGATTACCGACGGTCTCGAGCGAGATTCCATCGACGAGCTCGATGCCGAGATGGACCGGCTGCACCGGTCCTGCCGGCGGCTGATCTGGCTCAATCCGCTGCTCAGGTTCGACGGCTTCGAGGCGCGCGCACGCGGCGTGCGCACCATGCTTGGCCATGTCGATGAATTCCGGCCGGTGCATAATATCAACGCGATGGCTGATCTTGTCTCGGCGCTTGGCGAACGGGATCTGGCGAAAGCCGACCCCCGGCGCTACCTTTGAATCTCCTTTGCATTCGCCCTTGTATTCACCCGGCGAGGGTGTCCATATTCCTCTAAGTGACAGGTGACGGAGGCTGGCATGACATCTCAGACAATTGCGCAGGCGACGGACGATCAGCTCGATCCGCTGATGGTGGCCGAACGCTGGATGCTCGACGGGCGCGAGGTGGCGGTGGCGACGGTGATCGAAACCTGGGGCTCGGCGCCGCGGCCTGTCGGCAGTCATCTGGTGATTGATGCCGAGGGCAGTTTCAGCGGCTCGGTTTCCGGCGGATGCGTCGAAGGCGCGGTAATTTCCGAAGCTGCCGGCGTGATTGCCAGCGGAGAGCCGAAGATGCTCGAATTCGGGGTGGCTGACGAGACCGCGTGGCGGGTGGGGCTCTCCTGCGGCGGCCGGATCCAGGTCTATCTGGAGCGCGTCGGCTGATGGATCCGCATCTGCTCAGGAAACTCAACGAGGCGCGGCGCGAACGCAAGGCCGCGATCATGCTCACGGACCTTGCCGACGGCCGCAACCGGCTCGTCATGAAGGGCGATCCCGTTGCCGGAGAGCTCGGGGAAGCGATCGAAAAGGCGTTCAGGACCGGCAAGTCCGGGACGGTGGAAGCCGAAGGGCAGCGGTTCTTTCTCAAAGTGCATGTGCCGTCGCCACGGATGGTGATCATCGGTGCGGTGCATATCTCGCAGGCGCTGGCGCCGATGGCGGCGATGGCGGGCTTCGATGTCCGGGTGATCGATCCGCGCACCGCGTTTGCCACGCCCGAGCGGTTCGAGAACGTGGACCTGGTCGCCGACTGGCCGGAGGATGCGCTCAAGGACCGGCCGATCGACGCGTTCACGGCGCTGGTGGCGGTGACACATGATCCCAAGATCGACGACTGGCCGCTGATCTCGGCGCTGAAGACAGGCGCGTTCTATGTGGGCGCACTGGGCTCGCGCAAGACCCATGCACGACGGGTGGAGCGGCTGACTGAAGCCGGGCTCGGCGAGGCCGCGATCGACCGGATCGCGGCGCCGATCGGGCTTGATATCGGGGCGCAGAGCCCGGAAGAAATCGCGGTGGCGATCCTGGCGCAGGTGATTGCGGCGCTGCGCAAGCCGGCGCAACCCGGGAGAGACTGAGGTATGAAATTCGGCCCGGTCCCGCTGTCTCAGGCCTTGGGCGCGGTGCTGGCGCATTCGCTCGCGCTCGGGCCGGTGCGGCTGAAGAAGGGCCATGTGCTCAGCGCCGGGGATCTGAAGCTGATCGGGCAGGGCGGCATCGACACGGTGATCGTGGCGCGGCTTGAGGCCGGCGATGCGGGCGAGGATGCCGCAGCGGAAGCCCTGTCGCAAGCCTTCGCCGGGGACTGCATCCGCGCCGCCAACGCGTCGACCGGACGGGTCAATCTTCATGCCGATTGCGCCGGGCTGTTTCGGGCCGACAGGACGCTGGTCGACATCTTCAACGCGATCGATCCGGCCATCACCTTTGCCTGCCTGGCCGATCACACCACGGTCCAGCCGGGTGAAATGGTGGCGACGATCAAGATCATTCCGCTGGCAGTGTCGGGACAATCCCTCGATCAGGCGAAAACCGCGATTGCCGCTGAGGGGCTTGCCGATGTGCTGCCGTTCCGCCCGGCCCGTGCCGGCCTGATCTCGACCAGGCTGCCATCGCTCAAGGCTTCCGTGATGGACAAGACCAGAGGACTGCTCGAGGCCCGGCTGGCGCTCAGCGGTTCGAGCCTCGCTGAAGAAGCCCGCGTCGCGCACGATGCCGATGCGGTGGCCGGCGAGATCGTCCGCATGGCCGGATTGTACGAGATGATCGTCGTCTTCGGCGCCTCGGCGGTGACCGATCCGGAGGATGTCATTCCCGCCGCGATCCGCAAGGCCGGCGGGGAGGTGGAACGGGTGGGCATGCCGGTCGATCCGGGCAATCTGCTGGTGCTGGGCAGCATCGGCACCGTCCCGGTCATCGGCGCGCCCGGATGCGCCCGCAGCCCCAAGGAAAACGGGTTCGACTGGGTGCTGGCGCGGATCATCGCCGGGGAAACGCCGTCTTCAGTGGACATTGCGCGGATGGGCGTGGGCGGGCTGCTCAAGGAAATTCCGACACGTCCGCAGCCGCGGCAGCCGGATGCGGCGGCGCGCGCGCGCAATGCCGGCGCGGCAGTCGGCGTGGTGCTGCTGGCGGCAGGGCGGGCAAGCCGGATGGGGGATGCGGCTGGCCACAAGCTGCTGGCGGAATTTGACGGGAAAACTCTGATCCGCCGCATGGCCTCAACGGCGCTGTCGTCAAAGGCGGTGCGGACGGTGGTCGTCACCGGGCACCGCAGCGGCGACATCGAAGCAAGCCTCGAAGGCCTTGACGTCATCCTGGCGCACAATGGCGCCTATGAAACGGGCATGGCGTCATCGCTGAAAACCGGCCTGGCAGCCCTCGGCGCAGAGGTCGATGGCGCGCTTGTGCTGCTGGGCGACATGCCGGCGTTGACCGCCGCGCATCTGGACAGGTTGATCGAGACGTTTCTCAAGCACGGGGGACAGGCCATCGTGCGCGCCTGCGACGGCGAGCGGCGGGGAAACCCGGTGATCCTGCCGCGAAGCGCCTTTGCCGAGGCGATGGAGCTTGCAGGCGACGTCGGCGCGCGCGCGCTGATCGAGAGCGGCAACTGGCCGGTGGTGGATGTGGAGATCGGCGCCGCAGCGCGGCTCGATGTCGACACGCCGGAAGCGGTGCGGGCTGCGGGCGGCGTGACGGAGAATGGCTCGTCTGACTAGGGCGCCGGTTTCCGCCGGGCTTCGGTCCGGCAGCGGTCGGAGCAGTATTTCACCTCTTCCCAGGCGCGCGCCCATTTTTTCCGCCAGGTGAAGGGGCGGCTGCATTGGGCACAGTTTTTTTGCGGCAGGTTGGACTTGGCGATCATCTTGCTCATGGACGCGATATGGCGCGAGAATGCGCGGCGGCAAGCTTGCCCCCGTTGAAAATGCCCGGCACATTGGCGCTTTCGATACGGACCGAGAAACTCAACTGCGAAGTGGAAACCGGCTGTGGACAATGATGCAATCCGGGACATGTTCGACAGCCTGGGCGAGGTGACGATCAAGCGCATGTTCGGCGGCAAGGGGATCTACCACCAGGGCCGGATCCTGGCGCTCGAGGTCAGTGGCGACATCCTGCTCAAGGCCGATGCCGAGAGCGCGCCCGAGTTCGCGCGGGCCGGGGCCAGGCAATGGGTCTATGAGGGCAAGGCACGATCGAAGCCGGTGGCAATGCCCTACTGGTCGATCCCGGATGCGGCGCTCGATGACCCCGACGAGATGGCGCAGTGGGTGCGGCTCGCCTGGGCGGCGGCGCTTCGGGCCAAGGGATAGGCCGGTTGACCAGAACACAGCATGCCGCGCGCATTGCAGGTGCGGTGAGCGCCTGTTCATGCGCGCGGGATGGCCAGTTTGCGGATACTAGGCTGTTTCCCGCGGGCGAGGGGTTCCCACACCGTGGCGAAGGACCAAAAAGGCGAACAGCGCCATTGCCGCGAGCGTGAGCACAGATCCGATCTTCGCAAGAGTTTCACCCGAGCCGGAAATCGCCATCACAATCCCCGGCACGATGATCAGCACCGCGGCCAGTGTGAGGAAATAGTGGATGCCGGCGAGCCTGGATGCCGCGGCGCCGGGGCTCAGCGCATAGAATGTGCCGAAGACCGTCATGACGACGAAGCCGATCAGGTTGAGATGGCCATGAGCAGGTGACAAGGTGTGGTCCTGGGTGGCGGACATGACTATTCCCCAGATCATGCCACACAGGGCGAACAGCGCTCCGGTCGCGTAAAATTTCGTTGCAGTGCTTTTCATGGTTTGCTCCTTATGTGTTGGAAACCGGCTCACAACGGCGGGCCGATGAAGCTCAGCTGATATCGCGCGGCGCATTCCGATATCGCCGGCATGTCTTCGGGGATGCGGTAGTTGTTGGCCGCCATTTCCGAGAAGAAGCCTTCGAAGCCGCCGGGCGTGAGAATGACCAGGTGCCGGGCGGGCACGCTGCTGACAACGCGGAACGTGTGTTGCTTCCCTCGCGGCACAAACATGGTCTGGCCCGGGCCCCTGGTGAATTCGTCACCCTCCAGCCAGAAGAGGGCATCGCCCGTCAGCATCACGAACGTCTCGTCGGCGTCGTGATGAATGTGGCGGGGCGGACCCGAGTTCGGTGGAGAAACGGAATCCACAACCGACATCGCTCCACCACTCTCCTCTGTGCCGAGAATGGTCTTGTAGTGAACGCCGAGCCACTCGACGGCGTCCGCACCCAGTATTTTCGATTTCATCGTCTCCTCCGGTCTGCTTGATGGAAAGAAACGAACGCGCATTCGATTGAAGCGATGATAGATTGCCTGTACCTATTCGTTAAATCGTATTTTCATATGACGGGTATTTGTCTGATGAATTTGGCTTCCTTCGATCTGAACCTGCTGCGCGTTCTGGACGCGCTGCTTCGCGAGGGATCGACCGTGAAGGCAGGATTGAGAATCGGGCTGTCCCAACCCGCGGTATCGGCTGCGCTGGGCCGTTTGCGGACTGCCTTGCAGGACGAGTTGTTTCTCAGGCGGGGGCAGGGACTGGAGCCGACAGACTACGCGAAGTCACTGGAGTTGCCGTTGCGGGATATCCTCGATGGCATCGAATTGATGTTCGAGAAGCCGAAGCTCTTCGACCCGCTGACGGCGCAGGCGAATTTCACGATTTCCGAAATCCTGTCGCCACTCGACAATGCTGACCCCGCAGGCTGATCAAATCGATCGATGCCGTTCCCGGAAAATGCCTCAGGTCAGTTCGGGGCACAAAAAAACCGCCGGCGAAGACGCCGGCGGTTGGATTTCACATCAGTTCTGGCCGGATGATCCGATCAGCTGCCGATCATCATGAAGGCCGGGATCTCGTCGCCGAAGCCCACCGGGGTGGGCTCGCGGTCGTCGTTGTCGCGGCCGCCACGGCGGTTGCGATTGCGGTTGCGGTCGTCATTGGCGTTGGCCGGTTCCGGGGTGCGCTGCGGCGCCGGACGGCTTTCGCGCGGCTGACGTTCCCGGCGTGGCGCTTCCTTGACGGGAGCGATTTCAGCGACGGCGTCGGCTTTAGCGGCCTCAGGCGCGGTTTCCGTTACGGCAACTGCGGCGGGTTCGGCTGCTTCTTCCCTGGCGCGCTTCTCACCACGTCCGGTCTTGCGGGCCGGTGACTTGGCGTCGCTGCGGCGGCCGCGTGCCGGCTTGTCGTCGGCCGGGTCGGCAGAGTGGATTGCCTCCTGGCCGTCAAGCCATTCGATCTCGCGGTCGATCAGCTTGGTGATGGCGTCGACATACTTGGCGTCGCGGCGCGAGACCAGCGTGAAGGACGCGCCGGCGCGACCGGCGCGGCCGGTGCGGCCGATGCGGTGGACATAGTCCTCGGCGTGGATAGGCACGTCGAAATTGAAGACGTGGCTGACAGCCGGGATGTCGAGACCGCGGGCTGCGACATCGGAAGCCACAAGCAGCGTGATCTCGTTGTCCTTGAAGCCCTGCAGCATGTTGGTGCGCGAGCGCTGGTCCATGTCGCCGTGCAATGCGCCGACAGAGAAGCCGTGCTTCTCGAGCGATTTGTAGAGGTCGGCGACGTCCTTCTTGCGGTTGCAGAAGATGATGGCGTTGGTCAGCTCGGTTTGAGACTTGATCAGGTCGCGCAGGCGCTCGCGCTTTTCGAAATCCTTGCTGCCGCAGGCAACCAGCCGCTGTACCACGGTGGCCGCGGTCGAGGAGGGCGGGGCCACTTCGATGCGGGCCGGGTTCTGCAGGAACTTGTCGGCGAGCTTCTGGATCTCCGGCGGCATGGTGGCCGAGAAGAAAAGAGTCTGCCGGGTGAACGGAATGAATTTGACGATGCGTTCGATGTCGGGAATGAAGCCCATGTCGAGCATCCGGTCGGCTTCGTCGATCACCAGCAGTTCGACGCCGGTCATCAAGAGCTTGCCGCGCTCGGTGTGGTCGAGCAGGCGACCCGGGGTGGCGATCAGCACGTCGGCGCCGCGCTCGAGCTTGCGGTCCTGTTCGTCAAAGGACACGCCGCCGATCAAGAGCACGATGTTGAGGCGATGGTTCTTGCCGTATTTCTCGAAGTTCTCGTGCACCTGGGCTGCGAGTTCGCGGGTCGGCTCGAGGATCAGGGTGCGCGGCATGCGCGCCCGGGCGCGGCCCCTTTCGAGCATTGTCAGCATCGGCAGGACGAACGAGGCGGTCTTGCCCGTTCCGGTCTGGGCGATGCCGAGAATGTCGCGTCTTTCAAGGGCCGGCGGGATTGCGCCAGCCTGAATCGGGGTTGGCGTCGTGTAGCCGGCGTCAGTTACGGCGGACAGTACTTTTTGGCTTAAGCCAAGATCAGCAAAAGTGGTCAATTGGGAGCGTTTTCCGTTTCGGAGTTTGCGGCAATGCGCGGGAGCGCGCTGTATATCGCGATCCCATTGCGTTCCGAATAGTCGCTGCAGTGCATTAAGTCAAGGAAAAGCCCGGATAAGCCCCGGATTGCCGCCGTATTGCCGCGCCGGCCTGATTGGGCGCTTCTTCGAATTTTCAAGACGCGACAAGCGGTGAAGGCGGCATTTCATTTTCACCCCGGCGGATGGGGTGTCGCGGTGAACCATTGCCGCCCGGCTTGCGTGAAAGTCGCGTCGGGGGGCTTCAAACCTCACAATGGAGTTTACGCATGAAACTGACAAAGACGATCGCAGCTGCTGTCATCGCATTCGGCCTTGCCGGCGGTTCCGCCATGGCCGCCTCCCATTCCGGCAAGAAGGATATCGTCGACACCGCCGTCGAGGCCGGCAGTTTCCAGACGCTGGTCGCAGCCGTTCAGGCCGCAGGCCTTGTCGAGACGCTCAAGGGCGATGGCCCGTTCACGGTTTTCGCTCCGACGGACGAAGCCTTCGCCGCACTCGGGATGACGGTCGATGAGCTGTTGAAGCCGGAAAACAAGGACAAGCTGGTTGCGGTGCTGACCTACCACGTCGTGCCCGGCAAGGTGATGTCGACGGATCTGGTCGACGATTCCACGCCGGCAACCGTCCAGGGATCGATGGTCACCATTGATCTCGACAATGGCGCAATGGTCAACGACGCCAAGGTGGTGACCGCCGACATCGACACCTCGAACGGCGTCATCCACGTCATCGACAAGGTGCTGGTGCCGGAAGGCGTTCTGTAAACCCGGAGCTTTCACGCCAATGGGAAAGGGCCGCGTTTGCGGCCCTTTTTTCATGAGACAGTGTTCGGCTCGGTCAAGGGACCGCACTGATCAGTTGGACACCAGCAGCGGCTTGAGCTTTTTGGCGGCCTTGAGGAAGCGTATCGGATCGACCGCATCGCCGTTGCGGCGGACCTCGTAGTGAAGGTGAGGGCCGGTGGAGCGGCCCGTGGAGCCCGATCTGCCGATTCGTGCACCGCTGCCGACATGGTCGCCTTCGCGGACTTCCACGGCGGAGAGGTGGGCATAGCGGGTGGTGATGCCGTTGCCGTGGTCGATCTCGACCATCTTGCCGTAGCCGCCATTGCGGCCGGCGTGGACGACCACGCCGGAGCCGGTGGAGAAGATGGGAGTGCCTGTCGGCGTGCGGAAATCGATGCCGCCATGAAAGGCAAGGCGGCCGAGAAACGGATCACGGCGGTTTCCGAATCGCGAGGTGATTTCCCGGCCGGGAGCGGGAACGCCGATCGGCAGCTTGCGGGCATGGCGCCGCACCGCGTCGAGCCGTCCGAGCGCCTGGTCGAGGTCATCGAGCGTGGCTTCGAATGCGTTGGGATCGTTCGGCCGGACGAATGGTCCGCCCACCGCGCTGTTGTCGACCGCAGGGATCGGCAGGCCCGTGGACCTGATGATCTCGTCGATTTCCGACGCGGTTTCGAAGGCATTGATTGCCAGGCCCTGCATCTTCTCGATCTGTTCGCGTTCGATGGACTTCAGCGAAAGGGTTACGCTCGAGAAGATCCGGTCGGCCCGTTCGCCCACCGATTCCCGTTCCGTGGCAGTGGAGGCAGGGGCAAAGGCGAGCGGATTGAGATGAGCGGCTGCTGGATCGGCAACAACAACCGATTGCGATGCAAGCGCGGCAAGCCGGGCTTTCTTTGCCGTCGTCGCCGGCAGGGATGCCTCTTTCTTCGGATTGCCGGTGGGAACGGGAACATGGCTCGGGAACGCGCCGACACGGTCGAGCAACGGCCCGAGCTTGCCATGGCGATTGCTGAGCGCGTTCTGCCGCGCAATCAGCTCGGCGACCTTCTCTTCCATCAGCTGCTGGTCGAGCAATTGCCGGCTGGTGACCCGATCGACCTGCGACCTCAGAGCCGCGATGCGGTCCTCGTAGGCATGCTGCATGCGCGCCTGCCGCGCCATCGATGCGCCGATCAGGTCGTCGCGCAGCACCAGATAGGAGGTGGCGCCGAGATAGCCGATCGCCATCACGCCCAGAACGGACATCAGCAATCCGGCGATCCATGGACGGACGGTGATGTGCCGGACGGTCTCGCCACTGGCGAAAATGATGGTATGCGGATGTTTTGGGCGTTTGCCAAATACGCGGTTGTCCTGCCTCTGCGACACGCGATAATCCTCGTCAGAACGGGTTGCCGTTGATTGTTCTGGAGGGATTACAACCTGTTAAGGTTAACAAAGGTTTGAGCCGGAGCCTTTCAGGAGCAATAGATTAGCTTTATGACATATTTTGGCTGGTGAGCGCCCGATAGAATGTCGGCGTCAACCCGGCGGCGGCGCGGGCGAGGTCGTTGAAGGGCGGTTTCAGGCCGCCGCGGAAATTGGCGCGCACCAGAAGCCGGAAGGTTTCGGCCGGATCCTTGCCCTCGCGGGCGCAGATAAACCGGAACCACTTGGCGCCGATGGCGACGTGCTTCTTCTCGTCCTCGTAGATCACGTCGAGGACCGAGGCGGTGTCGTGGTCGCCGACCTCGCGCATCTTGGCGCGCAGCGACGGGGTGACATCGAGCCCGCGTGCCTCGAGAATCAGCGGCACGACGGCGAGGCGGGCGGTCAGGTCGTTGCGGGTGTCGTGCGCCGCCTGCCACAGGCCGTCATGGGCGGGCATGTCGCCATAGTCCGCCTCCAGCGCCTGAAGCCGCTGGCGCACCAGGTTGAAATGCTTGGCTTCCTCGAAGGCCACCTGCATCCAGCCGTCGAAAAAGCTCTGCGGCATCGGGCTTGCTGCAAACCGCGCGACGATGTCGAGCGCCAGATCGATGGCGTTGAGTTCGATATGGGCAATGGCATGCAACAGCGCGATGCGCCCGCGGCGCGAATGGAGCGAGCGCCGCACCACCTGAGTGGGCGGCACCAGCTCCGGCTTCTCCGGGCGGCCGGGGCGTTCGGGCGCCAGGGTGTCGAGCGGCGAGCGCAGCGACAGCCGCCGCGCGTGCCAGCGTCCGGCGACCTCCTGGGCCAGAGCGGTCTTCTCAGTCAGGTCCGCAGCCCTGATCGCCTGCGCCGCGCCGTCGCGCAGGGAGAGAAAGGCGCGGGTTTCGACGCTCACCTCGGATCCCGATCCTGTTTTTGGCACGAGGCTCAAAGCGACCGGACCGCCTCGAGCACGTCCTGGGCATGACCCTTGACCTTCACCTTGGACCATATCCTGGCGATCTTGCCGCCGGAGTCGATGAGGAACGTGGAGCGCTCGACGCCCATGTACTGGCGTCCGTACATGCTCTTTTCCTTCCAGACGCCATAGGCCTCGAGAACCGTCTTGTCCTCGTCCGAGGCAAGGATGACCCCCAGGCCGTGCTTGGCGATGAACTTGTCATGGGCCTTGACGGGGTCGGGCGACACGCCGATCACGACCGCCCCGGCGCTGGCGAATTCATCCGCAAGTGCGGTGAAGTCCAGCGCCTCGGTGGTGCAGCCGCTGGTATCGTCTTTCGGATAGAAGTACAGTACCACTTTCTTGCCAGCAAAGTCGGCCAGCGACACGTTTCCGCCGCCATCGCGTGGCAAATCCAGTTTCGGCGCCGTGGCGCCCTCGACCAATTCGTTCACTATGCAAATCCTTTCGCCGGTTCAGTCGCGTTTTTCGCAGGTGACCCTGCCTCCACGGGATATATAAACGTGGATCTGACAATCCAGAAGAATCACCGACAAGACAGAAAGATAACATTCCAACGCCCATGCCGGATCAGCCGATAGACAAGGTTCTGTTTAAAAGACGCGACATCATCGGGTTGCACGAGTACCCGTCGGCGAACGGCGAAGACTCCATTCTGGTTCGCGGGCACCATCCGAGGCATTGGAGCGGGACGGCCATGCGCTGGTTCGCCGGGGTGTTGCTGGTGCTGGCGGTGCTTGCCGGAGGGCTCGTGGCGGCGCTGGAAACGGGCGTTGCCGACGGCTTTATCCGGGACCGTGCGCAGGCCGCTCTGGCCCGGGCCGTCGGCCCGGACAAGCGCGCCGAACTCACCAGCGCCGGTATACGCCTGACCCGGCGCGGGCATCTTGCGCTTTTGGCCGAGGATGTCCGGGTGGAGGCGGTTGATGGCGTGGCGCCGGCCAACCGGGCGGACCGCATCCTGATTTCTCTCGATCCGCTGGCGCTGCTGGCGGGCAGGTTGAGCATCCTGTCGGTTGACATTGGCGGGGTGGAGCTGGCCGCCCCGCAGGGCGACGGTTTCAACCTCACCGATCTGGCCGGGTTCCGGGTCGATGGCACCGATGCGATGATCGAGCAGCTGTTCAGCACCCTGAACCGGGTCGCCATCCAGGTGGATGCGGTCGAGGCGGGGGCCTTCCGGTTTTCCGACATTCGCATTTCCGGCGCCGGCGTGCCGGTCGTGGTCGACAACGCGCTGGTGCGCAGGGTGGACACCAGCCATTACGAGATCGAGGCCGAAATCGAGCGTGCCGGCCGACGGATCGGCATCAAGGGAGAAGCCAGCGCCCGGGCCAACGAAACAGAGCTGTCGAAGGTGACCGGTGAATTCAGCGGGCTGGCGATCGATTTCCTGACGGAAGGCGCAAGCGACCGGCAAAACGGGCTGACGGCACCGCTCGGAATTAGCTTCACCGCCGGGCGGGCCACGCCGACCCGGACGGCCTCGCTTTCGATCAAGGTGGCGGCGGACCGCGGCACGATGACGATGGGCGGCGTTAAGGCGGACGTGCGTGATGCGAGCGTCAACCTTGTCTACATGCCGAAAGTGCACAAGATCGAGATCACGCCATCGATCATCCGGATCGGGGAGACCACCATTCCCTTTACCGGTGGCCTGATTGACGCGGACCGGCTTGAAACCATCACCGCCGAGGGGATCGCGTTCGATTTCGTCGTCACCAAGGGGCTTGCCGCGCCCGGCGATTCCGACGAGGCGCCAATTCCGTTCGCCGGCAAGGCGTTCGGCTGGTTCGATGCCGCAAACCGCAAGCTTGTCGCCGAGGAACTGACGGTTGCGTCAGCGCAAGGCGCGATGTTCGGCTCGGCCTCCTGGCGCTTTGTCGAAGGCATTTCACCGGAGATCAACCTGGTGGCGCAGGCCGAGCGGATGTCGACCGCGGCGGTGAAGCAGCTCTGGCCCTATTGGGTCGGCAAGATGGCGCGGCAGTGGGTGCTCGCCAATCTCTATGGCGGGACCGTCAGCAACGCGCGGATCCAACTGGCCGCGCCGGCGGGGCACTACAAGCCTTACGATGACGTGCCGTTTGATGAAGACCAGCTGCAGATCGATTTCGATATCGAGCGGGCGCGGATGAACGTCGCCGGCGACATTCCGCCGCTGCGCGATACCGTCGGGCACATGCGGCTGCGCGGTTCGGACATCATTTTCAACATCGATTCGGCCACCGCATTCTTCCCGACCGGACGCACGGTCGCGGTCAACGACGCGGTGTTCTCGATACCCGAAGCGGACAAGCAGCCATTGATGGCCGAATTGTCGATGTCGGTTCGCGGCAACGCCGATGCGGTCGCCGAACTGATCACCTACCACCCGATCGATGCGCTCGACCGGATCGGGCTGCGGCCCTCGGACCTCAGCGGCGATATCTCTTCGACCGTGACCGCCCGGTTCGGACTGATCCAGGACCAGTCGCCGCCGCCGCCCGACTGGAATGTCAACCTGGACATGACGGGTGTCGATATTGGCAAGCCGGTGGAAGGCAGGATGCTGACCGGGATGGACGGCAAGCTGACCGTGACGCCCGAAAGGGCGGTGCTGAAGGCCGATGCGCTGGTGGACGGGGCGAAGATGAACCTCGATATCGTGCAGCCGGTGGGCGAGCGCTCGGACGTTGCGCCGCAACGCCGGCTCTCGGGCACGCTGAGCCCGGAGGACCGGGAGAAGATCGCGCCCGGCAGCGGGGCGATCTTCTCGGGCCCGGTCGGGTTCGCGCTCGAAATCGATCCGGCAACCGAAGGCCGGCAGATTGTCAGTCTCGACCTGACGCCCGCCAAGCTCACCGTGCCGGGCATCGGCTGGACCAAGGATGCGGGCGTGGCCGCCAAGCTGGATTTCCTGTTGAACGGGACCGGCGAAACGATCACGCTTTCGGAGCTGAAACTGTCGGGAGACGGGTTTTCGGCGTCGGGCGAGGTGTCCTTGAAGAAAGGGCAATTGGTTTCAGCCAGGTTCGACCGCGTCGCGCTTTCACCGCGCGACAACTATCGCGCCGTGATTGCGCGCAAGGGCAAAGGCTACAAGGTCGAGGTCAGCGGCGCCTCGATGGACATGCGTCCGATCATCACGCTGGCGAAATCCGCCGAATCCAACACGCCCGGCTCCGGCGGCGACGCCGTTCCGGTCGAAGTGTCGGCGAGCATCGATGCGATGCACGGGTATTCCGACGAGCAGCTTTCCTCGGGAAAGGCGAGTTACAAGGGGCAGGGCAGCCGGATCGATCTGCTCGACTTCAAGGCGGTGACGAAAAGCGGCCAGGCGGTCGTGATCGACATTGCCGGCGGAGACGGCGGCGAAACCATCTCGATTACCAGCGGCGATGCCGGTGCGTTCGCCCGTTTCGCGGGCGTCTATTCGCGCATCCGCGGCGGCTTGCTCAATGTCAGGCTCAAGCGCCAGGATGGTCCGTTGCGGCGCGGCACGCTCGACATCAGGAATTTCATGGTGGTGGGCGAGCCGCGGCTGGGATCGCTGGTGTCCACGCCCAGCAAACAGGACGGCGAGAGCCTCAAGGATGCGGTGCGCGCCGATATCAACGTGTCCGAGGCGCAGTTCGAGGTTGCCAATGCCCGTCTCGTCTCCGGCAACGGCGAATTGCTTGTCAGAGAGGGGATTGTGCGAGGCCCGCAGATCGGCGCCTCGTTCCAGGGTAAAGTCCACGATGCGAAGGGGCTCGTCGACCTGACCGGCACCTTCATGCCGGCCTATGGCGTCAACCGGCTGTTCAGCGAATTGCCGATCATCGGGGCGCTCCTGGGCAACGGCCGCGACCGCGGGCTGATCGGCATCACCTTCCGGCTGACGGGCAAGACCTCATCGCCGTTGCTGGAAGTCAATCCGCTGTCGGTGATCGCACCCGGCGTGTTCCGCTCGATCTTCGAGTTCCGTCCCTAAAGAAAAGACCGCCGGATCACGGGGATCGCGGCGGTCCTGATGGGCGAGGTCCGGTGGCTGCGGGTTACTGCGGCCGGACCAGCACGTGCTTCTTCTTGCCAAGCGACAGTTTGATCACGCCCTCATCATTGAGATAGCCGGCATCGATCATGGTCTTGTCGTCGGTGATCGACACGTCGTTGACCCTGATGGCGCCGCCCTGGACGTGGCGGCGGGCTTCGCCGTTCGAACCGGCGAGACCGGCGCGGACGAAGAGCGCCAGAAGGCCGATCCCGGCATCGAGCTCAGAGCCACTCACCGTGATTGTCGGCAGGTTGTCCGAGATGGCGCCTTCCTCGAAGGTCTTGCGGGCGGTTTCGGCGGCTTCTTCGGCCGCTGCGCGGCCATGCAGCAGCGCGGTCGCCTCGTTGGCGAGCACCTTCTTGGCCTCGTTGATCTCGGCGCCCTGGAGGGCTTCGAGGCGGCGGATCTCGTCCATCGGCAGGATGGTGAAGCGCCTGAGGAAGCGGCCGACATCGGCGTCCTCGGAATTGCGCCAGTACTGCCAGAAATCCCACGGACTGAACATGTCGGCGTTGAGCCAGACGGCGCCATTGGCGGTCTTGCCCATCTTCTCGCCCGACGCTGTGGTCAACAGCGGCGTGGTCAGCGCGTAGAGCTGGTGCGTGCCCATGCGGCGGCCGAGTTCGACGCCATTGATGATGTTGCCCCACTGGTCGGAGCCGCCCATCTGCAGATTGCAGCCGTAGCGGCGGGCGAGCTCGACGTAATCGTAGGACTGGCAGACCATGTAGTTGAACTCGATGAAGCTCATTTCCTGCTCGCGCTCGAGCCTCAGGCGCACCGAATCCATCGACAGCATGCGGTTGACCGAGAAATGCCGGCCAACATCGCGCAGCATGTCGATGTAGCCGAGCTTCAGCAGCCAGTCGGCATTGTCGACCATGATGGCGTCGTGGGCGCCGTCACCGAATTCAAGCACGCGGGAGAAGACGGTCTTGATCGAGGCCTTGTTGGCCTCGATTTCCTCGACCGTGCGCATAGGACGGGACTCGTCCTTGCCGGACGGATCGCCGACCATGGTGGTGCCGCCACCCATCAGGGTGATCGGCTTGTTGCCGCTTTGCTGCAGCCAATAGAGCATCATCATGGTCAGATAATTGCCGATGTGCAGCGAGCGGGCGGTGCAGTCATAGCCGATATAGCCCACAAGCTCTCCCTTGGCCGCGAGGGCGTCGAGGCCTTCGAAGTCGGAGCACTGGTGAATGAAACCGCGCTCGTTGAGGATGTTGAGGAAATCGGATTTGTAGGCTGACATGACACTGTCCTTGCAGCTATGACGGAAGTCTTGGAAACAAAACGGGCGCGGAAGAAACACCGGCGCCCGGCGGGCCTTTAACACTCACGCGCCGCGCATTCAACACAAGCCGGGCAAGACGGGCGGCGAGAGGCAAACGGACGGCCCGGTCTTTAACCGCTCCCGGGCGCAGGCGGGCAGGCTGACAGCAAGCATGGAATGGACGAAATGACAGAGCATGGCGCGGTGATGCGGGCAATCGGACTGATGAGCGGCACCTCGATGGACGGCATCGACCTGGCCATGCTGGAGACCGATGGCGACGGCCTGGTCAAACGCGGGGCGTCATCCTTCACGCCCTACGACGCCCGGTTCCGCAAGCGGCTGGAGGCGGCGCTGGAGACGGCGAAAGCGATCGAGGCGCGGACCGACCGCCCGGGCGACCTGTCCGAACTCGAGGCGGAGCTGACGGACCGGCATGCGGCGGCGGTCGAGGCCTTCCTGGCGCGTGAGGGGCTTTCGGCAAGCGACATCGACGTTGTCGGGTTCCACGGCCAGACCGTGCTGCATCGCCCGTTGAAAGCGCTGACGGTGCAACTGGGCGACGGCGCGCGGCTGGCCGACCGGCTCGGCATTGACGTGGTCTACGATCTTCGCGCCCGCGACATGACGCTCGGCGGGCAGGGTGCCCCGCTGGTTCCCGCCTATCACCGGGCGCTGGCTGTCGGCCTGCCGGAGGAATGGGCCGGCGAGACGCCGGTCGTGTTCGTCAATATCGGCGGTATCTCCAACATCACCTATGTCGGGCCGGATGGCGATCTGCGCGCCTTCGACAGCGGCCCGGGCAATACCCTGATTGACCGGTGGGTGACGCGGCATGCGGGCATTCCCTACGATGCGGGCGGCGCCATTGCCTCGGAGGGGCGGGTGCTTTCCGGGCTTGCCAACCGCTACCTGTCGTCGCCGTTCTTCACGGTAAAGGAGCGGATCTCGCTCGACCGCAACGATTTTCAACTGCCGGACGACAGCGAGGCCGGGCTGGAGGACGGCGCGCGCACGCTTGCCTTCGTGACCGCGGCGGCGATCGCCAAGGCGCAGGCGCATCTGCCTCAAAAGCCGAAACTCTGGATCCTGACTGGCGGCGGCCGCCACAACCGGCTGATCGTCGAGGATCTGACGGTCGCCACGCGCCACACCGGCCAGGTCATCGTCGCCGAAGAGGCGGGCCTCAACGGCGATTCGATGGAAGCCGAGGCCTGGGCCTGGCTCGCGGTCCGCTCGCTTGCCGGACTGCCGATCACCTATCCCGGCACAACCGGCGTCCGCGAACCGGCCACCGGCGGGGTGCTGGCGCGGGGCAAGGCAGCGGACCAGCCGTAACGGAACCGGATCTAGCTTTGCGGGCGCTCGGCCCAGCCGGCGAAGATCCGCTCAAGGGCGACGACGGCGTAATAGAGCACGATGCCCAGAGCCGCGAGCGCAATCAGCACAGCGAACATCAGCGGATAATCGCCATTGGTTTCGCCCGACTTGAACAGGGCGCCGAGCCCCCGGCCATGCGGCGAGACGATCTCGACCAGGTTGGTGCCGATGAAGGCGAGCGTCACCGAGACCTTCAGCGCGCCGAAAAACTCGGGCAGGGTCTTGGGCAGGGCGATCTTGCGGAAGATGGTGATCTTCGAGGCGCCAAGGCTGCGCAGGATGTCACGGTATTCCGGCTCCAGCGTCGACAGGCCGATGCCCACCGACACGGCAATCGGAAAGAACGAGATCAGGAAGGCCATCAGCACGGTGTTGAAATCATGCTGGCCGATGAAGATCAGCGCGATCACCGGCACCAGCGTGGCCTTGGGGATGGCGTTGAAGCCGACCAGCAGCGGATAGACCGCATCGCGGGCGATCTTCGAAAACCCCATCGCCATGCCCAGCAACGTGCCGACGATGACGGCCAGTCCCAGCCCGGCAACGGTGCGCCAAAGGGTCTGCCAGCCCATCTCGATAAACAGGCCGCTGTAGCGCGAAAACGCCGGCGGCAGGTCGGATGGCGAGGCCATCTTGTAATTCGGCCAGTCGTTGACCCAGACGATCAGTTCCCACAGGCCGAGGAAGGCGATGATCGCAAGCCCCGGGACGGCTATTTTCTTGAGCGTTTCCATCAGTGCGCGCCTCCGTCGCGGCCCTGGGCCAAGCGGATCTGGTCGCGCAGCAGGTGCAGCATGTCCGTCGCTTCGGGGGTGTAAAGACTTTCGATGGTGCGGTCGGCCGGCAGGTCGACGTCGAGCACGTGCTGGGTGCGCGCGGGCCGGCCCGAAAGCACGATCACCTGGTCGCCGAGGAAGACGGACTCGCGCAGGTCATGGGTGATGAGAACGCAGGTAAAGGGTTCGGCCGCGCGCAGATCGCGCATGGTCTGCCACAGGTCCTCGCGGGTAAAGGCATCGAGTGCGCCGAAAGGCTCGTCCATGATCAGCACGTCGGGCTTGTGGACGATCGAGCGGCAGAGCGAGGCGCGCTGGCGCATTCCGCCCGACAGCTCGGATGGTCGCTTGTTTTCGAATCCCTTGAGGCCGACCATTTCCAGAAGATGCATGGCGCGGTCCTGGCGATCGCGCTGCGGCATCCGCGGGGCGACGATCTCAAGCGGCAGGATGACATTGTCGATGATCGTGCGCCATTCGAGCAGCACCGGGTTCTGGAACGCCATGCCGACGGTCTTGCGCGGCGAGGTCACCCGCTCGCCGTGCAGCCAGACTTCGCCCTGGTCGGGCTTCATCAGCCCGGCAATCAGGCGGGTGAGGGTGGATTTGCCGCAGCCGGAGGGTCCGACGACGGCGCAGAACTCGCCTTCAGGGACAAGGACATTGAGATTGTCGAGCACCGGCAAGGGGCCAGCCTTGGTGCGGTAGGCGTGGGTCACGCCCTTGATCTCGATGAGATTGGTCATGCGGGATATCAGCCTTCAAGCCTGTGCCAAGGAAACGGCGCCCCCGGTGTCGTCGGGGGCGCCGGTATCGGTCTGTCGTATCACTTCAGCGCCAGGCTGCCATCGGCCGGCAGGTATTTCGGGGTGAAATACAGCGCCGCGTCGGGAGCGTTGACGAACTCGTAGACGGATTTGGTCTGCTCGATGGCCTTGGCCATCCGGTCGGGGTCAATGCCGCCGAAACCGTTGGCCTTGACCCAGTCGGTGAGCACGTTGGCATCAATCGCCATTTGCAGGCGGCGCTTCTCGAGCGCCGGGTCGGCGGCCGGGTTGCGCTTGATCAGGGCTTCGATCGCCATGTCGGGATCGGCGATCGAGTCCTGCCAGCCCTTGGCGACCGCGCGGATGAAGCCGGTCACGGCTTCCGGGTTGGCGGTGGCGAAATCGGTGTTGACGATGACCGCATTGCCGTAGAGCGCCACGCCATGATCGGCCATCAGGATGACGCTGAGGTCATCTTCCGGCACGCCGAGACGGATCAGGTTCAGCGTCGAGGAGAAGGAAAAACCGGTGACGGCCGCGACCTTGCCTTCGGCCAGCATCGGTTCGCGTGTCGGAAAGCCGACCGGTTCAACCGTGATCGAGGCCATGTCGAGGCCGTTTTCGGCGGCGAAAATCGGGAACTGCGCCCAGGCGCCATCCGGCGGAGGTGCGCCGAGCACCTTGCCGGCGAGGTCGGCCGGAGCCTCGACGCCGAGCGACTTGCGGCCGACGACGGAGAAGGGCGGCTTGTCGTAGACCATCATGACCGCGGTCACCGGCGCGCCCTGGTTCTGGTCGAGGAATTTCATCAGGCTGTTGATGTCGGCGAAACCGACGGGGAATGCGCCGGTGGCGACCTTCGGGATCGCGTCGAGCGAGCCTGCGCCTTCCGACACCTCGACGGAGAGGCCCTCGGCGTCGAAATAGCCCTTGTCGACGGCTACGAAATAGGGCGCTGCCGGCCCTTCGAATTTCCAGTCCAGCGCGAAGGGCATCGCGGTCTGGGCGGCCACGGAGGTGGCAAGGGTGAGAACAGCGGCGGCTGTAGCGAGTGCGGTTCGGATCATGGGAACTCCTGGTTTCGGATTGGCGTCAATTCTCAATTGCCGCGGCGTCGCTGCAGGACGAGTGCACGCGGCACGCCTTTGGATCCAGTGGCAAGTTTCATGCCACCGAGCCGCAGGTCTGCTCCATTCGAGATTCTGCTTACGGCCCACGAGAAGTCGCGTGTCTGGAGGCCGTGAAAGCCGTGGTTTCCGAACCGGGCCAGGTGGAGGCCGTCCACTTAGTGGGCGATGTGCCTAAATATAAGGCGATCCCTTGCGCTCTCTTTTGCAGCATGCGGCGCCTGTTCCGGCGCGGCTCCAGTCGATGCCGGACCTGAATCAGCTCTGGCGATCCACCGCCTCGAAGAATGGTCCGACCGGTGTTTGACGCAGACCATCACCGTCGCGCTCGACGAACAGGGCATTCAACCGCATCCGACGTGCCAGTTCGACGCCTTCACTGCTGCCCTTGACCATCAGCACCGTTGCCCAGGCATCGGCGGCCATGCAGGTCTCGGCAATGACCGTGACCGAAGCAGGCGACCGGGCCAGCGGTCCGCCGCGGGAAGGATCCATGGTGTGGGACAATCGCTTCGGGCCGACGTCAATCCAGTGCCGGTAATCACCCGAGGTGGCGACGGCGGCATCCTCCAGGGTGACAATCGCTATTGCCTTGCGTGTCGAATGATCCGGGTCCTCGATCGCGATCGACCAGGGCGAGCCATCGGGCTGGAGGCCGATCCCCCGCAACTCTCCATCGATGGACAAAAGCGCGTCGGAGATCTGAAATCGCCTCGCGACATCGGTCAGGCGGTCGACGCCGTACCCCTTGGCAATGCCTGACAGGTCCAGAGTGACCGGAGCGGTCTTGCGCACACGCCGTCCGGACAGGTCAAGCTCCAGAATATCATGCGCCGGATGTCTGGGTTCAGACAGGGCGGCCTGAATACGGGCCGGATCCGCTTTTGCAGGGCCAAAGCCCCAGGCCGACACCACATCGCCGACGCCAATGTCAAAGGCTCCGCCGGAAGCCCGGCCAATCGAAATAGCGGTCTCCAGCACGATCATCAGATGTTCGGGGCACTCGACCCAGATACCGGGCGGCGCGGCATTGAGGCGCATCAGATCGCTGTCCGGCTTCCAGGTGGACATCTGCCGGTCGACCTCGTTCACCGCCGCCGCCATCGCAGCGGCAACCGGGGCCACGTCGAATTCGGCGGGCTTGTGAAACAGCGCGGACCAGCGCGTGCCCATGGTCTCGCCATTGAGCGCGTGGCGCGTGAGATCAGTAAACGTCTTCGGCATATCGTCCCTCCGCCTTCAGCTTGGCAGGGGTCAGGCCCTGCGGAGCCAGGATGTCCGTCATCGCCTCGGCAACGCCTGCGGCCATCTCGCGGCCGCCGCAGACCAGAACCTGCGCGCCATTGGCGATCAGGCGTGCAACCCTGGCCCGGTCGCGGCGCAGGATGTCCTGGACATAGGTGCGCGCTTCCGTCCGCGAGAAGGCTGCGGCAACCGAGGTCAGCCTTCCTTCGGTGTGCCAGTCGATGAGCTCGGGGCGATAGAGAAGATCACTGTCGGGGTGGCGGGCGCCAAACCACAGATGCATCGGCTGGTGCCGCGTGTTCGCCCGTGCGAAGCCGGCCAGCGGACCGATGCCGGTGCCTGCGCCGATCAGGATGACGGGCTTCTTGCCTCGAACCGGCCGGAAACCCGGATTGGGGCGGATGAAGGCCTGAATGGATTCTCCCGGCTCCAGCGAGAGAAGTTGCCCGGAACACAGGCCGCCGGGATGCTTGCGGACGCAGATTTCCACAAAGCCGTCGCTGGCGCCCGAAGCCAGCGAATAGAACCTTGGAACGGATGATCCTGCAGGCACCACCCCGAGCAGGTCGCCTGCCATGAAGCGGGAGACGCCAAGCCCGGTCAGTCGCCGCCAGACGGGCACATGCGGAACGGCAAAGCGCAGGATTGCCGTCGGCGCCTGAACCTCGGCGCCATGGTCGCGGCGCGAGATCAGCGTGAGAGCGGAGGTCCTCGGCGCCACCGGCTGATGATCGAGTTCCAGAGGCATGTTCAATGCCGCACCGAGCAAACGGCCCCAGCGGGCGAAATCCTGCGGCGACTGGCGGTTGACCGTGTCCATCGGCATCAACGTGGTCCAGCCCTTTGCATCGGCAGCGCGCGCCACTTGCCTTGCGTAACCACAGAAATCAGGAAAACTGCGGTCGCCAAACCCGAGGATCGCGAGCGGCATGGCAGGAGGCGCGGGCAGGGCGGCGAGGCGGTCGACAAACCCCTTCCCCGAGGCCGGCGCCACGCCATCGCCGTAGGTCGAGGCGAGGACGATGATGCGGGCAGCCTGCGTGTAGCGATCGGGCGCGAAGGCCGACATGGGCGCCGCGTGGACCTTTTGACCTGCGGCCGTCAGGGCTGCATGCAGTGTTGCGGCAAAACCCCAGACATTGCCGCCCTCGCTGCCCACGAGCAGCACCGTGTCAGCCTGGCCGGCCGCGGCGTTGCCGCGCAGCCTCGGCCGGGCGCGGCGTCCGGCCACCCAGACGATGACACCGGTTACCGCCATCAGCGGAACCCCGAGCGCCATCAGCCCGAGCAGAAGGCCGAGTGTCGCAGCACCCTGGCCGGTGTGCAGCATGTAGATGGTTTCCGATATCCGGTCCCACACGCCGGGCTCGGTCCAGGCCAGCAGTGCGCCGGTTCCCTGGTCGATATAACCCTGTCCCGCATCGGTTTTCAGCGTGAAGACGTCGGTCGGATCGTCCGGATAGGGGAAAGTCAGCCCCCGCAGCGCCGACAGCGGCGTGGTGCGCAGGGCCTGAATGTCCGTGACCGCAAAACCGCTCACACCACTGACCGTATCTGGAACAGGCGGTGCCACATTGCCTTCCGGCAGATAGCCGAATGTCGATGCCGTCATCCACAGGGCGGTCACCGAAGACAGCAACAGACCGGCGACGGAAAGACGGGCGATCTCCGCATGCAGACGGCCCGACAGGGGGCCTTTCAGGGGGCTAAATATCCGGTGCCAGCCGCCGGTGCGCCGGACAACGAGTGCCGTTCCCGAAAGAGCAAGGACAAGCATGGCGCCCGCGCCGATGGCCGCAACGATCCGTCCAGTGTCATCGAGAAAGAGCGACCGGTGCAGGTTCTTCATCCAGCGTTCAACGGCCGATGCGTCGGCAGAACCGGCATCGAGGCCGGTCGCCGGGTCGACAACGGCAGCGCCCGGCGTGCCGTTGTCAAACCAGTAGGCGGTGATCCGCCCCGATGGCGCGCGCTTGATCTGCTCGACACCGGGATGGGTGGCCAGGACCCGCGCCGTCAGGTCAGCGACCGTGAGCCCGGCCTCCGTCTGTGCAGGTGCCGTCACGGTCTCGAGTGCCGGAAAGACCGACAGGACTGCGCCCGACAGGCTGAGAACAAGAAGAAGCGTGGCGGCGACGAGGCCTGGCCATCTGTGCAGGGAGCGGATCATCGTGGTTTCACTCACATCTTGTAGGCGAAGGAAGCGATATAGCGGCGGCCCGGTGTCGCCTTGCCGGCGCCAGCGGTTGTGAGCGGGACGACCACTTCCGACGGGCTGTCGCGCATGTCCTCCACGGCGGCATCGACATGCACCTGGTAGCCGGCATCGAACAGCGCGTCGGCGAGGTTGAGCGTGATCGAGAGTTTGCGGCCCGAGCCGACACTGGCGCCGGTGATTCCGTTGATCTCGGAGAGGCGTCCGCCGGTGGCGCGCTGCCAGTCGCTCAGATGCTGGTAATATTTCGACTTACCGCCGGCCATCCAGAGGCTGCCCTTGTAGACGCCCTTGGCGTCGGTCACGTAGATCGCCAGGTAGGCGCCGTTGCCGCCATAGTTCTTCAGCGTCGTGTCGATGGTCACCGGCCGTGCCCAGGCAGTGGCGGGAAGTGTGAGCGCGGTGGTGATGGCAAGCGCGGCCAGGATCGATTTCATAATGTTTCTCCACGAGTTGATCTGATGTTGCTTCAATGGGCCGTACGCCTGATGCCTTCCTTAACAAGCTCATGATTTCGCTTCAGCTTGCCGTCAGGTTTGGCTGAGCCGCCGACCGGCAGCCTGAACGAAGCAACCCCGCCATCGGCAAGCGATGACGGGGCTGAGAAGAGGCAAGCTCGAGGGTCGGGTCAGTTCACCTGAACCTGCGATGCTGCGCCGGTATCGAAGAGACCGTTGTTGGGTGGCGAGACGGAACCGGCGGGAGCAGGATTTGCGCTTGCCCGGCCGCCATGATCATCGTCGTCGTCATCATCGTCGTCATCGTCATCCGAACGGTATCGGGCCTTTGACCGGTGATCATCGTCGTCATTGCTGGCGAGCAGATAGCCCTGTTCCCTGGGTGACGCGTCATCCATCACCGTCAACTGGCCGGAATCGCCGGTGCGACCGGAGTGGACCGCGCCGACTGCAGGCATCGCAAGGAAAGCGGCAAGCGCGGTGGTTGCCGTCAGAATGGAAAGGGTGGTCTTCATGGGTGTCTCCTTTGGTTTGATCGACACCCGGAACCTCGTCCTCCAGCCTTATCGTTTGCTGACGCCTGGAGACTTTCTGCTTCAGCTTGGCGTCAGGAACAAAACCGCGCAAGCAAGGCCTGCTGTGCGCCGGCGTCGGCACTGCGCAAAGCCTCAATCATCATATTCGATATCAATCACTTCCAGGGTCTGCGGATTGACCTTGATCTCGATTTCCCGTCCCGACGCGTCGCGGCCCTTGATCTGGTAGCAGCCGTCATCGATCTTGATCCTGCGAACGGTCACGCCGCGCTCCGCCGCCACACGCTGCACGGCTTCGCGCGGCTGCCATTGCGCCATCGGCACGATGCAATCATCCTCGTCGGCGCGAGCCAGGCCGGTGGCGCCAAGCGACGCGAAAAGAAACAGAATGGCCAGTGACTTTCTCATACTCCATACTCCCTGTAATAGATTCTTGAAGGATCATCTGCGCCCCGAAGCTGACGGCGGGCTGAACATGGAGACCATGGAGCTTCAGTTTGCCGTCAGTTGGCAATGCGAGACAATGCACGAACAACATGGGCGAACAGCATGCGCATACTCCTGATTGAAGACGACACGGTTCTGGGCTCCGCCGTGCGGGACCAGATTGCCGCAGACGGCCATTCGCTCGATTGGGTCAAGCGGCTTGACGAGGCGAGCGACGCCGTCGCCGTTGCGGCCTACGATCTGGTGCTGCTCGACCTGATGCTTCCCGACGGGCGCGGCATTCCGTTTCTCAGGACCTTTCGCGCCAGGGGCGATGTGACGCCGGTCATCATTCTGACGGCGCTTGACCAGGTTTCCGACCGGATCGAGGGATTGAACGCCGGCGCGGATGACTATCTGGTCAAGCCGTTTGATCTTGCCGAGCTGTCCGCGCGCATCGGATCCGTCGCCCGGCGCTACAGCGGCAATCCGAACCCCATCATCAAGCTCGGGGACCTCGAGATAGACCTTGCCGCCCGCAGCCTGCGCAAG
This sequence comes from Hoeflea sp., assembly GCA_020637795.1. Classification (GTDB taxonomy): domain Bacteria; phylum Pseudomonadota; class Alphaproteobacteria; order Rhizobiales; family Rhizobiaceae; genus Hoeflea. The sequence continues at coordinate 609,270 of JACKJT010000002.1, read as the reverse complement.
GACGGCCGCGCGGTGCCGCTGACGGCGCGCGAATGGGTGCTTTTCGAGGCCTTCGTGCAGCGTCCGGGGCAGCTGCTTTCCAAGGCGCAGCTTGAGGAACGGCTCTATTCCTTCGATACCGAGATCGACAGCAACGCGATCGAGGTGCATGTCAGCCGCCTACGCAAGAAGCTCGGCCATTCGGTGATCGAGACGGAGCGGGGCCTCGGCTACCGGCTGGGAACCACATGAGGGCACCCCGTTCGCTTCAGGCACGGCTGGCGATCCTGATCGGGCTTGGCGTGACCGTTCTCTGGATCATCGCGGCCACCGTTACAGCCACCCTGCTGCGCCAGGAAATGGACGAGGTGTTTGATTCCGCCTTGCAGGAGACGGCGCAAAGACTGCTGCCGCTTGCGGTTATCGACATCATCGACCGAGAGGAAGAGGGGCTTTCGCAGCGTATCGCCAACCTGAGGGAGCACTCGGAATTCCTGACCTACGTCGTCCGGGACGCACAGGGGCGGGTGCTGATATCCTCTCATGCCGCAGACCCATCGGTGTTTCCGCCATTCGACGGTGTCGGATTCCGGCAGTCGGCCACCCACAGGCTGTATTATGATTCCGCGCTGCAGGATTCCATCACCATTGCCGTGGCCGAGCCGCTTGAACACCGCGCGTCGATGGCGCGCGAGATGCAATTGGGCCTCGGACTGCCGCTGCTGGTCGTCATACCGCTCTGTCTGGCGGCAATATTCGGAGCGGTGAGCTTCAGCTTCCGACCGGTCAGGCAGTTCCGCAACGCGCTGGCGAGTCGCGGCGCGCATGATCTGTCGCCAACTTCCGATCTTGATCTGCCCAGCGAGCTTGCGCCCATCGCCGTGGCAACCAACGACCTGCTTGCACGGCTGAACGCCGCCTTCGAGGCGGAACGCAACCTGGCTGCCAACGCAGCCCACGAACTGCGCACGCCCGTGGCCGGCGCCATTGCCCAGGCGCAACGATTGCAAAGCGAAACATCCGACCCCATCGCGGCGAACCGTGCGGCCGACATCGAGACAACATTGAAGCGCCTGACACGTCTGTCGGAGAAACTGATCCAGCTCGCCCGTGCCGAAGGGGGGCGGCTGAGGACAGGCAAGCCTGCCGACCTGCGCCCTGTGTTGCGCCTGATCGTATCCGATTTCGAGCGGACCCCACGGGGCAGCCAGATCGACTTCATTCCGCCGGATCATCCGGTGATGTCTGACATCGATCCCGATGCCTTTGGCATCGTCTGCCGCAACCTGATCGAGAACGCCCTCAAGCATGGCACACCCGGATCGCCGGTCAGGATCAGGCTTTCGGCATCGGGACGACTGTCCGTCGAAAGCGACAGCCCGGTGATCGAGCCGGAAATCCTCGCCCGCCTGACCCGCCGGTTTGAACGCGGATCCGGGTCCGCCGAGGGAAGCGGGCTGGGACTGGCAATTGTACGCACCATTGCAGAACGCGCGGACTGCAGGTTCGAGCTTGTCTCGCCGATTGCCGGCCTGACGCGCGGTATGGAGGCTGCCGTCATTGTTCCGACGATGAGTTCGCAAGGATAGCTGACGCGGGGGAACGGTTCTGCACCCGGCAGGAACCTGTCCGCATAATCAATCGATGGCACTTCGGACAGAAGCGGATGACTTGGCCTTTCGGTGAAGCCAGCTCCGTCGCGCTTTTTTTAATGCCGGGGCTTGCCCGCCATCCTCAATCCCGGCTTTGCGACGTGATTTGTGACGCCATTTCAGGGCAAAGCCGTTGAAAGCCAGCGGGTTCCAATGATTTCAATGGGATGAAATGGTGGGCGATGAGAGACTCGAACTCCCGACATCTTCGGTGTAAACGAAGCGCTCTACCAACTGAGCTAATCGCCCCCAGATTGGTGGCGCATGCTTTAGGGCGTTCGCGCCGCTTCCGCAAGAAAAAACAGCCGCAGCAATCATCAAATTGTGAATGAAGCCCGCAGCGCGCGAGCTTCTTGAGGGCCTGTTTCCAGCAAGTTTGAATTTTGTCGTTTTTCCTTCGCAATCGACGCTTGACACCTGTGAGCGAACCCCGTAATTCACCGCTCACGGAACGGCGGCCACCGCTTGTTCCGAGTGAAAAATGCGCGGGTGTAGCTCAGTTGGTTAGAGTGCCGGCCTGTCACGCCGGAGGTCGCGGGTTCGAGCCCCGTCACTCGCGCCATTTTTCAAACAGAAGCGGATCTGCTTCCGCCTTGGCCCCCAGGGGCAACGATTTCCCAAGATCTTCCCAAAGAACGCACCGAATACCTGCCTTTGTCGCAACGGCGCTTTAACTGCTCTTCAGCTGGCCGTTGGAATGCGCCCGCAGGCGCGTTTTCGGATGGCGACCGGCACCACCGGGCGGCGCTCCACGGCCGATCCGCACGAACGCAGGCCGGATGCCGCCGATGGCGTGAGTCCGGCTTGCCATTGGTTTTTCTGCAGCGGTTGCCCGCTGCCGGAGTGATTCTCCTGTTTCAGCTCCTGCGGCGGCGGCAAAATTGTGAATTGCCGAAAATAATTGCGTGCTATCACCGGTGCGGCGAAACATTGGGTGGTGAAAGCTCACACTATCTGATCAAATGTTTGCTGTGCTCTTGCGCCGCTTGGCGGGCTGCGCTAACCACGCCGCGTTGCAACATGATCAGCCGCACAGGTGAGGGGCCGGCTCCAGACCTTCGGGTAAGGCAGGGGCTTCGACTGTGACGGATACAGGAACGGACGTCATGACGGAACTTCTGGGCGCTTATGTGCCGATTGCCATCTTCATCGGTCTGGCTTTGGTTATCGGTCTGGCTTTGCTGATCGCGCCATTCGCGATCGCCTACAAAAATCCCGATCCGGAAAAACTCTCGGCCTATGAATGCGGCTTCAACGCGTTCGATGACGCACGCATGAAATTCGATGTGCGGTTCTATCTGGTTTCGATCCTGTTCATCATCTTCGACCTCGAGGTCGCATTCCTGTTTCCCTGGGCCGTGTCGTTCGGCGACATCGGCTGGATGGGTTTCTGGTCGATGATGGCGTTTCTCGGCGTGCTGACGGTCGGCTTTGTCTATGAATGGAAAAAGGGAGCGCTCGAATGGGAGTGAGCAACGCACCATTGGTGGCGCCTGCGCCCAAGGGTATTATCGATCCCAACACCGGCAAGCCGGTTGGCAGCGACGACGCGTTTTTCGGCGAAATCAACAACGAGCTGGCCGACAAGGGCTTTCTGGTCACCTCCACGGACGAGCTGATCAACTGGTCGCGCACCGGGTCGCTGATGTGGATGACTTTCGGTCTCGCCTGTTGCGCCGTCGAGATGATGCAGATGTCGATGCCGCGCTATGACGCCGAGCGATTCGGTTTCGCGCCGCGGGCCTCACCGCGCCAGTCGGACGTGATGATCGTGGCCGGCACGCTGACCAACAAGATGGCGCCGGCGCTTCGCAAGGTCTACGACCAGATGCCCGAGCCGCGCTACGTGATCTCGATGGGGTCGTGCGCCAATGGCGGCGGCTACTATCACTACTCCTATTCGGTGGTGCGCGGCTGCGACCGGGTGGTCCCGGTGGACATCTATGTTCCCGGTTGCCCGCCCACGGCCGAGGCGCTGCTCTACGGTGTGCTGCTTCTGCAGAAGAAGATCCGCCGCACCGGCACGATCGAGCGATAGGAGAGCGGAAGATGAGCCAAGCCCTCAAGGACCTGTCCGACTATCTCGTCGAAGTCAAAGGCGATCTGATCGACCGCGCCGAGCTTGCCTATGACGAGCTGACGCTGACCGCGCAGCCGGTCAACCTGATCGAGCTGATGACGTTTCTGCGCGACGACGCGCAGTGCCAGTTTGTCAGCTTCATCGATATCTGCGGCGTCGACTGGCCGGGCCGGGTGGAACGCTTCGATGTGGTCTACCACCTGCTGTCGCCGCGGCAGAATTTCCGCATCCGGGTCAAGGTCATGACCTCCGAGGATGCGCCGGTGCCGTCGCTGACCCCGGTGTACCCGGGCGCCGACTGGTTCGAGCGCGAAGCCTACGATCTCTACGGCATCCTGTTCACCGGCCATCCCGACCTGCGCCGCATCCTCACCGACTACGGTTTCGAGGGCCATCCGCTCAGGAAGGACTTCCCGCTGACCGGGTTCGTCGAGGTCCGCTATGACGACGAAGTCAAGCGGGTCGTCTACGAGCCGGTGGAGCTGAGGCAGGAATTCCGCAATTTCGATTTTCTCTCCCCCTGGGAAGGCACCGACTACGTGCTGCCGGGCGATGAAAAAGCGAAAGCGTGAGGACGGGTACCATGAACGAACACAACGTCCGTAACTTCAACATCAACTTCGGTCCGCAGCACCCGGCGGCGCACGGCGTGCTCAGGCTGGTGCTGGAGCTCGACGGCGAGATCGTCGAGCGCGTCGACCCGCATATCGGGCTTCTGCACCGCGGCACCGAGAAGCTGATCGAGGCCAAGACCTACCTGCAGGCCATTCCCTATTTCGACCGGCTCGACTACGTCGCGCCGATGAACCAGGAGCATGCGTTCGCGCTTGCCGTGGAAAAGCTTGCCGGCGTGACGGTGCCCAAGCGCGGACAGCTGATCCGGGTGCTCTACTCGGAAATCGGCCGCATCCTGTCGCATCTGCTCAACATCACCACGCAGGCGCTTGATGTCGGCGCGCTGACGCCGCCGCTCTGGGGCTTCGAAGAGCGCGAGAAGCTGATGGTGTTTTACGAGCGTGCCTGTGGCGCGCGGCTGCACGCGGCCTATTTCCGCCCCGGCGGCGTGCACCAGGACCTGCCGCACGAGCTGGTCGAGGATATCGGCAAGTGGTGCGATCCGTTCCTTCAGACCTGCGACGACATCGAGGGTCTTCTCACCGACAACCGCATCTTCAAGCAGCGCAATGTCGACATCGCCATCGTCAAGCTCGACGACGCCTGGGCTTGGGGTTTCTCGGGCGTCATGGTGCGCGGCTCGGGTGCTGCCTGGGACCTGCGCCGGTCGCAGCCCTACGAGTGCTACTCGGAGCTCGATTTCGACATTCCGATCGGCAAGAACGGCGACTGCTACGACCGTTACCTGATCCGCATGCGCGAAATGCGCGAATCTGTGAAGATCATGAAGCAGTGCGTCGAGCAGCTGCTCGGCAAGGAAAAGACCGGACCGGTGTCGTCCACCGACGGCAAGATCGTGCCGCCGAAGCGGGGCGAGATGAAGCGCTCGATGGAAGCGCTGATCCACCATTTCAAGCTCTATACCGAAGGCTACCGGGTGCCCGAAGGCGCGGTCTACGCTGCCGTCGAGGCGCCGAAGGGCGAGTTCGGCGTCTACCTGGTGTCCGACGGTTCCAACAAGCCCTACCGCTGCAAGATCCGGGCTCCGGGATATGCGCATCTGCAGGCGATGGATTTCGTCTGCCGCGGCCACCAGCTTGCCGACGTGTCGGCGGCGCTGGGATCGCTCGACATCGTGTTCGGGGAGGTCGACCGATGAAAGCCGCATCGAACCCTTGCATCCATGACCAGGTCGCCGCTCGGCGAAATCCAACAGGCCGGAAATAAGACAGAAGAGTTCATCATGTCCGTTCGTCGACTTGCCGAAGAGAGTGTCCAGCCAGCGGAATTCGCCTTCAACCGCGAATTTGCCGCGCAGGCGAAGGTCTGGATCAAGAAGTACCCGAAGGAGCGGGCTCAATCGGCGGTGATCCCGCTCTTGATGCTGGCCCAGGAGCAGGACGGCTGGGTGACCAAGCGGGCGATCGAGACCATCGCCGACATGCTGGGCATGCCCTATATCCGGGCGCTCGAAGTGGCGACTTTCTACACCCAGTTCCAGTTGAAGCCGGTTGGCACGCGCGCCCATGTCCAGGTTTGCGGCACCACGCCGTGCATGCTGCGCGGCTCGGAAGCGCTGATGGATGTCTGCCGCAGCAAGATCCATCCCGAACCCTTCCACCTCAACGACAGCGGGACGCTGTCCTGGGAAGAGGTCGAGTGCCAGGGCGCCTGCGTTAACGCGCCTATGGTGATGATCTTCAAGGATTCGTTCGAGGACCTGACGCCCGAGCGTCTGGCCTACATCATCGACCGGTTCGAGGCGGGACGGCCGGAGGAAATCCGTCCGGGACCGCAGATCGACCGGATCTATTCGGCGCCGGCGGGCGGTCTGACCAGCCTGACCGAGGAAATCAAGCCGGGTGCCAAGAGCAGCGCCAAGACGTCGGCCAAGGCCAAGTCGCCGGCTGCGACCAAGGCGGCACGCCCCAAGTCGGTCGCCACCGAGACGGCAACCAAGTCCCCGGCCAAGGCGAAAGCCAATGTGAAGGCCGATGCGAAGACGGCAGCTTCGGCCAAGGAAGCGCCGAAGGTGAGTGCGGCCCGCAAGGCGTCGGCAACGGCCAAGGCGGTCGCACCTGCGAAGGCCGCATCGAAGTCCGCACCGGCTGCAAAGGCCGCGGCGAAGCCGGCCCCAGCCACCGCTGTGGCATCGGTGGACGACAAGAACCGCCCGGCCGGAATCGCAAAGCCGGCGCAGGTCGATGACCTGAAGATGATCTCGGGCGTCGGACCGAAGATCGAGGGCATCCTGCATTCGCTCGGCATCTACACGTTCGCGCAAGTCGCTTCGTGGAAGAAGGCAGAGCGGGACTGGATTGACGGGTATCTGAAGTTCAAGGGCCGCATCGAGCGCGAGGACTGGCTCAAACAGGCCAAGGCGCTGGCCAAGGGTGGCGAGGCCGAGTACATCAAGGTCTTCGGCAAGAAGCCGCGATAGAGGTGAATGATGTTAGCTGACAAAGACCGGATCTTTACCAATATCTACGGCGTTTACGACAAGTCGCTGAAGGGCGCGATGGCGCGCGGCCACTGGGACGGCACCAAGCAGATCCTGGAAAAGGGCCGCGACTGGATCATCAACGAGATGAAGGCCTCGGGCCTGCGCGGCCGCGGCGGGGCAGGGTTCCCGACCGGGCTGAAATGGTCGTTCATGCCGAAGGAAAGCGACGGTCGTCCGCACTATCTCGTCATCAATGCCGACGAATCCGAGCCCGGTACCTGCAAGGACCGCGACATCATGCGCCACGATCCGCACACGCTGATCGAGGGCTGCGTGATCGCCGGGTTCTCGATGGGCGCGCATGCCACCTACATCTATGTCCGCGGCGAATACATGCGCGAACGCGAAGCCCTGCAGGCGGCGATCGACGAGTGCTATGACGCGGGGCTTCTGGGCAAGAATTCCAAGCTCGGCTACGACATGGATGTCTATGTGCATCATGGCGCAGGCGCCTATATCTGCGGCGAGGAAACGGCGCTGCTCGAAAGCCTCGAAGGCAAGAAGGGCCAGCCGCGGCTGAAACCGCCGTTCCCGGCCAACATGGGTCTCTACGGTTGCCCGACGACGGTGAACAACGTCGAATCGATCGCCGTGGCGCCGACCATCCTGCGCCGTGGCGGCGCCTGGTTCGCGGGCATCGGCCGGCCCAACAACACCGGCACCAAGCTGTTCTGCGTCTCCGGCCACGTCAACACGCCGTGCACCGTGGAAGAGGCGATGTCGATCCCTTTCCGCGAACTGATCGAAACCCATTGCGGCGGCATTCGCGGTGGCTGGGACAATCTGCTGGCCGTCATTCCGGGCGGATCCTCGGTGCCGATGGTGCCGGGCGCCGACATCATCGACACGCCGATGGATTTCGACAGCCTGCGCGATCTCAAGTCCGGCCTCGGCACCGCCGCCGTGATCGTCATGGATAAGTCGACCGACGTGGTCAAAGCGATCTGGCGGCTGTCGGCGTTCTACAAGCACGAGAGCTGCGGCCAGTGCACGCCGTGCCGCGAGGGCACGGGCTGGATGATGCGGGTGATGGACCGCATGGTCAAAGGCAACGCGCAGAAGCGCGAGATCGACATGCTGTTCGATGTCACCAAGCAGATCGAAGGCCACACCATCTGCGCGCTCGGCGACGCTGCGGCCTGGCCGATCCAGGGCCTGATCCGGCATTTCCGTCCCGAGATGGAAGCGCGGATCGATCAGTACACACGCAATGCCGTACAAAGCCGCAATACGCGGCTGGAAGCGGCGGAATAAGAGGCCCGTTACATCGGGCCCGGGAAGACCAGGAAACGTCACAAGGGATGAGAGCCAACAGACGACTAAGGAGAGACTGATGTCGATGTTTTCTTTTCCCACAGACTTGAACATGAGCGAGATGATGAAACCGGCGAGCGCCATGACTGACTGGACCAAAGCGGCAGACTTCCCTGTCTCGCCGCTGATGGTCTATCCGTTGGGCGCGGCTGCTGCGGCGACGGCAATCGGTTTCGGCATTGCCGGGCAGATGACCGGCATGATGATGGGCACCATGCAGGCGGCCATGCAGAGCCAGGGTGCGGTGCTGGGCGCAAAGCCCGATCTCAGCTGGATCGTGCCGACGCTGGCCGAGGATCTGGCGCCTGAAGAGGACGAAGCCGAGGCGGCAGAGGCTGCCCGGCCGGCCGTCAGGGCCGCGAGCGCCGACGTCGTCGCGCTGAAGCCGGCCGTAAAAGCGGCTCCGGCGGAGGTCGAGGCGAAGGCGGCCCCGGCAAAGTCCGCGAAACCGAAGGCTGTCAAGGCAAAGGCCGAAAAGGCCGCTGTCCCGGCCAAGACAGTTGCTGCGGTCGAGAAGCTGAAGTCGGATGCCGAGGTTGCCGCAGCGGTGGCAAGCGAGACAGCAACCGTTGCCAAAGCTGCCCCGAAGACAGAAGCCGCAGCGGTGTTGCAGCCCGAGGACTTTCGCCGTCCGGCCGAAATCGAGAAGCCGGAAAATCCGGACGATCTCAAGCTGATTTCCGGCGTCGGCCCGAAGCTCGAGCAGGTTCTGAACGGGCTGGGGATCTGGACATTCGCCCAGATCGCGGCATGGCAGCCGGAAGAGGCGGCCTGGGTCGACGATTACCTCCAGTTCAGCGGCAGGATCGGCCGGGACAACTGGATTGATCAGGCCGGCGCGCTGGCAAAGGGCGGGGCAACCGCCGACTAGACATTACAAAGCCGGGCGGTCTGACCGCCGCCCGGCGAAACACATTCAGGTCCCGGTGAGGGATGGTACGCGGTCGCTGGGACCGTTCGCAAAGGTAGGACTGCTTGCATGGCCAAGATCAAGGTTGATGGAAACGAGATCGAAGTGCCGGATCACTACACGCTGTTGCAGGCGTGTGAGGAGGCCGGCGCGGAAGTGCCGCGGTTCTGTTTTCACGAACGACTGTCGATTGCCGGCAATTGCCGGATGTGCCTGGTCGAGGTGAAGGGCGGACCGCCCAAGCCTGCCGCCTCCTGCGCCATGGGCGTGCGCGACCTGCGCCCCGGACCGAACGGCGAAGCGCCGGAAGTGTTCACCAATACGCCGATGGTCAAGAAGGCGCGCGAAGGGGTGATGGAGTTCCTGCTCATCAACCATCCGCTCGACTGCCCGATCTGCGACCAGGGCGGCGAATGCGACCTGCAGGACCAGGCCATGGCCTTCGGCATGGACAATTCGCGCTACGCGGAAAACAAGCGTGCGGTCGAAGACAAGTATATCGGACCGCTGGTCAAGACGATCATGAACCGCTGCATTCACTGTACGCGCTGTGTTCGCTTCACCACCGAAGTGGCGGGCATTTCCGAGCTCGGCCTGATCGGTCGCGGCGAGGACGCCGAGATCACCACCTATCTCGAACATGCGATGAGCTCGGAACTGCAGGGCAACGTCATCGACCTCTGCCCGGTCGGAGCGCTGACCTCGCGACCCTATGCCTTCCAGGCGCGGCCATGGGAGCTCAACAAGACCGAATCGATCGACGTCATGGACGCCGTCGGCTCGGCGATCCGGGTCGACACCCGCGGCCGCGAAGTGATGCGGGTGATGCCGCGTGTCAACGAGGCGATCAACGAGGAATGGATTTCGGACAAGACCCGCTTCATCTGGGACGGGCTGCGTACGCAGCGTCTCGACCGGCCTTACGTGCGCCGCAACGGCCGCCTGGAAGCCGCCTCCTGGGGCGAGGCCTTCGGCGCGATCGCGACCGCGGTTGCCGGCACCAAGCCGGAGAAGATCGGCGCGATTGCCGGTGATCTGGCGGCGGTCGAGGAAATGTACGCGCTCAAGGCGCTGATTGCCTCGCTCGGCTCGGCCAACATCGATTGCCGCCAGGATGGCGCGGCGCTCGATCCGTCGCTCGGCCGCGCCAGCTACATCTTCAATCCGACCATTGAAGGCATCGAGGACGCGGACGCGATCCTGATCATCGGCTCCAATCCGCGCCGTGAAGCCGCGATCCTGAACGCCCGCATCCGCAAGCGCTGGCGGATGGGCGACCTGCCGATCGGGCTGATCGGCGAACAGGCGGATCTGCGCTACGGCCACGAATATCTCGGCGCCGGTCCGGAGACGCTTAAGGAACTGGTCGACGGCACCAACAAGTTTGCGGCCAAGCTGAAGCGCGCCAAGAAGCCGATGATCATCATCGGCCAGGGCGCACTGGCGCGCGGCGATTGCGCGGGCGTTCTCGCCAACGCCGCCAAGCTCGCCGAGGCGGTTGGCGCGGTGAAGGGCGACTGGAACGGGTTTGCGGTGCTGCACACGGCGGCCGCGCGCGTCGGCGGTCTCGATCTCGGCCTGGTGCCGGGCGCGGGCGGTCTGGATGCCGCAGCCATGCTGACAGGCACGGACGTGCTGTTCCTTCTGGGTGCGGACGAGCTCGACTTCACCAAGAAGACCGCCGGCTTCACCGTCTATATCGGCACGCATGGCGACAACGGCGCGCATCATGCCGACGTGATCCTGCCAGCCGCGACCTACACGGAAAAATCCGGCACCTACGTCAACACCGAGGGCCGGGTGCAGCTTGGCAGCCGCGCCGCCTTCGCACCGGGCGAGGCGCGTGAAGACTGGGCCATCTTGAGGGCACTTTCGGACGTGCTGGGCAAGAAGCTGCCCTATGATTCGCTCGTCGCATTGCGCGCCGCGCTCTACGCCGAGTATCCGCATTTTGCCGAAATCGACATGATTTCCACCGGCGACAGCGGCGCAATTGCCGCAATTGCGAAGAAAGCGGGCCGGATGAACAAATCGGCGTTTGCGTCTGCGGTCAAAGACTTCTATTTGACCAACCCGATCGCACGCGCATCTGCAGTGATGGCTGAATGCTCGGCCTTGGCGAAGACCGCCAAGGCAGTGGCGGCGGAATAAGGGCGGGAAACATCATGGACGGTTTCATCACAACTTATGTCTGGCCCGGGGCCATCATTCTGGCGCAGTCGCTGCTGGTGCTGGTGGCGCTGCTTTTGTTCATCGCCTACATCCTTTACGCCGACCGCAAGATCTGGGCTGCCGTGCAGCTGCGCCGCGGCCCGAACGTGGTCGGCCCCTGGGGCCTGTTCCAGTCGTTTGCCGACCTTCTGAAGTTCGTCTTCAAGGAGCCGGTGATCCCGTCGGGCGCCAACAAGGGCGTGTTCCTGCTGGCGCCCTTAGTGGCGGTGACTCTGGCGCTGGCAACCTGGGCGGTGATTCCGTTCGACGCCGGCTGGGTGATTGCCGACATCAATGTCGGCATCCTGTTCGTCTTTGCCATTTCCTCGCTCGAGGTCTACGGCATCATCATGGGCGGCTGGGCCTCGAACTCGAAATACCCGTTCCTCGGCGCGCTCCGCTCCGCCGCGCAGATGGTGTCCTACGAAGTCTCGATCGGTTTCGTCATCGTCGCCGTTCTGCTCTGCGTCGGCTCGCTCAACCTCACCGACATCGTGATGGCGCAGGCCGACGGCATCGGCACCCGGATCGGCCTGCCGAACTCGCTCTTCGACTGGCACTGGTTCGCGCTGTTCCCGCTGTTCATCATCTTCTTCATTTCGGCGCTGGCCGAGACCAACCGTCCGCCCTTCGACCTTCCGGAAGCGGAGTCGGAACTGGTGGCGGGCTTCATGGTCGAATACGGCTCGACGCCCTACATGATGTTCATGCTCGGCGAGTATGCGGCAATCGTTCTGATGTGCGCGCTCACCACGATCCTGTTCCTGGGCGGCTGGCTGCCACCGCTGGACGTGTGGTTCCTCAACTGGGTCCCGGGCATCATCTGGTTCGTGCTCAAGGCCTGCCTGGTGTTCTTCATGTTCTCGATGGTCAAGGCCTTCGTGCCGCGCTACCGCTACGACCAGCTGATGCGGCTTGGCTGGAAAGTCTTCCTGCCGATCTCGCTCGGCATGCTGGTGATCGTGGCCTTCGTGCTCAAGCTGACGGGGACCGCGCCGTGATCCCGACCACCATTTTAACAAGCGGGCTGATGCAGCCCGGAAAGAGCGGAGACTGACCATGTTGGCTCAAGCCGCAAAATCGCTGTTCCTGAAGGAATTCGTCGGCGCGTTCTTCCTGTCGATGCGTTATTTCTTCGCGCCGAAAGCGACCGTGAACTACCCGAACGAGAAGGGGCCCGTCAGCCCGCGCTTCCGTGGCGAACATGCGCTGCGCCGTTATCCGAACGGCGAGGAACGCTGCATCGCCTGCAAGCTGTGCGAGGCCATCTGCCCGGCGCAGGCGATCACCATCGAGGCCGGCCCGCGGCGCAACGACGGCACGCGCCGCACGGTGCGCTACGACATCGACATGGTGAAGTGCATCTATTGCGGCTTCTGCCAGGAAGCCTGTCCGGTCGACGCGATCGTCGAGGGACCGAACTTCGAATTCGCGACGGAAACGCGCGAAGAACTCTACTACGACAAGGACCGGCTGCTCGCCAATGGCGACCGCTGGGAACGGGAAATCGCTCGCAACATCGCGATGGATTCGCCCTACAGGTAAGACACCGGAGCGGCGCACCATTCCGGGCGCGCCGTTCTGAATTCACATGCGGGGGCAGGGGACGGCTTTGGCCAATCCCACCTCAATTCGGGGCGGGAACAAGGGGTTCCTGTCACTCGGGGGAAAGACGAAAAGGCGCCGATCATGGGTCTGCAGGCTCTGTTTTTCTATTTGTTTGCCTTCGTGGCAGTGGCTTCCGCCTTCATGGTGATCGCGGCGCGCAATCCGGTGCATTCCGTTTTGTTCCTGATCCTCACCTTCTTCAACGCGGCCGGCCTGTTCCTGCTTACCGGCGCCGAGTTCCTGGCGATGATCCTGCTGGTGGTCTATGTCGGCGCCGTGGCGGTGCTGTTCCTGTTCGTCGTCATGATGCTGGACGTGGACTTCGCCGAGATGAAGTCGGGCGCGCTCGAATATGCGCCGGTGGGCGCACTGGTCGGGATCATCCTGGCAGCCGAGCTGATCATCGTGCTGGCGGGCAACGCGTTCCACCCGGCAGCCGCCGGCAGCGGCGCCAGCCCGATCCCGGCGCTGAGCGAGCGCACCAACACCCAGGCGCTCGGCGACGTGCTCTACACCGACTACATCTTCTATTTCCAGATCGCCGGCATGGTGCTTCTGGTGGCCATGATCGGCGCCATCGTGCTGACGCTCAGGCATCGTGAACACATCAAGCGGCAAGACATCAACCAGCAGGTCGCCCGGACACCGGAGACCGCCATCGAGGTGGTCAAGGTCAAGCCCGGCCAGGGCATTTGAACGCGGGGACGTGAAGGAACAATCGCATGGAAATCGGCCTCTCCCACTACCTGACTGTCAGCGCGATCCTGTTCACGCTCGGTATTTTCGGGATCTTCCTGAACCGCAAGAACGTCATCGTCATCCTGATGTCGGTCGAGCTCATCCTGCTTGCCGTCAATCTGAACATGGTGGCGTTCTCGATGCACCTCAATGACATCGTCGGCCAGGTGTTCGCGCTCCTGATCCTGACGGTGGCTGCGGCGGAAGCGGCGATCGGGCTTGCCATTCTCGTCGTCTTCTATCGCAACCGCGGCTCCATTGCCGTGGAAGACGTCAACATGATGAAGGGCTGAGAGAGCCATGTACCAAGCTATCGTCTTTCTTCCTCTCATCGGCGCGCTGATCGCGGGTTTCGGTGGCCGCGCCATCGGCGCAAAGGCCTCGGAATATGTCACCACGCTGTTCCTGATCGTTGCCGCATTGCTGTCCTGGGTGGCCTTCTTCACGGTTGCCATGGGCGACGGCGAGACGGTTCGCGTGCCGATCATGCGCTGGATCGATTCAGGCGCGCTCAATGTCGAGTGGGCGCTCAGGATCGACACGCTGACCGCGGTGATGCTGGTGGTGGTCAACACCGTGTCCTGCCTGGTCCATGTCTATTCGATCGGCTACATGCATCATGACCCGCACCGTCCGCGGTTCTTCGCCTACCTGTCGTTCTTCACCTTCGCCATGCTGATGCTGGTGACGTCAGACAACCTGCTGCAGATGTTCTTCGGCTGGGAAGGCGTCGGCGTCGCCTCCTATCTGCTGATCGGTTTCTGGTACAAGAAGCCGTCCGCCAATGCCGCGGCAATGAAGGCGTTCATCGTCAACCGAGTCGGCGACTTCGGCTTCCTGCTCGGCATCTTCGGCCTGTTCGTGCTGTTCGGTTCGGCTTCGTTCGACGCGATCTTCGCCGGCGTCGCCGACTATCTTCCGGCGGAAGGCGCAGAGAGCAGCGAGACCGTGCTGACGCTGTTCGGCATGCATCTCGACAAGGCGCATGCGCTGACCGGCGTCTGCCTGCTTCTGTTCATGGGCGCCATGGGCAAGTCGGCGCAGTTCCTGCTGCACACCTGGCTGCCGGACGCGATGGAAGGCCCGACCCCGGTGTCGGCGCTGATCCACGCCGCGACCATGGTGACGGCCGGCGTGTTCCTGGTCGCCCGCATGTCGCCGGTGTTCGAGCATTCGCCCGACGCGCTGACCTTCGTGACCTGGATCGGCGCCATCACCGCCTTCTTCGCCGCCACCGTCGGCCTGGTGCAGAACGACATCAAGCGGGTGATCGCCTATTCGACCTGTTCGCAGCTCGGCTACATGTTCGTGGCGCTGGGCATCGGTGCTTATGGCGGAGCGATCTTCCACCTGTTCACGCATGCCTTTTTCAAGGCGCTTCTGTTCCTTGGCGCCGGCTCGGTGATCCATGCCGTCTCCGACGAGCAGGACATGCGGCGCATGGGCGGGCTGAGGAAGAAGATCCCGCTCACCTACTGGATGATGATCATCGGCACGATCGCGCTGACCGGCGTCGGGATCCCCGGCACGGTGATCGGCACCGCCGGGTTCTTCTCCAAGGACATCATCATCGAGTCCGCCTACGTGGCGCACAACTCCGCCGCCGGCGTCGCCTTCGGCCTGCTGGTGATCGCGGCGCTGTTTACCAGCTTCTATTCCTGGCGGCTGATCTTCATGACGTTCCACGGCAAGCCGCGCGCGTCGGCGGACGTTATGCACCACGCCCATGAATCGCCGATGGTGATGCTGGTGCCGCTGTTCATCCTGGCCGTCGGCGCGCTGTTTGCCGGCGTGGTGTTCAAGGAATTCTTCTTCGGGCATGCATATGCCGAGTTCTGGAAGGGCGCGCTGTTCACCGGCGCCGAGAACGAGATCCTCGAGGAATTCCACCACGTGCCGTTGTGGGTGAAGCTGAGCCCGTTCGTGGCCATGCTGCTGGGGCTGCTGACCGCCTGGTACTTCTACATCCGCTCGCCGGAGACGCCGAAGCGGCTGGCCGAGGATCATCAGATGCTCTACCGGTTCCTGCTCAACAAATGGTACTTTGACGAGCTTTACGATTTCATCTTCGTCCGCCCTGCAAAATGGCTCGGCACCTTCCTGTGGAAACAGGGTGACGGCCGCGTCATCGATGGCTACGGCCCGAACGGCATTGCCGCACGGGTGCAGGACATCACCGGCCGGGTTGTCCGGCTGCAGACCGGATATCTTTACCACTACGCCTTCGTGATGCTGATCGGAATTGCAGCGCTTGTCACATGGATGATGCTCGGGAGTGCATTCTGATGACCGATTGGCCTCTTCTGTCAGTTGTCACCTTCATACCGCTGATCTGCGTTCTGTTCCTGCTGCCGATCAAGGACGACACCGAGATCGGGCGGCGCAACATCCGCCAGGTCGCGCTTCTCGGCACGACCGCGACCTTCGTGATGTCGCTGTTGATCTGGGCCAGCTTCGACCTGAGCGATCCCGGCTTCCAGATGGTGGAAACCATCGACATGCCGGGCGCGATGTTCTCCTACGCGATGGGCGTGGACGGCATCTCGATGCTGTTCGTCATCCTGACCACCTTCCTGATGCCGCTGTGCATCCTGGCCAGCTGGAATTCGGTCGAAACCCGCGTGCGGGAATACATGATCGCCTTCCTGGTGCTCGAGACCATGATGATCGGCGTGTTCTGCGCGCTCGACATCGTGCTGTTCTACGTGTTCTTCGAAGCAGGTCTGATCCCGATGTTCATCATCATCGGCGTGTGGGGCGGCAAGCGCCGGGTCTATGCGAGCTTCAAGTTCTTCCTCTATACGCTCGCCGGTTCGGTGCTGATGCTGCTGGCGATCATGGCGATGTACTGGGATTCCGGCACCACCGATATCCGGCTGCTGCTGGCGCATAACTTCCCGGCGTCGATGCAAACCTGGCTGTGGCTGGCGTTCTTCGCCTCGTTCGCGGTGAAGATGCCGATGTGGCCGGTGCACACCTGGTTGCCCGATGCCCACGTCGAGGCGCCGACGGCAGGTTCGGTGATCCTGGCGGGCGTGCTGTTGAAGCTTGGCGGTTATGGCTTCCTCAGGTTCTCGCTGCCGATGTTCCCACTCGCCTCGGCCGATTTCGCGCCGTTCATCTTCACCCTGTCGGTGGTCGCCATCATCTACACCTCGCTGGTGGCGTTGATGCAGGAAGACATCAAGAAGCTGATTGCCTACTCGTCGGTTGCGCATATGGGCTTCGTGACGATGGGGATCTTCGCCGCCAACCAGCAGGGCGTGCAGGGCGCGATCTTCCAGATGCTGAGCCACGGCCTGGTTTCCGGCGCGTTGTTCCTCTGTGTGGGCGTGGTCTATGACCGGCTGCATACACGCGAGATCGCCGCCTATGGCGGACTGGTCAACAACATGCCGAAATACGCGGTCGTGTTCATGATCTTCACCATGGCCAATGTCGGCCTTCCCGGCACCTCCGGCTTCGTCGGCGAGTTCCTGACCCTGATGGGCGTGTTCCAGGTCAACAGCTGGGTGGCGCTGTTTGCCGCCACCGGCGTGATCCTGTCGGCGGGCTACGCCTTGTGGCTCTACCGCCGGGTCATCTTCGGTGCGCTGGAGAAGGAAAGCCTGAAGGCGATGCTCGACCTGTCGGGCCGCGAAAAGGCGATCCTCTATCCGCTGATCGCGCTGACAATCCTCTTCGGGGTCTATCCGGCGCCGATCTTTGATGTGACGGCGGCTTCGGTTGACGCACTTATCAACAATTACACGGCTTCGCTGCAGGCAGCGCGCGATCTCGCGCTGTCGGTTAACTGAGCTACGGAGACTGCGGGACCATGACGCCAGAAATTCTCACTTCCAGCCTTCAGCTTTCCGTGCCCGAGCTCATGCTGGCCGTCGGCGCCATGGTGCTCCTGATGGTCGGCGTCTTCTCCGGCGAGAAGTCGGTGACGATGGTCAACGGCCTGGCGGTGGCGCTTCTGATCATGGCGGGCCTGGTGCTGGTGCTGGTCACCGGCAATGGCGAGGCCTTCAACGGCGCGTTCCTGTCCGATCCGTTCGCGAAGTTCATGAAGGTGCTGGCGCTGATCGGGGCGATCACCGCGATGGTGATGACTGTCGGCCACGCCAAGGCCGAGCGGATCGACAAGTTTGAGCTCCCGGTGCTGTTCGTGCTGGCGACGCTCGGCATGATGCTGATGATCTCGGCCAACGACATGATCGCGCTTTACATGGGGCTCGAGTTGCAGTCGCTGGCACTCTACGTGGTCGCTGCGATCAACCGCGACAGCCAGCGCTCGACCGAAGCGGGCCTGAAGTATTTCGTTCTCGGCGCGCTGTCCTCGGGCATGCTGCTTTACGGCGCCTCGCTGGTTTACGGCTACACCGGCCATACCGGCTTCGACGAGATCGCGGCCGCCATTTCCGGTGGCGAGCGCTCGCTCGGCCTGATCTTCGGCCTGGTGTTCCTGCTGGCCGGCGTTGCCTTCAAGATTTCCGCTGTGCCGTTCCACATGTGGACGCCTGACGTGTACGAGGGCGCGCCGACGCCGGTGACCGCCTTCTTCGCGGCAGCACCGAAGGTGGCTGCGATGGCGCTGTTCGTGCGTATCGTCATCGTCGCGTTCGAGCCGGTGACGCTCGACTGGCAGCAGATCGTGGTGTTCATCTCGATCGGTTCGATGGTGCTTGGCGCCTTCGCCGCGATCGGCCAGAAGAACATCAAGCGTCTGATGGCCTATTCCTCGATTGCCCACATGGGCTTTGCCCTGGTCGGCCTTGCCGCCGGCAGCCAGGCCGGCGTGCGCGGCGTCATCCTCTACATGCTGATCTACATGGTGATGACGCTCGGCACATTTGCCTGCATTCTCGCCATGCGGCGCAAGGAGGACGGCAATGTCGAGCAGATCGACGATCTGGCCGGGCTTTCCTCGACCAACCCGTTCATGGCGCTGATGCTGACCATCCTGATGTTCTCGCTCGCGGGTATTCCGCCGCTGGCGGGTTTCTTCGGCAAGTATTTCGTCTTTGTCGCGGCGATCGAGGCAAAGCTCTATGCTCTCGCCATCATCGGCGTGCTGGCTTCGGTGGTGGGCGCCTACTACTACCTCAGGATCGTCAAGATCATGTGGTTCGATCAGCCGAGCGGCTCGTTCGTGCCCGTCGCCGGTGAACTCAAGCTGGTGTTCGGCATTTCCGGCCTGTTCGTGCTGTTCTACGTGATCGTCTCCAATCCCCTGGGCCTTGCCGCCGACGTCGCCGCGAAGACATTTTTCTAAGATGCCGCGGCGGAGCGCATGAAGGGACCGGACTTCCGGCACATCGAGTTGGGGGACGTTGCGTCCACCAATATCGAGTGCATGGAGCGGGCCCGGGCCGGCGATCCCGGCGGATTGTGGATCACGGCCGTGCGGCAGACCGGAGGCCGGGCGCGCCGGGGCCGGAACTGGGTATCGGAGCCCGGCAATCTCTACTCGTCGCTGCTGCTGATCGATCCGGCGCCGTTGGAGGCGCTTGCCAGCCTGCCGATGGCCGTGACCGTTGCGGTTCACGACGCGATTGCCTCGGTGCTTCCGGCCGATGCCGCGGAAGCGCTCCGGATCAAGTGGCCGAACGACATGCTGATAGCCGGCCGGAAGACCTCCGGCATCCTGATCGAGGCCGAGCAGCTGGCCGACGGGCGCAGGGCGGTGGTGATCGGCTGCGGCGTCAATGTCGCGCATTTCCCGGAAGCGGGTCTTTACCCGGCGACCTGTCTCAACGATCAGGGCAGTGCGGCCACGCCGCAGGACCTGTTCGCGCGGCTGGTGGTTTCCATGGACCATACGCTCAAGGTCTGGGATCAGGGGCGGGGTCTGCCAGCCATTCGCGAGGCCTGGATCGACCGCGCCCAGGGCATCGGCGATCCGGTGACGGTGAATTTGCCAGAGCGAAAAATACATGGTCTGTTCGACGGAATTGACGATGAAGGCAGGCTGATGCTTGCAATGCCGGACGGGAGCAGGCAGATGATCGCTTCGGGCGACGTGTTCTTCTCCTGAGAGAGCATGTTTTTCACCTTGATCCGGGTCCGGCTCCAGATGAAAACCATGCACCACCTCTATGGCGCCGCGCATCCGGCCGGATGGGCAAAGGGCGCTCTAGGACTTTGAAACAATGCATGTGCGTTATGGTTCGAGTGAATACATTTGAACGCCTCGTGCATCGGGTTCTGCAGCGACCTCAATGCGCCTCATCCGGTGCCTGGCGCCGCAGTGATACGACCAGACAGGACAATTGATGACAAAAGACAATGATCTCGTATTCGTACCGCTAGGCGGCGTTGGCGAAATCGGCATGAACCTGGCGCTTTACGGCTACGGATCGCCCAAGAGCCGCGAATGGATCATGGTCGATTGCGGCGTGACGTTTCCGGGGCCGGAGCTTCCGGGGGTTGACCTGGTGCTGCCGGATGTCGATTTCGTCAAGAGTCTCGGCAAGCAGCTCAAGGCGATCATCATCACCCATGCGCACGAGGATCATTATGGCGGCTTGGCGCAGATCTGGCCGCAGCTCAATGTTCCGGTGCATGCGTCTGCCTTCACTGCCGGCATGCTGGAAGCCAAGCGCGCCTATGAGCGGACCCGCGCCGAGGTGCCGATCACGCTGTTCAAGGCGGGTCAGAAATTCACCGCGGGCCCGTTCGAGATCGAGCCGGTGGCGGTCAACCATTCGATCCCCGAGCCGTTCTCGCTGGCGATCAGCACGCCTCTGGGCAAGCTCATCCATACCGGCGACTGGAAGATCGATGCGACCCCGTCGCTTGGACCGCTGACCGACGAGAACAGGTTCCGGCAACTGGGCGAGGAGGGGATCCTCGCGATGATGTGCGATTCGACCAACGCCATGCGCGAGGGGATTTCGCCGTCCGAGAAGGAAGTCAGCGCAGGATTGCGTGAAGTCATTGAAAACGCCGAGGGCCGGGTGGCGATCACCACGTTCTCGTCGAATGTCGGCCGTATCCGCTCGATCGCCGAGGCCGCGCGCGACGCCGGCCGCGAAGTGCTGCTGCTCGGCAGCTCGATCAAGCGCGTGGTCAATGTCGCCACCGAGCTCGGCATGATGGAGGGGATTCCCGAATTCCTGGCCGAGGACGAGTACGGCTACATTCCGCGCGACAAGGTGGTGGTGATTCTCACCGGCAGCCAGGGCGAGCCGCGTGCTGCGCTTGCCAAGCTGTCGCGCGACGAGATGCGCAATGTGGCGCTGGCCTCGGGCGACACCGTGGTGTTTTCCTCGCGCGCCATTCCCGGCAACGAGAAGGGCATCATCGACATCAAGAACGGGCTGATCGAGCAGGGGATCAAGATCATCACCGATTCGGATGCCCTGGTTCACGTGTCGGGCCATCCGCGTCGCTCGGAACTGGTGCAGATGTATGAGTGGGTGAAGCCGAAGATCCTGGTGCCGGTGCACGGCGAGGCAGCACATCTGACGGCCCAGGCGGAGCTGGCACAGGCATCGGGCATCGAGATCACGCCGCGGGTGCGCAACGGTTCGATCCTCAGGCTGGCGCCGGGCAAGCCGGAAGTGATCGGCGAGGCGCATCACGGCCGCATCTACAAGGACGGTCAGTTGATCGGCGACTTCGACGAGATGGGCATATCGGAACGGCGCAAGCTGTCGTTCGCCGGCCATGTGGCGGTCAATGTGGTGCTTGACCACCGGCTGGAGTTCCAGCGCGACCCGGTGGTCTCGGCAATCGGTCTGCCGGCGTTCGATGCGGATGGCGATGACATGGAGGATATCCTCTATGATTCGGTGCTTGGCGCGGTCGAAAGCATTCCGCGTGGCCGGCGCAAGGACACCGACGGCGTGCGCGAGGCAATTCGCCGCTCTGTTCGCGCCGCCGCAAACGAGGTATGGGGCAAGAAACCTGTGGTGACGGTGTTCGTCAGCAAGGTGTGAGAGGACGATCATGCTTGGACGCCTGAACCATGTCGCCATCGCGGTGCCGGACCTTGCGGCCGCCAGCGCCCAGTACCGGACCATGCTCGGGGCGGATGTGACCGATCCCCAGGCGCTGCCCGAACACGGCGTGACCGTGGTGTTCATCAAGCTGCCCAACACCAAGATCGAACTGCTGGAGCCGCTGGGGGAGGGATCGCCGATCGCGGCGTTCCTTTCCAAGAACCCGTCCGGCGGCATGCACCACGTCTGCTACGAGGTGGAGGACATCCTGGCGGCGCGCGACCGGCTCAGAAACGAAGGCGCGCGGGTTCTGGGCGACGGCGAGCCGAAGATCGGCGCGCACAACAAGCCGGTGCTGTTCCTGCATCCCAAGGACTTCAACGGCACCCTGATCGAACTCGAGCAGGTTTGAGGAGTTTCCCCGATGGGTTTTGGTACGGGTTTCGCAATCTATTTCATCATCTGGTGGGTGGTCCTGTTCACGGTGCTGCCGTTTTCCGCCCGCAGCCAGGCGGATGAAGGCGAGGTGACACTGGGAACCACACACAGCGCGCCGGCGCATTTTCGCTTCTGGCCGATCTTCTGGCGCACGACGCTGATTTCCGGCCTGGTCTTCGCGGCCTATTTCGTCGTCACCGTCATCGGCGGCTATACGCTCGACGACCTGATCGCGCTGTCGCCCGATTTCAAGCCTGCGGGCAACTGAGCCGCACCGGGCAGGCCTGCCGGCAAGCCCCGGCATTCATGGCTGCCGGTTTTATCTGAGCTTTCTGGAACCTTGGTGATGTCCGGGCGTTGGCTTTTTACAAGCAACGCAATCACGGAGGCACATGATGTCCAGAAACCTGAACAAGACGGCGCGCCTGACCGAATCCGATCTCGCGCAGGACAAGATGGGCGACAATTCCCTGCAAGGGGATGACCAGGCGAATGTCCGCAATCAGCGTCAGTCCGTGCCCGACGTCAAGCAGAAGTCCGATGGCAGCGTGATCGACAGTCTTGAGAAAATGGACAAGGACGTTCGCGCCGAAAAGGAACTCGGTAAGGCCGGGCGCAAGCAGGATTGAACGGCGCAGGTCTGCCGATTGTCCCGGCTCCCTTGCAAGATGGCCGGGGCTCTTGGCCGGCGATACTGGAAACAACAGCAACGCCCAGAAACAGAAGCAAAAAAAAACAAGGCATGAAGCCTTGTTGTTCAGGTGTCGCGTGATCTGTTTCCCGGTTGCCCGGGGGCTGCGAACAAAGCGCGCCTGAGATCCTATCCTCCCAAGACTTTGACCGCGAATTGGGCAGCTCCCAGTGGGGTTTGCCTCTTTAGTGAGCTTTATTTAGCTCAATGAAGATGGCTTGTCACGCGTTTTGTGACGGTGATGTGGCGGCTGTTCCAATATATAACCTGTATGCAAACTATCATGCTCTGGAGGCGCTCTCCAACGGGTTTTCTTTGCCTGGCGAAGCGGTTATGAACGCATGAGAACTGACCCACGTCACGCCAACCCTCATTTTGCCCGATTCAGCCATCAAGGCTTGGAGCCAAACCGGATCATCCCATGCGTCTGTCCAAATACTTTCTGCCCATCCTCAAGGAAAATCCCAAGGATGCGGAAATCGTCTCCCACCGCCTGATGGCGCGTGCCGGCATGATCAAGCAGCAATCCGCCGGGATCTATTCCTGGCTGCCGCTGGGAAAACGCGTTCTCGACAAGGTGTGCGACATCGTCCGCGAGGAACAGAACCGGGCCGGCGCCATCGAGATCCTGATGCCGACGATCCAGGCTGCCGATCTGTGGCGGGAGAGCGGCCGTTACGATGACTACGGCCAGGAAATGCTGCGGATCAACGACCGCAACGACCGCGAGATGCTGTACGGACCGACCAACGAGGAGATGGTCACCGACATCTTCCGCTCCTACGTCAAGTCCTACAAGGACCTGCCGCTCAACCTCTATCATATCCAGTGGAAGTTCCGCGACGAGCGCCGGCCCCGCTTTGGCGTGATGCGCGGGCGCGAGTTCCTGATGAAGGACGCCTATTCGTTCGATCTCGACTACGAGGCGTCGAAGGCGGCCTACAACCGGATGTTCGTCTCCTACCTGCGCACTTTCGAGCGCTGCGGGCTGAAATCGATTCCGATGCGCGCCGACACCGGGCCGATCGGCGGCGAACTCAGCCATGAGTTCATCGTTCTGGCGGAAACCGGCGAAAGCCAGGTGTTCTGCCACCGCGATTTCGAAGCGTTCGCCGTGCCCGGCGCGGACATGAACTACAACGATGACGCCGCCGTCGCGGCGATCGTCGAGAAGTGGACGACGCCGTTCGCCGCCACCGACGAGATCATGGAGAAGGAAGAGTGGGCGCGCCAGGCCTGGGACGGGCTTGGCGAGGAGTCCCGCGTGTCCGCCCGCGGCATCGAGGTCGGCCACATCTTCCATTTCGGCACTAAATATTCCGAACCGATGAACGCCTATGTGCAGGGCCCGGACGGCAAGCAGCATTTCGTCTCGATGGGCTCCTACGGCATCGGGCCGTCGCGCCTGCTCGGCGCCATCATCGAGGCCTCGCATGACGAGAACGGCATCATCTGGCCCAAGGGCGTGGCGCCGTTCGATATCGGCCTGATCAACATGAAGCCCGGCGACGCTGCCTGCGACGCTGCCTGCGAAAAGCTCGAGACCGCGCTGGAGAATGCCGGGCTCGAGGTGCTTTACGACGACACCGATGAACGCGCCGGCGCCAAGTTCGCCACCGCCGACCTGATCGGCCTGCCGATCCAGGTGATCGCCGGGCCGCGCGCCGTCGCCGAGGGCAATGTCGAGATCAAGGTGCGGGCGACCGGCGAGCGGGAAACGCTGTCGATCGAAGACGCCATCAACCGCCTCGCGCAAGCCCGCTAGGGCAAGGATGGGCCAAAGGACACGCCTATGACCGAGCCGGACACCGACGCCATCGCTCCGCCCTCAGCGGCCAAACCGTTCTCGGCTTTCGAGCGGATGGTGGCCTGGCGCTATCTTCGGTCGCGGCGCAAGGAAGCGTTCATTTCGGTGATCGCCGGTTTTTCCTTTGTCGGCATCATGCTCGGCGTGGCGACGCTGATCATCGTCATGGCGGTGATGAACGGCTTCCGCGGCGAGCTGATCACCCGCATCCTCGGCATCAACGGCCACATGGTGGTGCAGCCGATCGACCGGCCGCTGGATGACTACGCGGCGCTGGCCACCCGCTTCAAGGCGGTCGACGGGGTGCTGAACGCCATCCCGCTGGTCGAGGGCCAGACGCTGGCCTCGGGCGTCGGCGGGGCCGGGACCGGCGCGCTGGTGCGCGGCATAAGGGCCGAAGACCTGCAGTCGATGAAGATCGTTTCGGACAACATCCGCTCCGGCGATCTGGTCGGCTTTACCGCAGGCGAGGGCGTTCTCGTCGGTTCGCGCATGGCGCAGTCGCTCGGGCTTGGCGCCGGCGACATGATCACGCTGGTGGCGCCGGAGGGCGACGTGACGCCGTTTGGCGTCAATCCGCGGGTCAAGGCCTATCCGATCTCCGGCATCTTCGAGGTCGGCATGTCGGAATACGATGCCTCGATCATCTACATGCCGCTCGAAGAGGCGCAGCTCTACTTCAATTCCGAAGGCGTGGTGCAGTCGATCGAGTTGTTCGTCGACAGGCCCGACGACATCGACACGATCCGGCCGCTGGTCGAGGCGGCGGCCGAACGGCAGGTGTTCATCACCGACTGGCGGCAGCGCAACCAGACCTTCTTCTCGGCGCTGCAGGTCGAGCGCAACGTGATGTTCATGATCCTGACGCTGATCATCCTGGTCGCCGCGCTCAACATCATTTCCGGGCTGATCATGCTGGTCAAGGACAAGGGCCGCGACATCGCGATTCTCAGAACCATGGGAGCGACGTCGGGATCGGTGATGCGGATCTTCTTCATGACCGGGGCGGCGATCGGGGTCACCGGCACCATCGCCGGCTTCCTGCTCGGCGTGGTGGTGTGTCTCAATGTCGAGAGTATAAGGCAGTTCTTCTCCTGGCTTTCGGGAACCACGCTGTTCAACCCGGAACTCTATTTCCTGAGCCAGTTGCCCGCCGACATGGATTCGGGCGAAACCATCATCGTGCTGGTGGTGGCGCTGGTGCTGTCCTTCATCGCGACCCTGATCCCGTCCTGGCGGGCGTCAAAGCTCGATCCGGTCCAGGCGCTGCGTTATGAGTGATCGCATGGGTATGAATCCGCATCCCGTCCTGCAACTGATCGGCGTCAGCCGACATTTCGTCCAGGGCGAGAACGACATCTCGATCCTCGACCGGGCGGACTTCACCGTGGAAGCCGGCGAAACGGTGGCGCTGGTCGCCCCTTCGGGCACCGGAAAATCGACGCTGCTGCATCTGGCCGGCCTGCTCGAGCATCCCGACGAGGGCGACGTGCTGGTCAATGGCGAATCCTGTGCAGGACTGCCGGACGACCGCCGCACCGCGATCCGCCGCTCGGAGATCGGCTTCGTCTACCAGTTCCACCACCTGCTGCCGGAATTCACGGCGCTTGAAAACATCATGATGCCGCAGCTGATCTCCGGCCTGCCCAAGGCCGACGCCAGGGAGCGGGCCGAGCAATTGCTCGACTACATGCGCATCGGCCACCGCGCCGACCACCGGCCGGCAGAACTGTCGGGCGGCGAGCAGCAGCGCGTGGCGATCGCCCGCGCGGTGGCGAACGCGCCGCTGGTGCTGCTTGCCGACGAGCCCACCGGCAATCTCGACCCGGAAACCGCCGGCTACGTGTTCGAGGCGCTCGATGCGCTGGTGCGCCAGTCGGGCCTGTCCGCCGTCATCGCCACCCACAACCACGACCTCGCCAGCCTGATGAACCGCCGGGTGACGCTGCATGAGGGCAAGGTGGTGGAGGTTTAGGGGGTGGGGCGGTGGTCTTGGCGCTTTCGGCCCTAAGCGGCCTTTCATCGACACTCGGAAAAACGAACGCTTTTCCCTTATTCAGATGAGATTCGGGGATGTCCACAATAGTTCATTAGGCTGAAGCCATGTGAATACCAGGAGGGGTTGCGGACCGCCTGGTTTCGGAAATGTCAATTGCAGAGCTAACAGTCTGCAAGTTGGCGAGGCATACCTCCAGGCAGATCGAGTTGGTGGTTGCCATCCCGATAAGGAGGTGGAGTTATTCAGTATCGGAGTCTAGAGTCGGCTACTTTAGGCGCTTGTAAAGGCGGTGGGGACCGCCGTGTCGAAAGAGTAGTTACTAAGCCGCACTTGGCCTCGCTACTGGAAAATGAGAGCGTCATTCTAAGCAAAGCTAATAATTTCGCGGCTCGTCAGATTTTTGAAACACCATCGCCACAGACAGGGTGAGTCCGATTATCACACTAAAAATGATAAATCCAAGCAAGGAAAATGACGAAGCAAGCAATTTTGCAGACACTGAGGCCGGCGTTATATCACCATATCCGACAGTTGTTAATGATATAGTTGAAAAATAGAGCAAATCCACGAATATATCGTCGCTTTTATTGCTAATTGCGAAGTGAACGGCAGTCTCCGCTGAAGATATGCGATCTGGCCCTTCTAGCAAAAGGCACGCGAGCGCAAATGTTATGACGAGTGAAAGGTATGTTCTTGCAACTACGTCGAATATTAGAACACTCAATACTTTTGAAAATGAAGCGCCTGTTTTTATATTTGTTATAACAAAATCATCAGAAATTCTGCTTCGAACAACCTTCAATATGTTCACAACTATCAACAGCCATGAAATAATAACAGATAGTTCGTGACCCGAAAAAGCCGTAACGTATATATAGCTAGAGCCCAGAAAATTCATTATCAGCCCATTGATGTTTCCAATTATCGATAAATGAAATCTGCGAAATATCTTGAGGCGAGAACTAACGGTCCGCGCCGTTTGTGCGAATACAATCGCCGAAAATATTATTGCTAGGTTAAGTAAGTGTAAACTAAATTCTTGTTCATGTGAAGCCCAAAATTTGCGCATCACTCCCATGTAAACTCCGAGTGTAATGATTAGCAAAATTAGATCGAAGGCCGAAAATGGAAATCTAAAAAAGAACAGTGCGAATCTATTACACGATCTATCTCTATAATACTCTTTAGATATCCAGTATACAGTAATAAATACTAGCCAAATTCCGAGCGAGTTTGTGTCCAAATTCGTCAGAGCTTGCGTCATGTCACTATGTTCCAAAAGTCCGTTTGCGGTTCTGGTACTCGTCTGTAATCTTTTCGAAATCTAAATCGGTGACATCGGGCCAAAGTTTTTCTAAGAGTCGGACTCAAAATTAATACCTATTGATTTCAATCCCTTGCTATGAGCCTTGCTGTGCGCCGGATGGAAGCGATGAGTAGCCATGCATCGGAAGATGCGATGGTTACCTCCCAGTCCTTCGCCAGACGGCGGCAGCGGCCGAGCCAGGCAAAGGTGCGTTCGACGACCCAGCGACGAGCGATGACGACGAAGCCCGTTGCACCATTGGGACGCTTGACGATCTCGATTGTCGGTCCGTCCATAGTCTGCAGGGCGGTTTCCAGCTTCTCACCGGCATACCCGCCATCCGCGAACAGATGGGCGAGCGTGGGGAAGCTTTCTTTCGTGCGGGCGATGACATCCGGCGCGCCATCCCTGTCCTGGACATCGGCGGTGTGCGTGATCGCACCCAGCATATTGCCCTCAGTATCGGTGAGGATGTGGCGCTTGCGACCCTTGATCTTCTTGCCCGCATCATAGCCGCGGGGCCCACCACTTTCCGTGGTTTTCACGCTTTGGCTGTCGATCACACCGGCCGTCGGCGCAGCCGCCCGACCAGCCAGAAGGCGCGCGGACATCACCAGCGTTTCGTTGATGATGTCGAGCACGCCGCTGTCGCGCAGCCGGTAGAAATAATGCTGCACCGTCGTGAAGGGCGGGAAGTCTTTCGGCAGCATCGCCCACTGGCAACCTGCCGCCGCGATATACTGGATGGCGTTCCATATCTCCCGCATCCGCCATTTGCGCGGCCGACCGACCTTGTGCGGAGCAGGCATGAAATGCTCAATCAACGCCCATTCCTCGTCCGTGCAATCACTTGCGTAGCGAAGGTGCCTCCGGTCATATTGCTCCCGAGTGATTTCAGTCCAGGCCATCCGATCCTCCGTAGTCTTCGCAAACCACAGAGAA
Organism: Hoeflea sp.; assembly: GCA_020637795.1. Taxonomy (GTDB): domain Bacteria; phylum Pseudomonadota; class Alphaproteobacteria; order Rhizobiales; family Rhizobiaceae; genus Hoeflea. The sequence goes on along the minus strand of JACKJT010000002.1, from coordinate 580,546 downwards.
TCACAAGTCGCTGAAATCACTCAACATAATTTTCGGTTGGGCTCTAAGAATATCAATTCGGCATATGCGTGCTTCTGCATCAAGAAGTTGGAAAGCCGATGTTCGCCGGCTGTCCGTATCGAGCAGTCAATTTCGGGCATTCGAGCTGAGGGTAGCGCGTCAAGTAATTGGGTGCCTCCTAACGCAGTTTCGCCGATTGCTTGCGTAGCGCTAAGAATGTCCCATTCATAGCTGTAATTGATGACAAAAATGCAGTTCATTCGCCCTGGCATGGCACCGCCTGCTGAAAGCGCCTGCGTCTTACTTAACTGGTTCTCGTCCAAGCAACGGAGGTCCCCGAAAAACGAAAAATTGATCTCAAGGTCACGCTGGGATTTCAGATATTCTTGATACGTTTCTGTAAATGCATCGATAAGTATGTCGAAAGATTGGCGCGGGCGGCTTTTCACATTTGCCTGTGATGCACCATAGATAATAAGATTAGATAGACCTTGTTTGCTGAAATACTCCGCGGCTAACATGGTTTTTTTTGAAGCAGTTCTGTAAGCGAAGTCCACTGAGGTTGCATATTTTTGCGACCAGCGCCTATTTCCATCCGGGATGAGACCGACTGTTAGACCAGACCATGCCTTTTTGCTCACCGATAAACCCTCAGTATGGGATGTGATCCGCAGTTAATGTAATCAGTCGCAATATTCTTGAGACTTGCAATTTTCAATTGCAAGTCGTTTGTCTAACTTGCTGCAATCGTCTCTGTTGGTCTCCACAGTAAAATGAATATGGTCCCGGCTTCTGTCGCGATTAGGGCGCGGACTTTCAATATGAAGCGATGTTGATCGTATGTGGGAGGAAGAATGGGATGAGTTGCGGCGCTCTAAGAGGAGCTCAGTTTGCCCGATTCTCAAAAACGGTCGCCGCCGTTTAGAGTGCGCACTAACATTGACTGCCCTCTGGTGGCCAATCTCCCGACGAAGGATCGCTATTGTCATTATGTTACCAAAATGGGCCAACCTATTCGCGGCCCGATCCGACAGTTTATCGAAAGCAACTTTTGTTCCCTTGTGGCGCGAACTGCTGACTGATCAATCCGCGGCGAAGGCCCGCTCCCCGCCCAATTCAGCCATAGGACCCATCCGCTCCTCATTGACGAGAAGGTTTAAGCCAGGCCGATAATCGACCCCCCAATCCACACACAAAAAAACACGGCAGGTTTCCCCGCCGTGCCTCTACAATTCAGCCCTAATCGACGCCCTCAGCGCAGCCGCTTGGCCGCCGTCTCGGGCACCAGCTCACCCGCCAGACGCCGATCCAGGTAGTCCTCGCATTCTTCCATCAGCTCGTCGACCTTGCCGGTGAAGAAGTGGTTGGCGCCGGGCATGGTCTTCTGGGTGATGAGAATGCCCTTCTGCAGCTTGAGCTTCTCGACCAGGCCGTTGACGTCCTTTTCGGGCGCCACCTTGTCGGCGTCGCCGTGGATGATCAGGCCCGAGGACGGGCAGGGCGCCAGGAACGAGAAATCATAGGTGTTGGGCTGCGGCGCGATCGAGAAGAAGCCCTCGATCTCGGGCCGCCGCATCAGAAGCTGCATGCCGATCCAGGCGCCGAAGGAATAGCCGGCCACCCAGCAGCTCTTTGAATCCGGATGCAGGCCCTGCACCCAGTCGAGCGCTGCGGCGGCATCGGAGAGTTCGCCGGCGCCGTGGTCGAAATCGCCCTGGCTGCGGCCGATCGAGCGGAAATTGAAGCGAAGCGTGGTAAAGCCGCGCTGCTGGAACATGTAGAACAGCTGGTAGACGATCTGGTTGTTCATGGTGCCGCCGAACTGCGGATGCGGATGCAGCACGATGGCGATCGGCGCGTTCTTTTCCTTGCCCGGCTGGTAGCGGCCTTCGAGACGACCGGCGGGTCCGTTGAAAATGACTTCAGGCATTGATACTCCATGCATGGGCTCAGGTTCGGGCGGCCTGCCGTCCGGGTTTGCGGATGCCGGCGGGCGGGTGGATATCGCTTGCGTGCCCTTGACGGGGGCGGGGCGGCTCCCTAGAACCTAGTTTAGAATCGTTCGAAACTGCAGCGATGTCGCTGAAAGTTTGTGTGTCTTACGGCATCGGGCACAGAAAATTCAAGAAAAATGCGCCTGCCACGGTGGCGGGCGGCATCCGCAGGCAAGGAAGATGATGGCCAAGGGGCGTCTCTACTTCGATCACAACGCGACCGCGCCGCTGCTTGCGGCGGCGAAGTCGGCGATGTGCGATGCGATGGATCTGCCCGGAAATCCCTCCTCGGTGCATGCGGAAGGCCGCAAGGCCCGCGCCATGATCGGCAAGGCGCGCGAGGCCGTGGCCCGGCTTTGCGATGTGCCGCCGGCGCAGGTGATTTTCTGCTCGGGCGCGACGGAAGCCGCCAACCATGTCCTGACCCCCGATTTCCGCATGGGCCGTTCGCCGGTGCGGGTGTCGCGGCTCTACGTCTCGGCGGTCGAGCATCCGGCCATCCTCTCGGGCGGCCGGTTTGCGCAGGACCAGGTCACGGTGCTTCCGGTCGATGCCGAGGGACGGCTCGATCTCAAGGCCCTGCAAGAGGCTCTCGCCGGGCACGATCAGACGAGCGGCCAGGCGATGCTGGCGCTGCAACTCGCCAACAACGAGACCGGCGTGATCCAGCCGGTCCGGCAAGCCGCCGAGCTGGTCAAGGCGCATCACGGGCTGATGGTTGTCGATGCGGTGCAGGGCGCAGGCCGTCTGGCCCTGTCGCTTGCCGATCTCGGCGCCGATTTCCTGATCCTGTCGGGTCACAAGATCGGCGGCCCGAAGGGCATCGGCGCGCTTGTCTGTGCCGGCGAGATCCTGATGCCCGCGCCGCTGTTGCGCGGCGGCGGCCAGGAAAAGGGCCATCGCGGCGGCACCGAGAACCTGATCTGCATTGCCGGGTTCGGCGCGGCCGCCAACGCGGCGCGCGAAGCGCATGATAATGTCGGCCGTATTGCCGCGTTGCGCGACCGGCTGGAAGCCGGGTTGCGCGAACTGGCGCCCGATGTGATCCTGCACGGCGAGGCGGTTGACCGGCTCGCAAACACCAGCTTCTTCTCGCTGCCGGGCCTGAAAGCGGAAACGGCGCAGATCGCCTTCGACATGGAAGGCGTGGCGGTGTCTGCCGGGGCTGCCTGCTCGTCCGGCAAGATCGGATTGAGCCATGTGCTTGCGGCCATGGGAGCGGACGCGGATCTCGGGGCAATCCGGATCAGCCTCGGGCCCGAACACACGGAAAATGACGTTGAGTGGTTCCTTGAAGCGTTCAAAGCGATTAATACCCGGCGACTGGTCCGCAAGGGAGCCGCAGAGGCCGCCTGACGCGGCATGAAGAATTTGATTCGCGAGACAGAAAAATTCGCGAATGACATAGCGTGGACGACCGTCCCGCCCTACATAGTGATGAGCCATGAATGGCACATCACACGACGTTAACAAGCTGCCGGCCTTGACCCGGCGAGATTGGAGAGCGCCATGCCTGCCGTGCAGGAGACCATTGATCAGGTCCGCCAGATCGACGTTGATCAATACAAATACGGCTTCGAGACCGTTATCGAGAGCGATACCGCGCCGAAGGGCCTGACCGAAGACACCATCCGGATGATTTCGGCCAAGAAGAACGAGCCCGAATGGATGCTCGAGTGGCGGCTGGATGCGTTCAAGCGCTGGCTGACGCTGGAAGAGCCGACATGGGCGCGCGTCGACTATCCCAAGATCGATTTCCAGGACATTCACTACTACTCCGCGCCGAAGGGCACGACGGGTCCGAAGTCGATCGACGATGTCGATCCGGAACTGCTCCGGGTCTACGAGAAGCTCGGCATTCCGCTGCGCGAGCAGGAAATCCTGGCCGGCGTGCAGCAGTCGAAGATCGCCGTCGACGCGGTGTTCGATTCGGTCTCCGTGGTCACCACCTTCAAGGAAGAGCTGTCGAAGGCCGGCGTGATCTTCATGTCGATCTCGGAGGCGATGCGCGAGCATCCCGAACTGGTGCAGAAATATCTCGGCACCGTGGTTCCGGTGACCGACAATTACTACGCGACGCTCAATGCCGCGGTGTTCACCGACGGCTCCTTCGTCTACGTGCCCAAGGGCGTCCGCTGCCCGATGGAGCTGTCGACCTATTTCCGCATCAACGAGAAGAACACCGGCCAGTTCGAGCGCACGCTGATCATCGCCGAGGAGGGCGCCTACGTCTCCTATCTCGAAGGCTGCACCGCGCCGCAGCGCGACGAGAACCAGCTGCATGCGGCCGTGGTCGAACTGATCGCCATGGATGACGCCGAGATCAAGTACTCGACGGTGCAGAACTGGTATCCCGGCGACAAGGACGGCAAGGGCGGGATCTATAATTTCGTCACCAAGCGCGGCGACTGCCGCGGCGCCCGGTCCAAGATCTCCTGGACCCAGGTCGAGACCGGGTCGGCGATCACCTGGAAATACCCGTCCTGCATCCTGCGCGGCGACGACAGCCGTGGCGAGTTCTACTCGATCGCGGTGTCGAACGGCTACCAGCAGATCGATTCGGGCACCAAGATGATTCATCTCGGCAAGAACACCTCGAGCCGGATCATCTCCAAGGGCATCTCCGCCGGGCATTCGTCCAACACCTATCGCGGCCAGGTTTCGGCCCACCGCAAGGCGACGAACGCCCGCAACTTCACCCAGTGCGACAGTTTGCTAATTGGCAACGACTGCGGCGCGCACACGGTGCCATACATCGAGGCCAAGAACTCGACGGCGCAGTTCGAGCACGAAGCCACGACCTCGAAGATCTCCGAAGACCAGCTGTTCTACTGCCTGGCCCGCGGCATCCCCGAGGAAGAAGCCATCGCGCTGATCGTCAACGGCTTCGTCAAGGAAGTCATCCAGGAACTGCCGATGGAGTTCGCCGTGGAAGCGCAGAAGCTGATCGGCATCTCGCTCGAAGGCAGCGTCGGGTAATGATGCTGGCTCGCGCGGGTGCCGGCCGGCAAGGTCAGGGCACCCGCCGCCCTCATCGCAGTGTTTTGTCGCCGCTGGCACAAGCGGCTTGAAATTATCTAGGTATCGGAATCAGACATGTTGGAAATCAAGAACCTTCACGCCCGTATCGCCGAAGACGGCACGGAAATCATTCGCGGCCTCAACCTGACGGTCAAGGCCGGCGAAGTCGCCGCCATCATGGGGCCGAACGGCTCGGGCAAGTCGACGCTGTCCTACATTCTCGCCGGCCGCGACGATTACGAGGTCACCGAAGGCGACATCCTCTACAATGGCGAGAGCATTCTCGAACTCGACCCGGCCGAGCGCGCCGCCAAAGGCATCTTCCTGGCGTTCCAGTACCCGGTCGAGATCCCGGGTGTGGCCACCATGCAGTTCCTCAAGGTGGCGATGAACGAGCAGCGCAAGGCGCGCGGCGAGGAAGAGCTGAAGACCCCGGACTTCATCAAGCTGGTCAAGGAAGCCGCCGCCAGCCTGCAGATCGACCCGGACATGCTCAAGCGTCCACTCAATGTCGGGTTTTCCGGCGGCGAGAAGAAGCGCGCCGAGATCCTGCAGATGAAGCTGCTGGCGCCGCAGCTCTGCGTGCTCGACGAGACCGATTCCGGCCTCGATATCGATGCGCTGAAGATCGTCTCCGACGGCGTCAACGCGCTGCGCTCGCCCGACCGCGCGGTCATCGTGATCACCCACTATCAGCGCCTGCTCGAGCACATCGTGCCCGACACCGTGCATGTGCTCTACAAGGGCCAGGTGATCAAGACCGGCGACAAGGATCTGGCGCTCGATCTCGAAGCCAATGGCTATGCCGGGATCATCGAAGCCGCCGCTTGAGGCGACGCGACAAGGACGGGCCGCAAGGCCAGGAGAGACGGGCATGAACATGCAGACAAAGCCGCCCCACACCGCAGCAGAACAGGCGATCCTCGACAGCTTCGCCGAGATGATCGGTCAATTGCCGGGCGACGCGCCGGTGACGGCCGCGCGCGACCGGCTGCTCAGCGGCATCAGCGATACCGGCCTTCCGACCCGGCGGATCGAAAGCTGGCACTACACCGACCTGCGCAGCCTGCTGCGCGATGTGCCGAAGAAGGCCACCGGTCTGGCAAAGCGGCTGGATCCGCTGGTTCGCGGCAGCGTCGTGCTGCCGGTCGTCCAGGGCCAGAGCGCCGACATGAGTGCGCCTGACGGCATGGAGCTCGAGCCATACATGGACCTCCTGGTTTCCGGTGCGGCTGCGAAGAGCCTCGCCGAGCGCGGCTCCGACGATCTCATCGGCCAGCTCAACGGTGCCTTCGTCGGCGACGGCTACAGCTTCAAGGTTGCCGCCGGTCAGGCCATCGACGAGATCATCGAGATCCAGTCGGTCCAGTCCGGTGGCCAGGTGCACAACCGCTTTGCAGCCGCATTCGGAGCCGAGGCGAAGGCCACCGTGATCGAACGGCATCTTGGCGACAAGGCCGAGGCCGGACTGTCGACATCGGTCTCCTCGATCGAGCTCGAGGATGGCGCAGAGGTGACATGGATCATCCTGCAGGGCTGCGGCGAGAACGACCAGCATCTGGGTCAGCTCAACGCCCGGCTGGGCGCCGGCTCGACGCTGAAGGTCTATGTGATCAATGCCGGCGGCAAGCTGGTGCGGCAGGAGCTGCATATTGACGTGGCGGGCGAGGGCTCGCATTTCGACCTGCGCGGCGTCAACCTGCTGGCGGGCGACAGCCACACCGACGTGACGCTGACGCTGGGCCACACGGTGCCCAACACCACGTCCTCCGAGATCGTCCGCAACGTGGTGCTGAACCGGGCGCGCGGCGTCTTCCAGGGCCAGATCCGGGTGGCGCAGATCGCGCAGAAGACCGACGCGCAGATGGCCTGTAACACGCTGCTTCTGTCCGATGACGGCGAGTTCGCGGCCAAGCCCGAGCTCGAGATCTTCGCCGATGACGTGATCTGCGCGCATGGCGCCACGGTGATCGATATCGATCACAATCACCTGTTCTACCTGATGGCGCGCGGCATCACCGAGAAATCGGCACGGGCGCTGCTGGTCAACGGCTTCGTTGACGAGCTGATTGACGAGCTCGAGAACGAAGAGCTGGTCGAGGCGCTGGAAGCGCTGATCGAACAATGGCTTAAAGATCATGGCTGACAATCTGAATCAGCTCTATGACGTTCAATCCGTGCGCAAGGATTTTCCGATCCTGTCTCGCACGGTCTATGACAAGCCGCTGGTCTATCTCGACAACGGCGCCTCGGCGCAAAAGCCGAAGGCGATGATCGACGCGGTCAGCCATGCCTACGCGAACGAATATGCCAATGTGCACCGCGGCCTGCATTTCCTGTCGAATGCCGCCACCGACGCCTACGAGAATGCGCGGGAGATCGTGAAGCGGTTTCTCAATGCGCCGTCGGTCGACAATGTGGTGTTCACCAAGTCGACCACCGAGGCGATCAACACGGTCGCCTACGGCTACGGCATGCCTTTCATCGGCGAGGGCGACGAGATCGTCATCACCATCATGGAGCATCACTCCAACATCGTGCCGTGGCATTTCCTGCGCGAACGCCAGGGTGCGAAGATCGTCTGGGTCGGCGTCGACGACCAGGGCAATTTCGATCTCGACGATTTCCGCAAGGCGCTGACCGACCGCACCAAACTGGTCGCGATCACCCACATGTCCAACGTGCTCGGCACCGTGGTCGATGTGAAGGAAGTCTGCCGCATCGCGCATGAGCGCGGCGTCAAGGTGCTGGTCGACGGCAGCCAGGGGGCCGTGCACATGCCGGTCGATGTCCAGGACATCGATTGCGACTGGTACGTGATGACCGGCCACAAGCTCTACGGGCCTTCGGGCATCGGCGTGCTTTACGGCAAGTCCGAGGCGCTGCATGCGATGCAGCCTTTCATGGGCGGCGGCGAGATGATCGTCGACGTAAGCGAGGATGCGGTCACCTACAATGATCCGCCGCACCGGTTCGAGGCGGGCACGCCGCCGATCGTGCAGGCGATCGGGCTTGGCGCCTCGCTCGAGTACATGGAGAAGCTCGGGCGCGAGCGGATTGCCGCGCACGAAGCCGATCTCGCGGCCTATGCCTCTGAAAAGCTCAAGGCGGTCAATGCGCTTCGTCTCATCGGCACGGCGCCGGGTAAGGGGGCGATCTTCGCCTTCGAGATCGAGGGCATCCATGCGCACGACGTCTCGATGCTGATCGACCGGTCGGGCGTGGCTGTGCGGGCGGGCACTCATTGCGCCCAGCCGCTGCTCAAGCGGTTCGGCGCGACCTCGACTTGCCGCGCCTCGATGGGGCTGTACAATACCCGGGCGGAAATCGATGTGCTGGTCGAAGCACTCGAAAAGGCCCGGGCGTTTTTCTCTTGAAGGATATGAGCCGATGAGCGACGCATCCGAAACTGACACCGCCGCAACTGACACCGGCACTGCCGCAACCCAATCGGCGATCCCGCGCGAGGAACTGGCGCGGTTGAGCGACGACATCATCTCGGCACTGAAGACCGTCTACGACCCGGAGATCCCGGCCGACATCTACGAACTCGGGCTGATCTACAAGATCGACATCGAGGACGACCGGATGGTCAAGATCCAGATGACGCTGACAGCGCCTGGCTGCCCGGTGGCGGGCGAAATGCCGGGCTGGGTGGAAAACGCCGTCAACACGGTCGAGGGCATCTCGGGCGTCGACGTGTCGATGACGTTCGATCCGCCCTGGACGCCGGACCGGATGAGCGAAGAGGCGCAGGTGGCGGTCGGCTGGTACTGATGCCGCGCCGTTGTTGCCGCGTTGGCTTCTTGTTAAGTTGACTGCTTCACACTACATTCATGGAACGAAGCAGCGGGCCTTGAACCCGTTTTGCCGAAGGAGACCGTGATGGGTTTTGCCGTAATGACCTTGACCCCGGCTGCAGCCGACCGCGTCAAGACGATCCTAAAGACCTCCGACAATGCCGCGGGGATCCGCGTGAGCATCAAGAAGGGCGGCTGCGCCGGGATGGAATACGCCATCGATCTGGCAACAGAGGTCAATCCGAAGGACGACCGGATCGAGCGCGACGGCGCCACCGTGTTCGTGGCACCCGAGGCGGTGCTCTACCTGCTCGGCACCGAGATGGATTACGAAGTCACCAAGTTGCGCTCGGGTTTCGTGTTCAACAACCCGAACCAGACATCGGCCTGCGGCTGCGGCGAATCCGTCGAACTGAAACCCGCTGACCTGGCCCGGCTTGCCGAAGCCGGCAATGCTGTGGTGCGCGCCGACTGAACCGGATTTTACCCCTGACACACTGAGTCAGGTGCTTTGCAGATTGAATCCTGAAATGCCCGCAAGTAGCTGACATCGCGGGCATTTTCTTTGTCCGGTCGAGTAATCCTGTCTGTCGCTCGGGGTTCTAGGCGAAGACAATCCGCAGATTGTCGAGCGGCAGCCCGTTGACCGTTGTTGCCCATGTCTCGCCCGGCTTGACCGGGAACGCGCGTGTCACAGTGCCGGTGGTGACGATCTCGCCGGCGCCGATTGGCTCGGCGTCGGGATCGTTTGCGATCACCTCGATGGCGTGGCGCAGTGCCGACAGGGGGCTGCCCAGAACATTGCCGCCATGGCCTATGTCGACGGTTTCGCCGTCGCGCGCGATTTCGATCTGGAAGGTTTTGAGAGCCGACGACAGCATCGCGGCGTCTTCATCGGTCATTTGCCGGCGCGGCCCGCACAGATAGGCGCCGTGCAGCCCGAAGGCGGCCACCGTGTCGGCAGCCTTGAATTTCCAGTCCCTGTAAAGCGAATCGACGATCTCGAAGCCGTGCGCATACCAGGCAATTGCGCCGAGCAGTTCGTCGTCGCTTTCCCTAGCCCGCGGGGCGCGCGCGAACGCGAAGGCGATTTCGGGCTCAATCCGGGGCTCGCAGAAAGGGGCGAGTGAAAACGGGATCGGAGCCGCCGAAACGTCGTGAAATGTGGTGTCATACATGTAGCCCCATATCGGGGCGTGGACCTGGTATTCGTCCCAGATGGTGCGGTTGGTGAAGCCGAGCTTCCGGCCGATCACGCGCTCGCCCTCAGAGCTGCGCAGGTCCCTGATCCGCCGGCTGATCCTGTAGGCCGCTTCCATCGAGAGGTCTTCCGGATCGGCGCAGGCGATCTGCCGCCTGTCGCGGCGGGCGTCGAGGATGTGCCGCGCGCGGTTCTCCTCCCAGGTGGCCGTCACCGGATCAGCTCCGCATCTTCTCGCCCATCGGGTCGAACGGCGCTTCCAGCGCAATCCGCGCCGGCTGGCGGATGCCCATGATCTCGATCTCGAACATGCCGGTGTCGCCATTGGTCGCTAATGCCGCCGGGATGTAGCCCTGGGCCATCGAGGAGCCGATGGTATGGGCGTAGCCGCCCGAGGTGATCCAGCCGACGACGCGCCAGTCGCCGTCGCGCAAGGTTCCGCCTTCGGGCTTGGCTATTTCCTTGCCATCGCCGTCAAAGCGCGGCGCGCCGTAGCCGTGCGGGGCTTCGACCGTGCCGTAGTCGGTGTCGCCGACCTTCGCCCAGACCGGCTCGTCGCCCATCACGTCGGCGTCGAGCGCGTCGACCAGGAACGAGGTCCGCATCAGCTTGGGGCCTTGGGCCAGTTCCTTGGCGGCGGCCTCGCGGCCGATGAAATCGTTCTTCGAGAGCTTGATGAAGCGCTCCATGCCACCCTCATAGGGGCCGTAGATCGGGCGGAGCTCGCGGAACCAGGTCGGGAAGTTCTTCTCGAGCCGCATCGAAAGCAGCGCCCGCATACCGAAATCGGCGATGCCGAATTCCTCGCCCGCCGCCTTGATGGCGCGGTAGACAGCCAGCTGGTAGCAGGGCTCCATCCAGATTTCGTAGCCGAGATCGCCGGTGTAGGTGACGCGGTTGACCATGCAGGGTGCGCCGCCGACATCCATCTGGCGGAAATCCATGAAGCGGAAGGCCGCGTTCGAGACATCGTCATCGGTGAGTTTTGCGAGCAGGTCGCGGGCCCGGGGACCGGCGATCGACAGGCCGACCAGCGTCAGATCGTAGCGGTGGATGCGGATCGAGGCGTCCTTCGGCAGGTGCTTCTCGAACCAGCGCATGTGGTAGCGCTGCGCCGCCGACGATCCCCAGACCATGAAGTCCTCGTCGCCCGCCTTGGCGATGGTGAAATCGCCGATCAGCTTGCCGAACTCGTTGAGCATCGGGGTCAGCACGATGCGGCCGGTCTTGGGCATGGTGTTGGTCATCAGGTGCGACAGCCAGGCCTCGGCGCCCTGGCCGGAAACGCGGTACTTGGCGAAGTTGGCGATCTCGGTGACGCCGACGCGCTCGCGTACGGCGCGGACCTCGTTGCCGATGTGCTGGAAATCGTTGGAACGGTGGAAGGAAAGCACATCGTGCGCTTCCTCGGCGGAGGGGGCGAACCAGAGCGGTGTTTCCAGCCCCCAGCTGTCGCCCATCACCGCGTGATTGTCGCGCACCATCACGTCGTAGAGTGGCGTCGTCTGCTGCGGACGGGCGGCGGGCAGCTCCTCGTTGGGGAAGCGGATCGAGAACCGGCGGGAATAGTTCTCGCGCACCTTGGCGTTGGTGTAGCGCAGCGTCGCCCATTCGCCGAAACGGGCGACATCCATGCCCCAGATGTCGGCGCCCGGATCGCCATGCACCATCCAGTTCGACAGCGCCAGGCCGACGCCGCCGCCCTGGCTGAAGCCGGCCATGACGGCGCAGGCGGTCCAGTAGTTGGTCAGGCCGGGGACGGGGCCGACCAGCGGGTTGCCGTCGGGCGCAAAGGTGAAGGGGCCGTTGATGACCTGCTTGATGCCGGCGTTTTCCATCGCCGGGAAGTGCCTGAACCCGACTTCGAGCGACGGCGCGATGCGGTCGAGATCGGGCGCCAGCAATTCATGGCCGAAATCCCATGGCGTGTTGACCGGCGACCAGGGCTTGCAGGCTCTCTCGTAGGTGCCGAGCAGGATGCCGCTGCGCTCCTGGCGGGTGTAGATCTCGCCCTTGAAGTCGATAACGCCAACCAGCTCGCGTCCGGTCTTCGCATTGAACTCCAGCACTTCGGGCATCTCCTCGGTGAGCAGATACATGTGCTCCATGGCGAGAAGCGGCAGCTCGAGGCCGACCATGCGGCCGACTTCGCGCGCCCAGAGGCCACCGGCATTGACCACGTGGTCGGCCTTGACGGTGCCTTGCTCGGTGATCACGTTCCAGGTGCCGTCAACTTCCTGGGTCAGCTCGATGACGCGGTTCCTGAGCACGATCTTGGCGCCGAGCTTCTTCGCCGCCTTGGCGTAGGCATGGGTGGTGCCCGACGGGTCGAGATGGCCCTCGACCGGGTCCCAGAGCGCGCCGACAAAATTGCTCTCGTCCATCAGCGGGAACATCGCCTTGGCTTCGGACGGGGTGATCAGTTCGGTCTCCATGCCGAGATAGCGGCCCTTGGCGTGGACAAGCCGGAGGAAGTCCATGCGTTCGGGCGAATCGGCCATCATCACGCCGCCGGTCAGGTGAAGGCCGCAGGACTGGCCGGAGAGGGCTTCGAGTTCCTCGTAGAGGCTGACGGTGTAGGCTTGCAATTTCGCGACATTCGGATCGCCGTTGAGCGTGTGAAAGCCGCCGGCGGCGTGCCAGGAGGATCCGGAGGTCAGTTCCGACCGCTCGATCAGCATGACATCGCTCCAGCCGGCCTTGGCCAGATGATAGAGCACGGAACATCCGACAACCCCGCCGCCAATCACCACGGCTCTGACATGCGATCTCATTGCTCATCTCCCGGCTCGATCCGGCGGCAGATTGCGAAATCGAATCCTCGTGCACAAGAGGCAAATGCGACATCCGGTAACAAAGAAGTTTGCGGCTACGGATGAATGCCGCTTGCCTTTTGCCGGCAAGGGCATTCCACATACTGGACGGCGGATCAGCAGGGTCCGCAGTTTCAAACGGGGTTTTCAATGTCGATTTCCATGCATTCCATCTCGGTGCCGTTCTATGCCAGCATGCTCTCCAATCTCGGCCACGTGCTGAAAAAGGCCGAAGCCTGGGCCGCGGAGCGCAAGATCGACCCGGCCGTTCTGCTCAACGATCGCCTGGCGCCGGACATGCTGTCGCTCAGGTGGCAGGTCATGCTCGCCACCGATCATGCCAAGGGCGCCATCGCCCGGCTCGCCGGCGTCGAGATTCCCTCCTATCCGGATGTCGAGGAGACCTTTGGCGAACTGCAGGCCCGTCTCGCCAGGACCCGCGACTTCATCGAAAGCCTGCCGGAAGCCAATTTTGCCGGTGCCGAGGACAAGACCATCACACTGAAGATCGGCGGCCAGGAGATGAGCTTTCCCGGCTTGCGGTATTTCCAGGGCTTCTCGGTGCCGAACTTCTATTTCCACATGACCTCGGCCTACGCGATCCTGCGCCACAACGGCGTTCCACTCGGCAAGGGCGATTTCTTCGGCCGCGGCTGACCGCAAGAGGGCGACAAAGCAACCGATTATTCTATATAAGGGAGCGAGGTGCCCGGCTGAGGGCATGGAACAAGGGCCGCAGTGTTCAGCAACCGTTCATTGTGTCCTGCTAGATTGGTGATGATGAAAGACGCGCAGGACATGATTTCCAGGGCGCGCGGCTCCTTGTGGCTGCGAACCCTTTCGGCTGTCCTGGTTCTGGGCTTTGCCGGCGGCGTTGCTGCCGACCGGGCGCAGGCGTTTGAAATCCTTGGCTTCAAGCTGTTCGAAAGCGATACGCCCGATGCGGTGGAAGTGGTTGACCCGCTTTCCTATTCCGTCACTCTTGAAGTCGCGGGCGAAGATCCCGACGGCGTCTTGAAGGCCAGGCTGGAAGCCGCTTCGGCGCTCGTGCAAGGGGCCAATCGCCCGGTGGCGGGGTCGATCGGGCTGATCCAGCGGGCAAATGGCGATTTCGAACAGTTGATCGCCGCACTCTACGAGAATGCGCGTTATGCCGGCGAAGTCCGCATCCTTCTCGATGGCAGGCGGCTCGCCGACCTGCCGCCCGATGCCGATCTGAGCGGCGGCGGCGCGGTTCCGGTTCGTATCCTCATTGAGCCGGGCAAGCCGTTCCGGTTCGGCGACATTTCGGTCCGCGATGTTGACGGGCGCGCCTATGCGGCTGACGAGCAGGGGCTGGTTTCCGGCCAGCTTGCGAAATCGACCGTCATCCTCGAGGCCGAGAACGCGCTGGTTCTGGAGCTGGAAAAGAGCGGGCACCCGTTTGCCCGGGTCTCCGGCCGGGATGTTGTCGCCGACCATGCCCGCGGCGTCATCGACGTTTCGCTTGAGCTCGAGGCCGGGCCTGTCGCTCCCTTCGGTCAGACGGCGGTCGAGGGAGCGGAAAGCGTCGACCGGGATTTCATCGCCCGAATGGCGGGTATCCCTGAGGGCGATCAATACGACCCGGCAGCGCTGGCGGCAGCGGAGAAACGGCTGCGGGCGCTCGAGGTGTTTTCGAGCGTGACGGTGCGTGGCAGCGAAAGCCTGTCGGCGGATGGTTCCGTTCCGGTTGCGGTGACGGTTGCCGAAAGAAAGCACCGCTTCCTCGGCGCGGGCGCCACCTATTCGTCCACCGACGGCGGCGGGCTGGAGGCCTATTGGGGCCACCGGAATCTTTTTGGCCGGGCCGAGAAGCTGCGCATCGAAGGTTCGGTCAGCAGCCTGGGCCAGACCGGCAAGCTGAAAGACATGACCTGGCGCGGCGCCTTGCTGTTCGAAAAGCCGGGCGTTCTCGGGCCGGCGTCGAAATTCACCTCGAAGCTGGAGGTCGAACAGGAAAACCCCGATGCCTATCGCCGCTTTTCTGTCGAGGCATCGGCCGGGATATCCTATGAGCTGACGCCCGAGCAGACGGTCTCGGCCGGCGTCGACGTCGAATATGCCAAGCTGACCGACAGCTTCAACGTAAATCGCGAAACGATTACCGTGGCGGTGCCACTCGAATATGTCCGCGACACGCGTGACAACAAGCTCAACCCCACCACCGGCACCCGGCTGTCGCTGCTGGCCGAGCCGACCTACGAGATCAACGGCGGCGCGACCTTCGTCAAGCTGCGCGCGGAAGCCTCGGCCTATAGGGCGCTTGATGCCGAAAAGCGCTTCGTGCTTGCCGGCCGGGTTGCCGCCGGGACGATTTACGGCGCCAATCTTGCCGCCATTCCAGCCAACCGCAGGTTCTATGCCGGTGGCGGCGGCTCGGTGCGCGGCTATGGCTATCAGGACATCGGCCCGCGCGATGCGGCGGGATTACCCACGGGCGGCCGCTCGGTGGTCGAGGCGTCGGCCGAATTGCGCATTGGCGTCACCGATACGATCGGCATCGTGCCCTTCCTCGATGCTGGTCTGGTCAGCTCCAACCAGAATTTCTCCGGTGCCCGGTTCAAGGCCGGCGCCGGTCTGGGATTGCGCTACTCCACTCCGTTCGGGCCGCTTCGCGTCGATGTCGCCGTGCCGCTGAACAAGGAGCCCACGGATCCCGATTACGGGATTTACGCAGGGATCGGGCAGGCATTCTGACATGGCGGAGAAGCAAAGAGACAGATCCCGTCCGGGTATGATCCGGCGCGTGATCCGCTGGCTTGCCATCTCCATGCTGGTGCTTCTGGCGGGTCTGGTGTTCGTTTTCGCCACGACACCCGGCGGGCGGCTGATTGCGCTGACCCTGAACCGGCTCGGCTCGAGCCCGGCGCAAGGCGTCGAGATCGACCGGATCGAGGGATTGTTGTCGGGGTCGACGCGCATCGGGCATGTGCTGCTGAGCGATGCCGATGGAGAACCCTGGCTGCTGCTCAAGGGAATTCAGATCGACTGGTCGCCGCTGGCGCTGCTGAGCGCCGGGCTGGCCATCGACGACCTGACCATTGACGCGGTGGAACTGGCGCGGCTTCCGCAAGGATCGGACAGCCAGTCGGATGGCGGACCATTGGTGCTGCCGCTGGCGTTTGACATCAAGCGGTTCACGGCGCCCGATATCCTGGTGGGCGAGCCGGTCGCCGGCCGTCTCGCCCGGTTCGAAGCCAGGGGCAGCGCCCGCGTCGATGCATCGATGTCGACGGCGCTCGCCGATCTTGTGGTCAAGCGGATCGATGGCGTCGGCGGCGAACTCACCGTCGATGCAGACTACCTGGAAGCCGAAGACCGGTTCAACGTATCGGCCAAGCTCTCGGAACCCGCGGGCGGCGTGATGGCGCATCTTCTCAAGCTGTCGCCCCGGGATGCGATCAGCCTGACCGCGACATCGCAAGGCTCGCTCGCCGACTGGCGGCTCAATGCCGCCGGTGCGATCAATAACGAGATTGTCGCCGAGGCCAACCTGCAGATGGTCGCGGGCGAGGCAGGCGACGCGGTCTCGCTTGAAGCCAACGGCACGTTCGAGCAATTCCTGCCGCACTCGGTCGGACAGTTGCTGTCAGGTCGAAGCGATCTGCTGCTCGAAGGGGTGATCGAACCCGACCGTACCGGGGCGGTGATCGACATCTTCACGTTCTCGTCGTCGCGGCTGACGGCAGAGGGCCGCGGCCGTGTGGCGCGGGAAGGGCAGGTGGACCTGACGGCCTCGGTCTCGCCGCAACCCGGTGCCGGGGAGTTGCGTTTCGGTGAGGGGGCGTCGCGGGTCTACCTGACGGTGCCGGAGGCCACGGTCCGCATCAACGGCAAGGCGGAAGAAGCCGGCTTGCGTCTCGAAATGTCGGTCGACCGCGTGTCCGGGTCCGATTTCAGTGCCGACGGACTTGCTGTGGTTGCCGATTTCGAACGGTTTTCGCTCGACACAAGAAGCGGCACGGGAACGGTCAGCGTCCAGATCGATGCGGTCGGGTCGAGCAATGAGATCGCAGCGCGCGCGGTTGCCGGCGGGGTGAACCTGTCCGGCGCGATTGCGCTTGGCGAGGACGGGTCGATCTCAAGCGAGGCGTTGCAGCTCCGCACCGGCGTGGCCGCGGTGACGGTTGAGGGTTTTTCATTCAATGGCGCGGGCGCACTGGCGGCAAGCCTGTCGGGCACCATGCGCAATGCCGTGCTGTCTGCGCAGGCGACGGATTTGCTGGGGCCGGACACGACGTTTCAGGCGAAGGTCTCGCGGGACGAGGCTGGTGCACTGTCCGTCAGTGGTTTTGAGGCCTCGTCCTCATCCGTGCAGGCCAGCGGCAGTGTGGCGCTGAGCGCCGAGGGCGAGATTGCCGGCGACGTCGAGGCTGTGTTCTCTAGCCCTGCCGGTGAAAGCGATGCGGTGTCCGGCGGCCTGAACCTGACCGCAAGCGTCTCCGGCAAGGCCTCGGCGCCGGCCTTCAACGCACGGCTCAGCGGCAACGAGTTGTTGCTGCAGGGGCGTGACCTCTCGGATCTGGTGTTAACCGCCAAAGGGGTGGCCGACCCGGCCTCTCCGCAAGCCGATGTGGAATTGACCGGGTCGCTCGAGGGGCGACCGGTCAACGGCACTCTGGTGGTCTCCCAGGCCGATGGTGTTGTGCGGATCGATCCGCTGCGGCTGCAGGTCACCGACAATCTGATCTCCGGCTCTCTTGTTCTCGATGAGGCCTATCGCCCCGAAGGCGTGATCGATCTCGATCTCAAGGATATCGGCTCGCTCTCGGCGCTGGCCCTGCAGGCCATCGAGGGCAGCGGCGGCGGCTCGATCCGGTTCGACGTGGTGGACGGCAAGTCGGTCGCCACCATAGGGATCGGTTTCCCGGACCTGTCGGGCGAGGGGTTCTCACTCCGCGATGCCCGGGTGAAACTCGATGTGGCAGATCTTTTCGGCGCACCCAAACCGGTCGGTACGCTGGATGTGGCAAGGCTGAGCGCCGGAGGAACCGACGTGACGGCGCTTGCTGCGTCGTTCAGCCAGACCGACGCCTGGACGGTTGTCGAGGGCAAGGCGCAGGCCGCCGGCCTTCCGGTCTCCATCAATGCCCGGGTTCGGCAGAGTGAAAATGGGACCGAACTCGAAGCCGAATCCGCCCGGACGGTGTGGAAAGGCCTGGCGATCAATCTTGTCGAGCCAGCCCGCATTGTCGTGCGCGACGGCGTGGCGCAAATCGAGCGGCTGGTGCTGTCTCCGGGTGGCGGACGGGTGTCCGTCACAGGCTCGGCGGGCGAGGCGCTGGCGGTCGATCTGGCGATATCCGGCTTGCCGCTGACCGCGGTCAATGTGGTTGCGCCGGGCGCGGGACTGTCGGGTGCGCTGTCGGGAACGGTCAGGGTGCGGGGCTCAGGCTCCGCGCCTGTCGTCGACTACGCGCTCGACGCCCGCGATGTCCGGGCCGCCGCGGCTTCGTCGGTCGCAGATGTGCCGCTAGTGGTCAGCGCAACCGGCGGCTTCAAGGCGGATCGGTTGAGCTTCGATGCCAAAGCGAGCGGCGGCGGCCTGGCTTTCACGGCGACCGGCGGGCTGCAGACATCGGGCGCGCAGGCGATATCCGCGCGGATCAACGGCAGCGTGCCGTTTTCGCTGCTTTCGGGGGCGATCGCCAAGCAGGGACTGGCGCTCTCCGGCACGGCGCGGGCCGATATCGCAATCGACGGTTCCATCGGCGCGCCGCAGATCTCGGGATCCATCACGACATCGGGCGGCCGCCTGGTGGACGGGCGATCGGGTATCGCGATCGACAATCTGTCGGCGGACATCGGCCTGACACCGGGCCAGGCGTCGATCCGCTCGCTGTCGGGTGACCTGTCGTCGGGCGGCAAGGTCAGCGGTTCGGGGACTGTCGGTCTCGATCCGTCGGCCAACTTTCCGGCCGACCTCAAGCTCAAGGTGACGCGTGCGCGTTATGCCGACGGCCAGATGGTTGCCACCCGCTTCGATGCCGATCTGACGCTGACCGGTCCGCTGACGCTGCTGCCGCAACTCGGCGGCAGCGTGCAGCTCGATGAAACCACGATCGTGGTTCCCGATTCGCTTCCGAGCTCGATTTCGCGTCTTGACGTGACCCACAAGAATGCGCCCGCCGACATCCGGTCTCAGGCTGAACGCCTGTCGGGTGACGGGGCCGGCGGGTCCTCCGGCGGACTGGGGCTCGATGTGCAGGTGCGGGCAAACCGCATCTTCATTCGCGGGCGCGGCATGGATGTGGAACTGGGCGGATCGCTGCGTCTGACCGGAAGTACCGGCGCGCCTGTCGCAGCCGGTGGTTTCGATCTGGTGCGCGGCAGGCTCAATCTTCTCGGCAAGAGGCTTGATTTCACCCGCGGCACGCTTGGATTCGCCGGTTCGGTGGTGCCGATCCTCGATCTTGCGGCCTCGAGCCAGTCGGGCAGCACCACCGTGACGGTGCTGATCACCGGGCCGGCGGACGCGCCCAACTTCAGGTTCACCTCGAGTCCGGACCTGCCCGAGGATGAAGTGCTGGCGCAACTGGTGTTCGGACGCTCGATTTCCAGCCTGTCGCCGGTGCAGATCGCCCAGCTTGCCGAAGCCGCAGCGCAACTGACCGGCGCCGTGAACGGGGGCGGGGTGCTGGAGCAACTCCGCCGCGCGACCGGCGTCGACGACATCGACGTGCGCACCGACGAGGAAACCGGCGACACATCGCTCGGCGTCGGCAAATATCTCAACGACCGCACCTATCTCGGCATCGAGAGCGGATCGTCGGCGGGCTCGGGCAAGGCCCGGATCGATCTCGATATCGGCAAGGGGATCAAGTTGCGCGGCGAGGCCAGTTCCGGCGGCGAAACCAAGGGCGGGATATTCTTCGAGCGCGAATACTGAGCCCGATCTCAACGGCTTCACCGTAAATTGACCCGGTGTGAAGCGGATCGGCGGGCCGCGAGCGCATCGGGCGATTGAAAATCAGGCCATAGTGGCCCATCTCTCTTTCTGACAGCACGCGCCTTCAGGAAGGGATCCGGTATGACCAGAGCTTTTACGAAAACCGATGAAGCCATTGCCCGGCTGACGCCTGAGCAGTTCAGGGTCACACAGCAGAACGGAACCGAGCGGCCGTTCACCGGCGAGTACAATGACAACAAGGCTGTTGGCATCTATGTCGACATCGTCTCGGGCGAGCCCTTGTTCGCCTCGTCGGACAAGTTCGAAAGCGGCTGCGGCTGGCCGAGCTTCACCAAGCCGATCGAGCCGGCGCATGTGACCGAGTTGCGCGACGTCTCGCACGGCATGATCCGCACCGAGGTTCGCTCCAAGCACGGCGACAGCCATCTCGGGCACGTGTTCCCCGATGGGCCCCGGGACCGGGGCGGCTTGCGCTATTGCATCAATTCCGCATCCTTGCGGTTCGTGCCCAAGGCCGACATGGTGGCCGAGGGCTATGGCGACTATCTTGACCAGGTGGAGGATATCTAGATGAGCGAACGTGCAGTTCTTGCCGGCGGATGCTTCTGGGGCATGCAGGATCTCATCCGCAAGATGCCGGGCGTGGAGAAAACCCGCGTCGGCTATACCGGCGGCGATGTGAAGAACGCCACCTACCGCAACCACGGCACCCATGCGGAAGGCATCGAGATCATCTTCGATCCGAACCGCATCAGCTACCGCCGGCTGCTTGAGTTCTTCTTCCAGATCCACGATCCGACCACGCCCAACCGGCAGGGTAATGACCGCGGCATGTCCTACCGCTCGGCGATCTACTACACCGACGACCAGCAGCGGCTGACCGCGCTCGACACCATCGCCGATGTCGACGCGTCGGGACTGTGGCCCGGCAAGGTGGTCACCGAAGTCGAACCGGTGGGAGATTTCTGGGAAGCCGAGCCCGAGCACCAGGATTATCTCGAGCGGATTCCGCATGGCTACACCTGCCATTTCGCGCGGCCCGACTGGGTGCTGCCGAAGCGGGACGCGGCCGAATAGGCCGCTGCCGCGAGGCTGAACAAAATGCGACCGGCCGGTGACTGATTTCGCCGGGCCGGTCGTCCGCATTTGCGGTATCAGGATCGAGAAGGATTTCGCCATGAGCATCGCCGGCTTTCAGTTCGACAATTCCTACGCCCGCGAGCTCGAAGGGTTTTACGTCCCCTGGAAGGGCGCCGAGGTGCCCGCGCCGCGGATGGTCCGCTTCAACCGGGCGCTGGCGGAGGAGATGGGCCTGGACGGCACCGCGCTCGACAGCGATGCCGGGGCCGCCATCTTCGCCGGCCACGAGGCACCCGAAGGGGCGGAGCCACTGGCCATGGCCTATGCCGGGCACCAGTTCGGCGGGTTTTCGCCGCAGCTGGGCGACGGCCGGGCGCTGCTGCTGGGCGAGGTGATCGACAGGCAGGGCAGGCGCCGCGACATCCATCTCAAGGGATCGGGCCGCACGCCGTTTTCGCGCGGCGGCGACGGCAAGGCGGTGCTCGGGCCGGTGTTGCGCGAATACGTGATCGGCGAGGCGATGCATGCGCTCGGCGTACCGACGACGCGGGCGCTGGCGGCGGTTGCGACCGGCGAGGAAATCATGCGGCAGGACGGACCCGCGCCGGGCGCGGTGCTGGCGCGTGTCGCCTCGAGCCATCTGCGGGTCGGCACGTTCCAGTTCTTCGCGGCGCGGGGCGAGACAGAACGGCTCGCGCAACTGGCCGATTATGCCATTTCCCGGCACTATCCGGAGCTTGCCGGCCGGCCGGACCGGTATCTCGGGCTGCTCAAGGCGGTGCGCGACCGGCAGGCGGCACTGATCGCCCAATGGATGAACCTTGGCTTCGTCCATGGCGTGATGAACACCGACAACATGACGATTTCCGGCGAAACCATCGATTACGGGCCGTGCGCCTTCATCGACGGCTACGACCCGGCGATGGTGTTCAGCTCGATCGACAGCCACGGCCGCTATGCCTATGGCAACCAGCCGAAGATCGCGCAATGGAACCTGGCGCGGCTGGCCGAAACCCTGCTCGACCTGATCAACCCCGATGACAGCGACGACGCGGTGCGCCAGGCCGGCGACATCATCAACGGCTTTCCGCTCGCCTATGAGCGCGCCTGGCTATCCGGCATGCGGGCCAAGCTGGGGCTCACGCGCGAAGAGGCCGACGACATGGATCTCGCCGTCGGGCTGCTTGCGGTGCTGGAAACCCAAAATGCCGATTTCACCCGCGTCTTCCGCAGTCTCGGACAGGCGGCGACAGGTGAGGTGGCGCCTGCGCGCGCGTTGTTTGCCAATCCCGCCGGGTTCGATGTCTGGCTGGCTCTATGGCAGGCGCGGCTGGCGCGCGAGGAGATGCCGGCGGAAAAGCGGGTGGCTGCCATGAACAGGGTCAATCCGGTCTATATTCCGCGCAACCACATGGTCGAGGCGGCGCTCGGCGCGGCAATCAGCGGCGACCTGGCGCCGTTCGAGCGGCTTGTCGAGGTGCTGGCGGACCCGTTCACCGAGCGCAAGGGACTGGAAGTGTTCGCGCTGGGCGCGCCCACCGATTTCGGGCCCTACACCACCTATTGCGGCACCTGAGCCGGAAGCTTGCCGGAATGACGGTGGATAAACCGTCCCGGGCGGGGCATAGTCGCGCCTGATTTGGGGATCGTGGGGCGCGCGCGCAATGAACCAGGACATGCATTTCGATCTGGTGGTTCTGGCCATCCTGGTTGCCTTCATCGTCTATTCACTTGTCACCCGTGCCGTCGACCGCTCGCTGCTGACGCTTCCGATCATCTTCATGTGTTTCGGCTATGCTCTGTCGGAGCAATTGCGCGCGGCGGTGCCGCCGGACGTGATGCATGAAGGCAAGCGGCTGCTGGCGGAAATCACGCTTGTGCTGGTGCTGTTCTCCGATGCCTCGCATGTGCAGTTCTCGCAGATGAAACAAAGCTGGCACCTGCCGGCGCGGATGCTGCTGATCGGTCTGCCGCTCTCCATTGCGCTCGGCACGCTCGTGACCTGGCTGGTCAGCCCGGAAGGCGGCATCGCCATGGCGCTGCTGACCGCCGCGGTGCTGACGCCGACCGATGCGGCGCTGGGCCAGAGCGTCGTCTCCAACGCCAATGTGCCCGAAAAGCTCAGCGAGACGATCAATGTCGAAAGCGGACTGAATGACGGGCTGGTGCTGCCCTTCGTGCTGCTGGCCGCGACTCTGGCCACGGCCGGCATGGCGAATGCTGCGACCGACGGACTGGCGCTCCAGGCGGCCCTGCAGATCGTGCTCGGCCCGCTGGCGGGTATTTTTACCGGCTGGGTGGTGGCGCGGCTTATGGATGTGGCGCAGGCGCGCCGGCTGATCGCCGCCTCGGCGGAAGGCGTGGTGTTCCTGGCAGCCGCCTTCGCGGCCTATGTGCTGGCCACGGTGATCGGCGGCAACGGATTCATTGCCGCGTTTGTCGCGGGCATGATCTTCGGCAACACCTACAAGCACAATATCCGCTTCGTGCGCGAGTTCATGGAGGGCGCCGGCCTCCTCCTGACCATGTCGTCCTTCCTGGTGTTCGGCGCGGTGCTCTTGCCCGAGGGGCTCGCGCATGCCTCGATGAAAACCGTGCTGATCGCGGTGCTGTTCCTCACCGTGGTGCGGGTGGGCGCGATCTGGTTGTCGCTTCTGGGCTCGGGGCTCAAGACCAGCGAAAAGCTGTTTCTCGGCTGGTTCGGGCCGCGCGGGCTGGCCTCGATCCTGTTCACGCTGGTGATCCTCGACGCGTTCGAGTTTGCCCACGAGGCCGAACTGCTCGCCTGCGTTTCGATGACCGTGGCGCTGTCGATCCTCGTCCACGGGCTCAGTTCGACGCCGCTGGCAAGGTGGATCGGCAGGGTTTCAGGCAGCTGACGGCAGGCCGGAGACGCCCGGGGCTTTTGCGAGTCAGGCCTTTTTCAGAAACTCGGTGCGGAGCACCAGGCCCTTGATCTTCTCGACCCGGCATTCGACCTCGTCGGGATTGCCGGTGAGCCGGATGCCCTTGACCAGCGTGCCGCGCTTGATGGTCGACGAGGTGCCCTTGACCTTGAGATCCTTGATCACGGTGACATTGTCTCCATCGGCCAGAACCGTGCCGTTGGAATCCCGGGTTTCGTCGCTCATGTGAGTCGCCTTTCAGATTGATCTGCGTGTGGTCTAGCGCGCCGGACGGCGCAAGGGAATGGCCGGGTTGCCAATGCTCTTCACCGCTGGTCGCGTGAACGACAATCGAGCGGTCGGATCTCGTCGACTTCCACCGCCGGACCGTGATCGTCGGTGGCGAGAAAGCGAGGCGGGGCATCGCCGTCGAAGACGGCGCAGGTCAGATGGCCCGAGTGGACCGCGCCGGTGTCGAGCGCGATGCGGTTGCTGTGGAGCTCCGGCAGCGACGATTCGGTCATGGTATGGCCGTGGACGACGATCTTCGGCAACGGGCCGCGGAACGAGAGGAACCGGTCACGGATCCAGCGGGTGGTCTTCGGGTCCTGCGCCGCCAGCGGCAAGTCCGGATCGACGCCGCCATGGACCAGAGCGTAATGGCCGGTCTCGACCATCCACTCGGCATGGCGCAGAGTTGTAATGTGGGCTGGAAACTCAGCGGCCAGCCTGCCGGCGATGTCGTCAAGGGGTTCGGTCTCCGCAAAGCCGTAGGAGCGAAGCGTCTCGATTCCGCCATTGGGCAGCCAGCGGCGCGCCGCGACCTGCCGGTCCTCCGGGGAGGCGGCATCAATGAATGTAAGCAGGAATTCTTCGTGATTGCCCTGGATCAGGCGCGATCCGGGCCAGGTCTCGAGCGTCCTGATCACCAGGTCCAGGCTTTGCCGGCTTTCCGGGCCACGGTCGATGATGTCGCCAAGAAAGACAATTCGCGCATCGCGGCCGGCGGCGTCCTCGCCGATCGCGGCAAGCAGGGCCGCGAGCAGGTCGCGCCGGCCGTGAACATCGCCGATGGCATAGGTGAGGGGCATTCCGGGTTCCTCGCGGGATGTTGTGCGCGTCTAGGGTTTGTCGCGCATGAATAGAACGGGCCGGACCGGCTGTAAAACCTTGAAACGGCGTATTGATGGCCTTGTGGCGGTGGGTGGCGTCCGAGGCGCGGGGGAAGGTGACGGCTGCGGGACGGCCGTTTCGGGCAAACCAAACGCGGCCGGGACAAAAGAACCTTCGTCAAAACGGGGCTGCGGGGTTGCGCAAAGGCCGCCGGACCGTCACATAACAGGTGGATCGCCGCATCTGGCGGCTTGCCGACCCGGCATTGATCTCAACCCAGGATGAATTTCGTTTGAAAAACTCACTACGCACTGCCTTCACCGACCGCCGTCAGGACGCCATGGAAGCCAAGAAGAAGCTTCTGGAGAAAATGAAGGCGGCGCCGAAGGCGGATGACCCCGAGGTCATTGCAAAACGCGCCGAACGCGAGGCCGTGGCCAAGGCGCGCGAAGAGCGCCAGGCCGAACGCGCGCGGGCAAAGCTTGAAGAACAAGAACGCAAGGCCGCGCAGGACGCCGCCGACGCGGCAGCCGCCTATGAGGCCGAGCATGCCGAAGCCATCGCCCGCGAGGCCGACGAGGCCGCCCGCGCCGAACGCGCCGTCGCCGACATGGCGGCGATGAAGGAAAAGCGCGATCAGCGCTACGCGGCCCGCAAGGCGCGTCGCTAAATATAGCCGAGAGACTTTACCCCCTCACCAACAAAATCTGCGACTTAGCTGCGCTAAGACCGCGATTTTGCGGTCTTATGTATCAAAAGCACCAAGCAGGCATCCCCTATGAGGAGGGAGACTTGAGCTAGGGGCGGCGCGGTGCGCGCGCTATCGGGGCTGCTTGTAGCAGCGCTAGTCTTCGTCGTTGTGGAAGGGGGCTATAGTAATGTTAACGCCAGTGGCTCGCTGGAGGCGGATGCCATCAGTGGTGGTTTGTTCAATCATGGTTTCCACGAAATAGGCAAAACGGGTTTTGTGTCTGTTCCCAAACACGTCGTCATAAAAGACGATCCCAAAGACAGTTGGAACGATCGAGTCTCCGGTTGTGTCCTGCGCCAAGAAGTCTCTCTGGCAAAGTTCGTCACTAAACTCAAAATCCTGAGTTCCTTGACTTGGGATGGCCATCGGCCAAGTTTTTGTGGCTTCCCCAAAAAACACCAAATCAGCACAAGGACTAGCCGTACCTCTAGCCATCCATTTCGCTTGCGCACCGACATTCACATTTCTAGCGGGGGATTGCCCGGTGTTTCTCAAGACCAAAGTAAAGGCTTGAGGGTAATCACCGTGAACAGCTTGCGGGGGAGTGACCGCTTCCAATTTGAGAGCAAGATATGCCCTAGTTTGTTTTTGCCCCATTTCGCGAGCGACGGCGACCGAGTTTCGAGTTTCCATCAAGGTCCAAATGAGGAGAGTGACGCCAGCCACCCCAGTGAAAAAACCGTACCAAGCTATTCGGCGCATTCTTGCGGTGTCTTCAGCTACACTTTGTTGAGCTGCGAGGTCACACCAATCCGGCTCGGTGTCCAGTTCTGCATTGCCCTTCTGGGATTTTGGCTCGCCAAAATCGGATACGCCAAAGGCGGCACCGAGGGGGCTGTCAGGGTGCTGGTTGGCGCACTGCTCTTGGTAGTAGGAACTCTGGTAAACAGTGGCGCGCTGTGACTCTTCTGTAGCCGCGAATAACAACAAAAAACAGATCGTCGCTATCCATCCGAATGTAATGTAGCCGTGCTCATCGCTGCTAGACATCGAAAAGAAACCGCCGTGAACATGCCCCTGAGATCACAAGGTTCACGTTAATCGGTAATGAGTCAACGCCTCTCGATTGCATCCAGACATTGCAGATAGAATGCTGCTGAGAACCCGCCTCGACTGATCTTGTTATTCAGGCTCTGCTCTCCAATCTCCGTCCCCATTTCAGACAGGACCGCAGCCAAGTCGCGGTAGTTCATACCCTTCATTTTCATCTGACCTTTCAAGGTGTTCTTCGCCTTGATGGCCCATTCGTTCTGGTCTTCGGCCTTCGCCATAGGGGGCATCTCCAAAAATAATCACTTTTGATTATGATAACCATTGACATTGAGTATGTCCATGGCCATATGTGGTTAAGAATATAACCACAAGTGATTACGAAAATGGCTCAACACTTTCTCCTCTCGGCTCAGGCCCGCACACTCTCCCTCAAGGAAATCTACAAGGGTGGAGAAGACAAGGCCTATCAGGTGTTCAAGAAAATCCGTTGGGCTGCAACAGACGGCACCCCGGTCTGCCCCAAGTGCGGTTGCCTGGACCATTACGAAATCAACACCCGCCGCAAGTTCAAGTGCGCTGCCTGTCATTCTCAATTCAGCGTGACTTCGGGCACCATCTTTGCCAGCCGCAAGCTTGGCTTCATGGACCTGCTCGGCGCGGTCTGCATCTTCGTCAATGCCGTGAAGGGCCTTTCCGCTCTCCAGCTTTCCCGCGATCTGGACGTTCAATACAAGACCGCATGGGTTCTGGCTCACAAGCTGCGTGAAGCTCTGTCTCTGGAGATCCAGAACGACGAACAGCTTGACGGTGACGTTGAAGTGGACGGTGCATATTTTGGTGGCCATATCCGCCCTGAGAACCGCAAGGAAGACCGTAAGGACCGTCGCCGGGCAGAACACCAGACCGGCAAGCGCCGCGTTGTGGTGGCCTTCCGTGAGCGTAACGGGCGCACCCGTCCTTTCGTCACCATGTCAGAAGCCGAGGGCGTTGAACTGGCAAGCCGTCACGTTGACCGTCTGGCCATCATGCATGCCGACGAAGCCAGCCACTGGGATATGCTGCATGCCGGTTGGGAAACCGAGCGGGTCAATCACTCTGAGTGCTACAGCGACCACGGCAAGCACACCAATTGGGTTGAAAGCTACTTCAGCCGCCTTCGCCGCATGGTCACCGGTCAGCACCACCACGTTTCGCCGCAGTACCTGCACCAGTACGCAAACCACGCTGCATGGTGCGAAGACAACCGCCGCAATTCAAACGGTGAGAACGCCGCTGACATTCTCGGCAAGGCAATGGCTCATGGTGTTAGCCGGGTATGGAAAGGGTATTGGCAGCGCAGCGCGAATCAAAGCTAAGTAAGGAACCAACCAACGAGTGACGATTAAATGTTTAGTGAAGGTTTTCTGAAAGAAATTGCGTCTGGAATGAAGGGGAACGCAGACGCCCTTCTTGCGTTTGTATCTCTTGTAGCCGTGATATTTCTTTTTTCAAAAGGAGTCCCATATTGGGCAGCATTAGGTGGTCCTCTCCTTTTTTTCGTCCTATATGTTGCGCTAAGGCTAGTCCAGAATAGCCAAACCGTTCGAATGAAAGAGATTGAATTTGATCGGGAAAAAGAGTCAAATCGAGTTGAACTCGAAAGACGCAAAGCTAAGGCACTGAGATGATGGAGACTTTGCAAAGCAGCTTAGCAAGTGATGCGCCGTGGATCGCGGTTGGCATCGCGACGATTTGTGCAATCCTAATTTTTTTTCGCGTCACAAAAGAAAAAATGCACCGTAGAGCGCGCGACCTTGAGATAGCGAAAAATGCTCTCCATGCGCACTATCAAGCTGTGAACGTGGTTTTGGCCGACCCCGCGCCCTCCAAACAGCTGAAGGCATCGCTCTGTGCGTTCAGCGAAGCTGTAACGGAACGAGAGTTCGGCCTGATGATAGGCCAAGCTATTCGTGACGGGACACTTGCGAAAAGAAAGGTGTCATCTGATGCGAAAATTATCCACAAAGAGCGCGGGGAACTATCCAAGAAATATGAGCATCTGGATAGAGCGTTTCGCACGGCAACAGAAGCTGGGATAGTGGCTTTGTTCCTTCGGTGGCCAGAAATCACTGATTTATACAGCGAGGTTCAACTTACCGTCGCTGAAGACGAGCGCAAGGAGTCCCAAATCGCGCAAAAAGCCATCTCTTTCATAAAGAACAGAACCAACGATTCTAACGGGAGCAACCACGGGGAAGGCCCATCTGGGCCAATGGCACTCCCTGCGTGACTGGATTTGTGCGCTACCGATAACTGATCGACACCAAATTCAATGCCGCCCGTACCCCTACGGGCGGCGTTCTGCCATCCTCGCCCGATACCGCTTGGCGCTTTTCACACCATCGGTAATCTTGGCGACAAGCTCCCGGTCTTCACCGTCCCATCCCTTATGGTTAATGATGCGTAAGGCGATATCCCGATTTGTCCCGCCTTCAAACTGGCGTATCAGCATAGACAGTTCCCGCCGCTTAAACCTGTAGACCTTGTGCTGCTTTGGGTTGATCGCTTCTGGTGAGCCCTTGTAGCCGAATATGACCAGTACGTGGTCAATGTGGGCGATCTGGTCTTTCAGGTATGCGCCTTTCTGGCGTAAGGCCCGACGCATCCCGTCCAATTCGGCGCGTTTGGACACAAGGGCGGATATCGTATGCGAGTATGTGGCTGTTCTTGTAGTGTGCACCATGATTAAATCCTCCGCTTGGAGGGCCAAAAATGGACAACGAAGAATTTGAAATGCCAGACAGCATAGACGTTGCGAGGCATGAGACTGGCATAATACGAGCCAAGTTTGGATACGATGGTAGACCAGACGTGGACGTTTTTCTTGACCAGAACAGATGCGTTAGCCTTGTTGCCCTGCTCCACGATAAAATCGGAAATGACCAAGTAACTCCCATTTCCCGCTCGCGAGTTTTTGCGGGTCAAATGATAGAGGTTCAGGGGCACGGTATCCGTCGCCTTCCGAATGGCACCGTCGAGATAACGCTGCTTGCCGTTGTTGATGGTCGGCGTGTCTCGGTTCCATTCGAGATACCGAAGGATGGTATCCAGGATTTTGTGAATCGGCTTTCTCAGACTGATTGACGGCATGATTTAGCGTGGCCTTGGTGTCCATTGGTACGTCTCCTATTGTAGTGGGATCAGGCCCTTGGCGATGGCGGAAAGTTGGTGCTTTTGATACATAAGGCCGCGATTTTGTGTCCTCTCCCACCAAGGGAGAGGAAAGGGTGCCGCGCCCTCCGTGTTCTCCTCTACCCTTGTGGGAGAGGAAGCAATTTCAGCGCCTTAGCCGCAGGCTAAGTGCTAGAAATTGCAGGTGAGGGGATTGGTGCTATTCTCGCTTGCGTGGAGAGTGCGCCATGCGCCAGCAACCACCAGTTCTGCACCGGCAGCGTGCCAGGCACATGCGTCTTGACGCGACGCGGCCCGAAGCAAAGCTTTGGGATGCCTTGCGCGGGCGTCAGCTCGAAGGCTTCAAGTTCCGTCGGCAGGTGCCGCTGAAGGGCTACATACTCGATTTCGTCTGCTTCGATGCGAAGGTGATTGTTGAAGTCGACGGATGGCAGCATGCGGACAGCA
Source organism: Hoeflea sp. (assembly GCA_020637795.1). GTDB lineage: Bacteria > Pseudomonadota > Alphaproteobacteria > Rhizobiales > Rhizobiaceae > Hoeflea. Next base: position 550,346 of record JACKJT010000002.1, on the reverse strand, counting down.
AACATGATCGCCGCCGTGACGCCGCCTTTGAAGCGGACGGCTTTCGCATCCTGCGCTTCTGGAATGAGGAGGTGCTGACAAACGTTGACGGCGTCTGCCTGACGATCCTTGCGGAGTTGAGGAATACCGGAGAGGGGCTCTGAATCCACCTCTTTCCTTGCCGGAAGGGGTCGGGACAGCGATGCCGGTTTCTCCTCTCCCCTTGTGGGAGAGGAAGGAAAATCACGGCCTTATGTATCAAAAGCACCAACTTTCCGCCAGCGATAACGGCCTGATTCCACTAGTATCGGGGGTATGGGAGAACCACACGTTATATCCGCACTGGTAGCCAAGCGGGCAGAACTGGATGGCCAATGCATCGCCTTAGACAAGCAGAAGGCCAAGCTCCGTGCTGAGATAAACCATATAGACCACGCCCTAGCGATATTCGGCTATAAAGACCCGCCAAGAGCGATCAAGCCAAAGCAGCACAAGGTCTACAGGTTCAAGCGGCGCGAACTATCCATGCTGATACGCCAGTTTGAAGGCGGAACCAATCGGGATATCGCTTTACGCGTCCGGTGGGATTAAAAATGTAAACATGATGTTTTTTAGCGAAGCAGGTGATGTTGATGTTGACGATCTGATCGGCCTGATGGCGACTGTTAAATTGTTCTGGACCGATGTTTTCGGAGAAAACCTTGGCAATGAATATATGTGCGCTTGTATGCTCACCAAGGCCGATGGCGGTCTCAGACATGGTCGATTGAGTATAGTTAGCGGGGAGCGCATTCGCAGCGTTCCCAAAGGCAGCCAATAAAGCAAGAGCGGTTAGCAGGCGTTTGACAGCGGTCATTCCACTGCTCGCCGCGAAAGGCTTGGTGCTTTTGATACATAAGGCCGGAAAATCACGGTCTTGGCTTCAGCCAAGTCGTAGATTTTCCAGGTGAGGGGATTTCTCCCGTGGCCGCCGGACCTTGCCGTTTCGGGCCTCACTGTATCGGGCCTCACTGGACCCCCTCACCAACAAAATCTGCGACTTAGCTGCGCTAAGACCGCGATTTTGTATCCTCTCCCACCAAGGGAGAGGCAGGGTGCCAGAGGCAGGGTGCCGCGCCTTCCGCATCCTCCTCTACCCTTGTGGGAGAGGAAGCAATTTCAGCGCCTTAGCCGCAGGCTAAGTGCTAGAAATTGCGGGAGAGGGGATTGTGCTGCTGTCTTGTACACCCGCTCCGTCGTCATCCTTGGCTTCCGAGCCGAGGATCCATTCCGTGATGCTGCAACTCAAAGCCGAGTGCTGCCCCATTATGTAATGGGGCAGCACATTTCTAACGGCGAGAAGGTTCGCCTTTAGTGTCGCCTCTGCCGGGCTTGGGTATTCTTTCCACCGTCGTTGTTCTCGGACGTTTCTCAGCTTCCTTCACGGTTATGAACTTACCGGAGCCCGAATCGCGCCCAACGTCAAATGTCTTTCGTTCTTTGGACATTTCTACCTCGTTTGTCTTGGGAGGAGTTCTTTCGGCATGCGGACCTGTTTAATTAAATCCGCATGCCAGTGTTTATGTCACTGTGTGTGGCAGGACAGGCTGCAGTAATAACAACCGTTAACTTGGCTGTAGTACCGCTTGGCCGCTGTCACAGCTGGTGCACATGTTGAGAACTCACCGAGATAGATCCGGTTTGATTCTGCCGGCATGAAGTTGCAACCTGTCGTGTGCACTTCATGATCACCATTGGTTTGAACATTTTTGTTCACATAATATGACGACATGACTCACGCTCCTTTCCCCCGCATCACTTTGACGCAAGCGTGTCGCAACGCTTGACATCTGTTGATCGAAAGAACAGCATGTCCATGCTTACAAGAGCACATGGACGCAAGGGCGGCGGGTCCGCCTTGGCTGTTCCGAGGGCAGTACGATTGGCGTCGTGCTGCCCTCTTTTGTTACTGTCGTTGACCAACTGATTTGGGTCAATGACAATTGCTGGTTTCGTTGTCTCGAAGCTTTTCCACAGAGGCCATTGACGAATCATCCGGTTGCGTGCATTAAGAAACTTGACCACTAAATCACGGTCCCTGCGAATTTTCATCCACTATATGTTGTGTTCTTCCGCGCGCAAATGCTTTTTTTGCATTTGCTGTGGATAATCGTTTATCCACAGCTTATCCACTGTTTACAAACTGTGTTTTTGCAATCTCCATTTCCATGTTTCTGATATGTTCCGCCTGTGATTCTTGGGGCCGAAGCCCCAAGAATGATGATTGTATTGAGATCTAATTCAGCTACACCCGCTCGTACTTCCGCACGTGTCGCACTTCTCGCAGGTGCCGTTGCGCACCATGGTGAAGTTCTGGCATTCGGTGCACATGTTGCCGGTGTAGCCCTGCATGATCGACTTGGCGCGGCGGTCGGCTTCGAGCTTCTTGGCGCTCGCGGCGGCATCGGCGGCCTCGTCGGTGAACAGGGTTTCCTCCATCTCGATCTCGACGGCCAGTTCCTCGGCGCGTTCCTCGTAGTCCCGCTTGAAGGCGACGCCGCCGTCGGAGGCGATGGCTTCCGGTTCGGCGCGGACGGCGAGGTTGCCCGACGCCTTGCTCGAAGTGGTCTTCGACGAGAACGAGGCGGTGATCACGGAAGCGCCCGACGGGCTTGCCTTGGCGGGCGCGGCCTGGCCTTTCGGCTCGGCGGTGCCGGCCGCACCGGCGCCGGTGACGACCTTGAGCGAGGCGCCGCGGGTCAGGCCCTTGGAGAAGGGCTGTGCCTTGCCTTCCGAGATGCCCTTGCCGAGCGCGGTGTTGCCGAAGTCGGACGTGTCGACATGGGCAAGGTCGTGGCGCGACAGGTAGGAGACGGCCAGCTCGCGGAAGATGTAGTCGAGGATCGAGGTGGCGTTCTTGATCGCGTCGTTGCCCTGCACCATGCCGGCCGGCTCGAACTTGGTGAAGGTGAAGGCCTCCACGTATTCCTCCAGCGGCACGCCGTATTGCAGGCCAAGCGAGATGGCGATGGCGAAGTTGTTCATCATCGCACGGAAGGCAGCCCCCTCCTTGTGCATGTCGATGAAGATCTCGCCGAGGCGGCCGTCGTCGAACTCGCCGGTGCGCAGGTAAACCTTGTGGCCGCCGATGACGGCTTTCTGGGTGTAGCCCTTGCGGCGGTTCGGCAGCTTCTCGCGGTCGCGGTAAAGCCGCTCGACAACCCGCTCGACGATCTTCTCGGTGACGGTGACGGCCTGGGCGGCGGCGGGCTGGGCAACCAGCGCCTCGATGGCGTCATCCTCGTCCTCGTCATCCTCGATCAGCGAGGAATTGAGCGGTTGGCTGAGCTTGGAGCCGTCGCGGTAGAGCGCGTTGGCCTTCAGCGCCAGCTTCCACGAGAGCATGTAGGCGCTCTTGCAGTCATCGACGGTGGCGTCGTTGGGCATGTTGATGGTCTTCGAGATCGCGCCGGAGATGAACGGCTGGGCGGCCGCCATCATGCGGATGTGGCTTTCCACCGACAGGTAGCGCTTGCCGACCTTGCCGCAGGGATTGGCGCAATCGAACACCGGATAGTGCTCGACCTTGAGGTGCGGCGCGCCTTCCAGCGTCATCGCCCCGCAGACATGGATGTTGGCGGCCTCGATGTCCTTCTTGGCAAAGCCCATGGCGGAAAGCATGTCGAAGGAGAAGTCGTTCATCTGCTCGTCGGTGAAGCCGAGCACGTCCTTGCAGAAGTCCTCGCCCAGCGTCCACTTGTTGAAGACGAACTTGATGTCGAAGGCTGCCTTGGTGGCGCCGTTGATCGCCTCGATCTGGGCGTCGGTGAAGCCCTTGGCCTTGAGCGAGCCGGGGTTGATGCCGGGCGCCTGGTTGATGTTGCCGTGACCGACGGCATAGGCCTCGATCTCGGCCAGCTGGGCTTCGGAATAGCCGAGCGTGCGCAAGGCTTCAGGCACGGCGTTGTTGATGATCTTGAAGTAGCCGCCGCCGGCGAGCTTCTTGAACTTGACCAGCGCAAAGTCCGGCTCGATGCCGGTGGTGTCGCAGTCCATCACCAGGCCGATGGTGCCGGTGGGCGCAATCACGGTGGCCTGGGCGTTGCGGTAGCCGTGCTTCTCGCCGAGCTCGAGCGCCTTGTCCCAGGCAGCCGTTGCGTGGGCGATCAGGTCCTGGTCGGGGCAATCCTCATGGATCAGCGCAACCGGGTTGACCGACAGGTCCTCGTAACCGGTGACCTCGCCGTGGGCTGCGCGGCGGTGGTTGCGGATGACCCGCAGCATGTTCTTCTTGTTTTCCTTGTAACCGGCAAAGGGGCCGATCTCGCCGGCCATCTCGGCCGATGTCGCATAGGCGACGCCGGTCATGATCGCGGTCAGCGCACCGCAGATGGCGCGGCCTTCCTTGGAATCGTAGGGAATGCCGGTGGTCATCAAGAGGCCGCCGATATTGGCGAAGCCGAGGCCCAAAGTGCGGTACTTGTAGGACAGCTCGGCAATCTGGTGCGAGGGGAACTGCGCCATCATCACCGAGACTTCGAGCACGATGGTCCAGAGCCGCACCGCATGCTCGTAATCGGCGATGTCGATGCGCTTGGTGTCCTTGTCCTTGAAGCGCAGCAGGTTGAGCGAGGCCAGGTTGCAGGCCGTGTCGTCGAGGAACATGTATTCCGAGCACGGGTTGGAGGCGCGGATCGGGCCGGCCGCCGGGCAGGTGTGCCAGTCGTTCATGGTGGTGTTGTAGTGCAGGCCCGGATCGGCCGACGCCCAGGCGGCATGGCCGATCTGTTCCCACAGGTCGCGGGCTTTCAGCGTCTTCATCACCTTGCCGTCCTTGCGGGCGGTCAGGTTCCATTCGCCGTCGGCTTCGACCGCCTGCAGGAAATCATCCTTGAGCGAGACCGAATTGTTGGAGTTCTGGCCCGAAACCGTCAGGTAGGCTTCCGAATCCCAGTCGGTGTCGTAGGTCTTGAACTCGATGTCGGTGTAGCCCTGGCGGGCGAACTGGATGACGCGCTTGACGTAGTTTTCAGGCACCTGGTCCTTCTTGGCGGCCTTGATCTCGCGCTTGAGGGCAGGGTTCTGCTTGGGGTCGAAGCAGGCGTCGTTGTCGGCCTCGCAGTTCATGCAGGCCTTCATGATGGCTTTCAGGTGACCGGCGACGATCTTCGAGCCGGTGACAAGCGCCGCGACCTTCTGCTCTTCCCTGACCTTCCAGTTGATGTAGGCCTCGATATCGGGGTGATCGATGTCGACCACCACCATCTTGGCCGCACGGCGGGTGGTGCCGCCCGACTTGATGGCGCCGGCGGCGCGGTCGCCGATCTTGAGGAAGCTCATCAGGCCCGACGACTTGCCGCCGCCCGAGAGTTTTTCGCCTTCGCCGCGCAGGTGCGAGAAGTTGGAGCCGGTCCCCGAGCCATACTTGAACAGGCGGGCTTCACGCACCCACAAATCCATGATGCCGTTCTCGTTGACGAGATCGTCCTCGACCGACTGGATGAAGCAGGCGTGCGGCTGCGGGTGCTCGTAGGAGGACTTCGACTTGGTCAGCTTGCCGGTGAACGGGTCGACATAGAAGTGGCCCTGGCCGGGACCGTCGATGCCATAGGCCCAGTGCAGGCCGGTGTTGAACCATTGCGGGGAGTTGGGAGCGACGCGCTGGGTGGCGAGCATGTAGGCCTGCTCGTCCATGAAGGCGCGGGCGTCTTCTTCGGACGAGAAGTAGCCGCCCTTCCAGCCCCAGTAGGTCCAGGTGCCGGCGAGCCGGTCAAAGACCTGGCGGGCATCGGTTTCCGATCCGTAGCGCTCGTCCTCGGGAAGCGAGGCGAGGGCCTCTTCATCGGCGACCGACCGCCACAGCCATGACGGCACCGAGTTTTCCTCGACCTTTTTCAGGCGCGCGGGCACGCCGGCCTTGCGGAAATATTTCTGCGCCAGAATGTCGGCTGCGACCTGGCTGAACTGAACCGGCACATCGATGTCGGCGAGGCGGAAGACGATCGAGCCGTCGGGGTTCCTGATCTCGCTGGTGGCCTTGCGGAATTCGATATCCGCGTAGGCTGATTGGCCCTCTTTGGTGAACCGGCGTTCAATGCGCATTGTCGTCCTCTTTTTGAATTCGCAGCCGGACGCTTTCTTGCGCCACGACAAAATCTTCCCCGCAGGCCGCACACTCATTGTACAGCCAGTTCCACAACTCGGTCACTCGTTTGATTCCCGCGTAGGGGAATCCTTTATCTTGTGGGTAGGTTGGCTGCAAACACTAAATATAGTGTTAACAACTGATTTACGCCAGTCCCCCATTGGCAGGTCGCCGCTTCTTTTTCCGTGTCAAAACGCGCCCTCAATGCACCGTGGAAGCCACGGTGAAAGATGCTCTGAACCGAAAAATGTCGGGATTTGACTGGCCTCGTAACATCCCAGCCGCGCTGCCGCCGCAACGTTCGTCCTATAAGCAGCGACTCGGCTGGATGCGTCAAGGGGTTGTCGGTGGCAGATTCTTGCACACCATATCTAGTGGACGGCGACTGTGGAAAACGAGGACAAACGCGAGTTTGGGCGCATTGGCCATTGCCCGCAGAAACGCAAAGCAAACGCCGCCGGCGGCACGCCGGCGAGTGATGGCCGACTCAGGTCAGCCAGGTTGCGTGATCAATCAAGCATTTAGGCTCTGCTTTGCGGGTTTGCCTATATCGGCAGCGAGGTCAAGTAATCAGCCGGGCTCAAGCTTCGGGCGGCCCCGGCGGCCTGGCGAATATTTGGCCGAGACTGGCCGGCGACCGAAGAGGGCCTGGCGTTGTTTTGCAGCCGGCGCCGTCACGCGGCCTTGAGAATCTGGAAGGCGTCGCGAATGACTTCCTTCAATCCGTCTTCGCCGATCAGGCCGATGGCGGTCGCGATCGGGAACCATTTGCGCCGGCGCTGGCCCTTCTCCGGCCATTGGTCGCGTTCCTCGCGCAGCATGAGAACATAGACATCGACATCGCAGACGGCATCGCCGCGCCGCTGCCTTTGCTTGATGTAGCGATAATGCCCGACAGGGCCGCCCGGCAGGACTTCGCCGATCAGGCCGGCTTCTTCCCAGGTTTCCCGCAAGGCCGCCGCCGCGCCGTCTTCGCCGTCCTCGATCCAGCCCTTTGGAACAATCCAGCGACCAGTGTCGCGGCTGGTCACCAGCAGCAGTTCACGCTCGTCGCCGGAGCCGCGGAAAACTGCCGCCGCCGATTGCCGCCTGGATTTCCTTTTCAGTCCTGCCCGAGGCTCGTCGGGAAGCCTGAACAGGTCCAGCAGATGTTTGAGCCTGTCGAATGCCGTCATGTCGAGCGAATCGCCTCCTGGGTCGATCTTCTCACGGGTTTATGACCGAATTGATACATGCAACCGGATGCCGGAGCCTGTCCATCCGGCAATGGCGCACCGATTGCCGAACCGCCTCGTCGTGATCCCTTTGGGACCGACGGTTGCCGGGGCGCGCGTGACCAAAAAAGGGGACACAGCGCCTGTGTCCCCAATATAGTGCTTCATTTCACAAGACCAAGATCCCGGAGACCTCGCGTGGTCGCGGCGGGATCAGAACTCGTCCCATTCCTGTGCCGCCGCGGCAGCGGCGCCACCGCCTGCATGCCGGACCGGTTTTGCGGTCTTGGCCGAAGGCCGGGGAGCCGGAGCCGCGGGCTTGGCCCTGGCCGCCGGGGCAGGGGTCGACATGGCGCGCTCATTGACGCTGAACACGGCAAGCTTGGCGACAAGTCCGTCAGCGTCGACCGCAAGGTTGCGGATCGACTTGGTGGTGTCGGCAACCAGGGCGGTGTTCTGCTGGGTTGTCTGGTCCATGTTGACGATGGCCGAGTTGATCTCGGATATGTCGGCGGCCTGTTCACGCGCCGTATCCACGATCTTGGCGATGTAGTCGTTGATGTGCTTGACCTGCTCGCCGATCGAGCGGAGAGCCTCGCCGGTCTGATTGACCAGGGTCACGCCGCTGCTGACCTGTGTCGACGAGGTCTCGATCAGCGCGTTGATCTCCTTGGCAGCACTTGCCGAGCGCTGCGCCAGTTCACGCACTTCCTGCGCCACCACCGCGAAGCCCTTGCCGGCCTCGCCGGCCCGGGCCGCTTCCACGCCGGCATTGAGAGCCAGAAGATTGGTCTGGAAGGCGATTTCGTCGATCACGGTGATGATCTGGCCGATCTGGCGCGACGAGCCTTCGATCTCGGTCATGGCGCTGACTGCCTTGGAGACGATCTGCTCGGAAACCGAGGCGTTCTTCGTCGCTTCGTCGACCAGGGTTCCTGCCTCTCCGGCGCGCTTGGACGCGGTCTGGACATTTTCGGTAATGCGGCCGATTGCGGCGGCGGTTTCTTCCAGCGATACGGCCTGCTGCTCGGTGCGCTGGGAAATTCGCTCGGCATCGGCGCAGACGCCGTTGGAGCCCTCGCTCATCTGACGCGCGGAAGTGCTCAGTTCGGCAACCAGCTGCTCGAGCGATTCCATCGAGGAGTTGAAATCGCTTCTGAGAACTTCCAGCGTATCGTCGAACCGGTCGTTGAGACGGAAGCGGAGGTCGCCCTCGGCCAGCTGGCGAAGCCCGCGGCCAAGCGATTGCATGGCGAACTGCAGGCGCTCGGTGTCGGACGCCCGTTCGGCTTCGCGCTTCCTGGCATCCTCGAGGTTCTGCTGCTGCGCCGCCTCGGCCTTGCGCGACATTTCACCGGCCTGCTTGTTGGCGATTTCGGTTTCGCGCATCGCCTCGTCGTTCTGGGCGAATGCGCTGGACAGCGAATGGCCCAAAGCCACCAGCGCGCCGGCTTCGAGGATCAGGATGACCGCGTGCAACACGACGCGGCTGAAATCCGTCTCACCGGGAAAAACCGCCGCCGGGATCAGGAAGAACAGCGCCAGATGGTGCACCGCCGTCAGGCCGGCAAAGGCCAGAATCGGCTGCCAGTTGACCCAGGATGCGCAAATCGCCAGGCTGGCGAAGAAGTACATGTGCATGTCAATCTGCAGCGGAGAGCCGGAAAACGCATAGACAAGAAGCGCAACGCTCGCCGCGTGCGCCAGTGCCGTCGAAATCTGCGTTGCGGTGCCGGTCCGGTCACGCCACCATGTCAGCGTGGCCACAGCGGCGATGGCAGCGCCGCCGCCCAGGACGACGACAGGATCGGCCTGCATGCCCCAGAGGTAACGGAGGATCATCAGCCCAAGGTTGATCCAAAGCAGCGAGACGATAGCGATGGCTGCGCGGGTACGGAGCGAGGTCATGTAGTTCATGGCGAAGATGTACTCCTGCAAAAGAAAGCGAGACTGCCGTCGAGGACCAGCATTGCGCCGGACTTGAACAGGCGGAAGGCGAACCCGGGTTCGTCGGAATGGGCGATTGCGGCATAGGGTGCGCCGGTGCCGTTCATGACCGATCCACCGGCGTCGGCAATGACCTCGATGACCCGCCCGGGGTCACTCCAGGGATAAACGATCACCAGGGCCTGGCCGTTGCGCGGAACGATCGCGGCCGCGGACAGAACGACAAGGATCACGGCAAGGTTCAGACCGACGATGCGGTACTGCCTGAGTGTGTTGCCGGAATCTGGCGTGGATTGTCGCATGATGGTGAATGATATGCCGGTTGGCCGCGGTGCATGCCCGTTACGGGCTCTGACAAGCTGATATCATTCCAGCCGGGGATCATGTCTGATCGTCCGATATAGCTACAAATGTATATAAAGTCGGTTAACGGGGGCGACAGACGAAAAAGCCGCCGGTGATCCGGCGGCCAACGTTTGGCAGGGGTGTCTCGCATTCAGACAGTCGCGAACATCTTGTCTGCGCCAGGCGGAACCGCCTGACCGCAGGATGTTCTAGCCGCGGGAGTCCTTGGCGATCGGCTCGACATAGGCGAAGCCCATGTCCCAGGGGAAGTAGATCCAGGTGTCCTGGCTGACTTCGGTGACGAAGGTGTCAACCAGCGGCCGGCCCTTCGGCTTGGCATAGACGGTGGCAAAGTGGGCTTTCGGCAGCATCGCCCGGACGATGGCTGCCGTCTTGCCTGTGTCGGTCAGGTCATCGACAATGAGGACGCCTTCGCCCTCGGTTTCCAGGATATCGGAATTGATTTCCTTGAGGATCTGCATTTCGCCCTGATTGACATAATCATGGTAGGAGGCAACCGAGACGGTGTCGATGCGGCGGATGTCGAGTTCGCGGGAAATGATGGCTGCCGGAACAAGCCCGCCGCGGGTGATGCAGACGATCGCGTTCCAGGTTTGCCCGCTTCCGCTCAGCCGCCATGCGAGCGCGCGCGCGTCACGGTGAAACTGGTCCCATGAGACCGGAAAGGCTTTGTCTGGAAGAGACATGGCTGGCTTCCTTGAGTGAGCTGGCAGCCCCGGTGGCTGCCGCTTGATGATCCAAGCGCGGCAAATAGCCGGAATCTCCTGGCGAATGCAAGTCAACCGGCGCAACAATGAACCATTGTCATCAAGCTGGAGGGAATCGGGTGGCCGCGCGTGGGGATCGCGCGCAAGGATCGGTCGGCCGACCCTGAGGAAAAACACACAAGAGAACAGCCGTCCGTCCGCTCTTTGCGTTCAGGGGGCGGACTTTTCCTGGCGTGGCGCTGTGGAGGCTGTCGAATTAGGGCGTGCGGCGGTGCCGCACCGCACGCCAGACCGGAATGGTCAGATCACCGTGACATCAGGACCGGAACCGGGGAGTTTTCCAGAAACGCCCTGGTAACGCCGCCGAACAGCCATTCCCGGAGACGCTGATGGGTGTAGGCGCCCATCACCACGAGGTCGGCATTGCTGGCGGTTACCTGGGCCGAAATGGCCTCGGCGGTCGAACCCGATCCCCTGGAGATGGTCGTGACGTTGACATGGATGCCGTGCCGCGACAGGCAGCTTGCGATATCCGTGCCAGCGAGCGGTGCATCGATATCGGGCAGCTTGTCGGCGTCGACAATGACGATTTCGACGGCATCGGCCGCCTTGAGCAAGGGCAGCGCGTCGTGGGTGGCGCGGGCGGCCTCGCGGGATCCGTCCCAGGCGACAACAATCCGCTTGATCGGCGTCGCCAGCTTGCCGCTCGACGGTAGAAACAGAACCGGACGCCCGCCTTCGAACAGCAGCGCCTCGACATTGGTGGCCATGTCCTCGTTGGCCGCCCGGTCGGGTTGGCGCACAATCACCAGGTCGGCGGAGCGGGCGCTCACAAGCGCGGAAATCGCGCTGTCGCCGCCGGGCGACCGGACCGGACGCCACTCGTGCGACAGGCCTTCGGCTTCGCACGCCTTGTCGAATGCTTCGCCGACTTCGCGCATGCGGATGTCGGCCTGTTCATACAGTGCTGCAATGGTGGCCGCGTCGGGCACGTCGATCGGGGCCGACAGGACCACGAACTGGGACGGTTCTCCATGGCAGCCGATCAGATGCACGTCCGTGCCGGCGGCGAAACCCGCAATGGCCGAGGTCACCGGTGCCACGTCAGCCAAGGTTGCGTAGACGGCAAGGATCGTATGATAGGCCATAATGAAGTCTCCTCTGAGCGGCGCGAAAAATGCGTCTGTGAAAACATCATGCTTTGCGCACAGTGCGGACGCATTGATCCTTATCAAACGGTCCTGGCGCCGAGCTTCGAGCCGACGCTCGCCAGCATCGCCTCGACATCGGCCGTGGCCGCATCGATCGCGCTCTGCCTACGGCCGCGGATGACTATCTCCGTGGAAAAGCTGTCGCCCGAAAAACGCGGATAGGAGCCGATATTGACCTCTGGATGAGCCTTGGCGATGGCGCTCAGCGGATCGCCGATATCGCCCTCTCCGAACGGGCAGCTGACCTTCTCGGAGAGGATCTTCACGCCGGTGTTCAATGTCGGCAGCACGTTGTCGAGCATGGCCTGGAAAACGGAGGGAACGCCGGCCATGACATAGACATTGCCGATCGCGAAGCCGGGGGCGCGGCTGACCGGATTGTCGATGTGGCGGCTGCCGACCGGCATTCTGGCCATGCGGCGCCGGGCCTCGGTGAATTCCAGGCCGCGCTCGGCATAGTGCGCGCCAAGCAGCGCCAGCGCGTCTGCGTCATGGGTGCAGGGCACGCCAAAGGCCGCCGCCACCGCATCGGCCGTGATGTCGTCATGCGTGGGGCCGATGCCACCGGAGGTGAACACGTAGTCGTAGCGTTTTCTCAGCGCATCGAGCGCTTCGACGATGCGGTCCTGATCGTCCGGCACGATGCGGACTTCCTCGAGATCGATGCCGGCGGCGGTGAGCAATTCGGCCAGGTGGCCGACGTTCTTGTCCCTGGTGCGGCCAGACAGCAGTTCGTCGCCGATGGCGAGCGCTGCGGCGGTTACGGTACGGGCGTCGCTCATGGTCGTGCTCCTTGGCGAAATCGACTTGAATAGACCTGATTTCGGGGTTTGCGCAAGGGCGCGACACGATCCAGGTCGCGCCAGATTGTGAACAATCCGTCATCCATTTGCCGGGTTTCGATGAACAACAAAACGCCTATCTCTGCTGCATCGGCTGCCACGGGCGGCGACACAGACAAGGAGATGACAATGGCGAAGGTACTGGTGCTCTACTACTCGAGCTGGGGCCACATGGAAGCGATGGCACAGGCGGCTGCGAAGGGTGCGGCTGCGGCCGGCGCGGACGTGACAATCAAGCGGGTGCCCGAACTGGTGCCGGAGGCCGTTGCCAAGGCTGCGTATTACAAGCTGGAGCAGGAAGCCGCGATCGCCGAGCCGCTCGAACTGGCGGATTACGACGCGATCATCTTCGGCGTCTCGACCCGGTATGGCATGATGTCGGCGCAGATGAAGAACTTCCTCGACCAGACCGGTCCGCTCTGGGCTGAAGGCAAGCTGATCAACAAGGTGGCTTCGGTGATGTCCTCGAGCGCCACCCAGCATGGCGGCGCGGAACTGGCGATCCTGACCACGCAGGCTTCGCTGCAGCACCATGGCATGATCATCGTGCCGCTGTCCTACGCCTATCAGGGCCAGTCGGGCAACGACGTCGTGCGTGGCGGGTCGCCCTACGGCATGACCACAACCTCGAACACCGACGGTTCGCGGATGCCTTCCGCACAGGAACTCGAGGGCGCCGAATTCCAGGGCAAGCGGGTTGCCGAAATCACGGCCAAGCTCGTCGCCTGACAGGACTGATCGCGGCCCGGGTTTACCGGCTGCTTATCCAAACGCCCCGTTGTCGGTGACAGCGGGGCGTTTTGGTTTTTTGCGCAAACCGCGCCGGAACCCTTGCCTGCATGCCGATCGTCCGGTACCGACTAGCTCACGTGCGGACGTGGCGAAACTGGTAGACGCAAGGGACTTAAAATCCCTCGGCCGCAAGGCTGTACGGGTTCGATTCCCGTCGTCCGCACCATATTCCCCGGCAACCATCTGATTTCATGCATGGCGAGGGAGCGTCTCTGTCCGGATTGTTCTTGGCGCGTGGTCGAGTGGAGCCCGGTCAGCGTGCAGGCCTTGCCGCAATGGCGGCTTGGTCTTTCATGTCCGCGCCGGCATCCCGGTGTTTGTTCAATGGTGGCCAGACCTGGTTGCGACCGTTTCCCTTCGCGGCATACAGGGCCGCATCCGCCGCTGAAAGCAACTCCGCGAAGCTGTGAGCGGACACCGGCCCGGCGGTGACACCGAAGCTCGCCGTGACGACACCCCGCGGCACCAGATCCTCGTGCGGAATCGCGACGTTTTCGATCGCCACGCGAAGACGTTCCGCGATGCGGACCGCATCCCCCATGTCGGTCCCCGGCAAGAGCAGCAGGAACTCCTCGCCGCCAAAGCGAAAGGCCAGGTCTTGCGGGCTCTTCAGCTCGTCGGCTATCAGGCCGGCGACCCGGACGAGGCACTCGTCGCCGGCCGCGTGGCCATAGCGATCGTTGAATGGCTTGAAGTGGTCGACATCTATCATGACCACCGCTGCCAATGTGTGGTCTCTGGCTCCCTCGGCCCAAAGCCGGGCCACAACCTCATCCAGCATTCGCCGGTTGGCGAGACCGGTCATGGCGTCATGTTTGGAGACCTTTTCCGCCGCTTCGCGCCGCAACTGGTCCTGCAGGCGTCTGAGGAAGCCAAAGCGGACGTCCTGCTCCATGCGCCGGTTGGCCATGAGCGTGAGATAGGCGGCGGCTCCCATCATGCAGGTGCCGGTGAACTTGACTTCAACCGGTGAATGGCCGGGCAGAAGCACCGCCAGATAGGTCATCATGAGAAGTAATGTCGATGCGATGGCCAGGTTAAAGCTGAAGCGCAGGTTGATGTTCATGTAGATCACCGTCATCACCGCCAGGTACTGATACTGGTCAGCGCCGATGCCGGCGTTTTGTGCGTAGATGTACATGATCTGCGCCACCATCATGAACGGGACGAAGGATCGGAAGACCTCCCGGAGCAGTGTGTTGGACGTTCTGGGATACAGAAAGGCCGCAAGGAAAATGACCGGTGTGACGACGGCGAGATGAAGAATGGTGGCAGTGATCGCGGTCTGCGGGAGCAGCAGGAAATCGGCAACCAGGAAAGCATTGTACACCGAGACGGTCGGCATGAGCCCGCGTGCCATGACCTGCCGGCGATAGGAATCCATCCGCTGGTCATACTGCACCTCGAGTTCCCGAGGAAATGTCAGTCGCTTGTGCTTTTGCGCAATATAGGCATCCAGCATCGTCAAGCTGACAGCTTGGTCCTGCATTTGACTGCTCCAGTCGCGACAACAGATCGCGTCTCGAGCTTAAACCTCTGGCGTTAAGATTCTCTTCGTTGAATGCAGGGGGTTTTATCCTATCGGGAGTGTTCAAGCTGCCCGGGGCAAGCCTCACGGCGTCATATCCGCTCCAAGCCGAGGTTCGCCTGAACGGGCAATTCCGTTCAGGCGGCGATCTTGAAGCCGATGCGCAGGCCGCCCCAGTGGCGTCCGTTGACCACGATCGGCGCGGAGAGGTCCTTCATCAGCACGAAATTCCCGCCGCCCATGTCGCGCCGGTAGGTCTGCAGCAGGAACGGCTTGGTGTTGCGGCCGGCCGCGAGCCCGGTGCGATCGTTGAAGATGCGGCGATTGCGGCAGTTGCCGGCGTTCCAGACGGGGTCGGAACTCTGCGGTTGCGAATAGATCTTGTTGTGGGTGGGCAGATAGCCGTTGCGGTCTATCGCGGCGCAGAAGGTGACGCGCGGATCAAACTCCAGCATGGCCTCCTGAATGGGCGGCAGCAGGCGGTCGGTATGGCTGGTGAACCGCGTCATGTGCTGCAGCGGATCGGTGCCGGCGATCGGCTTGTAGTTCTCGTCAAACAGATCGGAGAGGGACATCGCGCCCGACTGAACGGCCTGTTCGAAGAGCGAGGCGACTTCCCCTGCCTTGGCCATGCAATGGCGGATGAGCGGCGTGTCCTCGGTCTCGATTCCGCTCTCGGCAACCTCGCCGATGACGTCCTCGGAGAAGGACACAAGACGGTCGATCTTGGCGCTGGCGGCCGTCAGCATGTCGGCGCTGAGGTGCACCTGCTTGTCAAGATCGGAAACCTTGGCAAGCACCGTCGAGCAGGCTCGCGTCGTCTCCTCGACCGGATCGCTGATCCGTTCGATTTCACTGATCATCCCAGCCACGGTCTGGCTGAAGCCGGTAAATTTCTGCAATTCCCCGTCGATTTCGGTGGAGCGCTGGTGCGCCGCGGTCGCCACCTTCTCGTTGTCGGCGTTCTGTTTCTGCAGCTTGTCGACAATCGAGCGCAGGGCTTCGAGTCGGGAGACGATGTCACGCGAGACGGTGCCGGTCTTGTCTGCCAGCTGCTTGACCGCGTCGGCGACAACCGCAAATCCGCGTCCTGCCTCGCCCGCATGGGCGGCCATGATGCCGGCGTTGACGGCGAGCAACTGGGTCTGGGTGGCAATGCCCTGGATCGATTCCGAGAACGAGTGGATCTCCTTGATCTGCCCCGAGACGGAGTTGAGAACGCCGGTGATTTCCGTGGCGTTGGTTGCCATGGACTTGATGTCGGAAACCGCGTTGACGAGAATCCCGTTGACGCTTTGAGTGGTGGTGTCCAGCCCTGCCTGGGTGGTCCTGGCGGCCTCGATCGCGCCACGGGAGGCGTCGGCCACGGTCTGGTTCGACCGGGCGATCATCGAAATGTCGCGGGTCAGCGAATGGAATTCCTCGGCCTGACGCGACATTGAACTGGACACGTCGCCGACCATGCCGCTGGTATCGGCAATATTGACGGACAATTCACCGATCTGCGAGCCGATCACGTTCATGGCCCGTTCGAGCCTGGCCTGGTCTTCGGTGGTTGGCGCCAAGACCTGTGCGTCTTCTTGCCGGTCGACCGGTCGGGTGTCCGGCTGATCGGTATAGGAAATCTGCAAAGCGTGCATTCGATTCTGTCCTCCAGCTTGATGGAGAAAAGCAGATCTTGGTTAATCTTTGGATAATTTAGCGGAAGCGCAATCCCGGCAGCCTCTATTCGCGCCAGAAAGCGGGTAGCAGGAGCACAAGAACCACCAAGATTTCCAGCCGTCCGAGCAACATCAGGAAGACCATGATCATCTTGGCGGGATCGCCGAGCGAGCTGAAGTTGCCTGAGGGGCCGATGACCGGACCGATCCCCGGGCCGACATTGGCAAGCGCGGTGATCGAACCGGATATGGCCGTCTCTATGTCGAGACCCGTGGCGGCCAGCGCGATCGAGCCGAGCGCCCAGATTCCGACATAGGCGCAGACGAAGAGGAACACGGTGCGCTGCATGTCGGGCTCGACGGCAACGGATCCATATCGCACCGGGCGCACGCTGTTGGGATAGATCAGCCGCATCAGACCCGAGCGGATGGAACTTGCAATGATGACCAGCCGGTAGGCCTTGATGCCGCCCGAGGTCGATCCCGAGCATCCGCCAAGAAAGGTCGCCATGAACAGGATGGCCACGGTCAGCGGTCCCCACAGCGTGTAATCGCTGCTGGCAAAACCGGTCGTGGTGACGACGGACACGACGTTGAAGGTCGCATGGGTCAGCGCCATGCCAAAACTCTCGCCATGCGACAGGCGAAGACTGAGCGCGATGGTGATGGAGAGCACAAACAGGATGCCGGCATAGGCAAAGATCTGTGGATCGCGCAAGGCATCGAGGCGGCCGCGCACCGCAAACAGGATGAGGACGGAAAACGGCAACCCGGCAATCGCCATGAACACGGTTCCGGTCCAGACCAGGGCCGGGGAGGGGAATGCGCCGAATGAGGCGTCATGGGTGGAGAAACCGCCGGTTGCCATGGTGGTCATGGCGTGGTTGAGGGCGTCGAAATCGCTCATGCCCAGAACCCGGTAGAGAATGGCGCAGGTCACCGTCAGGCCGATATAGATGGCGAAGAAGGCGCGCACGAACACGGCGAAACGCGCAAACGGTTTTTCCGACGTGTCGGAGGATTCCATCTTGAAAACGGTGAATCCGCCGACCTTGAGGAACGGCAGCACCAAGAGGCCGAGCGCGACGATGCCGATGCCGCCGATCCATTGCAGCAGGGATCGCCACAGCAAAAGCCCGGGAGGCGCCGAGTCGAGCCCGGAGATCACCGTGGCGCCGGTTGTGGTCACCGCGGAAACCGATTCAAACAGCGCATCGGCCATGTCGAGGCCGAGCGATGCGAGATAGAACGGAATGGCGCCGGTCACCGACAGCGTGATCCACAGGAGATTGACGACCAGGAACCCCAGCCGCCTGGAGAAGGGGGCGTTGACGCCGCGGTTGGCCGTGGCCGAAGCAAGGCAGATTGCGCCGACGGAGAAGGACGAGACGGCGAAGACCTGCCAGTCGGGATTGCCGAAATAGAAGTCAACCGCGGCAGGCGCCAGCATGGCTATCGACAGATACAGTCCAGCCATGGAGGCAATGAACACCGCGGATCGGAAAGTATTGCCGTGCACCCCTTGCCCTCTCAAAAACCGGTTCCGGTTGGCACCGGCAGGTTCCCGTGGCATAGACCCGTCATGACCGAAAAACAATCTCCCGATGCCTTCCGCGGCTCCGTCGACAGCGCTCTTGCCGAGATGCGGGCGCTGTTTGCGGAAACGCCGTTGCAGCTCAATGACCATCTGTCGGCGCGATTTGGCGCGCGGATCTGGCTCAAACGGGAGGATTTGTCGCCGGTCAGGTCCTACAAGATCCGGGGCGCGTTCAATTTCATCCGGAAGGCGCTGGTGGCAAATCCGCAACAGAGCCTGTTCGTTTGCGCGTCGGCGGGAAATCATGCCCAGGGATTTGCCTATGTGTGCCGGCATTTCGGGCGCAAGGGTGTCGTGTTCATGCCGGTGACGACGCCGCAGCAGAAGATCGACAAGACGCGGGTCTTCGGCGGCGAGTTCATCGAAATCCGCCTGACCGGCGATTTCTTCGATGCCTGCTACGACGCGGCACGGGAATTCGCCGCGGCCGAGGGCGCATTGATGACGCCGCCGTTCGACCATGGCGACATCATCGAGGGGCAGGCGAGCGTTGCGGCGGAAATCTCAGCCCAGTTGCCGGAGGGCGAAGCGCCGGATCTCATTGTGCTGCCGGTCGGCGGCGGCGGTCTTTCCGCCGGAATAGCGCGGTATCTTGAAGGCCGGGTCGATACGGAGAACTTCCTGCTGGTCGAGCCGGCCGGGGCTCCGAGCCTGAAGGAAAGCCTTCTCGCCGGCCATCGGGTCAAGCTCGGCAGGATCGACAATTTCGTCGATGGCGCCGCGGTGGCCGAAATCGGCGAGCGCAACTTCGAGATCCTCAAGCGGTTCCGGCCCGATCAGGTGATGACCGTGCCGGAAAACGCCATCTGCCTGACCATGACGCGGATCCTCAACACCGAGGGTATTGTGCTCGAGCCGGCCGGCGCCTTGTCGATCTCGGCACTCGAGGCCCTGGGGCCCGACCAACTGGCCGGCAAGACGGTGGTGGCGGTGGTCTCCGGCGGCAATTTCGATTTCGAGCGGCTGCCCGACGTCAAGGAACGGGCCATGCGGTACGCGGGCACGAAGAAGTATTTTATCCTGCGCCTGCCGCAGCGTCCGGGCGCGCTGCGGGATCTGCTGTCTCTGCTGGGGCCGGAAGACGATATTGCCCGTTTCGAGTATCTGAAGAAATCCGCCCGCAATTTCGGCTCCATCCTGATCGGGATCGAGACCGGTTCGCCGGACAATTTCCTGCGCCTGGTGGAGGCATTCGACCGGGCTGGCCTGAGTTATCAGGATATCACCGACAACGAGATCATCGCCAACCTGGTGATCTGAGCGATCTGGCCGGCGAGCGACAGGGCGGCGCTGTCTACAGGCCGGCGATCCACCGGGCCGTTTCGGCCGCCAGTCTCTCGGTGGTGGAGGGCGAAAGCGCCGCGCCGGCAATGACGTGGTGGCTCGGATCGCCGTCGTCGGTGACCTCGACGATGCTGGCCGGCCCACCCCAGTTGCCGGCCTTTGCCTTGACCAGTTCCGGGCGGATGACTTGGTCAAGCGGCGAATAGACGAACAGCGAGGGAATGGTGATGCTTCGCGGATCAGCCGCATTGGCAAGATCGACCAGCGCCGCCATCGGCAGCAGGGCGGCGCTCGGGTACTCGTAGGTCCAGAACTGCCGGTGAAGGTTGTTCCTTGGCTCAAACGAGCGGCGGTCACCGATAACCACCCGCACGATCTGTGCGGCCCAGGGCATGCTCAGAAGGCTTGAACCCGCCGCCTGGACGCCGTAATTCGGTGAGAACTGCACCAATCCCGCCACATCGCGCATCAGCTCTGGCCGGGTTGCGGCCCATGTGGCGAGCGATGCGCCGGTCGACGTCGCCATCACCACGACGCGTTCGCCCAGTCTGCGCCCGATGGCAACGGCCTCGGCGAAATCGTTGACCCAGCCGTGCACGGATCCCTCGATCATGGCGTCGCCACTGCGGCCGTGACCCTTGAGGCGGGCATAGTAGATGTTTGCGCCAAGCTCTTTGGCGACGAGATCCGGCAACGGGCGCAATTCGCCCGGGCTGGCGGAGAACCCGTGGATATAGACGATCGCCAGCGGCGTGCGGGCGCGGGACGCCGGGTAGGCCCAGATGATCTGCCGCTCATTGCCGGGTCGCAGATCGGCAAACCGGGATTCGGACGCGTCGAGATAGGTTTCGAGATCGTCGGGAAGCGAATTCTCTTCGAAAGTGATGCTCGCGTCGCTGACAGGTCGTGGGCCGAGGGCGAAGGCCGCCAAACCGCAAAGGATCAGAAAGCCTAAAATATACAACACTTTGCGTGTCCTTGACGTGGCCTTTGCCATTTTCGGATGCTCCCCATCAGGTCGCCGCTTCCGGGCGACTGCTGACTCGCAGCAACTGTGTAACAGCAAGGGATGCCACGCAATGGCTTTTGGCAGGCTCCGGGGCAGAAGACCGTCGTTTCAGGCTTTCGCGACTGCTGCCGTCATGCCGACATGTAGTGCCTTATGTATTTCTTGTAGAAGCTTTCCACCTTGGCGGCGGTGTTGGACGACATTTCCAGCTGAACGCCGAGCCGCGGCCTCCTGAACCAGCGCACCGTTCCGGTCAGAAAGCCCATTTCCTGGGTCTTGATGATGATCTCTTCTTCCGGCGCGATGGGAATGTGGGAATTGAGGTAAATGCACATTCCGCTTTGGGAAATATCTATAACCGTGGCCTGGGTCGTTCGCCCCATGCATGTGATGGTAGCCCGCAATTCCGTAGCGTCGCGCGGGTCAATCCTTCTGGATCCGCTCATACCTACAACCTTTGCTGTCAAAAATGCATAAGTTCAATCAATGCTCAAAATTAACCCGGGCAAGTAAATTTATTGTTAAGCAATTTAGTGCAATTGGCCGCACCCCGATCCCGAATCACTTCGAGCTGGCGACAGGCGTGCGAGGTTGCCTTCCGGCGACTGCCGCCGGATGGGAATTGCAATCAGATTCAATGGTTTGAATGGGGTCAACGGATGCTTGCGATTGCCTTGCGAGAAAGCGCTAATCTGGAGTTTCAGCTGGCCTGAAATCGCAGCGCCCGGTACGGGCTGCCTGAAACTCTATATAGTTATAATTTAGAAATGTATCAAATTGACACTCGACGAGCGGCTTGGATCGGCAAGCTGAGCGGAAGACTTCAGGCCGGCTGGCGGTTGTGCAGGAACATCTTGTAATAGCTTTCGACCTTGGCGCGGTTGTTCGAGGTCAGTACCAGTGCCGCGCCGATGCGGCCCGCCCTTATCCATCGGATCGTGCCGACCAGCAGGCCCATTTCCTCGGTCTCGACATCGATCTTGTCGCCGCGCGCCATGGGAATGCCGGCGTCGAGCTGCAGGCATATGCCTTGCTGCGACAGGTCGATCACCGCTCCGGTGGTCTTCTGCCCCATACAGTCGATCTTGGCCTTCACCCTGGTCTTGTCCCGCTTGATGGCGCGGCCGGTCGATCCGGTCATCTCGATTAGTCCCCTTGGCTGACTGACGCTGCAGTCTCGCATCCGGCGGTAATCAAATTGCTAAGGCGCATAGAAATTCAATGCGCCTTAGCGATGAAGCGGAATGGGGCAGGGTGCGCCGCCGCGGCCTCCTTCTCCCGGCCGAATGAACCGGCCGGGAGAAGGAAGCGGGCAGCCTGACTACAAGGTGATGCGAAACAGGGCAAAGCCGTCGGCGCCTTCGCCGGCCGGTTCGATGGCAACGCCCTTGACGTCGCTGACGAAGTCCTTCGCCTTGGGGCCGGTCGAAAACAGCACGGTGGCGCCTTCAACCGGAGCAAAGCTCCAGTTGCCGTCGGCGGAGGGGTTGATGGTGCCTTGCTCGACGATGTAGCGGACGATGACGTCGCGGTTGGTGTCGGGTGCCTGGAAGACCACCTTGTCCGGGCCGATCTCGGGGAACTTGCCGCCGCCGCCGCCGCGGTAATTGTTGGTGGCGACCACGAATTTCTGCTCCGGATCAACTGGTTGCCCGTTGAAGCTGAGATTCTGAATCCGGTTTGCGGCGGCGTCCTGCAGGTCGCCCTTGGGGGTATACTTGGCGGGTTGCGTGAGGTCGACCTGGTAGGTCACGCCGTCGATGACGTCGAAATTGTAGGACGGGAACTCGCCATTGATCAGCTCGGCATCCTTTGCTCCCGGCTCGATCCGGTTGAAGATCCCGGCCGACATTTCCAGCCAGTCCTTGACCTGGGCGCCGGTGATCACCACTGCCTGAACCGTGTTGGGGTAGAGGTAGAGGTCGGCCACGTTCTTGATGGCGATGTCGCCTGCCGGCACATCGGTGTAGTAGTCCGCGCCGCCGCGGCCTCCGGCCTTGAAGGGGGCTGCGGCGGAGAGCACCGGCAGGTCCTTCCACTCGGTGTCCTTGAGCAAGTCGGTGATGTACCAGGTCTGCGCCTGGCTGACGATCTGCACGGACGGATCGTCGGCAACAAGCGCAAAATAGGAGTGCAGCGGCGCGGACGTCTTGCCGACGGCGGTGCGGACATAGGCAAGCGTGGCCTCGTGATCCGCCTTCGCCGCAGCCAGCACTTCGGGCTTGTCGGCCACCAGTGCGTTGACCTTGCGGTCGACGCGCTCATAGATCGGCCTTGCTTCGGATGTGTGGCCGACGATCTTCCACGCATTGCCGTCGCGCTCGAGCATCAGGTCGATAAGGCCGAGATGCGATCCCCAGAAGCCGCCCATGACACCCGGCTTGCCGGAGATGGTGCCCTTGGCGTTGTCGACGCCGGCGACGCCGTCGAATTTCGGGCCGGGGAAATCGAGATGGCTGTGGCCGGTGACGATGGCGTCGATGCCGGGGACGGCAGCGAGCGGCACGGAGGCATTCTCGAGGTTTTCCGCCCATTCCTGCTGGCCGATGCCGGAGTGCGACAGGGCGATGACGATGTCGGCGCCTTCCTCGCGCATCTGCGGCACCCAGGCTTCGGCGGCCTTGACGATGTCGCGGGTGGCGGCGTTGCCGCTCAGGTGACGAGCGTCCCAGGTCATGATCTGCGGCGGGACGAAGCCGATGAGGCCGATCCTGATCTTGTGCTCGACGCCGGCGCCATCCTTGATGGTGCGGTCAAGGATCATGTAGGGCTTGAGGAAAAGGTCGTCGTCGCGCGGGTTCTCGGCAAGCGCACCCTTTGCCAGGTTGGCGCAGACCATCGGGAAGTTTGCGCCGCCGATGACCTTGAACATGAAATCGAGGCCGTAGTTGAACTCGTGGTTGCCCAGCGTACCGCCATCGTAGCCGAGCACGTTCATGGCGGCGATGATCGGGTGGAGATCGCCTTCCTTCATGCCGCGCTCGTAGGCAATGTAATCGCCCATCGGGTTTCCCTGCAGGAAGTCGCCATTGTCGACGAGTATCGAGTTCTGCGCTTCGGCGCGGATCTGGTCGATGATCGACGCGGTGCGGGCCAGGCCCATGGTGTCATTGGGCTTGTCGCCATAATAGTCGTAGGCGAACACGTGCACGTGCAGGTCGGTGGTTTCCATGATGCGCAGATGCGCCTGGTTGGCGCTGGCGCGCGCGGTGAACGGATGCACCATGACCAGAGCGCTGGTCGCGGCAAGCCCGCCCAGCAAGGAGCGGCGCGAGATTGGATGCAGCATGTCGAAAACGCGTTGATCTTTCATGGACTTTCTCCCTGCAGTTGGCCTAAAAAGGTACCTTGCGGATACATCAGCACGCATCCGCATGCCGGCCTTCCGTCACGTCTGGCGGCAAGCCATAAACGCCGAGTGTGATCCTGACATGACACTTGTGCAACCAGATTCGTCGGC
Source organism: Hoeflea sp. (assembly GCA_020637795.1). Classification (GTDB taxonomy): domain Bacteria; phylum Pseudomonadota; class Alphaproteobacteria; order Rhizobiales; family Rhizobiaceae; genus Hoeflea. The sequence goes on along the minus strand of JACKJT010000002.1, from coordinate 526,625 downwards.
AGGAGCGGAAGAGTGAAACTCGTCCCCGAAAGCGCCGGCAACCAGTCGACCGCGACAGTGAGGAGCATGGCATGGCAGGCATAATGGACAGCATCCGCAATCTGTTCGGCGGCAGGTCCGCGTCAAGCCCGCCGCAGGCTGCCAATGAACCCGACAGCTACAAGGATTGCCTGATCTATGCCGAGCCGATGGCCGAGGGCGGGCAGTGGCGGCTGGCCGGACGCATCGTCAAGGGCGCCGGCGAGGCCGCGAGGGAGCACAAGTTCATTCGTGCCGACATCTTCTCGAACCGCGATGACGTGGAGGCGGCGACCTATCGCAAGGCGCGCCAGATCATCGACGAGCAGGGCGAAGCGCTGTTTCTCTCGAGATAACGCGAGTTCCGGTTGCCGAACGTCTTGCCGGCGAGCGGACTGACAAGACCCTTTTGCGTAGCGGCGGTCTCCTGCTCCTTGCCGATCTCATTGCCGCGAATCCCCCTTTGTTGTACAATTAAAGCTTGAATATTCAGGGTCTGAGACTGTGAATATCTATGCAGTGCGACCCAACCTGAATTCAAGGCAAGGGAGCGTGAGCATGAGCAATTTCAAGATTGCAATGGCAGGTGGATTTGGCGGGATCGCGCCCAGCCTCATCGACAAGGCGCATGGCTTGCAAAGCGGCGCCATCGAAGTCTGGCTGGCAGACGGAAATGACATCCTGATCCCGGTACTGTGCAGTATCGGCGCAATGGCGCTGTTTTTTGTCATCGGGGCCGTTGTTTCCGTGATCTACAAGGAAACGGTGCTCTCAAAGGCGATGATCCTGGGAATAGGCGCGCCGGCCCTGATCATGGCAGCCGCGGCTGCCGGCGGTGGCGGGACCAAACCCGCCCATGTCGAAACCTCCGCCAACCATGGCTGGGTGACGCATGCTTTCGCCCAGGACGCCAAGGCTGTGACCAAGGCGTTCGATCTGACGGTCAAGTCAACGCCTGACAACGGTGATTGCCCAACCTGTACAGTTCAGGTCATGGGGGGAGACAACAAGCTCCTCTCCGTGCAGGCGCTTGACGGTGCTTCCGGGGAAACGGTTGTGACAATCCCGGAAGGCGCCAGTTCCATCGTTTTTTCCGGCAACAACACCAATGCCGTTTCCCTTGACGTCCAGCAGATCGTCGGCCAGTCGACCGATGATTCCAAAACGGCTGTGATCGATATCGAGCGGGACCGGAACTACTGGAACGACGTGCAGCGGTCGCTCGGCGTCAGGTCGATCGAGCCCTATGATTTCAACGTCAAGGTTCAGCGATGAGCATGCGAGGCGCGGCTGCAAACAAAGCCTGACCGCTGCCTCGCGGTCAGGCCGAGTTGCTTGTGGAGCCGATCGCGCCGAGGGGGCCGTGACCTTCAGTCGAAGCTGATATCGTTGTCTTCCAGGTAGACGTTGCTGGCTTCGCAGATGTCGATGCTGATCGGCTCGTCGAGGACTTCGCCGCCGCCTTCGCCGACCCAGCCGACCTGAAGGGTCTGTTCGCAGGGGCCGGTGTTGGCGTGGAAGCTGGCTTCCGCGGATTCGCCGGGGCGAATCTGAATGGAAAGCCAGTTGTCGCTCCAGGTCTCGCCATCGTCTTCACTGGTGTAGAAACCGGAGACTACATTGGTTTCGGTGTCGTTGTGAACGGTGAACACGCCATCAGCGCCGGTGCCGGCAAATGCGCCAGTGGCCGCGATGGCCGCCGCAAACAGCATCGCTGTGGTTGTCTTGATCAGTTTCATGAGCTTCCCTCGGATGTGTTTTTATCGTCCCTGGATCAGTACTAGCGGTAAGATATCGAACGGTCCAGCTGGATTGAGGATGCATACATTTTCTCCCGGCGGCTTTCAGCCAGCCAGCGCGGTTGCACTCTCGCGCTCGGCGATCACATCGAGTTGCCTTGGTTCGGGTCGGGCCATGTCCATGCTGCTTCGGTTCAAGCCCCGGGAGCCTGTCCAGCAGGTCTGGTGCAAAATAGCGAGAGTATAATGCTCCTATGTCATGCAAGACCGACATTGGGGCGGTCGATGATCTCGCGCAGGGCGAAGCTCGAGTTGATCTTGACCACGTGGGGCAGGGCGGACAACCAGTCGCGGTGAATGCGCTCGTAGTCCTCGAGATCGCGGGCGGCGATGCGCAGGATATAGTCATACTCGCCGCTCATCAGGTAGCAGACAAGGACATTGGGACAGCGCTTCACCGCCGCCTCGAACTCGGCCAGTGTCTTGGCGAACTGGCCTGACAGCGAAATATGCACGATCGCGATCATCCGATAGTCGAGCGCCTTGTGCGACAATCGCGCGTGATAACCCTTGATGACGCCGGATTTCTCCAGAATGTCGAGCCGCCGGGAGCAGGCCGATGCCGACAGGCCGACGCGTTCCGCCAGCGCCGCGTTGGAGATTCGCCCTTCACTCTGAAGTGTCTTCAATATGGCAGTATCGAGTGTGTCCAGCGCGTTCATGTGTGGAATATCCGAAAATTGCTTCATTTCATGCAAGAATATTCGAAACGGCTGGCCCGGACAAGGCCAGTTTGCAAGGACATTTCAGGCCGGAAATGGTTCAATTGGCTGCATTGAAACCTGATCTGGCGCTCAAGGCGCCGTTCAACGCTCGGAGGAGACGTCAATGCGCGTAGGCTGCCCCAAGGAAATCAAGAACCACGAGTATCGCGTCGGCCTGACGCCCGGCGCCGTGCGCGAATATGTGGCGCATGGCCACGAGGTGATTGTCGAGACCAAGGCAGGCATGGGCATCGGCGAGGATGACGCGGCCTATCAGGCCGCCGGCGCCAAGATCGTCGGCAGCGCCAAGGAAGTCTTCGAGCGCTCGGACATGGTGGTCAAGGTCAAGGAACCGCAGCCGTCGGAATGGATTCAACTGCGTGAAGGCCAGCTTCTCTACACCTATCTGCACCTGGCTCCGGATCCGGACCAGACCAAGGGTCTGCTCGAGTCGGGCTGCACCGCGGTTGCCTACGAGACCGTTACCGACGATCGCGGCGGCCTGCCGCTGCTGGCGCCGATGTCGGAAGTGGCCGGCCGTCTGGCGATCCAGGCCGGCGCCACCTCGCTGCAGAAGGCCAATGGCGGCCGCGGCATTCTTCTGGGCGGCGTTCCCGGTGTGCTTCCGGCCAAGATCGCCGTCATCGGCGGCGGCGTGGTTGGCCTCAATGTCGCCAAGATGGCCGTCGGCCTTGGCGCGGACGTAACCATCCTCGACCGCTCGCTGCCGCGCCTGCGCCAGCTCGACGACATCTTCAACGGCCGGGTTCACACCCGTTACTCGACCATCGAGGCGCTGGAAGAAGAAGTGTTCTCGGCCGACGTCGTGGTCGGCGCGGTGCTGATCCCGGGTGCTGCGGCTCCGAAGCTCGTCACCCGCGAAATGCTCTCGGGCATGAAGAAGGGCTCGGTCATCGTCGATGTCGCCATCGACCAGGGCGGCTGCTTCGAGACCTCGCACGCCACTACGCACGCGGAACCGACCTACGAGGTCGATGGCGTGATCCACTACTGCGTCGCCAACATGCCGGGCGCGGTGCCGATCACCTCGGCGCACGCGCTCAACAACGCGACGCTGCAGTATGGCCTGATGCTGGCCGACAAGGGGCTGAAGGCGATTGCCGAAGACCGGCACCTGCGCGCGGGCCTGAATGTCCATCGTGGACGCATCACCAGCCGTCCGGTGGCCGATGCGCTCGGTTATGAACTGGCCGATCTCGACCAGGTGCTGAAGGTGGCCTAACAGCCAGCACCCAACATGCTCCATGGGCTTGTCCACAAGCCCGGCCCGTCCGCACCCCCTTCCGCGGACGGGCATTTTTTTGTCGCGTCTCCGCCATTACCCGACCGGGGTTTCCCCGCTCGGAACCGCCTTGCAATGATAGCAATTGTTGCGTGACGAGCGGATGTGGACGGCCTTGACCGCCGTCGTGGCCAGCAATTCCTCGATGCGGGCCGGAATGGCATCGCGGGCAATCACGCCGCCGGTCCCGTAAACGATGCGCTCGTCGGAATCATAGCCGCGCAGGATGTAGTCCGGACTTGTCAGGAAAGCCGGCAACCCGTCGGGTTCGGTTCTGTCGGGGGTACAATTGTCGGCGTGAAGGAACACCGGGCCGATTTCCGCATAGGCGTGCAGCCGGGTGAACGGCCGCCAGGCGACGATCAGGTACGGTACATCCCTGCCGACCATCCGCATGCAGCGCCGGCAGGGGATACCGGCTCCATCGGAGACCCGGCGTTCGGGCGCGTTGCCATAGGAATCTGCGCCGCCCGAGCGGAAATGGACGGCGGTTGCCTCGTCCATGGGTTCGAAGGTGAAAGGCATTGTTTCCTCGCATGGTGGATTAACATCATGCGAGCTTTCTGAGGCGCGTGCAGGCCCAGCGCCACCCGATTTCAGCCAGGTGTCACCGATTCCGCTTTCATAAGCGCCAGGATCTCCTCATCGGCCAGCGGCCGGATGATGGCCTGGTTCTGGCTCACCGGCTCGAAGCCCATCTTCTGGTAGAGCGGCAGGGCGGCGGGGTGATCGAGCGTGTTGGTCGAGACGATAACCCGGGCAGGCGTGGTCGACCAGGCGGTCGTCAGCGCCTGGCCTAGCATCCATTCGCCAAGGCCGCGTTTGCGCACGTGACTCATCAGGCCGAAATAGGACAGCTCGACGGTGGACTCTTCGAGATCGGCCAGCTCGAAGAATCCCGCCGGGGCGCCGTCGACGCTGAGAACGAAGATCCTGGTGGTCTTTGCGTGCACGATTTTCGACAGCTGTTCGTCGGTCATGCGCAGCCGGGCAACCCAGTTCCATTCCCGGCCGACCTGCCATTGCAGATAGCGGTAGAAATGCAGCGGGATGTTGGTTGCCTTCATCAGCGTTGCATGAAGGTTGACGGGCAGGGGCGTGATGGCCCGCGGCCTGCGGCTCATTTCCAGATGGGTAACGGTGGCCTTGAGCGATTTCGGTTTTGCTGCCTTGGCCATTTCAAGCTTCTCCCGTGACGATTGGCGTGTCATCGCGGCCGCCCCATTCGGACCAGGAACCGTCGTAAAGCGTGTTGTCGCGATGTCCGATGGATTGCAGCGCCAGGGTGATCACCGCCGCGGTGACGCCCGAACCGCAGGTCGTCACCACCGGCTTGTCGAGATCGAGCCCGGCAGCCTGCAGCGCCAGGCGGAGATCCTTGAGCGGCTTCAGTCTGCCGCCTTCGGACAGGGTGGCGAACGGGACGTTGCGGGCGCCCGGCATGTGGCCGGAGCGCATGCCCGGACGCGGTTCGGGTTCGACCCCGGTGAAACGGCCCGGTCCGCGCGCGTCGGCGATCTGTGATGCACGGCTTTCGACAATCGACTTCATCCGCTCGAAAGTGGTGATCGCGGGCGAATTCAGCGTGGCGTTGAAGCGGGAAGGCGACGGCGTGGCCGGATCGCCGGTCTCCACCGGCAATCCCTGTGCCTTCCAGTCATCGAAGCCGCCGTCCAGCACGTAGGCGTTGGCCGCGCCGAAAAGGCGCAGCAGCCACCAGACCCGGGGTGCGGTAAACATGCCGGGGCCGTCATAGACCACGATCGTGTCGGTTTCGGCCAGGCCGAGCCCTCCGGCGGCTCGGGCAAAATCCGCTTCGCCGGCAATCGTGTGCGGCAGGTCGGAGGCGGGGTCGACGATCTTGTCCTGATTGAAGAAAACGGCGCCGGGAATGCGCGAAGCTGCATATTCGGCCGCGCCATCGCGGTTTTGTGCCGGCAGGTACCAGGAAGCATCGACGATCTTCAGGCCCGGCTGTCCCAGGGATTTCTTCAGCCAGTCGAAGGAAACCACGAACGGGCTCTGATCGGCGGTATCGGTCATGGCAATGTCCTTGCAAGCGCGTGGCGGGAAGCCCGGCAATTGGCCGCCGGATCGGGTCGCATGTTACGCCATGGCCGAAGACTATCGCAATGTCAGGCGCCGAATGCAGCCGGGGATATCGGTAAAAAACCTGCGTCGTGACGCAAGCTCGTGTTCAGTGCCGGGGGTGTCCCTGATCAATAAAGGGAGGAGGGCCGATAGATCCTGGCTTCGTCGAAGAGGATCGAGACGGTCCCGGACCCTGTCTGGGAAGTCGAACCGACGCTCTCTTCCGTCTCCGCCCCGGGTTCCTCAGACAGTGTCAGGGGCGTTTTAGCCTCGGTGCTTGCAGAGTTCGTGCGTGGCGAGGCGCCTCGTGTGCCCTGGCCGCCGCCTGCCGGACCATCGGGGCGAGGCCCCTTGGGCATGGCTGCGGGGTCGGTGGACAGGAACGCGGTGACGCGGTCGGAGAGAACGCGGGAGGGTTCCGCTGACGACACCCCGTCGGGCTTCTGAACCGCCTGCCGGTTGTCCGGCGCAGTGGTTGGCGCGGGCATGACGCTCGGCACCATTGCGGAGACGGGATATGAAGTTCCGATGATCAAGGGCATCAGCGCGCTTTTCTGTGCTTGGCGAAATCCGGCCCGAGCGGCCGATCCTGCCTATTGATTGCGCACGGCAAGCCGGAGTGCCGCCGAGCGCACGCCAATGCTTACGCCCCGCCTGCTAACACACCGTCAATCCGATGGTTCAAATTGTCCGGAAATGTGCCGTTTGCCGGTTTGGCAGGCCGGACTGGCGACTTTGCGGGAGGCGCCGGCCTGTGCGCCGGGTGGATGTCACTCCGGGAGCGGCCCGAAGCGGATGCGGAAGCGACGGTTTTCCTTGCCCTTTTTCTCGATCTTGCCGATGTGGATCTCTCCGACCTCCGATGTCTCACCGACATGGGTGCCGCCGCAGGGCTGGCTGTCGATCGAGGAGCCTTCGCCGATGCAGACCAGGCGGATGCGTCCCTGGCCGCGCGGCGGGCGGACATTCTTGGATTTGACCAGATCCGGATTGGCCTCCAGATCCTGTTCCGAGATCCACTGATGGAAGACGGGATGATTGGCGTTGACCAGTTCCATCAGCTTCGCCGTCACCTCGGCCTTGTCGATGGTGTCGGTCATGTCGAAATCGATGCGGCTGTCGGTCTCGCTCACCGCTGCACCGGTGATCGGATACGGGCAGACCACGGAAAGCAGATGGCAGGCGGTGTGCATGCGCATCAGCCGGTAGCGCCGGTCCCAGTCGATGTGCTGGACCAGCTTTTCGCCCACCGCGGGCGCTGCTTGGCCGGGTGCCGGGATCAGGATGATCTCCGCCTTGGTGTCGCCGGTCACCGTTCCGGCGATCTGGATCCTGTCGCCGTTCTCGCGCTCGAGGAAACCGGTGTCGCCGGGCTGCCCGCCGGAGGTGGCGTAAAAGCAGGTCTGGTCGAGCAGGATGCCGCCATCCTCCCGAACACCGGTGACCATCGCTTCGGCGGTGGAGAGGTAGGCATCTTCAAGAAAAAGGGCGGTCATCGGGCTTATTCACTCACATAGGGGACGGACAGATCGCTCTGGCGGGTCAGCCATTCGGGGGCCGGCAGATCCTTGGAGGCCAGGAACTCGGGATTGAAGAGCTTGGACTGGTAGCGGTTGCCGTAGTCGCAAAGGATGGTGACGATGGTGTGGCCGGGCCCCATCTCACGCGCCATGCGGATGGCGCCGGCGACATTGACGCCCGACGAGCCGCCGAGGCAGAGGCCTTCATGCTGGAGCAGGTCGAAGACCAGCGGGATCGCCTCGGAATCGGGGATGTTGAAGCTCATGTCGGGGGTGAAGCCCTCGAGGTTGGCGGTGATCCGTCCCTGGCCGATGCCTTCGGTGATGGAACTGCCGGAAGACTTCATCTCGCCGGCGGTGTAGAAATTGTAGAGAGCCGCGCCATCGGGATCGGCGAGGCCGATCTTGATCGAGCTGTTTTGACTGCGAAGTCCCTCGGCAACACCTGCAAGCGTGCCGCCGGAGCCGACCGCGCAGATGAAGCCGTCGACCTTGCCATCGGTGTCGCGCCAGATTTCCGGCGCGGTGGTCTTCACGTGGGCCTGACGATTGGCGACATTGTCGAACTGGTTCGCCCAGATCGCGCCATTCGGGTCGGAACTGGCGATCTGCTCGGCCAGCCGGCCTGACAGGCGCACATAATTGTTGGGGTTGCGGTAGGGAGCGGCGGGCACCTCGACCAGTTCGGCGCCGAGCAGCCGCAGGGCGTCCTTCTTTTCCTGGCTCTGGGTTTCGGGGATGACGATGACGGTCTTGTAGCCGAGCGCGCGGGCGACCAGCGCCAGTCCGATGCCGGTGTTGCCGGCAGTCCCCTCGACGATGGTTCCGCCGGGGCGCAGCAGGCCCCTTGATTCGGCATCGCGGATGATCTCCAGTGCCGCCCGATCCTTGACCGACTGGCCCGGGTTGAGGAACTCTGCCTTGCCCAGGATCGTGCAGCCAGTCGCCTCCGACGCCGCCTTGAGGCGGATCAGGGGGGTATTGCCGATGGCGTCGAGAACGGAATTGATGGCTGGCATGGTTTTTCCTGTTATTGGCTGTGATTGCACAGGCTGGAGGAGACTAGGCAGCCAGTTCTGGCTTCTCAAGGGGTTTGTTGCAAGAAACCTGCTCTCCCGGCGCCGGAGTATAAGGGAAAATTTGCCTTCGATCGGCAAAAATGAGAAATGGCATGTTCCGGTGATCCGTATTGTGTCTGCGGGCGTAAAGAGTGAAAATCAGAGTGGCCGGAAACGGTCTTTGGCTGGCGCGACATGCGCAAGTCGTTAAAATTGAAGAAAGCTTGATACGCATGGTGCGTGAACACATCGATACGATCGACTCGCTGCTTGCCAGATATGTCGCCGGAACTCTTCCGACCCCTGCGCGGGTGCTTGTCGAAGCGCATCTGGAACTCAAGCCGCAAAGCCGGATAAAGGTCGCCAACCTGGAAGCCATGGCGGGTCTTGAACTGATGGCGACGGATCCCGTTCCACTTGACGACCGCGACGCAATGCTGGCCAGGGTGCTTGGATCGAAAGTGCCTGAAGCACCGGTTGTGGCCCGCAGCGCTGCAACACGGGTTTTCCCCAAGGCGCTTTACGATTTCGTCGGCTTCGATGCCGGCGACGTGCCGTGGCGCACCCGCATGCCCGGCTTCAAGGAATATGACCTCGGCGATATCGAGGGATGCCACGTCAACCTGTTCTGGATCAAGCCGGGCCGCACAGTGCCGGCTCATACCCACGAAGGCAGCGAACTGTCGCTGGTGCTTGACGGCGCGTTCAGCGATGCGCGCGGTCATTATGGCCGCGGCGACATCTCGGTTGCCGACGACAGCGTCGACCATCGCCCGCATGCCGATTCGGGCCGTCCCTGCATCGGTTTTGCGGTGATGGATGCGCCGTTGAAACTGACCGGCTCGTTCCGGCAGTTGATCGGCGACATCATCGGCTGACCCGGCTTCAACCGCGATAAAATTGAACCAAAAGGCCGTCCGGAACGTATCAGGTTCCGGACGGCCTTTTTGATTGGAGACATGCATGACCACTTTCACCGCCACCCCCGCAGACGGTTCCGCCTGGGTGACCGGCGCGTCCAGCGGCATCGGCAAGGCGCTGGCGTTGGAGTTGGCGAGCGAGGGATTCACTGTCTATGCGACCGCGCGCAGCGAAGAGGCCCTGGATGAGCTTGCCGGACAATCGTCCGGGTTCAGGGGCCGGATCATCGCCGCGCCGGGCGACGTCACCGACAAAGAGGCAATGGCGGCAATCGCGGAACGCATCGACGCCGACGGCAACGGGCTGGCGCTGGCGGTGTTCAATGCCGGGGTCTACCTGCCGGTCCACGGCGAGACGCTCAAGGTCGAGGATTTCGACAAAACGTTCGCCGTCAACCTGTCGGGCGTGGTGAACGGCCTGGTTCCCGCCATCGATCGGATGAAGGCCCGCAGTCGCGGCCAGATCGCCATCGTCTCTTCGGTCACCGGCTATGGCGGCATGCCGACAAGTGCTGCCTATGGCGCAACCAAGGCGGCATTGATCAACATGGCGGAAAGCCTAAAATTCGATCTCGACAAGTTCGGGGTGCGCATCCAGGTGATCAACCCCGGGTTCGTCGACACGCCGGCAACAGCGGACAATGCATTCGAAATGCCGGCCCTGGTCCAGCCGGAGGCGGCGGCCAAACGCATCGCCCAAGGGCTGAAATCCGGGTCCTTCGAGATCACCTTTCCGCGCCGCTTCACCTATGTGCTCAAGGCACTGCAGTTTCTGCCCTATCCGGCCTATTTCTGGCTGATGAACGCGGCGACCGGATGGAAGAAACGGCCGCTCGAGACCCGTTGACCGGGGTCGTTCAGACTTCTTCGATCCGGTCGCGCAGCGTTTTCTGCGCAGCCTCGTCGAGCGGGAAGTTCCACATGATGGCGATGCTGGCGAGTTTCGCCGCAATCGGCACCCAGGCATAGGCGACAGCCAGCGCCGTCAGCCCTTCTCCCGTCTCCGCGCTTGCAGCCGGATCGAAGCCGAAAACCGCAAGGGCCGGGAAGGCGACACCGACACCACCGGCAAGCGAGAGCTTGGTGGCAAGACTCCAGGCGGCGAAATAGGTGCCGGAGCGCTGTTCGCCGGAGGACGCGGTGTCGACATCGATGACATCGGCCTGGATGGCTGGCGGCAAGGCGAGGTCGAAGCCGAGCAGCAGGCCGGTCACGGCGCAGATCGCGGCAAAGGCGATGAGGCTGCCTTCCGGCAACAACGGCGCCGGCGCGAAGGCCGCGCAGGCCGCGAGCATGCCATAGCACCAGGCGCGGTGCTTGCCGAAGCGGCGGGCCGCCCAGGCCGCAAGCGGCACGCCGGCGATGGCGCAGAGAAAATAGAAAAACAGCAGGGGGCCGCGCGCATCGGGAAGTCCGAGACGGGCCGAAACAAAATACAGAAACAGTGTTGCCGGAATGCCGTTGGCCAGTCCGTTGAGGAAAAACGCGGCAATCAGCCGGAGGAACGGCCGGTTGCGGGCGAGATGCGTGAGCCCCGATCTCAGGTTGACCCGGGTGCGCGAGTGTTCGACCGGTTCGGGGGTCATCGCCACGGCCACGGCGCCGAAAAGCGGCAGGGCAACAAGAATGAGCAGTCCAAGTGCTGCCAGGCCATGGACGCCGCCAGCCTGGTCAAATCCGATCGAGAAGGGCAGGGCGATGGCGATCAGGGTGCCGATCAGGGTCAGGCCCTCGCGCCAGGCGGTGATCCGCGAACGGCCGTGATAGTCGGTCGCCAGTTCCGCACCCCAGGCTGAAAACGGGATCAGGGCGGCGGTGTAGCCGAGCGACAGCATCAGCCCCCATCCGGCCAGCCACCAGACAGTTGCATCGACCGGCGGCCAGAACAGCATGAAGGCGGATATCGCGGTCAGCGGCAGGCTGATGGCAAACAGTGCCCGGCGGCGGCCGAAGTCCGGCCGGAACCGGTCCGCCGCCCAGCCGATCAGCGGATCGTTGACCGCATCGAAAATCCGGACAAGCAGCAGCGCGAAGCCGACCGAGGCCAGCGACAGGCCAAGCGTCTCCGTGTAGAAGGTCGGAACAAGCACGTAGAGCGGCAGGGTGAGGGCTGCGAGCGGTATGGCCGGCAGCGCATAGGCGACGATGCGGGACAGGGCGAGCGGCGCAGACGCCGGCTGCCGGCGGGAGGCTGTATCTAGACTTGCGGCCAATGTTCTATCCATGGGCTTGGCCGAACCCTTGCGGTCAGGACCTTGAGAAAGTCGGTTGCGCCCTTGAATACGTCCCAGGTCCTCAAACGGTTCACCCCGCCGGGGCCAGGCATCGGCGGGGTGATGTCAAAGATGAGGGCCGATCAGCTGTAGACCACCTGTCGGACATTGATGTGACCGGAGCGGAAGCCTGCCTCGCAATAATACATGTAGAACTCCCACAGCCGCTTGAAGCGGAGATCGAAGCCCATCGGCTGGATCTCCTCCCAGGCATTCCAGAAGCGCTGGCGCCATTCGGCGAGCGTGCGGCCGTAATCGGGACCGAACGCACGGTGTCCGACCATCTCGAGGCCGGCGGCTTCGCCCAGCGAATTCAGATGGTTCTCCGTTGGCAACATGCCGCCGGGGAAGACATAACGCTGGATGAAATCCGGGTTGGCGCGGTAGGCCTGGTAGGCTTCGGGCTTGATGGTGATAATCTGCAGTCCGGCGCGGCCGCCGGGCTTGAGGCATTCGCGCACCTTGGAGAAATAGGTCGGCCAGTATTTTTCGCCGACCGCCTCGAACATCTCGATCGAGACGACACCGTCATACCTGCCGGTCTCGTCGCGATAGTCCTGGAACCGGAGATCCACCTTGTCGGACAGGCCCGCCTTCTCGATGCGCTGGCGGGCAAAGGCCAATTGTTCCCGCGAGATGGTCAGGCCGGTGACGCGGCAGCCGATCTCGCTTGCTGCGTATTCGGCGAACCCGCCCCAGCCGCAGCCGATTTCAAGCACATGATCACCGGCCTTCAGACCTGCGGCCTGCGCCAGCGCCCGGTACTTGGCGGTCTGGGCGCCGGCCAGATCATTGGCGCCATCCTGATAAAGCGCCGACGAGTAGGTCATCGTTTCGTCGAGCCATTTCGAATAGAACGCGTTGCCCAGGTCATAATGGGCGGAAATGTTCTTTTTCGCCTGGGCGCGGGAATTCGATCTGAGCCAATGGCGGATCAGTTCGACAACCCGGGCAATTCCGCGGGCTCCGCCGGCCAGCGTGTCTCCGACCTCGACATTGACCAGGAACAACTCCAGAAACGCCGTCACGTCGGGGCTTTCCCAGTCACCGTCGATGTAGGATTCCGCCACGCCGATGGTTCCGCCGGTGAGCGCCCGGTGCGCGAGGTTCCAGTTGTGCAGGATCAAGGTTGCCTCGGGGCCTTCCGCGCGGCCCTCGATCAGCACGGTGCGGCCGTCGGGCATGCGGATCGACAAGCGTCCGTGACCCATGTGCACCAGCCCGCGCAGCGCCATCTTGGCCTTTGCCGGCAATCCGCGCAGATAGGCCGACAAATTGTCGGTCGAGAGCTTTTCTACAGCCTGATGTTCAATCCAGGTGGCTTCAGTCTTCATGATCGCAGCCTCCTCCGTCTCGCCAGTGTTTCACTCGTCACGGCTTTGCCACCTGACGTTCGAACTTTCCCTGATCGCGAAAGCTCGCATTGGGAGGCGGTGCCGGACGCGGCACATAACGCATCCCCTTGAGCCAGAGTTTGAGTGCCTCGAAGTGGATGCCACCGACAATCTTCCACGTCAGAAGCGGAATCTGCAAGAGGCAGCTTAAAATTGACCCGGTCGTCAGGGTCCGCCTGTTGCCATTATACGTCGCTGCCAGCAGCGGTCCGGACCGGTCGGTCTCGAGGATTCGCCACTTCAGTTGCTCACCCGGGACATTCATGCGGAAATTGTAGCGGGCTTCCATTTCGACAAATGGCGAGACGTAGAAAATCTTGGACCGGCTCTGGCGAATGCCCGCCGGGGTCACGTCTCCGGCCTCGATCCTGCAGACATAGGTGTGGTTCTCGCCGAAGGTGTTGCGCACCTCGTAGACCAGCGCCAGCGGCTGGCCGGCGCCGTCGTAGGCGTAATAGACCGACAGGGGGTTGAACACCTGGCCGAAAATGCGCGGATAACAGGCGAGCTCGATGCGGGCAGCCCGCTGTTCAAGGCCTGCCTCGGCGAGCAGCGCGTCGACATGGGCGCGCAGGGATGGCTGGTCTGCGCCGCGCAAGTGGTCTGCTTCGTGAAAGGACACCAGGTTTGCACCATTGACCGAAAACAGCGGCGACAGCCGATCGGCCTCGTCGAGACGGTCGAGATCGATCAGCAGCGAGTAGACCCGGTAGCGGAACCGGTGACCGACCGGCTTCATGCGCTGGTGCATCACGTCGCCGGCATAGAGGCATGCGGGTGCACTCCCGTTGTCGGGCTCTGTCGCGGGAGAGTGTCGGGCTGACATCATGGTCATGCAGCCACTTCCTCCGCCCTTACTGCGCCGGCACGCCAGGGCAGGACCGCGCCCAGCGCTTCCGCCGCCAGAATGCCGGAGGTGAGCCCGTCCTCGTGGAAGCCGTAGCCGGTCCAGGCGCCGGCAAAGAAGGTGTTGTTGTCGCCCTGGATCTGGCCGAGCCTTGCCTGGACGTCCATCGCGTCCGTGCCGAACTGCGGATGATCGTAGCTGTACTCGCCGAAGACCAGTTCCGGGCGCGGCTCGCGGTCGGGGTTGAGGGTGACGAACAACGGCCTGGACGGATCGATGCCCTGCAGCCGGTTCATCCAATAGGAGACGGCGACATTGGCATCGCTGCGCTGGTCGGACGAACGCAGGTAGTTCCAGGATGCCCAGACCTTCTTGCGGGTCGGCATCAGCCGCTCGTCGCGGTGCAGCACCACGCGGTTGGGGCTGTAGGGGATGGCGCTCAGGATCGACGTTTCCTGTTCGGTCGGCCGGTCGAGAATGCGAAGCGCCTGGTCGGTGTGGCAGGCGAGGATCACCTTGTCATAGGATTTCGTGACGCCGGTCGTGTCGAGGATGTCGACGCCGTTGGCGCTCCGGCGCACCGAGACGACGCCGGCGTCCAGGCGAACCCGGTCGCCGAGCGGGGCCAGCAGCCTGGTGAGATAGTTGCGGCTTCCGCCGGTCACCGTGCGCCAGGTCGGCCGCTCGGAATAGATGAGGCGGTGGTTCTCGAAGAAATTGACGAAATAGGTGGCTGGGAACTCCATCATCCGCTTAGCCGGCGTCGACCAGATCGCCGCCGCCATGGGAACCAGGTAGTTGTTCATGAAGCCCGGCGAGAAGCCGCGCCAGTTGAGGTAATCGCCAATCGAGCGGGCGGCGAGGTGGCCCTCGGCGCGATCCTGCAGGCAGATCTTGTTGAAGCGCAGGATCTCGCGCAGCATCAGCAGGAAGGAGGGACGCAGCAGGTTGCGCTTCTGGGCGAACAGCGTCGACAGATTGTCGCCGCCCCATTCCAGCTTGCCGTAATCCAGCGACAGCGCAAAGCTCATGTCGCTGTCGTGGGTCTTCACGCCGAGATGTGCAAACAGGGCGGTCAGGTTGGGATAATTGAGTTCGTTGTAGACGATAAAGCCGGTGTCGACCGACAGGTTCGCGCCGTCATAGTCGATGTCGACGGTTGCGGTGTGGCCGCCGGGACGTTTTTCCGCTTCGTAGAGGGTGACGTCGTGAATGTCGCGCAGGGCCCAGGCAGCCGATGCGCCGGAAATACCGGATCCGACGACGGCCACCTTCAAACGCTCTGGCAAGCGCTCTGGCCCGGTTGCAACTGGAAAAGGCTTCATATGAACGTTCATGCGGCATCCTTGATCTGCTGATAGGCGGCCAGCGCGCGGTCGCGCGCCAGTTGATGGTCGACAACCGGGTGAGGGTAGGTGTCGCCGAGGCGTACGCCTGCGGTCCTGAGGACCTGTTCGGGCGCGCTCCACGGCTTGTGAATGTATCTGGACGGCATTTCCGCCAGTTCGGGAACGAAAGTGCGGACGTAGTCGCCGTCGGGATCGAATTTCTCGCCCTGGAGAACCGGGTTGAAGATCCGGAAGTAGGGTGCGGCATCGGCGCCGGAACCGGCGACCCACTGCCAGCTGGCGGCATTTGAGGCGGGGTCGGCATCGACCAGGGTGTCCCAGAACCAGTCCTCGCCCTTGCGCCAGTCAATCATCAGGTGCTTGGTCAGGAAGGAGGCGACAACCATTCGCACGCGATTGTGCATCCAGCCAGTCTGCCAGAGCTGGCGCATGCCGGCATCGACGATCGGATAGCCGGTCAGCCCCTTCCGCCAGGCGGAAAAAGCCTTTTCATTGTCGAGCCAGGGGAAGCCGTCGAATTTCCGATTGTGGTTCTTTTCCGCCAGCGCCGGCTCGTTGGCGAGCAGATGCCAGGAAAACTCCCGCCAGCCGACTTCCTTGCGGAACTTGGTTGTGTCGGCTGGCGCCGCCTCGGCGGTTTTCAGCGCTTCAAGGATCTGTGCCGGGGTGATTTCACCATTGGCAAGATGCGGTGACAGGCCCGACGTGGCGTCCACACCGGGTATGTCGCGCCGATCCGAATAGCCCTGCATGCGGTTTTCGATGAAATCGGTCAGCCGCGCATGCGCGCCGGCCTCGCCGGGCGTCCAGATTTCCGCCAGGCCGCCGGACCAATCGGGCCTGGTCGGGAGCAGATTCCATGTGTCCAGATCTTCCGACTCGCTGCCGTAACCGCCCGTAACGGCTTTCAGGGATTGCGGCGCATCGAGGGGAACCCGGGTCTCCGCGTCCGGTTCCAGCGCCCGCCAGAAGGGGCTGTAGACCTTGTAATAGGTTCCCGTCCCGGTGCGCAGCTTCGTCGGTTCATGCAGCAGTTGGCCGGCAAAGCTCTCGGCGACAAGGTCTCTTGCCTGCAGGTCCGCCTTGAGCGTCGAATCGGCATCATGAAGGGCTGGGTCGTAGCGCCGGTTCCAGTAGACCGCCGATGCTCCGGTTGCTTCCGCAAGCCGGGAAATCAGATCGGCCGAATCGCCGCTGAGGAGAAGGAGCGGTGCGCCAAATTTTTCGAGTGTTTCAGACAGGTTCGAAAGCGAATGGTGCAGCCACCAGGCGCGTGCACCGCCCAGCGGCCGCGCAGGGCTTGGGATTTCACGGATATAGACCGGAACGAGCGACCGGTGACGGCTTGCCGCAGCGAGAGCCAGATTGTCTCCAACCCGCAGATCGTTGCGGAACCAGACAATCGCCGGGCGGTCGAAGATGGGTGTGTCGCGTTCCATTCGATGCATTATTTCCGTTTTGGCGAAAGTCGCCGGGCCTTTTGAATGTCTCTTACGGATCTACGCAAAAGGCGGATCAAAAGTTTCACGAAAAAATGCTGATGTTGCACCGAGTTGCCGGTACCGGCGCGGGCAACAAAAAAGACCGCAATCCTCAACAGGATGCGGTCTTTAAGAATTCTGGCTCCCCGGGCCGGATTCGAACCAGCGACCGATCGATTAACAGTCGATTGCTCTACCACTGAGCTACCGGGGATCACTGCGTCAGGCAGCGTGTGGGGCCTATAACAAATGCCTCTCTGATTTGCCAAGCGGTTTTTAAAGAAAATGTGTCGTTCTTGCCAAGCCCACCGTCAAAGCCCATGTTCTGGGCATAATTCGAGGGTCTATCAAATGATCCTGTAAAGACCAAAGGCAGATCCGCCGCCGATGTCCCAGAAACGCTTTTTCAATTTCCACGCCGGCCGGGGCGAGGTTCAGATCGGATCCAGGCATTTCCGCCTGCCGCAGCAGGCATCGGTGAGAATCGCACTGGGAACCGCCCTGGTCATTGGCGGCATGCTCGGATTTCTTCCGGTGCTCGGTTTCTGGATGATTCCGCTCGGCCTGCTGGTGCTGTCGCAGGATCTTCCGGCGGTGCGCCGCTGGCGGCGGTCTTTCGTGGTCAAGCGGGAGCGGCGCAACGGAAAACGACCCGCGCGCAATGGCAGGTCAGCGGGACAACCCGACGCGAGCAACGAAAAGACAGGGGAGTAGAAGTGGAGGCCTCGCCCGGAATCGAACCGGGGTGCAAGGATTTGCAGTCCTCTGCGTAACCACTCCGCCACGAGGCCTCGTGCCGGTCACTGACCGGACGGCTGGCAAATAGACGGAGAATCGAAGCGGCGCAAGGGGCATGTTGATTGCCATGGTTGGTTTCTCCCTGACTTGTTTGGTTGAAAACCTTTAATTCGACCGGCTTGGCCGCGGATCAGCTTGAATCTCGCGGTGCGGCGCTTTATTGAAGCGCAAGACCAGATGCATCGGAGAGACCGGATGGGCACCGACTATCAAGACGCGCGCCAGAAAATGGTGGACAACCAGATCCGCACGACGGACGTGACATCGCATTCGGTGTTGAAAGCCTTCCTGACGGTTGCGCGCGAGGATTTCATTCCGACACCGCTCAAGCCGCTGGCCTATATCGACACCGACATCCAGATTTCCGCGGGCGGAGCCGATGGCGTCGCCCGTTACGTCATGGAGCCGTCGCCGCTGGCCAAGCTGCTGCAACTGGCCCAGATCACCCGCGATCACGTGGTTCTCGAAATCGGTTGCGGATCCGGCTATTGCGCGGCGCTGCTGTCGTTGCTGGCGGGATCGGTCGTGGCTGTCGAAAGCGATTCGGAACTGGCCGACGCCGCGAGCGAGCGGTTGAGTGATGGCGGCTATGACAATGTGGCCGTGGTCACCGGAGATCTCGAAAAGGGGTATGCCGCGGAAGGTCCCTATGACCTGATTTTCGTCAACGGCGCGGTTGAGACGGTGCCTGTGGCCCTGTTCGATCAGTTGCGCGAAGGCGGACGGCTGGTTGCGGCCGTCGGATTCGGGCTTTCCGCGCAGGCGCAGCTGTTCGTCAAGGATGGGGGCGTCGTTTCGGGCAGGCCGGCTTTCAACATTTCCGTCAAGCCGCTGCCCGGTTTCCGCAAGGCCGAAGAATTCGTTTTCTAACCCCTCGCGGCCACGCGAGCCCGACCTGCTGCCAATTGTCGCGCTGTTGCGCGATGGCAACTTGGTGGGGATTAATGAACGATTATTCACTGTGCGCGATTGCGTCCTGCGGTGCTACACTTCATATATTGTCGGAACACCATGATAGTGTCCTGCGCCAGATCGGGGGCACCGTTTTCGCGCATGCTGGAGTACATACTCGTGTCATTTGTCAAGAATTCACTCGCCTGCGTTGCCGTCGTTTCCATGATGGTCCTGGCTCCTCAGCCGGTTTTTGCCGAAACGATCTATCAGGCGATGGCCAAGGCCTACGAGAACAATCCCGATCTCAACGCCGCACGTGCCGGCCTTCGCGCCACGGACGAAGGCGTGGCGCTGGCGAAATCGGGATACCGCCCGATTATCGGCGCGGAAGCGAGCACGTCAGTTGTCAATACCGAGGGGCGCGTCGTCAAATCGGCGAGCGTCGGCGTCTCGATCAGCCAGACCCTTTTTGATGGATTCCAGACCCGCAACAATGTGCGTGCGGCGGAAGCGGCGGTCTTTGCCGGCCGCGAGAACCTGCGTGGCACCGAGATCGACATCCTGCTTGCCACAGTCCAGGCCTACGCCAACGTCAACCGTGACAACCAGATCGTTGTCTACCGCAAGCAGAACATCGCCTTCCTGCAGGAGCAGTTCGCCGCAGCCCGTGCCCGCTTCGATGTGGGCGAGAGCACCCGGACGGACGTGAGCCTGGCCGAGGCACAGCTTGCGGGCGCAAAGGCGAGCCTGACGGCAGCCGTCGCCCAGGCCAAGTCCAGTGCGGCGGTCTATGCCCAGATCGTCGGCTCGGTGCCGAAAAATCTCAAGCCTGTTCCTCTGCCACGCAAGCTGCTTCCCGGCTCGCTCACTGCTGCGGTGGCGCAGGGGACCAAGGAACACCCGGCCGTGCTGGCTGCGCTGTATGGCGTTGATGCTGCCGGCTACAAGGTGAAGTCAGAGGAAGGCACGTTCCTGCCCGGCGTCAAGGTCACCGGTTCGGTTGCCGAGGCCAGTGGCGGCATCAGCACAAGCTCGGTCCAGGCCAAGGTGACCATTCCGCTCTACCAGGGCGGGGCCGCGTCAGCATCGGTTCGCCAGGCCAAGGAGAAACTGGGCCAGCAGCGCATTCTGGTTGATTCGGCCCGCCGCTCGATCGAGCAGTCGGTCGTGTCGTCCTGGACGCAGATGGAGGCCGCAATCGCCACCATCGAGGCCAACCGGGCCCAGCTCTCTGCCGCGAACCTCGCGCTCAACGGCGTGGTCGAGGAGCGCCGCGTCGGCCAGCGCACCACGCTTGACGTGCTCAATGCGCAGCAAACGGTGCTCAACGCCAAGGAAGCGATTTCCCAGTCGGAGCGCAACGCCATCGTTGCAAGCTTCTCCGTGCTTGCATCAACCGGCAAGCTGACCATCGACCGTCTCGGGTTGCAGGTGGCCAACTACCGGCCCGAAGTTCACTATGAGGCGACCAAGGACCGCTGGTACGGCCTGCGGACCGTCGACGGCCGCTGAGCCGGTCTTGACGAGCGCGCGAACCGGCTTTCGCGCGCCTGACGTGAATTCCTGTGCATGAACGCCGAAGCTTCGCCGGACGCGATTCTCAAATCGAGGTCAATGCCATAAGCTGGCAGGGTGATTCGCCGGTTGGCATGAGCCTGGCGACGAGAGTAACGGAGCGTAATCATGGGACAGGCCGGCGCGCAGCGCGAACCGTCGATGGAAGAAATCCTGGCTTCCATCCGCAGGATCATCGAAAACAACGAGCCTGGACCGGATGGCAATCCGGTTGCTTCCGCCGAGGTGTTCAGCGACCACGATGCTGACGAGGCTGTCGCGGATGACGACGCCTATGACACGGACCAGGCGGAACAGGCCTCCGAGAGGCAGCGGGCTGTCGCCAATGACGCACCGGCTGCCCAGCCGGTTTCGCTCGCCGACGTCGCGGCGCGGGCACGCGCGGTGCCGGAAACCCGTACAGCGGATACGCACAGCCCCGAAATCCACCAGGAAGTCTCCGACCGCGCAGCCGACGTGATGGATGCGGCGGCAGAAGAACTCCGGGAAGCCCTGACCTCCGACGAG
This sequence comes from Hoeflea sp., assembly GCA_020637795.1. Taxonomy (GTDB): domain Bacteria; phylum Pseudomonadota; class Alphaproteobacteria; order Rhizobiales; family Rhizobiaceae; genus Hoeflea. The sequence continues at coordinate 506,094 of JACKJT010000002.1, read as the reverse complement.
CCGGTCGAAGCCTTGGCAGAGGCGGTTGTCGCCGTCGCCAAGGAGACAAGATCCGAGCCGGTTGCCGCGCAGGCAGAATCACAGCCCGAACCCGTTGCCGTGCAAGCAGAACCGCAGCCCGAACCCGTCCGTTCCGCTCCATCCTCCGAAGGTCGGGCCTCCGAAGGTCGGGCGCCGGCCGCCGAACAGTCCGGCGGCGAGCAGTCCAATGGTGGGCAGTCGGGTGGCGGCCAGCTGGTATCGCTGCAAACCGGCGAAAAGGTCGCTGCGGCTTTCGGTGAACTCGATGCGGCCATCGCGGCAGGTCAGAGACGGTCCTTTGACGAGATCGCCGAAGAGATGCTGCGGCCGATGCTGACCCAGTGGCTAGATGACAACCTGCCCACCCTGGTCGAGCGGCTGGTGCGCGAGGAAATCGAGCGCGTGTCGCGCGGCAATCGCCGCTAAGCCGGGTCGTCCTGAACGGCCGTCATTTCATCGTCAGGCAGAGTGCGGGCGAGTGCGGTTCGGTCCCTAAGCGCGGGCCGGAGCGGGCGGAGCCGTGCTGCGGCATAATGCATGGCGCCATCATGGCCCAAGAATGCTAGGAATTCTGCTCCGGCGGCGCGCGTCGATCCGGGATCAAAGCGTGTGGCGTGCGTGCGGCTGGTGAAAGCAATCGCATTGCTTCCGTCAGACGCAGCCTGTGTTGACTCCACCATTCCGTTCCGGTTTATCACGGTCCTATTCCTTCAGATGCAAACGGTTACCCGATTATGCTCGAAAAAACCTATGACGCCGCGGCCATAGAGCCGAAAATCGCGACACGCTGGGCAGAGGCGAACGCATTCGCCGCTGGCGCCGGTGCTCAACCCGAGCGGGATTCGTTTTGCATCGTGATCCCGCCGCCGAATGTGACCGGCTCGCTGCACATGGGGCACGCGCTCAACAACACGCTTCAGGATATCCTGGTTCGCTACCATCGCATGCTGGGCGAGAACGTGCTCTGGCAGCCGGGCATGGACCACGCGGGCATTGCCACGCAGATGGTGGTCGAGCGGCAACTGGCCGAGCGCCAGATCCACCGCCGCGAGATCGGGCGGGAAGCCTTTGTCGAAAAGGTCTGGGAGTGGAAAGACCAGTCCGGCGGCATGATCTTCAACCAGCTCAAGCGGCTTGGCGCATCGTGCGACTGGTCGCGCGAGCGCTTCACCATGGACGAGGGGCTGTCGCGCGCCGTGCTTGAAGTCTTTGTCAGCCTCTACAAGGAAGGGCTGATCTACAAGGACAAGCGTCTGGTCAACTGGGATCCGAAGCTGCTGACGGCGATTTCCGACCTCGAGGTCGAGCAGGTCGAGGTTCAGGGAAATCTCTGGCATTTCCGCTACCCGCTGGCCGACGGCGTCACCTACGAGCATCCGGTTTCCTATGACGAGGACACCGAGATCTTCACCTACGAGACCCGGGACTACATCATCGTCGCCACCACCCGGCCCGAAACCATGCTCGGCGACACCGCCGTTGCAGTCAATCCGGAAGACATCCGCTACAAGGACCTGATCGGCAAGCATGTTGTCCTGCCGCTGGTCGGACGCCGCATCGCGATCGTCGGTGACGACTACGCGGACCAGACCGCCGGCTCCGGCGCGGTCAAGATCACGCCGGCGCATGACTTCAACGACTTCGAAGTCGGCAAGCGCCACCACCTCAAGGCGATCAACATCCTGACCACCGACGGTCGGATGGCGCTCAAGGACAACGAGGATTTCCTCGAAGGTCTCAAGGTCGAGGGCAAGCTTATCGAGGTGATCGAGGAACTCGACGGCATGGACCGCTTTGCCGCGCGCAAGGAAGTCGTTGCCAAGATGGAGGAGATCGGCTGTCTCGATCACATCGAACCGCACACCCACATGGTCCCGCATGGCGACCGCGGCGGCGTGCCGATCGAGCCGTTCCTGACCGACCAGTGGTACGTCAATGCCGCCGAAATGGCCAAGCCTGCGATCGAGAGCGTGCGCGAGGGCCGGACCAATTTCGTTCCGAAGAACTGGGAAAAGACCTATTTCGAGTGGATGGAAAACATCCAGCCCTGGTGCATTTCCCGGCAATTGTGGTGGGGACACCAGATCCCGGCCTGGTACGGTCCGGACGGACAGGTGTTCGTCGAGAAGGACGAGGAAACCGCGCTTGATGCGGCTATCCAGCATTACATCGCCCACGAGGGCCCGTGGAAGGCCTGGGTCGAGGAGAAGCTCGAGAACTTCCAGCCGGGCGAGATCCTGACCCGCGACGAGGACGTGCTCGACACCTGGTTTTCCTCTGCATTGTGGCCGTTCTCGACGCTCGGCTGGCCCGACAAGACGCCGGAACTTGCGCGCTACTACCAGACCGACGTGCTGGTGACCGGCTTCGACATCATCTTTTTCTGGGTCGCACGGATGATGATGATGGGGCTGCACTTCATGAAGGAAGAGCCGTTCCACACCGTCTATGTCCACGCGCTGGTGCGCGACAAGGACGGCGCCAAGATGTCCAAGTCCAAGGGCAACGTCATAGATCCGCTGGAGCTGATCGACGAGTACGGCGCCGATGCGCTGCGCTTCACGCTGGCGATCATGGCGGCGCAGGGCCGCGACGTGAAACTCGATCCGGCGCGGATTGCCGGATACCGCAACTTCGGCACCAAGCTGTGGAACGCGGCCCGTTTCGCCGACATGAACGGCGCGGTGCTCGATCCGGCCTTCGACCCGTCGGCGGCGAAGCTGACGATCAACCGCTGGATCCTGACCGAATTGACCCGCACCGCGAACGAGGTGAAAGCCGCGATCGAGGCATACAAGTTCAACGAGGCGTCGAGCGCGCTCTACCGCTTCGTCTGGAACCAGCTTTGCGACTGGTACCTTGAACTGCTCAAGCCGGTGTTCAACGGCGAGGACGAGGCGGCCAAGGTCGAGGCGCGCGCCTGTGCCGCGCATGTCCTGGCGGAAGCGGTCAAGCTCCTGCATCCGTTCATGCCGTTCATGACGGAAGAGCTCTGGGAGCATCTGGCCGGCGCGGGCGCGGGGCTTGCCTGCCACGCCGCGTGGCCCGAGCCGGTCTTCTCGGACGACGCAGCGGCTTCGGAAATCAACTGGCTAGTCGACCTTGTCTCGGGCCTGAGATCGGTTCGCTCGGAAATGAATGTTCCGCCATCGGCAAAAGCGGCGCTGGTCATGGTCGGCACCATCGCGACGACAGAGGAACGGCTGCTGCGGCACAAGCCGGCAATCCAGCAGCTGGCCCGGGTGACGGAGATCGTGCTCGAGAACGAAGTGCCGCCCGGATCGGCCCAGATCGTTGTCGGGGAGGCGACCGCCTGCCTGCCGCTGGGGGACCTGATCGACCTTGCCGCCGAAAAGGCGCGGCTCGAGAAGGCGCGGTCGAAAGTGGCCGATGACGTCGACAAGATCGAGCGCAAGCTGGCCAACGAGAAATTCGTCGCCAACGCCAAGCCGGAAGTGGTTGCGGCGGAGCGCGAGAAGCTGGCCGATCTTCTGGGGCAAAAGGACAAGCTGGGCGCGGCGATCGAGCGGCTCGCGCAAGCCGGATAAGATCATGGCCGGTTGAGATCAGGCGGGCTGGGATCAGCCCCGCGCCAATAAATCAGAAAGGCGGTCCGGGAGAACGGGCCGCCTTTCTTCGTTCTCAGAGCGAATATTGGTGCCGAGCAATCGTCGGGCGATTTCGCTTGTCGGGCCTGCGTGTTGCGCCTGTCGGGCCGCTTTTCATTGAAATCCGGGCATATTCTCGAGCATCGGGATGACGGAGATCACGAATTGTGACGAATCCGCAACACATTTTTTCAAAGCATCTGCTATGAAATCCTAGGGGCTTGTTGTGCCCATTTCCCGCCACAAACGAGGCGCAGGGCAGGGCATCGGTCCAGCCCCGCGGCTCGGTCAACGAGGCCAGACGCGTCTGAGGATTTCATGAGCGCCACACCATTCGACAAGTCCAAACTTCCAAGCCGGTACACGACGGTTGGGCCTGAGCGTGCTCCGCACCGGTCTTTCCTGTACGCGATGGGACTGTCGAGCGAGGAGATTGCCCAGCCACTGGTCGGCGTGGCGTCCTGCTGGAACGAAGCAGCACCGTGCAATATTTCGCTGATGCGCCAGGCGCAGATCGTCAAGAAGGGCGTGGCCGCGGGCAAGGGCACGCCGCGCGAATTCTGCACCATTACCGTGACCGATGGCATCGCCATGGGCCACCAGGGCATGAAGGCGTCGCTTGCCAGCCGCGACCTGATTGCCGATTCGGTGGAATTGACCATGCGCGGCCATTGCTACGACGCCATTGTCGGGCTGGCCGGCTGCGACAAGTCGCTGCCGGGCATGATGATGTCGATGGTCCGCCTCAACGTTCCCTCGATCTTTCTCTATGGCGGATCGATCCTTCCCGGCAGCTACCGCGGTCGGCAGATTACGATCCAGGACGTGTTTGAAGCCGTCGGCCAGCATTCGGTCGGCGACATTTCGGACGAGGACCTGCTCGAGATCGAACAGGCCGCTTGCCCGTCGGCCGGCTCCTGCGGCGCGCAATTCACCGCCAACACAATGGCGACGGTGGCCGAGGCGATCGGACTGGCGCTGCCTTATTCCTGCGGCGCTCCGGCGGCCTACGACATGCGCGACAAGTTCTGCTATGCGGCGGGCGAGAAGGTGATGGAACTGATCGCCAAGCAGATCCGGCCGCGCGACATCGTCACCCGCAAGTCGCTCGAGAACGCCGCTGCGGTGGTTTCGGCAACCGGCGGATCGACCAATGCGGCGCTGCACCTGCCTGCGCTCGCACATGAATGCGGCATCGAGTTCGATCTGTTCGACGTCGCCAAGATTTTCGAACGCACGCCCTACATTGCCAACCTGAAACCGGGCGGCAAGTATGTCGCCAAGGACATGTTCGAGGCCGGCGGCATTCCGGTGCTGATGAAGACCATGCTCGAACATGGCTATCTTCACGGCGACTGCATGACCGTGACCGGGCGGACGCTGGCTGAAAACATGGAGCATGTCCGCTGGAATGACGAGCAGGACGTGGTGCATCCGGCCAACAAGCCGATCACCGTCACCGGCGGTGTCGTTGGCCTGAAGGGCAATCTGGCCGAAGACGGCGCCATCGTGAAGGTGGCGGGCATGTCGAAGCTGAAATTCAGCGGCCCGGCCCGGTGTTTCGATTCCGAGGAAGACTGCTTCAATGCGGTCACAAATCGCAAGTACAAGGAAGGCGAGGTTCTGGTGATCCGCTACGAGGGCCCCAAGGGCGGTCCGGGCATGCGCGAGATGCTGTCGACCACCGCGGCGCTTTACGGCCAGGGCATGGGCGACAAGGTCGCGCTGATCACCGACGGCCGGTTCTCCGGCGCAACCCGCGGCTTCTGCATCGGCCATGTCGGCCCGGAAGCCGCTGAAGGCGGGCCGATCGGCCTGCTGCAGGATGGCGACATCATCGAGATTGATGCTGTTGCCGGCACATTGAATGTGCAGCTGTCCGACGAGGAACTGGCTGCGCGCAGGGAAAAATGGACGGCGCGGGAGACCGATTATGCATCGGGCGCGCTGTGGAAATACGCCCAGACGGTGGGGTCGGCGCGCTATGGCGCGGTTACCCATCCGGGCGGAGCGAAAGAAAAACACTGCTATGCAGACATCTAGCCGCACCCGGACGGGTCTTTTTGGTGTAGTGCTTGCCGTGGCCGTTGGCTGCGGCGGCCAGGCTCTGGCGTTGGATCCCAATGCGGGCGTCACCCGCGAATCCGGTCCCTTCGATCTGTTCAAGTTCGGGTTTTCCGCCTACAAGAAGGGCCGCAAGGACGAGGCCGTCGAAGCCTATAAATATGCCGCGGAAAAGGGGCATCCCGGCGCGCGCTGGGCGCTTGCCAACATGTACGCCTATGGCGACGGCGTGGTCGAGAACGACTACGAAGCTTTCAAGATCTATGATGATATCGCCCGGCAGGGCGTCGAGCCGGGGTCGCAGGACACCGGCTATTTCGTCAATGCGCTGTTGTCGCTGGCGACCTATTATCAGAAGGGTATTCCCGGCAGCCCGATCAAGGCCAATCTGGGGGCTGCGCGGCAATTGTATTTTCAGGCCGCTTCCGCCTTCGGCGTGCCGGAAGCACAATATCGCCTGGGCCGCATGATCCTCGAGGGCGAGGGCGGCGCCAACGACATCCAGCAGGCGAAGAAATGGCTGAACCGGGCCCGTGTCAGTGGCCATCCGGCCGCAGCAGCGGTGCTTGGCAATGTGGTGTTCGAGGAAGGCCAGACCGTGCGCGGGCTTGCCTTCATGACCACCGCGCTTGAACGGTCGCCGCCTTCCGACAAGGCCTGGATCCAGGCAATGCAGGAGCGCGCATTCTCGCTGGCGGGCGAAGCCGACCGGCGCACGGCCATCGCGCTGGCCCAGGATATGCTGGCCAAGGGCCTGAACTGACAAGCCGTCGGATTATCCAAAGCTTTTGCAGTCCGATGCAGGCTGGCTGCCTGTCGTAAGGGGGATCAGCCGTGTGTCGGAGCCGGCGGTTTTGAAGTCCACGGCGACATTTGAGACACCGGACATCCATCCGAAATCTTCTTCCAGCTGGTATTGTTGAGATTGCGTTCGCAGCGCGCGAGATAGCGCTGGGAGGAGCCGATCTGCAGGCAGATCACGCCGCCTTCCTTGATCCTTTTGCCGTTGCCGAGACACTCGCAATCCTGTCCGGCGAAGGCGGGCGAACCCGCAACAATCACCACGGTCAGAAAACCGATGCTCAATGCCAGTCGAGGAGACAGCGCAAGTTTCATCGGTAAATAATGCACCCATGGCGGGTCTTTGGCAAGCTTGGCGAGCCCACGGGCGCGGACCGCGCCGTTGGCGGGAGCGATCAGAGGTCGATCTGGATCGCCACCGGGACATGGTCCGACGGCTTTTCCCAGCCACGGACGTGTTTTTCCACGGTTGCCGATTGCAGCAGGTTTGCAGCCTCGGGCGAGAGCATCAGATGGTCGATGCGGATGCCGTTGTTTTTCTGCCAGGCGCCGGCCTGGTAGTCCCAGAACGTGTAGGTTTCGGCAGCGTCATTGACGGCGCGCAAGGCATCGGTGAAGCCAAGATTTTCGATTTTTCTGAAGGCGTTGCGGGATTCGGGGCGAAACAGCGCATCGCCTTCCCAGACTTTCGGGTCGTGGCAGTCGACGGGCTCGGGAATGACATTGTAGTCGCCGGCGAGCACCAGCGGCTCTTCCAGCGCCATCCGGTCTTGGGCAAAGGCGTGCAGCCGCTCCATCCAGGAGAGCTTGTAGGGGAATTTCGGCGTGTCGACGGGATTGCCGTTGGGCAGATACAGCGAGACGACGCGGAGGGCGCCGCCGTCGACAGAGAAGACCGCCTCGATGAAACGGGCCTGTTCGTCGGTGTCATCGCCCGGCAGGCCGCGATTGACCTCATCGGGGCTCTGCTTCGACAGGATCGCCACGCCGTTGAAGCCCTTCTGCCCGTGGGTTTCAACGTGGTAGCCGAGTGCTTCGATCTCCAGCCGCGGAAATCCCTCGTCGACCGACTTGATCTCCTGCAGGCAGGCGATGTCGGGTTCGCTTTCCTTCAGCCAACTCTGCAGGTTGTCGATCCGCGCCTTGACGCCATTGATGTTCCAGGTGGCGATTTTCAAGGCGGTCATCCTTCAACAGAAGATCCGCTCGTGCGCGGATCCATGGCGGGCAAGGGGGCTGGCAAAACAGGGCTGGTCAGACCGAAAAACTGGTGCCGCAGCCACAGGATGCGACGGCGTTCGGGTTCCTGATCTGGAAAGCCTGGCCCATCAGGTTGTCGACGAAATCGATTTCCGATCCGGCCATGTAGACGAGCGAGACCTGGTCGATGAGGACCTTGGCGTCGTCCTTTTCAAGCACGATGTCATCTTCGGCGGGCTGGTCGGCGAGATCGAACTTGTAGGAAAAACCGGAACATCCGCCGCCTTCGACGGAAACGCGAAGAGCGGATTTGCCGGCTTCGGCTGAAACGATTTCCCTGATCCTGCGGGCGGCGGACTCCGAGAGCGTGACGGTTGCGTTTTCAGTCATGGTACCTCCTTGCCGGGGTCAAGGTCCGGAAGAGACAGGTTTCAAATCAGTTGCTCTATAGGTATGAAGGCGCTGGCCCGGCGTCAATGCTTGGACGGACTGAGTCGGGATCTGATTGGCGCCTGTTGACGGGATAGGCATGGAAATTGACATCAAGCAACTGGGGTTCGGAACCACGGCGCGTGCGCCCTGGGCGGTTGACCCGTGGTCGAGCCGCGGGCGGCTGTTTGCCGAACCGGTGAGCCCGACCCGCTCGGAGTTTCAGCGCGACCGCGACCGGATCATCCACACCACCGCGTTCAGGCGGCTCAAGCACAAGACCCAGGTTTTCGTCGCCCACGAAGGCGATCACTACCGCACCCGGTTGACCCACACCATCGAGGTGGCGCAGATCGCGCGCGCTCTTGCACGGGCGCTGAAGCTCGATGAGGACCTAGCGGAGGGCGTGGCGCTGGTGCATGATTTCGGCCACACGCCGTTCGGCCATACCGGGGAAGAGGCGCTCGATGAGCTGATGGCGGATGCCGGCGGCTTCGATCACAACGCGCAATCGCTGCGCATCGTCACCAAGCTCGAGCAACGCTACGCCGATTTCGACGGGCTCAACCTGACCTGGGAGACGCTCGAGGGGCTGGTCAAGCACAACGGACCGCTGATCGCTGAGGGCAGCAAGCCGGTGCCGGAGCCGATCGCCCTGTACAATGCCGCTCACGACCTGTGGCTTGCGACTCATTCGAGCCTCGAATCCCAGGTCGCGGCGATCGCCGATGATATCGCCTACAACACCCATGACATCGACGACGGTCTGCGGTCCGGGCTGATCACGCTGGAAATGCTGGAGGAGCTGCCGCTGATTTCGCGTCTGCTGGCAGAGGTCCGGGACCGGTATCCCGGTCTTGAGGAGCCGAGGCTGATCCACGAGGTGATGCGGCGGCAGATCACCCGGATGGTAGAGGACGTGATTGCTGTCACCCAGGCGCATATCGAGGAGATCAAGCCGCAAACGGCCGATGACGTGCGTCACGCGGGGCGGACGATGGCGCATTTCTCGGACGAATTCGTCGAGGCCGACCAGCACATCAAGGCGTTCCTGTATCGTCATCTCTACCGTCATCCCGACGTCATGCGGGTGAGGGCGTCAGCCACCCGCATCGTCCGCGACCTGTTCACGGCCTTCATGGCCGATCCGTCGGCCATGGGGGAGAAGCACCGGCATGCGGGGATCGAGGAGATGGCCGTGGACATGCGGGCGCGCAAGGTCAGGGATTACCTTGCAGGAATGACCGACACCTACGCGATCGCCGCGCACCGGCGCTTGTTTGACGATACGCCGGAATTGCGATAGGCAGCGCTCACCTTGGGGCGGGCAGTCGTTTCGCCCCCGTTTTTCCGTCATTTCCGGACTTTACCCATGAATGTGTTCAAGGACTTCGAAAGCAGAATCAAGCAGGCCGTCGAGGCGCTTGATGTGGTCAGGGACAAGGGCGGCGAAGTCAGCTTCGAGAGATTGACCGTCGAGCCGCCGCGGGATCCGGCGCATGGCGATATCTCGACCAATGCAGCGATGGTGCTGGCCAAGCCGCTGGGCATGAATCCACGGGCGCTGGCGGACATGATCGCGGCCCAGTTCGCTGGCGACGCCGACGTGTCGGAGACAAGTGTGGCCGGTCCCGGCTTTCTAAATTTCAGGCTGACGGCTGCGTTCTGGCGCCGGCTGGTGTCGACAATCATCCGGGAAGGCACCGACTATGGCCGGTCCACCCTGGGTGCGGACCGCAAGGTCAATGTCGAATATGTGTCCGCGAACCCGACCGGGCCGATGCATGTTGGCCATTGCCGCGGCGCGGTTGTCGGCGATGCGCTGGCCAACCTGATGGGGTTTGCCGGCTACCAGGTGACCAAGGAATACTACATCAACGACGCCGGATCGCAGATCGACGTGCTGGCGAAATCGGTCTACCTGAGATACCGCGAGGCGCTTGGCGAGGACATCGGTGAAATCCCGGCAGGGCTCTATCCCGGCGATTACCTGGTGCCGGTGGGGCAGAACCTGGCCGGCGAGTTCGGCACCTCGCTCAGGACGATGCCGGAAGCCGAGCGGATGGCGCTGATCAAGGACCGCACGATCGATGCGATGATGGACATGATCCGGTCCGATCTGAAGGCGCTCAATGTCGAGCACGATGTGTTCTTCTCCGAGCGCAGCCTGCATGCCGACGGCGAACGCGCGATCCGCAACGCGATCAACGACCTGACCTTCAAGGGCCATGTCTACAAGGGCAAGCTGCCGCCGCCGAAGGGCCAGTCGCCCGAGGACTGGGAAGACCGCGAGCAGACATTGTTCCGGTCGACCGAAGTTGGTGACGATATCGACCGGCCGCTGATCAAGTCGGATGGCAGCTACACCTATTTCGCCGCCGATGTTGCCTATTTCCGCGACAAGTTCGAGCGCGGCTTCAGCGAGATGATCTACGTGCTGGGCGCCGATCATGGCGGCTACATCAAGCGGCTCGAGGCTGTTGCCAAGGCAGTCTCGGCGGGTGAAGCGAAGCTGACGGTGCTGCTTTGCCAGCTGGTCAAGATCTACCGCAACGGCGAGCCGGTGCGCATGTCGAAGCGGTCGGGCGATTTCGTCACGCTTCGCGACGTTGTCGACGAGGTGGGTGTCGATTCGGTGCGATTCATGATGCTCTACCGCAAGAGTTCGGAATCGCTCGACTTCGATTTCGCCAAGGTGACCGAACATTCCAAGGACAACCCGGTCTTTTACGTGCAGTACGCCCACGCCCGCTGTGCGTCGGTGATGCGGCAGGCCGTCGAGACCTTCCCGGATCTCGACCTGTCGCCCGAAACGCTGGCCTCGGCTGATCTGTCGGATCTCGCCCACGAGAGCGAACTGGCGCTGATTGCCAAGCTCGGCGAGTACCCCAGGATGATCGAGGCCGCGGCCTCCGGACAGGAGCCGCACCGGGTGGCTTTCTATCTCTATGAGCTTGCCAGCCTGCTGCATGCGCACTGGAACAAGGGCCGTGATGAGCCGGGTTTGCGGTTTGTTAATGATAAAAACAGACAATCGACAATTGCCAGGTTGGGTCTGGTGTACGCAGTAGCGTCGGTGTTGAAGTCAGGTCTCGCGATTACCGGGACTGACGCGCCCGAAGAAATGCGCTGAACGACACCTTTTCCCCACATTGCTCTGGCATTAGAGTGTGCGAGAGTATGTGAGTGATGCATGGCTGATCAATTCGATAACAACGCCCGGTCCCCGCATCCGGATGCCGAAATCGATGATCCTTTGGCGGAACTTGCCAGGATCATCGGTTACGAGCGGCCATCCGAGGATACGGCGAAGACCGACGAATTCCCCGAGTCGAGTGAATTCGATCTCGAGGCGGAATTGATGCGCGAGCTCGACGTGCCGCAGGCGCCTTCCATCGACGAGCTGGACCGGATCGAGGCCGACGAAGCTCTCGATGCTGTACTGGCCGACACGGTCTATGATCCGGAGCCAGAGCAAGCGCTGCCGGCCGCGGACAGAGATGCTCCCTACGATCGTCAGGCGGACGATCTTCAGGCAGATTATCCCGTTGAGGATGTGCCGGCGCTCGATAGCGCTGATTTCCTTTCGGTCGAGGGGCGGTCGTCCGATGCCCTGCTGCAAGCCATTGAAAACGAATTTCCGGTCGAGCACCCGGACGATCTGGATCTCGACCAGGGGCCGGATATGCCGATCGATGATGACGGCGAATGGATGATGACGTCCGATCTGGATGAGCCCGTGTCGGTTCAGCCGGCGAATGAGCCGCAGCCGGATGCTATGGATGCTCGACAGACCGACGAAGCGGTAGCGGATGCTGCCGGAAGCGAGATCGCGGCAGATACCGGGGCAGCGCCGGCGGAGGATGCGGATGACGCGATCGGGGACGAGGTTCTTGCCGACATGGTTCGGTTTGATCTGCGTTCGAAGCCTTCCTTCGGTCCGGACAGCGCCGATGTCGCGCCGGTAGCGGCTGAAGAGCAGCCTGAGGCCGATCGCGATGAGGCCGCGCTGGACTTCGAGGAGTATCTGTCCACCGAACTCGATGTCTTCAAGCAGGAAGTTGAAATCGGCGAAGACAGTGATGACACCGGTGACGCTGCGCAAACCGGTGCGCGCGAAGCAGTGGCTGATTTCGATGTCGAAACCGCTCTCGATGCGCTGAATGACGACACGCTCGATGACGAGGTCGCGATATTTGATGACGCTGCCGAGGAACTGCTCGCCGCGATCAACGATGACGTGGAGTTCAGCAGCGGCGCAGAGCCCGATGGCGAACCTTCCGATGACGATTCCGTCGATTGGTCTCTCGACAAGATCGAAGAAGCTGCCGCCGATGAACTCGACGGTGAGCTTGGCGACATGTTCGGTCTGCCCGAGCGGGGGGCGGAAGCGCTCGATGCGAGGGTGGATGCCGCGGATGATTTCGAACTCGATCTGGAACAGGTGCTGGCCGACAGTTTCGACGGGTCTGACGATGACTGGGCCGAACCGCTTGAGGTAGAGGCGGATCGTCCGGAAAAGCGTGTTGCCGAGGTCGATGACTGGTTGTCGGACACCCCGGAAATCGATCAGCCGAAGCAGCGGGATGAATTGGCGGAAGCCTTTCTCGGTCTCGTGCCGGAAGACGAAGACCAGGTTGCGCAAGCTACGCCTGCCGCGGGGGCCGCTGGCATGGGGTCCGAGTATGGCGGCGGATCCGCCGAGCCGGAGCAGGGCGACTGGCTTGACGGTTTTGATACCAGCGAGCACGTCGTGCAGCCGGGTGGATCACCTGCCGGCTCTTCGGACTATTATTTCGATGCGGAGCTGATTGCCGAGTCCGACGAAACGGTCGAGATCGTCACCGATATCGACGTTCCCGAACTGGTGCATGACGAGCCTCAGCCGTTCGAGCCGGATTACGAAACCGAGATCGAACGCGAGTTCGCCGACATCATCGATCGCAATGAACCCGGTTTGGACGAGCATCCGGTTGACCCCGCAGGCGCCACTTTCGGCTCGACCGAAGAGTGGAGCCGGGCTGCAACAACCTCGCGCGGCTACGAAGTGTCGGATGATTACATTGCACTGGAGCGCGAGCTTGGTGCCGGTGTCGATCAGTCCGGTTTCGCGGCTGCGGGTCATGCCGGGGATGGCAGGAATGGCGAGGGTGACGTCGCCGGGGACATGGCGGGCCGGCATGAGCGCACCGAGAACGGTTCGCGAGGTCCGGTTGTCGCCGTCGCGGTTCTGGGGCTTGCGTTGCTGGCCGGCGTTGCCGCCTTTGGCTGGAGCATGCTGTCGGGTGACGAGACGACCGCTGACGGCGGTCCGCGGATCATCCGGGCGGACAAGGATCCGGTCAAGGTGCTTCCCGAAAATCCGGGCGGCGTAACCGTCCCCAACCAGGACAAGGCAGTTTATGACCGTGTCGCCGGCGGCGACGGAGCTTCCCCCGGGCAGCCGGCGCTGGTGAATTCGGCGGAAGAACCGGTGGATGTGGTCCAGCGGACACTCGATCCGGAAATCCTGCCGCTTGAAGGCCGGTCGGACTTCGCCGTCAAATCCGAGGAACGGCTGTCGGCCGACAGCGGCGCGGACGAAGCCACCCCGAATGAGGCGTCGGCGCCGGTTGTGTCTCCGCGCAAGGTGCGCACCATGATCGTCAAGCCGGATGGTTCCATCGTGGCGCGGGAAGTGCCGGAGCCGGAGGTCTCGGCTCCCGAAGCGATACCGCAGACGCTGGTCGCAGCCGCGCCGGAAACAGCACCCGACGCCGAAGCGGCACAGACGCCGGAGACGGTGGAACAGCAGCCGGCCGGGACCGCCGCGTCCGAGCCGGAGCAGGCAGCCCCCACGGATGTAGCCGCGACCGAGGGCACTGTTGCCCCGGTGCGTGTGGTCAAGACCCAGCCGATCCGGCCGGTGACCAATGCGCCGGTTCCGCAAGGCCGTCCGGCGGACCAGCCGGTCAACGTGGTCGGAACCGTCAGCCAGGGCGGACGGGTCGGCGCTGCGCCTGCCGCGCCCGCCGTGCCGGCGGCACCCGCCGCAGCTGAGCCGGTTGCCGTTGCTTCGGCTCCTGCCGCCGCCGCACCCGCTGCCAATCCGGGCGGCTACTACGTGCAGATTGCCTCCCAACCGACTGCGGAAGGCGCGCAGGCGTCGTGGCGGACCCTGTCGGACCGCTACAGTTCGGTGCTGGGCGGGCTGGGTGTCGACATCCAGCGGGCGGACATTCCGGGCAAGGGCGTGTTTCACCGGGTCAGGATACCTGCCGGCACCCGGGACCAGGCCAATGCGCTTTGCAGCCGCTACAAGGCCGCGGGCGGCAGCTGCTTCGTCTCGCGCTGATTGCGCGCTGAATCAAAGAGGCTGCGCACCTGATGCGCGGCCTTTTCCTATCGGCCCTTCCGGTGATGCCCGACTGTCAAATGCCCACAGTTCGACTACCATTGCGCCATGAGCGAATCAAAAGCAGTCATATTCGGGTGCGCGGGACCCGAGCTTCTTGCCGAGGAAGCATCCTTCTTTGCCGAAACCAGGCCTTGGGGCTTCATTCTCTTCGGCCGCAACATCGCAAGCCTTGCCCAGGTCGCGGACCTGACCGCCAGCCTGCGTGAAAGCGTCGGACGTCCCGACGCACCAGTGCTGATCGACCAGGAAGGCGGGCGGGTACAGCGGTTCAAGCCGCCGCTGGTGCCGCAATATCCTTCCGGGGCGGATCTCGGCGCGCTTTACCTGGCCAACCGGGACGCCGGCCTGCGTGCGACCTGGATTATGTCACGGCTGCATGCCTTTGATCTTCATCCGCTGGGAATTACCGTCGACTGCCTGCCGGTGCTGGATGTGCCTTCGCCCGGCGGACACGAGGTGATCGGCAGCCGCGCCTACGGGATCACGCCGGAAGTGGTGTGCGCCTTGGGGGCGGCGGCAGCGGAAGGGCTGAAGGCCGGCGGCATGCTGCCGGTGATCAAGCATATTCCCGGCCATGGACGCGCCGGCGCCGACACGCACCATGAATTGCCGCATGTGAATGCATCCCGCGCGGACTTGTCTGCACGCGACTTCATCCCGTTCAAGGCGCTTGCCGGTGAGGCGATGGCGATGTCGGCGCATGTGGTGTTCACCGATATCGATCCGGACAATCCGGCGACGACGTCGCGTCGCGTGGTCGATGAGGTGATCCGCGGCGAAATCGGCTTCGACGGGCTCTTGATGTCCGACGACGTGTCGATGAACGCGCTTTCTGGGGATTTCGCCACAAGGACCAGTGCAATTCTTGCCGCGGGATGCGATGTCACATTGCACTGCAATGGCGATCGGGCCGAAATGGAAGCGGTGGCGTCGGTCACCCCGGAGCTTGATGGCGAGAGCTTGCGGCGGGCCAGGGACGTTATGGCGGCCTTCCGCGCTCCCGATGACAGCGACGAGGCGGCATTGCGCGAAGAATTCGAGGGGTTGATGGCAGCCTCCTAACCCGAGATGTGAAAGGCGGCAGGTGTGAACAGCGGCAACCGGCAAAGCGGTGGCAATCCCGGCAAGACGGCCCAGGGCAGGACGCCCATGGACGTCATGTGGGAAGACGTCGCCGCTGACCGGGCAACCGGTGATCCGGCGCTGGTGATCGATGTCGCGGGTTTTGAAGGTCCGCTCGATCTGCTGTTGCACCTGGCGCGCACGCAGCGGGTGGATCTGGCGCGGATTTCGGTGCTGGCGCTGGCCGAACAATATCTGCAATTCGTGGAAAAGGCCCGCGCGCTCAGGCTCGAGCTTGCGGCCGATTACCTGGTGATGGCGGCCTGGCTCGCCTATCTCAAGTCAAAGCTGCTGATCCCGCAGGCATCCAAGGGCGACGAGCCGAGCGGCGAGGAAATGGCCGCACAGCTCGCCTTCCGGCTCAAGCGGCTGGAAGCGATGCGGGAAGCGGCGACCCGGCTGGTCAACCGCAACCGGCTGGGCCGCGACGTGTTTGCGCGCGGCGCCCCCGAACCGATGGTGATCGACAAGACTTCAAGCTTCGAGGCGACACTATATGACCTTCTGACGGCCTATGCCGCGCAAAAACAGCGCCAGACCGTCACCCAGGTTACGATCTCGCGCCGGCGCGTCTGGTCGCTCAGCGATGCCCGGGTGATCCTGTTCCGGCTGATCGGCGAGCTCGCGGACTGGACCGCGCTGGACCAGTATCTGCTGCGCTATCTGTCCGATCCGGAAGAGCGGACAACGGCGATTGCCAGCTCGTTTGCCGCCAGTCTCGAGATGGTGCGGGAAGGGCGGCTTGAAATTCGTCAGGATGGAGCGTTCCAGCCAATCTTCATGCGACGGTCGCAGCACACAGCCGTCAGCGCAGGGAGCAAAGCATGACAATGGACCCTGGCCACAGCGCCGCGTTCGCTTTCGGGGCAGATGCGGATGACGCAGAGGACAATTCGATGGGATCGGACGCTCTGGAAGCGCTCAAGGAACGAGCCCTGCACGAGGCGGAACGCATCGCCGAAGCGCTGGTGTTTGCCTCGAGTGAACCGGTTGCGGAGAAACTGATTGCCGGCAAGCTGCCGCAGGACACGCCGGTGGGTGTGGTGATGGAGCGGTTGGCCGAGCGTTATGCCTCGCGTGGCGTCAATCTGGTCCGGATCGGCGATGCCTGGGCGTTCCGCACCGCGGCCGACCTGGGCTTCCTGATCCGGCAGGACGAGACCGAGGTCAAGAAATTGTCGCGTGCCGGCCTCGAAGTGCTGTCGACCATTGCCTATCACCAGCCGGTGACGCGGGCGGAAATCGAGGATGTCCGTGGCGTGGCGACCTCCAAGGGAACGCTGGATGTGCTTCTGGAGACAGGCTGGGTGAGGATGCGCGGCCGGCGGCGGTCGCCGGGCCGGCCGGTGACCTACGGCACGACGATGGCGTTTCTCGATCATTTCGGCCTTGAAGACCTCAGAGACCTGCCCGGAATGGACGAGCTCAAGGGCGCGGGGCTGCTGTCGGGTCGGGTTCCCGCAAACTTCCAGCCGCCGCTTCTACCCTCCGGCGACGAACTGACCGAGGACGAGGATCCGATCACCCAAATGGACCTGGAAGAGCTCGGTCTCTTGACACCGATGGGTGAAGCGGAGGACTAAGCGTCCGGTCCCGGAACTTTCCGGGGCGCTTGAAGCTGATTGCAAGGGTTCCGACCATCGTTACACAGCAGACAAGAACGGCGATCGCGCGCAGGACGGCCGGTGTTACCTTTGCCGCGCGTCTGGCCTTCGAGGATGTTCATCATTCCTATGGTGAGCTTCCAACGCTGCGCGGCGTGACGCTGGCGGCGGAACCGGGCGAAGTGCTGTGCCTGCTCGGCCCGTCGGGTTCGGGCAAGACAACCCTCTTGAGGCTTGCGGCGGGGATCGAGCCCTTGCACCGCGGACGGCTGCTGCTCAACGACCGCGAGATCGCCGGGCCTCAGGTCAACCTGCCGCCCGAACGGCGTGGCATCGGCCTGATGTTCCAGGATTTCGCGCTGTTTCCGCACCTGACCATTCTCGACAATGTGAAATTCGGTCTGACCGCGCTGTCGAGTGCGGATGCGAAGCGGGAGGCGCTCGCCGCGCTCGACCGCGTCGGCATGGTGCATTACGCCGACAACTACCCGCATGCCCTGTCGGGCGGCGAACAGCAGCGCGTGGCGCTGGCGCGGGCGCTGGCGCCGAGGCCGGCGGTGTTGCTGATGGATGAACCGTTTTCCGGGCTTGATTCGCGGCTCAAGGACAGTGTCAGGGCCGAGACGCTGGCGATCCTGCGCGAGGCGCGGGCCACGGCCATCGTGGTCACCCATGATGCCGAGGAAGCCATGCGGATGGGCGACCGGATTGCGCTTCTCAAGGACGGCGCGCTGGAACAGGTCGGCACGGCGGAGGATCTCTACCATCGTCCGGCCAATCTTTTTGCCGCCGGATTCTTCTCTGAAATCAACGTCTTCGAAAGCACGGTTTCGGGGGAATCCGCGCCGACGCCGCTCGGTCCGGTGGCAGCGAAAGGTTTTAGAGATGGTGCTAACGTCTCGATTGCCATAAGGCTTCCGGGCGTTGAAGTAACGGAAACGCCTTGCGGCGTGTCGGCACGGATTGTGGCGCGGCGATTCCTCGGAGTGGAGGAATTGGTGACGGTGGTGGTTGCGGGCGGAGAAAACCCGATTGACGCGCGCATTCGCGCAGGTCAATTGAGGGGCGGCGTCCGCGACGTTTCGGTTACTGTCAACGAGCGTGACATTTTGGTGTTTGAAAGAAGCGGATAAACACCCTAAATCAGGGTAGGTGCATACAGGAGAGTATCATGGGTTCATTCAGCATTTGGCATTGGCTAATCGTTCTGGTCGTCGTTCTGCTTCTTTTCGGTCGCGGCAAGATCCCGGAACTGATGGGCGATGTTGCCAAGGGTATCAAGAGCTTCAAGAAAGGCATGGGCGAAGACGAATCCGCTCCCGCCGAGACCAAGACAGTCGAAAGCAAGGCTGAAGAAGCCAAGGATCGCGGCTGATATCCCAATCCCGTTGCCCTGACGGGTGAGGAGACGCCTGAATGTTCGACATCGGTTGGCCAGAGCTTCTGGTCGTAGCCATTGTGCTGATCGTCGTGGTTGGTCCGAAGGACCTGCCACCTATGCTGCGCGCCTTCGGGCGGACAACCAAGAAACTCCGGGCAATGGCCTCGGAGTTTCGCGGCCAGTTCGATGAAGCGTTGCGGGAAGCGGATCTTGACGACGTCAAGAAGACGTTTGACGACGCACGCAAGCTCAATCCGATGCAGAGCATTCGCGATGCCGTGAATCCGCTCAAGGACACGGCAAAGGACATCAAGGCGGACCTAGAAAAAGCGGTCAATACACCTTCATCGACACCGCAGGAGCCGCCGAAGATGTCGGCTCCCGAACCGACGATGAAGCTTGCGGATGGTCCGCCCGAGTTCAAGCCGGACACCCCGGCGGCAAAACCGGGTGAGGTTTCGGACAAGTCGGTTTCCAAGCCGGCTGTTGCGGCGAAAGCGCCTTCGGCCAAGCCGGCTGCGTCAAAGACCGCCAAGTCCTCGGCTTCCGTGAAAACCGCGCCTGCAAAGGCAAAGGCGGCCGCGTCTCCGAAAGCTGCAGCGGCCAAGCCTGCAGCCACGAAATCCGCGGCGCCCAAATCCACGGCACCAAAGTCCACGGCCAAGGCCACGACCGCGAATTCCACGGCGAAAGCGCCGGCTAAGCCGGCTGCAGCGAAAAGTGCGCCTCGCGCCAAGAAACCCAAGCAAGGCGAGGGCCAGGCGTGACCGACGATATCGACGACAAGCCGCAGCCGCTGCTGGCGCACCTGATGGAGTTGCGCAATCGCCTGATGTGGGCGATCGGCGCCTTCTTCGTAGCCTTCCTGTTGTGTTTCTCCTTTGCAAAGCCGTTGTTCAACCTGCTGGTTCTGCCCTTTACCTGGGCCGTCGACTGGGCCGGGATGTCGGATCGCAAGATCGAACTGATCTACACGGCGCCGCAGGAGTTCTTCTTCACCCAGATCAAGATCGGCATGTTCGGCGGTCTGGTGCTGGCGTTTCCGATGATTGCCGCGCAGATCTACAAGTTTGTGGCGCCGGGGTTATACAAGAACGAGCGCGGGGCATTCCTGCCGTTCCTGATCGCCTCGCCGATCCTGTTCCTGATGGGAGCGGCGCTGGTCTATTTCTTCTTCACGCCGATGGTGATGTGGTTCTTCCTGTCGATGGAGCAAGTTGGCGGCACCGGTGAAGCCTCGATCATGCTGCTTCCCAAGGTTTCCGAGTATCTCGGGTTGATCATGACGCTGATCTTCGCCTTCGGCCTGGTGTTCCAGCTGCCGGTGGTGACGACACTGCTGGCCCGGGTCGGACTGGTCTCCAGCCAGGGGCTTGCCGACAAGCGCAAATACGCAATTGTCGCGGCCTTTATCGCGGCTGCGATCCTGACGCCGCCCGATCCGGTTTCCCAGATCGGGCTTGCGCTGCCAACCATCCTTCTTTACGAGATTGCCATCTATTGCGCCCGACTCGTGGAGCGTCAGCGCGCTGCGAACGCGGCCTTGGCGGAAGCTGATTCAGCATCGGCGGCGGCCACCGATCCCGAACGGGACGCCTGAGCTCCGGATTGACGTGCAGACCGTGCTGCCGTCCGGCGGCGCGGTCGTGGGTCAGGCGCTGCCATTCGAGTACCGGAACCTGCCATGCTTGACATCAAATGGATACGTGAGAACCCCGAGGCCCTCGACGCTGCGCTTGCCAAGCGCGGAGCGGAAGCCCAGTCGGCCCAGCTGATTGCGCTCGACGAAGCGCGCCGCAGCCATGTTGGCGCGCTGCAGGCGCTGCAGGAGCGCCGCAACGCCGCTTCCAAGGAAATCGGCAAGGCGATGGCTTCCAAGGACCAGGCCGCGGCCGACAGCCTGAAAGCGGAAGTCGCCAAGCTGAAGGACGAGTTGCAGGCCGGAGAGGCCAGAGAGCGCGAACTCGACGAGGCGCTCAAGCATGCGCTTTCGGTGCTGCCCAACATCCCGCTCGAGGATGTACCGGTGGGCCGGGACGAGAGCGACAATGTCGAGATCCGGGTTTCAGGCTCCAAACCGGATCTCGGTTTCGAGACCAAAGAACATTTCGAGCTTGGCGAAGCGCTGGGGATGATGGATTTCGAGCGGGCGGCAAAGATGTCGGGCGCCAGGTTCACCATCCTGTCGGGCGGACTGGCGCGTCTCGAGCGCGCGCTCGGCCAGTACATGCTCGATCTTCACACCGGCGAGCACGGCTACACGGAAGTCAATCCGCCGCTGATGGTCAACGACGCGGCGGCCTACGGCACCGACAAGCTCCCGAAGTTTGGCGACGATTTGTTCCGCACCACCGACGGCCGCTGGCTGATTCCGACCGCGGAAGTCCCTTTGACCTACATGGCCGCCGGCGAGATCATTGCCGAAGAAGAGCTGCCCAAACGCTACGTGGCGCAGACGGCCTGCTTTCGTTCGGAAGCGGGATCGGCGGGCCGCGACACGCGTGGCATGCTGCGCCAGCACCAGTTCACCAAGGTGGAGCTCGTCTCCGTGACTTCGCCGGACGCCTCGCTCGAGGAGCACGAGCGGATGACCGCAAGCGCGGAAGCCGTGCTCAAGGGGCTGGGGCTGCATTTCCGCACCATCGTGCTTTGCACCGGCGACATGGGGTTCGGCGCCCGCAAGACCTATGACATCGAGGTGTGGCTGCCCGGGCAGAAGGCCTATCGCGAGATCTCGTCCTGTTCGGTGTGCGGCGATTTCCAGGCGCGGCGGATGAATGCGCGTTGCCGCAAGGCCGGGGACAAGGCCACGCGCTTCGTCCATACCCTGAACGGGTCGGGTGTGGCTGTCGGCCGCGCCCTGATCGCGGTTATGGAAAATTACCAGAACGCCGACGGGTCGATCACCGTGCCCGACGTGCTGCGGCCCTACATGGGCGGGATCACGAAGATCGAGAAGGCGGCGTAAAGCATTTATTTCAGGAGAGCAGGCAATGCGCATTCTCATCACCAATGACGACGGCATCCATGCCGAGGGGCTTGAGGTGCTTGAGCGCATTGCCCGTACCCTATCTGACGATGTCTGGATCGTAGCACCTGAAACCGACCAGAGCGGGCTTGCGCATTCACTGACCCTGTCGGAGCCACTCAGGCTGCGAAAGGTTCGCGACAAGACCTACGCGCTGCGCGGCACGCCCACAGATTGCGTCATCATGGCGATCCGGAGCCTGATGGACGAGGCGCCGGACCTTGTGCTTTCGGGGGTGAATTCGGGCCAGAATGTCGCCGATGACGTAACCTATTCGGGCACCGTGGCCGGTGCCATGGAAGGTACGCTGCTCGGCGTCCGCTCGATCGCCATCAGCCAGGCCTACAATTTCGTCAATGGCCGGATCGTCCCCTGGGACGTGGTCGAGACCCTGGCGCCGGATCTTCTCAGAAAGCTGGTGGAGATCGATCTTCCTGCGGGCACGCTGCTCAATGTCAATTTCCCGAATTGCCCGGCCGATGAGGTCAAGGGCGTGATCGTGACCGACCAGGGGCAGATGACGCACGGCCTTTCGATCGAGGAACGTCACGACGGGCGCGGCTTTCCCTATTTCTGGCTGAAATTCGGCCGCCGTGATTTCTCTCCGGAAGCCAACAGCGACATCAAGGCCATCTCGAACGGCTATATTTCGGTGACGCCGCTGAAGCTGGACCTGACCAATCATGCGGTCCAGGACCTGATCGCCAAAAGGCTGGAAGACTGAGCGATGAACGCGCGGCTGGCGGAGAAGGAGGGGTTCGCGGGACTTTTCCTGCGCCTCAGGGCCGAGGGTCTGGCTGACAAGGCGCTGCTGACGGCGCTTGAACAGACGCCGCGGACGCTGTTTTTTTCCGCCGCATACTCCGATGCCGCCTACCAGGACCGGCTGGTGCCGATCGATTGCGGCAGTTTCTCCGAAAGCGCCGATCTCGTCGCGAGGCTGATCACGGCCACGGCGATCGAGCCGGGCCACCGGGTGCTCGACCTGGGGACCGGCAGCGGCTTTCTGGCAGCGGTTGCCGCACGGATGGCCGAGCGGGTGGTGACGGTCGACCGGTACAAGACGCTGGTTCAGCTGGCGCAGCAGCGCTTTGCCCATCTCGGGCTTGGCAATATCGTCTCGCGTCAGGCGGACGGGCTGAAGGGCATGAGCGGGGAGGGCAGCTTCGACCGGATCATTGCCACGTGCGCCTTTGACGGCATGCCGCGCCAGTTTGTCGACCATCTGGCGTCCGGGGGCGTCATGCTGGCGCCCATCCTTCAGGAGAACGGACAGACGCAGATGGCGCGGTTGACAAAAATCGGCAGCCGTTTTGAACGCGAGGATCTCTTCACGGTGCCCTACCGGGCTTTCATCCCGGGCGTGGCGGCAGCGCTTTGAGGCTTCGATCGTCACAAAAAGCACCGATTTTCGCCGCCTTAACCGATGAGTAACACTAACGCGCTTTAATCATCGCAGTTGGTTTTGCGTTGATTGGGTAGTGTTATGCGTCTCAGACAGACTGTCGTTTCCGGCACATCGGTAACTCGTTTGCTTGGTGTTGCGCTCCTGGCAGGTTCCGCTGCCGCCTGCAGTTCGGACGCCAGCCGCTTTTCCTATGGAAACACCGATCAATTGCTGACGGCCTCCGTGCCGCAGCCCTCGTCCGACAGGCTGGCTCCGATGGGCTCGGTCGGCGGCAATTTGGCGCCGCAGGGCTATCCTCAGGCTCAGGCATACCCGCAGGCCCAGGCGTATCCGAAGGCGCCGAGTGCCGGCCAGCAGGCTTTCCCGCAGGCGCCGTCGTCGGTTTCGCAGGCGTTTCCCGGGGATTACCGCTCACCGTCGCAACAGGGGTATGACCCGACATCGACCGGCTCCATTCCCGGCTCGGTGGCCCGCGGGGCTTCTTCCCCGTCGAATATCATCACCGGCGGCGTGCAGCGGGTTTCTTCCGTGGCGCGCAGCATTCTGCCATCGCGGCAGCCGGTGCAGCAGCAGGCGGCAAGCCTGCCGGTGCTGGAGCCGATGACGCAGCCGGTTGCGCCTCAGCCACAAGCCCAGGCTTTCCCCGAACGGCCCCAGCAGTTGACGTCAGCGGTTCCGGTCAATCCGCGCTACCAGGATGCCGATCCGGTGCTGGCGCCGGATCCGATTGTGACCGGGTCCGCGCCGCAGGGCGCTGGCTGGACCACGACCGGTGCGACACGCATCACGCTGGGCGAAGGCGAGACGATCTACAATCTGTCGAAGCGTTACGGCGTTCCCGCCAGCGAGATCATGAAGGCCAACGGCATCGCTGACGCCTCGAAGGTTCCCAGCGGCCGGCAATTGCTGATCCCGATCTATGTCTATTCGCGCCAGGCACCGGTCTCGGCGCCGGACAACAATCCGAAAACCCGCGCCTCCAATTCGAGCTCCGGCCTGATTGGCGAGGTCAAGCATGACAGGCTTCCTCTGCCAGCGCCCGCGCCGGGTCGCGAAGTGGCGGTGCTGCCGGCAGCCCCGTCGCTGCGCAATCAGGACAAGCAATCGTCTGCAAATCAGGCGGTTTCCGGAACGGCTTCAAACTCCGGCGAGGCGGGCGGTGGCGTCTATGTCGTCAAGGCGGGCGACTCGCTCAGCAAGATCGCACGCGGCCACGGCGTCAGCGTCGATGCGTTGAAGTCTGCCAACAAGCTGTCGGGCAGCAACATCCGGATCGGCCAGACGCTTTCCATTCCGGGTGGCGCCGGTTCGACGCTCAATCCGTCGTCAACGGCTTCGATCAACACACCATCGGCGCCCAAGGCCTATACGCCGCCGGTGGCCGCAGCTGGCGACAGCGTTGCAGCAAAGACCAAGGGCGACACCGCTTCCGTGGCGCCTGCTGCCACGGGAATCGACAAGTTCCGCTGGCCGGCCCGCGGCCAGGTTATCACCGGCTTTGCCAAGACGGAGAACGGCAAGCGCAATGACGGCATTGATATCTCGTTGCCGACCGGAACCCCGGTCAAGGCCGCGGAAAACGGCGTCGTAATCTATTCGGGCGATGGTCTGAAAGAATACGGCAAGACGGTTCTGATCCGGCATGATGATGGTCTGGTTACGGTCTATGCCCATGCCGACAAGCTCAACGTCACCCGCGGCGACAAGGTCACGCGCGGCCAGGTGATCGCCAGTTCCGGGATGACCGGGGTTGCAAAGACGCCGCGGCTGCATTTTGAAGTGCGCAAGAACGCATCGCCGGTCGATCCGACAAAGTATCTCGAATAGACGCCCCTCCAGGCGAAAGCGGAAAAGGCCGGCGCTTTTTAGTGCCGGCCTTTTTCGGTTTCCGGTGAAGAGATGCTTGCCGGCTAAAGCTTCTGACCGCTGCGGCCGGCCAGGTCCTGAATGAACTGCCAGGCGACGCGGCCCGAACGCGCACCGCGGGTGGTCGACCATTCGAGCGCCTGCGCCTGCAGATCCGCAGGCGAGATCTTCAGGTCGAAATGCGCCGCATAACCATTGACCATCTCGAGATAGTCGTCCTGGGAGCATTTGTGAAAGCCGAGCCACAATCCGAAGCGGTCGGAAAGCGAGACCTTTTCCTCGACGGATTCGCTCGGGTTGATGGCGGTCGAGCGTTCGTTCTCGATCATGTCGCGCGGCAGCAGGTGCCGCCGGTTGGATGTGGCGTAGAGCACGACATTGTCCGGCCGGCCTTCGATGCCGCCGTCAAGCGCCGCCTTGAGCGATTTATAGGCGGTGTCGTCGTGATCGAACGAAAGGTCGTCGCAGAACAGGATGAAGCGTTGCCGCGCCGGCCTGAGGATGGCCATCAGCTCGGGTAGCGAATTGATGTCCTCGCGGTGGATCTCGATCAGCTTCAGGGGAGCGATCGTCTCGCTTTCGGCGGCGAGTTCGGCATGTGCAGACTTGACCAGCGACGATTTTCCCATGCCGCGCGCGCCCCACAGGAGCACGTTGTTGGCGGGCAGGCCGCGGGCAAAGCGCCTTGTATTGTCGACCAGAATATCGCGGACGTGATCGACCCCCTTGATCAGGTCGATGTCGATCCGGTTTGGCCTGGCCACCGGTGCGAGATGACGCGCATCGGCGTTCCAGACGAAACAATCGGCCGCATCGAGGTCGTTTTCCATGGGCGGAGCCGGCGCCAGCGATTCCACGGCGCGTGAAAGCCGGGCGAGTTCGGCGAGGATTTGTAGGGCGGTCTGCTCTTGCATTTTTTATGTCCGTTATCTCGCTGAAGATCGTTTGGGTGTCCGGCGTCCACGCATATTGCAAAGAACGCGCAAGCCTTGCCGCTCCACCCGAAAGACTGCATTTGCCTCCAGCCCGGTAAAATTCCTCCGTGCCCGAGACATTCAGATGCGGGTAACACGGCGTGGGGAAGCGGAAAAGCGGTTTTGAGCAGGAATTCAGGTGGGAAGGCACGATGTTTGCGTTGCATTCGGCCATCTTGCCACTATATTCCGCTCGACCGCTGGAGGCCCCGTCAGGGGCTCCATGCCTTATCTTCAAGGAGTTTTTCATGTTTGTTACCCCGGCCTATGCCCAGTCCGCACTCGGCGGCGGCGGCGGCGAGATCCTGATGTCGATCCTGCCATTCCTGCTGATCTTCGTGATCATGTATTTCCTCATCATCCGCCCGCAGCGGACCCAGATGAAGAAGCGCGAGGAAATGCTCAAGAACGTGCGGCGCGGGGATCAGGTGATCACCGGCGGCGGCGTGGTCGGCAAAGTCACCAAGGTGATCGACGATGCGGAGCTGGAAGTCGAGATCGCCGATGGCGTAAAGGTCCGCCTTATCCGCAGCCTGATCGCGGATGTTCGCGTCAAGGGCGAGCCGGTCAAGGAATAGCCGCATAATGCGGGCAGGACGTTGGTCCTGTCCGCCAGGCCGCGTTGCCTGTCATCTCACCCTTTTTCGTCCACGAGGATGAACCGAGAGCCCCATGCTTTATTTCTCCCGTTGGAAGACAACCCTCATCTGGCTCGCAGTCCTTGCCAGCGTGGTGTTTGCGTTTCCGAACCTTCTGAGCCAACAGCAGGCTGACAGCCTGCCGGAATGGGCGCCATCGAAGAAACTCACGCTCGGTCTCGATCTGCAGGGCGGTTCCTACATGCTGCTGCAGGTGGAGCGTCAGGACATCATCAAGGACCGGTTGACCACGACGGTTGACGATGTCCGGCGGCTGCTGCGCGAAGCGGGGATCGGCTACACGGGATTGTCCGGGACCGGCCAGATGGTGCAGGTGCGGATTCGCGACGATGCGAAGGTCGAGGAAGCCAAGCAGATCCTTGACGAACTGACGCAACCGGTCAATTCCGGGCTGTTCGGCGGCGGCACGGTGGCGGAAGCGACGATCGAGGAAACCCAGCCGGGCCAGTTGCGCATTCTGCTCACCGATGAGGGTATCACCTATCGCGTCTCATCGGCCGTGGCGCAATCGATCGAGGTGGTGCGCAAGCGTATCGACGAACTGGGGACCACGGAACCGGTGATCCAGCGCCAGGGCGTTGACCGCATCCTGGTCCAGGTTCCCGGACTTGACGATCCAGAGCGGCTGAAGAACCTGCTCAACCAGACCGCAAAGCTGGCGTTCCGGATGGTGGATACCTCCATGCCGGTGCAGGAAGCCATTCAGGGACGGCCGCCGGCCAACTCCGAGGTTCTTTACACAACCGATGATCCACCGGTGCCCTACCTGGTACAGCGCTCGGTGCTGGTTTCGGGCGAGAATCTCGTCGACGCGCAGGCCGGCTACGACCAGCGGACCAACGAACCGATCGTCAGCTTCCGCTTCGATTCGAAGGGCGGACAGCGGTTCGGCCAGGCGACCACCCAGAATGTCGGCCTGCCGTTTGCCATCGTGCTTGACGACCAGGTGGTTTCCGCGCCGGTGATCCGCGAGCCCATTCTCGGCGGCACCGGACAGATTTCGGGCAATTTCGACGTTCAGAGCGCCAACGATCTGGCGATCCTGCTGCGTGCGGGCGCCCTGCCGGCCACGCTGACGGTGATCGAGGAACGGACAGTCGGTCCAGGCCTTGGCGCGGATTCGGTTGCTGCAGGCGAGATCGCCGGTATCATCGGTGCGACGCTGGTGCTGGTGTTCATGTTCGTGGCCTACGGCATGCTTGGCTTCATCGCCAACCTTGCGCTGATTGCCAACGTTACCATGATCATCGCGGTGCTGACGCTGCTGGGGGCGACGCTGACCCTGCCGGGCATCGCCGGCATCGTGCTCACCGTCGGCATGGCGGTCGACTCCAACGTGCTGATCTACGAGCGCATTCGCGAAGAGCACCGGTCCGGCCGGTCGCTGATTCAGGCGATCGATGCGGGCTTCAGCAAGGCCTTCGCCACCATTCTGGATGCGAACGTCACCACGCTGATTGCCGCGGTCATCCTGTTTTATCTCGGTACCGGTCCGGTGCGCGGTTTTGCTGTGACGCTTGCCGTCGGTATTGCCACCACCGTGTTTACCGCTTTCACCTTCACGCGCTGGATGGTGGCGGAATGGGTGCGCCGGCGGCGGCCGAAATCGATGCCGAAGGGCGCGCTGGACGCGATCATCCGGGATTTCAGTTTCCGCTTCATGAAGTTCCGCCGCTTCACTTTCGTGGCTTCCGCGGTGCTGTCGCTGGCGGCGATGGCACTGTTTGCCACGATCAACATGAATTACGGCATCGATTTCAAGGGCGGATCGATGATCGAGGTCCAGGCCAAGGACGGAAACGCCGATGTCGGCGATATCCGTGCGCGGCTGTCGGAACTCAATCTCGGCGACATCCAGGCACAGGAATTCGGCTCGCCGCGTGAAGTGCTGATCCGGGTTCAGGCGCAAGGTGGTGGCGAAAACGCCGAACAGTCGGTGATCACGCTGGTGCGTGGCGAGCTCGAAGGCGATTACGATATCCGCCGCGTCGAGGTTGTCGGCCCGACGGTTTCGGGAGAGCTGGCGCAGGCCGGCACCATTGCCGTGATCGCGTCACTGCTGGCCATCCTGGTCTATATCTGGTTCCGCTTCGAGTGGCAGTTCGCACTCGGCGCGATCATCGCAACGGTCCATGACGTGGTGCTGACCATCGGCATTTTCGTGGTGTCGGGGATCGAGTTCAACCTGTCGAGTATCGCGGCGGTGCTGACCATTGTCGGCTATTCGCTCAACGATACGGTGGTGGTCTACGACCGCGTTCGCGAAAATCTCAGGCGGTACAAGAAGATGCCGCTGACGGGGTTGCTCGATCTTTCGATCAACCAGATGTTGCCGCGTACCATCCTGACATCTGTGACAACGCTTCTGGCGCTTCTGGCGCTGTTCCTCTTCGGCGGCGAAGTGATCCGGTCGTTTACGTTCGCGATGATCTTCGGTGTCGTGATCGGTACCTATTCCTCGATCTTCATCGCGGCACCGGTGCTGATCCTGTTCAAGCTGCGGGCGGACAATTTTCGCGTTGGACTGGACGATGACAGCGAAACCGAGACTTCGGCCGAAGTTCCGGACCAGAGCAGGGCCTGAGGAATGGCCTCGGGCATCGAGATCCGCGCGGCGCATTTTCCGGGCCGTCCTCCGATCGACGCCTATGGCAATGGCGGGTTCCGGTTCGCGGACATGTCGCATCGCGGCTCGATCCTCTGCCTGCCTTCTGGAGTGCACGGATGGGACGTGGTTGAGGATCAACCGCTGACGCTGGAGCTGTTCCAGCGGGTGCTGGCCGAGACCCGGGACATCGAGTTCCTGCTGGTTGGCACCGGAATGTCGATCCGGCCCTTGCCGGCGGAACTGAAGACGGCCCTGCGGGCGGCCAATGTCTCGTCGGATCCGATGAGCACCGGGGCTGCCGTGCGAACCTACAATGTCATGCTGGCTGAATCGCGGGCGGTGGCCGCCGCCCTGATCGCTGTCTGAGCGCGATGCCGGCGCCAGCCCTGACAATGGATGCCCGGTCACGATTGCTTGGCGAACTGCGCGAGGCTGACATCGATCGCTACCTGGCGCTGCTGCTGATGCCGGAGGGTGCGCGCGACGATCTGCTGGCGCTGTTTCTGTTCAATGCCGAGATCGCAGCCATCCGCGACAAGGTGCGGGAACCGTTGCCCGGCGAAGTGCGTCTTCAATGGTGGCGGGAGGTGCTGACGGGTGACAGGGACGGCGAGGCGCAGGCCCACCCGATAGCGTCATTATTGCGCGAGGTGATCGACCGCCGCGCCATGCCGGTTGCTCCGCTGATTGCCATGTGCGATGCGCGGATCTTCGACCTCTACGACGACCCGATGCCCGACCGGACCAGCTACGAGGGCTATGCCGGCGAAACCGCATCGTCGCTCTTGCAGATGACGGCGTTTCTTCTCGATCCCGCGACATCGGCTTTGACCGCCACGGCGAGCGGACATGCCGGTGTCGCCCAGGCGGTGGCGGGGCATCTGATGCTGCTGCCGATCTCGCAAGCGCGGGGCCAGCTGTTCATACCCGCAGACCTGCTGTCGGCCACCGGGCTCGACCGAGACAGCTTTCTTTCCGGAAGCAATCGCGAACGGGCTGCAAATGCGGTTCGTGCCTTTGCCGGGTTCGGGCGCGAGCACCTGGAAAAGGCGAGGGCGGCGCTTGGCGATCTCCCCGCGTCGGTGAGGCCCGCCTATCTGCCGGTTGCGCTTGCCAGCGCGGTGTTTAACCTGGCTCAGAGCAGGGGCGCGGATTGTCTCGACCGGTCGGTCCGCATGCCGCAATGGCGTCGGCAGTTTCAGCTCTGGCGGGCGCTGCGGCGCGGCAGAATCTGACTTTTTTCATCGGAAAAGGCCTCTGTGGCCCTGTTATTCGGTCTCGCGCAAGCAAACTGTGATGACTTGCGCCTCTGGAGCTCGCACGGCATAGTCAGGAAACCTTGACGTGGTCGGGAGTTGCGTCAAGCCGGAGGAATGCATGAGTCTTGGAGCCCTGATTGTCGTCGTCGCCTTCGCGGTCATACTGGTGATCGGCGCCGTCCACTACACCGGCGGGTCCGGCCAGAAGGACAATCGCGACCCGGGCGAAGTCATCCTTGAGTTCGCGCGCGCCTATCCGGGCGAGGCGATCCGCTCGGTGACGATGACGAAGGACGGCAATGCCAGCTTCCTTCGGCTGGCGGACGGCAAGACCGGTTTCATGCAGAGCATGGGGCGCCACAATGTGGCGCGCCTGATCCTGCCCGGAGATGTGGCCGTGCAACCGATCGACGATCAGCCGGGATTGCGGATCGAGTTCCACGAATCGACGCTCAAGGGCGGAGACTATGTGTTCGCGTCGGCCGAGGACGCCGCGGAGGTCTCCTTGTGGCTGTGCGGCGGGTTCGCCCTGGCGAGCCCGGCGCTCGATGCTCCGGAGGACAACGGGAATGCCTGATCTCAAGGATTTTCCGGATGTAACCCAGCTGGCGATACCGTTCTTCGTCGTCGCCATCCTGATCGAGTT
Source organism: Hoeflea sp. (assembly GCA_020637795.1). Lineage (GTDB taxonomy): Bacteria > Pseudomonadota > Alphaproteobacteria > Rhizobiales > Rhizobiaceae > Hoeflea. Next base: position 475,019 of record JACKJT010000002.1, on the reverse strand, counting down.
GCTGGTGATCCGCTATTTCAAGGGGCGCGGAGACTACGAGACCCGCGATACGACGACGTCGCTCTTGATGGGGGTGGGCAATGTCGCCTCCGGCCTGCTGCTGGGCTTTGTCGCATTTGGCGTGCTGATGTGGACCTGGCAGTTCCGGATCGTCGATCTCGGCACATCCTGGGCGGTGATCGCGCTTTGCTTCGTTCTCGATGACCTGCGCTACTACTGGTACCATCGGATCGCGCACCGTTGCCGCTGGGTGTGGGCCGAGCACGTCATTCACCACTCCTCGCAGCACTACAACCTTTCGACCGCGCTGAGGCAGAGCTGGACCGGGACATTCACCGGCATGTTCATCCTCAGAATCCCGCTGGCGCTGCTCGGATTCCACCCGGTGCTGCTGTTGTTCGTGGGCGGTCTCAACCTGGTCTACCAGTTCTGGATACACACCGAGACGATCGGCAGGATGTGGAAGCCGATCGAATGGATCTTCAACACGCCGTCGCACCACCGGGTGCATCACGCCACCAATCCGCGCTATCTCGATTCCAACTACGCCGGCACGCTGATCATCTGGGACCGGATGTTCGGGACCTTCGTGCCGGAGCTCGACGAGGACATGCCGCGCTACGGCATCGTCAAGAACATCGGCACGTTCAATCCGCTCAGGGTGGCGTTTCACGAGTGGGTCGACATGTTCAGGGATGCGCTTCGGCCGGGTCTGAGCATCAGGCAGCGGCTCGCCTACCTATTCGCACCGCCGGGGTGGAGCCATGATGGATCGCGGATGGGGTCTGAGGCGCTGAAGGCCGACTATGTGGCCCGCAATCCACAGGCAGCGGGCACGCCCGGACTGCCGGACGGCGGCGCAGGCTCCCGCGCAACAGAACCGGTCGCGGCAGCCGAATAGCCATCCGCGCAAGGGTTCCATTCACTGGCCTGACGTCCGGCGATCAGTTCTCGGGATCTGGCGGGCTTTCCCCCGGCGCAGGTTCGCTCACCTGTTCGATGACGATCTCGTTGCCACCCGGATCGCTGACCGTCCTGGCCTTCCAGGCAAAACCGGATTCCGGATCGACCCAGTATTCGCCGTGGACCGGGGTGCCGGTGTTGTAGATGGCGTAGTCGACGGTGAAGTGGTTGACGGTCTTGCCGTCGAGGTCGACGCCGTAGGTACAGGTGATGTTGGTCGCCTTCTCGGCCTGGGAGGCGAGCCCGTCGCGGGACTGTGCCATCACTTCGGGCGAATAGGTCTGCACCAGCGTCCAGGTCTCGCCCTTGTCGGGGGTGGTATAGAACTTGTCTTCGCGAAAGAGCGAGACCGGCGAGCCGTCCTCGTCCATGCTCAGGTGGTTCTTGCCGTCGCTCAGTCCGAGATTGACCATGGTGTGGCCGCCCGCCATCGTCGTGGTCGACCGGCTTTTAACGGCGGTTTCACTGGGGCCCAAGCCCTGCATCAGGGCGCGAACCTCATCGGCACATTCGGGTTCGGCCAGTGCCGGTGCCGGTGCCGTGCCCAACGCGACGAGCATCGTGACTGCCGCCAAGGCTTGCAGATTCCTGTGAATTTTCCCGATTTCAAATCGCATGGCTCCCTCCTGTCTGTTGCCTGCGGCATGGTGAAACGACAGATGGCGGAGGTCAATCGTCCGGCCGGATGAATGGCGCTATTCGGCGGCGTCGGCGGCAACCGGGGCGTGGCCGAGCCATGCGGCAAAGTCGGCCAAGGCCCGGCGGGCCATCGCCTGCTTCTTGGCCTTGGCCTTTTCCTTGCCGCGGAACCGCCCACCGCCTTCGGGGCGGACAATGGCGCCAGGCTCGAGCGGCGGAAACAGGCCGAAATTGACGTTCATCGGCTGGAACGAGCGCTTGCCCGGCTCGTCATCACTGACGATATGGCCGCCGGTGATGTGGTTGAGCAGCGCCCCGAAGGCCGACGTCAGCGGCGGTGGAGGCAGCTTGTCCCCCAGCCGTTCGGCGGCGGCGAAGCGTCCGGCGAGAAGACCGATGGCGGCACTTTCAACATAGCCCTCGCAACCGGTGATCTGGCCGGCAAAGCGCAGGCCCGGGCGGCTCCTGAGCTGCAGGCTCTGGTCCAGCAGCAGCGGCGAATTCAGATAGGTGTTGCGATGCAGGCCGCCGAGACGCGCGAACTCCGCATTCTCGAGACCCGGGATCAACCGGAAGATGTCGGCCTGGGCGCCGTATTTCAGCTTCGTCTGGAAGCCGACCATGTTGTAGAGCGTGCCGAGCGCATTGTCCTGGCGCAGCTGGACGACGGCGTAGGGCTTGATGTCGGGCTGATGCGCATTGGTCAGGCCCATCGGCTTCATCGGGCCGTGCCGAAGCGTCTCGCGGCCGCGCTCGGCCATGATCTCGATCGGCAGGCAGCCATCGAAATAGGGCGTGCCTTCCCATTCCTTGAAGCCTGTGGTGTCGCCGCCGACCAGCGCGTCGATGAAGGCGTCGTACTGATCCTTGTCCATCGGACAGTTGATATAGTCCTTGCCGGTGCCGCCGGGGCCGACCTTGTCGTAGCGCGACTGGAACCAGCAGACCGACATGTCGATCGAGTCGGTGTGAATGATTGGTGCGATGGCATCGAAGAAGGCCAGCGCATCCTGTCCGGTTTCGGTGCTGATCGCTTCCGCCAGCCCAGGCGCCGTCAACGGGCCTGTGGCAATGATGGTCTGGTCCCAGTCAGCCGGCGGCAGGCCGGTGACTTCCTCACGGGCAATGGTGATCAGCGGCTCGGCAGCGATGGCGTCGGTCACGGCCTGGGCGAAACCTTCGCGGTCGACAGCAAGCGCGCCGCCGGCGGGAACCTGGTTGGCGTCGGCGCAGGACATGATGAGCGAACCCGCCATGCGCATTTCGGCGTGAATGACCCCGACCGCGTTGTTTTCGGCGTCGTCCGAGCGGAACGAGTTGGAACAGACCAGCTCAGCCAGGCTGTCGGTCTTGTGGGCTTCGGTGCCGCGCACCGGCCGCATCTCGTGCAGGATCACGGGCAGGCCGCGCCGGGCGATCTGCCAGGCCGCTTCAGAGCCGGCGAGGCCGCCGCCGACAACATGGATGGGGGAGTGGGGAGAATTGGACTTGGTCATGGCGTCCGTTTACCACGGGCGCGATCCCGTCTCAAAGATGTTTGTTATCGATCCAGAAACGAAAACGGCGTCCCGGGGGACGCCGTAACGAGCGGTCATGCGATATGCGATTAGCGGGTACGAAGGCCGCGAGCCACATTGTCGATGTCGAAACGGGTCAGGCCGATGTCGGCCAGGGTTTCGTTGGAAAGGTTTGCAAGTTCCTGTGCAGTCTGGCGGGTTTTCATCCAGGTGCGAGCTTTGCTGAAGAATTTCATGGCAGTCTCCTCGGGTATGCCCGTCCGGGCAGTGATGACGGTTTACTCAATCTGATGCCTGCCATATAGGCGTTTGCCGACCATTTGTGCAGCGCAATATTCGCAAGTCTGATATGCGCTTCCGGAATGGCTGGATTATTGGTTCGTCAACTTTTGAAAATGATCAAAAACAAGCCATAGCGCGAGCGGGCAGGGTATCGCAGTGCGCCTCCAGAGAGTGGAGGATGGCTGCCCAAACAGAAACAGCGCCCTGTTGCCAGGGCGCCGTTTGAATGACCGGCCATCGGCCGGGCAGAGGTCTCGCGCTGTTACTTGCCGGGACGGCGTGCAACGAACGGGATGTCACCGCGGGAGATGCCGAGGTCGTTGAGTTCGCGCTGCGACATGCGGGACAGTTCGTTGACGGTGTTGCGGTAGTCGCGCCAGTCCTTGTAAGCCTTACGGAAGTTCATGGTGTTTTCCTTTCATTGTGACGGTGTCCGGAAGTTCGGCCGCCGTGTTCGGTTGATGCTGATATAGGTGCAGACGATAAGTTTGTGCAGTGCAAAAGATTGCAAAGGAGCCATGCGATTTCTGCAAGGCACCTTAATAAACTCTTGTTAATGATCGTAAATTTGCATGGGTCGCCGCCAGGCAACTGTGCCGAAGCCCCGCAGGCCGGCACCGTGCGGGCGCATAGCCGCTTGGCTGCCAGGCGTCTAGGCAAGGCGGAAGGTCGTTGGCTTGAAAAGGTGTATCCGGCCAAAAAAATAACGCCCACCGGGGGAGGAGGATCCGGTGGGCGTCATTTTGGGAGACTGATGTCCGGGAGGAGGATGAACACCAGTCACATCGAAGCGGCTTTTTGGGAGGAGGAGGAGGCCGCTCCGAATTCCTGAAACTCTTATATGGCGCGCCGTGCGGCGAATGGAATATCGCCCCGTGTCATGCCGATGTCGCTCAACTCGCGTTCGGAGAGCCGGTTCAGCTCGACGCAGGTTTCGCGGTATTTCCGCCAGCTGGCGTAGGATTGGATCAGTTTCATTGGCGACCTTCCCTTGTCCTGCTGTTGTCCGGTTCGCCACCGTGGCGTCCCGATGAATTGAATGTAGGTGCATTCAATCGATTTGTGCAGTGCAATATCATCATGGAAGCTATTCCGAAATTGCATGACTGAGGCGTAAATCGGTCATGTTTGCCTCAAAGCTGTGCAACTCCGGCGTAATGGGAGGCAAACTGCCTTTAATCCCGCCGTTGTTCGCACGCCGGATTGATGTAATCTCGATTTCGGCTCCTTCAAGGAGAGAATCGCCGGCTCTCGAGTGAAAGAATCGCGCCATGTTTCGAAGGTACCTGTCCCGAGAGATTGACCAGTGGACCCGAAACGGGCTTTTGCAGCCCGGGCAGGGGGACATCCTGCTGGCGGATCATGACCGGCGTCACACCGGCTTCAGCCTGTCCAGTGTGCTGGCGGTGCTCGCCGCGGTGCTGTTTGGTGCGGCGGTGATTGCACTGATTGCGGCGAACTGGGAATTGATCCCGCGGCTGATGCGGGTGATCTGCATCCTTGTCTTTATAGCGGGCGGCCTTGTCGTGGCGGCGCTGGCGCTGCGGCGGGGTTCAGGCGGGCTCGCCGAGGCAGCCCTGGTGTTCACGCTGCTGTGCTACGGGGCGGGAGTGGCACTCGTCGGGCAGATGTATCATCTGAGTGGCGACGAAGCGGCATTCATGCTGACATGGGCTCTGGCCGCGCTGGTGGTGTCGCTGTCCTTCTCCTCGGCCATGGCCGCGATCGGCGCCGGCCTGCTGGGATTCGGATATCTGTTTGCCGACCTGTCGATCTTCGATGCGCGTCCGGGTGTCCCTGTCTCGGCCTACGTGACCGTTCTGGCGCTCGCCCTGGCGACCGGTTTATCGGCCTGGCGGTCCCGTTCGGTGATCGCCGGGCATCTCTCGGCCCTGCTGCTGATCTGCTGGATGATGTGGATCGTCTATGACACAACCGATCTTGAACCCGGCTACGTGCTGGCGGCGCTAGGCGCGGCCGCGTTTGGTGCCGGATCGTTTTTGCCCAATCTGTTCGGCAATGCCATCGCCCGGCATGGTGTCTTGTCGGCCTATGGCGCGGTCATGCTGCTCTCCGGGCTCGGACTGATCCAGGCCATGCTCGACAATCCCTCACTGGCGGTCGAACTGGCGCTGGCGGCGCTCATCCTGGTGATGAGCGTCGCGCTGCTGGCCGTGGCTGGCGGCGAAAACCGGCTGGTACGGCGGTTTGCCTATTTCGCCTTCGCCTGCGAGACGGTCTACGTGGTCAGCGAAACACTTGGATCGCTGCTGGGAAGCTCCGGGTTCCTGTTCCTGGGCGGGCTGGTGCTGGCCATCATCGCATTCGCGGTGATGAAGATCGAAAAGCGGTTCAAGAAGGCGGAGGGGCGGTCATGACCGATCTCGGGCAACTCCTGCGGTGGCGGCTCAATCCTTTGCTGGCAGCGATCGTGTCGGGCGTGGTTCTGCTTGGAACCCTGGCGCTGGCGATCGAGCACAGGGCGGCGATTCTCAGGGACGGACGCGAAATCGTGCTGAAGACCGAACCGGTCGATCCGCGGGACCTGATGCGCGGGGATTATGTCCGGCTCGGCTACACCGACGTCTCGTCGATAGACGTAGGTCTCGTGGAGGGCGGATGGCCCGCGCAAGACACGAGCGCGCCGGTGTGGCTGATCCTGGCGCCGGGAAGTGATGGCACATATGTCGCCAGGGCTGCGAGCTTCTCCAAGCCCTCGGCGATGGCCGAGGGGGACGTGGTATTACGGTCGCTGCCGGCGCGGATTACCGTTGCGGGGCCAGGCAACGGATTGAATTCGATCGGCTCGCTGCGTTTCGGCATCGAACGCTACTACGTGCCTGAAGGCGAGGGGCTGGAAATCGAAAAAGCCCAGAACGCGGGCCGAACCACGGTCGCAGTTCGCGTGTCAGAGGATGGCGAACCGCAGATTGCCCGCCTTATGATCGACGGCGAGACCCTTTACGAGGAGCCGCTTTACTGAAAAGCCGGCTTCAAATCGGTACGGCGCGGCATCCGCGCCCAAAATCCCTGACACTGAGGGTGATTTTTCCTTTGATCACCGGCAATCGGGTGATATAGAGCGACCGCGTTCAGGGTCGCCTCGCGCGAGCGTGGTTTTGCGGCCCTAAGAGCGGGTATGGTGAAATTGGTAGACACGCCAGATTTAGGTTCTGGTGCCGTAAGGCGTGGGAGTTCAAGTCTCTCTACCCGCACCAGATACAGTCCGGTCCGATTGCCGCCTGGCATCGGACGGCAGGGCAAGCACGAAGGGCGTTCAGCCGGTTGATCCGGTCTGGGGCTTACAATGAAGAAAGCCACAAGCGACGCCGGAAAACCGGCCCAGTCGCGGGGCCAACCCGAACGGTCGCAGTCGCGAGGAAATGAAGGTTTGAACATGCAGGTTACCGAAACGCTTGCCGAAGGGCTGAAGCGCGAATTGAAGATTGTCGTTCCCGCCGCGGATATGGCATCGCAGATGAACGAGAAGCTTGCCGAAGCCAAGGGCAAGATGCAGATCAAGGGGTTTCGCCCCGGCAAGGTGCCGATCTCGCATCTGAAGAAGGTCTACGGCAAGTCGATCATGGCGCAGCTCGTCAACGAGATGATCCAGGAAAAGCCGGCCTCGATCCTGGCAGAGCGTGGCGAGCGTTCGGCTACCCAGCCCGAAATCTCGATGACCGAGGACGAGAAGGAAGCCGACGCGATCCTCAGCGGTTCGGCCGATTTCGAATTCACCATGGCCTATGAAGTCATTCCGGCCTTCGAGCTCGCTGACATGTCGAAGGTCAAGGTTGTCCGCGAAGTCGTCGAAGTGCCGGCCGAGGAAGTCGAGGAGCAGGTGCTTCGCGTTGCCGAGAACAGCCGCACTTTCGAGCCCAAGAAGGGCAAGGCAGCTGACGGCGATAAGGTGACGATCGATTACCTTGGCAAGCTTGACGGCGAGCCCTTCGAAGGCGGCGCCGATCAGGATGCAGAACTGGTCATCGGTTCGAACCGCTTCATCCCCGGCTTCGAAGAGCAGCTGGTTGGCCTGAAGGAAGGCGACGAGAAGGTGATCAAGGTCACGTTCCCGGCGGACTACCAGGCAGCCCATCTTGCCGGCAAGGAAGCCACCTTCGACATCAAGGTCAAGGCGGTTGCCGCTCCGGGCGCACTGGAAATCAACGACGAGCTGGCCAAGACGCTGGGCCTCGATTCGGCTGACAAGCTGCGCGAGATCGTCCGTTCGCAGATCGAAGACCAGTATGGCCAGGTGACGCGCCAGAAGCTGAAGCGGCAGATCCTCGATCAGCTCGACGAAGCGCACAAGTTCGATACGCCGTCCAAGCTGGTCGACGCCGAATTCGAAAGCATCTGGCGCCAGATCAACCAGGAGCTGTCTGACAACGGCAAGACATTCGCCGATGAGGACACGACCGAAGAGGCAGCCCGCGAAGAATACCGTGCGCTGGCCGAACGCCGCGTGCGTCTCGGACTGGTGCTGTCGAAGATCGGCGAGGAAGCCGGCGTTCAGGTCAGCGACGATGAACTGCAGCGCTCGCTGTTCGAGCAGGTTCGCAGGTTCCCGGGTCAGGAAAAGGAAATCTACGAGTATTTCCAGAAGACTCCCGGTGCCGTTGCATCGCTGCGCGCCCCGATCTTTGAAGAAAAGACCATCGATCACCTGTTGACCGTCATCGACGTGACGGACAAGTCGGTGTCGAAGGATGAACTGATGGCCGAGGACGAGGCAGAAGCTTCGGAAAAGCCGGCCGCGAAGAAAAAGGCTGCGCCTAAGAAGAAGGCCGCCAAGAAGGACGACGCGGCTTCCGAGTAAGCCCTGTCCGATATCAAAGTCTGAAAGCGCCGGAGCCTTGCTCCGGCGTTTTTGCGTTCTGCGCCCTGATCGGTGTCGGTGCGCGGGCGGCGTCCACATTGCTTCTTCAGCAAACAATCCATGCGCGCTCAAGCCTCGTAAGCATGAGTGACCACGTCCGGACGGGTGTGAAGCAAATGTTTGTGCCGGAGTTCCTATGCAAGAGAAGCGAGTGTTGCGGTTTGTCCTTGGCGATCAGTTGTCGCGCGGGATTTCAAGCCTTGAGGATGCCCGGGCCGACACCGACGTGATCTTCATGGCCGAGGTAATGGCCGAGGCCACTTCTGTCAGGCATCACAAGAAGAAGATCGCCTTCCTGTTCTCGGCCATGCGGCATTTTGCCGAAGACCTGCGCGACGAAGGTTTCACGGTCGATTATCTGTGTCTTGATGCGAAGGGCAATCCCGGTGACTTCGGCGCCGCGCTGGCCGAAGCGGTGGAGCGGCACGGGGCAAGCCGCGTGGTCCTGACCGAGCCGTCCGAAATGAGGGTGCTCGAGGCCGCAGAGAGCTGGCGCGAGGAACTCGACGTGGATCTCGATATCCTTGCCGACACCCGGTTTCTGGCAAGCCACGAGGATTTTGTTAGCTGGGCCACGACCGACAGCGGCGGGCAGCCGAAATCGCTGCGGATGGAGTATTTCTACCGCGAGATGCGCCGGCGCACCGGCTACCTTATGGCGGACGGCGAGCCCGAAGGTGGACAGTGGAACTATGACGCTGACAACAGGAAAACGCTGCCCGATTCGATCAAGGTTCCGTTGAGGCCGAAGTTTCCTCCTGACAGTGTGACCCGAGAGGTCATCGAGCTGGTCGCCGAACGGTTCGAAGACCATTTCGGCGATCTCGAACCGTTCGACTATCCCGTCACCCGGGCCGGCGCTGTGGCCTATCTCGACTGGTTCATGACCGAGGCGCTTGCCTGCTTCGGGGACTGGCAGGATGCGATGAAGCAGGGTGAGCCGCTGCTGTTCCACAGCCATCTCTCGACGCTGATGAACTGTGGTCTGCTCGATCCGAGAGAGTGCTGCGAAAAGGCGGAAGCAGCCTACCGGGACGGCCTGGCCCCGCTCAACGCAGTGGAAGGCTTCATCCGCCAGATCATCGGCTGGCGCGAATTCATCCGCGGTGTGTACTGGCTGAAGATGCCAGATTATGCGCTTGCCAATGCTCTGGATGCCACGCGGCCGTTGCCGGGTTTCTTCTGGACCGGCAAGACGGCGATGAACTGCCTAAACCAGGCGATATCGGAAACCAGATCGAACGCCTATGCGCATCATATCCAGCGGCTGATGGTGATCGGCAATTTCTGCCTGATTGCGGGCGTCGATCCGCGTGAGGTTCAGGAGTGGTTCCTGGTCGTCTATTCCGACGCCTATGAATGGGTGGAAATGCCCAATGTGGTGGGCATGGCCCTGTTCGCTGACGGCGGCTTCGTCGCCTCCAAGCCCTATGCGGCATCAGGCGCCTACATCAACAAGATGAGCGATTACTGCGGCTCCTGCCGGTTCGATGTGAAGCGGAAAAGCGGCGAGAAGGCCTGTCCGTTCAATTATCTCTACTGGAATTTCCTCTCGGAGAACGAAAACCTGCTGAGACAGAACCACCGCATGGGGCTGATCATGGGGTCGCTCGGCAAGATGAAGCCCGAGCGGCTCGACGAGGTCCGGGCCGATTCCCGGCGGTTTCTCGAAAGTCCCGAAATGCGGGGCTGGGACGAAGCTGCATCCGGCTAGAGTATTTCAGGTTTAGATGGAATCAAAAATCGCTGCCTCTCAAACAACATGCTGTTGTTTTCGAACGCGTTTTTTGATGAGTTTTGTTTCAACGTAAAACTGAAAGACTCTAGATCAGTTTCAGGCCCTTGAGGCTGGCGTGGCCGTCCTTGCCGATGATGATGTGGTCGTGGACGGTGATGCCCAGCGGCCGGGCGGTGTCGATGATCAGCTTGGTCATCTCGATATCGGCGCGCGACGGCGTGGGGTCGCCGGACGGATGGTTGTGGACCAGGATGAGCGCGGTGGCGGAGAGTTCCAGCGCCCGCTTGACCACCTCGCGCGGATAAACCGGCGTATGATCGACGGTTCCGGTCTGCTGGACCTCGTCAGCGATCAGCGCGTTCTTCTTGTCGAGAAACAGCACGCGGAACTGTTCGCGCGCCTCGAAGGCCATCGCCGCGCGGCAGTACTCGATCACCGAAGTCCATGAGGCCAGCACCTGGCGGCCCTTGAGTTCGCCCTTGAGCATGCGGTGGGCAATGGCAGCGGTGAGCTTGAGTTCGGTTGCGACGCTGTCGCCGACGCCCTTGGCCTCGGTGAGCAGGTGGGCCGGCGCGCCAAGCACTTCCGGCAGGGATCCGAACCTGGCCAGCAGCGCCTTGGCGATCGGCTTGGTGTCCCGGCGGGGAATGAGCCTGAACAGCAGCAATTCGAGCAATTCGTAGTCGGCCAGCGCCCGGTCGCCGCTTTCGCGGAAGCGCTGCCTGAGCCGGTCGCGATGACCGTGAAAATGTTCGTCGGGTGCGGCAGCTGCCGGACCCGGACCGGGTTCCAGCGCCCGTCCGCGGGTCTTGCCCTGGCGGCTTTCGGCAAAATAATTGCGCTCGTCCTGCGGCGCGTGATCTTCGTTCGTATCGACTGGTCCGTCGCCATCCGGGCCCTGTTCATCCAGACCTGGGCGACGGCGTGACGTCATGCAGGCAAGCCGGGGCGGTCGAGGCCGGCGGGCGAGAGGGTGAAGATCTCGCACCCGGTCTCGGTGACGCCAATCGTGTGCTCGTATTGCGCGGTCAGCGAGCGGTCCCGGGTGACGGCGGTCCAGCCATCGGAGAGCACCTTGACGTGCGGACGGCCGAGATTGATCATCGGTTCGATGGTGAAGATCATGCCCGGACGCATTTCCGGACCTTCTTCGGCGCGGCCGTAGTGCAGGATGTTGGGCGCATCGTGAAACAGCTTGCCGACGCCGTGGCCGCAGAAATCGCGCACCACCGAACAGCGCTCGGATTCGGCATATTTCTGGATGGCTTCGCCGATGGCGCCGGTGCGGGCGCCGGGCTTGACCGCCTCGATGCCGAGCATCAGCGTCTTGTGGGTGATTTCCAGCAACCGTTCGGCGGCGCGCTTGATCTCGCCCACCGGGTACATGCGGCTCGAATCGCCGTGCCAGCCATCCAGCACATAGGTCACGTCGATATTGACGATTTCGCCTTCGCGCAGCGGCTTGTCATTGGGAATGCCGTGGCAGACCACGTGATTGATCGAGGTGCAGCAGGATTTGGTATAGCCGCGGTAATTCAGCGTTGCGGGCAGGGCGCCGTGGTCCATGCCGAATTCGAAGACGAAGCGATCGATCTCGTTGGTGGTGACGCCGGGAGCGACGCGGCTGACCAGTTCGTCCAGGCAGCGGGCGGTGATCTGGCTTGCCTTGCGCATGCCCTCGAAGCCTTCCGGGCCGTAGAGCCGGATCTGGCCGGTGTTTTTCATCGGGGCCGAGGCGGCATCGATATAGGTAACCATGGCAGGCTCGCTTTGTCTTGTCCCGGCCGGCTTTACCGGCACAACTTCATGATACGCTGTTTAGACCGGATTCCTCAACGGGAACCAACCTTTCGGCGTGTATTTGCTCAGATGTGATCTTGCACCGTATGGCGCAAGCTTCAACCCCGCGTTTCATGGCGCGGTCAAAGGCCGCTGCATAGGCGGGGTCGAGGTCGCGGCACAGGCTGAGGCTGTCCACGTCGCCGCGCTGGATCAGATAGACCATTATCGCGCGGTGTCCAGCCTCCACCATGTCGCCGAGTTCCTCAAGGTGCTTGGCGCCACGGGTGGTGACGCTGTCGGGAAACTCGGCCAGACGACCGTTGCGGCGGAAATGCACGTTCTTGACCTCGACATAGGCGAGGCCCCTGTTCGGGTCGCTCAGGAGAATGTCGATGCGCGAGTTGATCCCGTATTTCTGCTCGGTCCTGAGTTCGGCGTAGCCATTGAGCGATCCGATCAGGCCATCGTCGATCGCCTCCTCAACCAGCCGGTTGGGGCGCGCGGTGTTGATTCCGACCAGCGTGCCGTCCGCCTCGACCAGTTCAAGCGCATGCGGGTATTTACGGGTGCCGCCTGAATGCCGGGTGAGATAGCACCTTGATCCGGGCGTTGTCAGCCCGCGCATGGAGCCGGTGTTGGGGCAGGAGCCGGTGATCCGCTCGCCCGTTTGAAGCTCCGCGTCGAACAGGAACCGCTTGTAACGGCGGATCAGGGTTGCGGGGACCAGAGGCGGATCGAATTTCATGCTCCGGCATCTAGCATAGCGCGCCCGGGCATGGAAACGCCGGCCGGCTCTGCGACCTTCAGTCTGTCCGTGACCGACAATGGCGGGTCGCTCACACCCGGACGCGGACGTAGGAGCCGGGCGCATCCTCGATCGGCTTGAGTTTCTTGCCGCCGGGCTTGCGGGCGGGCACCTCTTCATCAGACCTCGCGCGGATCCAGGCGTGCCAATGCGGCCACCAGGAGCCCGGCGTTTCGCTTGCGCCGGCCACCCAGTCATCGAATTCGGCATCCCGCGGGCCATCGGACCAGAACTGGTACTTGCCGGCTTCCGGCGGATTGACGACGCCGGCGATGTGGCCGGATCCGGCCATGACGTAGGTGACATCGCCGCCAAACAGCTTTCCGCCGATATAGGCGGAGCGGGCAGGGGCGATGTGATCTTCCTTGGCCGCGAGATTGTAGATCGGGATCTTGACGTCACCGAGCTTCAGGGTCTTGCCGGCCAGTTCCATCTTGCCTTGGGACAGGTTGTTGTCGAGGTAGCAATTGCGCAGATAATAGGAGTGATTGGCCGCCGGCATGCGGGTCGCGTCGGAGTTCCAGTAGAGCAGGTCGAAGGGCATCGGATCCTTGCCCTTGAGGTAGTTGTTGACGACATAGGGCCAGATCAGATCCGAAGCGCGCAGCATGTTGAATGCAGTCGCCATCTTCGAGCCATCAAGAAAACCGTTCTTTTCCATGGCGTTCTCGATGGATGTGATCTGCGCGTCATCGACAAAGACCTTGAGGTCACCGGCATGAGTGAAATCGGTCTGCGTGGTGAAGAAGGTGGCCGTGGCAATCCGCGTGTCGTTTTCCTGGGCGTGCAGCGCCAGCGTGGCGGCCAGGAGCGTGCCGCCGACGCAATAGCCGATTGCATTGACCTCGCGCTCGCCGGTGGCTTTCTCGACGGTGTCGAGGGCAAAGGAGATGCCCTCGCGGGAATAGGATTCCCAGTCCTTTTTGGCATGGCGCTGGTCAGGATTGACCCAGGAAATCACAAAAACCGTATGACCCTGGTCGACAGCCCACTTGATGAAGGACTTCTTCGGGTTGAGATCGAGAATGTAGAACTTGTTGATCCACGGCGGCACGATCAGCAAGGGCCGCTTGAGCACAGTCTCCGTTGAGGGTTCGTATTGAATGACCTGGCAGATGTCGTTCTGGGCGATGACCTTGCCGGGCGAGACCGCGACGTTTTCGCCGACCTTGAACTTCGATGCATCGGATTGACGCAGCCTGAGTTCACCCTTGCCGGCGGCAATGTCCTCGGCCAACATCTGCATGCCCTTGACCAGGTTCTCGCCGTTCGAGGCGACCATTTCCTTGTAGAGCTCGGGGTTGGTGGCGAGAAAATTGGCTGGCGAAAGCGCGCTGGTGATCTGGCGAACGTAAAACGCCGCCTTGTGCCTTGTGTGTTCGTCGAGCCCTTCGCTTTCGTCAACGAGCTTGTTGGCCCAGTCGGAGGTGATGAAATAGGCATTCTTCAGGAATTCGAAGAACGGGTTGTTTTCCCAGTCGGGATCGGAAAAGCGCTTGTCCGTGGTCTTTGCCTTCGGGCTGTCGTCTTCGCCGGACATCCGCTTGACGGATTCATTCCACATGCCGAAATAGCTGGTCAGCAGCGAGGTCTGGGCCTCGATGGCGCGCTTGGGATCTGACAGCCAGTATTCGCCGACCTTGGAGAAGGTCTTGACCATGTCGGCCATCGGCTCCGAGATGGTGTCGACGACTTCGCCTTTTTCACGCGGTTCAACCCAGGCGGATGCAGCCTTGCCCAGCCCTTCGAGCATGCGAGCGACATTGCGGGCAAATGCTTCGGGATTCTTGACGACGTAGGCCTCGGCCGATGGCATGCCGGGTTTTGCGCCGTCTTTTTCGGCCGTGGTTTTCCCCTTGTCCGCCATGGTGGCGCCTCCTCCTGTGTTCCCGAGCTTGCTTCCGGGCCGTCTTCTGCCTTAAATCGGCTTACTTGCTTTGCTTGGATGCCGCTACTGACATCTATCCTTCCTTGATACGGACTTTTTTTGTCCATGTCATGACCACCATTTGGTGGAGACCGGAATATTCGTGATCATGAGCCCTACAGTCCGCCCGGCGTTTGTTGCCTTGTTCTCGCTGCTGGCGGCAGGATGCCAGACGGCCTCGCTGCAGGATGTGGCGCCGACGACGGTTCCTGTCACTCGGGTCGATGAAACCATCGTGGCCACGGAGACCCCGGCGGACGGAACCGTGCCCGGTTCTACAGGGCAGGCGGCCGGCGATACGATCGTGTCGACCGAGGTCCGCGCCAATCCCGGCCTTCCTTCGCTCATCCCGATCGAGAAGACAGCTCCGCCGGAAACCAAGGAGTTCGTCGCCGCGGGGGCGGCCAGATCCGGGCAGTTCCCGACTTTCGGGCGGCAGCCGCATGCGGCCAATGCGCAGTTTTCCGAAGCCGACAAGCTGGCCGCCGAGGCGGAAATGACCGAGCTCCTGGCAAATCGTGCATCGACGCCGGATGCGCGGGCGCTATATGAGGCGCGGCTGCGGCAACTGCGTGCCCTGGCCGCGAGCCATGCCAGCGATACCCAGCAGGAAATCGAGAAATAGAACTTGCGTTTGACTTGGTTTGGACGCAAATCCGTGCGATCTGATTGCACCGTCCAGCCCACAATTCCGGGGAATTCCATGGAAGAGTTTCACAAGGTCCGCCGACTTCCGCCTTATGTGTTTGAACAGGTCAACCGGCTGAAGGCGTCGGCGCGAGCCGGTGGCGCCGACATCATCGATCTTGGAATGGGCAACCCTGACCTGCCAACTCCCACGGCCATTGTCGACAAATTGTGCGAAGCAGTCCGCGATCCGCGCACCCACCGCTATTCCACCTCGCGCGGCATTCCGGGCCTGAGGCGAGCGCAGGCAAATTATTACCAGAGGCGTTTTGGCGTCAAACTCAATCCCGAAACCCAGATCGTCGCCACGCTCGGGTCGAAGGAAGGGTTTGCCAACATGGCCCAGGCGATCACTGCGCCGGGCGACGTGATCCTGTGCCCCAACCCGACCTATCCGATCCACGCCTTCGGTTTCATCATGTCGGGTGGGGTCATCCGTTCGCTCGACGTGGTGCCGGACAACAGCTTCTTTACGGCGCTGGAACGCGCGGTGCGGCATTCGATCCCGAAGCCGCTGGCGCTGATCCTGAATTATCCGTCCAATCCGACAAGCTATGTCGCCACACTGGATTTCTACAAGGACGTCGTCGCGTTTGCCCGCAAGCACGACATCATCGTGCTGTCCGACCTGGCCTATGCGGAGATCTATTTCGATGACACGCCGCCGCCCTCGGTTCTCGAGGTTCCGGGTGCGATGGACATCTGCGTCGAATTCACCTCGATGTCGAAAACCTTCTCGATGCCGGGTTGGCGGATGGGATTTGCGGTTGGCAACGAGCGGCTGATCTCGGCGCTGACAAGGGTCAAATCCTATCTCGACTACGGCGCGTTTACCCCGATCCAGGTGGCTGCGACCGCCGCGCTCAACGGCGATGGCTCAGACATCGCGGAAGTGCGGTCGGTCTACAAGCGCCGTCGGGACGTTCTGGTCGACAGTTTCGGCAAGGCCGGATGGGATGTGCCGCCGCCGGCGGCGACGATGTTTGCCTGGGCGCCGATCCCGGATCAGTTCAAGCATCTGGGATCGCTGGAGTTCTCCAAGCTCCTGGTGGAGAAGGCCGATGTGGCGGTTGCGCCCGGTGTTGGATTTGGCGAACATGGCGACGAGCATGTGCGCATCGCGCTGGTGGAAAATGAACACCGGATCCGCCAGGCGGCGCGCAACATCAAGCGTTTCTTCTCGACTGCCACCAATGGCGGCGGCGAGAATGTGGTTTCCTTGACCGCGCGGCGTTGACCGCCCGGTCGCTCGCCGGTAAACCCGCCCAGAGTTTCAAAGCTTCGCACGTTCGTTGCGGACGACCCCATACAGGTGGACTTTTGACATGACTGATGCCCTGAAAATCGGCATTGCAGGCCTTGGCACTGTCGGAGCGGCATTGTTTCGAATTGTCACGAGCCGGCACAACTTGCTCGCCGACATATGCGGCCGCGAAATCGTGATCACCGCCGTGTGTGCGCGTGACCGCAGCCGTGACCGCGGCATCAACCTGGACAATGTGGCCTGGTTCGATGATCCGGTCGCCATGGCACGCGATGCCGATATCGACGTTCTGGTGGAACTGGTCGGCGGCGAGGGCGATCCGGCGCTTGCCGCGGCGACAGCGGCGTTGACGGCCGGGCGTCACGTGGTGACAGCCAACAAGGCGATGCTGGCGCGACACGGCGTCGAGCTGGCGCGGCTGGCCGAGGCCAACGGCGTTCTCTTGAACTTCGAGGCGGCAGTTGCGGGCGGCATTCCGGTGATCAAGGCCATGCGGGAATCGCTGACCGGCAACGCGGTGACGCGGATTTACGGCATTCTGAACGGCACCTGCAACTACATCCTGACCCGCATGCAACGCGACAACATGGGCTTTGCCGAGTGCCTGGCAGAGGCGCAGCGGCTCGGCTATGCCGAGGCCGATCCGGCGTTCGACATCGAGGGCAACGACACCGCGCACAAGCTGTCGATCCTGACCAGCCTGGCGTTCGGAACCCAGATCGCCGCCGATGAAGTCTACATTGAGGGGATTACCAACATCTCCATCGACGACATCCATGCGGCCGACGAACTCGGCTACCGGATCAAGCTGCTCGGCGTGGCCCAGCGTACGGCGACCGGCATCGAGCAGCGGGTGCATCCGACCATGGTGCCGAAAGGCTCGATGATCGCGCAGGTGGAAGGTGTGACCAATGCGG
Organism: Hoeflea sp.; assembly: GCA_020637795.1. GTDB lineage: Bacteria > Pseudomonadota > Alphaproteobacteria > Rhizobiales > Rhizobiaceae > Hoeflea. The sequence continues at coordinate 457,619 of JACKJT010000002.1, read as the reverse complement.
TGACGATCGAAGCCGACATTCTCGGCGAACTGATGTTGTCCGGTCCCGGTGCCGGCGGCGACGCGACAGCATCGGCGGTACTTGGCGATATCGCCGATATCGCCAAGAGCCGGCCCGGCCATCAGCACGCGCCGGCTCTCGGCCGCCCCGCCGACAAGCTCGAACCCTACACGCGGGCGCAGATCCAGAGCCATGAAGGCGGCTACTTCATCTCGCTCAAGGTCGATGACCGGGCAGGGGTGTTTGCCTCGATCGCCACCTCGATGGCGAAGAACGAGATTTCGCTGGAATCGATCGTTCAACGGGCTCGGCCAACGCGGACGGAAGGCGGGCCGCAGACGGTCATTCTGGTCACGCACGCTACCACGGAGTCCCGTGTGCGCGCCGCTGTCGACGCCATCAAGAGCGAAGGCTACCTCTCGGGCGAGCCGCAGGTGATCCGGATCGAACGAACTCGCGACAATTGAACGCGCTGCAAGTCCTGTCCCTGTTGCCGAAGGTTCCGGCGGCAGCAGGAACTTGCGCATAGCCTAATCGATTTAGATTTGGATCAGGTCAAATTCCTGAAAAAACAACGGCTTTTAATGCGGCTTTCACATTGCCTTGCTAGGTTCGAAAGCTGTATGAGCGGCCAAACGACATACCCTGGGGGATTAATGCCATGGCGGGCAAATCGACAGAAGCAAGTGGTCTGGACCGCATACTCACACTGGAAATCGCGCGCGTGACCGAACGTGCAGCGGTTGCAGCAGCCCGGCTGCGCGGCCGCGGCGACGAGATGGCCGCCGACCAGGTTGCCGTCGATGCCATGCGCCAGGAGCTCAACCGGTTGCCGATCGACGGCACCGTGGTGATTGGTGAAGGCGAACGCGACGAAGCCCCGATGCTCTATATCGGCGAGGAAGTCGGCACCCGCGACGGCGCCAAGGTCGACATCGCGCTCGATCCGCTCGAGGGCACCACGATCTGCGCCAAGAACCTTCCCAACTCGCTGGCAGTGATCGCGATCGCAGAAAAGGGCAGCCTGCTCTACGCGCCGGACGTCTATATGGAGAAGATCGCCATCGGACCCGGATATCCGGCCAACACGGTGGCGCTTGACGCCACCCCGACCGAGAACATCAATGCTGTGGCCCGCGCCAAGGGTGTCCCGGTGGGGCAGGTAACCGCCTGCATTCTCGACCGCCCGCGCCATGCACGGATGATCGAGGAAGTCCGCGCCACCGGTGCGGCGATCAGGCTGATCGGCGATGGCGACGTTGCCGGTGTCATCCATACGACGGATCCGGATGAAACCGGCATCGACATCTATCTCGGCATCGGTGGGGCACCGGAAGGCGTGCTGGCGGCCGCGGCCCTGAGGTGCATCGGCGGCCAGATGCAGGGACGGCTGCAGCTCAACACAGAGGAAAAGTTAGCCCGTGCGGCCAAGATGGGCATTTCCGATCCCAACAAGATCTACACGATGGAAGAAATGGCCCGCGGCGACGTGTTGTTTGCCGCCACCGGCGTGACCGATGGCAACCTGCTGCAGGGTGTCCGCTTCACCCGGGATGCGATCGTCACCCACACAATCGTGATGCGCTCCTCCTCCCGCACGGTGCGCGAGATCAAGGCGCGGCATCAGGATCTTGCCAAGTTCGATTAGGTCCAGGGCCTGCCGGCCATTTTCCGATCGTGAGTTTCCGCTCGCCCCGACTTCTCCGGAAGCCGGGGCGATCTCGTTCTTGCGCTATGTTCAAGGGAGCCGTGTCCGCGCTTTGCTGCGCCGGGCGGTTTGCGCTATGAGCAATCTCTGAAGGCACCGCCAGGGCGGTGTTCTTGCAACAGGTTGGTGAGTGGATGACGGGCAACGGCGCATCGGACCGGGCATTTCTTGGGGTGGAGGAGTCGCTGTCCGGCCAGAAATGGGTGTCGCGGCTGGATATAGCGGGCGAGAACAAGGCCATCTCGATCGCGCAGATGACCGGACTGCCCGATGTCATCGCCCGCGTGCTGGCGGGCCGCGACGTGGCCATAGGGGATGCCCGGGCGTTTCTCGATCCGACGATCAAGTCACTGATGCCCGACCCGTCAAAGCTGACCGACTGCGACAAGGCGGCCGAGCGGATCGCGTTTGCGATCTCGCGCGGTGACCGGGTGGCGATCTTCGGTGACTACGATGTCGACGGCGCCGCATCCTCGGCGCTGATGCAGCGGTTCCTGAGGCATTTCGGCGTCGCCAGCGAGATCTATATCCCCGACCGGATCTTCGAGGGTTACGGGCCCAATCCCGCCGCCATGGGCGAACTTATCGACCGGGGGGCGAAGCTGATCATCACGGTCGACTGCGGATCAACCAGCCACGAATCGCTCGCGGAGGCCGCCCGGCGGGGGATAGACGTGGTGGTGATCGATCACCATCAGGTGGCGAGCGAATTGCCTGTGGCGCATGCTCTGGTCAATCCCAACCGCGAGGACGATCTGTCGGGCCTGGGGCACCTGTGCGCCTGCGGCGTGGTGTTCATGGTGCTGGCGGGCACCCTGCGGCTGTTGCGGACGAAAGGCGACGCCAGGGCCGCGAGCTTCGATCTGCTGGCCTGCCTCGATCTGGTTGCCCTGGCGACGGTCTGCGACGTGGTGCCGCTCAAGGGGCTCAACCGCGCCTTTGTGGTCAAGGGGCTGCTGGCGGCGCGGAGCATGGGCAATGTCGGCCTGGCAGCCCTTGCCCAGCGCGCCGGGGTCAATGGACCCGTCACGCCCTATCACCTGGGCTTTCTCATCGGCCCCCGCATCAATGCCGGGGGACGAATCGGCGATGCGGCGCTTGGCAGCCGGCTGCTGACGCTCGAGGACCGGGACGAGGCGGCGGCGATCGCCGAACGTCTGGAGGAGCTGAACCGCGAACGCCAGGCGATCGAAGCGGCGATGCTGGCGGAAGCGGATGCGGAGGCGGCTATCGAAATGGCCAGCGGCGACGGACCTGCCGTCATCGTCACCGAGCGGCAGGGCTGGCATCCCGGCGTCGTCGGCCTGCTGGCCTCCAGGCTCAAGGAACGCTACCGGCGGCCGGCATTCGCGATCGCCTTTGACGGCAACGGCAAGGGGACGGGATCCGGCCGGTCGGTGCCCGGTGTCGATATCGGCCGGCTGGTGCGCAAGGCGGTGGAAGCCGGGCTGCTGGTCAAGGGCGGCGGCCATGCGATGGCGGCGGGGCTGACGGTCGAGCAAAGCCGCCTGGGCGACCTGCGCGCCTTCTTCGAGGAAAACGCCGCGGAGGCCGTGGCCGGTCTGACCCTGGCGCACCGGCTGAGAATCGACGGCGCGCTCTCGGCCTCCGGGGCAACGCTTGAACTGGTCGATATGATCGAGCGGGCCGGCCCTTACGGCGCCGGACATCCGCAACCGGTTTTTGCCGTGCCGGCTCACACCCTCAAGGATGCGCGTGTTGTCGGACAGAATCACATCAAGCTGTCGTTTGCCGGCCCCGACGGGGGGCGACTCAACGGCATCGCATTCCGCGCCGCCGATACCGAGATGGGGGCCACGCTGCTTGGCGGACGGGGAATGGCATTTCACGTCGCCGGTTCGCTGTCGGCCGATTACTGGCAGGGCGTCAGGCGGGTTCAGATCCGTGTGATCGACGCGGCCGTGGCGCGCTAGGCGACGGGCTTCGGGCTCGTCAGAAAACCATCATAAATCCACAGGGAGCAGCTGTTCCGCGTCAGGTTTGGGGACCGCGGACCAGCGGATTTTAGCCGGGAAAAAATCGTGTGGACCAAAGCGCCAACGCTGCGGAGCGGGCTTGCATGAACTTCAGATTTTGAATGAAGAATTCAAGCTAAGTGCTTGAAGTGGGTGGCACGCCCTAGGGGAGTCGAACCCCTCTTTCCAGAATGAAAATCTGGCGTCCTAACCGATAGACGAAGGGCGCGTGCGATGTGGCGTCTTATAATCAGACCGCTTTAGGACCGCAAGCGGATAATTGGTGTTGAGGAGAAAAAAATGACATTCGGATGAAGATTGTTTTGATGCCGCCGGAACGCGCTGCCGAAACAGCGCAAACCCCTGCGGAAGGTGTCCCAGGATTACTTGCGGCGACGGCAGCGCCAGTTCCAGTCACGGGTGTTTCCGACGTCGATATGGACTGATTCCGTGTGGCAATAGGTGCCGACACCACCGCGACCGGGCATGGAGCGAAGATACTTCGCCAATTGCCATTTCGACACGCCTTCGATCTGAATGTCGGCGGCCTCGCAGGATGTGTGCCGTGATCCGGACGCCCCACCGATGCGCCGGTTGTGCTTCGGGCTCCGGTACCCGGAGGTCACCACCACAGGGCGGCCATAATGGCGTTCGATGCTCTTGAGCGTGCGGACAAGCTGCGGCTTGAAGCAGGCGACCTCGACCTTTTCGGTCTGCAGATGCAGTCCGTTGGGTGCAAGGCGCGCCAGGCCGGCAGCCGAGGCCAGTTGGATCCGGCCAGAATCTGAACTTCCCGCAGCGTCTTCGGATCCGTCGCCGAATATGCTCTCAAGCTTGACGCCGGGCAGCGCGTTCCCGCCTGCCGAGGCAACGGTGACCTGAGCGGCCTTTGGCTTGATCAGGCGTTTTGTGGTTCCATCAGGCGCGTTTCTTGCCGCTGTCTTTTGCGGCGCGAACATCCGGGCGAAAATCGATTTCTTCTTTGGTGGCGCGACGACCGCCAGTTCCTGAACCTGGGGCTGGATTTCGGTCAGACCCGAAACCGCCGGGTTGCCCGATGTCAGGCTGTCGGAGGCCGGTTGAGCTGCTGGCTCTGCTTGAAGCGGTGTGTTCTGCTGAGCCGCGAGATTGGCTGCTACGGGTGCAGCGCCATAGAGATTTGCAATCGGCTGGGTTGGCTGGCTTTGGGTGATGCCGCGGTTGAGGGCATCGACCGCCGTATCGGCCATGACGACAGGTTGACCTGATGTGAACTCGCTCTGTGCCGCCGATGGTGTCCGCGAGGATGCATCGGCTGCATTCGGAGAGGGCACCGGCAGCGGAATTCCCGAGGCTGTCTCGGTCGCGGTTGCCTCGCCCATGGCGTCGGACTGGTCAACGATGACGCCGCCATCTGTCATAGCCGGCGCGCCGGGCGCGAATCCCTGGGTTGCGAACATCTCGGGATCAGCGGCTGATACGCATCCGCTGAGGATTGCCGCCACACCGGCGAATAACAACGCCCGCGTGGTCTTGCGTCCGTAGACTGCTTTGTTTCCGCCAATCTGCAAACTCTGGAGCCCCCGGGTATCTTGCAACGGCAGACCCGAAGGTCCTGAAAGGATGCCTACTCATTTGCGGCATCCTTGTAAACGAACAAAGACGACGCCATGAGCACGCAATTCGGCGTACTGGCCAAAATCCATGCGATGCTCGGTAAATGAGGCAAAAGCATGGCCCTATCTGGAGGTTAGGCCACGTCCGTTGCGTGAGCCTTGCGCCTCGCGGGCCCGGTCCGGAGAAGGCCCGGGCCCGTTGCGTAAGGCCCTACCAGGAGCCTGTGTTTTTCATCGACAGCCAGGGCTCGACCGGTTCAAGCGGCTCGCCCTTCTGCAGGAGTTCTATGGAGATGCCGTCCGGGGAACGGACAAAGGCCATGTGGCCGTCTCGGGGAGGCCGGTTGATGGTGACGCCATTGTCGAGCAGCGACTGGCACAGCTCGTGAATGTTGTCGACAACGTAAGCCAGGTGTCCGAAATTGCGGCCGCCGTCATATTCCTGGGGGTCCCAGTTGTAGGTCAGTTCGAGCAATGGCGCCTGCTCGGCAAGCGCCCGCTCCTTGTCTTCGGGGGCGACGAGAAAGATCAGGGTGAACCTGCCGGCTTCACTCTCGTGGCGCCGGATTTCCACAAGTCCCAGTTTGTTGCAGTAGAAATCGAGCGATGCATCGACATCGGTGACGCGGACCATCGTGTGCAGATAACGCATTGGCTTTACCTCATGATTCTTGTTCGGCTTAACGATAGGCGGAAAAGTGTCGGAGGCAATGGTGGCGCGATAGAAGGGGATGAATGAACAAGTTTTCCTGCAGGGCTTGCGCTGTCCTCGCAATACAATGTTAATGTTTTAAACGAGAATCACTTCATTTGCTTGTGGCGCGTATTGGAGAGGCATCCGGATGGGGGAAAGGTCCTCAGAAAAGAACCAGGTTGATGCGGAAGCACTTGGAGACCCCGTCGATCTCATGGAGATCACAGGAGTCATAAAGTGGTTCGATGTCGCCAAGGGGTTCGGCTTCATCATTCCAGACAACGGAATGGAAGACGTGCTGCTGCATGTGACCTGCCTGAGACGTGACGGTTACCAGACCGTCCTGGAAGGCACCCGGGTGGTTTGCGAAATCCAGAAACGGGAACGCGGCTACCAGACCTTCAGAATCATCTCTATGGATACCTCCACGGCGGTTCACCCGTCGCAATTGCCTCCGGTGCGCACGCATGTGCAGGTCAAGCCTTCGAGCGGTCTCGAGCGGGCGATCGTCAAGTGGTTCAACCGCACCAAGGGCTTCGGCTTCCTGACCCGGGGCGAGGGGACGGAAGACATCTTCATTCACATGGAGACGCTCAGGCGCTACGGCCTGGCCGAACTGCGTCCGGGGCAGGTGGTGCTGGTGCGTTTCGGCGATGGCGACAAGGGCCTGATGGCGGCGGAAATCCATCCGGATATCGACGCGCCGATCCCCAATTCCCACTGACCGGGCCATGCGCAACTTCAAGCAAGTCGCGATCCATATCGTTTCAATCCTGATCTTCGCCTTTCCGGCCATTTCCATGGGCGCGCAGTTGCCGACTGATTCCGAGCGGCTGGTCATCGAGACCCGGAACGGCCCGGTGGCGTTTTCGGTTGAACTGGCGCTGACCGCGGAAGACCGCGCCAGTGGCCTGATGAACCGGCAAAGCATGCCCGCCGACCACGGGATGCTGTTCAAGTTCGAACAGACCCGCCAGGTTCTGATGTGGATGAAGAACACGCCGCTGCCGCTGGACATGGTCTTCATCGATGCGGATGGCGTGGTCGCAAGGATCGCCGAGGATACGACGCCCTTTTCCGAAACCATCATCCCGTCCGTCGCGCCGGTGCGCTATGTGCTGGAATTGAATGGCGGAACGGCTGCGAAGCGGGGCATTGCGGCAGGCGACAAAGTGCGCCACCGGGTGATCGGCAAATGAATTGCCCGCGAGGCCGAGCAAGCGACGATTTGGAGTTGCGGGGCATGGCGTTCCAGTGTATCCGGATCACGCCTTAGGCAACGGAGCGTAGCGCAGCCTGGTAGCGCATCTGGTTTGGGACCAGAGGGTCGGGAGTTCGAATCTCTCCGCTCCGACCAATTTTTTCGGCGTCCGGCTTTGGACGCGATGCAGCAGGGCGCCGTGATCCGCCTTTCCGGGCGGAAACCGCCATGAAGAGGGACTGGGACATGACTGCGAAAATCTATCGTCCCGCAAAGACTGCCATGCAATCCGGAAAGGCCAAGAGCCTCGACTGGGTTCTGGAGTTCGAGCAGGAAAAGCCCCGCAGCATTGACCCGATGATGGGTTACACATCTTCGGCCGACATGAAGAGCCAGATCCGGATGACGTTCGAGACCCGCGAGGCGGCGATTGCCTATGCCACGCGCAACGGCATCGCCTTCCGGGTTTCAGAGCCCAAGGAAAGCAAGCGCCGCCGGGTGGCCTATTCCGACAATTTCCGTTTCGACCGCCGCCAGCCCTGGACCCATTAGAAACTATCGTGGTTTGCCTCGGTCGACGAGGGCAAAGCGCAGCCGGCCCCTTAGCTCAGCTGGATAGAGCACCGGCCTTCTAAGCCGACGGTCGCAGGTTCGAATCCTGCAGGGGTCGCCATTCCAATGTCCGTCCGGCCCGCGAATGCAATTCATGCTGGTTCAGCTCTCCTCAGTATGAACAGCCTATGCTTGCGGTGTTCAAAATGCCGCGGGTCTTGTCGAGTTTTTCGCTTCGCTCAAATGTCCTACAGGTGTCCTTGTGTGATACGATGCTTTTAGAGGCATTAGTAAAATATAGATGTACCTGATTCGAAAGTGACGACATGCTGGTATCGGAAACCGCTTTACACTTGGGGCCGGAGCTGGAGCGCGCCGTCAACCGGGTCGACTTTTTCCGCTTGTTCAAATCCCTGGCCGGAAGCAACGGCTTTTCCTATTTCGGCCTGACCGAAATTGCGGGCGAAGAGCATGGGCTGAGTTTCCAGCATGTTCACGCGCTGCATAATTTCCCCGGGGCCTGGTTCGACGATCCAAAAGATCCGGTGATCGGCGCTGCTGATCCGGTTGCGCGATACCTGCACAAAGCCTCCGCACCGTACCTGATGGATATCCGGCAAACGCCGTCCCCGGTGCTTTTGTCGAGCGGTGCCAGCGCGGCTGTCATTGTTCCACTCCACGCGGCAACGGGCAAGCGCTACGGCCTGATCATGGTCGGGGGCGACGCCAAGGAAGATCATCAAGCGCTGGCGTTGATTGCGCTCGATGCCGCCTTGATTTTTCAGCGTTATTTCGAGGTCCTCTTGTCCCTGGACTCGATCAGCGGCTTGAGCGACCGGGAAATACAGATTGTCCGCTGGACGTCGGAGGGAAAGACATCCGCCGAGATTGCCATCATTCTGGCTTTGTCCGAGCACACGGTCAATTCGTACATCGCGGCCGTTTTACGCAAGCTGCAAGTCGTCAACCGGGCACAGATGGTGGCGTCGGCCATTCGCAGCGGCCTGATAGCATAGGTGGACGGGAGGCCATCCATGAGCAAGAGACTTGACGACAAGCAGTTGAGGGTTCTGCTGATTGACGACGATCCGGCCGAACACATCCTGCTGCAGCGGAAGCTGAAAAAGGCCGACGAAATATCGATCGAGCTGGACTACGTCGCCGATATCGGATCCGCCGTGGATATCGTCAAGGCGGGCGGGGTGGACATGGTTTTCCTCGACAATCGCCTCGTGCCCAACAACGACTTCCGGGAGACCGCGCCGCTGCTGCGGCAGGCAGGCTTCGTTGGTCCGATCGGAATTGTCTCGTCCGATATCAGCGGCAAGTATTTTGAGGAGTTTCGGGATTACGGGGTCGATTTCAAGATTGGCAAGGATGAGATCGACGCTTCGGTGATCGCCTTTATCGTAACCGAATATACCCGAGACCAACTGTCGGAAACCTGTTCCGAAGACTACCTGTGAGCCAGCCTTTTCGGTTGCGCCTGGATTGTTAGCCGCATGCCGCTGTCACCTGAAAACATGCTCAAAGCCCTGTACGACACGCTGCCGGACCCGGTGCTGGTCGTCGACGCAAGCCGTCGCATCCTGGCTGCGAATCCCGCCACGGCGGAGAAGTTCGGCTTTGCGGCACACGAGCTTGTCGGGATGAATGCCGTGGGCCTTTATGCCTCCAGCAAAGATGCCGAGGAAATCGGCAATGCGCTGTATCCGCTGAGCCGGGAAGCCAAGTCCATTCACCGGCGTCTCGATCTCAGGCGCAAGGATGGCAGTGTCTTTCCAAGCGAATTGACCGTCAGCCCGATCCAACTTGCCGACGGCGAAGCCCTGGGATCGGTTGCTCTGGTTAGGGACCTTAGCGAGATCTACAGGGAGCAGGAGCAACGCTTGCGGGCTGAAGCGATTCTCAACACCGCGCTCGATACGATCTCCGAAGGTTTTGTTGTCTATGACGATCAGGATCGTCTGATGTTGTGCAATGACGCCTACCGGGAGATCTATTCCCTGTCGGCACCGGCCATCAAGATCGGCAATACCTTTGAATATGTGCTTCGTTACGGCCTTGGGCATGGGCAGTATGCCGATGCGGGAGATACCGCTGAAGCGCAGGAGGAATGGCTTCAACAAAGGCTCGAGAGGCACAACAATCCCGGCGAGCCGTTCATCCAGCATATCAATCCGGACAGGACGATGCTGGTGGAAGAACGCATCACCGACGAGAACTTCCGGGTCGGTGTCCGAACCGATGTCACGGCGCTGAGCAAGATAAGATCCGAAGCCGAGCAGCTCGGCCTGATCATCCAAGGTGTCAAACAGGAGGTCTATCTGATCTCTGTCAAGGACGGCCGGATCATCAACGCCAACAAGTCCGCGCGGGACAACCTTCAATACAGCATGGAAGAACTGCGCGCGTTGAATCCGCTCGACCTCAATGTGGGCCACAGTCCGATGGAGATCGCAGAACGGATTGCTCCGATCGTTTCGGGCGAGAGCAAGGTGATCGTCACCGAGACCTGCCACCGGCGCAAGGATGGCAGCACCTATGATTGCAGGGTGCGGCTGGAACTGATGGACAATGTGCCCGATCCGGTGATCCTCGCCTTTGCCGATGACATAACCGAGCGGCGAGAGATCGAGCGGGCGCTTGCCCGCAAGGAACACGAGTTCCAGACGCTGGTACGCAACCTGCCGGATTTCATCTCACGGGCAACGCCGGATTCGACGCTGACCTACGTCAACGACAACTATGCCCGATTTGTCGGCCTGCCGGCAGACAAGATGATCGGGCGGAAGTTTCTCGACTTTGTCCCCGAGGAGCACCGGCCCGAACTGATCGCATATATCTCCAGCTTGACGCCGCAAAAGCCCTTGAAGTCAACCGAACAGTTGATGGTGAACTCTTCGGGCGAGCAATTCTGGTACCAGTGGTCGAACCTGATGGTGTTCGAGGATGGCGAGCCCGTGGAACTGGTGTCCGTGGGGCGGGACATATCGGAAATCCGCGAGGCGCAAACCAGGATCGCAAGTCAGTCCCGCGCGCTTGAACTGCGCAATGACGCGCTTGAGCAGTTCAGCGGAATCGTGTCGCATGATCTCAAGGCGCCGCTCCGGCAGATACGGCTGTTTGCCGATATGATTGCCGATGATGTGGAAAGCGGCAAGACAGACGAGCTGGCGACGTTCTCGGGCTACATTTCGGATCGCAGCGAGGCGATGGAGCGAATGATATCGAGCCTGCTCGCGTACTCCCAGCTGGCCTATCAGCGGATCAATCCGGAAGTTGTCCGGCTTTCCGATGTCGTGACCGCAGCGTGGGAAAATCTAGCTGTCAATGCCGGGGAGGCCGGCGCCGAGCTGGTCTCCGATGCCGATGTTGCCGTGCGTGCCGATCTGCATCTGCTCACCCAGTTGTTCCAGAACCTGTTTGGAAATTCGATCAAGTACCGCCAGCAGGGGCAGCCTGCCGTCATCCGTGTGACTGCCCGGACCGGACAGGACAGTGTGACAATCGCGGTCGAGGACAATGGCATCGGGGTTGACCCGGCCCACTCGGAGCGGATTTTCGGCGTGTTCCAACGGCTTCACATGGATGAGAAGCTCTATTCGGGCACCGGCATCGGCCTCGCCCTGTGCCGCCGGATCGCTGAAAGCCATGACGGTGGCATTGTGCTCGACACATCCTATCGGGATGGAGCGCGGTTCATTGTCACTCTCCCGGCATAGAGCTCCGTGCTTCGTGCGCTTGCGGCGGATCAGGCCGATCTGGCAGCCTCGAGCCCGCGCTCGATGTCGCCCATCAGGTCCTCCACGTCTTCCAGCCCGATCTGGAGCCGGATGACCGGACCTTCCTTGGGCGGCAGGGCAATGGTCCTGTCGCCCAGATTGGCGTGGACGGCGAGGCTTTCGTAACCACCCCAGGAATAGCCCAGGCCGAAGATCTCCAGGGCGTCGAGGAAAGCATGCGCCTTGGCCTGATGGCGGCTTGTGTCGGCCACATCCAGAACAATCGAGAAGATGCCGGATGAGCCGCAGAAATCGCGCTTCCACAAGGCATGCCCCGGAAAGCTTTCCAGGGCCGGATGCAGAACCCTTGCGACACCGGGCATGTCTTCGAGTGCCCGGGCAATCGCCAGTGCGCTTTCCTGATGGCGCGCCAGCCTGACCCCCATGGTGCGCAATCCGCGCAGCGTCATGTAGCTGTCGTCCGGGGCCGCACACACGCCGAGCATGGCGAAGGTCTTCCATAGCGCGGGCCAGGCCTGTTTGTTGGCCGATACCGTGCCGATGAGAATGTCGGAATGGCCAGCCGGATACTTGGTCGCGGCGTGGATGGAGATGTCGACACCGTGGTCCAGTGGCTTGAAGAACAGCGGCGTTGCCCAGGTGTTGTCCATCGAAACCAGCGCGCCGTGCGCGTGCGCGACTTCGGCTATGGCCGGAATATCCTGCATCTCGAACGTATTGGAGCCCGGCGCTTCGGTGTGGACAAGCCTGGTGTTGGGGCGCATCATGCTTTCGATATCGGCGCCGATGGCGGGATCGTAATAGCTGGTTTCGATGCCGAATCTTGCCAGCATGCCGGCGCAGAAATTGCGGGTGGGCGCATAAACCGAATCCACCACCAGGACATGATCGCCGGCGCTCAACGCGGCCATGAACGGCACCGTCACCGCGGCGAGACCGGAGGGAAGGGCGATGGTGCCTTCCGAGCCTTCCAGTTCATTCATGGCGGTATTCAGGGCATCGGTCGTGGGCGTGCCATAGGTGCCGTAGGTGTATTTCTGATCGCGCGACACCATGGTGGCCGAATCGGGAAACAGCACGGTCGAGGCGTGCACGACAGGTGGATTGACGAAGCCATGGAAGCTGCGCGGATCATGGCCGGAATGCGCCAGCCGCGTGTTGATTCCTGCGTTCGAAGTGACGGTTTTCTTGCTCATGCCGGACCCGCTTTGTGGAATTTGATTTTGGCGATTGTCGATCGGTTCGAAGGTCTAACGCGAGTTGGATGCGACCACAAGCGCCCCGGCATCACCGGGCCTTGGGTCCAAAATCATCCTGGATCTTTGTTCGAATAGTACACTTGAGCGGAATAGAGCGGGGAGGATCAAGACAGTTTTGTGATGGGAAACGGTTGATTTGGCAATTTTAGAGAAAGTGAGACTTGACCCATGACTGATTTCGGCATGGTATAAAGGCGCGCAAGGAGATACGGGCAGAGGGCACAAAAAATGGCTCCTGTCGCTTTTGCCGCACCCAAAACAGGGCAACAGAAAAAAGGTTGTATCAAATGAACAATAAGATTTTGTCGGCTGTCGTTGGCGTTACGGCCGTTGCTAGCCTGGGAGCCACGGCTGCTTCCGCTGCAACGCTGGATGATGTCAAGGCAAAGGGATTCGTCCAGTGCGGCGTTTCCACCGGCCTCGCCGGCTTCTCCGCTCCGAACGACGCCGGCGACTGGTCCGGTCTCGATGTTGACATCTGCCGTGGCGTTGCCGCGGCGGTGTTTGGTGATGCGACGGCTGTCAAGTACAGCCCGCTTTCGGCCAAGGAACGGTTTACCGCTCTGCAGTCAGGCGAGATTGACCTGCTGCCGCGCAACACCACCTGGACCATGAGCCGCGATACCCAGCTGGGTCTCAACTTCACCGGAGTCAACTACTACGACGGTCAGGGCTTCATGGTCCGCAAGTCGCTCGGCGTGAATTCCGCGCTGCAGCTGTCGGGCGCTTCGGTCTGCGTGCAGACCGGCACCACCACCGAGCTGAACCTCACCGACTACTTCAAGGCTAACGGCATGACCTACAACCCGGTCGTGTTCGAAAAGCTTGAGGAAGTCAATGCGGCCTACGACGCCAACCGTTGCGACGTTTACACCACCGACCAGTCGGGCCTGTATTCGATCCGTCTCGGCCTGTCCGCTCCGGACGAGCACATGGTTCTGCCTGAAGTGATCTCCAAGGAGCCCCTGGGTCCTGTGGTTCGCCAGGGCGACGACCAGTGGTTCTCGATCGTCAAGTGGGTTCACTTCGCCATGATCAATGCGGAAGAAATGGGCATCACTTCGGCGAATGTCGACGAGATGATGAATTCCGAAGATCCCAACGTGAAGCGTATCCTCGGCAAGGAAGGCACTTTTGGTGAAGGCATGGGCATCGGCAACGACTGGGCCTACAACATCATCAAGCAGGTCGGTAACTACGGCGAAGTGTTCGAGCGCAATCTCGGCGCGTCGACACCGCTCGGCATTGCCCGCGGCGTGAACGCGCTGTGGTCGAAGGGCGGCCTGCAGTACGCACCGCCGATCCGCTAAGCACGGATACTGATTGAGCGGGCTCCTTCGGAGCCCGCTCTTTCCGGTCGCTTTAGGCGCGCCGACAAAGCCTGACGCAACGACGGCAGGTTATCTAATGATCCGGCCAGAAGGTCCGGACAAGAGAGTTGGGGACAGACATGGCTCATCAGGAAGGCGTCTCAGCTGACGCTGGCGATTCCGAACGCGTATCGTTGATGAACGACCCGAAGGCCCGCGGCCTGGTTTTCCAGGCATTGCTGATCATCGCCGTCATCTACTTGGTTTACTCGGGCGTCACCAACGCCATCGACAATCTGGCGCGGGCAGGGATTGCCTCCGGCTTCGGGTTCTTTGGCGAACGTGCCGGCTTTGACATCGGCCAGTCCTTCATTCCCTACACCAACGACAGCACCTACCTGCGGGCGTTCTTCGTCGGCCTGCTGAACACGATGGTTGTGGCGATTATCGGCATCTTCTTTGCCACGATGATCGGTTTCATCGTCGGGCTTGCGAGACTGTCGAAGAACTATCTGGTGCAGAAATTCGCGACGGTCTACGTCGAAACGCTTCGCAACATTCCGCTGCTGTTGCAGCTGCTGTTCTGGTACAAGGCGGTGCTTTCGATCCTGCCATCGCCGAGAGCCGGCGGTCTCGAGCCGGGTGTCGAGGTGGTTTTCAACCTCAACAACCGCGGGCTTTACATGCCGCGCATCGTGCCCGAAGGCGGCGCACAGCTGATCCTCTACGCATTCATTGTCGCGGTGGTGGGCTGGATCCTTATCGGCCGCTGGGCGAAGAAGCGCCAGATGGCCACCGGCCAGCAGTTTCCGGTGTTCCTGACCGGACTGGGCCTGGTCATCTTCCTGCCGCTGATTGCCTTCCTGGTTACCGGCATGCCGCTGTCGCTTGAATATGCAAGCCTGCAGGGGTTCAACATGGTCGGCGGCTGGGTGATCCAGCCGGAGTTCATGGCCTTGCTGCTGGGGCTTTCGCTGTACACGGCCTCGTTCATTGCCGAGATTGTCCGCGCCGGTATCCTTGCGGTCTCGCACGGGCAGTCCGAAGCGGCCTTCGCGCTGGGGCTCAGGCCGAACCTTACCAGCCGCCTGGTGGTGGTGCCGCAGGCGATGCGGGTCATCATTCCGCCGCTCACCAGCCAGTATCTCAACCTGACCAAGAACTCGTCCCTGGCGGTCGCGATCGGGTATCCGGATCTGGTCTCCATCTTCGGCGGTACCGTGCTGAACCAGACAGGCCAGGCTGTCGAGGTGATCTCGATCACCATGCTGGTCTATCTCACCCTTTCCCTGCTGACATCGGCATTCATGAACTGGTTTAACTCCAGTGTTGCACTGGTGGAGCGCTGAACCATGGATTACAACACAAAAACAATCGCTTATGTTCGCACGCAGGAAAGCCCGCGGATGGCGCCTCCGGTTGCTACCGGCGGTGTCGTGGGCTGGCTCAAGGAAAACCTTTTTGCCACGCCACGCGACACGATCCTGACCATTGTGACATTCCTGTTCCTGCTCTGGATCGTTCCGCCGATCATCGACTGGGCCTTCATCAGTGCCGTGTGGACTGGTGAAGGCCGGGAGGCCTGCATTGCGCCGGGCACGGGCGCCTGCTGGGCCTTCGTCGAGGCCAAGTTCGGACAGTTCATCTACGGGCGCTATCCGATCGACGAGCGCTGGCGGGTCAACCTTTCCGGGCTGCTGCTGATTGCCGGCCTGGTGCCAATTGCCATTCCTTCGGTGCCGTACAAGCGCGAGAATGCGCTTTACCTGCTGGTGGTCTTTCCGGTTCTGGCGTTCATTCTGCTGACCGGACAGCTCGGACTGGAACCTGTCGAGACCGCGCTCTGGGGCGGTCTGCTGGTGACGCTGGTCGTCGCCATTGTCGGCATCGTGGTGTCGTTTCCACTCGGGATCCTGCTGGCGCTGGGGCGCCGATCCGAGATGCCGATCGTCAAGATGTTCAGCGTCATCTTCATCGAGTTCTGGCGCGGGGTGCCGCTGATCACGGTGCTGTTCATGTCGTCGGTGATGCTGCCCCTGTTCCTTCCCGACGGTGTGACCTTCGACAAGCTGCTCAGGGCGCTGATCGGTGTCGCGCTGTTCTCGTCGGCCTACATGGCCGAAGTGATCCGCGGCGGCTTGCAGGCCATCCCCAAGGGCCAGTATGAGGCGGCCAATGCAATGGCGCTGACATTCTGGCAGGGGACACGGCTGGTGATCATGCCGCAGGCGCTGAAGCTGGTCATCCCGGGCATCGTCAACACCTTCATCGGCCTGTTCAAGGATACCAGCCTGGTGCTGATCATCGGTCTGTTCGATCTGCTCGGGATCGTTCAGCAGAACATGAACGACCAGAACTGGATTTCACCCGCAACGCCGGCGACCGGCTTCGTCTTCGCCGCGTTCGTCTTCTTCATCTTCTGCTTCAGCATGTCGCGCTATTCCGCCTATATGGAACGGCGTCTCGACACTGGCCACAAACGATAAAAGGGAACTCAACCATGGCTGACAGTAACGCAGCGGCAAAAGAAGGCGCAGGTCCTTCGAAAATGACGGTTTCGGAAACCGATGTGGCCATCGAGCTCATCGGCATGAACAAGTGGTATGGCGAGTTCCATGTTCTCCGCGACATCAACCTGAAGGTCATGCGCGGCGAGCGGATCGTCATCGCCGGACCTTCCGGGTCCGGCAAATCGACCATGATCCGCTGCATCAACCGGCTGGAAGAACACCAGAAGGGCAAGATCATCGTCGACGGCATCGAGCTGACCAACGATCTGAAAAAGATCGACGAAGTTCGCCGCGAAGTCGGCATGGTGTTCCAGCACTTCAACCTGTTTCCGCACCTGACGATCCTCGAAAACTGCACGCTGGCGCCGATCTGGGTGCGCAAGATGCCGAAGAAGAAGGCCGAGGAAATCGCCATGCACTACCTGGAGCGGGTGAAGATCCCGGAACAGGCCAACAAGTATCCCGGCCAGCTGTCCGGCGGTCAGCAGCAGCGCGTGGCGATCGCCCGTTCGCTGTGCATGAACCCGCGCATCATGCTGTTTGACGAGCCGACATCGGCGCTCGATCCGGAAATGATCAAGGAAGTGCTCGACACCATGGTCGGTCTTGCCGAGGAAGGCATGACCATGCTGTGCGTGACCCACGAAATGGGCTTCGCGCGCCAGGTCGCCAACCGGGTGATCTTCATGGACCAAGGGCAGATCGTTGAACAGAACGAGCCCGGCGAGTTCTTCGACAACCCGCAGCACGAGCGGACCAAGTTGTTCCTGAGCCAGATCCTGCACTAGGGCCAGATCCCTGCACCAGGGAATGGCACGGTCCGGGGGCACAGGCAGCCGGCCGTTTCAAAAAAAATCCAACGGGTTCCGGATCGATGCTCCGGGGCCCGTTTTTCGTTCGCGCGGCTTGATGCAAATATGTGTACGGCAGCCTGCACCGCCACGACCTGATGGTCGCGGGGCGCGCTCCGTTACAGCCCGGTTGCGCGGTAGCCGTACAGCCAGTCGAGTTCGGCAGCCAGGCTTTCGGGGCTTTTGAGCGCCAGAACCAGATCGCGGCCGAGGCGGATCGGCCCGCGTGCGTGATAGGCGAACTGGTTGAAGGCGCCGCGCGACCGGGCGCGGCCAATTCGGGCACGGCGGCTGGTCACGTAGGCTTCCAGCGTTGACGCGAGATCTCCGGGCGCCCGGGCGCAAGCCTGGGCGAGCTCGAAGCCGTCCTCGATGGCCATCGCCGCGCCCTGGGCGGCAAACGGCGTCATGGCGTGGGCGGCATCGCCGATCAGCACCGGGCCGCCAGCGGCGTGCCAGCGACCGTCGGGTACTTCGAACAAGGGCCACCAGGTCATTTCCGGCGCCTGCCGGAGAATGGATACCAGATCCGGGTGCCAGTCTGAAAAGGCCGAGAGCAACTCCATGCGCGCTGCCGGGTTTTCTCGTTCGGCCCAGGTCTTGCCAGGATCCGATCCGCGGGTGATCGCCACGATGTTGATCGTCTTGCCCTGTTCCAGGGGATAGGCGACCAGGTGGGTCCTTGGCTCCAGGAACGCGGTCACGTTGGTCGGGTTGAGAACCCGGCGCGTGTCTTCCGTCTTCACCTTGAAACGCCAGGCGACCTGGCCGGAGAACCGTGGGGCGGAAGCGCCGGGAACCAGTCTGCGAACCTCCGACCAGACGCCGTCGGCGCCGATGACGAGGTCGGGGCGGGAAAGTCCCAGCCGCTCCGGCAGCCCGGCGATTTCGGCCGACGTGGTGCGCTGATCGAGATGCAGACGGCAACGCGGGTGAGCGAGCACGGCGTCGAGCAGCATGGCCTGGAGATCGGCACGATGCATGACGCCGTAGGGCGCGCCCCACCTGTCCGCGGCGAAGGCGCCGCAGGGGACGTGAGTGATCTTGCGGAGCGACCGGCCCGAGGCGAGAACGATTTCATGCGGCGTGATCATGGCCTGGTGCAATGCATCGCCAAGACCGAGCGCGATCAGGATGCGACTGGCGTTCGGGGAAACCTGCAGGCCGGCACCGACCTCGCTGAGGCTTGGCGCCTGTTCGACAATGTCGACGTCGTCACCATTGCGGGCGAAGGCAAGAGCGGTCGCCAGTCCGCCAATGCCGGCGCCGATGATGAGAATGGTGCGGGCTGTCACTCAGCCCTCCTGGAGCTGCAGCAGGAATGGTTCTCAGGCTGCCTGGTAAGCCCAAGCGCAGCCGGCAGGGACGGTTTCATCCCCATGCAAGGCCGGATTGTACTTGTAGAGCGTCGAGCAATAGGGGCAGACCTTTTCACTGTCCGCGCCCATGTCGAGAAACTCGTGCGGATGGTCGAAGGGAGGGTTGGCGCCCACGCACATGAATTCCTTGACGCCGATTTCGATTGCGGCGTGCCCTGCATCATTCTGGAAATGCGGGATTTTGTGGTCAGCCATGCATCTCTCCGTCGTGGCGTATTTGATTTCGGGCGGACCTTATACGCTGGCCCCGTAAAAGTGTAGCCGGTATTTGAACGTTGCGCTGATACTTGTGGCGGGCGGCGCCGGAATCTCAGGACCGGAACATTTGCATGGCGGCGGGATTGGGCTAGGTAGGGACTGAAAGGGGTTTCACATGAATCTGGATCGGTTGCAGGCCGGACGTTTCACGTCTGGAGACGTCGAAATCGCGTGGTACGAGGCGGGAAATCCGGAAGGCTTCCCGATTCTGCTGATCCACGGGTTTGCATCCACCGCCCATGTGAACTGGGTGTTTCCCGGCTGGTTCAAGACGCTCGATCAGGCCGGTTTCCGTGTGATCGCGCTCGACAATCGCGGACACGGCCAGTCCGACAAGCCGCATGATCCGGAGGCCTATCACCCGGAGATGATGGCGGCGGATGCGGCGGGACTGCTCGATTCGCTCCACATCGGCTCGGCGCATGTGATGGGGTACTCGATGGGTGCGCGGATCTCGGCGTTTCTCGCGTTGGCGCGGCCGGACCTGGTCCGTTCGCTGGTGTTCGGCGGCCTCGGCCTCGGCATGGTTGACGGTGTCGGTGACTGGGATCCGATCGCGGCGGCCTTGCGGGCTGATTCGCTGGAAGATGTGAGCGACGAGCGCGGCCGCATGTTCCGCACCTTCGCCGAGCAGACCAAGAGCGACCGGCTGGCGCTGGCGGCCTGCATCAGCACATCGCGTACACTGGTCAGCCGCGAGGATCTGGCGCACCTGACCATGCCGGTCCTGGTGGGGGTCGGAACCCGCGACGACATCGCCGGGTCTGCCGAGGGGCTGGGGCATCTGTTGCTGCGCGCGCGCGCCGTCGATATCCCCAACCGCGATCACATGCTGGCGGTCGGCGACAAAGTTTTCAAGGCTGCGGCGCTTGAGTTTTTTAATGACGTTGAAGCAGGATCGATTTGATGAAGGACATGAAAAAACAGATGGATTTCACAGGCGCCTCCGGCAACCGGCTTGTTGCCGATGTGCATGAGCCGCGTGGCGAGGTTCACGGAAATCCGGTGCTGCTGCTGCATGGCGGCGGACAGACCCGGCATGCCTGGGGAGGTGCTGCGCGGCGCATCGCGGATGCGGGTCACATGGCGTTCACGCTTGACCAGCGCGGCCATGGCGACAGCGCATGGGTCGAGGACAAGGGCTATGCCTTTGACGACTACGCCGCGGACGCCGTCGCGGTCAGCCGGCAGATTGCCGCGCTCACTGGAAAGCCGGTGGTGCTGGTTGGTGCGTCGCTCGGCGGCATTTCAGGCCTGATGGCCGAGCACCTGGGAGGCCCGAACCTGCTTGCGGGCCTGGTGCTTGTCGACATCACGCCGCATATGGATGCCGAAGGTGTCAGCCGCATTCAGGGCTTCATGGCCGAGCGGATGCGCGAAGGCTTCGAAACGCTCGAGGACGCCGCTGCGGCCATCGCCGCCTATTTGCCGCACCGGGCGCCGCGGCGTTCGCTCGACGGTTTGGCAAAGAACCTGCGTCAGGGCGATGACGGCCGCTATCGCTGGCACTGGGACCCGGCCTTTATCGACGGACCGCGCAATATCAATCATGGCTGGGAAACCGGCCAGCAGCGCCTCATCGAGGCCGCCCAGGGGCTGACGATTCCGGTTCTCCTGGTGCGAGGGCAGCAATCCGAGCTGGTCACCGAGGAAGCGGTCACGGCATTTCGCGAGATGGTGCCACATGCCGATTTCGTCGATGTGTCGGGGGCAGGGCACATGGTGGCGGGCGACCGCAATGATGCGTTCAACGATGCAATTTCCGGTTTCCTTGATAAGCTCGAGGGCCGGAGCTGAAGCGTCAGCAGCCCTTGAAGACTGGTTTGCGCTTTTCCATGAAAGCGCGGCGGCCTTCGGCGTAGTCGGCGCTGTCGAAGGTAGAGGCGGCGAGCATGGCTGCGTGGTCGAAGTCCTTCCGGGCGCTGCTCCGCACCGCCGAGATCGCGGCCTTGGAGGCGCGCACCGACAGAGGCGCGGCGGCGGCGATGGAGGCGGCAAGGTCAAGCGCCTCCGCGTCAAGCTGACCGGGGCCGCAGAGCTTCATCAGGCATCCGCAGGCAAGTGCTTCGTCCGCGGAGATTTCCCGGGCGGAATACAGGGCGTGGCGCGCCTGCTGGTCGCCGAGCGCGCGGACCAGGTCCTGGACCGCGTCGAGCGGATAGGCAAGACCGAGCCGGGCCGCCGGAATGGCGAAGCGGGCGGTCGCGTCGGCCAGCCTGATGTCGCTTGCCGCGGCGAGACCAAAACCGCCGCCAAAGCAGATGCCTTGCACGGCCGCGATCACCGGGACAGGGCAATTGCGCACCGCCGCGAACGCGGCCGAATTGCCGGCCTCATAGTCTCGCGCCGTGGCCGCATCCTTGCGCAGGGTTGCGAATTCGCCAATATCGGCGCCAGCGGAGAAATCGCGATCGCCGGCGCCGGTCAGGATGATGGCACGGACATGCTGGTCTTCGGCCAGCCAGCCGATGGCGTCGGGCACGGCGCGCCACATCGCATCGGTCAGGGCGTTGCGCTTCTCAGAGCGGTTTATGGTCAGCCGGCCAATGCCATTGCCGGTGACGGCGGCGGCGATGCCGCCCTCCGCAAAGGATATGTTTACGTCCATTTCATCCGCCCATTTGTTTTTTCAGCGTTGTGTCTTATCTTCAATTGAAGGCTGCGTTCAAATGTCTTCATTTGAACATCGGTCATGGACACCTTATCAATGCGCTTCAGCGTATCCAGTGCGTTTGGAGAAACAGGCGTGGCGCTGAAGATGCAAACCAGCCCGGAGGCGGCAATGTCAGCGAAATCAGGCGTGCGGGCGGGCGAATCCGTCAAGGCCATTGATCCCATCTGGGATTCGATTCGTCTCGAGGCCGAACGGTCCATTGCACAGGATCCGCTGCTTGCGGCCTTTCTCTATTCGACCGTTCTGAACCAGCCGTCGCTGGAGGAAGCGGTCATTCACCGGGTCTGCGAGCGGCTCGATCACCAGGATCTGCAGGCCAATCTGCTGCGGCAGACCTTCCTGGAAATGGTCAGCGACTGGCGCGATTGGGGTGCCGTTCTGCGTGTCGACATTCAGGCCGTCTATGACCGCGACCCGGCCTGCACCCGGTTCATCCAGCCGGTGCTCTATTTCAAGGGGTTCCACGCCATCCAGACACACCGTCTTGCCCATTGGCTGTGGGGCAAGGGCCGGGTGGATCTGGCGCTCTACCTGCAAAGCCGGTCTTCGGAAATTTTCCAGACGGACATTCATCCTGCGGCAAAGGTTGGCAAGGGGTTGTTCCTCGATCATGCGACCGGTCTGGTGGTCGGCATGACCGCGACGATTGGCGATAATGTCTCCATTCTTCAAGGCGTTACGCTTGGCGGAACCGGCAAGGAGACCGGTGACCGTCACCCCAAGATCAGAGACGGCGTGCTCATCGGCGCGGGTGCGAAAGTGCTCGGCAATATCGAGATCGGGCATTGCAGCCGTGTGGCGGCAGGGTCTGTGGTGCTCAAGCCGGTGCCGCCGAATTCCACCGTGGCTGGGGTCCCCGCCCGGGTTGTCGGAACCGCGGGGTGCGAGGAGCCGTCGCGGGCGATGGACCAGATGCTCAACAACGGCGCCTGAGACCGGCGCCGTCACATCGCGCCGCGATAATCTCTTGAAAACCGGAACGCGGGTTTGATTTGGCCTGCCTGACGTGTCACAAGCCCGGCGAACACAATTGCCCAGGAGAGTGCTGTGAAACCGGACGAAATCAAAAAGCTGGACGCCTATTTCAAGCGTATTTTCAATGCGCAGATGGTGGTCAAGGCCCGTCCCCGCAAGGACGATTCGGCTGAGGTCTATCTGGGCGACGAATTCCTCGGCATCGTTTTCCGTGACGACGAGGATGGCGACCTGTCCTACAATTTCTCGATGGCGATCCTCGACGTCGACCTCACCTGACCAGCGCCGCCTCGAGGCGCTTGCGGATGTCGTGCTCGATCTCCTGCCAATGCGGCAGAAGATCGATCGAGAACCGGTAAGTGACCGACAGATCCTTGCCGATAAAAATGTCGCGCTGGCAGCCTGTCTGGGTGGTGAAGCTGTTGTCCGCTCCCGACGGCTCTTCCACCAGGCACCGAACGGCATAGGGCCGTTCGCCACCCGCCCGTTCCACATACATCAATTCGTTGGCATAACCGGCCCCCGGCCGCAGCCGGAACGAATCCAGACCGCTCGGTCCGGAAATTGGCGGCCCATCTGTCAGTCTCTTGTAGATCGGCGTGAAACGGCCCGACATGTCGCGGGACATGGTTGCCTGCGCGATCCGGGTAAAAATGAGCCCGTTGGCCGACTGGGTCTGGTTGAATATGTCGCGCCGGGCTTCGCTGTATCCTTCCATCCCAGGCCACGAGAAATAGGTGTCCACCGCGGTCTGGGCGCCCGAGACACGCTGGCTCTCGAAGCGGATCACGTTCGACGGCAGGCTGATGACATCATTGCCGATTACGATCTCCTGCAGGGTCCGGTCTGCCGTGTTGCCGGCATAGGAAATGCTTTTTCCGATCATCCGTCCGGTCACCGCAATCGCCAGGGTGATGAGGCACATCACCAGAATGACGGCGGTCAGTTTCCAGATGAAGCGGGGCGAGAGAAGCGGCGCGTGTTCGATGGTGGAGGAGGTGTCGGACATGGGTGCCGGTTGCTTTGATCTGTGCCAGTATGGGACATCCGGCCGCGGCATGGCGCTTGCAGGACGGGTTGACGAGCCTCAACTCTGGACCGGACATGGTTAACCAATGATTTATTCCCTCGACTTCCTTGCCGCGATATTTGCAATGGCCACCGGATTTGCCGCAGCCTGGGTCGGACTTGAAATCGTCCGGCTAGCCGGGTGGCGGGAGCCCGAACTTGCCGGAATGCCGGCGCGGCCGTTCCGGCTCGGCGCCGAGCTTGCCCTGGCGGCGCTGGTGGGGCCGCGGCTTCTGCTGGCCAACGGGTTCAGGAACTGGCGGGCCGGCCTGGTTTCGCTGCCGCTCTATGTGGTTTTGGCGCTGGTCGCAGCCGGCTGGTCGATGTGTTCAGGCGTGATCGTGCTGCAGATGGCTTTCGCGAGTGGCTATTTCCTGGCCTGAGTCTCTTGGTCGGCGCCGATCCGCCGCATTGCCTCTATGCCCGCCGTCGGAGGCGATCGAAACCGCTATCCTGGAACAGAACCATACCATCTCACGCCCAAACGCTTTAAAGAGCGGTTGGAGATGTCGTTGGATGCGGCGACGCAAGAAAGAGGGAATGCGAATGGCAATCTACAGTCTGGATGGGAAACAACCGAAGCTGCCGGCTGGATTCTACTATGTTGCGGACAGCGCCCAGGTCATCGGCAACGTGATTCTGGAGGAGGGCGCAGGCATCTGGTTCGGCGCGGTCCTGCGCGGCGACAATGAATCGATCACCGTCGGCGAAGGATCCAATATCCAGGAAAATTGCGTTCTGCATACGGACCTGGGATTTCCGCTGCTGATCGGCAAAGGCTGCACCATCGGCCATGCGGCGATTCTGCACGGCTGCACGATCGGCAACAACAGCCTGGTCGGCATGGGGGCGACTGTGCTGAACGGCGCGAAGATCGGCGAGAATTGCCTGATCGGGGCCGGGGCCCTGGTCACCGAAGGCAAGGTCATTCCGGACAATTCGCTGGTGGTCGGCTCGCCCGCGAAAGTGGTCAAAACGCTTGGCGCCGACAGCGAGGCGATGCTGAAGCTGTCAGCCAGCCATTATGTCGAGAACGCCAGGCGGTTTGCCAAGGGCCTCAAACGCATCGACTGACGCGTCATCCCCGTCGTTCTGCAGAAATGAAGGAGCCGACCCCAGGGGACATTGGGGTCGGCTCGAGGCCTGGCCGTTGCGGGGAAGCATGGGGACTCGACCAGAGCCTAACCCTGAACCGCGCGCAATGGATGCGGACGGCTCCTGTTCGTGTCGTACCGGACGGCCCCCGCGAGCCTTTGGTCCGGGACGTGAAGATCAGTTCTTGACGGTACCGACGGCGGTGGCCGATCCCGGTCCGAGCTTGGTCCAGCGCGCCGCGTGCTCGGAAGATTGCCGCTTGACGAAGGTGTAGCCGGTTTCCGACCAGAGACGGACATCGCCGCGCATGTTGTCGAGAATGTAGTCGCCGTAGTCAGTCCGCACCGTCAGCACCGCATGGCCGTCGCCGTTGGGCTGGAGAACCACGGTTATCAGCAGGTCTTTCGGCGAGAAGCCTTTTTCCATCAGCATGTGCCGCTTGAGAAGCACGTAGTCCTCGCAATCTCCGACGGAGCGCGGGTAGGACCAGAGCTCCTCGACGCCGTAGATGTTGAGGTCGGTGTCAGGCCGGATGCTCTGGTTCACGCGTGCGTTGATCTCCAGCATGGTCGCCCAGCGCTTTCGCGTCAGCGCCATGGGACCAGGGTCGCGGCCAAGCGAAGTGCATTCATCCGGATAGGTCTTGCAGAACTCGAAATGGCCAATCGGCGGATTTGTGTTTCCGGCCGCGACCAGATTGGTAGGTGCTGCCGCAGCAGCTGTGTTGACAGTGATTGCCAGGCCAAACGCCGCAGCAATTTTCCCCATTGCTTGTACTTGTTTGTGCATTGTGTTGTTTCCCCGTTATGGGACAACAATGCCACGCAGACTTTGACATGGTGCAAAAAATACCAGTATAATTAAGTACTTAATTGAGACTAATGCAATTCAAACAAGTATAAAACTGGCATAAAATGAATCTAAAACAAGAATAAAAAACCGCCGACGGATTTCAGCGTTTGGCAACCATTCCGTCGCTGCCGCATTGCCCGGCCGGAGGTCGGGGCGGCCGCAAAAATGCGCCTTCGGGGCAGCGTCCAGCACAGGCCAGGCACTGTTGAGAGCCGTAGGAGACTGGCCGTGAAAGCCGAACCGGCGAGGGCGGGAAGCGGCAAGGCCACATTGGCGAGTCGATTACGGTTGCGTTCTGCGGTTGAACATAAACCCTGGATGTCTTGCGCCAGCCCGAACAAAGCGATGGTCAATCGCGTCATTGCTGCGCTATGAAATGCACACGGGGCAGTTGTCCCCATTATGCTCAAACCGTTTGTTCAGGCCAGTATGGAAGACATCTTAGACGACGTCCGACTTGAGCTGCTGAGGCAGCATGGCGGTTTCCCGATCGCGTATTCGGTCGCGTTCCAGCCGGGTCTTCGGCATTTCGGCGACGAGCAGGGCTTCATGGCTTACAAGATGGTGGGAAGGACGGCTTTCGTGCTTGCCGATCCCATTGCCGAACCGGGCCGTCACGAAGCGCTCATCGACAGCTTTCTCGCCAGCCATTCCGATGTCGTTTTCTGCCAGGCTTCGTTGAAAACCGCCGAAATCCTTTCGAAGCGCTCCTTCAACGTGAACGATTTCGGATGCGAGAGCATTGTCGATCTCAAGACGTTTTCTTTCCGTGGACCGCAACTGCGGAGCTATCGCACGGCATCCAACCGGTTGACCGCACGCGGCTATCAAGTCCGCGAAATACCGGTGGGCGATCTCAGGCCGGCCGATCTGCAGGCGATCTCGCAAGCGTGGAAAAGCACCCGGGTCGCCAGGAGCCGGGATTTGCGCTTCCTCGTGCGCCCGGTCGTGCTTGCCGATGAGCCGGGGGTACGCAAGTTTTTCCTGCTGAATCCCGACGGCGTGCCGGAGGGGTTTGCCGTTTTCGATCCGGTCTACGAGAAGGGACGGGTGACCGGTTATCTTTCAGCTACGCGGCGATGGTTGCCGACATCGGATCCGCTGGCGGCCTATTTCATAGTGCGGACCGCCATCGAGACATTCCAGGCCGAAGGCGTCGCCCATCTCCATCTCGGGCTTTCGCCGTTTCACAAGATCGGGGACAGGACTTTCGAGAAGAACTGGCTCGTCCGGCGCGGATTCCGCTGGATGTACACCAACTCCCTGATCAACCGTTTCGTCTACCCATCGCAGAACCTCGCCAAGCACAAGGCGAGCTATGGCGGAGAAGACCGCCAGACCTATTACGCCTTCAACACCTTGCCGAGCCTGCCGCGCCTGCTGAAACTGATGTGGGCCTGCCGCCTCGTGTGAAGGCGGTTCATTCGATCGGGACCGGATATCGTGCAGGGTGACGTTCCGCGCCAGGCGGGACGCTGCACCAGCGCCGTAAAGGCTTGCCGCGGGCGCGATCCAGATGCTACCCAACGCCGCCCGGTGTGGCCTGCCAGACGGCTTGGCGGGCTGATCGCAGCTGCACGCCGGCGTGCCGGATGAACTACCAACAGGCACTCGGACATACGGAGATCTTGATGCGCGGCCGCCATGTGAGCCTTTCCCCCGCACGCCGGCTGGTCGCGGACTACATGTGGTTTTCACGCGACCTGCCCTTGGTAACCGTCGAAAGGCGGATCGATCTTGCGAGCTTGATAGAAGTGCGCAAACGCGCCGTCGAACGCCCGATATGGGCAGCCGTGTTCGCAAAGGCCTTCGCGGTGGTCTGCATGGAAGAGCCGCGGCTGCGGCGCGCCTATGTCAAACTGCCGTGGCCGAGTTTCTACGAATATGAGAGCCCGGTTGCATCGATCATCCTCGAGCGTGAGCATGACGGCGAGGAAGCCCTGTTGTCCGCACTGGTCAAGAGCCCCGAGAGACTTCCGCTTTCCGAGATAAGCCAGGCAGTGAGACGGCAGGCCGCAAGCCCGGTCGCCGAGGTTCCCGAGTTTTCGCGCATGTTGCGCGTGGCCCGGTTGCCAAGGCCGTTGCGCCGCATGATCTGGTGGACCGTTCTCAATTGGGGCCGCCTGCGGGCCAATTATTTCGGCACCTTTCTTCTCACCTCGCTGATGAGCGAGAACGCCATCTCCAAGCGCATTCTCTCACCGTTGCCGGCCGTCCTGACCTATGGCGTGTTCGACGCTGATGGATGCATCGAAGTGCGGATCACCTTTGACCACAGGGTGATGGATGGGCTGGTGGCAGCGCGTGCGCTTTCCCGGCTCGAACAAGTATTGAACGGCGCGATCGCCGACGAGATCGCCGCCCGGTCTGCCTGAGGCTGGCTGTGGGTTAGGCACAGAAGAGCAGGGAAGTCCGCATTTGTTGGCCGCAACATGAAAAAAACCGGCCGCTGAGGGCCGGTTGGATTGGGCGCTCGCGTTAGCCCGGTTTCACGACAACTGATTGATGGATTCTTCCGGCTGCAGCGTCATGAATTCCATGGCGATGCCTTCCTGGAAATGGCGCACCACGCGTCCGCGCATGTTGCCGAGCAGCACCATGGTTCCGAAGGCCGGGCGAACGTCGATTTCAACCGCGGCGCCGGAGACGGAGAGGTCGATGATGCGGCACGGATAACGGCGGCCATCGTCAAGGCGGATCTCGGAGACGGGATTGCTTGGCGAGACACGCTCGTGGCGGCGGTCTTCGGGCAATCCGAGTTCATGCTTGTTGGCGAGCCAGGTCAGCTGGGCGGAAAGCTTGTCGCGCTTGCGGTCGGTGGCGTTCAGCGAGATGGTGAAGGAGCGGAGCCCCGAATCGACCACCTTGCCCTCGATCCGGCCGATGTAGTCGACATAGGCGACGATACGCTCTCCGACTT
Source organism: Hoeflea sp. (assembly GCA_020637795.1). Classification (GTDB taxonomy): domain Bacteria; phylum Pseudomonadota; class Alphaproteobacteria; order Rhizobiales; family Rhizobiaceae; genus Hoeflea. The sequence goes on along the minus strand of JACKJT010000002.1, from coordinate 428,996 downwards.
CCGGCCGGGAGCCGCTGTTGATCACGGCGTCGAAGGGCGACATCGCATCAACGATGCAGTCGTGCTCTGAATGATCCGCACGCATGAAGCGGCCCTGCACCGAGATTGTCACGCGATGGAACTTCTGTTCCCCGTGGTCTGGCGTATCGGACGGGTGCTGTGCGGTGGTTGCGGTCAACATGAAAGCCTGTCGATTCCCTGGCGATTGAGCTCACATGTTAATCCGGGCAATGTTAACAATGGGTAAGCAAAGCCCGAATACACCCGTTAATCGCGACGGCCACCGTCAAGTACAACCAGATGCGCGACTTTCCGGCGATTGGCATTGAACCCCGCGGCAAATGTCGGGGCGGGGGCCGGCATCCTGACTTCGGGGCGGTTGGCAAGGAACACCGGATTGCGGGTCTGGTCGATGAAGCGGATGCCCGTCGTCGAAAAGCCGACAACCGGCTCGTGGCCGATCCAGTAGGGCGGGTCAAAGACCGACAACAGCCCGATCAGGCGATCGTTGAGACCGCTGGGCCCGGTGATGGGAAGCAGAAGCATCTCGGCTTGCGCAACCCGTCCGCCCTGGCTCAGGCAATCGAGAGACATGACGGCGGGCGTTGCGCCGGTTGCGACCGATGCGCCAGTTCGTCCGGCATTGCGCATGCCGTCGGCCAGCCAGAGCGAGGCAAATGCCGTTCCTTTCAGTTCCCGCCCGTGAAGCGCGCAGAGCGCGGTGCCGGCGAGACGGAAGTTGAGCTGGTTGTCAGCCGCGAGGTCGCAGATGAAGACATTCGGCAAAAGGGTGCGGATGTCGGCGGGCTCGATATCGGTTCTGCTGGGTGCTGCGCGTCCGCCGCGTTTTTCGGTCCAGTATTCGAAGAGCTCAAAGCTGTTTTTGTGTTTCATCTTGTCGCCACCGTGGTTTCCGGGGCTGTCGGCGTTCACATATGTGCCGTTTTGGCGCAATCGGAACTCGACAGCGGGTCTTTGGTGTTAACGATGCGAAAACCATGCCACGGCGGTGGCGTTAAGGTTAACATTGGGTTGCGTTTGCGGTGGCCGGCGCGGCGTGCCATCCTGGGGCATCAGTTCTTGAAGGACGTTCCTTCAGCACAAATTAGGACGAGGGGACTCGACCAGCCGTTCGCACCATGCGAGCGGCTTTTTTTTGCCCGGCGGTTGCCACTGTGCGGTACGGGTTCTACTGCTCGTCGGATGGATATTGGAACGACGGAGAGCGGTTTCGCATGAGCCACGAGCACGACGCAACGAATCCCGGACCGCAATTGCCGCGAAACGAACCGGTCTTCAATCTGCCGAATGTGGTTCTGGCGATGCTCCTGGTGATGGTCGCAGTGCAGGTGGCGCTCGATTCGCTGTTGCCGCGGGCCGCGGTGCTCGAGATCTATCTGCAGACGGCGTTCATCCCGCAGCGTTACGACTTCGGGATTGCGGGGCAGGCCGGTCCCTATCTCTGGTCGCCCGTCACCTATTCGCTGCTTCATGGCGGTTACGCCCATCTGGCGCTCAATTCGTTCTGGCTTGCGGCCTTTGGCGCGGTGGTCGCGCGCCGCATCGGCTGGATCAGGTTTCTCGTCTTCTGGCTCTTGAGTGCGGTCGCCTCGGCGGCGCTGTTCCTCGCCTTTCACTGGGGTGAGCAGAGCGTCATGGTCGGCGCATCCGGGGTCGTTTCGGCGCTGATGGGGGCGGCCGCGCGGTTCGCCTTTGGCGATGGCGGCGGTTTCCGGCGTGACAAGGCGCATCTCAACCGTCGGCTGAGCGTCAGGCAATCGCTCCGCAATCGTATGGTTTTCGGATTTCTCGTCGTCTGGTTCGGCATCAACCTGCTGGCCGCGGTCGGTTTTTCATTCGGCATCGCCGTTTCCGCCATCGCCTGGGAGGCGCATGTCGGCGGCTTCCTGTTCGGATTCCTCGCGTTTTCGCTGTTCGATCCGATCGAGCCGCACTGACCCGTCCGGACCCGATTCCACAGGGTGCTAGGGGTGCGGACTCCAACCTCGGTGGGCCCGGTGATCTCGGTGAGGGTCCTATCCCCAAGAATTCATGGATTTTCGTGGCCATTTGACCCGTTCTGCGACAGGTGTGTGGATGTCGGTCGACCGCCATGCGCTGGAAGGTCCGAAGACTTGCAAACGCCCCGGTTCAAGCGCACCATATGTTCCCGGCGTTGGGGAGCGCCGGGGACAGTGAGGCTTATGGCGGAAGGAGGATTGAATGACTGTTAAACAGATACTTGACCAGAAGGGTCGCAACGTCGTCACCGTGAATCCCACGATGGGAACCGAGGAAGCGGTGCGATTTCTTTCCGATAACAAGATCGGCGCGGTCGTGGTGACCGGTAATGGCGGCAAGATAGCGGGCATTCTTTCCGAACGCGATATCGTCCGGGCCGTGGCATCGAAAGGCGCGGCCGCGCTTTCTGCGCCAATTTCGGCCATCATGACGTCCAAGGTGACCACCTGTGGCGAAGATCACAGCATCAATCAGGTAATGGAACTGATGACCAATGGGCGGTTCAGGCATTTGCCGGTCGAAAAGGACGGCGCCTTGATCGGGATCATCTCGATTGGCGACGTGGTGCGGCGGCGCATCGAAGACGTGGAGCGCGAGGCCGAGGAGATCAAGGCCTATATCGCGGGCTGATCGCGCGGGACTGCTGGTCTGGAGTTGCCGCCGGTTGGCGTGTGCACCCGGCAAATGTGGCCTGTCCGTGATGACTACCATTCGTGACCGAGGCACCGGCTCAGGCCGGGGACAGGATCGCCTGCATGCGCATGATTTCGCCGAGTTTCGCGGAGGCTTCCTGGTAGCCACGGTCGATGGCTTCGCTGGCGCGGTGGAATTCAGACAGGCCAATATCCGACAGTCTTGGATGCAGCGACAGATCGGGCGGATCGCCGGCGAGGCGCGCCCGTGAAATCCGGTCCTGGATGATGTTGAACGCCTGGACCATGACCGAGGTCATGCCGATACGGCTCTCGCGCGGCTTCTGGCGCCGTTCGGGGCCGTCATAGGCGGGAGCGGGCTCGCTTGCCGTGTGCTTGATCACCGCCGAGCGGCCGTAGAGGTCGTAATGCAGGTTGACCGCCACGACGAGCGGCTGCTCGTGGGCGCGGCAGACCGATACCGGCACCGGGTTGACCAGCGCACCGTCGAGCAATGTCCGGTTGTTGCAGCGGACCGGTTCGAAAATTCCCGGCAGCGCATAGGAGGCGCGGATGCCGGTAATCAGCGATCCCGACGAAATCCAGACTTCGTGGCCGGTGTTGAGTTCCGCGGCGACCGCGACGAAGGTCCGGTCGAGATCCTCGATATTGACGCCGATCAGGTGTTCCTGCATGCGGTCGTTGAGCCGCATCCCGCCAAACAGGCCGCCGCCGCCGATGGCGAAGTCCAGCAGTCCGGCAATCCGGCGCATGGTCAGGCTGCGGGCGAAATTTTCCAGCTCGTCCAGCCGTCCGGCCAGGTAGCAGCCTCCGACCAGGGCGCCGATGGAGGTTCCGGCTATCATTGAAACCTCGACGCCGGCTTCGTCCAGCGCGCGCAGGACACCGATATGGGCCCATCCGCGCGCGGCGCCGCCGCCCAGAGCGAGGGCAATCTTTGGTTTTTCCGCAGGCTTGTGTTGCATCCCACCCACCGGTGTCATGGCCATTACACTGCCTGCGTCTGCGGCAGTCACTGGCTCTGTGGTACGGCTCATGTTCCAGTTCAGCATTGTCTTTTCTTCCCCGCCGAACACTCCCCCGCGTTCAAGTCGATGACACCAGAGTTGGGTTGCAAATTGGTGAAGGAGACTGATTGCTGCTTCAAAATGGTGCAGCTTGCCTAATGATCGGTATACACGGAGGCGGGGTCGAAAAGCGGCTCGGAGTCGATTTCAAGCCGGGTTTCGCCGTCCCTGCCGACCACTTTCCGGTAGAAACAGGAGCGTCTGCCAGTGTGGCAGGTCGCATCGGCGCCGCTGACCCGGACCTTGAGCAGAACCGCGTCCTGATCGCAATCGACGCGGATTTCATCGACCATCTGCAGATTGCCCGAGGTCTCGCCCTTCTTCCAAAGCGCATTGCGCGACCGGCTCCAGTAGTGGGCGACACCGGTGTCGATGGTCAGCCTGAGAGCTTCCTCGTTCATGTGCGCAAGCATCAGCACCGCGTTGTCGCGGCTGTCCGCGACAACCGCCGTGATCAGGCCGTTGGCGTCGAAACGCGGCGACAGATCGGCACCTTCCTCAAGCGCGGTCTTGTCGGCAGGTGCTGCCTTGAATGAAGACGTCATGGGAACCCCTCAGTTCGGGGTTCGCATTCAACCCCTGATCAATGTCATGAAGCGGACCTGTTCGTGCGGATCCGACTTGAACGCGCCTGTAAAGGTCGTGGTGATCGTTGTCGAGCCTTGCTTCTTGATGCCGCGCATGGCCATGCACATGTGCTCGGCCTCGATCATCACCGCAACGCCGCGCGGATGCAAGGCATCGTCGATGGAGTGGGCAATCTGGGCGGTCATGGTTTCCTGGATCTGCAACCGGCGTCCGAAGATCTCGATCACCCGGGCAATCTTTGACAGGCCAAGCACCTTGCCGTCGGGCAGGTAGGCGACATGGGCCTTGCCGATGATCGGGACCATGTGGTGTTCGCAATGGGAAAAGAACGGGATGTCCTTGACCAGCACGATGTCGTCATAGCCAGCGACTTCCTCGAAGGTGCGACCGAGTTCTTCCTCGGCGTCCTGGTCGTAGCCGGAAAACAGCTCCTTGTAGGCCTTGACCACGCGCTTCGGCGTGTCGCGCAGGCCTTCGCGGGTGATGTCATCGCCAACCCAGCGCAACAGCGTGCGGACGGCTTCCTCGGCCTCGGCTTCCGTCGGGCGGTTGTCCTTGGCATTCAGGTTCTTGACGATGGCATCCATGCTCGTGGTCTCCGTAGGGAATTGCACCCTTTACGTTGTTCGCATTCAATCGGACCACGCACTCGGACAACAATGCTGGCAGCGCCGCATTTCATATCCGGCGGGTTCCGGGGCTTTCGGGCGCAAGCCCTCCGGCACGGTCTCCCTCGACGCGCGGCAAACAGGTTTTGCCGAACGCCTGACAGGTACTATATAATCATCTAAAGGCGCGCGTCGAGATGGACGCCGCCTTCTGATGTCGCAACCCGAATGGCGGGACGCGAAATCCGGGACGCAGATCCAGGGAAAGGTCCGAAGCGATGATCGATGATGTATATAATGCCCGGATCCTGGAATTCGCCGGCAATATTCCGCGCATCGGTTCCCTTGAGGATGCGGATGCGGAAGCCTCAGCCCACTCGAAACTGTGCGGATCCAAGGTCAAGGTCTGGCTGAAGATGGACGGCGACCGGGTGTCCGACTTCGCCCATGACGTCAAAGCCTGCGCGCTCGGCCAGGCGTCCTCGTCGATCATGGCGCGCAACATCATCGGCGCGAGTGCAACGGAGTTGCGCGAAGTGCGCGAAACCATGCGCAGGATGCTCAAGGAAAACGGTCCGGCCCCGGAAGGCCGGTTTGCCGATCTGAAGTTCCTCGAGCCGGTGCGGGACTATCGGGCGCGGCACGCCTCGACACTGCTGACCTTCGACGCCGTGGTCGACTGCCTCGACCAGATCGCGGCGCGCAAGGGCAAGGAAGACGCGGCTTGAGCGCATCGGATGCGAAGGGCCGGAACTGGCGCGGGCCCTGGCCCAGGACGCCCGGACGGCTTCTGGGCACCGGGTTGGTGCGGTTCTATCAACTGACCCTGTCCGGATTCATCGGCAATTCCTGCCGGCATCTGCCAACCTGTTCCGAGTATGGTTACGAGGCCATCGCAAGACACGGTCTGTGGAAGGGCGGATGGCTTGCGCTGTTCCGTGTCGGCCGCTGCGGACCCGGCGGCACTCACGGCATCGACAATGTGCCCGAAACGCTGGATCCGCGGCAGGTGTGGTGGGCGCCGTGGCGGTTTGCCAGACCTTCGAAAGACAGGAAATAGCCGTGACGGTGCCGCAGCAGTACATGCTGGCCCAACAACGGTTCGAAGCCTTGCTTGTCGAGTTGATGGACAAGCTGGATCTGACCACACGCCATCAGGTTTATGCAGTTCTCTTCGGTTTCCTCAGGGTTTTCCGGAGCAGGCTGGATGCCGATCAGACACTGGTGTTCGCCGGCGTATTGCCAGCCATTGTTTCGGCAATGTTTGTCGCGGACTGGAAGCCTGGCGAAGAGAAGAAGCCATTTGCCGATCCCGCCGTATATGACGAGGAGGTGCGCGAGGTTCGGGGCGATCACAATCTTGCCCCGCCCGGAGCGCTGTGGGTCGTGGCAGCCGCGATCCGGTCGCGGTGCGACAGCGCCGCCTTCGACGCCGCTCTTGGCCAGTTGCCGCGACAGGCGGCGGCGTTCTGGGAATGAACCGGCGAAACCCTTGCCCGCCTTGGCCAAATCGCGTAAACGCCGCCCTGCACACACCAACCTCAACCACCCGCGTTCGTTGGCGGGACTGGATCTAGGAGAGACTGCCATGGCATCCGCCGTATCCCTCACATTTCCCGATGGCTCCAAGCGCGACTATCCGGCAGGCACGACCGGCCGCGAGGTTGCCGAATCGATTTCCAAGTCGCTTGCCAAGAAGGCTGTCGCGATCGCACTCGACGGTGAACTCACCGATCTGAGCGATCCGGTCCGGGATGGCGCGCTGGAGATTGTCACCCGCACCGATCCGCGCGCGCTGGAGCTGATCCGGCACGATACCGCGCATGTGATGGCCGAGGCCGTGCAGGAGCTGTTTCCCGGCACGCAGGTGACGATCGGACCGGTGATCGAAAACGGATTCTACTACGATTTCGCCAGGAACCAGCCGTTCACGCCGGAAGACCTGCCGGTGATCGAAAAGAAGATGAAGGAGATCATCGCCCGCAACAAGCCCTTCACCAAGGAGGTCTGGTCGCGCGACGAAGCCAGGCGGGTGTTCGAGGACAAGGGCGAGGCCTACAAGGTCGAGCTGATCGAGGCGATTCCCGCCGACCAGGATCTGAAGATCTACAAGCAGGGCGACTGGTTCGACCTCTGCCGCGGTCCGCATATGGCCTCGACCGGACAGATCGGCACCGCTTTCAAGCTGATGAAGGTGGCGGGCGCCTACTGGCGCGGCGATTCCAACAATACCATGCTGACCCGCATCTACGGCACCGCCTGGGCCGAGCAGGCCGAGCTTGACGCCTATCTGCACATGCTCGAGGAGGCGGAAAAGCGCGACCATCGTCGGCTTGGCCGGGAGATGGACCTGTTCCATTTCCAGGAAGAAGGGCCGGGCGTGGTGTTCTGGCACTCCAAGGGTTGGAAGATGTTCCAGAACCTCGTCGCCTACATGCGACGGCGGCTTGAGAATGACTACGAAGAGGTCAACGCGCCGCAGATCCTCGACAAGAGCCTGTGGGAGACCTCCGGTCACTGGGGCTGGTACCAGGAGAACATGTTCGCGGTGAAATCCGCCCATGCCTTCACCAATCCGGACGACGAGGAAGCCGACAACCGGATCTTTGCGCTCAAGCCGATGAACTGCCCCGGCCATGTGCAGATCTTCAAGCACGGGCTGAAATCCTACCGCGACCTGCCGGTCAGGCTCGCCGAGTTCGGCAATGTGCACCGCTACGAACCGTCGGGCGCGCTGCACGGGCTGATGCGGGTGCGCGCCTTCACGCAGGATGACGCGCATGTCTTCTGCACCGAAGAGCAGCTCGAGGCAGAGATCCTGAAGATCAACGATCTGATGATGTCGGTCTACAAGGATTTCGGCTTTGAGGAAGTGGTGGTCAAGCTCGCTACACGGCCGGAAAAGCGTGTTGGCACCGATGCCATGTGGGATCATGCCGAGGAGATCCTGAAGCGTGCGCTCGAGCGCATGGCGCGCGAGGACAGCCGCATCAAGGTCGGCATCAACGAAGGCGAGGGGACGTTCTACGGACCCAAGTTCGAGTACACCCTGCGCGATGCGATCGGCCGCGACTGGCAGTGCGGAACCACCCAGGTCGACTTCAACCTGCCCGAACGCTTCGGCGCCTTCTATATCGGTTCGGATTCGGAAAAGAAGCAGCCGGTGATGGTGCACCGGGCGATCTGCGGATCGCTCGAGCGTTTCCTCGGCATCCTGATCGAAAGCCATGCAGGTCACATGCCGCTGTGGTTCGCACCGCTGCAGGTTGTCGTTGCAACGATCACCTCCGAGGCCGATGACTACGGCGCATCCGTCGCCCAGAAGCTGCGCGACGCCGGGCTTCAGGTGGAAACCGACTTCCGCAACGAGAAGATCAACTACAAGGTCCGTGAGCACTCGCTGGCCAAGGTGCCGGTGATCCTGGTCTGCGGCATGCGCGAAGCCGAGGAGCAGGCGGTCAATGTCCGCAGGCTCGGAAGCCGCGATCAGGTGTCGATGACGCTTGAGGCTGCGATTGCGCAACTGGTCGAGGAGGCAACCCCGCCCGACATGCTGCGCAAGAACGCGGAGAAGGCCTCGCGGGCTGCCTGATCCCTTTCCGGCGCGGCGTACAGTATGTGCGCTGCGCCGGTTGTCACACGATGTTCATGCAGACGTGGCATGCGGAGCGACCCTGTCTCACGCGAGAGTCACGATGCGTCTCGATCAGCTCAGCTACGCCAACGAAAACCAGCCCCGGATCAAGCGCTGGATCATCCGCTCGATCGAGGGCCTGTCCGGCCGCGACCGTTACCTCAGGCTCTACCAGATCTGGAGCCGGGACATCGTTCCGCAGGGCCGGCAGGTCTTTTCGAAGATGCTCGACCTGATCGATATTCGTCTCGACCTCAGGTCCGAGTGGCCACCGCGCAACCTTCCCGACAGCCCGCTGGTGATCGTCGCCAACCATCCCTTCGGCATCGGTGACGGCATCGCGGTTCTGGCGATGGCGGAGGCTCTGGGGCGTCCGTTCCGGGTGCTGATCAACAATGACCTGATGAAGATCCCCGAGATAGCGCCCTACGCGCTGCCGATCTCGTTTGACGAGACGCGTGAGGCGCTGGCCATGAACATGGCGACGCGGCACGAGGCGGTGCGGCTCTTGAAATCCGGCGTGACGGTGGTGGTGTTCCCGGCCGGCGGGGTCGCGACTGCGCCGAAAGGATTTGGCCGCGCGGTGGATCTGCCTTGGAAGATGTTCCCGGCGCGGCTGGTCCAGGCGGCGCGGGCATCGGTCATTCCGGTCCATTTCGGTGGCCAGAACGGCCGGCTGTTTCACCTCGCCAGCCGCGTGTCGATGACGCTCAGGATCTCGCTGCTGATCCGCGAATTCCGCAGGCTGTCGGGAACGACGATCGTCGCCCGTGCGGGCAGAGTGCTTCAGGCGGATGAACTTGCCCGCCTCACGGACCGGAAACAGCTGCTCGAAACACTTTTCAAGGCGGTGTTCGACCTGGAGCCGGTGCAGAACGTCCGGAGCAGGCGGCTCAAGAGCGCCTAGTTGAGCAGGACTTCCACATCCGCATTGCGGCCGGCGACGACGGTGAAATCGCGTTGCAGCACCTTGGCCTTGTTGCGGGCGATGGCGGTGTATTCGCCTTCGGCAAGCACGATGGTGGGGAAGGCGCCAACGCTTTCCGACACCACGTCGCCGCCGGATGTCAGGATGGACCAGGCCGTGTCGGCGATGGCTTCTCCGCCCGGTTCTGCGACCAGCTTGAGTGTCAGCTGGGCCGCGCGGTGCTGGATGACGGCCTCGGTTAGCTTGCCTGCCTCGACCCGGATGTCGGAGCGGATGACAGCGTTGACGGAGCCGTATTCCGAAACAATGTGATAGGTGCCGGCATTGAGCCGGACGATGGTATTGGGCTTGACGTCCTCGACCACGAGCTGCTGTTCGCCGTCGATACCTTCTTCGGCCTTGTAGATGTTGAAGCGCAGCTGGCTGGCAGGAATGCGCGCATCGACCCCGGAGACGGCGTTGAGGATCAGTCCGCCGGCCTCCATGACGATATGCTGTTTCTCGATCGGCCCGTCCCGCGGCACCGTCAGCTTCTTGGTGACACCGGCGCGGCCGAAGGCCACGTGCAGGAAATAGTCGCCCGGCTCGAACTCGAATTCCGCCGACCCGCCCTCGGAACTGGCAAGCAGCGGCAACTTGCCGTCGGGGCCAGGCGTCGTGTGGAAAATACGCCAGGTCAATCCGTGCTTGAGCGGTTCGCTGGTCTCGGTCAGCGCGGCTTCCATGCGCACCGTCCGCCTGATCGCCGCGTTGTCGCCTTCGGACCCGGCCGGTGCATATTCCGTCAGCCCGGGCAGCGTGATCTTCGGTTCGTCACCTGTGCTAAAGGCATCCTGAGCATTGGCGACGCTGGACAGCGCCAGAAACGTCAGTGCGGAGAGAAGAACAATAGACAGTCTGTTCATAAGGTACGGTCCGGTTGACTTCTGGAATGCGAGAGGTCACTTGGACCCCAGAGCCATGGCAAATTCATGACCGTTTTCGGTCAAGCCTGAATGCACGAGGAAGACATGCCGGTCAATGCTGCCCTGAAAACCTATCTCGAAACCCGCCGCTCCATTCCGGCTTTTCAGATGACCGATCCCGGACCGTCACGGGCCGAAATCGAGGAGATGCTGAAACTTGCCAGCCGGGTTCCCGATCATGGCAAGCTCGCGCCATGGCGGTTCATTGTCTATTCCGGTGCAGCCAGGGAGCGGATATCGCTGGAGCTCGCGGAGATCGCGATGGCCAACAAACCCGACATGGCGGACGACATGATCGCGGTCGAGAAAACCCGGCTGACCCGCGCGCCGGTGGTGATCGCGGTCGTCTCGCGCGCCGCGCCGCATGTCAAGATTCCCGAATGGGAACAGGTGCTGAGCGCCGGCGCGGTCTGTCTCAACCTGGTGATGGCGGCCAATGCGCTTGGCTATGCCTCGAATTGGCTGACCGAGTGGTTTGCCTTCGACGAGCGCGCATATGGGGTTCTCGGCATCTCCGGCGACGAAAAGGTTGCCGGCTTCATTCACATCGGGACACCGAAGATGCACCCGGGCGAACGGCCAAGGCCGGACCTCGCCGACATCGTCACGTTCGCGGGGGAGTAGGCGCGATGTTCTATACTGCGCAGGAGAATGCCCACGGGCTGCCGCACGATCCGTTCAAGGCCATTGTCTCGCCGCGGCCGATCGGCTGGATCGGCACCAGGGGCAACGACGGATCGGTCAACCTCGCGCCATACTCGTTTTTCAACGCGATATCCGATCATCCGAAGATGGTGATGTTCTCATCTTCGGGGCGCAAGGACACGCTGCGCAATGTCGAGGAAACACGGGTCTTCACCACCAGCATGGTCGGCCGCGCCCTGACCGAGCAGATGAACCTGTCGTCGGCCGATGCCCCCTACGGCGAAAACGAATTCGATTTCTCCGGCCTGACGATGGCGGAAGCACAGCTGATCAATGCGCCGTTCGTGGCCGAAGCCCATGCGGCGCTGGAGTGCAAGGTCACGGAAATCTTCGAGGCGAAGAGCCTGGAGGGCAAGCCGAGCGGCTCCTTCGTGGTCATCGGCCAGGTGGTCGGAATCCACATCGCCGAGGCGGCGATTGTTGATGGCCGGTTCGACATGGCGACCGTGGCGCCGCTGGCGCGCCTGGGCTACATGGATTATGCCGACGCGGCGCAGACCTTCGAGCTGCGGCGTCCCGCCTGGCCGCTGAGTAAGTAACCGGCGCTACTCGGCCACCGGATCAATCGCGGGCACAGCGTGCGGTTCCAGTCCGGCCCGCCTTGCGACGCGTTCGGCCTGGCGCAGGTGCGGACGGTCGATCATCTTGCCATCGAGCGACAGCACGCCGGCGTCGGGTCCGGCGGCCGCGAACAACGCCAGGATCCGGACGGCCCGCTCCACGTCTTCGGGCGGAGGGGTGAAGGCCTTGTTGATCACCGCCACCTGGTCAGGGTGGATAGCCATCTTGCCGGTAAATCCATCACGGACGGCCGCGCGGCACTCGGCATCCAGCCCTTCCATGTCGCGAAAGTCGGTGAACACGGTATCGATCGCATCGACGCGGGAATGGGCGGCTGCCAGGATCGTCAGGCTTCGCGCCATGCGGAAGACATCGGTGTAGACGCCGTTGTCATCCTTGTTGGAAGACGCCCCGATATCGGCCGCGAGGTCCTCGGCGCCCCAGGCAAGGCCGGAGAGCCGCTCGGACTTGGCGGCGAACGAGCCTGCGGACAACATGCCCCCGGCCGTCTCTGTCATCAATGCGTGGATCCGGATCTTTCCAACCTCTAGGCCGGCTTCGGCCTCGTGTACGCCGATCCGGGCGCTGAGGTCCTGGATGTCGGCGCCGGATCCCGCCTTGGGCAGCAGGATCACATCGGGAGAGGCCGCGATCACCGCCGCCAGATCGTCATCGCTCATGCCGGTGTCGAGTGCGTTGATGCGCACGATCAGCCATGGCGTTCCGGCACCTCGTTCGGCGTCTTTCAGGAAGGACGCCACCAGCGTGCGGGCTTCGGACTTGCGGGCCTGCGCGACCGAATCCTCGAGGTCGAGGATCAGTGCATCGGCGCCGGAGCGCGCGGCCTTGAGCATCTTGCGTTCCGAATCGCCGGGAACGAACAGCAGCGAGCGCATCATCGTTTCGGCCTTTTGCGCATCATGGCCTGGCGGACGCAGCGGGCGACCAGCTTGCCGTGCTGGTTGAAGGCCTGGTGCTCCATTTCAACGATGCCGCGGTCGTCCTTCGATTTCGATTCGCGAACGGTCAGCACCTTGGTCTCGACCCGCACGGTGTCGCCATGAAACAGCGGATTCGGAAATGTGACCTCGCTCATTCCCAGATTGGCGATGGTGGTGCCAACTGTCGTGTCGTTGACCGAGATGCCGATCATCAGGCCCAGGGTAAAAAGCGAGTTGACCAGGGGCTGGCCGAATTCGGTTGTCTTGCAGAACTCGAAATCGATGTGCAGCGGCTGCGGATTGAGCGTCATGTTGGAAAACAACATGTTGTCCATCTCGGTGACTGTCCGCCGCAGAGTGTGGGAAATCACAGCGCCCGGTTCGAATTCCTCAAGATACATACCGCGCATGCTTTACCCCTCGTACAGTTGCAGGTGTATTGATGCCGCGTTCCAAACCGATGTGCAAGTTCCAGATCCTGATGAATTCTGAAGGATACCGATTTGGTACGGGGCTGTGGATAGTGATTGCGCGCGGGCAGGGCGTTTTCCCGCCGATGGGTCCGAAAATATTGAAAGAATGCAGGAATTTCCGGTGATTTGCGAGGAAGCATGGCGGAGAAGCCGGAGAGATGGAGAGGATGGCCGGGGATTTGGGCGCAGCTGAAGCGTTAACAAGTATGGTGAACCGATCGTAAACCATTTGGCCCTAGTGTCAGGACACAGGTACCGAGTGGGGTCGCATTTTCATGATTGTAAAGTCCTTTCTAAAGTGGTCGGAAACCGCCAAGGTCGGTGACCGCTGCCGTGCAACCCGGGCTTTGACTCAGGCCTACGCGCAAGGACGTATGGATCCATCCGAGCGGCAGGAGGCCGAGGCGGCTCTGGCGCTGCTGCTTGAGGATCCGTCTCCCAAGGTCCGGCTGGCGCTTGCCGAGGGTCTTGCCCTGGTCGAGCACGCGCCGCGCAGCATCCTGCTGGGGCTGGCTTTCGACCAGATCGAGGTGGCGGGCAGGGTCATCGCGCTGTCTCCGGCGCTGGCCGACAACGATCTCATCGAAATCGTTGCCTCCGGCCGCTCGTCGCTTCAGCGTTTCGTCGCGTTCCGGTGCCCGGTTTCGGTGGCTGTCGCGGCCGCGATGGCTGAAGTCGGGGAGCCCGAAGCGGTTGCCGACATGCTGGATAATCCGCACGTATCCATTGCGCGGATTTCGCTGCGCCGGATCGCCGAGCGGTTCGGCGACGAGGCCGAAATCCGTGCCCGGCTGTTCGAGCGCCCGGATCTGCCTTGCGATGTGCGTCAGGCTCTGGTGGAGCGGCTCGGCGCGGCGCTGGCCGGATCGGATTTCATCCGCTCCGCGATTGGCGGAAGCCGCGGCCGGAAGATCACCGAGGAGGCCTGCATGACGGCGACGCTTAGACTGGCCGAGACGGTGGCCCAGGACGAGATTCCGGCGCTTGTCGAGCATCTGCGCATATCTGGACGCCTGACCCCGGCCTTCCTGATACATGCCCTGTGCGCGGGCAATGTCGATTTCTTCGCCAGCGCCGTGGTGTCGCTGTCGGGCATGAGCGATTCGCGGGTGCGCGGCATATTGATTGACGGACGTGAAACCGCGATGCGGGCGCTTTACCGGTCCGTGGGGCTCGGGAGCGACCTGGCGCCGGTGTTCGTTACCGCAACCCAGATCTGGCGCGCGGCGTCGCGCAATCAGGCCGTTGTCGATCCAGGACTGGTTACCGCGGAACTCCTGCAACGCCATGCGCGCGATGCGGAAAGCCAGCCATCGGTTTCAGAACTGCTGCGACTGGTCGAAACCATGCATTTCAGCTGGCGTCGCCAGGCCTCGCGCGATTACGCCCAGGCGCTGGCCGCAGAGGCTGCCTGAGGTCCATACCGCTCAGATATCAAGATTCTCGGCGAAGGCTGCGTGCTCCTGGATGAAGCGGAAACGGGCGTCGGCCTTGGTTCCCATCAGGTTGTCGACGGTTTCCCGGGTCGATTCCGGATCGCTCACGTCGACAGCAACCTTCAGAAGCGTCCGCTTGGCGGGGTCCATGGTGGTCTCCTTGAGCTGCGAGGCCATCATTTCGCCAAGGCCCTTGAACCGGTTGATCTCGACCTTGCCGCGGCCGGTGAACTCCGTTTCCAGCAGTTCCACTCGGTGCGCGTCGTCACGGGCATAGAGTGACTTGGCTCCCTGGGTCAGTTTGTAGAGCGGCGGAACAGCGAGATAGAGGTGGCCCTGGCGGATCAGTTCGGGCATTTCCTGGTAGAAAAAGGTGATCAGCAGCGAAGCGATATGGGCGCCATCGACGTCGGCATCGGTCATGATGATGATGCGTTCGTAGCGCAGGTCTTCCTCGCGGTATTTCGACCGGGTCCCGCACCCCAGTGCCTGGATGAGATCGGCGATCTGCTGGTTGGCGCCGAGCTTCTCGCGGCCGGCGCTGGCCACGTTGAGGATCTTGCCGCGCAACGGCAGGATGGCCTGATTGGAGCGGTCGCGGGCCTGTTTTGCCGAGCCGCCGGCGGAATCGCCCTCGACGATGAACAGTTCAGCCCCGGCCGCGGTGGTCTGGCTGCAATCGGACAGCTTACCGGGAAGCCTGAGTTTCCTGACGGCGGTCTTGCGGTTGACTTCCTTTTCCTTGCGGCGCCTGACCCGTTCGTCGGCGCGGTCGATTACCCATTCAAGCAGCTTGTCGGCTTCGGCGGGTGAATCCGCGAGGAAATGGTCGAAGGGATCGCGCAAGGCATTCTCGACAATCCGCTGGGCCTCGACGGTCGCCAGCTTGTCCTTGGTCTGGCCGACGAATTCCGGTTCGCGGATGAAGACCGACAGCATGCCGATCGAGGAGATCATCACATCGTCGGTGGTGATCGCGGCGGCGCGCTTGTTGCCGGTGAGCTCGGCATAGGCCTTCAGCCCCTTGGTCAGCGCAATGCGCAGGCCCGCTTCATGGGTGCCGCCGTCCGGCGTCGGGATGGTGTTGCAGTAGGAGTTGATCGACGAATCGCCGCCATACCAGGTGATCGCCCATTCCAGAGAGCCGTGGCCGCCGGGACGTTCGGTCTTGCCGGCGAAGATGTCGCGGGTGACGCGATGTTCCTTGCCAAGCGACGCCTCCAGATAGTCCTTGAGACCACCGGGGAAGTGAAACACGGCCTTTTCCGGCGTCTCGGTGCCCTCGACCAGTGAAGCGGCGCAGACCCAGCGGATCTCGACGCCACCGAACAGGTAGGCCTTGGAGCGGGCCATGCGGTAGAGCCGGCCCGGGTCGAACCGGGCGCCGGCGCCGAAGATCTCCGGATCGGGATGGAAGCGGACCTTGGTGCCCCGGCGGTTGTGAATGTCGCCGAGCTCCTCGAGGCCGCCCTGGGGAATGCCGCGGGAGAAGCGCTGCCGATAGAGTTTCTTGTTGCGCGCGATCTCGACCACCAGATCGTCCGACAGCGCGTTGACCACGGAAACGCCGACGCCGTGCAGGCCGCCGGAGGTTTCATAGACCTTGCTGTCGAACTTGCCGCCGGCGTGCAGCACCGTCATGATCACCTCGAGGGTGGACTTGCCGGGAAACTTCGGATGGTTTTCCACAGGAATGCCGCGGCCGTTGTCGGTGACGGAAAGATAGCCGTCCGCATCGAGTTCGACCTCGATGAAGTTGGCGTGTCCGGCCACGGCTTCGTCCATCGAGTTGTCGATGACTTCGGCGAACAGGTGGTGGAGGGCGCGCTCGTCGGTGCCGCCAATATACATGCCAGGCCGGCGACGCACCGGTTCGAGGCCTTCCAAGACCTCGATGGTGGAGGCATCATAGGTGTCACCACTGGCGGGAGCGCCCGCTTTGGAGGCTTCCGTCCGGGCTGCTTTCGGCGCTGCAGCGGCGGGTTGTCTCGCTGCCGTGTTTTCCGCTTTTGGCGCGGGTGTTGCAGCAGAGGTGCCAGTTGTGGAAAAAAGATCGTTGGAATCGTCCATATCGCCGTGATGCCTGATGTAGATTGGGGAAACGAATCAGCCGGAGTGTGCCAGAATCCGTTCTTTCAATCGACTGTGTAGCATTTGGTTTGCGGCTTTGCGCGGCGTAGTTGGCGCGCGGGGAGCGATATTCCTTGCCCTGGCGCTGCTGATCGGTGCGGCCGCGCCGGCACAGGCGTTCGAACTGCGGGGGCACAAGGACCGGCTATTTGCCTATCCGGGCATTCTCTCGATGTCCCAGGACGGCTCTTTCGAGGTCGTCGCCTATGACAAGATGCGCGACATCCACAAGCGGGACGTGGAGCCGGAGCGGCGGGTTCAATCGAAATACGTTTCGCTGGCGGTCAAGAGGAAGAGCCGGCTGGCCGTGCACGAAGCCAATGGACGGTCGATCGAGACCGGTGTCACCGGTGATTATTCAAAGGCCCGGTTTGCGGTCATCTTCGTGCACGGGCGGGGCGGGGACCAGCGGCTGGGCATGAACGACTACACATTCGGCGGAAACTTCAACCGGCTGAAGAACCTCGTGCTGCTCAATGGCGGCGCCTATCTGTCGCCGACCGTGAAAAGCTTTGACGATGCGGGCGCAGCCGACGTCAGGGAACTGATCATCGCGGGCCGGACGCCGGTGGTGCTGGCCTGCGCCTCGATGGGGGCGATCATCTGCTCGAAACTCGCCAACGATCCGGCGGTGGTGCCGCGGCTTGCCGGCATGGCGCTGCTCGGCGGTGCGCCTGACATGGGGATTGCCAGGAGTGCGGCGGTGCGCGCGCGAATGCCGATTGTCTTTACCCATGGCAGCCTCGACACGGTCTATGCCTGGCAGGACCAGAAGTCGGTGTTCGACAGCGTGCGGCGCGACAATCCGGACTACCCCGCACGCTTCATCCTGTTCGACACCGGCTCGCACGGCACGCCGATCCGCATGACCGACTGGAAGCAGACGCTCGAGTTCCTTCTCAGCCGCTAGACCGGAGAACGTCGATACAGGCTGCCTCGGTCGTTCCAACCAGAAGAATACGGCGCATCCTGTCCGTGTAATCTGGTTTTCTTGAGCAGCGCATGCTCAGGTGTTTCGTCGTTGCACAGGGCCTACAACGGTTCATTTCGGGAATAGGTACAATTTAAGGAAAAATTGACCGCGCCGCTCAACCGGATGTTGGGGAAATACAGCTAGAACCGGTCCGATCCTAATTCGGAGCGGGACATGAAATACATAGCCTTCATTCTTTTTACCGTGCTGACCAATGCCGCGGCCCAGCTGATGCTGAAGCAAGGCATGATATCGCTGGGGCCGGTGTCTTTCACCGCCGATACCATCATCGCGCGGATTTTCCAGATTCTGTTCAACCCCTGGGTCTTTGCCGGACTGGCAACCTTTGTCATTTCCATGGCTTCGCATCTCTATGTGCTGTCGAAGGTTGAACTGTCGTTTGCCTATCCCTTCCTGAGCCTTGCCTACGTGGCCGTCGCGGTTTTCGCCTTCGTGCTGTTCAAGGAAGACCTCAACAGCTGGCGGATCGCCGGCATCGCCTTCATCTGCGTGGGAACCGTTCTCATTGCCCAGTCCGGCCGTGACGGCCAGACTGCGGGCGGGCACGAAACCGCGCAGCTTTCAGACACTACCGTAGCAGTAAGTGAGATCACGCGATGAAACACATTCTTTTCGGAGGCGACGGCTTTGTCGGCCGCCATCTTGCACAGAAGCTTCTTGCCGAAGGCGAGGACGTGGTGGTCGCGGACATCGTTAACGACAACAAGGCGTTCTACCGGGATGCGACGATCGTCAAGTGCGATGTCACCAGGCCCGACATGGTGGCCGGCGTGCCGATCGCCGAAGATGACATGGTTTACAACCTGTCGGCCAAGATGTTGTCGCCGCTGCAGATCCGGTCGAAGCGTCATGAATTCTTCTATCCGGTCAATTACGATGGCACCAGGAACATCATCGAGGCGATGGACAAGGCGGGCGCCAGCAAGCTCGTGCATTTCACCACCGACATGATCTACGGCCACACGGTGACGTTCCCGATGACCGAGGACCATCCGGTCGCGCCGCTGGGCGAATACGGCCAGTCGAAGCTCGACACCGAGGTGCTGGCGGCCGAATGGCGCAAGCGCGGCATGTCGATCTCGCTGTTCCGCCCCAGACTGATCATTGGCCCGGGCCGGCTGGGGATCCTCGAGAAGCTGTTCAAGCTGGTTGACGCCAACCTGCCGGTGCCGATGATCGGATCGGGCAAGAACCCTTACCAGTTCATCTCGGTGTTCGACTGTGCGGAAGCCGCGCGGCTGGCCTGGAAGGCCGGCGTGCCGAACGAGGCTTACAATCTCGGCTCAATCAACCCGCCGCCGGTGCGCAAGCTTTTGGGTGACCTGATCAAGCACGCGGGTTCGAAATCGTTCCTGATCCCGACGCCAGGCTGGGCGGTGAAGCGCACGCTGGACCTGTTCGATCTCGTCAACCTGCCGATCATGGATCCGGAACAGTACCTGATTGCAGACGAGAACTGCGTTCTTGATGTTTCCAAGGGCGAGCGTCAGCTCGGCTGGGTGCCGCAATACCGCGATGAGGACATGCTGATCGCGGCCTATGACGAATATCACGCTGCCAAGGCGCGCACCGGATCCTCCGCTGCGGCCCAGGTTGCACCGGCCGAATGAATCGTTCCGAGGGAGCCATATAATGCTTGATACACCCACCCGCGTCGCAGTCGACGCACCGCCCTTGTCCGACGCCGGCCCGGTTGCCCAGGTCGCGACAAAGCGCGGCAGGCGTCCCGATCTGCTGACGGTTGCGGATGCAAAGGCGATGTCGGTCGCTGAAATGACCGAGCTGTTCAAGGATCACATCAATCCGGGCCAGCTGCATTTCATGAAGCTTCTGGGCTTCCACAAGGTCAAGATCGAGACCGCCTCGGGCATGTACTATACCGACCAGACCGGACGGAAGATTCTCGATTTCTTCGGCGGTTTCGGATCGCTGGCACTCGGCCACAATCATCCGCGCATCATCGCGGCGCGAAAACAGTTCCAGGACGAAGACCGCCACGAGATCGCCATCGCCTTCATGAGCCAGTACGCCTCGGCGCTGGCCAAGAACCTGGCGGCGATCGCACCGGGCGATCTCGACATGGTGTTCCTGGGCTCCTCCGGTTCGGAAGCCATGGAGGCAGCCATCAAGGTGGCCGAACGCGCCGCCGGGCCGAAGCGGCCGAAGATCGTCTATGCGCAGAACTCGTTTCACGGCAAGACCAAGGGCGTGCTGTCACTGACCGATTCCGAGCTCTACCGCGGCGAATTCCAGCTGACCGGCAACACCGTCAAGGTGCCGTTCGGCGACATCGACGCGATCCGCAACGCCTTCGAAGCGGATCCGGAAATCGGCGTCATCGTGCTCGAGACGATCCAGGGCGGCGGCGGCATCATCGAGGCGCCGGTAGAGTTCTGGCAGGAACTGCGCGCGCTCTGTGACAAGCACGGCGTTCTGTGGATCGCCGATGAAGTCCAGTGCGGCATGGGCCGGTCCGGCCACTTCTTTGCCTTCGAAAAGGCGGGCGTCGTGCCGGATGTGACGGCGCTGGCGAAATCGCTCGGCGGCGGCAAGACCGCGATGGCGGCGATGATCGCCTCGCGCAAGGTCTACATGAAGGCCTATGGTACACCGAAGACCGCGATGATCCACGCCCAGGCCACCTTTGGCGGCATCGGCGAGGCGTGTGTTACCGCCATCGAAGGTCTCAACGTCATGTATGACGAGGATCTGATCGGCAATGCCGAGCGGGTCGGCAGCTACCTGATCGAACGCCTGAACGCGCTCAAGGCCAAGTACCCGCAGATCATCAAGGATGTGCGCGGCAGCGGCTTCATGGTCGGGCTCGAGTTCCAGGATTTCAGCCAGACCCTGCCGGCGCTGCTGCGGCCGATGGTGGCGCTGCTTGACGACAAGCTCAAGGGCTCGCTGTCGGGCTTTGTCGGGGCGGAACTCTTGCGCGATCACAATGTGCTGGTGGCGTTCACCGAATACAATCGCAACGTCATCCGGCTCGAGCCGCCGCTGATCTGTGGCCGCGAGCACGTAGACGAGTTCATCACGGCGCTGGACGCGGTGCTCGGCCGCGGCATCGTGCGCATCGTTCGTGATTTCATCGGCAGCCAGACGAAAAAGTAAGCACCGGTCCTCCAGACGGTGATTCCAGCGGAAAACCGGGGCGTGGCCAGACCACGCTCCGGTTTTTGCATGTTCCGTGCCCCCGATTGTGTCAGGCGGACTTGCGTGACCAGGATCGACCAACCAGATAGAACCTGACGGGTCTTGCCCGGCGCCGAACGAAAGCATCGGTTTGCTTGCGCGGCTTCCCGATTACCGGTACCCCTTCGGTGGTCTGCCGGACCACCGGCAATCCCGGAAATGGGGACGCATGGTCAACGATCGGGGGCCTTGATCATTGCCGGTAAGACCGGCGCAAGACAGGAGAGGCGACACATTGGCCAGCCAATGGGGCAGGGACTCGAGTTTCCAATCCGGCAGCCAGCGCGGTGGCGGTGTGGCGGGTGTCATTGCCGTCGTCTTGGCGCTCGCGTTCGGTGCGGCCGGAGGCTACGCTGCCGCGTATTTCACCCAGCCGGACAACAGCGCTGCGCTGGACGACGCGCGCGCGAAAGCGGCCGAACTGGATGAGGCGCTGCTTGCTGCGCGGCAGGAATTGGCCGATGCCCGCGCCGGCCAGGCATCAAGCGCGGCTGAGGTCGATCAACTCAAGGCGGACATTGCCCGGATGGCCGCTGACCTCGATGCGATGGCGGAAAAGCTGGCGGCGAGCAGCACCCCCGGCACGGCCGGGGAAGACGAGACCAATGCCGCTGTCCAGGCCATGAGTGCCGAACGCGACCGGCTGGCGGCGGAAAGCCAGAGCCTCAGATCGGAACTGGCGGCGCTTGAAGCTGAACGGGATGCCTTGGGCAAGAGCGCAAACGCCGAGCGGGCGCGTCTTGAGGCCGAACTTGCACGGCTCCAGGATGAAATCCTGCCGCAACTGACAGCGGATCGGGAGCGTCTGCAGCAAAAGGTTACGATTATGCTCACCGATCAGGCGACCCTGAAGACAAGGATCAAGCAGGCATCAGATGCACAGGCTTCGGATGCGGGCGTGATTGCGGATTTAGAACGGCGGCTAGCCGACACCGAGCGCGAGCTGAAAGCCACGCAGACGGCGTTGGCTGCGCTGGAACGCGCCGCTTCGACGTCCACCGCGGACAGGGATCCGGCTGCGGCAGCCGATAGAGGCGAGGGCGAAGCGGAGGCCCAGGCAGGACAAGAAGCCCGGTCGGGACAAGAGGCGGGACCGGCGGCAAGTCCGCGCGATCCCGATTCGGTGGCAGCAGCCTTGCGCGCCGCCCCCGGGCTTGAAACATTGTCCGAAGAGGACCGGCGGAGACTGGCTGACCGGCTGGTCAGCGGCGAATGCGTGACGACGGCGCTTGAATCTGTCTTCGAGCGGGTGCCGATCCTGACCCTGCGCAACCTGATCCGCGATCTGAACAGCGGTTGCTGACACGAGGAGAACGTCTTTGAGATCCAATGGCATCATTTTCCGGGGTTTGCTGGTGGCGGCGAGCGCATTGCTGCTGGCCACCGGTTCGGGCCGGGCGGCGGAGTTCGAACGCAACATCATGACCGGTGGGCCGACCGGCACCTATATCCGCATCGGTCAGGACATGGCGGCGCTTGGCGCCGAATGCGGCCTGACATTGAACGTGGTGGAGAGCGCCGGGTCGCTGGAGAATTTCGTCGGCGTGCGCAAGCGGCGCAATACCCAGTTCGGCATCGTCCAGAGCGACGTGCTGGAATATCTCAAGACATTCGAGGCCAATGACGCTGAAATCCAGGACGCGGTGCGCGGCGTGCGGATCATGTTCCCGCTGTATAACGAGGAAGTGCATGTGCTGGCGCGCACCGGTCTTTCCGGGATCAGGGATCTTGAAGGGAAGAAGGTCGCCGTCGGGGTCAAGGACAGCGGAACGTTCCTCACAGCCTCGCTGATCCTCGATATCCTGCAGGTCAAGGCGGCCGAGCGGCTGCCGCTCAATCCGGACCAGGCTTTGCCGAAGCTTCAGGCGGGCGAGATCGACGCTTTCTTCTACGTCGCAGGCGCACCCGCCTCGCTGTTCGCCAAGGCTGACATCGACCCGGAAAAATTCCAGCTGCTGCCGATCACCGAAGCGCCGCTGCTTGCCACCTACACCAAGACCAGCATTCCGGGCGGGACCTACGGCTTCCAGCAAGCGCCTGTCGATCTCGTCGCGGTCAAGGCTGTGCTGATGACCTATGATTACGATCCGAAGAAGAATGCCTATCATCGCGAGAGCTGTACGACGGTTTCGGATTTCTCCAGCCTGGTGCTCAACGGAATGGACAAATTGCGCGAGACCGGCCACCCGAAATGGAAGTCTGTCGATCTGACTGCGCTGCCGCCGGGCTGGCAGGTGGGGTCCTGCGTCAAGGCCGGCATGGCGCTGGACTATGCGCCGGCATGCACCAAGGCGGTGCAGGCCGCACCCGCCGACAGCAACGAGGAATATCTCGATTTGCTAAAGCAGCGCCTGAAGAACTGATCTTAAACATCAGAGATAGCTAATAAAAAACCGGCGAAACCAAATCGGTTTCGCCGGTTTTCAATTGGTGCCGGGCCGCCAGCGGCGGCCCGGTCCTGGTCCATCAGACCGAGTAGTACATGTCGAATTCGACCGGGTGCGGGGTCATTTCAAAGCGCATGACTTCCGCCATCTTCAGCTCGATGAAGCTGTCGATCTGGTCGTCGTCGAAGACGCCGCCGGCGGTGAGGAACTTGCGATCCTTGTCGAGGCATTCGAGCGCTTCGCGCAGCGAACCGGCAACGGTCGGGATCTTCTTGAGTTCCTTGGCGGGAAGATCATAGAGGTCCTTGTCCATGGCCTTGCCGGGATGGATCTTGTTCTTGATGCCGTCGATGCCGGCCATCAGCATGGCTGCGAAGGCCAGGTATGGGTTGGCGGTCGGATCGCCGAACCGGACCTCAACGCGCTTGGACTTCGGCGAGGAGCCGAACGGGATACGGCAGGAGGCTGAGCGGTTGCGGGCCGAGTAGGCCAGCAGAACCGGGGCCTCATAGCCCGGAACCAGACGCTTGTAGGAGTTGGTCGACGGGTTCGAGAAGGCGTTGATGGCCTTGGCGTGCTTGATGATGCCGCCGATGTAGAACAGGCAGTTCTCGGACAGGCCTGCATATTCGTCGCCGGCGAAGGTCGGCTTGCCGCCCTTCCAGATCGACTGGTGCACGTGCATGCCCGAGCCGTTGTCGCCAAACACCGGCTTCGGCATGAAGGTAGCGGTCTTGCCGTAAGCGTGCGCCACCTGATGGACGCCGTACTTGTAGATCTGGGTCTTGTCGGCCATGCGGGTCAGGGTGTCGAACACCATGCAC
This sequence comes from Hoeflea sp., assembly GCA_020637795.1. Lineage (GTDB taxonomy): Bacteria > Pseudomonadota > Alphaproteobacteria > Rhizobiales > Rhizobiaceae > Hoeflea. The sequence goes on along the minus strand of JACKJT010000002.1, from coordinate 404,882 downwards.
AGTTCGTGCTGGGCGGACGCCACTTCGTGGTGATGCTTCTCAACGGTCAGGCCCATTTCGGCGAGAACGGTGAGCATCTCCGAACGCATGTCCTGGCAGCTGTCGACCGGCGGGACCGGGAAGTAGCCGCCCTTGACGCGCGGACGGTGGCCCATGTTGCCGGTTTCATAGTCGGTGTCGTCGTTGGTCGGCAGTTCGGAGGAGTCGAGCTTGAAGCCGGTGTTGTAGGGGTCGGCCTTGTACTTGACGTCGTCGAAGATGAAGAACTCGGGCTCGGGACCGATATAGACGGTGTCGCCGAGGCCGGACGCCTGCAGATAGGCTTCGGCCTTCTTGGCCGTGGTGCGCGGGTCGCGATTGTAGGCTTCGCCGGTGATCGGATCGAGAATGTCGCAGAAGATGACCATGGTTGACTGCGCAAAGAACGGATCCATGTGGCAGGTCGCGGTGTCCGGCATCAGGACCATGTCGGATTCATTGATGGCTTTCCAGCCCTGGATCGAGGAACCGTCGAACATGACGCCATCGGCGAACAGGTCTTCATCGACGCTGGAGACGTCCATGGTCACGTGTTGCATCTTGCCCTTCGGGTCGGTGAAGCGCAGATCAACAAACTTGACGTCGTTGTCCTTGATTTGCTTGAGGATTTCAGTGGCAGTCGTCATGTTCGATATTCCCTGTTAGTAAATGACGATGGGTGCGCGGCAGCCCGCCGCACACAGTGGTCAGATGGCGTCGTTGCCGGTTTCACCGGTACGGATGCGGATGACTTCCTCGACGTTCGAAACGAAGATCTTGCCGTCGCCGATGCGCCCGGTCTGGGCGGCGTTGCGAATGGCTTCTATCGCTGCTTCAGCCGTTTCGTCCGCCAGGACGATTTCGACTTTCACCTTCGGCAGAAAATCAACGACATATTCCGCGCCGCGATAGAGTTCGGTGTGGCCCTTCTGGCGACCGAAACCCTTGGCCTCGGTGACAGTAATACCCTGCAGGCCGACTTCCTGAAGAGCTTCCTTCACTTCATCAAGCTTGAACGGCTTGATGATCGCTTCGATCTTTTTCATGAGAACCAATTCTCCGCTCTGTCCTGTGAAAGCGGGCAGCTAGACTGACGCCATGTACCCACTCGCGTGTATCAAAGCACACACCGTGCCACTTTGTGAAAAATTATCCCGATAGCGGCGAAATTTTTCGATTCGCCGCCGAATTCCTTGAAAATCGGCAGCCGGATTGCGCTGATTTGCATGCGCGACCGCATTTTTTGCACAAAATGCGGCAGATGCATATTATCGCATGGACGCGATGATGATTTTTTGTGCGCCACTATCTGCCCAACATTTGGGCTTGATGCATATAATATTGGCAGTTCGGCGGTTCCCACCGGTGTCGGCGCCGTCCTGAGTTCGGCATCTTGACCGTTGCGCCGGGGCCATGCGACGAACGCTGATGGCGACAAACGACACATTGCTGGTTTCTCCCGCTGCCATGGGCAGGATCGACAGGGCTGCCGCTGACAGCGGCATCGACAGCTTCGGGCTGATGCAGGCGGCCGGAGGTCATGTGGCAGCTGTCTTCCTGGCCCGTTTTCCCGGCGCTCGGCGCGCGGTAGTGCTGTGCGGACCGGGCAACAACGGCGGCGACGGCCATGTCGCTGCCCGGCTGCTGGCGGCGAGTGGCGTGGATGTCGTTCGCTTTGGCCCGGAACCAAAACCCGGAGGCGACGCTGCAAAGGCGCGCACCGGCTATCCGGGCAGCCTGCAGCCGCTTGCCGACTGGCAACCGCGTGCCGGCGACGTGATTGTCGACGCCTTGTTTGGCGCCGGGCTCGACCGGCCGGTCGACGCCGATGTCGCCTCGGTCATCGAGCGCGCGCGGCAGGCCGAGACGCCGGTGATCGCCGTCGACCTGCCGTCGGGGCTTTCCGGACGAACCGGCGTTCCGACGGGTGCCTGTTTTTCCGCCGACCATACAGTGACGTTCGCCGCGCTGAAACCGGGACACCTGTTGATGCCGGGCAGGGTGCTTTGCGGTGAATTGCATCTATGCGATATCGGAATACCGGCGCGGCTTATTGCGAGCGATGAGACCGTCTGGCGAAATCATTCCGGTCTCTACGGGGCGCAGCTGCCGGCCGACGATCCGTCACGGCATAAATATGGACGGGGTCATCTCGGCGTGTTCTCGGGACCGCTGATTGCCACCGGCGCCGCGCGCCTTGCGGCGATGGCCGGACTCAGGACCGGCGCCGGCCTGGTGACGATGGCGACGCCCCCGAGCGCTGTCCTGCTGCAGGCCACCCACCTGACCGCGATCATGCAGCGCGCAATCGGCGATGAGGCGGACCTGGCCGAGTGGCTTGGGGACAGGAGACTGTCGGCCTTTATCATCGGTCCCGGGTTCGGGGAGCTGGAAAAGGCGCGAGCGTATACGGAAAGGCTGGCGCAGACCGGCAAGCCCGTGGTTCTCGACGCGGACGGGCTGACGGCGTTTGCGGCTGACGCGGGGCAGCTGGGCGGGCTGTTTGCGGGCGCGACGCGGCTGGTGATGACGCCGCACGAAGGCGAATTCCGCAGGCTGTTTGCCGATCTTCACGGAGACGCCGCTCGGTCCAAGATCGACCGCGCCTGCGCGGCAGCGCGCGCCTGCAATGCGGTGGTGGTCTACAAGGGCGCCGACACGGTGATTGCCGCGGCGGATGGCCGGGCGGCCGTCAACGCGGATGCGCCAGCCTGGCTTGCCACCGCCGGGTCAGGCGATGTGCTGTCGGGGATCATCGGCGGGCTCCTGGCCCAGGGCATGCCGCCGTTCGAGGCCGCGTGCGCCGGCGTGGCACTCCATAGCGAGGCTGGTACCCGCGCGGGCCGGGGGATGACGGCGGAAGACCTGGCCGCCGGCATCACGCCGTTCTGACGCGGCGCATCCGGGCGCGGCGGTTGGACTACAGGAGCCGGCTCTTGCGCAGCATGCCGGCGCTGGCCAGGACCGGATAGGCGATCGATGCAAACAGCGAATTGATCTCCTTGAGATCGCGCATGGTGTCGATGTGGATCGAACTGCTGTCATAGCTGTTGTCGTTGCCGTCGCGAAGCCTCTGCATGTGGCTCTCTTCGCTGTTGCGGACCATGGTGCGGACGACCTCCTTCTGGGCAACCAGCTGGCGGGCGTGATCGACATCGCGATTGACAAAGAGGTTGAAGGCAAGGCGGGCGTTTCGCATCACTTCCTGATGCAGCTCCTTCAGCTCATGCCAGCCTTCGGCTGAAAAGGCGATGTGGCGGGCATGCTTCTTGCGGACCCTGGTGACCATGTTCTGGGCGATGATGTCGGCGGCCTGCTCGAGCTTGATGGTGGCGCCCAGGAGATCCTGCAACTGCGCCGCCGACTTCTCGTCAAGCGTGCTCTGGGAGATCTTGGCCAGATAGAACTTGATCTCGCGATGGGTCTCGTCGATTTCGTCGTCCAGCTTTTCGATCCGCACGAGCTTCTGCTTGTCCGGCTTGTCCAGGACCTCGAAGATCCAGGTCAGCATCAGCTCGATCCGCTCGCAGACGGTCAGCACTTCCCTCGTGGCGTCGGCGATGGCCTGCTGCGGATTGGACAGGTGTTCGGCCTTGAGCGCCGACATGCGCTTTTCGGTGGCTGCCTCCTCGATCTGCGTGGCCGGGGTCAACCATGCCGTCAGCAGACGGCCGACAATGCTGCAGAACGGCAGTCCGAAGATCACCACCGCGAGATTGATGGCGAGGTGAATAAGCACCACCGCATCGCCAGGGTGGGCAGAGAAGACGCTGCTCTCGAGTTCGAATGTCAGTTGCGCAACGAGGGCCAGCAAGGTTCCCAATCCGCGAATGGCGACATTGCCGAGCGGCACGATCCGGGCATCGACGCGCTCGCCGCGAGTCAGGACCGCCCCGATGACAGCGGCGCCGAAATTGATGCCGAGGACCAGCGGAATGATCAGCACCGGCGGAATCAGCGCCCGGTCGGCGAGCGAGGCAAGCAGCAGGACGGCGGCGACACTGGAATGAAACGCCCAGGCGAGCAGGGCTGCCAGAACAAAGGCGGTGATCCAGTCGCGCGAAAGATAGTTGATGATGACCGGCAGGATCTCGCTGGTCTTGAGCGGGATGGAGGCTTCGCCGATCAGCCGAAGCGACAGCAGGAGCAGCCCTAGCCCGAAGAGAATGCGGCCGATCTGCCGCCACTGACGGGATTCGCTTGCCCGGAAGGCGAAGGTTCCGGCGAGAAGCAGAACCGGGATCAGCAGCGAAAGATCCTGGCGCAGGATGCGCACCACCATGGCCGAACCGAGGTCCGCTCCAAGCAATGTGGCAATGCCGATCGCGGTGCTGACATAGCCGCTGGAAACGAAGCCGGCGACGATCAAGGCGACGGCGGTGGCGCTTTGCAGGGCGATGGCGAAGAAAAAGCCGGCAATGGCCGCGGTGACCCGGTTGCCGATCGCCATCCGCAGCTTTTCGCGAAGCACGTTGCCGTAGGCGCGTTCGATGCCGGTGCGGACCATGCGCGTGGCCCAGAGCAGCAGCGCAACCGCGCCGGCAAGATTGATGAAAACGACCATTCCGGACATGAAACACCTGAAACTGCAATGGAACGGCAGACCCCTGGCGCGCCGGAAGGTGCTTTCGGCAGCATACTATCCACGATCGCTGGGTCTGACGGGAATACGACTCAGATTATCTCATTTTCACAAATGTCACAATTTGCTTACTAAAGGTAGATTGTGTACGTTCATACATCTGAGGATTGCGTCATTGGTCGCGCTGGTTCTTGAGGTAAGTCTTTGGCGGCGCACCCATTACCCGCGAGAACATGGTGGTGAAGGCTGGCATGCTGTCGTAGCCAAGATCCATGGCGACCGCCGTCACCGCTTCGCCGGCGCTCAGACGCGGAAGTGCGGCCATGACGCAGGCCTGCTGCCGCCAGGCGGAGAGGCTGAGGCCGGTTTGCTGACGGAAAATCCGGGTGAACGTGCGACGGCTCATGCCGGCCCTGCCGGCCCAGTCATCGATCTCCAGACGGACCGAGGGTTGGGCGACAAAGCTGTGGCAGAGCCCCGCGAGGCGGGCACTGCGTGGCAGCGGCAACCCGAGCGGTCTTTTGGGCAGGATCGGAATCTCATGCAGCAGCGCCTCCTGGATCAGGTGTGCCCGGGTGTCGGCGGCATTCGGCCCGATCCTGACTGTTTCGGCCAACAGGCTACGCATCAGGCGGGTCATGCCGGTGACATGCAAATGCGTGGGAAGGCCGGGAATGGCATCGGGCCTGACGTAAGCCGAGTGCATCTCGACCCGGCCGATGGTGTCGACCGCATGGCGGACGCCGGCCGGGATCCACAAGGCGTGATCGGGCGGCACCATCCAGCGTCCGGCGGGGGTCGTGACGGTGACCACGCCGGTAATGGGATGCAGCAGCTGCGATCTGCTGTGCTGGTGTTCCATGACGTGCTCATCCCGCTCGAAACGATGCGCAAAAGCCACCGCCGGCGTGTCGGATACCTCGACCAAGGCTCGATTGCTGGCGCGCAGGTTGGCGATTTGCGAGGAAACCTGATTTTCCGATGATGACGTCATGTTTGGCCCGAATGCGAAAAAACTAGACCAAACCACGAAGGCGGGCTGCCGGCAAGGCGTGTACCAATTGCAATGGAACTGCCTGGGGCAGTCAAAGCTGGTGTGCCCGGTTGGACTTGTCCGGTTCAGTCCGGCCTGCCGTGTCAATATTTGGCGGTGGGTGCAATCCGGGGCGATGCTCGGCTGGCCTGCGGCGAGTGATCTTGAGGACCTGTCATGCGTGTCATCCCTGAGAACCCCGGAGCAGGGGCCATTACCCAGGCCGCCACGCCTGCCGCGTTTTCGGTGGTGGTGGCGCTCAGCATCTGTCATTTCCTCAACGACACGATGCAGTCGGTGCTGGCGGCGATCTATCCGATCCTGAAGATCAATTACGAGCTGAGCTTTGCCCAGATCGGACTGCTGACATTCGCCTTCCAGTTCACAGCCTCGTTGCTGCAGCCGGCGATCGGGGCATTCACCGACAAGCGGCCGATCGGTTATGCGCTGCCGGTGGGCACCGGTTTTACGCTTCTGGGCCTGCTGCTGCTGTCGTCGGCGGGGTATTACGTGCTGCTGCTGCTCGCGGCCGCACTGGTCGGCCTGGGGTCGGCCGTATTTCACCCGGAATCCTCTCGGATTGCCCGGCTGGCATCGGGCGGCAGGCACGGCACGGCGCAGTCGGTGTTCCAGGTGGGCGGCAATATCGGCACTGCCAGCGGTCCTTTGCTTGCGGCCTTCATCATCGTGCCCAACGGACAGGGCTCAGTGGCCTGGTTCGGGCTGGCGGCGCTGACGGGCATGATCATCCTGAGCTGGGTCAGCCGCTGGTATGCCGCCTATCGCCGGGCATCTGCCGGACGGCCGGCGCCTGACAAAAGCCTGGTGCACAGCCGCCGACGCGTCATCGCGGCGCTCGTGGTGCTGGCCTTGCTGGTATTCACCAAGAACATCTATGTCGCCAGCTTCACCAGCTTCTACACCTTCTACACCATCGAGCGTTTCGGTGTCGGGGTGCAGGAGGCGCAACTGATGCTGTTTGTCTTCCTCGGTGCAATGGCCGCCGGCACTTTGATCGGCGGGCCGATCGGCGACCGGATCGGCGCCAAGGCGGTGATCTGGGTGTCGATCCTGGGCGTGCTGCCGTTCACGCTGATGCTGCCTTACGCGGACCTGTTCTGGACCGCGGTGCTGACGGTGATCATCGGCATTGTGCTGGCCTCGGCGTTTCCGGCCATCGTCGTCTTCGCGCAGGAACTGGTGCCTGGCAGGGTGGGGCTGATTGCCGGGGTATTCTTCGGCTTCGCCTTCGGCATGGGCGGCATTTCGGCGGCGGTGCTGGGGCAGGTCGCGGATGCGAAGGGGATCGTCTTTGTCTACCAGATCTGCTCGTTCCTGCCGTTTCTCGGGCTACTGACGGTCTTACTGCCGAAGAATACGCGTTAGATGCCGTCCGGCTCCCCAGCCGGTTGGCGGAGCCACGATGCTGTGTCGTGGCTCCGGGATTTCATACGGGCTTACTGGGCGACGTAGCCGCCGTCGACCGGAACGATGGCTCCGAGCATGAACGTTGCCTCCGGCGAAGACAGCCAGACGATAAGGTTCGCCACTTCCTCTGGCGTGCCGATGCGGCCGAGCGGATGCAGCGGGTCCATCATCTGGCTGCTTGTCTGGGCGCCGGCGGTCGCCTGGGATGCAAGCGAATCGAGCATTCGCGTATCGATGCCGCCGGGGCACACGGCGTTAACCCGGATTCCGGCCTTGCCGTATTCGAGCGCGGCATTCCTGGTCATGCCGATCACCGCGTGCTTGGAGGCGACATAGGGCGAAAGCCCGGGAAATCCGATCAGGCCTGCGACCGAGGCGAGATTGACGATGGTGCCGCCGCCGGATTGGAGCATGTAGCGGATTTCCGCCTGCAGGCACAGATACGTGCCCTTGGCGTTGATCCGCATGATCGCATCGTAATTGGCTTCAGTCTGATCGGCGAGGGGCGCGATGGTGCCCTCGATCCCGGCATTGTTAACCGCGCAATCGAGCCGTCCGTACTGATCGACGGCTCCGGCCACCAGAGCCGCGACTTCCTCAGCGTTGGAAACATCGGCATGCTGGAACATCGCCTTTCCACCCGCAGAATGAATCATGGAAACGGTTTCTTCACCGGCCTGAACATGAATATCCGACACTACGACACTGGCGCCTTCGGCGGCAAATTTCAGCGCTGTCGCGCGGCCGATACCCGCGCCGGATCCCGTAACAAGGGCGGTTTTTCCATCAAACATTGCCATTTCGCTCTCCCGTGATTGCCAAGGTTACGGGGTCGACAATGGAGGCCGCCGGACGAGATTGCGTTGATCGCCATCAAGCGGCCGAAAAAATCCTCGGGACGCGGCGTCAGACCTTTTGCTGCAGGGCGATGGCGCCGGCCGGCGCATTGACCTTGCCGCCGGTGATGAAGAAGGCAAAGACGTCGCGAGGCCGCTTTTCGGCGGTCCGGTCAGGGGCGATCATCGACAGGTCGGATGGTGCGTAACCCGCGGCATAGGTCTTTAGCCGGCTTGCCCAGAGGTCAATGTCTTCAGGCGGATAACAGGTCGCAATCTCGTCGCTGCCGCGCTGCAGCCGGGCGTAGACGAAATCCGAGGTGACATCGGCCAGCATCGGGTAGGTGTCGTGATCGGCGCAGACCGCCGCCACATTGTGCCTGGCCAGCAGTTCGATGAACTCCGGGGTGCAGAAACTCTCGTGCCGGGCTTCGACCACGTGGCGCAGCGCGATGCCGTCCTGCTCGGCTGGCAGGAGCGCAAGAAAGGCGGCGAAATCGTCCGGCTCGAATTTCTTGGTCGGCATGAACTGCCAGAGGATCGGACCCAGCCGATCGCCGAGTTCGGTGATTCCCTGTGTCAGGAACTTGGTGATCGACGGTTCGGCTTCAGCCAGGATTTTCCGGTTGGTGCAGTAGCGGCTGGCCTTGAGCGAGAAGACAAAGCCATCCGGCACGTCAGCCGCCCATTTGGCGAATGTCGCTGGCTTCTGGCTGCCGTAATAGGTGCCGTTGACCTCGATCGCCCGCAACTGGCTGCCCGCATGCTGCAGCTGACGGGTCTTTGGCAGTTTGGGCGGATAGAAACTCGTGTCCCAGGGCTCGAACACCCAGCCGCCGATGCCGGTACGGATTGTGCCGGAAGTGGTCAAGAGTGCCCCCTGTGCTTGCGCGAACTGCCTGTTTCTCCATGCCTGATCCGGCGATGGCGACACAACCACACTAGCCATATTCCGGTCCGGGTATCCACCTGTTTCCGCAACACAGCTCTCATCGGGAGACTTTCAGCGGAGACAAAAAACCGGCCGGACCAAGAGGGGCTGCAAGTCCGGCCGGTGATTACCGCAAATCGCGGTCTGGATTCGCGGTAAAACGGGTTAACCGCCGACCTTGATCTTGCGTTCGGTCTTGGCCGATCCGGGCTTCTTGGGCATGGTGACCTTGAGGACGCCCTTTTCGAACTTTGCGGCGATTGCGTCCTGATCGACCTGGTCGGGAACCGGGAACGAGCGATAGAACGAGCCGTAATTGCGCTCGATGACGACGCTGTGGTCCTGCTTGGATTCATGCGAGACAGTCTTCTCGCCCTTCAGCGTCAGCATGCCATCGGAGACGGTGAGGTCGACTTCCTCCTCGGACATCCCGGGAAGTTCCGCTGTCAGCGTGATTGCCTTGTCGTTCTCGGTGATATCGATGGCCGGACGCACCGCGCCAACGGTGGTCAATGACGGAAATCCTGTCCTGGCCGCCGCCGTGGTCGCCGCGTCTCCGAAGAAACGCTCCATCATCCTGTCCATTTCCTTGCGAAAGTCATCAAACATTCCGGATGACCGTGCAGCGGGAAGGTTTTCCTTTTTGTCTGTCATGATCCTCTCCATTCAATCCCTGCTATCGTGGGATGAAGGAAAGAATGTCAGCAACCCGGCAGGCTGCCATTGACGGTAATCAACAAATGCCCGGGGTGCGACCAATTGTGCGAGCGGGACTGCACGGATGCCCGCGCAATCGCTGGCCGGTGCGAAGCGCGGTCACTGCTACTCGGCCGCCTCGACCGCTTTCAGCGGACGCCGCTCCAGCAGTTCCTTGAGGAACTGGCCGGTGTAGCTGCGCTCGATCTTGACGATGTCCTCGGGCGTGCCTTCGGCCACGATCTCGCCGCCGCCGTCGCCGCCCTCGGGGCCGAGGTCGATGACCCAGTCGGCGGTCTTGATGACTTCGAGATTGTGCTCGATGACCACCACCGAATTGCCCTGGCCGACCAGTTCGTGCAGCACTTCGAGCAGCTTGGCGACATCGTGGAAATGCAGACCGGTGGTCGGCTCGTCGAGGATGTAGAGGGTGCGGCCGGTCGAGCGCTTCGACAGTTCCTTGGCGAGCTTGACGCGCTGCGCCTCGCCGCCCGACAGTGTGGTGGCCTGCTGGCCGACCTTGATGTAGCCGAGGCCCACGCCCTCAAGCGCCTGCAGCTTGTCGCGCACGGCCGGGACGGCGGCAAAGAACTCGACGCCTTCCTCGACCGTCATGTCGAGCACGTCGGCGATCGACTTGCCCTTGAAGGTGACGTCGAGTGTCTCGCGGTTGTAGCGCTTGCCGTGGCAGACGTCGCAGGTAACGTAGACGTCGGGCAGGAAGTGCATCTCGATCTTGATGACGCCGTCGCCCTGGCAGGCCTCGCAGCGCCCGCCCTTGACGTTGAACGAGAAGCGGCCCGGCTGATAGCCGCGCGCCTTGGCCTCGGGCAGGCCCGCGAACCAGTCGCGGATCGGCGTGAAGGCGCCGGTATAGGTCGCCGGATTCGAGCGCGGGGTGCGGCCGATCGGCGACTGGTCGATGTCGATGACCTTGTCGATATGCTCGAAGCCGTCGATCCGGTCGTGCTCGGCCGGGTTTTCGCGAGCGCCCATCACCCGGCGCGCCGCCGCCTTGTAGAGCGTCTCGATCAGGAAGGTGGACTTGCCACCGCCCGACACGCCGGTGACCGCGGTGAACAGGCCGAGCGGGATCGAGGCGGAGACGTTCTTGAGGTTGTTGCCGCGGGCGCCGACGACCGTGAGTTCTTTCTTCTTTTTCGGCTTGCGGCGTTCCGCCGGGACCTCGACGGCGAGTTCGCCGGAGAGATACTTGCCGGTGATCGAGCGCGGGTTGGCCATGATGTCGGCGGGCGTCCCTTGGGCGATGATCTCGCCACCATGGATGCCGGCATGCGGGCCGATGTCGACCACATAGTCGGCGGTCAGGATGGCATCCTCGTCGTGCTCGACGACGATCACCGTGTTGCCGATGTCGCGCAGGTGCTTGAGCGTGTCGAGCAGACGCGCATTGTCGCGCTGGTGCAGGCCGATCGATGGTTCGTCGAGCACGTAGAGCACGCCGGTGAGGCCGGAGCCGATCTGGGAAGCGAGCCGGATGCGCTGGCTCTCGCCGCCCGACAGCGAGCCGGAATTGCGCGACAGCGTGAGATAATCGAGACCGACATCATTCAAGAATTTCAGCCGGTCTCGGATCTCCTTGAGGATGCGAACCGCAATCTGGTTCTGCTGGTCATTGAGGCGGGCGGGAAGCGCTTCGAACCAGTCGCCGGCGACGCGGATCGAAAGCTCGGTGACCTCGCCGATGTGGCGGCCGCCGATCTTGACGGCGCGCGCTTCGGGCTTGAGCCGGTAGCCGTTGCAGGCCGGGCAGGGCGCGTTCGACATGTAGCGCTCGATTTCCTCCCGCGCCCAGGCGCTGTCGGTTTCCTTCCAGCGCCGTTCGAGATTGGGGATGATGCCCTCGAAGGTCTTCGAGGTGGTGTAGGAGCGCAGGCCGTCGTCATACTTGAAGGCGATCTTCTCCTCGGTGCCGCGCAGAATGGCGGCCTTGCCCTTGGCGGGCAGTTCGTCCCAGCGGTCGCCAAGCTTGAAGCCGAAATGCTTGCCCAGCGCTTCCAGCGTCTGGGTGTAATAGGGAGAGCTCGACTTGGCCCAGGGCGCCACGGCGCCGCCGCGCAAGGTGAGGTTCGGCTCGGGGATGATCAGGGCTTCGTCGATGGTCTTCTGGGTGCCGAGGCCGTCGCAGGTCGGGCAGGCGCCGTGCGGGTTGTTGAAGGAAAACAGCCGCGGCTCGATCTCGGAAATGGTGAAGCCGGAGACAGGGCAGGCGAATTTTTCCGAGAACAGCATGCGCTCGTGGGTTTCGTTCAATGACTTGTTGGCCGAGCCGCCGGCCGAGGTCTCGGCTTCCGGCAGCGGCTTGTCGGCAAACTCGGCAATGGCCAGGCCGTCGGCCAGCCGCAGGCAGGTTTCCAGGCTGTCGGCGAGGCGCGCGGCGATGTCGGGGCGGACGACGATGCGGTCGACGACGATGTCGATGTCGTGCTTGTACTTCTTGTCGAGCGCCGGCACGTCGGCGATCTCGTAGTACTGGCCGTCGACCTTGACCCGCTGAAAGCCCTTCTTCATGAAGTCGGCCAGTTCCTTGCGGTACTCGCCCTTGCGGCCGCGCACCACCGGCGCCAGAATATAGAGCCGCGTGCCTTCTTCCAGTTCCAGCACCCGGTCGACCATCTGGCTGATCGTCTGGCTTTCGATCGGCAGACCGGTGGCGGGCGAATAGGGCACACCGACGCGGGCGAACAGGAGCCGCATGTAATCGTAGATTTCGGTGACCGTGCCCACGGTCGAGCGCGGGTTGCGGCTGGTGGTCTTCTGCTCGATGGAGATCGCCGGCGACAGCCCGTCGATCTGGTCGACATCGGGCTTCTGCATCATCTCGAGGAACTGGCGCGCGTAAGCGGAGAGGCTTTCGACATAGCGACGCTGGCCTTCGGCATAGATGGTGTCGAACGCCAGCGACGACTTGCCCGACCCCGACAGGCCGGTCATGACGATCAGGCTGTTGCGCGGCAGGTCAAGATCGACATTCTTGAGATTGTGCTCGCGGGCTCCGCGAATGGTGATCGATTTCAGTTCAGTCATGACGCCGCCGATTTGCCGAGAAGTGTCCGCTGCGCATTCTATCAAGGCGCATGGATCGCTCAATTCCCAAAAAGCCTCGCAGGCTCGATTTCACCCTGGAGGTGCCCGATCTCATCCTGCATGTTGCATTGCCCGCTTCGAAGTCCCGACTGCATTCAGGGTTCCAGGCCAGGCCAGATCCATACATAAGCACCTCACCGGCAATGTCGAGCCACCGCATGTGCCGTTGCAGATGTGAAAGCCGAATCTCTTGACAGAAACTGACATGAATACTAGAACAAATAAAGAACAAAAAAGGCCTGTGGATTGTCAGTGCCCGCCTGACGGGCGGATGGGCGATCCTGTAAGGTGCAAATCGATTTGGACGGGGCGGCGCAAGGCCGCCTGAAGTGTTGGAAGGTGAAACATCATGGCGGGTAGCGTCAACAAGGTCATTCTCGTCGGCAATCTGGGCGCGGACCCGGAAATCCGGCGCACCCAGGACGGACGTCCGATCGCCAACCTGTCGGTGGCGACGTCCGAAAGCTGGCGCGACAAGAACTCGGGCGAGCGGCGCGAGAAGACCGAATGGCACCGGGTCGTGATCTTCAACGAGGGCCTGTGCAAGATTGCCGAGAATTATCTCAAGAAGGGCTCGAAGGTCTATATCGAGGGCCAGCTTCAGACCCGCAAGTGGACCGACCAGTCGGGCCAGGACAAGTATTCGACCGAAGTGGTGCTGCAGGGTTTCAACGGCAACCTGACCATGCTCGACGGCCGCAATGAAGGCGGTGGCGGCGGTGGCCGTGGCGGGGATTACGGCGGTGGCGGCGACTTCGGCGGCGGTTCGTCGGGCGGCGACCGTGGCGGTTCCGGCGGCGGCGGCGGATTTGGCGGCGGTGGCGGCTCATCCCGCGATCTCGACGACGATATACCGTTCTGATCAATCGGATCGCATTGCCAGGGCCCGCCGACATCCGTTTGCGGGCCTTTGTTTTTCCGGCAAGCCCGAATGTCGGCCACAAGGATCGCAGCCAATGAAGCAATCCATCACCCACGTCGCTCTGGTGGTTCGCGATGACGATGAGGCCATCGCCTTTTATTGCGGCGTGCTCGGCTTCGAGTTGCTCGAGGACACCTATCAGCCAGAGCAGGACAAGCGCTGGGTCGTTGTGCGGCCAATGGGCGGGCAGGGCACGTCGATCGTGCTGGCGCGGGCGTCGAAGCCGGAACAGGAGCCGTTCATCGGCAACCAGACCGGCGGCCGGGTGTTCATGTTCCTCAACACCGATGATTTCTGGCGCGATCACAATCGCCTGATCGCCGAAGGCGTCGAGTTCGTCCGTGAGCCGAAGACCGAAGACTACGGCACGGTGGCGGTGTTTCGCGACATCTACGGAAACCTGTGGGATCTGCTGCAATTAAGCGAAGGTCATCCGGCGGCGAATTGACCCCAGCAGATTGCAGTTGACGGCGAGACAGGTGTTTTGCCCGACACCTGGGCACCCGTGACCTGCAGCTGCGATGCACCGCGCCCTATCGGTGAGATGCCTTGCTGGCGACAGGAGGGGCTGTGACGCGATTCGGCCTTAGCTGCACGTCACATTACGATTCCGCCATCGACCCTGGTCGTGCGATGCAGCTCTTGCTGCTCTTCACCGGCCTTTGTGTTCATGCGGCAACGCAGGGTTACTCAATGTATCATCCAAGGAAAGCTTGGGTTAATTTACTACATTCATGTAAGCGTAAGCATCCATAATTATTCGTCTGACGATGCTTCCATGTACGTCCCACCATTCATGATCGATGCGTTCTTCACTATCGAGGCAGAACCTTCCCAGCGAGTAGTTCGTTGTTGAGATTATATGTTCCGAAATCACTGCGTCGTCGAGAAGCAGCTCTACCAACCGGGTAACAACATTTTCATGTTTGGTATTTGACATCGATAATCTGACTGGAGCCGGTTCTGGATTGTTCTCGCCGGAACATTCTGTCCCTTGGAGACCCAAGTCTGGGGAAAGCTTTTAGATCAGAAATCTATCATAAAGTAAATTATATATGTTTTCGCGCGTAAACGAAAATCGCTTCCCGGGAGACGACTTTTGGCTAAGGCTGGCGTCAATTTGGGACGCGACGGGGATGAAACAATCCCGGTTCGCGCTCGTTGTTTTGCCAAGCTACGGGCAGGGCATTTCGAACGAGCTTGGGCGGGTGGCCAGGCTGGCGCACGGGCGGTTTGTCGGCAGGCTCCCCGGCGAAAATCGACGTTCAGCCCGATCACCTGCAGCCAGTCGGGAATTGCCATTCCCGCCAGTGTGAAAAGCGTCGTCGTCCGTGCGCATGACAAGCAGCATGGCTGGGGTGGCAGGGAACTGACTGTCGAGCCTGGAGACTAGCCGCTGCGCATTCATCGGGCACGGATGATCAGCCGATCGTCAGTCCGACGCTGGCCCGGTCGCCGGCGGCGATCGCCGCTGAACGCCGCACATCGGCCTTGACCGGCAGGAAATACGAGCCCGTTGCCTTGTCCGGAAACAGCGATGTCGACCAGCGGCTTTCGCCGATGCGGGCGCTCACCCGTATCGAGCCGAAGCCCCGCGTCCGGCCGGTCATGAACCGGATCTGCCTGGCGATATCGGCCGGAACGGGGATGAAATGCCACGGCGCCCTGGCTGCCGCATAGAGCCAGAGTTCGGCCTCGAAACGATAGGTCTGTTGCGGCAGCATCGGTCAGGCGGCGATGAAGGCCTGCTTGATGCCGTCGACGACGAACTGAACCGACAGCGCCGCCAGGATGACGCCCAGCAATCGGGTCAGGATGGTCCGGCCGGTGTCACCCAGGAACTGGTCGATGCGCTCGGCGATCACCAGGAACGCGAACAGCACCAGCGAGGCGGCGATGATGACGCCGATCAGCCCGGCGCGCTCCACCGGCGCATAGAAGGAACCCGCAAGCAGGATGACGGCTGAAATCGCGCCGGGTCCGGCAATCAGCGGAATGGCCAGCGGAAACACCGAGATATTGGAGATGTGGTCCTTGGTGATCGCCCGTTCGGCGCTCTTTTCCTGCCGCTCGTGGCGCTTTTCAAAGATCATCTCGAAGGCGATCCAGAACAGCAATATGCCGCCGGCGATGCGGAAGGCACCAAGCGAAATTCCGAGCAGGCTGAGCAGGCTGGCGCCGGCGATGGCGAAAACCGCGAGGATGCCGGCGGCCGTCACCGTGCCGCGCATCGCCACCTGGATGCGCTGGCTGCGGGTCATGCCGGTGGTCAGGCCGAGAAAGATGGCGGCAAGGCCGGGCGGATCGAACATCACGATGATCGTGACGAAGGCATTTACGATCAGATCGATATTCATCACATGTCCCCCGCCGTCCCGGCAAAATGCCTTTTACAAGGACTTACGACACCCGAGCCGTCTTCGAAACCCCTCTGTCGGGCCGCAACGGTGGAGAAAGTGGCCTGAGCGGCTGAAACCGGGTGTGAAAATTGGCGACAGCACCGGCTTTCGGCTATAACGCACTAATGATTCCATCCAATTTTCGTGGACCGCTTTGACAGATCAAAAAACACCCTCCGGACCGCTGACGCCAGGCATCGAACCGGTTTCAATCATCGAGGAAATGCAGCGTTCCTATCTCGATTACGCCATGAGCGTGATCGTCAGCCGGGCGCTGCCCGACGTGCGTGACGGGCTCAAGCCGGTGCATCGCCGGATTCTCTATGCCATGCACGAGGGCGGTTACCACTGGAACCGCAAATATGTGAAATCGTCCCGCATCGTCGGTGACGTGATGGGTAAATACCATCCGCACGGCGACCAGTCGATCTATGACGCCATGGTGCGCATGGCGCAGCACTGGTCGATGGGCGCGATGCTGGTCGACGGTCAGGGCAATTTCGGCTCGATCGACGGCGACCCGCCGGCTGCGATGCGTTACACGGAATCGCGCCTGGCCAAGCTGTCGCACGAGATGCTGGAAGACATCGACAAGGAAACTGTCGACTTCCAGGAAACCTATGATTCGTCCGGCTCCGAGCCCAAGGTGGTGCCGGCGCGCTTCCCCAACCTCCTGGTCAACGGCGCGGGCGGCATCGCGGTGGGCATGGCCACCAATATTCCGCCGCACAACCTGGTCGAAGTGGTCAATGGCTGCATAGCGATCATGGACAATCCGGCGATCGAGCTGCTCGAGCTGATGCAGATCATTCCCGGCCCGGATTTCCCGACCTCGGGCATCATCCTGGGGCAGGCCGGCATCCGCCAGGCGTTCGAGACCGGCCGCGGCTCGGTGATGATGCGCGGCAAGGTTCATGTCGAGCCGATGCGCAACGACCGCGAAGCCATCATTATCACCGAAGTTCCCTACCAGGTGAACAAGGCGACGATGATCGAGAAAATGGCCGAACTGGTGCGCGACAAGCGCATCGAGGGCATTTCCGACCTGCGCGACGAATCCGACCGCCAGGGCTACCGCGTCGTCATCGAGCTCAAGCGCGATGCGGTCGCCGACGTGATCATCAACCAGCTTTACCGCTACACGCCGCTGCAGACCTCGTTCGGGGTCAACATGGTGGCGCTCAACGGCGGCAAGCCGGAGCTGATGACCCTGATCGACATGCTCAAGGCGTTCGTGTCGTTCCGCGAGGACGTGATCACCCGCCGCACCAAGTACCTGCTGCGCAAGGCGCGCGAGCGGGCCCACGTGCTGGTCGGCCTGGCAATCGCGGTCGCCAATATCGATGAGGTCATTGCGCTGATCCGCAATGCGCCGGATCCGGCGACCGCCCGCGAGCAATTGATGACCCGGCGCTGGCCGGCGATGGATGTCGAAACGCTGATCCGGCTGATCGACGATCCGCGCCACCGCATCAACGAGGACGGCACCTACAACCTGTCGGAGGAACAGGCGCGTGCCATTCTCGAATTGCGCCTGGCCCGCCTGACGGCGCTCGGCCGCGATGAAATCGGCGACGAACTCGGCAAGATCGGCGAGGAAATCAAGGACTTCCTCGAAATTCTCGGCTCGCGCCTGCGCGTCCAGCAGATCGTCAAGGACGAGCTGATCGCCGTGCGCGACGAATTCGGCGTGCCGCGCCGCACCCAGATCGTCGAGGGTGGCGCGGACATGGACGACGAGGACCTGATCGCGCGCGAGGACATGGTGGTGACCGTGAGCCACGCGGGCTACATCAAGCGGGTGCCGCTCGCCACCTACCGGGCGCAGCGCCGCGGCGGCAAGGGCCGCTCAGGCATGTCGACGCGGGACGAAGATTTCGTTACCCGGCTGTTCGTCGCCAACACGCATACGCCGGTTCTGTTCTTCTCCTCGCGTGGCATCGTCTACAAGGAAAAGGTCTGGCGCCTGCCGATCGGCACGCCGACCTCGAAGGGCAAGGCGCTGATCAACATGCTTCCCTTGGAAAAGGGCGAGCGGATCACCTCGATCATGCCGCTACCGGAGGACGAGGACAGCTGGGCCAATCTCGACGTGATGTTCGCCACCACGCGCGGCACGGTTCGGCGCAACAAGCTCAGCGACTTCGTCCAGGTCAACCGCAACGGCAAGATCGCGATGAAGCTCGACGAGGAGGGCGACGCTATCCTCAATGTCGAGACCTGCAACGAGTTCGACGACGTGCTGCTGACCACGGCGCTGGGCCAGTGCATCCGCTTCCGGGTCGACGATGTCCGAGTCTTTGCCGGCCGCAACTCGATCGGCGTGCGCGGCATGACGCTCGGGACGGACGACCACCTGATCTCGATGACCATCGTGCATCATGTCGATGCCGACGCTGCCGAGCGTGCCGCCTACCTGAAGCGCGCCATGGCCGAACGCCGGGCTGCGACAGGCGAAGAGGTCGAGGACGTGGTCCTGGTGGGCGAGGAAGCCGAGGAGATCGGCGAACTCTCCAACGACCGCTACGAGGAGCTGAGAGCGCGCGAGCAGTTCATCCTCACCGTCTCGGAAAAGGGCTACGGCAAGCGCTCCTCGAGCTACGAGTTCCGGATTTCCGGCCGTGGCGGCAAGGGCATCCGCGCCACCGACACCTCGAAGACCGGCGAGATCGGCCCGCTGGTCGCGGCCTTCCCGGTCGAGC
This sequence comes from Hoeflea sp., assembly GCA_020637795.1. GTDB lineage: Bacteria > Pseudomonadota > Alphaproteobacteria > Rhizobiales > Rhizobiaceae > Hoeflea. Next base: position 386,227 of record JACKJT010000002.1, on the reverse strand, counting down.
AGGGCGACCAGATCATGATGGTGTCGGACGGCGGCCAGGTGATCCGGGTTCCGGTCGGCGGCATCCGCATGGCCGGCCGTGCCACCAAGGGCGTGACCATCTTCTCGACCGCCAAGGACGAGCGCGTGGTCTCGGTCGACCGCATCAGCGAGCCGGAAGCGGAAGAAGAGCTGGACGAGGGCGTCGAGGGTGAAACTGCATCAGGCGCGGTTGATGCTGCTCCGGAAGCAGATACCCCGGATACCGCGCCGGATGATGATCCGCAGACCTGATCTGCGACAGCCATGACATCAAGAAGCCGGGGAGGGATCCCCGGCTTTTTGTATGGGTTGGAGGGTGATGGAAGCTAAAGGGTAGCCGGCCGTAATATGTCGAGAGGCAGATAGGGGCGGAGAGCGGTCATTCGCTGCATTACGCGCCACGGTCGGCTGTGCGGGACGAAGTGGACATATGACGAGATTGCTGAAATTTTGCCAGCAGACTGCCTGTCTCGTCAACGACACGTTCTTTGAAAGAGCTGTTGTTTCTGCACTTCAAGGCCCAGAGGAGGTCTCACGAAAGGGCGGCGTCAGATCGATCCGAGGTAATATCCGATGGCCTCCGCCAATTCGGTTTCCTCATAGCCGAAATGGGAGCGTACGACCTCTTCCAGTTTTCGGAAGGTGTTGCCGGCCTGAACGAAATTTGCCTCCGAGGGGGCTTCAGCCAATGCATCTGCTGCACGACTGAGGCGGATGATCAACTCATGGACGACCTCGTGCTCCGCCTTCAGCTTAGCCACAATCTCGCGAAACCTGCCGCCACCCGCTGCCTCAATCCGGGGGAACATGTCGGCACTTTCAATGTCGTGGTGAAACTTGAGCACTTGGCATTCACGGCCACAAAGCGATCCGAACGCTCGAAAATTCTCAGCCATATCGAGTGAAAGCACGAGCTGCTTCAGGTGCTCCGGCGGAGCGTCCCTCGCTTCGATCCTGGCGAGGACCGCGCCGATTTGAGCCATTTCTCTGAGATAATGGCTGTGGATTGCGGCGAGTTGCCGGCCTTGGCGGCGGTGTATGTCAGTTGCCTCGGGCACCGGCGGGGCTTTGGGTCGCGCAGCCTCATCGAAGCTCAGCTCATCCAGCAGTTGGGTCGAAAGATCAGTCATGACGCATATATTGGCCTGCTATAAGCCATGTCAACGACGTCCGCTCTGGGCCGAAAGCCACCCAGCAGTCGTCATATACTCCTGCCACATTCTGTCACCATGCATGCTATACTCCGCCGTCGCCATCATCCCCGGAGCTCTCTCTTGTCCCGCGCCGCCCGTCTTCTTGAGCTTTTGCAGGCCTTCCGGCGTTACACCCGGCCGGTCAGCGGGGCGACGCTGGCCGAGGAGCTCGGCGTGTCGCTTCGGACCATCTACCGCGACATCGAGGCGCTGAAGGCACAAGGGGCGGCGATTGACGGGGAGGCGGGGGTGGGCTTCGTGCTCAAGCCCGGCTTCATGCTGCCGCCGTTGATGTTTTCCGAGGACGAGATCGAGGCGCTGGTGCTCGGCTCGCGCTGGGTAGCGGAACGGGCCGACCAGCCGCTCGGCCAGGCCGCGCGCAACGCGCTGACCAAGATCGCCGCCGTGCTGCCGCCGGATCTCAGAGCCGGGCTCGACGAGTCCACCCTGCTGGTGGTTCCGGGCGACCGACTCGCAGCCGGCGAGAGCGAGTTGCCGCTGATCCGCGACGCCATCCGCCGTCAACGCAAGCTCACCATCGCCTATGCCGACGCCGCTGGCGCCGCGTCCCAACGCACCATCTGGCCGATTGCGCTGGCGTTTTTCGACCGCACCCGGGTGATCGTGGCCTGGTGCGAATTGCGCAATGATTTCCGTCATTTCAGGGCCGACCGGATCGTCAGCCTGACGATGGAGGCCGCCGCCTATCCGCAACGGCGGGCGGCGCTGATGCGGCAATGGCAGGAAAGGGAAGGCATTCATCTCAGACCGAGGGCTGATTGAGTTCCTGTTTACTGCTGACAATATTTGGCAGCATAAAATCGTAGTCTCCGTGATGACCAGAGGGTCATGTTTTCACGAATTGACGGAGAAAGAAGATGCTGAATTTCGATTTCGTGCTGCTGCATGTCGCCGACCCGGTGGCGAGCGCCGGTTTCTATTCCGATATCCTGGGCAAACCGGTCCTCCAATCGCGCCCCGGCTTTGCCATGCTGCCGCTGAGCGACGCGGTGATGCTTGGGCTGTGGCTGGCCTCCGATGCGGCGCCCACGGGTGGCGGCAGGCCGGGGGCCAGCGAGATCTCGTTCGATGTCGCCGATGTCCCGGCACTTGAGCGTATCTATGACGACTGGAAGGGAAAGGGGCTGCCGATCCTGACCGAGCCGGTCGAGATGCCGTTCGGCCATACATTCGTGGCGGCCGATCCGGACGGTCACCGGATCCGCGTGGTCGCCAGCACCAGGTCCTGACAGGCTTCCGCCTGGCAGCAAAAGACCCGGTTCGCGGATCTTATCGCGGACCGGGCCAGTCGCATCGGGAGGATGGGGTACCCGGTTCGGCTGGAGATTCCGGCGAGACCGGATCCACTGATAAAGTTCTATCTTGTTGTTTTTAAGCGATATTCCGGACGCGATACCGGTTTCCAGGTTCGCAGGACCGCTCTAGCGGCTGTGGGTCCAGACCGGGTCTGCGGATTTGTCGGGCATTTCACGGCGCAGGGCGCCGAGTACCAGGCCGCTGAAGAGCGCAACGATCATCAGGGCAAGCAAGGCGAGAGCTATGGTCATCACGGTTGTCCTTTCGTCGCACCCATTGTTGATGCAGACACAATGACAAATCCTGAATGAACCCAACCTGAATGGATTCATCGTTAATGTCCGATGAGACAATTCGATCCAGTTTGCCTGATCAGAACAGGTGAACCGCGCCGGGCATGGCCAGCCCGAAGTCCGGGCCGGCAGGCCGGGGTGGCGGCAGGGTCTCAAGCATCGCGTGCACCTGCTGATCGCTGGTGCCGTCTTCGATCTGCGTGGTCCAGACTCGGAAGGATGCGAGCTGATAGGCGCCGAACGAGGTTATCATCGCCACGTCCGATGCATCGTTGCCGCGCACCATGAGGATGCGGCCAATGCGGGGGACATTGTAGCGGGCGTCGACCGTGTGCCATTCGCCGCCGAGAAAGACCTCGAACCAGGCGCAGAAATCATCAAAACCGGTATCGGGCACCCCGATGTCGCCGAGATAGCCGCTGGCATAGCGCGCCGGAATGTTCATGGCGCGGCAGAGGCTGACGCCGAGATGGGCGAAATCGCGGCAGACGCCGGATTTTTCTTCCAGCACATCCCGCGCCGTCTTGTCCGGACGGCCGAACTTGTAGCCGAAGGTCACATGATTGTGGACGAAGGTGCAGATCGCCTGCACCCGGGGCCAGCCTTCCTGGGTGGTGCCGAAATTGGCCCAGGCGAAATTGCTCAGGCTGTCGGAATCGCAATAGCGGCTTGCGGTGAGGAAGTTGAGCGTCGCGTCGGGCAGATCCTCGATCCGGTGCTGGATCGCGTAGGTCGGCTGGTTGTCCGGGGCTCCGCTGACCTCGGCCGCGCAATCGCACCAGAAGGTGGTTCTGCCGTAATCAGCCACGGCGCGGGAGATGCGGTTGCCGTAATTGTCGACATAGGACCGGATCGGCGTCAGGCTGGTTGACCTGACATAATCCTCGCCGATCAGCCGTCCCTCAAATTCCGTGTGGGTGGAAAGAGCCAGCAGCATCGGAACCGGCGCGGGGCAGTCAACGATGATTTCAAACCCGAACCTGATCAGCATTCCGACACCTTTCGTGATGAACTCAAGCAACGCCTGGAGCGTTGGCTGGTTCCAATGACCCGGCCGGAAAAACTGGCAAGGTGGCGCGTTCGCGAAAGAACGCCATGCAGTATGGCACGAGCAGGCGCAATTGGCGCCTTTCTTTTTCGCAAGTGCACAATGGCCGGCCCGGACCTTGGCTGTGTCTGGCGCCTGCGCGCAGTTTCGCCTTTGATAAACCGCAATAGGGGCGTATGGATAGGGCGTGATAATTCAAGCGTCGCGTGGGAACGTTCAACGCGGGCTCAGCGCTTCATCGCTTGCATCTCGTTATCGAATTGAAAAATTGCCGCTCCGTGCGCAGCATTGCCGCACCGGGCGCAGCCAGTATTGGATCGTATGAATGGCCAAGAATGTATTCACCAAGGGGCAACATGTTGCGCTCCAGTCCCGTGTCGGACTGTCGCCACGCACGCCGATGGACTTCACCGTGCTGATGCGGTTGCCCGACAACCAGGGCAAGGCGCAGTACCGGATCCGCAATGAAGAGCACGGCCACGAGCGTGTCGAACAGGGCAGCAACCTGGAGCTCATCGTATCCGTCACCGACGCATAAAGCGCAGTTCAGCCATCCGGCACAGTGCTTCATCAAGACCATACATTGCGTGAACTCTCTGGATGCGGCCAATCCCGGCCAAACAGATGAAACGCCCGAACTGGAAAAACCATGGCCAAGGGTCAGATGAGATCAAGCAAGGAAGTCCGCAAGCCGAAGAAGGACAAGGTGGCGGCCAAGGCCGCGCCGGTGCTTGGCGCTGCGGTCAAGCAGCTTGAAACAAACCCGTTTCAGAAGAAAACCAAGAAGTGAACGCCGGATCCGGCGATCGGCGAAGGGCTGGCCGATGATCGGTTTCCCCAACCAGATGCGCAGTTTCGACGAAGATGCCGGGATCATCCGTTTCTCCGGCTATGACGGGGTGATGGAAGTCCGCTTCGTGCTGGAGGCGCCGGCGCTCGAGCGGCTTGCCGGGCTCTCCCGGTCGCCGGATACGGCCTATCTCGATGCCTTCGACCGCTTTCGGGACCAGATAGAGACTGCCGCCACGCGCTCCTACAAGAAGCATCGCAACTCTCTCATCCGTCTGTCGTCCGCGGACTTCTGAGGCCGCCAGTTCAACCGGCATCCGGTTTGGCCAGAGGGTGTTGCCCGGTCCGGTTTGAGGCGGCCGTGGCCTGAAGATCTCAATCATCGCTTGATGCGTTTCGTCCGTCATGACAAAAGGCCTCGCAAAGAGGATTTTTGCCATGCGGATTGCGTTTTATCCCGGATCGTTCGATCCCATGACCAATGGTCATATTGATGTGCTTGAGCAGTCGCTGGCGCTGTGCGACCAGCTGGTTGTCGGCATCGGCATTCACCCGGGCAAGGCACCCATGTTCAGCTTCGAGGAACGGGCCGGCATGATCGCTGATGTGGTCAAGGCCGAATTTCCCGGGCGCTCCGGCGACGTGAGTGTGATTTCCTTCCAGGGTCTGGTGGTCGAAGCCGCCAAAGAGGCCGGCGCCACCGTGCTGGTTCGCGGGCTTCGCGACGGCACCGATCTCGACTATGAAATGCAGATGGCCGGCATGAACCGGGCCATGGCGCCGGGGATTACAACGGTGTTTGCGCCGGCCTATCCCGAATCCCGCCACATCACCGCCACGCTTGTCAGGCAGATCGCCAAGATGGGCGGCGATGTCACGCCGTTCGTTCCGGCTATCGTGCAAAAAGCCCTCGCTGCACGCACGTCGGGCGCCTAACAGCTTCCGCCGTGGCGTTGCCAAGCCCGCGGCGGTGTGTCAAACGAGTGCCGCCGGAGGTTCGAGCCGTCCGGCCGCCTTTTTTCTGGAGCCATCATGCGTTCTTCACGTCTGTTCCTCGCCGCGACACTGGCCCTGGGTCTTGTCTCGACATCCATCGCTTCCGCCGCCGACAAGCTGACCATCAAGCTGAAAACCGGCGATGTGGTCATCGAACTGGCTGATGACGTGGCGCCGCTGCACGCGGCGCGCCTGAAGGCGCTGGCCGATGCCGGCGAGTATGACAATGTCGCTTTTCACCGGGTGATCGAGGGCTTCATGGCCCAGACCGGCGACGTCGAGTTCGGCGATATGGAAAATGGCTTTGTGCCGAACCGGGCCGGCATGGGCGGTTCCTCGCAGCCTGACCTGAAGGCCGAATTCTCCGACATTCCGTTCGAACGCGGCACGGTCGGCATGGCCCGCTCGCAGAGCCCGAACTCGGCCAATTCGCAGTTTTTCATCATGTTCGCGCCCGCACCGCATCTGAACGGCCAGTACACGGTCGTCGGCAAGGTGGTCGAGGGCATGGAGCTTGTCGACCAGATCAAGCGTGGAGCACCAGGCTCCGGCGCGGTCCAGAAACCCGATCGCATGATCCAGGTCCGCTCCGGCGGCTGACGAGACACGATATCCAACCAACACAGGAGAGACCCCATGGCGGAGATCAAGGATCCCGAAAACACGCTGATCATGGAAACCACCCAAGGCCAGGTGATCATCGAACTGCTTCCCGACCTGGCTCCCGGCCACGTCGCCCGGATCAAGGAACTGGCCCGCGAAGGCGCCTATGACGGCGTGGTGTTTCACCGCGTGATCGAGGGCTTCATGGCGCAGACCGGCGACGTCAAGTTCGGCAAGTCGGACGGCAAGTCGTTCGATCCGCGCCGCGCCGGCATGGGTGGTTCGGACAAGCCGGACCTGAAGGCCGAGTTTTCCAACATGAATCACGGTCGCGGCACCTGCTCGATGGCGCGTGCGCAGGATCCCAATTCGGCCAACTCGCAGTTCTTCATCTGCTTTGACGATGCCGGCTTCCTCAACCGTCAGTACACGGTCTGGGGCCAGGTGATGTCCGGCATGGAGAATGTCGACAAGATCAAACGCGGCGAGCCGGTGGTCGATCCCGACAAGATCGTTTCGATGAAGGTTGCGGCTGACGCCAAGGCTTAAGCTGTTTTATCGCGCGGAGTTCGATGGCTTGAGCCAATCAAATTCCGCGCGATTGTTTTTGGGGCGCGCCAGGTGCGGGTAGACCTATTCGATTTCGAGCTTCCCGAAGAGCGCATTGCGCTCAGGCCGGCGAACCCGCGCGACAGCGCCCGGCTTTTGCGGGTTGGAGCCGATGGGAGCCTCGCGGACTGGTCGGTCGGCGATCTGGCCGAATTGCTCGAACCCGGCGACGCGCTGGTGTTCAACGACACTCGCGTCATTCCCGCCCAGCTCGAGGGGTTCCGCATCCGCGGCGAAAACCGGCAACGCATCTCCGCCACCCTGCATATGCGCTCGGGCCCCGACCGCTGGAAGGCCTTTGTCCGGCCCGGCAAGCGTATCAAGCAGGGGGATCGGCTATCCTTCGGCGACGACGGCGCTGCCTGCCTGACCGGCGTGCTCGACGCCACCGCGGGCGAGCGGGGCGAGGGCGGCGAACTCGAACTGATCTTCGATCTGTCGGGCCCGGCGCTCGACGAGGCAATCATGGCTACGGGCCACATCCCGTTGCCACCCTATATCGCGTCCAAGCGCGGCGAGGACGATCAGGACCGCAAGGATTACCAGACGATCTATGCCCGCGAGGATGGCGCCGTTGCCGCGCCCACGGCAGGCCTGCATTTCACCGACGCACTGTTCGCCAGGCTCGATGCGCGCGGGATCTCCCGTCATTTTGTCACACTGCATGTCGGCGCGGGGACCTTTTTGCCGGTCAAGGCGGACGACACCACCGAGCACAAGATGCATTCGGAAATCGGCCACGTCAGTTCCGAGACCGCCGATGCGCTCAATGCGGTGCATGCGCGCGGCGGCCGGATCGTCTCGGTCGGCACCACCTCGCTCAGGTTGCTCGAGAGCGCTGCCGATGAAGACGGCACGATCAAGGCCTGGTCAGGCCCGACCGACATCTTCATCACGCCCGGCTACCGCTTTCGCGCCGTCGACGTGCTGATGACCAATTTCCACCTGCCGCGCTCGACGCTGTTCATGCTGGTCTCGGCCTTCTCCGGCCTCGAGACCATGCGCTCGGCCTACCGCCACGCGATCGAAACCGGCTACCGTTTCTATTCCTATGGCGATGCCAGCCTGCTGTTCCGGAGCAACCCGTGACCCCTGAAACCCCGGCAAAGATAGACACCTTCCAGTTCAAGCTTCTTGCCAACGACGGCAAGGCGCGGCGTGGCGAGATCACCATGCCGCGCGGCACGATCCGTACGCCGACCTTCATGCCGGTCGGCACCGGCGGCACGGTGAAGGCCATGTATATGGACCAGGTGCGCGAGCTTGGTGCGGACATCATCCTCGGCAACACCTATCACCTGATGCTGCGGCCGGGCGCGGAGCGGATGGCGCGGCTCGGCGGGCTGCACGAGTTCGCCCGCTGGCCGCACCCGATCCTGACCGATTCCGGCGGGTTCCAGGTAATGTCGCTGTCGGCGCTCAGGAAGATCGACGAGCAAGGCGTCACCTTCCAGTCGCATATCGACGGCTCGCGCCACGAGATGAGCCCGGAGCGCTCGATCGAGATCCAGGGCCTGCTCGGCTCCGACATCCAGATGCAGCTTGACGAATGCGTCCGGCTGCCGGCGAACGAAACGGAAATCGAGCGCGCCATGGAAATGTCGCTGCGCTGGGCCGAACGCTGCCGCGTGGCCTTCGGCGACCAGCCCGGCAAGGCGATGTTCGGCATCGTCCAGGGTGGAGACGCTCCCCTGCTAAGGGAGCGCTCGGCGCAGGGCCTGGCGGGTCTCGATCTCAAGGGCTATGCGGTGGGCGGTCTGGCTGTCGGTGAGCCGCAGGAGGTGATGCTCGACATGCTCGATGTCACCTGTCCGCTGCTGCCCGCGCAAAAACCGCGCTACCTGATGGGCGTAGGCACGCCCGACGACATTCTCAAGTCCGTCGGCCGCGGCATCGACATGTTCGACTGCGTGATGCCGACCCGGGCAGGGCGCCACGGGCTGGCGTTCACACGCCACGGCAAGATCAATCTGAAGAATGCCCGCCACGCCGAGGACCACCGGCCGCTGGACGAGGAAAGCTCATGCCCGGCGGCGCGCAACTATTCCCGCGCCTACCTGCACCACCTGGTGCGCTCCAACGAGATCCTCGGCATGATGCTGATCACCTGGAACAATCTGAGTTATTACCAGGACCTGATGGCCGGTATCCGTGCGTCGATCGAGGCGCAGCGGTTCGAAGAGTTCTCGGCACAGACGCAAGAGCGTTGGGCCCGCGGCGATATCGCGCCGCTCGGTTAGGGAGCCGGAGGCCTGTCGCCTCCCGCCGCAACTGACGATGCATTTGCAATATGGCGCAATACCGACGATTGCCGTCACCCCGGACATGCTCCGAGGTGACGTTGGGCAAAATCTCAAACGGCGTCGAGCACCTTTTCGCAGTGCGACGGGCCGCCCTTCGGGTCGGCATGGTCGGTGACGGCGCGGATCGACTTGATCGTGTAGTCCTTGTTGACCGACAGTTCGACGACGCAGCGCTTGCCGCCCGAGTATCCGCCGCGCCAGGTGTACTGCGTGCCGCCATTGTCGGAAATCGGAGGTCCGTAGGCTGCGAAGAAGGTGCCGGCCGACTTGCCGTTCCAGCGCGCCTGAAGCGGGTTGGACGCCATTGATGCAGTGGTACAGGCCGAAAGGGCAACGGCAAAAACTGCCAGGATTGCAAGCCGGAATTTCATGGTCGACATTTCCTTGGACATCGTTTGATGGGACGCGGCAGCGCTGACCGCGATCCCTCTTAGCGGATTCCGCGGCAATGGAGAATCGTTTGTCGGGCAAGATCGGGGTGGATGCGTGATTTTGGACGGCGAAGCCCGGATGCGAAGCTCGGGTATGTGCTCATATGACACAAGTAACAGTTTCTCTGGCGCTTGACCGGGATTTCCTTGGGGCGCATTGTTGCCGGTGGGAGCTTGGGGGGCTCTGACACCAACAGATCGAGGATCGGCCGATGAATGGTTTGAAAGTGGCAATCATTGTCCTGGCAGCAGGCACCCTGGCAGCCTGCACGACAACCGAGAAAACAGTCAGCGGTGCCGGAATAGGTGCAGCCGTTGGTGCCATTGCGACAAACAGCGCCGGTGGCGCCGTCGCAGGCGCACTGATCGCTGGCTTTGGTACCTACCTGTTCGAAACAGCCGATGGCCGTTGCCAGTACCGAAATTCCAAGGGCAAGGTCTACACGACGCGGTGCCACTGGCGGAGATAGCCGGAAGCGGTTCCCGGGAGCGGCGGCTGTGCAGGTGAAACTGCCATGAAGCTGTTTGCCATCGTGCTGGCGCTGATGGCCCTGGCGGGGATGGCTTTTGGGTGGTGGGGGCTGGAGACGGTCTCCGGACGGCGGCATTTCGATGAAATGGCCGGCATGATTCCGTTTTTTGTAGGTGTCGGGTCACTCATCCTGCTGCTGCTTGCGGCGATCCTGTATTACTTCGCTGGCCGACAGGCCTGACAAGCGTGCCAGGCCTGTCGATGGCAGCATCGCGGTCAGCGGGATTGCCCTACGAGATCGAAATGATCTCCAGCTCCTGATCGCCGACCTCCACCACATCGCCCACCGCTTTGCCCATGAGTGCACGTGCGACGGGGGAGGCAAAGGAGATGGTGCCGGTTTTCGGATCGGCTTCGTCCTCGCCAACGATGCGGTAGGTTTGCGGCGGACGGTCGTCGCGGGCATAGGTCACGGTGGAGCCGAAGGCGACCACGTCATGGGAGACCGGATCGGGTATCATCTCGGCCGTATGCACACGCTCGGCGAAGTAACGTGCGTCGCGCAGCGGGACGGCCTGCTGGCGCCGCTTTTCATTGACATCCTCGATCGTGTTCGCCGCTTCGAATGCCGCGCGGGCCGCATCGAGGTTTGCCTGCAACTGTTTCAGCCCGTTGAGTGTCACCAGGTTCGGATGCGGAGAAATCGGCCGGTCGGGCAGTTGCGTTTCGGCCGCGGTTTCGGAACTTTCTTCCTTGGTGAAGGCGACGCTCACTGCAATTCTCCGTTTCATGTGCTGGCGGCGGGAAGGACGATTGCCTGGTACGCCGTGGACCGTCGAGCATAGGTTGAAACGGCGCGGCGAGGCAATGCTGTTCAGTTTACGGTCAACGGGATCACGACGGCATGATTTCGGAACGGAGATGGAGACCAACAGAAGCTGCGCGGTGGACCTGCGACACCGGACTTGCGGACGGGCCGGGGCGTCCCTCAGGTTTGCGGTGCGGCCGCCTTTATCATCTGGACGCCATTGATCTTGAAGCTGCCATCCGGCTGGCGTTCGAGCGAATAGAGCGCAGTCCAGTCCTCGCCGTCCGGGGCCTGGATGATGACTTCCTGAACGATACCAGAGCCATCGGCCGCCGCCTTGGATCGTCCGAAGGCAAAGTTACCGGGACGATAGACCGGCTGATAGCCACGCTTGACCATGTCGAAGAAGCGGTTTTCATCCGGATAGATCCGCTTGATCGAGGGTGCCGCGAAGGAATAGGCGGTTGCCATGTCGTCGGAGAGAAAGGCGTTGATCTGGCTCTCGATGACAAGGCGCGCCGTTGCCGCGTCATCGGCGCGGGCGGGCGTCAGCGCCAGACAAAGGGCTGCGAGCGATGCCGTCAGGAATGCAATGAACTTAACGTTTCTTGTCATGACCGTACCTCCATGGTGTTGAAGATAGGACGGAGAACGGGAATGGAAAGTTTCACTTCGGTACGGCCGAAGTGCGACGTTCATCCAGTTTATGAAGTACCCGGGAATAATGAATTAAAACATTAGTTTAGATGAATATTCTAATGTTTCGAGTTAGTATTCGGCGCGTCACGGCACGATCATAACCTTGCCGTCGCCGGGCTTCAGCGCGTCGGGCAGGTCGCGCATCACGTCGGCGAGCCTGACCGTCGCCACCACTTCCGTGGTCCAGGCGCCCGAGATGAAGCGGTTCTGGACGGCGCGCAACGTCTTCAGTTTTGTCAGAATGGAAGCCTGACGGAACCAGTTCATCAGCCAGTAGCCCTCGATCCTCTTGCCCATGAAGATGAACTGACCGGCTTCCTTGAGCACCGGCGCTTCGGTGTCGAGCTTGCCGTAGATGATCCAGCGGGCGCGGGCCGGCATGGCGGCGAAGAGATCTGCGGCCACTTGGCCGGCGACAGCATCAAGCAGGATTTTCGGCTTTTCGGATTTGCACAGGGCTGCAGCCTTGGCCGCAAACTCCGGGTCCGACTCGACCAGAACATGTTTCGCACCGAGCTCTCTGAGATGATTGGCCTGGCTTTCCTTGCGGATGACGGCGATCATCACACTGCCGTTGTCTCGAGCGAGGCCCGCCATCAGCTTGCCGAGCTGGGAGAAGGCGGCGGTGAAGACGAAGCTCCTGGAGCCCGACGCCTTGACGATGTCGAACATGGTCCAGGCCGTTACCGGGTTGACCACGTGGCCGGCCGCATCTTCGTCGCGCATTGCAGGCTTGACAACGACGCACATGGCGGCCTCGACGACGATGTATTCGGCCCAGGCGCCCGACCCGTTGACGCCGCCAACAAAGGCCACCCGCTTGCCCTTGAGATAGCGTGCATAGAGCCCCTTGCCATCGACCACGTCGCCGACACCCTCGAAGCCGGCAGCCGCGCCCTTGATCCGCGGCTGGCCGTATTCGCCCTTGATGAAATAGAGATCGGAGGGATTGATCGAAGCCATGCGCACCCGGATCAGCACCTGGCCCGGCCCCGGTTTCGGGACGGGCAGGGAGCCGTATTCGAGATAGGGGTTAAGCGTCTCGATGGCCGCGCCGGTCCGGGTCGGTGCGAAACCGTGGCCCTTGAGAATCAGGGCGTTCATGCTGGCGGGCAGGGTCATTTCTCTGTCCTTGCGAGGAGGGTTCAGGGGACCAGAATGGTTTTTCCAACGGCGCCGCGATCGAGAATCCGCTGCAGCGCTGTAGCAGCCTCCGACAAAGGACGGGTTTCGTCGATGTGCGGCTTGATGCGGCCTTCTGAATACCACTGGAAGAGTTCACGGTTGTTGGCGGCGTAAACTTCCGGCTCCTTGGCGACGAATGCGCCCCAGAACACCCCGACCAGCGAATATTCCTTGAGCAGCACCAGGTTGACCGGCAGCTTGGGGATTTCACCGGAAGCAAAGCCGATCACGAGAAGCCGGCCATTGCGGGCCATGGCCCGGGCCGCGACATCGAAGGCTGCGCCGCCGACCGGATCGAAAGCGACGTCGACTCCTTTCGGCGCCTCTTGCTTGAGCGCGTCGCGCAATCCGTCATAGGGCAGGGCGATGTCAGCGCCGGCTTCGAGGCAGGCCTGTTGCTTTGCCTCGCTCGAAGCAACGGCGATAACGCGGGCGCCCATGGCCTTGCCGATGGAGATGGCGGCCAGACCCGTGGATCCGGCGGCGCCAAGCACCAGCAAGGTTTCGCCCGGCTGCAGGTTGGCCCGCTGTTTCAGCGCATGATGCGAGGTCCCCCAGGCGCACATCAGCGCGCAGGCGTCGGCGAAATCCATCGACGCCGGGATCGGGAAAACCTTGTCGCCCGGCGCCAGCACCTTTTCGGCATAGCTGCCATTGCTCAACATCACCACGACCCGGTCACCCGGTTTGACGTGGGTGACATTGCCGCCGATGGACTCGACTATGCCGCCGGCTTCCATGCCGGGGACGAAAGGCGTCTCGGGCTTCATCTGGTAAAGCCCCTGCACCAGCAGACCATCTGGGAAGTTGACTCCGATGGCTTCGGCTCGGACCACAACTTCATTGGGCCCGGGCTGAGGGTCCGGCAGGTCCCTGAATTCCAGGTTGGAGAGCGGACCATATTCGGGACAGACAATCGCCTTCATGACGGATCACACCTTTTCCTGCGTGTAGCGCTTGAGTTCAGTGCGTGCCACCTGGCGGCGGTGCACGGCGTCGGGACCATCGGCAAGCCTCAGCGTGCGCAGATGGGTCCAGCTGCGGGCCAGCGGCGTGTCCTGGGAAATGCCCTGGGCGCCGAACATCTGCACCGCCTCGTCAGTGACCTTGAGCGCAACTCGCGGCGCCACCACCTTGATCTGGCTGATCCACGGGGCTGCGGCGACGGCGTTGCCCTGGTCCATCATCCAGGCGGCCTTCAGGCACAGAAGCCGCGCCTGCTCGATTTCCATGCGGCATTCAGCGATGATGTCGTAGTTGGCGCCGAGCTGGGCCAGCTTCTTGCCGAAGGCTTCGCGCTCCAGCGAGCGCTTGCACATCAGTTCCAGAGCCATTTCGGCCTGGCCGATGGCGCGCATGCAATGGTGGATGCGGCCCGGCCCGAGCCGGCCCTGGGCGATCTCGAAGCCCTTGCCCTCGCCAACCAGCAGATTGCTTGCGGGAACCCGGACATCAGCGAACTTGAGATGGAAGTGGCCATGCGGCGCGTCATCCTGGCCATAGACCTGCATCGGCCGCAGCTTCTCGATGCCGGCGGTATCGGCGGGCACGAGGATCATCGAATGGCGGGCATGCTTGGGCGTGTCGTCGTCGCCGGTGCGGACCATGACGATGTAGATCTTGCAGCGCGGATCGCCGACGCCCGAAGCCCACCATTTCTCGCCGTTGAGCACGTAGTCGTCGCCGTCACGGACACAGGCCATCGAGACATTGGTGGCATCGGAGGAAGCAACGTTCGGCTCGGTCATCAGGTAGGCGGAGCGAATTTCGCCGTTGAGCAGCGGTTCGAGCCACTGCTTCTTGTGCTCGGCGGTGGAATAGCGGTCGAACACCTCCATGTTGCCGGTGTCGGGCGCCGAGCAGTTGAAGGTCTCGGCGCCGAGATGCGCCTTGCCCATTTCCTCGGCGAGATAGGCATATTCGACGGTCGTCAGGCCCCGGTCGGACTGGGTGCGCCAAAGGTTCCACAGGCCGCGTTCCTTGGCCTTGGCCTTGAGCCCTTCGAGGATTTCGGTCTGGCGCGGGGTGTAGCTCCAGCGGTCGCCCTTGGCGCCGACTTCGGCGAGGAATTCCTCGTCAAGCGGCATGATCTCGTTGCGGACCATGTCGCGCACGGCTTCGAGAATGGGTTGCAGATGCTTGGTGACGCCAAGATCCATCGGCTTTGCTTCGGTCATGGAAATCCTCCTCCAGATGTTCGTTCAGGGCATGTCGCCCGTGTAGCCAAGAAGCCGGATGGCGTAGAGCACGCACTCGTCCGCCACGGCTTCGATCTCTCTTTCGTCCTGGCCCTTCCGCGGTGTGAACCAGACGATGGGTCCGTTGATGCACATGAAGACCGAGTTGAGCGCGATCTTGATGTTTGCGTAGGCGATGTCGCCATCCGCCATGGCCTGCTCGAGCACCGTGCGGAAGTGATCGGAATAGGCGTCGCGCAACGCGGCCAGCTGCTCGAGCTCGGCATGCTCGTTGGCGGGCATGGTTCCGTGCCTGAGCATGTCGACGCCCTGACCGACGACATTCTGGAAAGGCTTGGTCCGGATCACGCACAAGACATGCGCCTTGAGCACAGCCTTCAGACGCTCGATGGCCGGCATTTGGCGCTCGAGGATGGGCTCGATCGCCTGGAAGTTCATCATCATGCCGGCGCGATAAACGTCGAGAAACAGTTCCGCCTTGGAGCCATAATGGTGGTAGATCCGGCCCTTGGTTGAGGAAATCCGGGCTGCGACCTCGTCGAGGCTGGTGGCAGAATATCCGCGCGCCTCGAAACACAAGGCGGCCCCCTCCATGATCTCCATGCGGGAGAGGTCAGTGTCGCTCTGACGCCGGTATTTGGTCGATCGCGCCGCGGTCGCCATTGCTTGCCTGCCTGTTTCCTGTCTCGCGGCATTCGCGCCGGTCGATGCGAAGAATATTTTCAAACCGTCTTGCAGTCTGCGAGGACTTGAACATACTATCGAGTATGTTGTCAATCGACGAGACAGCGCTATTGTCAGGAGGCGATGCGAAGGCGGGTACGCATTCGATCGCGCGGGGAGAGAGATACAATGAGTGAAGCCAGCGACAGCTATCTGGGCAGTCTTTTCGGTGTGAGCGGCAAGACGGCACTGGTGACCGGAGGCGCCACCGGGATTGGCCGGATGATTGCGACCGGGCTGGTGCAGGCCGGCGCCCGCGTGATGATCGCTTCGCGCAAGGGCGAGGATTGTGTCCGGGTGGCCGAGGAGATCAATGCGCTTGGCGCGTCGGGTTCAGCCGAAGGATTTGCCGGAGACGTCGGGACCGCCGAAGGCGTGGCGGATCTGGTCGAGGCCGTGCAGGCGCGGACCGACCGCCTCAACATCCTGGTCAACAATGCCGGCGTGTCCTGGGGCGCTCCCTATGAGGAATTCCCCCACGCGGCCTGGGCCAAGGTCATGTCGGTGAATGTCGCCGGGCTGTTCACGCTGACCCGGGACCTGACGCCGTTGCTGGTCGGGGCGGCAAGCGACGCGGATCCGGCGCGGGTGATCAATCTGGGATCTGTCATGGGCACGCAGCCCGCCGCCGACGGGGCCTACTCCTATTCGGCGTCAAAGGCTGCGGTGCATCACCTGACCCGAATTCTGGCCGAAGAGCTTGCCGGCCGTCGCATCACCGTCAATGCGTTTGCGCCCGGACCGTTTCAAAGCCGGATGACGGCCTTCGCCACGGCCAGGGACGAACAGGTGGAGCGCGTCAGCGCGGGCGTTCCGCTTGGCCGGATCGGCGGTCCGGACGATGTGGCCGGCGCCACGCTCTATCTTTGCAGCCGGGCAGGGTCCTACATCACCGGCGCGATCCTGCCGATCGACGGCGGCCTTTCCGTGCAACACGATATTCGCCTGTTCAAGGATGCCTGACATGGACGCCGAACCTTTTGACATGGAAGCCCTGGCCGACGAGTTGCACGAACTCGTGCCGGGGTTTTCCGGTCTGCATGCGATCGAGAAATTCAACACCGGCCAGTCCAATCCGACCTATCGGGTGGAGGCCGACAGCGGGCGTTATGTGCTCAGGGCCAAGCCGCCGGGAACCTTGCTGAAATCGGCCCACCAGGTGGACCGCGAGTACCGGGTGATGAAGGCGCTTGCCGAAAACAACGTGCCGGTGCCGAAGGTCTATGGCCTGTCGGGCGAGGACAGCGCCATCGGGCGCATGTATTTCGTCATGGAACTGGTCGAAGGCCGGATCTTCTGGGACCCGGCATTGCCGGAGGTCAGCAAGCAGGAGCGCGCCGCGATCTATGACGGCATGAACGACGTGCTGGCGCGGCTTCACACAGTCGATGTCGAGGCCGCGGGACTGGCAGATTTCGGCCGTCCGGGAAACTATTTCGCTCGGCAGATCCGGCGCTGGAGCGAGCAGTACATCGCCAGCAAGACCGAAGAGCTGCGGGATGTGGACCGGTTGATGGATTGGCTCTGGGAGAACCTGCCCGACGATGACGGCATGGTTTCGGTGGTGCATGGCGACTACCGTCTCGACAACATGATCTTTGCCCCGCATGGCGAGGAAGTCCGGGCGCTGATCGACTGGGAGCTGTCGACGCTGGGCCATCCGCTGGCCGATCTGTCCTACCAGTGCATGCAGTGGCGTCTGCCGCACAAGAGCGGTTTCCGGGGCTTGGGCGGTCTTGACCGGGCTGAACTCGGGATCCCGACTGAAGCCGAGTATGTGGCGCTCTACTCCGAGCGCAGCGGCATCGCGGTCGACAACTGGACCTTCTGCCTGTCGTTCTCGTTCTTCCGGCTCGCCGCGATCCTGCAGGGCGTCTACAAGCGCGCGCTCGACGGCAATGCCTCCAATCCCGAACGCGCCCGCGAAATCGGCAAGGCGGTGCCGCAACTTGCGGCCATGGCAAACGACATCATGTCCGGAAAGGCTTGAGCAATGGCGGATTTTCAAGGACGCGCGGTGATCGTCACCGGCGCTACCGGCGGGTTTGGCCAGGCGGCGGCACGGCACTTCGCCGGAGCCGGTGCCAAGCTGGTGATCAGCGACCTGGCGTCGGAGCGGCTCGACACGCTGGCGAAAGAGCTTGGCAGCCAGGCGGTCGCGGTCAGCGGCGATATTTCCGATCCCGAACTGTCCGAACGGCTGGTGGAGACCGCGCTCTCGGAATTCGGCCGGCTCGACATTGCCATCAACAATGCCGGCATCGTGCATGACATGATGCCTTTGCCAAGGACGCCGATTGCAGACGCCCGCAAGGTGATCGATATCGACCTGATGGGAGTGTTCTACGCCATGCGGGCGCAGCTGCCGGCCATGGAAAAGCGGTTCCGCGAAACTGGCGAAACCGGCGCCATCGTCAACGTCGCCTCGGTTGCAGGCGTTGTCGCAGCGCCGATGCTCGCGGTCTATGCCGCGGCAAAACACGGGGTGGTGGGACTGACAAAGTCGGCGGCGATCGAATATGCGCGTCGCGGCGTTCGGGTCAACGCCCTGTGTCCGTCGTTTGCACGCACCCCGATGGCGACCGATTTTCTCGACAAGGCCGGCAAGGATCGCGCGGCGGCGGAAGCCGCGATGGTTCAGGCAATCCCGATGCGGCGGTTGGCCGAGGTCGAGGAGGTGATTGCCGGCATGATCTATCTCGCTGATCCGGCGTCGAGTTTCGTCACCGGCCAGACCTTGCAGGTCGACGGCGGGCTGTCGGCTTCCTGACGCGTCTGCCGGTTGATCGGGCTACGGTTATTGCACATCGGTTGAGCAATTCGGCTGATTGAACTTCAAGTTCGGTGAGTGCAAGATGCGTTCAACGTGATCATTCCGGAGGCAGGACCATGAAAGAACTCACCCATTATATCGGCGGCCAGCATGTGAAGGGCAAATCCGGCCGGTTTGCCGACGTGATGAACCCGGCAACGGGCGACGTTCAGGCGAAGGTGCCGCTGGCCTCCAACGAGGAATTGGCCGAAGCCGTGGCGATCGCGGCACGCGCGCAGGTCGGCTGGGCAGCCACCAATCCGCAGAAGCGCGCCCGCGTGCTGATGAAGTTTGTCGAGCTCTTGCACCGTGACATGGACAAGCTGGCCGAAGCGCTGTCGCGCGAACACGGCAAGACCATTCCCGACGCCAAGGGCGACGTGATCCGCGGGCTGGAAGTGGCCGAGTTCTGCTTCGGCGCGCCGCATCTGCTCAAGGGCGAGTTCACCGAGGGTGCGGGCCCGGGCATTGACATGTATTCGCT
The DNA here is from genome assembly GCA_020637795.1 of Hoeflea sp. Classification (GTDB taxonomy): domain Bacteria; phylum Pseudomonadota; class Alphaproteobacteria; order Rhizobiales; family Rhizobiaceae; genus Hoeflea. The sequence goes on along the minus strand of JACKJT010000002.1, from coordinate 367,244 downwards.
GCGCCAGCCGCTGGGCGTGGTCGCAGGTATTACCCCGTTCAACTTTCCGGCGATGATCCCGATGTGGAAATTCTGCCCGGCAATCGCCGCTGGCAACGCCTTCATCCTCAAGCCCTCCGAGCGCGATCCGTCGGTGCCGCTGATGCTGGCCGAACTGATGAGCGAGGCCGGTGCTCCGGACGGCATTCTCAACGTCGTCAACGGCGACAAGGACGCGGTCGACGCGATTCTCGATCATCCGGAAATCATGGCCATCGGCTTTGTCGGCTCGACCCCGATCGCGCAATACATCTATGCCCGCGGCTGCGCCAACGGCAAGCGGGTGCAGTGCTTCGGCGGCGCCAAGAACCACATGATCATCATGCCGGACGCCGACATGGACCAGGCCGTCGACGCGCTGATCGGCGCTGGTTACGGGGCTGCGGGCGAACGCTGCATGGCTATCTCGGTCGCCGTGCCGGTTGGCGAAAAGACCGCCGATCTGCTGATCGAGAAGCTGGCACCGCGGGTCGAGGCTCTGAAGATCGGGCCCTACACCGATGGCAATGACGTCGATTTCGGTCCGCTGGTAACGCGCGAGGCGCGTGACCGGGTGCTCGGTCTGGTCAATTCCGGCGTGGAGCAGGGGGCCAAGCTGGTGGTCGACGGCCGTAATTTCTCGATGCAGGGCTACGAGAACGGCTATTTCGTCGGCGGCTGCCTTTTCGACAATGTCACCCGCGACATGGACATCTACACCCAGGAGATCTTCGGACCGGTGCTATCGGTGGTTCGCGCGCCAACCTATGCCGAGGCGCTGCGCTATCCGATGGAGCACGAATACGGCAACGGCACCGCGATCTACACCCGTGACGGCGACACCGCGCGCGATTTCGTCAGCCGCATCAACATCGGCATGGTTGGCGTCAATGTGCCGATCCCGGTGCCGCTGGCCTATCACACCTTCGGCGGCTGGAAGAAATCCGGCTTCGGCGACCTCAACCAGCACGGCCCGGACGCATTCCGGTTCTATACCCGCACCAAGACGGTGACCGCGCGCTGGCCTTCCGGTATCAAGGAAGGGGCCGAGTTCGTCATTCCGACCATGGGATGAGAAACGTCGGAATAGTGTCAGGGATAGGGAGGCGGAACCGCCATGGATTTTGAGCTGAACGAGGAACAACAGGCGATCTTCGACATGGCGTGTGACTTCGGCGCCGAGAAGATCGCTCCGTTCGCGGCCCAGTGGGAGAAGGAAGAGGCGATCCCGCGCTCTGTTCTCGAGGATGCGGCGGCACTCGGACTGGCGGCAATCTACGTGCCTGAAGAGGACGGCGGCTCGGGCCTGACCCGGCTCGACGCCACATTGGTATTCGAGGCGCTGTCGATGGCCTGTCCGTCTGTGGCCTCGTTCCTGTCGATCCACAACATGTGCACCTGGATGGTCTCATCCTACGGCTCCGACGAGATGAAGGCGCGGCTGCTGCCCGATCTCGTCAGCATGACCAAGATCGCTTCCTATTGCCTGACCGAGCCCGGTTCCGGATCGGATGCCTCGGCGCTCAGGACCCGCGCCGAACGGACCAATGAAGGCTACAGGCTCAACGGCACCAAGGCCTTCATTTCCGGCGGCGGGTTCTCCGATCTCTACCTGGTGATGAGCCGCACCGGGGCGGATGGCCCCAAGGGGATATCCGCGGTGATCGTCGAGGATGGCACGCCCGGGCTTTCCTTCGGCGCGCCGGAAAACAAAATGGGCTGGCGCTCGCAGCCGACCTCGCAGGTGCAGTTCGACGATTGCGTCATTCCGGCCGACAATCTGCTGGGAGAGGAAGGCGCCGGTTTTCGCTATGCGATGAGCGGGCTCGACGGCGGGCGGCTCAATATTGCGGCCTCGGCACTTGGCGGCGCGCAATCGGCGCTCGACAAGACGCTCGTCTACATGGGCGAGCGCGAGGCCTTCGGCAAAACCATCGACCAGTTCCAGGCGCTGCAGTTCCGGCTCGCCGACATGGAAACCGAAATGCAGGCGGCGCGGATCTTTCTGCGCCAGGCGGCCAGCAAGCTCGACCGCAAGGCGCCGGACGCGACCAAGTTCTGCGCGATGGCCAAGCGGTTTGTCACCGACACGGCGTTCAACGTGGCCAATGACGCGCTGCAGCTGCATGGCGGTTACGGCTACCTGGCCGATTATGGCGTTGAGAAGATCGTCCGCGATCTGCGCGTGCACCAGATCCTCGAGGGAACCAACGAGATCATGCGGCTGATCGTGTCGCGGGCGCTGCTGGCGGAACGCGCCGCATGAGCATCCGCATCCGCAAGATCGGGCGGATCGGACAGATCACGCTGCAGCGGCCCGAGGCCCTCAATGCGGTCACCTACGAGATGGTGCTGGCAATCGAGGCTGCGCTCGACGGCTGGCGCGACGACGACGAGGTGGCCTGCGTGCTGATCGATGCGGAAGGCCACAAGGCCTTCTCCGCCGGCGGTGACCTGCAGTTCATGTATGACACCGCGTCCAAAGGCGATTTCGATGCGGGCCGGACCTTCTGGCGCGACGAGTACCGGCTCAATGCCAAGATTGCCGCTTACCCGAAACCCTATGTCGCGTTGTGCCAGGGGTTCACCATGGGCGGCGGCGTCGGCGTCTCGCTGCATGGCTCGCACCGGGTGGTTGGCGAAAGCTCGAAGATCGCCATGCCGGAATGCGCCGTCGGGCTGGTGCCCGATGTCGGTGGAACCTTGCTCCTGGCACGGGCGCCCGGGCGGCTGGGCGAGTATCTCGGCGTGACCGGCTACCGGATGAACGCGTCGGACGCGATCCTGGCCGGTTTTGCCGACTATTTCATCCCCGAGGCCGAGTGGCCGGGGCTGACCGAAGCGCTGATCGAGACCGGGGATGTGTCAGTGGTCCAGTCAATGGCGCTAGATCCCGCGGACGGACCGCTGATGGGGTTGCGCGCCCAGGTCGATGCCCATTTTTACGGGGCGGGGCTGAGCGATATTCTCGCAGGCTTGCCGGACAACGACTGGGGAGCGGCGACAGCCAAGTCGATTCGCGCCGGATCTCCGCTTTCGACGAACTGCACCATCGAACTCGTGCGCCGTGCCCGAGCCGGTGACGACATACGGACCGCGCTGCAGCAGGAATACCGGTTCACCTCTCGAAGTGCCTCGGAGGGCGATTTCGTCGAGGGCATTCGCGCGGCGATCATCGACAAGGATCGAAACCCGCGCTGGCGGCATACGCGTGTCGAAGATGTGACAATTGAAACGGTGGCAGCGATGCTGTCTGAACCAGCGGGCGGCGATATCGATATTTAGCCACGGCTCTGTCAGCCGTTCAGGATTTCAGTGTTTGGGAGGACGTCATGAAAATCGGATTTATCGGACTGGGCAACATGGGCGCGCCAATGGCGGCCAATCTGATCAAGGCCGGACACCAGGTGACCGGTTTCGATGTTGCGGGCGTCACTGTGGAAGGGGCTGCCAATGCGGGCTCCGCCGCGGAAGCGGCCAGCGGGCAGGACGCCGTGATCACCATGCTTCCGAATGGAGATATCCTTCGAACCGTTTATGCTGAGATCGTGCCGGCGGGCGCCAAGGGATCGGTGTTCATCGATTGCTCGACCGTTGACGTGGACAGCGCCCGTGCCGCCCATGAGATGGCCGCAGCAAACGGGCTGCTTTCCGTCGATGCGCCGGTGTCGGGCGGCGTCGGCGGAGCGGCTGCCGGGACGCTGACCTTCATGGCCGGTGGCAGTACGGAAGCGTTTTCACGCGCCGCACCGCTGTTCGAGATCATGGGCAAGAAGGCGGTGCATTGCGGCGCTGCCGGCGCCGGCCAGTCCGCCAAGATCTGCAACAACATGCTGCTTGGCATCTCGATGATCGGCGCCTGCGAAGCCTTCGCGCTGGCGGAAAAGCTCGGCCTGTCGGCGCAGAGCCTGTTCGACGTCGTCTCGACCTCGTCGGGCTCCTGCTGGTCGGTCAACACCTATTGCCCGGTACCCGGCGTCGGCCCGCAAAGCCCTGCCGACAATGGCTACAAGCCGGGCTTTGCGGCTGAGTTGATGCTCAAGGATCTGAAGCTGTCGCAACAGGCAGCGGAGAGTGTATCCGCGCAGACGCCGATGGGCGCGCGGGCGACCGAACTGTATGACCAGTTCGTTGCCGGCGAGGGCAAGGGACGCGATTTCTCGGCGATGATCGAGAAACTGAAATAGAATCAGGCATCGATGCGCCTTGCGCCGCTGGTGGCTTTTCATCACAGACGCGTCTTCGCTGACCGTACCGGCAGCGCCGGATTTTTTGAACGAGGCCACTTCCAATGATCGATTCCGCACAGATCTCGATTGAGCAAGGGCTGAGAGAGGATCATCGCGACGTTGCTGCCGCACTGTTCTGGGAAGCCTTCAAGGGCAAGCTGCTGCCGGTGATGAAACCTGAAGCCAAGGCACTTTCTTTCCTGCGTACCGCAATCGACCCGTCGCATGCGATCAGCGCCGTGTCGGAACGGGGAGAACTGCTTGGGATTGTCGGCTTCAAGACGACAGAAGGCGGGTTTGTCGGTGGCGGCTTGCGGGAGCTGTCAAAGGTTTACGGGCCGGTTGGTGGTTTCTGGTGCGGTTTATTGCTTTCGGTACTGGAGCGGCCCGTTGAAGCTGGCACGCTGCTGATGGACGGAATCTTTGTTTCCGCTTCTGCGCGCGGGCAGGGCGTGGGCACCATGCTCCTCGACGCCGTCCGGGTGAAAGCCATTGAATTTGGGCTGGCGCGTATTCGTCTTGATGTGATCGACAGCAATCCACGCGCTCGTGCGCTCTATGAAAGGCGGGGATTTGTTGCCCAGGAGACAAGTGAAACGGGTCTTTTTCGCCATATATTCGGATTCCGATCCTCAACCCGGATGAACTGCCAATTGTGACACAATACCGACCGGGGGAGCGGAAACAAACAGCGACCATGCGGCTTCAGGCTGGCCCCTCCGGCAAGCCCTGCTCGAGAGCCCGGCGCAAGCGCACCTTCACGGAAGGGGCAGTTTCGCTTCGTTCGGCCGCTTCCAGAACAGCGCGCGCCTTCTCGCGATATGCCGGATGGTCAAGAGCAAGCTGATGCAGGCCGGAATAGGCCCAGGCCCGGACAAACTTGTTCGGCTCCTGGCTGCAGGCGAGTACGAAACGCAACGCTGTCTCACTGCTCAGCCCGGAAAAGGCGATATGAGAAAAAATCTGCAGGCAATGCAGTTTGGCCTTCCAGTCTGACAGCCCGGGCAGCAAATCCACCAGTTTGAGGGTCAGGTCAGGGTCGAGCTTGTCGAGCGCATTTTCCAGCCTGTGTTTCAAAAGCCAGGTGGCGCCGGTTTCGAGATCTTTGACGCCCGCCAGGGAAACAAGCCTGTCCATCAAATCTCCGTCCGCCGCATTGTTCTCGTGGATCTGAACCATGGCTCTTACGGACTGCCGGTCCCAGTTGCGTAACTCTGATTCTAGGGGCAGATGAGCCTCCCGGATAGCGCCTGTGGCAGGTCTGGTTTCTGGCGTTGCTCAATAGGGCGTCTCCGATGTCAGTGGGTTTCCTCATGGTTCACCATGCTCATGACGGTTCATCCCTATCGTGCGCGACAAGGTTGAAAGTTACATTTACAACTGATCTTATGCGGCTCTGATTTGTCCAAGTATCGGAGTGGCCCCATGTCGCTTGCTTATATGCCGGGTTTTGGAAACGACTTTGAAACCGAAAGCCTGCCGGGCGCCCTGCCGCAGGGGCAGAATTCGCCGCAACGTTGCGCCTACGGGCTGTATGCCGAACAGCTTTCGGGCTCTCCGTTCACCGCGCCGCGCGGCACCAACGAGCGTTCGTGGCTCTACCGGATTCGGCCCAGCGTGCGCCACACGACGGATTTCCGGGTGATCGACCGGCCGTACTGGCGCTCGGCGCCGACGCAGGATTCGGGCATCCTGTCGCTGGGCCAGCGGCGCTGGGACCCGACGCCGTATCCGGAAGGGGACGTGCATTTTCTCGATTCGCTGCACACCATCACCACCGCGGGCGACGTGGTCGGGCAGGCCGGCATGGCAACCCACGTCTATGCGCTGACCGCCGACATGGAAGACGACTACTTCTTCAATGCCGACGGCGAGATGATGATCGTGCCGCAGGAAGGCGCGCTCACGATCTTCACCGAAATGGGCATCATCGAGGTCGCGCCGCTGGAGATCGTGGTGCTGCCGCGGGGCATGATGTTCAAGATGATGCGGGCCAAGGGCGTCGAACGGGCGCGCGGTTATGTCTGCGAGAATTACGGCGCCAAGTTCACGCTGCCCGAGCGCGGTCCGATCGGCGCCAATTGCCTGGCCAATCCGCGCGATTTCAAGACGCCGGTGGCGGCCTACGAGGACAAGGAAACAACTTGCCTCGTGCACATCAAGTGGTGCGGCGCCTTTCATGTCACCGCTATCGGTCATTCGCCACTCGACGTTGTGGCATGGCACGGCAACTACGCGCCTTACAAGTATGATCTGCGGACCTTTTCGCCGGTGGGGGCGATCCTGTTCGATCACCCCGATCCGTCGATCTTCACCGTGCTGACGGCGCCTTCAGGAGAGGCGGGGACGGCGAATATCGATTTCGTCATCTTCCCGCCGCGCTGGATGGTGGCCGAGCATTCCTTCCGTCCGCCCTGGTATCATCGCAACATCATGAGCGAGTTCATGGGCCTGATCGAAGGCCAGTACGACGCCAAGGAAGAAGGCTTCCTGCCGGGCGGTATGAGTCTGCACAACATGATGATGCCGCACGGGCCGGACCACGACGCCTTCGAAAAGGCCTCGACGGTGGAGCTCAAACCGGTCAAGCTGTCGGACACGATGGCGTTCATGTTCGAAACCCGGTTCCCGCAGATGGTCACCCGCTATGCGGCGGAGCTTGAAACGCTTCAGAGCGGTTATGTGAACTGCTGGGAGGGAATCGAGCGGAAATTTGACGGCACGCCGGAAGCCGGCGGCTGGTCGGGCGCCAAGTGAGCCATCGACGGGAATGCCGGGGCGCGATGGCGGAACGGCACTCCCGGGGGAGAGAGACTGGCAGGCTTTCGTGATCGCGGGAGCCTGATTGTCCCGTTCCGTTCCGGGAAGAAATAAAGGGAGAGATGGACCGGATCCGGAGGTCCATCTGACAAACCACAGAGGAACATCGCATGAAACTAGCCACTCTTCGTGACGGCAGCCGGGACGGACGTCTCGTTGTCGTCTCGCGTGATCTCACCCGCGCCTCGGGGGTGCCGCATATCGCGCGGTCGTTGCAGGCGGCGCTGGATGACTGGAAACACGTGGCGCCGCGGCTTAGGGATGTGGCCCAGATGCTGGAGAGCGGCGCGGAGCCGACGGAGCGGTTTCACGAACGCGACGCGCTGTCGCCGCTGCCACGGGCTTATCAGTGGGCCGATGGCTCGGCCTATGTCAATCACGTCGAACTGGTGCGCAAGGCGCGCGGCGCCGAGATGCCGGCGAGCTTCTGGGAAGAGCCGCTGATGTATCAGGGCGGGTCGGACAGTTTCCTGGCTCCGCGCGGACCGATCCGCATGGCCGACGAAGCCTGGGGCATCGATTGCGAGGGCGAAGTCGCAGTCATCGTCGGCGATGTGCCGATGGGCGCCGACATCGACACCTGCAGCGAGGCGATCGAGCTGGTGATGCTGGTCAATGATGTCAGCCTGCGCGGGCTGATCCCGGCGGAGCTTGCGAAAGGCTTCGGCTTCTTCCAGTCCAAGCCGTCCTCCGCATTCTCGCCTGTCACGGTGACGCCGGATGAACTGGGCGACGCCTGGGACGGTGGCAAGCTCAGCCTGCCGCTTGAGGTCGATCTTAATGGAGCGCCGTTCGGCCGCGCCAATGCCGGGATCGACATGACCTTCGATTTCCCGCAGCTGATCGCCCATGCCGCCAAGACACGGCCACTTTGCGCCGGCACTATAATCGGTTCGGGCACCGTGTCGAACAAGGGGCCGGACGGCGATCCCGGCAAGCCGGTGAGCGAAGGCGGTGCGGGCTATTCCTGCATTGCCGAGATCCGGATGATCGAAACCATCGCCTCGGGCAAACCGGTGACGCCATTCATGCGGTTCGGCGACACCGTGCGCATCGAAATGAAGGACGCCGATGGCCATTCGATTTTCGGCGCCATCGAGCAAACAGTTGAAAAAGCTTAGGACAGAACAATGAGCAAGACATTCGCATCCGCCGGCGACATGACGGAAAAGAACATCTCCTTTACCGAAATCGGCCGGGACATCTGGGCTTTCACGGCCGAGGGTGACCCCAATTCCGGGGTGATCATCGGCGATGACAGCGTCATGGTGGTCGAGGCGCAGGCGACGCCGCGGCTTGCCAACAAGGTGATCGAGAAGATCCGTTCGGTCACCGACAAGCCGATCAGCCACTTGGTAATGACCCATTATCACGCGGTGCGCGTGCTCGGAGCGTCGGCCTATAGGGCGCCGACCGTCATCATGGGCGACGTGGCGCGGGCGATGGTGGAAGAGCGCGGCCAGGAAGACTGGGACAGCGAGTTCCAGCGCTTCCCGCGGCTGTTCCAGGGCCATGAGAGCATTCCCGGCCTGACCTATCCGACGACCACCTTTTCCGAGCGGATGACCGTCTATCTCGGCAAGCGCAGGGTTGACCTGATGCATCTCGGCCGCGCCCACACCGCCGGCGATATCGTCGCCTGGGTGCCCGACGAGGAGGTCATGTTCACCGGCGACATCGTCGAGTACCACTCGGCATGCTATTGCGGCGACGGCCATTTCGATGACTGGGGCGATACGCTCGACATGATCCGGATGTTCGATCCGCAGGCGATCGGTCCCGGACGGGGCGACGCGCTGGTCGGCCGCGAGATGGTCAATGCGGCGATCGAAAGCACCCGCGACTTCGTCGATTCCACCTATCGCCCGGTGGCCAGGGTGGTGGCGCGCGGCGGCACGCTAAAGGAAGCTTGGGACGCGGTGCGGGCCGAATGCGATCCGAAGTTCAAGGACTTCGCTATCTACGAACACTGCCTGCCGTTCAACGTCGCCCGTGCCTTTGACGAGGCCCGCGGCATCGATACACCACGGATCTGGACCGCGGAACGCGATGCCGAGATGTGGGCGCAGTTGCAGGGTTGAGGAGAGCTGGGCGGGCTGCAAAGTCCGCCCGCTGCATTCGCGGCAAGTCGATGAGTTTCATTGGGAATTGGGTCGTGCGCCATCCGCGCAAGTCTTCCCGGATCGCGGTGTGCATGTAGTACCGTCTACCCAAAGCACATTTTACGGGTTGATAGTTACATCTGTAACCAATAATTTTGGCTCGAGGCGTGCGATGCCCAGGCCCGATCAGCTCAGGATCGGCCCGGTGATCGACAGGAAGGGAGATCATGAGCAAGATATTCGAGGTTCCGCTTTATCCGTATCAGCGCTCTGCTGACCAGGATTCGGCAACGCCGGCACGTCACAAGGTGGTGGTGGTGGGTGCCGGTCCGATCGGCCTGGCGCTGGCGATCGATCTGGCGATGCAGGATGTTCCGGTCGTCGTCGTCGACGAGAATGACAAGGTCTCCTGGGGGTCGCGGGCGATCTGTTTCGCCAAGCGGCCGCTCGAGATCCTCGACCGGCTGGGCTGCGGCGACCCGATGGTCGACAAGGGCGTGATCTGGAACCTCGGCAAGGTCTATTTCGACGAACGCCAGGTGTTCGGCTTCAACCTGCTGCCCGAGCAGGGGCACAAGCGTCCGGCCTTCATCAATCTGCAGCAGTATTATTTCGAGCAGTATCTGGTCGGCCGGGTGCGCCAGCTGCAGGCCGAGGGCAAGCCGATCGAGCTGCGCGGCGGCAACAAGGTGCTGGAACTGTCCCAGGACGAGACCGGCGCGGACCTGACCATCGGCACGCCTGACGGGCCTTACAGGATGAAAGCCGATTGGGTGATCGCCTGCGATGGCGCGGCCTCGCCGATCCGCAACATGATGGGGCTCGACTTCGTCGGCCGGGTGTTCGAGGACAATTTCCTTATCGCCGACGTGGTGATGGAAGCGGAATTTCCCACCGAGCGCTGGTTCTGGTTCGATCCGCCGTTCAACCGTGGCCAGTCGGCGCTTTTGCACAAGCAGCCCGACAATGTCTGGCGGATCGATTTCCAGCTTGGCTGGGACATCGACCGCGAGGAGGAACTGAAGCCGGAAAACATCGACCGGCGGCTGAAGGCGATGCTTGGCGAGGACATCAGCTACGAACTTGAATGGAGCTCGATCTACACGTTCCAGTGCCGCCGGATGGACCGGTTCCACGAGGGCCGGGTGATCTTTGCCGGCGACGCCGCACACCAGGTCTCGCCGTTCGGCGCCCGCGGCGCCAATTCCGGGCTGCAGGATACCGACAACCTCGCCTGGAAGCTGAAACTGATCATAGATGGTAAGTCACCTCTTACGCTTCTCGACAGCTATGATGCGGAGCGGATCCACGGCGCCGACGAGAACATTCTCAACTCCTCGCGCTCGACGGATTTCATCACGCCGAAATCGGAAATGAGCCGGATCTTCCGCGATGCCGTGCTCGATCTGTCCGAGCGCTTCGAGGCGACGCGGCCGATGGTCAATTCCGGGCGGCTGTCGGTTCCTTGCACCTATGACGGCTCGCCGCTCAACGGGCCCGACTGCGCGGCAATGCCGGACCGTACCCGTCCGGGCTCGCCGCTGGTCGACGCGCCCGTGCCGGGGGGCTGGCTGCTCGACCGGACGGGCTTCGGCTTTCAGCTGATGACAATCGACGAGACTGCGCCTGACGTTGTTGATGTAGACGGGATCGAGATCAAGCGGCTGGCGCTGGCGACCGCCGATGACGCCGATGGCTATATCAAGCAGCGGTATCTCGGCGATGCGAAATCGGCGGTCTATCTGATCCGGCCGGACCAGCATGTGGCCGCGCGCTGGGACCATTATGACGAGACGGCGGTGAAAGCGGCTGTGCTCAAAGCGATCGGGAGATAATCCATGTCTGCGCTCAACACCCAGGCCAACATCAAGGGGCCCGATGAGTTCTACGCCGAGTTGCTCTCGGTACACGAGGGACTGAGCAAGGCGGAGAGCGATGCGCTCAATGCGCGGCTGATCCTGCTCTTGTCAAATCACATCGGCGATCGGGACGTGCTTTCGCAAGCACTGAAGGCCGCGTCGCTGAAAGACTGAACGGAGGAAACACACCATGAAAATCGAGCAGATCCATCACGTGGCCTATCGCTGCAAGGATGCCAAGGAAACCGTCAACTGGTATGTCGACAACCTGAACATGGATTTCGTTCTGGCGATTGCCGAGGACAAGGTCCCGTCAACGCATGAGCCCGATCCCTACATGCACGTGTTCCTCGACGCGGGGCATGGCAACGTGCTGGCCTTCTTCGAGCTGCCGACCAAGCCGGAGATGGGACGCGACGAGAATACCCCGGTCTGGGTCCAGCACATTGCCTTCAAGGTGAAGGACCGCGACACCCTGGTGGCTTTCAAGGAAAAACTCGAGGCCAACGGCATCGATGTGCTGGGCGTGACCGACCATTCGATCTTCCATTCGATCTACTTCTTCGATCCGAACGGCCATCGTGTCGAACTGGCCTGCCCGGATCCGGACGAAGAGGCGATGATCAAGCGGCTGGACGCGGTCAAGTGGGACATGCTTGAAGAGTGGTCGAAGACCAAGCGCGCGCCCAAGCATGCCGACTGGCTGCACGCCAAGGAACTGTCGAAGGCATGAGGACCGTTTGATGGACATGCCCGTTCTCTATGATTACTGGCGCTCGTCGGCGAGCTACCGGGTGCGGATCGCGCTCAATCTCGCCGGCGTAGACTACAAGCCGGTGGTGGTGGACCTGTTGTGCAAGGCGCACAAGAGCGCCGAGCATCTCAGGCGCAATCCGCAAGGGCTTGTTCCGGCGCTCGAAATCGACGGGCTGATGCTGACCCAGTCGCTGGCGATCATCGAGTACATCATCGAGACACGCGGTGTTTCGCTGCTGCCGGACGGTGCGGCGGGACGGGCGCGGGTGCGGGCGCTGGCGCATTCGATCGCCATGGACATTCACCCGGTGTGCAATCTCTCGGTGGTCAGCCATGTGCTCGAGCTGGCGGGCGGTGACGACGCCATGCGGGTGGGCTGGATGCAGAAATGGATCGGCCAGGGCCTGGAAGCATTCGAAACGCTTCTGGACCATCCGGCTACCGGCAGGTTCTGCCACGGCGATGCGCCGGGCCTGGCCGATATCTGCCTGATTCCGCAGATCTACAATGCCGAGCGCTGGGGTGCCGACATTTCCGGGCTGAAACGGATCCAGGCAGTCCGGCAGGCCTGCGATGCGCTACCGGGGTTCGCCCGGGCGCACCCCGACCAGAACAATTTCAAGACATAAATCAGACTTGGGCAAGACGCTTTTCGACCCGGGCCAGGTATCTGGCCCGGCTTTCGGGCGTGGACTTGTCCATCAGGTAATGCGCCATGAACAGGCGGCGGCAGCGCTTTCCGCATAACGCGCGCATGCCGCGCAGGATGGTGCGCTTGCCGGGGTGAGCCACGACATAGGACCACCAGCGCGGCGCACCGCAGGTGGTGATGACGCCCAGAAGATTGATGTGGGTCATCAGCGGCTCGATTGGCCCGGGTCCGTCGGGAATGCGGAACGTCAGGTCCGGCGTCCAGACCCGGTCGAGCCAGCCCTTGAGCATGGCCGGCAACCCGTACCACCAGGTCGGATAGACGAACAGCAGGCCTTCGGCAGCCCGGAGCCGTTCGGCATGGCCGGGGAACGGGTGATCGGCCAGCTTCATTTCGTTGTAGCGGCGGCGCTCGTCGGCCGGCATCACCGGATCGAAACCTTCGGCATAGAGATCGAGCAGGTCCACCTGGTGACCGTTCTTCTCGAGTGCGCGCAAGGCGGTATCGCGGATACTGGCGCAGAAGCTTTCGGGAACCGGGTGGCAGTAGACCAGAAGAATTCGCATCAGATGCTGTCCAGGGCGCGTTCCACCTTCGACATGAATGCGTGCCGCGTCTTGTCGGTGGAGAGGTTCATTTCATAATGGGCAAGATAGTTGACCGGCGCGCCGGGTTTGACGGTTGCGCGCAGCATCCGGTTGGCGATCTTGCGCGGCGGATCCCCCATCAGCCAGGTGCGGAACCGCGATCCGCCATAGGAGGTGATGACAACGATTCTGGTGATGTTGTGCAATGTCGGGCGGACCTTGCCGTTGACCAGTCCGAAGGACACGCCGGGGAGGAATACACGGTCGATCCATCCCTTGAGAATGGCGGGAAAACCGTAGTTCCACACCGGATAGACCAACACCAGCGCCTCGGCGTTGAGCAGGCGCTTGACGTAGTCCTCGACCGGCTGCCGGTTGGTTTTTTGGTCATGGTAGTTCAGCCGTTCGGTTTCGCTCATCACCGGGTTGAAGCCGTCGGCATAGAGATCGATGGCATCGACCTCGTGGCCGTTTTTCCCCAACCGCTCGACGGTCATGCGAAACAGGCTTGCGTTGAAGCTTGCTGCAACGGGATGGGCATGGACGACGAGAACGCGCATTCGAAAGGCCTCAGCTTGCCTGTTTCAAGCCCTTGAACAGCCAGGTCTTTCCAGTGCCGAAGTCGTAATCCGGGTCGTCCCAGGCAATCATCTTGCCCGGATTGAGCAGGCCCTTGGGATCGGCTTCGCGCTTGAAGGCGAGCTGGATCTCGTCGGTCTGCTTCATGCCGCCTTCCTCGAGCGTGTAGCGGTGCGGATTGAAGATCGGGCAGCCGTTTTCATTGTGCAGGTCCATGATCTCCTCGAGCCGCTCCTCGGTGGTGAAGCGGATCAACGGCAGGCCGAAGCAGGTGATGTCGCCGTCGAAACGGACGAATTCGAGGTGCGAGATCAGTTCGCCGGGGAACATCCGGTCCATCTTCGAGGCGAGTTCAAGCTGGTTGGGGAACGGGTAGAGCACCTGCAGGTAGGTCCAGGCCGGATCGACCCGGAGCGCGCGCAGGGTGGTGTGGTTCCAGGCCAGTTCGAATACCGGTGGCAGCCCCTTGAGGTCGCCTGCAGTGGTGGCGTCAAAGACGATCTCTCCCGAATTTCGCGCGGTGAAGGCCTTGAAGGCATCGTAACTGTGCGGCGCGACCATGACCAGGACCACACTCTGGCCTTCGGTCAGGAATTTCTGGTGCCGCTTGAAGTAATCGAACGGGCAGGGGGCGGCGACCACCGAGATCAGCTTGGTCAGGATGCCGTCCTGGCGAGCAAGCGCGTTGGCATAGCTTGCTGCCGCATCGAAACTGTCGAAGCCGACGATGGCGTCGACCCAGTCATAGGCCGGCGCCAGCGGCATTTCGATCTCGGTGATGATGCCGTTGGTACCGTAGGCATGGGTGACCTTGTGCAAATCCTCGCCGGTCAGTTCGAGCGCTCGCGGCTCTTCCTCCATGGTGACGACGCGCAGGCGGATGATATTGCCGAAATCGCGCAATCCGCCCCAGGAGATCGAACCGACGCCGCCGGAGCCGCCGGCTATGAAGCCGCCGATGGTGGCGGTGTGGGCGGTGGAGGGATGCATGCGCAATTCCTGCCCGGAAGCGGCGCGCACCGCCTTGTCGAGATCGGAACAGATGACGCCGGGGCCGCAGATCACCCGGCCCGGAGAAATCTCCTTGATTTCGTTCATGTCGGCCAGGCTCAGCACGAGGCCGCCGGACAGGGGCATGGCCTGACCGTAATTGCCGGTGCCGGTGCCGCGCGGGGTGACCGGGACATCATGGCGGTAGCAGGCCTTGAGAATGCGGATCAGCTCGTCCTCGTTCCGCGGCGAAGCGACCAGGTCCGCGGTCACATGATCGAGCTGGCGCTTGAGCACCGGCGAATACCAGTAGAAATCCCGGCTCTTCTGCAGAACGATCTTGTCATTCTGCTCGATGCGGATGCCGTCCAGATCGGCGATCAGTGCGGTCATGTCCATGGCTCAGGGCTCCATCAAATCGTCAAGGTCGGAATAATCGGGCAGGGTGGCGTCAATCGCCCTGCCATCGCGGATCACGGTTCTGTCGCTTTCCGGTCGCGACAGAAGCTCGGTCAGGCTGCGTCCGCGGAACAGAACCAGATCGGCCTTGCGGCCGGCAGCCAGCAATCCGGCGTCATCGAGCCGCATGGCGCGGGCCGGGTTTGCGGCCACGGTGGCGGGCCAGTGGCCGACCGGGTGGTCGAAATGCAGGATGCGGGTGGATTCCCGGTAGACTTCCAGCACATCGAGATCGCCATAGGCATAGAATGGATCGCGGGTGTTGTCGGAGGCGACTGCGACATTGATGCCGCGCGCCGCCATCTCATGCAGTAGCGTGACGCCCCGCCAGCGCGGCGTGGTGGCATCCGCACGGCGGTCCTGCAGATACGTGTTGCACATCGGCAGCGAGACCACCGAAAGACCGGCACGGGCGACCTTGTCCAACGTGGCCTTGACGGCATCGTCCGGCTGACGGGCCAACGAGCAGCAATGGCCGACCAGGATCCGGCCTTCATAGCCATGACGCAGGGCGGCATCGGCGATGCGGTCGAGCGAGATGGCGTTGGTATCGTCGGTCTCGTCGGCATGGAAATCGAGATCGAGCCCGAGATCGATGGCTTTTGCAAACATGCGATCCAGCAACATGTCGAGATCGGGCACCATGTAGGTGACGGCGCCAAGAATGCCGCGATGGCGGGCGACGATGCCAGCCAGACGGTTGAACCAGCTTTCATCCAGCGCCTGGTCGATGCCGAAGAGACAGGCGCCCTGCAGCTCGATCCGGCCTTTCCAGCGCTCCCGGACGGTTTCGAAGACAGGCCAGGAGATATCCTCCTGCGGCGGGACGGAATCGATATGGGTGCGCAGCGCGCTGGTGCCGTGGGCATAGGCGCAGGCGAGCGAGAATTCCATGCGCCGCTCGACATCCTCGGCCGACCAGCGCGCGGCACGATCCTCGCCCACGGCGTTGAGCGCCCCGGGAAAACTGCCGTCGGGGTTGGGCTTGCGGGCCCAGATGTGGCCCTTGTCGATATGGGTATGGCAATCGACAAAGGCCGGGAATGCGATGCCGCCACGGCAATCGACCGTCACGGTGTCGGCGGATGCCGCACCTGCGGGGTGGATCGCGCTGATCAGTCCGCGAGAGATATCAACGGCTGCCAGCGCGAACCCGTCAGTGTCGAAGGCAAAGCCCTCGGCACTTGCCAGATGCGACCGGTGCAACCGAATATTACCCAGGGTGTAGGCGCCTGCGGCGGGCAGGGAGATGCTGCGCGGGGTCACTCACTGCTCCTGTTTGAGTGCACTCTCGTGCCAGCGATGCAGCACAAGGTGGGAGATCCATGACAGGGCGAGGAAGATGACGATGCCGGTCAGGGAAATGAGGATCAGGGCGGCGAACAGCCGTGGCGCGTTGAGCCTGTAGCCGGCTTCGATGATGCGCGAGGCCAGTCCGGATGATTGCCCGGCGGTGCCGGCGACAAACTCGGCAACCACGGCGCCGATCAGCGCAAGACCGCCGGCGATCTTCAGCCCGCCAAGAAAGTAGGGCATCGCGGCAGGCAGGCGGAGATGCCACAGGGTCTGCCAGCGGCTGGCGCCATTGAGCTTGAAGTAATCGATCAGGTTGCGGTCGACCGAATTCAACCCCAGCGTGGTGTTGGACAGGATCGGGAAGAAGGCGACGATCCAGGCGCAGAGCAGCAGTTTGGTGGTTTGGTCATCGACATAGATGTTGATCAGCGGAAAGATCGCCACGATCGGCGTGACCTGCAAGACGATGGCAAACGGGAACAGGCTCATCTCGATCCAGCGGGATTGGGTGAAGAGAACCGACAGGCCGACGCCGCCGACTACGGCCAGCGCCAGCGACAGCATGGTGATCCGCAAGGTGACCAGCAGCGAGGAAAACAGCAGGCTGGCGTCCTCGATCAGCGTGGCGAGAACCACGCCTGGGCGTGGCAGGATGTACTGCGGGATCTCGTTCCAGACACAGATGCGATCCCAGAAGTAGATCGCGGCCGCCATGATGATCAGCGGCAGCAGCCAGCGGCCGGTGCGTTCGAGCTTGCGGCTGCGCTCGCGGCGGGCTTCTTCGGCGTCGACCACCATCGGCGAAGCGGTTTCAATGGATGGCATCGGCGGCCTCCATGCCCATGGCGCGTGACAGCGTGTCGGACGTGTTGCGGCACAGTTCGGCGTAAAGCGCCGACGTCCTGAAAGCCGCATCGCGGGGGTAGGGCGCATCAATCGTCAGTTCTTCGAAGACGCGACCGGGATGGGCGGCCATGACGGTGATGCGGTTGGACAGGAACACGCTTTCAAAAACCGAATGGGTGACAAACAGCACGGTGAAGCGGCGCTCCTGCCAGAGTTCGAGCAGATCATTGTTGAGCTTGAACCGGGTGATCTCGTCGAGCGCGGCAAAGGGTTCGTCCATCAGCAGGATGCGCGGCCGTGTCACCAGTCCGCGGGCGATGGATACGCGCATTTTCATTCCGCCGGACAACTCCCTTGGCACGGCGTTCTCGAAGCCCGTGAGATGCACGCGTTCGAGCACCTCGGCAATCTGCGGTTCGGCGTCCTTGCGGGAGACGCCACGCAACCTCAACGGCAGCCAGACATTGTCATAGACGCTGGCCCAGGGGAGCAGGGTCGGCTCCTGGAAGACGAAGCCGATGTCATTCTGCTGAAGTGGCGGCCCGCGCCAGTCGACCACGCCGGAGGTGGGGGAGGACAGGCCGGCGATGATCCGCAAGGCCGTGGATTTGCCGCACCCCGACGGTCCGAGAAGGCTCATGAAGTCGCCCTCGTTGACGGTCAGGTTGACCCGGTCCAGCGCGGTGACGCCGGATGCGAATGTCTTGCCAATGGATTGCAGGATCAGGAAAGGATTTGTCCGGTCGGGCATGGGAGTCCAGAGCATCGTCTTGCAGCATCAAGAAAACCGCCCGGACATCACATGCCCGGGCGGGTTGTCATCTTACTTCTTCAGGTCGAGCCCGACCCCGGCGTTGACATAGTCAAGCGTGTAGGAGGCCTTGATGTCGATGCCGTCCTTGACCACGCCGGCCTTGACCATCTTGTCATAGAAGCTGGCAATCCGTTCGTCGGTCATGGCGCCGATGCCCATGGTCTCGGTGTCGCCGGAATCGACGATGCCGTATTCCTTCAACTCCTTGATCGAAAAGGCGATCTGCTCGTCGCTCATGTCCGGATTGTCTTTCTGGATCATGGCGTTGGCGGCAGCGTTATCGCCGTAGAGGTAGTTGTACCAGCCCTTGATCGAGCCTTCGACAAAGCATTTGACCACGTCCGGCTTGCTGTCGATCGTTGCCTGCATCACCTCGATCGTGGTCGAGTAGGTGTCAAACCCATAGTCGGCGACCAGGAATAGGTTTGGCATGAAGCCGCCTTCGCGCTGAATGGCGAAGGGCTCGGAGGTGATGTAGCCCTGTTGCACCGACTTCGGGTTGGCGATGAAGGGAGCCGAGTTGTAGGTGTAGGGAACGCGCTTGGACGCATCGAAACCGAACTCGGTGATCATCCACTGGAAATAGCTCTGAAAGCCGGCGTCGCCGAGAATGTACTGCTCGGCATTCTTGAGGTCTTCCCAGGTGTCGAGGCCCTGTCCGGGATGGGTCATGAGCACCTGCGGCTCCTTCTGGAAGGAGGCTGCGACAACCTTGACCGGAATGTTCTGTTCGACCGCGGAGAAGGCTTCAAGCAGGTTGCCGCCCATGTGGAAGTCGATCTTGCCGGCAAGCAGCAGCGCGCGGTTGTTCACCTGCGGTCCGCCCTGGGCGATGGTCACATCGAGGCCGCAGGCGGCATAGGTGCCGTCGGCGACGGACTGATAGAAGCTGCCATGTTCGGGCTGGGCAAGCCAGTTTGTTCCGAACGTGACCTTCTCGGCGGCAGAAGCCTGGGCACCCATGGCCAGGACGACCGCCAGAGCGGCTGAAGAACGAAGAAGAAGCGTCATGTACACCATCCCTTGGTTTTGGTCGGGGATGCGAATCATCCCTCGTGATTTTACCAACACTCGTACCCTGCAAGCGTCATGCCATGACAAGTCTCGCAGGTCTTGCCACGGGTTTCCGGCGCCTGCTACTTGCGCTTTTTTGGAAACTGCCTTCGGAGTAACCCGGTTGCCCAAAAAAAAGCCCGAAAACGAAAACACTTTGCAGATTGAACCATTCCAGCCCTGTTTGGAATAGACTGAGAAAACTTTACCGGGTTAATGAACACCGATCTTGTCTGCCGGGGATTGCCGCCGTGAAATACCATACGCCAGAATCGATCCGGGCACCGTTCGCCCGCTACAGCCACGGAGTGGAAGTCCCGCCGGGATATCGCCTGATGTTCTGTTCCGGGCAGCTGTCGATCAGCGTCGACGACGAGATTCCGGAAACGGCGGAAGCGCAGACGGAACTGTGCTTCCAGAATATCGCCGCGGTATTGGACGACGCCGGGATGTCGCTCGCAGATATCGTGCGGATCAACGCCTATGTCACGGATCGGGCTCATTTGCCCGGCTACATGAACGTGCGGGACCGCCTGTTTGCCGATCCGGCGCCGGCCTCGACACTGATGATCGTTTCGGGCTTTGCGCGCGAGGCTTTCAAGGTGGAAATCGAGGTCATTGCCGCCGCGCCGGAATGAGAGTTGAGGGAACATGATGATGAAGCGGAAAATCTGGTGGGGCGATTTCACCACACGCGAGTTCGAGGGGCTTGATCCGGAGACGACGATCGCGGTGTTGCCCGTGGCAGCCATTGAACAGCACGGGCCGCATCTGCCGGTGTCGACCGACAGTTCGATCATGCAGGGCATGCTCGAAACGGTGATCGACCAGGTGCCAGACGATCTCGACATCAGGATCCTGCCGATCCAGTGCGTCGGCAAATCCAACGAGCATCAGCATGCGGCGGGAACGCTTACCATCCCGGTAACGACACTGATGGAGCACTGGGTCGAACTGGGTCATTCGATCGCCCGCGCCGGCATCCGCAAGGTGGTGCTGGTCAATTCGCATGGCGGCAATGAGGAGGTGATGGGCATTGTCGCCCGCGAGCTTCGGGTGCGGGCCAGGATGATGGCGGTCAAGACCTCGTGGATGCGGTTCGGCCTGCCGGCCGGCATGTACAGTGCGACAGAGACGTCCTACGGCATCCACGGCGGCGACGTCGAGACATCCCTGATGCTGCATTTCCGTCCGGATCTTGTCGCCTTCGACAAGGCGGAGAATTTTGTTTCGGCGGTGACGCGCGCCGAAGGCGAGTTCGACTTGCTGCGCCACACCGGCACGCATGCCTTTGCCTGGATCGCCAGTGATCTCAACCCGTCGGGAGCGGTGGGAGAGGCTGCCCTTGCAACCGCTGAAAAGGGCGAGGCGACGGCCCGGCATCAGGCCGAAGGATTCGTCAGGCTGATGCGCGATGTCAGGTCCGCCAAACTTGATGACTGGCTGGCCTGACAGCACTCAGCCTTGCCGCATGTGCCGACAGGCGTCAGGTCTTGGGGATGGTCTTGATACGGCCGACCATTTCCACGACGTTGACCTTGAGAAGTTTCGAGAACTTGACGTTGATCGTGTATTTGCCCTGAGACCGCACCTTGCCTCGAACTTCATCGGTGATGCCCGGCATCGTCAGGTGCACTTCTTCGATCCTGCGCGGAAAATAATCTGACGTCAGCAGGCAGCCATCCTCGCACAGATTGACCAACCAGCTGGGCACGGAAATGTAGTCCTCGTGGCCGCGCAGGCGGACACGGGCGATCACCGGACAGTTCGCGTCCCGGCGCGGAAACACACGCCTTTCGGCTTTGATATCTTCAAAGGGCTGCGTGAGCAGGTAGTATTTCGGCTTCATGCACAGATCCTCATTAGCCGCCTACAGCTAAACCGTGACCTTGCCGTACGAAACCTAATTTAGCGTATATTTATTAATTCGATAATGAGGGGTTCTTGGCGCCTGCTTTCATCCCGACAAGCGGGTCTAGCAGCCACTGAATTCCGGAGCGGGCGGTTGGCCGGGCAGTTGCACCCGGCCATCGCTCTTGTCCGGCAATGTCGGTTCAAGCGTCGAGAACGGCCTCGAAGCCTTCGAAATTCGGGTGGCCGGCATACATCGCCTTGTTGTTGCCTGCATTCTTGTGGGCGTTGCGGAAGTTCTCCGAACGGGTCCAGTCGACGAAGTTTTCATGCGATTCCCAGACAGTGTGCGACGCATAGAGCGTCTGTCCGGTTGCCTCGTTCTTCGGGCCCTTCAGCAGGTGAAATGTCTTGAAGCCAGGAACCTCCTTCAGGCTGGAGTCGCGGTTTCGCCAGACATTCTCGAAGGCTTCCTCGTGGCCTTCATTGATGATGAAACGGTTCATTGCGATATACATGCGGTCTTCTCCTTGGTGTGTTGTCGAACTGGGGCGACTTGATTTCCGGGGCAAGCCTTGCTCCCGGAAAAATTGGCTAATCGAGGCTTCGCATTGGCTTCGTCTGACCCTTCTGACGGTTCCGGAACGGAATCCGCGAGATAAAGGGGATCAATGAATGCCGCGCCGGCAATCATCTGTTCGCTGGCGAATTTGTGCATTTGCAGCCGGCAAAGGGTCTGGAAGCGGTGCATCCGGCTATCTCCGGAACTCGATCGGAATGACGAAGCGGGTGCGGGCGCCCGCGGGCGGTTTCGGGAACGGCGCCGCGCGCATGACATGGGCGAGAGCGGCCTTGTCGACCCGGGCGTTGCCGGAGCTTTTCGATAGGGTCACGCTGACAGCCTGGCCGCTGGCGGTGACGTGGAAACTGACATGGGCCACTCCCTTGCCGCCGGCATTCCTCTGCCGGGTCCTGGCAATCTTCGCATAGACCTTGCCGGGGTAGTTGGCCGCCGCGGCGTTGCCCGAATTTGCGGAAGTCGGTTTCGATTTGCGCTTGCCGCTGGTTTCAGCCTTTGCGGTGGCGGATCCGTCGCTGGAGCCGGCCTTGTTGTTGACCTTCGATTTCGAGGTCTCGCTTCCGGCACTTGTTTTAGCGCGCGGCTTTTCCTGTTCTTGCGGCTCCGGCCTGGGCTTCGGCTTTGGCAATGGCGCCGCGATGGGCGTGGGTTCTTCGACCGGCGAGACGGTTGGCACAGGCTTGAGCGGTTCGGTCTTTGTCAGCTCCGCCGGTTGAGACCGTTGTGGCTGCGGCTCAATCGCGGGCGCTTGCGGAACGGCTGCCTCCACGCTGGTGGTTGATGAGGGAGTAACCAGCGCTTCATTCTGAGCGGGTTCCAGCTTGTGCACGGATGGAGACGGGGCACGCTTCACCGGCGGTATCGGCACTAACGTGGCTTGCAGCGGCGCAGCGACCGGTTGAATGACCGGCGTGTCTGGCCTTTGCGCCGTTTCGGGAGAGGTGGTTGCCACCGGGGCTTCCTCGATTTCCACCGGCTCGAGCCGGTCGCCTGCCTTGACCATATCGGCAAAATCGCTGCCCAGCACCGCCTCGGTCGCGCCGTCGCCTCCCTCGACCAGGATCTGCTGGCCGAATTCGGGCGAGATAGCCATCGCCGCGACGTGCAGCAGGGATGAGGCCAGCACCGCGGCAAGCGCCGTCAGACGCAATCTGGAGGTGCGGGAGATCATCGGTTAACGCCCTGTTCGGTCACCAGCATGATCTTTCCGGCGCCGAGGCCGCGCAATTGCCTGCCGATGTCGATGAGCTTGGCGGCGGGAAGCTCGCGGTCGGGGACCAGCCGTATCGCCTTGAGATCGTCCGGGTTCGCCTCCTGCTTGATGGTGACATAGTGCGCCGGCGTTACCAGAGCGCCGCGGTACTTCATCAGGCCGTCGGGCATGATCACCAGCGCGTCCGGCGGCTCCCGGTTCTCCAGCTCGGCGGTCGAGACAAGCCTGACCTCTCCCTCGAGTGGCGGGGCGATCTGGGCGGCGACGACGAAGAAGATTAGCATCAGGAAGACGATGTTGATCAGCGCGATCGTCGGTTCGGGCTTTACCCGGCGAGAAGGTTTTTGAATCAGCCGCATCGAAAGACCTACCGCACGATCTGTAGGCTGATGCCGGCGGAGCGCCTCAGCACCAGCAGGGTGTCGACCAGTTGCTGCGAGCTCGCGGTCTCGTCGACCGACAGGATGATGGCGTCGACATTGGCCTCGGTCTTCAGCCGCTCGACCTCGCCCGGAAGTGTCTGGCTGGTCAGTTCAAAGCCGTTCAGCAGCATGCGGTCAGCCGTGAGCTTGAGAAAGGCAGGAATGCTTGCCTGCCGCGCCGGATCGCCGCCGCCGGATGCACCGAGCTCGACATCGGCAAACCGCGAGAAGGTCGAGCTGAGCATGAAGAACAGCAGCAACAGGAAGATGATGTCGATGAGCGAGGTCATCGAAATCTGCCGTCTCCTGTATCCGGAAGCCTCAAGCCGCATCGGCGGGAACAGGCCATCCGCCTGCCAATGATGTCGATGCACGCGGATCGTCGAACGACTGGTGCGCCACCGGGTTGAGATTGCGGGTCACCGCCATCTCGATGGCCAATTGATGGCGCTCGACCCGGCTTTCGAAGTAGGTCAGCGCAATGCTGGTCGGCATGGCGACGGCAAGTCCGACCGCCGTGGTCAGCAGCGCCACCCAGATGCCGCCCGCCAGGATCGAGGGATCGACACTGTTGCCAGATTGCTGCAGCGCCTGGAAGGCAGTGATCATTCCGAGCACCGTGCCGAACAGGCCGATCAACGGGGCGATCTGCGCAATGGTGTCGAGAGCCCGGAAGCCGCGCTGCAGGGCTTTGATCTGGGCGTTGGCGTTGACCGCCAGCACATCCTCGATATCGGCGCGGGAAAGGCTGTTGTCGGCGGACTGGCGCTTGAGGCGGACCGCGAGCATCTCGATGCTGTGCACGCCCTTGCGGGTGCCCAGCCTGAGTGATCCAAACTGCCAGAACTTGAACAGCGCGATGGCAACGGCGATCACCGAGAGCAGCAGCAACAACACCACGACCGGACCACCGGCCTCGATGAGTTGAACGATGCGGACGAGGGGGTTTTCGAGAAGGCTCATCCGACAATCTCCGTCCCGGAGGAACTCTTGAGTTCAAGCTGATCCATGCATTCGGTTCCCTTCAGCGCCTGGCCCTTGCAGGAGGCGGCCCCGTTGATCAGGACCCGGCCGATATCGCTGCAGCGGATATCCGGCAGGTCGAACTGCCGGACCCGCGTCTTGCCCATGGGCAGGGACTGGAAGTCGAACAGCGCGAAACGATCGACCGTGCCGGCGGTATTGAACAGGACCGTCTCCAGCGACAGCTCATCGAGGGCGGCGCCGGTGCTGTTGCTTGCGACGAACACCAGCCGACAGCTTTGGCCGACCTGTTCCAGGGCATTGAGGTCCACCGACAACTTTCCCGGCTCTTCTGCGTGTGCGGAAGTCGCGGCAACCGCAAGCCCAAGGACGAGCGTCAGGATTGCCGGTTTGGGACTTGCGATTGCCATTGTCAGTCTCCCTGGTCTTACCAGCCGAACTGCTTGGCGAGGCTGACCTTGAAGGTCCGGCCCTTGCCATTGTCGTTGGACAGGAAGTCGCGGTACTTGGTGTCGAAGACATTCTCGACCCGGAAGGATGCTTCCCATCCGTTGAACTGGCTCTCCTGATCCGGGCGCCAGTTGATGTAGACATCATGGGTGTTGAAGGATGCGCGCCTGAGAGCCTCGGCGGCGAAATCCGTCATCGCGGCAGTGGGGACGGGAACACGTGTTTCCGCGAACACGAAGCGGCCTTCCCAACCGAAGCTCACACCGCGATCGGGCAGGCGGTAGCCGGCGCCGATGTTGATTTCGGCTGGTGCAACCTCGGTGAGCGCGGTGTTGTTGGTGAGGTCTGTTCCGACCGTCAGGCCAAGTGCTGCGTCGGCGAAGAAGTTGTCGCTCTCGTAACCGGCCTCAAACTCGACGCCGTAGATCTTCGCACGCCCGACATTGACGTATTGCGGATACATGTTGCGCTGGCGGACGATGAGATCATCGATCTTGTTGTAGAAGCCGGTGGTCTTGAAATCGAAGCTGTCGCCAGCCTGGAACACGTCATTGGTCGTGACGACGAAGCCCAACTCGTAATTGTTGGATTTTTCCTTCCTGAGGCCAAGGCTGTAGTTGGGCCTGACGCCCACGCCGTAGTCGTTGGAGTAGATTTCGTCGATCGACGGAAACCGCTCGGTGTGGGCGTAGGAGCCGAAGACCGAGAAATCGTCGGTGAACTTGTAGAGAGCCGCGATCTTCGGAGAGAAGGCCGTGTCGGTCTTGTCTTCGGGAACGGCAGCGTCGGCGAGGGCGCCAACGGTATCGCCGCCGCTGAGCCTCTGATAGTCGAACCGGACGCCCGGAATCAGCGTTAGCCGCTCGTTCCAGATGAACTCGTTCTGGACGAAGATCCCGGTCTGGAAATCGGTTCCCTCCGGATGGTGGCCGAGCGGGCTTGCAGTTCCGGTGGTCCGGTTCTGGCGGATGATCTGGCCGCCGACGGTCAGATAGTTCTCATAGCTGTCGCCGGTCCACTCGAATGTGTTCTGCCCGAGGAACTGGTAGCTCTCGTAGCCATAGGTCGAATCCTGTCCGATCGAGCTGGCCGCGCCGAGCGAGGCGTTGGTCTGCTTGTTGGTGATGTTGTTGTAGGACAACGACAGCTTGAGATCGAGCCATGGATTGTCGGTCGCCGCGTCCTCATAGGAAATCTGCGCCTGCCTGTTGTTGACCACGCGGTCGACCGTTCCGAAAGCGCCCGTCGGCTGCAGCTGCGAATAGGCCTGGTTGTCCTGGTCGCTGGTAAACTGGCTGTAGCTGACCTGAACTTTGCGTTCCTTCGACTCGTCGAGATAGAAAGTTCCCTTGGCCAGGCCATTCGGCGTGGTGAACTCGGAGCCCTGGACCGCGACGCCGTCGCCATCCTTGAACTGGTCGGCCTTGCGGTAGTTGCCGGTCAGCAGGACCTCGGCATAGTCACTGAGGCGAAGTGCCAGAATGGCGCTTGTCAGGTAGCCGTTCGGGTTGGAATCGTAGGAGCCCTTGAGCTTGAGCGCGCCGGTCTGGCCCTCAGCGAGAAAGTCGGAAGCACCCTTGGTTGTGAGGTTGACGACGCCGCCCAGCGCACCGGAGCCATAGAGGGTGGAGGAGGCCGGTCCGCGAAGCACTTCGACCCGCTTGAACAGTTCCGGATCATTGAAGAACCCGCCCATGCGGTACTGTTCGAAGAATTGCGGCACGCCGTCGACATTGACAAGAATGCGTCCTTCGTCGGAGGCGGATTCGCCCTTGCCAATGCCGCGGATGTTGAAGGACTGGCCCAGCGCCCGGTTGGCACCGCCAATCACGCTGACATTGGGGATGTCCTTGATGAGGTCGGTGACCGTCGAGGCCTGTTTTTCATCGATATCTGCCTGTTCGAGGGCGGTGACCGCCTGAGGCGTTTCGGTGGCGACCTTGGCGCGCCCGGCGCCAAGGACAAGCCGCTGTAAAAGCGTGAAGCCGTTTTGCGGTTTGGCTTCCTCCTGTGCATTGGCAAACGGCACTGCCGTGAGTGCGGTTGTCGTGCACAGTGCCAATGTCACTGCGGTGCGAGTTAGGTTTGTTCTGATAGCAGTCATAGCGCCCTTACCTGATCCAAGTTTTTGAATAGCTGGCTGGCGGTACGCTTGCTCGCTTGCTGGCGGATTTTTCAAATTGACGTCAATATCAAACTTGACAATTCCGATCAGCTTATGCGAGACACCGATTACTAAAACATGAGTGCGTTAGTCAAGATAAAAACGCGCAATTAATTTCGCCAAGCCAGCTTGCAGCCAGCCAGGCCAACACACGGATGTTGACCATGGACAAAAACACCCCCGGAAACAGCTTCCCGGATCGCCGGTTCGAGCCTTTGCAAGCCGACCAACCGGCCGAACGGGTCATCGAATCCCGGGCTCTGTTCGGAGAGCGGAAGGAGGTCGGCATCGAGCACGACGGGGCCATCTACCGCCTGAAAATCACCAAGCAAGGCAAATTGATACTCAACAAGTGAGCTGGCAAATGAATACGATATCTCTACCCGACACCGCCGCCATCAAAGAGGCGCGACGCACCAATCCCAAGATGCGCGAGCGCGATCTCGCCACCCAGCTCGGAGTATCCGAAGCCCGGTTTCTCGACGCCTTCGTCGGCGATCATGTCGAGCGGATCGAACCCGATCTCGATGTTTTCTTCCCGATGCTGAATGCGGCCGGCGAAGTGATGGCCCTGTCGCGCAACGTCAACGCCGTCCACGAGAAGACCGGGATTTACGAGAAGTTCTCGGCCGGCAAGCACGCATCCATGGTGCTCGGCAAGGACATCGACCTGCGTATTTTCCCCAAGCACTGGCGGCACGCCTACCACGTCGCCAAGCCACTCGAGAATGGATCGATGCAACGCAGCTTCCAGTTCTTCGATGCGCGCGGCGACGCGGTCCACAAGGTGTTTGCACGCGAGGCCACCGACATTGAAAAATGGAACCTGATCCGCGAACGCCTGCGCAAGGACGACGCCGGACCGGCGATCAAGGCGGCGGCAGCGGAAAAACCCGCCGAAATCCCAGCGCCAGAGGCAATCGCCACGCTGCGGAAAACCTGGGCAGGCATGGAAGACACGCACCAGTTCCAGGCGATGCTGCGCAAGACCAAGATCGGACGCCACGATGCCATTCGCCTGATCGGCGAGGACTATGCGGAAAGGCTGACCGACGATGCGCTCGACATCCTGTTCGACCGGCTTTCCGACGAACAGGTACCGATCATGGCCTTTGTCCGCAATCCCGGCATCCTGCAGATCCATTCCGGGCCGGTGCGCAACATCAAGCAGGTCGGGCCGTGGCTGAACATTCTCGACAGCGGTTTTCACCTGCATCTGCGCAAGGAGCAGTTCGCGGCCATCTGGATCGTGCGCAAGCCGACCAGGAGCGGCGACATCTACTCGATCGAGGTTTTCGACGACCGTGACGAGCAGGTCATCCTGATCAATGGAGACCGCCGCGGCGGTGACGTCAACGAACGCGTGTCGGCCTGGGACGCCATAGTCGGCGCACTGCCGCGCGCAAGGGAACTGGAAGACCTGGAGGTGGCGCAATGAGCTGCCTGAATCCAGTGAAGTTTCGGGTCTTCACTCGCCGCAGCGCACTCCTGGCCGGGTTCGGCTGTGCTGTCATCGCTGCAACGCCGCTGACTTTCGATGCGGCCGTTGCCAAAGAGGCCAGGGCGCAACGGGTTCTCGCCATCGGTGGCGCAGTCACCGAGATCGTTTATGCGCTGGGCGAACAGGACCGGCTGGTGGGGCGCGATTCGACCTCGACCTTCCCGCCGGAAGCGACCGCCCTGCCGGATGTCGGCTACATCCGGGCGCTCTCGCCCGAGGGCGTGCTGTCGGTGAAGCCGGACCTCGTTCTCGCCCGCGAGAACAACGGTCCGCGCGAAGCCGTCGAGGTTCTCAAGAGCACCGGGGTGCGCTGGGTCGATGTGCCGGACGATTTCACGCTGGAAGGCATTGACGAGAACATCACCATCGTCGCCCGCGAACTGGACGTGGTGGAGAAGGGGGAGGCACTCAAGGCCAAGGTCGCAGCCGACATCGCAAAAACCCGTGAGCATCTTGCAAGTGTCGACCGCAAGCTCAGGGTCATGTTCGTGCTGGCACTGACCGATGGCAAGATCAACACGTCGGGTACCAACACCGCGGCGAGCCACATCATCGAACTGGC
Organism: Hoeflea sp.; assembly: GCA_020637795.1. Lineage (GTDB taxonomy): Bacteria > Pseudomonadota > Alphaproteobacteria > Rhizobiales > Rhizobiaceae > Hoeflea. The sequence continues at coordinate 338,457 of JACKJT010000002.1, read as the reverse complement.
GGGCGCGGAGAATGCCATCTCCGGTTTCGAGGGCTACAAGCAGATCAGCAATGAAGCGGTGATCGATGCCGCCCCGGACGTCATCCTGATGATGAACGGGCGCGGCGCAACGGCCGATCATGCGGCGATGAACGCCCTGATCGAGGCGCATCCGGCGCTTTCCACCACACCCGCGGTGAAGAACGGCAGGATTATCAGGATGGATGGGCTGCTGATGCTCGGTTTCGGCCCGCGCACGGGCGAGGCGATTACCCAGCTGGCAAAAGCGCTTTACGGCGATGAGCATTAGTCTTGAAGCCGGCATGAGCCAGGCTCCCGGCGCGTATGCGGGCGACAGGACTGTTTTCGCCCGCAGGATGCTGCTGGTGCTCACGGTGGTGCTGATCCTGACGGCAATGTTCAGCATTGCCTCGGGCGCGACCAATGCATCGGCGGTTTCAGTGGCCTGGGCGCTCATTTCGGGCCGGGACGACCTGATCAGCGCGGTGGAGCGCGTGGTCATCCTCGATATCCGCATGCCCCGCACGTTGCTGGGCATGCTGATCGGCGCGGCGCTTGCGGTCTCCGGGGCGACCATGCAGGGCCTGTTCCGCAATCCGCTGGCCGATCCAGGCATCGTCGGCGTCTCCGCCGGCGCCAGTCTCGGCGCGGTGACATTCATCGTGCTCGGGGCGGGAGCCCTGGCGCCCGTCGCCGCCTTTCTCGGCATGTACCATATCCCGTTTGCGGCCTTTGTCGGCGGTCTGCTGTTCACGATGGCGCTGTACCGGATCTCGACCCGGAACGGCCGGACGTCGGTTGCGACCATGCTGCTTGCGGGGATTGCGCTCGGCGCGATGGCCGGCGCCTTCACCGGACTCCTGGTGTTCTGGGCCGACGACGAGCAGTTGCGCGATCTCACCTTCTGGGGGCTGGGGTCGGTTGCCGGGGCGACATGGCTCAAGGTCCTGGCCGTTGCGCCGGTCATCATTCCGATACTGGTGTTTTCGCCCTTCATGGCGCGGGGGTTGAACGCCATGACGCTGGGCGAGGCGACGGCGCGGCATCTCGGCATCAATGTCCAGCTCTTCAAGCGCGTGGCGATTGTCATGGTCGCCTCCGGCACCGGTGCATGCGTTGCGGTTTCCGGCGGCATCGGTTTTATCGGCATCGTTGTGCCGCATCTTCTCAGGCTGCTGATGGGACCGGATCACCGGTTCCTGCTGCCGGCCTGCGCGCTGCTCGGGGCGGTCATGCTTCTGTTTGCCGACGCCATCGCGCGGCAGATCGTTGCGCCTGCCGAGCTGCCGATCGGCATCGTCACCGCGGCCATCGGAGCGCCTTTCTTTCTCTGGATCCTGCTGCGCAGGCGCGGTTTGATGGATATCTGATATGCTCGAAGCGCGAAACATTCAGGTCCGCCTGGGCAGGACCGAGATCCTGCACGGCATCGACATGTGGGCCGCAAAAAACCAGTTCACCGTGATCATCGGACCGAACGGCTCCGGCAAGACCACCTTGCTGCGGGCGCTGACAGGCGAGATCGGTTTTACTGGAGAGGTGCGCCTCAATGGTATCGACATCGCCAACGCCCGTCCGCTGGATCTGGCAAGCCTGCGCGGGGTGCTGCCGCAATCGGCCAACCTCTCGTTTCCCTTTACCGTGCACGAGGTAGTGAGACTGGGGCTGTCGGCGGGAATCCAGACCGGCATCGATGCCGGGGCCCGGATCGAGGAGGCGCTGGCCGCGGTCGACATGGACGGGTTCGGCGGCCGGTTCTACCAGGAACTGTCCGGCGGTGAGCAGCAGCGGGTGCATCTGGCGAGAGTCCTTGCCCAGGTCTGGGAGCCGGTGTTTGACGGCAAGCCGCGCTGCCTGTTTCTGGATGAGCCGATTTCCAGTCTCGATATCAGGCACCAGCTGCAAATCATGCAGATCGCCCGGCGTTACGCCGAGGCCGGCGGCGGCGTTGTCGCCATCCTGCACGATCTCAACCTGACCGCCCATTTCGCCGACCATGTCGTGCTGATGAACTGGGGCAGGGTGCATGCCAGCGGTGATCCGCAGACGGTTCTGACCCCGTCGAACCTCGAAACGGTCTATGGCTGTCCGATGGCGGTCGGCGCTGTGCCTGAGGGTATGGACTTCTTCGTGTTGCCCCTGATCAGCTATGGCGGATCTGCCTGACCGGGGACAGACGGCCGGAGCGGCCACTCTGTTGAAATCAGGCTGCGCTCGATTGCTTCAGTCCGACCCACGCGATAGCGTCTGGCGCAAATCACGCAAGGAATTCCGATGACAGCTGCACCCCATCTTTTTCAACCGCTCGAACTACGTGGGATCACCGCCCGCAACAGGGTCGTGATCTCTCCGATGTGCCAGTACTCGGCGCATGAGGGGCACATGGACGACTGGCACCTGACCCATCTTGGCCGTTTCGCCATCGGCGGCGCCGGGATCGTCTTTACCGAGGCCACGGCGGTGCAGAAACGCGGTCGGATCACCCATGGATGCCCGGGACTGTGGACCGACAGCCAGATACCCGGGCATGCGCGGGTCGCGCAGTTCGCGCTCAGGAACGGCGCCATTCCCGCCATCCAGCTCGGCCATGCCGGCCGCAAGGGCGGAATGCAGCGGCCCTGGTTTGGCAACGGCCCGCTCAATGATGCCGATCTTGAACGCGGCGACATGCCGTGGACGCCGGTCGGGCCGTCCGAACTGCCGGTGGCCGAGCGCTGGCCGGTGCCGCATGCGCTGACGGTTGAGGAAATCGGCAAACTGATCAACGACTATGAAGCCGCAGCACGGCGCGCGCTTGCCGCCGGTTACAAGATCGCCGAGATCCACGGCGCGCATGGCTATCTGGTGCACAGTTTTCTCTCGCCGCTTTCGAACAAGCGGACCGACGCTTACGGCGGAAGCCTCGAGGGACGCATGCGGCTGGCGCTGGAAATCGCCGCGCGGGTTCGGGCGGTGTGGCCGGAGGATCTGCCGCTGTTTTTCCGCACCTCCGCCGTCGACGGGGTGCCGGAAGGCTGGACGCTAGACGATACAGTGGTGCTCGCGGCTGAACTCAAGCGGATCGGCGTCGACGTGATGGATTGCTCGTCAAGCGGCATTGCGGGCGCCGCCACTGCCGGCGGCGGCCAGAAGCGACAGCCCGGCTTCCAGGTCGGATATGCGGAGCGTGTTAAAAAGGACGTCGGCATGACCACAATGGCGGTGGGCCTGATCACCCACCCGCAACAGGCCGAAGCCATCCTCGCCGAAGGCCGCGCCGATCTCATTGCCATCGGACGCGAGGCGCTGGTCGATCCGAACTGGGCGTTGCATGCGGCGCGCGACCTTGGCCATGACACGCTGTTTGAAACCTGGCCGGAGCAATCGGGCTGGTGGCTTGCCGGCCGCCAGAAGACCTCGGATTTCTACCAGCCAAAGACCTGACAGATCGTCTCACTCGCGCACATGGCGGTCGACATGACGGCTTGATGTGGTAAGGGGGCGTGGCACAGGGGTGCGGAGAAGAGCGGGGCGGAGTTTCAGGATATGGAAGATAACAGGGTGATCATCGCCGGTGGCGGCATCGGCGGTTTGACGCTAGCGCTGACTTTGCATCAGATCGGCGTTGAGTGTGTGGTGTTTGAAGCCGTCAACGAACTCAAGCCGCTGGGCGTCGGCATCAATCTGCAGCCGAACGCCGTGCGCGAACTTTTCGACCTCGGCTTCACCGCCGAAGACCTCGATCGTTTCGGAGTGCCGGCCCGCGAATGGGCGCTGGTCGGCATGAAGGGCCAGGACATCTATACCGAGCCGCGCGGGCTCGGTGCCGGCTACAACTGGCCACAATATGCCGTGCACCGCGGCGAGTTTCACATGGCGCTGTATCGCCGCTTTGTCGACCTTGCCGGTCCGGATGCCGTACGCCTCGGCTGCCGCGCCACCGGCTATGCAGTCAATCCGGATGGCGGCGTGACGGTGACGTTTCAGACCAAGTCCGGCGAGATCCAGGAAACGGGCCGGCTGCTGATCGGCGCCGACGGGATCCATTCGGCGATCCGGGCGCAGATGCATCCCACCCAGCCGCCGATCCACTGGGGCGGCGCCGTGATGTGGCGCGGTACGTCGCTGGCCAAACCGGTGCGCACCGGGTCCTCCTTCATCGGACTGGGAACACACAAGCACCGGATGGTGATCTATCCGATCTCCGCTCCGGATCCGAAAACCGGGCTGGCGCTGATCAACTGGATCGCCGAAGTCACCTATGACGATCCGTCCGCGCATGAGACCATGGGATGGTTCCGGCCGGTCGGCATCGACGATTTCATCCACCATTTCGAGAACTGGACCTATGACTGGCTCGATGTGCCGGCGCTGATCCGCGGCGCCGATATTGCCTTTGAAAACCCGATGATCGACCGTGATCCGGTCCCTACCTGGGTCGATGGTCCGGTGGCGCTGATGGGCGACGCGGCGCACGCCATGTATCCGACCGGGTCGAATGGCGCCAGCCAGGCGATCATCGACGCGCGCATTCTGGGCGCCAAGTTCCTTGCTCACGGCGTCGGCGCAGATGCACTCGCCGCCTATAATGACGAGCTGTGCGCGCCGGTTTCGGCACTGATCCTGCGCAATCGCGGGGCAGGACCGTTCGGGCTGCTCAACATGGTCAACGACCGCTGCGGCGGCGAATTCGACAATATCGAAGACGTGATTCCGGCAGCCGAACGGGCCGAGTTCATGGCCAAGTACAAGGCCGCCGCCGGATTTGCCCGCGACACGCTGAACGCAGCGCCACCGACGATCGCAGCAGGCGCCAGGGTCGCGTCCTAGTTGGTACTGCCTGCGTGTCCTACGTGAAAATTTCCCTCAGCGAGATTCCGCAAAAGTTACTTATTACGTACAACTCACTCTGACACTTTTTTTCGAAACTCGACTAACATAGTTGCCTCGGCTTCTGTTAATTTGTCGTATAAGTCGTTGGCAGCTTTATTAGCTGCCGTAGAAACCTGTTCACTATCAATGGCTTCAAATTTGTTTTGACCAGCTATTCCGATGCAGTCTGATAGCAAATCTACTACAGTATCGGACAGTACTGCACCATAGTCCGCTATGAAAGATCTGAGACCATCTTCAATAGCGGAGAAATTCTCGGCGATGATGTTGCATGCTTCATACCAATCCATATCAGGATACAGGTGTCGAGGCATCTGCTTGCGTCGAAAAGACACAAGTTTGGAAACCGCCTCAAATTCTTTTTCAAACACCAACTCGGACTTTCTTAGGCGAACACGGTGTGTCTCTGCGTCAAGAATCAGTTGACCGCGTAATCGTTCTAATTCCTGGTTTAATTCCGCCTTTTTCGTTTCAATAAAGCGGTCCGCGAAGATACGACCAAAGTAATTTGATAAGCCGAGCATGAGGACCGAGGCGCCACCAATCGTGACGACAAATTGGCCGAGCCACTGAAAAATAGTATCCAAAATGCTAATCCAACATTGTTTGTTATTGCCTTCTAGAGGCTAATTCATAGAATTCGATCGTCAATTGGCCAACCGAATTCTCGCCGGTTGTGACTATTGAAACAATATATATAGCAAAACAAATGTGAGTTTCATTGTTTTTTGGTGAGAGCGCAGGGATTCGAACCCTGGACCTACTGATTAAAAGTCAGTTGCTCTACCAACTGAGCTACGCTCTCCCGGAGCCCGGTTCGCGCGTTGGCGGCGTCAGGCTCGAATGGCGCGGAACATAGGCAGGCATCTGCCCATGGTCAACTGCAAAAACCGCCGTGCGCCCGTGTTTTTTCAGGGGGCTAGCAAAGCCTGCGGATACCGGGGTCAGCGCGGTGCTGCGTGCCATCGAGAGCAAGGGCCGAGGCCGCCGGCGGGCGTCAATATATCACGGGTTTCGCTCGAAAACGTGACTGGCGAAGCCCGGGACTGGCGGTTAGATAGTGGCTTGCGGACGGCCCGGCCGGTTGCTGTCCACTCCATGGCCCGACAAGGGGATGCTGATTTCGTGATCATCGCCGATATTTCACTGTTTACCGTCATCCTGGCCGGCGCGTTGTCGTTCCTGTCGCCGTGCGTGCTGCCGCTGGTGCCGCCCTACCTGTGCTACATGGCCGGCGTGTCGGTCGAGGATTTCCGTGGCAGCGGCGCTGCGGCCAGAGCCAGGGACACGAGGCGGGCGGTGTTTTTCGCCTCGCTGTTCTTCACCCTGGGCTTTGCCACGGTCTTCGTGGCACTTGGCGCCGGCGCCTCGAGTATCGGGGCGGCGCTGCGCCAGCACATGGACCTGCTGGCCAAGCTGGGCGGCCTCGTCATCATCGCGATGGGGCTGCACTTCCTCGGGGTGTTCCGTATCGGGCTGCTAGCGCGGGAAGCCCGGTTTGCCGGCGGCGGCAAGCCGGCCACGCTGTCCGGGGCCTATCTGATGGGGCTGGCGTTTGCCTTCGGCTGGACGCCCTGCATCGGGCCGGTGCTCGGCGCCGTTCTCGGGGTTGCCGCGGGCCGGGAGACCGTCAGCGCGGGTGCGCTCTTGCTTGCGGCCTATTCTCTCGGGCTGGCGGTGCCGTTCTGGATCGCGGCCCTGTTCTCGGAACGCTTCATGCGGTTTTCGCAGAAATTCCGCAGGCATCTGGGAACAATCGAGAAGATCACCGGGGCGCTGCTGGTGCTGACCGGCATTCTGTTCCTGACCGGCGGCATGGCCACCATGGCCTACTGGCTGCTCGAGGCATTCCCGGCGCTGGGCAGGATCGGCTGATCAAGCCGCTCCGCTTGTCAGGCCATGGTTTCCGTCAGCGCTTTTGTCCGGGCGCCGTCGCCAGCACAAGGCCGGCGAGCACCGTGATGATGCCGATGGCGTGATGCATCTCGAAGGGTTCGCCGAGCACCAGGACGGCAAGGCCGACGCCGTAGGGCGGCAGCAGGTACATGAAGACGCTGGCCGTCGACGCACCCAGCCGGGCAACGCCATACTGATAGCCGGAAAACGCCAGCAGCGAGGAAAAGACAACGATGCCGGCGATGCCGCCCCAGGCGGTCAGGGTTTGCGGCATCATTGCGCCGGTGAGGTACTCCCACAGCGCGAACGGCGCCAGCAGCAGCGATCCCGACAGCGCGACAACGGCAAACAGCGCGGACACCGGCAACCCGGCCGTGCGCCTGCCCTTGAGCAGAACCGAATAGCCGGCCCAGGACAGGGCTGCGAGAATGAACATCAGGTCGCCCATGTTGAAGGACGTGCCGGCAAGTCCGGTGAGGTTGCCCTTCAGCACGATGATCGCCACGCCGAGGAAGCCGATCAGGATACCGGCGAGTTCGCGCCAGCTGGTCGGCCGGCCGAAAAACAGCCGTTCGAGGATGATGATCATCAGCGGCGACGTGGTGTAGATCAGCGTGCCGTTGGTGGCCGTGGTGAACTGGAGCGCGTAATAGACGCCGGCGCCGCAGATCCACATTCCGAGAAAGCCGAGCAGCAGCCAGTGCAGCGGATGTCCGGTCACATAGGTCCGGACGCGGTCGCGCGCCATCCACAGAAACGGCGAAAGAAGGAGAGCCGATGCGGTCCAGCGCAGGAAGGCCAGCGTAAACGGCGCCACCTCGGGGATGGTCGAGCGGCCGAAAATCAGGTTCGAGGAGAAGAACAGGGGTGTCAGCAGCATGACGACCAGAGGGAGAAAGCGCGCGAGCGCAGGTTTCGCGGCAGGTGAGGCGGCGGCAGTCATGGGGGCTTCCATATCGAGGCAATGTTTGCTTGAAGGAGAATGATTGAGGTTCCGGTGCTATAGCGTCCGGCACGGGTAAACAAGCGATTCGATCAAGAGGTGAGGGAATGGCGCGTACTTGTCTGGCTGTCGTGCTTGCGGCGGGCGATGCGACACGCATGAAGTCGTCGAAATCAAAGGTGCTGCATACGGTCGGCAACCTACCGCTGATTTCCCATGTCACGCGGGCGGCGGCAGCGGCGGGTGTCAGCAAGGTTGCTCTCGTCGTCGGCCGGGATGCCGACCTGGTGACCGAAGCTGCGGCGAAGGGGCTCGAAGTGCCTGTCGCTGCGGTGGAGCAGACCGAGCGCAAGGGCACTGGTCATGCGGTGCTGATGGCGCGCGATGTGATCAGCGAGGGCTTTGACGACGTCGTGGTGCTCTACGGCGACGCGCCGCTGATCGATCCGGCGAGCCTGGCGGCTGCGACCGCGGAGCGGGAAAAGGGCGCCGATGTGGTGGTTCTCGGTTTCCGCGCCGCCGATCCGACCGGCTACGGCCGGCTTCTGGAGCGCAACGGCGAACTGATCGCGATCCGTGAGCACAAGGAAGCGTCAAGCGAAGAGCTCAAGGTTGATTTCTGCAATGGCGGCATCATCACGTTTTCCGGCGCCGAAGCCGTCAGCCTGCTTGAAGCCATTGGCAACGACAATGCCAAGGGCGAATACTATCTCACCGACATTGTCGAGATTGCCCGCGGTCGGGGACTGAATTGCGTCGCCATCGAGGCTCCGGAAGAGGACATGATGGGCTGCAACACCCGCGCCGAACTCGCCGAAATCGAGCAGGTCTGGCAAAAGCGCGCACGCCATGCGGCGATGCTTTTGGGCGTCAGCATGATCGATCCCTCCAGCGTCTTCCTCTCCCATGACACGGTGCTTGAGAAGGATGTGACGATCGAACCCAATGTCTGGTTCGGTCCCGGCGTCAGGGTTGGTCCGGGCGCGGTCATCCATGCTTTCAGCCATCTCGAGGGTGCGGATGTGGGCGCGAAAGCCGCCATCGGGCCGTTTGCCCGGCTGCGTCCGGGGACGGAGCTCGGCGAGAAGTCCAGGGTCGGCAATTTCTGCGAGATCAAGAAGGCCAAGGTCGGCAAGGGCGCCAAGGTCAATCACCTGACCTATATCGGCGATGCCGTCATCGGAGAGGCCGCCAATATCGGCGCCGGCACGATCACCTGCAATTATGACGGCCAGAACAAGCACTTGACCCAGATCGGGGCGGGCGCCTTCATCGGCTCGAACTCATCGCTCGTCGCCCCGGTCAGTATCGGCGACGGGGCCTATGTCGGCTCGGGAAGCGTCGTGACGATGGATGTTCCGGCCGACGCTCTGGCCATTGCCAGGGCAAAGCAGGAGACAAAACCCGGCCGGGCGCAGAGGCTGCGCGAGAAGATCGCGGCGATCAAGGCGCTGAAGAAACAGGCGCAAAGCGAACCGGGTGCATAGGCCCGGTTACGCGGTGTCACGAAAATTGAGCGGTCGCAATATGTTAGGCTACTGGTCTAAACCGGCTTTGCTGGGTAAGAGCTTGGCCAACACAATACCCAGGAGAAACGCATGTGCGGCATTGTCGGGATAGTTGGTAAGCGCGAAGTGGCTCCGCTGCTGGTGGATGCGCTCAAGCGGCTGGAATACCGCGGATATGATTCCGCCGGTGTCGCCACGGTGCATGACGGGCATCTCGATCGCCGCCGGGCGGAAGGCAAGCTAGCCAACCTCGACCGCAGGCTGGGCGTGGAGCCGCTGGCCGGCCAGATCGGTATCGGCCATACGCGCTGGGCAACCCATGGCGCGCCGACGGAAAGCAATGCGCATCCGCATTTCTGCCATGGCGTGGCAGTCGTCCATAACGGCATCATCGAGAACTTCGCGCCGCTGCGCGCCGAACTGACCGCGGGTGGCGCCAGCTTCTACAGCCAAACCGACACGGAAGTGGTGGCGCAATTGCTTTCCGCCTACCGGCAGCAGGGGCTGGCGCCGCGCCAGGCCATGCAGAAGGCGCTGAGCCGGCTCGAAGGCGCCTATGCGCTTGCCGTGCTGTTTGAAGACCAGCCGGACATGATCCTTGGCGCGCGGTCGGGGCCACCGCTCGCGGTCGGCCATGGCGAGGGCGAGATGTTCCTCGGCTCGGATGCGATCGCCTTGGCGCCGTTCACCGACGAGATCACCTATCTCGACGATGGCGACTGGGTGGTCATCACCCACGATACGCTGGAGATCTACGACGCGAGCGGAACGCTGGTCGAACGCAGGAAACAGAAATCGCAGGGCGCTGCCTATGTCGTCGACAAGGGCAACCACCGCCATTTCATGGAAAAGGAAATCTACGAGCAGCCGGAAGTAGTCTCCCATACGCTGAGCCACTACATCGATTTCGCCGAGGGACGGGTGAAGCTCGACAGCGCAAAGATCGATTTCGCCAATCTCGACAGGCTCGCCATGTCCGCCTGCGGCACCGCCTATTATGCGGGGCTTATCGGCAAGTACTGGTTCGAGCGGTTCGCGCGGCTGCCGGTGGAAATCGATGTCGCCTCGGAATTCCGCTACCGCGAAATGCCGCTGACCGGCAAGATGGCAGCCCTGTTCATCTCGCAGTCCGGGGAAACCGCCGATACGCTCGCATCGCTGCGGTATTGCCGCGACCACAACCTGACGATCGGTGCAGTGGTCAATGTGCGTGAATCGACCATCGCGCGCGAATCCGACGCGGTGTTCCCGACGCTTGCCGGACCGGAAATCGGCGTTGCCTCGACGAAGGCTTTCACCTGCCAGCTCTCGGTGCTTGCGGCGTTGGCGATGATCGCCGGCCGGGCGCGTGGCACGTTGTCGGCCGAAGATGAAACGAAAATGGTGCAGGCGTTGGTCGGCGCTCCGCGGCTGTTCAACGAGGTGCTGCAATCGATCCAGCCGCAGATCGAGACCCTGTCGCGCGAACTTTCGCGGTTCAAGGACGTGCTCTACCTCGGCCGCGGCACGAGTTTCCCGCTGGCGCTGGAAGGCGCGCTCAAGCTCAAGGAAATTTCCTACATCCACGCCGAGGGTTATGCTGCAGGAGAGCTCAAGCACGGTCCGATCGCGCTGATCGATGAGAACATGCCGGTGATCGTGATCGCGCCGCACGACCGGCATTTCGAGAAAACCGTCTCCAACATGCAGGAAGTGGCGGCACGCGGCGGTCAGATCATCCTGATCACCGACGAAAAGGGCGCGGCCGCGACCACGCTGGAAACCATGGCGACCATCGTCATGCCAGAGGTCAACGAGATCGTGGCCCCGATCCTCTACGCGCTGCCTGTGCAGCTGATCGCCTACCATACGGCGGTGTTCATGGGCACCGATGTCGACCAGCCGCGCAACCTCGCCAAATCGGTGACTGTCGAATAGGAGATACATCGGCAGTGAACTTGTCTTCGCCTTCGCGCGTTACCTATATAGGGGGAACGGCAAGACGATCCGTCTTGCGCGCCATGAGGCAGGGTGAAGAATGACTGAGAAGACCAAACGGATAGGCGCCGGACGGCGGCTGAGAAACTATTTTCTGACGGGTCTGATCATCGTCGCGCCGCTGGCCATCACGGCCTACCTGACCTGGACCTTCATCGGATGGGTCGACAGCTGGGTCAAACCCTACATCCCCGCGATCTACAATCCCGACTATTACTTGCCGTTCGCCGTTCCCGGCTTCGGTCTGGTCACCGCATTGTTCCTGATCACGATGATCGGGTTCCTGACGGCTAACCTCGTCGGCCGCTCGATCATTTCCTTCGGCGAATCGCTGCTGGACCGGATGCCGCTGGTGCGCAGCCTCTACAAGGGGCTCAAGCAGATCTTCCAGACGGTGCTGGCCGAGCAGAGCGGGTCCTTCAAGCAGGCCGCGCTGATCGAGTATCCGCGCCGCGGCTTGTGGTCGATCGTCTTCATTGCCACGGAAACCAAGGGCGAGGTCAATGTCAGGCTGCCAGAGGAAGACTCAATCTCGGTGTTCCTGCCAACGACGCCCAATCCGACTTCGGGTTTCCTGCTGTTCGTGCCGCGCAAGGATGTCATCGTTCTGGACATGAGCGTCGAGGAGGCGGCCAAGATGGTGATCTCCGCGGGTCTCGTGTCTCCGGACTACCCGAAGATCCTGCCGGTGCAGACAAAGCCCAGGTCAAAGTCAAAACCAGCGGCTGAGTGATCGGTTCAGCCAGCCCTGAGAAACCTGATCGCCTCGTCACGCCGCATCAGGTAAAGCAGCATCCTCAGCGCCTCGCCGCGGGTTGAGGCGAGGGCAGGGTCGGTCTCCAGCACATTGCGGGCGTCGCTGCGGGCGATTTCCAGAAGATCGGCATGGGCGCTCAGATTGGCCAGCCTGAACCCGGGCATTCCCGATTGCCGTGTGCCAAGCACCTCGCCTTCGCCGCGCAGCTTGAGGTCTTCCTCGGCGATGCGAAATCCGTCCTCGGTCTCGCGCAGGACCTGCAGGCGCGCGCCGGCGGTTTCGCCCAGTGGACCGTGGTAGAGCAGGATGCAGCTTGAAGCACCTTCGCCGCGGCCGACGCGGCCTCTGAGCTGGTGCAATTGCGCCAGGCCGAAACGTTCGGCGTGCTCGATCACCATGATGGTGGCGTCGGGCACGTCGACGCCGACCTCGATGACGGTCGTTGCGACGAGCAGCCGGGTCTGGCCGTTCTTAAAGGCGCTCATCGCCTGGTCTTTTTCATCCGACGTCATGCGGCCGTGAACCAGCGACACCAGCGGTGCCAGTTCCTTGCCGAATGCCTTGGCGAGGCTGGCGTGGCGGCTTTCCACCGACATCAGCTCGCTCTGATCGGAATCCTCGACGAGCGGACAGATCCAGTAGGCCTTCTTGCCGTCTTCGAGCGCCTTCTTCAGCCGTTCGACGATTTCGCCAAGGCGGTCGTCGGGGATGGTGACCGTGGCGATCGGCTGGCGGCCGGCCGGTTTTTCGGTGAGCTTGGAGACGTCCATGTCACCGAAGGCTGCAAGGACAAGCGTCCTGGGGATCGGCGTGGCGGTCATCACCAGCATGTGCGGCGCCGTTCCCTTGGCCGTCAGCCGCAGCCGCTGGTGCACCCCGAACCGGTGCTGTTCGTCGACCACCGCAAGCGTCAGATTGTTGTAGACGACCGATTCCTGGAACAGCGCATGGGTGCCGATGACAATCTGCGCCTCGCCGCTGGCGATGCGTTCGAGCAGGTCGGTGCGTTCGCGTCCCTTGGCGCGGGCGGTCAGCACCACAACCTCGATGCCGGCGGCCTCCGCCATCTTTCTGATCGTGGCATGATGCTGGCGGGCGAGGATCTCGGTCGGGGCCATCAGCACCGCCTGTCCTCCGGCCTCCACTGCATCGGCCATGGCCAGCATCGCAACCGCGGTCTTGCCGGAGCCGACATCGCCCTGCAGCAGCCGCAGCATCCTGTCCTTGCCGGCCATGTCGGCAAGGATCTCCTCGACAGCCGTCGTCTGGCTGCCGGTCAGGGAAAAGGGCAGCGCATCGAGGATCGCCCGGCGCATCCGGCCTTCGGCGACCACCGGATAACCGGGCAGTTTGCGCAGGGTCTGCCGCACCAGCGCCAGCGACAGCTGGCCTGCCAGCAGCTCGTCATATGCCAGCCTGCGGCGCGCCGGCGTCTGCGGCTCGATGTCGATCGCGGTTTCGGGATGATGCAGTTCGCGGACGGACTTGGCAAAGGACGGGAAACTGTTCTTGCGGACCAGATGCGGATCCGACCACTCGGGAAGCTCCGGCAACAGCTCGAGCGCCGATTCGATGGAGCGTCGCAGCACTTTCGGCGACAGGCCGGCAGTCAGCGGATAGACCGGTTCGATCAGCGGGAAGCTTGCGGCGTCGGCTTCCAGCGCAATATGGTCGGGATGGACCATTGACGGCCTGCCATTGAACCATTCGACCTTGCCGCTGACCAGAACGGTTTCCCCCACCGGCAGGATCTTCTCGAGCCATGGCTGTTTGGAGTGGAAAAAGGTCAGCGCCAGTTCGCCGGTGTCGTCATGGACCAAGACCCGGTAAGGCGCGCTTCTGCGGCCCGGAGGCGAGGGCTGGTGGCGGTCAACCCTGACCTTCAAGGTGGCAATGGTGCCTTCCGGCGCCTCGGTGATGCCCGAGCGCATGGTCCGGTCAATCAGGCCATGCGGCGGCAGCAACAGCAGATCGAGAGCACGGGTGTCTTCAGGGCCATCGCGGCCGGTCACCCGGGCCAGCGCCTCGGCAAGCTTGGGGCCGATCCCGGGCAGGCTTTCAACGGGCTTGAACAGGGGATCGAGTTGAAGTGGTCGCATGAACCCAGATGAACGGCAATTTTGAGCCAAAGGCAAGGCTGACATTTGCGCGGCGACAGGATAAGGAAACCGTCCAACCAAAAAAGGCACGTCATGACCGGAACCACACGTTCAAGCGCCGACCTCGATCCGCGCCGCCGTCGCATTCTTGTGCGGGCGTGGCGACGTGGCATCCGGGAAATGGATCTGGTGATTGGCGGATTTGCCGATGCAGAAATTGCCGGGCTGAGTGACGCCGAGCTCGACCAGCTGGAAGAGCTGATGGCGGAAGAGGATGCCGACATCTTCCGCTGGGTGACGGGCGAGGCCGAGACGCCGGAGCGCTTCCGAACCGCGCTGTTTGACCGGATGCGCGCCTATGTCCCGGATTTCGATCCGCGCGAAACCGGGCCGGAAGGGCAGGCGACAAGGCCATGAAGTCTGTCATACCGGTTGCCAGGATCTCCGGTGCGGTAACACCGGTCACATTGGCCGGCGTGCCGCAGGGCATGGAAGCGCTGGCGCTGGCCGAAATGGCGCGGTCGGCGGGACCGCTTGCACATATCATTTCCGATGGCCAGCGGATGGCCGACCTTGAGCAGAACCTCGCCTTCTTCGCCCCCGACATCCCGGTCCTGACCCTGCCGGGCTGGGACTGCCTTCCCTATGACCGGGTCTCGCCGGGCGCCGACATTTCGGCGCGGCGGCTTGCGGCGCTGTCGTCGCTGGCACATTTTCCGGACAATCCGCATCCGGCGATCCTGCTGGTGACCGTCAACGCCATGCTGCAGCGGGTGCCGACCCGGTCGGTTGTCTCCGGCCTCGGATTTTCCGCGCGCGCCGGCAACCGGCTGAAGATGGAGGAGCTGGCAGGCAGCCTCGTCAAGAACGGTTTCGAGCGCGTCGATACGGTGCGCGAAGTCGGCGAGTACGCCGTGCGCGGCGGCATTCTCGATGTCTTCGTGCCGGGTGCGGAACAACCGGTGCGGCTGGATTTCTTTGGCGACACGCTGGAAAGCGTGCGGTATTTCGATCCGGCATCGCAGCGCACCACCGGGCAAGCCAAGGAACTGGCGCTCAACGCAATGAGCGAAGTCACACTGGAACCCGAGACCATCAGCCGGTTCCGCAGCAACTATCTTTCCATGTTCGGGGCGGCAACCCGCGACGACGCGCTCTATGTCGCCGTCAGCGAAGGCCGGCGCTATCCCGGCATGGAACACTGGCTGCCGTTGTTTCACGACGGGATGCAGACGGTGTTCGACTATCTTGGCGGATTCCGGATCAGCGGCGACCACATGCTCGCCGAAGCCGCAAGCGAGCGCCGGGCCCAGATTGTCGATCATTACGAAGCCCGGCAGGCGGCGCAGAGCATCGAGAAGGGCCGCGGTGTCCAGACCACGCCATACAAGGCGACCCCGCCGGACCTTCTCTATCTCGACACGCCCGAACTGCTGGAACGGCTCGACAGGCTGAACGCCATCCGGCTGACGCCGTTTCACCAGCCGGAGACATCCTCGCGGCTGGTGATCGATCTGTCGACGAAGACCGGACCGCGCTGGGCGGCGGACGCGGAAGGCGACAAGTCCGAAGACGCCGGGCGAACCAACCTGTTCGAGAAGCTGGTGGCCCATGTCGGCGCCAAGCGCGCGGACGGGCGCAATGTGCTGATCACGGCCTGGACCGAAGGTTCGCTCGACCGGCTGCTGCAGGTGACCGAGGAACACGGCCTCAAGCGCGTTGTGCGCATCAACAGCCATTCCGAACTCGACACGCTCAAACCCGGCGAGGCCGCTGCCGCGGTGCTCGCCATCGAGGGCGGCTTCGAGATCGACGACCTCGTGGTCATCGGCGAGCAGGATGTTCTGGGCGACCGGCTGGTGCGCCGGGCCAAGCGCAAGCGCCGCGGCGCCGACTACATCTCCGAGGTGTCGGGGCTCGACGAGGGCAACTATGTCGTTCACGCCGAGCACGGCATCGGCCAGTTCATCGGCCTGCGCACGATCGAGGCGGCCGGCGCGCCGCATGCCTGTCTCGAACTGCATTACGCCGGCGACGCCAAGCTGTTCCTGCCGGTCGAGAATATCGAGCTTCTGACCCGCTACGGTTCTGACAGCGCCGAGGTGCAACTCGACCGGCTGGGCGGGGTCGCCTGGCAGTCGCGCAAGGCGAAGCTCAAGAAACGGCTTCTCGACATGGCTGAGGGGCTGATCCGGATTGCCGCCGAACGGCACATGCGCTCCGCACCCGCGCTTGCGGCGCCCGAGGGTCTCTACGACGAATTCTCCGCCCGTTTCCCCTATGACGAGACCGAGGACCAGATGGCGGCGATCGAGCGGGTGCGCGAAGATCTGGCGGCGGGCCAACCGATGGACCGGCTGGTCTGCGGCGATGTCGGCTTCGGCAAGACCGAAGTGGCGCTGCGCGCGGCGTTCATCGCCGCGATGAACGGGGTGCAGGTGGCGGTGGTGGTGCCGACGACGCTCTTGGTGCGGCAGCATTTCAAGACCTTCACCGAACGCCTGCGCGGATACCCGGTGCGGATCGCGCAAGCCTCGCGGCTTGTCGGCGCCAAGGAACTGGCGCTGACGAAAGCGGAGCTCGCGTCAGGCAAGACCGACATCGTTGTCGGAACCCATGCGCTGCTCGGCTCGTCGATCCAGTTTGCCAATCTGGGACTGCTGATCATCGACGAGGAGCAGCATTTCGGGGTCAAGCACAAGGAAAGACTGAAGGAACTGAAGAGCGACGTGCATGTGCTCACGCTCTCGGCCACGCCGATCCCGCGCACATTGCAACTGGCGATGACCGGGGTGCGGGAACTGTCGCTGATCACCACGCCTCCGGTCGACCGGATGGCGGTACGCACGTTCATTTCGCCGTTCGATCCGGTCACCGTGCGCGAAACACTGATGCGCGAACACTATCGCGGCGGGCAGAGCTTCTATGTCTGTCCGCGGCTCGCCGATCTCGAGGATGTGGCGGCGTTCCTGCGCTCGGACGTGCCGGAACTGAAATTCGCCATTGCCCATGGCCAGATGGGGGCAGGCGAGCTCGACGACATCATGAACGCGTTCTATGACGGACAGTATGACGTGCTCTTGTCGACGACGATCGTCGAATCGGGTCTCGATGTGCCGACGGCCAACACCCTGATCGTGCACCGCGCCGACATGTTCGGCCTGGCCCAGCTTTACCAGCTGCGCGGGCGGGTCGGCCGTTCCAAGGTGCGCGCCTTCGCGCTGTTCACGCTGCCGGTCAACAAGATGCTGACGGCGACGGCGGACAAGCGGCTCAAGGTGCTGCAGTCTCTCGACACGCTTGGCGCCGGCTTCCAGCTCGCCAGCCACGATCTCGACATCCGCGGCGCCGGCAACCTGCTCGGAGAGGAGCAATCCGGCCACATCAAGGAAGTCGGTTTCGAGCTCTACCAGCACATGCTGGAGGAGGCAGTCGCCGAGGTGCGCGGCGAGGAAGAGGTGATCGACACCGGCTGGTCGCCGCAGATCACGGTGGGAACGCCGGTGATGATCCCCGAGGATTATGTGCCGGATCTGCACCTTCGGCTGGGGCTCTACCGCCGGCTGGGCGAGATCACCGATATTGCCGACATCGACGGATTCGGCGCCGAGATGATCGACCGTTTCGGACCGTTGCCGACCGAGGTTCAGCATCTCTTGAAGATCGTCTTCATCAAGGCGCTGTGCCGCAAGGCCAATGTCGAAAAGCTCGACGCCGGCCCGAAGGGCGTGGTGGTGCAGTTCCGCAACAAGGAATTCCCCAACCCGGCGGGCCTGGTCGGCCACATTTCCAAGCAGGGCAATATGGCCAAGATCCGGCCCGACCAGAGCGTCGTGTTCATTCGCGATCTGCCGACGCCGGACAAGCGGCTCAACGGTGCGGCCGTGGTGATGACCCATCTGGCGGAACTGGCCGGGTAGGCGCGTGAGGGTGGCAAACGCCGCAGGGCTCCCTATCTGACTGGAAACAGGCGTCTATGCCGGCAAGGTCAGGCGGGAGCCTGCCAGGACCAGCATCGGTGCCGCCGAGGAATCTGCGGTTCGGATCCCGCATGTTTCCTCCGCGTTCCCCGGACCGTGGAGTCTTTCAAGTCACCGAAGGCGCATTTGATGTTTCATGTCATTACCGGACTCCCATGGCTGGTCGTGCTCGTCCGCTTCATCCTGCCGCTGCCCTGGCCATGGGCGCTCAAGGCGCTGCTGGCGCTGGTGCTGCTGATTGCCTCGCAATATCATTATTTCAGCCGGCTTTCGTCTGGCTCGGTGTTTGCGCCCGAGTTTCCCAGGCCGCTGGTCATCGCGTTCAACGTCCTGTTTGGCGCGATCGTGCTGCTCGCGGTTTTCCAGATTGCGCTTGATGCGGGATCTCTGCTTGTCATGGTGCTCACGGGCCATTTCGCGGAACCTGCCCCGGAGGTCAGATATGCGGCGGGCATTGCCGCTCTTGCCCTGTCCTCATTCGGCGTCAGCCGCGCCATCATTGTCCCGCCGCTCAAGGACATCGAAATCACGATACCGGGGCTTGCGGCGGCGTTCGACGGCTACCGGATCGTGCAACTGACCGACCTGCATATCAGCCGGCTGTTTCCGGCCGTCTGGACCGAGTCCATGGTGGCAAAGTCCAACGCGCTCGATGCCGACCTGATCGTCATCACCGGTGACTTCATCGATGGCAGCCTCGAACACCGGCGCGCCGACGTGGAGCCGCTTCGTGGGCTTTCTGCCCGTGACGGCATCTACGCCATCTCGGGAAACCACGAATACTTTTTTGACGCGGGCGCCTTCATGGCGCATTTCGAGGCCATGGACATGCGGCTTCTCTCCAACAGCCACGCGGTCATCGAGCGCGGCACTGCCAAGCTGGTGATCGCCGGTGTGCCCGATCGGTCGGCCGGCAGGAATGGCTTTCCGGCTCCGGATCTCGAGGCGACCCTCAGCGGCGCGCCGGATGCGGCGCCGGTCATCCTGCTCGACCATCAGCCGATGCAGGCGAGACAGGCCGCGGGCGCAGGCGTGGCGCTGCAACTTTCCGGGCATACCCACGGCGGAATGATCCGCGGCATGGACCGGCTGCTTGCACGCGCCAACAACGGCTTCGTCTCCGGCCTCTACCAGGTCGGTTCAATGCAGCTTTACGTCAACAACGGCACCGCACTCTGGCCGGGGTTTGCCCTGCGGCTGGGACGACCGGCGGAACTCACGCGCATCACCCTGCGGCAGCCGGGATAGGGCGATCCATGCGGAGCGTCTGCGACACCAGCGGTGCAGCTATTGTGGCGGCATGTATCTGACACGGCGCTGAATTTTCCGATGGCGTCTGGCGCAATCGGTGCGGCGCGGGTATCGCTGATCTGATCAGAAGACGAAATGACCTCAATGTCCACACCACCATCCCTTGACCCCGTCGACGACGGCCTGCCTGCGCCCCGGCGCCAGTTTGCCATCGGCGTGCTGCTGCTGTCGCTTGTGCTGGTCGTGCTCGACAGCGCCATCGCCAATGTGGCGTTACCCTCGATCGCACAGTCTCTTGGGGCGCATCCCAGCGACACGGTGTGGGTGGTCTCGAGCTACCAGCTTGCCGTGCTGGTGGCTCTGCTTCCCTGCGGCGCACTTGGCGAGATCTACGGGCCGCGGCGTGTCTTCCTGCTGGGTGTCGCGCTGTTCACGCTGGCGTCAACGGCTTGCGCGCTGGCCGGCAGCCTGCCGCTGCTTGTGGCTGCGCGCTTTATGCAAGGCTTGGGCGCCGGCGCGATCATGGGGCTCGCAGCCATGAACCTGCGCACGGCAGTGCCGCAGCGCATGCTCGGGACCGTCATCGGTTTCAATGCCATGGCCATCGCCATTTCCGCGGCGGCGGGGCCGGCTGTCGCCGGCGCCATCCTCTCGGTCGCCAGTTGGCCCTGGCTGTTTGCCGTCAACCTGCCGCTCGGCGTGATCGTGCTGTTGTGCGGGAAGTTTCTCGGCCACATGGATGGCGTCAGGAGGCGGATCAACGTTCTGGCGTTGCTCGCCAGCACCGCGATGTTCATCCTGTTCTTTTCGGGCGCGGAACAGATCGCCACCGCACCCGCAAGCAGCGCCATCCTGATCGGATGCGCGGTCCTGTGCCTGCTGGCGGTGCTGCGGCTGGAACGCAACACACCCACGCCGATCGTGCCGACCGATCTGCTCGCCGAACCCGGCTTTCGGGTGGCGGTGATCGCGTCCGTTGCCTGCTTTACCGGACAGATGCTGGCCTATGTGGCGTTGCCGTTCTACCTTCATCACACCATGGGCATGACGCCGGCACTGACCGGGCTCTACATGATGCCGTGGCCTGTCGCGACGATCATCATGGCCCCGATCGCAGGACGGCTGGCCGACCGGATCAAGACGGCGTGGCTGTGCGCGTCCGGCGGCGGCTTGCTGGCGCTGGGGCTGCTGATCGCCGGACTGTTCCCGCCGGATGCAAGGGGCATCGCCTTTCTGATCGGAACAACGCTTGCCGGAGCCGGATTTGGCCTGTTCCAGACCCCGAACAACCGCACTCTGCTGCTGTCCGCGCCGAAGGCCCGCAGCGGGGCTGCCGGAGCCATGCAGGGCACCGCTCGACTGTTGGGCCAGACAACGGGCGCCATATCAATGTCGATCATCTTCGCGCTTGTTCCAGTGGTCCAAGCCCCCGGTATCGCGCTGGTGCTTGCCGGTTTGTGTGCTGCCGTCTCGGCTCTAGTCAGCCTCAGCCGCGCGCGATTTGAGACCGTGAACCGGCGGTAGGATCATCCACATCTGCGAGTGCCTTGCCCGGCGGCGGAATTGCCATCCGGAACGACACGTGCCGGATTCGGTTTTAGCCGTTGTCGTTTCCCGCTGCCTGATTGCCGCGACTGGCGACGATCTTGCGCATGGCGTCGGCCAGCGCCTCGGATGACTGGGCGCCGACGACGGCATACTGCATGTCCATGATGAAGCAGGGCACGCCGGTGACGCCCATCTGCCGCGCCTGGTCGATCTCGGCGGACACCGTATCGCGGTCGGCGTCCCCGGCTAGCAAGCGTTCGACCACCGGGGTTTCAAGTCCGACCTGTTCGGCCGCCTCGATCAGCACCGCGTCGTCGCCGAGGCTCTTGCCGTCCTCGAAATAGGCCTTGAACAGCAATTCCACCATCTGGTGCTGCGCCGGCAGGCCGAGCGAGCTGGCCCAGCGGATCAGCCGGTGAGCGTCAAGCGTGTTGGCAGAAAACTTTATCCTGTCGAACGCAAAGGGTATCTCCTCTTCCGCGCCGGCGGCGCGAACGGCGGCATAGGCTTGCTCGGCTCCCGCCGCACCGCCGAACTTGTCCTCGAGATATTGCTTCCGGTCCTTGCCTTCCTTGGGCAAGGTCGGATCCAGCTGGTAAGGCCGCCAGCGCACTTCCACATCGAACTCATTGCGGACTTCCGCCAGTGCGTCCTCGAGCCGGCGCTTGCCGATATAGCACCAGGGGCACATGACGTCCGAGACGACATCGATGGTCAATGCGGGAGCAGTCATGAGATCACCTTTCGGGTGTTTTCCAGGTCCATATGTTAGCGGGCAGCAGTCTTGTCCCACCAGGCCGGCAGGTAATAGCCGTAAAGCGGCGGTCCGGCCTCGGGTTCGACGATCCGGCTGCGATGCGCCACCCAGGATTTGCCGAGGTGGAAGGCCGGGATCACATAATGGCCGGAGAGCAGGACGCGGTCAAACGCGCGCACCGACGAACGGAAGTCATCGGCCGTGCGGGCGTTGAGCATCGCATCGATGGCGGCGTCGATCGCCGGACTGGCTGCGCCGGCGAAATTGAACGAGCCCTGGACATTGCGGGACGCCGATCCCCAGCGGTTCAACTGTTCCGCGCCGGGCGACAGCGACGACGAAAAGGCCTTCATGATCATGTCGTAGTCGAAGGTCTGCGAGCGCTGCTGGTACTGCGCGTCGTCGACCGTGCGGATCGACATCTCGATGCCGAGAGCTGCCAGCGAGCGCTGGAAGGCGATCGCCAGTTTTTCCTGTCCCTCGTTCTGGGTCATTAGGTCAAAGGCGAAATGCGTTCCGTTGGCGTCGACCAGCTTGCCGTCCTTGATGCCGTATCCGGCCTCCTGCAGCAGCGTCAGCGCCGCGCGCTGGACCTTGCGGTCGCGGCCCGAGCCGTCGGTGACCGGCAGAACCCAGGTTCCGTCCAGAATATCGGCGGACACAGCGTCGGGAAAGGCGGCCAGGATCTCGCGTTCGCGCGAATCGGCGGGCTTGCCGTAGCTCGACAGATCCGAGCCGTCCCAGAACGAGTGGGTGCGCTTGTAGGTGTTGTCATAGAGGCTACGGTTGGCCCACTCGAAATCGAAGAGCATTGTCAGCGCGCGCCGAACCCGGACGTCCTCAAACAGCGGCCTGCGCGTGTTGAAGACAAAACCGTACATGCCCGATGGGGTCCGGCTTTCATATTCCTTGCGGACGATCTCGCCTGACGTCACCGCCGGGAAATTATAGCCGCGTGACCAGTTGGTGGCGCTGCCGTCCGGGTAGACGTCGAAGACGCCCTTCTTGAAGGCCTCGAACTGGGCTGTTTCGGAAAGGAAATACTCAATGGCGATCTGGTCGTAATTGTCGATGCCGCGCTTGATCGGCAGGTCCTTGGCCCAATAGTCGTCGCGGCGCGTGAAGGTGATGCGCTCGCCGGGCTTGACCTCGCTGAGCAGATACGGACCGGAACCAATGCCGGGCGTCAGCGTCGACTGTTCAAAACTCTCCACGTCGGTCGCGTGCTTGGGCAGCACCGGCGACAGCGACAGGATCAGCGGAAACTCACGGTTGGAATTCTCGTTGAAGGTGAACCGGACGGAGAGGGGGCCGACCTTTTCCATGCTGGCCACCCGGTTCAGCCGGGCGCTGTAAGGCGGCCGCCCTTTGTCCCTGAGCAGTTCCATGGTGAAGATCACATCGTCGGCGGTCACCGGCTCGCCATCCGACCAGCGTGCGGCGGGATTGATGTTGTACTGGATGAAGCTGCGCTCATCGTCCCATTCAACCGTCTCGGCAAGCAGTCCGTAGAGGGTGAACGGTTCGTCCTGGGAGCGCTGCATCAGGGTCTCGTAGACGAGATTGCCGAAGACCGGGTCGGCAAGTCCGCGGGCTGTCGTGCGCATGCTCTTGACGATGAAGGGGCGTACGCTGTCGAATGTGCCGACGACCCCATAGGTGACCTTTCCGCCCTTGGGCGCATCCGGGTTGACGTAGGGAAGGTGGGAGAAACCGGCCGGCAATGCCGGTTCGCCGTGCATGGCGATGGCATGAACAGGTTCGGCTCGCGCACCTGGCACGGCGCCGATCAGGGTGCCTGCAACGACAGCCAGTGCCGCCAGCAATTGTCTCATCGTCGTTACTCCCAAGGCCTGATGCGCGGCGGCGTTGCCAGAGACTGCGCCGCCGAATCCCGTCCGGAGAATATACGGGCCGGTTCGCACAGACTACCATGGACCGGGCAGGAGGCGATTTTTTTGAGCTCAACCGCGTCGCCGGGCTGGATATTGGCGCCTCCACGCGTTAACAGGAACGCGAAACAAGCCTTGCTGTTGCCGCATTTTCAATCGAGAAGGCGCGCTATATACATGAGGGCGCAGAGTATGCGCGAACCCTACGCTGCCCCGGGGCCGCATTTCAGGAGTAATGGAAACAAATGAACGCCATCACAAAGACCCTTTTCGCATCTGTCATGTCGGTTGGCGTCGCCGCCGCATTCATGCCGGCAACCGCTTCCGCTCAGGGTGCAAACCAGGGCTGGTACAAGACCTGCACAAAGCAGGAAGACAATGATGTCTGCATCGTTCAGAACATCGTCACGGCGCCGACGGGGCAGCTGCTGACGGCTATCGGCCTGATCAAGGTCACCGGCAAGGTGAACCGGATGATTCTTCAGGTCACGGTTCCGACCGCGCGGATGATCCAGCCGGGCATCAACATGCAGGTCGATGGCGGCCAGGCCCAGCGTCTCGAATATGCGATCTGCATGCCGGAAACCTGCGTTGCTGAAACCCTGCTGACCGACGCCATGGTCGCTTCGTTCAAGAAGGGCGGCGAGCTTGTTCTGACTTCGGTCAACTACCAGCGCACGCCGAACCCGTTGAAGATTTCGCTGGAAGGCTTCACCCAGGGCTGGGAGGGTGACCCGATCGCGCAGTCCGAACTCCAGGAACGCCAGCGCCTGCTGCAGGAAGAAATGGCCAAGAAGGCCGACGAAGCCCGCAAGAAGCTTGAAGAGGCCCAGGCGGCCGCCAAGAAGAACTGATTGCCGCAGAAATTTAAAAGGCCCGGATGCGTCACCGCATCCGGGCTTTTTCTATGCGTGCACTCGGCCTTGCCTGGCCGCCGGTTGCGGGTTCAGTGGCTCACCCGCTCCTTGGGCTTGTAGGTGCCATCCACCTGAGCGTCAAAGAACTCGGCCAGCTGCGGATGGCGGACCGGATTGGCGCTGTCATCGATCAGCAGGTTCTGTTCCGACACATAGGCCACATATTCGGTCTCGTCGTTTTCGGCGAGCAGATGATAGAACGGCTGGTCCTTGCGGGGGCGGACCTGCTCGGGAATGGCATTCCACCACTCCTCAGTATTGGCATAGACCGGATCGACATCAAAGATGACGCCGCGGAACGGGAAGATCCGGTGCTTGACGACTTGTCCGATGTGAAACTTGGCTTGTTTGAGCTGCATGTCTTTCTTCCTTTGGCCAAATACATGGGAAGTCTGGCCAGAAGTTCAACCATTTGGCCTTGACGCAGAAGCGCCGGGAACCTACCCCCTGCTAAGGCTGCAACATTGTATTAACAGCTCTCGCAGGTATCAAGCATGGCTGAAATCACTGGTCTGGTGCTGCCGTTTTTCGGCCTGATCCTGCTTGGTTACATCGCCGCGCGGATCACCAGGCAGCCGCACGAGGCGATGGGCTGGCTCAACACCTTCATCATCTATGTTTCGCTGCCCGCGCTTTTTTTCAAGCTGTTGTCACGCACGCCGATCGAGCAGCTGGCGCGCTGGGACTACGTGCTGACCAGCATGGTGGTGACCTATACGGTGTTTGCGCTGGTGTTTGCTGCAGGCATCCTGATCCGGCGCGCGCCGATCGGCGAAGCCACCGTTCAGGGGCTTGCGGGCGCCTACGGCAATATCGGCTACATGGGTCCTGGGATTGCCATCCTCGCATTCGGGGAGCCGGCGGCGGTGCCGGTGGCGCTGATCTTCTGCTTCGAAAACATCATGCATTTCACCATCGCACCGATGATGATGGCACTCGCCGGCGGCGATCATCGCAGCGCCGGTGCCCTGGCACTGGGGGTGACGCGCAAGATTGCCTTCCATCCGTTCATCCTCGCCACCGTGGTTGGGGTGGCCGCAGCATGGCTGGAATTCGTGCCGCCGCTGCCGGTCGGACGGCTGATCGATTATCTCGCCCAGGCGGCCGCGCCCTGCGCGCTGTTTGCCATGGGCGTGACACTGGCGCTCAGGCCGCTCAAGCGGGTGCCGGTCGAACTCGGCTACATCGTGCCGATGAAACTGATCGCGCACCCGGTGATGATGTATCTCGGATTGAGCGCCATGGGCGATTTCGACCCGGTTTGGGTCTATACGGCGGTTCTGCTCGCCTCGCTGCCGACGGCCACCAATGTGTTCGTGATTGCGCAGCAGTACTCGACCTGGGTCGAAAGGGCCTCTGCCACCGTTCTCGTCACCACCGTGAGCAGCGTGCTGAGCGTATCGGCGCTGCTCTGGCTGATCACCAGCGGAACGCTGCCGCCCGACCTGTTTCCGGGATGAGTTTGGTACAAGCTGTCTAAGCTGATGTGCAGCTAAATTAGTTACATATAATATTATATTTCAAAGCGTTGCAGCATTTTCTCAATGTGTTTGGTCAGGCGCGTGGTGCGGATGAGCCGGACGAGCGGTTCCTGCGCCAGCCGGGTGTCATGCCTTCGCGCATGGCCAGAAGCCTCAGCGGCGGAATTGCCGACAATGCGGCCAGTCCGCCGGCACGCAGGGCCTGCACCGGCAGGAAGGAGCTCAGCAGGGCCCGGTTGAGCAGGTCGACCCCGGCCGTCCGGCTGGTCACATCGGCGCGGCGCTTGCGATTGAAGGCTGTGACGGCCTGGGGCGCATGTTCGGGTCCCCCTGCATCGATGATGGACTGGATTGCCTGCATGATGTCGCGCAGGCCCAGATTGAGACCCTGTGCGCCGATTGGCGGGAAGGCGTGCCCGGT
This sequence comes from Hoeflea sp., assembly GCA_020637795.1. GTDB lineage: Bacteria > Pseudomonadota > Alphaproteobacteria > Rhizobiales > Rhizobiaceae > Hoeflea. The sequence continues at coordinate 312,158 of JACKJT010000002.1, read as the reverse complement.
TTCACCCACCAGCATTGTTCGACCCTTGCCGAAGCTCTCGGCGATCAGGCTCGACAGCGGCCAGGCCTGTACATCGCCCTCGACCTCGACGGCGCCGAGGATGGAGCGCATCCGCGATTCCACCTCCGCGTTGAGCGCGTCGCGGGGCAGGGCAAGGATGGCGTCGACGTCCTCGGGCCTGACGGCCCAGACCAGACTGGAGCGGTTGCCGGGCAGCGGCACCTGGGTGAACGGGCCCCGCTCGGTGTGGAACTCCGTCGATGCATCGGCATGCCCGATGCGATGGGAAAAATTCATGACGAGGGCGGTTTGCGGATAGGACCATGTCCTGACCTTGATGCCGACCGCCTCGCGCAGCTTCGAGCCGCGGCCGTCCGCGGCAAGAGCAGCAAGCGCCGTTACCTTCGTGCCATCCTCGAGGGTCAACGTGACATCGTCACCGGACTGGTCCGCCTCCACCATCGGGCTCTCGAAACGGTCGATCAGTTCCGATTGGCGCGTTGCGGCGTGGAGCACATCGAACAAGGGCTGGTTGGGGATGTTGTAGCCAAAGGCGTCGAGATCAATCTCGCTCGAGCGGAAGGAGACCGGCGGAGCGCGGAACAGCCGGCTAGTGCCATCGAGAATGCGCATGGTGCGCAAGGGAGCAGACACTGGCCTGACCTCGTCCCAGAGGCCGAGACGGTCCAGCAAATCGATCGATTCCGACAGGAGCGCTGTGGTCCGTCCGTCCTGGCGCGGCGGTGGCGGCGCAATGAAGGCGACGCGCCAGCCTTCCGCTGCCGCGGCAAGAGCGGCGACAGATCCGGCCAAGCCACCGCCGATAACCGCCACGTCATACGGTCCGGACACTCCGTTGCCAGTCTGCAAATCCTTGCCCTTCGCCAAAACGTCGCCCTTTGCCAAAACTTCACCCGTTCAATGCGTTGCCGATTGCCTTGTTGCCTGTCCATCCTTTACATCGCCAGACGAACGAACTCCATGGGATCATTTGGCGCATGTTCACACCCCGTGCAAACACAGATCCGCTCGACGGCCGGTTCGATGAACTGGACCGGTCTGGGCGTACGATCGCAGGGTTGGCGCGCCGCCCGGTGTGGCCGGTAATGGCCATGGTGCTGCTGACCGCCGGACTTGCCTGGTGGTTCTTGATGTCCATGGCCGGTTCGGTGATCGCGCTTCAGGGAACGCCGCGCCCGCTCGGGCCCGGCATGTCGTTGATTTCCGGCTTTCTTCCGGTGGAGCCCGGTTCCTACGCCGCGATCATCGCCGATCTGTGCCTGTCGGGTGATTCCGGGCTGGTGTTCAGCAGTGGAGCGCTTCCTTCGGTGGCGCTGGCGCTCTTTGTCATGTGGTTCGCAATGTCGGTGGCGATGATGTTGCCCACGGCCGCGCCGATGATCCGCACCTATTCTGAAATTGCCAACACGGCTGCCGCACGGGGTGAACCGGTGATCCATCCCGCGGTTTTCGCTGCCGGCTACCTGTTGGTCTGGGCCGTGGCGGCTGTCAGTTTCACGGTTGTCCAGTTGGCGATCGCCGGGATCTCCGGCTCGTCGGCGACCAGCCCGGTGAAGGGCGTCATCGCCGGGCTTATTTTGGTGTGCGCGGGGCTGTACCAGTTCACGGCCTTGAAGGAGGCGTGCCTGACGAAGTGCCGCAATCCCTTTACCACGCTGTTTGCCCGCTGGAAGACAAACGCCGGCGGAGTATTCCGGCTGGGGATGGAGCAGGGGCTGTGGTGCCTGGGTTGCTGCTGGGCGTTGATGCTGATCATGCTTGCGGTGGGCAGCATGAATGTGGTCTGGATGGCGGCGCTGACCCTGTTTACATTTCTGGAGAAAACCGGAGCGGGACGGGTGACAACGCGCGCCGGCGGCGCGATAGTGAGCCTATGGGGGGCTGCCCTGATTTGGGGCGCGCTGATACAATAAATCAGGGATTTGAGGGAGCGCAACGGGATGGCAGATGTTGAGTGGGCGTTGAAAGGCGAACTGGTGCTTTCGTGCAACTGCACAGTTTTCTGCCCCTGCGTGATTTCTCTCGGCCAGCACCCGCCGACGGAAGGCTACTGCCAGACCTGGGCCGGGTTCCGGATCGACAACGGCTATTATGGCGATACCGATCTGTCCGGGCTCAATCTCGGACTGATCATGGAGATTCCCGGCTACATGAGCCGCGGCAACTGGACCGCCGGCCTGTTCGTCGACAAGCGCGCCTCGATCTACGCCACCAAGGCCTTCACCAAGATTTTCACCGGCAAGGCCGGCGGTACGACGTCGCTGCTTTCCATTCTCGTCGGCAATTTTCTCGGGGTTCAGCAGGAACCGATCAGCTACGAGGTCGAGGACAAGCGGCGCATCTTCAAGATCCCGAAGATCATCGATGGCGTGGTTGCGCCGATTCCGGGCAAGACCCATGGCGAAAACACCGTGATTTCCAATTCGGAATACTGGATCGCGCCGGAAATCATCGTGGCGAAGTCCGAAAAATCCAAGTTGCGCGCCTTTGGCCGCAACTGGAACTTTGCCGGCCGTTCGGCAGAGATATGCGCCCTCGACTGGAGCGGCCCGAACTGAGATTGCGCTGGGAGGCGCAGGCGGCATGAAGCTTCCGTTTAAGTACCGCCGCGTTCCCTACGCGGAGATCAGGGCGTTTTCGGTCCATATCCTGACCGCCAGCGGCTCTTTCATGGCGTTTCTGGCGCTCGTGGCAGCGGCCGAGAGCCGCTTTGTCGATCTCTGGTGGTGGCTTGGCGTCGCCATGCTGATCGATGGCATCGACGGCCCGATCGCGCGCAAGCTCAACGTCAAGGAAGTGCTGCCGAACTGGTCGGGGGTGATGCTCGACAACGTGATCGATTATGTCACCTACGTGCTGATCCCGGCGTTTGCGCTGTATCAGAGCGGAATGATCGGGCAGCCTCTGTCATTTGTCGCCGCCGGGCTGATCGTGGTCTCGAGCGCGATCTACTACGCGGACATGGGCATGAAGACTGACGAGAACTTCTTCTCGGGCTTCCCCGTGGTCTGGAACATGCTGGTCTTCACGCTGTTTGTGACCAATCCGTCCGAAATCGTCGCATTCCTGATCGTGCTCGCCGCCGTCTTCATGACATTCCTGCCGATCCATTTTCTGCATCCGGTTCGCGTGGTGCGGCTAAGGCCCATCAATCTCACCATATTCGCGGTCTGGTCGGTGCTGTCCGGATATGCGCTGCTCCTGCATTTCAAGAGCCCGGACTGGTTGATGTGGGCGGTGATGCTGACTGGCGGGTATCTGTTTGTCATCGGCGGAATCATGCAGATGTTTCCGGCGCTTGGGCGCCGGTAGAGCGTATGAACTGCTAGACTTGTAACCGGCTCATGGCCGAAGACTTTTTGGAGAAAACCGACATGAAGGCAATTCTCGTTTCACAGCACGGCGGTCCGGAAGTGCTGGAGTGGCGCGATCACGAGGCCGGAAGTCCAGGCCCGGGAGAAGTGCGGATCCGCCAGGAGGCCGTCGGCCTCAATTTCATCGACGTCTATTTCCGCACCGGCCTCTACCCGGCGCCCAAGGGCCTGCCGCTGATTCCGGGCAACGAAGGCGCGGGCGTCGTCACCGCCGTGGGCGAGGGTGTCACCCTGTTCAAGGAAGGCGACCGGATCGCCTATGCCGGACCGATCGGTGCCTATGCGCAGGAACGGGTGATCGAAGCAGAAAAGATCGTCAAGGTTCCCGATGGGATAGACCTCGATGTCGCCGCCGGCATGATGCTCAAGGGGATGACCGCTGAATACCTGCTCAGGCGTACCTACGAGGTCAAGCCGGGCGACACGATCCTGTTTCATGCCGCAGCCGGCGGCGTCGGCCTGATGGCGGGGCAATGGGCAAAGGCGCTTGGCGCCACGGTGATCGGCACCGTGGGATCGAAAGAGAAGGCCGACCTGGCCGCGGCCAATGGCTACGATCACGTGATCAACTACCGGACCGAGAATTTCGTCGAGCGGGTGAGAGAGATCACCGGCGGCAAGGGTGCCGATGTGGTTTACGATTCGGTCGGCAAGGATACGTTCCCGGGTTCGCTCGATTGCCTGAAGCCGCGGGGGCTTTGGGCGAGTTTCGGCCAGTCGTCCGGTCCGATCGAGCCGTTCAACATCGGCATCCTGTCGCAGAAGGGATCGCTCTACGCCACCCGGCCGACGCTGTTTACCTACATTGCCAGCCGCCCGGAACTCGAAGCGTCGGCCAACGCACTGTTTGACGTTGTTTCTCGCGGCGTCGTCAAGATCGATATCAATCAACGCTACCCGCTTTCAGAAGCGTCACGGGCGCACTCCGATCTGGAATGCTGCAAGACCAGCGGCACAACGGTCCTGCTGCCCTGACCGACCGGAAAATCCGCCGGCGGGATCTGAAACACTGTTAGGATAAACTTGAGAAATGCCGGCAGTAAAAGCAAATTGCGAAGGATCAAAAGTGCGGCGCATTGAAAATGCTTGGTGTTTTCAGCGGCCACCCTCTTGTGCGCCGCACAACAAACGCGTTTGATGGGTGTTGGACGCAATTGCGTGGTGGGATTTCGGCCCCTTGATATTTGTGGCCACATGATGAAGCTTGTTTCTTGTGCTTCCAGAATTAATGCCTCGAAAGCAGGCAAATCCGGAATCGCGGAATTCAGGGGGTGACGTGCAAAACCAGCGAACCGAAACACCGCTTTTGGAAACAAAAGGGCTGACAAAGATATTCGGAAGCCTGAGGGCATGCGACGGAATCGATCTCGCCATTGCTCCGGGTGAAATTCACGCGCTGCTCGGGGAAAACGGCGCCGGCAAATCGACCCTGGTCAAGATGCTGTTTGGCGTGCTGGAGCCGAGCGCGGGCGAAATCCTGTGGAAGGGCAAGCCGGTCAGCATCCGCAGCCCGGGCGAGGCGCGCGCCACCGGCGTTGGCATGGTGTTCCAGCATTTCTCGCTGTTCGAGGCGCTGACGGTCGCGGAGAACATCGCGCTCGCTCTTGACGGCAATGTGGCGATCGACCGGATTGCGGATGAAGCCCGTCGGCTGTCTCACGAATACGGCCTGCCGCTCGATCCGTCGGCGCATGTCGCGGACCTGTCGGTGGGGGAGAGGCAACGCATCGAGATTGTCCGTTCGCTGCTGCAGAATCCCGAACTGATCATCCTCGACGAACCGACTTCGGTTCTGACGCCGCAGGAAGCCGACAGGCTGTTCGAAACGCTCGCCAAGCTGAAGGCCGAAGGGCGTTCGGTTCTCTACATTTCGCACCGCCTCGAAGAGGTTCAGCGGATCTGCGACAGGGCCACGGTGCTGCGTCACGGCAAGGTGACCGGGGCATGCGATCCACGACAGGAAACGCCGTCTTCGCTGGCCCGGATGATGGTGGGCGGCGAGGTGGCGGAAATCTCCGGGGCAGGTCTCGGCGAACCGGGCGAGGTTCTGGTCGAGGTCCGCAAGCTTTCCGCACCGGCACGCACGCCGTTTGCGGTGGCGCTGCGCGATGTCGACCTGACCGTCAGGGCCGGCGAAGTGATTGCGATTGCCGGTGTTGCCGGCAACGGGCAGAGCGAACTGTTCGACGTACTCTCGGGCGAGGTGACAGTTTCGGACGCGGACTCGCTTCGCATCGCCAATGTGCCGGCGGGACGGCTTGGCATTACCGCGCGCCGGCTGATGGGATGCAGTTTCGTTCCCGAAGAGCGGCATGGCCACGCGGCGGTGCCAAACATGAATCTGAGCGGCAACCTGGTGCTGTCGCGCTATGCCTCGGACCGAGAAGCGTTCCTGACGGGCGGCTGGCTGGGCCTGATCAGTTCCGGTCCCGTGGCGGCCGCCACCAAGCGGATCTCGGCCGCGATGGATGTGCGCAAGTCGCTGGAGGATCCTCCCGCGGGCTCTCTCTCTGGCGGTAACCTGCAGAAATTCATCGTTGGCCGCGAACTGGATCGCCAGCCGCGCGTGCTTGTGGTCAACCAGCCGACATGGGGTGTGGACGCAGGCGCCGCCAGCCGTATTCGCCAGGCCCTGCTGGATCTGGCCAAGAGCGGCTCGGCGGTGATCGTCATCAGCCAGGATCTCGACGAGGTCTTCGAGATCGCAAGCAGCATCTCGGTGATCAACGAGGGGCAGCTCTCCAAACCGGAACCGGCCTTGAGCATGACGCGCGAGCGGATCGGCCTGCTGATGGGCGGCTTCCACGACGGGACCGGCCATGGCACCGAAACGGCGGAGGCGGCCCATGCGCATTGAACTGCAGAAACGTCCCACACCGTCCGCGCTCTACGCGGTGCTGTCGCCGTTCATTGCGCTTGGCCTGACGCTGATTGCCGGCGCGATCATGTTCACGATACTGGGCAAGAATCCCGTCGACGCGCTCTACAGCTTTTTCATCGAGCCGTTGACCGAGGTGTGGTCGATCCATGAATTGACAGTGAAGGCGGCGCCGCTGATCCTGATCGCGGTCGGGCTTTCGGTATGCTACCGGTCCAACAACTGGAACATCGGCGCCGAGGGTCAGTTCATCATGGGCGGCATCCTGGGTTCGCTGGTGCCGATCCTGATGCCCGGTTTCCAGAGCTGGCTGACGCTGCCGCTGATGCTGCTGCTCGGCATGGCCGGTGGTGCCGCGTGGGGTGCGATCCCCGCCTTTCTCAAGACCCGGTTCAACACCAACGAGATCCTCGTGAGCCTTATGCTGGTCTATACTGCGCAGCTGTTTCTCGACTGGCTAGCGCGCGGCGTTCTGAGGGATCCCAACGGCAACAATTTCCCCGGTTCCATCCGCTTCCCGAGCGCCGCCCAGCTGCCCGAGATCATGCCGTCGCAGGGCAGCGCCCATTACGGCATCTTTCTGGCCATCATTGCGGCGGTCATCATCTGGTTCATGCTGAGCTTCACGCTCAACGGCTTCCAGGTCAGGGTGCTCGGGGCCAATCCGCGGGCAGGGCGCTTTGCCGGGTTTTCGCAGACACGGATGACCTATTTCGCCTTCCTGCTGTCGGGCGGGCTGGCCGGCCTTGCCGGCATCGCGGAAGTTTCCGGCGCCATCGGCCAGCTGCGCGAAACCATCTCGCCCGGCTACGGGTTCACCGCCATTATCGTTGCCTTCCTGGGACGGCTCAGTCCGCTTGGGGCGATTGCCGCGGGCTTCATGCTGGCGCTGACCTATCTCGGCGGCGAGGCGGCGCAGATGACGCTCGGCATCTCCGACAAGGTCGGCCGGGTGTTCCAGGGATTGCTGCTGTTCTTCGTGCTCGGCTGCGACACGCTGATCAACTACCAGGTGCGGCTGGTGCTGCGCAAAGCGGCCCCGGCGGCCGGAGGCCAAGGCTGATGGACATTGCCCAGAATATTCTGCTGACGATCATGACGGCGGCGACCCCCTTGCTGATCGCCGCCATCGGCGAGTTGGTGGTCGAACGCTCCGGCGTGCTCAACCTCGGTGTCGAGGGCATGATGGTGATTGGCGCGGTCTGCGGATTTGCGGCGACCATCCTGAGCGGCTCGCCCTGGATCGGCATGCTGGCGGCCATTGTCGCCGGCGCGGTCGCTTCGCTGCTGTTTGGCGTGCTGACCTTGTCTCTTGCGGCAAACCAGGTCGCCACCGGGTTGTCACTCACGCTGCTCGGCCTCGGCCTGTCGGGGATGATCGGCGAGAGTTTCGTCGGTTCCGCCGGAATCAAGCTCGCAAGCCTCGACATTCCGGTGCTCAGCGACATTCCGCTGATCGGACGGCTGATCTTCGGCCAGGACCCGATCTTCTACATGTCGCTGATCCTGACCGGCGGCGTCGCCTGGTTCCTGTTCCGCACCCGCGCCGGGCTGACCTTGCGCGCCATTGGCGACAACCACGCCTCGGCCCATGCGCTGGGCATCAACGTGCTCAAGATCCGTTATCTGGCGGTGATGTTCGGCGGCGCCTGTGCCGGGCTGGCCGGGGCGCATCTGTCGCTGGTCTACACGCCGCAATGGGTGGAGAACATGACGGCCGGACGCGGCTGGATCGCGCTGGCGCTGGTGGTGTTCGCATCCTGGCGGCCATGGCGCGTGCTCGGCGGCGCCTACCTGTTCGGCGCCGTGTCGATCGGGCAGTTGCATGCCCAGGCGCTCGGAATCGGAATTCCGTCACAGTTCCTTTCGGCCTTGCCCTATGTGGCCACCATCGTGGTCCTGGTCATCATATCGCGCGACCGCCGCTTGACACTGATGAACACTCCGGCTTCGCTGGGACAAGCCTTTGTGCCTGACCGGTAGGGCCCGGTCGCCAAGGCGCGAGACAACAAACCACATTCCATCCGGCGGAGCCGGAGGAGCAACAGAGAGGTGAACCAAATGAGAAAGATTGTTTTTGCGCTGGCGGCAACGCTTGCAGTGACCGCGGTCACGAGCGCACTGGCTGAAGACAAGTACAAGGCCTGCTTCATCTATGTCGGATCCAAGACCGATGGCGGCTGGACCCAGGCGCATGAAGTCGGCCGTGAATATGCGCAGGAGAAGCTCGGCGACAAGGTCGAGACCGTGGCGCTCGAGAACGTGCCGGAAGGTCCGGACGCCGAACGCGCGATCGAGCGCTTCGCCCGTTCCGGCTGCGGCATCATCTTCACTACCTCGTTCGGCTTCATGGATCCGACGCTGGCGGTGGCCGCCAAGTTCCCGGACGTGAAGTTCGAGCATGCGACGGGCTACAAGACCGCTCCGAACGTGACCACCTACAACTCCCGCTTCTATGAAGGCCGCTACATCATCGGCCAGATCGCCGGCAAGATGTCCAAGACCGGCGTTGCCGGCTACATCGCCTCGTTCCCGATCCCGGAAGTGGTGATGGGCATCAACGGCTTCCTGCACGGCGCGCGTTCGGTCAATCCGGATTTCAAGCTCAAGGTGGTCTGGGTCAACAGCTGGTTTGACGCCGGCAAGGAAGCCGATGCCGCCAAGGCGCTGATCGACCAGGGCGTCGACATCATCACCCAGCACACCGACTCCACCGGTCCGATGCAGGTTGCCGAAGAACGCGGCATCAAGGCCTTCGGCCAGGCGTTCGACCAGATCAAGGCCGGCCCGACCGCACAGCTGACCGCCATCGAGGACACCTGGGGTCCCTATTACGAGAAGCAGATTGCCGCGGCGATGGACGGCACCTGGAAGGGCGGCCAGTCCTCCTGGGATGGGCTCAAGGACGGCATCCTGTCGATGGCGCCCTACACCAACATGCCTGACGACGTGAAGGCCATGGCTGAAGCCACCGAAGCTGCGATCATCGACGGCTCGCTGCATCCCTTCACCGGCCCGATCAACAAGCAGGACGGCTCGGTCTGGCTCAAGGAAGGCGAAGTCTCCGACGACGGTACGCTGCTCGGCATGAACTTCTACATCGAGGGCGTGGACGACAAGCTGCCCCAGTAAGCCGATCCCGGCTGACACTGACTACGCATGAGTGGGGGCGGCTACATAGGCCGCCCCTTCTTGTTATTCCCCGCATCTTATCGCCATTGTTCGGCTGGCGCGGGGTATTGCGATGCGGTCCGGGGCAGGAACCGGCCGATCGGCGAGAACAGCGCGCGGACAAGGGCGCGCCCTGCCGGTTCGAAATGCTTGAAGATCGCCCAGCTGACGGCGAGTGACAGAGCCAGGGCCAGCGCAAACGCAGCCCACTTGCCGATCATCGGCGCTGTGGCGTTCATCAGGATGTAGCCGGCATTCTGGTGGATCAGGTAGAACGGGTAGCTGATGCCGCCGAGCGCCAGCACCAACGGCCCGGCCTTGATCCGGCGGCCGAGCAGGGCGGCCAGCACGAACGCGGTGATGATGCCCGCGTTGGCCAGGGCCACGGCCGGAGCACTCGAGGCTTCCCCCAGGCGGGCAATGACATCGAGCCGCTGCACCTCGGCTGCGTGAAAGGTCATGATCGTCGCCAGCGCGGCAAGCAGCAGCCGCAAGGCGCTGCCGCCGAGCGACGAAATTCGCCAGACCATGATGCCGAGCGCAAAGTAGCTGCCATACTCGGTGAGAAACAGAAGCTCGACCGGGCGGGATCCCAGCATGGTGTTGTTGACCATGACCAGCAGGATCCAGATTGTCACGGCGGTATCGGTGTGGCGGGGCAGAACGCCCGAGAACAGGCCGATCGCCACCCAGCCGTAAAAGATGATCTCGATGACGATTGACCAGTAGGCTCCGTCCATGAAATCGGCGCCGAACATCGGTGCGAGCATGGTCAGGTTTGCGAGCCATTGGAAAATGTCGGTGGAATAGGGCGGCAGGCCCCACCAGGCCATCACCAGGAAGGTCATGGTCATGGCCGCAAGATGCGCGGGATAGAGCCGCGCCAGGCGGCCGACCGAAAATCCATACCAGTCGCGCCCGGAGGCGGACCAGATGATGACGAAGCCGGAAATCATGAAGAACAGGTTGACGCCCAGGTAGCCGAGCGAAACCGAAACACCCGCCGCGCCGAAGCCGAAATCGAGATAGCCGCCTTCCACCGCTCCGCGGTAGAGGAAATGGTAGACGGCAACCGTCAACGCCGCGGCAAAGCGCAGCAGATCCAGCAATCCGTTCCGCTGGGCGGCGGTCCCTCCGGGATGGACTGATGATGGGTGAATGCGCATTCTGATCTCCTGTACAGGACCGGGATCATAGCGCATATGTAAACGCCGGGCTTGATAACCCGGCGTTAAGCTTAAGCGTAAAGGTTAAATTCCGCGGCTTCAGGCGCCGGCAAGGCCCTGCTTGCGGACATCGTCCCACGCCTCATCGAGCGTCTTTCTGGCAGACGCAATGAGCACATCAACCTCTTCTTCGGTGATGGTCAGCGGTGGCGAAATGATCAGCGAATCGCGCACCGCACGCATCACCAGCCCGTTGGCGAACGAATGATCGCGGGTGATGGTGCCGACCTTGCCGACATTGTCGAAGCGTTTCTTCAGGTCGTTTTCGTCGGGCACCAGTTCGAGCGCCCCGAACATGCCGACCATGCGGGCCTGACCGACCATCGGGTGGTCCTCCAACGCGGTCCAGCGCTGCTTGAAATAGGGCCCGATGTGGTCGCGGACGCGTTCGACCAGGCCTTCGCGCTTGATGATGTTGAGGTTGGCGATCGCCGCGGCACAGCAGGCCGGGTGGCCGGAATAGGTATAGCCGTGGAAGAACTCGACGCCCTCCTTGTGCAGGACTTCGGCGATCTCGTCGGACACCAGCACGCCGCCTATCGGCAGGTAGCCGGAGCTGAGACCCTTGGCGATCGCCATCAGATCGGGTTTCATGTCGTAGTAGCCGGAGCCGAACCATTCGCCGGTGCGGCCGAAGCCGCAGATGACTTCGTCGGAGACGAACAGGATGTCCCGGCTTTCGAGGATGCGCTTGACCTCGGGCCAGTAGGTGGCGGGCGGGACGATGACGCCGCCTGCACCCTGGATCGGCTCGGCGATGAAAGCGGCCACGTTCTCTTCGCCGATCTCCTCAATGGCGCGCTCGAGTTCGCGCGCCGCCCACAGACCGAACTCGTCCTCGCTCATGCCGGTCATCATGCCTTCGCCAAACCAGTAGGGCTGATCGATGTGGTGGATGTCGGGGATCGGCAGGCCGCCCTGGCTGTGCATGGCGCTCATGCCGCCGAGCGAGGCGCCTGCCATGGTCGAGCCGTGATAGGCGTTCTTGCGGCTGATCACCACTTTCTTGCTCGGCTGTCCCTTCAGCGCCCAGTAGGTGCGCACCAGGCGCAACACCGTGTCGTTGGCCTCCGAGCCGGATCCTGCATAGAAGACCATGTTGATGTGTTCCGGCGCGAGATCGGCCAGCATCTGCGACAATTCGATCACCGGCGGGTGCGTGGTCTTGAAGAAGGTGTTGTAATAGGACAGCTCGCTCATCTGGGCGCGAACCGCCTCGACGATCTCCTGGCGGCCGTGACCGACGTTAACGCACCACAGTCCTGCCATGCCGTCCATGATCCGGTTGCCGTCCGTATCCCAAAGCCAGACACCATCCGCGCGGGAAATGACCCGCCGCTCATCAATGCCCAGCGCGCCCTGCTCGGTGAAGGGATGAAGATGGTGCTTGTGATCGGAAACCTTGAGATCGTGGGAAGAGACATTGACGCGCATTGCTTTATTCCTGATTGTTTTTTCAGAGAGGTCGCGATGAAATCGGTTTGACCTTTAATTGAGTGTGTGCACAAAACTCCGGTGCGGACAAGCGCCGCAATAGCCGCTTTGTGCGGCAACAGAAAGTCCTGAAGGGGCAAGGTGACAATATGCGCGAGAGCGCCAGTATGGGAAAACAAGACGCAAGTCTTCCGACAAACGAAGAAGCCGAACGGTTCCTGGCCGACAATCCCGATATCGAATCGGTCGATTTCCTGATCCCGGACATCAATGGCGTGATGCGCGGCAAGTGGGGTCCCACAGAGGCGCTGGCCAAAGCCTGCTATCCGGGCATCAACATGCCGTTGTCGATTTTCGGTCTCGACATCTGGGGCAGGGAGGTCGAATCAACCGGCATCCACATCGAGACAGGCGATATCGACGGCTACTGCCGTGCTATTCCGGGCCGGATCAATCGCGCACCCTGGGCGCCGCGGCCATCGGCGCAGGTGCTGATGTCGATGTACACCGAGGCGGGCGAGCCCTGCGAGTACGATCCGCGAAATGTGCTCCAGCGCATCGTCGACCGGTTCACGGCCAAAGGCCTGCAGCCGGTCACCGCATTCGAACTCGAGTTCTACCTGGTCGATCCGGCGGTATTCCAGCGCTCCGGCCGAATGGGCAAGGACCATGGTCCGGGCCCCGATCAGCAGCAGATGTATTCGCTGTCCGAATTGCGTGGCCAGAGCGATCTCTTCGCCGAGATCCGCGCAGCCGCCGTTGCCCAGGGCCTGCCGATCGACACCATCATCAAGGAAGCGGCCCCGGGTCAGTTCGAGGTCAATCTCAAGCACCGCGCCGACGCCATGGCGGCAGCCGACGATACGGTGCTCTTGCGCCGCTTGATCACCGAATCGGCGCACAAGCACGGGCTGCGCGCCACCTTCATGGCCAAGCCGTTTCTGGAATGGCCGGGCAACGGCATGCATGTTCATGCCAGCATTCTCGACCAGGACGGCAACAACATCTTTGCCGGCGAGGCGGGCGATCTGAAGCTTCAGCACGCCGCGGCGGGTCTGCTGGGAACGCTCAAGGATACGTTGCTGCTCTATATTCCCGGGTTCAACGGCTATCGCCGGCTGCAACCGGGATCGTATGCCCCGACACGGATTGCCTGGGGTCGCAACAACCGGTCCGTGGTTGTGCGCGTGCCCGCATCCGACGACAAGGCGCGGCGGCTCGAACACCGCATGTCCGGCGCCGACGCCAATCCCTATTTCGTTCTGGCCGGGGTTCTGGGCGGGGTTCTGGAAGGGCTCGAAAACGCCAAACTGCCGCCGCCGCCGGTTGAGGGCAACGCCTACAATGTCCCCCTACCGCAATTGTCCGACGACATGGATGACGCGATCGAGGATTTCGAACGGTCTGACTTCATCCGCCGGCTGTTCGGCCCGGAACTGCGCAAGATCTTTGCCGAGATCAAGCGCGAGGAACTCAAGGCCTTCGACAACGAGATCACGCCGCTGGAGCGATCGACCTATCTGTAATCACGGTCTCTTCCGCCGCCGGACGGGAAATTGTGTGTCGCGCCAACATTGCGAGACGATTTGACATAGGACAAGGAAATGCCGGTCCTGACCGTGCGACTATTTGACTGTCTTCGAAAAATTGATTTTCGGGTTGACGAAGGCGGTGATGTTTCGCATCTTGGAAGTGACACATAGGAATAATACCATGGATTTTGAAGCGTTCTTCGAGGAAAAGCTTGGTGGCCTGCACAAAGCTGGCAATTACCGGGTGTTTGCCGATATCGAACGTCAGGCCGGCGGGTTTCCGCGGGCCACTCGCTATCGCGCGGACGGTTCAACGCAGGACGTAACTGTCTGGTGTTCCAATGACTATCTCGGCATGGGTCAGAATCCGCTGGTCACAAACGCCATGAAGGAAGCCATCGACCGCTGTGGAGCGGGCGCTGGCGGAACCCGCAACATCTCTGGCACGAATCACTACCATGTGCTGCTCGAAGAGGAACTGGCCGACCTGCATGGCAAGGAAGACGCCCTGATCTTCACGTCGGGTTACGTTTCCAACTGGGCAGCGCTGGGAACTCTGGCCGGCAAGATTCCCGGCCTGATCGTCTATTCCGATGCGCTCAACCACGCCTCGATGATCGAGGGCATTCGCCATTCCCGCTGCGAGAAGCGCGTGTTCAAGCACAATGATCCGGAAGACCTGCGCCGCCTGATGGCGCTGGATGATCCGGCCGCGCCGAAAATGGTGGCTTTCGAAAGCGTCTACTCGATGGATGGCGACGTTGCGCCGATCCCAGCACTTTGCGATGTGGCCGACGAATTCGGCGCCATGACCTATCTCGATGAAGTCCATGCGGTGGGTATGTACGGGCCTCGCGGCGGCGGCATTGCCGAACGCGAGGGCATCATGCATCGCCTGACCGTGATTGAAGGAACGCTCGGCAAGGCCTTTGGCGTGATGGGCGGCTACATCACCGGTTCGCGGGCGCTGTGCGATTTCGTTCGCAGCTTCGCATCGGGCTTCATCTTCACGACCGCCCTGCCGCCGGCACTTGCCGCGGGAGCCGCCGCGTCGATCCGCCACCTCAAGGCAAGCCAGCTCGAGCGCCGGCGTCACCAGGATACCGTTGCCAAGGTTCGCCGGGCGCTGGATGCGCATGGCATCCCGCACATGGACAATCCCAGCCACATCGTTCCGGTGATGGTCGGGAATGCGTCGAAGTGCAAATGGATCTCCGACGTGCTGATGGACAGCCACGGCATCTACGTGCAGCCGATCAACTATCCGACGGTGCCGGTCAAGACCGAGCGGCTGCGGATCACGCCGACGCCGATGCACAGCGATGCGGACATCAAGCATCTTGCCGGTGCATTGAGCGAATTGTGGTCACAGTGCGCGCTGGCGCGGGCGGTTGCCTGAGCTCTTGGCGTGACAGTCGGTGCCCGCCGATCAGTCCAAAAGAACGAACAGAAAAGAGCCTGATCATTCATCGTGATCAGGCTCTCTTGATTTCGACTGGCGATGTTCATGCGCCGGTGGACATTGTCCGGCCAGCTGTTCAGCCGGCCTGATCTGCCCCGTCACGGACCGGAGCGCAAAACAGCGAATACAGCGTTCCGATCACTGACGATACTTCGTGATTGAGGATCGAATAATAGATCATCCGGCCTTCGCGTCTGGTGTCGACGAGCCCATCCAGGCGCAGCCGTGCCAGCTGCTGCGACACCGCAGCCTGCGGCATGGCCAGAATCTCTTCAAGCTCAGAGACCGATTTCTCGCCTTCCGACAGGATGCAGAGAATCATCAACCGCGTTTCGTGGCTGAGCGACTTCAGCAGATCACTGGCCTTGCGGGCCTGGACAAGCAGGAGGTTCATTTCCTCCTGGTTCATATCGGTCTTGATTTGAGGCAATGTCATATTGGTGCGAGCTCGGTGAATGATGAACATTATATAGTGCATTTGCCATCTGGAAAAGGGCGGTGCCGGCAGGCAGCCGGAAGTGTCTTGCCGGCAGGACGTTGGCCTCGCGCTACAGGTCCAAATTCCGAGATGCTTTTTCCTTCTAGCTTAAGTAGCGGGTGCATTGCAACAATCCGGGTTCATTTCACCTGCCAGTCCGTTGCAGCCCGTCCAATTCCTCTATCCCGCATGGAAAATCCTTGCCGGAAGCCATGCTCCGGCCTTAGTCTCTGCATCAATATCCGCAGTATCGGCACGGCCATTGTGGCTTGCGTTACTTGAGACAGGATGTTGCACATTTGCCCGTTCGGCATCGGGCGCGGGAGGTTCCATGTCTGCACTCAACCGCATGCTTGTCTGTCTGTTCGTGCTGATCCTGTCCGTGCCAGCGACGGCGCAGGAGGGATCGCGGCGCATAGAGATTACCGAAAACGCGGACTATTTCGGATTCGATCTTCGAACGGTGCAGAACATCGGCCTCGAGGAGTGCAAGGCAGAATGCCTCGGCGACCGGCAATGCAGGGCCTTTACCTACAACGTCAAAGCCGGCTGGTGCTTTCTCAAATCGGATTACAACACCATAAATCCGTTTGCCGGCGCCGTGGCGGGCAGGGTGGTTGCGGGCGGTGAACCAGATCTCGGAGCCGCACCCGATCTGGCGTTCGTTCCCGCCTCGCTGCTTGACGAGGCGCGGGCCTATCGCGAGCGGACGCTGGCGCGCTACAGCGGCAGCGGTACCGGCGTAACCACCTTGGTGCGTCTTGCAGAAGCTTCGATCGCGACAGGCGACATGGAAGGCGCCGTGCGCAATTTCGCGATTGCAGCCGCGGCAGCGCCCGAGCGCAGCGACCTCTGGGCCGAGTTATCACGGGCCGCAGGCGCCTATGTTCCTCAGGACCAGAACCTTTTGCGTAGTCTAAGGTCGGTTTCGGTATCGTCCGCGATCAACGCCTACCGGACTTCGCGGACGGTTTCGACACGGGCGGACGCGCTGGCGGTTCTGGCCGAAGCGCTCGAGGCCGTCCAGAACTGGCGTCCTGCGCTCTCGGCCTACCGGGCAAGCCTCGAGCTCCGCGAGGTTCCGGCGCTTCGCGCGGCTTACACGCAATTGCGCGCAACCCGCGGCTTTCGCGTTGTCGACAACACCGTTGACGCGGACAGCGAAACGCCGCGGGTTTGCGTCCAGTTTTCGGAAGATCTCGTCAGAAGCCAGGACTATTCCGGTTTCGTCAGCGTCAATGGCGGCAACGATGTCGCAATCGACACCGACAGCCGGCAGATCTGCATCAACGGGCTTGAGCACGGCCAGCGCTATCAACTGGTGTTGCGCCAGGGATTGCCCTCTTCGGTCGGTGAAGTCCTGGAAGCACCGGTGGAGCTGTCGCTCTATGTGCGGGACCGCGCACCGGCGGCGCGGTTTACCGGGTCCGGTTTTGTGCTCCCGGCCAAGTCGCGGCTTGGAATTCCGCTGGTCACCATCAATTCGCCGTCGGCCGACCTCAAACTGTTCCGGGTCGGTGACCGGGCGCTTTCGCAGATCATCAGCCGATCGGAATTCCTCAGGCAACTCGACAGCTATTCGATCGTTTCGATCCTGCAGGATCTCGGCGCCGCCGTCTGGGAGGGCGCCATCGACATCGACAATGAACAAAACCGGGAAGTGATCACCAGCGTTCCCGTCGACACGCTGCTTCCCGAGCGCCAGCCCGGCGTCTATGTGCTGACCGCCAAGCCTCTCGGCGACAAGAGTGAAAACTGGGAACCGCAAGCCACGCAATGGTTTGTCATCTCCGATATCGGGATGAGCACCTATGCCGGCGACGACGGGCTCTCGGTGTTCCTGCGCTCTCTCGATACGGCCAAGCCGCTCGGCTCGGTCGAGTTGACCCTGCTGGCCCGCAACAACGAGGTTCTGGGTGAGGCCGTCACCGACGCCGATGGTCGTGCCAGCTTCCAGGCAGGGCTGGTTCGCGGACAGGCGGGGCTTGCGCCGGCAGCCTTGCTGGCCAGGGGTGCGGACGGCGATTTCGTCTTTCTCGACATGACCCGTGGCGGCTTCGACCTCTCCGATCGCGGGGTCGCCGGACGCACGTCGCCGGGTGGCGTCGACGTCATGGCCTGGACCGAGCGCGGTATCTATCGCGCCGGGGAAACGGTTCACCTCTCGGCGCTTGCCCGCAACGGCAAGGCCGAAGCCCTTGCCGACCTGCCATTGACCATGATCCTGCAGCGCCCGGATGGCGTCGAGGACCGGCGCGTGGTGTCGGACGGCGCGACGCTCGGCGGCCATGCGCTGGCGCTGACGCTGCCGGAAAACGCCATGCAGGGCGCCTGGCGCGCCGCGTTGCACACTGATCCGAAGCGCCCGGCGGTGGCCGAGGTTTCATTCCTGGTCGAGGACTTCCAGCCCGACCGGATCGAGATCGAACTCGATGCCGGCGATGCGATCGTCAGCCCCGATGCGCCGGCAGACATTGCGGTGACGGGCCGCTATCTATACGGCGCGCCGGCGGGCGGGCTGGCCACCGAAGGCGAAATCGTGCTGAGCCGCACCCGGGCGCTCGAAGGATTTCCCGGTTTCGAGTTCGGACTGGCCGACGAGGAATTCGAGAATTCCCGGATCCTGCTCGACAACCTGTCGCCGCTCGATGAAGCCGGGGAGTCCGTGGTTGAGATCGATGTCGGGACCTTGCCTGACACGACCCAGTTCCTGACCGCCAATGTGACCATCCGCGCCTCTGAAGGCGGCGGCCGCGCCGTGGAGCGCTCGGTTGAGCTCAAGGTCGCCGCGGAGGGCCCGCGTATCGGTATCAAGCCATTGTTCGAGGACCATCAGGTCGCCGAAAGCAGCGAGGCCGGATTCCAGCTGATCGCGGTTGACGCGGACGGCGCGCGTATCGCCATGCCGGGCGCCTCGTGGTCGCTGGTCAAGGTCGAGCGGAACTACCAGTGGTACCGCCAAGGCAGTTCCTGGAACTATGAAGTTGTTGATTTCACCACTGAAATTGCTGATGGCCAGATCGATATCGGCACCGATTCGGCTGCATCGATCTCCGCGAATGTCGATTGGAGCCGTTACCGCCTGGATGTAACCGGCGAGGACGGGACGGAAACCAGCGTGTTGTTTGACGCCGGCTGGTATGTCGAGACAAAATCGATCGAAACGCCCGACGGTCTGGAAATCGCGCTCGACAAGGACCGGTACGCGGTGGGCGAGACCGCGCATTTGCGTATTTCCCCGCGTTTTGCCGGCGAGGCGCTGATCACGGTCGGCTCGGAACGGCTGATCGAAACGATGACGGCCTCGGTGGGAGCGGACGGCGCCACCATCGATCTGCCGGTCACCGAGGAATGGGGTGCCGGCGCCTATGTGACCGCGACGCTCTACCGGCCTTCGGATGCGCAATCGCGCATGCCGATGCGGGCCATCGGGGTGAAATGGCTCTCCGTCGAACCGGGCGACCGGCAACTGACGGTGACGCTGGATCTGCCCGAGCAGACGACGCCGCGGGGCGACTTTTCGGTTCCGGTCACGCTTGCCGGCCTGAGGCCGGGCGAAGCGGCCTTTGTGACGGTTTCCGCGGTCGATGTGGGCATCCTCAACCTGACCCGTCACCAGGTTGCCGATCCCGAAGCCTGGTATTTCGGACAGCGGGCGCTGGGGCTGGAAATCCGCGACCTCTATGGCCGCCTGATTGACGGTTCCTCCGGCGTTACCGGACAAATCCGGTCCGGCGGCGACGGTGCGATGATGCGGTCCGAAGGCAGCCCGCCGCGCGAGAAACTGGTGGCTTTCTTCGAGGGACCGATCAAGGTTGGCACCGACGGGACCGCAAGCGTCACCTTCGACATGCCGCAATTCAATGGCACGGTGCGGGTCAACGCCGTGGCCTGGAGCGCCGGCGCGCTGGGGCATGCGACGCGCGACGTGATCGTGCGCGATCCGGTCGTCATCACCGCAAGCCTGCCGCAGTTCCTCGCGCCCGGCGACCGGTCGCAGGTTCTGGTCGAACTCGCCAACACCGACGGACCGGCGGGCGATTACAGCGTCGAACTGTTCACCGCTTCGGGCAGGGTGGAGGCTGGCAACGGTCTTCGCCAGACAATTTCCCTGCCATCCGGCACGCGCAGCAGCCTGGTGATGCCGCTCGAGGGACTTGCAAGCGGCGCTGACACGCTGACAATTGCGCTAACCGGACCGGACGGACTGTCGCTTGACCGCGAGGAAACAATCATCGTGCGGCCCGGTGCGATGCCGGTGACGACAAAACGCGTGATCAGTCTTGCCGGCGGCGGCGGCACCTTGCGGATCGACGGTGAATTGCTCGCCGACAGCCTGCTTGACGGCGCCTCTGTCACGGTCGGCGTGACCCGCAATGCGGCCTTTGACGTGGCCTCGCTCTTGATGGCGCTCGACCGCTACCCCTATGGTTGCGCCGAGCAGACCACCAGCCGGGCGTTGCCGCTTCTGTATCTGAGCGAACTCGGAGATACCGCCAGTGGCGACGATGCGGAGACCATCCGCAAAAGGATCAACGACGCGATCACCCGGCTTGTCGCCTATCAGTCGGCATCGGGCAGCTTCGGTCTCTGGGGACCGGGATCCGGCGATCTCTGGCTTGACGCCTATGTCACCGATTTCCTCACCCGGGCGATGGAAAAGGGCTTTTCGGTTCCGCCGGTGGCGAGCCGCCTAGCGCTCGACAATCTGCAGAACACGCTCGCCTACACCACCGACGTGAGCTCTGACGGCAGTGCAATCGCCTATGCGCTTTACGTGCTTGCACGCAACCGCAAGGCCGCGGCGACCGATCTCAGGTATTATTCCGACAGCCAGATCGACGCTTTCGACCAGCCGCTGGCGCGGGCGCAGATCGGGGCGGCGCTCTCGCTTTATGGCGACGCGCAACGCGCGGGCGAAAGTTTCCGCTCCGCCTTTGACCATGCGCGCTCGACCGCAACGCTGATCGGAGGACGCAACGACTACGGCTCAGCTCTTCGCGACGGTGCGGCGATGCTGGCGCTGGCGGCGGAATCGACACCAACGCCGGGGATTGTGCCGGAGCTGATCCGCTTTGTCGGCGACGCCAAGTCGGCCCGGCAGTCGACCAGCACCCAAGAAGACGCCTGGATGGTGCTGGCCGCGCGGGCGATCGCCGCAGGCAACCGATCGATCTCGGTCAATGTCAACGGACAGGCCTATGCCGGCGCTTACGAAACGCGGATGAGCGGCGAGGCGATCCGCGACACTCCGCTGACCATCGTCAATCAGGGCGCCGATCCGGTGGATGCAGTTGTCACCACGATTGCGGCTCCGGTCCAGCCGCTCAGCGCCGGGGGCACCGGGTTCCTGATCAACCGCAGCTACTACACGCTGGACGGACAGCCGGCCTCGATTTCCTCGGTGCGGCAGAACGAGCGCTATCTGGTGGTGCTGCAGATGCGGGAAGCCAATGCCTGGCCTTCGCGGGTCGTCGTCACGGACCTGCTGCCTGCAGGCTTCGTTATCGACAATCCACGGCTTGTCGGCAGCGCCGAACTCGGCAATTTCCCCTGGCTGGGCGAGGTGTCCGCAAGCCATGCCGAATTCCGCTCAGACCGCTTCATGGCGGCGTTCGACCGCGGAGCCACGTCGAACCGCGATTTCGTCGCGGCCTACGTGGTCCGCGCGGTGACACCGGGCATCTACACCCATCCGGCGGCGGTGGTGGAGGATATGTACCGGCCTGAACTTGCAGCGCGGACGGCGACCGGGTTCATGGAGGTGCTTGGCGCGCCATGACAGGCCTCAGCCGCACCCGGTCGTGGCGGAGGACAGCCGGCATTCTTAGCGCTGCCGCGCTGGTCTGCGGGGCGGTTCTGTTCGGCCTCGATCGGCTCGACCGCGCCTATCCGCCGCCGCTCGAGAACGGCGCCGAGATGTCGCGCGAGGTTCTCGACCGCGACGGAAAGCTGCTGCGCGCCTACACCACCCAGAGCGGGGTGTGGCGTCTGCCGGTGACGCTCGAGGCGGTCGATCCCGACTATGTCAACATGCTGATTGCCTATGAGGACCGGCGGTTCCGGAGCCATCGGGGTGTTGATCCGGTGGCCCTGGTGCGGGCAGCGGTCCAGTTCGTTCTCAATGGCGGACGGATCGTCTCCGGCGGCTCGACCATCACCATGCAGGTGGCACGGCTGATCGCACCTCGAACCGAACGCTCGCTATCAGCCAAGCTGAGGCAGATGGCGCGCGCCGTGCAGATCGAACGGAGGTTGGGCAAGGACGAGATCCTGTCGCTCTACCTGACGCTTGCGCCCTATGGCGGCAATCTCGAAGGAGTGCGGGCAGCGAGCCTAGCCTGGTTCGGGCGGGAGCCGCGGAAGCTCACCCTGGCGCAGTCGGCGCTGCTGGTGGCGCTGCCGCAGGCGCCGGAAACGAGGCGTCCGGACAGGCAGCACGCACAGGCGCTGCTGGCGCGCAACCGGGTGCTCGCGCGAATGAGTGCGGCAGGCCTGATCCCTGAGAGCGAGATCGCCCGTGCTTCGGCCAGCCAAGTCCCCGGCCGCCGCCTGGCAATGCCGGATCTCGCCGCTCACACGGCTGACCTGGCGATCCGCACACAGTCGGACACGAGTTCGATCAGGCTGACACTCGACGGCGACATCCAGGCCCGGCTTGAAGACCTCGCTGCCGAGACCGCCGGGCGGCTTGGCCCGCGCCAGTCACTCGCCATGGTGCTGGCCGATGGCAAGACCGGCGAGGTGCTCGCCAGTGTCGGATCGACCGGTCATCTCGACGCGGCCCGGGCCGGCGCCATCGACATGACCCAGGCGGTTCGCTCGCCCGGCTCGACGCTCAAGCCGTTTATCTACGGGCTTGCCTTCGAGGATGCGCTGATCGCACCCGAAACATTGATCGACGATACGCCCGCCGATTTCTCGGGCTACAGGCCACGGAATTTCGACCGGGGCTACATGGGCGAGGTCAGCATTCGCGAGGCGCTGCAGTTTTCGCTGAACGTTCCGGCGGTGCGGCTGCTTGAGGCGGTGGGGCCGCAACGGCTGCTGGCCCGTCTGCGGCGCGGCGGCATCACGCTCGATCTGCCGCCGGGCGGCGCGCCGGGGCTGGCCATCGGTCTAGGCGGGGCAGGGATCAGTCTTCGCAGCCTGGTTCAACTCTATACCGCCTTTGTCAACAACGGTGTGGTGCATCCGCTGAGCGACGGATCCGAACCGGCTGCGCCCAGACCACTGGAGCAGCCGGTGATGGCGACTGACGCCAACTGGCGCGTCGCCGACATCCTCACCGGCGTCAGCGCGCCGCAAGGCGCCCCGCGGATCGCCATCGCCTACAAGACCGGCACCTCCTATGGCTACCGCGATGCCTGGGCGATCGGATTTGACGGGCGTCATGTGCTCGGCATCTGGGTGGGGCGGCCCGATGCCGCGCCGGTTCCGGGCCTGTCGGGGATCGAAACGGCAGCCCCCTTGCTGTTCGAGGCATTCGTGCGGACAGGGCTCGAGCGGACTGATTTTCCCGCCGCTCCGGCGGGCCTGGTGGAGAGATCGCGCAACGCCCTGCCTTACGCCCTGAAAAAATACCGGGGCCGGGATGCGGACATCGGCGTCGTGGCGGACGGGTCGTTGCCACCGCAAATCGTCTATCCGCCGCAGGGTGCGCGCGTCGCGCTCGGTTCGGGCGGATCAGGCCCGTTGATGCCGCTGGTGATCAAGCTGCAGGGCGGCTCGGGTCCCTACCGCCTGATCGCCAATGGCGAGGCGCTGCCCAAACCCTCGCGCCGGCGAGTGCTGAACTGGACGCCCGACAGCCCGGGTACATCGACGCTCACCGTGATGGACGCGGAAGGCAGGGCTGCGAGCGTCAGCGTCTTCATCGACGGCAACTGACCGCCGCCGGTGGCGCAGCGAAACCAGTCAGCCCTTCGTGTCATTCATCGCTTTGAAGACCAGTTCGCGCAAACGGGTCGCAACCGCGCTGATGATCACGTTCCTGCGTGAAATGAGATAGTAGGGACTGACGAGAATCTGTTCTTCTGGACCGACAGTGGTCAGTCCTCCTGCGAGCTTGTTGGCGACGAACAGATCCGCCACCGGCCCTGGCGTCGGAGCCAGCGCATTGGAAGAGGCGAGGTAGGATATCATCACCAGCATTGAGGTGGTGTTGACGATGTCGTCCGGCAGGTCGACGCCGGCGGAAACGAACACCGCTTCCAGCGCCTGGCGCAGTGGTGTCTGCGGCGCCTGGACGACCCATTCATAGGCCGCCAGATCCTGCAGCGACGCGGTCCGGTTGTCGGCAAGCGGATGTCCGGCCCGCATCATGAAACAGATATCTTCATGACGGCCCGGTCGCACGTCGAGTTGGCGCTTGTCGTATTTCGGCGGAATGCGCGACAGAACAAAGTCATAGTCTCCGCGAAACAAGCCCTCGACGAGGACATCGCTTGGCGCCACATCGACGTGGATGTCCGCACCGTGGGCCGTCTTCTTCAGTTCCTGAATCGCCGGCACGACGAAAGCCACCGCACCATCGGTGACAGAGCCAACCCGCGCCGTCCCGGCGAGTCCTTCGCTGACCGAGGATATTTCCCGCAGCGTGCGGTCGAGACCGTTGAGCAGATTGTGGCCATTGCGGATCAGCGTTTCGCCGACCGGTGTGGGTGTCATCCCCTTGGGATGGCGCACGAATACCGGACCGCCGACCGTGCGTTCGATGTTTGCCAGCATGCGCGATGCGGCAGGCTGAGACAGGGCCATCTGCTCGGCCGCCAGACCGAGCTGCCCGGTTTCGTGAACCGCCTGGATCAGGCGAAAGTCCTTGAGTTGCAGGTTGCGTGTTGCCAGAGCCATTTTCTGCTTATCAATTTTGATATGCAGATTGTCAATCTATTCATTTGAACTGCATGTTACGGACCCGCTAATCTGGCTCCGGGTTCAACAGGATCCTATTGGCTTGCAGGGTTCTGCCTCTGAGGAGAGGTTGACCGCTGCATGACGCTGTCTCGGGAGGACATTATGAGAAAGCTTACATCTATTTTGGCGACAGTTGCGCTCGGCGTCGGTCTGATTTCGACGCCCGTGATTGCCCAGGACAAGGGCACCGTCGGCATCGCCATGCCAACAAAGTCATCCGCACGCTGGATTTCGGACGGAAACTCGATGGTGGAACAGTTCACCGCAGCGGGCTACGCCACCGACCTGCAATATGCCGAGGACGATATTCCCAACCAGCTGGCGCAGATCGAGAACATGATCACCAAGGGCGTCAACGTCCTGGTGATCGCGGCGATCGACGGCACCACGCTGTCGAACGCGCTGGAAAATGCCGCTGCATCCGGCATCAAGGTCATTGCCTATGACCGCCTGATCCGCGAAAGCGGCAATGTCGACTACTATGCCACCTTCGACAACTTCAAGGTCGGCGTGCAGCAAGCCAGTTCCCTGGTCGCGGGACTGAAGGAACGCTTCGGTGACGGCCCCTACAATGTCGAACTGTTCGGCGGTTCGCCGGACGACAACAATGCCTTCTTCTTCTACAACGGCGCAATGAGCGTGCTGCAGCCGCTGATCGATTCCGGCAACGTGGTCATCGTTTCCGGCCAGATGGGCATGGACAAGGTCGGCACGCTTCGCTGGGACGGCGCCGTGGCGCAGGCCCGCATGGACAACCTGTTGTCCGCTCATTACACCGACAAGCCGGTGCACGGCGTTCTTTCGCCCTATGACGGGCTTTCGATCGGTATCCTGTCGTCGCTCAAGGGCGTCGGTTACGGTTCGGGCGACCTGAAGATGCCGATCGTCTCGGGACAGGATGCCGAAGTGCCGTCGGTCAAGTCGATCCTGGCCGGCGAGCAGTATTCGACCGTGTTCAAGGACACACGTGAACTGGCCCGCGTCACCGTCGGCATGGTCGATGCTCTGCTGCAGGGCGGCACGCCCGAGATCAACGACACCACGACCTACGACAATGGCGTCAAGGTGGTCGAATCCTACCTCTTGGAGCCGGTGTCGGTCGACAAGTCGAACTGGGAAGAGATCCTTATCGGTTCGGGCTATTACACGATGGATCAGATCAAGTAGGCTGGGCCCAAGGCAGCCAAAACCAGTCCGGGCCGCGCACGAACACCCGCGCGGCCCGGCTCCTGATCCCGATTCCATCGATACCGAGATGCAGCAATGAAACCGCTTCTGGAGATGCGCTCCATAACCAAGACGTTTCCCGGCGTGAAAGCTCTCAATGCGGTGAACCTCACTGTCATGGAAGGCGAAATCCATGCCCTTGTCGGGGAGAACGGGGCCGGCAAGTCTACCTTGATGAAGGTCTTGTCCGGCGTCTATCCATCAGGATCCTACGAAGGCGAAATCCATTATGATGGTCAGCTTGCCGCATTTTCCGGCATCCGCGAAAGCGAGGCTGTCGGCATCATCATCATTCACCAGGAACTGGCGCTGGTGCCGCTGCTGTCGATTGCCGAGAACCTTTTCATCGGCAATGAGCGCGCCCGCAACGGCGTGGTCGACTGGCATGAAACCTTTCAGCGCACCGAAGCGCTCCTTAAAAAGGTCGGGCTTTCGGAAGCGCCCGGCACGCTTGTCGACCGCATCGGCGTGGGCAAGCAGCAACTGGTCGAGATCGCCAAGGCGCTGTCCAAGGACGTGCGGCTGCTGATCCTGGACGAGCCGACCTCGGCCCTGTCCGAGAAGGACAGCCAGGCCCTGCTGGACCTGCTGACCGAGCTCAAGGCGCAAGGCGTGACCTCGATCATCATCAGCCACAAGCTCAACGAGGTGCGCAGCATCGCCGACCGGGTTACCGTGATCCGGGACGGCTCGACGATTTCGACGCTCGACGCCCGCGGCGAGGCGCTCACCGAGGACCAGATCATTCGCGACATGGTCGGCCGCGACATGGCGCAGCGGTTTCCCGCTCGCGACAGCAAGCCCGGCGACATCCTCATGGAAGTGCGCGACTGGAATGTCTGGCACCCCGAACACACCGAGCGCCAGGTCATCCGCAATGCCTGCCTGAATGTCCGCGCGGGAGAGGTGGTCGGCATCGCCGGCCTGATGGGGTCGGGCCGGACCGAGCTGGCAATGAGCATTTTCGGCCGCAGCTACGGACGCCGGATATCGGGCGAGGTTTTCATAGGCGGCGCCCCCGCCGACGTCTCGACCGTCGACCGCTCGATTGCCGCGGGCCTTGCCTACGTGACCGAGGACCGCAAGCATCTGGGCCTGGTGCTCGACGACACCATCCAGCGCAACATCACGCTTGCCAACCTGCCGGAAGTGGCCTCAATGGGGGTGATCTCCGAGGCCCGTGAAGTGCGCGTGGCGGAGGGTTTCCGCAAGGCGATCAACATCCGCACGCCCGGCGTGTTCCAGAAGGTCGGCAACCTGTCGGGCGGCAACCAGCAAAAGGTGGTGCTTTCCAAATGGCTGTTCGCCGATCCGAAGGTGCTGATCCTCGACGAGCCGACCCGCGGCATCGATGTCGGGGCGAAATACGAGATCTACGGCATCATCAACAAGCTCGTTGCCGATGGCAAGGGCGTGCTGATGATCTCGTCGGAACTGCCTGAACTGTTGGGCATGTGTGACAGAATCTACGTGATGAATGAAGGCGCCCTGGTGGGCGAGCTGACCGCCGCGGAAGCGAGCCAGGAACGCATCATGTCCTTCATTGTGAGGAGTTGAGACAATGGCGAGCGAACCCGCTGCACATCAAGACGCACGGCAAGGCCGATCCGCCGGGCAATATCTTGCCAACCATTTGCGTGACTACGGCATGGTGCTGGCGCTCATCGCCATCATGGCGTTCTTTCAGGTGATGACCGACGGGACGCTTCTCAGGCCGGTCAACATCACCAACCTGTTCCTGCAAAACAGCTACATCATTATCATGGCGCTCGGCATGCTGCTGGTGATTGTCGCCGGGCATATCGATCTGTCGGTCGGCTCGGTTGTCGGCTTCGTCGGGGCGCTGGCGGCGGTGATGATGGTCAACTGGGACTGGTCGATCTACCTGACCATTCCCTGCTGCCTGATGGTCGGCATCCTGATCGGTGCGGCGCAGGGCTACTGGATCGCCTACTGGCGCATTCCGTCCTTCATCGTGACGCTTGCCGGAATGCTGGTGTTCCGCGGCGCTTCGCTGTGGCTTCTCGCGGGGCAGTCGGTGGGGCCTTTTCCACGGCAATTCCAGGCGCTGTCGACCGGTTTCATTCCCGACGTGCTTCCCTTTGTCAAAACCATGTTCGGTGTCGAGCGGATGAACGGCTTCGCGGTCGTCACCGGCCTTGTGATTGCCGGGCTGATCGTCTGGATGGGGCTTCGTTCCCGGGCCCGCAACCAGGCTTACGGCATGGTTGGGGAGCCTATGAGCTTCTTCATCCTGCGCAACCTGCTGGTCTCCGGTGCCATCGTCTTCGTATCCTACAAGCTCGCGACGTTCCGCGGCCTGCCGAACGTGCTGATCACCATGGGCGTGCTGACGATCATCTATGCCTTCGTAACCGAATCGACGGTTCTGGGACGACGCATCTATGCGCTGGGCGGCAATGAAAAGGCCGCCAAGCTGTCGGGTATCCGCACCGAGCGCCTGACCTTCCTGACATTCGTCAACATGGGGATGCTGGCGGCACTTGCCGGGCTGATCTTCGCCGCGCGATTGAACACGGCGACGCCGAAGGCGGGCGTGTCGTTCGAACTCGACGTTATTGCCGCAGTCTTCATCGGCGGCGCGTCGATGTCGGGCGGCGTTGGCAAGATCGTCGGTGCGGTGGTCGGCGCCTTCATCATGGGCGTGATGAACAACGGCATGTCGATCATGGGCATCGGCATCGACTACCAGCAGGTCATCAAGGGCCTGGTGCTGCTCGCCGCGGTGATTTTCGATGTCTACAACAAGAACAAACAGAGCTGATCCAGAAGGGAGAAACCACTTGCCGCCGGTTTGCAGGCGGCAGGGGTTTCGGTAACAAACATGACATTCAAACCAGCACCATGGCCGCGAAGGCTGCGCTCCCAGGAATGGTTCGGCGGAACCGGCCGCGACCAGATCTATCATCGCGGCTGGATGAAGAACCAGGGGTTCCCTCATGACATGTTCGACGGCCGGCCGGTCATCGGCATTCTCAACACCTGGTCGGAACTGACGCCCTGCAACGCGCATCTGCGCGACCTGGCGGAGCGGGTGAAGAACGGCGTGCTCGAGGCGGGCGGATTTCCGGTCGAAGTCCCGGTCTTCTCGGCCGCCGAAAGCTCCTTCCGTCCGACGGCGATGATGTTTCGCAATCTCGCGGCCCTGGCGGTGGAGGAGACCATCCGTGGCCAGCCGATGGACGGCGTGGTGCTGCTCGTCGGATGCGACAAGACCACGCCAAGCCTGTTGATGGGTGCGGCCTCAACCGATCTTCCGTCGATCGTCGTTACCGGCGGTCCGATGCTGAACGGCTATTTCCGCGGCGAACGGGTGGGGTCGGGCACACATCTGTGGAAATTTTCCGAAGCGGTGAAGGCCGGGGAAATGACGCAGGAGGACTTTCTCGAAGCCGAAGCCTCGATGTCGCGTTCGCCCGGATCGTGCAACACCATGGGAACGGCGTCGACCATGGCCTCGATGGCCGAAGCGCTTGGCATGGCCTTGTCGGGTAATGCGGCGATCCCGGCCGTCGACAGCCGCCGGCGGGTGATGGCGCAGATGTCGGGACGCCGGATTGTCGACATGGTCAAGGACGATCTGAAGCCATCCGATGTGATGACCAGGCAGGCGTTCGAGAACGCCATCCGCACCAACGGCGCGATCGGCGGCTCGACCAATGCGGTCATTCACCTGCTGGCGATCGCCGGGCGGGTGGGCATAGACCTGACGCTTGATGACTGGGACCGGTGCGGGCGCGACGTGGCGACGATCGTCAACCTGATGCCATCGGGCAAGTACCTGATGGAAGAGTTTTTCTACGCCGGCGGCCTGCCGGTGGTGCTCAAGCGGCTTGGCGAGGCGGGCCTTCTGCACAAAGACGCGATGACCGTGAGCGGCACCGCGATCTGGGACGAGGTCAAGGATGCGGTCAACCACAACGAGGACGTGATCCTGCCGGTCGAAAAGGCGCTGACGGCCCAGGGCGGCATCGCGGTGCTGAAGGGCAACCTCGCGCCCCGGGGCGCGGTGATCAAGCCATCGGCGGCGTCGCCGCACCTGCTCAAGCATCGCGGCCGCGCCGTCGTGTTCGAGGACATCGACGACTACAAGGCGAAGATCAACGATGACGCGCTGGACATCGACGAGAGCTGCGTGATGGTGCTGAAGAATTGCGGCCCCAAGGGCTATCCGGGCATGGCCGAGGTCGGCAACATGGGGCTCCCTCCCAAGGTTCTGAAGAAGGGCATCACCGACATGATTCGCATTTCGGACGCGCGGATGTCTGGCACCGCCTACGGCACGGTGATCCTGCACACTTCGCCGGAGGCGGCCGACGGCGGGCCGTTGGCGGTCGTGCAGAACGGCGACATGATCGAGCTCGATGTCGCGGCGCGCAGTATCCGCATCGATGTGTCCGACGAAGAGCTGGAAAGCCGGCTCCGTAACTGGAAGCCGAGCGCCGACAAGCCAGTATCGGGCTATGCGTGGCTGCACCAGACCCATGTCCAGGGCGCCGATACCGGCGCTGACCTGGACTTCCTGATCGGTTGCCGGGGTTCACCGGTTGGAAAGGACTCCCACTGATGGCATTCAAGATCGCCCTTGCAGGGATCGGCAAGATTGCCCGCGACCAGCACGTTCCGGCGTTGATGGCCTCGCCGGACTGGGAACTGGCCGCAACGGTGTCGCGGCGCGGCTCTGTCGACGGGGTCGAGGCGTTCGAGAATTTCGACGCCATGCTGGAGGCGCGGCCCGACATTACCGTCGTTTCGCTCTGCATGCCGCCAGTTCCACGGTTCGATTTTGCCAGGGCCGCCATTCTCGCCGGCCGTCACGTGATGCTGGAAAAGCCGCCGGGAGCTACGCTGTCAGAATGCCACGCGCTCAAGGCCCTGGCGCGCCGGGCAGGGGTCTCGCTCTATGCCACATGGCACTCGCGCGAGGCCGCCATGGTCGCGCCCGCCAAGGCCTGGCTCGCCGGCAAGACACTCAAAAACCTGGTGGTGACCTGGAAGGAAGACGTGCGCAAATGGCACCCCGGCCAGACCTGGATCTGGCAGGCGGGCGGCCTGGGCGTCTTCGATCCGGGCATCAACGCGCTGTCGATCGTCACCGAGATCCTGCAGGATCCGATCCATATCTCCTCGTCGGAGTTGCTGATCCCGGAGAACTGCGAAACCCCGATCGCGGCCAACCTGACATTTGCCCACCCGCAGGGCGCGCAGGTCAGTGCCGAATTCGATTTCCGCAAGGAAGGGGACCAGTTCTGGAACATCGCCATCGAGACCGATCAGGGCAGCCTGGTCCTGTCCGAAGGCGGTGCGACGCTTTCGATCAATGGCGAGATGCAAAACGCGGCCATCGGCGATACGGCGCTCAAGGGCGAGTATCCGAGGCTCTATGCCAACATGGCGGCGCTGGTGCGGGCGAGGGGCATAGACATGGATCTTGCCCCAATGGCGCATGTCGCCGATGCCTTTCTCCTGGGCAAGCGGGTCTCCGTCGAGCCGTTTGTCGAATGAGGCGTTCACGCCATTAAGCCGGGCCGTGGATGCCGCGGCGACCAGGCCTGCAATTCCGGCTTCAAGCCGATGAGACCATTCCCGAAAGGATGAAACGATGAAGCAACCGCTCGCCAATATTCTTCCCGTGGCTCCAACGCCGTTTCACCCCGACGGTCGTGTGGATGAGGAGGGCATGCGCCGGGTGATCGACTGCATGATCGATCAGGGCGTCGACGCAATCTGCATCCTGGCCAATTATTCCGAGCAGTTCCTGCTGTCGGACGAGGAGCGCACATTGTTGATGCGGCTGAGCCTCGAGCATGCGGGCGGGCGGGTGCCCATCATCGTCACCACCAGCCATTTCTCCACGCAAATCGCGACGCAGCGGGCGCAGGCTGCCGAGGCGATGGGCGCGTCGATGATCATGATGATGCCGCCCTATCACGGGTCAGGGCTCTACCCGGCGCCGCAGGGAATCTTCGAGCATTTCGAGGCGGTCAACAACGCGATCTCGATACCGGTGATGGTGCAGGACGCGCCGCTGTCCGGCGTGACGATGCCGGTCGATCTGCTGGCGCGCCTGGCGAAGGAGCTCGAGAACGTGTCTTACTTCAAGATCGAGTGCCCCTTTGCCGCCGACAAGCTGGCGGCGCTGATCGAGGCCGCCGGCGACTATATCGACGGTCCGTTTGACGGCGAGGAAGCGGTGACACTGCTGGCCGACCTCGACGCCGGCGCCACCGGCACGATGACGTCGGCAATGTTTCCCGAACTGATCCGGCCGATCGTCACCAGCTACAGGTCCGGCGACAAGGATGCGGCGCTCAAGCAATGGCAGAAATGCCTGCCGCTGATCAATCATGAAAACCGCCAGTGCGGATTGCGCGCGGCCAAGGTGGTGTTCAAGGAAGGCGGCGTCATTGGCAGCGATCATGTGCGTCATCCGCTCAAGCCGATGTCGGAGCGGACACGCGCCCGCCTGCTGGAACTGGCCAGGGATCTCGACGTGATGGCGCTGCGGTGGGGCAAGTAGTCCCGGCCTGGAGAAGGGCGGAAGCCTTCGGCTGATCCCGCGACAGGTTCCCCGGCTTTGAATTCAGGGTAGAGTTTGCTACTGCGGGATCGTGATGAAGCCCGTTCTCTATTCCTTCCGCCGGTGCCCCTATGCCATGCGCGCGCGCCTGGCGCTTGCGTCTGCCGGGGTCGAGGTCGAACTCCGGGAAGTCCTGCTGCGCGACAAGCCGGCTGCCTTCCTGGCCGCGTCGCCGAGCGGGACGGTGCCGTGTCTCGTCCATGAAGGCGGCGTGATCGATGAAAGCCTTGACGTGATGGTCTGGGCTCTCACTCTGAACGATCCCGAAGGCTGGCTGAAAATGCCGGAAGAGGGGCATGACTGGATCGCGCGTTCCGACGGGCCTTTCAAGCAGGCGCTGGACCGGACCAAATATGCCAACCGGTATCCCGGAACCGATCCGGAAAGCCAGCGTGACGCCGCCGCGGCGTTCCTGAGCGAGCTCAACGCGCAAATCGGCGAGTGGATTTTCGATCGGCCAAGCCTTGCCGACCATGCCATCTTGCCCTTTGTCCGGCAGTTTGCCTTCATCGACAAGCAATGGTTCGACGCGCAGGACTGGCCGGCGCTGCAAGGCTGGCTCGAGCGATTCCTGGTCTCGGACGGGTTCGAACATATCATGAGCAAGTACCCACAGTGGCGGCAAGGCGACGCGCCGGTCTTGTTTCCCTGACGGTAACCGTTCTGCTGTTACGATGGCGCTGGATCTTGCTTTTTGAAATATGAATCAGTATTCATGTTTTATGGCAACGAACCCGTATCCCAGAACCCGAAGGGGCGCAGAGCGGCGCGAGCAGATCCTGCGCGCGGCCGAAGCGATGATCGGCACCCAGGGCTTCTCCGCAGCCTCGATCGCCGACATCACCCGTCATGCAAAGACGGCGCTCGGCACCTTCTACATCTACTTCTCCAGCAAGGAAGACGTCTTCCGCGAACTGGTTCTGGAAATGGGGCAACTGACGCGCGCCATGGTCACCCAGGCGGTGGCCGATGCGCCCAACCGGCTTGAGGCCGAGCGCGCTGGTCTCAAGGCGTTCCTGCGCTTCGTCGCCGAACGTCCGTCGCTCTACCGCATCGTCGAGGAAGCCCGCTTCATCGATGTCGAGGCCTACAAGGCCTATTTCACCACTTTCGCCAAGGCCTACGCCGCACAGTTGCGGGAGGCCGAAGCGGCCGGGGAATTGCGGCCAGGCGACGCCGAGGTCCGGGCCTGGGCCCTGATGGGGATCGCCAAGACGCTGGGCGAGCGCTACGTGCTCTGGGACGAAACCGCCGACATCGACCATGTCGTCAACGAGGCCTACTCGATGATAAGGGACGGTATTGCGCCATGACGGCGAAGGTCGCGTTCGACACTGTCGACTTTCCGGGAGACGCTGTCTGCGCGCGGCTGACGCTTGCCGGCGGTCGCGCCAATTCGCTCGAACCGGAATTGCTCGGCGATCTCGTCTCGGCGCTGGACCGGGCGGAGGAGCAGGACGCCAAAGTCATCCTCATCTGCGGCGGACGGAATTTCTCGAGCGGCGGTGATGTCCGCGGCTTTCATGCCGCTACGCTTGACGGCAGCGGGCAGGACTATGCCCGCGCGGTCGTCCCGCTGCTGCAGACGATCGTCGCCCGGCTGATCGCCATGCCACGCGTGGTAGTGGTGGCGGCTCGCGGGGCGATCACCGGTGGGTCGGCGGGGCTGCTGTTTGCTGCGGATCTCGCGGTGCTTGCTCCCGACGCCTTCGTGCAGCCCTATTATCCGCAGGTCGGCTTCGCCCCGGACGGCGGCTGGACAGCGCTGCTGCCCGAACGAATCGGCGCCGGACGTGCGGCGGAATGGCTGCAGTCGGACCGGCGTCTGTCAGCACAGGCACTGTGTGATGCAGGACTGGCCACGGCCATATCCGACACGCCCGAAGAGCGAGCATTCGAACTTGCGGCAAGAGGCGAGATCGGCACCCGGCTGGCGACCAAGGCCCTGATCTGGGACAGCGCCCGCCGCGGCCAGGTCGAGGCACGGCTTGATGCCGAGACTGCGGCGTTTCTTGACCGGATTGGTGCGCCCGACACGGCACGCGGCATGTCACGGTTTCTCGAACGCATCGGAGGCACGGCAGATGTTTGACACCATTCCCGACATGGCCGGCAAGCGGGCCGAGATATCCCCGGATGCAATTGCTTTCACCGATGCAGCCAGCGGACGGCAGTGGCGGTTTGCCGAAATCGACAAGGCGGCAAACGGGGTGGCCGCCGGTCTTGCCCGGGCAGGCATCACACACGGCGATCGTCTGGCGATCCTTTGCCTCAACCGGGTCGAGTTCTTCATAACGCTGTTTGCCTGCCAGAAGACCGGCGTGATCCTGTGCCCGCTCAACTGGCGGCAACCGGCGCCGGAACTGGTCGAGACGCTCGAGCCGGTCGGCGCCATGGCGCTGATCTGCGATGCAGCGCAGGCCGGGCTGGCGGACGCGGTGGCGCAATCCTGCAACATTCCCAAACTGGCTATCGAGACCGATCTTGCGGCATGGATAGATGCGGGTGAATCGCAGCCCGCCGTGTCGGTCGATGCGAACCAGCCCTGGTACCTGCTGTTTACCTCGGGGACGACCGGGCGGCCGAAGGCGGTGATCCAGACCGCCCGGATGGCCTGGGCCAACGCCATCAACATTTCCCAGGCCGCGCGGATGACCGGGGAAGACCGTTCGGTCAATTTCCTGCCGCTGTTTCACACCGCGGGCATCAATCTCTACACCCTGCCGCTGTTCCTGATGGGCGGCTCCTCGACGGTTCTGCCGAAATTCGAACCGGACCAGATTTTCACCCTGCTCAAGCAGGGAGAGGTGAGCCAGTTCTTCGGGGTGCCGGCAATTTACCAGGCTTTCAGCCTGCTGCCCGATGTCGGCGAGATCGACTGGCGTTCGGTCCGCTGCGGCTGCGGCGGCGCACCCTTGCCGGAACCGCTGATCCGGTTCTTCGCGGGGCTCGGCGCCAAGGTGCTCAACGGCATGGGCATGACCGAAACCGGACCGACGGTGTTCCTGATGGATCCGGAAAACGCCGAGCGGAAGATCGGTTCTGTCGGCCGGGCGCAGATGCTCACCGAGATGCGGCTTGACGGCGTTGTCGCCGGACAGCCGGGCGCCGGCGAGATCCAGCTCAAGGGTCCCAACATCACGCCGGGATATTACCTCAACGAAAAGGCCACGCGCGACGCCTTTACCGAGGATGGCTGGCTTCGCACCGGCGATGTCGGCCGGCGCGACGAGGACGGCTACATCTTCATCGTCGACCGGATCAAGGACATGTACATTTCCGGCGGCGAAAACGTCTACCCGGCGGAAGTCGAGCGGGTGCTCAACGAACATGCCGATGTGCTCGAATCCGCGGTGATCAGCATGCCGGACCCGAAATGGGGAGAGGTCGGCGCGGCCTTCATCATTGCAAGGCCCGGCGCCAGCCTCGATCCCCAGGAACTCAGAAGCTGGAGCCGGCAAAGGCTGGCGGCGTACAAGGTCCCCGTCCAGGTCACGCTGGTGGAAGACTTTCCCCGAACCGCCGCCGGCAAGGTTCGCAAGCCCGAATTGAGATCGATGCTGCCATGAAGATCGACCTTTCCACCACCTGGACCCCCTCACAGCAGGAATTCGACCTGTTCGCGCGGATTTCGGGCGACGACAATCCAATCCACGTCGACCCGGAGTTTTCGGCTCGGACCGCCTTCGGACGCACTGTCAGCCACGGCATGCTGATCTACACCAAGCTCTGGGGGATGCTGATTGCCGCGCACCCCGGGATCACCCAAACCGGACAGACAATGATGTTTCCCAATCCCTGTTACACCGGCGAGCCGGTCGAGCTGAGGGTCAACGGGGAATGTCCGGGAACGCTCTCCGTTCGCGCCGTCAGGGCGGCCGATGGGGCGGACCTTCTTGTCGGCGAAACGGAGGTGGCCTGATGCAGGTCGGTCAGTCAGCAAGCGTCAGCCGCAGCTACAGCCGCGCGGATCTGGAGGACTTCGCTGGTTTGAGCGGCACGGCTGTTCCCGAGAGCATTCCCGAGCCGCTGATCGCGGCGCTGTTTTCCTATCTTCTGGGTGTGGAACTCCCTGGGCCGGGCACCAATTATCTCAAGCAGGAACTCAGCTTTCTCGCGCCGGCCTCACCGGAAACGGAGCTGACGGCGAAGGTCGAGATCACCCGGCTGCGGCCTGAAAAACACCTGGTCGACCTCTGGGCCACCTGTACGGACGCCGACGGCTTGCTGGTCTGCGAGGGCCGGTCGCTGGTCAAGGCAAAGGATGTGACCGCCTAGTCCCATTTGTGACGCAGTTTCAGACGGTTGCACCGCTATTCTCACGCCGATGCCGGCAGGCTGCGGCCTAGAGACTGCCTGCGAATTCGGTGAGCCTTGCGGCGAAGGCCGCGGGCTCTTCCAGATGCGGCGAATGGCCGGAAGACGCGAATGAATGCATCTCGCCCCGCGGTGCGGTCTCGGCCAGCCAGCTGGCCGTCGATGCCGGATAGACCCGGCTCAGCGCGCCGCAGGTGGCAAGCAGCGGGCAGGGCAGGTCGCTGATCACCTGTCGCTTGTCCATGCTCGCCAGCGCCTTCCACATGGTGATCATCCGGGCGGGATCGTTCGACAGGATCTGTTCACGCGCGTCGGCCC
The DNA here is from genome assembly GCA_020637795.1 of Hoeflea sp. Taxonomy (GTDB): domain Bacteria; phylum Pseudomonadota; class Alphaproteobacteria; order Rhizobiales; family Rhizobiaceae; genus Hoeflea. The sequence goes on along the minus strand of JACKJT010000002.1, from coordinate 275,203 downwards.
GGCTGTAGCCTGGCGCGCCATCGCGATGACCGAACATGGTGGTTGCGATCGCCTCGGCCATTCCCGGCCAGTCGGCGAGCATGCGGCCGGTGGTGGTCTCGACATCTTCAGCGCTCTGGCCGATCAGCCCGTGCGGCCAGTCCGGTCCGCAGGCGAGCTTCGGGCTCATGTCGACGCTCATCAGGCCGGCGATCCGGTCAGCCCCGAAGGTTTCGACATACTGCCAGGCCACCGCGGCCCCCATCGACCAGCCGACCAGAACGACATCGTTCAGGTCATGTTCTTCGAGCAACGCGGACAGCGTTTGCGCCGCTGCAGCGAGCGACGGCTGCTCCGCCGCCCGTTCACCGTGGCCCGGCAGGTCCGGCGCATGGCAATCGAGCTCAGATGGCAATCTGGCAATCAGATCGTTGAAGATCGCGCCACGCATGGTCCAGCCGTGCAACAGCACCAAGGGCCGTGGCCGGAGTGTGTCCGCCACCAGCCTCAATCCTCCGACCTCAGCCGTCCGACGATGCCGGTGGGGAAGAAGTAAACGCTGAGAATGAAGAGGACGCCGAGCCACAACAGCCAGCGGTCGGGATCGAGCAGTTGCGGTAGCAGCGGCAGGCCTTCGGTGGCGCCCGACGCCACGCCCATCAGGTTCTGCAGATAGTTCTGCGCGAGCACGAAGATGGTGGCGCCGATCACCGCGCCATACATCGTTCCCATGCCGCCGATCACCACCATCAGGAGAATGTCGAGCATGATCTCGAAGGACAGCGTGGTGTCAGGCCCGACATAGCGCAACCAGATCGCAAACAGGCTGCCCGCGAGCGCTGCGACGGCGGCGGAGAGGCAGGTCGCAAGCGTCCGGTAGAACACCACCCGATAGCCGATCGCCTCGGCGCGGAAGTCGTTTTCACGGATCGCCTGCAGCACCCGGCCAAACGGCGAGTTCACGATCCTCAGAAGCACCAGGAACAGCGCCAGCGAGGCGAAGAACACCAGGTAATAGTTGAGAATCTTGCCGTTGATGGTGACGCCGAACAGGCTGCCGAGCTTGAAGGCGGGGGTCAGTTCGCGCGGGATGGAATAGTTCAGTCCGTCCTCGCCCCCGGTCAGGCCAGAGAGCTGGCTGACGAGCACCGCCACGGCGGAGGCAACCGCAAGCGTGATCATGGCGAAGAAGATGGCCCGGACCCTGAGCGAGAACAACCCGATCAGCAGCGCCAGAAGGGCGGAAGCAACCGCACCCAGCACGGTGCCGACGACCAGGGCATCGTAGCCGCGTCCCATATGGGTTGAGGCCAGCGCCACGCCGTAGGCACCAAGGCCGAAAAACATCGTATGGGCGAAGCTGACGATGCCGGAATAGCCGAGCAGCAGATCGTAGCTTGCCACCAGCACGATGAAGATGCAGATCCGCGCCGCCGTTTCGAGAGACCGCACGCCGGGGAACAGGAACGGCGCCAGCGCCAGGCCAAGCAGGATGGCGAGCAGCAGGCCGGTCAGGACCAGTGAGCGCGGGCGGTCGCCGGAGAGAATGTGTGTGAGCATCTTACTTCGCCTTCACAACGGGCATCATGCCCTGCGGCCGCCACATCAGGATGGCCGTCATCAGGGCAATGTTGGAAATCAGCGCCAGCTTAGGCTCGAGGAAGGCGACGTAATTCTGCAGAAGGCCGACCAGCAGCGCGCCGATGAAGGCGCCCTCGACCGAGCCCAGCCCGCCGATGATGACGACGATGAAGACCAGGATCATCATCTCCTCGCCCATGCCGGCGGTGATGACTTCCTGGTAGAGACCCCACATCACGCCACCCAGGCCGGCAAGCGCCGATCCGGCGATGAAGACGCCGATGAAGACGAGCCGCAAGCGGTAGCCCAGCGCCTCGACCATTTCGCCGTTCTGCACGCCGGCGCGGACGATCAGCCCGATCTTGGTGCGCTTCAGCACCAGCCGCATGGCCACGAACAGCGCCAAGCCGAAGACGACGGCGAGCAGGCGGTACTTCTCGATCGCAGCACCCGCAAAGGTCACTGCGCCCTTCAGCATCTCCGGCCGAGTAAGATAGATCTCGTCAGGTCCCCAGATGACGTGGATCATCTGCTCGATAACGATGAGACCGCCGACGGTGACGAGGATCTGCTTGAGATGGGCGCCGTAGACCGGTCGGACGATCACCCGTTCGAAACCCCAGCCCAGCGCGCCGGTGACGCACATTGCGGCAATCACCGCGGCGATCACGGCCGCCACGTTGAGCAGCAGCGACGGCACGCCGGTCCAGCTCTCGAGCCCCAGCAGCACGGATATGCCGACATAGGCGCCCACCGAGATGAAGGCGCCATGGCCGAAATTGATCACGTCCATCAGTCCGAACACCAGCGTCAGGCCGGAGGCCATGATGAAGATCATCATTCCCATCGCCAGGCCGGAAACCGTCAGCGTCAGCCAACTCGATGGCGAGCCGATCGACAGGAAGCCGAGAACCACAAGAAGCGGCACGAGCAGCAGCGGCATCGCCTTGCCGATCCTGTCGGGCAACGACACTTGCGCATATTTCGGTGCGTGGTCGGGTGCGGCGGTGGTCATCAGTGCGCCTCCATGCTCAGGCCCATCAGCCGTTCCTGCAATGCTGCGTCGCCGGCAAGCTCGGCCATCCGGCCTGCCCAGACGATCCGCCCGTCATCCATCACTGCGGCGGTGTCGCCAAGCGCCTTGGCGACGGCGAAATTCTGTTCGACCAGCAGGATCGACGCGCCCTTGTTCTTGAGGTCGCGGAGCGCTCCGGCCATGGTCGAGATGATCGCCGGGGCCAAACCCTTGGTCGGCTCGTCGATCAGGTAGAGTGCACGTTCCTCGGCCATGGCGCGGGCGATGGAGAGCATCTGCTTCTGCCCGCCAGACAGATTGCCGGCTTCCGAGCGCCAGAATGTGCGCAAGGGCGGAAACGCCGCGAAGATCCATTCGAGCCGGGCCTGATCGAGCGGACCGGAGGCTGCGGCGAGGATCATGTTCTCTTCGACCGTCAGGTCGGAGAAAATGCCCATGTCCTCGGGCACGAAACCGATGCCGGCGCGGGCGCGGGCAGGGGTGGGCAGGGTGGTGATGTCGGCGCCATCGAAACGAAGGCTGCCGGATTTCGCCTGCCAGTGACCGATGATGGTGCGCAGCGTCGTGGTCTTGCCGACGCCGTTGCGGCCCAGGAGCATGGTCACGCCGCCGCGCGGCACGACAAGATCGACGCCCTGCAGGATGTGATACTGGGCGATGCCGGTATGGACACCGGACAGTTCGAGGATTGGATCAGACATCGGCCAAGTCCCGTCCCATATAGGCTTCCTGCACTACGTCCGAGGCCATCACGGTGGCCGGGTCGCCGTCGGCGGCGAGCGCGCCGTTGTGCAGCACGATGATACGGTCGGCGAGCGAGCGGATCACGTCCATCTTGTGTTCGACCAGCAGGATGGTGCGGTCCTTCTCGGCCTTGAGTTCGGCGATCAGGTCAAGCACGACAGGCGCCTCGTCGACGCTCATGCCAGCGGTCGGTTCATCGAACATGTAGACGACCGGGTCGAGCGCGATGAGGATGGCGACCTCGAGCTTGCGCTGGTTGCCATGGCTGAGCCCGCCGACCTTCTGCTCGCTGAGCGGATGCAGCCGGACCCGCTCCAGTATGGCCATCGCCGCTACCGTCAGCTCGGTGTGGGAACTCGCCATGCTGAACAGGTTGAAGCCCATCCTGCGCCGGGCCTGGATCACCAGCCGGACATTTTCGAGAACGGTGAGATTGGGAAACAGGTTGGTCAGCTGGAAGGCGCGCCCGAGGCCCTTGCGGCAGCGGCTCGCCACCGGATCGCGCGTCACGTCCTCGCCCATCAGCTTGACCGTGCCTTCGGAGGCCGCGATCTGTCCCGAGATCAGGTTGAAATAGGTGGTCTTGCCGGCGCCGTTGGGTCCGACGATCGCGGTCAGTTCACCGGCCCGGAAGCCGCAGCTGACCGCGTCGACCGCCACATGGCCGCCAAAGCGGACGGTCAGGCCATCCGTTTCCAGAAGCATCTGTGTCATGGCGCACCCATGGAAGGAAAGAAAGAGGGCCGCGGACGCCCGATATCGGACGCCCGCGGAGGGTCGGCCTAGTTGCGGACAGGAATGTCCATGTCGTCAATGCCGATTTCGCGGACGAGGACCGGGACGCCGTAGTCCTTGCCGTCCTGCACCTCGGTGCGGAAATGATACATCGACTGCAGGGCCTGGTGGTCTTCCTTGCGGAAGCGCATGGTGCCCTTCGGCGTTTCCCACTCCATGCCTTCCATGGCGGAGATCAGCGCTTCGGTGTCGGTGGAGCCTGCCTTCTTGATCGCCTCGACCACGGCAATGCCGGCTGCCATGCCGCCTGCGGTGAAGAAATCCGGGGGCGAGCTGAAGCGCGCCATGTGCTCCTTGACCAGCCAGTCGTTGACCGGGTTCTTGGGGATTTCATAGTAGTAGTAGGTGGCGCCTTCCATGCCGGGCAGTTCCTTGTAGGCCTTCAGCGCCGCGAGGATGTTGCCGCCGGTGGCAATCTCGATGCCGAAGCGCGAGGGGTCCATGGCGTTGATCTTGCCCATCGGATTGCCGCCGCCGGCCCAGATGATGAACAGCTTCTTCTTGCCTTCGATGTCCTTCATGGCGTTGAAGATGCGTTCGGCCGCTGCGGTGAAATCGGTGGTGTCGGTCGGCACATATTCCTCATGGGCGATCTTGGCGCCCGAGGCGTTGAGCGCCTCGCGGAAGGCAGCCACGCCGTCACGACCGAAGGCGTAGTCCTGCGCCAGCGTTGCGATCGTCACGCCTTCACCGCCGAGTGCGACCGCGTTCGAGATGGCGTCCTGCGACGAGTTGCGGCCGGTGCGGAAGATGAAGCGGTTCCAGTTTTCACCGGTGATCGAGTCGGCCACGGCCGGTTCGACGATGAGGATCTTTTCATATTCCTGCGCCACGGGAAGCATCGCCAGCGCTACGCCGGAGCTGACCGGTCCTACCGCAATGTCGGCTTCGTCGTCGCCATAGGCTTCGGCCAGCATGGCCTTGCCGATGTCGGGTTTCAGCTGCGTGTCCTTCTCGATGACGACAATCTTTTCGCCGTTGACTTCCATGGTGCCGCCGGTGGCGTATTCGAGGCCAAGCATCAGGCCGTTATGCGATTGCGCAGCATAGGCCTCGAGCGCGCCGGTCTTGCCGTAGACATGTGCGATCTTGATGTCGGCGAGTGCCGGTACAGTCAGCATTGCAGCTGCCACGCCGGTTGCCAGTATCGTTTTCATCTTCATTTCGGGTCTCCTCCCTGAGCGAAAATCAGTGGAAAACATGAAACATGAATCAATATTCATGTCAAGGAGGAGACGAACGCCGGAGGCGGAAATCCGGTGGATGGAACCGGTGCCGGGCGTGACGTTGGGTTTCAGGCTCTTGAAAGCGTTCGCAGGATGCTGTCCGCGGCCTTGGCGGCGCCGTTGGCGGCCTTCATGAACCGCGAAATGCGGCTCAAGCGCTCATGCATGGCCTTGTCATCGAGCAAAGCGGTCATGGCGTCGCGCAACTGTTCTGGCGTCCACGAGTCGCGCTGCATGTGGATGCCGGTACCGGTTTGCGCGGCGCGAAGGCCATTGTCATGGCCGTCCCAGCAATAGGGCATGACCAGCGACGGAACGCCGAAATAGAGCGTTTCGCAAAAGCTGTTGTTACCGCCGTGGTGAATGAACAGGTCCGACTGGGCGACGGTCGAGGGCTGCGGGAACCAGCTACCCAGATAGACATTGTTGGGCACGCTCTGGTAGCTCTCAAGGAAGCCGCCGACATTGACGTAGAAGCGGGCAGGGAAGGTGGCAAACACCTCGATCATGCGGCCGATCAGGTCGGTGTCGATAGCGCCAAGGCTACCGAAGCTGAGATAGATGATCGGTCCCTCATTGACCGGCAGCGGCGGCGGATCGAACCGTGCTTCCTCGCGGACGCAGCCCTCCAGAAAGACGAACAGGTCTTCCGGCAACGGGTGCTGCCTTTGATGCCGGACGGCCTCGGGCGCCAGCAGCAGCATTGTCGGTTTTGGGACCATGCTCGTAGCCGGCCGTTGAGTTGATCGAGTCAATGGGGGAAATGGAATGCGTTAGGGAGAGGCCTGTGCGGCCGTCCGGTGGTTGGCCAAGTGGCATTTATGGCGATCTCTCTTGGCAGGCTCCGGCGGTCCGGTCGATTTCGCCCGCCCGGTCTTTATCAAGACCAATTGCGTTTGGCCTCGACGCCACGGTGAGGGCACCTCGCGGTCCGCCGTAAATCTGTGCCGCGCTTGCGCACGCACCTGTTTCGCGCAAGAGTGCGGCTGTGACCGAGGAGCGCCAAGTTCCCGGGGACACGCTTTCTTGGGGGGAGAAATGCACACCAGCCGACGCTACACCCTGGTAATTCTGGGTGCAATTTTCGCTGTTCATCAGCTGGATCGGAACATTCTCGGCATTCTTCTCGATCAGATCGGTGGTGAATTCGGCCTGTCTGACACCCAGTTGGGGCTTCTGTCTGGCGCGGTGTTCATTGCCATTTACGTGGTGTTCGGGTTTCCCGTCGCCAAGCTCGCTGCCAAGGGCAACAAGCGTAACATCATCGCTGTTTCGGCGGCGGTCTGGAGTTCGCTGACCATCGCTATGGCGGGTGCACAAAGCTTCACGCATCTGGCGCTGGCGCGGCTTGGCGTCGGCATCGGCGAAGCAGGCGCCGTGGTTCCCGCGCACTCGATGATCTCCGCTCTTTATCCGCCTGAACAGCGGACATCGGCCATGTCCACCTTTGTCGTCGGCGCCAATGCCGGTGTGCTGCTCGCGTTCCTGATCGGCGGTATTGCCGGACAGTATCTGGGATGGCGCTGGGCCTTTGTCATTGCCGGCATACCTGGTCTGGCTTTGGCACTGCTGATGTGGCTGACGGTCGAGGAGCCTGCACGCGATGTCGCCGCAGGCGATGACGATATTTCCGGTTCGCTGTTTGCCGCCACGCTCAAGACGATCTGGAATGACAGGGGCCTGCGCCATGCGATGTTCGGACTGTCGATAACCGGGGTCGTTACCTTCGGTGCACTGGCATGGAATGCCGTTTTCATCTTGCGGGCGCATGAATTGAGCCAGGCACAGACCGGCATATTCCTGGCCCTGACGATCGGCATCCTCGGCGGCCTGGGCACATGGGCCAGCGGCGTGATCGCCGACAGGCTGGGCGCCCGGAATCCGAGGTGGCGCCTGGGCGTCGTGATTTGCGCCATCTTGGTGGCCAAGCCCTTGGTCGTGGGATTCCTGATGCTTGACGACACCCGGCTCGCCCTGATCTGCCTGGCCCTGGCCGTCATTTTCGCAGCCGTCTACTGGGGGCCGACATTTGCCTTTCTGCATGGCCGGGTCCCGGTGCAGATGCGGCCGATGGCGACAGCGATCTACATGTTTGCCTTCAACATGATCGGCGTGGGGCTGGGCCCGCTGCTGGTCGGGCTGGCGAGTGACACGCTGTACGCCGGATTTGGAACCCGGTCGATCGGCTATGGCCTGGTCACGATGCAGCTCGCCGGGATCTGGGGCGCCTGGCACTATTGGCAGGCGAGCAGGACTATTGCGCCGGAACCTGCGCCCGCTTGAAGGCGGAGATGATCTGGCCGCGCAACCATTGGTGCCCGGGATCGTTTGTCCTGTTGTTCTTCCAGGTCGTGTAGATCTGCTCCTCCGGATACTTGAATGGCATCGGATACAGTTCCAGCGGATAGGATTTTGCACCTCGCGGGCAAATATCTTGGGCAGGATAGCCACAAGGTCCGTATTGGCCAAGATACTGGGAAATGACCAGAGCTTGGTCACCGAGTAGGCGATGTGGCGTTCCAGGTTCATCTGCTGAAGCGCTTCTTCCAGCCGGGACATGGCGCGCATCTTGCGCACCAGGGCGACATGGCCCAGTTCCCTGTAATGATCGATTGTGAATTCGCCGTTGATTTTCGGATGACCCTTTCGCGCCACCATGACCAGGTGCGGCTGAGCCAGCGGAATGCATTGAATGTCCTCGATATCTGAGAGGAAATTGGCCAGGACGATGTCCAGCGAGCCGTCATTCAGGCCCTCGACCAGTTGAACACCGAACAGGCCATGCGCCTCTATCGTGACCGACTTGTAGTCTTGAATCTGGTGAATGATCGACGGCATCACCAGCGCTTCTATCGGGTCCATCATCACAATGCGGAAATGCCGTTTCGAAAGCGTCGGATCGAAGCCGTCACCGGTCGCGACGCCGTCTGCGATCATTTGCAGCGCTTCGCGGATTGGGCCGATCATCTGAACCGCCTTCGGCGTTGGTGACACGCCCCGGCCCGAACGAGCGAACAAGGGATCCTCCAGTGTCTCGCGCAATCGCGACAGTGCATTCGATATTGTCGGCTGGGAGCCAAAAAATATGCTCGGTGCCGTGAGCAATTAACAAACGCGGGTTTGGTGAGTTGCGACGATGAAACCAGCGAGGTGTTTGTCCGTCGCTGGTTCAAACATAATCCGCCGATGAATGACAAGCATGCGTTGGGAACCCGCTTCATCATTGACCGTATCGAGAGCGATAGCCTTCGGGAGATAGTGGAGGCTGAGTTTCTGGAAGTTGATGAACGCCGAAAAGGAAGGGGCGGCCAGTCCGCCGAGTCCTTCGGCAATAATGGCCATCTGACGCAAACCAGAATCATGCGGCGGGGCGGTTACCGTACATGAGAAAGTCTCAGTCCAGATTCACTCGCAACCGATTGGTCTATGAGAATTTCATGATGGTGGACCGGTGCGGGACCCGCCGCCGGCTTCTGTTGCTCCAAGCAGCTATGACCAACAGCGTGAGCGGCACAGCGAACAGAACCAAAAAGCCGCTCAAGAGGAATCCAAAGGTTGTCATGTGCGTGCCCCCATAACCCGTTCTGTTGCCCCGCCTCGACCGCATAGCCGCTCGCTGATTGTGCGCCGTGATGGTTAACACGAATCTAACAGCACGCTGAGCTTATACCGTTTCGATACAGTATCCAGACCCTATCGATATACAGAGACAGAGACAGAGACAGAGACCTGAGACAGAGAAAAAACCAAACAAAGAAAAAACAAAAACCAGAGAGCGCTTTCTCAGTGCGGAAAATTTCGCACATGATTTCGATAAATTCGGAGGCTGAAATATGGGTGGATTAGGCTCGGGAAATCACTGGCGGTATGGAGGCAAGGCAACGTGTGAAAGCTTTACTCGCATCGAGCTTCCGGTCCTGAGAGCCCGATTTGAAAGTTGTTGAGTGATATCAGTGGGATGTGATTCCGTCGGATTGTCAAAGATTCGATGGAGGCCACTATGTCCTGGACTGATATCACCCGCGCCGAGCATAACCGCAATTCCGACCGCTATCCAACCGATTTGACGGACGACGAGTGGGCTGTGGTGTCACCGCTGGTTCCGCCTTCGCGAACAGGCGGCCGGCCTCGTACGAGCGACATGCGCGAGGTGATGAACGCAATTCTCTACATCGCTGGCGGCGGCATCCCATGGCGAATGCTGCCGAAGGATTTCCCGCCTGTTTCCACGGTGCGGGGCTATTTCTACCGCTGGCGCAACGATGGAACCTTGGCGTTGATGAATTTTGCGCTGGTGCAGGTGGCGCGGGAACTTGAAGGCAAGGAACCGTGCCCGAGTGCCGGGATAATCGACAGTCAGAGTGTTAAAACCACTGAAAGTGGAGGGGTTTGTGGGTATGACGCGGGCCAGAAAACCAAAGGCCGCAAGCGTCATATTGTGACTGACACCAACGGATTCATGGTCGGGTTGCTGGTGCATAGCGCTGCAGTTCAGGATCGTGACGGGGCGGTGCCGACGCTACGATCGATCCGCCGCTTCTATCCGTTCTTGCGGCACATCTTTGCAGACGGCGGGTATAGCGGCGACAAGCTGAAACAGGCGCTGACGGGCAATGGCGACTGGACCATCGAGGTTGTCAGGCGCTGCGACGACCAGAAGGGCTTCAAGGTGCTCCCGCGCCGCTGGGTTGTCGAACGCACGTTCGCATGGCTGGGAAGGTCCCGCAGGCTGGCCAAGGACTGGGAGAAATCCATCCAGAGTTCAACAGCATGGACCCTCATCGCCCATATCCGCATTCTCATGCGGCGGTTGGCAAGGCATTGCGAGCAATGAATAACTTTTGAATCGGGCTCTAAGATTTTGCGTTTTAATCGCGAATTGGATTTGGCTGCTATTTTGGTTAACCCAAATGGCAAAGGTGTTACGACAGCTATCTTCAGTGATGAGGTATCCCAGTTGGGTGCATCCTTGATTGCGGGCGGCTTTCCACTTTCAACGCTGATGGACAATGACTTTACCGTTGTGTTCGGAAAAGTAACGGGTCGGAGAGGCATTGGCGGAAACAGCAATCTTTTCTCAATCTCATTGCCTGTCCAACCCGGAAATTCGGGTGGCCCGTTGGTCAACTCAGATGGCGAGGTTACCGGGGTAATCGTTGGAAAGTTGGATGATGGAATCATGCTTGAAGCCGCCGGTACCACTGGGGCAAATTTTGGTTTCGCAATAAGCGGCATTATCGCGCGCGACTTCATATCGCCATTTAAGATTCAAGTTAATAACGAGCTGTCCGTCGTCGAATGATTTGAGACTTTTTGGGCTCTGGAAGAGTGGAGTTTCCGGCTCGGTTTGCGGGTTCATTTAAGCCGCTTTGGCTTGGTGGTTCAAGCGGCGCTGTTTGATGGTGTCTCGTTTAATCCTTTCGCGTTCGAGCAGGATGGTCTGGCCGCGTCCGAAGTAGACGTCGGCCGGGGTGAGATTGTGGAGGCTCTCGTGGTATCGGCGATGGTTGTAGTGCTCGATGAAGGCCGCGATCTGGGCTTCGAGGTCTTCCTTGAAGAAGTAGTTTTCGAGGAGGATGCGGTTCTTCAACGTCTGATGCCAGCGTTCGATTTTCCCTTGTGTCTGCGGATGGCCGGGAGCGCCGTGAACCTGGTCGATCTTGTATGTCTCCAGCCATTCACCGAGATCAGAGGCGACATAACACGGACCGTTGTCGGACAGCAGGCGCGGCCGGTGTTCGACCTTGACCTTGTCGCAGCCTGAGGCTGCCAGCGCCAGGTCGAGCGTGTCGGTGACATCATCGACTTTCATACCGGTGCACAGCTTCCAGGCGATGATGTAGCGGGAGTAATCGTCGAGAATAGTCGACAGGTAGAACCATCCCCAGCCGATGACCTTCAGATAGGTGAAGTCGGTCTGCCACATCTCGTTCGGCCGCGTGGTCTTGTCCTTGAACTCGTCGTTGGCCTTGATGACGATATAGGCTGGTGACGTGATCAGGTCATGGGCCTTGAGCAGGCGGTAGACAGAAGCCTCTGATACGAAATAGCTTTCCGTATCGGTGAACTTCACCGCCAGTTCGCGCGGCGACAGATCGGCGTGGTCCAGCGCCATTTCGATGATCCTGCCCCTGATATCGTCTGGAATGCGGTTCCACACCCGTGGCGGCGCGGACGTCCGGTCTTCCAGTCCCTTGACACCGTGGGTCTGGAACCGGTCACACCATCTGTAAAATGTTGGCCTGGGAATGCCGAGCTTTTCGAGGGTTTGCCGGACCGACAGATGTGACTGCTCGACCAACCGGATGATCTCAAGCTTTTCGGTGGCGGGATATCTCATTCGTCGTCGCCCCCATGCCCGATCATGCTTTTTTTGAGCAGGCGGTTCTCCAGGGTGAGGTCGGCCAGCGCCTCCTTCAGGTCGCGGCTCTCCCTACGCAGCGCCTTCACCTCGTCACTCGTTGCCGAACGGGAGGTATCGCCTGCAAGGCGCTTCTTGCCAGCTTCGAGGAATTCCTTCGACCAGCTATAATACAGGCTTTCGGCGATCCCCTCACGGCGGCAGATCGCGGCGATACTGTCTTCGCCACGCAGGCCTTCCAGGACGATCCGGATTTTGTCCTCGGCCGAATGATGCTTGCGCGTGGCGCGGCGGATGTCTTTGAGCGTCTTCTCGGCCATCGATGTCTGCGGCCCGGATTTTTGTCTCATCTTCGCTTCCTTTGATAGAGCTACGATGAGCCGAAAATCCTCTCTTCTCAATTAAGCCAGTTCTGTCTCATGGGCGCTGATCCGGGACACGATAGGGAACATGTCCTCGCGTCATTACGATATCAACATATCTGACGGGAATGCCGAGGCGTTTCGATAGTTCTGCCCGACGTGCAGCTGTTGGAGACAGGGGAGGCGGGCGATATGGAACATTTGCGGGGGCCGGCACGGCCTCCGGCACACGTCCGAAGAGCATGGCAAATAGAGCGAAAAGCTGGATTGCGATTGATGACGCTGGGTTAGCGATCCGCTTGCGTTTTGCTTTGTGGAAGAATGCGCGCAGCCTGTCGAAGCAGTTCCGTTTCTTTATATTTTTTCTGTTTTCTCTCATAGCTATATCCTTCTCTTTAAATCGTATTTTGCACAAAGTGGCTGTAATACCTCGGCCGAAACATTTGGCCTTCGATCTCGTTTGAGGTCTTGAATTTTCCGGGTTAAGCGCTGTGCTGGTGGCTCGAAAATCAGACGCACCCATGCCGCCATTTCTTCAGCACGTCGCAGGAGAGCATCAGTGTCTAAGGTTCCAAGGTGTCGCAGGAAACTTTGCTCTGGTCGAAGACGTCGAATTAACGGCGTTGCAGACGATCGAGTCGATCTGCAAAGAGCTTCAAGGCTTCGGCCTGTTGTTTCTGTGCGTCCAGTATGTTTCTCAGAAGCTCCAGGAACTGGGCTATCCTGTCCGGGGTGTCCTGCGTCTCCAGTAGTGACAGCAGAGGCAACAGTTTCTCGATCTTGCGTTCGACGGTTGCCAAAGACCTCGGGGATGCGGAAATAATTTCTGCCATAATCGTATACCTCCATGAATTTTGAGAATTCGTCACGACGTCTGCCCACTACGCGGTTGGCAGCAGCAACAAACGCGCCAGAACTGTTGATTAAGATCGGGCCTTTTTCGCCAGGTGATATTTCAAGACCCTGTCGACCCAATTCAGAATGAAAGGCTTCAGGGGAAACACCGAACGCCTGTTTCAGCTTGGTGCGATCAAATGCGGGCGTTACTCGTTCTGCTCTTTTTCGGGCAACATCGGAAAACCCCTCACTTTTGCGCTGATGACGGTCAGCACGGGTTGGCTGGATAGTCTCGCCGTGCTTCTCCTCATAACGGCGGGCGATATCCTCCAACCTTGCATAATCGTTCCTGCAATCGAGCACTCGCAACGTCTTCGGGTCCACCTCGGCAACGGCAATATGAAAATGCGAGCGGCCCTTTTTTACATGACGAACGATCAGACGTGGACGCTCGGCTCCGACGCAGAATTCGGAATTGATTGAACGCATGAATTCGCTCAACTGCGGCGGCGTCATTTCACGTTCTGGAGATACGGCAATATGCCTGACGCTGTATTTGCAGCCCTTGAAACTCGCGAGCGTGTGGGCATCAAAAAGCGCACTGCGGTCGCCTGCCAAGATTTCGATGGCGTCATTTTCGCGGGTCTTGTCAAGCAAATGGCGGGCGAGGTGGCCAACGCCGCCACTGCGTGAGATGCGTGTGGTTTGAATGATCATCCCAGCACCCCCCTGAGACGGTTGCGCAATTCATCGACGGACGACAGTGTTTGTCTGAGTTCGACATCGTGCCCAATAAGCTGCCCACGATTTGCTCGCCGAACCAATTGATTCAAATTGCCACCGATCCGCCCGAGTTCTGCAAGGGTTCGGGTCAACAACACAAAGTCGGTGACGGCAAATTCGCGCTCAGGCATTCGTGCACTTAGTGCAGCGCGGCGCATCAATTCGGAGATTGAAAGTCCTCGCCCTTTGGCGAGTTCTTGAATTTTCGACGTCTCCTCAGTGCTGGTGCGGATACGAATTATATGGTCACGCATGCATCTCCTTCTAACCTGCCCCGATGAGGGGATGAGGGGTTCACGGGGAGTTTCTCCCCTGACCAGCGCTGAGTGCCCATGTGGGCACAAAGCATTGCTGGCTAACCTCATTAGGTTGCTCGTTAAAGATGATGTGCTCAGGAATCTGCCGGCGCAAATCGTCGTCGAAAATCCGTTAATTGAAAACGGTCAATTGCGGCCCATTGCCGACGTTTGTGTTATCCGCAGCGAAAGACTGCAAGGAGCCCAAACTTACCGATGCTGCGCACTGCATGAATGGCTATTTTTTGGAAGGTTAGTAGTTTAATAGATGCTTATCTGTCGAGCTTATTGGGTGCTGCAATGAACAAAGGAAACCACGCTACACGGATCGGGCACGTGAATCTGAAGGTTTCAAATCTGGAGAGTGCAATAGCGTTTTATACAGACGTGATGGGCCTGACGCTCATGCAGCGGTTCGGAACTGGCGGTGCGTTTTTGGGGTATGGCGGATATCATCATCATATCGGGCTAAACACTTTGTCGAGTGAAGGTGGCGCTCCGCCGCCCGAAAGCTGCACTGGCCTACACCACGTGGCATTTCTGTATCCTGATCGAGACGCACTGATCGCGGCGGTCCAACGCGTAATCACGCATCTCAAGGACGTTGGAAGCAAGGAAGTCCCGCAAGTAAGAGACCATGGTGTAAGCGAAGCCGTCTATTTTCACGATCCGGACAATATTCTGATAGAGATGTATTGTGACAGGCCAACAGAAGCCTGGCCGTACGATAGTGCTGGCAACCTTGCGATGTTCAATGAGCAGGTCGAATTGGAGACTTTTCTTAATTCGTAGCTGACAAAGGCTCATCTCGGAGCAATTGCGCGATTCCGAGAAAGCGGACCTTCGGAATGCCGCAACCAAGGTCCGCTTGGTCCGCATAGCTGCCGTTGGTGCAATCTGCAGCGAATGTCCGCTTCCCGCCCATTTCAGCTGTTTGCGGCATCCCCATACGGTCATTTGTCCTGCGAATTGTTGGGTGTCCACCGCAACCCAAAATGAGCATGGCCCTGCTCAACGTCCTGAGCTCTGCCCCAAATAAAATGAGCATATCGGAGAATTCAGCATCGCGCCGCAGAGAGGGAAGTCGGGAATGAAGGCTGCCGTAGGAGGTCGCGTTTTTTCGCGATCCGGGATCGACCGCCGCCGATTTCGAATTCAATTTGTTCACGCTTCCAAACTCGGTTTAATCTATTCGAAACTCGAATGATCGATATTTCGGATTTCGAACTGATCATTTCGAATTTCGACGCAATCGTTTCGACATTCGAATCGTTTTGACGACACGACAAAAAACCCTGAAAACTGTCTTTCCGGTATCACGTACATGTACGTGACGATGAAATTGGCGAAATTTCCCACCAACTACATAATTGTTCGAGTTTCGAAACGTTCAGTTCGAGTTTCGAAATAAATAGTTCGAAAATCGAACTGTCCGATTTCCTCGATTTGGCAGTATGTCGGATTTCGAAGTTTTCCATTCGAATCTCGAATTATCTTAAAATCGAAGGTGAGCAGTCCAGGTCCGCCGTACGGGACTGGTGCGGGCGCAGGCACCGCCGAGCCACGGCCGCTAGGCGGACCTTGACGGTTCGCATGGCTTGACAATCAAGACCCCGTCAATGGATTCATAGACGGGACTAGGCCAGCGCCAATGAGCACCCTTATTTTGAATGCCTGAATTTGAGGTTTCTAGGCCCGCCAGATGGGGTCGAGCGGAGAGAACGATGTTGGCCCCATTTGAGACGTTCATCCGTTGCTGGCGGACCGTAATCTTCCATTGACGCAACTTTGTGAACGTGGACGACCGACAGTCTACTCCCAGTCTGACGTTAAGGCGTGTTAGCTCCAGAGCGTTTTGGTTCTTGGATCGCGGATGTATCCTGACCTAATGGTTTCGGATCACATGCGAACTTCCCTTTTTGCCACGCGACATCTTTCAATCATGTTGGCGGAGAAAGAAGCCTCCAAGAAGCGCGGCCCCTCACGGGGCCGCTTGTAGTCTATAACGATGCTATCCCAATGTTTCAGAATAGTTTTTTGGCCGTTTTCGCCACTGTTTCGAATGTTGTCCGCATAACCTGCGAAAGTGTGTCCTCATGCCGTTCCGCGACGATAAAGGAATCATGGACGGGAAGCGCGACGATACCCTTTCGATACATCTGCACGAGAACCTGACGACAGATTTCAGAATCAATATTTTGGAGCAACATTCCGACGCCGCTATGGAAATAGGATTTGATCTCCAGGTGTCGGATGGTGATATCGAGGATCAGCCCTTCTGCAGTGGCGCGGTCAGTGCCCAGATTCTTGGCAATTGCGCCACGCGCCTCCTCGAAGTCCTGAGTGTTCAGAAGGGTATTGAAAGCTTTCTTGACGACATCGCGATCCCATCCGGAAATGGTGTAGGCATCTCCTTCCAGATGTCGCCCGGAAATGCCATAGAGCAGGCGGGGATGAATTTGCTGATAGTCCAGTTCGACGGTGCGTTGGCCGTCGATAGTAAGGTGTTTCCGATGCACCTTTCGGCACGATTGCCACCAACCGCCGTAGAAACGTCCGCCGCGATCCCATCCCCCTTTATAGACCCTGTACAGAGAAGTCATTTGAGGGAACACCGCATAGCCGTCTAGGCGGATTGCGTTACCATCACGAATGGCTGCCGGAACATCAAGGCCGATGTCGGCTTCTGCAAGGCTGCGATTTATCTTAGCGAGCATGGCGCGATCACGCCGAGTCCTGTCATTGTCGCGGTAATCTATCAAGCGCCCATTGACGTCTTTCATTCGGATGACCTCGCCGACCTCATAGCGCAGGTCTGGCAATGTGACTTCCGCGAGCCATGGGGCGGGTCTGTAGCTTGACTGGACGCCTGTGGGTCGGCCTGCGGGCTGTAGGTCGTAGTCGACCAGAATTCCGGCGTCCAAAAGCGCATCGATAGCCGGGACGACGTTGTAGAAGGTGAAATCGGCATCGCGGTAGCGCCTTGTTTCATGCCACCAGCCGTTGCGGCGGGAACATGAGACGCGAAGCTCGGGATAATGGAGCGCCGTGTGAACGGCATCGACGGCCACTGAAATCATCGCCCGCACGTTCTTCGCCGACCCAGCTAGCGGTAGGTCCAGCCGTTTTGCAAATTGATACTCGTTGCAACGCCATGACAGACGAAGGGCGCGATCGCGATCCCGGCCTTGCCACACTTTTTCCACGAGGTCGCGGGGCTTCCAAATATGTTGACGTCGTTGGGCGCGCTCGTCCTGGGGCTTAGTTGGGGTATCTCCCGCCCTGCGGTTCACCAGCTAAAGTGACGGGGCTTTACTGCAGTCTCGCTGTTGGTCAACTTGAACTCACACCTAAAAAAGCCGCCTGAGGGTTCCAGCCCGTAGATGGCGTTCTTTTCATGTTCAGCGCCGGCGGCGCATCGGTCAAGCGCCGATTTTAGGGTGCAACAGCAATTTAGGCATTCTGCAACACCTCTGCAGTTGCAGCATTGTTGCAACTTATATTGACAATGTTGCGCGGCGCTCCAAAAATCAGGAGTAGCTGTCAACGAATTTTGATTATTGTTTTCATATGGTTGTGGCGGAGGGGGTGGGATTCGAACCCACGGTACGGTCTCCCGCACGCCGGTTTTCAAGACCGGTGCCTTAAACCGCTCGGCCACCCCTCCAAGATACTGATATGATATCGCATTCCGGTTTCTGCATGCGCGCGGTTCGAAGCGTTTGCAGACGGCAAGCTACCGAATATCTTTCGATGGCGCTTCTACAGCTTTCCGCGCATAGCCGTCAACGGCAATCGGGTTTGCACCGGGCTTTTCCCGCCCACGTTCCGGGGACCGCGCCAGCAACGATTGTCATGTCGTCAGCGCGACAGAACCGGTGGCCCGGCTGTGCCCAGAATCGTCGTGGCCGCGGGCGGCGCCGGCATATCGTCAGGGTATTCACCGGCCTGTTCCGCCGGTTCCCTCGCTGCCGCGGGACGATCGGGTCAGCGTTTCAGGATCCGCCAGCCGCCGGCGAGCATCAAGCCGATCCCCAGAACAAAGGTCGGCACGAAGAACTGCAGCGCCTCCCAGTCTCCCCAGTTCAGGCTCACACCCTTGCAGCCGGTTGTGTTCATCGCGCAGCCGAGAGCATTGAGCCAGTACCACGCCACAAATGTCACGCCGAAAATCAGGGCGCCCGAGACGAGGAGAAGCGTGGTTCTCATGGCAGTCCGTCTCCTGTTCGCCGAATTTTCGGCATCTCGCCGCAGACCGTGAGCGCCCTGTGGCCCACCAGGTGCGCAAAAGACGCCACGACACATCAAGCCGCCTTATGCACGATACCGTTCACAATATGTCTCGAACGCAACACCTATCTGCACGACACGCGGGAATTTGCCCGGTTCTCGCCACCGATGATGTATCAGGCAGGACAACCCCGTCACAAAGATTTTTTTCGCAGGCGATGAAACCAAACGCGGTCTTCAAGCGTATCAGCGGTACCATTCAACCTCATGGAGATCCCAATGCGCGGTGAAACCAAGATATTCGGCGTCCTGTCGGTGATTGCTGTGTCCCTCATGCCTGTCGCGGCCAGTGCCGAACAGCTTGCCGGCAATGAGCTCAAGCAGTTCGTTGCCGGCAAGCGGGTCTATCTTGCGACGCCATTCGGCGGCGAGTTCCCGCTCAACTACAAGCAGTCCGGAACGGTTACCGGCGACGGCACCGCTCTCGGCCTCGGCAAGTTCTTCGCACCCAAGGAAAGCGGCAAGTGGTGGGTGAGGGGAGAGAACCTGTGCCAGCAATGGCCGACATGGTATGACGGCAAGCCAACCTGTTTCCAGATCCGGAAGACCGGGGAGCGTTCGCTCAACTGGGTTCGCGACGATGGCCGAAGCGGCAAGGCACGCATCGAAGGCTGATATTTACCGAATATTCACCACGTCGGCCAGATTGAGGCACTCCGCCGGGCAGGCAATCGCAATTTCGCCATCTTGCCCGGCGATCTAAACCTTCGATTAGGACATCAACCGCATTGATCGAAGGGGACGGCTTTGCAGGGGACATACTGCCAGGCCATATTGGCGACCGCCAGAGTATCGAGTAGCGGTGTGGGACACAGAGTGATGGATCGAACGGGGGCACGGCTGCGCAATGCGGCCTGTGTAACGTTGTTGGCGGTTCTTGCAACGGGACTCGCCGGGTGTAGCTCGACGTCGTCGTCGAAAGGCAAGTCCTCCGCGTCCTACATCAACACCAAATCGAAATTCTCGGTCTCCGAATACGGCGTCGCCGCAAGCCCGCGCATGAGCACCGCAAAGCGCCCGAAAAAGGGTGGCGGGCGGGAGATTGTCGGCAAGCCTTACCGGGTGCGCGGCAAATGGTACACGCCGAAGGAAGAGCCCGGTTACGACAAGGCCGGCCTTGCGTCCTGGTACGGCCCCAACTTTCACGGCCGGCTGACCGCCAATGGCGAGATCTACGACCAGTTCCATCTGTCCGCCGCCCATCCGACGTTTCCGCTTCCGAGCTATGCCAGGGTCACCAACAAGAAAAACGGCAATTCGGTGATCGTCCGCGTCAACGACAGGGGTCCGTTTGCCCACGGCCGGATTATCGACCTGTCCAACCAGGCCGCAACACTTCTCGACATGAAGCATGAGGGCGTCGCAGCCGTTCGTGTGCAATATGTCGGGCGCGCGCCGGTCGAGGGCGACGATACCCGTTTCCTGATGGCAAGTTTCCGGCCCGGTGGCTCGGATGCACCGGCCGGTGGTGTGATTGCGACCGGCGTCATGCTGGCGATGAATGCGGTGGATTCGGCGCTTCCGGGTGTCAATTCGGCCCAGGCCGGACTGGCGCCGCCCGCCGGGGTCGGCGCTGCGGCCACCGCAACCGCGTTTCAAACGGCTCCTGCCAGCCAGTCGAGCCCGGCAAGCGCCTTTGCCGGTTCGCCGCTGGATATCCCCGCAGGCTTTGCGTTGCCCGACATCGGGCCCGTGCTTCCGGACCGTCCTTCCTTCGGAATCCCCGTCGCCGCCAATGTTGACGACGGCATGCGCAATATCGGGATGGCCTTCTGGGGCGGCCGCGTGACCTTGTCGCAAAAACCGTTCGATGTCGTTCTGGGCAAGACGCCCCAGGGCCGTTGAGTCGCGAACGCTGCGACCATCATCCGCCGGCACATTCCAGTCAATCATGGCAGATTCCGAGCCTGGCGTCATCGTCCATTGATCTCAAGCCATTGATCCGACACTGCTTGGTTGCTAAGTTTGGCGTGTATCCGGTTTTCTCCGATGATGGATGGCTCCAATGACCCGGACGGTCTTCGCCCGACTGTTTTTCGTTCTGGCGCTGCTGTTTTGCGGTATGGCGACGCCTGCGCTGGCGCAGCTTTTCGAAACCCGCGCCAAGCAGGCCTATCTGATCGACGCAGATACCGGCACCGTGCTGTTCGCCAAGAACGAGGACGAACTGGTGCCACCGGCTTCGCTGGCCAAGCTCATGACCATGGAAGTTGTGTTCAACGCCATCCACAGCGGCCGGCTGACGCTGGACGACACGTTTCAGGTGTCTGAGAACGCGTGGCGCACCGGAGGTGCGATCTCGCGCACCTCGACGATGTTTGCCGAACTCAAGTCCTCGATCCGGCTCGAGGACCTGATCCAGGGCGTCATTGTCCAGTCCGCCAATGACGGCTGCATCATCATTGCCGAGGGCATGGCTGGGTCGGAAGAGAATTTCGCCCGGCTGATGACCGAGCGCGCTCGCGAGATCGGGCTGACCAAATCGGTGTTCGGTAATTCGAACGGCCTGCCGCATCCCGATTCGAAGGTCACGATGAAGGACCTGGTGACGCTCGCCCACCACATCCAGTCGACCTATCCCGAGTTCTACAAGTACTACTCGCAGCCGGAATTCACCTGGAACAAGATCCGCCAGCGCAACCGCAATCCGCTTCTCGGGCTCGACATCGGCGTCGACGGGCTGAAAACCGGCTTCACCGAGGAATCGGGTTACGGCATCGTCTCCTCGATCAAGCGCGACGGACGGCGGCTTTTCCTGGCGATGAGCGGGATGGCAAGCGAGCAGGAACGCGCCGAGGAGGCGCGCAAGATGCTCGAATGGGGCATCCGCGCCTTCGAACGCAAGACCCTGTTCGCAAAGGACGAAACCATTGGCGAAGTCAGCGTCTACGGCGGCGCCGGCAGCGCCATCGTCAAGGCCAAAGGCGCCGTCGATATCCTGCTGCCGATCACCAATCCGGACCGGCTGACGGCGCGAATCACCTACCGCTGGCCGCTGCGTGCGCCGATCGAGGCCGGGGCCCAGGTCGGCGTTCTCAAGGTCTATATCGGCGACACGCTGTCCCAGGAGAAGCCGCTCTTCGCCATGGAAGCGGTGGAGAAGGGGCCATTGCACGTCCAGGCGCTTGATGCGCTGATCGAACTGGCGCAATTCTGGCTGTAAGGGCCAGGCCAAGCGTTCATTTCTGATCTGAATTGCTTTAGACAATGGTGAGCCGGGATTCCGGGCCACCTCATCAACATGTTCCGTGTGCAATCTCTGCCTGCGGCGACAGGGAAACCAAACGTGACGAACAGCACAGGCCGATTCATTACATTCGAAGGCGGGGAGGGCGTCGGCAAGTCGACGCAGATCCACCGTCTGGCCAATGTGCTCAGGCGGCGCGGTCACGATGTGCTGGTCACGCGTGAACCCGGTGGCTCGCTCGGCGCGGAAGCGGTGCGGCACGTGCTGTTGTCGGGGGCCGCGGAAGAATTCGGCGTCCGCATGGAAGCCATGTTGTTCGCCGCCGCGCGCAGCGATCACATCGAGGAGGTGATCCGCCCGGCGGTTGCCGAAGGCACGATCGTGCTGTGTGACCGGTTCATGGACTCAAGCCGCGTCTACCAGGGCATTACCGGCAACCTCGAACCGCAATTCATCCGGAATCTGGAGCGGATCGCCGTCAACGGCATGGTCCCGGACCTGACGCTGGTGCTCGACCTTCCGGCTTCCGTCGGACTGCGCCGGGCCAAGGCGCGGGAGGGCAAGAATGTCGCGCCCGACCGGTTCGAGAAGGAAGAGGTGGCGACGCACGAGAAGCGCCGCGAGGCCTTCATCGACCTCACCCGAACCGAACCGGAGCGCTGCAAGCTGATCGACGCGAGCCAGTCGGAAGACGCGGTGGCGCTGGCGATCCTCGCCGCCGTCGAGCCGATCGTGGCTGACGACAGCACAGGCGAGCCAGCCAGGGGCCAGAAGGCATGAACGAAGAACAGCCGGG
The DNA here is from genome assembly GCA_020637795.1 of Hoeflea sp. Taxonomy (GTDB): domain Bacteria; phylum Pseudomonadota; class Alphaproteobacteria; order Rhizobiales; family Rhizobiaceae; genus Hoeflea. The sequence continues at coordinate 252,930 of JACKJT010000002.1, read as the reverse complement.
CTTGCTGGAGGGCGCAATTCCGCCCGAGCGCAACACGGTGCTCTTTGGCCACGATTCGGCACAGGCCTTCCTTGCCAATGCCTATCGGTCGGGGCGGATGCATCATGCCATCCTGATCGAGGGACCAGAAGGGATCGGCAAGGCGACACTCGCCTATCGATTTGCCCATCACGTGCTGACCCATCCCGACCCGCTGGCCGCTCCCGACCGCATCGCCGATCCGGACCTTGACGACCCGGTGGGCCGGCAGATTTCGAGCGGCGCCTCGCACAATGTGCTGCATCTGGCGCGTCCGGTGGACGAGAAGACCGGCAAGGCCAAGTCCGTCATCACCGTCGACGAGGTGCGCCGCGCCGGCAAGTTCTTCGGCCAGACGTCGGGCACCGGCAACTGGCGGGTAGCGATCATCGATCCGGCCGACGATCTCAACCGCAACGCCGCCAATGCCATCCTGAAGATCCTCGAGGAACCGCCGAAGCGGTCGCTGTTCCTGGTGCTGTCGCACACGCCGGGGCGGCTGCTGCCGACGATCCGCTCGCGCTGCCTGTCGCTGAAGCTGCAACCGCTCTCGCCGCCGGATCTCGACCTGGCGCTGGCGCACCTGGGGGCTGCCCCCGGTGAAGCCGACGCGATCATCCGGCTGAGCGAAGGCAGCGTCGCCCGGGCGCTGCTGTTGAGAAACTATGGCGGTGTCGACATCGCCGAGGCTTTTGTCGACATCATCGAACGCGGAAGCCTCAAGGACCGGGAACCGATCTACAGGCTCGCCGAAACGCTTGCGGCGCGCGACCGCGACGTGGCCTACGACTTCTTCACCGGTTTTGCCGTCGACCGGGTGCAGCAGATGGCGCGGGAGGCGGGAGAAGCGGGCGATCTGGCCGAAGCCGACCGGCTGGCGCGGATGTCGAGCACGCTGGCGGAGCATTTCGCCACCGCCGCGGCCTACAATCTTGATCGCAAGCAGACCGTCCTGCATGTATTTTCCATATTTTTCGGCTAACAGGTTTGGGCTCTGGCGTTTGAGCGAGCGCAAGGCATGGCATCCCGCGGCTTTATCGCTTATGACGACTGCGCGCGGGGTCCCGGCTGTCGACCCTGACCCGGATACTGAATTCGAAGGCTATCATGAGCACCGACCGTTTCTATATCACCACCCCGATCTTCTATCCCAACGGGGTTCCGCATATCGGTCACGCCTACACGGCGATCGCCACCGATGTGATGGCGCGTTTCCAGCGGCTTGACGGCAAGGATGTTTTCTTCCTGTCGGGCACCGACGAGCACGGCCAGAAGATGCAGCAGACGGCGGAAAAGGAAGGCATCAAGCCGATCGAACTCGCGGACAGGAACTCTGCCGTGTTCCGCGACATGCTGACCAAGCTCAACTGCTCCAATGACGATTTCATCCGCACCACCGAGGAGCGCCACAAGCGCTCGGTGCAGGAACTGTGGAAGCGGATGGAAGCCAATGGCGACATCTATCTCGGCAATTACGGCGGCTGGTATTCGGTTCGCCAGGAAGCCTATTTCGACGAGGCCGAAACCACGGTCGGCGAAGACGGCGTGCGGCGCGAACCGCTCGGTTCGCCGGTCGAATGGGTGGAGGAAGAAAGCTACTATTTCAGGCTGTCGGCCTATGGCGACAAGCTCCTGGAGCTCTACGAGAGCAATCCGGACTTCGTCGCTCCCGCCGAACGGCGCAACGAGGTGGCGAGCTTCGTCAAATCCGGGCTCAGGGACCTGTCGGTCTCGCGCACGACCTTCGACTGGGGCGTGCCGGTGCCCGGCAATGACAAGCATGTCATGTATGTCTGGGTCGACGCGCTGACCAACTACATAACCGCCGCGGGCTTTCCCGACGAGAGCGCCGACAAGTGGAACTACTGGCCCGCCATCCACATGATCGGCAAGGACATTGTCCGGTTCCACGCCGTCTACTGGCCGGCCTTCCTGATGTCGGCGGGTCTTGAGCTGCCGGCCAAGGTGTTTGCCCACGGCTTCCTGCTGGTCAAGGGCGAGAAGATGTCGAAGTCGATCGGCAATGTGGTCGATCCGTTCGCGCTGATCGAGGCCTACGGTCTCGACCAGGTGCGCTATTTCTTCATGCGCGAAGTGCCGTTCGGCCAGGACGGAAGCTACAGCCCTGAATCGATTGCCACCCGGATCAATTCCGATCTCGCCAACGGTATCGGCAACCTCGCCAGCCGGTCGCTGTCGATGATCAACAAGAACTGCGACGGCAAGATGCCTGCCTGCGGTCCGTTGACCGACGACGACAAGGCGCTTCTCGACACAATCGACAATGTGATCGACAGCGCGCGCGCGGAAATGGCGGATTTCCAGATCCACAAGGCGCTTGCCGCCATCATCGACGTCGTCGCCGACAGCGATCGCTATTTCGCCAGCCAGGAGCCGTGGGCGCTGAAGAAGACCGATCCGACGCGGATGGAGACCGTGCTCTATGTCACGGCGGAAACCGTGCGCCAGATCTCGATCCTGTTGCAGCCCTTCATGCCGGAATCGGCAGGCAAGTTGCTGGATCTGCTCGGCATCCCCACTGACAGGCGCGATTTCAAGGCGCTGGGTGCTGCCGGCCGCCTGGAAGCCGGAACACCGATCGACAAGCCCACGCCGGTGTTCCCGCGCTATGTCGCGCCCGAGGAGGGCTGAGACGGATGCTGGTTGACACCCATTGCCATCTCGATTTCGCCGATTTCGACGCGGAACGCGATGAGCTTGTCGCCCGCGCCCACACCTCGGGCGTCATGCAGATGGTGACGATCTCGACACGGGTCAGGAAACTCGACAGGCTGCTGGCATTGACCGAGCGCTATCCGAGCGTGTTCTGTTCGGTCGGCACTCACCCGAACAACGCCGATGAAGAGCTCGACGTGACGGCTGACGAACTGGTACGGCTCGCCGAGGCCAATCCGAAGGTGGTGGCGATCGGCGAGGCCGGGCTCGATTATTTCTACGACACGCAGAAACCCGAGGACCAGAAGACCGGTCTCAGGCGTCACATCGAGGCGGCGCGGCGGACGCAGCTGCCGCTTGTCATTCACAGCCGCAGCGCCGACGACGACATGGCGGCGATCCTGACCGAGGAAACAGGGAAGGGGGCCTTCCCTTTCATCCTGCACTGCTTCTCGTCCGGCCAGGGGCTGGCCGACACCGGCGTGGCGCTGGGCGGATACGTCTCGTTTTCCGGTATCCTGACCTTCCCGAAATCGACCGAACTGCGCGAGATCGCCGCAACCGTGCCGATGGACCGGCTGCTGGTGGAAACCGATGCGCCGTATCTCGCGCCCAAGCGCTGGCGCGGCAAACGCAACGAGCCGTCCTACGTCGTCAACACGGCGGAAGTCCTGGCCGAGGTCAAGGGCGTCTCCTATGAGGAGATCGCCAAGATCACGACCGAGAACGCCTTCCGCTGCTTTACGAAGATGCCGCGGCTGTGACGGTGCCGGTCCGCCGCCAGTTCACGGTTTTGGGTTGCGCCTCCTCGCCGGGCGTGCCGCGGATCAATGGCGACTGGGGCGCCTGCGACCCGGCAAACCCGAAGAACCGGCGCACCCGTGCGGCCTTCCTGATCCGCCAGTTTGGCGCTGACGGCGGAGAGACCACGGTGGTGGTCGACACCGGACCCGATTTCCGCGAACAGATGATCGCCAACAAGGTGCACAAGATCGACGCGGTACTCTACACCCATTCGCATGCCGACCATGTGCACGGGATCGATGATCTGCGCGGCTTTGCGCTGACCCAGCGCAAGCGCATCCCGATTCATGCCGATCCCGAAACCATGGCCCGCATTCGCGCCGGCTTCGCCTATTGCATGGAAACGCCGGCGGGCAGCGAATATCCGCCGATCACCCAGCCAGTGCTGATCAACTCGCTCAACGAGCCGATCAGCATCACAGGCGAGGGCGGAACGATAGATATACAGCCGCTCGACCAGGTGCACGGCTCGATCCGCTCGCTCGGCTTCCGCATCGGCAATATCGCCTATTGCTGCGATGTCAGCGACTTCCCGCGTGCCACTGTGGAGAAACTTCAGGACCTCGATGTGCTGATCATCGACTCGCTGCAGTACAAGCCGCACCCGAGCCATCTTTCCATCGACCAGGCGCTGTGGTGGATCGAGAAGCTCGGCCCCAAACGCGCCATCCTGACCCATATGCATGTGCCGCTCGACTATGAAACCGTGCTTCATGAGACACCGGATCACGTCGAGCCCGGCTATGACGGATTGACCATCGACATCGAGTTGTGAGCATGAGCGAAACCGCAATTGAAATGACGCCGGACCTGATCGCCGAAGGCTCGAGCATGGTGCGCGTTGCGCGGGCCGCCAGGGATGCGGGCCTGAAGATCCGGATCCTGAAAATGACCCAGTCGACCCGCACGGCCGAGGAAGCCGCCGACGCGGCCGGATGCGATATCAGCCAGATCGTCAAGTCGCTGGTGTTCGAGAATACCAGCACGAAGAAACTCGACCTGATGTTGGTATCTGGCATGCACAACGCGGATATTGACTATATTTCAAACCATTACGGGCTTTCATTTGCGCGCTGCGATGTCCGTCGGGTGCGTGACGAGACCGGCTTTGCCATTGGCGGCGTGGCGCCGATCGGGCATCTGAACCCGATCAGGATCTACATGGACCGGACACTGCTTGATCATGACCTTGTTTGGGCCGCGGCCGGAAGGCCCGACAGCGTGTTCAGCGTCGACCCGAAGGCGCTGGCATCGGCCATCGGAACCCAGTTGATCGATGTGCGGGCGCCGGCCTGATCTCGGACAAGCATACTCCACCCTTTCCAGGCCAATTCCGAAAATCGGGATACGACCCCGGTTTCTTGAAGAGACAGCCCACTTATCATTGCTGCTTATGCGTCGGCCTCCAGCCACTCGAGGATCGCCGCCGTGTGTTCGCCACGTGCCGGGATGGCATGTGGAGCAGTTGACTGTTCGGTCGAAAACCGCGGTGCTGCCGCAGCCTGCAACACGCCATCGACATCCTGCCAGATTCCGCGCGCCGCCATGTGCGGTTCAGCCTTTGATTCCAGCGGGTTAAGGGCAGGGGCCACGCAGGCATCCGACCCCGCAAACACCTGCTCCCAGTGCGCCCGCGGATGCTTGGCAAAGATGCCGGCCATCAACGCGGTCTGTTGCGGCCAGCGAGAGGCATCGAATTGCGTTTTGAAATCAGCATCTTCCGCAAGATCGAGACGTGCGAGAAACTCGGCGTAGAACTTGGGTTCGAGGCATTGCACCGAGACATAGCCGCCATCGGCGCAGGCGTAGCAGCGGCTCCAGTGCGGCCCGTCCAGCAGGCTCCGGCCGCGCGTCATCGACAGTCCGCCGGTCTGCGCGAGCGCCATCAGGAGGTTCATCATGTGAGCGGACCCGTCGACGATTGCCGCGTCGACCACCGTGCCGCCGCGGCCGGCGCGCGCCGCCATGACGCCGGCAAGCACGCCGGCCACCAGATAGAGCGCGCCGCCGCCGATATCGCCGACCAGCGTCGGCGGCGTGAACGGCGGTTCACCCTGGTTGCTGGCATACCAGGCAGCACCGGACAGCGAGACGTAATTGAGATCGTGGCCCGCGGTCTGCGCTCGCGGCCCGGTCTGGCCCCAGCCGGTCATCCGGCCATAGACCAAGTCCGGATTGACCGCCGAGAGATCGCCGGGTCCAAGCCCGAGCCGCTCCATCACACCGGGCCTGAACCCCTCGATCAGCGCCTCGGACCGGCCGACAAGCGATTTCAGCACCGCAACATCATCAGCCGACTTGAGGTCGAGTTCGATCGACCGCTTGCCGCGATCGATCAGCGATCGGTCCGGCATGCCGGGCGCCGGACGGCCGTTCTTGCGGTGAACCACGATGATTTCGGCACCGAGATCGGCGAGCAGCATCGCCGCGAACGGCGCCGGTCCCAGACCTTCGATTTCTATGATCCGCAACCCTTCAAGCATGCTGTCCTCGCAAAATCCGCGCCACAATTCCTGTGGCCTCCATCCCGGAACGACTAGATCAGATTCTGCGCGGGGGTACACTTTCAAGACGCGTACTTGTTTCGGATTTATCGATCCGGAGTTTCATGGACGCTTCAGTAAACGCCGGCAGATGCTTGATTTTCCAGATCTAACCAAGTCTGGCCAGATCATGGGTTACGCACCCTTCAGTTCCATAATCCATCTTATGCGATCTTTGTATGCATGGGTGCAGGTGATGGCGCGCGGGTCAGAAAAACAGCGTCATCGACGTTGTCTGTTCGTTCGGCACCTGGTCGACAAAGGCCTGCCACGCCTTCTGGTAAGCCGGCAGATAATTCAACTCGTGGCCTTCGCCGAGTTGCTCGAGTTCCAGGTAGGCCTCGATCAGCATGTCAACGAAGTTGAAGCCCGAGGACAGATCCTCGGGCTTGACGCCCGCCTGCTGGGCGGCGTTCTGGTAAAGATACTGGGCGGCGGCGCGCTGTTCCATCCAGTCGGATGATGTGGTCTTTTCCTCATGGCTGACCCGATCAAGCCAGAGTGCACCCGCCTTCCCCACGGCCATGAGATCTGATGGATCGATGTCCTCCATGTCGGCATAGGTTCCGGCCAGCCGCGTCGGACCGTGATACATGCCCATGGCCAGCGACTGCTGCTGGGTCATGATCGACTTGGCGATTTCCTTTCCGACGCTCGAGAAGAAACCGGATTCATCTGTCCGGATGGCGCTCAGCGCGCGCCGGTCAAGATCGCCGAACGCCGAATACCAGTCGACAGCCTCGTTGGACTTCGGACGGAACGGCTGTCCGCTTTCAGCCATCGAAGCGATTCTCGCATCCACGGCCTTGCGGGCTGCATCGACGATTTCGGACTTGGTTTTCCCGGCCGAGAACGGTTCTGCCGCCGGGTCGGTGACCGCGATCGACAGATTGGTCGAGGAATAGCCCGGGCGCACCGGCATGTAGATCTCGTAGCCGTTGGCTGCCGCCACGGTGAATGTGGCCGCGGTCGGCGCGATCTTGCCGTACGGGTCATAGGTTCCGGTGGCCTCGACGCCGCCGACCGGACCGAGGTCCTGATAGGATTGAATCGCATAAGCATGAATAGTCGGCGCGGAATCCTTGACGGATCCCGTTCGGCTGACGGTTCGAATATTCGAATGGCTGACGCCTTCGATATTCATGCTTGTCTCCTAACAAATGATTCTGACAATCGCCGCGCAGCCTTGCTCGAACCTGTCGATTCCACCGAATTATACATTTTGTATCCAACAGTTAGATGGCAGGAACGGCCTCTTCTCGCGGCCTTGCGCTTTGCCCTTGCGGGTTCCGGGGGCTTGGCCTATCCCATGCGGGTTCGCCAACACCGGAGTGATCTCATGTCCTACGCCAAGCTCGATGCCCACTGCCGCGCTCTGGGCGCACTGGAGCACGCGCTTTCCATTCTCGGCACCGACGAAGCGACCAACATGGCGCCGGGCGGCGGCGAGAGCCGCGCCGAAGCCATGGCGACACTTTCGGGCATGTATCATCGCCAGGCGACCGACGCACAGGTGCGCGACTGGATCGAGGCGGCGAAAGCCGAAGTGCTTGAACCGGAACAGAAAATCGCGCTTGGCGAACTCGAGCGCAGCTACATCAACATGACCTGCCTGCCCTCGGACTTTGTCGAGCGGAAAATGCGCACGGGGATGCGATCGGAACAATTGTGGCGCGCCGCCCGGCCCAACGGAGACTGGCAGGCGTTCCAGCCGGCGCTTGAAGGCGTGGTCTCGATGATGCGCGAGGAGGCCGCGTTGCGCGCCGAGGTGCTGGGTCTTGCGCCCTATGACGCGCTGATGGAGCAGTTCGATCCCGGCAACCGCACCGCGCAGATCACGCCGGTCTTCGCCGAACTCAAGGCATTTCTGGTCGATTTTCTGCCCGCAGCCCTTGCAGCCCAGCAAGAGCGGCTGGCGAAACGCCCGCTCAAGGCGCTCTCCGGCGACTATCCGGTGGAACGGCAGAAGGCGCTCGGCATTGAGATGATGAAGGCGGTGGGCTTCGACATGAACCATGGCAGCCTGTCGGTCTCCGACCATCCGTTCTGCGGCGGCGTGCCCAGCGACGTGCGGATGACGACGCGGTACCGCACCGACGAGTTCCTTTCGGCACTGATGGGCATCCTGCACGAGACCGGGCACGGGCTTTACGAGCAAAACCTGCCCAAGGACTGGGCGCACTGGCCGTCGGGCAAGGCGCGCGGCATGTCGATCCATGAAAGCCAGAGCCTGTTCGTCGAAAAGCAGATCGGCCGCAATCCCGCCTTCTGGCGCTTCGCCCTGCCGCTCGTCGATGCGCATCTGAAGGAATCCTGGACGATGGATGACCTGCTTCCGCATGTGCATCTGATCAAGCGCGGCAAGATCCGGGTCGATGCCGACGAGGTCACCTACCCGCTGCATGTGATCCTGCGCTATGAGCTCGAACAGGACCTGCTTGCCGGCCGGCTTGAGGTCAAGGGCCTGCCGGAGGCCTGGGACGCCGGGATGCAGGCCTCGCTCGGCATCTCCACCCTCGACGATCCGAAGAACGGGCCGATGCAGGACGTGCACTGGCCGTCCGGGTCTTTCGGATATTTCCCGTCCTACACGCTCGGCGCGCTGATGGCGGCGCAGCAATGGGCGGCGATCGTTAGGATCAATCCCGATGTCGACAGCCAGATCGCGGCGGGCGATTTCGAGCAGGTCAATGCCTGGCGGCGCGACAACATCTGGTCAAAGGCATCGACGGCCTCAACGCCGGACATCCTGCGCCAGGCCACCGGCGAGGAACTCAACCCAGCCTATTTCATCGCCCATCTGAAAGCCCGCTACGGACAGTGACGCCGGGGGACGGGCGCACCACCTGTACCCTGCCCTTCATGCAGTGGTTTCGATGGAGGCGGCTGCCCGTGCGAGAGCGGCTTCCTGGCGGCGGCGGCGGCGTTCGCGCATGATGGTGTAAAGCCCGGTGGCGATGATGATGCCGGCGCCGATCAGTGTGTAGAGGTCCGGGAACTCGGAAAACACCAGGATGCCGATGATCGTCGAGAACACCAGCCGCACATAGCGGAACGGCGTCACCACCGAGATCTCGCCGATGCGGGTGGCTTCGGTCAGCGCCCAGTAGGCGAGCACCCCCACCGACAACGCGCCGCCCAGATACATGGCCTCGGTCGCGCCCGGCATTACCGACTGGCCGGTGACCGCCATCAGAACGGCGCCGGATATGCCGACCGCGAAAAAGCCCCAGGCGGACAATTGCAGCGAGGATATGGTCTTGGGCACCTTTCGGCTGGCAAGATCGCGGATGCCGAGGCCAAGCACACCGGCGACGGCCCAGAACACTTCGGGCTCGAAGCCTTCAAGGCCCGGACGAATGACCAGCAGAACCCCGCCAAAACCGACCAGGATGGCGGTCCAGCGGCGCCAGCCGACCGCCTCGCCGAGCACCAGCGCCGCCCCCATGGTCACCAGCAGCGGCGTTGCCTGCAGGATGGTGGTGGCGGTCGCCAGCGGGATCAGGCTCAGCGCGGTGACAAAGCACAGGCCTCCCAGCATTTCGGCGAGGTTCCTCACCACCACGGCGGGATGAAAGAACCCGCGCGAGATCACGCTTGTGCCGTTCAGGCGGGCATAGATCGCAAAGATCAGGGCGCCGACAAGGCCGAGCACCAGCAGGATTTCCCCAACCGGAAGCTGGCCGGCCGCGAGCTTGATGAACATGTCTTCGGCGGCGAATCCCGCCATCCCCAACACCATCAGCATGATGCCGCGCATATTGTCCATGTCGGCAGATCCCGGATGGCTTGAGTGAAAGAACGTTCGGCGAAGTGCCGTTTGGCCTGCCTATCCGGTTTCTCGCGGGCGGGAAACCCTTTGTTCTTGCAGTCCAAGCCGCGCGCACGGTTTCAGCCGACTGCGACCGTCGGGTTTCAGGCGAAATCCCGCCAGGTCAGGAGGACCGGTCGGCCCGCAAATTCGCAATGACGCGCGCCAGCATGCTGAAGAACAGCTCCCGTTCTGCGACGGGAAGCCCTTCTGCAACAAGCTCGTTGGCTCTTGCGGCAGCGTCCGTCGCCGGTGCCTGCAGCCTGCGCGCAACCTCCGTCAGCCAGATCTGTTGCGAGCGCCCGTCATCGGGATTGGGCTTTTTCTCGATCAGACCGTCGCGCTCCATGCGGACAAGCGTGTTGGCCATGGTCGCCTGCTCGACGCCGACGCGTTCGGCCAGCTGGCGCTGGGTCAATCCATCCTCGAGCCACAGTTCACTCAAGGCGAGATACTGCGCGCGCGACAGCGCCAGCGGCTGCAGCGCGCCCTGCAGGGCCGCCGCGTAGAGCCGGGCAATCTCGCTGGCCAGAATGCCAGCCGACCGATTCCTGTCGAATTCCATGGTCCCACCTACCACAATATAGCATGCTATGCAATAATCCATAGCGTGCTATATTAATTACAGATTGCACCGTCGACTGCGCAATTCACTGAAATCATTGCCAATTCTTCGGTTTCGCCGAAATCAGCCCCGATCCTGTCGAACCGACACTGGCCGGGAGGCCGCGGTTTCTATAGGCAGGAACTGGATGACTATTGGACCCGCTTGCCAAAGGCCCGCTTGCGCATGACCGATCTCGCCGCCTATGGCAGCCTGTTTCTTGCCGCCCTGCTGGCCGCGACGCTAGTTCCGGCGCAGTCGGAAAGCGTGCTCACCGGGCTTATCCTTGCCGGAGGCCAGCCGGTGGCTGCGCTGGTGGCGGTCGCCAGCCTCGGCAACATCCTTGGCTCGGTGATCAACTGGCTGATCGGCCGCGGCGTCGAGCGGTTTCGCGGACGCAGATGGTTTCCGGCGAGCGCCCGCCAGCTTGAGCGCGCCCAGGTGCAGTATCAACGTTTCGGCTACTGGTCGCTGCTGCTCGCCTGGGTGCCGATCATCGGCGATCCTCTGACGCTCGTCGCCGGGATCATGCGCGAGCCTCTGTGGCGGTTCCTTATCCTGGTCTCGATCGGCAAGATCGGGCGCTACGCCGTGCTGGCGGCCGGGGTTGGCGCGGTGACATAAAACGGTTGGGGCGCGGCCAGGGAATCTGGCAGTATCCGCGTTCGTGCCCCTCGCCCCACAGGTGTCCGCCCATGTTGTCAGCCCTGACGCTCATCCTGACCTGCCAGTTGATCGGCGAACTCGTCACCCGGTTTTTCGGGCTGCCGCTTCCCGGCCCGGTGGCCGGCATGGCGCTGTTGTTTGCGTTGCTGGTTCTCCGCGGCTCGGTGCCCGATACGGTTGGCGCTGTGGGTGATACGCTGTTGAAAAACCTCTCGCTTCTGTTCGTGCCCGCTGGCGTCGGGGTGATGGCGCATCTGGGTCTCATCGGGCAAGATCTGCTGCCGATCACCGTGGCGCTGATCGGCTCGACGGTGGCCACCATTGCTGTGACCGCGCTCGTGATGAGCCGGCTGGCGCGCGGCAGCCTGAGCGCGGAGGCGACGAAAGCCGATGACTGACCTTACCGAAGTCTGGGTCTATCTCAGCGCCAGCCCGCTTTTGTTCCTGACGCTGACGCTGGCTGCCTTCCAGGCCGGCAGCTGGATTTACGAGCGCGCCAGGCACAAGCCGTTTCTCAATCCGGTGATGACGGCGGTGATCCTGCTGGTCGCCATTCTGACACTGACTGAGACCCCCTACCCGACCTATTTCGAGGGCGCGCAGTTCGTGCACTTCCTGCTCGGCCCCGCAACGGTGGCGCTGGCGATCCCGCTCTACAGGCAATTCGAGCGGGTGCGGCGCTCTGCCTTAGCGCTGGTCGTGAGCCTCATCTCGGGCTCGCTGACGGCGATCGGTACCGCCGTGGGCCTTGGGTGGCTGCTTGGCGCCAGCCGCGAGACATTGCTGTCGCTGGCGCCGAAATCGGTGACCGCGCCCGTCGCCATGGGCATCACCGAGCAACTGGGCGGGCTGCCGTCGCTGACCGCGGTGCTGGTGATCCTCACCGGCATTCTCGGCGCGGTGATCGGACCGATGGTTCTCAATCTGCTGCGGATCAGGGACTGGCGCGCCCGCGGGCTGGCGATGGGCACGGCCAGCCACGGCATCGGCACCGCCCGGGCGCTGCAGGTCAACGAACTGGCCGGTGCCTTCTCCGGCCTGGCCATGGGGCTCAATGCGCTTGCGACCGCAATCCTGCTGCCGCTCATATGGCGGCTGTTTTTCTGAGAGGACTGGCATGGAACACAGCTTCTGGCACGACCGCTGGGAAAGCGGGCGCATCGGCTTTCACCAGGGGGAGCCGAACAAGCTGCTGGTGGCGCATTTTCATGCGCTTGGACTGGTAGACCGGTCACGGATCTTCCTTCCGTTGTGCGGAAAGACGCGCGACATCGCCTGGCTGCTGTCACAGGGCTACCGAGTGGCCGGAGCGGAGCTCAGCGAGATGGCGATCGTGCAATTGTTTGAAGAGCTTGAGGTGGAGCCGTCAATCTCGGCTCTCGGGGAGCTCAAGCGCTACAGCGGCCCTGACATCGACATCTTCGTCGGCGACGTCTTTGCGCTGACGAGAACCATGCTCGGCCCCGTCGATGCCGTCTTCGACCGGGCGGCCTTTGTTGCCCTGCCCATGGACATGCGCACGGCATATGCCCCCCACATTGCGAATATTTCCGGCAAGGCGCCGCAGTTGCTGATTACGTTCGAATACGACACTTCGGTGCTCGACGGGCCACCCTTTTCCATTGACAGCGACGAGGTTGAGCAAAGCTATGGCGACAGCTACGACATATCGACCCTGGCCATGGATGACGTGGCCGGAGGCTTCAAAGGCCTCGAGGCGCTCGAGCGGGTCTGGTTTCTCAAGCCGCCGATGCCACGGGAATGACTTTCCAAATCAATCCGTTGAGCCGGATTTCGCTGAACGGATCACCATAGCCTGGCCCTTGGCTCGGGCCAGAACCGCCACAAGGCCAGCGTCACGACGATGCAGGCGATGGCCAACAGCAGCCAGCCGGTCAGGCTTTCGGAGCTTCGCCCGCTGTCGGGATCGAGCGGCACCATCAATCTTTGTGCGACGATTGCTGCAATTGCGCTTGTCAGACCGGCGACCAACATCGGCATAAAGGCAACCAGCCCGCCGAGACCCAGGGTACCCGGCGTGGACAGCCAGAGTTTTGTAAATCCCTCAGCCATCAAGGCGGAAACGATCGGGAAGACCAGCACCATCAGTGCCGCACTGTTGAATGTGAACGCCACACCCGCAATTTTCACGATCCCGATCGCAACCATGCCGAAGGCGTAGCCAACTGCCATTATCAAAAGCTGAAACAACAGTTCCATGAAACCACCGGCTGGATTGCTTGACCCTGAATACACTCTCGATACGAAATGATATCAAGGTGGGAAACCCCGGAGTCGAATAACTTCCGGCTGGCCCGTTACTTTTTCAAGGTCGAGCATTTTGGTTTGCGAGCATTTGTACCCTTTGGAGCAGGCTCTCCAGGCTGCCGGGATCGCGGAAACCTACCGTGGCCAGCCATGGTCCAGAAACTGCCGCGAATGGGTCTATTTCGACGCGGACCTCGACACCGCCGCGCTTTTGCGACGGCTTGATCTCCCGGAGTGCGTCGAGGTCGCGGAGAACACGGATCCGAAATCCGGCATCGAGCATGGGCTCTTCTGCAGCCTGTGCAAGGATGCCGTGATGGGCAACCCCTGCAGCAAGACTGTTTTCAGCTGAGAGGCGGCGAAGGGCTCAGCCCGCCGCCGGCGCTTTTTCCGGCCGCCGGATCTTGCCGAGCGCTGCCACCACCATCGGCTTGAAGCCCTCGGTGCTCTCGTCGGTGATCTCGAATAGCTGCGTGCGCATGCGCGGATCCCAGAACTTGTTGATGTGGTCGGCAACGCCTTCGATCTGCTCGGCCTCCGGCTGGGAAGCGAAGAAGGTGGCGATCTGGTTGGCCTGGTAGCGCAGTTTGTCAGGCGACATCGCTTTCAACTCCTTGTCTGATCCGGTCTGGCCGGGTGAAGATGTCAAAATCCGCGCCACGGGCGATGCCGACAAGCGTCAGGCCCGAGGCTTCGGCGGTCCGCACGGCAAGCCCTGTCGGCGCGGAGACCGCGACCAGCAGGCCGGTGCCGGCGATCACGGCCTTCTGCACCATGTCGACCGAGACGCGGCTGGTGATGACGAGCGCGCCGTCGGATGCACTTGCGCCGGAGCGGGCAATGGCGCCGATCAGCTTGTCGAGCGCGTTGTGGCGGCCGACATCCTCGCGCACGCAAACCATGCCCTTGCCCGGGTGATAGAAACCTGCCGCGTGCACCGCGCCGGTTTCGGCACGAAGCTTCTGGTGCATCGACAGCGACCGTACGGCCTCGCGGATATCGTCGCCGCTAAAGGCGAGTTCCACCGCCTTGCGATCCGGCAAGGCCCTGAGCGCTTCCTCGATGGATTCAATGCCGCAGAGGCCGCAGCCGACCGGTCCGGCCATCTTGCGACGGCGGGCGGAAAACGCTGCCTGCAACCCTTCCGCCAGCTGCATCTGGATGTCAAAGCCCTGATCCGCCTCGACGATTTCCATCGACACAATGTCCTCGGGGGCGCGGATGATGGCTTCCGACAGCGCAAAGCCGATGCCGAAATCCTCGAGATCATCCGGCGTCGCCATCATCACGGCCTGGGTGGTACCGCCGAAGGACAGCGCGACAGGCACCTCCTCGGGCAAGGCCCGCGATCCGGGCGTTGCAACCCCTGCCCTGACCGCTATGCGGGGCGCAACCGCCGTGCTGGGAATGGCTTTTGCCATGTCGGCTCCTCCCGGACGCTCAACCCCGCCTTTATTCGGCGGGCTCAAGCGCGTCTTCCCTGGCAATCCGCCGGGATTGCGTGGCTTGCGCCTCGTAATCCTGCTGCCAGGCCGTTGGACCGTTGGACGGTGACACCTGCACCGCGGTCACCTTGTATTCCGGGCAACTCGTCGCCCAGTCGGTGAAATCGGTGGTGATCACGTTGGCCTGGGTGCCGGGATGGTGGAACGTGGTGTAGACCACGCCGGGCGCCACGCGTTCGGTAATGGTGGCATGCAGCGCGGTCTCGCCCGAGCGGCTCGACAGCTTGACCAGATCGCCCTCGCGGATGCCGCGCTGTTCGGCGTCGTGCGGATGGATCTCCAGACGGTCCTCGGCATGCCAGGCGACATTGTCGGTGCGCCGGGTCTGGGCGCCGACATTGTACTGGCTCAAGATCCGGCCGGTGGTCAGAAGCAGCGGGAAGCGCGGGCCGGTGCGCTCGTCGGTCGCGACATATTCGGTGCGGATGAACTTGCCCTTGCCGCGCACGAAGCCATCGAGATGCATGACCGGGGTGCCGTCCGGCTTGGCCTCGTTGCAGGGCCACTGCACCGACCCCTTCTCCTCGAGCAACTGATAAGTGACGTTGGCGAAGCTCGGCGTGGTGGCGGCAATTTCATCCATGATTTCAGAGGGATGATTGTAGTGCCAGCCGAGCCCCATGGCCTGAGCAAGTTTCAAGGTCACTTCCCAGTCGGCCAGCCCGTTCTTCGGGCTCATCACCTTGCGCACGCGGTTGATACGGCGCTCGGCATTGGTGAAGGTGCCGTCCTTCTCGAGGAAGGTCGAGCCCGGCAGGAAGACATGGGCATAGTTGGCGGTCTCGTTCAGGAACAGGTCGTGGACGACGACGCATTCCATCGCCTCAAGCCCCGCCTTGACGTGCTTGGTGTCGGGATCGGACTGCAGGATGTCCTCGCCCTGAATGTAGATGCCGCGGAAGGTGCCGTCGACGGCCGCGTCGAGCATGTTCGGGATCCGCAAGCCCGGTTCGGGATTGAGTTCGACGCCCCAGAGTTTTTCGAACACGTCGCGGACTTCCGAGCCGGAAATGTGCCGGTAGCCCGGCAGCTCGTGCGGGAACGAGCCCATGTCGCAGGCGCCCTGGACGTTGTTCTGGCCGCGGAGCGGGTTCACGCCGACGCCGGGACGGCCGATATTGCCAGTGGCCATGGCAAGGTTGGCGATCGCCATCACCGTGGTCGAGCCCTGGCTGTGCTCGGTGACGCCGAGGCCGTAATAGATCGCGCCATTGCCGCCACGGGCATAGAGCCGGGCCGCGCCGCGCAGTTCCTCGGCGGGAACGCCGGTGTAGACTTCGGTGGCTTCGGGCGAATGGGCCGGATCGGCGACGAAAGAAGCCCAGTCCTCGAATTCCGACCAGTCGCAGCGCTCGCGGATGAAGGCTTCGTCGAACAGGCCCTCGGTGACGATCACATGGGCGAGTGCTGTCAGCACCGCGACATTGGTGCCGGGCCGCAAGGGCAGATGATGGCTCGCCTCGATATGGGCGGAGCGCACCAGGTCGATGCGGCGCGGATCGATGACGATCAGCTTGACGCCCTGCCTGAGCCGCTTCTTCAGCCGCGAGGCAAACACCGGGTGACCGTCGGTGGGGTTGGCGCCAATCAGGATGACGACGTCGGTGTGTTCGACGGAATCGAAATCCTGGGTGCCGGCCGAGGTGCCGAATGCCTTGCCGAGGCCGTAGCCGGTCGGTGAATGGCAGACGCGGGCGCAGGTGTCGACATTGTTGTTGCCGAAGCCGGCGCGCACCAGTTTCTGCACCAGGAAGGTTTCCTCGTTGGTGCAGCGCGAGGAGGTAATGCCGCCGATGGCGCCCTTGCCGTACTGGAACTGCAGCCGGCGGAATTCCTTGGCGACATGGGCGAAGGCCTCTTCCCAGGAGACTTCACGCCAGGGATCGGTGATCTTCTCGCGCACCATCGGGTTGAGAATCCGGTCCTGGTGGGTGGCGTAGCCCCAGGCGAAGCGGCCCTTGACGCAGGAATGGCCGCGATTGGCCTTGCCGTCCTTCCACGGCACCATGCGGACGACTTCCTCGCCGCGCATTTCCGCCTTGAAGGAGCAGCCGACGCCGCAATAGGCGCAAGTCGTGACCACCGAGTGCTCGGGCTGACCGATCTCGATCACGGATTTTTCCTGAAGCGTCGCCGTCGGGCAGGCCTGCACGCAGGCACCGCAGGAGACGCATTCCGAACTCATGAAGCTCTCGTGCATGCCGGGCGAGACGCGGCTTTCGAAGCCCCTGCCCTCGATGGTCAGCGCGAATGTGCCCTGCACTTCCTCGCAGGCGCGCACGCAGCGCGAGCAGACGATGCACTTGGCCGGATCATAGGTGAAATAGGGGTTGGACTCGTCCTTCGCCATGTAGCGCGGATTGGCTTCGCCGTTCTGCCGCGCCTTGACGTGGTTCTCGCCGTCATAGCCGTAGCGCACGTCGCGCAGGCCCACGGCGCCGGCCATGTCCTGCAGCTCGCAATCGCCGTTGGCGGCACAGGTCAGGCAGTCGAGCGGATGGTCGGAAATGTAAAGCTCCATCACGCCGCGGCGGATGTCCTTCAAGCGTCCGGTCTGGGTGTGGACCACCATGCCTTCGGCCACCGGTGTGGTGCAGGAGGCGGGCGTGCCGTTGCGGCCCTCGATCTCGACCAGGCAGAGCCGGCAGGAGCCGAAGGCGTCGACCATGTCGGTGGCGCAGAGCTTGGGCACCTGGATGCCGGCCTCCATCGAGGCGCGCATCACCGAGGTGCCTTCGGGCACTTCGATGGTGTTGCCGTCGATGACGAGCCGGACGGTCTTTTCAGCCTTCGAGGCCGGGGTGCCGTAGTCAATTTCCTGGATCAGCGTCATTGTCATTCACTCCGCAGCCTGGGACATCGGTGCCGGACGGAAATCCTCCGGAAAATGCGTCAGCGCGCTCATCACCGGGTACGGCGTGAAGCCGCCGAGCGCGCAGAGCGAGCCGAATTTCATTGTGTTGCACAGATCTGTCATCAATGTGATCTGGCTCTCCGGCTCGATGCCGGCGCGGATCTTGTCGGCAACCTCAACGCCACGGGTCGAACCGATGCGGCAGGGCGTGCACTTGCCGCAGCTTTCCACGGCGCAGAACTCGAAGGCAAACCGCGCCTGCTTGAGCATGTCGGCGGTGTCGTCGAAGACGACGATTCCGGCATGGCCGATCAGGCCGTCCTTTGCGGCGAAGGCCTCGTAATCAAACGGCGTGTCGAACAGCTCGCGCGGGAAATAGGCGCCCAGCGGTCCGCCCACCTGCACCGCCTTGACCGGACGGCCGCTGGCGGTGCCGCCGGCGATGTCATCGACCAGTTCACCCAGCGTCATGCCGAAGGCGGCCTCGAACAGTCCGCCATGCTTCACATTGCCGGCGATCTGCACCGGAATGGTGCCGCGCGACCGGCCCATGCCGAAATCGCGATAGAAATCAGCGCCCTTGTCCATGATCACCGGCACCGAGGCCAGCGAAATGACGTTGTTGATCACCGTCGGCCGGCCGAGAAAGCCCTTGTGCGCGGGCAGCGGCGGCTTGGCGCGGACCACGCCGCGGCGGCCTTCAAGACTTTCGAGCAGGGCTGTTTCCTCGCCGCAGACATAGGCGCCGGCGCCAACGCGGATGTCCATGTCGAAGGCATGATCCGAGCCCAGAACGGAGTTGCCGAGAATACCGGCCTCGCGGGCAATCTCAACCGCGCGATTCATCACCCGGATCGCGTGCGGATATTCAGACCGCAGGTAGACATATCCCTTGGTAGCACCGACTGCGATGCCTGCAATCACCATGCCCTCGATCAGCACGAAGGGATCGCCCTCCATGATCATGCGGTCGGCGAATGTGCCGGAATCCCCCTCGTCGGCATTGCAGACGATGTATTTCTGCTCGCCTTCGGCCCCCAGCACCGTCTTCCACTTGATGCCGGTCGGAAAGCCGGCGCCGCCGCGGCCGCGCAGGCCGGACTCCGTCACCTGGGCAACGATCGCTTCGGGCGCCATGGCGATGGCATTGGTCAATCCGGTCAGTCCGCCATGATCCCGGTAATCCTCAAGCGACAGCGGATCGGTGATGCCGCAGCGCGCAAATGTAAGCCGTGTCTGACGCTTGAGAAACGGCAGCTCTTGCGGAGCGCCGAGAGACAGCGGGTGATCGCCGCCATCCAGCAGGCCGGCTTCGATGAGGCTGTCGACATCGGAAGCCTTGACCGGACCGTAGGCCACCCGGCCCTTCTCGGTCTCGACCTCGATCATCGGCTCGAGCCAGTAGAGGCCGCGTGAGCCGTTGCGGACGATCTCGGCGTCGAGGTCGCGCGCCTTGAGCGCTTCCGCCATCCGCACCGCCAGCCGGTCGGCGCCCAGCGCCACGGCGCCGGAATCGCCGGGAATGTAGATCTTCACGCTCATGCCTGCACCGCCTTCGCCAGCTGATCGACCATCTCGGCATCCAGCCGTCCGATCACTTCGCCATCGACCATCGCCGCCGGCGCGCAGGCGCACAATCCGAGGCAATAGACAGGTTCAATCGTCACCTTGCGATCCGCGCCGGTCTCATGCCAGTCAAGGCCCAACAGCCCGAGAAGCCGTTCGGCCAGCTCGTCACCGCCCATCGACTGGCAGGCTTCCGCCCGGCAGAGCTTGATGACATGGCGTCCGGCCGGCGCCTCGCGGTAGTCGTGATAGAAGCTGACGACGCCATGAACTTCGGCCCGGGACAGGTTCAGGCCGTTGGCAATCACCGGCAACGACGCCTGCGGCACGTAGCCGAACTCGCGCTGAATGTCGCGCAGAATGGGCAGCAATGGTCCCTCGAGCGGCTTCAGCCGCCCGACAATCGCCTCGGTTCGCGAGGCTATATCGGTGTCTGCACTGCGTGATTCCATCCCAAATCCCTCCGACGGCATGACAGTGGCCGCACTAGGCCGGGAACAAGTGCTTGAATCAAGAGACCATATCCGTTGTGCGATAGAAAACTTCTATCAAGCAGACAGGGTTTTCGCGAAGACCCTGGCCTCATGCAGCAGGGCGGAGACGATCGGCGTATGCGGTTCACGCGGCGCGGCGATCATGCCGACGATGTGGTGCGCGTCGGGCTCGACGATCGGGATTGACCGGATATCGCCGCCAAACCCCAGTGTTTCGGCCAGATTGACCGGCATGATGGAGGCCCATTTGCCGGTCCTGATGTGGGAAAACAGCACGATCATCGAGTTCGATTCCAGCGTCGGCTTGGCCGTCGCGCCGGCCTCGGCAAGGTGCTGGTTGATGATCCGCCGGTTCTGCATGTCGGGCGTGAGCAGGCACAGCGGCAGGGTGGCGACCTCGGCCCAGGTCACCGCCTCGCGGTCGGCATACTGCTGCTCCTGCGAGGTAATCAACTGATAGCGCTCGGCATAAAGCGGCACGGTGGCGACGCGGCCGGTCGGCTCGTTCTCGAGATAGCTGATGCCGACATCGATCTCGAAATTCTCAAGCTGGGAGAGAACCTGATAGCTGGTGCACGATGTCACCGACAGCGTGACTGCCGGGTGTTTCTGGGTGAAGGCCAGCGTCAAGTCGGTGACCATGTAGGTGGCCGTCGGAATGACGGCGATGCGGGCATGTCCGGACAGGCCCTTGCGGGCGGCCTTCATCTCCTCGCGCATGGTGCGGGTATCGCCGACGATGCGCCGGGCCCATTCGAGCACGCGCTGTCCCTCGGGCGTGAGCCCCTGAAACCGCGAGCCGCGCTGGACGAGGATGACACCCAGCTGCTCTTCAAGCTGCTTCAAGGAGGCTGACAGCGTCGGCTGCGTCACACCGCAAACCTCTGCGGCCCTTCCGAAATGCCGCTCCCGCGCCAGCACGATGAAGAATTCGAGTTTGTCGATCATGGTCCGCAAATTCGCATGAGGCCCCGAACGGCGCAAGAAGCGCGAGCGACGCCATAATGTCGGGATTGCGCTCCAGCCGTTCCGTCAGGCCGCGGCGCGGTCGCTGTCCTCGGTGCCGGGCGCCAGCGTCACCTCGAGCCCGTCGAGTTCGGGGGTCATCAGCAGCTGGCAGGAGAGCCGCGAATTGTCGCGCACATCGAAGGCCTGGTCGAGCATGTCCTCTTCCTCGGCCTCGATCGGATGCAGCTGATCCGTCCAGTCGGGCGCGACATGCACATGGCAGGTGGCGCAGGCGCAGGCGCCGCCGCATTCGGCCTTGATGTTGAGACCCCAGTCGCGGATGATTTCCATCACCCGGAAGCCTTCGAGTGCTTCGAGCGTGTGGCGCACGCCGGCCTGGTCGGTCACGTGGATATGCATGGCTTTTCCCCCGTTCAGCCGTTCAGGATGGCGGTGCGGCGCCAGCTGTAACCGGTCGTCGTGTCGGTCCTGTCGGCCGAAGGCTGGTAATGCAGGTCGATACCCGGCAGCCGCCTTTCGACCAGCCGTTCGATGGTCGGGGCGTGGTGGACCTCGAAACTGTCAAAACCGGTTCTGAGCATCAGCGGCACCTGGTCGAGCAGCACCGTACCGATGGCGCGCAACTCGCCCTTGTAGCCGAGCCGCTCTCTCAGCAGCATGGCCTGGGAAAAGCCGCGGCCGTCGCTGAAGGCCGGGAAGGTCAACGCGACGATCGCCACCCGCTCCAGGATCGGCGCCAGCGCCCGTACATCGTCGGCGGGCTGCAGCACCACGCCGAACGGCGCATTGTCCTGCGCGTGGTCCAGCGCTTCAGCCAACGGCAGTAATTTGGGAGCACCCGCTTCCGTTGCCTGTGAAGTCCAGGGATCGTTTTCGACGATCCCGTTCTGTGTCCAGATGACAGTCATGTCTGTTCTCCGCGCCCGGTTCAGGCGGCTTCGGCTTCGCTGCTGTAGAGCGCGGCCTTGAAAGGGTCGGCACCGATGCGGCGGTAGCACTCGATGAAGCTCTCCTCCGCGCCGGTGCGGTTGGCGAGATAGGTGTCGACGATGGTCTCGATCGCATCGGTGATCTCGCCGGGCTCGAAACCGCGACCGGTGATCTGGCCGATCGAGGCGTTCTCGTCACCCGAGCCGCCGAGCGAGATCTGGTAGAGCTCCGCGCCCTTCTTCTCAACGCCCAAAATTCCGATATGGCCGACGTGGTGATGGCCGCAGGCGTTGATGCAGCCCGAGATCTTGATCTTCAGCTCGCCGATCTCGGCCTGCCGCTTCGGATCGCCGAAGCGGTTGGAAATCTCCTGCGCCACCGGGATCGAGCGGGCATTGGCCAGCGCGCAGTAATCGAGCCCCGGGCAGGCGATGATGTCGGTGATCAGACCGGCATTGGCCGTCGCCAGACCATCGGTCAGCAGTGCGCGGTACAGCGGCTCGAGATCGGCCAGCGCCACATGCGGCAGCACCAGGTTCTGCTCATGGGTGATGCGAATCTCGTCATGGCCGAACTCCTCTGCCAGCCGCGCCACCGCATCCATCTGGTCGGCCGACGCGTCGCCGGGAATGCCGCCGATCGGCTTCAGGGAAATCGTCACCATGGCGTAGTCCGGGTGCCGGTGCGGCGCCACGTTGCGGCCGACCCATTCGGCAAAACCGGGGTCGGATTTCTTCCAGGCGGCCAGTTCGCCCCAGCCCTCGGCGCGGGGGCCGAGCGCCGGCGGCGCGAAATAGGCGTTGATCGCGGCGATGTCGGCGTCAGGCAGCTTCAGCTCGCCATCCTTGAGATGGGCCCACTCGGCCTCGATCTCGGCGCTTAGCTGCTCTACGCCGGTTTCATGCACCAGGATCTTGATCCGCGCCTTGTACTTGTTGTCACGGCGACCGTGCAGATTGTAGACCCGCATGATCGCCGTGGTGTAGCTCAAAAGATCCGCTTCGGGCAGGAAATCCCTGATCTTCTTGGCGAGAATCGGCGTCCGTCCCTGCCCGCCGCCGATCCAGACGGCGAAACCAAGCCGGCCCTGTTCGTCCTTCTTCAGCTGCAGGCCGATATCGTGCACCTGGATGGCCGCACGGTCACGCTCCGAGCCCGTTACAGCAATCTTGAACTTGCGCGGCAAGAACGAGAATTCCGGATGCACCGAGGACCATTGCCTCAGAATCTCGGCATAGGGGCGCGGATCGGCGACTTCATCGGCCGCAGCACCTGCAAAATGGTCGGCGGTGACGTTGCGGATGCAGTTGCCCGAGGTCTGGATCGCGTGCATCTCGACTTCGGCCAGTTCCTTGAGGATCGCAGGCATGTCCGACAGCGCCGGCCAGTTGTACTGGATGTTCTGGCGCGTGGTGAAATGGCCGTAGCCGCGGTCATAGGTCCGGGCGATGTGGGCGAGCTTGCGCATCTGCCGGCCGTTGAGCGTACCATAGGGGATTGCGACGCGCAGCATGTAGGCATGCAGCTGCAGATAGACGCCGTTCATCAGCCGCAAGGGCTTGAACGCATCCTCGGAGATCTCACCCGAAAGCCGCCGGGCCACCTGGTCGCTGAACTGGTTGACGCGGGCTTCCACGAAAGCGTGGTCGAATTCATCGTAACGGTACATGACTAAATCCCTAGGCGGCCTGCGAGACCCGCGCGGCGGCGGCCGGCGTGTAGTCGATTGTCGGTCCATCGGCGCGGATGCGTTCGCGCAGCCGGTAGGGCCGCGGCCCGCTTTCGGTCTCTTCGATCTCGATCACGTTGACGTCGACGACGCGGTTGTCGGCGAGTGCCTGCTGACCGGCTGCTTCGATGGCCGCGACGGCGTCCTCATGACGCGCCAGGAAGGCATCCCTGAGCGACGTGGTCCATTCGCCGTTTGCCCCGAGCCAGACGGAGATGCCGTCGGTCAGGCGGTTTGCGGTGAGAACCTTGGTCTTCATCCGGGTGGTTTTCATCGAGGCCTCCTCAGGCGGCTTGGGTTCGGATAGCGGGCGCAGCGTTCGGCTGGCCGGCGGCGATGGGTGTGGAATGTTCGAAACTGGCGCCGGCGACGGCGTCGCCGATGACGACCATGACCGGTCCGGCAAGCTCCGTGCGATGCTCCAGCGCTGGCAGATCGGCGAGCGTGCCGTGGAACAGGCGTTTGTCGCCGCGCGAGGCGTTCTCGACGATGGCGACCGTCATGTCGGCGGGCAGCCCGGCCTCGATCAGCCGCGCGGCAACGCTCGCCGCAACGGTGCGGCCCATGTAGACGCAAAGCGTGGCGCCGGAGACCGCGAGCCGCGCCCAGTCCGGCAAAGCCGCACCGGTCAGATCATGGCCGGTGGTGAAGACCAGCGACGAGGCGACGCCGCGCAGGGTCAGCGGCAGCTCGAAATCGGCGGCAGCGGCCAGCGCCGAGGTGATGCCCGGGACGATCTCGAAGGAGACGCCGGCATCGCGAAGGGCGGCCATTTCCTCGCCGGCGCGGCCGAAGACCAGCGGATCGCCGGATTTGAGCCGGACCACGCGCTTGCCTTCCCGGCCGAGCCGGACAAGCAGCTCGTTGATTTCATTCTGGCTCCTCGAGTGGCAACCCTTGCGCTTGCCGACAGAGATCCGCTCGGCGTCGCGGCGACCGAGCGCCACGACGGTTTCGGGCACCAGAGCATCATAGACGATCGCGTCGGCTTCCATCATGGCGCGCTGGGCACGGAGTGTGAGCAAATCCTCGGCGCCGGGGCCGGCGCCGACCAGCCATATGTGGCCTGGAACGGGCTCGCGGCCGCGCAGCATGCGGGTGGCGGCGCGGCGGGCGAGCGAGATCTCGTTATGCGCGACATGGGTGGCGACATCGGCCTCGAAGAACCGGCGCCAGAACACGCGCCTCGCCACGCCGCGCGGCAACAGCCGGTCGACGGCGACGCGGTAGTCCTGGGCAAGCCGGGCCAGCACACCGAGCGAGGGCGAGAGCATCTGGTCGACGCGGGCGCGGATCATCTGCGCCAGCACCGGCCCTGCTCCTTCGGTGCCGATGGCGATCGCAATCGGCGCACGGTTTACTAGCGCAGGGGTGAGGAAATCGCAGAAATCAGGCTGATCGACGGCGTTGGCCGGAATCCGGCGCTCGCGCGCCGCGGCGACGATTTCGCGGTCGAGCGCGGCATCGCCGGTGGCGGCGAAGACAAGCGTCGCCCCGTCGATCTGGGCCGGCGCATAGGCCGCGATCACCGGTTCGATTCCGAGGCGGGCCAGGCTGTCGACGAGTTCGGCTTCGGGCACATCGGCATAGACGGCAATTTCGGCGGAAGTGTTGGCGACCAGGCGCGCCTTGGCGGCGGCTTCCGCGCCGTTGCCGAAGATCGCCACCTTTCTTGCGTCCACCCGCATGAAGGCGGGGAATGTGGTCAGTTGCGCCGATTGCGTCGCCATTTCGATCAAACTCCTGAGTTGACGCCATTTTCAGGAATTCGATGAAGCAAATGAAGGAACAAACATGTGCCATTTGGCGCGAACTGATATTCTTTTACCACTTAATTCCGGTTATGGAGAAAGCGTAACCGCGACGCTTCAAAGCTCATGCGGTCGAATGAGACGAACTGGAACCCCCAATGGAGATCAAGGAAAACGCGGACCTGGCGCGCAGGCTGCTCAATGTAATGGAACACGACATTCTGCCGCTGACCGAAAAAGGCGTGGCCAAGGGCAACAAGGTTTTCGGCGGCGCGCTCATGCGCAAGTCGGACCTGTCGCTGGTGATGGCAGAGACCAACAAAGAGACCGAGAACCCGCTGTGGCACGGCGAGGTCCACCTGCTCAAGTGCTTCTACGAGCAGTCGGTATCAAAAACCGAATCCACCAAGGACATGATCTTCCTGTCGACGCATGAGCCCTGCACCATGTGCATGTCGGCGATTGCCTGGGCCGGCTTCGACAATTTCTTCTATTTCTTCAGCCACCAGGATTCGCGCGACAGTTTTGCCATTCCGCACGACCTCAAGATGCTCAAGGAAGTGTTCGGGCTCGAGCCCGGCGGCTACAACCACGACAACGCGTTCTGGCGCGGCCGCGGCATCTTCGACATCATCGCCACCCTGCCCGACGATCAGGCGCAGCCGCTCCTCGACCAGGCGAACCGCATCCGCGCCCGTTATGCGGCACTTTCTGAGGCCTATCAGGCGTCCAAGGACGACAACGCGATACCGCTGAACTGAAGCGGCGGGACCGGTCCGGTGCCCGGGCCGGTCACCCCGGACGTTTCAACTGCCAATTCTCGATCTGGGACAGATCCATGACCACCAGCACCTATTCCGGCTCGTGCCTTTGCGGCGCCGTGCGCTTTCAAATCCGGGGCGCGTTCGAGAGCTTCTTTCTCTGCCATTGCCGGCGCTGCCAAAAGGACACCGGATCCGCGCATGCGGCAAACCTGTTCTCAACGACCGCAGCACTGGAATGGCTGTCCGGGCATGACCTGGTCAGGAGCTTCGAGCTTTCCGGAACCCGGCACAAAAAGAGTTTCTGCCGCGAATGCGGATCAGCACTTCCGTGCGCGGACAAGGAGACAGGCCTGCTGGTCGTTCCGGCCGGAAGCCTCGACGACCCGATCGGCATTCGCCCCAACGCGCATATCTGCAGTGACAACCGAGCGGACTGGGACCATGACCTTGAAAGCGTCCCTGTTCTTCCAGGCCTGCCGGGTTCCTGACCACACGGATTGACACCGGCGGTCATGGAACCAGATGAATTTGCCGGGCCGGCTGCCGGATGGAGCGTCTCAAGCAGCTTGTGACTGAGCTGTGGACAACATCGGCGCCCGCGGCGGAACTCTCGCGGGCGCGGCCCTGCTCGGATAGGGTCCGGACATGAAACCATCACGCGACATTTCCGGCCTGATCGAGATCATGGCGGCACTCCGGCAGCCCGAAACGGGGTGCCCCTGGGACATCAAGCAGGATTTCAACTCGATCAAGCCCTACACGATCGAGGAGGCCTACGAGGTCGCCGACGCGATCGAGCGTAACGACTACGAGGATCTCTGCGACGAGTTGGGCGACCTGCTGTTGCAGGTGGTGTTTCATTCCCGCATGGCCGAAGAGCAGGAGCTGTTCTCGTTCGGAGACGTGGTCGAGGCTATCACCCGGAAAATGATCCGCAGACATCCGCACGTGTTCGAACGCTCTGGAGCCGACACGCCGGACAAGGTCAAGGCGCAGTGGGCCGACATCAAGGCCGCGGAGAAGGCCGAGCGGCAGGCACGCCGCACGGCTCGGGGATTGCCGGAGACCGAGACCCCGGGGGAACTGACCGGCGTTCCGCGCGCCCTGCCCGCGCTGATGGAAGCCTTGAAGCTTCAGGAAGCAGCGTCGCGGGTCGGGTTCGACTGGGGTGCCGCGGGTCCGGTGCTCGACAAGATCGAGGAGGAAATCGCCGAACTGCGCGCCGAGATCGCCAGCGGCCGCAGCGACAAGGCATCGGACGAACTGGGCGACGTGATCTTCGCCGTGGCCAACCTGGCCCGCCACCTGAAGACCGATCCGGAACACGCGCTCAGGACCACCAACACCAAGTTCCGCACCCGC
Organism: Hoeflea sp.; assembly: GCA_020637795.1. Classification (GTDB taxonomy): domain Bacteria; phylum Pseudomonadota; class Alphaproteobacteria; order Rhizobiales; family Rhizobiaceae; genus Hoeflea. The sequence goes on along the minus strand of JACKJT010000002.1, from coordinate 225,616 downwards.
TTTGCCCATGTCGAGGCGGAACTCGCCAAACAGGGCAAGACACCCGGCGAGGCGACGCTCGACGAGATGGAAGCACTGTGGCAGGCGGCAAAGTCGTCTTCCTGATACCCGCGCGCCCTCCGATCACCGATTTCCGAAATCAGAAATCGTCGGCAGGCTTCGGCCCGAGACCCAGTTGCCGGTCGAGGTCATTGCTGTCGGAGACGGTGAATTCGGCGGTGATCTCGACCGAGCCGTCCTCGTGGTCCTGGCGTTCCTTGACCCGGCCGTGCTGGTAGATCCAGGACATGACCGGCAACTGACTGGCTGAGAGCCGCACCGTCCGCATGGTCAACTCGCCCGATATCCGGGCCTCGATCTCGGCCAGCAGCGCATCGACGCCCTCGCCCTTCAATGCCGAGACGACGATCGCCGCGCCCGACTGGGCCCGCGCCCTGAGCGCCTCGGCGGCCTCGGGCTCGAGCAGGTCGACCTTGTTCCAGACTTCCAACATCCGCTTTGGCCCGCTCTCGCCGACGCCGAGGCTCTTCAGGATCGCCTCCACGTCATCGGCCTGCGACGCGCGGTCGGGATCGGACATATCGCGCACATGCAGGATCAGGTCGGCCTCGACCACCTCTTCCAGCGTCGCCCGGAAGGCCGCGACGAGATGGGTGGGAAGATTGGAAATAAATCCGACGGTGTCGGACAGGATCACGGTCGCGCCATGCGGCAGCTTCATCCGCCTCAAAGTCGGGTCGAGCGTTGCGAACAACATGTCCTCGGCCAGCACCTCGGCGCCGGTCAGGCGGTTGAACAGCGTCGACTTGCCGGCATTGGTGTAGCCGACAAGCGCCACGATCGGGTGCGGCACCTTCTTGCGCTTGGCGCGGTGCAATTGGCGAGTGCGGCGAACCTGGTCGAGTTCGCGCTCGAGCTTGATGATGCGTTCCTGCAGCAGCCGCCGGTCGGCTTCGATCTGGGTTTCGCCCGGACCACCCATGAAGCCGCCACCGCCGCGCTGGCGTTCAAGGTGGGTCCAGCTGCGGACCAGACGGCCCTTCTGGTAATTGAGGTGAGCCAGTTCGACCTGCAGCACGCCTTCCTTGGTGGAAGCGCGGCGGCCGAAGATCTCGAGGATAAGGCCGGTGCGGTCGATGACCTTGACTTTCCACTCGGTTTCCATGTTGCGTTGCTGGACCGGGGTCAGCGGATGGTCGACAATGACCAGTTGCGAACCGGTCTCGTCGATCAGCGCCTTGATCTCGGCCATCTTGCCCTTGCCGAAAAGGGTGGAAGGCCGCGGATCCGAAAGCGGGACGATCAGTGCCTCGGCGACCTCGAGGTCGATGGCGCCGGCCAGGCCTATGGCCTCTTCCTTGCGATTGGCGTCGGGACGCTTGACCACGTTGCCGCCATCTGGGCCGCTGCCGGGCGCGGCGTTGCGCGTGCGCAAGGCCGGAACGAGCACGATTGCGCGGGTGACGCCGGACTTGGAGTCCGCGTCGGAAAAATTGCCGGAGTTGTCAACGGTTTCGATTTTAGTTGTCCTGTCAGGCGCCGTTTGCGCCGTCCTCATTTTCAAACATCTGCACAGGCTGGCTTGGCATGATGGTCGAAATCGCATGCTTGTAGACAAGCTGCGAGTGACCGTCGCGTCTCAACAGGACACAGAAATTGTCAAAAGACGTGACCACACCGGTCAGCTTCACCCCGTTGATCAGGAAGATCGTCAGGGAAATTTTCTGCTTCCGAACCGTGTTGAGAAAAAGATCCTGCAGGTTTTGTGAACGCTCCGCCATTGCGCCTTTTCATCCGTCTTTTTCTTGCCCGCTAACCGCAGGTCATTACCGCACTTGTCCGGACTTGCCACCAATCGCTCTTTTCACACATGAAAAAAGCCGCACCGAAGCCAAGCTGGCTTACGTTACGTCAAGTCCCGAACATTCCCACTCCCTCTGACAGTCAGATATGGTCGTCTTGCCGCTGACAGAAATTCGCTCGTCCGAACGAGGCACAGAAGACCATTGTTGCGGGGTTTTGTAAACACTTGTTTTTACGGGCGCTGAACAGCGCGCGATTTGCAATGTCACGCGATGATGGAATTTCTTAGGCAGTACGCGCAAATGCGCCGATTGCCGCAGGCGCCCCGGGTTCGAGCAGCGACCGGCCGCAAACCTGTTTCTAGCGGCTCATCCAGTACCGGACATTCAGCACGGCAAAGACGATCATCACTTCCACCCGTCCCAATGTCATGACCACAACCGCAGTGATCTTGGCGGTGTCCGGCATCGCCTGGAACTGCGGCCAGACCTGGTTTGCGGGCGCGGTGACATAGGAGGGCGGAATCAGCGCTTCATACACCGGTCCGGCGTTGGAGAAGAGTGCAATCGCCATGGTGAGCCCGCCTTCGAAGTCGGCAGCCTCGAAGGTCAGCGCCATTGCCGCGAACGCAACAATCAGCAGCGACAGCGAAAAATAGGTCCAGATCGCCCGCATGCTGGTCTCGTCGATGATCTGCCGGCCGAAATGCAGGTTGGTCACACTGCTGGGATAGATCAGCTGGTTGAGTTCGCGGGCGGAATGGACCGCCATCGCGACAATCCGGTAGATCTTGAAGCCGCCGGTTGTCGAATAGATGCCGCCGCCCACAAGCACGATCATCAGCACGATGATATCGGGCCACAGGGCGATCACGCCCGGGCGGCTCTCGATGCCGCTGGTGGCGACAAGCGATGTCGAGGCAAGCAGGCTCTCAATGAAGATCGGAACCAGCGGCGCCCCGCCCGAGACAGCCGACAGGCGGGCGGCATAGAGCAGTGCCACGACGATGATCACGATGGCGATCACAACGACCTCTGGATTGCCGGTGAAGAACTGTTTCGGCGCGCGCAGCAGCCGCCGGCGCCAGAAGACGCTGATCGTGCCCAGCGCCAGGCCGATGGACAGCACAAGCTGCGCCAGCGGGCCGGCATGGTTTTCGAGCGCCCCTTCAAAGGGCAGAAACCCGCCGGTGGCAATCACGATCATCGACAGCATCGCCGAATAGGGCCCGCTGACGCCGGCCAGCATCAGGCCGACGAAGATGATGAAGGTGATGAGGACGTACTGCCCGAACACTTCGCGGAAATCAGCGAGATCGATGGTCATGTTGGCGGCATTGCCGGTGATGATCCGCCGGTCACCGGCCGGAAGTCCGCCAAATCCGCCCGGAGCCAGCACGTGGATGATCGACAGCAGCGTCAGGAAGCCGCCATACCACTCGATCGAGGCGCGCCAGAACAGGATCGCCTGCGGCGCGGTTTCGCGCGACAGAAGCGTTGCCCCGGAGGTGGTCAGCGCCGAGACCGCCTCGAACCAGGCATCTATCCAGTTCAGCCCGGCGAGCGTCTTGAACGAGACCGCGGCGATCACCGGGACCAGCACCCACAGGGCGACCAGCGCCACATAGCCCGACGCCCGGCCCAGCTGCCGCTTGAAGCCGGATATCGCGCCCAGCACCATCAACGCCGCGAAAACGCCGAGCGCGCCGACCAGCAGCATCGACAGCGCCAGATCGCGCATGCCGTCGGCGATGGCGAACAGGACGGCCGGAACGATGAGCGCAAAAAGTCCCGCAACCGCAACCGCCAGAACGTGCAGGATACCAAGCATTTGCTCAGAAGAACTCGAGGCTTACGCGGAACATCTGCTCGACGTGGCGCACCGATTCGACGGCTGCGAACATCACCACCCGGTCCTTCGCCTTGATCTTGACCGAACCGTCGGGACGCAGCACCTGCTTGTCACGGTAGATGGCGCCGATGCGCACGCCGTCGGGCAGGTCCAGGCTGCGCAGCGGCTTGCCGACAAGTGGCGAGGTTTCCAGCGCTTCCGCCTCGATCACTTCCGCCGCCCCCTTCTGCACCGAGTAGACGGCGCGGATGCGGCCGCGACGGACATGCTGCAGGATCTTGGAGATGGTGACGGCGCGCGGATTGATGTGGGCGTCGATCCCCAGCGTCTTGGTGAAGGTCTGGTAGGACGGATTGTTGATCAGCGCCAGGTTGGCCTTGCAGCCCAGCCGCTTGGCCATCACCGACGACAGGATATTGACCTGGTCGTCGTTGGTCAGCGCCACCATCAGGTCGGCGTTCTGGATGTCGGCTTCCACCAGGATGTTCTGATCCAGCGACGAACCGTTGAGAACCACGGTGCGCGACAGCGAATCGGCGATCGACACGGCGCGGCCGCGATCGGCCTCGATGATCTTGACCTTTGTCTTGGGTTGCCGCTCCTCGATGGCCGCGGCGACGTAGTAGCCGATGTTGCCGCCGCCGGCGATGACGATGCGCCCGGCTTCCTGCTCCTCGTGGCCGAACAGGCCCAGGGTGCGCCGGACATGGTCCTTGTCGCACACGACATAGGCCAGGTCGCCGGTCTCCAGTTGGTCGGACGAATGCGGCACGAACAGCTTCTCGTTGCGCCAGACCCCAACCACGGTGGCGAGCAGGTCGGGAAAAAGCTCGCTCAACTGCACCAGCGGCGTGTTGACCACCGGACAGTCCTCGAGGCACTCGATGGCGACCATCGCAACCTTGTCGTCGGCAAAGCGCACCGCGTCGGTGGCGCCCGGCAGGGCAATGCGGCGCAGCACCATCTGTCCGACCTCGACTTCCGGCGAGATGATCACGTCGATGGGCATGTGGTCGCGGGAAAACAGATCCGCCCAGTGCGATTTCAGGTAGGACTGGGCGCGGATACGGGCGATCTTGGTGGGCACGTTGAACAGCGAATGCGCCACCTGGCAGGCCACCATGTTGATCTCGTCGTAAAGCGTCACCGCGATGATCATGTCGGCCTGGTCGGCGCCGGCCTGGGCGAGCACGTCGGGATGGGCGCCGTGGCCGACATAGCTTCTGACATCCAGCGTGTCGCGAATGGCCTGGACCAGCGTCGCCGAGGTGTCGATCACCGAGACATCGTTGTCCTCGGCCGCCAGCCGTTCGGCGATGCCGTAACCGACCCGTCCAGCACCGCAAATGATCACTTTCATTGCCGACCCCTATTGCGTCATTGACATGATGCGGTGTGAGCCGCCTCGCGCCGCTTATACGCCAAGCGATTTCAATTTGCGATGCAGGGCGGACCGTTCCATCCCCACAAATTCGGCGGTCCGGGAAATGTTGCCGCCGAACCGGTTGATCTGGGCGATCAGATAGTCCCGCTCGAACAGCTCGCGCGCCTCCCGCAAGGGAAGCGTCATGATGTGGTTCGATCCCGCAGCCGAAGTCTTGGGCAGCATGTCGGACACGTCGTCGGGCAGCATGTCGGCGCTGATGACCGTGTCCGGGCCATCGGAACGGGCCAGAATCATCAGCCGTTCCATGTAGTTGCGCAACTGCCGGATATTGCCGGGCCAGGTATGGGCCTGGATCACCGCCAGCGCATCATCGCCGATCCGCCGGTTGCGGATGCCCGCCTGCTCGGAAATCTGGCGCATGAAGGTGTCAACCAGAAAGGGGATGTCCTCGCGCCGTTCGCTGAGCGACGGCACGCGCACCGGCACCACGGCGAGACGGTGATAGAGGTCCTCGCGGAACTCGCCTGCGGCAATAAGCTCCTCGAGGTTGCGGGCGGTCGAGGACAGGATGCGCACATCCACCTTGACCCGCTTGGTGCCGCCGACGCGTTCGAACTGCTGATCGACCAGCACACGCAGGATCTTGCTCTGGGTGCCGCGCGGCATGTCGGCCACCTCGTCGAGATAGAGAATGCCGCCATGGGCTTCCTCCAGCGCCCCGACCTTGCGTTCGTGGCTGGCAGCACTCTCGGTGCCGAACAGCGCCACTTCCATGCGCTCGGGCGTGATCGCGGCGGCATTGAGCACCACGAACGGACCGCCGGCGCGCGTCGACTTGCGGTGGATCAGCCGCGCCACCAGTTCCTTGCCGGACCCGGAGGGTCCGAGGATCATCACCCGGCTGTTGGTGGGGGCGATCTTGTCGATCGACTGCTTGAGCTGGGAGACGGCGACCGATGTCCCGATCAGTTCGACCGGATCGCCGGAGCGTTTCTTGAGTTCGGTGACCTCGCGCTTGAGATTGGATGTCTCGAGCGCCCGTTCGGCAACCAGCAGCAGGCGGTCGGCCTTGAAAGGCTTCTCGATGAAATCATAGGCGCCGCGCTGGATTGCCGAGACAGCGGTCTCGATGTTGCCGTGGCCGGAGATCATCACCACCGGCAGGTCAGGATAGCGCGCCTTGATCTCGTCGAGCAGCGCCAAGCCGTCGAGCCGGCTGCCCTGCAGCCAGATATCGAGGAATATCAGGCGGGGCACGCGGTCGGAAATCGCCGCCAGTGCCGAATCGCTGTCTGCGGCCGTGCGGGTTTCATGCCCCTCGTCATCGAGAATGCCCGACACGATTTCGCGTATGTCGGCTTCGTCATCAACGACCAGAATGTCAGACGCCATCTGCCGGTTCCCTTTCGTTTTCTTCTTGTTCTGTGCTGGTCCGCGCTTCCACCGGCAGGCGGACCGTAATCATTGCGCCCCTGCCCTCGTCGACGTCGGCGGGTGCGTCGCGCAACTGGATCGTGCCGCCGTGATCGTCGATGATCTTCTTGACGATGGCGAGGCCGAGGCCGGTACCCTTCTCGCGCATGGTCATGTAGGGTTCGAGCAGCCGGTGCCGGTTCTCGCCGGGCAGGCCGCGGCCGTTGTCGATGATGTCGACGATGTAGTCCCGCTCGTCGGCGGAGCGGTGCGCGCGCAGGACAATGAGCTTGCCCGAGCGCTCCTGGTCGGAGGGGACGGCATCGATCGCCTCGGTGGCGTTCTTGATCAGGTTGCCGAAGGCCTGGCCGACCATCCGCGGGTCGAACTCCCCTTCCAGGGGAAAGTCCGGCAACTCGTTCCTGAACTCGATATCGGAACGGCTGACCTCGCGCAGGAACGCCGCGTCCTTGATGATGTCGCGCAGATCGGTCCGAATCTTCGACGGTTTGGGCATGCGGGCAAAGGACGAGAACTCGTCGACCATGCGGCCGATATCCTCGACCTGGCGGACGATGGTGTTGGTGCACTGGTCGAAGACGGCGCGGTCGTCCTCGGGGATCTGCTTGCCATAGCGGCGGCGGATGCGTTCGGCGGAGAGCTGGATCGGCGTCAGCGGATTCTTGATCTCATGGGCGATGCGCCGGGCCACATCGGCCCAGGCGGTGGAGCGCTGGGCAATCAGCAGATCGGTGATGTCATCGAGCGTGACAACGAAGGATTCCAGCCCGTCATGGCTTTCCTCGCGGGTCACCTTGACATTGAGCGTGCGCTCCTTGCCGCCCCGATAGAGCGTGACCTGCGCCATGGCAGCTGCACGCGGCCGCATGGAGGCTTCCGCCATGACCGTCTCGAACTCCGGCGCCAACCGGGTGAAGTGATGGCCGATGACTTCGGCTTCGCCGCCGCCCAGGATCTCGCAGGCCGAGCGGTTGGCGATGGTGACCTCGCCGTTGTGATCGACACCGACGACGCCGGCGGACACCCCGGACAACACGGCTTCGGTGAAGCGCCGCCGGTCGTCGATCTGGTCCTTCGCCGACAGGATCTCGTCACGCTGGGTGCGGATCTGCACGATCATGTTGTTGAAGGTCTGCGCCAGCGAACCGACATCGCCGTCGGAGGCGTGCACCGGCACCACAACATCGAGATTGCCGCTGGCAACATCGTCGGACGCGCCGATCAGCACCCGGATCGGCCGAACCAGGCGGTCGGCCACCGCGATCGCGGTCCAGATCGCCGACAGCAGCACGATCAGCGCAAAGCCGAGATAGAGAATGCCGAAGGCCAGTTGCAGCGACGTGCGGCCCTCCTCCAGCGTCTGGTATTCCTGGGTCGCCTCCTCCATCAGCCGCATCGAGCGCATGACTTCGGGATCGACCACGCGCACGGTGTAGAGCAGCGCACCGCTGATCTGCTGCAGCGGTATCAGCGCGCCAACCAGGTTGGTCACACCGGGCGGAATCAGCGTCGGCTGCCCCTTGACCGCATCCTTGAGCGCCTGATCCGGCACCGCCGGCAACGGCCGCTCGGTCTCGATATCGGCCTGGACGATGACGCTGCCATCCTCGCGGATCAGAAAGGCGCCCAGCAGTCCGCGGCCAGTCGCCTGGCGGGTCATGAACTGGGTAAAGCCGACCCGGTCGAGCGAATAGAGCGAACGGGCGTTGTCCAGATCATTGGCCATCGACACCGTCTGTCCTTGAAGAAACCGCGCGTTTTCAAGAACGTAGGCCTGAGCGACCGACAAGGACGAATTGACGATCGACTTGGTCCTGATCGAGAACCAGCGGTCCAGCCCGACATCGAGCGTGACCGAGGCGACGATGGCCACCAGGATCGCCGGCAGGATCGCCACGATCGAAAACAACCCGACGATGCGGATATGGAGTTTTGCCGCCGCCTTGCCGCGCCGCCGGGCCTTGAGCAGCGTGCGGATTTCGAGAAACACCAGCGTCACCAGCCCGATGACGAAGATCAGGTTGATCACCACCGCTCCCAGCACGACCTGGTCGACCGGCTCGATGGGCGTCAGCCCGAGAAGGATCGCAAACGAGACCAGGGCGCTGAGGAATGCCGAGACGACAAGCGCAATGCCGGGCAGTGTAAACAGGTTGCGGCGGCCGGCGGACTGACCATTGACCGTCATCTCCCCGGGCTCCATGGAATCGAGCTCGCGCGGGCTGAAATTTCGGCTGGTTTCTGTCAGGCCGGCATGGGTCGGTCCGGACGCCGTGTCGATTGCCATTTCCTGTCTGCCACTCCAGTTGCGTTCGGACCGTACCGTTGCGAACAAGCAACAGAATGTGGCGAAAATGCAACTTTCGGATGGGCCCTGTCAAGCAGTGCCTGTGCCGGACGGCTATACCAGACCGGAGCCGCGCCGGGGTCAGACCGGACGCGGCGAGCGGTAGACGGTCACGCCCAGTTCACGGATCTTCTTGCGCAGGGTGTTGCGGTTGAGGCCGAGCAGATCGGCGGCCTTGATCTGATTGCCGCGGGTGGCGGTCAGCGCCGCGAGAATCAGCGGATATTCGACCTCCTCCAGCACGCGCTGGTAAAGGCCGGAAGGCGGCAGATCCTCGCCAAAGCCAGCGAAGTAGCGGCGCATGTTTTCTTCCACGGACTGGGCAATGGTCGCCGGGCCCATCGAGGTCGAGCCCTGCGGCGAGGCCGGCTCGGGCGATTCGATCCTCAGTTCATTGTCGATGATCTCGCGGGTGATGACATCCTGCGGATAGAGCGCCATCACCCGGCGGACGACATTTTCCAGCTCGCGCACATTGCCCGGCCACGGGTAGGCCTTCAGGAGATCGAGCGCCTCGCCGTCGAAGCGCTTGGCGTCCAACCCCTCGCCCACCGCCTGGCGGACGAAGTGACGAACCAGGTCCGGCACGTCCTCGGCCCGGTCCCTCAGAGCGGGGAGCCGCAGCGGCACGACATTGAGCCGGTAATAGAGATCCTCGCGAAACAGGCCCTGGTTGATCAGGATCTTCAAATCCTTGTTGGTGGCGGCAACGATGCGGACATCGGTCTTGATCGGGGTGCGGCCGCCGACAGTGGTGTACTCGCCCTGCTGCAGCACGCGCAGCAGCCGGGTCTGCGCATCCATCGGCATGTCGCCGATCTCGTCGAGGAACAGGGTTCCGCCCTCGGCCTGCTCGAAACGGCCGGTGGACTTGTTCTGGGCGCCGGTAAAGGCGCCCTTTTCGTGTCCGAACAGTTCGGATTCGATCAGGTCGCGCGGGATCGCGGCCATGTTGATGGCGACGAACGGGCCGTTGCGGCGCTTGCCGTAATCGTGCAGCGCGCGCGCCACCAGTTCCTTGCCGGTGCCGGATTCGCCGGTGATCATCAGCGTCAGATCGGTCTGCATCAGCCGGGCCAGGACCCGGTAGATTTCCTGCATGGCAGCCGAACGGCCGACCAGCGGCATGCCCTCGGTGGTTTCCTCGGGCTGGGCCGAAAGCTTGCGCGGCTCGGACAGCGCGCGGCCGATTGTGCCGATCATCTCGGTCAGGTCGAACGGCTTCGGGAGGTAATCATAGGCGCCGCCTTCAGACGCCTTGATTGCGGTCATGAAGGTGTTCTGGGCGCTCATCACCAGCACCGGAAGGTCCGGCCGGGCGCGGCGGATGCGGGGCAGCATGTCGAATGCGTTCTCGTCGGGCATCACCACGTCGGTGATGACGAGATCGCCGTCGCCGGCCGAAACCCAGCGCCAGAGCGTCGCCGCATTGGAGGTGATGCGCACATCGTAGCCGGCCCGGGTCAGGGCCTGGTTGAGGACCGTGCGGATCGCCGCGTCATCGTCGGCAACAAGTATGGTGGCTTTGCCCATCGGTTCAGTCCTTTTGTCCAGCAGCCCTGCCCTTGGGAGAGGCAATCGGCCTTATTGGCCGGCCGTCGGGCGAAACCGGCATCAGAATGCGGAAGGTGGTCTTGCGGCTCTGGCTGTCGCACTCGACGATGCCGCCATGGCCGCCGACGATCTTCGCGACCAGCGCGAGGCCGAGGCCGGATCCGTTGGTCTTGGTGGTGATGAACGGATCGAACAGGTGCGAGACCAGGTCGGCGGGTACGCCGGGGCCGTTGTCCTGCACGCAGAATTCGAGCGGCAGCGACACCTTCTCGCGGGTTCCGGCGACCGACAGCCGGATGCCGGGACGGTAGGCGGTGGTCAGGACGATTTCGCCGTCCGGGTCGTCGCCGATCGACTCGGCTGCGTTCTTGACCAGGTTGAGGAAGACCTGGACCAGCTGGTCACGATTGGCATAGACCGATGGCAGCGACGGGTCGTAAAGCTCGACAAACTTGATCTTGCGGGCAAAGCCCGCCTTGGCGACGGCCTTGACGTGGTCGAGCACCGAATGGATGTTGACCGGCACCCGGTCGACCGGCCGCTCGTCGGAGAAGATTTCCATGCGGTCGACCAGCGAGACGATGCGGTCGGTCTCGTCGCGGATCAGCCGCGCAAGGGCGCGGTCCTCGTCACCGACCGACATTTCCAGAAGCTGTGCCGCGCCGCGAATGCCCGACAGCGGGTTCTTGATTTCATGCGCCAGCATCGACGCCAGTCCGGTGACCGAACGGGCGGCGGCGCGATGGGTCAGCTGGCGGTCGATCTTGTCGGCCATCGAGCGTTCCTGGAACACCACCACGACATTGTCGGGCAGCCCCGCCACCGGGGCGACGTAGAGATCGACGAGCTTGTCGCTGCCAAGCCGCGGCGAACTGAGATCGACCCGGTATTCGTTGACCGCGGCGCGGCGCTCGCGCACCTGCTCGATAAGTTCGAGCAGCGGGCTGCCGAAGGGAATGAAGGCGTCGAGCTTGTGACGGCCGAGATGGGCGGCGCTGGCCGCGAAGAAGGATTCGGCTTCCCAATTGGCGAAACAGACGACACTGTCGCCGTCGACCATGATCACCGGATGCTGGATGGCGTTGAGCACCATGCTGGCGGTGTCGGCATCGATGGCTGCAACCTGATCGGCAAGCTTGTCACTCACGCGGCACTCTCCATGATCGAAGGCGAAACGGCGGCTTCGAGCGCATCGGCGAACAGCGCCGCGACTTCATCGGCGTTTGTCGAGGTCATCAGCCTGACCTTCAGCGCCGCGGGCGTCTCGGGCGCCAGGGTTTCCAGGTACCAGCCGATATGCTTGCGCGCGTGGCGCACGCCGACATCGTCGCCATAATGGGCGATCATCATCCGGTAGTGCTCAAGCGCCACGGCAGTGCGCGCCGCCCTGTCGGGCGGGATATCGGCCGACCCGGCCAGCTCGCCGCAAATCCAGGGCTGACCTTGCGCCGCGCGCCCGATCATCACCGCATCCGCACCCGAGCGGCGCAGGCAGTCGGCGATATCGGCGCGCGAAGCGACGTCGCCATTGGCGATCAGGGGGACCGTGACTGCATCGCGAACGCGGGAGATGGCATCCCAGTCCGCCGTCCCCTTGTAGAACTGCATGCGGGTGCGGCCGTGAATGGTGATCATCTGCACGCCCGCGGCTTCGGCACGCGCTGCAATCTCGGGCGCGTTGAGACTGTCATGGTCCCAGCCCAGCCGCATCTTCAGCGTCACCGGCACAGAGACCGCCTTGACGGTCGCCTCGATGAGAGAGAGCGCGTGGTCGGGATCGCGCATCAGCGCGGAACCGGAATAGCCGCCGGTCACCTTCTTGGCGGGGCAGCCCATGTTGATGTCGATCATGGCGGCGCCGGCATCCTCGGCGATGCGCGCCGCCTCGCCCATCCAGCGAGCCTCTCGGCCGGCTAGCTGGACCACATGCGGATCGATGCCGTCGCCACGCAGCCGCGCGTGCGATTCGGGGTGATCGATCACCAGTTCGCGGCTTGCCACCATCTCGGTGAAGACCAGCCCCGCGCCGTGCCGCCAGGCCAATTGCCGGAACGGCAGGTCGGAAATGCCTGACAACGGCGCCAGAAACACCCGGGTTCGCGCAGTCACCGGGCCGATCCGAAGCGGTTCTTCTAGTGGTGGGTCAAATTTATGCATGCGATTAGGGCAACTTTCTCTGTTGCCGTTTTTTTAGACAAATATGCCGGGGTTGCCAAGGCGAATTCACTCGACAGTCGAGAAAAATGCAAAAGATCTTTTTTCCGGTTAACGCAAGCCCTAAACACGTCCTGAGCAAGCATGCCAACCCGCAAGCCCCGCATCCGGAGGAGACACTCATGGCCGACCAGACACCCGCGCCGCATCGATTGCCCGATGTGCGCACCGGCAACGGCTATGATGTCCACCGGCTGGTGCCGGGCAGCCTCGTCACCCTCTGCGGCGTGGAAATCCCGCACGATCAGCGGCTTGACGGGCATTCGGATGCGGATGTCGGCCTGCATGCGCTGACAGACGCGTTACTGGCGACCTGTGCCGCCGGCGACATCGGCGACCATTTCCCGCCGTCTGATCCGCAATGGCGCGGCGCGGCGTCGGAGATCTTCCTTGCCCATGCGGCAGCAATCGTGCGCAAGGCCGGCGGCGTGATCATGAATGCCGATGTCTCGCTGATCGCGGAAGCGCCGAAGATCGGACCGCACCGGCTCGAGATGCGCCAGTCGCTTGCCCGCATTCTCGGCATCTCCGTCGACCGCTGCTCGGTCAAGGCGACGACCAACGAGATGATCGGCTTCATCGGCCGCCGCGAGGGCATCGCGGCTATCGCCACGGCCACCGTGGTGTTCGGAGATCCGGAATGAGCGGCGAACCGCAAAGCGAGGCGCCTTCGCTGGAGGCGATGCGCGCGGATTGCCGGCGGCTGGCGCAGCAGATCGTCGAGACGTTTCCTGCCCTCGGCGCGATGGTGGCGACGGCCGAATCCTGCACCGGCGGGCTGATTGCCGGCGCGATCACCGATATTGCCGGGTCTTCCACCGTGTTCGACCGCGGCTTCGTCACCTACTCGAACGAGGCCAAGCAGGACATGCTCGGCGTTCGCGAGGCAACACTCGCAGCCTTCGGCGCGGTCTCGGCGCAGGTCGCGACCGAGATGGTGCTGGGCGCCCGACGGCGCTCGAAGGCCGATTTCGCGGTCTCTGTCACCGGGGTTGCCGGCCCCGGCGGCGGTTCGCCGCACAAACCCGTCGGCCTGGTTTGGATGGGGCTATCCGGCCCGGGCGACCTCACAAGCGCAGTGGAACTGCGCTGGGATCCGGCCTGGAGCCGCGACCTGATCCGTGCCGCCACCGTGCGGACGGCGCTGGAAGCGCTCATTGGCCGCGCGGCGCTCGGATCACAGCCTCAGGAAACGCCCGGTTCGCCGTAGATCTCGCGGGCGCGCTTTTCGAACGCCTCGGCGAACATGCGGAAAGCGCGGTCGAACATCGATCCCATCAGCGCGCCCAGCATCCTGCTCTTGAACTCGTAGTCGATGAAGAAGCAGACCTCGCAGCCGCCACCCGCGCGCGGCTCGAAGCGCCATTCGTTGGTCAGGTACTTGAACGGGCCGTCGAGATACTTGACGTCGATCGCCAGTTCCTCCGCCTTGAGCAGCACCTGGCTGGTGAACGTCTCGCGGATAGCCTTGTAGCCCACCGTCATGTCGGCGATCAGCAGCGTCTTGCCGTCCCGCTCCTTGCGCGAGCGCACCGTGAGTGCCTCGCACAGCGGCAGGAACTCCGGATAACGCTCGACATCGGCCACCAGATCAAACATCTGGCGCGGCGAATGAGGGACCGGGCGAGTGGTCTTGTAGGTTGGCACGACGCTACAGGGCCACCTCTGCCCCAGCCAGCTTCGCCTCCCGGTTGGCCTTCAGCCGTGCAAAATCGTCGCCGGCGTGGTGGGAGGAGCGGGTCAGCGGGCTCGACGAGACCATCAGGAAGCCCTTGGTGTAGGCGATCTTCTCGTAGCTCTTGAACTCGTCGGGGGTGACGTAGCTCATCACCTCGTGGTGCTTGCGGGTCGGCTGCAGATACTGGCCGATGGTCATGAAGTCGACGTCGGCCGAGCGCAGGTCGTCCATCAGCTGCAGCACTTCGTTGCGCTCCTCGCCCAGGCCCACCATGATGCCCGACTTGGTGAACATGGTCGGATCGAGTTCCTTGACCCGCTGCAACAGCCGAAGCGAGTGGAAATAGCGCGCGCCGGGGCGGACGGTGAGATAATTGCCCGGCACGGTTTCGAGATTGTGGTTGAAGACGTCGGGCTTGGCGGCGACCACACGTTCGAGTGCGCCGGGCTTGCGCAGGAAGTCCGGGGTCAGGATCTCGATTGTCGTCTGAGGCGATGCGGCGCGGATGGCGAAGATCACCTTCTCGAAATGCTCGGCGCCGCCATCGTCGAGATCGTCGCGGTCGACCGAGGTGATGACCACGTGCTGCAACCCCATCTGCTTGACGGCATTGGCGACATTTTCCGGCTCGGCCGTGTCGAGCGCATTGGGCTTGCCGGTAATGACATTGCAGAAGGCGCAGGCGCGGGTGCAGATCTCGCCCATGATCATGAAGGTGGCGTGCTTCTTGTCCCAGCATTCGCCGATATTGGGGCAACCGGCCTCCTCGCAGACGGTGACGAGGTTGTTGTCCTTCACGATCGAGCGGGTTTCCTGGTAGCCCTTCGAGGTCGGCGCCTTGACGCGGATCCACTCCGGCTTGCGCTTGACCTCGGTGTCGGGCCGGTTCTGCTTTTCCGGATGCCGCACGCGCTTTGCGACCGGGGTTGTGGCGTCGAGGATGGTGACCATGATGCGGTCCTTTGCAAGCGTTGATGGTTCAGCCGCGTTTCGAGCGTCCGAAGACCCAGAGGATCAGGAGCGCGCCGATGATGGCGACGACCAGGTTTCCGGCGAAACCGTAATAGTTGATGTTGAGCACGCCGGCGAGCGCACCGCCGACGAAGGAACCGGCGATACCGACCAGAATGTTGGTGAACAGGCCGTGGTCGCGGTTCATGGCGCGCTCGGCGACGTAACCGGCGATCAGGCCGACCAGCAGCAGACCGAAGAACCCGAGCCCCGGCATCGCCACGAACCCCATCTGTTGTCCCATCATCGTCGTCTGTCTCCCTTTGCCGCGGCGGCAAGCGCACGCATGATCAACCAGAATGTAAGACCGAGCAGCAGCCCCATCAATGCCAGGATGAGCGATACAGCCGCGATTCCCGCCAGTCCTTCAAGGTGAAGCGTCCCGAACTCGACCGCGCCGCGGCCGCGAATGGCCGCAAACCCGGCGAGAGCGCCCAGTCCGGCGCCGCCGATCACCGGCACCGCGACAACCCTGGGCAGCCGGCGCGCGCCGGTCACGCGTTCAATGCCCGCCCGTAGGCGTCGAGCACGCTTTCCTTCAGCGTCTCCGAGATCGTCGGGTGCGGGAAGATGGTGTGCATCAGGTCTTCCTCGGTGGTCTCGAGGTTCATGGCGACGACAAAGCCCTGGATCAGCTCGGTGACTTCGGCGCCGACCAGATGCGCGCCCAGGAGTTCACCGGTCTTCTTGTCGAAGATGGTCTTGACCATGCCCTGATCCTCGCCGAGCGCAATCGCCTTGCCGTTGGCGACGAAGGGGAAACGGCCGACGCGGATGTCGCGACCCTGCTCCTTGGCCTTCGCCTCGGTCAGGCCGACGGAGGCGACCTGCGGGTTGCAATAGGTGCAGCCGGGGATCTTGAGCTTGTCCATCGGATGGACATTGGGCAGGCCGGCGATCTTCTCAACGCAAATGACGGCTTCGTGCTCGGCCTTGTGCGCCAGCATCGGCGGGCCGGCGACATCGCCGATGGCGTAGATGCCGGGAACGTTGGTCTTGCCGTAGCCGTCGATGACGATGCAGCCGCGGTCGGTCTTCACGCCGAGCGCTTCCAGACCGATGTTCTCGATGTTGCCCTGCACGCCGACGGCGGAAATCATCCGGTCGGCGGTGATCTTCTCGACCTTGCCGTCTTTCAGCTCGACATGGGCGGTGATCGAATCAGCGCCTTTCTCGACCTTGGTGACCTTTGCCTCGAGCAGGATCTTCATGCCCTGCTTGTCGAACTGCTTCTTGGCGAAGGCAGAGATTTCCGCGTCCTCGACCGGCATCACGGTCTTCATCACCTCGACCACGGTCACGTCGACGCCCATGGTGCGGTAGAAGGAGGCGAACTCGATGCCGATGGCGCCGGAGCCCATGACCAGCAGCGATTTCGGCATCTTCTCGGGTTTCATCGCCTCGAAATAGGTCCAGATCAGCTTGCCATCGGGCTCGATGCCTGGCAGCGCCCGGGGACGGGCGCCGGTGGCGACGATGATGTGCTTGGCGGTGTAGGTGCCCTCGCCCAGCGTGTTCTTGGGCAACGGCGCCTGCGGCTCAACGATCTTCTTGGTGGTCTTGGCAACGACGATCTCGCCGGGCTTGGTGAGCTTGGCCTCGCCCCAGATCACGTCGACCTTGTTCTTCTTCATCAGGAAGCCGACGCCGCCGTTCATCCGCTCGGCGATGCCGCGCGAGCGCTTGACGATCGCCTGAAGATCCGGCGTCACCGTGCCTTCGAGCTTGAGGCCGTAATTCTTGGCGTGTTCGGAGAGGTGCAGCACTTCGGCCGAGCGCAGCAGCGCTTTCGTCGGGATGCAGCCCCAGTTGGAGCAGATGCCGGCCAGGTGCTCGCGCTCGACCACGGCGGTCTTGAGACCGAGCTGGGCAGCGCGGATGGCCGCGATATAGCCGCCGGGGCCCGAGCCGATGATGATCACGTCGTAATTATTGGCCATGGAACAGTCTCCTCATTGGGCGGATGCCGGTGCGCCGCGCGGGTTTCTCGCCGGGCGCGTCAGAAGTACCCAGTGCGTGGCGGCGTGGTTGTCGGAAAAGGCGATGAACGGCGCGCGGGCCTGCTCCCCAAAGCCGAGGCTCTGGTAAAGTGTAAGCGCGCGGGCATTGGCGTCATCGGTGATGATCGAGGACGGGCCGGTTGCGCGGGCGAGTTCGGCTTCGACCAGCGCGCGACCGATGCCCTGGCCGCGGAAGCGGGTATAGACGGCAACGCTGTCGATCATCCGGGTTCCGACGGCCTGCGCCTTTAGCGCCTCGAGCGGGTCAAGCACCGGATCGGGCAAGCCCTTGTCGCCGGGGCCGCCGGTCTGGTCGAACGACAGCGACATGCCGGCAATGCCGTCCTCGGTCTCGGCAATCAGGACATTCTTCCAGGAGTACAGCCCGTCGATGAAGGCGTAACCGTCGCGGCCGAATTCCAAGGGCCGGTCATATTTGCCTTCACGGACACCCACTTGCAGCACATGCGACGCCAGTCCCGATGACGCAATGTCATCGAGAATGACGATATCTGCACTGTCAGCACGTGTTGCCGGGCGAATATGCAAGGCCTGCTCCTGTCATGTCCGGTCTTCAAGCCGGAGTGGCGGGAGCAGGCCGGAAGCGGTTTATCCCGCCAGCATCCCGTAGATTTCGTCCTTGAGCTTCAGGCGCTCCTTGCGCATCGATTCCATGTTGAAATCGTCCGTCGGCTCGACATTGGTTTCGGCGCGGTGAACGGCCCGGTTGATGTCGTGATACGCATCGAAGAGTTTGGCGAAATGGGCATCGCTCTGTTTCAACTCATGCATCTTCGCGACGTGTTCGGGAAATTCCTCCGCCAGTTCGTGGGGCGTATGCGACATCAATCATCTCCTCGTTGGTTTGGTGATGACTGCACTCTATCCGCCCGAAGCCATTGTTCTCCTTGACCTTGGTCAATTGCTCCAAATTCAGTGTCCCAGCAGCAACCGCGCCACCGGCGACAGTCCGCGGCCGATGGCGCGGGTGTTCCTTGCGTCGAGATGAACCCCGTCGATTGCCGAGCATTCGGCTACCGACCCCGCATCGAAGAAACCGGCCCCCATCTCGTCTGCCAGATCGGCGTAGAACGAGGCGAGCATGGCCGACTGCTCGACGCCGCCCTCGAACATCGCGGCGAAATCCGGGTCGGCGGTTTCCACAAGCGGCGGCGGCGCCACGACGAGGATCTGCGGCACATCCTGCTCGACCGGCCAGTTGTGCAGCCGGACCAGTTGTACCAGGCGGCGCAGGCCCTTGGAGGCCGCATGGGCCGTGCCCGCGACCGCCGGCTTCATGTCGTTGGAACCGAGCATGATCACCACCAGATCGAGCGGTGCATGGGCATGCAGCGCAGTCGGCAGCGTCTTCGTGGCATTGCGGTCGCAATCGCCGGTGAAATCGTCGAATGCGGTGGTGCGGCCATTGAGACCGTCGGCCACCACATGCACGCCCTCGCCGAGAGATGCCGCCAGCGCAGACGGCCAGCGGTCCTCGAGCGCATGCCGCGATCGGCTTTCCGGGTCATAGCCCCAGGTGAGACTGTCGCCGTAGCAGAGGACGGTTTTCATATGCCGCTCACCGCATTTCACCCAGCTTTCGCAGACCCAGCGCCACGAACAGGAACAGCACGCCGTTGGAGACCAGCTCAACACCGAGCAGCAGCCCCAGGATGGTCGCCGCGGCGGCGGGGAAATTGGTCAGGATCAACACGCCAAGCAACAGCGAGACGAGGCCCGACAGCAGCACCCAGCCCCAGCCGCCGAGCGGCTTGAGCGCGAAGGCGAACATGGTCTTGGCGATCCCGGTGATCAGAAACAGCACGGCGACAAGCAGAGTGAGCGAGATGCTACCCGCCAGCGGATCGGCCACCAGAACAATGCCGACGATCAGCGACAGCACGCCCAGGCCCAGCGACCAGATGAAACCCGACCAGTCGCGGATCCGGAACGCGTGCAGCACCTGCAAAACGCCCTGGATCAGGAAGATCCAGCCCGCCAGGGTGACGGCGAAGATGGTGGCGCCGAAGGGATTGAACAGCGCCATCAGGCCGCCGATGATGCAGATCACCGCCAGCACCGCCATCCAGGTCCAGGTCCTGCCGAAACTCTCGTTCACACCATGATCAGCCATTTTATGCGTCCTCCAGTGTCAATCGCTGTTTCTCTCAGACCAGCATCCCCATCGGGCTTTCGATGTAGCCCTTGAAGGCGGCGAGCAATTCCGCCCCCAGCGCACCGTCGACGGCACGGTGGTCGGTCGAGAGCGTCACGCTCATCACCGTGGCGATCGCCAGGGCGCCGTCCTTGACGACGGCACGCTGTTCGCCCGCGCCGACGGCGAGGATGGTCGCATGCGGCGGGTTGACGACGGCGGCGAAGTCCTTGACGCCCATCATGCCCATGTTCGACACCGCGGTGGTGCCGCCCTGGTATTCCTCGGGCTTGAGCTTGCGGTCCTTGGCGCGCTTGCCGAGATCCTTCATCTCGTTGGAGATCGCCGACAGGGTCTTGAACTCGGCCGAGCGGATGATCGGGGTGATCAGGCCGCCGGGAATGGAGACGGCAACGCCGACATCGGAATGCTTGTGCATCACCATGTTCTCGTCGGTCCAGGAGACATTGGCGTTGGGCACGTCGCGCAATGCCAGCGCTAAGGCCTTGATCACCATGTCGTTGACCGAGAGCTTGTAGACCGGCTTGTCGTCCTTGAGCGGAGCCGCCTTGTTGAGCTCGGAGCGCAGCTTGAGCAGCGCGTCGAGTTCGCAATCGACCGTCACATAGAAATGCGGGATCGTCTGCTTGGATTCCTGCAGGCGCCGCGCAATGGTCTTGCGCATGCCGTCGTGCTTGACGAGTTCGTAGGAGCCTTCGGCGAAGTTCTTGAGCACCGCGTCGTCCGACATGCCCTTGGGCATTGCGGCGGGGGCAGCCGGTGCTGCAGCGGCCTGAGGTGCCGCGGCTGCGGCAGGCGCCTTGCCGGTGCCCGACGCGATCGCCGCTTCGACGTCCTTCTTGACGACGCGGCCATGCGGGCCGGAGCCGGAAATCGCCGAGACATCGACGCCGGCTTCCTTTGCAATGCGGCGGGCCAGCGGCGAAGCGAAGGTACGCTCGCCCGACGATGCGACCGGCGCCGGAGACGCTGCGGGCGCTGCCGGCGCAGGCTCGGCTTTGGCGGCCTCGGCCTTGGGCGCTTCAGCAGGAGCAGAAGCCGTAGCGGGCGCCGGAGCGGCTCCGCCGCCCTTGGCGGCGTCCTCGAGGCTTTCGCCGTCGGCGGCGAGAATGGCGATCAGGGCATTGACCTTGACCCCCTCGGTGCCGGCCGGAACCACGATCCTGGCAACCGTGCCTTCATCGACGGCTTCGACTTCCATCGTCGCCTTGTCGGTCTCGATCTCGGCGATCACATCGCCGGGGCCGACCTTGTCACCTTCCTTGACCAGCCATTTGGCGAGGTTGCCCTCTTCCATGGTCGGTGACAGGGCGGGCATTGTGATGTTGATAGGCATCTGACAGTCCTCCCGTTAGGCCGTGTAGGTGACGGCTTTGACCGCTTCGACGATCTCCGAGACGTTCGGCAGCGCCAGTTTCTCGAGGTTCGCGGCGTAGGGCATCGGAACGTCCTTGCCCGCAATGGTGATGATCGGCGCATCGAGATAGTCGAACGCCTGCTGCTGCACGCGCGTGGCAATCTCTGTGCCGACGGAGGATTGCGGATAGCCTTCCTCGACGGTGACCAGACGGCCGGTCTTCTTCACACTTTCGATGACGGCCGGCAGATCCATCGGGCGGATGGTGCGCAAGTCGATCAGTTCGACATCGATGCCCATGCCGGAGAGCTCCTCGACCGCCTTGACCGCGTAGTTCATGCCGATGCCGAAGGAAACGATGGTGGCATCGGTGCCCTGCTTGTGGATGCGCGCCTTGCCGATCGGCAGGACGAAATCATCGAGCTTCGGCACATCGAACGAGTGACCGTAGAGGATCTCGTTTTCAAGGAAGATCACCGGATTCGGGTCGCGGATGGCGGCCTTGAGCAGGCCTTTGGCGTCGGCCGCCGAGTAGGGCATCACCACCTTGAGGCCGGGAATATGGCTGTACCAGGCGGCGTAGCACTGCGAGTGCTGGGCGCCGACGCGGGCAGCCGCGCCGTTGGCGCCGCGGAAGACGATCGGCGCGCCCATCTGGCCGCCGGACATGTAGAGCGTCTTGGCGGCGGAGTTGATGATCTGGTCAATCGCCTGCATGGCGAAGTTGAAGGTCATGAACTCGACGATCGGACGGAGACCCGCCATCGCCGCACCGACGCCGATGCCGGTGAAGCCGTGCTCGGTGATCGGGGTATCGACGACGCGGCGCGGGCCGAATTCCTGCAGCAGGCCTTGGCTGATCTTGTAGGCGCCCTGGTATTCGGCAACCTCCTCGCCCATCAGGAAGACATCCTCATTGGCGCGCATTTCCTCGGCCATGGCGTCACGCAGTGCTTCGCGCACGGTGGTCGACACCATTTCGGTGCCGGCCGGGATCGCCGGGTCGGCGGCCGCGGTGTTTTCAACGGGAGCCTTGGGGGCCGCAGGAACAGGCGCGGCCTGCGCGGGTGCCGCCGCCGGGGCTTCGGCCGCAGGCTCGGGCGCCGGTTCGGCCTTCTTGCCCGATCCGATGTCGGAGGCGCTTTCGCCTTCTTCCAGCAGCACGGCTATGACGGCGTTGACCTTGACGTTCTCGGTGCCGGCGGGGACGACGATCTTGCCGATCTTGCCCTCGTCGACGGCTTCGACTTCCATCGTCGCCTTGTCGGTTTCGATTTCGGCGATCACGTCGCCGGCGGCGACACTGTCACCCTCGTTCTTGAGCCATTTCGACAGCGTGCCCTCTTCCATGGTCGGGGACAGCGCAGGCATCAGGATATCAATCGGCATGGTGTTCCCTCCCCTTACAGCAGAATGTCGGTGTAGAGCTCGGATGCATCCGGCTCCGGATTGTTCTGGGCGAAGTCAGCCGAGTCCGCGACGATATCGCGCACCTTCTTGTCGATGGCCTTGAGATCGTCCTCCGTGGCGTGCTTGAGCTCGAGCATGCGCGCCTTGACCTGTTCGATCGGGTCGTGCTCGGAGCGCATCTTCTGCACTTCGTCCTTGGAGCGGTATTTCGCCGGATCCGACATGGAGTGGCCGCGGTAGCGGTAGGTCAGCATCTCGAGGATGATCGGACCCTTGCCGGAGCGGCAGTAGGCAACAGCCTCGACGGCTGCGGCGTGGACCGCGCGCACATCCATGCCGTCGACCTGGTGGCCGGGGATGCCGAAGGAGTTGCCGCGCAGCGAGAAGTTTGACTGGGCAGACGAACGCGCCGTCGAGGTGCCCATGGCGTAGCGGTTGTTCTCGACGATATAGATGACCGGCAGCTTCCACAGGGCCGCCATGTTGAAGCTCTCGTAGACCTGGCCCTGGTTGGCCGCACCGTCGCCGAAATAGGCGACCGACACATTGTCGTTGCCGCGATACTTGTTGGCGAAGGCGAGACCGGTGCCGAGCGACACCTGGGCGCCGACGATGCCGTGGCCGCCGTAGAAATCCTTTTCCTTGGAGAACATGTGCATCGAGCCGCCCTTGCCGCGGGAGTAACCTCCCTGGCGACCAGTCAGCTCGGCCATGACGCCGCGCGCTTCCATGCCCTTGGCCAGCATGTGACCGTGATCGCGGTAGCCGGTGATGACCTGGTCGCCGTCCTTCAATGCCATCTGCATGCCGACGACGACGGCTTCCTGGCCGATATAGAGGTGACAGAACCCGCCGATGAAGCCCATGCCGTAAAGCTGGCCCGCCTTTTCCTCAAAGCGGCGAATGAGAAGCATCTCGCGATAGGCTTCAAGTTCGGTTGCCTTGTCGAATTCGGTGATACCGCCGCTCAGCCCGCTCTTTTCCGCGGGTTTCTTGCGGGATGCGGCTGTGGTGCTTTTGCGTGGCGCCATGTCATCCTCCCAGTGGTCATGTTGAGTTGACCATAGGGAAATTGAGGGCCGTCAGCAAGCGCATAAACGCATAGCTGATATTCCCGCCATATCATTGTTTTGATTGAGATTTTCAAATGTTAACCGACATTCGGTTAACTCGCCGGATCAGTTGAAATACACGACCTCGTCCTCGCGGGCGACGTTCAACAGAGCCCGCGCCCGCTCGTCCAGCATGTCGGCCTCCACCGCGCCGTCGCTCAACAGCATGACCTTGCGTTCAAGATGTTGCCTGCGTTCGGTCAAGGTTGCAAGCTGTTCGGACAATTCGATACGGCGGATCTCGAGCGCCTCGGCCGAATTGAGACCATAGGCACCCGACCAGGAATGAAACCCGAAATAGGTAAAACAGGCAACCGAGAGCGCCGGAACGACCCAACGGCCCCAGACTCGCTGCTTTCTGAACTGTGTCCGCATTCGAAAAACGCCTTACCCCTGCGAGTGAGCAAGGATGACAGGCCATGCTTAAGATAGCGTTAGCCGGTCGCACGAATTGCTGCACTGCATGCAAAAGCCCGCATTTTCATGCGGGCCTCTGACAGGTCTTTGTGCCCGCCACTTGAGCGGGCGCCATGGTTGGCAAGATGTTATCCGCGCAGCACCGAGGCGCCGGCATAGGCCGCTTCCACGCCGAGCTCTTCCTCGATGCGGATGAGCTGGTTATACTTGGCCAGCCGGTCGGAGCGCGACAGCGAGCCGGTCTTGATCTGTCCGCAGTTGGTGGCGACCGCCAGATCGGCGATGGTCGAATCCTCGGTCTCGCCCGAGCGGTGGCTCATAACCGCGGTGTAGCGCGCCTTGTGCGCGGTCTCGACCGCGTCCAGCGTTTCCGACAGGGTGCCGATCTGGTTGACCTTGACCAGGATCGAATTGGCGACGCCCATCTTGATGCCGTCGCGCAGACGGGCCGAGTTGGTGACGAACAGGTCGTCGCCAACCAGCTGGCACTTGTCGCCGATCTTGTCGGTCAGCGCCTTCCAGCCGTCCCAGTCGTCCTCGCCCATACCGTCCTCGATCGAGATGATCGGGTATTTGGCCTGAAGCTCGGCCAGATAGTCGGCCATCGCCTCGGGCTCGAGCGAACGCCCCTCGCCTTCGAGCTCGTACTTGCCGTTCTTGAAGAACTCGGTGGCGGCGCAATCGAGCGCCAGGTGGATGTCCTCGCCCGGACGGTAGCCGGCCTTCTCGATCGACTTCATGATGAAGTCGAGCGCGTGCGGCGCGCTCTTGAGATCCGGCGCAAAGCCGCCCTCGTCGCCGACATTGGTGTTGTGGCCGCCGGCGGCCAATTCCTTCTTGAGGGTGTGGAAGACCTCGGAACCCATGCGCACCGCATCGCGCAAGGTGTCGGCGCCGACCGGCATGATCATGAATTCCTGAAAGTCGATCGGGTTGTCGGCATGCGCGCCGCCATTGATGATGTTCATCATCGGAACCGGCAGCAGCCGGGCATTGGCGCCGCCGACATAGCGGTAGAGCGGCAGGCCGCTCGATTGCGCTGCGGCGCGGGCGGCGGCGAGCGAGACGCCGAGAATGGCGTTGGCGCCGAGCCTCGACTTGTTGGCGGTGCCGTCGAGCCCGATCATTGCCTTGTCGAGCGCGATCTGGCCTTCCGCATCCATGCCACAAATGTTGTCACGTAGCGCGCCATTGACGGCGGCGACGGCCTTCTCGACGCCCTTGCCGAGATAGCGGCTGCCACCATCGCGCAGCTCGACGGCTTCGTGGGCGCCGGTCGATGCGCCCGACGGCACCATGGCACGGCCCATGGAGCCGTCTTCGAGATGCACGTCGACTTCCACGGTCGGGTTGCCGCGGCTGTCGAGGACTTCCCGTCCGACAATATCGATAATGGCGGTCATGGTCTGCTTCCTTCTTAAGGTAGGGCCTGGGATTGAAGTGCCGCCGGGCGGCGTTGCGCCGTCTTACCGCACTGCGCTCAAAAATCAATCGCGGCGCGGCCGTGCAAGGTTCAGAACCAGCCCTGTCCCGCCAGACGGCGCCGCACACCCCGAGTCTCGATCAAGGCCGGCAAGGAGAGGCCAGACTGTGAAACCGCTGCGCCGCCAGAGCCTGAAATGACGGCAGTTTTGGCCTCCTACTCGAAATTTTATATAAGTTGTAGAAATCATGTTAATAATTTAGCGGCAGCTTATTTACCATTAAATTTAGTAGTTACGACGCATGCAAGTACCCGGCTTGTCGAAAATCGCGAATTACCGGGGGGATTCCCACGCAATCCGGCACAAAACGTTATAATCGGCCCTCCGAACTTCAAATCACCCTACAACTTAAGTGCGAAACATTGAATCCAATCCTTAATACCTAATTTACATTTAAGTAATCGATTATGCCTATATGTTGCGCGAACAAACGGAAAAATTGCCGCGCGCAAAGCGGCTGTTTGCATGATGCAGAACCGTTTTCGGAAATGACCGCCACCAATCCTCCCTCAAATACACGGGGTACGCACGTGCAGTTGAATATCGGAAAAAGTCTCATTGTTTTCGGAGCCGTTGTCTCTCTCGGGCTTGTTGGCTCGATGGCCTTGAAAAAGTATGTCTTTGAAGACCTAAAGGTAAACGGTCCCGTGTATCAGGAGATCGTCAACGGCAAGGACTTGATTGCAGATATCCTGCCGCCGCCGCTTTACGTAGTGGAATCCTACATGCTGGCAAACGAGATGATTGCGCGTGAGGAAGTGGTGGAAAAGAACTCCACGAAAATCCAGTCTCTCAACGGGCTTTACGAAGAGCGTCGAACCTTCTGGAAGCAATCCAATCTTGAACCCTCGCTCAACTCGAAGCTCCAGGATGATGTCCTGGTCAAGGGCGACGCCTATTGGTCGGCCATGAACGACCAGTTCCTGCCGACTGTTCTGTCCGGCGACCGGGAAGCGGCAAGGCAAGTGCTCGACGAGCTGTATCGGGCATTCCATATCCATGATGAAGCCGTGAACGAGCTGGTGGCCTCGGCATCGGCCTTCCTCGAGAAGGCAGAGTCCGGCGCACGCGCCGAAGATGCACTGTTTTCCAACCTGACGCTGATCGCCAGCATTGTTTCGGTGGCATTGTTTCTCGGTGGCCTCGTTCTTTTCCGCCGGCGCGCAGTGGTCCCGCTCACCGACATGAAGGACTACATGGGCATGCTGGCGGCGGGCGACTACTCGAAGGAAGTGCCGCATGCCGGGCGCCAGGACGAGATCGGCGAGATGGCGCAATCGGTGGCCTATTTCCGCGAAGCCGCCATGGAACGCAAGTCGGCGCGGGCCCGTTCTGAAGCCGAGCAGGCCGAGATCAAGCGCCTCGAGCAGGAAGCAGCCGAGCGCCAGGCAGCAGAAGATGCCGAACGCGTCCGGGTGATCGAGGCGCTGACGACCGGGCTTGAGAACCTGTCTTCGGGCAACCTCGCCTACCGCATCAACGCCACCTTCGCGCCGGCCTACGAGAAGCTGCGCACCGAGTTCAACGCGGCTGTCGGATCCTTGAGCGAGACCATCGATGACATCTCCTCGACCACCGAAGCGGTCCGCCTCGCCTCCTCGGAAATCGGCTCGGCCTCGGACGACCTGTCCAGGCGCACCGAACAGCAGGCGGCTTCGCTGGAGGAAACCGCGGCGGCGCTCGACGAGATCACCTCGACGGTGAAGAGCTCGTCGCAGCGCGCCGAGGAAGCCAGCCAGATGGTCGGCACCGCCAAGGCAGGCGCCGAGAAATCCGGCACCGTCGTCAAGAGCGCGATCTCGGCCATGGAGCGGATCGAGGAATCGTCGAAGCAGATCAGCCAGATCATCTCGGTGATCGACGACATCGCCTTCCAGACCAACCTGCTGGCGCTCAATGCCGGCGTCGAGGCCGCTCGCGCCGGAGAAGCCGGCAAGGGTTTCGCAGTCGTCGCCCAGGAAGTGCGCGAACTGGCTGGCCGGTCGGCGACCGCCGCCAAGGAGATCAAGGCCCTGATCGACACCTCGTCGACCCAGGTCGGCACCGGCGTCACCCTGGTCAACCAGACCGGCACCGCGCTCGGCGAGATCGAAACCCAGGTCGGCAAGATCAACGACCTGATCCAGTCGATCGTCACCGGCGCACGGGAACAGTCCACGGCGCTGGCCGAGATCAACTCGGCGATCAACCAGATGGACCAGACCACCCAGCAGAACGCGGCGATGGTAGAGGAAACGAACGCGGCGACGCAGGGCCTGTCCAGCGAGGCGGTCAAGCTCGACAGCCTGGTGCGGCGGTTCACCACCGGCGGCAATGGCGGCGGCCGTCAGGCTCCGGCCGCGGCGACGCCGGCTTCCCGGCCGGCGCAGTCTCCGGCCCGGGCGCTCGGCGCCAAGATCGCCTCGGCCTTCGGCCGCGGCGGCGCGGCAGCCGCCCAGAAGGAAGAGAGCTGGAACGAGTTCTAAGTTACCCGCAAGGTACAACGAACAAGGCCGCCGGGGACAAACCCGGCGGCCTTTTTGTGTTCAGCCTTGCGTCAGTGCGTGATGGCGGATCAGCGCTTGGCGACCGCGTCGAAAGCCATCAGGGTTTCGAGGAGCCGCGGCAGGTCCTTGAGCGGGATCATGTTGGGGCCGTCGGACGAGGTGGAATTGTCCGGATCCTCATGCGTCTCGATGAACACACCGGCGATGCCGACGGCGACGGCGGCGCGGGCCAGCGTCTCGACGAAACGGCGCTCGCCGCCCGAAGTGGTCCCCTGCCCGCCGGGCTGCTGCACCGAATGGGTGGCATCGAAGATCACCGGCGCGCCCATGTCGGCCATGATCGGCAGGGCGCGCATGTCGCTGACAAGCGTGTTGTAGCCGAAGGAGGCGCCGCGCTCGGTCAGAAGCACGTTCGGGTTACCCGAGCCTGTGATCTTGCCGAGCACGTTCTTCATGTCCCAGGGCGCCAGGAACTGGCCCTTCTTGACATTGATGACCTTGCCGGTCTTTGCGGCGGCGACCAGCAGGTCGGTCTGGCGGCAGAGGAACGCCGGGATCTGCAGCACGTCGACATGGGGGGCGACAATAGTGCATTGCTCCTCGGTGTGGATGTCGGTGAGCACCGGAAGCCCGAGTTTTTCGCGCAGATCGTCAAACACCGGCATCGCCGCATCGAGGCCGGCACCGCGGGTGCTTGTGAGCGAGGTGCGGTTGGCCTTGTCGTAGCTCGACTTGTAGACGAGCCCGATACCGAGCCTCTCGCAGAGCTCCTTGAGGCTGCCTGCCATGTCGAAGGCGTGATCGCGGGATTCGAACTGGCAGGGGCCGGCGATCAGGGTCAGCGGCCCCGAATTGTCGAACACCGTGTTGCCGACCGCAACGGTCGCATTGGGCTGTGGGCTCATCGGATTTCCTCGAAGCAGTAGCAGGCGCCCTGGCCTGGCGCCGGATCGACGATCAGCCTTCCGGCTACTTGGCGGGCAGTCACGTTGTTTTTCAAGAGCCGTGCGGCGAGCGCCTGCAGGTCGCTTACCCGGTAGACCACGGCGCGGCCCAGAAGACCGCGTTCGCGCGACGGATCGACAATGCCCAAATGGGTTTCAAGGCCCGCCTTGTTGAAGACGGTAACGGTGGCGCCGTCGAGCTCGACCGACATGCCGAAGGAATTGGCCTCGGCCTCGCGGTTGTTGCACAGCTCCTCGATGAAATACTGGAAATCGGTCGGGTTGGGTTCCGAAAGGATGATTTCGGAAATGCCCTCGACGCCGTTGGGATGCGCCGTGAGCGCCGACCGGTCGGCGGCCGGCACGTTGATGCGTTCGACCGAAAAGCCGAAGAAATCCGGGCTGCGCAGATCGGACACGAAGGCCAGCTTGAAACTCGCAGTCTGCTGCGAACCGTCTGGAAAAATCATCGGCCGGGAGAAGCTGAGCATCTCGCCGCCAGACATGCCGAGCTCGACGAAGCGGGCGTGGTCGGCTTCCGCGTTCTTCGACCCGACCACGAAGGCGGAAAAGCCGTTGTCGCTTCTGCGGAAGCGGTAGGCCTGGTCGCGGGCGACGAAGACATTGCCGGTGCGCGCGGCTTCCTCGCACTCCTCGCGTTGGGCAATGCCGAGCGGCTCGAGATAGGTTCCGTCGGCGAAGAACACGCAGGCGTTCTCGGTGCCGAAGGGATGGCGCGCGTCGGCGGCAACGACGAAACCGAGGGCGGAATGGCGGGACCGCGCGGTGTCGAGATCCTCGACCGGAAGCACGAGATGATCGAGAGGACGTGGGGTGCGCGGTGATGGCATCGGTGAGTTTACTCCGTTCGGCCTTCCCATATCAGCAAGCCCGGACGGCGCGCAACCGCGCCCGGGCCGCCGATGCACTGCGACAAGAGGTTGCACCGGGAAAACCGGCGCACCCTTGCAGGAATCGCGCCCAGACGGTAATTGGGGGGCGGGCTGAACACGGGAGCTGGTTTTGACCGGGCTGATTGCAGGCGCGTGGCGCCGATGCCGCTTGATACTGACCTTGATGCTGATGACGGCCGCGGTTTCGGGCTGCGCCTCGACGGGCGGTTCCATCGAGGACAGCGTCGCGCCGATCGCGCCGACGACCGAGAAATACGCGGCCATCGTGGTCGACGCCAAGTCCGGCAAGATGCTCTACGGCGCCAATTCCAACGAGCTGCGCTATCCCGCCTCGCTGACCAAGATGATGACGCTCTATCTCCTGTTCGAGGCGATGGACGAGGGCCGCGTCAGCCGCACAGACCTGATCCCGATCTCGCGCAACGCCGCCGCCCGGCCGCCTTCGAAGCTCGGGCTGAAGGCGGGACAGTCGATCCCGGTCGACACCGCCATCCGGGTGCTGGTGGTCAAATCCGCCAATGACGTGGCAACAGCGGTGGCGGAATTCCTCGGCGGCGGCTCGGAAGCCCGCTTCGCCGAGATGATGACGGCGAAGGCCCGCGCGCTCGGCATGAGCCGCACTACCTTCAGGAACGCATCCGGCCTGCCCGATCCGAACCAGGTGACGACCGCGACCGACATGGCGCGGCTGTCGATCGCGCTGAGACGCCAGTTCCCGCATTACTACGGCTATTTCGGCCAGACAGAGGTGACCGTCGCCGGCCGCACCATCAAGGGCCACAACAAGGCGATGGAGATGATCCCCGGCGCCGACGGGCTGAAGACCGGTTACACCCGCGCGTCGGGCTTTAACCTCGCGACCTCGGTCAATCGCGGCGGCAAATCGGTGGTCGGCGTGGTGATGGGCGAAAACACCGCCGAAATCCGCAATGCGCGGATGGTTCAGCTGATGTCGGCCTATGTGAAGAAAGCCCAGTAAAGATCCGGTCTCAGATCAGTCTTCGTGCCTCGCCGGCGGTTTCCGGCCGGCCAGTTGTGCATGCACAGTTTCATCCACGAACGCTCAGGGGCCTACGCAGGATATCCCGATCGGCGGCTCATCCTCGATCTGCAGAAAGCCGATCTGGACGGGCGCGGTGTCGTGATCGGCACGCAGCAGCCGGATTGCCGCGACGCGTTTCGTCGCCTGGGGATCGACCAGATCGATGCGGAAGACCTCGCCATCGTCAAAGGCCTGGGCGATGGTGACCGGTTCACCGGGCAGACCGGGCGCGGTGGTGAAGTCGCGGCCGCCGACCGACAGCGAGACGGAAAACACGTTCGGCACCGGGCCGGCGCCAAGAACGATGTCGATGCTCGAATCGAACTTCATGTCGGAGCAGGAAATCGATACGGTGGCCCGGGCGGGGCCGGCGACCATCGATGCAAGGGCCAATGCGAGGGCGGCAGTGGCAACGGGTTTTCCGAGATGAGCGCGAACAGGCATCGTCTGATCCTCCAGGGGCGCGGTTCCGGTCCGGCGCGGCTGCACATCGCGGAACACGGTGCGGAAAGGGCCGGAATGCTGCACGACAAGAGTGTCTCAGATTTGCGGTTTCGCGGCAAGGGCGCATGGGGCAGCGCGCCCGCGCGGCAGAGCGCCGGGATGTGAGGGCAGGCAAAGTCTCCGGAGGGCCGCGCGCAGGCTGTGCCGTTCGGAAGATGGAATGAGTTGGGTGGCGCAATCCGCGCGCGGGCCCGAGTTTCGCCGGATGGTGTCCGCATCCGACAGGCGGTGGCGTACCGTTTCCCGCCACCCGGACATGGGCGGCTGAAATCGGCTTGCGGCATTCTCCGACACGGGCTTGGCCTTGCGTTGACGATCCGGGAGCGCCAGAGCGAAGCTTGAACGCCACGCCCTTCCCCGTATCCGCAAGACGGCCCGCCACAGGCCCGTTTCCACCCCCGCCCGGCTGCCGGCCGGCGCTGGCCGGCACAAGGGTCAAGGATTTCTCCGGTGGCTGGTCAGGCGCCCGCCCGGGAGGGACGAGAAATCTGCCAGCTGAGCAATGCCGGTGCACCGCCTCCTCCATCGTCGTGCCGCACGTTATGGCAAGCGCCCGGAGGCATTCCTCCCGCCTGGACCGACACGTTGGCGATCCATCCGGCGGCGGGAGTACGGCAAGTGTGGCACGAGGTTCCAAGGGTGTGGAAGAAGTGGCAGAGCGGGCCGGACAAGGCATTGAAAGCATTGGACGCGCGGCAACCGATCGTGCACGGGCTTGCCCTGGTCGCGCAAAGCATGGTTCGGCGCTGCCGCCGGCACTGGACGCAGCCGCGCGCTTCTGCCAAAAGCGGCCCGGGACGCGACTGCCGTTATCTATAGAACGGGGTCGGGCTGTAGATTGACGTCACGCAGCTGCCGCGAGAACACGCCGGCCGTCCTGTAAATCCCGATATTGCCGCCGGGCTGCCGGACCATCGTCGCGCCTCAGGCAGGCGGGCGCGCTCCGAGTTCGTCCTCGCCGTTGCCCGACAGCAGGTCCTTGCCCGACTCCTGCTGGCGTTCGTCATCGACCTTTTTCAGCACAGCCTCGTCGACGCCGGTGTCAGTGACCTGGTCGGTGGCAGGCGTTTCGGTTGCCGCGGGTTGAGTGGCGGGAACGGGTTTGACCGTTGCAGTTGGTTTCTGGCCGGCAGCGGGCCTGGATCCGGACTTCTGCTTCGGCTGCTCGGTGGCCGGAACCGGGACGCCGTTATCGAAGCGCAGACGGTAGATCGGCTCGGGCAGCGCGAAGCCGGCGGTTTCCAGCGCGGTCTTGACGGTGCGGATCGCCTCGGAGCGGGCCTTGACGAAATCGGTCTCCGCCTGGTTGATCCAGCCGGAAACGCCGATGAGGACATTGGAATCGCCAACCTGCTCGATCCAGGCGCCAGGCTCCGGATTATTCAGAACAAAATCAAGACCATCGAGCGTCTGGTGACAGATTCCCAGCGCCTCGTGCAGCTGGCTGTCGGCGTCGATGCCGAGTTCGAACGAGAAACGGCGCTCGGGGTTGCGGGTGTAGTTGACGATGGTGGCCTTGAACACGGTCGAGTTGGGGATGCGGATGTGGTTGCCGTCGATGTCCATCAGGATGGTGGCACGCGATGTAAGCCGGATGACGAAGCCCTGCATGCCCTCGAGCGCGATGAAATCCCGCGGCTGAAATGGCTGCCGGATAGAAAGCAGGATCGATGCGATGTAATTTTCTACCGTGTCCTTGACGGCGAAACCGATGGCCAGGCCGATGATGCCGACGGCGCCGAGAATGGTGCCAAGTACGGCCGTGGCGCCGAGAATGTCGAGCGCCACCACGGCGCCAAGCATCAGGAACGCCAGCCAGACGGTCTGGCGCACGAGATCGGCGATGAAGGCGTTGGGGGTGAGCCAATTCCAGGGCTGGTTGCGCGTGGTGATGAACCAGCCGAGCAGACCGATGAGCACCCAGACAAGGCCCGCGACAAGCACCAGCGGCAGATAATCGAGGCTTTGCTGCAGCCGGGTCTCGAAACGGCCGATGACCGGCTTGAGCCGTTCCGTCACCGCAGTCTGCTCGGTCAGCCGGTTCTCAATGGCGACAACGCCCGAGACGCGGCTGACCAGATCCTCGGCCTTCTGGGCGAGAACCGCCTCCTCGACCTGGCCGCTGAGCGTGACCACCCCGGAACTGACCGACACGAAAATCCGGTTCAGTCCCTCGATCTCCCGGAAGATGGTCTGGATGCGGCTGCGGATCTCGGTGTCGGAGATGACCCCCTCGCCGATCTCGATGGTCGGACCGGCGGGCGCAACCGTTTCCTGTGCCCGGGCCACCGCGGCCGAAAACCCGAGGGTGACAACGAGCATGGCCAAGTGCACAAGGGTTCGGCTCGGAAGGCTGGCATACCGCATGGCGTTGTTCCTGACCCTGTGGCTGTTGACTTTGCGAACCGTGGCACCCCGGGCCGGCCAGAGCTTTGGAATCGCAGGCTAACCCGATCCTCCGGCGACGGCAATTGCTTTGCAGGCCCACCGCCTAGCCAGTCAAGATCGACTTGAGCGCGGCGGATTCCCCGGTGACAAAATCGAAGAAGGCCGACACCCTCGGGGTCGAGCGGGCATCGGGATGGGCGAGAATGCGCCAGGCGCGGCTCAGTCCGTCGACCGGGCCGAACAGCCTGACAAGGTCGGGTTCGGCATCGCCCAGCGCCATCGGCAAGGCGCCGAGGCCAAGGCCGGACCTGACCGCCGCCACCAGCCCGAGAATGGAATTGCTGCGCGAGGCGATGCTGGCGTGCGGCACGGCTTCCGCCAGCCATTGCGACAGCCGGTGAGCGGTCATCGAGAGGTCCAGCGCCGCTATGGGAAATGCACCCAGATCGTTTTCGCTTTCTGGCCTGCCGTGCTGCTTGATGAAGGCCTTCGCGGCATAAACAGCCCACAGCGAATCGGCGACCTTGCGGCCAACCAGAACGCCGTCATCGGTGTCGCCCGAGCGCAGCGCCACATCGGCCTCGCCCCTTGCCAGATCGACATAGAGGTCGCTCATCACGAACTCGATGCGCAATTCGGGATGACGGCGATGAAACCGGTCGACGAAACCGGATTTCGACAGCCGCGCCATGATCGGCTCCGGGCAGGTGAGCCGGAGAACGCCGACCTCGCCGCGCTCGATTGCTGCCTGGTGCTGCTCGAACAGGCCGACGGCGCGTTCTACCTCCTCGGCATAGGGCAGCATGGTGAGACCGAACGGCGTCAGGCGGTAGCCGGTCGGATGGCGCTTGACCAGCGGACGCCCCAGCGCTGTTTCCAGTTCACCCAGTCGGCGGTGGACGGTCGACTGGCTCTTGTTGAGCGCCCGCGACGCGGCCAGCGTGCTGCCCTGCCGGGCGACGGCGAGAAAATAACGCAGGTCATTCCAGTCGATCATGGCGCGATCCTCCCGGCCACCCGGAGGCGCCGTGCACCAGCTATGCACATTTGACGATCTCCCGTCCAAAAATACTGCTGCCGCCGGACCAGCTCTGCCCCTACCCTTTGCTAACCGGCAATCGGGGCGGGCCCCGCTTCCACCGGCAACCCTACGGAGGATCATCCGATGTCTGACCTGAGCGAAACCGGCGGCACGCGCCACGCAGATCTCACCCCCTGGGACCGGGCCGCCAGCGGCTGGAATGCCCATACCGGGGCGATCCGGGCCTGGTTGCGCGCCTCCACCGATCTGATGCTGCTCTCGGCGGAAATCGGCGCGGGCATGCGGGTGCTCGATGTCGCGGCCGGCGCCGGCGACCAGACGCTCGATGTCGCGGCCAGGGTGGGAACCGGCGGATCGGTGCTGGCCACCGACCTGTCCGAAGGGAGCTTCGGCTACGCGCGAGCCCGCGCCATGGAATCCGGATACGGAAACATTGAAACCTTGCTCTGCGACGGCCAGGACCTGCCCCTGGCGGACGCCAGTTTCGACGCCGTCGTCTGCCGGCTGGGACTGATGCTGTTTCCGGATCCCGCGCGGGGGTTGGCCGAGATGCACAGGGTAGTCCGGCCGGGCGGAAAGGTCAGCGTGCTGGTGTTCTCGACACCGGAAAACAACCCCTGTCTCGGCATCATGGCATCGACCGCCGCCAAGCATGGCAAACTGACCGGCATGGATCCCTTCAGGCCGGGTAGTCTGTTAAGCTTGGGCCGCGCAGGCGAACTCGAGGCGATGTTCGGGCAAGCCGGGTTCAGCGCGACGGTCTCAACCACTCTGAGCGCGCCCTTCATGCTTGCTTCCGCCCGCCACTACATTGATTTTGTGCGGGAATCGGGAGCTCCAGTGATCGCGATGCTGGCGCATCTCGATACCGCTGCGCAACAAGAGGCCTGGGCCGAAATGGAACAGCGGCTGGCGAGCTTTAACACGGCAACCGGCTGGGCCGGCCCCAACGAGCTGCTGCTGGTCACGGGAACCCGATGACATGCAAAGATGCCAAGCCGAGAAACCCGAATTTACGGCGCCGCCGAACAGAACACGCCGATGGATCCGGATCGTCCTGCTGGTGGTTTTCTATGCCGGCCTGATCGCCGGCGGGCGCTGGGCCGGGATGGCGATCGAGGACCGTCTGCAGGTCTCCAGCCTTGCCGATGGCGGCATGCCCTTTCTCGGAGGGATCGCGGCCGTTCTGCTGGCCTACATCGTACTGACGGCCATTCCGTTCGTTCCGGGCACGGAAATCGGTGTGGCGCTGCTGATGGTGTTTGGCGCCAAGGTCGCGGTGATCGTCTATCTGTCGACGATCGCGGCGCTGACACTGTCGTTCTCGCTGGGGCGGCTGGTTCCCGAACACAGGCTGGCGGGATGGCTCAGGCGTCACGGTCTCGAGCGGGTGGCGGTGCTGATCGAGGCCTTCGCCCGGCTCGGGCCGCGCGGCCGCGACCGCTACCTGACGCAGCATGCGCCGCGCTGGCTCAAGCCCTGGCTGGTCAATCACCGGATGCTCACGCTCATCGCGCTGGTCAACCTGCCGGGGAACACGCTGCTCGGCGGCGGCGGTGGCATTGCGCTGGTCACCGGCATGAGCAAGCTGATGTCGTATCCCCAGTTCCTTCTCGGCATGGCGCTTGGGGTCGCTCCGGTGCCGGTTGCGGTGATCGCGAGCAGCTGGCTTGGCGGCTGGCTGGCATGAGCGCCCGAAAGCTGCGAACATCCCGCAGATGCAGCGCTTTACAATTCGGACAACCTCCGGTTCCTGTCATGTTGCGCCAAATTGTCGCACATTGCGGCGCCGGTTGTTTCGCGGCCATTGCCGGCAGCGCCTCAACCGGACGCAACCAACGGGGGGAATATCAATGCGCGGAATTGGATTCTATTTCTTTGTCATAGGCGTGCTCTGCGTCACGATCGGCATGTTCTGGGGCATCCAGATGTCGATATCGGAGGATCATGGACTGGCGGGGGCGCACGCCCACCTCAACCTGGTCGGCTGGGTGACCATGGGGCTGTTCGGCCTCTATTACACCGTCACGCCGTCGGCGGCGGCCTCGGGCCTGGCGAAGATCCACCTGCTGATTGCGACGGCCGGCGTCATCGTCATGGTTCCGGGCATCGTCATCGCGCTGAAACAGGGCGGCCACGGGATGGCGGCGGCAGGATCGATGCTGACGGCAGCCTCGATGCTGGTGTTTCTCTACACCGTCTTCAGGAACGGGATCGGCAAGTCCGCCTGATAAAAAACGCGCCAGGCTCGATCGAACCTGGCGCGCTTCAAGGTATTAAATATGGTGCACTTTCCCGACTGAATGCCGCAGCTGAAGCGGCTGTCTCCGGACTGCTAGACCAGCCGCGACTGTTCCAGCGCGGCTTCAATGAAGCTGGCGAACAGCGGGTGCGGTTCGAGCGGGCGTGACTTGAGCTCGGGGTGATACTGCACGCCGATGAACCAGGGATGGACATCCACCGGATACTCGATGGTTTCGGGCAGCAGGCCATCGGGAGACACGCCCGAGAACACTAGGCCTGCGGCCTCGAGCTGTTCCTTGTAGGCGATGTTGACCTCGTAGCGGTGACGATGCCGCTCGGAGACCTCGTTGGAGCCGTAGATGCCGGCGATCAGGGTGCCGGACTTGAGCGGGTGCGGATAGGCGCCCAATCGCATGGTTCCGCCGAGATCGCCGTTGGCGGCGCGCTTTTCCAGCTGGTTTCCCTTGAGCCATTCGGTCATGATGCCGACAACATGGGTGCCGTTCTTGCGGTCGAACTCCGATGACATCGCATCCTCGATGCCGGCCAGGTTGCGCGCGGCGTCGAGAACCGCCATCTGCATGCCGTAGCAGATGCCGAAATAGGGAACCTTGCGCTCACGGGCGAACTTCGCCGCCGCAATCTTGCCTTCCGCGCCGCGTTCGCCAAAACCGCCGGGGACCAGGATGCCGTTGACCTTTTCGAGCCAGGGCGACGGATCTTCCTTCTCGAAGATCTCGCTTTCGATCCATTCGAGCTTGACCTTGACCCGGTTGGCGATGCCGCCGTGATAGAGCGCCTCGATCAGAGACTTGTAGGCGTCCTTCAGGCCGGTGTACTTGCCAACGATGGCGATGGTGACTTCGCCTTCCGGATTGTGAATGCGCTCGGAGACCTCTTCCCAAGCCTGCATGCGCGGCGCCGGCGCCGGGTCGATGCCGAAGGCTGCCAGCACCTCGGTGTCGAGGCCTTCCTTGTGATAAGCGATCGGCACGTCATAGATCGAGGGCACGTCCAGCGCCTGGATGACGGCGGAGGGCCGCACATTGCAGAACTGCGAGAGCTTGCGGCGCTCCTCGGCCGGGATCTCGCGGTCGGCACGGACCAGCAGGATGTCGGGTGCAATCCCCATGGCCTGCAGTTCCTTGACCGAATGCTGGGTCGGCTTGGTCTTGAGCTCGCCGGCAGCGGCGATCCACGGCATCAGCGTGAGGTGAACATAGACCGCATTGCCGCGCGGCAGGTCGTTGCCGAGCTGGCGGATCGCCTCGATGAACGGCATCGCCTCGATATCGCCGACGGTGCCGCCGATCTCGCACAGCACGAAATCGTAATCATCGTTGCCTTCAAGCACGAAGTTCTTGATTTCATTGGTGACGTGCGGAATGACCTGGACGGTGGCGCCGAGGTAGTCGCCGCGGCGTTCCTTGTCGATAATGTCCTTGTAGATGCGACCGGTGGTGATGTTGTCGGTCCTGGTCGCCGAACGCCCGGTGAAGCGCTCGTAATGGCCGAGATCGAGATCGGTCTCGGCGCCGTCGTCGGTGACGAACACCTCCCCGTGCTGGGTCGGGCTCATCGTGCCCGGATCGACGTTGAGATAGGGGTCGAGCTTGCGCAGCCGCACCCGATACCCACGGGCCTGCAGCAACGCACCAAGAGCGGCCGAGGCAATGCCTTTTCCAAGCGAGGAGACCACGCCGCCGGTTATGAAAACATATCGCGCCATGGGATTGAACCGATACCTTTAGAGAACTGATTCCGCCACCCCAAAAATCGGATGGCGCATATTAGTGGTGCATAACAGGGCGAAGGCCCGCAAAACCACATGAAAAAACCGGCGGAGGCCTGTCGCCAACCGCCGGTCAATGCGTTTCCAGGCCTTACTGACCGGACGGAACGTCCGAGCCGGAATCGGCAGGCGCCGCCGGAATGTCGCCAGCCGCATCGGTTGCCGGTGCGGAGGCAGGTGTCTCGGCGCCGCCGAGCTGATCGAGAACGCCCGAGCCGGTGCCTTGCGTCTGGCTCGGGATCCGGTCGAGAATGTCGGTCGGGCTTTCGCTGTAGCGGGCGAGAATGCCGAGCGCCAGCGAGGTGACGAAGAAGGCCGCGGCGAGAATGCCGGTGGTGCGCGTCAGCGCGTTGGCCGCACCGCGCGCCGACATGAAGCCGGAACCGCCGCCGATACCAAGGCCCCCGCCTTCGGAGCGCTGAATCAGCACGATGCCGACAAGCGCCAGCACGATCATGAGATGAATGACAATCAATACGGTTTGCATCGGGTTCTTTCCTGCCCCTGAAGGGCGCAATCTCAGTCCGGTTTGGCGGCTCTTTACACGAGGGCAGCCAGCTTTCCAAGTCCCGTCTGGACGGAACCAGCGCCGTCAGGCGGTCAAATCGGGTCTGCGCTCAGCCCAGAAGGCCACGGCAAGCCTTACAGATGGCGAGGAAGTCGGCCGCTTTCAAGCTGGCGCCGCCAATCAGGGCGCCATCGACATGGGGCACGGCCAGCAGCTCGGCGGCATTGTCGGGCTTGACCGAGCCACCGTAGAGAAGGCGCATGCGCGCTCCCTCGCCGGCAAAGCGGGCTTCCATCTCCTTGCGGATGAAGGCGTGGGCCTCCGTGACGTCGGCGACGGTGGGCGTCAGGCCGGTGCCGATGGCCCAGACCGGCTCATAGGCGATGACGGTGTCGGCCGCGGTGGCGTCGTCAGGCACGGAGCCTGCAAGCTGGCTGCCCAGGACGTCGAGCGTCTTGCCGGACTTGCGCTCGGCTTCGGTCTCGCCGATGCAGATGACGCGGACGAGGCCGGCGGACTTCGCGGCCTCTGCCTTGGCGCGCACGGTCTCGTTGCTCTCGCCATGCAGCGTGCGGCGTTCGGAATGCCCGACAAGCACGTGGGTCGCCAAGCAATCGGCGATCATCTCGGCCGAAATGTCGCCGGTGTAGGCGCCGCTCTTCTTGTCGTGGCAATCCTGCGCGCCGATCGAAAGCGGAGTGGTTTCGGCGACCGCCGTGGCGACATAGAGAAGCGTCGCGGGCGGGCAGATCAGCGCGTCGATCTGGTCGGCGAGATCCGGACCCAACCCCTCGGAAATCGCCTTGAGCTCGGCAAGGTTTTCGCGCGTGCCGTTCATCTTCCAGTTGCCGGCCACAAGCGGGCGAATGTCAGGTGTCATCAGAATTCTCCGGTCCGATTGTCATGGTGCGGACTTAGCAGACCGGGGCGCAATTGCAAACGGCGGGGTGGTCCGGAAGACGGCCGGCAGGATGTCAGCCGGCTACCTGCGGGAAATCGGAAGAATTCGATTGTAGCGGCTGGTTTCCTTCGGCCGCAGGCGCCGGTTTTTTCCCGGCTCGAGGCTGGCGATCAACTTGACAACGCTTTCCGGCAGCGGCCGGCGGAACTGGACGCCAATGATGAAGGATCCGACGCGGCGGATGCGGGCGGCGCAATGGGTTTCCGTCCAGGGAATATAGATGTGGCAGGCCTCGTCGATGATATCGAACAGCGAATCGTCGGGCTCGCGGCCTTCCCTGTTGGCCCAGGGCATCTTGTCGTTGGAAAACAGGCAGCCCGTGACGGACAGATTGACGATAACTCCGGTGAGCGCGATGAAGTGCTTCCTGTCCTTGAACACCAGTTCGACGATGCCAGGGCAATGGGCGCCGTACCGGACATCGGAACTGCGGTAAAAGACTTCCTCAAACTGTTCAGCCGTGTTGCCGGCGCTTTGAGCCATGCTGCTTTACCCCCGCTCTCACCAAGGCACTTGTCCCACACTAATCGACTTTTCCTAAAGGAAAGGTAACTTCGCCAGACAAGTACCGCTTCAATGCCGGTGGAGACACGCGCCCTCCGACGGCGACACGATGTAGCCTCCAGCTGCAGATCAGCGCTTGAACCGCAACATCTTCTTCATCTTGATTGTCCGGTCAAAGGCCCGGATCTGGTTGCGGCCATTGTTCTTCGCCGCATAGAGAGCCATGTCCGCATTGGCGTAGAGATCCTCCGGCCCCGCGGCATCGGAGGCCATGCACAGGCCGAAAGTGATGGTGATGCGGCCGCAATCGAGGCCGCCGGAGTGGTCCTTGAGCGAGGTCTTCTCGATGACGAGCCTGATCCGGTCCGCGATTCCGGTGGCGATGTCGAGCGTGGTGCCACCAAGTATTATCGCAAACTCCTCGCCGCCGGTGCGGGCCACGAAGGCCTCGGCGCTGAGCGCGCTTTTCATCACGCCGGCAACCGCGCTCAGGACCCGATCGCCGACCTGATGGCCGTAGGTGTCGTTGAACTCCTTGAAATGATCGATGTCGGCGACCAGCAGCGCGTGATCCGGAATGCCGGACAGGTCCTTGTAGATGGCGGACAGTTGCTCATCAAAGGCGCGCCGGTTGGATAGGCCGGTGATGGTGTCGATCGTGGCCAGACGCTTGTACTCTTCGAGTTCGGACCTGACCTGTGCCATTTCCCTGGCGCGCTCGACCATCTGCCGGACGAAAGCCTTGGCTTTCTCAAGAGTGTCGCCGGTCGCCGACGACAGCACCTCGGCAAGCGCATCCACGCCAGCCGGGCCGGACGCGGTTTTCGCGGAAATGCGGGAAGACGTATTGTCGAGCAGATCCGAATATTGCCGACGCGCGGCCTGGTCCTGCCGGTACAGCCGGATCAGGCCCTTGATTTCGCCAGAGACGCGCCGGCGGGTTTCTTCAACGACCGTGATGCCATGGTGATGGGGCAGATACTTCTTGCCGATTTCATCAAGCTCGGACTGGGTCGGGCGGCGGCCGAGCGCCCCGAATTCCCGTATCAGGTCGGCGTCGGTGGTGTTGAGGAACTCGTACACAAGTGCATAGTTGCGCGGCAACGAGGAGATGCCCTGCTCCCGCATCTTCGTGATCACCGTCGATGCGGGATCGATGCCTTCGACATTTTGCGACTGGACCACGATGCGTGTTGCCAATTGAACCTTGTGTTTATGATCCATATCTAACGTGGCATGTGTTGAGATTTCTCTAACCATAAACCATCCGGCGCCGCCGGCGCTCCGAACAGGTTGCCGGAGTACGGACAGAGCGTTGACGCAGCTCGCATCCGCATGGCTGAAGGGATGCAAATCGTCCGGCGCGCACTTCATTTCGCCTCTGGTTTGGTCTAAAGGGTCGGTTGGAAGGTCTCGGGTGCGATCACCAAGCATGTCCGGGACCGATATTGTTGATGCCGCAGGAGCTTTGATGCTTGATACTTTGCGTAGGGGCGCCCAGAGCTGGGTCGCCAAATTCCTCCTCGTCATGCTGGTTGCGTCGTTCGGCGTGTGGGGCATTTCCGGCTCCATCATGACCGCCGGAAGCAATGCGGTGATCACGGTCGGCGACACGGTGGTGAGCCCGAACGAGTTCCGCCTCGCCTATGACCGGCAGATGGCTGTGGTCGGACGGCAGATCGGACAGAGGCTGACCACCGAGCAGGCGCGCGCCTTCGGCATCGAGAACCAGGTCTACTCGCAGCTGATCGCCGGCGCCCTGCTCGACGAACAGGCGCGCACGATGAATCTCGGCCTGTCGGACGACCGGCTTGCGGCGCTGATTGCCGAGGACCCGGCGTTTCACGATTTCAACGGCCGTTTCGACCGCAACAATTTCCGCCGGGTGCTGAGTTCGGCCGGCATGACCGAGGAAGACTACCTCAGGAGCCGCGGCCAGGTTGCGGTTAGGACCCAGATCGTCGAGGCGGTGTCGGACGGCTTTGCCGCACCCGAGGCGCTGATCAAGGCGCTGGCTCAGTATGACGCGGAAACCCGCGACGTGAATTACCTGCTGCTGACCCCGTCCAGCATCGATCCGGTGGCAGCCCCTGGCGACGCCGAGCTTTCGGCCTGGTTCGAGGAAAACAAGGCCCGTTACGCCGCGCCCGAATATCGCAAGATCACCTATGTGAAGCTGCAGAACCAGGACATCGCCGATCCGGCGGCGATCACTGCGGAAGCGGCGCGCGCCGACTACGAGGCCCGCAAGGACCGCTACACCACACCCGAGACGCGGGTGATCGACCAGCTGGTGTTCGCCGATCGCGCCGCCGCTGACGCCGCCGCTGCAGCACTTGCCGGCGGCAAGAGCTTTGACGATCTGATTGTCGAGCAGGGCCGCACCGCAAGCGACGTGCGGATCGGCAGCTTCGCCAAGGGCAGCGTGCCGGACCAGTCGCTGGCCGATGCCGCCTTCGCGGTCGCAGAGGCCGGCGGCACGACGCCGGTGGTCGACGGCCAGTTCGGCCCGGTGATCCTGCGGGTCGCGGAAATCGCGCCCGAATCGTCCCAGAGCTTCGAAGAAGTCGAGCCGGAAATCCGTGAACAGCTGGCGCTGGCCGAAGCGGCCCAAGTGCTTCTCGACGTGCATGACGCCTACGAGGACGCGCGCGCCAGCGGCATGACGCTCGAGGAGGCGGCGGCACAGCAGAAGCTGACGCCGGTGACGCTCGACGCCGTCGATCGCAGCGGCCGGACACCCGACGACACGATCGTCCGCGACATTCCGGAATCGCAGGCGCTGCTGCGCGAAGCCTTCGAGGCCGAGATCGGCGTCGAGACGCCGCCGATCAATATCGGCGCGGAAGGCTTTGTCTGGTTCGAGGTCAGCGACGTTACCCCTGCCCGCGACCGCACGCTCGACGAAGTCCGCGAGAAGGTCGTGGCCGACTGGACTGCAATGAAGACCGCCGAAGCGCTTGGGGCCAAGGCCGCGGAACTCAAGGGTCGCATCGCCAAGGGCGCAGAACTCTCGGCGATTGCCGAAGAGATGTCGCTCGCCGTCGAGACCAAGTACGCGCTCAATCGAAACGGCGCGGATGCGGTGTTCGGCGAGGCAGCCGTGGCCTCCGCATTCTCGGGTCCAAATGGCCTGGTCGAGGTGGCCAATGACGCGTCAGGCGAGAACCGGATCCTGATGAAGGTGACCTCGGTCAACGACGCGTCGACCGTGACGGCGGATTCGGTGTCGATCGAGCAGCGCCGACAGGTGTCGCAGCAGATCGCCGACGACATCCTCGACCAGATGGTGGCACGTCTGCAGTCCGATTACGGCGTGTCGGTCAACCGTCAGCTGGCAGAACGCGCACTGGCGTTCTAAGGATCAAGACAACGGGGGCCGACCAACATGGCTGATCTGAAACCCTTCATCGCCAAGGTGGCGGA
Organism: Hoeflea sp.; assembly: GCA_020637795.1. GTDB lineage: Bacteria > Pseudomonadota > Alphaproteobacteria > Rhizobiales > Rhizobiaceae > Hoeflea. The sequence goes on along the minus strand of JACKJT010000002.1, from coordinate 181,626 downwards.
CGGTCAACCGCTCGACCGCAGCGAAGCCCGTTCGGCGTTTGGCGTGATGATGTCGGGCGACGCCACGCCGTCGCAGATCGGCGGCTTCCTGATGGCGCTGAGGGTGCGCGTCGAAAGCGTCGACGAGATCTACGGCGCGGTCAGCGTGATGCGCGAGAAGATGCTGCCGGTCAAGGCGCCCACCGACGCGGTCGACATCGTCGGCACCGGCGGCGACGCGTCGGGAACCTACAATGTCTCCACCGCCGCGGCGTTCATCACTGCCGGCGCCGGGGTCAAGGTGGCCAAGCACGGCAACCGGGCGCTGTCATCGAAATCGGGGACGGCGGATGCACTTTCGGCGCTGGGGATCTCGCTTGAGCTCGACCCGAAGGGCATTTCCGCCTGTATCGACCAGGCCGGCGTCGGTTTCATGTTCGCGCCGGCGCACCATTCGGCGATGCGTCATGTGGGCCCAAGCCGGGTAGAACTCGGCACAAGGACGATCTTCAACCTGCTCGGCCCGCTGTCCAATCCGGCCGGCGTCAAGAAGCAGTTGCTGGGCGTGTTTTCGCCACATTGGCTCGATCCGCTGGCGCAGGTGCTGCGTGACCTCGGTTCGGAAACCGTCTGGGTGGTGCATGGCGACGGCCTCGACGAGATGACAACGACCGGCGTGTCCCAGGTGCACGCGCTGGAGAACGGCCAGATCCGCACATTCGAGATCACCCCGGAAGAGGTGGGGCTGACCAGGGTTCCGCTCAGTGAACTCAAGGGCGGCGACGGGGTTCACAATGCCGCGGCGCTGAAGCGGGTGCTCGAAGGCGAGAAGAACGCCTATCGCGACATCGCGGTGCTGAACGCCGCCGGTGCGCTGGTGATCGCCGGAAAGGCCGAAGGACTGCGCGACGGCATCGCGATCGCCGCGCAATCGATCGACAGCGGCGCGGCGCTTGCAGCGCTTGAAAAGCTGGTCAGCGTGTCGCAGGCGCATGCGCCGGCGCCAAAGGCAGGGTGAGACGATGAGCGACATTCTCAACCGGATCGAAGCCTACAAGCGTGACGAGATCGCCGCCGCCAAGGCCGCCATTCCGCTTGACAAGATAAAGGCGCGCGCCCGCGACGCGGCCCCCCCGCGCGATTTCATCGGGGCGATCGAGGCCAAGCACCGCGCCGGCGACTACGGGCTGATCGCCGAGATCAAGAAGGCGAGCCCGTCGAAGGGGCTGATCCGCGCGGATTTCGATCCGCCGTCGCTGGCGAAGGCCTACGAGGCCGGAGGGGCAGCGTGTCTCTCGGTGCTGACCGATGCGCCGTCGTTCCAGGGCGCGCCGGAATTCCTGACCGCGGCACGGGGCGCCTGCGCCCTGCCCGCGCTGCGCAAGGACTTCATGTTCGATGTCTACCAGGTGCACGAGGCGCGCGCCTGGGGCGCCGACGCGATCCTGATCATCATGGCCTCGCTCGATGACGGCGACGCCAGGCGGCTCGAGGACGAGGCGCATGGGCTCGGCATGGCGGCGCTGATCGAGGTGCATGACGAGGCCGAGATGGAGCGGGCGCTTAAGCTTTCCAGCCGGCTGATCGGCGTCAACAACCGCAACCTGCGCACCTTCGAGGTGTCGCTGACCAATTCCGAACGGCTGGCGCCGATGGTGCCGGAGGGCCGGATCCTGGTCGGCGAAAGCGGCATCGGCTCGTTTGCCGATTGCCAGCGGCTTGAAAAGTGCGGCATTTCCACCTTCCTGGTCGGCGAAAGCCTGATGCGCCAGGCCGACGTGACGGCGGCAACCCGCGCGCTGTTGACCGGCGCGGTCGCAAACGCGGCGGCGGAATGAATGGCTGAGGAGACCTCCCCGCGCCTGACCCATCTCGCCGAGGACGGCTCGGCGGCGATGGTCGATGTCGGCGACAAGGCCGACACGGTGCGGATCGCCGAGGCTGTCGGCCAGGTGCGGATGAAGCCCGAGACGCTTCAGCTGATCCTCGCCGGCAACATGAAGAAGGGCGACGTGATCGGCGCGGCGCGGATCGCCGGGATCATGGCCGCCAAGCAGACCGCCAATCTCATTCCGCTGTGCCATCCGCTGGCGCTGACCAAGGTCAGCGTCGACATCGAACCCGACGAGACGCTGCCGGGCCTCAGGGTGCATGCGCTGGCCAAGCTCACCGGCAAGACCGGGGTCGAGATGGAGGCGCTGACCGCCGTCTCGGTGACCTGTCTGACCATCTACGACATGGCCAAGGCGGTGGACCGTGGCATGGAGATCGGCGGCATCAAGGTGCTGGCGAAATCGGGCGGCAAATCCGGCGACTGGAAACTCGACACCTGAAGGACAAGACCCGATGGCACTGATGCCCGTTGACGAGGCCCTGAGACGGATTCTGGACGGCGCGGAAGCCAGTGCCGAAACCGAGATGCTGGGCCTGGCCGACAGCGGCGGACGGGTGCTTGCCCGCGATCTCATGGCCCTGCGCACGCAGCCGCCGTTCGCGGCATCGGCGATGGACGGCTATGCGGTCAGGGCATCGGAAGCGGTGACCGGCGCCAAACTCAGGCTGCAGGGAGAATCCGCCGCCGGCCACGGATTTGACGGCGCTCTCGCGCCCGGCTCGACCGTCCGCACCTTTACCGGCGCGCCGGTGCCCGAGGGCGCGGATACCGTGCTGATCCAGGAAAACACCGAGCGGCTCGACGACGGGCTGGTGCTGGTCAAGGAAGCGCCCGAAGCCGGCCGCAACATCAGGCCCGCCGGCGTCGATTTCACCGAAGGCAGGACCTGGCTCGAAAAGGGCCGGCTGCTCGATGCCGGCGCCATCACGCTCGCGGCGGCAATGAACCATGCCGAAGTGCCGGTCGTCCGCAGGCCGCGGGTGGCGATCCTCGCCACCGGCGACGAGTTGCGCCTGCCGGGCCAGACGCTCGGCCCGGGCCAGATCATCGCGTCGAACACGTTCGGCATCGCCGCCCTGGCGCGCAGCGCAGGCGCCGAGGTCTTTGATCTCGGCATTGCCGCGGATCGTCTGGACGCGCTCGACGAGGCGCTGGATACAGCCATCGCGCACGAGGTCGACGTGCTGGTGACGATCGGCGGCGCCTCGGTCGGCGACCACGACCTGGTGCAGGAGGCGCTGACGGCCCGCGGCATGGCGCTCGATTTCTGGAAGATCGCGATGCGGCCGGGCAAGCCGCTGATGTCAGGCAATCTGGGCCAATTGCGGGTGCTGGGGCTGCCCGGAAACCCGGCCTCGAGCCTGGTCTGCGCCTACCTGTTCCTGGAGCCGCTGATTGCGCGGCTGGCCGGACAGCCAGACCCGGACCGGAAGAGAACCGCGCTTCTGGGCAAGGACCTGCCGGAAAACGATCAGCGTCAGGACTATCTGCGCGGCGACCTTCAGACAAATGCCGAAGGCCAGCTTGTCGCCACCCCTTCGGCGAAACAGGATTCCTCGCTGATGACGGTCTTCGCCGACGCCCGCTGCCTGATCATCAGGCCGCCTTTCGCGCCGCCGGCCAAGGCCGGTTCGACCTGCGAGGTGCTGGTGCTGCGGGACTGATCCTCCGGCTCAGGACCGGGCGGGCTCGATCGCGGGCCGGTCCCAGCCGGCGCCTGAGGCCGGACGATCTGCCTGGCGGGTGGCCTGGACGGGTTGCGCGTCGGGATGGACCAGCGGGAAGCCGAGCCAGTTGTTGGGCCGGGCGCGCAGATATTGCGGCGCGTAGTCGACGTCGACGCCCAGTCTTGCTGCGGCATGCAGGCCCCATCGTGGATTGTCGAGCATTGCCCGGCCGATTGCCACCAGATCTGCCTTGTTGTTGCCGATGATCTCCTCGGCGAGCTCCGGCGTGGCGATCAGGCCGACTGCCATCGTGACCAGGCTGGTGCGCCTCTTGATCAGGGTCGCGAAGTTCACCTGGTGACCGGGCGTCGCCGGCGGGATCTTCGATCCTGGCGCCAGATTGCCCGCCGACATCACCACATAATCGATGCCCGCCGCCTCGAGCCGCTGCGTGAATGTCAGCGCATCGGCGATGCACTGGCCTTCGGGATGCCAGTCGGTGGAATTGACCCTTACGCCGAGCGCCTTGTGCTTCGGCCAGGCCGCCCTGACCGCGCGCACCACCTCGAGCGGAAACCGCATGCGGTTTTCCGTCGAGCCGCCATAGGCGTCGGTGCGGTGGTTGGTGACCGGGGACAGGAACTGGTGCAGCAGGTAGCCGTGGGCGGCATGGATCTCGAGCACATCGAAGCCGGCCCGGTTGGCGCGGAGGGCGGCGTCGACAAAGGATTGTGTCACGCGGGCGATGTCGCCGGCGTCCATCTCTTTTGGCGTATGCCAGGTCTCGTCATAGCCGAAACCGGAGGGGCCGAAGGTCTGCCAGGCGCCCTCCTCCGGCGGCAGCGATTCGCCCTTGTTGCGGTCGCGGATCGAACGGCAGGAGGCGCGGCGGCCGGCGTGGCTGAGCTGGATGCCGATCGCCGCGTCCGACAATTTCTTAGCCTCCGAGACCAGCGACGACAGCGCCGCCTCATGCTCATCGGTGTAGAGCCCGAGGCAGCCGTGGGTGATGCGCCCCGCCGCTTCGGTCGCGGTGGCCTCCATGATGACTAGGCCCGCACCCGACAGCATCAGTCCGCCGACATGGACCAGGTGCCAGGGCTGCGCCAGCCCCTCGACGGCGCTGTACTGGCACATCGGCGAGACGACGATGCGGTTTTCGAGCGAAACGCCGCCCATCTCAAGGGGCTGAAACAGAGCACTCAACGCTGCATCTCCATCAATCGAGATCGGGGCACGGGCAAGCCGGGCACTGGCCGAACCTTGCCCGAAACCCTGCTGTCAGGCTTCGGCGTTCTGCCGCGCCGGCTCGAAGGCGAGTTCGGAATAGCCGCCGGTCTTTGCCGCGGCACAGGCTTCTGCGTATTTGTTGAAGCCGCCGATGAACATTGTCAGGCCCTGCGACTTGCCCTCGACATTGGCACCGACCCACCAGGTCTTGGCCTTGCGCACCAGCGACATGGCGGCGAGGTTGACGACGACATCCATCCAGCGCGTTTCGCCTGCCTCCGTCGCCTCCACGACGGCCTGTCCGGTCTTTTCCATGTGGGTGATCAGATCGGCGATCCAGTCGACATCGTGCTCGCTGATGGTGATGATGTTAGCAAGTGCGGCCGGCCCATTGGGACCACAGGTCAGGAACATGTTGGGGAAGCCCTCGACCATCAGGCCGAGATAGGACTGGGCGCCGCCCTTCCACTTGTCGTTGATCGAGCGGCCGTCGCGGCCCTCGACCCGGAACGCCATCAGCGCGCCGGTGAGCGCGTCATAGCCGGTGGCGAAGATGATCATGTCGAGTTCGACCTCGCCGGCCTCGGTGCGGATGCCGTTCTCGGTGATCTCGACGATCGGATCCTTGAGGCAGTCCTTGAGATGCACGTTGGGCAGGTTGAAGGTCTCGTAGTACTCGGTATCGAGACAGGGCCGGCGGGCGAAGGCCGGGTAGCCGCGGGGTTTGAGCGCCTCGGCGGTCGCCGGATCGTCGACCACCTCGTCGATCTTGCCGCGGACGAATTCGGCGACCTGATCGTTGGCCGCCTGGTTGACCAGGAGGTCGGAGAAGGAGCCGAGGAAGGTGTGGCCGCCATTGATCCAGGCCTGCTCCATGGTCAGAAACCGCTGCTCCGGCGGCAGGCTGAAATACGGCCTGGAGGTGACCGGGCGGGTGCCGCCGGTCGGATTGAGCCGCATCGCCGCCCGCATGCCGGGATAGTTGGCCTTCATCTCGGCCTGGTACTCGTCCGATATCACGTGGTTGCGCATCGGCAGGCTCCAGCTCGGCGTGCGCTGGTAGACATAGAGCTCGCCTGCCTGGCGGCCGACCTCCTGGACGATCTGGATGCCGGAGGAGCCGGTGCCGATCACGCCGACCCGCTTGCCGGTGAAATCGACCTTCTCGTGCGGCCATTTCTGGGCTCTGAAGATCTGGCCCTTGAACTTGCCGATGCCGTCGATCTCCGGATCCTTGGGGACCGACAAGGGGCCCGTCGCCATGATGCAGTACGGCGCCTCGACGATCTCGCCGCTGTCAAGCGTGGCGCGCCAGAGTTTCGCCTTGTCATCCCACACCGCGCTCTCGACCCGCGTGTTAAACAGGTAATTGTCGCGCAGCTTGAGCTTGTCGGCGACGAAATTGGCATAGGCGAGAATTTCCGGCTGGGCGGCGAACTGCTCCGACCAGCTCCATTCCTGCTGGATTTCGTCGGAGAAGCCGTAGCTGTAATCGACGCTCATCAGGTCGCAGCGCGCGCCGGGATAGCGGTTCCAGTACCAGACCCCGCCGACATCGCCGCCGGCCTCGATGCCGAGGACTTTCTTGCCCATTTCGCGGAAGCGGTAGACCGCGTACATGCCGCCGAAGCCGGCGCCGACAACGATGATGTCCACACGTCTGGTGGCCGGGTTTCCTGTCTGGGAGTTCATGTCGATACCTCTGGGATCAAGTTTGAAATGCTGGTCTTGAAAGGGAGCGTGGCGGCGGGCGGCACCCGCACTGCGCCAAGCTGGTGGCCTGGGCGCATCACTTGCGCCCTCCGGCCTTGTAGCGGCGGACGAGCGCGCCGAGTTCGCCGACCACGCCGCGCCGGAAGAACAGGATGACGGCCAGCAGGATCACGCCTTGAGAAATCAGTGCCCATTCGCCGAACTGCGCCAGGTGGTCGTTGAGGCCGATGACGATGCCGGCGCCTACCATCGGCCCGGTCAGCGTGCCGAGACCGCCGAGCAGGGTCATGAAGATGACCTCGCCCGAGACGTGCCACGAGACATCGGTGAGCGTGGCGAACTGAAACACCGTGGCCTTGAGCCCGCCTGCGAGCCCCGCCATGCCGGCCGAGAGCGTCATCGCCACCAGCTTGTAGCGGTCGGGCTTGAAGCCGAGCGATTCCACCCTCGGCTCGTTGTCGCGGATCGCCTTGAGCACCTCGCCGAAGGGCGAATGGACGACGCGGTAGAAGAAGGCGACGGCAAGCACGGTCACCGCCAGGACGAAGTAATAGAAGGAGAAATTGTCCGACAGGTCGATCAAGCCGAAGATTTCGGTGCGCGGAATACGCTGCATGCCGTCCTCGCCGCCGGTGAATTCGGACTGCAGCAGCAGGAAGTAGACGAACTGGGCGATGGCAAAGGTGATCATGGCGAACTGGATGCCCGAGCGGCGCACCGCCACCAGGCCGACGAGGAACCCCATCACGGCGCCGACCAGCATGCCGCCAAGAAGCGCGATCTCCAGCGTGACGCCGGTGGTCTTGAGGATATGGCCGGTGATGTAGGCGGCTGTGCCGAAGAACATCGCCTGGCCGAAGCTGAGAAGGCCAGCGTAGCCCAGGAGCAGGTTGAAGGAGGATGCGAAGATGACGAAGACGAGGATCGTCATCAGCGTCACCGAGTAGACGAAGAACGGTGCGATCAGCGCCAGGACGAGGATCGCGGCGAGGCCAAGATAGCGGCTCATCACGCGCCCTCCTTCTTCGAAAACAGGCCCTGCGGGCGCAGGATCAGCGCCAGGATCATGATGACGAAGATCACCAGATTGGCGGCTTCGGGGTAGAACACCTTGGTCAGGCCCTCGACCACGCCGAGCAGGTAGCCGGTGAGGATGGCGCCCATGATCGAGCCCATGCCGCCGATCACCACGACCGCGAAGATGACGATCATCAGGCTCGATCCCATCGATGGCGACACCTGGTAGATCGGCGCTGCCAGCACGCCGCTCAGCCCCGCCAGGCCGACGCCGAAGGCATAGGTCAGCGTGATCATCCGCGGCACGTTGATGCCGAAGGATTCAACGATTTCGGGGTTTTCGTTGGCGGCCCTCAGGTAGGAGCCGAGCCTGGTGTGCTCGATCAGGTACCAGGTGCCAAGGCACATGGCGAAGGAGAACAGCACCACCCAGAGCCGGTACCAGGGCAGGAACATGAAGCCCAGATTGACCCCGCCGGGGATCGGCGAGGAATAGGGAAGACCGGAGGAGCCATATTGCTGGCGGATCAACCCCTCGATGATCAGCGTCACCGCATAGGTGGCGAGCAGGCCGTAGAGGTGGTCGAGATGGTGGATCGGCTTGAGCACCAGCCGCTCCATGACGATGCCGAAAGCCGCCACGACCACTGGCGCGATGAACAGCGCGCCCCAGTAGTTGATGCCGAGCGTGTTGAGCAGCAGCCAGGCGATGAAGGCGCCGAGCATGTATTGCGCGCCGTGGGCGAAGTTGACCACGTGCATGAGCCCGAAGATGATCGCCAGCCCCATGGAAAGCATGGCGTAGAAGGAGCCGTTGATCAGGCCGATCAGCAGCTGGCCCATGAGGAGTTGGATTGAAATGCCGTCGAACATCGCCGCTTACACTCCCAGATAGGTTTTGACGCGGCCCATGTTGGCCTGCAGCTGGTCGGCCGCGAGCACATCGACGACCTGGCCGTGCTCGACGACGACGTGCCGGTCGGCGACCATCTGCGCGAATTTGAGGTTCTGCTCGACCAGCAGGATGGTGTAGCCGCGTTCTTTCAGCCGCAGGATCTGCTGGCCGATTTCCTTGACCACCACCGGGGCCAGACCCTCGCTCGGCTCGTCGAGCAGCAGGAAGCGGCTGCCGGTACGCAGGATGCGGGCGATCGCCAGCATCTGCTGCTCGCCGCCCGAGAGCATGGTGCCCATGCTGTTCTGGCGCGCTTTGAGATTGGGGAACTGCTCAAGCAGCTCCTCGTCGGTGGAACCGCCGGCGCTCAGGACCGGCGGCAGGCCGAGGTTTTCGCGCACCGACAGCGAGGCGAAGATGGCCCGTTCCTCCGGGCAGTAGGCGATGCCCCGGCGGGCGATCTCGTAGGTCTGCCTGCCGATCAGTTCCTCGCCCTTGAAACGGATCGAGCCCTTGCGCTTGCGCACGATGCCCATGATCGAGCGCAGCGTTGTCGACTTGCCCGCGCCGTTGCGGCCGATCAGCGTGACAAGTTCGCCTTCGGGAACCTCGAAACTCATGCCGTGCAGGGCCTGGGATTCGGCGTACCAGGCATTCAGGTTCTCGACCTGAAGCAGCGGGGCTCTTGTTGGCTCAGAGCTCATCGACGCCTCCCATATAGGCACTGATCACGTCCGGGTTGCTCGACACTTCGGCATAGGTGCCCTCGGTGAGGACTTCGCCCTGCTTGAGCACGGTGATGCGTTCGCTGAGCGTGGAGACCACGGAGAGGTTGTGCTCGATGATGAGAATCGTGCGGTCCCTGCCGACCCTGGCGATCAGCTCGGTGATCGGCTCGATGTCCTCGTGCCCCATGCCGGCCGTCGGCTCGTCGAGCAGCATCACCGAAGGATCGAGCGCCAGCGTGGTGGCAATCTCGAGCGCGCGTTTCTTGCCGTAGGAGAGATCGGAGGCGGCAAGGCCGGCGCTGTCGGCGAGACCGACTTCGCCGAGCAGCGCCATGGCGCGCTCGTTGAGCTCGGAGACCGCCCGCAGCGAGCGCCAGAAATGGAAGGATTTGCCGTATTTCGACTGCAGCGCGACGCGGACGTTTTCGAGGCAGGTCAGGTGCGGGAATGTGGCGGAGATCTGGAACGACCGTACCAGGCCCAGTTGCGCCACCTCGGATGTAGAGAGACCCGAAATGTCGCGACCCTCAAGCAGGATCTGCCCGGAGGTCGGCTGGAGCGCCTTGGTCAGCATGTTGAAGCAGGTGGTCTTGCCCGCACCGTTGGGCCCGATCAGCGCATGCACGGATCCACGCCTGATCTTCAGGTCGACATCCTTGACCGCGAAGAAGCCGCCGAAGGATTTGCTGATGCCCCGCGCTTCAAGGGCATAATCGCCGGCAGCCGGATCTTCGGCTGCGGGATTGCGCTTTTCAGACTGTTGCATGGCCCGTCTCTCCTCCCTCGCCGCGCATCAGGATGGCAACCCGAGCACGGCCTTGGCCAGAATCGTCCGCTGGATCTCGTTCGAGCCGCCGAAGATCGCCAGCGCGCGGGAATCGAGATACAGGTTCATTGCATCGACATGGCCGTTTCCTGCCGGCAGATCGTCGAGAAAGCGGGCCTCCTCGCCCGCGATATCGAGGGTCTCCTCGGTGATCTTCTGGTAGAGCTCGGAACAGAAGATCTTGAGCACCGACACGTCCGCGCCGAGCGTTCCGTTGTCGCGCAGCTGCCGGGCGAAACGCTCGAAGGCCGAGCCGAGATCGTAGAGATCGAGCCTGAGCCGGGCGTAGCGGGCGACGAAAGCGGGATCCTGGAAAGCGCCGCGCGCTTCGGCCAGCTGCTCGAGCCGCGACAGCGCCACCTCGGGCCGCGACGGTGCGCCAAGAAAGATGCGCTCGTGGCCGAGCACCGCCTTGGCGAGGTTCCAGCCCTTGTCGACTTCGCCCACGAGGTTTTCGGCCGGAACGCGGACATTCTCGAAGAACACCTCGCAGAAATCGGCCTCCTGGCGCAGGTTCTCGATCGGACGCACGGTGACGCCCGGCGAGGTCAGGTCGACCAGCAGCACGGTGATGCCCTTCTGCTTGACCTTCTCGTCGCGCGAGGTGCGGGTCAGGAGAAGAATCCATTTGGCGCAGTGGGCGAGCGTGGTCCAGATCTTCTGGCCGTTGACGATGAAACTATCACCGTCGCGCACCGCTGCGGTGCGCAGGCTGGCAAGGTCGGAGCCGGCGCCGGGTTCGGAATAGCCCTGGCACCAGACATCCTGGCCCGAGAGGATGCGCGGCAGGTAGTGCGCCTTTTGCGCCTCGGTGCCGAATTCGATCAGCAGCGGACCGACCAGGCCGATGCCGTGGTCGGGAATGCGCGGACAGCCGAGCCGGGCCCATTCCTCGACATAGATGATGTGCTTGGCGGCATTGAGCCCCATGCCGCCATACTCCTGCGGCCAGACCGGCGACAGCCAGCCCTTCTCGGCGAGCGCGTGGTACCATTCCGCCACCTCGTCGAACACCGGCCGCTGCTTGCGCATGTTGCGCAGATGCATCGGGCAGTTCTCGTCCACCCAAGTGCGGAAGATCTGCCGGAACTCGGCGTCGGAGAGGCTGTTCCAGTCCTGCTGCTTTGCCATCACAACTCGTCCTTGAACACCGGCGCGCGCTTTTCAACAAAGGCGCGCATTGCTTCCTTGCTGTCCTCGTGCCGGGTCATTTCCACGGTCAGATTCTGCTCGAAGCGGTAGCCGTCCTTGAGCCCCATGGTCTCGACCGTGTTGATGGCGCGCTTGGCCAGCCGGATCGCGGCCGGGCTCTTCGAGGCGATGTTGCGGGCGATCTCCATCGCCGTGTCCATCAGCTCCTCGGGCTCGACGCAGGCCTCGATCAGTCCGCGGCGGTAGAGTTCCTCGGCGGGAACCCGCCAGCCGGTGAGCACCATGCGGCGCGTCAGGCCCTGCGGGAAGACGCGCATGGTGTGGCGGACGCCGCCCATCAGCCCGATGTCGATTTCCGGCAGGCCGAAGGAGGCGTTCTTCGAGGCGACGATCATGTCGCTGCAGATCGCAAGCCCCATGCCGGCGCCGAGCGCCACGCCGTTGACGGCGGCAATCACAGGGATGTTCATCTCGATGATGACGAAGCCGACTTCACGGGCGCGGCGCAGGTGCCGGTTGGTGTCACCGGGAGCGCCCTGGCCGACCTTGGCGCGCGACTTGATGTCGGCGCCGGCGCAGAAGCACTTGCCTGCGCCGGTGAGAACGACCACCCCCACGCCCGGGGTCTCGTTGAGCTCGTCGAAGACCGAGATCAGCTCCTCGACGAATTCCCTGCTCTGGGCGTTGACCGGCGGCGCATCCATCGTCACGACGGCGATGTGGTCCTCAATGACGGTCTTGATCAGATTGTTTTCCATGTCCGGTTCCTTCAGGCTGCGCGCTCGAGCGCAACGAACTGCAGCCTGAGCTGCGCAGGGTTTCCAAGGGTGGCGTTCAGATTGACGGCGCGCTTCATGTAGAGCCCGATGTCGCATTCATCGGTGAAGCCCATGGCGCCGTACAGATGGATGGCCTTGCGGGTGATGTCGATGGCGGCGTCGCCGGCGCGGGCCTTGGCGGCGAGCACCGCGAGCGCCGCGGGCTTGCCCGGCTCATCGGCCAGGCGTTCGAGTGCGTTGACGATGGCGGCGCAGGAGAATTCGGCGGCGCTCCACATGTCGACCAGCCTGTGCTGGATGGCCTGGAAGCTGGCGATTGGCTTGCCGAACTGCACCCGCTCTTTCGTGTAGTCAACGGTGGCTTCCAGCGCCTTCGAGCCGGCCCCGGCAAGCTCGGCGGCCAGCGTCAGCTGTGTGGCCTGGATGGCGTCGTCGAGCAGGCCGCTGCCGAGAAGGCCGCGCGCAAGAACCTGATCGGCGGCGACATGGCAGCTGTCGAACCGCAGCTCAGCCAACGTGGCGCCATCGACGGTCGGGCGTTCCGACACGGTGAGGCCAGCAGATCCGGCCGGAACGCTGACAAGCAGCAGTCCGTCATTTGCCCGGGCGGCAACCAGGAAGACATCCGCCGATGCGGCCGCGACCACGAGCCCGGCTGTACCGGAAAGTGTCACGCCGCCCGCGTCAACGGTCGCGGCGACGGCGGCAGGACCGCCGTCGGTGTTCTGCCAGACGGGCGAGACAACCAGCGAGCCCGAGATCAGCCCTTCGGCCAGCCGTGACCGTTCCTCACCCGGCTCGGCCCCGGCCAGCAACGCGCCGGAAAACACCGACAGCTGTGCCAGAGGCTCGGTGATCAGCGCCCGGCCCAGAGCTTCGCTGAGGATCGCCTGTTCGCTCATGCCGAGGCCTGTGCCGCCGAGATCCTCGGGCAACATCAGGCCGAGCCAGCCGGCCTCGGCCATGGCCGACCAGATGTCGCGATCGAGATCCTTGCCCGCGCCCCGCCGGGCTCTGAGCGCCCTGGCGCCGTCGAAGCGTTGGGCAAACGCCGCGACGCTGTCGCGCAGCATGGCAAAGGTGCCGTCCGGGTCTTCGAGAATGATTTCGGGCATGGTGCCTCCGTGGGAATGCGACTGTGTCTCGGGCGCGCGAGCGGTCAGGCCGGCAGGACGTAATCGGCGAATTGCTGGCGCAGTTTCATCTTCATCAGCTTGCCGGTCGCGGTATGCGGCAGGTCGTCGACGAAGGCGACATCGTCGGGCAGCCACCACTTGACCACGCGCTCGGCGAGAAATTCGAGGATCTCGGGACCGGTGACCTCCGAGCCGTTCTTGCGCACGACGATCAGCAAGGGCCGCTCCTGCCAGCGCGGATGCGGGCGCGAGATGACCGCAGCCTCCTCGATTTCGGGATGCGCCATCGCGGCATTCTCGAGATCGATCGAGCTGATCCATTCGCCACCCGACTTGATCACGTCCTTGGACCGGTCGGTGATCTGCACGTAGCCGTCGGTATCGAGCCGCGCGACGTCGCCGGTCGAGAACCAGCCATCGGGGTCGAGCACATCGCCGCCCTCGCCGCGGAAATAGCCGGCGGTGACCCATGGTCCGCGCACCTGCAGGTCGCCGGACTGGCCGCTGCCGGCGGGGATTTCGGACCCATCCTCGCCGACGACTCGCAATTCGACGCCGCACATGGCGCGGCCCTGCAGCACCTGGATATCGACCTGCTTGTCGACCGGCAGGTCGCGGTGTTTGGGCAACAGGTTGCCGACGGTGGCGACAGGGCTGGTCTCGCTCATGCCCCAGGCCTGGATGACGAAGACGCCGATGCCGTGGAACTTCTCGATGATGGTGCGGGGCGCCGCAGCCCCGCCGATGACGACCCGCTTGAGCGACAGGCGCGACGGGTCGGCAGCCGGATCGGTTTCGAGATGCTTGAAGAAGCCCATCCAGACCGTCGGCACGCCGAGGCTGAAAGTGCATTTCTCCTCGACGGCAAGCTCGTAGAGGTTCTTGCCATCCAGATGCGGTCCCGGCAGCACCAGCTTGGCGCCGCACAGCGCGGAGGCATAGGGCACGCCCCAGGCGTTGACGTGAAACAGCGGCACGGCGAGAAGCGTGCTGTCGGCGCTGCTCAGTTGCAGACCATCCACCTGGCAGACCAGCAGCGAATGAAGATAGGTCGAGCGGTGGCTGTAGAGCACGCCCTTCGGGTTGCCGGTGGTGCCGGAGGTGTAGCACAGCGAGGAGGCGGCGTTTTCATCGAACACCGGCCAGTCGTAATTGCCGTCCTGCTGCACGATCAGATCTTCATAGGCTTCCGCCCGGGCGGGCATGCCGGCCATGTGGTCCGCGTCGGTCATGGCGACGAACCGCCGGACATGCGGCAGCGACGGCGTCAGGTCGCGGACCAGGTCGGCGAAGGTGATGTCGAAGAACAGCACGCCGCTTTCGGCATGGTTGAGGATATATTCGATCTGCTCGGGGAACAGCCGCGGATTGACCGTGTGCAACACCGCGCCAATGCCCGAGACAGCGAAATAGAGCTCGAGATGACGATGGGTGTTCCAGGCGAGCGTGGCGACGCGGTCGCCGGGCTTGACGCCCATGGCGAGCAGTGTGTGCGCCATCTGCTTGGCGCGATGCGACAAGGTCCGGTAGTTGCTGCGGACGACCGTCTGCTCGCAGGTCTTCGAAACGATTTCCGTATCCGGATGGTAGCGCCGCGCATGCTCAAGCAAGCTTGAAATCATCAGCGGGTGCGCCTGCATAAGGCCCTGCATACCGGTCTCCTCCCATGTCACTGCGGACCAGGCCTCCCAGCCGTCCACATTCAGATTATCGGCACTCAGCGCGCGATGAGAAGGAAAACCTTCATCTGAAGGAGAGTTTCACAGATGTGAAGTTCCTTGCAGAACATGGATCGCGCGCCGGATGATCGCCGGCCCTACTGCCCGCCGTCGGACGCCGGCCCGGCATTGCCGAAGGAGGTCCAGCCGCCATCGACATAGAGGATGCCGCCATTGATGTAGGAGGCGGCCGGAGACGCCAGGAACAGCGCCGCCTCGGCGATGTCCTCGGGGCGTCCCATGTCGCCGAGCGGTATCCGTTTGCGGATCGCAGCGCCGTCGATCTTGCCCGACTGTTCGAGGGCTGCGACGCCCGGGGTGCGGATGTAGCCCGGCGCCAGCGTGGCGCTGCGGATGCCCTTCTGACCAAGCTCGGCGGCGAAACAGCGCGTCAGGATGTCGATGGCCGCCTTCGAGGCGCCGTAGGCATGGCGCGGCGCGAACGGCAGGAAACTGTTGATCGAACCCATGTTGAGGATCATCCCCGCCCTGCCCTGCATCAGCGCCAGTGCCGCCTTGGCGCACATGAACGCGCCTGCGAGGTTGACGTCGAGTACGCGGCCGAGATCGCTCGAATCCTGGTCCATCGCCGGCTTGAACAGGTCGGCGATACCGGCATTGTTGATCATCACGTCGACATGGCCGAAGCGGGCCGCAATTTGCGCAAAGGCATCGGCGACGGATTGCTCCGAACCGATATCGGCCTCGATTGCAAGATGCCCGTCACCCAGCGCCTCGATCGCTTTGCCCAGCGCCTCGCCGTCCCTGTCGATCAGCGCAACATGGTCGCCATTGGCGGCAAAACGCTCGGCGATCGCCCGTCCGATGCCGTTGGCCGCGCCGGTGACGACGATCACCCGGGGAGCATCACCGGGTTCCGGCCTTGCGAGTTCGTCCGCCGGGGTTCCATCGACCGCCGGATGGGCGGTTCCGGGCTGGTTGAACGACATCCAGCCGCCATCGGCCACCACCACGGATCCGGTGACGTAGCGCGCCGCGTCGGAAGCCAGGAAGCCTGCGACGGAGGCGATTTCGTCGGAGCGGCCGAGCCGTCCGATGGGGATGCGCTGGCGCACCAGCGAGAGGTTGGCCTTTCCCTCCCGCTCGAGTGCTGCGACCATCGGGGTGCGGATGTAGCCCGGCGCGATTGCCGTCACCCGTACCTTGCGCGCCGCCCATTCGCAGGCCAGCGACTTGGTCATCGAGATCAGCGCCGCTTTTGAGGCGGCATAGGCATTGCGGCCGGGATTGCCCAGAACGCCGGCGAGCGATGCCGTGTTGACGATGGCGCCGCCGGAGGCGGGCATGCGCCGGGCGGCCTCGCGTGCCATCACGAAGGGGCTATAAAGATTGGTGTGGATCGCCTTGCGGAACCCGGCCATGTCGGTCTCCAGCGTCGGCTGCATGGTCGGCCCCACGGCGGCGTTGTTCAGGAGCACGTCGACATGGTCGACGACGCCATCGATCTCATTGAACAGATCCATGATGTTGGCTTCGTCAGAGAGGTCGCATTCAAAGGCGTGATGTTGGTCGCCGAATTCCCTCACCGCCTCGGTGAGGCCGCTTTGCGCCACATCGACGCCGATCAGCAGATCGCCGCGTCCGGCAAACTCCGCCAGCATGGCGCGGCCAACGCCGCCTGCGGCTCCTGTGATGATGACGACGCGGGGATTGCTCATGGCCTTGTCCTCTCCCTGTTCAGTCCTTAGATGCGAGGCGGCGGAAATAGCCGTCACCGTACAGAAGGCCCTCGCCCTCGTTTGAAATCATCGAGACCACGCGGCCGAGAAACAGGCTGTGGCCGCCGCAGGCAAAGACATCGACGAGCCGGCAGTCGAAGGCGCTGACGGCACCGTCAAGCAGCGGTGCGCCGGTGGCCGCGGTAAGCCATTTGCCCTCCGAGAACAGTTTCTCGCCCGTGTTCCCGGCATCGGAAAACCGCCGCGCCATCCGTGCCTGGGTATCGGCGAGGAAACTCACGCCGAAGGCTTCGCAGCGGGCGATGATCTGCGCCACCGCCGAATCCTGCTTGATGCTGACCAGCAGGGTCGGCGGCTCCATCGTCGCCGAACAGATGGTGACCGCGGTCACGCCGTCGCGCTGTCCGCCGCAAGCGGCCGTCACCAGCCCGACAGGCTGGACAATCGCCCGCATGCCGGCCAGATAGGCCTCGGTCGAAACGGTTTCAGCTATGTGTGTCAGCACGTTATCCAAACCATGTCCCCGGAAATCTATCAATCAATTGTGCCCTGCGGCCGTTATGCATAATGCGATGGCCCGGGGTCGAACGGCTGCCGGCGGATGCCGGGTCAGCCCACCTTGCCCCGGCTCATGTGGTAGACCGGATCGTCGGGGTAGTTGGAGCCGATCGGGGTTCTCGGACCGAAGCGCTCCGCCTCGCTTTCCCCGGGCACCGCCTGCGGCTCGACCCAGTCGAAGACAACCGTGCGTTCCAGCACGCGCCACTCGTCCTGCCGTTTCTCGAACACGTCGCAATAACGGCCGCTCAGCGCGAACTGGCGCACCACACCATCGCCGCCTGCACCGCGCTGCAGGGCGGAGAAATAGCTTTCAACATGCGCCGTCGTCGCCGACTTGAACTCGATAAGGATGTTGGAGATGGCGTGAATGTTGCGCGGGCCCTTGGACCACACCGCCCTCGCCCACTCAACGAAACCGTCGATCGGGCCGTTGTAGCTGCCGTGATTGTCGATCGCATCGGGCCAGTAGGCGGAGCGAAGCGTGGCTTCGTCAGCCCGGTCGATGCCGCGGCAGTAGAGATACAGACAATCGCGGATGGCTTCGCGGTCCATCAGCTCGACGATTCTGGCTTCCATGTCAGTGGCGGTCATCGGTGGCCTCCTGCTTGAGAACAATCAGCGCATCAAGCGGCACGACGCCCTTTCCGCGCGGCAGCACCCGGACGGGATTGAGATCGATGCTCTCGATGCGGTCGGCATGCGCCGCGGCGAAGCGTGACAGGTTCGAGAGCATCCGCGCAAGCGCCTCGATATCGGACGGCGGGGCGCCGCGGACCCCTTCGAGCAGGGCGAACCCGCGGATCTCGCGGATCATCCGCATGGCTTCGGCCTCGTCGAAGGGTGCGGCGCGGAAGGTCACGTCCTTGAGCACCTCGACGAAGATGCCGCCGAGACCGAACATGACCACCGGCCCGAGCACAGTATCCTGCATGACGCCGATGATCGTCTCGACGCCCTCGGGCGCCATCGGCGCCACCAGGATGCCGTCCAATCTGGCCCCGGGCGCATGTTCAGCGGCACGCTGGATGATCTCCGCCGCGGCTTTCCGCGCCGCTTCAGCATCGCGCAGATTGACGGCGACACCGCCGACCTCGGTCTTGTGGGCTATGTCCGGCGAGCAGATCTTCAGCACCACCGGAAACCCGATCCGGCTCGCCGCCTCGCCGACATCCTCACCCACCGGCACGAGCACCTCGTTCGGGAAATCGAGCCCTGCGCGGGCCAGAATGGCCTTGGCGTCCGCCTCGCTCAGCGGGCCCTGCGGCAGATCGAGCCGCGCGCCCGGCGCAACCCGGGCCGCATCCCGGTTGAGGTCGAAGCCCTGCTTGAGCCAGACCAGCGCGCCGAGCGCCCCCGCGAGCGCCGAGCCATCCTCGTAGACCAGAAAGCCGTCTCTCTCGTACTGGCGCACAACCTCGTCGGGCGCCGACATAGTCAGGCCGCGGATCTTGCCTTCCTGCCCATCCATCGCGGCCATCAAGGCCTTGCGCAGCGGGTCGGCGAAATTCTTCGAAGACGGCCCGGTGCCGAGGATGGCGGTGAAGATGTCGTAGCCACCCTCGGTGATCATGGCGCGCACATAGCTCGTGAGCATGTCCATGTCGCCGACCACCTGCGCGGTCGCATCGACCGGGTTGCGCGGCGACGAATAGGGCAGCATCTCTTTGAGCTTATCCTGCGCCGCCTCGGGCATGGGGGCCACATCGAGACCGGCCGCTTCCGCGTCGTCCGCCAACTGGATGCCTAAGCCGCCCGACATGGTGAAGATGCCGGTGCGGTTGGAGGGAGGATAGATGCCTGACGCGCAGGCATACGCGACATCCAGTTGCTGGGCGGTGGTGCTGGCCCGGTAGACGCCATATTGGCGCAGCACCGCGTCGAAAACCGCATCCGAACCGGCCAGCGAGGCCGTGTGCGATGCCGCGGCCTCCGCGCCGACTTCAGAGCGGCCGGTTTTCATGAAGATGATGGCCTTCTCCGCCTTGCGCGCCCGTTCGAGCGCTCTGACAAAGGCGTCGCGGTCGCGCACGCCCTCGGCATAGGCCATGATCACATTGGTTTCGGGTTGCCGGACCATCCAGTCGAGCGTCTCGGCAACATCGATGTCGCATTCATTGCCGGTGGTCACCCACTGGCTGATGCCGAGCCCGCGCTTGCGGGCGAGATGGGCGATGTGCGCGCCGTAAGCGCCGCTCTGCGAAACGATGCCGACCGGACCGGGCTCAATCAACTGGTTGTCGAGCACCACGGAAAACGTGCCGAAATAGCCGACCGACGGGTTGAAGACGCCGAGGCAGTTCGGCCCCAGCAGGCGCATGCCGCTGCTCCTGGCAATAGCCACCATGTCGGCCTGCAGCCGCGCGCCATCGGCGCCGGTTTCGGCAAAACCGGCGGAAAAGACGATCGCCGATTTCACGCCGGCTTCGGCACACTCCTCGACCGCCTGCCGGGTGAGATGCGACGGCACGGCGAGGATGGCGGTGTCCGGAACCGCCGGAAGGGCTGCGATGCTTGCAAAGGCCGGCAGTCCCTGCACCGTTTCGCGCTTCGGATTGACCGGCAGCACGACGCCCTTGAACCCGGACTCCCTGAGATAACGCAGCGGCCGGCCGCCGATCCTGGTCGGATCGTCGGAAGCGCCGACAAGAGCGACGCTGCGCGGCGCCAGCAGACTGGAGAAGGCGTCGCTCATTGGGTCAGGTCCTGCGGTTGTCCGAAACGCGGCTCCGGCAGGCCTTTGACCCCGAGCCCTTCGAGCGCGTAGAGCGCGCCACCGTGCGGGTGGCGGGAAATGGCGCGCCCGGACCCGGAATCCTTGATCGAGGTGAGGTAGAGCGTCGTCAGGTCGGGTCCGCCGAAACTCATGCAGGTCGGCATGTCGGTCGGCGCCTCGATCAGGCAGTCGAGCTTGCCTTCGGGCGTGAAGCGGCCGATCTTGCCGGCCTGGACCAGCGCCATCCAGATGCAACCTTCGCTGTCGACCGTGGCGCCATCGGGGCCGGATTCGAACTCGGCCGTATCGACATGGATCCGGGGCTTATCGAGGGTGCCGTCGTCCTTGTCATAGGAATATGCCCGGACCTTGCGGTCGAGACTGTCGGAAAAATACATCGTCGCCCCGTCGGGGCTGAAACACAGCGAATTGGCAATGCGGATGCCGTTGGCCAGCACATCGGCCTTGCCGGTGCTGTCGACGCGGATCAGTTCGCCGCTGGCTTCGGCGTAGACGCCCATCGAGCCGCAGAGGAAGCGGCCCTGACGGTCGACCTTGCCGTCGTTGAAGCGGATACGGTCACTCGGCCGGGGCAGTTTGAAGAGCGGTGTGCACTCGCCGCTGGCGATATCGACCATGTAGATACCGTCGGCGAGACCGGCTACCAGCTTGCCGTCGAGCGCGAGGCCGATGGAGCCGATCATCGAGGGGACTTCGATCTGCCGGAAGGTGCCGGCCAGCGTGTCATGCATCCGGATCAGCCGCGAGACGCCATCCACCCAGTAAAGGGTCGCATTCTGCGGATCCCAGACCGGGCTTTCGCCGAGCATGTCAGCGGTCGGAGAGATGCGCCGGGCGGTTACGTTTCTGGCTACCTTGGTCATGTCGGGCCCTGAAATGCATTCGGGAACAGGCGCGGCCGGAACAAAGGTCCGGCCGCGCAGGTTCAGGTCAACCTACTTCTTGAGAAGCGCGCAGGCGCTGTCGGCTTCAGACCGCCAGGCGTCCTCCGCAGCGATTTCGCCGATGATCTCGTAGTAGTCCCATTCGCCCTTGGATTCAGACGGCGCCTTGACCTTGGAGGCCAGCATCGGCTTCATGACCACACCGTCAGCGCGGATCTTCGCATCCTTGACTATGGCGTCGCTGACCGACATTTCGCGCATCGATGCCATGACCGAAACGCCGTCATCGGCGCCGGCAGCGGCAATGGCCTTGAGGTAGTGGGTCACCGCCGAATAGGTAACCAGCTGCGCCTCGTTTGGCTTGCGTCCGTTGAAGGCGTCGCTGAAACGCTGAGCCAGGGCGCGGCTGTCATCATCGCGATCCCAGTAGGCTGCGCTCGAGAACACCATGCCCTGGGTCGGCTCCAGGCCGATGGCGTGGATGTTGTTGATCAGCACGCCGAGCGGAGCAAGGTCCTGTCCGGCGGCAACGACGCCGAACTCGTTGGCCTGCTTGATCAGGTTGCCGAGATCGGCGCCCGCATTGGCGATGCCGATGGCCTTGGCACCGCTGGCCTGGGCCTGCAGCAGCTGTGAGGAGAAGTCGTTGGTGCCGAGCGGGTGCAGCGTCGAGCCAATGACCTTGCCGCCGGCGGCCTCGATGAAGCGGGTGGCGTCTTCCTGCCAGGTCTTGCCGAAGGTGTAGTCGACGGTGATGAAGTACCAGCTGTCCATGCCCCTGGCCATCTGGGCGGCGACCGCACCCTTGGCCAGCGCATAGGTGTCGAAGGCCCAGTTGGTGGTCATCGGCGAGCAGGATTCGTTGGTGATCGCCGCCGATGCGCTGCCCGAAACGATGTAGGGCTTCTGCTTGTCGCGCATGATGTCGTTGACGGCATGGGCGATCGACGATGCGGAGCAGCCGACGATCGTGTCGACGCCTTCCTCGTCCACCCATTTCAGCGCCTGGGCGACACCGATGTCCGGCTTGTTCTGGTCGTCAGCGACGACGACCTCGATCGGGGTTCCGTTGACGGAGCCGCCGAAATCCTCGATCGCCAGCTTGACCATCAGGACCGAACCGGGGCCGCAATTGTCGGCATAGGGGCCGGACTGGTCGGCCATCACGCCGATGCGGACGACATTGTCCGAGATTTCCGCGCTCGCAGGCGACGCGACAAGGGCCGTGGCCAGCATCAGCATGCCGGCAAGGCCAGTGGATTTCCTCAATGTATTCATGGTTTCCTCCCGTTGAATTTCTGTCCAGTCTTGCTCGTGCGCCTGCTCCCTGCCGGCTACGAGAACGCGTAGGTAATTCCCCCGTCGACAAACAACATGTCGCCCGTGACGTAGGATGACTCTTCGGATGCCAGATAGACGGCGGCGCGCGCGATATCCTCGGGCTCGCCCAGCCTCCCCAGCGGCACGCGCTGGCGACGGCGCTCCCAGGCCTCCTCCGTCACCACCCGCATGGCGCCGTCTGTGCGGGTGGAACCCGGGGCAATCGCGTTGACCCGGATATTGTCGGCGCCGTATTCGGCGGCCGCGCTGCGCGTGGCCGCGGCAACCGCGGCCTTGATCGCGCTGTACATGATGCCGTGCTTCATCGCCAGAACCGCCGAAGGGGACGCGATATTGACGATCGCTCCGCCGCCGGCGCCGCGCATCTGCTCGAGAACCGCCTGATACCCCCAGATGACGCCCTTGAAGCCGACGTCGATCATCCTGCCGATGGTCCCCTCGGACTGCTCTTCCAGCGGGCCGTAACGGTTCCACATGGCATTGTTGACCAGAACCGTCACCGGCCCGAAAGCCTCCCGCGCTGCCTCAGCGGCGGCAAAGACCTCGTCACGCTTGGCGGCATTGCCGGTGATCGCGATGGCCTTGCCGCCGGATGCGCGAAGCGCCTCTGCTGCCTGCTCGGCGGTGTCCTGGCGGATGTCGACGACACCGACGGCAGCTCCCTCGCGGGCATAGGCCTCGCAGATTGCGCGGCCGATGCCCTGACCGCCGCCGACGACGAGTGCGACGCGTCCCTCGAGCCTGCCGCTCATTGCAAGATCTTCCGATACAGCATCCGATTTCCTCCAGCGGAGCCGGTTTCGAGCGCGAAAGGCGATCCGGTCGCATCCTCCTGCCGCGCTTCAACCCGGCGTCTTGTCTGGAAAAGAAACTGGCATGTTTCCGCCAATTCCAGTAGAAATATTCTTATGTGGGGCAGAATTTCACAGATGTGAATTTGGGAGGAAAACGGGCATGGCAAATCCCCAAGTCAAATCAGCGACGCGCGCCATCGAGATCCTCGAATCTTTCAAGCTGGCGCAGCAGCCGCGCTCCATGTCGCAGATGGCGAGCGATCTCGGTTACCCGCAATCGAGCACCACCGTGATGCTCAAGACACTGGTCAATCTCGGTTATCTGAATTTCGACCGAAGCACGCGGGACTACTTCCCGACCCCGAAGCTGACGGCGCTCGGAGACTGGATTCCGCGGGTCATGTTCGGTTCCGGACAGATGATCGATGCGCTGAACGATTTACACGCGGCAACCGGCGAAGGCGTGTTCCTGGGCACCAAGAACGACATCTACCTGCAATACACCCGCACCAAGGAATCCATTCACGCACTGCGCTTTCACATCGACGAAGGCTTCATGCGGCCGATCACGCTCTCGGCGGCGGGATGGATCCTGCTCAGCACGCTGCCCGAAGACAAGATCGACAACATCGTCCGCCGCGCCAACATCGCGACGCAGAACCCCAGCGAACGCACCGACACCAAGACCATCCTGGGGCGAATCAAGGAGATCCGTGAAAACGGCTATGCCTATGCGGAAAACACGCCACTCGAAGGCGGCGCCACCCTGGCGCTACGGCTTCCGGCGGAGTTGCAGGGGCAGCCCGTGGCGCTGGCGCTGGGCGGCGTCACAGACCGGTTTAGGAAGAACTTCGCGGAGTACAAGAAAGCCCTGTTTGCGGCCGCCGAAGCGGTCAGGCAGGACAATGATTTCGACCTGCCGGTCCGCATCAGCCTCTGAGGCGCGGGTTCCCGAGCGGGTGCAATTTCAAGAGTTGGCCGATTGCAGGACGCCGGCAACTACCGGGTATCTGGCCGCTGAAGATCGCATCCCACGACGTGGTATCGCTTCAGCGCTCGCCGCGCCTTCCGGACGGAGCTCGGACCGGATCAGCGTGCCGCTGTGGTCCGGAAGTCAAATGGCCGCTGCACCACATTGCGAATCGCCCGACCGGATGCCATTGCAGGCCGCATTCGCGGGAAAACTTCAGGAGGCGGCAGTATGGCTGTGCCTGAAAGCACGCTTTTGCCGATCAGGCCGCACACACCGGCCCTGGCGAAAGGCCTGACTGGAAGCCTATGATTTTTCGATGAAAACGGCTTTCCAGCCGCATTTTCAGCCCACCGGCATCGCCATGACGGGTGTTCCGCTCCCGTTTCCGGTTCGCGCCTCCAATGTTCCTTCATTGTTTCTTTACCCCTTGCGGAACACATATGGAACATGATACCTGAGTTCTGGTTTTGTTTCATTCCGGCCAAAGAGCCGGCCGCCGGGGTCCTTCGCCAATGTTGACGCGCAAACAGCACGAACTTCTCCTCTTCATCAACGAACGGATGAAGGAAAGCGGAATCCCGCCGTCCTTTGACGAGATGAAAGACGCGCTCGACCTGGCGTCCAAGTCCGGGATTCATCGGCTGATCATGGCGCTCGAGGAGCGCGGCTTCATTCGCCGGTTGCCGAACCGGGCGCGGGCTCTCGAGGTGATCAAGCTGCCCGACAGCTACCAGGCCGGCCTGCAGCCGCGCCGCGGGTTCTCGCCGAGCGTGATCGAAGGCAGCCTGGGCAAGCAGCCCGAACCGGTGCGGCGCGCCGAGCCCGCGAATGTCGAGCCGTCGCAGGTGGCCGAAGTGCCGATGATGGGCCGCATTGCCGCTGGCGTGCCGATCTCGGCGATCCAGAACATCACCCACAACATCACCGTGCCTGCCGAAATGATCGGACCCGGAGACCACTACGCGCTCGAGGTCAAGGGCGATTCGATGATCGACGCCGGCATCTTCGACGGCGACACGGTCGTGATCCGCAACATGTCGACGGCCAATCCCGGCGACATCATCGTGGCACTGGTCGATGACGAGGAAGCGACCCTGAAGCGGTTTCGCCGCAAGGGTGCCTCGATCGCGCTCGAAGCCGCCAACCCGGCCTACGAGACCCGCATCTTCGGGCCCGACCGGGTCAAGGTCCAGGGCAAGCTGGTCGGGTTGATCCGCCGTTATCACTAGAGCATTTCCGGTGAAAGCGGAGTCATTAAAAATCTCTATCTTATTGTTTTTACGTAATTCTTGACGCGAAACCGGTTCCCACTTTCGCTGGAATTACGCTAGGCCGTGCGTCCGGCTGGACGCACAAGGCACGTTCTCTCAGTCTGAATCCAGAGGATCTTGCCGGTGTCAGGCGAGTCCGTCTGACCACGGCACGTGTCAGGAACATCGTTGCATGGCAACCGGCACGGCTCAGCCAGGCAGGTCGAACCTGCCGGTGCGCCAATCATAATAGCGCTGGATCGTCCAGGGGCGGATGACGCCCTGCAGTGCGGCGTTAATCCTGAACACCGGCCTTGCCTGCTGACCGCCCGCCCCGTATTGCGAGGTCGCGGTCGATCGGTCATGTCCGCCGACGGTGATGGCCAAGGCTCCGGAGCGGCGCAGACTTCGCGAGGTGACCAGCGTGGCGCCGGAGCGGCAGGCGCCGAGATAGACCGGAATCGCCACTATCACCAGATCGGCCCGGTCGCAGGCTGCGCCAATCAGCGCCGCGTCATCGATGGCGACAATGGCTGCCCCGGCGTGGATGGCGGCACAGACACCGCGGCCGGCGCAGTGAAAGCGCGAGGGCTGGCTTGCGGCGGATGCCAGCAGCCGGTCGAGCGTGCCGGAGTCCCGCGCCGCGCCGGGTGCAACTTCGGCCTCCGGCACGACGACAGGCGGAAGATGCGGCGCGGCGCGCAGCGCCGTCCGCCATTGGCCGAAAACGAAATCGTTTGGCCGCGCCGCGTTGCTGGCCAATCCTGCGGGGCCGGCGAGGCCCACCAGGTCGCCGCTTTCGCTGACGAGGATATCGGGTCCGTGCGGCGCAACCGGTGGCAACGCGCACATGGCGCTGAGGCCGATCAGTGCAAGACCGGCAAGGCGCAGCCTGCTTCTGAGGAACACCAGGATGACGAAGCCCGCCCCGGCAAGTAATGTCGTCATCAAGGGGATTTGCCCGACATTGAAATCGCCGCCAAGCGAGTGAACGTAATTGGCGGTGGCGATGACGCCCTCCAGCCCCTGCCCCATCACCAGGAGCGGCCAGGCATCCAGCCCGAATGGCATCAGCAGCATCGCGAGAAGCCCGGCGGGCATGATGACGAATGTCACCAGCGGCATGGCCATGAGATTGGCGAGAAGTCCGTTGCCGGCAACCCGGTGGAAATGATGGGCGGAGAACAGCCCGGTGGCGAACCCGGCCACGAGCGAGGTGATCGCCAGCCCAATCAAGGCCTTGGCCGCAGTCGCCAGCCAGCGGCGCGGCGCCGATCCGGACAGCCGGATATCCGGCCCCGCGGATTCGTGGCGGGCGCGCATGGCAATCGCGGCATAGGCCGAGATCAGCGCGGCGGTGGCGGCAAAGGACATCTGGAAACCGGGGCCGACAACCGCGGATGGCGAAATCAGGATGATGGCGATCGCCGCCAGCGCGACATTGCGCATGGTCAGCGCCGGCCGGTCGGCCAGCACTGCGATGAGCATGATGGCAAGCATCACCCAGGCGCGCTGGGTGGCAACGCTGCCGCCGGATATCAGCAGATAGGCGGTGGCGGTCATCAGCGCTCCGATCGCCGCGAATTTCTTGACCGGCAAGGCCTCCACCAGGACCGGAAAGACAGCCAGAGCCTTGCGTATGCCGATATAGAGGGTGCCCGCGGCGAGCGCCATGTGCAGCCCCGAGATCGCCAGGATATGCGCGAGCCCGGTTGCGCGCAACGCGTCAACCACCGGTTCGCTGATGCCGCGCCGGTCGGACACCGCGAGAGCCGCGGCGATGCCGCCCGGATCTCCCGGCAACACGTCGCGGATCCGGGCCGAGATGTGTTCCCTCGTGCTCCGCAACCCCAACCGGGCCGAGCGGAACCAACCGTCCACCGTCTCCGGCGGGCCAGACTGGACAGGGGCCCGATAGAAGAAGCCCTGCGCCCCTATGCCGTCGAAAAAGGCGCGGAAGGCAAAGTCATACCCGCCCGGCATGACCGGACCGGAGGGTGCGGACAATCGCGCTCGCCCCGAAATCACCGCCCCGACAGGCACTGGCTCGTGGCGGCTTCGGGCCGCAAGACGAACGCGCAATGGCGGGCGCCGGATTTCCGGCTCAGTGGTGGAGGTCAACCTGACAAGGTAGCGGACCCTGCCGTCGGCATCGAACTCCCGGGCCTCGACGGTTCCGGTGATCGTGGTGGTCACGTCTGAATCAAGCAGGATGGCACCGTTGTGAACCTCGACAGCCGAGGCCAGCGCACCCGCGAACAGGGCAGCCGCGTAGCCGGCGCAACGTGCGGCGGCGACATGGTTTTCACGGGTCAAGACAGCGAACAGCAACGCCACAACCAGGCCAACGGCGAGGACCACAAGAGGCGGATCGGCGGGCGCCATGTAGAAAAGACCGGCGCCGGCGCCCATGGCCACGGGGACAAACAGGAAGGCGAGCCCCTGCTCCCTCTCCGCCGCAGCAGCTGTCGCAATCGCCTGCCGCAGGCGGACCAGGCCGCGGCCGCCATGCCGGACTTGCTGCGGCGCGCTCAAGCGCCTGGCATGCCGCAACGCGAGCGGCGCATCGTGGATGACATGCGCCCGGGCGAGCGGCTTTTCAGCCTCTATCACAACGACTGAACCGGGTTCGAACTGTTCGCGTTTTGCCTGCGTCATGCACGCCTCGCCTGTCGTCTGCAAGACTACCACCGAAACGCCCGGTATTGCCACCATAAATTGCAATTGCGCCCGCCTGACCGCAACCATCCATTAGTCGTTGACGCACCCCCGTGCCGTGGTGTTTGTGACACAATTCCAAAGTCTTAACATTTGCCAAAGGGCGCAATTCCGGGCCCTTGCACATCCACTCCCCGGCCGACAATTAGCCATCCGCATAGCTTGGCACGGTGCTCCAAATCAGATAGCTAGACCCCTGACGGTCATCCAAGACGTCGGCCAAGCGCCGAACGCCTGCATTTGTGGAAGGACATGCCATGGCAGACAAGAACGCAAAAATCATTATGGACGGCAAAGAGATCGACCTGCCGGTCAAAACCGGCACCATCGGTCCCGACGTCGTCGACATCGGCACGCTTTACAAGAACACCGGAGCCTTTACCTACGATCCGGGTTTCACTTCCACGGCGTCTTGCGAATCCAAGATCACCTTCATCGATGGCGACGAAGGCATCTTGCTGCATCGCGGCTACCCGATCGACCAGCTGGCCGAGCACGGCGACTTCCTCGAAGTCTGCTACCTGCTGCTTTACGGCGAACTGCCGACCGCCACACAGAAGGCCGATTTCGATTACCGCGTCACCCGCCACACCATGGTGCACGAGCAGATGAGCCGGTTCTTCACCGGTTTCCGCCGTGATGCGCACCCGATGGCCGTGATGTGCGGCTGCGTCGGCGCGCTGTCGGCGTTCTATCACGATTCAACCGACATCACCGATCCGCATCAGCGGATGGTCGCCTCGATGCGGATGATCGCCAAGATGCCGACGCTTGCGGCAATGGCCTACAAGTACCATATCGGCCAACCGTTCGTGTATCCGACCAACAACCTCGACTATGCCTCGAACTTCCTGCGCATGTGCTTTGCCGTGCCGTGCGAGGAGTATGAGGTCAATCCGGTGCTGGCACGCGCCATGGACCGCATCTTCATCCTGCACGCCGATCACGAGCAGAACGCCTCGACATCGACCGTTCGTCTCGCCGGTTCGTCGGGCGCCAATCCGTTCGCCTGCATCGCGGCCGGCATCGCCTGCCTCTGGGGCCCGGCCCATGGTGGCGCCAACGAAGCGGCGCTCAACATGCTCT
This sequence comes from Hoeflea sp., assembly GCA_020637795.1. Classification (GTDB taxonomy): domain Bacteria; phylum Pseudomonadota; class Alphaproteobacteria; order Rhizobiales; family Rhizobiaceae; genus Hoeflea. The sequence goes on along the minus strand of JACKJT010000002.1, from coordinate 152,851 downwards.
CGGAAATCGGCACTGTCGACAAGATCCCGGAATATGTGAACCGCGCCAAGGACAAGAACGATCCGTTCCGCCTGATGGGCTTCGGTCACCGGGTCTACAAGAACTACGATCCGCGCGCCAAGATCATGCAGAAGACCACGCACGAAGTGCTGGGCGAACTCGGCATCAAGGACGACCCGATGCTCGAAGTGGCGATGGAACTGGAGCGGATCGCGCTCACCGACAGCTACTTCATCGAGAAGAAGCTGTACCCGAATATCGACTTCTATTCGGGCATCACGCTCAAGGCGCTCGGCTTCCCGACCACCATGTTCACCGTGCTGTTCGCATTGGCGCGCACCGTCGGCTGGATTGCCCAGTGGAGCGAAATGATCGAGGATCCGGGCCAGCGCATCGGCCGCCCCCGCCAGCTCTATGTCGGCGAAGCCGCACGCGACTACGTGCCGGTGTCGAAGCGCTGAGCGCAACGCCGGTCAGACCTGACAATGGAAAAAGCGCCTTCGGGCGCTTTTTTTTGATTCCGAGAACACAAAGATGTTCCGAATACCGTAACAGCGGGTTGCTTCCGTTCGGGCCGGCGGGCGGATCGAGTATCGTACAGGCTGGCGCAGCAGCGCTCAGCGACCGATGACCGACAGCAGGGTCATTGCGGCTTTTTCCGAGGCGGGAACGCCGACCTCCATCCGCGACCGGATCAGGTCAAAATCCGCGAGCATGGCGGCGCGATGGAGCGTATCGGCTGCGAGCTGATCCGCCTGGCGGGCCAAGCGTTCGGGGCGCAGCTGGCGATCGTAGTATTCCGAGATGACGACGTGGCCGGCGATCATGTTCGGCAGTGCGGCCGTCCACGTGACGATCAGGCCGGACAGCAGGCGGGAGATCGGGTCGAGCTTGTAACACGAGATATGCGGCACGCCGGCCAGTGCGAGCTCGAGCAGGACGGTGCCGGAGGCGGCGATGGCGACATCGGCCTCGCCGAAGGCCTGCCATTTCGCAGTCTCGCCGGTGACGATCCGGCAGTCGACGTCCCAGCCCAGGACCTGATCCCGGATCTGCTGTTCCACATGGGCGCCGGCCGGAAGCACGAAGCTCATGTCGGGGTTGAGCGAGGCCAGCGATCTTGCCGCCGCTCCCAGGACCGGCCCGAGACGCTTGACCTCGCCACGGCGTGACCCCGGCAGGAGCAGGCACACGGGCTGCCTTCCGGATGGCTTGCCATTCCTGCGGGCCATCTGGGCCTCGTGCGCCGCCTCCAGTCCTGGATCGTCGATCAGCCGGTGCCCGACATAGGTCAGTGGCGGGCCGCCAAGGCGCCTTACGATCTCCGGCTCGAACGGAAAGACCGAGAGCACGTGATCGACATAGGCTGTCATCGCCGACGCCCGTTCGGGCTTCCAGGCCCATACGGTGGGGCAGACGTAATTGACAATCTTGAGATCGGGCAGCGCCTTGCGAACCTTGCGGGCGACCCTGTGGCTGAAATCCGGGCTGTCGATGATCAGCAGGCAATCGGGTCTTGCGGCAATGATGGCATTGGCAGTCTGGCTGATGCGCATGACGAGTTTGGGCAGCCTGGCAATCACCGCGGAAAACCCGATGAGGGACAATTCGGTATAGTCGAACAGGGACTTCAGTCCCTGGGCAATCAGCCGCTCGCCGCCAACACCGATCAGTTCGGGCTGTTGGCCGGTCTGGCGGGCTATCTCGTGGACAAGCCCCGCGCCGAGGATGTCGCCCGAAGGTTCTCCGGCGACGACGGCCAGCTTCAACGCAGGCATTGGTCCACCTCGTCTTCCCGCGGCTCGATGCCGGTTACGAACAGGCCCAGCCGGTCTGCCTCTGAAACGACGCGGTCGCGCTCGAGCACCAGGGCACGGCCGGCCTCGATGGCGATGCCCGACAAGCCCGCCGCATGCGCGTTGATCACGGTATCGAGTCCGATCGACGGCAGATCGGCGCGCTCATCCTGCCCCTGCTTGCACAGCTTGACCAGCACACCGCCACCCGACGCGGACAGCCGGTTGCCAGCGCGCAGATCCGCCACCCGCGCAAGCATGGCATCGGTCCCTTCCAGCCCTTCGATGGCGATGACGCGGCCATGAACGGAAACCGCACCTTGCCCGATATCGAGCCTGCCAAGCGCCAATGCCGCCTCTGATGCGGCCGCAATATCCTTGAGATCGGCCTTGCCCGGCCGCAAGCGCCCGACTGGGCCGGCGCGTCCGAGAAGATCGGGCGCTACCTGCTGAGCGGCCAGCACCCGCACACCCTCGTTCTCGAGTACATTGATGGCAAAGCGCAGCAGCTTGTCGTCGCCCGCCGTGGCGAAAACCCGAAACGAGGAGGCAAAGCCGATCAGCGACCGCCAGGTGGGGCGGAGATCCGCGAGGTCCGGACGCCGGCCGATGCCGCCGGCTAGCACGACCGAACCGATGCCCTCACGGCGCACGGTCGCGGCAAACCTCGACAGGTCGGCGATGCTGATCTGGCAATTGTCGAAACCGGACCAGTCCTGGTCGGCTTCATTCCTGATCCGGAATATGTAGGGATCATGGCCCAGTCTGCGTGCTGCCTCGGCCACCAGCACCGGAAACCGACCCTTGCCAGCCAGAATCGAGAGACGTCCCTTGATGTCTGGTGCGCCGGGTGCAGCACTCACCGGCTTCAGCCCCGCTGACCCCGGGCCGGCGAGGACAGCGCGCGTTCGCTTTCGGCGTCAATGAAGGCGATGATATCGGCGACGGCCGCATTGTTGTCGGGTTGCTCGCGGACGCGGGCGATGTTCTCGCGGATGGGGGTCGCCGGATTGAAGATCGCCTTGAAGGCGCGACGCACCGCGTGGATGGCGGTCTTGTCGAAACCCGAGCGCTGCATGCCGATGATGTTGAGCCCCATCAGGATGCCGGGATTGCCATTGAGCATGCCATAGGGAATGACGTCATTGTTGACCGCCGCCAGTCCGCCGATGAAGGCGTGATGGCCGATACGGACAAACTGATGCACCGCGGCGCCGCCGCCCATGATCACCCGGTCGCCGATGGTGACATGGCCGGCCAGCATGACATTGTTGGACAGGATGACATTGTCGCCGACGTGGCAATCATGGGCCACGTGCGAATAGGCCAGGAACATGGAATTGTTGCCGACCGTGGTCTTGCCGCCGAAGTCGGGCATGCCCGGATGCATGGTCACGCCTTCGCGGATCGTGCAGGAATGGCCGATGATCAACTCGGTGTCTTCGCCCTTGTAATGGATGTTCTGCGGGGCGCAGCCAAGAACCGCGTTGGGGAAGACCACGCTGCCGTCGCCGATGGTCGTGCAGCCCTGAATGACGACGTGGCTCAACAGCTGCACATTATCGCCAAGCGTGACCTTGGGGCCGACATGACAGAACGGTCCAATCTCGACATTCATGCCGAGCCGGGCGCTGTCCTCGACGATCGCGGAGGGGTGAATGCGGGCCGGATGGAGGGCGGCAGGCGCAGGCGTTGTCATCAGGACTCGCTTTCTCCGGGAGCCAGCATGGCTCCGATATCCGCCTCGGCGGCTTTGGCGCCGTCAACCAGGGCTTCACAATGGAAGCGCCAGATGTTGCCGCGCTGTTTGATCTTGGTGACATGATACTCCAGCCGGTCACCGGGAACGACCGGCTTACGGAACTTGGCATTATCAATGGTCATGAAATAGACGATGTTCTTGCCGCCACCGGTTGCCTTGGCACAGATCGCACCGGCGGTCTGGGCCATGCCCTCGATGATCAGCACGCCGGGCATGATCGGATTGCCGGGAAAATGGCCGGTGAAATGGGGTTCGCTGGCAGTGACGTTCTTGATGCCGATGGCCGAGTTGTCACCGTCAATGGATTCGATCCTGTCGACGAGCAGAAACGGATACCGATGCGGCAACAGCTTCATGATTTCACGGATGTCTGCCGATTCCAGTGTCTTCGCCGCGGTTTCGGTCATGTCTCTTCTCCGCTTTTCTTCCTGTCTTGCCTGCCAAAGGCGCGTTCATTGGCCGCCGCCGCATCACGCAGAAACCCGCGCATCGGGCGCGCCGGCTGGCCACCCCACAGCGCGCCGGCAGGAACATCCCCGGCGACGCCGCTGAGCGCCGCCAACTGTGCCCCGTCGCCGATCGTCACATGGCCGTTGATGCCGGACGCCCCGCCGATCATGACACGATCGCCGATGGTGGCACTGCCTGCGATCCCGACCTGGGAGACGATGACGCAGTATCTGCCAATCCGGACATTGTGGGCAATCTGCACCAGATTGTCGATCTTGGTGCCCTCGCCAATGACCGTATCGTCCAGCGCCCCGCGGTCGATTGCGGTGTTCGCGCCGATTTCGACGTGATCCTGGACGATCACCCTGCCGATCTGCGGGATCTTTTCCAGCCCGCGCGGGCCCGGAGCATAGCCGAAACCATCCTGCCCGATGCGTGCACCGGGATGAATGATGACATTGTTGCCGATCAGCGCGTGCTGCACGGTGGCACCATGGCCGATGTGGCAATCCCTGCCAATCCGGGTTCCAGCGCCAACGGCTGCGCCCGAGGCAATGACCGATCCCGCGCCGATCTCGGCGCCGGCGCCGATGACGGCGAAGGCCTCGACCACAACACCGTCTTCCAGCAAGGCGGACGGATCGACGATGGCCGTTTCCGCAACACCGTTTCCGGCGGTCAGCCGCAACGGCTTGACGGCCAACGGCACCAGAACAGCCGCGGCACGCGCAAATGCTGTCTGCGGCGCGCGCACGACCAATGCTGCGACACCGGCAGGGACATTTCCGGCGAGTTTGTCGGTGACGAATACAGCGGCAGCCCGGGACTTGATCAGCTCCGGCAAGGCGCGCCGTGAATTCGCGAAGGTCACTTCGCCCTCGCCGGCGCGCGCCAAGGACGCAATTCCGGTCACCATGCGGCCGGCGAACGACGGGTCGGCAAGTTCCGCTCCGCAAAGACCGGAAAGGTCCGAAAGCGACATGCCTTCATGCGGAGGGAAAAAGCGATGATTGTCCATAAAAAGACCGGATGGAAAGACCGGGTGGCGTTGCCGCCACCCGTGACAAGTCAGAAGCGCGTCGAGGCGCCGAAGCCGAATTTCTTGACGTCGTCGTAGGCCTTCTTGACGACCGGTTCGGCGTAGTAGACGCGAAGCGGGCCGAAGGGCGAAGCCCAAATGATGCCGGCGCCGATCGATGCGCGCCATTCCATGTTGGACCCGACCAGGGTCTGCGTGCCCATGTCAGCTGCGCTGATGTCGTTGCCGTAAAGCGTTGCTGCATCGGCAAAGACATTGAAACGAAGGCCGAAATCGCGTGACACCGCCGGCAGCGGCGCTGAGACTTCGACCGTGCCATTGAAGTAGGTCGTACCGCCCCCGGCGCCGACGTAGCTGGTGCCGTTGAAGACACGCGGGCCGATGCCCCTGGTGTCGAAACCACGGATGGTTTCCTCACCGAGGAACAGATGATCAAACACGCGCAGATTGCTGTTGGTCGAGATGACGTTGCCACCGCCGACGGTGACCTGGCCGATCATGTCGGCCGCTTCGGACAGCATGTGGAAATAGCTGGCCTTGGCCGTGGTCTTTACATAGTTCGAATCGAACCCGAGACCGGCGTATTCCTGCATGAATTTCGCCGAAATGCCCTCGCGCGGTAAGGTGCTGTCGTCAAGCGTGTTGTAGGTCAGCGTGTAGGACAGCGACCCGATATCGTGGCTGCCATTGGCAATGGTACGATTGATCGCCGCCAGTTCCGGAGCCGAGGTGACGGTCGAGACACCGGTGTACTTGGTCTGGGTGAACTTGAACGCGGTCGACAAATACAGGTTTTCGGTAACCGGCGCCCCAAGACGCAGATTGATGCCCTGAACCTCCTCGGTGAAATTGTTGTAGGTCGCATCCCGCTTCTTGAAGACGTCAAAACCGGCGGCAAGACGGTAGCCGAGGAAATAGGGCTCGGTGAACGACAGCGAATATTCGCGCGTTTTGGTGCCGCCACCCACGGATGCGCGAATGAACTGGCCGCGACCGAGGAAGTTGCGCTCGGTGATATCGATCGATGCTACAAAGCCGTCGGTGTTGGAATAGCCGCCACCAATGCCGAATTCACCGGTCGACTGGTCCTTCACATCGACAATCAGGACCACGCGGTCAGGCTGCGAACCCGGCTGCGTCGAAATGTCGACGGAAGAGAAGAATTTCAGATCCTCGAGACGCTTCTTGGCGCGGCGGATCAGAACCTGGTTGAAGGCATCGCCTTCCGACAGGTCGAACTCGCGGCGGATCACGTAATCGCGGGTCCGGGTGTTGCCGCGGATCTCGATGCGCTCGACATAGGCACGGGTGCCTTCGTCGACCAGGTAGACCACCGAAATGGTGCGGTTGTTGTAGTCACGATCGCCACGCGGGGTGATCTGCGCAAACGGATAGCCCTGCGTCGCCACACGGTCGGAGATCGACATGATCGTGTCTTCGACATCCTTGGCGCTGTAGACAGAACCGCTGCGGGTCTGGATCAGGCCCTTGAGAGAGTCGGAATCGATGCCGGGCACGGTGCTCTCGATGCTGACATCGCCGAACACGTAACGCTCGCCCTCTTCCACCGTGATGGTGACAACATACTCGTTGTTGGCTTCATCAAGCTCGGCAAACGACGAGATCACCCGGAAGTCGGCGTAACCGCGGTTGTAGTAGAACCGCCGCAGCAGTTCCTCGTCGGCGCGCAGCTTGTCCTCGTCGTAGACGTCCTTGCGGTTCAGGAACGACAGCAGGCCGGACTTCTTGGTGGTGATGACGTCGGCCAGGCGACCGTCGCCAAATGCCTGGTTGCCGACGAAATTGATCGAGGAAATCTTGGTCCGGTCGCCTTCGTTGATCTCGAAAGCGATATTAACGCGTCCACCGTCGACCGGAACGATGCGGGTGGTCACGGTCGCATCGCTGCGCCCTACCGCCGCATAGGCATCGCGGATCGCCTGGACGTCTGCCTGCAGGATAAGATCGTTGTAGGCGCCGAGCTGGCGGCTCTGAACTACGTTCTTGAGCGCTGAGTCCTTGATCTTCTTGTTGCCGTTGAACACAACCTGATTGATGATCTGGTTCTCAGAGACGGTGACGATCAGGGTCGAGCCGGAGACACTGATCTGGACGTCCGAAAACAGGCCCGTCGAAAACAAACGCTTCACCGAATCGTCGATGTCGTTGTTGTTGAAGCTGGCGCCGGGAGAGATAGTCAGATTGCCCCGCACGGTGGATGCGTCAACGCGGGAATTGCCCCGGACATCGATACGACTGACGACCGCAGCCTCCGCAACCGTAACGCCCGCAAGCGTCACAGCGCCCGCCCCTGTCACAACGATCCCCGCCGTCAGCGCAACTGCTGACACAGCGTTCAAAAGGTTTGAACCGGCCTTCATTGATCTTGTTACCTTTTTACTACTCGGATGCCCCAAACAGCGACACACATCGTGAGTCATGACTGGCGCCCGTTTTACCCGCTTTTGCCATACAAGCAAGGGACGGAGTTAATTTCTATTTACTTCCTTTGCAGACGTGGCGATTTGGCCACGTCTACCCATTATCAAGGTAAACAAACCGTTAGCACAGCCCGCACCATCATATCAACCGATCAACATGGATACATCGTTCCAGGTGGCAAACAGCATGAGCGCCAAAACGACCGACAGGCCAAAGCGATAGGCCCATTCCTGGGCAACCTCGCCAGGGGGGCGTCCGCGGACAGCCTCAATGGCATAAAACACCAGATGGCCGCCGTCGAGCATCGGAACGGGCATGAGATTGAGCAGACCGATGGAGACCGAGAGTACGGCCGCAAGCTGGATCAGCGCTCCGATGCCAAGCGTCGACATATCCTTGGAATATTTCGCCACCCGGATCGGGCCGCCAAGCTGGTCGGCCTTCTCGCGTCCGGTGAGGATATTGCCGATATAGTCGACCGTCCGGGTGACGATGTACCAGCTTTGGGCAACGCCCTCGCCAACCGCTTCCAGCGGTCCGTATTCCCGCACCCGGAAATTGCCGGCATCATTGTTGGTGACAACGCCGATGCGGCCGACTTCCATCTTGTTGCCGAAAGAATCGGAGATTTCGGTGCGCGCCGGCGTCAGGGTGACATCGACCATCTTGCCCTGGCGGTCGAGGGTTACGGTGATCGGCACTTCCGGGCGCACGCTGACATAGCGCTGTACGTCGTCGAAGATCTCGACCTCGACACCATCGATGGCGACGAACCGGTCGCCCGCCAGGATGCCGGCAGCTTCGGCGGCGCTTCCGGGCTGGACCTGGGCCACCACGGGGTCGGCGATGACGCGGCCATTGACGCTGAACATCACCGCGAAAATGGCGATCGCAAGAATGAAATTGGCCACGGGTCCCGCCGCAACCGTGGCGGCGCGGCGCCACAGGGCGGCTCCGGGGAAGGATCCCTCGCGCTCTTCATCGCTGAGCGCCACCGTGCCGCTGCCGGTGGGCAGGCTGGTGGCGTTCTCGTCGCCACGGAATTTGACGTAACCGCCGAGCGGGATCAGCGAGAGCTTCCACCTGGTGCCGTTGCTGTCCGTCCGGCCGATCAGCTCCGGTCCGAAGCCGACGGAGAAGACGTCTGCCTTGATGCCGCACCAGCGGCCGACCAGATAGTGACCCAGTTCATGGAAAAAGACCACGATGGTGAGCACCAGCAGAAACGGCGGCAGGGCGCTGAGGATGTTTCCAGCCGAAGAGGTCAGAAATTCCATGAGATCGGATCCTTTCACGATGCAGACATGCATGAGACGACATGCCGGCGTCCATTTGGTTCTGAGCGGTCCAGGCCGCCCGTCCGGACGACTTATAAACCGAGCAACCTTGCCGCAAGCTCGTCGGCAACGCCGGCATGATCTGCAAGCGGCAGAAGGTTACCCAGCAGGAATGCCGCGAATGCGGCAAAGACAAGACCATCGACACGATCCATCACGCCGCCATGGCCAGGAATGAGCCGGCTTGAATCCTTGGCGCCGAAGCGTCGCTTGACCCAGGATTCAAACAGGTCGCCGATTTCGGACGCGACGGAGAGCAGCAAGGCAATCAACGGGATCATGAGCCCGCCGCCCTGGCGGATGATCAGCGCCACGCCGACGCCGGCGCCAACACCGGCGGCGGCACCGAACAGCGCACCGGACCAGGTCTTGCCGGGCGATATGCGCGGCGCCAGCTTGGGTCCGCCGAGCGCCCGCCCGCAAAAATAGGCCAGGATGTCGGTCGCCCAGACGATGGCGAAGATGAACAGCATGGCAAACAGGCCGAAATGCCCCTCGCCGCGGATTTCGGCAAGCGCCAGCCCCGAAAAACCGGCATAGAAGACTGCTGTCGCCGACCAGAGACCGCCCCCGCGGGTCACGCCCGCCAGGACCGCGCCGCAGCCACCGATCAAGATCGCCGCCACGGCCATCGACGGCAGCGATGTCAGGATGAAGACGGCCGTGGCGAGGACGGCCATCCAGCCAATCGCGTTGGCGAGCGGCGCACTGACCGGCGCATTGGTGATCGTCGAGAACTCGTAATGCATCAGCACCATGATCAGGACGGCCAGGCTTCTGAACCAGATGCCGCCGACGAATGTGGCGGCCAGAACCAGAACGCCGAGGATCACCCCGGAGATGATGCGCAGCCTGAGCTCACGCGACATCAGGAGCCGACCGCGAGATCGGGTGCGGAGACGGCGCCATAGCGGCGGTCCCGGCGGCCATATTCGGCCAGCGCATCGTGGAAGGCCGCGCGATCGAAATCCGGCCACAGGCACGGCATGAAGACGAATTCGGAATAGGCGGCCTGCCAGAGCAGGAAGTTGGAGAGCCGCTGTTCGCCGCTGGTGCGGATCACCAGGTCGGGATCCGGGATGCCGGCGGTATCGATGCGGTCCGCGATGGCCGCCTCGTCGATGGCGGCCACATCCATGTCGCCAGCGCGCACCGCTTCGGCCAGCTTGCGTACCGCCCGCACCAGCTCATCGCGGGCGCCGTAGTTGAAGGCAATGACCAGGGTTATGCCGGTGTTGTCGCGGGTCCGGTCCTCGGCCTCATTGAGCAGCGCCTGGATGTCGGGCTGGATGGTCTGGCGGCAGCCGATCACCTTGATGCGGACGTTCTCGCGGTGCAGTTCCGCCAGATCCCTGCGGATGAAGAACCGCAGGAGTCCCATGAGATCAGAGACTTCCTGTTCCGGCCTGTTCCTGTTCTCGGAAGAAAAGGCAAACAGCGTCAGATACTCGATGTCCGCTTCGGCGGCTGTCCGCACGGCCTCGCTAACCCGATCGACACCGGCGCGGTGACCGGCTGTCCGCGGCAAACCCCGCGCATTGGCCCAGCGACCGTTGCCATCCATGATGATGGCGACGTGCCGCGGACTGTTGATGGGTGTTTCGGATCGCATTGGCATGGCCATTTCCCGATTTATAACGCGAGTCGCGTCTAAACCTGCATGATTTCCTTTTCCTTCTCGACCAGCAAGTGATCGATCTCGGCGATGGTCTCGTCGGTCATCTTCTGCACAAGGTCGGCTTCGCGGCGGCTGTCGTCCTGGCTGATGTCGCCGTCCTTCTCCGCTTTCTTGAGCGTGTCCATGCCGTCACGGCGCACGTTGCGGATGGCGATACGGGCATTCTCGGCATAGGTGTGGGACACCTTGACGAGCTGCTTGCGGCGCTCCTCGTTGAGTTCGGGCAGCGGAATCCTGAGATTCTGTCCGTCGACAATCGGGTTTAGGCCGAGATTGGCCTCGCGGATGCCACGGTCGACGGCGCCGACCATCTGCTTGTCCCAGACCGAGACGCCGAGCATGCGCGGCTCGGGCACGGTGACGTTGGCAACCTGGTTGAGCGGCACGCGGGAGCCGTAAGCCTCGACCATCACCGGGTCGAGCACGTTGGCTGACGCACGGCCGGTCCGCAAGGATGCAATATCGCTCTTGAAGGCCGCGATTGCGCCTTCCATGCGACGTTTGAGTTCTTTCAAGTCAGCGCCTTCACTCATCGCCAGTCCTTCCTGCAGATAACCAAGTTTTCATCGCGGGGCGCGCGCTCCTCGCACCCACCCGCAACTAATGATCGCGAACGATGGTTGCCCGGCCTTCGCCGACCATGATCTTTGCAAATGCGCCCTTTTCATGGATCGAAAAGACAACAATCGGAATGGAATTCTCGCGCGCCAGTGCGACGGCTGCGACATCCATGACGGCAAGCCCCTTGTTGAGCACTTCGTCATGGGTGATGTTGTCGAACCGGACCGCGTCGGGGTGCTTCTTCGGATCGGCCGAATAGATGCCGTCGACTTGGGTCCCCTTGAGAATGGCTTCGGCGCCCATTTCGGCGGCGCGCAGCGCGGCGGCGGAATCGGTGGTGAAGAACGGGTTGCCGGTGCCGCCGGCGAAAATCACCACCCTGCCCTTTTCCAGGTGATGCAGGGCGGCGCGCTGGGAAAAGCTCTGGCAGATTTCCGGCATGGAAATGGCCGAGAGCACCTCGGTGTCGATGCCGAGCTTGCGCAGAGAGGTGGCCAGCGCCAGCGCATTGATGACGGTCGCCAGCATGCCCATGTGGTCGCCGGTGACGCGGTCGCCGCCCTTGGAGGCCACCGCGACGCCGCGGAAGATGTTGCCGCCGCCGACAACCACCCCGACCTCGACGCCCATGCCGCGAACCTCGGCAATATCGGCGGCGATCCGGTCGCACACCGCGACATCGATACCAAATCCCTGCTCGCCCATCAGGGCTTCACCGGAGGCTTTGAGGAGGACGCGTTTGAAAAGGGGTGCTGGGGACATGAACTATTCCGGATCTGATGTGTCAGGCCCGGATACACGAAGGGCACCGCGTTGTCACGCGATGCCCTTCGGGTTTTTCCACAATGCGCCGCGAAGGCGGTCCGTGTCAGCCCTTGACGGCTGCAGCGACTTCAGCGGCGAAGTCGCTCTCTTCCTTGTCGATGCCTTCACCGAGCTGGAAACGCACGAAGCCGCTCACTTCCACAGGAGCGCCAGCTTCAGCCGCAGCAGCCTTGACGGCCTCGCCGACAGTCTGGTCGGGATTCATGACGAAAGCCTGCGAGAGAAGGGCCACTTCCTCGTAGAACTTGCGCATGCGGCCTTCGACCATCTTTTCGATGATGGCGTCAGGCTTGCCCGATTCGCGCGCCTGCTCGATGAACACGTTGCGCTCGCGGTCGGCGACCGCCGGATCGACATCGTCAGAGGTCAGCGCCAGCGGGTTGGTGGCGGCGATGTGCATGGCGACCTGGCGGCCGATCGCGGCCAGCGCGTCCTTGTTGCCGGTCGACTTGACGGCGACGATCACGCCAAGCTTGCCAAGACCGTCGGCGACGGCGTTATGCACGTAGGTGGCGACGATGCCGTTATCGACGGACAGCTTGGCCGACCGGCGGAAGTTCATGTTTTCGCCGATGTGGGCGATCGCATCCTTGACGGTGTCGGTGACCGACTTGCCGGTCGACGGCACAGTGGCGGCGCTGACGGCGTCGGCCGAACCATCGGTGGACATGGCGACCGAAGCGATGGAGCGGGCCAGGTCCTGGAAAGCGTCGTTGCGGGCAACGAAGTCGGTTTCCGAGTTGACTTCAACCACGACCGCCGAGTTGCCTTCAGAGGCGACCGCGATCAGGCCTTCGGCAGCGGTACGGCCGGACTTCTTGTCGGCCTTGGCGATGCCCTTGGCGCGCAGCCAGTCGATTGCCGCTTCCATATTGCCATCGGTCTCGCCGAGTGCCTTCTTGCAGTCCATCATGCCGGCGCCGGTCTTGTCGCGCAGCTCTTTCACCATTGCAGCGGTAATGCTCATAACAGCCTCTTTATTGTGGGGCGTCCGGCCCGGCCGCATACGCGGCATCGAATCCCAGATCGCCTGACGGCATGTCAACATGCCATTGAAATGTGACAGCCCGGCAAAGCACTGCAGCTTGGCCGGGCCGGTTTTGTCCGAAACCCGGAATTATGCTTCCGCGGCAGCTTCCGCAGGTGCTGCTTCTTCGAGCGCAGGCTCGACAGGAGCATCCATGGCGCCCAGATCGACGCCCGATGCACCCTGCTGACGGGCGATGCCGTCGATGCAGGCGCGGCTGATCAGGTCGCAGTAGAGCGAAATGGCGCGGCTGGCGTCGTCGTTGCCCGGGATCGGGTAATCGACAACGTCGGGATCGCAGTTGGAATCGATGATCGCAACGACCGGAATGCCAAGACGCTTGGCTTCCTGGATGGCGATGCCTTCCTTGTTGGTGTCGATAACGAACATCAGGTCGGGGGTGCCGCCCATGTCGCGGATACCGCCGAGAGCGCGGTTGAGCTTTTCGCGCTCGCGCTCGAGGTTGAGGCGTTCCTTCTTGGTGAAGCCCGAGGCTTCGGCCGAGAGGATCTCGTCGAGCTTGCGCAGACGCTGGATCGAGTGCGAGATGGTCTTCCAGTTGGTCAGCATGCCGCCGAGCCAACGGGCGTTGACGTAGTACTGGGCCGAACGCGAGGCCGCATCGGCGACGATTTCAGCAGCCTGACGCTTGGTGCCGACGAACAGCACGCGGCCGCCCTTGGACACGGTGTCGGAGACCAGCTTCAATGCCTGATTGAGCATCGGTACGGTCTGGCCGAGGTCGAGAATGTGAAGATTGTTGCGAGCGCCGAAGATGTACGGCTTCATTTTCGGGTTCCAGCGGTGAGTCTGGTGTCCGAAGTGCACGCCTGCTTCAAGCAGCTGGCGCATGGAAAATTCCGGCAATGCCATGCCTTTTACTCCTGTTTCCGGTTGAACCTCCGCAGGGCGTGAGCGCTTAGCGCCACCGGCGGACCAATCCGGATTTCTCCCGGACCGACCCATGCCCCACGTGTGGAATGAGGCTCGCTTACAGGCATCAGCATGGTTTTGCAAGTGCGAAGGGCGGGAAAGCCGCCGACGATGCCTGACTTCCGGAGGGAACGGGCGGGATTCCCGCTACTGCAGGCCGCGGACGGGCATCGGCTCACATCGTCTCCAGGGGATTACGCAGCCCCGGATCGTGAAGCTTTGGACGCGATCTTGCCGGGAGAAGCGGCAAGCACGCATCCCGAACAGCCCGCGCCGCAAAGTCCGGTTTCGGGTTCGGGGGCACACGGGGCTTGCCTGCCCGAGAGCGCGCTTGCGATCAGGGTCTTCTGCCGCACCGGCAGGAACAGCTTCCAGAGGACGAAAGCCGCGGCACACAGGACGATCAGATAGGTGACAATTTGATCGAGCATGGGTCAGCCTCCGAGATAGCTGGCCGTCTGGAAGACGATGAAGGATGCGGCATAGGCCAGCATCAGCATGTAGGCAAACATCAGCACCGGCCACTGCCAGCTGTTGGTTTCGCGCCGGACCACGACAAGGGTCGAGGCGCATTGCGGCGCGAACACATACCAGGCAAGCAATGACAGGGCGGTGGCGAGCGACCATTGCCCGGCTATCGCTGTCGCCAGTCCGGCCTCGCCCGAGGTTCCGCCGCCGATCGCATAGACCGTGGCGAGCGCGCCAACAGCCACCTCGCGCGCAGCCATGCCTGGGATCAGCGCGACCGAGATCTGCCAGTTGAAACCGATCGGCGCCAGCAGCGGCTGCAGCGCATGGCCGATCATGCCGGCGAAACTGTAGTTGATCGCCGGCTCGGTGGCAGCTTCCGGCGCACCGGGGACGGTGGACAGGAACCAGATCAGGATCATCATCGACAGGATGATGGTCCCTGCCCTGCGGACGAAGATATAGGCCCGCTGCAGCACGCCCATGGCCAGGCTGCGGAGCATCGGCCGCTTGTAGCTTGGCATCTCCATGATGAACGGCTCGCTCTTTCCCTTCCACACCAGGCGGCGAAACAGGAAGGCGACGACGAAGGCGCTGACGATCCCCGCCAGGTAGAGCGAGAACATCACCAGTCCTTGCAGATTGACAATCCCCGCAACTGATTGGCGCGGCACGAAGGCGCCGATGATCAGGGTGTAGACGGGAATCCGCGCCGAGCAGGTCATCAACGGGGCGACCATGATGGTCGCCAGACGCTGGCGGCGGTTCTCGATGACGCGGGTGGCCATGATGCCCGGAATGGCGCAGGCGAAGCTCGACAGCAGCGGAATGAAGGAGCGGCCATGCAGACCGGCACCGCCGACCACGCGGTCCATCAGGAAGGCGGCGCGGGCCATGTAGCCCAGGTCTTCCAGCAGGATGATGAAGAAGAACAGGATGACGATCTGCGGCAGGAACACCAGCACACCGCCGACCCCGGTGATGATCCCGTCAGTCAGCAGGCTCGACAGCATGGAGTCGGGAAGGACGGATTTGACCGTGGTGTTGAGCGCGTCGAAGGCTGCGGAGATCATCTCCATCGGAACCGCGGCCCAGGTGAAGACCGCCTGAAAAATCAGGAACAGGACCGCCAGCAGGATGACAATGCCGAAGACCGGGTGCAGTACGATCCTGTCGATCCTGTTGGTCAAATCCTTCGAGACAGCGGGCGCCGTGACAAAGCGGGCAACCATGGAATCGGCCAGGTGGTGGGCTTTGCGGATTTCGCCGCTGTCCTGCTCGCTCCAGCTGGAAGCCGATGCGCTGGCTGCTACAGCAGCCTTCCGGTCGATTTCCTCAAGCAGTGCGACGGTTCCGTTTTGCCCGACCGCCACAGAGGTGACCACTGGAATGCCGAGTTCGCTCGCCAGCCCGCCGCTATCGATGACGATGCCCCTGTGCGCCGCAATATCGGACATGTTCAGGGTCAGGATCATCGGGATGCCGACGCTCTTGAGTTCGAGCACGAGGCGGAGCATGAGCCGGAGATTGGTGGCATCGGCGACGCAGACGAGAAGATCGGGCCGGTCGACCGTGTCGAGCACGCCAAGAATGGCATCCCGGGTGACCACCTCATCGGGGCTGCGGCCGCGCAGGCTGTAGGTTCCCGGCAGGTCGAGGACCGAAGTCCTGACGCCGGCAGGCGAAACGAACGCGCCTTCCTTGCGCTCGACGGTCACACCCGGATAATTGGCGACCTTCTGCTGGCTGCCGGTCAGCGCGTTGAACAGCGCGGTCTTGCCGCAATTGGGGTTGCCAATCAACGCGATGCGATAGTCCCTTACCGGCTTCATCAGCATTATCGTGACCGATCGGGGAGCAATTTCGGATTTGGGCTTTCGCTGGCAAGCACGACGGCATCGGCTTCCCGCCGTCCAAGGGCGACACTCATGTTGTCGACGCGAACGGCGATCGGATCCTTGCCGATGAAACCCTCATGCAGGATCTCGACATGGGCGCCTTCGACAAAGCCGATTTCCAGCAGGCGTTTTTCCAGCTCAAGATCGAAGTCCCGGCCGGCTTCGCCCGCGACAAGCTTCGAATTGCCCACCGACATGACGATGCCCCTGAGGCCGGGGCGACCGCGCCCGAGCCTGACCAGGACCCGCACCTCTTCGCTACCCTGCAGCGGCTCGGTCTGTTGTGGCGATTGATAGGTCAAGGTTCAACTCTTCCAGCACGTGGGCACCTGACCGTACAATACGCATGCGCCTCACAGTGGAATTGATCTATCGCAAACCAAAAGTGGATTCAAATAGTTTAGTTTATAATGGCTCTAAACTGGCCCTGCCGATCGTTGCAGGATGATCCTGCCGGTCGGCGTCTGAGCTCGGGCATTTCAGCCAGAGACCGGCACGGTCCACTGCCCGATGTCATCGCGCTCGCCGATCAGCGCCAAGCCGTGGGCGATCGAGATCAGTTCGCCGCCGGTCTCGATGCGGTCGGTGGCAAAGCGCTCGGAAAAAATGCGGCGAACGGCAGGAACGAACGAGGTTCCCCCGGTCAGGAACACCTTGTCGACGGCGTCGGGTGCGGTTCGGGTCTTGTCCAGCACGTCTTCGAGCGCCGCCGTGATGCGAACCAGATCGCCCTCGATCCAGTCTTCGAAATCGCGACGCCGCACCGATTTCTCGCCTGCGCGCCCAAGCGGCTCGAACCGGAAATCGGCTTCCTCTGCGGATGACAGCGCCATCTTGGTGGCTGAGACCGCCTGGTTGAGCCGGTAGCCTTCGTCATGCTCGATCAGGTCGATGAACAGTTCGAGCTTTTCCGGCTCCACCGCATCGCGCACCAGCCCCTTGAGGTCGGCGTATTCCCTGGTTGTCTTGAAGATCGACAGCTGGTTCCAGCGCGAGAAGTTCGCGTAGTAGCTACCGGGCACATCGAGCCGCTTGCCGAAGCTGGTGAACTGGCTGCCCTTGCCGATTTCGGGTGCGACCAGATGATCGATGATGCGCGCATCGAACTGATCGCCGGCGACGCCGACACCCGAATGTCCGACCGGAGTGGCGCGGATGCGCCCGGCCTGGGTTTCGAAACGGATGAGCGAGAAGTCGCTGGTGCCGCCACCGAAATCGGCCACTAGGACGGTGGCGTCATGCTTGAGGTTCTGCGCGAAATAAAAGGCGGCGGCGACGGGCTCATAGACATAGTGCAAATCGGGAAAGCCCATGCGGGAAAGCGCTTCGTTGTAACGCTGGAGCGCCAGATCAGGGTCCGGCCGGGCGCCGGCAAAGTGGACCGGACGTCCGGTAACGACGCGCCCGACCGGCGACGGCCAGTTGTCGCCGGCATAGGCCTCGAGCCGCTTGAGGAACACTTCCATGAGGTCTTCGAACTGGAAGCGGCGGCCATGGATCATGGTGCCCTGGAACAGCGGCGAGGCGGCGAAGGTCTTGATCGACTGCAGGAACCGGCATTCCCCGGGATTGTCGATGAAGGCGCGGATGGCGGCCTGCCCCGCCTCGACCTGCAGGGCGGCGGCGCCAAGCTGCGGATCCTTGATGAAGGACAGCGCCGTGCGCATGGTGTCGCTTTCTCCGGCGGCGGACAAGAAGCTGATCGATGACGTGTCCGCCCTCTGGCTCGCCTGGGCGAGAACCGTGTTGGTCGTGCCGAAATCGAGCCCGAGCGCATTCGCCATGGCGATGTCCATCCTGTCTTGCTGTCGTGTCAGGGCGAGGTGCGGACCGCGAGGCAGCCAGCGGGAAGCGCCCTCATTGCACGCGAGTGTGTCACAGTCCACCCGGAGCGGCAGAGCTACCGCGTCGCGTATCTCGGATGCTCGAGGGCGTCGAAACAATCGGTCAGCGCAATGCGGTTGAACCCCTCGTAGGCGGCGCGATATTTCTGGTGAAGCTTCTTGCGGGCGACCGTCACCGGGCATGTGGGCAGCAGCACCAGATCGGTCTGCGCCAGAAGGCTCTCCTCCTCCCCGGTCAGCGGCAGCACGGCCCTGTAGGGATCGCCCCCTATCGAAACACCGCGTGCCGGCGTCCGCCCCATCGCGGCGGTCACCGGATTGGCGAAATCACGCAGGTCGATCACCTCGTAATGGTGGCCGAAGTCCGCTTCGCGTTGGCGGATCGCGCCGATCACCTCGTCTATGGTCTTGAGCACGTTGACCTGAAAGCGGTGATCGAAATAGAGCCAGTAGGCCGGCAGGATGTTGGCGTCGGCGTATTTCTCGTAGGTCGCGCGTCCGCCCGACAGGATGGGCCGGGCCGCAGCCGCCGCCTCGACCGTCAGGGCCTTGGCGCTGAAGCGCATGTTGGCAGGCAGATGCTCGGTCTCGACAGCCACATTGTTGATCGTCGTCGCGGCGGCACGGGCGGCCGAGTGAAGCACCTTGGTGGCGGTGGGAAAGGCGATCAGCCCGACAAGAACGAGCAATGGCGAGAGTCGCGGGCTCCGTTCGGGTGCGGTCGCCAGCATCAGGACCAGCAGAAGCGGCCATATCGAGACAAAGGCAGCGCCACCGTAATTCTGGGATTCAAACACCGTGTTGGCGAGAATCAGCACACCAAGCCACAGCCAGTCCTGGTCCAACCGGCCGGGTTGCGGATTTCGCGGATGGTCCCGATCGAAGCCGGCGAGAAGGTTTTCGCCGCCACGCAGGCGGATGCGCAACAGATAGGCGGCCAGGATCGCGGCCACCAGGATGACATCGAAGCGGGCGCTGACGGTGGTCACCAGATTGGTCAGAAGCACCCCGTCATTGGCAGCCAGAAGCCGCAAGACGGAGTGAAGATAAGCCGAGACACTGCCGGTTGAGACCTCCAGCACGGCAACGACGGACAGACACACCGCCGCAATGGCAATCGAGACGCGGACCCCGATCCGGCGCGTGAGAAGCGCGAAGGCCAAGATCAGGCCTGCTATGGCGAACCCGCTGATCTTGACGAAGGCAAGACTGAGCAGAAGCACCGACACCAGGCCGACAAGTGCAATTTGCGAGCGAACGAAAAACAGCGTGGCGACCAGCAGATAGAGCAGAACGGAACTGTGACGGTTGTAATAGGCAAATCCGTCGACACCGGGAAACACGTTCCAGGAGGTGACATTGAACGGCAGCAGCGAGAACATCAGATAGGGCAGCAGCAGGCCGAATGCGGCAAACGGGCCACGCTCGCGCGCATGCAGGCAGATGACGGCGACAACCGGCAGGGTGACGAGCATCATGCACCATTGAATGACCAGCGCCACATTGCCATGCGGAAAGAGCGACCCCAGCCAGTCAAACAGAATGTAGTTGAGCGGCCCGACCGGCGCATGGAAATCGCGGTAGATTTCCTGGCCGATCGACAGCCTGTGCGCACCATCAATGTAGATATAGGTGTCCCAGAAACTCTCGCCTATCGGCAGTTCGACAGGCAGGCTGAGCGCTATCGCGAGGGCCAGGACCGTTCCTGAAAGGATGCCGTATATCCAATATTTTGAATTGCTTAAATAGAAATATTTCATGTTTTGGTAGAGCTTTCAAATACACTCATTCCGAAGTTTCGGCCTGACCATTGCTCGATTGGCAATCGGTCCGGCCAGGCGCAGTCCGCTCCGGCATCACAGTTTCTCGATCCGGCCCATGAGACGGAGCAACCCCTGGATGCCACAACGGCGCGCGCACCAAAGAAGAGTGGAAAAAATTGGTTTCGTTTGGATTAACCGGGCTTCGAAAACCGGTTGGCGCGCAACGGCAGGCCGCTTGAGTGGGACCGCTTGCGCCCCACCAAGCTCAGATCCGCGGGACCGCCTGTGAAAACCTGCCGGGCCTGCAGTCAGCCCTCAATGAGACCGCGTACCGGCCGCTCGTAAGCGGGAGACGTTACTGCTCGACGCAGGGTTCCGGCTCGTACATGTCGAGCTGTGCGAGCTCGCCCTGGAGCACGAAGTCGCCGTAATCCATGGTGAGATCGCGGGTGACGCCATTCTCATAAAGCTTGAAGGCAATCGAATAGACCGGCAGGCCGTCGCCTTCGGCGGCTTCCTCGAAATAGGACATCGAGACGGGCCAATAGGCGTCATCGGCAAGCTCGCCTGCCCGCTTGGCCTCCGTGTCGGTTTTCTCGACCGGCTGCTTCTCCCCCAGAATCGTGGTGGTGATCATCGCCTTGTCGCCCTCGTCGGAGCCGTCATAGATGCGCGATTCGTAAAACCGCTCGCCTTCGCGAGCCTTGCCGATCAACTCGATCATGTGTTCGGTGGGAAACCGCGCGGGCGCGATGTCGAGCGAAAGCTTGTCAGGCTGCTCGAGAGCAACCGCCAGGCCATTTTCCTTCACTTCCGCCGAGCCGCGGACTTCATGATCGAGCTTCTGGTCGACGAAGGACCGGGTGACGAAGCGGAACGTGCCCTTGCGGATGTCCTCGAAGGTGGTGGTCTGCTGGTCGGTCAGCCGCGAATCCTCGCCGGTGGAGATTTCGGTGACGAAGCGGAAACTGACCGTGTAGCCCTCACAGGCGGAGCCGGCAAACTCGTAGACCATGCGGCCGACCATGCCCGAAATGCCGGAGCGCTCGGAGGCATCTTTCAGCGAAAGATCATAGACCGCGCGGTGGGCCGCGAGCCCGCCCGCCCCTGCGGCCGGCGCGGCTTGGGCCGAAGTGGCGGCGATGACGGCAAGTGATGCAATTGCGAGCATGCGCATCAGGTTTTCTCCTGTCGAATCCTCGGACGATGATATATGACCAGAGGTGGCAAAAGCGAGGCGGAACTTTAATGAGCCGCCAAATCGTTCATGCACCCCAGACAGAGCCGAATTTGGAGCCTTTGATGACTGACACAATCGAATCCCGCCTGAGCGCCCGCAACATTGTGCTGCCGGTGGCGGCCGCGCCGGCCGCCAATTATCTGCCCTATGTCATCACCGGCTCGCTGCTGTTCATTTCCGGCCAGTTGCCGATGGAGAACGGCGCCATCGCGGTCAAGGGGCTGCTCGGGCGCGATGTCGAACTGGCCTCCGGACAGAGGGCGGCGGAATTGTGCGCCATCAACATCCTGGCGCAGGCCAAGGCGGCGCTTGGCGGCGATCTCTCGCGCATCGCCCGGGTGGTCAAGCTGAGCGGGTTTGTCGCCTCCGACCCCGCCTTCACTGACCAGCACCTGGTCATCAACGGCGCGTCGAACCTGATCGCCGAAGTGCTGGGAGAAGCCGGCAAGCATGCCCGCGCCGCCGTCGGCATGGCCTGCCTGCCGCTCAACGCGGCTGTCGAGATCGACGCCGTGATCGAGATCAGGTGACACCGGTATGACGCAGACGAAACCGGATCTCGGCTGGCTGGTCGCCCGCCCCATAGCCCATCGCGGCTATCACGACATGAACCAGAGCATCTGGGAGAACACGGCCAGCGCCTTCCAGCGCGCCATCGACGCGGGCTACGCGATCGAATGCGATGTCCATATCGCCACCGACGGCGTACCGGTGGTGTTCCACGACGATGATCTCGAGCGGCTGTGCGGACTGCGCGGCGACGTCCGCGAGCGGACGTCACGGGAACTGGCGCAACTGCGGGTCGGCGGCACCTCCGATGGCGTGCCGTCGCTTCCGGCGCTGCTGAAACAGGTGTCCGGCAAGGTTCCGCTGGTCATCGAGCTGAAGGGCCGGCCCGGCGACGACGAGGGCTTTGCCGACGCCGTCGTCGAGTGCCTGGAATCCTATGACGGCCCGGTGGCGCTGATGAGCTTCGATCATGGATTGCTGCGTGACCTGAGGGCAGCCGACGCCAGCTGCCCGATCGGCCTGACCGCCGAGGGCGTCAAGCCCGAGAGCTTCTTCGTTCACGAAGAGGCCATGCAGCTCGGGCTCAATTTCATCTCCTACTGCGTGCATCATTTGCCAAACGCGTTCATCGAGGCGCAACGGGCACAGGGCGTTCCGATCATCACCTGGACGGTACGGGATGCCCCGGCGCGCGAAAAGACCCGCGCGCACGCCGACCAGATGACTTTCGAAGGCTTCGATCCGGACGCAACCGACGACGCCTGACCTTGTTAAACGGGGCAGCGTTCATAAGTTGAAGGGCATGATTGCATCGGGCGGAAGCCCCGCGCCGGACGGAGTCGCATGAGCACTGAAGATACAGACCACACGCTGTCGACGATCGAGGGCATGGCGGCGGTGACGGCCGAGGAATGGAGCCGTCTCGGCGGGGCCTCGCGCCGTTCGCAAACTGAATCAACGGGCTTGGAAAATGAGTCCGGAATTGCCTATAACCCGTTCGTCAGCCACGCTTTTTTGTCCTCGCTCGAGGAATCCGGGTCGGTTTCGGCGCAGACCGGGTGGCTGCCGCGTCACATCGTATTGCGTGGGCCCGACGGATCGCTCGAAGGGGCGATGCCGGCCTACATCAAGAGCCATTCGATGGGCGAGTATGTGTTCGACCACGCCTGGGCCGACGCCTTCGAGCGGGCCGGCGGGCGGTACTATCCGAAACTGCAATGTTCAGCGCCGTTCACGCCGGCGACCGGGCCAAGGTTGTTGGTTACTCCGGGGTCCGGTGATGAAAGCCGCAGACGGGCGCTGGCCGCGGGCGGACGCTCGCTGTGCACCCAGCTCGGCCTGTCTTCCGTGCACGCCACCTTCGTGCGCGAAGCTGAAATGCCAGCCTTCGAGGCAGAGGGCTATCTGCACCGGACCGACCAGCAGTTCCATTTCCGCAACACCGGCTACGGCAACTACGACGATTTCCTCGACACGCTGGCGTCGCGCAAGCGCAAGCAACTCAGGAAGGAACGCAAGGCGGCGCTGGAAAACGGTGTCACCATCGAATGGCTGACTGGCGCGGACCTGACCGAGAGCGTCTGGGACATCTTCTACGACTTCTACATCGACACCGGCGGGCGCAAGTGGGGCCGGCCCTATCTCACACGGAAGTTCTTCTCGCTGATCGGCGAGCGCATGGCCGAGGACGTGCTTCTGGTGATGGCGCGGCGCGAGGGCCGGTTCATCGCCGGCGCGATCAACTTCATCGGCGGCGACTGTCTCTACGGCCGGCACTGGGGCTGCGTCGAGGATCATCCGTTCCTGCATTTCGAGGTCTGCTACCACCAGGCGATCGACTTCGCCATCGCCAGAGGACTGGCACGGGTCGAGGCCGGCGCGCAGGGCGAGCACAAGCTGGCGCGCGGCTATCTGCCGGCAACCACCCATTCGGCGCATTACATCGACCATCCCGGGCTTCGCCGCGCGGTTGCCGATTACCTCGAGCGCGAGCGGCGCGATGTCGCCCATGTCGGCGAGGTGTTGAGTAAGCACGGACCGTTCCGCAAGGGCGGCGGCGACGCGCTTGACCCTTGTTGCGGGCCGGGTACAAACGTGTCTGACTGATCAAACGGAGACCTGCCGATGACCGCGCCCCACTATGACGACAGCAACGTGTTTGCGAAAATCCTGCGCGGCGAACTGCCGGCGGAGCGTCTTTACGAGGACGAGCATACGCTGGCGATCATGGACATCATGCCGCGCGGCGCCGGACACTGCCTGGTCATCCCGAAGGCCCCTGCCCGCAATATTCTGGACGTCGAACTCGACAGCCTGTCTCAGGTGATGGCGACGACGCAGAAGATGGCGCGGGCGGTGATCAGGGCGTTCGGCGCCGACGGGGTGACAATCCAGCAGTTCAACGAGAGCGCCGGCGGCCAGGTGGTGTTTCACCTGCATGTGCATGTGATCCCGCGCTTCGAAGGCGTGTCCCTGAAGCCGCATACCGGCACGATGGAAGATGCGAGCGTGCTCAAGGCCAATGCGGAGAAGATCCGAGCGGCGCTGGACTGAGCCAATGCCTGTCGGTTCATAGCGTCTCGTCGTGACAGTGTCGTTGTGAGCGACGACCAGCCGGGAGCGGTTTCAGCGTCGGAAAGGAAGCATCCGCCTTGTTTTTGCGGCATTCGCGGGGCAAGCCCGTTTCATACTTGAATTGATGAGGTTTTCATGCAGACCGCTCTTATTATCATGACGATCCTCGGCTGTGACGACACGGCCACCCAATGTCACTTCGTCGAGATGCTGGACGAGCGCTGGGAGACGGTGCAGGCCTGCGATGCGGGATCCGAAGACAGGCTGAAGAACTATTCCAACATCGACTACCCGGTGGTGGTGGCGGTTTGCCAGACCCCGGGAGACGCCGGCCTGGGCGAGCTGGCCGGCGAACCGGCGGTTCCTGCCGCCGTCGCCACGGCCGCACCTGAGATTGCGCCGCCGGCATCGGACATGCCGGTGCCGAAAGTCGACATCCCGGTCGCGGCAACGGCGGACGATGCGCAGAACGTTCAGACGGCGACCAACTCAGGCTTCGCGGCACGGGTGTTGCAGCGGTTCAAGGACGCGCTTCCCGAAGCCAAGGACCTCAAGGCACTGGTCAGCGAGCCGGTTCACGTGGTCACCGACAGCTATTCCTGGGTGGCGCAGCGGTTCGAGAAGTAGCGCCGACGCCTATCCGGCCAGCGTCACGGAGCCAATAAGCAGTTGCCCGCCGATCAGCAGGGCAAGCGCCACCAGGATTCCGATCCAGATCCGCTTGCCGAAGAACAGGAAGGCGGCAAAGCCGGTGGATACGGCAATCAGGCGCAGCGCCACCGGGACATTTTTCAATTCTCCGGTCGGATAGAGAATGAGCTTGGCGATGACGGCGGCGAGCAGCGCGGTGGCGACCGCGCGGACCCAGGTCAGCGCCGCCGAATCCTGTTTCAGCCGGTTGCCGACCAGCACGCCCAGCCAGCGCCAGATGTCAGTTGCCAGCCAGCCGGCGATGGCGATGAACGCGTAAGGCCACCACCAGGCCTCAAAGGCCGCGTAGCTCATCATTCGCTTGACCTCCGCTTCCAGACACGGTCCGCGACAAAGGCCAGGGTGCCGCCCACGACGCCGGCATAGAGAATGTCGAATTCCGGTGCGACCTGGTGAAAGAGTGGCCCGAGCGCCAGTCCCACTATCATCGCAATGTGCCCTGCCCGGTCACGGGTCGAGGCCCAGATCGATGTCAGGAAATAGACCGGCGTGAGAAAGAACAGGGCGCCGGCGACCATTGCCGGCAGATTGGCGACCGTCGAATAGATCACCGCGACCAGAACGATGTTGGCGGAGGTGACGGTGGTCCCGAAACCGGCGAAGAACGCCACCCGGTGCTCGCGCGGCACATCGCGGATCCGCTCCATGGTGAAGACATAGGCCGTGATCGCAATGAAATGCGACAAGAGCAGCAACAGCCAGGTGGGGGTCTTCTCGGTGCGGATCTCGGGGATCAGCGCGGCGACCATCGGCATTAGCCGGATCGAAGACAGCGCCACGGTGATGAAGGCGGCGGGCAGCGAGACGCCGGCAAGAATGGAGCCCACCAGTAGCACCTTGGCCGGCAGCGCCCAGATCATGCCGGTCATGAACACGGTTTCACCAAGCGGAATGCCCGCCTCGACGGCAAAGCCGCAGAAGCCGACAAAGGCGCTCATCAGGATGATGGCCGGCAAGGAAGCGATGCCGCGCGCGCCCCTGAAAAACCAATGGACGCCACGCTCGGCGGACGGATTGCTCATGGAGGTTTTGTGAGAGACTTTACGCGGCGCTGCAACCGTTTTTCGCGCATGCGCACAATGCATTTTCTGCACAGCTGCCAGTCCAAAAGCAAAACACCCCGGCATGACCGGGGTGTTTTTATTTTCGCAGGTCCGTGGCTGGACTTATTTCTTGCGCGGCACCTTGGGGACGGCGCTTGACGGCTTTTTCGGTGCGGGCTTTTCCGCCACCGCTGCCTTCGCTTCGGCCTTGGCCGGCGCATCCGGCTCCGGCTTCTTGGTCTTCGACGGCCCCTTGCCGGCAGACGGCTTGCGCGTGGTCTTCGCGGCCCCGGTCTTTGCCTTGGCCGGGGCGCGTTTCTTTGCCGGAGCCTTTTCCTGCTTCGGCTTGACCGGCACTTCCGCCGATATCGCCTCGAGGATCAGCCCCCTGGTGCCATCGGCCTTTTCGCCGACGGTGACCTTGACCGTGCCGCCATGCTTGAGCTTGCCGAACAGAAGCTCGTTGGCGAGCTCCTTCTTGATGTTCTCCTGGATCACCCGGCCCAGAGGCCGCGCGCCCATGCGTTCGTCATAGCCCTTCTCGGCAAGCCAGGCGATGGCGTCTTCTCCGAGATCGAAGGTGACGTTGCGCTCGGCCAGCTGGGCTTCAAGCTGCATGACGAATTTCTGCACGACCATGTGGATGACCTGCGTGGGCAGGCTGCCAAACGGGATGATGGCGTCGAGACGGTTGCGGAATTCGGGCGTGAACAGCCGGTTGATCGCTTCCATGTCGTCGCCCTCGCGCTTGGACGAACCGAAGCCGATGGCGGCCTTGGCCATGTCGGAGGCGCCCGCATTGGTGGTCATGATCAGGATGACGTTGCGGAAGTCGATCTTCTTGCCGTTGTGATCGGTCAGCGAACCGTGGTCCATGACCTGCAACAGGATGTTGAACAGGTCCGGATGGGCCTTTTCGATCTCGTCGAGCAGCAGCACGCAGTAAGGATGCTGGTCGACACCATCGGTGAGCAACCCGCCCTGGTCGAATCCGACATAGCCGGGAGGCGCGCCGATCAGGCGACTGACCGTGTGACGCTCCATGTATTCGGACATGTCGAAGCGCAGCAGTTCGACACCGAGAGAGGCGGCCAGCTGCTTGGCGACTTCGGTCTTGCCGACGCCGGTGGGACCGGAGAACAGGTAGGAGCCGATCGGCTTGTCGGGCTCGCGCAGGCCGGCGCGGGCCAGACGGATCGCCGCGGTCAACGCATCGATCGCCGTGTCCTGGCCATAGACGACCGAGCGCAGCTCCTTGTCGAGATTGGCGAGAACCGTCTCGTCGTCCTTCGACACCGTCTTGGCCGGAATCCGCGCCATGGTGGCGATGGTGTTCTCGATCTCGACGTCGGTCAGCACCTTCTTGCGGCTCTTCTCGGGCAAGAGCATCTGCGCCGCACCGGATTCGTCGATCACGTCGATCGCCTTGTCGGGCAGCTTGCGGTCGGTGATGTAGCGCGCCGACAGCTCGACGGCGGCCTTGATCGCCTCGTCGGTGTAGCCGACCTTGTGATACTCCTCGAAATAGGGCTTGAGGCCCTTGAGGATCTCGATCGCATCCGGAATCGTGGGCTCGGCCACATCGATCTTCTGGAAGCGGCGCACCAGCGCCCGGTCCTTCTCGAAGAACTGGCGGTATTCCTTGTAGGTGGTCGAGCCGATGCAGCGGATCGCGCCCGAGGACAGCGCCGGCTTGAGCAGGTTGGAGGCATCCATGGCGCCGCCGGAAGTGGCGCCAGCGCCGATCACGGTGTGGATCTCATCGATGAACAGCACCGCGCCCGGCAGGTCCTCGAGTTCCTTGACCACCTGCTTGAGGCGTTCCTCGAAATCGCCGCGGTAGCGGGTGCCGGCCAGGAGCGAGCCCATGTCGAGCGAATAGATCACCGCATCGGCAAGCACGTCGGGCACGTCGCCCTCGACTATCCGCTTGGCGAGGCCTTCCGCGATGGCGGTCTTGCCGACACCGGGATCTCCGACATAGAGCGGGTTGTTCTTGGACCTGCGGCAGAGGATCTGAATGGTGCGGTTGACCTCTTCCATTCGGCCGATCAGCGGATCGATCCGGCCGGTCTTGGCCTTTTCATTGAGATTGACGCAGTAGGCGGTGAGCGCGTCCTGGCCCTTCTTCTTGCCGCCTTCCTCGCCGGCCTGGTCGGACTTGGCCGAATCGGGTTCAGGCTCCTCGACGCCGCGGACCGGGCGGCCTTCCTCGGCTCCCGGGCGCTTGGCGATGCCGTGCGAGATGAAGTTGACCGCGTCATAGCGGGTCATTTCCTGCTCCTGCAGGAAGTAGGCGGCATGGCTTTCACGCTCGGCGAAGATCGCCACGAGCACGTTGGCGCCGGTGACTTCTTCCCGGCCAGACGACTGGACATGGATCACCGCGCGCTGGATGACGCGCTGGAAACCCGACGTCGGCTTGGAATCCTCGTCATAGCCGGTGACCAGGTTGCCGAGTTCCTTGTCGACATAATCGCTCACCGTGCGGCGCAATTCGTCGATATCGACATTGCACGCGCCCATGACCGCCGCAGCATCCGGATCCTCGATCAACGCCAGCAACAAATGCTCGAGCGTGGCATATTCGTGATGCCGCTCGTTGGCATAGGTCAGCGCCTGATGGATCGCCTTTTCGAGACTGTTTGAAAAGCTAGGCAATTTCAGGTCCTCATTTCTTTTCCATCACGCATTGCAGCGGATGATGATTTTCGCGTGCAAAATCCATGACCTGGGTTACTTTGGTTTCAGCCACTTCGTAGGTGAACACACCGCATTCGCCGACGCCGTGATTGTGGACGTGCAGCATGATCCGGGTGGCCTGCTCGCGGTTCTTCTGAAAAAAGCGCTCAAGCACATGAATCACAAACTCCATCGGGGTGTAGTCGTCATTCAGCAGCAGCACGCGGTACAGACTGGGCTTCTTGACCTGCGGCTTGGTGCGGGTGATGACCGATGTGCCTCTTTCGGACTCACCGTTGCCGCTTTTCTTGTCGGCCTGCAGGCGTATCGGATTCATGCTGTCATTCACTCTGGCCAGTTCCTGTCTATTGCGTCCGGCGCACACAAAACCGAAGCACCGGCATTGGCTCTAACTTAATCTTTCCTGCGGGGATTTTAAGCCCCCTTGAGCATCGAAGAAAGAGATTTCGCGCGCCGGGCCAATTCACGAAAAAACCCGGCCGCACTGCTGTGCGACCGGGTTGGCAAGAATTCGCCCCTCCACCGAACCCGGTGGACGGCAAAGTGGTATCAGGCGGCAACCTTGGCTGCGGCCTTTTCGAAAGGCTTGTAGGCTTCCTTGGCCATGTCAGCGTAAAGTTCGCTCATCTTGGTGGCCTGGGCAACAAACGTCTCGTAGGCGTTCTTGGCGTAGTCGGTCTGAATTTCGATGGCCTTGTCGAGGCTCTTGGCCGAAACCAGCTTCTCGACAACGGCGGCGCTGTCTTCATAGGACTTCTTGGAATACTCGGTCGCTTCAGCAGCGATCTGCTGGAAACCCTTGGTCATCGACGAAACCGTGGTCAGCATGCTGTCCATGGCTTCCTTGCTCATCTTCGAAGTGCTGTCAAAGTTCATCATGTCGGAATTTCCTTACGTTGGGGACGTTGATGCCGCTAATTTAGGTGCACCGCACAATATTGTCAAGTTTATTGTGCGTTGCACCAAAGTCTCGAATATGGCGATTTCTCGTTATGGCACAGCGGATCGACGCGCTTGCGGACGGCTTCGGCACAGATCCCGGAAAGGAATAATTCATCATAAACGGATTGGTAACGACGCGTGGCTAAGATCGGACACAATGACTGATCATGGAGGGCGTCAGTCAGACACCCTTTCACCTGCAAGTTCATGAGTGAGTTATCGTGTACCAGCGTAAATCCAGTTTCATCGACCGGTTTGCCGCCCTTTCCTCCTCCGCGTTTCAACTGCTTGCCCTGATCGGCATCGCATTGGTGCTGGGAAGCGCTCCGGCTGCCGCAAATCCGAAATACGCAGGCATCGTCGTCGACGCCAAGACCGGCAAGACGCTTTATGCCCATGATGCGGACGAACTGCGCTATCCGGCGTCGCTGACCAAGATGATGACGCTGTACCTGGTGTTCGAGGCGCTGGAGCGCGGCAGCATCAAGCTCAACACACGGATCAAGTTTTCGGCCAACGCCGCCAAGGAACCGCCCACCAAGCTCGGCGTCGGCGCCGGCCGATCTGTCACGGTCGAGCAGGTGATCCTAGGCCTCGTGACCAAGTCGGCCAACGACGCCTCCACCGCGATCGCCGAACATCTCGGCGGCTCGGAATCCAAGTTCGCCGCGATGATGACGGCCAAGGCCCGTTCGCTCGGCATGTCGCGGACCACGTTCCGTAATGCCCATGGCCTGCCCAACTCCGCCCAGACGACGACGGCGCGGGACATGGCGACGCTAGGGATTGCGCTGCGCGAGCATTTCCCGCGGCAATACAAGTATTTCTCGACGCGCTCGTTCACCTTCGGCAAGAGCCGTTTCGGCAATCACAACCGGTTGCTCGGCGTCGTGCGCGGCGTTGACGGCATCAAGACCGGCTACACCCGGGCCTCGGGTTTCAACCTGGTCTCGTCGGTGATCGACCGCGACCGTTCGATCGTCGCCGTGGTGATGGGCGGACGTACCGGTGCCAGCCGCAACGAGCAGATGAAGGACCTGATCGCCCGCTACCTGCCAAAGGCCTCGACGCGCGGCAGGGGTAACCTGATTGCCCGTGGCGCAGTGGCAAACACCGCGGTTGCCGCGATCGAGTCGCTCGAACTTCCGAAGGTCGGGCCTGTGCCGACGCAGCGCCACGAAACCAACCAGCGCCTGGCGATGGCCTATGCCGCGCCCACGCCGGAGCCCGTAGTCGGGCGCGCCGCGCTGGTCAATTCGCTGATCGCCCAGAAGGTGGCAATACCGATCCCTGCTCCGGCTGTGGTTCCGCCGATGCCGGTGGAAACGGCCGCGAACGAGGCGGTCGATCCGGTGACCACGGCTTCGACCACCTCCATGAGCGGCTGGGTGATCCAGATCGGCGCCATGCCGGACCGCAATGCGGCGGTCGAACTGCTGGCGCGCGCCCAGGATGCCGGCGGACGCGCCCTGTCGGGCGCCGAACCCTTCACCATGGCCTATGCAAAGAACAACGAACAGCTTTACCGGGCGCGGTTTGGCGGCTTTGACGGGCAGTCCGCCGCCACCCGCGCCTGCAAGACACTCAAGAAGAAAGGCTATGCCTGTTGGGCAACAGCCAACTGACCTTCAGCGCTTGTTCAGCGCTGCGGCCGGATAGCCAGTTCCGGGGACATCCACGTTATTTGTACCGCGTATTCGGGGAATTCAGTCATGTCGACTCAAGAGAACAGCTTTGGCTTCGTTGATCCGGCCAGCAAGAAACGCAGAACCGCCCGCATCGGGATGCATCCGCTTCATGAGGCGGCGATGCGCCTCGCGGATCTCGGCTTCGCTCGCCCCAGGGCCAAGACCAAGGACCTCGTAGGCCTCCTTCTGTGTCATGGCGCCCGAGCCTGGAGAAGCTCCCAGGCCCGCGTCGTCATCCATGTCAAAGCCGGCACGCCAGTCGGGCGTGCGGCGGTCAAGATACGCTTCCAGTAGGCCCAGGCTTTCGGGATCGCGTGCAAGTTCGGAATGCAATTGCATGAGCTCGGCCTCGTCGAGGTTGTCGAGTTCGCTCCCCTCGAAGCTGCCGGCCAGCACCAGACCGTTCATTTCGCCGGTATCGAGATCAAGCTCCATTTCCAGCGCCGCCGAGCGGACGTAGGAATGACCGCCGGGCTGGCGGGTGGCGCGGGCCGCACCACGGGCACGGGAATACAATGCCACGGCAAACGCCAACAGCGGGATGCCGATGCTGGCACGGCCTATCAGGGTCAGAACACCGCCCACGCCGGCGATTGCGACCGGAAGACCGTAGCGGAGCGCAGCGGCAAGCGCCGACGGCTTGACACTGAGCAAGCCTGCCAGAACCGCCAGCAGGATCAGGACTCCGCCGAAAAACACTGCAATTGCACTCATGAACGCGTGGATCCTCCGTCCGTTGGTTTTCCGGCTGATTTACCTGATGGTTTTCCAGGCCCGAGTTGCTCGAGCAGCAACCGCGCCGCCGATCCTCCGGATTTTTCCAGCGCAGGCCGTCCGCCAGTCGCATAGGTGGCGACGGCACGAAGCAGCGCCGCGAGTTCCGCCGCCGCGTTCTGGTCGAAGCGGACATAGGCGCCGCCGGTGACGCGGGCGATTTCGCGAAAACCGATCGCTGCAGCCGGATCATGACCTTCATGGAACATGAAACACGGCACCTTTCTCAGCGCCAGTTCTCCCGCCATCACGGCCAGCTTGTCGATGTCTTCTTCCATGGCATCGCCGATATAGACGAGTGCGCTGACCGGGGTCTTCTTCGCTTCGTCGGCGACATGGCGCAACACGCGGCCGATCTGGGTCTGGCCGCCGCGGCAATCGATCCGCGTCATCAGATCGGCCAGTTGCCTCGTGTCGTTGACCCAGCGCGAGGCCCGGCATTCGCCCAGTCCGCGGAAATAGACCAGCTGCACCGAGAGCGCGCCTGTCTTGCCGACCGCGTCAAACATTTCTGCCTGCAGCTTGCAGGCGCTGTCCCAAGTCGGCTGGCGGCTCATCGTGGCATCAAGGGCAAATGCCAGGCGGCCGGAGCCGGCGGCTGCGGGAGCCACCGATTTTGCAGCAGACAAGAAGGCGGCAATCTCGGAGCGAGATGACACGGGAGCGCCTTTTGCAAGTGCGGCACCGCCCCGCTTTGACAAGGCCTTTTCAGATCCGGTCTTATCTTTTGTCATTGATGAGTTGGTCCGCCCTTTTCGGATTTGCTTCGCCCGGCAGACGACTCTTGGCTGCACTTTCACGGGCACATAGAACCAATGTGGCGCTTTGTCCCGCAAACACAAGAGTGTCACGGTATCGCATCTGGTCCGGCGCATGGCGTGCAGATTACGGAAGGCCCCGCACTCACACACCGCTGACTGCCAGGCTTTCCGGCTGAAACCATCGCTAACCAAATGTTCGGCGTCCAACACTTGCGGCTTGGTCCAGGTGAACGAGTAATCCGGGAGTACAGGGGAATCATTCACTACGTATCGGGAGACACAATTGCCAGGATCAAGACGTCAAGCAGCATAAACTGCAGTAGTAATGAAGTGCAGCGGTTCCGGAATAGTTTCACACAAGGTTAGGCGAGCTATGTAAGCAAGTGATAATTTGCTCAAGATCGAAAAGGATTCAACCTTTAGACCAGCCATCGTTCGCAGGCCCCATATTTCACGAAGCATGCATCGCAAATTGATGGCCGGGCTGGCGACGGCTGCCGTGGCCGTTCCACTTGGAATCAAGCCCGCATCCGCATCGGGCTGTATATACGCGGGAGTGGGCACTTTCGTGGTCTCGGGCAACGCGTTCGTGAATCCCGCCACGCTGGATCCGCCAAAGAGATACTGTTTGAGTTCGCGCACCGACGTGATCTTCCAAGCGGGCACGATCCCACCAAATGGCCTGCTGGATGTCTACACGGGGCAGACCTTTGCCCCTTCCTTGGTCATCGATTCCTATCATCTCAATTCCATCCTGCTGTCCGGTACAAGCATTGCCGCAGCCCCCAATCCGGGTACGCCGTTCCTGAGAACTCACCCTCTCCCGATAGCTGACTCACTCGGAGCGACGCGAGTGAACCTTGTCAGTGTGGACATCGGCGAGAACCGCTCGATAGAGCTGACCAAGGCATCGGGAATCAAACAGATCCAGGACGTTTACATCGTGAGCGCCCAACCTCGGACCTATCAGAGCTTCAGCATCTCCAATCCCAACCTGGTTTCCATTGGCGCCTACAACATCATCGGACAGACATTTGTCCAGCCAACCCATCTGACGCTGAAACAGAGCGCCATTACCAATGCAAAGGTGCTGGGCATTGGAAAGGGCTCGACCCTGAAACTCGATGCCAGCACCATCGACACGGAATTCGTCAGGCTTGATGGAACGCTGGCAGGCAACGGGACAATTCGCGGCGCAGCCGGTGCCGGAAGCAGCGTTAGCTTCTTCACGTGGTCCGGCTCGGTTCTTTCACCGGGACTGTCAATTGGAACGCTCAACATCGAGGGCAACCTGAGTGTTCAGGGAGCAACCGGGTTGGTTTCGGAACTCAATCCGAACGCCGCGCAGAAAGCAGACCTGCTTTCCGTCACCGGGGCCTTGACCGGCGCCAACAACCTCACCGTCACGCTGGAAAAGGACAGCGGGTTTTCGGCAACCGGCGCAGGCGAGATTTCCGATTTTACCGGGTCGACCTATACGGTCCTGACGGCAGCGAGCATCGACAGCAATGCGGTTACGCTGGCGGAAGGCGGATCGCTCAACGCCCATCTTTCCGCCAGACTGATCGGCCAGCCCAGCGCCACCGGTCAGGTGGTGGTCGGCTTTACCGACAATTCCGCTACTCCCGGCCATGTGCCGTCGAAACTGCCAGCCTCCACACCGTGGTCGACGCTGGCCTCGGCAATTGCTGCCACCCACCATAACACCGTGGTCAACGGCGTCGCCGGCGGCGGCACCGCTCCGGGCGGGAGCGGAAGCAGCAATGGCGGCCAACAGCTCCTGAGCGGCGGGCAAACCGTCAGCGCGGCCTGGCTTGGCCTGACAAATGCCCAGGTCGGGCAGCTCGACCAGGTCCATGCGGAGCCGTTTTCCTCCAATCTGACCGTCGGCCTCGAGCAACTCAAACACATTGCCTCATCGGTGATGGCGCGCATGTCGGTCGATGATGGCGCCAACGCCAGAGGTCATCAGCTGTGGACGGACATGTCCCATATCCAGGGTCATGTGGGCGGCAAGAACGGTCTTGGGGATTTCGGTTACTCGCTGTCCAACTTGCTGGTTGGCGCCGACCTGATCGAGCGCGAACGCTTCATTGCTGGCGTCTATGGGGGCTATGCCCATAAAACGATGCACGAACACGACAAGGTGTCTCAGGACTTTTCCGGCCAAAGTGCTGTCGCGGGCGTTTACGGAACGGCCGAAATCGACCGTTTCATCCTCTCGATGACCGCGGGCTATGCGCATGGCTGGCACACATCCAAGCGCTTCAATCCAAATGTCGGGTTGTTCACGGGTGGAGTGGCAAGCGCCGCCTTTACCTCGCGCAGCGCCTTTGCCTCATCCCAGCTGGGTTACCGGATAGAGCTTGACGAGACGACCGGCCTCGAGCCGTTCATCACCGGCTCCTACTCCCGTATATGGCAGAGCGGCCTCACCGAGAGCGGCGGGCATGACTTCAACTACAGCATTGCGAAGGCCGGCGCCGAGACACTGACCGGCGGCGTCGGCATGAATTTCAGCATGGATCTTCCCACTGCCACGACAGACCGTGACCTCAAGCTGATCGCATTCCTGCGGTACGATCACGACTTCGAAGCCGCAAAGACCACGGCACACCAGGTCACCGCGACGAGCCACTTGTTCGGGAAATTCACCCAGGCCGGGCAGAACCGGGGTGCACATTCCGTGACAGGGGGACTGGGACTGACGGGTTCGTTGAATGCCAGAACGGCAATACGCGCTGGAGTGACCGGTTCGCGCAACCAGAATGGCCATGAAATTGGCGGCGGCGCACATCTGAAGGTCAAATTCTGATCAGGCCCCGAGTCAGGATCCTGTCGCTCAGAGCAGCCCCAGGCCGGCCAGTTCGCGCTTGAGTTCGGGCGGCAGTTCGTCGTCCCCGGACCCGGACGCGCCAAGATCCGGCGGGGCGTCCTTCGGATCGAGGTAGCGCCAGCCCTGGAACGGGCGGCGCGGCGCCCAGGAGGTTTCGTGCAGAACCGGCTCGAGCACCAGATGACAGCGGGAAATGCCGTCCGTATCGACGAACGGCCGGATGTCGAGGAGGCGCTGCCTCGCCTGGATATTACCCTTGATCACCCAGTAGAGCGAACCGCCATCGAGCAGTTCAGCCATCCGCTTGGGAACCATCCGGGTGGTGTGGAACTGCTCGGGCACCTGCCCCGCCGCCTTCATCATCGCCAGGCGGCGCTGCATCCAGTCGCGCTGGTCCTCGACGCTTTCCGCGCCGACACAGAGTTTGAGAAGGTGAAGAGCCATGGTGCGATACATCGGGCTCGGGAGGCCCCGGGTCAAGCCGCAGCCTGGCAAAACCCGGCGCCGTCCACAGGCTCAACGCCCGGCTTGGCTGATGCGGTTCAGGCTGAAGCGTTCCGGAGAGCTCAACACTCGACCACATTGACGGCGAGGCCGCCGGTCGAGGTTTCCTTGTAGCGCTCGTTCATGTCGAGGCCGGTCTGGCGCATGGTTTCGATGCAGGCGTCGAGCGGCACGAAATGGGTGCCGTCGCCCTTCATCGCCAGCGAGGCGGCGGTGACCGCCTTGACCGCGCCCAGCGCATTGCGCTCGATGCAGGGCACCTGGACCAGCCCGCCGACCGGATCGCAGGTCATGCCGAGATGATGCTCCAGCGCGATTTCCGCCGCATTTTCAATCTGTTCCGGCGTACCGCCCATGACTGCGGCCAAGCCCGCCGCCGACATCGCCGCAGCCGATCCGACCTCGCCCTGGCAGCCGACCTCGGCGCCCGAGATCGAGGCATTGTGCTTGATGATGCCGCCAATTGCGGCGGCCGTGAGCAGGTAATCGCGGACGGCCTGCTGGTCGGCGCCGTCGTGGAACTGCAGCACGTAGCGGATGGTCGCAGGGATGACGCCGGCCGCACCGTTGGTGGGTGCGGTGACGACGCGACCGCCCGAGGCGTTTTCCTCATTGACCGCCATGGCGTAGACGCTGAGCCAGTCATTGGCGAGCAGCGGATTGCGCCGGTTCTGCCGCCATTCTTCCTGCAGCTTGTCGTGCAGGATTCGCGCCCGGCGCCGGACCTTGAGGCCGCCCGGCATGATGCCCTCGCCCGAAAGACCGCGGTCGATGCAGCCGCTCATGGTGCTCCAGATCCGGTCGAGGCCGGCGTCGAGCTCGTCGGCCGACATGTGGGTTTCCTCGTTGGCGCGCTTCATCTGCGCGATCGTCAGGCCGGAGCTTGCGGCCATCTCGAGCATCTGTTTGGCGTTGCGGAAGGGATAGGGCACCGACTTGTCGACGGCCGCCTTCTTCGCCCCCTTCATGGCTTCAAGCTCGGTGTCGGAGACGACAAAGCCGCCGCCGACCGAATAGTAGATCCGGCGCAGCAGCATCATGCCGTCGCGGTCAAAGGCCGTAAACGTCATGCCGTTGGCATGGCCCGGCAAGGCCTGCTTCTTGTCGAACACCAGGTCGGTCTTCGGGTCGAAATGGTAGGCGGGATGGCCGGGTGGGTTGATCA
Source organism: Hoeflea sp. (assembly GCA_020637795.1). Classification (GTDB taxonomy): domain Bacteria; phylum Pseudomonadota; class Alphaproteobacteria; order Rhizobiales; family Rhizobiaceae; genus Hoeflea. The sequence goes on along the minus strand of JACKJT010000002.1, from coordinate 115,577 downwards.
TCCGGCTTTGCTCGACGCCGGCGATGATCGCATCCATCCGGTCCGGATCGACCTGATCGGGCAATTCGCCGGTCAGGCCGAGCACCACCGCCCTGCCGGTTCCGTGACCGATTCCCGTAAACGCCAGCGAACCGTGAAGACTGACCTTGATGGCGTCGACCTTCGCGCCGGCAGGACGCGGCCAGTCGGGACCGGCGATCTCGTCGAGAAAGCGCACGGCAGCGGACATCGGTCCCATGGTGTGGGAACTCGACGGACCAACGCCGATCTTGAAGACATCAAAGACAGAAAGAAACATGGTTTGCGGCAGCTCCGGTGAGACCTCGCACATTACATGCGCGGAGTGGCGCGGACCGTCAATCCACCGACTTCCGATGCCGCTCCGGCGACAGGGCTTTTGCAAGAAGCCTTCTGGTGGACAAAGAAAAGCAGCGCCGACCGGGTTGGTCAGGCGCTGCCCTTTTCAGATCACTTATTGTCAGATCCTACGTTTGCTCAGATGCCGCCGAAAAGGTAGGCCAGTGCAAGAATTCCTGAAAAACCGATCACTGCGCGGGCGGTAATGCCCCAGCAGGATTTCTGTACGGTCTCTTCCATGATCACTCCGGTTGTAGAACTGTCTGTCAGGCCGCGTCATCCATCCGGACGCGCTCGGCGCAGGACCGTGTGTTTAACGATCCGGTAATCTTTTCGCAACTGCAAAAGAGGCAAATCTGTGGCCGCATTTTCATATCAGCTCCACCATTCCTGCATGGCTCCTTGATAAATCAAGGGTTTATGCCGGAACCCGCAGGATCGGACTGTGGATCCCGCCCACAGTTTGGCCATCGATATGAAGATTTGATTACAGTGCGGAGCGGCAACAGAGGCTTTGCGTCCGGGCGCGCTTCATGGCAAAACCGGTTCATGACAAATCTGGATTTTCTGGCGATCGCCTGGTTCGCGTTGTCGTGGTTCGTGTTTTCACTGGCCTCGAACAATCACCTGCCGATCAGGCGGGTGAGCCTGACGACGGCCATGAACCAGCACCGCAAGAACTGGATGCATGTGGCGGCGCGGCGGGATCTCAGGATGATCGACACCGCCATCATGGCGGGGCTGCAGAACGGCACGGCTTTCTTCGCCTCGACCACGATCTTCGCCATCGGCGGCTGCTTCGCGCTGCTTGGCGCGACCGACCGTGTGATGGCGGTGGCCGACGACCTGCCGATTCCGCTGGTTGCCGATCCGGTGGCCTTCGAGCTCAAGGTGTTCGGACTGATCGCGATCTTTGCCTACGCGTTCTTCAAGTTCGGCTGGTCCTACCGGCTGTTCAACTACTCCTCGATCCTGTTCGGCGCGATCCCGATGAAGGGCGATCTGCCGGAAGACCGGATCGAACTCGACGCCGCCGCCAACCGGGCCGCGTCACTTAACGTGCTGGCCGGACGGCATTTCAATGCCGGGCTCAGGGCCATTTTCCTGTCGATCGGCTATCTGGGCTGGTTTGCCGGGCCCTTGGTGCTGATGGGGACAACCACGCTGGTGATCCTGGTGCTGCTCAGGCGGCAGTTCTTTTCCAATGCCCGCGACGCCATCCTCAAGGACACAATCATTTCGTGACACAGTCCCCATCCTTCGACAGGGCGGCGCTGCGCGCCGCCATCCTCGATCTGCTTGAAAGCCGCGAGGCGGGAAAGAGTATTTCTCCGACCGAGGCCGCCCGGGCGCTTGCCGGTTCGGATGAGCGCCAGTGGAGCCGGTTGATGAAGCCGTTGCGTGCCGTCGCGATCGAGATGGCCAAAGCGGGTGAACTTGTCATCCTGCGCAAGGCCAGGCCGGTCGATCCGTCAGACTTTAGGGGTGTCTACCGCCTCGCCCTGCCCGCCGGCACAGCAAGCGATTCAAGCGACGCATGAGCACGCCTTTGCAACCGATCAGGACCCCGACGCGGCTGGATCTGACGCTCATGGTGATGACCTCGCTGATCTGGGCCTCGGGGTTCATCGCCATCCGTGTCGCCGTTCCCGAGACCGGGCCGGTCTGGCTCGCGGCGATTCGCGTCGGCATCGGCTTCCTTGTGCTGCTGCCCTACGCGATCTGGCGCGGCATGGTGTGGCCGGACGGCCGGGGCCAGTGGGGGCTGATCGTCGGCATGGCGCTCCTGAATGTGGTGGTGCCGTTCATTCTCGTCGCCTGGGCGGGCAAGACCATCGATGCCGGCGTGCTGGCGCTCTTAATGGGCACCGGCCCTTTCCTGGCGCTGATCGGCAGCCACCTGATGACCGATGACGACCGGCTGACGCCGCGCAAGCTCGTTTCGGTGCTGCTTGGGTTTTCGGGAATTGTCGTGCTGGTCGGCCCGAGCATCTTTGCCGGGCTTGCCGGTGGCCCGCTGCTGGGCAAGCTCGCCGCCCTAAGTGCTTCTGTCTGCTACGTGATGGCCGGGCTCCTGATCCGGCGGATCACCATGCCGCCGGTGCGGCTTGCCTGCCTGGCGCTGGCGATCGGCACGGCGGCGCTGATCCCGCTGGCGCTGATGCTGGAAGGTCTGCTGTCGCCGGCGCTGTCGATACCGGCGATCGGATCGCTGCTCTATCTTGGCCTGTTTCCCACGGGCATTGCCTATATCGTCCGGTTCACCCTGATCCGCGCCGTGGGCTACTCGCGCTTCTCGCTGTCGATCAACCTGGTGCCGGTGTTCGGGGTGGCCCTGGGGGTGCTCATTCTCGACGAGCCGCTGACGCTCAACCTCATCGCGGCGCTGGCGCTGGTACTGGCGGGACTGCTTGTCGGCAACGGCGGCCGGAAAATCCAGCCGGTTTCGCATTGAGGGACCTGCAGGCAATTCGGGGCCGCTTGCAGGTTTTCAGATATGATGATGCGATTCCAACCGGCTGGGATCGGTGTTTGGACTTGAATCGGCAGGATGGCCGATGGTTCTGATAGAGAGACGGGTTTGAACGATACGACCGCCACCGCGACGCTGCCACGAAAGCCCTCAGAGCGCATTGATGTGCTCGATCTGGCGCGGGGACTGGCGCTGTTCGCCATGGCGAGCTACCATTTTTCCTGGGATCTGGAGCTGTTCGGCTATCTCGATCCCGGCACCTCCACGCATGGCCCGCTCAAGCTCTATGCCCGCTCGATCGCCAGCAGCTTCCTGTTCCTGGCGGGCGTCAGCCTGGTGCTCGCACATGGCAATGGCATAAGGCGAGCCGCCTTTCTGAAGCGCGTTGCCATGGTCGCGGGCGCCGCAGGACTGATAACCCTGGCAACCGTTATCGCCACGCCGGACAGCTTCATCTATTTCGGCATCCTGCATGCGATCGCCGCCTCAAGCGTGCTGGGGCTGGTGTTCCTGCGGCTGCCGGCACTGCTCACGGTGCTGGCCGGCGTCGTCTGCATCGCGCTGCCGGGGTTTTACCGGCACGAGGTATTCAACCCCTCCTGGCTGTCCTGGATCGGGCTGTTCACTGTGCCGCCGCGATCGAACGATTTCGTGCCGCTGCTGCCATGGTTCGGGCCCTTCCTGATCGGCATGGGCATAACGAAGGCCGCGGTGTCGCAGGGCCTGACCAGGCGCCTTGCGGCATTGAAGACCGGATCCGGTCCGGTTGCCCGGGCAACGCGGTTCTGCGGCCGTCACAGTCTGGCCTTTTATCTGGTGCATCAACCGGTGCTGATCTCGCTGGTCTGGGTTGCCTCGCAACTGGTTCCCGCCACGCCTGGGGACCCGTTGCCGGGTTTCGTGGCGGAATGTGAAACCAGTTGCCAAGCAAACAACAGCGCGGCATTCTGCAAGCGGTTTTGCGGGTGTGTCACCGACGAATTGCTTTCCCAGGGACTGTTCCAGCCCTTTATTTCGGGCCAAATCACACAGGAATCAGATGCGCGCATTCCCGCCATTGCCGAACAATGCACAGCAAGTTCGAACTAGATTCCATTTATTGCACTGAAACGATTTTCATTACCGAACCAGATAGCAGACAAGGGATTCCGCTTGATGAATACCTACCGGGAGAGACCGAACTTCATACCGTGGCCGCCCCTGCTGCTTGTCGGGTTTACGCTTGCCGCGATCGTGCTGAACAAGGTTGCGCCGCTGGCGCTCGAATTCCAGGGCATCACGTCGCTCGGCGTCCTGATGATCGTTCTGGCGCTCGGCATCGACCTGTGGGCGATGCGGACGCTGCATGAATCCAAGACCACGATCCTGCCCAATCGCGGTTCAACCCACCTGGTTGCGCATGGGCCGTTTGGCTACAGCCGCAATCCGATCTATCTCGCAAACATGATGCTGCTTGTCGGGATGGGTTTCCTCTCACACAACAGCTGGTTCCTGGCTCTCGCTCCGATCGACGGAATCCTGACATATTTCCTGGCCATCCGGCGGGAAGAAAATCACCTGCTTGCCAAGTTCGGATACCAGTTCGAGGACTATTGCCGCAAAGTCCGGCGCTGGATCTGAAGCGTCCGCCGATTGAGAGGCGGCCCCGTCCAGCGGCTCAGGTGTTGACGCCGATTTCGGCAAGCCGGGTCAGGCAGGATTCCTCGATATGGTCGAGCTCGACCAGCGTTTCCTCGATGTCGCGGCGCTTCTGTCGCAGGTCCTCGCGCTTTTCCTCGACCTTGCGCATCAACAGCCGCAATTGCCCCGCTTCTCCGGGTGGATCCTTGTAGACCTGGATGATTTCGCGGATTTCGGCTATGGTGAAGCCGATGCGGCGGCCGCGCAGGATTTCCTGAATCAAGCGCCGGTCGGCGGATCGGAACAGGCGCGTCCGGCCGCGGCGCTCGGGATGGATCAGCCCCTCGTCTTCGTAAAAACGCAAGGTCCGCGTCGAGATCCCGAACTCACGGGTCAACTCGGTGATGGTATAATATTTGTCCAAAGCGGATCGATCCTGCGAACTCTGATGACGACTTACTTTTACGTATAAGTCAAAATTCCCGGCATGACCACCGCACCCTGTTCAAATCAGGCAAATGACAGCCACCAGCCGGCCAGACCGAGGAACGCGAAGAAGCCCACGACATCGGTGACGGTGGTCACGAAAACCGCCGACGCGATCGCCGGGTCGGCGCCGACCTTTTCCAAAAGCAACGGCAACAGGATGCCGGCGAGCGCCGCCGCCAGCATGTTGACCACCATTGCGGCGGCGATGATGGCGCCAAGTCCCTGGCTCGAGAACCACAGGCCAGCGACCACGCCGATGATCACGGCAAAAAGCAAGCCGTTGATGAAACCGACGGCCGCCTCGCGCCGGATAATGCGGCCCGCATTGTAGATATCGAGATCGCGGGTGGCCAGAGCCCGCACCGTCACCGTCATGGTCTGGGTTCCGGCATTGCCGCCCATCGAGGCAACGATCGGCATCAGCACCGCCAGCGCCACCATCTGCTCGATCGTCGCGTCGAACAGGCTGATGACGGCGGAGGCCAGGATAGCGGTGCCGAGATTGATCAGCAGCCAGGTGAAACGGGAGCGCACGGTCGACAGGATGCTGTCGGAGAGTTCCTCGTCGCCCACACCGCCCAGGCGCTTGATGTCCTCTTCGGCTTCCTCGTGAATGACGTCCACCACGTCATCGATGGTCAGGACACCGACCAGACGCTCGTTCTCGTCAACCACCGCGGCGGAGAGAAGGTCGTACTGCTCGAACAGCTGCGCGGCCTCTTCCTGGTCCATCTCGGCATTGATGCGATAGCGGGTCTCGTCCATCACCTCCTCGATGCGAACCAGCCGCTTGGTGCGCAGGATCTTGTCGAGCGCGACCGCGCCGACAAGCTTGAAGGTCGGGTCGATGACGAAAATCTGGCTGAAGCTCTCGGGAAGGTCTTCCTCGTCGCGCATGTAGTCGATGGTCTGGCCCACCGTCCAGAATGGCGGCACCGCGACGAACTCGGTCTGCATGCGGCGACCGGCAGTGTCCTCGGGATAATCCAGCGATCGGCGCAGCCTGACCCGTTCGGTAAACGGCAGGGCGGCGAGAATCTCCTTCTGATCCTCTTCGTCGAGGTCCTCGAGAATGTAGACCGCGTCATCGGAATCGAGCTCGCCGAGGGCTTCGGCAATCCTGGCATTGGGCAGCGCCTCGATGATGTCGAGACGGATAGCCTCGTCGACCTCGGTGAGCGCCGCGAAATCGAAGTCATCGCCAAGCAGCGACACCAGCGCATGGCGCTGCGGCGCGCTGATCGATTCCAGGAGGTCGCCAAGCTCGGATTCATGCAGGCGTACCACATGCTCGCGCAGGAACAGCACATCGCGGTCCGCGATCGCCGCGCCGATGGCCGTCAGATAGTCCTGCCGGATCGACCCGTCTTCGCCGTAGATCTCGTCATGATCCATTGCGTCGGGCGCGGACGGAGACGCAGCAATGTCTTCTTCGCGGTCAGCGGGTTCGGTCATGGCCAATACTCACGGGCAGGTTGTTGTCGACCGGAATCGGCCGACCGGTTTCACGGTACGGCAAGCAACGGTGCCATACCACTATCTATCGCATGTGCACATACAATCGAATCAGAACAGGACGGAACAGGAGTTTCCGTCCATTTCAAGCCCATTGTAAAATACAGATGTATTTATCTGTGGAAACATGCGCCCGGCAGACCAAGGGCGAATTGCTACGACCGCCGCTGCGTGCAAACCTGAAGTAGAGCAAATAACGAAGGGAAGCAGGCCGCGACAAGGCAAGGTTGCGGAATGGGAGACTGTGTGCGGTTTTCCGGGCGCGAGAATGCCAGAAGAAAATAAAAGTTCTTACAAGTCTCGAGCTTGTGTGAAGCTTGCGCAACTTGGACAAACTGGACACCTCGGTACGAATCATGGCTTATTTTGAAATGTTCTATTTGGACGAAGTAGTTTCGCAGCGTGATTCGAGTTTTACCAACAACTCCTGTCAGGATAATTGCACATGACAGTTTCACACCGCCTCGCGAATCTTAAAAGAGTTCACGACGCCAAGGCCCCGGAAGTCATTCATCTGGTGGAAAGCGACAGCACCCCTACCCGGCAAAAGCAAATAATATACGGATGCCTGAACAATCTGTGCCGCCTGTCGGCGCTCCTCTACGGCGAGATATCGGCGGAGCCGGGGAACTACGATCTGCTTGAAGAGGCCGCGGATATCGACAACGCGCTGGTCCAGCTCCGCAGCTACGTCGGAAGCCAGATCTCGCTGCGGGTTCATACCGCAGCTTAGCATCCCTGCCCCGGAGCCCAAGGGCTGGCCCCTCGCCCGGTCAAGCAGGGGTCAATCCGGCAGTTCTCCGACCAGGATCGCGCGAAAATCGTTGACATTGGTGCCGGTCGGCCCGGGCACGAACAGCTCGCCGATGGCATTAAAGGCGGTCCAGGCATCATTGGCGGCGAGGCTGGCCAGCGGATCGAGGCCCTTTGCCCGCATCTCGGCGGCGGTTTGCGGACCGGCGAAAGCGCCGGCATTGTCTTCCGAGCCGTCGATGCCATCGGTGTCGGCCGCGAGCGCGGCAATGCCCTCAACACCGTCGATCGCGGACGCAAGCGACAACAGGAACTCGGTGTTGCGGCCGCCCTTGCCCTTGCCTTTCAGCGTGACCGTTGTTTCTCCGCCCGAGAGGATGACAACCGGTTTGGCAAACGGCCGGTCGCGGCCCACCACTTCTCTCGCGATCGCCGCATGCACCAGCCCGACATCGCGGGCTTCCCCTTCCACCGCATCCGAGAGAATGGCTGCACCGACACCCGCACGCCGGGCCATTTCGGCCGCGGCTTCAAGCGACAATCCGGCCGAAGCAATGACGCGGACCTCATTGTTGGCAAAAACCGGATCATCCGGCCGCGGCGGCAGGTCCCGGCCGCTGTCGAAATGCGCAAGGATGCTGTCCGGCAGGGCAATGTCTCGCGCGGCGACCATGGCGCGGACTTCAGACAGACCGACGGCATCGGGCACCGTGGGTCCGGACGCCACCTGGCAGGCTTCGTCGCCCGGCACATCGGAGACAACGAGCGAGACCACGCGGGCGGGCCAGGCCGCGGCGGCGAGCCTGCCGCCCTTGATGCGGCTTGCGTGTTTCCTGATGGCGTTCATCACGCCGATCGGCGCGCCGGAGGCAAGCAGCACCCGGTTGAGGTCCTGCTCGTCGGCGAGCGTCAGTCCCTCGGGGGGCGCCGGCAACAGGGCAGAGCCGCCGCCGCAGATCAGAGCGACCACGAGATCGTCCTTCGTCAGGCCGGACACCGCATCGAACAGCGCCTGGGTGGCGGCGAGGCCCGCCTGATCAGGCACCGGGTGGCTCGCCTCGAGCACCCTGATCGACCTGCAGGGCACGGCATAACCATAGCGGGTGACGACGGTGCCGGTCAGCGGGCCGTCCCAGAGATCCTCGAACGCAGCAGCAAGCTGGGCCGCGCCCTTGCCGGCGCCGATGACCACGGTCTGGCCCGCGGGCTTTGCCGGCAGCGCACCGAGCAGCGCACGCCGGGGATCGGCGCGCTCGACGGCAGCTTCAAACAGGCCGCTGAGAAAGTCGCGTTTACGGGGATCAATCATTGCTGCTGCCATAGGTGATCACCCTGCCGGGCCGGCCGGGCAGAAGGAATCGTTGCGGGTGCGTGTCTGCAATCTTCACATCCTGTATTTCTGACGGTTTGCCGGGCGAAGTCAAACCCGGCGCAGCCAGCATTGCCGGCATTCGCCGTTGTGCGGGCAGGCTTGCCCCGGAAATCTCCGCACGCCGCAGGCGGCGCCGGACCGGAAGCGTAACCGGTCATCCGGTGCTGGCGGCGGTTGCCGCACACGGCCTTGCCGCCTCGCCCAGCGGCAACGGCCCATGTTGATATCGGTTTTGCCTAATTCCCCCAAGCAGTGTATTGCCGTGGATACAAACGATTTAATAATTGCGGCGGGATCCATCGACATATGGACGAGGAACACCCCGGAACCGGGAGGGACCGGCGCGGGAGGCTGGAGGCGAGGCCACCTCCCCGACCCCGAGGTTGGATGGAACCCGCGCGGCGGAAAAGTGCATCTGGAGGAGGAAACCAATGAAGACCATCAAGGGACCGGCGTTGTTCCTGGCACAATTCGCGGGCGACGAAGCGCCGTTCAACTCATGGGAGTCGATCACCAAGTGGGCAGCCGATTGCGGCTACAAGGGTGTTCAGGTGCCGAGCTGGGACGGCCGCCTGTTCGACCTTGCGAAGGCGGCATCGTCAAAGGACTATTGCGACGAGTTCAAGGGCGTGGCGCAGGCCAACGGCGTGGAAGTCACCGAGCTGTCGACCCACCTGCAAGGCCAGCTTGTGGCTGTGCATCCGGCCTATGACGAGGCCTTCGACGGCTTCGCCGCACCCGAAGTGCGCGGCAATCCGAAGGCGCGGCAGGAATGGGCGGTCAGCCAGGTGCGGATGGCGCTCAAGGCCTCGCAGCACCTGGGCATCAACGCGATGGCGAGCTTCTCGGGTGCGCTGGCCTGGCCCTATCTTTACCCCTGGCCGCAGCGGCCGGCGGGCCTGGTGGAAACCGCCTTTGACGAACTGGCCAAACGCTGGCGCCCGCTTCTCGATTTTGCCGACGAGTGCGGCGTCGACATCTGCTACGAGATCCATCCGGGCGAAGACCTGCATGACGGCGTCACCTTCGAGATGTTTCTCGAGCGCGTCGGCAATCACGCCCGCTGCAACATGCTCTACGATCCCTCGCACTACGTGCTGCAGTGCCTCGACTATCTCGACAACATCGACATCTACAAGGACCGGATCCGGATGTTCCACGTCAAGGATGCCGAGTTCAACCCGACCGGCCGCCAGGGTGTCTATTCAGGCTACCAGCCCTGGGTCGACCGGGCCGGACGGTTCCGCTCGCTCGGCGACGGCCAGGTCGATTTCGGCGCGATCTTCTCGAAGATGGCGGCCAATGATTTCGACGGCTGGGCCGTGGTCGAATGGGAATGCTGCCTCAAGCATCCCGAGGATGGGGCGCGCGAAGGCGCGCAGTTCGTCGCAGACCACATCATCCGGGTGACCGAGCGCGCCTTCGACGATTTCGCCGACGGCGGCACCGACGAGGCCGCCAACCGCCGCATGCTCGGCATTTCGTAAGCGGGAGAGAGTAATGGCTATCGAAGGCTCCAGCACCACCGCCTCGCGGCGGATCCGTCTCGGCATGGTCGGCGGCGGGCGCGACGCACTCATCGGCGGCGTGCACCGCATCGCCTCGCGCATCGACGACCGCTACGAGCTGGTCGCGGGCGCGTTCTCCTCGACGCCGGAAAAATCGAAAGCATCGGCCGCCGATCTCGGTGTCGCGCCTGACCGCGCCTATGGCGATTATTTCGAGATGGCCAAGCGGGAAGCGCGGCTGAAATCAGGCATCGAGGCGGTGGCGATCGTCACGCCGAACCACATGCACTATCCGGTGGCGCGCGAGTTCCTCAAGCGCGGCATCCACGTGATCTGCGACAAGCCGCTGACCTCGACGCTTGCGGACGCGCGCAAGCTGGCCAAGGCCGCCGAAATGTCAGGCGCGCTGTTCGTGCTCACCCACAACTACACCGGCTATCCGATGATCCGGCAGGCGCGCGAGATGATCGAAAGCGGCGAACTCGGGGCAATCCGGCTGGTGCAGGTCGAGTATGCCCAGGACTGGCTAACCAAAGCCGAGGAAGGGCAAGGCAACAAACAGGCGGAATGGAGAACGGATCCGGCCCGCTCGGGTTCCGGCGGCTCGATCGGGGACATCGGCACCCATGCGTTTGATCTCGCCGGTTTCGTCTCCGGGCTGGAGCTGGAATCTCTTTGTGCGGACCTCAATTCCTTCGTCGCGGGTCGACAACTCGACGACAACGGCCATGTGCTGTTACGTTTTTCCGGCGGCGCCAAGGGGATGCTGTGGTGCAGCCAGGTTGCCCCGGGAAACGAAAATGCGTTGAAACTGCGCATCTACGGCGAAAATGGCGGGCTCGAATGGGCCCAGGAAGACCCGAACTACCTCTGGCATTCGCCGCTGGGCCAGCCGAAACGATTGCTCACCCGCAACGGCGCGGGCGCAACCGCCGCCGGCCAGCGCGTCAGCCGCATTCCCGGCGGCCATCCGGAAGGCTATCTCGAGGGCTTCGCCAATATCTATACCGAAGCCGCTGAAGCCATTGTCGCGCGCCGGACCGGTAAACCAACGTCCCAGGGCGTGATGTTTCCCGGCATTGACGAAGGACTGGCGGGCGTTGCCTTCGTCACGGCCTGCGTCGAGTCCTCGCGGCGCGGCGGCGCCTGGGTGAAGTTCGGGACCTACATGAAGCGTTGAGACATCGACCGGGCGTTCGTGAACGAGACGGGCGGCCTCACGGCCAGGCTGCATAGGTCAGGTCACCCTGCTCCTTCCGGCTGCGCAGGACATGGCGGTACTTGCCGGGGCTCTGCCCCGACTGCCGGGTGAAGAAACGGTTGAAATAGGCCGGATCGGCAAAACCGAGCCGGAAGGCGATCTGGCTCACCGGCAGGCCGGTGCTGGCGAGCAGTTCGCAGGCGTCGCGCATGATCTCGCGATGCAGATAGGCTTGCGGGGAAATGCCGGTGGCGCGCCTGACGGCGACATTGAGCCGGTCACGCTTGACCTCCAGAAGCTCGGCATAATGTTCAACCGTCCAGTGCTGGTGCTTGTGCAGGCCTGCCAGCATGACAAACCGTTGGGCCAGCCCCTGGGCTGAACGCTGCCGGGTGACAATATCGGTGCCGAGCAGCCGCCACAGGTGCAGCAGGATCAGCCCGAGGTAGTGCTCGAGGGCTTCGCGGCTGCCGGGGCCGCCGTCCTGCTTTTCGGCAGCAACGCCTTCCATCAGGCGAACGATTGCCTCGCCCGGTGTAAAAGCCCGGGAAAGCCCCTGCCTGAGAACGATCCCCATCTGGTCGGCAAGCAGGCTTGCCGGCAGGGCGCGGAGCAGCGTCTGCCGCGACACCAGCATGACCTCTCCGCGCGCGCCGGCCTGGGCTGCAAGCTCGAGGGCCTTGCCTGCCGGGCTCCAGATCAACCGCGGCGCTTCGAAGGACCGGGCTGCCTCGGCCGCGGCGCCGGCGTCCGAAACACTCAGCCGTCCGGCCGCAAGCAGCAGCAGGCAGGCCGAGTCCGCGGGCACGCTGTAGGCGACGCGGGTCAAGGGGCTGCGGATGTGAAGCAGCGACAGGATGGGGCGATCGTCGGCAACGGGCTGGGGTGTCGGTTTCATGCGGCCAATGTCTCCGATCTCGCCGGATTTGCAAGCAAAAGTGCAACTCTTCGCCACAAAAGTGCATATTCTTATCACGGGCGCTGATCGATACTAAATTTCGGCCGTTATTGGGAGTTCGGCTGAGATCACTGCAGATTTTGGGCGAAGGCGATTGCAGAATCCCGCTTCTGCCCGCAATTGGGAGGAAAATTCATGACAATTACCCGACGCACCACGTTGCGCGCGCTCGCGTCCGGCGTGGCGATGACCATGCTGCTTGGCGCCAATCTGGCACATTCCGCCGATGAAACCGTCAAGATCGGCTACGCCGTCGCCAAGACAGGACCCAACGCCACCGGTGCCGGCATCACCACGATCCCGAACTACGAATTGTGGGTCAAGGACATCAACGCCGCCGGCGGACTGACCATGCCGGACGGCTCGAAGCGCATGATCGAGGTCATCGAATATGACGACCGGTCCTCGAACGAAGACCTGGTCCGCGCCATCGAGCGGCTGGCCACCAAGGACAAGGTCGACCTGATCCTGCCGCCCTGGGGCACCGGCTCCAACCTCGCCATCGCGCCGCTGATGGACCGCTTCGGTTATCCGCAGGCTGCCGTGACCGCGGTGACCGACAAGGCGCCGGAATTCGCCGCCCGCTGGAAGCGCAGCTACTGGATGCTCGGCGGCGGCCACGACTATGCGAACGGCCTTGCCGACGTGCTGAAAGCCGCGGTCGCAGCCGGCACCATCAACAACAAGATCGCCATGGTCTCGGTCGCAGACGGCTTCGGCATCGACCTGGTCAACGGCGCCCGTCCGTCCTTCAAGGAAGCAGGGCTCGAGGTCGTCTACGACAAGACCTATCCGCTCGGCACCTCGGACTTTGCCGCGCTGATGGCGGAAGCCCAGGCAAGCGGCGCCGACAGCTTCGTTGCCTTCTCCTATCCGCCGGACAGCTTCGGCATGACCAAGACCGCGCAGTCGATGGGCTACAATCCGAAGGTCTTCTATGTCGGCGTGGGCGGCGCCTTCCCGATCTACGGCCAGATCGCCGACGGAAAGCAGGAAGGCGTGATGTCGATCGGCGGCGTCAATGCCGCCTCGCCGGCGATCAAGGACTATTTCGCACGGCATACCGACAGCGCCGGTGCGCCGCCTGACAGCTGGGCCTCGGCGATTACCTATGCCTCGCTCGAAATGCTGGCGCAGGCGGTGGAGCGGGTCGGCCTCGATCACGGGAAGCTGGCTGGGGAACTGTCGACCGGAACGTTCAGCACGATCATCGGCGACGTCAAGCTCGAGGACAACCAGCTGCGCGATCTCTGGTGGGTTGGCCAGTGGCAGGGCGGCACCTTCGTGGCCGTCAATCCGTCGGACAAGGACGGTGCTGTCGCGCCGGTCATCCCGAAGCCGAACTGGTAATCCGGTTCAAGCTCCGAAGGGCAGCCGCGAATGGCTGCTCTCCACTCTTCAATCCTGACTGAAGCGGACACTCGCAATGACGACGCTCGTGCTCGGCCTGGTGCTGGGCGGCACCTATGCGCTGCTGGCGCTCGGACTGACGCTGCAATACGGCATCGCCCGGATCATGAACCTCGCCTATGGCGAAGTCACGCTTCTGGCGGCCTTCGGGCTGGTGTTCCTGTTCCAGACCGCCGGCCTGCCGCCGCTCGTGGCGATCATCCTGATCGCTCCGGCCGGATACCTGACCGGATGGCTGCTCTATACCTTCATGATGCGGCCGCTGGTGCAGAGGGCCACTGGAAAACCGGGCAAGCTGGAGGTGGATTCCATCCTGGCGACGTTCGGGCTGCTGTTCGTATTGCAGGGCATCATGCTGGTGCTGTTCGGCGCCAATTTCACCTCGATTTCCTATCTCGACCAGGGCGTGAACGTGCTTGGCGTGTCGGTGGCGCTCAACCGGCTGATCGCCTTTGCAATCTGCCTGGTTGCAGGCCTCGGTCTGATCGTGCTGCTCAACTGGAGCCGCTGGGGACTGATCCTGCGCGCCGTGGCGCTGACCCCGGGTTCGGCACCGCTGGTCGGCATCGATGTCAACAAGGTCAGCCGCCAGGGCTTTGCGCTGGGGACGGCGCTGGCTGCGGTCGGCGGCGCCAGCATTGCCATGTACCAGACCTTCTCGGCCAATGACGGGGTGATCTTCACCATGAAGGCGCTGATCATCGTCATCATGGGCGGCGTCGGAAACGTGGCCGGCGCACTCGCCGCAGGCTTTGCGCTGGGTCTGGTGGAAACCTTCGTGGCCACCACCTTCGATCCCGGCCTGACGCTGGCGGCGACCTTCGCGATCTTTCTCGCCGTTCTCATCTGGCGTCCGCAGGGCCTGTTCGGGAGGCGTTCATGATCCGGCTGGCAATCGCTCTTCTCGGCCTTGTCGCCCTGGCCGTCGTTCCGCTGTTCGCATCCGAATACGAACTCGGGCTGCTGATCGGCATGGCGACTTATGTGGCGCTCGCCTCGGCCTGGGCACTGTTTTCGGGACAGACCAACTACATCTCGCTTGCGACCGTGGCCTTCTACGGCACCGGGGCCTACACCGTGGCCGTGCTCAACGAGAGCCTGCCCTACCCGGCGGTGCTTCTATGCGCGGCGCTGATCGGCGCGGGTATGGCGCTCCTGGTCGGGCTGTCGACGCTGAGGCTGTCGGGCATCTATTTCGTCATCTTCACCTTCGGGCTCGCCGAACTGGTCCGGCAGCTGATCACCTGGTACGAGGTTTCGATCACCGGCACGCTGGGACGCTATATCTTCCTCGACCTGACCGCGCGCGACATCTACTGGCAGATGCTGGCGCTTGCAGCCGTCGCCATCGGGCTGACCGCCTGGATCAACCGGACGCGGCTCGGGCTGGCGCTGAGAGCCATCGGCGACGACGAGGTGGTGGCGGCGCATTCGGGCATTCACCTGGCGCGGACCAAGCTGATCGCCTTCACCCTCTCGGCGACGCTGATCACGCTTGTCGGCGCGGTGGCCTCGCCCCGCTGGGTCTACGTGGAGCCGCTGATCGTGTTCAATCCGACCGTGAGCTTCCTCACCGTGATCATGGCGCTTCTCGGCGGCGCCAACCGCCTGTGGGGACCGTTGGTCGGAGCCATCCCGCTGTTTTTGCTGTTCGAATGGCTGTCGGTGAATTTCCCCGACACCTACCCGATCTTCCTCGGGCTGCTGTTCATCGCCGTGGTGTTCGTGCTTCCGAACGGAGTGCTCGCCGGACTTGACGATCTTCGCGCAAGGTTTGGGAGGCGCGGCAAATGACCCTTCTACACGTCGACACCGTCTCGCGGTTCTTTGGCGGTCTGAAAGCCGTCGATCAGGTCTCCTTTGAAATGGAGAGCGGCACGATCATGGGGCTCCTGGGTCCGAACGGTTCGGGCAAGACCACGCTGCTCAACCTGATCTCGGGCTTCCTGGCGCCGTCCTCAGGCAGGATCATCTTCAACGGCAGGAACCTCGCCGGCGCCCGGGTCGACAAGATCGCCCGCGCCGGGATCGCCCGCACCTTCCAGCTGGTGCGGATCCTGCCGTCGCTGACGCTGCTCGAGAACGTCATGCTTCCCGCCGTCTTCGGGCATCGCGCTCACTGGGGCAAGGAGGCTGAACGGATTGCGCGCGAGGCGCTGGAGAAGACCGGGCTTGCCGACCGTGCGGGCGCCAGCGCCGGCGATCTCAACTATATCGACCAGAAACGGCTGGAGCTGGCGCGGGCGCTGGCGGCCGAACCGGAGCTGCTGCTGCTCGACGAGTGGCTCGCCGGCCTCAACCCGACCGAACTGCAGGAAGGCATAAAACTGATCGAGAGCCTGTCGGGCTCGGGCATCACCATCATCATGGTCGAGCACATCATGGAGGCGGTCAGGGCGCTCTGCCCGCGCTGCGCCGTGATGAATGCCGGCCGGCTGATCGCCGATGGCGAGACCTCGGCGGTCCTGTCCAACAAAGCGGTGATCGCAGCCTACCTGGGAGATGCCGAAGATGCTTGAAATTCGCGACATCAGCATCGTCTACGGAAAGCATGTGGCGATCGACCGGGTTTCGCTCGATGTCGGCAAGGGCGAGATGGTGGCCATTCTCGGCGCCAACGGCGCCGGCAAATCCTCGCTGCTTGGCGCCATCGGCGGCCGGACGAAGCCCGCGGGCGGCAGCGTGGTCTACGAAGGCCGGGACATCCTGGCGCTGCAACCGCATGAAGTCGTCGAGCATGGCATCGTCATCGTGCCGGAAGGCCGCGGCATCTTTCCGCAGCTGACGGTTGCCGAAAACCTCAGGCTCGGCGCCCTGCCCCGGCGCGCCCGGGCCGACGCCGCCAGGAACCTGGAACTGGTTCACTCACTGTTTCCGAAGCTTGCCGAACGCAGCAACCAGCTGGCGGGGACCATGTCGGGCGGTGAACAGCAGATGGTGGCGATCGGACGCGCGCTGATGTCCTCGCCAAAGCTGCTGCTGCTCGACGAACCGTCGCTTGGATTGGCCCCGATCGTCGCGCAGGAGGTTTTTGCAGCGCTTGCAAAGATCCGGCAGACCGGCCTGACCATCGTCATCGTCGAGCAGAACGCCCGGGCGACGCTGGCTCTCGCCGACCGCGCCTACCTTATCGAGACCGGTGTGATCACCGGCTCCGGAACCGCATCCGAATTGCGGAACGATCCCGCAGTGATCCGCGCCTTCCTGGGCGGGGAACAGACACAGAAGAGGCCCAAAAGCATGACCAATCTTGATCTCTACATCGGCGGCAAGCACGTCGCCGCAACCAACAACGCCACGTTCGAGCGGAAGAACCCGGTCACCGGCGAAACCGTCACGGTCGCGGCCGCGGCTTCGGTCGAAGACGCGACGCGAGCCGTCGATGCGGCCGCCGCGGCCTTCCCGGCCTGGTCGGAAACCGGACCCGCGGCGCGGCGCAAGATGCTGCTCGATGCCGCGACGTCGCTCAACAACCGGGCCGACGACATCGTCCAGGCGATGAAGGATGAAATCGGCGCGACGGAAGCCTGGGCCCGGTTCAACGTGATGCTCGCCTCCAACATGCTGATCGAGGCGGCCTCGCTGACCACGCAGATCAAGGGCGAGATCATCCCGTCAAACCGCCCCGGCTCGATGGCCATGGCCATTCGTCAGCCGGCAGGCGTCGTCCTCGCCATGGCGCCATGGAACGCGCCGGTGATCCTCGGCATCCGGTCGATCGCCACGCCGCTTGCCTGCGGCAACACCGTAGTGATGAAGACATCCGAGCTCTGCCCGCGCACGCACGCGCTGATCGTCGAGGCCGTCGCCCAGGGCGGTCTGCCCGACGGGGTGCTCAACGCCATCTCCAATGCACCCGATGACGCACCGGCGCTGGTCGAGGCGATGATCGCCAACCCGGCCGTCCGCCGGGTCAATTTCACCGGCTCGACGCGCGTCGGCAAGGTGATCGGTGAACTGGCCGGCCGTTATCTCAAGCCGGCGCTCTTGGAACTTGGCGGCAAGGCGCCGATGATCCTGCTCGAGGACGCCGATATCGATGCGGCGGTGGCCGCCGCCGGTTTCGGCGCCTATATGAACCAAGGCCAGATCTGCATGTCGACCGAGCGGATCATCTGTGTCGGCTCGGTCGGCGACAGGTTCGTCGAGGCGTTCGCCAAGAAGGTGGAACAGCTGACCGCCGGCGACCCGCGCGAAGGAACATCCCCGCTTGGCTCGCTTGTCAACCTGACGGCGGCGGAGCGGATCAGGGAACTCATCGAGCACGGTGTTGCCAAGGGCGCCAAGCTGATTGCAGGTGGCGGCGAAGGCACCATCCTGAATGCGGCGGCGCTCGACCATGTCACCCCGGACATGCGGCTCTACACCGAAGAGAGCTTCGGCCCCGTGGTCAGCATCATTCGCGCCGGATCGATCGACGAGGCCGTACGGATCGCCAATGACAGCGAGTTCGGGCTTTCGTCAGCGGTGTTCGGAAAGGACGTGATGCAGGCGATGGGTGTCGCCAAGCGGATCGAAAGCGGCATCTGCCACATCAACGGACCGACCGTCCACGACGAGGCCCAGATGCCGTTCGGTGGAGTCAAGGCATCCGGATACGGCCGGTTCGGCGGAAACTGGGGTATCGCCGAGTTCACCGAACTGCGCTGGATCACCATCCAGGACGGCACGCCGCACTACCCGATCTGATAGACTGATGGAAAAGGACGACGCCCGCAATGCGGCAAGCATTGCGGGCGTCTCACATCTCAGCGGCCCGGAAAGGCCTTGTTGACCAGCGGCCGGGATGTTTCATCCGGGCCGTAATCGCTTTCGCCGTCGACGGCGAGAAGTTCCTGCAGCTTGACGCGCGCCCGGTTGACCCGGCTCTTGATGGTGCCAACCGCAACGCCGGCGATCTCGGCCGCTTCCTCGTAGGAAAAGCCAGATGCGCCGATCAGCACGATGGCTTCGCGCTGGTCGTCGGGTAGAGTGTCGAGCGCGGCTTTGAAATCCGCCATGTCGAGCTTGCCGTACTGTTCGGGATGGGTGGCCAGGTTTCCGGCAAACACACCATCGGGATCGGGCAGTTCGCGGCCCTTGCGGCGCATCTGGCTGTAGAATTCGTTGCGCAGGATGGTAAAGAGCCAGGCTCGCATGCTGGTTCCGGGCTGAAAGCTCTCCTGCTTGCCCCAGGCCTTCATCACGGTTTCCTGCACCAGGTCATCGGCCTTGTCGTGGCGGCGGGCCAGCGAAACCGCGAAAGCCCGCAGACTTGGCAGCACGGCGAGCATCTCGCGCTTGAAGTTGAACAGGGCCGGTGCCGCCACGGGACTGATCTCGGGAGTGCCCACGTCAATTTGCCCCATTTGAACCACCCGAACGTTCCGCCTCGTCCAGCTTTTCCAGCAAGCTGAGCAGGTGATCCGGTATCGGCTCCTGCTCGACCGACGTGAAATACTGCTTCAACTGCGAAGCAATCGCGTCGTTGGTGCCAAGGCTGGTTCTCCGTGCCCGGCTTCCTGCTGCGCCCTTTTCATTACGATCTTTCATGCCCTTGCCAGCCCTTTCAGAATGAAAACATATGGTAAGAATGCGTGATGCAAAAAAAAGTTCCAACAGGCGGGAACTTTTTTTTCACCCGTGCGTTTTGTCTCGGTTGCCACGTCAAGTGGACCGCAAAAGGGGTATATAATGACGACACTGTCCATGCGCATTGCGCCGCATCTTCCTTATCTCCGCCGCTTCTCGCGCGCGGTCACCGGATCACAGACTTCCGGTGACGCTTACGTCGCCGCAACGCTCGAAGCCCTGATTGCTGATCTGAGCATCTTTCCCAAGACCGGCGACGACCGGGTCTCGCTGTACCGACTGTTCTCTCAACTCTTTGACGGCCTTTCGGTTCCAATTGCCCAACAGCCGACGCCATTTGGCTGGGAAAGAAGGGCCGCGACCAATCTCGAAGCCGTCACCCCGCAGGCCCGCAAGGCCTTCCTGCTGATCGCTGTCGAAGGCTTCAGGCCGGCGGAGGCAGCCGAAATCCTGGATGTCGACGAAACCGACTTCAGCAAGCTGCTTGAAACCGCCTCGACGGAGATTTCCAAGCAGGTGGCGACCGACATCATGATCATTGAAGACGAACCGCTGATTGCCATGGACATCGAGGACATGGTGGAATCGCTTGGGCACCGGGTCACCGGCGTGGCGCGGACGCACAGCGAAGCAATCGAGCTTTACAAGCGGACCAAGCCGAAAATGGTTCTGGCCGACATTCAGCTCGCCGATGGCAGTTCGGGCATCGACGCGGTCAACGACATCCTCCAAGACGAGACGTTGCCGGTCATTTTCATCACCGCCTTCCCCGAGCGGCTGCTCACCGGCGAAAAGCCCGAGCCGGCGTTTCTGGTGACCAAGCCGTTCAATCCGGACATGGTCAAGGCGCTGATCAGCCAGGCGCTGTTTTTCAACGCGGCGGTCGAAAACCTCGAAATGACAGGAACCAATTAGGGAGTACGGCGTTGGTGTGTCATCGAACAATCAAGGAGACTTTCGATGCTGTACTATGCCCTCGTTTTTCTCGTCGTCGCCATCATCGCCGGCGTCCTCGGATTTGGCGGGATCGCCGGTGCCTCCGCCGGCATCGCCCAGATCCTGTTCTTCCTGTTCCTGGCCTTCCTGGTGATTTCGCTGGTCCTGAACTTCGTGCGGAAAGTCTGACCCAGTCAACAACGGGCTTTCCCAGACCGCTAAAGGCGCCGGACACCTTCCGGCGCCTTTAGGCATTCCTCAGAACAACAAGACAGTGCGCTCAAAGGCAATACCATGACCATGGATACTACCTCGGTGAACGAATCTGATCGGTTGAGATTCGTACTGGCGGTTTTGCGCAGCGCCGGCGTTTCCATGATGTATCAGGATGCCAATCTGGTGATCCGGTTTGCCGAGAACCTTCCGGCCTCATGGCCGCAGGGCGGTACTCTGGAAGGCGCGACCGATGAAGCGGTCTTCACCCCCGAGCATGCCGCCAGGATCATAAGCGCCAAGCGCTCCGTGCTCGAAACCGGAAAACCGACCACGCTGGAGAAATATCGCGATGCCGACCAGAAGCGGCATTGGTACATGCTCAAGATCGAACCGGATATCGATGCCGATGGCCATGTCATCGGCTTGTTTACGACCATCACCGATATCGACGACATCAAGTACCGCGAAACCGTTCTCAAGACGCTGCTGCGCGAACTCAGCCACCGTTCGAAAAACCTGCTGGCCATCATCCAGTCGGTGGCCTCGCAGACGGCTCGCCACAGCCAGGGGCTCGACGACTTCCTGCTCGCTTTCCGCAACCGGGTCCAGTCGATGGCCCAGACCCAGGATCTCGTTACGGCATCCGACTGGCGAGGCGCCGAACTCTTCGCGCTAACGGAATCTCAACTGCACCCCCTGATCGGAGACAGGCCTACCGGTTTCGAACTGGTCGGCGAGGATGCCTATCTCTTCCCGAATGCAGCCTTGCATCTCGGGCTGGCATTGCATGAACTGACGATTGACTCGATGGCCCGCGGTGCATTGGGGCCAGCGGGCGGTACGGTCGAACTCTCGGCTGAAGAAGGCCGCGGCGAAGACAACGCGCCCCAACTGATCCTGACCTGGAAAGAAACCTACGCAACACCGCAGCACGAACCAGAGGCACCGGCCAATGCCAGGAACGGGTTTTCCGGTACAGTGCTGGGACGCATCGTTCCACAGGCATTGTCGGCGGAGGTTCACCACGAGATCGGCGCCGATCAGATGATCTATCAGCTGACCATTCCTGACAGCCAGTACGAACTGGAAACACAGGACTAGCCAAGTGCTGCCCCTGGATGCGGCCATGGGCCCCTGCCCGGCGCCCCAGCCGCTCTCCGAATGCGGTGAAGCGATGACAGCTGCCCGACAGATCCGGATGTCCGCGCGCCTTCTGCCGTGCCCGATAGCGTTATTGAGCTCTTGCGCTCCGGCTTTCCCTGGCCTGACAGAACCACCGCCCCCTATCGGTTTGCGTGGAACCTCCGCGGCGTCCCGGCGTTGTTTTCGAAAGGAGACACGTCATGGAACACATTGCCGCATTCATGCTGTTGATTGCCTGCGGTGACGATCTGCAGTCCTGCCGGGAATACCCGGCACCTGCGGTTGCCTATGAAACGGTCGAGCAATGCCGGGCGGAACTGACGCCGGCGCTCCGCTCGATTTCGGCATCGCAGACGAAGTCCTTCGGCAATTGTGTCGAAATCGATCCGGCCCTGTTTTACGAGGATGTGGAAATCGTCTGGGATGTCACCCGCGAGGGCGGCCTCGAGGTCAGCCTCGAGGTGATCAATCCGCACATGGCGGTCCAGTCCGTCGCGCATGCTGACATTACCGCAAGCGGTAGCCAGGAGACAGGCCGAGAGCTGAACTGAGTTCGCTGCCGCCGGCGATCAGCCCTCGATCTCGAACGCCAGGCGCCGCCGCAAGAACTCGAGATCGGACCCGATCGGATCACCCGCACGCGCGGTTTCCAGCAGCGCCTTGCCATGGGCGCGGATCAGCGCCTTCGCATCGGAGCCGGCAATTGCGTAGAGCGAATTAAGAACCACGCCGAGATGCTCGAGCATGAGGATGTTGCCCCTTGCGGCCTGGCGCAGCGGATGCAACGTCATGTTGAACAGATCCTCCAGCGATAGCCCCGGAATCTTCAGGCGCGCCACCCCTTCGTGATCACAGCGCAGTTCGCCGCGCAAACCCTCCGAGACCGGCTTGACCAATGCCGCCGCAATACGGTCAGCGCAGGTTACGGCGGTAAAGCTGTCGTTGACGCCGGGTGACAGGGCGCGCAAGGCAATCTCCAGCAGAATGCGGATGGAAAATCGGATGTCATCGACCGCGCCGCGATACGGCTGCAGGGCGATCGCCGAAATGACGGCGGCTTGTGCGTCCTCATCGCCGTCGTCAAATCCCGCGACAGCCAGGTCCTGACCGGCCAGAACAAAGTCGCCCGGCGCCACCCGGACAGCGATAGAGGTGCCATGATCGCTGGCCAGCCGAAGCAGGCGGGTCTCGTCCAGCATCGTCACATATCCGGACTCCCTGGCGCGCACGACAGTATCGAGACTGTCCTCGTCGAAGCCATTGGCGCCGTTGTCTGTCTCGGCAAGCAACGCATTGACCTGCCGCTCGAGCTGCTCGGATATCTTTGCGACTTCCGCATCGATGGTCACGCTGCGCGAGACCGAATGGACGAACCTGATGACCTGCAACACCGACATGGCCGCAAGCGCGAATGCGATGGCGATCGAGAATTCCGGGTGCAGATCCGGTCCGGTCGCCCTGAGCACCGAGAGCGAATAGAGAAACGTTCCGCCCAGCAGGCCAGCGGTGATCTGGTTGACGCGGTCACGCGAAAACCGCTGCAGCAGCCGTGGCGCGATGTTGCCGGCGGCAAGCGTGAAAACCACCAGCATGATGGAGTAGACCATGCTCAGCGTCGTGATGGCCGCGCTCGCTATGGTCGACAACAGGGATCTGGCTGTGTCGGTCGAAATCGCAAGCCAGAACGGCAGCGGATCTCCAGCGGCGATGAACCGTGCATCAAGCCAGATCAACGGGATGGCCATGAACCATATGAAGACAGCGATGCCGCCGGGGACGCCCAGCAGACCGTTAAGCGCCACAAGTGACCGAAGCTTCATCCGGCAACCCCCAAACAGCAGACATGAATATGCAAGCACGGAAATGACTCGCCGAAGCCGACCCTATGTCATCCCGACACGTTTGTCCCGCACGGACCCCATGTCGCGCGTCAGCGCCTGGTCCGCAGCCGGGGACACAGTGCCCCCCAATTTTCGGCAGGAGTGACGATGGTTTGCCTGCTGCAAATGACTGCAAGAGAGGAAATCGGGGAACCAAAGCCCGTCGGCGGCGTTGACAGGACAGGCCGGCAGCAACATCCGCCGTCCGGCCAAGAGCTTCGATTTAACAAGGAGAATTGATATGAATTGGGATATCGTTGAAGGCAAATGGAACGAATACAAGGGCAAGGCGCAGGCCCAGTGGGGCAAGCTGACCAATGACGACCTCGACGTGATCGAGGGTCGCCGCGACGAACTTGCCGGCAAGATCCAGGCCCGCTACGGCAAGACCCGCAACGATGCCGAGCGTGAAATCGACAACTGGCTCGGCAGCAACTGATCGGCTAAGACTTCAAAGGCCCGGCACTATGGTTGCCGGGCCTTTTCCCGTGAAAGGCCGGACATGTCATCCAGGAACCAGAGCGCAGTCCCCGCGGATGCAAGCCCGCTCGTCCGCAGGCTTGGGCGATCGGTGCTGCTGACTTCGGAAGAAGTCGAGTTTCTCGAGACCATGCAGGTCAACCAGGCTTCGGTATCCAAGGGCGATGAATTCATTCATGACGGCGAACCGATGCGGGTGACCTTTCTTGTCCGGCGCGGATGGGTGATCCGGTACAGGATCACGCCCGCCGGACGACGTCTCATCATCGGGGTTTCCCTGCCCGGCGACTTCATCGGGCTTCATGTCAATTTCATCCATTCCTCGATTTTTTCCGCCGCGGCGCTGACCAACGCGTCGCTGGCCCTGATCGAACCGGTCCGCCTTCTCGAGATCCACCGGCGCTTTCCGGTTCTGGCCTCCGGGCTCGACTGGATGACGATGCGCCATGCCAACATCCTGTCCGAACACAAGGTCTCCCTGGGCGCGCGCACCGCAGCGCAGAGGATCCTGCATTTCCTGCTCGAATTGTGGGTCAGGCTGGAACAGGTTGGATTGGCAGACGCCAAGGGTTTCGAGCTCGAACTCACCCAGGAGCAGATTGGCGACTGCATGGGACTGTCCACGGTTCACGTCAACCGGTCGCTCAGCCGCCTCGGCAAGGAAAATCTGCTCAGGATCGACAAGGGAGCCGTGACATTTCCGCAGCTTTCCAGATCGGTCAGCTTCGCCGATTTCGATGAGCGCTTCCTGTTGGAATTCGCGCCCGAAGCCGACGCTTCCTTCATGCGGAAAGGCATACTCAAAAACTGACGCCCGAACTTAACCTGTGTAATAGACGCCGGTTGGGCGAAATCATAATTTGGCTTTTTATGAGAGCTCATCTTGCGGCATCCAGCGTTGATCCGAAGCCCCCGCGAAACGGCTTTTTAGCCAATCAGGCGCGTGAAATATTGCAATAGCCGCACAAACCGCATAGCGGGAAATACAGGCCTTTTCGAAAGATCCACCATCTTGTTTTACCGACTACAGCCAGTCCTGGTTTTCATCGTTGTCACCATCGTTGGCATGCTGACGGCAGCCGCCTCCTGGTACACCATCGACCAGGCCAACCGGCTGGCCTTTATCGGCATCGCCGAAGACGCGGTACAGCGGATTGGAGACCGTATCGAAAACCACATGCTGCTTCTCACGTCGGTGGAGGCCCACTTCCATGCCACAGGTGAGGTGCCGCGCATCGAGGCGTTCCGGGCGTTTGTCAGCGACCTGCAGAAGACCGAACAGTTCAACGGTGTTCAGGGACTGGGCTTTGCGCGCTATGTGCAAACCGGACCCCAATCGGATCTGGCGATTTCGGCGGAGCTGGAGAGAAATTACGGCCTGCCGCGCCTGCCCTGGCCAGAGACCGGCGAGGATTTCCGCACCCCCATCGTCATGCTGGAGCCGGCGACCGAACCGAACCGCCGGGCGCTGGGTTTTGACATGTACTCGGAAGCGATACGGCGCGCGGCTATTCTGGCAGCCTTGAGCGAACGGCGCTTGCGGGCATCCGGCAAGGTGGAACTCGTGCAGGAGAACTCGGCGGACCCACAAGCCGGATTCCTGATCTACACGCCATTCTTTGCCGAGAACACGGACCGGCCGCTCGGGTTCGTCTATGCTCCGTTCCGTATTCCCAACCTGTTCGAATCGGCGCTCAGCCGGCCGCCGATGCTGCCCATTCACATCACCGCCTGGGACGGGGAACCCACCGACGCCAGCATGATCTACAAGGCAGAGGGAAATCCCAGCCGCCGCGTCGATGCGGCACCCGCATCGGTGATGTCGATTGAAGTGGCCGGACGCACCTGGACCGTCGAGATCAGACCTTCCGAGACCTATCGCCCACCGGTAGACCAGACACGCACCATCATGCTGGCCATCGCCAGCTTCCTGCTCGCCGCCGCCCTGGCCGCATCGTCGCGCGCCCAGCAGCGTACCATTGAAGTCGGCGAAGAGTTACGACTGGAATCGGAGCGGGCACTGACCGACCGGGAATTCCTGCTGCAGGAAATGAAGCACCGGATCAAGAACATGATCGCCAGGGTGCTGGCCATGTCGCGGCAAACCGCTCGGTCGTCCGAGAGCCTGGACGATTTCACCCAATCCTTCGGTGCCCGGCTGCAGGCAATGGCCGCTTCGCAGGACCTGCTGGCGCGCACGGCCTGGAAAAGCGCCGATCTGAAGATGCTGCTGGCACAGGAACTCAGGCAGCTGTTTGGCGACGATCTTGACGAAAGCGACCTCAGGGGACCGGACATCGAACTCAACGAGGTCGCGGCGCAGGCGTTTGGCTTGGCGTTTCACGAACTTGCCACCAACGCTCTCAAATATGGTTCGGCAATGTCGGAAGATGGGAAGCTCGACATCTGGTGGCGGATTGAAAGGGACCAAGGCAAGCGGGAAGCGCTGGTCTTTTCCTGGCAGGAGCGCAGCAGCACGCCGCTGGGCGAACAGAAATCCAACGCACTTGCCCAGAAAGGCGGTTTCGGCACGAAATTGCTCGATGCAACGATGCGGGTGGAACTCGGCGGCTCGATCACCATCGTTCCCGACGAGTATGGGATCGATGTCACCATCAATGTGCCGTTTGAGCGGGTAAAGGCCAGCCATCGGCCGTCCTGACCGGGGCCGGACAGGCGGTCCAATGGCCGGAGTCCCTGTGGCCGGGCATTGCCCGGACGAACGCCCCTGCCCGGCCGCGCCGGAACGCTGGCGGCGTGGGGAACAAAGGTCCGCCTGAAGCATTGTCCCCCTTTAAGGGGAACTCTGCATGAAGCGTCTGTATCGCATGGAGCCGCCGGTGGTGCGGATCGCAGCCAAGTCCGGCATGGATGCCGGCCTGCAGTCCACCGCGCGCATAGCCATAATCGTCACCGGACTGCTTGCGACGCTCGCCGCGCTCGACTTCGGGCAGGCCTTCCTGGCGCCGGTCTGCCTTGCCGTCGTTACCGGACTGATGGCGTCGCCCGTGGCTTCGGCGCTGGAGCGGTTCATCCCCGCCTCGCTTGCCGCCGCGACGGTCGTGGTGCTTTTTCTGGGTCTGATCGGCTCCGCTGTGGCCCTGTTTTCAATGCCGCTGTCGATCTGGACCGAGAGGCTACCGGAGATCTGGCATGAGATGCAGCGTCACCTCTTGAACTGGCGCACGGTGTTCGACACGCTTGGCGGCGTGCAGGAGCAGATCCGCGCCATCGCCGGCGGCAAGGCGCAGATGACCGTCGACATCGCCGACACCTCCACCGTTCAGGAGATCGCCACGCTGGCGCCGGCGCTGATGGCGCAGATCGTGCTGTTTCTGGCGAGCCTCTATTTCTTCCTGGCAACCCGCCATTCGATCCGCGCCAGCGTGCTGTCGCTCTGCTTCAGCCGCCGCTCGCGGCTGAGAACCGCGCGGATGTTCCGGGACGCCGAATGGTTCGTCTCCCGCTACCTGCTGTCGATTACGGTGATCAATGCAGGTCTCGGAGCCGCGACCGCCTTGGCCATGTGGCTGCTGGACGTGCCGCAGCCGTTCCTGTGGGGCATGCTGGCGTTCTGCCTCAACTATGTCGTCTATATCGGCCCGGCGGCGATGGCCGTTATCCTGCTCGGGGTTGGGCTGGCGACATGGGATTCCCCGCCGGCGATCTTCCTGCCGATGGGCGCCTATCTGACACTGAACATGATCGAGGCGCAGTTTGTCACGCCGCAGGTGATCGGACGGTCGGTCACGCTCAACCCGTTCTTTGTCTTTCTGTCACTGTCGTTCTGGATCTGGATCTGGGGACCGGCCGGCGGCCTGCTCGCCGTGCCGTTTCTTCTGATCAGCCACGCCGTGATCCGGAATGCCATTCCGGTGCAAACAGCCAGCGCCGCCGTAGAACACAAATCCGGCAAAAAAACTTGAAGCCCGCGGGAACAATGAACAGGGGCAGACGTTTAGTTCCTGTAAACGCCGCCGAGCCGGCCCAGCGCTCTCACACACGGTCCAGTCCGGCGGGCACCTTTCGATGCAAAGAGGAATTTATCATGTTCAAGATGCTTTTGGCCAGCACCGCGCTCGCTACGATGGTTACCACATCCGCGATGGCGGCAAATGAAACCACAACCACCACCACCGGCTCCGAAACCGTTGTCATGACGGACAAGGACGCCGCCATGCACATGACCAACAGCCTTGCCAGCAACCTGATCGGTTCGGCGGTCTACGGCTCGGCCTCTCAGGATGCCGACATGATCGGCGACATCAACGATATCGTGATCACGCCGGAAGGCCAGGTCGCTTCGGTGATCGTCGGCGTCGGCGGCTTCCTCGGTATCGGCGAGAAGGATGTTGCGGTCGATTACGGCACCGTCAAATGGGTCGAGCGCGACGGTGAGCGCTGGCTTGTCGCCAGCATGACGCGCGAGCAGCTTGAAGCCGCCCCTGCGTTTGATCGCAACACGCTCTATCCGGACAATCGTTCCGCCGAAGCCGATGCAAATGCCACCGGCCAGATGGCGGCCGAAGACAAGACCGCCGAGAAGGTCGAGAATGGCACCAGCGCCGTCGAAACCGCCGAGCAGAAGACCGAGCAGACCATGGGCATCGACCGCTCAGCCATGACACCGGTGATGAGCGATGAACTCAGCGCCGACAACCTGATTGGCCGCACGGTCTACAGCGGCAATGACGAGAATATTGGTGAAGTCGGCGACGTTCTGCTGACCAGCGACAACAAGGTCGAAGGCTTCGTCCTCGACGTTGGCGGCTTCCTCGGTATCGGCGAAAAGCAGGTCGCGATCTCGCCTGAAAACCTGAAGATCATGGCAGATGCCGACGGCGAGCTGACCATCTTCACCCCGTTCACCAAGGAGCAGCTGGAAGCCCAGAAGGAATATACCAAGGAAGACTGGGACGCAGAGCGCGACAGCATCATCCTGGTTGTTCCGGCTGGCTAACCAGCCCGGCAGCAACGCCAGAAAGAGAAGGCCGCCGGGACGCTCCGGCGGCCTTTTTCTTTGCGATCAACGGAACTTAACCGGCACCGGCGCGTTGATCAGGCGAACTCAAAAAAAGGAGAATTATCAATGGCTGCTACCAGCAAATCCACACGCTCGAACTCGAATTCGGCGGTTGATGATATCGCAGAACGCGCCGCCCGTATCCGCGAGGATCTCGCGGCACTGGGTGAAGCGCTTGCCGGTGCCGGCGCGGTGCAGTCGGGCGTTGCCCGGGAAGCAGCCGAGAACAAGATCGACGAGCTGCTCAAGAGCGGCGAGAAGATCGTCGCCGATCTGTCGAGCCAGTATTCGCGCGCGGAGAAGCAGGTCAGCACCACAGTGCGTGACAATCCGCTGCAATCGCTCGGCGTCGCAGTGGCCGCAGGTTTCCTCGCCGCATTCCTGTTGCGCCGCTAAGCCGATGCAAGCGGCCTTCCCACTGACCTCGATCGTCTCCGCAATTGCCGAGGCAAAAGCCCGGCAATTGCGCCGCGACGCCATGCTTTTGGGTTTCGTGTGCCTGATGGCGCTGATGGCCACCGCCGCACTTTTCGGTGCGTTCGCGCTGTTCATCGCCCAGAGCCACGGCCTGATCACCGGATTTCTGGCGGCTGCGGGCCTGGCGGTTCTCTTGACCGTACTCGCCCTGGTCATCCGCTCGCTGCTTCGCCTCAGGGCCCGGCGCCGCATGCGTGCGGTAATGGCCAGCAACGTGTCGGCACTCGCTGTTTCGTCCGCCTCCAGCGTCATTGCCCGCAACAAGACAACAGCAATCCTCGCCGGCCTGGTGATCGGCGCAGTCGCCGGATCGCTCACGCGCGCCGACCGCAGCTGAAGCGGCGAAGCCCCCGGCAGAACGATTTGAAAAAGGAACATGAAAATGAACGAACCCATCGATCCGATCAAAGTCCGGCAGGCACGGCAGGGCAAGCCGGTGCTCTTCATCCTCGGCATCAGCCTGATCCTCGCCTTCATCGCCGGATGGGTGCTCTGGGGCGTCATGGCAGACAACACCGGTTCGAACTTCATGGAGTCGAGCACGCTGCCTGTCCATGAGACGATGTCCGACCTGTCCGCAACCGCCTGATCCAATCCACAACCACCCGACACAGCAAAAAGGAGCCAACCATGGCAAAGACCGCCATTGCAAGTCTCGCACCCGAGGCCTCGAACGACCGGATCAACACCGGGCTCAAGGCCGATTACCGCAAATCCATGGCGAAGGATCTCTCCGACATCCTGGCCGCAACCTATCGTCTGACGATCAAGAGCCACATCTACCACTGGAACGTGGTCGGCCCGATCTTCAAGCCGATCCATGAACTGACCGAAGAGCACTACAATGCGCTGTTTGGCGCGACCGACATCATCGCCGAACGGATACGGGCGCTCGGTCACCTGGCGCCGGTCAATCTGGACATGGCAAAGTCGTTCGCGCCGACCAAATCCGACGTCGACCAGGCGTCGGCCCATGACATGGTCGCCGACCTGATCAATGAACACGAACAGGCCGTGCGCGACATGCGCAAGGCCGCCACAACCGCGGGCGACAACGACGATGTCGTCACCGAGGACATGCTGACGGCCCGCCTGACCTTCCACGAGAAGGCTCTGTGGATGCTGCGCTCGGTCATCGCCAAGTAATCCTCGCGAATCCGCACTGACACGAAGGGACAGACGGCCAATGACCCGGCCTCTGTCCTTTTTCGTGTCGAAAGCCTGCAGGCACAAAAAAACCCGCCGAAGCGGGTGTTTGATGGTGCGGTCGAGAAGTGTGGGATACAATAGTATTTTCAATACCATACCGCCCCGCACTCACCTAGAACTTGCATTGATTCCATTGAGAGACTTGGAACGAGCCCCTCACCAAATACCCAATGTCATTGGGATGTACACCGCAGAAAATAGCGACCCCTGCAGGGCGATAAACCATCAGGGTTCTCAACCACATAATGGGGCCGCACCGTCTATTGTTTTCATTGGGTGTTTTCAAGTGAGGGCCGCACCTGGAAAACGCTGAACCGCTCAGTCTCCGTAGGGAACCGCGAGCCCCTGCTCGAGCATCCAGTCGTTCACCAGGACATCGCCGTCGTAGATCTTCACCAGGTACCGTCCGAACTTGCCGGTCTCCTCCGCGCCCCGCTTGTCCTTGACGGTGCAGATGATGAGTTCCCTGCCCTCGATGCGGCCGGCCAGTGCGTCTTTCGCTGCCCTCCATCCATCCATGGTGGCTTTCTTGCGCTCCGGAGTGTCGATGCCGAACAAACGCAAGCGCTCGTCACGGCGCCAGACATTGAAGCCCAGATCGATGTCAGCGACGACCGTGTCACCATCTATCACCCGGACGATATCGGCCTTGTATTGGTAGAGCCCGCAAGCCGGATCAGCCGCAGCCGGCGCACCGAGGACGGTGACCCCCCATGCGACCAAGATGATACGGATCATTGCGACATTCTCCATTGGTCCGCCGACACGCGGACACTTCGCTGACATTGATGGCTCTGGCTCAGGTTTGACCGCAACCGAAACACGGATCCGAGCTTTGATGTCTATTCGAGATCCCCTATCTGCCCGGCCTGGAATATGACCGTCTGCTCGCCGTATTCCCCCAAATCGGCAATTGCCTCGCGCGACCAGGCGATGGCGCCCGCAAGCTCGACCGCCTCGCGCCACGCTGGTTGATAAGAGGGCGGGTATTGTATTATGGGTTTGGCGCATTTAGATTCGAGATAGTGAAAACACCTCAAGGCTTTGATCATGCGGGCAACTCAACCATGAAATACGAAGCTGCGGGCCGCAGCGACAACGCGCTTCAACGGGTCGTGTTCATAATTGAGTTCGCACAGGAATTTACGCAAGCCGATTATGCGTTTTTTGACAAGAATGCAAGAAATTGGCGTACCGAATTGCCTCGGCGTTCGCTGACAAACGCTGTGCTCTTTACTCCAGGTTCAAATCAGGTGGCGGCAAGCAACGAGAATATTGTGAGTTGCTCTTACGAATCCATGATGCCTGATGGACGAATAGAATTCGGGTTAAGATTCGAGGAGCGTCGAATACTATTTCTTGCAGGTAGGTATACTCGATGGAGTGACATATGGCCAAGAGCCAAAAAACACCTTAGTAACGCTATTTCGTTGGTGCTGGACAACAATTCTATCGTTTCATTCGGAACGGAATACAATGATCTATTTCGCGCTACGGGTGAATACCTAGACTTTGACCCCAAAGAAATACTTCGAACAGAGAGCCAATACATACCTCCGTACATCTTTAACAGAAATGAAAACTTCCATTTCCACACAGGCTTCTTTGAAACGGCTATCTGCGAGAGCGCTGAAGAGACATCCAGTTACAGGATCCTCACAAGAATAAATGCTGATTTGCAGGACAACGATGAAGAGAAGGCGCGTGAGCTTTCTATTGTATTATTCCATCAGATTTCTCTTTACCGCGAACCCTGGGTGGGACCCAAGCCATTACCCAAGGAAATATTGGACAGAGGTCTCGATAATTTCGTTCATCTTCATGAATTAGACAAACAGGTTCTACAAAGTATTCTAAATGAACAAATGTCACTCACAATCGGATTATCTGAATGACCAATAGCTCCAGCACGCTGAACGCCTGGTCGAATGTTTCGCTCACTGATCTTTTGACCAAATCTGAAGATGTCAACGGAGTTGATAAGCATGTGAGTAACTGGATCCCCAAGACTAGCGACTCCGAAAATGAGCGCCGCTATCCATTCGCGGCGAAGGGTATGATGGTGACGGACACTCAGCACGCTTTTAATCGTGCAGGACTTCGAAGGCTTGGACGCTCAAAACCAAACCAGACGGCGGAACCCGAAGCACAACTAACGGCCAACCATTACCACGAACGAGCTTCCAAACTTGAGTCAAGAGTCAGGGAATTCCTTTCTTGTACTGCTGATTGGGACGGCGATGGCGCCAAGGAAATCCCGCTATCCGCGGTATACGCCTCGTTGAATTTCATTGATGAAGTGAAACGCCATTTCCCTGGAATGGAGCCGAGGAGCGCTGCGCCAAGTCCCGACGGTGAAATCGCTCTCTACTGGCACAGCCCAAACGGTTACGCAGAAGTAAATTTTGACGATTCTGGAAAGTTAAGCATTTGTTGGGGTGACGAAAGCGATCAAATGAATTTCATCGAAGAGGAGAATCAAAATATTACAGGACTTGATAAGAATCTTGTTTGGAAAACTCTGTCGGATTTTCTCGATCAAAAGTACCGTTGACAATCGAAATCTATGCCAAGAGTTTTTCGATCAGCGAGCAGCTATCGGCACGGACTTCTGGAACGAGTTGGGGATTGCTCACCCATCGTGCGAATGCGAAACACATTCCGTCAGTACTTGGTCGCCAGGGCCTGTCGGCGATTTGGAAACGCTGTTATCAGTTGTTACAAGCAGCAAATACGTATCACCAGACGGCCGAGTCGAACCAACTCTTTTCGAGAGCCGCATGGCAAACGGAATCTCTACAGATCGGAAACTGCACACTTCACGCGAGGACTACGATCTTCGAGCGCAGCAGCTCGTAAATGGAAATGTAAAGAAGCAAAACTGCGGATCGATTGAACTTTCTGTGGAGATAATTCGTAGGATAAACCACGACGGTAAGCGTGCGATAGCTGTTTACGATACCGCCCTCAAACAGAATCGGGCGCATGCCGAAATCGCTTGCACTGAAGTTCCGCCCCAGGAAACCGCGGGTAGAAAAAAAATTCGAGCAACACTGAGGAAAAAGGTTCTAGATGCAACGTTGCATGACGGCCGCGTACTCAATTCAAGTCATTTTTTTTCTGATCTCAGCTAGACCGTACGCTGATTTGGTCTGATAGCGGCCAAATCGCCCTTTTGTCAATTTGACAGCCAGTTTTCAGGATTTTATCCATCCCTAGTCCAGCGCCCCCACCTCACCAGCCTGATAGATGACTGTCGGCTCGCCGTACTCACCCAGATCGGGATTGGCCTCGCGCGACCAAGCGATGACGCCAGCATGCTTGTCAGCCAGTTCGACAGCCTTTCGCCGCGCGCGCTCTTCGGAATCGAACTGCAACGGGTCGCCGGTAACCTGGGGCGCTCCTTCCTCATCAAGGTCAAAGGCCTGGACAACGATCAGTTTGGGCGATTGGGTCATTGCCACCTCCGAGACTCAAACTATAGCGTGTTTGTTTTCGCGCGCCACCGGTCCAGCGCGGGCTTATGACACATGCCCAACTAGATGCTATCCCGCTCAAAACGAATATGGAGACGATGCGGAATGTTTGGCGGGGTGTCATTCTCCAGCCTCGAAATGAACTTGGTAAATGCATGTTGCTCAGGATGAGTAAGATCAGAAATCATGTGTACATGTGGTTCACCCCAGTGATTCTCGCGTTTAGCAATGTCCAAAAAATCAAAGCTGATTATCGCCCAATATGGCGTGCCCGGTGCCCAGAATATGTGGGCGATGGTCTTTCGGCGTTGCTTCATGATTTGCTTAATCTTGTTCCCCAGTTTCCCCATACTGTCCCCCGCTTTAGCCGCGCGAAGTGCCGAAAAATCCTTTTCGGTTGGGGTGATGTCCTGCGGCAAGTGATCACGAATAATTCGGGCGTACTGACACGGTATCAGTCCCATTTGTACTCCCATAATTACTTCCACCAATTCAGACTGCGTTAGCGTCACTGATCTAGCCGCCGCCATTAAGTCGGCTTTCGTTTCGGCACTCAGCAGTTGAAGTAGCGCGTTATCCTTTGCCATTCGTAGGCCCCCAATCAATACTCTCACACCGATCGGTCTCAAACAATCCGCGCCACCGCTCCAACACGGGCAGATGACCACCGCCGCCGGTCACGATCTGGCTCAGCGTGACTTCGACACGACCGCGACAAGTCCGACATTTGAACCGGGCACCGACATATGGTCGATCGGCCGGGCATGCGGCCAGGTCGATATCACGAAACACGCTGCAGCCGCGGCAATGGCCGGTCAGCCGGTAACCGTGCTTCAGAAGATCGCCGAAGGTTTCGAGATTGACGGGGTGGTTGTCGGACATAGCGGTGCACTCTCACATGCAAAGTCCCCACGCCTGTGATCTGCGATTCAGTGCTTTTTGGCAAGTCCGTCGATCGCTGCCGCAATTGCCTTGTCAGTCCGATGATTCTCCCGCGCTGCCAATTCCATGTTCGTTGCCAGTGATCGCAACGCGGGCCATATTGCCGCCTCATCCCATCCGGCCATCCTGGCCTCTTCGACGGCTGCAGCCACCAACGGCAACAGCGCTTCTTCCAGTTCAAGGCGATAATCCGGATGGTCTTTGGAGTGCCGTGGATCCAACATTTTTCCTGACTTTCCCAAGCTTCTGATTTACTACCGGACATAGGAACATAAGAAGTTACTCGAAATGAGGCGGAACCGCTGTGAACGATCCCAAACTGCCACAACGCGAAGGTTCACTGAAGGCGCAGATGACCGGTTCTTTTACGGCGCGTGTTGAGGGGAAGGTCTACAGCAAGCTGCCTGAAGATCACCCGTTCTATGGAATGATTGGCAGGGTCGCTGCATTGTGCGCCGATATCGAGCACACGCTGGACCAAATAATTTGGATGCTCGCCGAACTCAAAGACGTTCAAGGTGCTTGCATTACGAGCCAAATGATGGGTGCCGGTCCGAGATTTCGTGCAATTCAGCTCTTGTGTAATTTAAGGAATATCAGAGACGAAGTCATCAACGATATTGGGACAATCGCCGGCCACGTTCAAGGAAGTGCGGATGCTCGCAATCGCCTTGTCCATGACTCGTGGTACACTGGAACTGCCGGAGTTTCGCAGTTCCGTTCCATGCCGTCCAACAAACCTGAATTCGGGTTCGTGCCTATAACGGACAAAGAGATTGAGAAAACTCTGGCGGATGTGAGCAAACACCAAGAAGAGGTCTTGCAACTGAAGCGCAGGATTCAGGACGCGTTAAAGAAGAACTAGTCCTCAAGAAAAGCCGGATTCCGCAAGAAGCGCCTCCAAGCCGACCCTGTTCATCAGAAGCTGCTACGACGGCCCCGTTCGATCCTCACCCCCGCGGCAAATTCGCCACCCCCGGCTCCTTGTTGTCCAGAATGATGACCTCGCCCACCTTTGATCCCACGCCGCCGGCGACGGTATAGGTCAGCCCCACATCGGCAAAGCGGAAGCCGGCGAAGATCTGGCGCACTTCCGGCCGGTCGTTGAGCGAGAGGACAAACCGGCCCTTGATGCCAGCCAGCACATGCGCCATCTCGGCAAAGTCGCTCCGCCGGAAGACACCAGCGCCATAATCATCCTCGTTGCCGTAATAAGGCGGGTCGAGATAGAACAATGTCTCCGGCCGGTCATAGCGATCAATGAACGCTCTCCAGTCCAGGTTTTCGACTGTGACCCCGGCCAGACGTTCATGCACTTCCTGAAGAATAATTCCCAACCTGTTGATATTGAATCGCGCACCGCCTGAATAGTCGACGCCGAAGGTGCGGCCGCTCACCTTGCCGCCGAAGCTGAGGCGCTGGAGATAGATGAAGCGCGCGGCGCGCTCGAGGTCGGTCAGAGTTGACGGCTCGGTCCTGCACAGCCGCTCGAAATCGGCACGACTGGTGATCTGGAACTTGAGTGTTTCCATGAACTGAGGGAAGTGTCGCTGCAGGATCCGGAACAGGGTCACAACGTCGCCCGAGCGATCGTTGATCACCTCCGATCGCGGCACCATGCGCCGGCGGAAGAACACCCCGCCCATGCCGACAAACGGCTCGGCATAGATGCCGTGCGGGATCTGCTCGATGAGGGAGGCGATGCGCTGCGCCAGCTGCTTCTTGCCGCCGATATAGGCGGCCGGCGGCGCAACAGGGCGAACTTCTGTGAAGGGAAAGAGATCGGTCATTGTGGCGAGACCCGTTTTCTGACACACCGCTAACGCCCGCGAGGGCCCGGGTGCGACGGTATCTCTGGTGCTGTCGGGCGGGTTATCCCATCCCCTTGGGCCCGCTGTCATGAGCCCCGGCCAGGGCTCTTGGCCACCCGGGAACGGCGGCAGCGTCTTGCTGCCGCCGGCCCCGATCAGCCTATGCTGGCGTGAAGTCGACGAAATACTTGCCGCCCAGATCGAAGGCTTCGAGCGCGGCCGGGTTGGTGATGGTCATCTTGATCTCGCCCTGCGGCGTCCACTTCGACCATTCCTTGTTGTCATCGCCATAGACCGGACCAAGCACCACCTCGCCGGCCTGATCCGAAGTCGGATCACCGTTGTGGTGGTTGATGATCTGCTTGACGAAAAACTTTGCGCGTACCTTTGACATGGGTCTTCTCCTTGTTGGTTGAACCGGGATGACCGTCCCGGCGGCGGATCGGATTGGAAGCTTTCACGGCGGCGGACGGCCGGTGAGCCATGTGTAAAGGCTGACTACGGTGGCCGCAGCGCCCAACACCCAGCCCCCGAACCTGAGCAGCCACTGGCCCAGCGTGCCTGCGCCTTTGGCCTGCTCGCGCATGGCTTTCACGTCATCGGTCACCATCCGCATGTCGCCCATTTCGTGTGTGAGCGACTTGATTCCGGTTTCGAGATGGCTGGTGCGCTTGGCAAGATCAGCCGCCGTGGCCGTGATGTCATCAAGCCGTCGGTGCACATTGGCGCGGCTTTCATTGGCCTGCTCGATGGCCGCGACGTTGCGGCGCTCATTGTCCTCGATCTTGTCGCCGAGCGCCTTTACAGCTCCCGTAAGCTCACCGATCGACCGGTAGATATCATTGAGACTTGTGGCCTCCGTCATTGCGCCCCGCCTTCAAAGCCTGTTCTGAGTTCGTCGTACCAGGTGGCACATTCCCGGATCTGCCCGTTCGCCCGGAACAGGGCACGGTCTGTCTTGACAAGGGCGGCGTCGAGCCGGTCGCCACGCGAGACCCCTGATCGATGCTCCCGGCGACAGAGGTCGGGGTACTCAGGCAGTATCCGCCCGATTGCCTGCGCCTCTTTCGCGACGGCGAGGGCGTTGTCCACTTGCTCCGCACGCGCCCTCTCCCGCTCGGACTGGATGAACCGCTCTCTAGCGGGCGCGCAGCCGGCCAAGGAGATCAGGATCAACAGCGCAATCGCCAGCAACAGGGCGCGAAAGCAGATCTGCCAGGTCGTCATTGAGAATCTCGTTTTCTGTCTGGATGGCGGTCAACCGCCGTGAGAGGTTCACCCGGGCGTCGATCTCAGCCATCAGGCGGCGGTTGGCTTCTGCAGCCACCTGCCCGCGGGCGGCGCTAATCTTCTCTTCAGCCTCGAGCTTTGCCTCAAGCGCTGCAATCTCGGCGCCAGCGACCATCTCCTTGACGCGAACCTGCACCGCACGGAGAACCGCGCTCTCCTGGTTGAGCCAAAGCCATGCGCCAGCAGCGGCGATAACGAAGAGTGGAATCGGGATGGCGAACATCAGCACGCGCCGCGCGGGCGGAAACCAGGCTGAAGCCACCAATGGCGCCACAAGAATGAGAGCGGGAAGTCCCCATTTCAGAAGGGTGACAAGGATCAACATCACGGTTCCCCATCCCGGCGCTCCGGCGGCGCGATGTCCTCCGGCCAGCCTTCCGGCAGCGATGGTTCGCGCTCCGTCCTGACCTTGTCGAATTCGAGCTTGTAGGCGGCACCCAGAAGACCGAGAGCCGCGGGCCAGATCACCATCAGAACGGCTGTCATGGCGCTCACCATCTCGACGCCAGTCCACATCGCAAAAAGCGTGAGCGCGCCCGCGCTGGCAAACACCAGCCACGCCGCCTCGCGCTTGCCGGACTTACCCGTGATGCGCGGGGCGACGCCGAGGAATCTGAGCAGATGAACGAGCATCAGAGCCTCGCTGCCTGAACATGCATCCAGTCGAAGTTGCGCTCGCGGCCGAGCGACACCCAGCCTTCCCGCTCCCAAGCCTGCCAGAAGGGCACGGCATCCGAATGAGACAGCCGCGCCTGCGGAGATTTCCAGCGAAGCTGGTTTCGGATGGGATCAAAGTCGATAGCAATCCCCCAGGAGTGCATCGAGTAGTTTGAGCCCCCGCGCATCCGGCGCACGTTGAGCGAGCCGCCGAACAGATCGAGGCCCAGATCGGCCCGCTCCTTTGCACTGTAGGTGTCGGCGATCTCGCCAAAGGCGCGGCCGGCACTATCGAGCACCTTGGTGTGCAGCGTGATGCGGGTAACCGTCTGGCGCTTGTCCCAGGCCAGCTTCATCGGGAACGGAAGGTCCAGACGCCCCTGCGACGTGCCGACAGCACCGAAGAACCGAGGAACATCGCCTTGCCGTGGCCAACCGGAGCCTTGGACCATTACCCCGGCGCTGGTGCTCGCCGGCCGGTCTGGCAACCCGGGGCCGTTGCTTGAACTGCGCCGAAGCGCCTCTACCGTCGCCTCATCGGCTTTGCCGGTGACCGGCAGTTTTCGGGACCGCTGGAACGCCACGAGCGCCGCAATGGTCTTGTTGCCGATATCGCCATTAATCAGGCCGCATGGATAGCCGTGCGCCGTCAGCCGGCTCTGGAGCCACTGTTCGAATGTCATGATGATGTCCTTGTGGTGTTGGTGCCCGCCAGCCGATCGAGAACGGCCAGCGGGCGGTATTGCCGGCAATGCCAGACCGGCAATTTCTTATCGGCTGTCTGTGCCTGCCCCGCCGCCGGGCTGCTTGAGCTCCAGGCTGGTGGAATTGCCCGAGCTGCGGCTGCCGGAATGGGTGACGGTGACCATGCGGTAGCTGCCGTCGATGCCGGGCCGCGTGCCCGAGAGCGAGATGAGCGCCTCGGCTTGCGCTGCGGGGTTGATGTCGATCATCGCAGTGCCCTCGCCGCCCTCGCGCTCGGCCTCTCCCTTGCGCGCCTCGCCCACCTCCTTGGCCTGGTCTTTATCCTTGACCGCGCCGCGGATGATGTTCATGGCCTTGGCGGGCCGCGTGGAGCCGAAATCGGTTTCCTCTTCCTTGAAGCCGGCGGTCTCGCGGTCGAGCCAGCGGACCTTTGCCGAGGCAAACAGCGATCGGCCAGACAGCGGCGCGATGTCCCAGGAGATCAGGTTATCACCGTAGGCGGCAGAGATGCCCGGTAGGATGTCCTTGCCGCGCTTGGCGAACACCGCCTTGTCACCGCGCAGCTTGAACGTGGCGTTCATCTCCCGCGCCAGTTTCTGGCCCACATGCAGGAAGGATTCGCTGTCGGCCGCCCAGTAATCGCGGACAATCTGGCCCAGTTCCGGATCGATCATCAGCGAGAACCCGGCATTGTCCGCCACCTCGCCGAGATACTCCTCGAGCGTCGCATCGTCCTTGTGCAGCGCCTGCGGTTCTTTCGCCTTGCCCTTCGTGTCATAACCCTTGGCGGTGATCGACAGTTTGAGCCCCTCGCCGCGCGAGCCCTGGCTGCGCACCTTGTCGACCGTGCCCTCGAACACGCGCACGCCGTTGATCGAGGCGGTGATGCGCGCGCCCTCGTCCGGCATGCGGAACTGGCCGCCGGTATCATCCACCGTGATCGACAGGGTGTCGCCCGCCGTGCCGTCCTTGTCCGTCACCGTGATCGAGACCAGATGCGGGCGCAGCCCGGTGGAGATGTCGACGCCATTGATGGTGACCGACCAGATGTTCTCCCAGCTCATCCGCGTTATCCGAACAGTGTGATCAGCGGTTCGGCGGGCCGGGCCTGAACAGGCAGATCAGGGATCAGCACCCGGGTTCCGAGCGGCAACACCGGGCCCAGATCCGACAGGCCGGGGTTGGCATTAAAGGCCGCTTCGACCAGGCTCTGACCACGCACCCCGTATTTGCGCCAGAGCAGAAGATCGAGGGTGATGCCTTCGCCGCGGATTGTCACAGCATCCATCGTCTCACCTCAGGCTTTCGAAGATCGAAATCAGCGCCGCAATCAGCGCGCCGCCGTCATATCCGGACTGCACCTTGCGAAGGCTCACCGAGTATTGAACCGTGAAGCCCACGCCGTTGCGCATCAGCTCGTTATGGCGTTCGCTCAGGGCAGTGACCGCATAGGTGCCAAGCCGCTTGCCGTCGCCGCGCATCACCGGGAACCGGGCGCCTGTGCGCCGCATCTCGTCGAGCACATCGAACTCCTCGAGCCCGCCGGTCTTGAACGGCAGCAGCTGGCCGGTGATGGTGAGGGCATCCTCGCCCTCCCCCATGAACTCCGAGGGCTGCATTCCGCCCATCACGGCCTTCTGCACCAGGTCGGCGGAAGCCGTGCGGTCGAACGTGTCGGCATTGAACGGCCGCGTGTCCATCACCACGCCGCCCAGCACATAGAGGCTCATGCGACGCTCCACTCCTGATCGAACTGTCCGCCCGACAGCGCGTCGCCGGCGATCTTGCCGAGTGCCTCATTGACGGCACGAGCGATCGCTTGCGGGTCCATTCCGGGCTGCGCGATCACCTGGATGGTGACGCCGCCCATATGCACCGACTTGCTGCCCGCACCAACTGGTGCGGCGCCGCGACGGCCGCCGAGCATGTCCGAGGTCGTGTTCGCATCGTGCACATAGCCGGAGCGCGAGGGCGTGACGAGTTCGGGACCGTGTTCGCCGACGAGATAGGTGCGCCCGCCGACAATGGCGCCGCCGGCTGCTCGGGTGCCGGCGATCGCTGCGTTGTCGTTGGCCGGGTTCGGCGTCCCGCCGCCAAGCCAGCGCGGCAAGGACGGCCACTTG
The DNA here is from genome assembly GCA_020637795.1 of Hoeflea sp. Classification (GTDB taxonomy): domain Bacteria; phylum Pseudomonadota; class Alphaproteobacteria; order Rhizobiales; family Rhizobiaceae; genus Hoeflea. Next base: position 73,982 of record JACKJT010000002.1, on the reverse strand, counting down.
ATCAGGCCAGAGAGGTCTATCCTGCCAATCGCAGCAATGATTTTGGACGGCAGCGACTTGAGCCAGGACCAGAGCGCATCGAACGCCTTCTTGATCCCATCGACCAGAGCCTGCCCGACCCGTTCACCCGCCGAACGGAACTCCCCGGTGGCCTGCTCGGAGTATTGGTTGATGGTGAAGATGTCGCGGACCCATCCGGCCAGCGCCGCCGGGATGGCCTTCACCGCAGCGATGATGGCGGCGCCGCCAGCGCTGATACTGGCCGCGGCGCTATCGATTGCTGACCGGATGGCGGCCGGATCAAATCCGAGCATTTCACCGATATTGACGACACGGTCCGCAGCCCAACCAGCGACAGCGGAGACAATCCGCGCCCCGGCGCCCGCAAGTGCCGAGACCGCCTCCCCAAGGGCAGACCCCACGACCGAAGCGAAGCCGGTCACAAACTCGGAAATCGGTGTCCAGTAATTGTAGACCGCCAGAGCAAGACCCGCGACAACAGCGATGACGCCCCAGACCGGTGCGCTGATCCCGGCGATTGCCGCTCCGATGGAGGCCGCAATCGGCCCGACAGCCCCGAGCGCGGCGCTCATGCCCTTGACGAAGCCTGCCATGACACCGGTTCCCCCGGTAGCAGACAGAAGCGTCATCGACATGCCCAGACGTCGGACCATCCGGGTGAAGTTGGCAATCTTGCCACCGGCGGCAACAATTGCCTGTGATGACCGCGCCACCGCAAGCGCCACATCCAGCACCCCGCCCTTGAGAAACAGAAACGCCCAACGCGCTGCGAGGGTGGCGATCCGAAGCCCCACCAGCGTGGACACCAGACCAATGATCTGCGCGGTCAGCGCAGGGTTAGCCTTCACCCATGCGGCAACCGCCGAGAGCACCGGCATAAGGGCACGCGCGGTGCTTTCGATGCCGGGAAGCAGTGCAGAACCGATCCGGATCGAGACTTCCTTGAACTGGTTCTGCAGCAGCTGCAGTGTGTTTGCCGTTGTCTTGGCGCGAATCTCGAATTCCTTCTGGGCAGATCCCGCATAGGCTGTCACGTCAGCCACCGACGACAAAGCACCCTCGAGCAACTCAGCATTTTCGATCAGCGGCATGATGGCGCGCGCCTCGTCACCGAACAGATCCGATATCGTCGACGCCCGGACATGCTCGGGAAGAGACCTGATCCGCGCGATCACGTCATTCAACGTGCCGACGGCATCCTCATTGAGGCTCTTTGCAACCTTCTTTGAATCGAGTCCGAGCAGTTTGAAAGCATTGCGCTGTGACTTGGTCGCGCTCGCGCCCCTTGCAAGAGCCCTGCCGACATTGCGGAACGACGTCGCAGCGACCTCGGCCGGCGCACCAGCGGCGATCATGGCCGAGCCCAGCGCGGCAGTCTGCTCGGCGGTGAACCCATACTGCTTGCCGACAGAGCCGACCCTCTCCATGAAGTTGAGCAGGTCCGGCGCACTCGATGCGCTTGTGTTGGACAGGTGGTTGATCGCATCCGAGAGACCGCTCACTTCGGCCACCGTCATGCCAAGAGCGGTCTTGATCTTGGCAAGGCTGTCGCCCACCTGATTGGCCGGAATATCGAACGCGACGCCCACCTTCGCGGCCATCTCCGCGAACTTGAGCAGCTCGCTTCCTTGCATTCCTGCCTGCCCTGCAGCCGCCACGATCGAGGAAATCTCGGTCGCGGCCATGGGAATGACCCGCGTCATGTCAAGGATATCGTCTGACATCTTCTTGAAGCCATCGGGCGTGTCGAAGTCGACCACCTTGCGAACGTCGGCCATGGCGCTTTCGAACTCCATGGCTGCACGCACTGGCGCGCGAATGGCGTTGGTGAGCGCTACAGCGCCAGCCACAGCGGCCAGCATCTGCCCTTGCATCGCGTTCATTTCCGCCGCGTTCTTTGCAGCAGAGGCGCGAAGGCCAGCAACCGAACGGGCAGCAGCGCGTGCGGGAGCCGTCACCCGGTCGACAAGCGACAGGATGAGGCTGGATGTGAGCGTGGTCATGAACGAACCTATCTATCGGTTGACACGGGAGGCATTGCGGCCTCGGTTTTCGCGGGCTGTGATCTTGGCCAGCGCGCGGGCATCGGCGAGGAATTCGTCGATCTCCATCTCCTTGACTTCTTCAAGTGAGGAGTGGGTCTGCCGCCCCATTTGAATGATCAGTTCGCGCCAGGAGACGGGCTCGCCTTTTCCGCCATCTCGGCGAACCGCTTTCCCATGAGCGGCTTCACCTCATCACCGACCTTGGCCAGATCCTCGATGTCGAGTTCTTCGATGAGGGCGATGTCGACGCCCGCGAGCGCCGCAAAGACGGCATAACCGGCGCGCACTTCGTTCTCGATGCCTTCGCCCGCCAGCGCATCGCGCGCCTTCATCCGGCGGAAGGTGAGCGAGGCGATCTCGCGCCCTTCATGGGTGATTGGGAAGTCCAGTTCCACCGTCACGCTCTTGAGTTTCTCAGTCATGGCATTGTCCTCGGTTTGAAACAGAAACGGGCGCCCTCGTCAGGCGCCCGCAGTGTCATGGCTCTTCTGCCGGCTTACGCCCCCAGCGCCAGCCGGTCGGCGGCAAACAGGTCTTCGCCGTTGCGGCGGATGATCCGTTCCCAGAAGTCGATGTACCAGAGCTCCACACCGTTCAGCAGGAACTCGAAGTGGGTGACTTCCTTGAAGGCGTGGGTGCAGCCCTGGAATTCGCCGGGATCGCTTTCATCCGGCTCCCATTCGGTCACCGCACCTTCGATGATGCCGCGGGCCGGCACCGGTTTGTTGGTCTTCTTGTCGCGATAGGCGCCGGCGAAGGTCCACTTGTCCCGGACGCCCATGCCGCCGAAGATATCGGTGTCGATGCCCTTGACCGAGAAGGCCGGCTCAAGCGCCTCGATGCGCGGCAGCACGAAGTCGCCGCCCATCACGCCGCCGCCCGGATTGTGGCCCGCCGTCATGAACTTGATTGGCGGAATGGTGAGTTTCTCGATGGTGGTGGCCCGGCTGGTGCCTGCCACCTCGGCGCGGCGTACATCCACCGCCGTCAGCATGTAGAGATTTTGCATGTCAGTCTCCTTTGAAAGCGCGGATCAGGCGGCGGCGTTGAGGCGGGCGATGATCTGCTCGACCAGACCTTCGACCGCCGGGCGGTAGCGCCGGATTTCGTGGTTGGCGAGCTTGAACACCGGCGCGGGTTCGATGCCGATGTTGAGCGTGAGCGTGCCCAGGCGAATGTTCTCAGGCGAATTGCGGCTCGCCTTGAACATCTGGTTGGCCGGGGTGTAGCCGAGGATATCGTTGTCGGCCTGGTGATCGCGCAACATGAAGGCGATGGAGTTGATCCAGGCTTCCGCGCTGTCGGCCGAGATCTTGCCGCCCAGGAACTGGCGCGTGATCTGCATGATCTTGACCACCAGATAATCGGTACCGCGCACCTGATGGAACTGCTCCCAGAGCTCGCCGGTCTGGGCGTTGTCGGTGCCGATGAAGACAAAGCCGCCATCGCTGACTGCTCCATCGACGCCAACCTCGCCCTCGGCCACGATCGAGACATTGGCGGCCAGCAACTGCTGACCTTCGGTCGAACCGTCGAGCAGCGAGAACGGGATCTTGCGCGACAGCCCAGCCAGACCATAGAGCGGCCGGTTGGCGATGGGGTTGAACGGCCGCCCGAGGTTCTCATTGTCCACGCGCGCCATGAGACCGCCGACACGCGGGGCCATAGGCCGTGTAACAAGCGTCTCGCCCTCATAGACCTTTGCCGCCACGCCGATCGGGATCAGCCGCTCGGAAGACATGGTCTCGCGGGCGTCGATCGCATTGGCTGCGGACGTGTCATCGACATCCACCGGCGCGATCGCCAGGATCTTGCCGAGATTGGCCTGCAGGGCAGCCACCACCGGATTGGTGGTATCGAGATCGGCCCGCCAGGCGGTGCGGCCCGCAATCACGATGCGTGGCGTGGCGTTGACAGCAGAGGGGATGCTGGCAAGACCGTTGACGATGGCCGCAATCGCCGCAGCCGTGGCTGCCGCATCGACACCCTCGGCTACACGGACAACGGTCACATCCGCGCCGGAATTGAGCCCGGTCAGCTGGTCGTTGATGCCCCTGACCTGGTCGGCCAGCAGGCCGGTGCCAAGGGCTGCAACAAAGTCCGGATCCGACGAAGACCCGCGCACGGGTGTATCTTCGGGGATTTCGAGGGCGGATGCATCGGCCGATGTCTCGATGCAGAGGAACTTGGAAAAATCCGCGCCGAGGACGGGAACCGGCTCATCAGCCGGGCGCGAGAACTGCATCCCGAATTGAGGTGCACTCATGTCAGTCTCCATTCATTTGATAAGCCGCGCCACTGGCCGGTTCAGGCAATAAAAAACCCGCCGAAGCGGGTTGATCAGAATTCAGTGTTTGTTTGGCCTAGAGCGTCGCCCAGGCCGCGAGGATCGTGGCAGGGAAGTCTGCCGGGGCGATCTGCCCGGTGTGGCCGTGGGAGGCCATGTAGCCCAGCCCTTCCATGACCAGCGCCATGTTGTCCGGAATGTTGATGTCGATCATGCCGGAGACGGAGGCAAGCATAGCCCGCGTCGTGACGATGTCCGGCTCGGTAGTTGTCTCGTAGGCCGCAAACTCCGCGTTGGTCATCTGCGCCGCCGCTCTGACCATTGCCAGATATCGGGTAGGCGTGATGACCTTGTAGGTGGTTGGCGCTGGGCCGGGATCTGCCGGGGGGATGTCCGTCACCCGAAAGACGTTCTTGCGATCCAGCTTGGCAAAGCTGCCGTCCGGTATGGTTTCCGGCAAGGGCCAACGTACCCAGCCTTTCGGGACGGGTGTTTTGTCGGGGATTTGCTGCGACTTGCCGGTCCAGTATCCCTGTTCGTTTACGCTGTGGATAAGCATCTTCAGCCCCTATGTCTTGATGAAGTAAGGCGTCGGCTGATCGGTCAGGTCCGGCAACGCGAACTCTGTGTCGTAGTCGTACCCGAACGACACGGTCTGAATGACCGGACTGGCGTTATCGGTCTGCGCGTAGTTCGCGCCTACAGGAAACACTTCCCCCGTGATTTCGTGGAACGATGTATTAATCCAATGTGCCGGTCCTGTATCGCTATCCCAAGCAAGGAAAATCGGCGCGGTGGTCGCATCGTCTGAAGGCTCTTTTATGCCCTCATATTCATTCCGGTAGCCGTAAATCAGAAAGCGCGAACTTGTGGTGTTCCACCCCATATACAGTACGTCACCGGCCACAAACGGCTGCATTTTCTGCATGGTGCCTTTCGCCCTCATCTGGGTCAAAGACCAAGTCGCACCGCCGTCTGTCGATTTCCACACAGAAGTCTGTTGCTCTGTGGGCGTAGTAGTCGCGACAGGGGTGCCGCCCGGAAAAATCCAATGAGCGCCATTCCACTTAACGACTTTGGTGGAGTATTGAGACGTGGGGACGTTCACCTCTGACCACGTTGCACCGTCGTCGTCGGAATACAGCGTGTATGTGCTTCCGTAGGATCGAAAAAACAGCCTCCCGGTATCGGCGTCATAGGTGAAGTTTGAAGTGTTGACGCCGCCGTTGACCAATGCTTGCGACGTCATACTTCTTGAATGGACATGGGTCCAGTTGGCGACATTGGTTATGTCGTCCGCAAGCGCGCAACGAACGATCCCAAGTTCTGTACCAACGACCAGATACCCGCCAATCTCCCAAAAATCGAGAACTGAGGTGGTCGTACTGTGGCCGGGAAATTGCGTCGAGGGGAACAACACGTCCGTGGCAAGCGTGGCCCCGGTGCGCTTCATGGCGCGACCGTTATAGGCCCCGCAGTAGAGTGTGTCTCCAATCGCCCGAAAGCCCCTCAAATCATCGCTGGGGGCCTGCGACGTGTCCGAGCCGACAGAAGCTCCGGTATCAATGCTGATGTAGCTCTGCCACTGATAGGTGGTAGACGCCGACATCATAGCCAGAATGTTCAGACTGCCCGTTATGACGGGGTAGGCCACGCAGGGGCTGTAATACCCGGCATCGACTGTAGCCGTGCGCGTCACGCCGGGGGTCAGCACAAGTTTGTTTTCGCGATAGCCGACGCCCGCAAACAAATCCGGGTAGTCGGCTTGCAGAACCGCGCCGCCACGGCAAGGCAGAAAACCACGGTCCAGCATCGCCGCATCTTCCCCGAAAGACGGGATGATGTCGCCGGGGCCTTGCGAGCCGCCGCCACCAAGCAGTTTGCTCAAGTTGCTCATGCGAAATACTCCCCGGTCACGCGCCATGTGCTGCCGTCAAACTTCAGCGTGGCCTTGGTCTTGTCTGTGTCGATGTTCATGTCTTCGGCGAGATCGGCGATTGTCTCGCCATTCCGGTCAACCGTGACGAGGTTTGCACCGTCTCGCCAAAGGGTGACTTTGTGTCCGATTGCTGGCTCAGCCGGGAGCGTGATCGTGCGGACGCCGCCCGTGGTGGTGACGTAGAGTTCATCACCAGCAACCGCAGTGGCATTGTCGTTGACCACCGCGAGCGCGCCAGCCTTGAACGCCGCGAAGGCCGCATTGGCTGCGGTCAGGTCGGTTCGAAGCTGATCAATGTCGGCCTTCTGCTCAGGCGTGACAAACACACGGGTCGCGCTTTCCGCGATGTTCGCAGCCGGGACGCCGCCAGCGAGCAGAAGGTCGATCGAGTCCTGCGCGGCAGCAAGGTCTGCATTGAGCGCGGCGATTGCCGCGTTCATGTCGATGATAAGCTGATCAAGAGTTGCCTGGGTGCTGGCAATCAGCGGGTTGATCGCGTCATTCAGCCGCTCGACGCCGAACGTCTGCAGTTCGGCCTGCAGAGCCTCGATGCCGTCGTTGATGTCCTCAAGCGCCAGCAACCGCGCATGCAGGTCAGCGCCGAATATGTTCCACGCGAGCCGGTCCATAATGGACCGCGCAGGAGCGGGCGGCCACTGGTAGCCGTTAGCGCTTGTCGGCGTTTCGGATGGCATCGGCACCCTCCTGCTCGATAATGCGGTTGATCACCCGCCCCTTGGCCGTGATCTCATCGCGCGGCAGATACTTGAATGGCCCAACGCGCACGGGCCACGCCACGCGGAGCGTGTATTCCGCGTCCTCGTCATAAAGTTCGGGCTTTGTAGGTGCTTTGGCCATGGCGCTATCCTCAGAATGCGTTCAACTGGACATCCTGCCCAAATGGCACGTTGATGACCGAGTTTGTGGTTGCTTCCAGCCGCACGCGCGCCGACGGCGTGTCGGCCGGAAGCGTGAAGTTGGCGACGAACTTGGTGCGGCTCGGCTTCATCGGGTCGATGGTTGCGACAATCGTGTCAGCCGTGACGATCGTGTCATCAGCCAGCATCAGCTTCGGCGTGCAGGTGTGAGCGGCCGCCGAGTACGCATCCATGTTGACAACGACCTGCGCCGCGTCCGTCCCGAAGCCGAAAGTCTGAAGTTGGCTGATTGCCACCATATCAAGCCGCATGCGGCCCGACACTGCCCGTGCGTAGGTGTCGAGATAGATCATCGGCGCCACGTCCGGCGTACCGATCATGGTCAACCTCAACTGCACCAGCGGCGGCAGGTTGGCGAGCGGGTTATCCTCCCGGTCATCCATCACCACCCATTCGTCGTCGCCCTGGGCCTTGACCTCCCAAACAAGCCGTGTCGCCGCCGGCGTCCACTTCTTGTAGATCATTTCGATCTCGGTCATGCCGCCAGTCAGAGACAGGCTTTCAAACTGCATGACGACTCGGTTGGTGCGGAACTTCGCGGCGTTGACGCGGAAGGTGAAGTCCTCAGTGGTCGACCCCTGCGCCCAGATGCCATCCGAGCAGATGAACAGCGAGCCGCCAGTGTAGGCGTTGCCGCTGTTGGTCATGAGCTGGTGGTTGCCGGTTGTAGAGATAAACCAGCCGTACCGTTCACCCTGGTCAAGCAGCGTTGGCCGGAACGAGAACTTGTTCCAGCCGACTGCAAGCGAAGCGACCGGCTTGGTGACATGCGCCAGAACCGATTTGAAGTCCGGAGTGCCAGACGGCGTGATCTTGCACAACGAAAGCGTCACGTCGCCCGTGTCGCCAACCTTCGTGAAGTTCAGATCAATCGACGTGACAACCATCACCTGCGAGGACAGGAAGGTCTGCCCGTGGATCGCGCCAGACAGGCCGTATTCTTCGGTGTGGTAGGTCGTGTAGGTCGAATAATAGGTTTCGTAGGAAACACGCGCCACGTTGTACCCGGCATGGCCGTTCTGTGCGGTCGCTGTCTGGTTCCAGGCGCTGCCGTCCTGGCCGAGGCTCTGCCACGTTTCGCCGTTGGCCTGAAAGGTTTCGCCATAACGGACGTTGCCAAGCACGCCCCACCCGGCGGTATTTTCGCAGACGTTGATGGTTTCGCCGTACCGCACGCGCTCGTGCGCAACGGTGTGCTGGGTTGCGATGGTGACGGTATGAACGACGTTGGCAACGTCCTTTTTGCCTGTACCCTCCGCCGACGTGATGCGCGCCACTTCGTCGTAAGCCGGCATGACCAGCTTATCGTCCCAGATCGAAATTTTCGGATCGTCATAGTCGAGCAACCGCAAGGTCTGGTCGTATTGCGCGACATACTGAAAGCGAATTCCTTCGGTGATGCGGAAATAGCCGCCCTTGGTGAAGTCCCAGAAGTCCTTGACGAGCGCCTGGTCGAAGAAATAGTTGCGCGCCTCGTCCGGCAGATTGAGGGCCTGATTGTGCCAGGAGACGTCGCGGATGATCTGCTCGACCAGCCGCGGGTCGGGGATGTTCTTGATCTGCGCCGCAACCGACGCAAGGTCGGTGCGCAGCGATGCGGTTTCCTCGAAAAGCTGGGCGGTCTGGATTTCCAGCGACGTGACGCGGCCTTCCACCTCGTGAAGGGTTTTTGCCCGCCACTTCTCGCCGGGAACGATTTCCTGCACGCCGGCGGTAGTCACGCGGACGAACGCCAAGCAAGCGTCGGTTTCGGCAATCGTCGGCTTGATAGCCGGCGCGGGCGCGCCAACGCCCTGCTGGATCACATAAGTGATCTTACGGGCCTCGATAACCGGCGTCGATACCGAAACCGGCAAGCTGACTTCCGGGTCTTCGGATGTCTCAAACGCGCGGTTTTCATTGACATCAACCGTTTCGCCGCGTGCAATAATTGCCACCCATTTCTCGTCGCTTTCGGCAAGCGGGAAATAAAGCGTTAGGTTGATGTCTTCCTCATCCTCGCGCTCGTAGACAATCTCGCCATCCAGGTAGAGCCCAGGCGAGACAGTGATCAACTGCGCGGATTTCTGGCTGATCGTGAATGCCGACCAGTGCGCGGGATAGCCGACAGCAGCGCCAACGACGTTGTCCAGTGCATCACGCGGGTACGTGGCCAGGCGCGAATAGTCCTGGACGTCAAGATACTCGCTGTCGCCGACTTTGACGATTTTGCTCATAGTCTGATCCTGTCCTTGTAGCTGCCCAGCACGTAGCCGGCGTCGAGGTCGAGTGCGTCCTTGTCGTCCATCGTGATCGGCAGACGGTGGGCGAAATTGACGCTGTATTCGGTGTCCGCTGCCTTGCTGAGCGACAGCGCGATCTTGGTCCGCTTGAGCGGTGTTGTGTCGATCGGCTTCAGGTGCGCCAGCCCGACCGCCGTGCGCGTTACGCAGATGGCGTTCTTGCGAGCGACCAGCACCACCTTGATCAGGAACCGGGCGACAAACTCCGGGTGGTTGATCGGCGTGAGCCTCACTGCGATCCGGCCAACGGGGAACCGCTGCGGGTAGCTGACCTTGTGGATGATCTCGGCGTCCACATAGTCGAGAAACCGCTGGGCCGCTGCCCGCGTGCCGATCAGCTTGGCCAGCGCCGGGGCATCGGCCACCATCGCCCGCTTGCGGGCTTCGGTCCAATCCGAGAACCACAGATCGACGCTTTCATGCGCGGCGAGCCAGGGCAGCATGTCGGGCCGGGTTTCAGCCGGATCGAAGAGCGCGTCGAACGGAACGTCCAGCGTGTCGGACACGCCGGCGGCGAGGCCCTTTTCGAACGTCTCCGAATTGGATGGCAGGATGTCGCCGACGGCGCTCATGTCCGCACCGCGTTCCCAGCGTTACCGACAGCAAAGCGGCAGGAATCCGTGTCGGGGGCGGAAACGGGTGGCGAGAATTCTGCCAGATATTCACCGCCACCCTGCTCAAACAGATAAGCCGTCGCAACGGGCTGCCCATCGACACTCAGGCACACCTGCTGCGCTGAATCGTCGCCCTCTTTTTCAATGCGCACCCTTACGCCCGTGATGATGATTCCGCTCATGTCCGCACCTCAGCCGTTACTGTGATCGTCGTCAGCACCGGGATCGAATACGGATCGGCCACGATCACCACCGGAGCATTGTCCCGCACCTTCATCACGGACGTGCCATAGGCCGCGCCCGACAGCAAAGCAGCCGGCACTTCGCCGCCGATGAAGGTCCGCTCATCAGCGGCAGCGCGGATGCGAGCGACGGCTTCCGTCTTGACGATCTCCGGATCCGGGCCCTTCAGAACCTCGATCACGAGGTCCACGGTGTATGTCACCCGCGTCGCAGAGAGGACTGACACAGATGTCGTCTCCGGCTGCACGTCGTCGGCCGTCACTGCAGCGCGGACAAGCGCCAGGTTCTCAAGAGACGCCGCGTCACCAGCCGGCCCGGCCACGACAATGTCGACATCGCCGCGGCGGCCATGAATGCGGCGACCGACAACCTCGATATCGCCAGCACCCGGCCAGGCCGTGAACGCCGCGAACAGATACCCGTCGCGAGATCCGGCCGCGGCCCGGTTGAAGGACAACAGATACCGCTCGAGCAGCCGCGCATCGCTCTCCATGACGGCCGGCGTGTCGCCGCTGGCCGCCGTGATCACCAGCCGCTGGATGCCCTGCCGGGAAACCAGGTTGTCGAGATTCGAGCCGGTCGACAGCGGCGCCAGCAACGCTTTGAGGGCGTCGTTGACGCGCTGGCGATCCAGAAGCCGCAGGTAAGACCACGCCTGCCCGACGATGATCGGCGGGGAGGTTTCCAGCATCGATTCGTCATAGGCAGGCAGACTGGCGTCCGCCAGTCGGGCCTCTTCCCAGAAGGCTTGGAACCGCACCTTGAACGCGCTCAGGAGCTCTTCATAGGACAAGGCATCGATAGCTGTCGGGGCCGCGACGCGCGTCAGGTCGATTACTGTCGTCATGCCACCACCCTCAGCCCACCGGCGCGGAAGTTGAGGCCGAACGAGAGCACACGCTCGACTGTGAAGTCTCCGAGGTGCCCGCGCGGGCGGTAGTCAACGTCGAACCGCATGCCCACCTGCCCTGCCCTGATTTGCTCGACGGTGCCGAGCGGTGTGATCTTGCGCACCCGGAAGCGCGGTTCCCATATGTCGATTGCGGTCGCCACCAGCTGCTGGAACAGCGCGAACAATGGCGGCGTGACTGCCCGTCCAAGAATCTCGGCCACGCCGCCGCCAAACTGCCGCCGCATCACCCGGCTGCCAATCCGCGTGGAAAGGATCACCTCGACCGCCTGCAACGCGCTGTCATAGCTGCTGATGACCTGTCCGGTGCGGTGATCGATGCCAGCCATCTGGTCAGGCCTCGGCTTTGTCCGTGACGAGATCGCTCTGATCATCCGCCTCGAGCAAGGGCTTCTTCCCCGATCCCCTGGCGGAACCCTTCACCTTGCGCTCGATCCTGCCGAGCGAGAGGTCAAACAAAGCCTCGGGTTCGGTGAGTTCGATTTCCCGATTCTTCGGCACGGCTTTGCCGTTGATGGTCGAGAAGCCCTCGGCCACCACATAAGTGTGCTTTTCCATGATCTCTCCTGATCGGTTAAACGGGTGGGCCCGGAGGTCCTGGTGGCGCCGACACATGACCGTGGTCGTGCCCCACATTCTTGCCGTCGTGCTCCTGGCGTCCGCCTGTCTGGACAAAACCGTCGCCAGAAAACCTGAAGGTCACGCCGCCAACGTTTATGACCAATGCTCCATCCGCCACGGTGACCCGAACGCCGGCGTCCTCGAACACATTTGCGTTCATGTCATCATTCGGGCGCGGCCGCGGGCCGGAGTAACCGGCCCGGAACATCACGCCCTGGCGCATATCGCCGGACGGGCTGACAACGCCGACGATATCGCCCTTCCTCAGCGGTACCGAGGACTTTCCGCTTTCCGGATGCGGCTGCCACGGCGACAGAAACGGCTTGCCGTTGGTCTCGCCGAGCTTGATCCTGTATCCCTTGACCGCATCGACTTCCTCGATCGGTCCGACCTTGAGCGAATTGCCGAAGGCGCTGCGCAACATGGCAATGTCCGCGCTCATAGAGACCAGACCATCAGTCAGGTTCATGGCTCGGTCACCTCGATCGGGTCCCCGTCATTGACCACAAGAGTCCCCGCGGTCATGTCCGGCGTCTCCCCGTCTTCATCCTCTTCGATCGGCCCAAGACCGACCGCGAGCAGTTCGCCGTTTGAAGCGAGCAATGCAGATTGCAGCCTCTGCCAATCTTGCAAGTCTGAACCCGAAGTCAGCAGTTCATGCCATGTGTCAGCAAGTGCAGCATAGGCGGCGTCGCCGTCACTTGCCATCAACGCCAACCCTGCCGAGACTGCATCGGCGATTGGATCGCCAGGTAGCGGTTCCGGCATTGTTTCGATCTCGAACTGGGCAAACCGGCAGGCATGCTTTGTACCCGTTTCCGGGTCAGTTGCCCGGACTGTACGGATAGCCCCTATGGAAACCACCAGATCACGAAACACCATCGACCACGGGTTCTCATGATCATGCAGCACCGTCCGCCACTGACGGTCGACAATGTTCAACAGGGCCTCATAGGCGGAATCGGTTTCCCCAAGGACGGGGACGATCACCGTTCCCTCTCCATCGGTAATCTGCTTTCCGGAAGCCACCGCTGACTGCATCATGCCGGTCAACACCCCCCCTCGACCGAGAAAGCCGTCCGTCGCGTCATCCACCGTCTCGACCGATTCCTCGATCGAGAACACCAGCACGGGCTGAGCTCCGCCCTTCAGAAGACCCGGCACCGTGTCCATGGTGCTGTCAAACACATTTTCCAGCGCAATGGTATGGCCGCGCAACGCTTCAACCACCGCAATCTGAACCAGTTGGCGGACAATGCTCATCAGATCCTCGAAACCACGCAAAGCACGACAGCGGGAAGAGGCTCCAGGATCCGATCAATCCTGTATTTCTCCGGCACTGCCGTCTTCCGCTCGATCTGGTCTCCTCGTTTGGGAACCCAGGTCAAATCGGCGAGCGCGAAGCTCACGCTCGCATGCGGCGAGATGACGTTGGCGCGGTTGGTATCCGACGAGCGGCCGCCGCCCATCTGCTCAAGTTCCGGCGCAAAATCGAAACGACCCCGGACATCCTCTTGCACCTCTCGCTCCGGGTCAGCACCGGCGCCGGCCATCTTGCCCTCGCGCATAGGCAGGATATTGGCATTCTCGCCAAAGCCTTGCCGCGTCATCGAGGGCAGCCCGGCCCGCACCGTTTCGAGATCCATAATCAGGCCTGCAGCTGCGCCAGTTTGTCCTGGGCCGCTTTGAGCATGGCCTCCGCTTCAGCCTTGGCTGCGGCATCTGTTCCAGAAGCGGCCACAAGCTGCTCGGCCTCGTCAATGGATGCCTTGGCCGCTGCGATCTCTGGAGAATCTTGGGGCGGGTTGGGGTCGCCGGTCTTTCCACCCTTGCCGGATCCGGCCTCCGCCTTCTTCTTTGTCTTGCCGGCGTCGGTGACTTCGACGGCAAAGCGGTCCTCGATCAGATGCCGGCCATAGGCTTCAGGAACGGAGACCGGCTCCATCGCGGCGCATGTCTGGTCTTCCTTCTTGCCGAGCACCGAGCCAGGCACAATGCCACCCTGCGGGAATGCAATGCTGATTTTCTTGCTCATGGTAGGGTCCTTTCCTCTTGCCGGGGGACCGCCACGGGCGGTCGCCTGGAAAAAGGAACCGGGCATCAACCCGGCTCCCTCTTTCTTGCCATCTGCCGCAGGGGCAGATGGATCAGGTAAGCGTCAGCTTGCGCAGCACTTCGGGACGGGTGCAGATCGAAATCGGGTTGCTCTGCACTTCCAGGTCATAGCCCTTGTTGTTGGGCTTCTCGAAAGCCTGGCTGTAGAACGGCAGGCCCGGGGTGTTGACGGTCTGGTTGTAGTCAGCCGGGGCGAACCGGGTGATGTAGAGATCGGCAACACCGAGAACAGCAACCCGCGCCTCGTTGGCGGCGATGTAGGGTGCGCCGAGATCGGTGGAAGCCTTTGCTCCGGTCTTGTAGCGCTCCCAGGTGGCACCTCCGAACGTGAACTTATCCGGCACGTCCTGTCGAAGCACCGAGGCCCCGTCATTGTACATGAATGTGTCACGCACCGATTTGTGCAACCACATCGCCTTGTGGAAGTCGCGGCCTGTGAACACATGAATGCCGGAATAGGGCTCGTCGAGGGAATCCTCGATCGAATAGACCACATCCTGCCAGAGACTGGTTACAAGCGTTGCTTCGACATCGAGTTCGAGCGAAACCGCATCCGGCACCGCGATGCCGAAGGCGTTGTAGAGGTTGACCTGCACCGCACCGGACTTGGATGTGACGATGCCCTTGAGGGCGCCCACGCGCTGGTGCTCCAGCGTCATGGTCAGGTCCTGCGCATGGCGCTGGGCCTTGCGATTGACCCGACCGATGACCGTTTCCAGCGAACTTTCCTCGCCGAATTCGCGCACGTTCTGCACCTCATCGGCCAGGATGCTGTCGTCGCGCTGATAATGCGGGACGTTGACGGGAACCTTGGTGCGATCTTCATCTCCGGTTGTCTCGCCAGGTCCACCGCGGGCCGATGGCTCGATCAGGCCCAGCTTGCCGTTACGGCGCTCGATCGAGATCATCGTCGTCGTGACGCTGTCTTCCTCGAAAATACCTGTCGCCGAAACTTGGCCGGGCCGGTAGGGCACGGCGTTGACAGCCGCCGTCAGGCTTTCGAGGCTGAAGGCGTCTTCAATATGAACATTTGGTGAGGGCATCGAAGTTCTCCTTATCGTGCCTTGATGCCCACCGCACGAAGCTGGGTCAGCTTCGCGGCGCGCTTGGTTGAATCATTGACGGTTGCCTCAAACACCAGCATGGAGTCCTTGACCTCCGCGTCGCCGGTGATGCAGACGGCATCAACATCGGCGCTGGTGGCGTCGACCTCGTAGCAGAGGATCGCTGTTGCGGTTTCCGCACCTTCGATGTCCACCGTCTCGGCATTGGGCGAGGCAACATACTTGCCGCCGGTTGTGAGCTTGCCGAGCACGGTTCCGGCGGCGAGCTTGCCGGCGCCGGACAGGATGGTGAGAACATCGCGCGAGCGGGTGCGGTTACCTTCCGACAGGATGAATGCGAGATCCCGCGGCGTTTCGGTGAAACTGGTGGGCATGGTCATGCTCCCTTCTGGGTCGTTCGACGCGCCGCGAAGATGGCGTCACGGTTGATTTTCGGGCCAGTGGCAGCGGCTGGTTTGCTACCAGGCATCGCGAGACCGGCGGCCGCCATTCTCTGCTGCTCGTAAGCAGCGGGCGACGAAGCCGGTTTGTCCTGCCCCTTGTCAGCTTCTGCTGCGGTTGCGGTTGCGGACACATTCGCCGAAACGAACTTGATGACAGCGTCAGCAGCCATGTCCGGCGAAGCGTTTGCCAGCTCGACGGCTGCCGACATGCGCTTGGCGTCGCCCTTGATGCTGTCGTGGCCAAGGATCGCATTCATGCGGTCCATGGCCTGCTTGAAGCCGTCTGCACCACCGGAAGCGGCGGCTACGACGGCGGCGTTGGTTGCGGCGTCAGGTTGCTCTGCGCCGGCCACAGTCTGGTTCTCAGACATGTCACCTCCGGGGGTTGGTTTAAGGATGGGCGGCTCCGTATCGGCTGCGCCGGCGGTTGCCTCGGTATCGCCATCGACATCGTCGAGGCATGGGTTTACCGCTCCGGGACGCACGGCGGCCCGAATGCTGGCAAGAAGACTGGTCATGATTTTCTCCTGGGTTATCCCCGGTTCACTTCACTGACGAAAGCGTCGAACGCCTCCAGCGGATCACCGACCGCATCGGCAAGACCCATCGCGACCGCCTCGCCAGCGTCATAGACGCGCGCCTCGGTCGCAAGAGCCTTGGCCTTGGTGATGCGGTTGCCCCTGCCCCTGGCAACGGCCCCGGCAAATTCAACGCGCATGGCATCAGCCTGGGCTTGCCATTTCTGAGCGATCTCGGCGCCCAGTGGCTCATAGGGGTTGCCGTCGGCTTTCTTCTCGCCGGAGCGGATGATGGTGAGCCGGATGCCCTCCTGCTCGAGCGCCTGTGAATAGTCGGCATGGATCATGATCACGCCGATGGATCCCGCTCCACCGAAACGCGGCATGACGAGCTGACGGCTCTGCGCTCCCAGCAGATAACCGGCGGAATAGGCGAAGTCGGTCAGGATCGAGATCGTAGGTTTCTCGCGAGACAGCTGTGAAATCGCAGCAGCTGTTTCGAAAGCTCCGCTGACCTCGCCACCATAGCTGTCACACTCGAACACGACACCTTTGACCTGCGGCGACTTCCTCGCCATTGCGATCTGCGCCTGCAGACCCTGATAGGACGTTTCCCCCGAATTGTTGCCGACCCAGCCACCCTTGTGCACAAGAGTGCCTTCAACCTCGATGATCGCAACATTGTCGACCATGGCAAACGGAAGCACGTTGTGTCTGGTATAGGCTCGCTCAATCCGTCCGCCGAGCTTGCCAGCCAGGGGACGGCCATCTGCACCGGCTACGTGATCGACAGCGCCTGCAGGATTTGTGATCACGACGGTATCGCCTGCGATCCGGCTCCCCAGACCATGCAGGAATGCCTCCGCCTTGCGCGGATCGTACATCAGGGGCGTGTTGAACACCCGCTGTGCGACTTGTGCAAAACGTAGGCTCATGACAATTCCTTCAGTATCTCAACTGCATCCGCCGCGACGGGCGACGACCGCTTGTTGCCTGCTCGCATGCCGCCTGCAGACGGGTCATTTCGGCGTCGAGCGAATTCAGGTTGGCCGGTGAGAACACGACTGTTTCCCGCGTCACCGGCGACTGGATCGAGTATTCTCCGGTCATCTCGCCGCTAATCAGTTTGAGCTTGACCAGATAGAGGCCCTGGTAGAGCGCACACGGATCAGATGTGTCGACTGATACGCCACCGAGCTTGATCATGGACATCAGGCCGTCTCGCTTTCGCTTTGCTTCGCGTCGGCGGGCTCATCGCCCTTGGCTGCATCGCTTGGCAACCCGCGCTCGAAAGGTGACTTCATGCCCTCATCGATGTGGCGCTTGTGCCAGTAGAGACGGCTCTGGAACACTTCTTCGGCGTCGCCGCCGTCCTCGCTGATCTCGCGCTCAAGATCGCCGGTGCCGTTGGCGATGCGTTCGCTTGTGGCCTTGGCCTTCTTCAGATCGTCGGCCGATGGCTTGCTCGGGCCGTTGCAGATCGCCCACAGCACTGCCTCGCGGTTAGCGCGATAGGCCTCGATGCCACCCTTGAACTTGGTCAGGCCGGTCTCGATCCGTTCATCCATCCAGCTCGCATAAGGCACGAGATAATGCGGTGCGGCGATCCGCTCGGTCCGGCGGCGCGCCAGCGGCCAGACCGATGCATTTTCCATCTGGATCGAGCTGTATGTTGCGTCGGTGTAATCCAGCGTATAACCGCCGTAACTGACGCCGAGCGCCCTCGCGGTCTCCCGGTTGAAGGCGCCCGTCACTTCCGAATATCGCGGCCCAGGTGCGGTGATGTTCTTGAAGTCGAGCGATTCACCAGGCGCCAGCTGCGAAATTCCGGCGCCGGGTCCGAGCCTGATTTCGGATTCCGCCGCGCGTTCGAACTGGGCCTTGAAGTAGCCGACCAACTCAGCGGAAAGTTCTTGCCCGCCTTCCGCGCTGGCCATCGCCTCAAACGCTTCAAAGGCCTCCGCACTCGGACGCTCGCTGGTCAGGATCGCCGAATAGATAGTCTGCAGGAACATCAGCTGCGCCGTCGCGTCGTCTGCGTTCTCGGCCATCATGAACTTGCGGAAAGTCGGCGCCAGTGGCGACAGCCCGCGCACATCATCGCTCGAGAACGGATCGAACGCATGCATAACAATCTGCCGACCCTCGGCATCGCGCGCCGCATAGTCGATCTTCTGTTTCCACCCGTCTCGCCGCTCCTCGAAGCGGTAGGCGATCGGACGGCCATAGGCATCATGAATGACGCCCTGATAAAGCCCCTCGACCTCGCTCGTGTCCTGCACCAGCTGCTGCGGCGAAAGGAGCAGCATTTTCGTGCCGGTCCGTGTACCTGGCAGCCGCTGCGATGCCGGCATGAACTGGCAAACCCCAACACTTTCGCCGAAAGCGAGCCAGTGCCGCATGCCGATATCGGTCTGCTGCGGGATCGTCCACTTCGCCCGGAAATCGCATTCCAGCGGGTTCCAGGCGTAGACTTTCCACTCGGCCTTGATCTCGCGCACCCAGGCAATCGCCTCTTCGCGCGTGTAGCCGAACCGCGACAGATCCGGCTTCGGGTTGAGCTGCAGCTCGTTGCCGACAGCATCGACAAGGATCTGATCCGCCGCTCCGCGCAACTTGCCTGAATTCTGCAACAGATCCATGGCGAGGCCCGCGGCCCTGGTCCACACCCGCCGCACCTCGTCCCGGTGTTCGCGCAGCGATGACGGCCGTGATGCCAGAACACCCGACTGGGTGTCGCGCATGTAGCCGGCCCGCACCTTTGGCGCCGACGGGGCGCCGACAGGGGCCGCAGGTGCGGAGCTCACGCCGCGCCCGGCTTTCACCCTCATCCTAGGCTTCGCTGTCATGTCCGCTTTTTCCACTTGTCAATACGCGACCGGTCAGTCGCCTGTGCGCTGGCACTCGTCTGCGATTTCTGTTCATCAGCCGGCGCGCTTGGGGCCGTTTGCACCGAATGTGCCTGGGGCGACAGCAGATCGGTGTCAGGCGAAGGCAGCAACCGCGAGCGCAGCGCTTCCCATTCCGCCTTGGTCATCCTGGTCAGCCCCAAATGCTCGGCCATCGCCATCGCATAGACGCGGCAATCGAGCAGGTGGTTGTCGCTGCGGATCCGCTTCCATTCCTCATGGTAGCGGCCGTTCTTCATCTTCTGCTCAAAATACTCCGCAGTGATCTGCTTGAAGTATTCCTCGCCTTGCCATTTGGCGAAGTGGCAGTAACCCGGCGGATCGAACATCTCGCCGGCCGCCTGCCCGGTCTTGTGCAGGTTGGCGTAGAACTCGCTCTTGAGCGACCACGTCCCAACGGCCCACACCCGCGCCGAGCCAAACTTCTTGCGCTTTCCACGCTTGGTCACCGACTTGTTCGATGGCACACCGATGGCCGGCACTCCGCGTCCCGGCTGCCCCTTGATCGCGTATGTGTTCGGCCGCCGGCGGCACCACTCCATCACCTGGTTGGTGCGGCCGCCGTCGCCAGCATCCACGGCGAAGGCATCGATAAACCGCTCCCGCCCCCAGGCATCGAGCACCGGCCGACGCCAGTAAGCATCGAGGTCGAGCCACGCACCATCCTGCGGATTGTCCGTGGCCCCTTCGAAATGGGCGTAGTCGACTGTCCAGGACTGCCGGTCCTCTGCAAATGCAACCAGTTCGGCATAGATGCCCTTATGTTGCACATCCGCAGCACCCACGAAGAGCAGACCTTCTGCAGGGATAACCCGCTGCTGATAGTCCTCGCGCCGCTCCATCAACCGCTGATGATCGGGCGCGTTGCCACGCATCGCGTAAGGCAGAGCCTTGTAGAGGTTCGAGAAGTCCTTCGCCCCCGCCTCCCCCTTGCCGAGCGACTCCAGATAATCCTCCGCAATCGCCTCGTAGCTCATCATCAGGCTGATGAAGGCGTCGACATGAAACCCCGGCTCCCGGTCCGGGCCCGGAGCCGTGGCAATGTAGCGACCGGCCCGGACTGCAACGACGCGCTCGGTCTCCGAGATCTCATGCGTGCAGTTCTCGCACAGATATCGCGACCGGTGTGGATGCTCCTTGTCGACAATCAGGTTCTCGAAGAACTGGACCTGCTCGAACCCGCACTCCGGACAGCGGATGTTCCAGAACCGTTGATCAGACCGCTGGAAATCCCGGTCAATCCGGCAATGCCCCGGCCCGTCCCCATCTTTCTCTCCCGTGTCGATCTCCGGCGTGGAAAGCGCGAAGATCTTGTAGGACTTGGTCCGCCGGAACGCTGTGAAGCGTCCGAAGTAGAGCGTTTCCGGATCAGCGCCGTTCGGCAGTTCCTTCCACTTGCTGACCTCGTCCTTGACCCCGAACCGGCAGGTCTTCGAGGACAGGTCCATCACCGTGTTGGCATTGCCCAGATAGATGGCGCCGCCGGCAAACTTCTTCTCATAGGTCGTGGATCCGACGCCCGACCGGCTGGTGGACGGATAGATGACATTCTTGCCGGTGTGCTTCTGCCACTCGTCTATGAGCGGCTGCAGCTTGCCCGAATTCATGTCCTGCAGCGCGTCGATGCCTGGCACCGCGAACAGGATGTTGTCCGGCGACACTTCCGCCAGATAGAGCGACCACGCGAGCCCCAGGATCGACACCCCGGTCTGCTGCGCCTTTCGAACCGTCACATGATTGCACGGATGCTCGATCGACAGACAATCGGCAATCTCAAGCAGATATGGCGCATCGGCCGCCGACCACAGCTCACCCTTGAGCGGACCATCCACCAGGATGATGTTTTTGCCCAGCCATTTCCGAAACGTCTCCGGCCGCGTCGGCCGGATAGCCTCGGCAAGTGTGGCGAATGTCAACCGCTCGGCGCCAGGGTGACGAATGACGTGGACGGTCACGCCTCGGTCTCCTCGATCGCCGGATCATGCTCTCGCGCCTGGACCGCGAGATTGGCCAGGAGCTCGGCGATCTTCGTGTTCACCTCAAATGCCTTTTCCCGCAACGCGACTCGCAACCCGTGAGCCCCTTCCTTCGAGACCGCGAGTGCAAGATCGTCAGCCGAGTTCGGCAGCCTTGCGACGGTGCTCTGGATCTCGCGACCAGCCCGGACAAGCGCTTCCGCCAGCATGTCGGCGCGCACCAGATTGCCCGCAACTTCCTGCTGGCGCAGCCGCTCCCGGCCGACCTTGAGCCAGGCCTCCTGGCGCAGCGCTTCGTCGCGCGAGTTCTCGGCCGGCCCGCTCTGCGGCTTTGAACCGGCGGAGGATGGCGACGATGCACGAGCCGCGGAGACTTTCTCCGACGATGCGAACCGCTCGCGCAGGTGATCGAAATGCGCCAGGCTAAAACGGACAATGCGCCCGCGCCCGTCGCGTTCAACTGGCAGGCCCGATTTCTCCGCCAGGTCGCGCACCAGTTTGGTGACCGCCTGCTTGGTTACGCCGTCACGCTCGGCAACATGGGCAGGCGCAACCATGATCTGATCCATGACGCCTGCACCAATTCCCTTTGTTCAATCTGACAACCCCGCCACCACAGCCTAACAACCCTGACAACCCAACTTTCCGGACAGCCTGACTGGCCGTTTTCCGGGAGCTTTCCCGCCCGCATGAGGTGGGGGCGCTGAAACGGTCCCTAACCCCGGGGGGTGGGGCGCCAGGCCGGGTTGGTCAGCTGACGACGCCTTTGGTCAGGCGGTTGATCTCGTGGTCGAGGCGCTGGGGCAGGACGCGGGCGACCGTTGAGCGGAATGCATCGCGTGTCTCACCCTGCACCATCTCGTTGGGGATGATGACGCCGGACTTCTGTTTCTCGAACCTGTCCATTCCCGTTTCGGTCTTCGTCCCGGTCCGCAGAAACACCTGTCCGTTCCAGTTGGGTTTGGCTACGCGGTTAGGCCACCAGCCCGCCTTGATGAAGGTCGAGGCGAAGATCTTGCGGTTGCCGAATGGCGCGGCGCTGACACCGGCTCTGGTCTCGCGAGCGCCAAAATATCGAAGCGAGATATCACCGCCGTGCGCTGACATTCGATACACCAGCGTTTGCGGGCTCGACCGCGAAACCTTCACGGCCTTGACGATTGTCGGACGCTTCAATCCCGTTTGGCGCGTGAGCTTCTGGCGAACCTGTGTCCGCGCCATGTCGCCCGCTCGGTTGACTGCCCGGTTTGCGGCCTGGCGCATCTTCTTCGAGCCGAGCGCCTTGAGCGCATTATCGAAGCGCTGCAGGCTTTCGACATCCTGCCATCTGATCTGGAGCGACATGAAGCCTCCACCATTAAAAAACCCGCCGGCGGCGTGGGGGCCGAGGCGGGTTGAACTTTTCCTTTTCAGGGTGAGATGACCATTGTCAACTTTTCGCTGCTTGTCAAACAAAAAGCGACACGGCGTGAGAGGGGTCTCCCCGCATCACCAGACCCGATGCAGCCGCCCATGGTGCTACCGTAGGAACCTCGGCGGTCAGTTGATGATTTGAAAGCCGTCCCGCAACCTCTTGCGCCACATGGCGCACGGCCAGCGCCCAGACGGTGCGTCGAAACCGGTCAATCGTCAGCCCCGCGACATCCCCGGTCAGCTGGTATTTGCGATAAGCGCCCGGACGTGGCCGCCTGCTGCGCGGGTGCAAGCCCTCCACTTCGCGCTCTATCGGATTTCCATAAGCATCCTGCCCGGGCTGTTTCATGAACCATGCCGGCTTGCCACTTCGCATCACCATCGCCCGTCCCGGCTCCTCACCGCGCCAGTCCGGCTTGCGGCCCAGCACCGCCCTGGCGATCATCATCGCTTGGATTTCCTGTCCGGTCATAGCGGCGAGCCGCGGACGCGCCCGAGCGACACATGCTGCCACCAGCCCATCGGCATCGGACCACTCAGGGAACGGCGACCAGTCATCGCCGATCGTGATCCGCGCATCGGCAAGGCCCGCCACCGCTTTACCGACCAGAAGCGCATCCGGGTGCGGATCGCCCTCATCCATGTAGGCCGGCACGACGCCATAGCCGTTGATCGACGCATCGATGACCGTGCCGAGAATGCCGAGCTCATAGACCATGCCCCATGATGAAGACGTGGAAGCGCCAAGCCCGCCGCCCGGCCGTTCCGCTTTTGGCAGCTCATGCCGGTACGCCCATTCGAGCAACTGGATGATGGCAATCTGTTTCATGGCATTTTGTCCTGTTTTGTCAGTTGCACCACTTTGCACCACTTTGCGATACTTATAGCGATAGTTTTTCTATATATATTTCAATAGTTTGCACCACTTGCACCAGTTTTTGAGGGTCTATACGTATGGAGTTTTTTTCTTTCGCAGTTTTTTCTCATACGTATAGGGGCGCGATAAGTGGTGCAGACTGGTGCAAACCATTGATTTCATTCCCCCAAACCCCCTTGAGCAACTATCGCAGACTGGTGCGCAACTGGTGCAAGTGGTGCAGAAAACGGCTTAAATAGGTGGGATATCGTCCCAGTGCGAAGGCGGCGAGCCACTTGCACCGCCCGATTGCTGAGGCACATCCACAAGCATGATGTCGAGATAGAAGTTGGTTCGCCCTTCCTCGCGCTCGTATTTTCGTTTCATGATGCTGCCAAACCGGGTCAACGAGATCGGCTTGCCGCCCTGGTCGACCGTGTAGTTGACATAGGCGTGATAGAATTCCTTGGCAGCGATTTTCGCCCCCGGCGAAGGCCGCACACAGGCAGCGCAGAACGCTGCGGTCGGGTCCATTTCGTCGCGGTAGTCCTGCGTGGCGCGGGCAACCGCATCGGGGATCACCAGCCCCTCCTCCAGGAACACCCGCATGCCCTCTATCAGCCAGTTGAGGATGCCGGGGAACTCCGGCTCGAACTCCGCCATCACGTCGTCAAAATCACGCTGCTCCTCGGGACTGAGCTGAACCGGCCAATGGATCACGCACATGCGCCGCCAGATGCCGTTGTCCATGCCGGTGATCCTCGGATAGCCATTGCCGCTCATATGCGACGTGAACTTCGGATCGAAGTCGAAATAGCCCTGGTGCAGGTCGCGCGCGGTGATCGCCTCACCGCCAGTCACCTCTTTCACAAGGTTCTCCTTCAGGTCCTCGCCCTGCGGCAATTCCTTGACGCGCAGAAAGCGCCGTCCGTAGAGTCGGGCGATATCTGGTGAGGCCGAGCCCCCGGTGTTGCTCTCGCCGATGAAAGAAGTGGCGGGCAAGGTCACCGAGGCCGAGCCAAGCAGACGGCAGATCACCTCCATGGCGACAGACTTTCCATTGGCGCCAGAGCCGTAGTGGAAGAACAGCTTCTGCACGGTCACCCCGACCAAGCCGAGCGCGAAAGCGATCTGCACCAGCTTGCGCACTTCCGGGTCAGGCAGCATCCGCGTGAGAAAGGCGATCCAGCGCGGGCATGTGGCGTCGGGATCATAATCCACCGGCACCAGCTGGGTGATCAGATCTTCGCGGCGATGCCCCTGCCGCACGTCGACATGCGCACGCACCATCTCCTCATCTTCCTGCGCGTCCGACTGCGCCGGCACAATGACCATCTCGCGATCGAACCGGATCGTGTGATTGAGCGTGGCAAAGGAATAGAGATCGGCGTTGAAATCGTCCGGGCTGCGCATGATGTGGGGCGCCAGGCAGGCGAGCATCGAGGTCAGCCGCGCCATGTTCTTTGAACTCACCGCATGGTCGGCGCGACGGCCCACCCGTTTCTGCCAGGATTTGCTTGCGTCTTCCGCCAGCTTCTTGGCCTTCACCTCGGCCTTTCCCAGCTCGTCATCGGGACGTTCAAGAAATTGAGCTCCCGCATCGAGAGCCACCTGCTCTTGCGGCGTCGGGTGAATGTGTTCGCATTCAAGCCGGATCAGGTCACCGAGTTGCTGCGCCAGCGCCAGCGCTCTCGGTCCGCCATTGTCCGTGTCCCAGTGCGTTCCGGTCCAGACCGCATAAAACGGGCTCTTTGCCTTGGATTGCATCACCACCAGCAGATCCGAGCCGAAATGCGATCGCAACCGAACGGCGTTGTCCGTGTCCGAGTGGTCGAGCTTGGCACAGTCTGCGACGATCTGCGCCAGACTGGGGGTGGCAGTCGAGCCCAAGAATCCTGCCTTCCGTCTCTCGGCGTCACCTGGTTTGCGTATGTCACCAGTTTCACCACCACCACGATCGTCAAAAGGGGGTTCGGGGGATTGGTTACTGGTGGCGACAGGCTCATGCCCCATCGCATCAAGCTGCGCCTGCACGGATTGTGGGATCTTGATGTGCTTGTTCACGCTGCCTCACCCCGCGCATTGACGATGATTTCGGCCCAGTCGCGCCCACGTGGCGGCCAGACGGTGCCAACCTCGACACCCGGCGCGATCAGCCCGGCGCGGGCCTCGGCCCGGGCCATGTGGGCGGCGGTCCAGACCGGTTCGGAATCGCCGTCACCGAGAAACAGAAGCTCACGCACATGGGGTCCAAGCGGGAAGCCCTCATCCAGCCTCTCCGGGTCCGGCTCCGGGCTCGGCATCATCACCGGCCGCGACACGCCGTTCGCATTGACCTTCGTGTCGGTCGGATGGGCGAAGCGCCCGGTGCGGGCAGCAGCGCCCGCCAGGTTGCCGATGTCGCCGGCTGCGGCATAGAAGGTCGAAAGCGCCGTCGCCTTGTCATCATCCAGTTCGGCCGCGAACCAGGCGGCGACGTTCTCGATCCCCTCGCCCACCACCCAGCGGGTAACAGCCATTTCTCCCGCGATCGGCAGCAAGCCGCCTTTCTTGGAGCCGCGCATCTTCTTGGTGGGCAGCGCCTCGCCGGTATCGGGACAGACCAGTTTGGGTCGGAACTTCGGGGCTTCACCCAGATCAATCCATGTCTGGTGAATGCCGATGATCTCGCCCGCGGCATCGATGAAGGGCAGCACCATGGCCGGCCCGCACCAGATGTCGCGCGGATCGCCGCGCTCGGTCCTGCCGTGCCAATAAGTGAGCCTGGCGGCAAACCGGGGCGCGACCAACAGGGAGCCGGCCTGCGACGTCAGGCCCGCCCGGGCGCGTAGATACCGCGCCGCGTCGGTGCCACCGAGACCCACCTCGGCCGCCTCGTAGATGCCCCGGCATTTGGCCACTTCCCTGTCACGAAAATCGCCCGCTTGCTTCTCCCGCTCCGCCGCCTCGGCTTCGGCCCGGGCCTTCAGCGCCGCGGCCTCGGCCGCAATTTCGGCGCGTCGTTCATCACTCAGCTGCTCGGCTCCGTCGGGCACCGGCTCGCCCAGCACCGCGCCACAGGCTTCGAGGAACTCCCCGCGGCGGCTCAATTCAAGTCCATGCAGATGCGCGGCCATGCCGATCGCATCATTGCCGCCGATGGCGCCGCCCCGGCAGTTCCACTTGTTCTTGGCGGTGTTGAGCGCAAAGCGGTCCTTGCCGCCGCAGCGCGGGCACGGCATCGCCTGCTCGGCTGCCCGGCCCTTGAGCACAAGCCCGAGGCGGGGCGCTGCCTCCGCAATGTTCACCTCGCGGGCGCGGGTGACGAAGAACTCGAGGATCTCGCTCATTCAGCTGCCTCCTGGAACGTGGCAAGCGCGTAGCCGCCCCATTGGTCAGCCATTGCATCGGCCATCTTCGGAAAGAAGCGGCTTCGCTCGTGGCCCCGGTTCTTGCCGGGCGCCATGCGCCAGACGCGATTCCATGCCTTCCATTCGGCGCTGCCCGGCTCCGGCTCAGCCAGCCGCTCGGTTTCCTCAAGCGCCGGCAGCCCGCGCAGGTACCAGCCGGTCGCCTTGTATTCGGGATGGCCGAACCAGAAAGGCTGTACCACCAGCGGCTTCGGCACGTCGGCTGGCATGCGTGCGCGCGCAAGATCGTGCATTTCCGGGTTCTCGATCGCCACGCGGTCGATCGGCGCGCGCCAGCAGGCAATGAACAGGTCAAGCCCTGCCTCGAACTCGTCCTTCATGCTCTGCCACGTCCTTCCGATCGGTAGTTGCTTCGGCGGCGTCATATCTCCCGGCCCGGACAGCCAGCGCCGACCGGAGCGGCAGAGCCGCGTGCACGGCGGGTGCGCCACGATGAGCAGATCCCAGCCATCGCCGAGAATCTGACGCACATCGCCCTGGATATGACGATTCGAACGCCGCTCATCCGGCAGCAGATCGCAGGACCAGGCATCATGCCCGCGCCTGAGAAAGGTATCCCGCACCGTTCCGGTGAATTCGCAACCGACGAGAACACGCAAGGAGACGCTCATTCCGCAGCCTCCGCGCTCTCGCCCCTCACCGCCGCCAGATCATCGGGCCCGGCCACGCGCAGGCGGCCAATGCGCACAAGCGCGTCGATGGCCTGGTCAAGATCGTAGACACCCGGCTCGGAGCGCACCCATGTTGCCCGGCCGTGGGTGATGAAGGGGGTGCCGGGGCGTGTGCCGCGCAGCTGATAGGCCGAGGTGATGCAGCGCACATTCTCCAGCCTGTCCGGCCGCAAGCCGTGCGCGATTGCCGCCTGGTGACAGTGCCAGAGAGAGGGTGCGATGATGTAGAGCGGGCGCTGCGCGGGGGTGATCCTGGCCATCATGGCTTGCCCCTCCACCCAGCCTCGGCCAGCGCATCCAGGCGGCACCTGCCAGCAAGGGCGATCATAACCAGAGGCGGCAATCCAGGCCGCAGCTTGCGGCGCACCCATTTGCGGCTTTCGAGCTCGCGAAATCGCCGCCGGGCCGTTTCAAGCCCGAAGCCACAGGCCTGGCAAAGCTCCTCGAGCGTCATGTCGAACGACTGCTCTCGGCCACTGCCGGCTTGCGCCCTCAGCGCATCAACCGCCAGCAGCGCCTCGTCGAGCGCCCGCCCCACCGCTAACTTCGGCACCGGACGCCTCAACAGAGCATTACCGGCCGTTCTGCGCGTGTCATCAGGGTCACCAAGGGGCGAGATCGGCCGGCAGCGCATGTCCCGGATCGCTTCGATGCTGCCCACATCCATGGCCAGCGCCTTCGCAATGCCTTCCAGCCCCTCGCCTGCTTCCAGCATCAGATTGACCGCCGCCTTGCGTTCGGCCGGCTCCATGTTCCCAAAATGCGGCGCAATGGACGCGGGATCACCAAAATATCCGGCAGGCAACCGCGCCGGAATATGCGGAAACGGCCCAATGAACCATGAGCTTCCGCAGCCGTTCATCGCACCAACTCCGGGCCCGTGCCGTGGGCATCAACGGGCCGCAAGGCTCCCGTGTGGCGCCGCACCAGATCCAACACGCGGGCGATATTGGATTCATGCAGATCGACCGCAGCGGCAATCTGTTCATGGGTGTAGCCAAACTGCCAAAGCAGCACGATGGCATGCTGCTTGACCTGGGATGGAAAGCCGCGCGCGGGCTTGCCGGTTATCAGTCGCACGCTCATGAGATCCTCCGTTCACTGATCACCATGCCGCCCACGGCGGCTGCGAGGCTTGAATCAAGACCGGACTGCGCGTGGTTCCGCGCGGCCCATTCAGCCAGTTTGTCGAGATCCTCGGCCGATAACCCGACGAGATCGCCCAGCCCCCGCCGCTCGATGAAGGCCCACTCGAGCGCCGAGCGGAACTTGCGCGGCTCGAACCACGACCCGATCACCTTCGCGCCGGAGGGCAGCGAGCGCACCTCGTCGATGCGGGTCATCACCCGGCACCAGGACGGCGCCGCCTCGACACCGAGCACGGCGAGGATCGCGCGACGCGGGTGATTGGTGATTATCGTGAGGCGGGGGCTCATGCTGCAGCCCTCACAAAACTTGTTGAGAGTGAGCGCGTTGTGGTTGTATTGCCCGCGAATGATGCCAGACTACAAACATGACCAACAAGGTTGCGCCGACCATTTGGAGTATATTGATTTTTGTTGCTGGTGGATTGGCCGGTTATCTCGCCAACTGGCTGATCGACTACACACTCATTCGTGGCGCATTTTGCCAAGCGGATGAGTTGAATTGCGCTCGGCAATGGATTGGAGCGCTTAGTGGTTGGGTCGCCGCAGCCGCGGCTGGCGTGACGGTTGTTATCCTTTGGCGCCAGCTTAGGCTCATGACTGAAGAAAATGCTTTCTTCAAAGGAGAGGCAGCGCCAGAGATGAGTATCGAGCCGAATAAGGTTTCCGATGTAAGTTTTTCGACGGGCCTCGTTCGCGCTGCCACCTTGCACATCACGAATTACAACCGCCGGCGCATCCAAGTTGAAATGCTCACTGTAAAGGGCCTCCATAACGAGCATTGGGAATGTGGAGGGGTTACCATAGATGGCGTCGCGCAGGATGACCTGCCACCTCAACCCACAAAATTTGGCTCGGTACCTGGCTGGACTGACCGGAACGCCGCACAGCCTCGTATGGCCATTGAAATTGAGCTTTGGCCCGACGGTGAAGATGGCTCGGACATTTCCGGAGAAGTTGAGTTTCACATAAGAGCTCGCACCATCGGTAGCCACAATAAGACTTATCGACTTACCGAGCGCGCAAACCTCGTCACTGTCGGCAACCAACAGAACGCGGATGCGCCTTAGCCTCTCACCCATCACGCCACCTCCCCGAACTTGTCGACCTGATTGCCCCAGACACTCCAGCGTGGCCGTGTGGTGCGGGCGAACATTTCCAGCCTGGGCACATCACCGGTCAGCCGGGTGATGGCGTCTGCGAAGTGGTCAGGCTTGCGGGAGTGTTCGCGCAAACCCTCGAGGTGAACCTGCGCCTCGCCTTTCGTCAGCCGCTCGTAACCGCGGCCCCGCGTGGCCAACCAGCACTGCTCCATGCCGGCGCGCGTGTGGTAGCCCATGCCCTTGCGGACCGAGCCTGAATCGGCGAACAGAAACTGCTGTCGAGGTTCACCCTTGATCTTCACCCAGCCAAAAGCCACCGTTTTGTAGGTAAAGCCCCAGGCTTCAATCAGCTTCAGCGCTTCGGGCAGCATGGGCTGGATCACCCAGAGAAACAGCGCCGCGTCCTTTGCCGCGATATCGGACACTGGCAGGGCTGCGATGGCGTCGAGATTCATGCAGTCATAATGCTGGGTGGCGCTGCGGCCTTCGCCGTCCGTCGACCAGGATTCAAACCGCCAGGGTGGATCGGCGTAAATCACATTGAACGGACCAGGAGGTAGCGCGCTCATCGCACCACCTCTTCCTTGAGGCGTCCCGGACCGGGCTGCGCCGTGCGGATGATGGTTTCGAGCGTGATGACCTTGAAGCCGCAGGAGACGCACACCCGCCGCCGGCGCTGGCCGCCATGGGCCGGCCGGCTGTCAACGGTCTTGAACATGCGCTTTCCGCAACCGGGGCAATGAAGGCCTGTGGGCTTTTCCTCGTCGATCATCGCCCCTCGCCCGCAGCGACAAACGCTGCCCTGGAGGGAAAAGCGGCATCGAGCCGCGACTGGATTTCACCCGCCAGCAACCGGAACACCGGTGCGCTGGGCGCGCCCGCCCGCTTGGCCCTGCGCCAGCGCTCTTCCGCTCCCGCCAACAGGCCGAGCAGCTGCTCACGATCAAGAAATGCCGTCAGCGCGGGCACGGCTGCCGGATGGTTGATCCATTCGTCGAGCCCCTCGACCGCCAGATACCAGGCGCGCAGCACGGTGTGCGCCCAGGCGGCAGGATTGGCCGCCCCTGCGGAGCTCTGCTTCAGGCTGGCGAGCGCCACTTCGAGGGTCTCGCAGGCCGAGCGGGAGACTTCGCCCTCCCGGTCAACAAGCCCGCGCACCCATTGCGTGGCGTAGACTTCTCCGGGCTTCTTTTCCTTGGCCGTGCCGTTGCGCGTCATCAGCCGGCACCCGGCGCGGGTGATCGCCCGGTCGGCTGCCACCGCCCAGGGCTCACCTGCGGCAAGGCTGGCGCGCAACACATGAAACGGAGTGATGGCGGTCACATTGCCATTGATGCCCATGAAGGCGCGGGCCTGGCCGGCCAGAGGCTCCGCCACGATGCGCACAGGCACCTTGTCGATGCCCGCAAGGGCGGCAGCATGCACCCGGTGCTGCCCGTCAATGATGGCGAACAATCCGCCGCCCGCGGGCGCGATGTCGACCACCGTGAACAGGCTCCAGTCGAACGACCGGGCAATGCGGGCGATGGCTTCCCAGTTGTGCCGCGCCAGCGGCCGCTGGTAGCGGTCGTCGATCCGGAGCTTGTCAATCTCCACCCAGCCCAGATGGGGGCGTTCGCCCCGCACCACCGGATCGGCAAGCGGGGCTGTGACCGAAATCGGCCGCAAGGGTGAAAGCGTATCGACGGCTGCGGGCACGCTCATGACACAAACCTCGCGGTTGATGCCCGCTCGAATCCCGCCCTGCCCTCGACCGCATCCATGGCGGCGACATCGGCAAGTGCGAGGTGACGGCCAGCGGTGCTAAATGAGGGAACCGCAGCGCCTGGGTAGACCGAGGTCCGAAGTCTCAGCTGTCGCGCAGCGTCGGCCACAACGGGAGCCGGAAAACCGGTGTCGGCATCGAGCGCGCGAAGGCAGGCACATGCGCCTGCAGGGCGGGGCGACAAAACGCGCTCGGATTTGCCCGCAGATTGCCCCTTCAGAACAGAAACCATCACTTGCCCTCCCCGGCCACGATCTTGAGGTCGCCTGCCCGCACATGGGCCAGCGTCCGCCGCAGATCCGAAAGCCCGCGCTCGAGCACCGAGACCGCGCGATCGACATTGAGCGCTTCTGCCGGCGTCACCGTGCCATCGGCCAGCGCCAGCGCCCCGGCGCTCATCACCTCGCCCGCATGGCGCACCGTTTCGGCATAGGCCGACAACACATCGGCATTGCGCTGGCCGTGTTCGGTTTCATCTGAAAGCCTGCGGCCGTTGAGCTCGGCCATCACGCTGGTGATCAGCGCCACGCCGCAATTCTCTTCCAGCATCAGCACCGCATTGATCGGCATCAGGTCGGTGTCCTGGGCGTTGTTCCAGCGGCCGACATGGCTTTTCGAGATCGAGGTGATCTCGGCCACGCGCTCGATGCCGCCCGACAGATTGATCAGATCGCGCTGCGCCGCCTTGATGCGGTAAAACCAGGCATTCTTGAGCATCACGAGGCCTCCAATAGCCAGTGGCGCGAGACACCACGGCTGCATTCGAATATGCCGCCGTTCGGCTCGCCGCCGGAAAAGGTCTTGTCGGTAGAAAGCTTCCAGCCCCCTCGGGTGCCGGATGGGTTGAGCGTGTTCACCCGAGCCTCGACATCACGGGCATCCATGGCGGCCGGAGCGCAGACGCTGCAGCAGAAAAGGCCCTCGGCATAAACTTCGACATCCATGGTCCACCTCCTTCCGGCGCAGCTCTCGTTTCGGCTTCAATCAGCCCCGGCCTTGGCCGGGACAAAGCTTTCCCGTTCCGGGAAAACCCGGTTCACTTTCCCGTAGTGGGAAAGACGTTCAGATGGTTTGATCACGCCAGTTACGGCGGCCCGGTCGAAGCCGAGAAAAAGGCAAGAGCGGCTGCTCGGAAGCTCCGGCGAAACCGGGCTTTCACATCCTCAACCCGCGCGCGGATCGTCTCCCGGACACCGCGCCACCAGAAAAGGAAGGAATCCCGATGCCGATAGATCCGATTGGGGTGCAGCTCTTCAGGGCCGAAACAGAAGCCCTCGTACTCAAACAAGCCCTGCGTGAGGTCGTGCGGGTATTTACCCGGCTTCAGCCCGATGCCCTCGAGGAGGTTGGGCGGAATCTCACTGTAGCACTCGAAGCCAAGACGCTCGGCCAGGTCCGCCTTCCAGACGTTCTCTTTACAAATTCCGTCGATGAAAAGGAGTTGCGACAAGCCACGAAGACGCGGGCCATCCAGACCATGCAGGAAATCCTGGGCTCCGCCTCGAAGGGCCGCCGCCCGTGACCTGCGCTCCTCGGCGAACCAATCGGACGCGCCAACAGCCCGCTTTTCATGCCAAAGCGCCAGCCGCTCGGCCAAGCACCACACCCGCCGCCGCCGCACCCGATCGAGATCGCGCCGGCTGTGGCCGGTGGCAAAGGCGCAAAGCGCATCATCAAGACGGCGGAAGAGCGAGCGAGTCATTCAGCGGCCTCCCGTGCGAATCGTTCGGGACGGTTAACCTTGAGCCAATCAAGCCGCGTGGCGTGCATGTCAGCGGCGGTCACCGCACCGTCAGTTATCTCAATGATCCGGGAGATCATGTCGGCATCCGGTTGCCGCTCGCCGGACATGATTCGGTCAAGCGTGCGGCCGGGATTTACCCCGCCGATACCGAACCGCCGCGCTGCCGCGGCGACCGTCAAACCGTTCTCATTGATCCAAGTCGACAACATCATGTTCGATATAAGCCATATCGGCTAATTCTTTGTCAAGTGCAAATTAGCCGATCTGTTTGTGGAAGGGTGAGCCATGTTGGCTAATTATCGCGCCATGTCACAAAGATTCGCCACGGCCCTCAGGGCTACGCTCAAAGAGCGCAAGATCTCGAACGAGAAGATCGCCGAAATGATCGGCGCGCACCCGGTCACGGTCTCCAAGCTCCTCAACGGGAGGATGAAGTTCACCGAGGAATGGATGGAGAAATTCGGGCAAGCACTGGGAATGTCCACGGGGCAGATCATAGCTACTGGCGGAGAAGCGATCCAGCCGCCGGCCAACCCAAACCACCGGACGCCCGTCTATGGGCTGGCCGCTGCATCGATACGCGGCAACCTCACGATGACAAATGATCCGGTCGAGTGGGTCAAGAGTCCGCCCGCCATAGAAACGGTTCGCGATGCCTATGCGGTCATCGTCACGGGGTCCTCGATGGAGCCACGCTACCACGCCGGTGACATCATATTCGTCAACCCGCACAGGCCGCCGCGCGCGGGCGACCATGTGATCATCCAGGAAGCGATGAATGGCGGCACGTCGGTTTCGATAAAACGCTATGAACGGCAGACGGAGACCCACATCATAACGACGCAGTACAACCCACTGGCCGAGGTCAAGTTCTCACGGGCGCAGATCACTGCCGTGCACAGGGTGCTGACCAACAACGAGCTGATTGGCGTATGACTGTCTCCGCCTCCCACAAGTCACTCTAGTCAGCCAACGATTCCGCGATAAGCCAAACGCCGACCATATCGCTGAACAACATCGTATACCGCACATCTCCCAGGACGGTTGTTTCCCGTTCGGATCTCCGTTTAAACACAGGCTCTGCCAATCTCATCAGAACCTCGCCGCGAGCAGACGGCTCCGCGTCAGGGCTCAACGCCGCTATCAGCAAGCCCCAAGCAATAACAGCATCCGATGAAGACCCCTGCCCCGGCGCAAATATGACCGTCACTTCGTGCGACGGGCGGCCAATCTTTCCAGTGGCAACCCCGCCAACGGAGCGACCGGTAAAGCTGCACGTTGCGTTTACCTGCTCGCCGCACTCACCCATTTGAAATGATCCCGCGATTCCAACTGAGCTGGCCGCCGCATTGAGGACTGCTGCGATCTCTTTGCTCTGAAAGGGGAACTCAGCCGCCGCAGGCAACGCAGAACCGAGAATCACCCCGCCAGCCAGCATGCAGCCTGCCGCTGCATGGCGAAAACGCCTCAAAAGTCGTGACATTCCGCGCGCCTCCATCCCGATAAATTTCTGGTTGTACAACCCTACCCCTCAATCAATTTCCACATCCATAGCCATATCGGCTAATTTGTGCTTGACAAATTATTAGCCATTATGGCTTATTTGACTGCATCGAAACTGATGGAGTTTTCTATGATCCGCTATCAAGCCGCCACCCCATCTCAATCCGCGCCGCCACCCTGCCACTCCTCGCTCGTCGACCGCATGGCGAGCGACATGCGCGAGATGGCCTTTGCCGGGCAGAACGTCAGCACCGAAACGCTGGTGCAGCGCGGCTGGACCCTGCCAACGGTCAAGCGCCTGTCGGCCGAGGCCATCGCCCGCGCCCGCCGCCAGAGCGTGCGGAGGGTGGCATGATCCCCGCTTCTCTCACCATCATCGACGGCACGCGGCTCACCCAGGAGCGCGCCCGCGCGGCCCGCGGCACCGACGCCCCTGCGCTGGCAGCCCTTGCCGTCCTCACCCTGTTCTTCATTGCCGCCGGTCTGGTGGCGATTGCCATGGGGGCTTGAGGCCGATCATGACCGACCTCACCCGTATCTTCATCCCCGGTCCGAGCGACGAGGCCAATGCGCGGCTGTTTGCCGATGCGCTGGCCGAAGGCTCCGATGCCGCACAGCGCGCCGCGCGCGAGGACGCCAGCCATCTGGCTGGCATGATCGCCCGCTTTACCGAGATCTCGCCCCGGCTCTGGGCCGCAATGCAGGGCGACATGCGCCGCCTCATCGACGAGGCGCGGGCCCAGCGCGGCTATGCCGACATGGCCGACATCACCCGGCAGGGCTACTCGGAAGAAGCGATCGAGCTCTATCTCGCGCGCCAGAACCCGGAAAGCGCCACGGCGCAGGCTGAAGGGGACGCGGCATGAGCCATTGCCCCGTGACAGGCTTCGATTGCATCACCTGCGAGAACGGATGCCGCCTTGAGACGGGCGAAGCCCGCAAGGCCGACCGGCCGTCGGCGCCAGTGCGCCGCCCCGCCGGAGCGCCAGGCGGCAAAGCCGCCGATGCGGCGCGTGAGGCCAAACAAAGACTCGCCCCCGAGCCGGTCTGGTCGTTCCGGCCCGATGGATCGGTGCGCGATCTGGCTGCGCCCGACCCGGTCGAGATCGATTTCTTCGCCATGGCCAATGCGCTGTCGAAGATCGCCCGCTTCAACGGCTCCAACCCCGGCGTGGCCTATTCGGTCGCGCAACATTCGGTGATGGGCGCGGAAGCCGTGTTCAACGAGACCGGCGACGACCGGCTGGCGGCCTTATTTCTGCTGCATGACGGCGAGGAACACCTGCTCGGCGACAAGCCGACGCCGTCGCAGCGGCTGCTGGTGGCGGCGATCAGCTCCACGTTGCAAATCGGGGAGCGGACCAGCCAATTCTACATTGAACTGCAGGACCCTAACGAGGCCGCAGTGGCCGGGGTCCTGGCCGAAACCTGCTGGCACCTGATCAAGCAGAAATGGCGCGAGGCCGGATGGCTGGCTGCAGGGCTCGGCCTGCCCAGTGTGGCACAACAGGGCCTGATCGACGATTACGACCGGCGCATGTGCAACGCGGAAATGCTGGCGCTGTTCGGCCCGGCGGCGCGCGCCCAGGCGATCCCCGTTTCCCACGTCGCTCCTCTCAAACTCAAGGGCGGCATCAAGCCCTGGGCGGCAATGAAGGCCGAGGAGCGCTTCATCGCCTGCGCCAAACGCTTCATCGGCGATGACCTGCTTCAAGACCAACGCTCATGTCACGCCGCCCATGTGGCGCTCACCGGAAAGGACTGACCATGCACCGACCACAAGGTCTCCGCCGTATCCTCGGCCTCGGCTCCGCCATCGCCCGGCTTGCGGCCGTGGTGCCGCTCGGCGCACCGGCGCACAGCATGAGCGAGAAGAAGCACGAGCGCCGGTTTGCCCGCCACACGCACAAGCCGAAGCACTACGACTCGATGCGCTACTCGGGCAAACGCAAGCGCCCGCGCGGCACCTTCAGCACGCTGAAGAAGACCGAGCGGCTGCTGGCGAAGCTCGCAGCGGAGGCGCGGTCATGAAGCTTGAGAACCTCGACCGGATCCGCAACTTGGCGGAAACACTCGACTTCAATTCCACCTTGCTCAAGCGGCTGTCGGTTACACAGCCTAGGCTGGTCATCGGGCATGGCAGAGACGCCCTCGAAATCACGATGCCGCCCTCGATGCTGGCTCTTGTGACCGACAGCATCAGCGAAACGCTGACGGAGAAGATCAGCGAGACAGAGGCCGAACTGAAGGCACTTGGTGTCGATTTCAGCGCTCCACCTGCGGAGGCTCAGTAATGGCTGGCTCCGTCAACAAGGTCATCCTCGTCGGCAATCTGGGGCAGGATCCCGAGATCCGCCGCACCCAGGACGGACGCCCGATCGCAACGCTTTCGGTCGCCACATCGGAAAGCTGGCGCGACAAGGCAACCGGCGAGCGCCGCGAGAAAACCGAATGGCACCGCGTGGTGATCTTCAACGAAGGCCTGTGCAAGGTGGCCGAGAGCTACCTGAAGAAGGGCTCAAAAGTCTTTCTTGAAGGCCAGCTCGCCACCCGCAAATGGCAGGACCAGTCCGGTCAGGACCGTTACTCCACCGAAGTGGTGCTGCAGGGCTTTGGCGGATCGCTGGTGATGCTCGATGGCGCCAAGGGCACCGGCTACAAGCCCGGCGGCGACGGCCCGCAGGA
This sequence comes from Hoeflea sp., assembly GCA_020637795.1. Classification (GTDB taxonomy): domain Bacteria; phylum Pseudomonadota; class Alphaproteobacteria; order Rhizobiales; family Rhizobiaceae; genus Hoeflea. The sequence goes on along the minus strand of JACKJT010000002.1, from coordinate 36,762 downwards.
CTATGGCCACGATCCGGACCGCGCGGCTGGTCCGGGCAGCAGTTCGCAGCAGAACAATGGTGGCGCGGCGCCGATGAACCGCGACCTCGATGACGACATCCCGTTCTAGCAAAACCCGAAAGGAACAATCCCATGCAGATCCGTGAAGCCTCAATCCTGCTCGGCGCACTGGAGGGCGGGGAACTCAACCGCTCTCTCAGCCACGAGCTTTCCACCGTGCTGCGCGAGCTGCACACCATGTCAACCGAGGACGTGAAAAAATCGTTCAAGGGCGAGGTCGATCTCAAGATCATCCTGTCGGCCGAGAACGGCGCGGTCACGATTTCCTCCGAGATCAAATCGAAGACGCCCAAGCGCCCGCGCGCCCGCACCTTCTACTGGATCACCGAGGAAGGCACGCTCTCGACCGAGCATCCCCAGCAGACCGACATGTTCACCGGCCCGCGCGACACCAAGGCGCGGACGGCGGATGTGAACATCTGATGAGGAGAGGAGTCATGCGCTTTGATGGACACAGATATGTCGATTGCCGCTGGTGCGGCGGGCGGGGCTGTCTGCAGTGCGAGAACGAAGCAAACAAGGCGTACCAGAGGGTATTCCCCGATGGGCCAAAGCCGATTGCTACGTTCAAAACTGACGACCCGGCCGACATGGAGCGCATGCGGTCGATATTCGGGGCGGATGCACTGAAAAAGACGTTTGGCCCCGAAGGGGGCGGAATGGCCGAGATCCACGAGAAACTCCGGGGTCCAACCTCGGAGCCGACATCCCAAGCAACTTCATCAAAGGAACACTACAATGGCTAAAACCGACCTCATTGCCACCGAGCCGAGCGGCACGGCTGACACGATCGAAGCGGTGGCAAAGCTTGCCCGCGAAGCGGCGGGCGTGGAAATCGTCACGCTGCCGCTCGGCGGCAAGGGGCTGCCTGACCAGGTGCCGCTTGCGCAGGTTCGCGGCGAGACCCCGCAGTTCAAGAGTCTCAAGCAGCTTGCCGAGGAATGGCGACTGTTTCCGGCGCGCAAGGCCGGCACCGCGCGGATGGACACGCTCGAGTCCTTCATCGAGCTGACCTCGCGACAGGCCACCACCGACAGCGTCATCTTCGCCGACACCAACTGGCGGGCGCCCTCAATCACTGCCGTGATCGACTATCACCGGCTTGATGGCGGCGATGCCGACAATCTCGGTCACCGGATCCACTATGCCTTTCCGCTCTCCGAACAGTGGAAGACATGGGTGGCCATGAACGGCAAGCCGATGAACCAGTCGGATTTCGCCCAGTTCATCGAGGACAATATCGCCGACCTCTCCTCGCCCGAGGCGCTGGAGGTGACCGATTACGAAGCGAAGTTCGCCACCAAGATCGCAACGCCTGCGGAACTGGTGGCGCTGTCACGCGGCCTGGCCGTGCATGTTGCCTCCAAGGCCGTGTCGTCGGTCGTGCTGCAGTCCGGCGAAGGCGAGATCGTCTGGGACGAGGTGCACCAGGGCGCCGACGGCAAGAAGCTGAAGGTGCCCGGCCTGTTCATGCTGCAGATCCCGCTGTTCCACATGGGCGAGTTGCAGCGGGTGCCGGTGCGGCTGCGCTACCGGGTGCGGGAAGGCGCCACCAGCTGGTTTTACCAGATCTTCCGGCCCGACGTTGCAGTGACCGAGCGGGTGACCGAGGACTTCGAGACCGCCGTCAAGGAAACCGGCCTTCCCGGTTACATCGGCAAGCCCGAGGCCTGACCCGCCCCTGCCCGGCGCGCGATCTCCCAAGCCGCGCGCCGGGCCAAGCACTTTTCAGAGAGGCGCGCAACAATGCCAATAAACAAGCCGGACCCAGACTTCCCCTGCCCCAGCGCACACCCGTGGAAGACGTGGCGCGCTGACAGCGGACGCGATGATCAGTTGAACATTATCTGCGAGGCAGTGGATTGCGTGATTGCCACAAACGTTGCCGAGGCCCAGGCACGCCAAATCGTGGCCAATCACAATGGCTATCACTCATGACCACCACATTCGCCCTCACAACCTTGCGCGAGACGCTGCTTGCGGCCGTCGAGACCGCTCTCGCCCCGGTGGAGCGCAAGAACACGATTCCGGTGCTGGCCAATCTGCTGCTCGACGAAGCGGGCAGCGGCACGCTGCGACTGTCAGGCACCGATCTTGACGTGATGACATCGGTCGAGACTGCCATCGAAATGGCAGCGATGCCCAATGCCGGCATCACCCTGCCGGCAGCACTGCTGCATGACATTCTGCGCAAGCTGCCGCCGAAGTCCGAGGTGACGCTGAAAACCGGGGCTTCCGGCCAGATGGCGCTCACCTGTGGCAGGTCGCGCTTTGCGCTCGCCACCCTGCCGGGCGAGGACTGGCCACGGCTGGTGGAGAAGGAGCCGCCGGCGGCGCGCTTCGAGATCCCGGCCGGCAAGTTTGCCGCCATGCTGGGCGCGGTCGCCTTTGCGATTTCCACCGAGGAGACGCGCTACTACCTCAACGGCGTCTATTTGCATGCTGCGGGCGATCAGCTGATCACGGTGGCGACCGACGGCCACCGGCTGGCCCGGGCCGTCTGGTCGGCCGGAGCCGGGATGGCGGACATGCCCGGCGTGATCATTCCGCGCAAGACCGTGGGCCTGCTGGCGAGCGTGCTGAAAGCAGCGGATAGACAAGCCGCCCTTTCCGTGAGCGTCAGCGAGAACCGGATCGGCTTCGCGCTTGGCGCGGTTTCCATCGCCTCCAAGCTGATCGACGGCACATATCCCGATTATCTGCGGGTGATCCCGCAGGACAACCCCAACCGCTGGCGCTTCGACGTGGCCGCCCTTCTGAGCGCCACGGAGCGCGTCTCGATCGTCTCAAGCGAGCGCGGCCGCGCGGTGAAGATGGTCTGGGGACGGGATGCCGTCGAGCTCCTGGTCAGCAACCCCGATGCCGGCGAAGGCCAGGACACGGTCGACGTGACGGCGGACGAGGGCGAGGACGTAACGATCGGCTTCAACGCCAAATACCTCGCCGACATGCTGGCCCACATTCCGGGCGCAGCCACTGTGGCGCTCGACACCGGCGCCGCCCCCGCCCGCTTCGCCCCGGTGCACGCCGACGATGACGAGATCGACATGGCATTCGTGCTGATGCCGATGAGGGTTTGAGGAGGGCATGAGCGATGGGCATCGAGGATCAGATATTGCGGGCTTATCTCCAGAAGGCACACGACACCAGAGGCGGCTGGGAAATGGCCGCGCGGATGATGGTGAGCCGGATGCTTATTCTCGAAGATCGGCTGTTGCGCGCTGGCGTCGATTTCCCGACTGACAGCACTTTTGCTGGCGGATCACACAACCATGCCGATGTCGAGAAGTATGACGGCATCAATTGATACACCGAAGGAGAGATCGATGAGCCCGGAACTGAAGACCATTGCACCGGACCGAGTTGTTGAGGCGGTGCGCGCGGACCTCTTGAGCAGGTCACAACTCGGCATCGCGAAGTACGGCGTGACACTCGACCGAACGGATCTGTCTCTCCGCGACTGGCTGCAACATGCCTACGAAGAAACCCTAGATCAGGCCAACTATCTGAAGCGCGCCATCATCGAACTGGAGACTTTCAATGGACAAGATTGACGTTCTGGATCACGGCTTTGTTCGCCTGGTCGAAAGCATGGGGTCCGACCTTTCGGTCGTCAGGGCTGCTCGCGTGTCCTATGACGCCGCTTGGCGTTCCGGTGAAGATGAGGGCAGCGACGCCCGGCTGATCCGCTACCTGTGGAGAAACAAGCACACATCTCCATTTGAGGCCGTCGAGTTCCAATTCGAGGTGAAGGCGCCGATCTTTGTTTTCCGCCAATGGCACCGCCATCGGACATGGTCATTCAACGAGCTATCGGCACGGTACCGTCAACTGCCCGAAGAGTTCTATGCGCCTGACCTGGCCGTTATCGGTGTGCAATCGACGGTAAACAAACAGGCGCGCACCGTTGAAGAAATGTCCCCTGATGACGAATACCGCCGCACGGTGCAGCTGGAGAACTATCGCAATCACTGCGAGGACAGCTTTGCTCTCTACAGGGATATGATCGAAAAAGAATGGCCTCGCGAACTGGCCCGGGCAGTGCTGCCGGTGTCCACTTACAGCCACATGTTCGCAAAGGTCGATCTGCGGAACCTGCTCGGCTTCCTCGATCTTCGCTGCCATCCCCACGCTCAACACGAAATCCGCGTTTATGCCGATGCGATGCGGACCTTGGCGCAGAAAGTCGCACCGATCTGCATTGCAGCCTGGGAAGACTACAGAGCGCAGGACCAGCAATAATGTCTGCCGAAACCAAGATCCAGTGGACCGAGCACACATGGAACCCGATTGCCGGCTGTTCCGTGGTCTCGCCCGGCTGCACCAATTGCTACGCCATGCGCCGCGTTGCGCCCAGGCTGGCGGCCAATCCGGCCACGCCGCAGTATCACGGCACGGTGCAGCCCTCGAAGGCCGGCCACATATGGACGGGAAAGATCGGCGTCGCCAGCGATGCAAAGTTCCTCGAACCGCTGCGCATCAAGGCTCCGGCCATGTGGTTCGTCAATTCCACATCCGACCTGTTTCACGAGAACGTGCCCGACGAGGTGATCGACCGCGTCTTTGCGGTGATGGCGCTCACGCCGCAGCATACCTATCAGGTGCTGACCAAGCGGTCGAAGCGGATGCGGGAATATCTGAGCGACGACGCGTCTCGCCTGCGGGTTTTGCAGGACGGAGTGGATCGCGAACTGGCTGCAGCCGGGATCAGCTGGAACGGCGATTGGAATGACAGGCATTCGCAGGCGATCGCGGGAGCAACGCAGTGGCCCCTCCCCAATGTATGGCTCGGTGTCAGCGTCGAGGACCAGACCCGCGCCGACGAGCGCATCCCCGATCTTCTGGCCACACCGGCCGCGATCCGGTTCATCAGCGCCGAGCCGCTGCTGGGGCCGGTGGATCTGACAAATCTCGATCATCTTGGGACGCTCAGAGCGCAGGGCATTCACGGCATCAGCGCGATCTGGAAGAACAACCACGTTGGCCGCGAGTGTCTCGACTGGGTCATCGTCGGCGGCGAATCCGGCTCCGGAGCGCGGCCCATGCATCCGGACTGGGCCCGATCGATCCGCGACCAGTGCAAAGCAGCAGGCGTGCCGTTCTTTTTCAAGCAGTGGGGAGAATGGGAGATCGCGCTTGATCGCAGTCGCGACGATCCTGACTGGCGCGCGGACTACACCAATGCATATGGCGATCACGGCAAAACCCGCTGGCTCAATCTCGAAGGCGGGCGCGGGTTTCACGGCGTGAGCTTCCACGTCATGCGCCAAGTCGGCTCCAAGCGTGCCGGCCGTCTGCTTGACGGCATCGAGCACAACGCCATGCCGGAGCTGCCGAGATGACAGCCCAACGCTACATCTACCGCTGGAACCGGCAGGGCCGCAAAGGCCAGATCTGCACGGTGCTGGCGCGCGGCAAGATGAACTCGATCTGTGTGCGGTTCGAGGATGGCTACACCATGGTCACCAGCGGCAACGCTATCAGGAGGGTGAAGGAATGAGCGCGCCCGCCGTGATCAAAAAGCCTGATCTGAAGAGGGCCGCGGAAGTGGCCAACGAGACCGGCTGCTCGATCGAGATCAAGCTCGGCGCAACCGTCTACACCATCCATCCCGGCAAGCCCATCCCGGTTGACGGCAAGACGGATATCCGGCTGTAATGTCCGACATGACCCGGAAGCTCCCACAATTCTGCTATCGCGAGACATCCCGTCACGGCACCGCTCGATACTACTTCCGGCGCGGCAAGGGCGCTCGGCAGCGGCTTCCGGACTTCGGACACCCGGACTTCTGGCCCGCCTATGAACAGGCCCGCACGCAATCGCTGCAGGGCATCAGGCCGCCCAGGGCGGCGCTGGGCACGCTCGAATGGCTGATCGGCATCTATCGCCAGTCATCCGCCTACACCGGCCTGTCGGCGGCGACCAGGCGCCAGCGCGACAACATCTTCGGCAACGTGATCAAGAAGGCCGGAGGCGTCAGCTATGCCGACATCACCCGCGCCGTGATCGTCACCGGCCGGGAAGATCGCGCCGCCACGCCGGCGCAGGCACGCAACTTCCTCGACGCCATGCGCGGCCTGTTCCGCTGGGCGCTAGAATCCGACCTGGTCCAGGTCGACCCGACAGCCCAGGTCAAGAACCCGCGACGGCCAAAGGCCGCGGGATTCAAGGCATGGACCGTCGACGACGCCGAGGCCTATTGCAAACGCTGGCCGATCGGCACCCACGAACGTGTCTGGTTCGAGGTTCTGATCAACACCGGGCTGCGCCGCGGCGATGCCGTGCGCGCTGGCCGGCAGCACGTGAGAGACGGCACGCTGGTCATCCAGACAGAAAAGACCGGCATGCATGTCGCGATCCCCGTGACGGATGGTTTCCTGTCATTGATGAAGGCGGGCCCGACCGGTGATCTGACATTCATTTGCGGCGAGCGCGGCCTGCCCTTGACCAAGGAAAGCTTCGGCAACCTGTTCCGCAAGGCCTGCGCCGCAGCCGGGGTGGACAAATCGGCCCATGGCATCCGCAAGCTGGCAGCCACCCGAATCGCCGAGGCGGGCGCAACGGTCGCGGAACTCGAAGCTATCTTCGGCTGGACGGGTGGAACGATGGCGTCACTTTACACCAAAACGGTGGACCGGACGCGCTTGGCAAGGCAGGGAATGGAACGCCTGAGGAACACGAACGCCCCGCACCTTGCAGGTTCCCGCCCCTCACCATCAATAAAATCAGATGGTTAGAAGGGGAATGGTGCGGTCGAGAAGACTCGAACTTCCACGGGTTGCCCCACAGCGACCTCAACGCTGCGCGTCTACCAATTCCGCCACGACCGCACGTGGTAGAGCCGAAACCTGTCCGGCGCGCTGCATGTAGCAAATGGGCATGCGCTGCACAAGCGCATTCGTCACAAAAATCACATGCGGCGGACACCGGCGTAAAATCAGTGTTTTCAATGGGAAAAGATGCCATGCGCCCGGTCATGACGGCGATTTTTCCAAATGCTGCGCAGCTCAGGCGCCTGACGGTCGCAAAACTGCCGTGCTGAAGAGTGGCGGCTTCGGCGCCATCGGCCCGGGATTGCGGGAAAATCCGACCGGCCGATTCCCGTGCGGACATGCTTTCGCAGGCCAGCGGGACGCAGGATCCGGATCAACAGTCGCGAAAAACCGTGCGGACCGGCCCTGCCGGGCAAGGCAGAAACCCGCCGGACAGCGGCACGGCAACAAGGCGGATGATCATGGCTGTTTCCTTTGGCCCCGAACGGATCTAGACAGGGGCCATGAATTGTCGCGACACACTTGAAACCAGGTTTTTCCCGCAAGGTCCGAACCCGCCGGTCAGATGGCGGATATCGGAGGGACTGACCCCCTACCCGGAAGCCGTGGCCTTCATGGAAGCGGAGGCAGGGCGCATTGCCGCGGGCGAGGCCGATGAACTGGTCTGGCTGGTCGAGCATCCGCCGCTCTACACGGCCGGCACCAGCGCCAAGGCCGAGGACCTGGTTGCGCCGGACCGGTTCGAGGTGCACGCGACCGGCCGCGGCGGCGAATACACCTATCACGGGCCGGGACAGCGGGTGGCCTATGTGATGCTCGATCTCAAGCGGCGGCGGCCCGATGTGCGCGCCTTCGTCTCGGCGCTCGAGGCGGTCATCATCGGCACGCTCGAAAGCATGAACGTCACCGGCGAGCGGCGCGAGGACCGGGTCGGTGTCTGGGTGCGCCGGCCGGACAAGCCGCGGCTCGCCGATGGCTCCATGGCGGAGGACAAGATCGCGGCGATCGGGATCCGCCTGCGCAAATGGGTCAGTTTCCACGGCCTGGCCATCAACGTCGATCCGGAACTCGAGCACTTCTCCGGCATCGTGCCCTGCGGCGTGCGGGCGCACGGGGTGACCAGCCTGGTCGACCTTGGGCTGCCCATTCCCATGCACGAGGCCGACATAAGACTGCGCGACGCGTTCGAGGCTGTATTCGGGCCGACCCGGGATGACCGGCCGGACCATCTGACCGGCAGCGCATGAATTAATGCACGACCGCACACTGGACTGCGTGTGGACAATGGCCGATACTGCCGGCGCCGGACCGGAACCCCCTACCCCGATCCGATCGAACCGGCTTTCACTTTGCAGTGACACTTGATCCAGGGGCACCGCGGACTTGACGTCCGGTGGAGGATCACCCCATCGCCGATGCAATTCGTGCGACCGACGGTTCACAGGAACGACATGGTCGACGCATAGGCTTCACATCGTGGACGCGACCTGCCGCGCGCGTGTTGTTACGCGCATTCCGGCCAACCGGTCCGAAGTTTCAAAGGGAATACATTGATGGATGACATGACAGCGGACACCTATGATGATGGCGATACGCTGGGTGGCAGGATTACACGGGCTCGCGATCTTGCCGGTCTGACGCTGGAGGATGCGGCTTCGCGGATCGGCGTGACCGACGAGACACTGGCGGAATGGGAATCGGACCGCTCCGAGCCACGCGCCAACAAGATCATGACGCTTGCAGGCGTTCTGGGGGTGTCCCCGGCCTGGCTGATCAGCGGCGCCGGAGACGCCCCGCAGGCGCCCGGGATTTCCATTGCCGTCAACGAAATGTCCGGTGAAATCAACCGGCTGCGGGAACTCGCCCTGCAGATCACCGCCTGTGTCGAAGCGCTGGAAAGCCGGCTTGAGACCTTGAACCGGGCCGCAAACGACTAGTTGACTGAAAATCAGGGTTGAGCCGACCCCGCCGCTCTGGCAGGGTCGGCTCAATTGTCAAAACATGATCCGGGAGAGTCGGAATGGACGTTCGCGCCGCAGTCGCCTTTGAAGCGGGAAAACCGCTGGAAATCACCACCGTTCAACTCGATGGCCCGCGTGCGGGTGAGGTGCTGGTGGAGATCAAGGCCACAGGCGTGTGCCATACCGACGAGTTCACGCTGTCGGGTGCCGATCCGGAAGGCATCTTTCCGGCCATTCTCGGCCATGAGGGTGCCGGCGTGGTGGTCGATGTCGGTCCCGGCGTCACATCGCTGAAGAAGGGCGACCACGTGATTCCGCTCTACACGCCGGAATGCCGCGAGTGCGAATACTGCCTCAACCCGAAAACCAATCTGTGCCAGTCGATCCGCACGACCCAGGGCCAGGGGCTGATGCCGGACGGCACGTCCCGATTCTCGATCGATGGCAAGCCGATCTTCCACTACATGGGCACCTCGACATTTGCCAATTTCACTGTTCTTCCGGAAATCGCACTGGCCAAGATCCATCCCGACGCGCCGTTCGACAAGGTCTGCTACATCGGCTGCGGCGTGACCACCGGCATTGGCGCGGTGATCAACACCGCCAAGGTCGAGATCGGCTCCAAGGCCATCGTCTTCGGCCTGGGCGGCATCGGCCTCAACGTGATCCAGGGCCTCAGGCTCGCGGGCGCGGACATGATCGTGGGCGTCGACCTCAACCCGGGCAAGGTGGAGATGGCCACGCGCTTCGGCATGACGCATTTCGTCAATCCGAAAGAGGTCGAGGGCGACCTGGTTCCCTACCTCGTCAACCTGACCAAGGGCGGCGCGGATTATACGTTCGACGCCACCGGCAATGTCGGAGTGATGCGCACGGCACTGGAATGCGCCCACAAGGGCTGGGGCGAATCGATCATCATCGGCGTGGCGCCGGCGGGAGCGGAAATCTCGACCCGTCCATTCCAGCTGGTTACGGGCCGCTCCTGGCGCGGCACTGCCTTCGGTGGCGCCCGCGGACGCACCGACGTGCCGAAGATCGTCGAGTGGTACATGGAGGGCAAGATCGAGATCGATCCGATGATCACTCACACCATGAGCCTGGAAGGCATCAACGAGGCCTTCGACCTGATGCACCGGGGCGAAAGCATCCGCAGCGTCGTGGTCTACTGACCGCGGCGGCCTTGCCGCTGCCGCGCTCACAGCCTCAAGAACCGGACACCACAACCATGAAAATCATCTCGGAAGCCAAGGCCCATGGCGGTCGCCAGGGCGTTTACTCGATGGACTCGGACGCCTGCGGCTGCGAGATGACCTTCGCCGTGTTCAGGCCGATCCAGGCCAAGGAGCAGCTGTGCCCTGTGGTCTGGTTCCTGTCCGGCCTGACCTGCACCCACGCCAATGTGATGGACAAGGGCGAATACCGGCGGATGGCGGCGGAGCTGGGGATCATCATCGTCTGCCCCGACACCAGCCCGCGCGGCGACCATGTGCCCGACGAGCCGGACAACTGGCAGTTCGGCAAGGGCGCGGGATTCTATCTCGATGCGACGCAATCGCCCTGGTCGAAGCATTTCCGCATGGAAACCCATATCCTCAGCGAACTGCCGGAGCTGATCGCCGGCCATTTCGCCGCCGACATGAGCCGTCAGGGGATCATGGGTCACTCGATGGGTGGTCACGGCGCGCTGACCTTCGCGCTCAAGCATCCGGACCGGTTCAGGAGCTGCTCGGCCTTCGCGCCGATCGTCCAGCCGTCCACCGCCAACTGGTCCCGCCCGGCGCTGGAGAAGTATCTCGGCGCGGACGAGGCCGCCTGGCGACGTTACGACGCCACTCAGCTGATCGAAGACGGCGCACGGTTTCCCGAGTTCCTGGTGGACCAGGGAACTGCCGACGGGTTTCTCGACAGCGGCCTGCGTCCCTGGCTGCTCGACGAGGCGTGCAAAAGCGCCGGCATCGGGCTCACTCTGCGCATGCAGGAGGGCTATGACCACTCCTACAACTTCATCTCGACCTTCATGGACGACCACCTCGCCTGGCACGCCGAACGGCTGGGGTGATCACCCGTCAGACCGGGCATGAGAAAGCCGGGGCGGTTCCCCGGCTTCGTGCTCGAGACTGCCTTCGAGAGAACTCAGCGGCTGTCGGGATCGCTGCAATCATTGTCGAGGGTGATGATGCAGGGTTCATCGAGGGAGTCTTCGTCGCCAGCCGGTGTTTGGGCGGTCAACTCCGCCACCTTGGGTCTGGTGTTGAGCATCACATTGACGGGCGCCGGAGAAGCCACGGGCCGGTCGGCAGCCGCGTCCGGCCTGGCGACCGGCTTTGCATCAAGCAGCGGCTTTGAAAAATCGATCACCGGGCCGGTATCAGGCTCCACGACGAGATTGACGGTGGTCGGGGTCACGGTGCCGTTGAGCAGCGGATCGGCCGAGCGCAAGGCCTCATCATCGGCATCGAAGCGTCCGGGATTGCCGGTCGGCCAGGCCACGTCCCGCTTGAGGCCGCCGACCGGGTACGGCGTATAGCCCCTCAGGCCCAGAAGACCGCGGATGTCATCGGTCAACCTGGCGACCAGCATGATGTCGGCGGGCTCTCCACGGAAATCGGAGACCGTCGTGCGCAGGGCCTGCCTGCGCAGCAACTGACCGGTGCGCGAATCGAGTAGGGACAGATCAAGGCTCACAGACTCGGAACGGCCACCGAACAGGCCGACCGGCGACGACTCCTTGCGGCGATCCTGCACCACGATCCTGAGCGATGACGTCTGGCCGACATCGGCGGTGGCGCGGCCGACACTCGCCTCCAGCCGATCCTGCAGATGACCGGCGAAGCCAAGATTGTCGACACTTTCGGCAATGACCCGCACTTCCGTGACCGTGAACGGAGCGGCCGGTTCGACAGGCTTGGGTCTGCCCGCACATGCCGAAAGCCCGGCAGCAAGCACGACAAGCAGTATCGCATGCAAGAAACGCAAAGGGTTGTGACAGTCTTGCTGCATGCCAATACTCCGGGAAGCGCATTTTCACTTCCCGAAAAATCGCATTTTATGGTTAGCACACAGTTAAGAGGGTTCTTTTCCTGCTAATTTAGACGACCAGGAATTGCGGTGCTTCCGCCCGCAGCGGCACTGGTCAGGAGCCCTCCTTCCCGTCTGTCGAGCCGAATTGGGCACCGGGCGTGCGCGGCTCCATGCGGATCAGCCGTGAGTCGGCAACCGCGGCCTGACGGTGGCGAACCGCCTTGCGGTAGTCAGGATCGCGCAGCATGGCGACAAAGGCGTCCTTGTCCGGATATTCGGCAATGAAGGCGATGTCCCAGGCCTCGCTCTGAGGCCCGATCAGCATCAGTTCCGGCTTGCCGATCCAGACCTGACGGCCGCCCAGACGCTTGAACACCGGACCGCTCTCGCGGGCATAGCTCGCATAGGCTTCGGCGCCGGTGGCAACCGTGCCATCCTCATACGCCGCCTGGGCCCGGAACCTCACCAGGTTGAGCATGTGCACCGGCCCGGGCCGGTCCATCTCGCGGAAGCGGGCAAATGCCTCCCTGGTGGGATCAACATAGCCGTTTGAGGTTTCATCGGTCATGGAGCGGTTCCTTGCTGTCATCCCTGCTGTGTTCTCAGACGCAAGAGAGCAAAGCCTGCCACGCTTGTCCACAGAGCCGGTCGAATGCGACCGGAAGGCTTGCGTACACGATGCTGCCGCGCCTGCGGAAGGCTCAGCTGCGGCAGGTTGACAGGATCAGATGTGCAGCCTCGAAGTCGACCAGCCGCTTGGCACGGCGCTCGGCGGCTTCGTGGTCCTCGCCCCACTGGGAGATGTTGTGATCCTCATCGACATGGGCCGCCTCCCAGATCGCCTGCGGCTCGCCCTGCCCTTCGGCCAGCGCCAGGGCCAGGATCAGCGAGCCGGTGAGCGATGTGACGGTGTGCAGCGCGGTCAGCTGCAGCGGCGTGGCATAGCGGCGAAGCAGCACCGCAATGGCGCGGATCGCCTCCGGCGGCTGCTCGACATGGACGACGCCTTCCGACAGCACCAGACGGGCGCCCATGGCGGCTGCCCAGTCGAGATAGGGATCCCAGAGTTCGCTTTCGCGCGCCACCAGGCCTTCGGGCGCGCCGGCGCGATAGCAGACCAGATCGGACCCGGCAAAGCGCAGGATCTCCTCGAACACCTCGTCCTGCGCCGCCGAAACGCCATCGAGCGCGGTGTTGACCATCCGGGTGAGCGGCATCGTCGCTGGATCGATGACGTCGTGCTGCGCGTTCCATTCGGCAGCGATCGCTTCGGCCAGTTCCAGGTGCGGAACGCTCAGCGGCTTGCGCGACGGAGTCCGCACCGGCTTGCCATCCAGCGCCACGGCAAAACCACCCTCTTCGCCTGGGGCCGCAACCGCCTGCTTGTAGAAGCGCTTGGGCAACTGCTTGCGCAAGCCGATCTGCGCTTCGCGGACCGGGTCGGACAGCTTGTCGCCCTTCTCGCCCAGATCAAGATCGCTGAGTATGTCGCGCATGAGAACGTCTCCTCGTCAGATGAGCGTGGCAATTTCGTCGGCGTGATCAACCACATGGTGGGCGCCCGCGGCCCTGAGCGCTTCCACCGGGCCGTAGCCCCAGGACACGCCGACCGCCCTGGCGCCGGCGCTGACCGCCATCTGCATGTCGTAGACCGCGTCGCCGATCACCGTCGTCCGCTCGGGATCGATGCCTGCTTCCGCGCAGCATTCGAGCACCATCGCCGGGTGCGGCTTGGACGGGCAATCGTCGGCGGTGCGCGTGGTAAAGAAAAGTCCGGTGATGCCATGGTGGGCAAGGATTGCGTCCAGCCCGCGGCGTGACTTGCCGGTGACCACGCCGAGGATCACGTCGTCGCGCGCTGCAAGCGCCGAAATCAGCGGCAGCAGGCCGTCATAGGCAGGTTCAAGCGCACCGCCATTCTGACGGTGCAGCATGAAATGCTCCTTGTAGCGGGCGGTCATGGCGGCGACCTCGGGATCCACCGGACGATCGAGCATCCGCGCAATGGCGATATCGAGTGTCAGGCCGATGATCGACTTGGTGTGCGAAAGCGCAGGCCGGGCCATGCCGAAATCGTCGAAGGTGCGCTCCATGCAGGCGTGGATCACCGCGGCGCTGTCGACAATCGTGCCGTCGCAGTCGAAAAGGGCGAGCTTCATTCCTTGGGCTCCCCGCCGGTCGCCTCGTCAAAGCCGAGCAGGTTCCAGCTTTGCACCATGTGCGGCGGCAAGGGTGCGGTGACCGAGAGCCGGCCGCCATCGGGATGGGGAATGGAGATGTGGCGCGCCAGAAGATGCAGCCGGTTCTGCAAACCGCTGGGCAGTTCCCAGTTCTTGTCGTATTCGAAATATTTCGGATCGCCGATGATCGGGTGGCCGATATGCAGCGCATGCACGCGAAGCTGGTGGGTGCGGCCGGTATAGGGCTCGAATTCCAGCCAGGCGAGATTCTGTGCCGCCTGGTCGATGACCCGGTAGTAGGAAACCGCATGATCGGCGCCCTGTTCGCCGTGCTTGGCGACACGCATCCGGTCGCCGTCCTCGGTGGCTTCCTTGATCAGCCAGGTGGAGATCTTGCCTTCCTTGGCACGCGGCACGCCCTTGACCAGCGCCCAGTAGGTCTTCTTCGTGGTGCGCTCGCGGAACGCGGCGGTCAGCGCCTGGGCCGCGCCGCGGGTGCGCGCCACCACCAGAACGCCGGCGGTATCGCGGTCGAGCCGGTGCACCAGCCGCGGCTTCTCGCCCTTCTTGTTGCGCCAGGCTTCCAGCATCTCGTCGACATTGCGGGTGACGCCGGAGCCGCCCTGCACGGCGAGGCCTGCGGGCTTGTTGAACACCAGCACCTTGGCGTCCTCGTGCAGCAGCATCTGGCTCAGCACCTCATGATCATTGCTGCCGCGCATGGTCTTGGCCGTCAGCGGACCGGCCGCCTTCTCGTCGACGTCCAGAGGCGGAACGCGCACGGTTTGTCCAGCCTGCACCCGCGCGTCGGACTTGACCCGGCCGCCATCGACGCGGATCTGCCCGGAGCGGAGCAGTTTTTGCAGCGGCCCGAAACCGAGCCCCGGAAAATGCACCTTGAACCAGCGATCGAGCCGCATGCCCGATTCATCCGGGTCAACCTGTATGAGCTGTACGCCCGCCATATCGATTATCTCTTTGTTCCGGGATTCAGAGCTGGCGCGCCAGCCAAAGCCCGCCAAACAACGCCAGAATGGAAACTGTGACGCTGGCAATCACATAGGCAGCCGCCGCCGTCAACGCGCCGCGCTCGTAAAGCGTCACTGCATCGAGCGAAAACGCCGAAAATGTGGTGAATCCACCCAAAAACCCGGTTGCGAGCAACAGCCGCAGGTCGGCGTCGCCCGACGAGCGGCGGGCCAGCCAGGCAATCAGCAGCCCCATGGCCAGCGAGCCGGCAATGTTGACCAGCATCGTACCCCAAGGAAAGCCGGGCCCGACTGCGCGAGCCACCAGCATCGCGGAGAGATGGCGTGACACAGCACCCAGGCCGCCACCGACAAAGACAAGCGCAATTGCATTCATCCCCGGTGCTTAGCGGAAAACAACCCGGCGATAAAGCCGTCACGCACGCCTGAGCAGACTTATCCAGCCGCCGACCGGATAACAATCAGGCCTTGACCGCCAGCGCGACGTCGTCGGCGAACTCCTGCACGAAGGCGTCAAGCGCCGCCCAGTCGGTAAATTCGTGATCCTGGCTGGTATCCACCGGCCCGCCTTCCTTCTCGGCGATCTGACGCATCAGCGCGCGCTTGAAGAAGTCATATTCGAGATATTTCAGCGCACCGGCAGCATGATGAACTTTCGGGATATGAAATCCGGTCTTCTTTTCCAATTTGGCAGGATAGGCTTCCGCCTCGGCACGGTCCTCGGCGCTGCCGCTGCGAATGCCAAGCGAGACCGACACCAGCGCCGTCGGCACCTGGGAAAGAGCCGCCTTCCAGTCGATGATGAACTGCGCCACGGACGTGGGATAGCGCCCGATGTGTATGGGCGCGCAGATCAGCACGCCGTCAAAGCGGCCGGGAACGGCGAAGCCCGGCTCGCGGACATCGCCAAGCACCACGATCTGGCCGGATTCCTCGAGCTTGGAAGCGGCGCGTTCGGCAATCTTGCGGGTATGCCCCTCGATGGTTGCGTAAAGAACCAGAACCGTCATGGGTGTGTCCTCCTTGTTCGGTGGAGGTCAGAATGCAGCGCTTTGGCGGAAGAGGCATTGACGCAGGTCAATGGCGCGTAAGCGCAAGGGCCATTACCGCGCCGCCGAAGCCTCCCGGGCCAGCGCCAGAAGCTTGTCCCCGGGCATTCCGGGTGAGGCCTTCGCGGCAAAGGCCTCACCGACCAGGCGGCAGATCAGCTGGTTGACGGGCGCCGTGCGGCCGTGCGCCTCGGCAAGCGAGCAGACGGCGCCGTTGAGAAAGCGGGTTTCGGGCTCCCTGCCCGCCTTCAGGTCATCCCAGGAGGAGGACCGGGCGGTGTCGTCCATCCTGAGCTGCTGGCGGGCGGCAAGGCGGAACAGCCAGGTCGGCAGGCGCAGGACCTTCGGGATCAGCCGCGGGCTGGTGCGGGTTGCGCCAATGACGCGGATACCGGCGGCATCGAGAGCGGCCAGCAGTTCTTCCATCGCCATGGCCAGCACCGTGCGGTAGCCCGGATCCTCGAACTGCTGGCGCAGCGGCAGGCCGCTGATCACGTTGAGGCCGTTGTTGAGGTTGAGCAGAAGCTTGCCCCATTGCATGGCGTCGAGATTGTCATGGATCTGCAGTTTCAGACGCGATCCTGCCGCAAGGGCTGCCAGCCTGGTGGATGCATCCGAAGGGCCGATCAGGACCGGGCCTTCCATGGAGCAATGCACGGCGTTGGGAGAGAGCCGGACAACGTTGAACGGGACCGTGCCTGCCACAACCTGGTTATCCGGAAGCAGCCTCTTCAGCATCTCGACATTGCCGACGCCGTTCTGCAGGCTGATGACCGTTGCATCTGCTTTGAGAACCCTGGCGAGGTCGAGTGCCGCGGCCTCGGTGTCACCCGACTTGGTGCAGAAAAGTACCACATCGCAGGTGCCCAGGCTGTCGACGCCACCGATCCCGTGCTGTTCGGGCTTCAGGGCCGCCTTGAAACCGTCGTAGCGCGACAGCGACAGGCCGCGGGCGACAGAATCGCGTGTCCGCCCGCGGGCTGCGAACACCACCTGTGCGCCGGCTTCGGCAAGCATGCCGCCGACATAGAGCCCGATGGCCCCGGCCCCCATGATGCCGATCCTTGGTCTGCCTTCAGCCTTCGCACCGCCCATTATTCCTTATCCCTTGCCTGACCGCTCTTTCCGGAGCCTGCTCCAGAAATCGAGACGCTTGCGGATGTCGCGCTCAAAGCCGCGCTCCGGCGGATCGTAGAATGTCTTGCGGCCCATGCTTTCGGGAAAATAGTCCTGGCCGGAGAACGCGTCGGGCTGGTCGTGATCATAGAGATAGCCTTCGCTGTAGCCTTCGGCCTTCATCAGCTTGGTGGGCGCATTGAGAATGTGCCGCGGCGGCAGCAGCGACCCGCCTTCCTTCGCAGCCCGCATGGCGGATTTGTAGGCGGTGTAGACGGCGTTGGATTTGGGCGCGGTGGCGAGATAGACGCAGGCCTGCGCCAGCGCCAGTTCCCCCTCCGGCGAGCCGAGGAAGTCATAGGCATCCTTGGCCGCATTGGCGATGACCAGCGCCTGGGGATCGGCGAGACCGATGTCCTCGGAGGCCATGCGCACCAGCCGGCGGCCAAGGAACAGAGGGTCCTCGCCAGCGTCGAACATGCGGGCCAGATAGTAGAGCGCCGCATCGGGATCGGAGCCACGCACCGCCTTGTGCAGCGCCGAGATCAGGTTGTAATGGCCATCCTGGCCCTTGTCGTAGACGGGCGCCCGGCGCTGGACCACCTTGACCAGCGCCGGCGTGTCGAACATCTCGCCCTCGCGGGCGGCGCGCCAGACCTCTTCGGCCAGCGTCAACACTGCCCGGCCGTCGCCATCGGCCATGCCGAGCAGGCTCAGCCGCGCCTCGGGCTCGAGCGGCAGCGGTTTTCCGGTTTCGGCTTCCGCGCGCTCGAGCAGGTGCTCGAGGCTCTCCTGGTCGTGCGGCTTGAAGGTCAGCACCCGGGCGCGCGACAGAAGTGCTGCGTTGAGTTCGAACGAGGGGTTTTCCGTCGTCGCACCGACCAGCACGATGGTGCCGTCCTCCATCACCGGCAGGAAACTGTCCTGCTGGGCGCGGTTGAAACGGTGGATCTCGTCGACGAACAGTAGCGTCTGGCGGCCACCCATGCGACGGGCGCGCGCCGTTTCGAACACCTTCTTGAGATCGGCGACGCCGGAGAAGATCGCCGAGATCTGATCGAAGGCCAGTTCGGTCTCGCCGGCCAGCAGGCGCGCAACGGTGGTCTTGCCGGTGCCCGGCGGTCCCCAGAAGATCATCGAGCCGAGGCTGCCCGAGGCGATCATCCGCGTGATGACGCCATCCGGGCCGGTCAGATGCGGCTGGCCGGTGACTTCGGCAAGGCTTGCCGGCCGCAACCGGTCGGCAAGCGGGCGATGCCCGCTCGGCGCGGCACCGGGAGTGGCGAAGAGATCGCTCATTGCCTCACCGTATGATCTGGCGGATGCGCTGACCGCCGCGCACGATCTCGAAGCGCCAGAAGCTGGCGCCTTCGGAAAGCACCTGTTCGAGGATGTCGACATTGGCGATGTCGACGCCATTGACGACGGCGATCAGGTCGCCGGGGAGAAACCCGTAGCGCCCCGCAATCGAGTTGCCGGGAACATCGGTCACGACAACGCCGCGCAGCGACGGGGGCAGCCGCAGCTTGGCGCCGATGCGCGGCGTGATATTGGAGACAACCGCTCCGGAGAAGGGATTCTGGCCCGCAAGCGTCCGGCGGTCGCGCGGATCGTCGGCGGGCGGCGCTGCGAGCGTGATCTGCACCGTCTTCCGGCCATTGCGGCTCAGCACGTCCAGCTCGGCGGTGGCGCCGACGCCCGTGGTGGCCAGGCGGTAACCCAGCGCATCGGGATGCTCGATCGGACGGCCGTTGAAGCCCAGGACAATATCACCGGTGCGAAGCCCTGCCTTGCCGGCGGGACCTTCCTCGGTCACATCGGCGACCAGGGCACCCGTGGCCCGGTCAAGGCCCAGCGCTTCGGCGATGTCGGCGGTGACCGGATCAAAGGAAGCGCCGATATAGGGCGGCTCGAACACCTCGCCGCCCATTTCAGCGGTTTGGGCGACCGCGCGAACCAGATTGACGGGGATGGCGAAACCGATGCCGTTGGAGCCGCCGGAGCGGGAGAAAATGGCCGAGTTGATGCCGATCAGGCGACCCGTCATGTCAATCAGCGCGCCGCCGGAATTGCCCGGATTGATGGCGGCATCGGTCTGGATGAAGGAGCCGAAATCCGACACGCCGACACTGTTGCGGGCAAGCGCCGAGACAATGCCGCTGGTGACTGTCTGACCAACGCCGAACGGATTGCCGATGGCCAGCACGATGTCTCCCACCTCGGTGGTGTCGGTATCGCCGAATTCGACAATCGGGAACGGTCCCTTGCCCTCGATTTTCAGGATCGCGAGATCGAACCGCTCGTCCTTGAGCAGCACCCGGCTTTGAAATTCGCGGCCATCGGCCAGCGCCACCCGCACATCATCGGCGCCCTCGATGACGTGGTTGTTGGTGACGACGATGCCGTCGGCCTGAACGATCACACCGGATCCGAGTGAAGACTGCTTCTCGGTGCGATTGGGCATGCGCTGGCCGAAGAACTGCTCGAAGAACGGATCTCCGGCAAAGGGAGACAGGCTGCGCTGGACGAGGCGGTCGGCATAGACATTGACCACGGCCGGCGCTGTTGCCTTCACCAGCGGCGAGAAGGACTGCATCATGTCGGGCCGGGACCGCGGCAGCTCGCGCCGCGGTTCGGCAACCGGCGCCTGCGCGGATTCCGTAGCGCTCTTGTCTTCCGCCTCGCCTATGACGCCGCGGAAAATCTTTCCGATGCTTTCTGTCAGAGAGTCTTCCACCTTGGTCTGAGCCGTCGCCGGCACCAGTGCGGGGAGTGTCAGGACGCAAATGGCCAAAAGAACGAACGGAACGACGCGCAAGCGCGAGCGATTTGGAATCATGACGAAAATCCTCAGTGATTTGGGCCACTATGGCCTGACTGGGACACCAAAGTCATCATCAGTTTGACGGCTTCATGGCAGCACGGCATCCGATCGCAAAGCTTGGGCACACAAACCCGGATGCGGGCTCGAACTGTGCGCATTCACCGGCCCTGATCAACTCGTCTACACGAAAACGTGGTCGCGCGGGTGCTTTGCCTCGCCGGGCTTTCGTATATCTTTTGCCTTGGAAGTCATGCGCACCTTGCGCCGTTCGTTTGCTCAGCACACCACCAGGAACTTGATCGCCATGCGCCCTTACCGTCCCCTCGCCATCCCTGCTTCCGAGATCACGCCGGAGGCCCATTATTTCCAGCGGCGCGATATCCTGCGCATGGCTGCGGCGGGCGGACTTGCGCTTGCGGCGCCGGGGCTGGCCTTCGGTACCGAAATGCTCGAGGCCAAGCCGAGCAGCTACGATCCGGGGGAGGACCTCACGCCGGAAGCGGATGTCACCAGCTTCAACAATTTCTACGAATTCGGCACCGGCAAGGCCGACCCGGCGAAGAATTCCGGACAGTTCAATCCGCGCCCCTGGACCATCCAGGTCGACGGCATGGTGGGCAAGCCGGCGGAATTCGATCTCGACGCGCTGATGGCGCTCGGGCTCGAGGAACGCATCTACCGGATGCGCTGTGTCGAGGCCTGGTCAATGGTCATCCCCTGGATCGGCTTCCCGCTCGCAAGCCTTCTCGACAAGGTCGAGCCGCTGGGCAGCGCCAAATACGTGGCGTTCGAGACCGTGGTGCGGCCCGAGGAAATGCCCGAGCAGCGCGGTGTGTTCCAGCCCCTGCCCTGGCCCTATGTCGAAGGCCTGCGGCTCGACGAGGCGCGGCATCCGCTGACCATCCTGTCGATGGGGCTCTACGGCAAGACGCTGCCCAACCAGAACGGCGCCCCGGTGCGGCTGGTCACACCGTGGAAATACGGTTTCAAGGGCATCAAGTCGATCGTGCGGATCACGTTGACCGAAGAGCAGCCGGTGTCGACCTGGAACCGGCTGGCGCCGAACGAATACGGGTTTTACGCCAACGTCAATCCGGCCGTAGACCACCCGCGCTGGAGCCAGGCAACGGAGAACCGTGTCGGCGGCGGAGGCTTTTTCGGCTCCAACGACCGGCCGACGCTGCCGTTCAACGGATATGGCGACGAGGTTGCCAGTCTCTATGACGGCATGGACCTGACGGTGAATTTCTGATCATGCGGCTGCCGGCCCTGCCCAAGCGGTATCACGCGGCATCGATCTGGGCGCTCTATGCGCTCGGTCTGCTGCCTGCGGCCTGGACATTCTATCTGGGAGCCACCGGCCAGTTGGTTGGAAATCCGGTCAAGATCTTCGAGCATCTCTTGGGCGAGTGGGCGCTGAGGTTCCTGATCCTGACGCTGCTGATCTCGCCGATCAGGGACATCTTCGGGATCAACTGGGTGCGATACCGCCGGGCGCTGGGCCTGCTGGCCTTCTGGTATGTGGCGATGCATTTCCTCGCCTACATGATCCTCGACAAGCGGCTGGCGCTTGACGTGATCGCCGAGGACATCTTCAAGCGCTGGTTCATCACCATCGGCATGGCGGCCTTCGTTGTGCTGATCCCGCTGGCGCTGACGTCGAACCGCTGGTCGATCCGCAAGCTCGGAGCGGGCTGGGTCCGGCTGCACCGGTTGATCTACCCGATCGCTGCCGCCGGCGCGCTGCATTACTGTCTGTCGGTCAAGGTGATCGGGCCGGAACAGCTTATCTATGCCGGGATTATCGCGGTGTTGATCGGCTGGCGGCTGGTGCGCCCGCGCTTCATGGCCAGGAAGCGCGGCCGGCGTCCGCAGTACGGCAAACTGGCCACCGAGATCCCGCGAGCCGACTAATCCGGCCCACATCTCAGGGCTTCGTTCCGCACCGATCTCCACTTTACTCACGAAAAAGGCCGGGCGCTTGATGCACCCGGCCTTCCATTTTCAAACCCGATGAAGCGCTTACGCGGCTTCGTCTTCGTTGGCGGCTTCCAGAGCCACGCGAGCGCGGTCCTTGGCGCCCTTGGCGTCGATATCGCGATCAACGAATTCGACAACGGCCATCGGCGCGTTGTCCCCGGTGCGGAAGCCGGCCTTCATGATGCGGATGTAGCCGCCGTTGCGGGTGGCGTAGCGGGTTGCGATGGCATCGAACAGCTTGCGAACGGCCTCGTTGTCGCGGATCTGCGAGATCGCCTGACGGCGGGCATGCAGATCGCCGCGCTTGCCGAGCGTGACGAGCTTTTCGACGATCGGACGAATTTCCTTGGCCTTCGGCAAGGTGGTCACGATCTGCTCATGTTCGATGAGCGAAGCCGCCATGTTGGCGAACATCGCCTTGCGGTGGCTCGAGGTACGGTTCAGCTTGCGGCCTGAATTTCCGTGGCGCATGGCCTGTCTCCTTCACATGCAGGCACATGCCTGCCGTTTGACGGTTTAATATTGGTCTTCGTAACGCTTGGCGAGATCTTCGATGTTTTCCGGCGGCCAGGACGGAACTTCCATTCCCAGATGCAGGCCCATGGAAGCGAGCACTTCCTTGATCTCGTTGAGTGACTTGCGGCCAAAGTTCGGAGTCCGGAGCATTTCGGCTTCGGTCTTCTGAATCAGGTCGCCGATGTAGACGATGTTGTCGTTCTTCAGGCAGTTTGCCGAGCGCACCGACAGTTCCAGCTCGTCGACCTTCTTGAGAAGCGACGGGTTGAAAGCCAGTTCGGCGACGGTTTCCTCGTGAACTTCCTTCTGCGGCTCGTCAAAGTTGACGAAGACGCCGAGCTGGTCCTGAAGAATACGGGCTGCATAGGCAACGGCATCCTCGCCGCTGACCGAGCCATCGGTTTCGATGTTCAGCGTCAGCTTGTCGTAATCAAGAACCTGGCCTTCACGGGTGTTTTCCACCTTGTAGGAGCACTTCTTGACCGGCGAATAGAGGCTGTCGACCGGGATCAGGCCGATCGGAGCATCTTCGGCGCGGTTACGGTCAGCAGGCACATAGCCCTTGCCGTTGTTGACGGTGAATTCCATGCGGATCTCGGCACCCTCGTCGAGCGTGCAGAGAACATGCTCGGGGTTGAGGATCTCGATGTCGCCGACAGTCTGGATGTCGCCGGCCTTGACGACGCCAGGGCCCTGCTTGCGGACAACCATGCGCTTGGCTTCGTCGCCTTCCATGCGGATGGCAATTTCCTTGATGTTGAGGATGATGTCGGTGACATCTTCCCGAACGCCCGGGATCGAAGAAAACTCATGCAGCACGCCGTCGATCTGCACCGCGGTGACAGCAGCGCCGCGCAGCGAGGACAGAAGCACGCGGCGCAGGGCATTGCCCAGGGTCAGGCCGAAACCGCGTTCCAGCGGCTCGGCAACCACGGTGGCCTTGGTCCGGCCCGAGGTGGTGAACTCGACCTTGCTCGGCTTGATCAGTTCCTGCCAGTTTTTCTGAATCATATCTTGTACCTTCCTGTTGCCGCACCATCCAATCGTGCGGCCAAGTGAGAAGAGGATGAAACGGGCGCAAGCTGTGCCTGGCCCGTTAAGACTCGCAAAATCGGTTAGACGCGGCGCTTCTTGCGCGGGCGGCAGCCATTGTGCGGGATCGGCGTCACATCACGGATCGAGGTGATGACCAGACCGGCAGCCTGCAGCGCGCGGAGTGCCGATTCACGGCCCGAACCGGGACCGCAGACTTCCACTTCCAGCGACTTCATGCCGTGTTCCTGCGCCTTCTTGGCGGCGTCTTCAGCTGCCATCTGGGCGGCGAAAGGCGTCGACTTGCGCGATCCCTTGAAACCCTTCGAACCGGCGGACGACCACGAGATGGCATTGCCCTGCGCATCGGTGATGGTGATCATCGTGTTGTTGAAGGTCGAGTTGACGTGGGCTACGCCCGACGAGATGTTCTTGCGTTCGCGCCGTTTAATACGCGCGGCTTCCTTGGCCATGGTTTTTCCTTTCGAGATATCAGCACCGCCGTAGCACCAGCGGCTCCACCGGGATGCACCTGCGCATCGACCCCAAACCGAAAGCGGTGGTTGAACGAACCACCGCCCCGATTACCGGACCGCCGCTCAGGCGAAACCCAATTACTTCTTCTTGCCTGCGATCGCCTTTGCCGGACCCTTGCGGGTGCGGGCATTGGTGTGGGTCCGCTGACCACGCACCGGCAGGCCACGACGATGGCGAAGACCGCGGTAGCAGCCCAGGTCCATCAGACGCTTGATGTTCATCGAATTCTCGCGGCGCAGATCGCCCTCGACCTGGTAGTCGCGGTCGATGGTTTCGCGGATCTGCAGCACTTCAGCGTCAGAAAGCTGGTTGACGCGGCGATCCAGCGGAATGCCGACCTTTTCAACGATCTCCTGGGCAAACTTGTTGCCGATGCCGTGGATGTAGGTCAGCGCGATGACAACGCGCTTGTTCGTCGGAATGTTAACGCCTGCTATGCGGGCCATTTGCTTCTCCATGTGGGCCGGGACAGATCTGATCTGGCCGGCGGGTTATCGTTGACCCGCGTCCGGTGGAGGCCGGCCCTTGCGGGGTAGTCTGGGCCAGAACCGTGCAGATCCCCGAGGGACAGGCAATGGTTCCGGATAATATCCAACCCGACACAGTAAAAGCGACCAGAGCCGCATCCTCAAGCCTTCGAGGAGACGCACCGGTCGCAGGAATGTCGCGAGTTGCGCGGGTCTTAGCGGAACGGACCGGCTTTCGTCAACCTCTCCGTCATCTTATTTTGCGCGAACCGCTCGCCCGAAGGGCGGCGCCGGCCAGCGGAACCGCCCGTCAAACCAGTCTGCAGGATCACAGAGAAGCCAGAACGGCCTCTATCTCCTCGGTGACAGCATCGATCGAAAGCATGCCATCCACCGTGCGCAGCGTGCCCTTGGCATAGTAGTAGCCCGTCAGCGGCGCGGTCTTCTTGTAGTACTCGGTCAACCGGTCCTGAAACACTTCCGGATTGTCATCCTTGCGAACCGGCTGTCCGGCCGCGGCGGCTTCTTCCGCACGCTTGACGATACGGCCGACCAGGGCCTTGTCGTCGACCAGCAGCTCGATCACCGAATCAAGCTTGGTTCCCTTGGCGCTCAGCATGGCCTCGACGGCATCAGCCTGGACCAGCGTCCGCGGGTAGCCGTCGAGAATGAAACCACGCGCGCAATCGGGCTGGTCAATCCGCTCGGAAATGATCGCGTTGACGATATCGTCGGAGACCAGTTCACCTGCATCCATGACGGCCTTGGCGCGCTTGCCAATTTCGGTGCCTGCTGCAACGGCCGCGCGCAGCATGTCGCCGGTAGACAGTTGCGGAATGCCGTGCTTCTCGACCAGGCGCTGCGCCTGGGTCCCCTTGCCCGCACCTGGCGGTCCCAAAAGAATTAGTCTCATCGTCCCTTCTTGCCTCCCCGAAGTTTGGACTTCTTGATCAACCCTTCATACTGCTGGGCGATCAAATGTCCCTGAATCTGCGCAACCGTGTCGAGCGTCACCGAGACGACGATCAAAAGCGACGTACCACCCAAATAGAACGGAACGCCAGTCTGCGCGATTAGAAATTCGGGTAAGAGACAAACAAAAATCAGGTACATGGCGCCAATCACGGTGATTCGCGTCAGCACGAAGTCGATGTATTCCGCGGTCCGTTCGCCGGGACGAATGCCCGGGATGAAGCCGCCATGGCGCTTTAGATTGTCAGCCGTGTCCTTCGGATTGAACACGATCGCGGTGTAGAAGAAGGCGAAAAAGCCGATCATCAGCGCATAGAGCGCCATGTAGGCCGGCTGGCCGTGGCCAAGCGACGCCAGCAGGGTCGACGCCCAGCCGGGAAGATCGCCAGTGTTGGCAAAGCCTGCAATGGTCGCCGGCAGAAGCAGCAGCGACGAGGCGAAGATCGGCGGAATGACGCCCGCGGTGTTGAGCTTGAGCGGCAGGTGCGACGTATCGCCCTGGAACATCCGCGAGCCGACCTGGCGCTTGGGATACTGGATCAGCAACTGCCGCTGGGCGCGCTCGATGAAGACGATGAAGGCAATGACGCCGATGGCGATGACAATCACGGCAATGATCAGACCGGTCGACAGGGCACCGGTGCGGCCCAGTTCCAGGGTGCCAGCGACAGCCGACGGCAATGCGGCGACGATGCCGGCGAAAATGATCAGCGAGATGCCGTTGCCGATGCCGCGTGCGGTAATCTGCTCGCCGAGCCACATCAGGAACATGGTGCCGCCGACCAACGTGATGACGGTGGCGATCCGGAAGAACCAGCCCGGATCGGTGACAATGCCGTTGCCCGATTCGAGACCCACGGCGATGCCGTAGGCCTGCACCGTTCCGAGGAGGACCGTGCCGTAGCGGGTATACTGGTTGATGATCTTGCGGCCCTGCTCGCCCTCTTTCTTGAGCTGCTCAAGCGTGGGGACGACAGAGGTCATCAGCTGGATGATGATCGACGCGGAAATGTAGGGCATGATGCCGAGCGCAAAGATCGCCATACGCGCGACCGCACCACCGGAGAACATGTTGAACAGGCCGAGAATGCCGCCGGACTGACCCTGGAATGCCTGCGCGAAGGCTTCCGGGTTAATGCCGGGCAGCGGAATGTAGGTTCCCAGCCGGTACACCAGAAGTGCGCCAAGCGTGAACCAGATCCGCTTCTTGAGATCTTCCGCCTTGGCGAAAGCTCCGAAGTTCAGATTGGAAGCGAGTTGTTCGGCTGCAGATGCCATTGCGTTCTCCGCGCGGCCCATCCGGCGCCTGATGAACCCGATCATCTCCGGAGGGTCTGAGTTGGTTTCACCGGACGTTGCGGCCTGGACGGGTTACCCGTGCCTGGCGCCTGCCCCAGTCGCCGCAGCGTGCCGCGACGGCTGATCCCATATGGGATGAAAACCGCCCGATGTGAAGCACCGGGCGGTCAAAAACTTGTTATTCTTCGGTTGCTGCCGGAGCCGGAGCAAGAAGCTTGATCGAGCCGCCGGCCTTTTCGACCTTTTCGATTGCGGTGCGCGATGCGCCTGCAACTTCCAGCGTCAACTTGGCCTTCACATCGCCGTCGGCGAGAATGCGAACGCCGTCCTTGATGCGACGGATCACACCGGCTGCCTTGAGGGCGGCGGCATCAACCGTGGCCTTGCCGTCGAGCTTGCCTGCATCGATTGCAGCCTGGATACGACCAACCGAAACGACGTTGAAGTCGGTCGAGAAGATGTTGGTGAAGCCGCGCTTCGGCAGACGACGGTAGATTGGCATCTGACCGCCTTCAAAACCGTTGATGGCAACGCCGGAACGGGACTTCTGTCCCTTGACGCCGCGACCGCCGGTCTTGCCGGAACCCGAACCGATACCGCGACCTACGCGCTTGCGGTTCTTGGTTGCACCTTCGTTGTCGGTGATCTCATTGAGTTTCATGACAGTTCACTCCCACTCACTTCTCGTCGACAACGCGAACGAGGTGGCTGACCGAGCGGATCATGCCACGAACGGACGGGGTGTCCTCGAGGGTCCGGACGCGGTGCATCTTGTTGAGGCCCAGGCCGATCAGCGTCTGGCGCTGAACGTTGGGACGGCGAATCGGGCTGCCGATCTGTTCGACGGTGACCGTCTTGCCCTTTTTATTGTCAGCCATGGTCTTGGCTCCCTAATACGATAAAGGCGGACGCCCGATTACTCTTCGGCGCCGGCGGTAACACCGCGGCGTTCCTGGAGCGTGGAGTACTTCATGCCGCGCTGCGAAGCGATGTCCTTCGGATGCATCTGGTTCTTCAGCGCGTCAAAGGTTGCACGGACCATGTTGTACGGGTTGGAAGACCCGGTCGACTTGGCCACGACATCCTGCATGCCGAGCGTTTCGAAAACCGCACGCATCGGACCGCCGGCAATGATGCCGGTACCGGGTTTGGCAGCGCGCAGAAGCACCTTGCCGGCGCCGTGACGGCCATGCACGTCGTGGTGCAGTGTCCGGCCGGAGCGCAGCGGCACGAAAATCAGATCGCGCTTGGCCGATTCAGTGGCCTTGCGGATTGCTTCCGGCACTTCGCGTGCCTTGCCGTGACCGAAGCCAACGCGGCCCTTCTGGTCTCCAACAACCACCAGGGCTGCGAAACCGAAGCGACGGCCGCCCTTGACGACCTTGGCAACGCGGTTGATGTGTACGAGCTTGTCGACGAATTCGCTGTCGCGCTCTTCGTCTCTACCGCGGTTGTCGCGGCGACCTTCCTTGGCCATTGTCCTGTTCCTTATTCTTTTCCGGAATCAATCGGCTGGTTTGACTTAGAAGCTAAGACCGCCTTCGCGGGCTGCTTCGGCGAGGGCCTTGATACGGCCGTGATAGATGAATGCACCACGGTCGAAAACCACTTCCGTCACGCCGGCCTTGACCGCGCGTTCGGCAACGAGTTTTCCAACCGCTGCCGCAGCGGCAATATCCGCACCCGTCTTGAGGTCGGCACGAAGGCCGGCATCGAGAGTTGATGCTGCAGCAAGCGTGCGGCCCGCCGCATCGTCGATAACCTGAACATAGATGTTCTTCGACGAGCGATGTACCGACAGGCGTGGCCGGCCGTTGGCGACCGCTTTGATCTGGCGACGTACCCGAGCGGAACGACGCGTAAGGGATTCTTTCCTGCTAGCCATTTCGCGTCTTCCTTACTTCTTCTTGCCTTCTTTGCGGACAATCCGCTCTTCAGCATATTTAACGCCCTTGCCCTTGTAGGGTTCAGGACCCCGGTAGGCTCGGATTTCAGCGGCGACCTGGCCAAGCACCTGCTTGTCGATGCCGGTGATGACGATTTCCGTCGGCTTCGGGCAAGCGATGTTGACGCCCTTGGGCGGCTGGTAGACGACGTCATGGCTGAAGCCAAGAGCCAACTGCAGGTTCTGACCCTGCATGGCCGCGCGATAACCCACGCCGTTGATTTCGAGCTTGCGCTCGTAGCCGTCTTTCACCCCGGTAAGGATGTTGGACACCATGGTGCGCGACATGCCCCATTTGGAGCGGGCGTCCTTGGAGTTATCCACGGGCGTGACCACGATCGCGTTGTCTTCAAGCTTGAGCGACACTTCATCGTTGGCGACGAAGGACAGCTCACCCTTGGGACCCTTGGCGACCACTTTCTGGCCGTCGATCGTCGCGGTGACGCCGGCGGGGACTGGGACGGGCTTTTTACCGATACGAGACATTGTTCAACCTGTCTGTTCGAGTTGGAGGTCCTGCACGATCAGAAGATCGAGCAGAGAACCTCACCACCAACATTGTGCTCACGCGCAACATGATCGGCCAAAACGCCCTTCGGAGTCGAAAGGATCGTGATGCCGAGACCGTTGGCGACCTGCGGAATGGACTTGACGGAGACGTACACGCGACGGCCCGGCTTGGAGACGCGGGCGATCTCGCGGATCACAGGTGCGCCTTCATGGTACTTGAGCTCGATGCTCAATTCGGACTTGCCATTGTCGTACGCGACTTCGGTATATCCGCGGATATAACCTTCGGCCTGCAGCACGTCGAGCACGCGGGCGCGCAGCTTGGATGCAGGCGTGGACACGGACGACTTGCGGCGTGCAACGCCGTTACGGATGCGGGTGAGCATATCACCCAGAGGATCAGTCATTGCCATATTGCGCGCTCCTTACCAGCTCGACTTGACCAGGCCCGGCACCTTGGCCAGCGACCCGAGTTCACGCAATGCGATACGCGACATGCCCAGCTTGCGGTAGAACGCACGCGGACGGCCGGTAACTTCGCAACGATTGCGAACGCGAATCTTGGCCCCGTTGCGCGGCATTTCGGCCAGCTTCAGGGTTGCACGGAAGCGTTCCTCGATTGGAAGCTCCTGATTTTGTGTGATCGCCTTGAGTGCGGCGCGCTTTGAGGCGTCGCGTGCGACCAGCTTGCGGCGGCGCTTGTTCTTTTCGATTGCGCTGACTTTCGCCATGATCAGATATCCTTTTTACGAATGCCGTTACGATTACTGACGGAAGGGGAAGTTGAACTCTTTCAAAAGAGCCCGTGCTTCGTCGTCCGTCGGTGCCGTCGTACAAACGATGATGTCCATGCCCCAGATCTGATCAACCTTGTCGTAGTTGACCTCCGGAAACACGATGTGCTCCTTGATGCCCATGGCGAAGTTGCCACGGCCGTCAAAGCTCTTCGGGTTCAGGCCGCGAAAGTCACGAACGCGCGGAAGCGCGATAGTGATCAGGCGGTCCATGAATTCAAACATGCGGTTGCCGCGCAGCGTCACCTTGGCGCCGATCGGCATCTGCTCACGAAGCTTGAAGCCTGCGATCGAGTTGCGGGCGCGGGTGATGACCGGCTTCTGGCCGGCGATCGCTGCAAGATCCTCGGCCGCGATAGCGGGCTTCTTGGAGTCCGCGGTCGCTTCGCCAACACCCATGTTGATGACGATCTTGTCGAGGCGCGGGATCTGCATCTCGTTTGCGTAGGCGAACTGCTCCTGCATCGCCTTGCGAATGCGCTCGACATATTCCTTCTTGAGCCGCGGCTCGTACTTGTCAGCCATCGATGACCACTCCCGAACGCTTTGCAACGCGCACCTTCTTCTCGCCCTCGATGCGGAAACCGACGCGGGTCGGCTTGCCGTCCTTCGGGTCGGCAATCGCCAGGTTGGAGAGGTGAAGCGAAGCTTCCTTGTTGATAATGCCGGCTTCCTGGGTCTGGGTCTGGCGCTGGTGGCGCTTGACCATGTTCAGACCACGGACAACCGCACGGTCTTCCTTCGGCATCACAGCAAGAACTTCGCCAGTACGGCCCTTGTCCTTGCCGGTCAGAACGACGACCTTGTCGCCTTTGCGGATCTTTTGCATCGGTTCGTTCCTTACAGCACTTCGGGAGCCAGGGAGATGATCTTCATGTGGCTCTTGGCGCGCAATTCGCGCGGAACCGGTCCGAAGATACGGGTGCCGATCGGCTCTTTCTTGTTGTCGATCAACACAGCCGCGTTCCGGTCGAACCGGATGACGCTGCCGTCGGCGCGACGAATGTCCTTGGCTGTCCGAACGACAACCGCCTTCATCACATCACCCTTCTTGACGCGGCCGCGCGGAATGGCCTCCTTGATCGAGACGACAATGATGTCGCCGATGGAAGCATATTTCCGCTTGGAACCGCCCAGAA
The DNA here is from genome assembly GCA_020637795.1 of Hoeflea sp. Classification (GTDB taxonomy): domain Bacteria; phylum Pseudomonadota; class Alphaproteobacteria; order Rhizobiales; family Rhizobiaceae; genus Hoeflea. The sequence goes on along the minus strand of JACKJT010000002.1, from coordinate 5,598 downwards.
CCTTGATGCACATGACACGACGCGCGCCGGAATTATCCGCGACGTCGAGGTTTGTCTGCATCTGAATCATATCAGGCCGCCTTCTTGTTGTTACCGGCACGGTTGGGCGAGAAGGCCCCCTTTGCCAGCTTAGGAATCAATTCTTTTTTTGCGCGGGAAGGATATTGCCAAGGTGGTTTCCCCGAGGGGACCTTCCATGCGCTGAAAGCAGAAGAACGCCCGTTACCGGGGCGTTCTGCGCCAATGGCCTGCTTCATACAGGATTCTCGGCGGGGCGCAAGTGCCCTCGCCTCAAAACCTATTCATTCAAGCCTGGACAGCCTCGACGACAGTCCAGCGCTTGTCCTTGGAAATGGGCGCGCATTCCTGAATGGAAACCTCATCGCCCACCTTGTACTGATTGTTTTCGTCGTGTGCCTTGTAGTTCTTGGTACGACGAACAATCTTCCGCATGACCGGATGCGCGAAACGGCGTTCCACCCGGACCACTACGGTCTTCTCGTTCTTGTCACTGACAACAGTGCCCTGCAGAATGCGTTTTGGCATTTTCTTCGGTCCTTAGGCCTTGGATTCGGCCGCCTTCTGGCGGGCAATAGTCTTGATCCGAGCGATATCGCGGCGAACTTGCTGTACGCGCGATGTCTTTTCGAGCTGGCCGGTAGCGCCCTGGAAACGCAGGTTGAACTGCTCTTTCTTCAGCTTGGCGAGCTCATCATTGAGTTGGTCGACGCTCAAGGCGCGAACATCAGCGGCTTTCATGATCCGTCTCCTTACTCTGCGATGCGCTGTACGAAGCGGGTCTTGACCGAAAGCTTGGCCGCGCCGAGACGCAGGGCTTCACGGGCGAGTTCCTCGCTGACACCGTCGATTTCGAACATGATCCGGCCGGGCTTGACCTTTGCAGCCCAGTAATCGACCGAACCCTTGCCCTTACCCATGCGGACTTCCGTCGGCTTGGAGGTCACCGGCACGTCCGGGAAGATGCGGATCCACACCCGGCCGGCACGCTTCATGTGACGCGTGATGGCACGGCGGGCTGCCTCGATCTGACGCGCGTTGACGCGATCGGGCTCTTGTGCCTTCAAGCCGTAGGAACCGAAATTCAAGTCCGAGCCGCCCTTGGCGACACCCTTGATGCGGCCCTTGAACTGCTTGCGGTACTTTGTACGCTTTGGCTGCAACATTGTTTAATTCTCCGAATTATCTGCCTGGCGCAAAATCAGGCGTTTTCGCGCCGGCGATTGCCGCCAGAAGCGTCGCCTTCAGTGGCGCGACGTTCAGACGCCATGGGATCATGCTCAAGAATTTCGCCCTTGAAGATCCAGACCTTCACTCCGCAAATGCCGTAGGCGGTCTTTGCCTCGGCCGTGCCGTAATCGATATCGGCGCGCAGCGTGTGAAGCGGAACCCGGCCTTCGCGGTACCATTCGGTACGTGCGATTTCCGCGCCGCCGAGACGGCCGCCGCAGGTGATCTTGATGCCTTCGGCGCCGAGACGCATGGCCGACTGGACCGAACGCTTCATGGCGCGGCGGAACGCGATACGGCGCTCGAGCTGCTGGGCGATCGACTGGGCGACGAGCGTCGCGTCAACTTCGGGCTTGCGCACTTCAACGATGTTGAGGTGGGTTTCCGAGTTGGTCATCTCCGACAGCTTGCGGCGCAGCTTCTCGATGTCCGCACCCTTCTTGCCGATGATCAGGCCAGGACGGGCAGCATGAATGGTCACGCGGCACTTCTTGTGCGGGCGCTCGATGACAACCTTGGAGATGCCGGCCTGCTTGAGTTCGGCCAGAAGATACTTGCGGATCTTCAGGTCTTCGTGAAGCAGCTTGCCGTATTCGGCATTGTCGGCGAACCAACGGCTGTCCCAGGTGCGGTTAATGCCGAGGCGGAAACCGATCGGATTGATTTTCTGACCCATTAGGCGGCCTCCCCTTTGGCTTCCACTTCACGCACCACGATGGTCAGGTGAGCGAACGGCTTCTCGATGCGCGAAGAGCGACCGCGACCGCGAGCATGAAAGCGCTTCATGACGATGGACTTGCCGACATAAGCCTCGGCAACGACCAGCGAATCGACGTCGAGATCATGATTGTTCTCGGCGTTTGCGATGGCGGATTCAAGCGTCTTCTTGACGGTCGAAGCGATGCGCTTGCGCGAAAACTCAAGCTCTGCCAGCGCCTTGTCAACCTTCTTGCCGCGGATGAGGGCGGCGACCAGGTTGAGCTTCTGCGGGCTGATACGAATGGTGCGGGCGACAGCCTGCGCTTCGTTGGTCTTGAGCCGGCGTTCGGTTTTTGCCTTGCCCATGGTTACTTCCTCTTCGCTTTCTTGTCGGCGCCGTGGCCATAGTAGGTCCGCGTCGGGGAATATTCGCCAAACTTCTGGCCGACCATGTCTTCCGACACGTTGACCGGAATGTGCTTGCTTCCGTTGTAGACGCCGAACGTCAGGCCGACGAACTGCGGCATGATGGTGGAGCGGCGGCTCCAGGTTTTGATCACTTCATTGCGGCCGCCTTCGCGAACCTTCTCAGCCTTCTTGAGAAGATAGCCGTCAACAAACGGACCTTTCCAAACTGAACGAGCCATTGGAGACTTCCTCTCTTACTTCTTGCGCTGATGACGCGAGCGCATGATGAACTTGTCGGTCGACTTGTTCGAGCGCGTGCGCTTGCCCTTGGTCGGCTTGCCCCAGGGGCTGACCGGATGACGACCGCCGGATGTACGGCCTTCGCCGCCGCCGTGCGGGTGATCGACGGGGTTCATCGCAACACCGCGGACATGCGGGCGCTTGCCCTTCCAGCGGGAGCGGCCAGCCTTGCCGTCGTTGATGTTGAGGTGATCCGGGTTGGAAACCGCACCGACAGTGGCAAGGCATGCACCCTGCACCAGACGCTGCTCACCCGAATTGAGACGAAGGATCGCCATGCCCTGGTCGCGACCGACCAGCTGGGCGTATCCGCCGGCCGAACGGGCAATCTGGCCGCCCTTTGCAGGCTTCATCTCGATGTTGTGGATGATCGTGCCGACCGGCATGAACTGAAGCGGCATGCAATTGCCCGGCTTCACGTCCACGGCCTTGTCCGACGAAATCACCTTGTCGCCGGCAGCCAGACGCTGCGGAGCGAGAATGTAGGACTTCTCACCATCGGCATAGGTGATCAGCGCGATGAATGCGGTCCGGTTCGGATCGTATTCCATACGCTCGACGGTGGCTTCAACGTCGAACTTGCGACGCTTGAAGTCGACCATGCGGTAGGTGCGCTTGTGACCGCCACCGATCGACTGCGCGGTAACACGACCGTAGTTGTTGCGGCCGCCCTTGGAGTGAAGCCCCTGGGTCAGCGACTTGACCGGCTTTCCGCGATGAAGACCCGAACGATCAACGATGACCAGCTGGCGCTGGCTCGGGGTCGTCGGATTGTAACTTTTCAGTGCCATTTTCCTGTTCCCTTTTGGGGGCTTGTTCCCGCCCAGCCCTTACAGACCAGTGGAGACGTCGATCGACTGACCTTCGGCAAGCGTCACATACGCTTTTTTCACATCGGTCTGGCGACCGGCGATGCCACGGAAGCGCTTGGTCTTACCCTTGCGCAGCAGCGTGTTGACAGCCGTTACCTTGACACCGAACAGCGCTTCGACAGCAGCCTTGATTTCAGTCTTGGAAGCGCGCCGGGCGACATTGAAGACAACCTGGTTCTGTTCAGACACCATGGTCGATTTTTCGGTGATCGCCGGAGAGACGATCACATCATAATGGCGAAGACCCGTCATTTGAAGCGCTCCTCCAGAGCAGCGACAGCGTCCTTGGACAAGACCAGCTTGCCGCGGCGCAGGATGTCGTAGACATTGATACCCTGGACCGGCAGCACATCCACGTTCGGGATGTTCTTGGCCGCAAGGCGGAAATTCTGGTCAAGCTCGGCGCCGCCGATGAACAGCGCGTTGGTCAGACCCAGCTTCGACAGCGAACCGGTCAGCGCCTTGGTCTTGGCCTCTGCAGCGGTCAGGTTGTCGACGACGATGATGTCGGACGACTTGGCCTTGGCGGAAAGCGCATGACGCAGGGCCAGAGCGCGAACCTTCTTGGGAAGGTCATGGGCGTGGCTGCGAACAACCGGACCATGAGCCTGTCCACCGCCGCGGAACTGCGGAGCGCGAGCCGAGTGGTGACGCGCGCGGCCGGTGCCCTTCTGCTTGAACATCTTGGCGCCGGTGCGCGAAATGTCCGCACGGCCGAGCGCCTGGTGGGTGCCCTGCTGCTTCTTGGCAAGCTGCCAGCGCACGATGCGCTGGATCAGGTCCTGGCGCGGGTCGAGACCGAAGATCGCGTCGGAAAGAGAGATCTTCCCTGCGTCCTTGCCCTCGAGTGTGGTGACGGTGAGATCCATTATTCGGCTCCCTCATTCGATACGTTGGCTGCAGCGCGGAGCGCGGCAGGAAGAGGCGCATCAGCCGGGATGCCGGACTTGACGGCGTCGCGAACGACGATCCAGGTTCCCTTGGAGCCCGGTACCGCGCCCTTGATCAGGATCAGGCCGCGATCGACATCGGTCGAAACAATCTCGAGGTTCTGGGTGGTGACGCGTGTCTGGCCCATGTGACCAGCCATCTTCTTGCCCTTCCAGACCTTGCCGGGATCCTGGTTGGAACCGGTGGAGCCATGCGAACGGTGCGACACCGAAACGCCGTGGGTGGCGCGAAGACCGCCAAAGCCGTGGCGCTTCATGGCGCCGGCGAAACCCTTACCCTGGGTGATGCCGGAGACATCGACCAGCTGGCCGGCAACAAAGTGCCCGGCAGTGATCTCGGCGCCGACATCGATCAAGTTGTCCGAGCTCACGCGGAACTCGACCAGCTTGGCCTTGGGCTCGACATTGGCAATGGCAAAATTGCCGCGCATCGCCTTGGACGTATTCTTCACCTTGGCCACGCCGGCTCCGAGCTGAACAGCGGTGTAGCCGTTCTTCTCTTCCGTACGCTGGGCCACCACCTGGCAGTTTTCCAACCGCAGGACGGTTACGGGGACATGCTCGCCGGCGTCATTGTAGACCCGCGTCATTCCCAACTTTTGTGCAATCACACCTGAACGCATCGGTTCATTCCTCTTGAGATGAGCCTGTCGGGGCCCTGCCCCTTCATGCCTCGTTCCCTGTCCTTAAGGCCCAGGGCCTTAAAGCTTGATTTCCACATCGACGCCCGCGGCGAGATCCAGCTTCATGAGCGCATCTACGGTCTGCGGTGTCGGATCAACAATGTCGAGAAGACGCTTATGAGTGCGCATCTCGAACTGTTCGCGGCTCTTCTTGTCGATGTGCGGCGACCTGTTGACAGTGAATTTTTCGATCCGTGTCGGCAGCGGCACCGGGCCACGGACGCTTGCGCCGGTCCGCTTTGCCGTCGACACGATTTCACGCGTGGAGGCGTCAAGGATCCGGTGGTCAAACGCCTTGAGGCGGATGCGGATGTTCTGGCCGTTCATTCGACTTGTCCTTGCTTGTGTGAGAACCGCATGGCCCGGAAGCTCCGGACCATGCGCCCTGACCCAGTTTGTTACTCGATGATCGAAGCGACGATGCCGGCGCCGACGGTA